>NZ_CM145482.1:1037500-5102500 GCF_055521495.1 Sphingomonas sp. BL-S-29
TCGTGAGTTGTTCGCCCTTATTGGATTGGGCGGGCTTCGAAGAGGTTCCAGGAAATAGCCCCACCGTATAGACCGTACCCGAAACCGACACAGGTGGTCAGGTAGAGTATACCAAGGCGCTTGAGAGAAGTGTCCTGAAGGAACTCGGCAAATTGCCTCCGTACCTTCGGAAGAAGGAGGCCCTCACTATGCGCAAGCACTTTGAGGGGGCACAGGCCAGGGGGTAGCGACTGTTTAGCAAAAACACAGGGCTCTGCTAAGTCGGCTTCAAGACGACGTATAGGGCCTGACGCCTGCCCGGTGCCTGAAGGTTAAGTGGAGTGGTGCAAGCTGCGAAATGAAGCCCAGGTAAACGGCGGCCGTAACTATAACGGTCCTAAGGTAGCGAAATTCCTTGTCGGGTAAGTTCCGACCTGCACGAATGGCGTAACGACTTCCCCACTGTCTCCAGGACATGCTCAGCGAAATTGAATTCTCCGTGAAGATGCGGAGTACCCGCGGTTAGACGGAAAGACCCCGTGCACCTTTACTGCAGCTTCAGAGTGGCATTAGGAAAGAACTGTGTAGCATAGGTGGGAGGCTTTGAAGCGACGGCGCCAGCTGTCGTGGAGCCATAGGTGAAATACCACCCTGTTGTTTTCTGATGTCTAACCTCGATCCATGAAACTGGATCAGGGACCCTCTGTGGCGGGTAGTTTGACTGGGGCGGTCGCCTCCTAAAGAGTAACGGAGGCGCGCGAAGGTTGGCTCAGGACGGTTGGAAACCGTCTGTTAGAGTGCAATGGCATAAGCCAGCCTGACTGCGAGACTGACAAGTCGAGCAGAGACGAAAGTCGGTCATAGTGATCCGGTGGTCCCTCGTGGAAGGGCCATCGCTCAACGGATAAAAGGTACGCCGGGGATAACAGGCTGATAACCCCCAAGAGCTCATATCGACGGGGTTGTTTGGCACCTCGATGTCGGCTCATCACATCCTGGGGCTGGAGCAGGTCCCAAGGGTTTGGCTGTTCGCCAATTAAAGTGGTACGTGAGCTGGGTTCAGAACGTCGCGAGACAGTTTGGTCCCTATCTGCCGTGGGCGTCGAAATTTGAGAGGAGTTGACCCTAGTACGAGAGGACCGGGTTGAACATACCTCTGGTGTACCTGTCGTTTCGCCAGAAGCGCAGCAGGGTAGCTATGTATGGACGGGATAACCGCTGAAAGCATCTAAGCGGGAAGCCTCCCTCGAGATAAGATTTCATAGAGCCGTCGGAGACCACGACGTTGATAGATCGGATGTAGAAGTGCGGTAACGCATGGAGCTAACCGATACTAATTGCTCTATTTGCGCTTGAGAGTCCCACCATCAACGACAATCCTGGGTTCAGATCCAGCACTGTCCGCGATCGTCGGATGATTGACAGCAACGCCTAATAAACAACTACACCTGAATTCAGGCTAAAGCGTGCATCGATTTTAAAGAACCGTTTTTCGAGATAGATCCTCTTTGGAGGATCTGCCCGCGGTCAGGAAACTGACCGCGAGCTGTCTCACCGGCCTCATTGCTTGGTGGCTATAGCGTCAGTGCCCCACCCGATCCCATCCCGAACTCGGCCGTGAAACCTGACTGCGCCGATGGTACTATTGCTCAAGCAATGGAAGAGTAGGTCGTCGCCAGGCATTGAAGCCGGTGAAACAATCCACGAAAAACAGTCCTTCCAAGGAACCCATTCACAGTCATCCACCCGCCAACCAGCGGGTGCGAACCTTGGCGCGGGGTGGAGCAGCCCGGTAGCTCGTCAGGCTCATAACCTGAAGGTCACAGGTTCAAATCCTGTCCCCGCAACCAACGTCTCAACTCCAACGCCGAAACGGCGACAGAACCCATCTCATACCAACACCCACAGCCCGCAAAGCATCCGCTTCGCGGGCCGCAACGCGTTCGGCCACGGCCTCCAAAAATGTCAGTGACCTTCATGACATTTTGCGCCCCAGACCCTCGAGTCAAAACACCAGCCTCCGACTAGAGACAATACTCCGACGATCGCAAAACGCCGGCGCTCTTTCTCAACGTCGAAACCTCACCCCAGTAGATCCAGCTGCGCTTCGTCCTCACCCCCATCGAAGGTCGACAGGGTCACCCCGATCAGCCGGATCCCCGCTCGCAGCGGGTACAGCGTCCGCACCAGCGCGATCGCCGTGTCGTGCAAGGTCTCGCGGTCGTTCACCGTCGCATGCCGTGTCCGGCTGCGCGTCACCGTCTGGAAATCGGCATAGCGGCATTTCACCGTCACCGTCCGCCCGCGCCCGCCCGATTTCTCGCACCAGGCCCATACATCGTCGGCCATCGCCCGCACGCCTTCCTCGACCTGCTCGGGTGTCTCGCGATCCTCGCTATAGGTCGTTTCCGAGCCCGAGGATTTGCGCGGCCGGTCCGGGTTGACGATCCGGTCGTCCTCGCCCCGCGCGATCGCATGATACCAGGCGCCGGCCTTGCCGAAATGCGCCTGCAGGAACGCCATTTCCTGCGCGCGCAGATCCGCGCCGGTGAAGATGCCCAGCCGGTTCATCTTCTCCGCGGTCTTCGGCCCGACCCCGTGGAAGCGCCCGACCTCGAGCTTCTCGACGAACGCCGCACCCGCGCCGGGTGTGATGACGCATTGCCCATTGGGCTTGTTCTGGTCCGAGGCGAGCTTGGCGAGGAACTTGTTGTAGGAAATGCCCGCGGATGCCGTCAGCCCGGTCGTCTCGAAGATCCGTGCCCTTATCTCCGCCGCCGTTTCGGTCGCCGAAGCAAGCCCGCGCAGATTCTCCGTCACGTCGAGATAGGCCTCGTCGAGCGACAACGGTTCGACCAGCGGCGTATAGTCGAGGAAGATCGCCCGGATCTGCTGCGAGACGGCGCGGTACACCTCGAAGCGCGGCGGCACGAAGACGAGCTCGGCGCAGCGCCTGAGCGCCGTGACCGAGGGCATCGCGCTGCGCACCCCGAAGCGCCGCGCCTCGTAACTCGCCGCCGCGACCACGCCCCGCCCGCTCGGGCTGCCCACCGCCAGCGGCCGGCCGCGCAGCGACGGGTCGTCGCGCTGCTCCACCGACGCGTAAAAGGCGTCCATATCGACATGGATGATCTTGCGGGTCACGGCCCCGCCTTCTGGCACTGACGGCACGGTTCAGGAATAGCGCTCCTCGGTCCAGGGATCGCCGCGCATATGATAGCCGTTGACCTCCCAGAAGCCGGCCTTGTCGGCGGCCAGAAAGTCGATCCCCTTGATCCACTTCGCGCTCTTCCAGAAATAGAGATGCGGCACCACCAGCCGCGCCGGCCCGCCATGCTGGCGCGCCAGCGGTTTGCCCTGCCAGCCATGCGCCAGGATCGCGTCGGGCGCGGCAAAATCGGCCAGCGGCAGGTTGGTGGTATAGCCGTCATAGCCGTGGAGCAGCACGAACGCCGCGTCCTCGCCGGGCTGGACCAGATCGAGCAGGTCGCGCGTCAGCACGCCCTGCCAGTCATTATCGTAGCGCGACCAGGTGGTGACGCAGTGAATGTCGGTGCGGATGCCCGTCTGCGGCAACGCCATGAACGCCTTCCAGTCGAGCGCGACCGGGTTGTCGACCAGTCCGCTCACCGTCAGCATCCAGCGTTCGGTCGGCACATCGGGCTGCTGGCCCAGGTCGAGCACCGGCCAGTCGCGCACCAGATGCTGGCCGGGCGGCAGGCGCTCGGTGTCGGGGCGTGCGCTGTGGCCGGTCAGGAACTTGCCCTCGCTCGCCCAGCGCTGCTTCGATCGGGTGAGCTTGCTCGCTTCGGGGATGTCGTCGTCCATCCGTCGCTCCTGTGCCGTGCGCGCCCTGATTACAGCACGCGCTTCGCCGGCAACAGGGCCTTGTCGATCCGCGCCGACACGCCGACGCTGCGCCCCGCGAGATTGGCGATGGTGAGGCGCACCGCGCTGCCGAGCTGAGCGCTCTCGGACAGGGTCAGGCCCTAGTCCTGCTGCAACCACTGGATCAGCCCGGTGGTCGGGCCCTGGTCGGTGCGTCAAGTGGCGCAAAGCAATGTTAGCTATAAATCAGATATGCTATATGATCCGCGCAGGCGGAATCGCCGCTGCGTCGGGGAGGATTATCGAATGACGTTGTCGCGCTGGGTAGCCATGTCGATCGCGCTCGTAGCCAGTGTTGCGGGCGCCGAAACGCCCCGGCCGGCCGGGCAGTTCGTCGATCACCGCGACATCGGCGGGCCGGCGCATCCTGGCAACACCTCTTACGATGCGAAGACCGGCACCTATTCGATCACCGGCGGGGGCAGCAACATGTGGGCTGGGCACGACGCCTTCCAGTTCACCTGGAAGCCGATGTCGGGCAATGTCGCGATGCAGACCGACCTCGATTTCACCAGCCCGAAGCCAGCGCCGACCGCAGGCGGCTTCCTCCACCGCAAGGGCGGCGTGGTGCTGCGCCAGGATCTCGATCCGGATTCGGCCTATGTCGACGCGATCCGCATGAGCAACGACCAGCTCTCGCTGCAATATCGCGAAGTGAAGGGTGGGCAGACCCGGCTCATCTGGATCAACACCAGCCGCCTCGGCACGGTGAAGCTCGAGAAGATCGGCGACTATGCCTATCTCTCGGTGCCCGGCACCGATGGAAAGCTCCACCGCGCCGGCGGCTCGTTCAGGGTGAAGATCACCGGCACCTATTATATCGGCCTGGGCGTCTGTGCGCATGACGACACCAGGAGCGAGACCATGGCGTTCAGCAAGGTGAAGATCACCCCGCTTCCCGCGAACGCGACGGGCCGTTCGAACGATACCGTGCTGCAGACCATCCAGGTCACCAATGAGTTCGAACAGACCGTGCTCCACCGCAGCAGCGGCCCGATCGCGATCGCCGGCTGGTCGCCCGACGGCAAGGACATCGTCTATCACACGGGCGGCGCGGCCTGGAGCGCCACCGGCTGGGACAGCGACCGGGTCGGGAAACTCACCGGCGCGGCACCCGCGCTGGCGGCCCTTCCGGGTGGCGACTGGGTCTATTCGAGCGCCCCGGCCGGTCCGGCCTCCGGGCTCTGGCGCGCCCGCGCCGATGGCAGCGCCCGCACCCCGATCGAGACGGGCGCGGGCAGCGCATTCGATCCGCGCCTGTCGCCCGACGGCAAGTGGCTGGTCTATCTTGCGACCGAGACGCCGGTCCGCACCCTTGCGGCCACGACCGATGTCGCGCTGCGCCGCATGCCGGTGACGGACGGCGTGCCCCAGCCCGACAAGGCCATCACCCTGTCGAAGTTCCGCGGCGGCGCAGGCTCGCTCGACAAGGCAGCCTGGTCGCCCGACAGCAGACTGATCGCCTTCGTCACGCGCGACTGAGGCGGGAGGGCCTCCGCTCGGGGATTTGACCGGCGTCAAAGCGCCACCGGCAGCCGGGGCGCATCCCACCATCCTCACCTGGATGGAGCCTTTGAGATGATCGCCAACGCCTTTCCGCTGCTCGTTATCGTCAGCATGGTCCTGTTCGCGCTGGTGCTCGGCGGGATCGGCATCGAGGACGCGGTCCGCCACCGCGGCGAGTAAGGCTCAGCCCGCCGGTTCGATCCGGTAGTGGATCGGCTTGAAGCTGCCGCCGTTGGAATCCGGCGCCGAACAGGCGGTGAGGCCAATGATCAGATCGGCCGCCGCGCGAAAGGCGATATGGTCTCCGGCCCTGCTGATCGGCGGCAGCACCTTGAGTTCGCCGGTCTCGCCGTCGACCGGCACGTTCATGAAGCAGTTGAACGCGGTCGGGATTCGGTCCGGCACCACGCCATAGGGCGCCAGCGCTTCGGCGAGATTGCCGAAACAGCCGCGGTGCGGCGCCAGGTCGTCATAGAGCAGCCGGAAGGTGTCCGCCGAGCAGGGCGTCAGCAGGAAGTCGTGCCGGCCGACCATGTCCTCGACGATCTCCAGCAGCACGTTGGAGCGGTTTGAATAAAGCTTGTCGCCCGTCGTCAGATAGAGGCGCGAGGCATAGTCGAGCGTCCGCCCCGACGAGATCACTTCGTCCACATCATCGGCGTTGAACGCCAGAAGATCGGCCACCTGCTCGCCGCGCGGATCGATCACCACCAGCGTCTCGCCCTTGTGGAGGCGGAAGGCCGTGCCGCTGCGCTCGGGAATCTCGGTCACGTCGTTCACTTGGCATCCCCCGCATAACGGAATGGACAGGCCCAGTCCGAGCCCACCGCGCGACCGCTATATTGCCGCGCCTCGCTCGTGTCGCCGTGCCGCGCCAGCATCGGGTTGCGCGATCCGGCCAGCGCTTCGTCGCGCAGCAGGATCTTCTCGCGCATGCCCTCATATTTGCCCTGGGCGCGCAGCGTCTCGAACTGGTCGTGCAGGTTGAAGATCATCGCCGGCTTCGCGAAGCGCCGCGCCGGGCGGCTGGCATGCGGGTGCAGGCCGACGATGAAAAAGGCCTCGCCGCCGAAGCTCAGCGAGAAATGCGGGTTTTCCGGGTCGGGGCTGACGGCGGGATCATAATCCTGGCCGCGCCACACATCCTTGTCCGACAGCGACTGGACGCGTTCCCACAAGGCCGCCTCGAACCTGTCCTCGGCCAGATCCTCCGGCCCCTCGAACACCACCGCGAAGCTGCGGAACAGCGCAGGCGCCGCGCGATAGGCGCCGGCAAAGGCGATCAGCCCGTCATGGATGCGCAGATCGTCCCACGCGCTGTCGATGCGGTTACAGGCGAGCACCTGCAACGTGCCGCGCGCCAGGGCCGCCTTGGCGCCGACACAGGGGAAAGCCGGATCGTCGACCATGGCGTGCATCATGGCCTGCAATTCGTCCTGCGCATGATGCTGCCAGGGGTGAAGGGGGGTGCTGGGTGGTGACATAGCCGGGGGAAGACGCTTCGCCGCCGCCGCCGTTCCCGGGATTCGCACTGATCTACAGCAAGCGCGCCGCGATGAAATAAAACGACATTGGGGCCACCTGCGCTTGGGCCGTCCGGGAGAATGTGACATTTTCCGGGCTATGCCGATGTTCGAACCGACTTCACGGCCGATGACCGATTATGGCGGATTTCATCAAAGCAGCGGCATCTATTGGCGCTTCGCCCCGCCTGATGTGGGGTCTTTATGGGCCGGCCTGTCCGAAGTGAAGGCACGCGGCATGGCCGTGCGTATCCGCGGCGCCGGCCATTCGATGAACGGCTCCTCGATCCCACGCTCGGGCGAAGTACTTGTCGAGACCAAGGGGCTCGATTCCTATGTCTTCACCCGGTCCGGCACGATCACCGTCGGCGCCGGCGCGACGATGTGGGACGTGCAGCGGCTGCTCGCGCCGCTCGGCTACGAGCTGCCTGTGCTGAACGACGGCAATGCGCCTTCCTCCACCGTGGGCGGCTTCGTTTCGGCGGGGGGCTTCGGCGCGGAAAGCCGGCGGCATGGCGGCTTCTGGGAATGCGTCGAGAGTATCGACGTGGTGACGCTCGACGGCGCGGTGCGCACGGTCGGCCGGTCCGATCCGCTCTTTCCCTGGCTGTTCGGGTCGATGGGGCAGCTCTGCATCATCGTCTCGGTGACCATGGCCGTGCGGCCGCGCGATGGGGAAGACGCGGCCTTGCCGCTCGGCAAGCGGGGCCGCGTGCCGGCGAGCCGCCATCATTGGGAAAAGGCGATCTGGTTCTGTGCCTTCGTGCCGCGCCCTGCCTGGAGCCAGGCCCGGCGCGAGCTCGTAGCGATCGCGGAACGGCACCAGCATGCCTGGCAGGCGCGGCCGGCCTATGCCTATTCCCTGCCGTTCGGGCGCTTCACGCCGCCGCTGATCCATCCCGCCCAGCAGGATCTGGTCGCGGTCGGCATCTGGGGCGAGGAGCCTGAGGCGGGCTTCGATCACGCGGCGATCCGTGCGCTCGAAGCGGATTTCACCCTGTGGCTGCGCGCTCATCCGGATTTCCGCCGCTATGCCCAGGCCGAGCTTCTCTATCCCGGCTTCGATATCGCCGCCCATTTCGGCGCCGAATGCTTTGCCGGCTTTCGCAAATGGAAGCAGCAGCTCGATCCGTCGGGCCGGCTCGCGCCGGGCCTGCTCGATCTGCCGGCCCGCCGGGCAAGTGCGTGATCCGCCTGCCGGCCTGATCGGATCGGCCGAAGCACGCTTGGCGGCGCGCCCGGAGCAGGGCATGGTTCACCCGCCGCCGCCCGGCGGCATACACGGGCTCACCGCCGCTCCGGCGGTGCTGAGGGGAACGGGTTTGGATCTCGACGCGCTGCTCCATCATTATTTCGGCACGACGGCGATCGAGACGCTCGACGACGCGGCGATCGAACTGGGCATCGAGAGGCTCGGCACGGCCTTCTGGACTGAAGCCGAGCCCGGCCGCCGCTTCGCGCTCTGGGCGTTGCTGCACTCGCTCGGCGAGGCGCCAGATCCGGAGACTGCGTTCAAGACGGCGCGCGAGCGTGAGGCGGCCCATGCTTATGCCCGCGCGGCCTACCGGGCCGAACAGCCCTGACCGAGAGTCTTTCGCTCGCACAGGCGCGGCGGATCGCGCTCGCCGCGCAGGGTTTCGGCGCCGCGCATCCCGCGCGCGCCGATCAGGGTCATTTGCGCCGCACGCTCGACCGGCTCGCGCTGCACCAGATCGACAGCGTCAACGTGCTGGTCCGCGCGCATTATCTGCCCGCCTTTTCGCGGCTCGGCGGCTATGACCGCACCCTGCTCGATGCCGCCGCCTGGGGCCGCAAGGCGGAACGGCGGCTGTTCGAATATTGGGCGCATGAGGCGTCGCTGTTGCCGCTGTCGCTTCACCCCCTGCTGCGCTGGCGCATGGCGCGCGCGGATTCGGGCGTGGCCGGCTGGAAGAGCATGCGTGTCTTTGCCGCGGAGCGCCGGGCCGAGGCCGAGGCGATCCTTGCCCGCATCCGCGCCGAAGGGCCGCTCGCCGCCTCGGATTTCGAGGAGGGCAGGAGCAGCACCGGCTGGTGGGCATGGGGCGCGACCAAGCATGCGCTCGAATGGCTGTTCTGGGCCGGGCACATCACCACCGCGACCCGGCGGCGCAGCTTCGAGCGCGTCTATGACCTGACCGAGCGCGTCATTCCCTCCCGCATCCTCGCACTGCCGACGCCGCCCGAGGCGGACGCGCACCGCGCGCTGATCGAGATCGCCGCGCGCGCGCACGGCATCGCCACCACGACCGATCTGCGCGACTATTTCCGCCAGACGCCGGATGACGCGAGCCGTGCGGTCGCCGAGCTGGCGGAGCAGGGCGTGCTGGTCCCGGTCGCGGTCAGGGGCTGGACGCACCAGGCCTGGCTTCACCGCGACGCGAAGCGCCCGCGCCGGGTGCAGGCGGCGGCCTTGATCGCCCCGTTCGATCCGCTGGTGTGGGAACGCGCCCGCACTGAACGCCTGTTCGATTTCCGCTACCGCATCGAGATCTACACGCCGGCGGAGAAGCGCATCCATGGCTATTATGTCCTGCCTTTCCTGCTCGACGACCGCCTCGTCGCGCGCGTGGATCTGAAGGCCGATCGCCAGGCCTCGCGCCTGCTGGCGCACCGAGTCACGCTCGAGCCCGGCGCACCGGCCGAGACGATGGAGCAGCTGACCTTGGAGCTGCGGCGCATGGCGGATTGGCTGGCGCTGGACGATGTCGTGGTCGGGCCAGTGGTGTGACGCACTTTCTTCCAACCCTTCCCCGGCGGAGGCCGGGGCCCAGTCGGGAAGGCTGATGTAATGATGCGCAGCGCTCGTCCATTATCGTCCCCCAACTGGGCCCCGGCCTTCGCCGGGGAAGAGGACGTGTTTCGCCCGGGACCATTCCTCTCGCTGGTCGTTATGCGGCCATGAGCGCCGAGATCGAAGAGCTGCAAAAGCGCATGGAGGCCGCCGCCGCAGCACTGGATTTCGAGGAAGCGAAGCGCCTGCGCGACCAGCTCAATCTGTTGCGTGGCGGTGCCTCGGCCGAGGAGGCCGCGGCCGCCGACACCTCGGGGCTGATCCGCCAGCAGCCGGGCCGCATGGGCCTCGGCACCAGCCAGCAGCGCATGACCCCGCCGCCCGGCTGGACGCCGCCGAAGAAACCTGATCCGATGACTCGCGCGACCGGCCGGCGTCGCGCCAAGGATCCTTCATGATTCCCGAAAAAATCGCCCGCAGACCCGGCCTGATCAAACAGCTCGGCCCCGGCCTCATCACCGGCGCGGCGGACGACGATCCCAGCGGCATCGCCACCTACTCCCAGGCCGGGGCGCAGTTCGGTTTCGGCCTGCTCTGGACGCTGGTGCTGACCTATCCGCTGATGACCGCGGTGCAGCTGGTCAGTGCGCGGATCGGCCGGGTCACCGATGCCGGCCTTGCCCGCAACATGGCCAAGGTGCTGCCACGCTGGGCCGTGACCGGGCTGGTGCTGCTGCTGTTCGTCGCCAATACGATCAACATCGGTGCCGATCTCGCCGCGATGGGCGCGGCGGCCGAACTCGTCGCCGGGGCGGGCGGCCATCTGTTCACCGCTGCCTTCGCCATCGTTTCGCTGCTGCTCCAGGTCTTCGTGCCCTATCACCGCTATGCCGCCATCCTGAAATGGCTGACCCTGGTGCTGCTCGCCTATGTCGCCCTGATTCTGATGGTCCATGTCGACTGGGCGGCGGTCGGCTGGGGCCTGGTCTGGCCGAGCGTCGCGGGCGTCGGCGCGGTCACCACGATCGTCGCGGTCTTCGGCACCACGATCAGCCCCTATCTCTTCTTCTGGCAAAGCTCGCAGGAGGTCGAGGAAGTCGACCGGGACATCGCCAAGCACGCGCTGAACGACGCGCCGGACGAGGCGGCGGGCGAATTCCGCCGGATCAGCTTCGACACGTTCAGCGGCATGGCGGTGTCGAACCTCGTCGCGCTGGCGATCATGATCGGCACGGCGGCGACGCTCCACGCCTCGGGCAAGACGGACATCGCCAGCGCCGCCGATGCGGCCAGCGCGCTTCGGCCGGTCGCCGGGCAGTTCGCCTTCCTGCTGTTCAGCCTCGGTATTATCGGCACCGGTATGCTCGCCATCCCGGTGCTGGCCGGCTCGACGGCCTATGCGATCGCGGAATCGCGCGGCTGGAACACCGGCCTCGAACGCAAACCGCTCGAGGCGAAGGGTTTCTACGCGGTCATCGCGATCTCGACCCTGCTCGGTATCGGCATCGACTGGTCGCCGATCGACCCGATCAAGGCGCTGTTCTGGAGCGCGGTGATCAACGGCGTGGTCGCCGTGCCGATCATGGCGGCGATGATGATCGTCGTCTCGCTGAAGTCGACCATGGGGGACTATACCGCCCACAAGGCGCTGCTCTTCTTCGGCTGGGTCGCCACGGCGGTGATGGCCGCCGCGGCAGTGGCGATGGTGGTGATGTAGCGCTCAGCCCTTGAACAGGTCGCGAAACTGCCGCGGCTGCGACCGGAGATACTGGTCGGGCGCCTTGACCTGCCCGCCGAGATGCGCCGCCGCATGCCAGGGCCAGCGCGGATCGTAGAGGATGCCCCGGGCCAGCGCGACAAGGTCCGCATCGCCGGTGCCGATGATCGCTTCGGCCTGTTCGTAGTCGGTGATCATGCCCACGGCCACCACCGGCATACCGGTCGCCTGCTTCACTGCGCGCGCCAGCGGTACCTGATAGCTCGGGCCGGTCGGGATATGCTGCCGCGGGTCGAGCCCGCCACTCGACACATGCACTGCGCTGCATCCCCGTGCCTCCAGCGCCCGGGCAAAGGCGATGGTCTGGTCGACGTCCCAGCCGCCCTCGACCCAGTCGGTCCCGGACACCCGCATCGTCACCGGCTTGTCGGCCGGGAAGGCGGCGCGCACGGCATCGAACACTTCCAGCGGAAAGCGCATCCGGTTTTCCAGGCTCCCGCCATAATCGTCGTCGCGCCGGTTCGACAGCGGGGACAGGAACTGGTGGAGCAGATAGCCATGCGCGCCGTGCAGCTGCACCGCGTCGAGCCCGAGCCGCGCCGCGCGCTGCGCAGAGGCGACAAAGGCGTCGCGCACCCGGTCCAGCCCGACCTTGTCGAGCCCGAGCGGCGCATGGTCCTTGTGGTGGAAGCCGATCGGCGAGGGCGCGACCGTCTGCCAGCCATGCGGGTTGCCGGGCGCGATCTGCGCGCCGCCCTTCCATGGCACTTCAGTCGATGCCTTGCGGCCGGCATGGGCCAGCTGGATCGCGATCGGCATGTCCGACCAGCGCCGCACGCTCTCGATCGTCCGCGCGATCGCCGCTTCGGTCGCGTCGTCATACAGCCCGACATCGGCATAAGTGATCCGCCCTTCGGGCAGCACCGCGCTTGCCTCGATCGTCAGCAGCGCCGCGCCCGACAGGGCAAGCGAGCCGAGATGTATCAGGTGCCAGTCGGTCATGCACCCGTCGACCGCCGAATATTGGCACATCGGCGCGATCACGATCCGGTTGGACAGCGCGAGCGTGCCGATCGACAGGGGTTCGAACAGCCTGGGTCCTGCCATCTTCATGTCTCCGCCATCGCAACCGGGGCAACATGCCGCCGCGCCGTGCAGATCGGAATGGCGCATCCGACAATCAACCGCACCCCCTATTTAAGGGTGAGTGCAATCAATGCCCCTTCCCCGGCGAAGGCCGGGGTCCAGTTGGGAAGGCTAATGTGACGACGCGCAACGCTAGTTTACGACTGTACTCCAACTGGACCCCGGCCTTCGCCGGGGAAGCGGCCTGCGCGGATAGTGTCACATCACCCCACGAAAGCCCGTTCGATCACATAATGCCCCGGCTTCGCATTCGACCCCTCCTCGAACCCGCACGCCTCCAGCATCGCCGCGGTGTCGCGAATCATCGCGGTGCTGCCGCACAGCATCACCCGGTCATGCTCCGGATCGAACGCCTTGGCACCGGCCAGCGGCGTGCCGAACAATTGCCCGGTCTCCACCAGTGCATCGATCCGTCCGCTGGTGTGGAACGGCTCGCGCGTCACGGTCGGCACATAATGGAATTGCAGCAATGCCTGGTCGCCCACCAGCGGATCGCCGGCCAGCTGCGCGGTCAGCTCGTCATGATAGGCAAGGTCGCTCACGCGCCGCACTGAATGGACGATCACCACCTGCCCGAACCGGTCATAGACATCGGGGTCGCGCGCCACGCTCAGGAACGGGGCGAGCCCGGTGCCGGTCGACAGCAGGAACAGCCTTTTCCCGCCGAGCAGCGCATCGAGCACCAGGGTGCCGGTGGGCTTTTTGCCCAGATAGAGCTGGTCGTCCGGCCGGATCGTCTGCAGCCGCGAGGTGAGGGGGCCGTCGGGTACCTTGATCGACAGGAATTCCAGCTCGTCCGACCAGGCCGGGCTGGCGATCGAATAGGCACGCATCAGCGGACGGCCGCCGGCATCGTCGTCGCCGGGCAGCCCGATCATGACGAATTCGCCCGACCGGAAACGGAAGCTCGCGGGCCGCTCGATCGCGAAGCTGAACAGATGCTCGTTCCAGTGCCGCACCCAGCGCACCGGCACGGTCTGGAAGGCGGCATGGTCGGCAATGGTGCGCGGCGCGCGGACGGGCATGTTCATGGGTGCCCGGCGCCCGTGCCGGTGGCTGTGTCGCTGGCCATGGCGGTCGCGACGAAATCCGCCGCCTGGGCCAGTCGCGCCACCGCATCCTCGACGACCAGCCCGGCGGCCACCCGCTTGAGCCGCGCGATCGGCCCCTGCTGCGCGACCTCGAACAAGGCGAGCATGCGCGCCTCGTCGTCGGTCACCCGCGCCGATCCGGCGGCGCCGAAGCGGATCTGGCCGAAGCCGTCCTGGTCGAGCGTCGCCATCATCATGTTGAAATCCGGCAGCGCCTCGGCGATGCCGCGCCGCGCGAAGCCGGCATGGAGCGCATGACAGCAGCACCGCCCGGCGCGCGCCGCGCCGACCCAGGTCCGCATCGCGACGAGCAGGAACTGCTCCGGTTCATCGAGCCGGCGGATCGCGCGGTCGAGATAGCGGTACATGACGACTCCTTATTGCGAGTGCGTCGCATTATTGTGAAGCTGGACATGCGTCAATGCCGTAATGCCCCAAAGCGGGAGTGGGAAGGCCCAACCGCTTGAGGACGCGCCGATCGCCCTTTATCGTCCGGTGAAAAGGGGGAAGGCGGCGTGACCATCGACCAGCCGGGCGCGCCCGAACGCCCTTCGCAAAGCCTGCCCGAGCGCCCCCCCCAACGGCGGCGCCTGATCGGCCTGCAATATCTGCGCGGCATCGCCGCGACCGGCGTGGTCCTCTTCCATGTGACCGAGGCGGCGGGCGTGCCCTGGCGCTATGGTGCCTGGGGCGTCGACCTGTTCTTCGTGCTCAGCGGTTTCCTGATGATCGCGATCACGGATGGCGGGGCGCGTCCCTGGGCCTTTTTCAAGGATCGCCTGCTCCGCGTCGCGCCGCTCTACTGGATCGCGACGTCGGCGATGGTGGTGGCCGCGCTGATCGGCATCGCCCCCAATGTCGCGATCGATCCGGTGCGGGTGTTCACCTCCTTTGCCTTCATTCCCTATGGCCCGCAGACCATGCGGAACATCGCCTCGCCGATCCTCGCGGTCGGCTGGACGCTCAACGTGGAGATGCTGTTCTACACGCTCTTCACCCTGATCCTGTTCCTGCCGCGCTACCGGCTGGCGGTGCTGACCTGTATCCTCTGCGGGCTCGTGCTGCTCGGCAGGATGCTTGGTCCGAGCGGCCCGATCCTCGCCTTGTGGACTCTCCCGATACTCCTCGAATTCGTGGTCGGCGGCTGGGTCGCCATGATGTGGCTTCGGCCGGCGCTGCGCCGTCCGCGCGTCGCGCTGGCGGCGGTCGTGATCTTCGCGTTGCTGGCCCGCCCTGCGATGGTCCTGGTGACGGCGATGCTGGTCGGCACATTGATTCTGGAGGCGCGCGGCAGAGTCCCGACATGGCGGCCGTTCCTGCTGCTCGGCGACGCGAGCTATTCGATCTATCTGTGGCAGATCTTCCCGCTGCAATGCTGCTTCGTCCTCGCCCGGCTGCTGCACCTGCCGATGGCGCCGATGGCGGTGGTCGCGTTCTTCGGCGCGATCGGTGGCGGGATCATTGCCTATCTCCTGATCGAGCGACCGCTGCTGAAATTCTTCCATCGCCGCCGTACGCGGCGCGGCATCACCATCCCGTCCGGCCCATGATGACACTGGTGAGCGGCGCCGGTTTTTGATACCCTGCCGCAACGTTTTGCGGGGGCGGGCGATATGGCGACATTGGCGGGCGGTTTCGGGCGCGACAGCGTCTCCAGGGACCGCGGTTTCTTCCTGATCATGGCGCTGGTGATCTCGGCCACCGTGGTCGCCGGCTTCAGCCTCCAGCTCGTCGCCGGCCGGTCGAGCTTCGGCGCGCCCTGGTGGGTGCATGTCCACGGCATCACCTTCATGGGCTGGCTCGGCATCTATGTGACGCAGAATCTGCTCGTCTATCAGGGCAATCTCGCGCTCCACCGCCGGCTCGGCCGCTTCGCCGCTGTCTATGTCGGCTGGATGGTGCTGGTCGGGGTCAGCGTGAACACCCTGGCGGCGATCCATCACCGCATCCCGCCCTTCTTCGAACCCAATGTCTTTCTCGTGATGGACTGGCTGACCGTGCTGGTCTTTGCCGGCCTCACCTGGGCGGGCGTGCAGATGCGCGCGCGTACCGACTGGCACCGCCGGCTGATGCTCTGCGCCGCGATCCAGATCATGACGCCCGGCGTCGGCCGGCTGCTGCCGCTGCCGCTGCTCGGCACCTGGATCATCTGGACGATCTGGTTCATCATGCTGGTCTTCATCGGCATCGCGATGACCTATGATCTGTTCACGCGGCGCAAGGTGCATCCCGCCTATCTCTGGGGTTTCGGCGTGATCACCCTGGCGGTCGCGCTGACGCGCCCGCTTGCCTTCACCCCGTCGATGCTCGCGCTCACCGCTGCGCTGACGGGCTGATCCGGGAACCGCAAGCGCCGGGCAGGGTTGGAGACGCGCATGCCGAATACGGAAACCCTGCTGGTCGCCTGCCCGCATGACGGCGCGCTCAACCGCGTGCCGCGTGCCCGGCTCGACCAGAACCCGACCTGCGGCAAATGCCACCGGCCGCTCTTCGCGGGCAAGCCGGTCGATCTCACCGCGGCGAGCTTCGACCGGCATGTGGCGCAGGGCGATCTGCCCGTCGTGATCGATTTCTGGGCGGCCTGGTGCGGCCCCTGCCGAATGATGAGCCCCGCGTTCGAAGCGGCCGCGGCGCAGCTCGAACCCCGGGTCCGCCTCGCCAAGCTCGATACCGAGGCCGAATCCGCCATCGCCGCGCGCTACGGCATTCAGGGCATCCCCAGCATGATCCTGTTCCGCAAGGGGCGGGAGATCGCCCGCACCTCGGGCGCCATGCCGACGCAGCGGATTGTCGCCTGGATCGAACAGGCGCTCGGCTGATCATGCGCCTTCGCCCCTTCGGCAGCACCGCACGCGACGTCGCGATCATCGGCCAGGGTAGCTGGCGCATGGACGGCGGCAACCGCGCCGCTTCCGTCACGGCGCTCCGCCGCGGCCTCGATGCCGGCATGACGCATATCGACACCGCCGAAATGTACGGCGATGCCGAACCGATCGTCGGCGAAGCGATCGCCGGCCGCCGCGACGAGGTCTTTCTCGTCTCCAAGGTCCTGCCGCACAACGCCTCGCGCGCCGGCACGATCACCGCCTGCGACCGCTCGCTCGCGCGCCTCGGCACTGACCGGCTTGATTGTTACCTGCTCCACTGGCGCGGCAGCTATCCGCTCGAGGAGACCATCGCCGGCTTCGAGCAGCTCGTGCGGGCCGGCAAGATCCTGTCCTGGGGCGTCAGCAATTTCGACGAGGACGACCTTGACGAAGCACTGGCCATCGCCGGTCCGGGCCGCATCGCCTGCAACCAGGTGCTCTATCATCTGGAGGAGCGCGCCATCGAACATGCCGTGGTCCCGTGGTGCGACCGCAACGGCGTGGCGGTCGTCGGCTACAGCCCGTTCGGCAGCGGCGCCTTTCCCGCACCGTCGAGCCCGGGCGGGCGCGTGCTCGCCGACATCGCGGCGCGGCAGGGCGCGACCGCCCGACAGGTCGCGCTCGCGGCGCTCGCCCGCCATGCCTTCGTCATCCCCAAGGCGTCCTCGCCGGACCATGCCGCCGACAATGCCGGCGCCGGCGACCTCCTCCTCGACGAAGCGGCGCTGGCCCGGATCGACGCTGCCTTCCCGCTGGGACGGAAACCCCGCAGCCTGCCGATGATCTGACTCCTCAGGCGCGCGGTGCCAGCGCCTCGAGGATCCGACAGTCGGACATGGTCCCGCCCCGGCACGACGAGATCAGCGTGTTCAACTCCCGCCGCAATGCGGCCAGGTCGGCCAGCTTGCGGTCGATCTTGGCAAGATGCCCGGTCGCCATCGCATCGACCGACCCGCAATCGCGTTGCCCCTGCGCGGCCAGATCGAGCAGCTCGCGTACCTGGTCGATCGAGAAACCCAGGTCGCGCGCGCGCCGGATGAAGCTCAGCCGCGACAGCGCCTCGGTCCCATACGCGCGGTAATTGCCCTGCGTCCGCCCCGGCGCGGCCAGCAGCCCGATCCGCTCATAATAGCGCACCGTCTCCACCTTGGTCGCGGTCGCCCGGGCCAGATGCCCGATCGTGAATGCGTCAGCCATGGCTTGACCCTATAGTTGCTACAGGGTGCATATGCCCATCCGACTCCTGATCTGTCGAGGGAATGACGATGGCCTGCAGCAGCTGCGCGAGCGAGACGACACCGACCAATGATCCGCGCTGGCGCCGCATCCTGTGGATCGCGCTCGCGGTCAACGCGGCGATGTTTGTGGGCGAGATGGGCGCGGGCGTCGCGGGCGGCTCCCGCGCGCTCCAGGCCGACGCGCTCGACTTCCTCGGCGATGCGGCCAATTATGCGATCAGCCTCGGCGTTGCCGGCATGGCGCTGGCCTGGCGTGCCCGCGCCGCGCTGGTGAAGGGCGGCACGATCTTCGCCTTCGGCCTGGCCGTGCTCGCCGCCACTTTCTGGGCCGCGCTCCATGGCGCCACGCCCAGGGCCGAGGTGATGGGCGTGGTCGGCTTCATCGCGCTCGTCGCCAATGCCGCGGTCGCGGCGCTGCTGTTCCGCTACCGCACCGGCGATGCGAACATGCGCTCGGTCTGGATCTGCTCGCGCAACGATGCGATCGGCAATCTCGCGGTGATGCTCGCCGCGCTCGGCGTGTTCGGCACCGGTACTGCCTGGCCCGACCTGATCGTCGCGAGCGTCATGGCCGGGCTCGGCCTGTGGGGCGGCGCCCAGATCATCGGCCATGCCCGCGCCGAACTGCGCCCCGGCTCGGGCATCGAACCCGCCACGGCGTCTTGACGCGCCCTTCCGCCGGGGCGAGAATCCCGGCGCTAGGGGAGAAACGCGATGTTCAGTCACATGACGGTCGGCAGCAACGATATTGCCCGGTCCAGGACTTTCTACGATGCGCTGTTCGGTGCGATCGGGGGAAAGCCCGCCTTCGAAGACGATAGAGGCCGGCTAATCTACCGGCACAATGGGGGCACCTTCCTCGTCACCACGCCGATCGACGGCAAGGAAGCGTGCTGCGCCAATGGCGGCACGATCGGCTTCACGATGAGCGGCCCGGAAGAAACCGATGCCTGGCACAAGGCCGGCGTCGAGCATGGCGGCACCTCGATCGAGGACCCGCCCGGCATTCGCGCAGGCGGCTTCGGCAAGCTCTACCTCGCCTATCTGCGCGATCCCGACGGCAACAAGCTCTGCGGCGCGTACCGGGTGCCGGCGGCGTAAAGCGACGGGGTAGATTTCGCCCCCCGCCCTGGCAGTTCCCCGGCGGAGTACCGGGTCGGATCGTCCGCCGGACAACCCGGTGCTGGTCCAGTCGGGGGGCATATATTGGCTGCGATCGGATCCGACGCAGCGGCGGGTTCCGGCTCGCCCCTCACGCCTCCACCAT
The DNA here is from genome assembly GCF_055521495.1 of Sphingomonas sp. BL-S-29. Lineage (NCBI taxonomy): Bacteria > Pseudomonadati > Pseudomonadota > Alphaproteobacteria > Sphingomonadales > Sphingomonadaceae > Sphingomonas > Sphingomonas sp. BL-S-29. Next base: position 1,056,475 of record NZ_CM145482.1, read on the forward strand.
CACCCCGCTCAGCACCGGGTCCTCCAGCGCCCGCCCGGCGCCCATCGCCACGCAGATCAGCGCATTCTCCGCGACGATCACCGGCAGGCCGGTGGCCTTGGCCAGCGCCTCGTCGATGCCCGCCAGCAGCGATCCGCCCCCGGTCATCACGATGCCCTGGTCGTAGAGATCGGCGGCCAGTTCCGGCTCGGTCCGCTCGAGCGCGCCGAGGACGGTCTCGACCACCTGGCCGACCAGGTCGGCCAGCGATCCGGCGATCTCGGCCTGGCTGACCTCGACTTCCTTGGGTACGCCGGCGACCAGGTCGCGGCCCTTCACGCGCATGATCAGGCTGGTCGATGCGGATTCCTCGCACGCCTTGCCGATTTCGATCTTCACCCGCTCGGCGGTGGATTCGCCGATCATGAGATTGTGCTTGCGCCGGATATAGGAGGCGATGGCATCGTCCATCCGGTCGCCGCCGACCCGCGCCGAAGTGCTATAGGCGAGCCCGCGCAGCGACAGCACCGCCACTTCGGTGGTGCCGCCGCCGATATCGACCACCATCGCCCCGATCGGCTCGGTCACCGGCAGACCGGCACCGATCGCCGCGGCCATCGGCTCCTCGATCAGATGGACCTTGCGCGCGCCGGCATTCTGCGCCGCCTGGCGGATCGCGCGGCGCTCGACCGGGGTCGCGCCCGAGGGGATGCAGATCGCGATCTCCGGATTGCGCGGCAGCCGGCTCTTCCCGCCATGCGCCTTGTCGATGAAATGCTTGATCATCTGTTCGGCGACATCGATGTCGGCGATCACCCCGTCGCGCATCGGCCGGATCGCGCGAATGCTCTCGGGGGTCTTGCCCATCATCAGCTTGGCCTCCGCCCCCACCGCGCGCACGCGCTGGACGCCGTTCAGCGTTTCGAGGGCGACGACTGAGGGCTCGTTGAGCACGATGCCGCGGTCGCGCAGATAGACGACGGTATTGGCAGTCCCGAGATCGATCGCCATGTCATTGGACGATCGGCTGAACAGGCGAGGAATTCGCATTTAAAATCAATCACTCGAAAGGCGGCCAGGATACGCGGCACGCCTGTATTGGGGTAAAGAGCGGCGGCGTGGGCGCGTCGGCCGAACGCGTCAAGGGTCCGAAGCGGACCCGTGCGCCCGACCGGCCTGTGCGGGCGACGAAGGGACCGGCCATTTCCGCGCGCGCCGATTCAAGTCGGTGCCCTTTCGTGCTGAACTCCCCAACCCGGCCCGTGGAGGCCGTACGGACTATTGGCGTTCAGCCCGAAGAAAAGCGTCATGATAAACCGATACCCCTCGCGTAATTCGGGAAATAATCCGTCCCTATCGCGGCAATACCGTCATGCGCCCGAATCGCATGATTCAGCTATTTCTGCGCCTCTCCAACAGCCCCGCTCCCTATTCGCCGCGCAGCGCTCAAGAACCGCTCGATTTCGCCCCGCTCGCAGGTGCCTCGCGAAATTCGGCGACTATTCGACCGGATCGCGCAACGCCGCGCCTTCTCCAACACCTGTTGCAGGCGTTTACTGCGGCGGTCCGATCCGGGCGCGCGCTTTACTCAGCGAGCGCGGCAGAGTCGGTCACCCGAAAGCCGGCGGCCGTCGTCACTGCCCCGGTCCCCGGCTGCCCGCCGCCGACCGTCAGCCCATAGGCCCCCGGCGCGACGATCCGCTTGCCCGCCTCGGTCACGCTGGAAAGCCCGCGCGCATCCAGGTCGAAATGCACCTTGCTGTTCGCCCCCGCCGCCAGATGCACCCGCGAAAAGCCGCGCAGCGCCCTGACCGGCATGCCCGGCGCCTGCGGGAAGCTGAGATAGAGCTGCACCACTTCGTCCCCGGCCAGCTTGCCGGTGTTGCGCACCGTCACATCGACGCCGAGCGCATCGCCCGCCTTCACCGTCGCGGCGGAGAGTATCGGCTTGCCATAAGCGAAGCTGGTATAGCTCAGCCCGTGCCCGAACGGGTACAAGGGCTTACCGGTAAAGTAGCGATAGGTCCGCTCCTTCATCGCATAGTCCTTGAACGGCGGCAGCTGGTCGACCCCGGTATAGAAGGTCACCGGCAGGCGCCCCGCCGGGTTGTTCGCGCCCGACAGCGTCTCGCCGATCGCGGTGCCGCCGGCCTGGCCCGGATACCACGCCTCGAGGATCGCATCGGCATTGGCGGCCGCCCAGTTCACCGACAGCGCCGATCCGTTCATCAGCACCACGGCCAGCGGCTTGCCCATCGCCTTGACCGCTTTCAGTACCTCTTCCTCGGGCGCGGGCAGGTCCAGGCTGGTGCGGTCCCCGCCGACGAAGCCCGGCACGTTCACCGTCATCTCCTCGCCCTCCAGCGCGGAGGTGATGCCCACCACGCCGATGACGAGGTCCGCGCTCTTGGCGGCCGCGACGGCACGCGCGAGCGCGTCGGTGCGCACCTCGTTCCACACGAAGCGCGGCGGGAATCGGCTCGGCGTCTGCTCGATCAGCACCTTGTGCTTCTCGCCCTTCACGAACCGCATCTCGACCAGGTTCGCGCCGCGCTGTTGCGGGTTCGTGTTGTCCGCGACGAGCTTGTCGTCGATCCACAATTTGGCCGACCGCCCGTTGATGCCGATCTTGTACAGCCCGTCGTCCGGCGCCGCCACGAAGCCGCTCCACCGCGCGGAGGTCACCGCCGCATCCGGAATCACCGCGGGCGTGTTGCGGCTATAGGCGATGATCGCATCGGTCCGGCTCACCGCCGGCGCCCCGGCGAAATCCACGCCGCGCCAGAATTCGGCCTTGAGCCCCGGCGCCCCATCGGGTGTCGACAGGGCGGCCGTCGGCACCGGCTCGGCCGCACGCAGGAAGTCGGTGCCCGGCTCGAACAGGATCTCCGCACCGGGAAAGGCCTTGCGGATGCCCTCCAGCGCGCTCACCGGCGCGACGGGCGTGCCGTTGTAATTGCCGTTCAGCACATCGACCTGATCCGCCAGCGGACCGACCACGGCGATCCGCTTCACGCCCGGCTTCACCGGCAGCACGCCATTGTTCTTGAGCAGCACCATCGCCTCGCGCGCCAGCGTCGTGGCGAGCGCGCCATGCTCGGGCGAATTGAGCGCGCTGTCCGGAATGGCGTTGAACGGTACCATCGCCGGCGGGTCGAACAGCCCCAGCCGCATGCGCGCGGTGAACAGCCGGCGCAGCGAGGCGTCGACCACCGCCTGGCTGACCAGTCCCTGCTTCATCGCATCGACATAGCGGTCGTAATCGGAGGTCGCGCCCGCCGTCCGGCCATATTCGGCGCAGTCATTGTCGACGCCCAGCTTGAGCGAGATCGCCGCCGCCTCGGCCACCGTCTTCGTATAATGATGCCCGCGCTCGATATCGGCGATGGAGTCGCAGTCCGACACCACATGCCCCTTGAAGCCCCAGGCGTCGCGCAGCCGGTCCTTGAGCAGGAATTCATTGGCGCAGGCGGGCTGGCCGTTGATCGCGTTATACGCGCACATCACGGACTCGACCTTGCCGTCCACCACCAGCGCGCGGAACGCGGGCAGATAGGTGTCCTCCTCGTCGTGCAGGCTCACCGGGATATTGTCGCTGTGCCGGCCCGGCTCGGGACCGCTGTGCACCGCATAATGTTTGGCGGTGGAGGACACGCGGTAATAACGCGCGTCGTCGCCCTGCATGCCGCGCACGAAGTTCACGCCCAGCGTGGCGGTCAGATACGGGTCCTCGCCATAGGTCTCCTGCCCCCGGCCCCAGCGCGGATCGCGGAAGATGTTGATGTTGGGCGACCAGAAGGTCAGGCCCTGCATGATGCGGTGCTCGCCCCCGGCCTTCTCGATCAGGTTCCATTTCACCCGGCCCTCGGTGCCGATCGCTTCGCCCATCGTTTTGATCGCCGGCGCGTCGAAGGTCGCGGCCAGCCCGATCGGCTCGGGAAACACGGTGGCGAAGCCGTTGTTCGCCACGCCGTGCAGCGCCTCGCTCCACCAGTCATAGGAAGGCACCCCAAGCCGCGGAATCGCGCGCGCCTGGTTGACCAGCTGCGACGCCTTCTCCTCGATCGTCATCTGCGCGATCAGCGCATCGACACGCTGCTCGGTGGGGAGCGCAGGGTTGCGCCAGGGCTGAGGAGAGGTCTGCGCAAAGGCAGTGCCGGACAGCAGCAGCGCAGCGAGCGAAAGGCCAAGCCCCGCCCTCCTGCCTTCGCCGGGGAAGGAAGAAGAGAAAGAACCAAAAATCATTTCCGATACCCCTGCCAAAGCCATTCGATCGCCCCAGGCAAGGTCTGCCCGACCACCCGCTGGTCGACATGAACCGAGTCCCTCGCGAACACGTAATGATAGGAATAGCCCTTCGCCTTCAGCGCCGCGGCCATGCGCTGGTTCGCCATCGGCCAATTGTGGAAGGTCGATTCCGGATCGTCGTAATGCAGGTCCTTCTCGCCGACATGCATCCAGATGCGGATCGGTTTCCGGGGGCTCTCGGGGACCAGATGCGCGTGATAGTCCCAGGCGCCCTCGGGCGTCGCAGGATCGGGCGGGCTCTGCTGGTTCACGAAGGTGCCCGAATAGGACAGCACCCGGCGATACCATTCGGGGTGGAACCAGGCCATGCTGAACGCCGCCGCCGCGCCGGAACTGGCGCCCATGGTCGCCCGCCCTTCCGGGTTTTTGGTGAAATTGACCCGGTAGTTGCGCGTCACCAGCGGCAGTACTTCGCGCTCGACGAACTCGGCATAACGGCCCGAGACCGTGTCGTACTCCAGCCCGCGCTCGGAGCCCTGCGCATCGCCACCGCCCGACTGGATCATCACCGCGACCATCGGCGGCACGCGCTTCTGCGCAATCAGCGTGTCGAGCGCGAGCGCCACCCGTGTCGCATAATCGCGCCCGTCCTGGACGACCATGAACGGCGTCTCGGTCCCGGCTTTATAGCCTGCCGGGATGTAGACGATCACTTCGCGGCGATACGGCGCCGGTTCGGACTGAAGCTCGGCCTTCGCTGCGATCCGGTTGCCGTACGCGTCGCGCTTCGCGATTGTCTCGTTCTGCAACTGCCGGATGCCCGGGTAGATGCTGGAATCCTGCGACAGCATCACGAAGCCGTGCAGCGTACCCATCGGCTGGCTCGGATTGACCGTCATTTCGGGCGCGTCGGTATAGATGGGGCCGATCACTTCCTCGGTCTTCGCGTCCTGCGCGAGGGCGCCCGTCGCCAGCAGCAGCGCCCCAACTGTTCCTCCCCACGCAGTGGGGAGGGGGACCACCCGCTTCTTCAGCGGGTGGTGGAGGGGTATTGGAGTGAGGCCAAGTCGCCGCGCTCCAAGCCCCCTCAACCGCGCAAGCGCGGTCCCCCTCCCCATCTGCGATGGGGAGGAAAGAAGATCACCATCACCAAATCTCATCGCGTTAGCCCCTCCGGCCGGTCGTCAGATCGCATAACCCTTGCGCTGCGGCCGGCTCAGCATCGCGTTCGCCGCATCGTCGCCGATGAAGCGCTCCTTGACCGGGTCCCAGTGCAACCGCCGCTCGGTGCGCATCGCGGTCCAGTGCAGCAGGCAGGTCGAGCAGGCCCGGTGCCCCAGCTCCGCCGGCGAGATGTTGGGCTTCCTTGTCCTGATCGAATCGATCCAGTTGCGATGCTGTTCGGGGCTGCGCGGCAGGTGGATTTCGTTCGGCCCGATCACGCTGTCGAGGATCTTGGGGTTGCTCGCCAGCAGCCCGCTCGTCCCCGCCGCGGCGATCGCCGGGTCGCTCGCGGTCACGCCGCCACCGGTACGCGTCACGAAGATCGACCCCTCGGTGCCGATGAACTTCACGCCATTGGGCAAGGCGCCGGAGATCTTCATCTCCACCCCGTTCGCATATTTGCCATAGGTTTCGAACGGCCCATGCACGTTCCACAACCCGCTCTTGGGGAACTCGGCCTTGCCCCATATCTCGATCGGGCCGGTGTGCTCGGTGTCCATGCCCCAATGCGCGATGTCGACATGGTGCGCGCCCCAGCCGGTGATCATGCCCGCGCCGAACTGCTCGCAGCGCAGCCAGCCCGGCCGACTGAACGTGCCGTCCTGCGGATGCACGCGGATTTCGGTATAATAGACCTCGGGCGTCGTCCCGAGCCACGCGTCGTAATTCAGGTTGGCGGGGATCGGCATCGGCGGCGCCTCGGGCCCGGAAGGATCGCCCGGCAGGCCGATCTCGACATGCGTCAGCTTGCCGATCCGCCCGTTGCGCACCAGCTCGCACGCGCGGTGGAATTGCGGCCATGGGTCCTGCGATCGTTGCTGCGATCCGATTTGCAGGATGCGGTCGGTCTTCGCCACGGCGTCGGCCATCTGCCGACCCTCGGCGATCGTCAGCGATGCGGGCTTCTGGCAGTACACGTCCTTGCCCGCCCGCACCGCATGGATCGAATTCGGCGCATGCTGATGGTCGGGCGTCGAGATGATGACCGCGTCGATGTCCTTGTTGGCCAGCAGCTCGTGATAGTCGGCATAGCCGCGCGTGCCCGAATAGGGCTTGCCCGTCTTCTCGCCATAGGTCTTGTCGACCAGCTCGATGCCCTGCTGCACGCGCCGTGTGTCGAGGTCGCACACCGCGACGATATGCGCGTCGTCGAACTTGAACACCTCGGCCATGTCATGGATGCGCGAGATGCGCCCCACGCCGATCGCGCCGATATTGATGCGCTTGCTCGGCGCATTCTGCCCGAACACGCTGGCCGGCACGATCGACGGGAAACCGACCGCGGCAATCGCCCCGGTCCTGATCAGGTCGCGCCGCGAGAAACCTTTGGTCATGAGAATGTCTCCCCGTCAGGCCGTGATCGGCCGGGTTGCGTTCTTCTGCGCCTTGAGCACGAGTTCGGCCGCCAGCAGCGCCTGTTCCTGGTCCTGCGCGATCGAGCTGCGCTCGACGATATCGGTCACGAATTGCGGGCCGAAGGGCAGATAGACCTTGCTGCAATCCAGATAGCGCGCGCTCTTGCCGTCGACCACGAACAGATGGTTGCCGCCGGGCTTGCCGGTCGGGTCGGCATATTTGCGCAGCTCGATATAGCCCTCGGTCCCCAGCACGAAGAGCCGCCCGTCGCCCCAGGTGCCGAGGCCCTTGGGCGTGAACCAGTCGACCCGCAGATAGCCGGTGCCGCCATTCCCGCTCATCGTCATGTCGCCGAAATCCTCGAACAACGGCTTGTCGGGATGGTTGATGTTGCCCGTCTGCGACGCGACGACCTGCGCGCGCGTGCTTTTGGTGAAGAACAGGAACTGCTCGGCCTGGTGGCTGCCGATATCGGTCAGGATGCCGCCGTACCGCGCCTTGTCCCAGAACCAGTCGGGCCGGCTCGCCGGGTTCACCTGGTGCGGCGCGATGTTGATCGTCTGCACGACGCGGCCGATCGCCCCCTGCTCGATCAGCTCGCCCGCCTTGATCGCGGCCGGCACTTCCAGCCGCTCGGAATACATGATCGCGAACTTGCGTCCGGTCGCCTTGATCGCGGCGCGTACATCGGCAAGCTGCTTCAGGCTGGTGATCGCCGGCTTGTCGCCGAGATAATCCTTGCCCGCCTTCATCGCCCGGATGCCGAGCGGCGCGCGCAGGTCGGGAATCGGCGCCCCGGCGATCAGCTGGATCGATCTGTCCTCGAGGATCTCGGCCTCGCTCCGCGCCAGCTTCGCGCTCGGGAAGAGCTTCTGGAAAGCGGCGAGCTGCTTCGCATCGGTGGCATAGACCCACACCAGCTCGCCCCCGCCGCGGATCACTGCCGCGGTCATCGAATAGATGTGATTATGGTCGAGCCCGATCACCGCGAATTTGATGTGGTGCTTTGGCCGCGGATCGCTCGGCGCGCCGGTATTGACCGTCTCGGGAACGGCATTGCCGCTCAGCGCCTGCGCCATCACGTCACCCGGCAGCGCGGCAGCAAGCCCGGCAAAGCCGGCGCCGGTCAGCATCGAGCGGCGGTCGATCGAATTCATGTCGTCTCTCCTGGTGGCCGGCGCTCAGTTCTTCGGCGTCGCCGGCGTCGTCCAGTTTATCACATGATAGGTCGTGTTGGTCGTGCCGACATTGCGCAGCCCGTGCAGCGAATTGGACGCGTTGAAGATCACCGATCCCGGCCCGAGCCTTTTCCACACGCCGTCGGACAGGGTCTCGACCGTGCCTTCGCGGATGATCACCAGCTCCTCGTTCGGGTGCTTGTGCGGGGCGTGGGACGTCTGGCCGGGCTTGAGCGTGGTGACGTGCATCTCGAGATCGTCGAGCGTCGCGGTCGGCCCATTGCCCAGGCTGCGCACTTCGCCGACATCGGTCGGAGTGACCTTCATCGTATTCCAGTCCCACACCGACGGGCCGATGATCTTCCTGGTCTGGGTTTGCGCCATCAGGCCGGCGGAACAGGTGACCGCTACCGACGCCAGCGCCACGACCAGGTCCCTACGCGTGATGCGCATCGCGATAATCCTCTCCTGGCCGGTGCGCCCGTGCTTCTCGGACGTCAGCGGAATCGCGCCGGTGGTAGCGCTAACCGGGTAGGTATCGTGTATCCTATAGGATTGTCAAAGCGCCATCTTCGGATCCGCGCTGATTCCGGTGGCTTCTTGCGGCTGGTCGCTCAGGCGCAGCATCGCCACGGCGGCGAACGCCATCAGCATGGCCGCGATCGCGATCGTCCAGATCGGCTCGGTCGGGAAGAATCGGTGGATCACCGGACCCATCACGAGCGCGATGAACAGCTGCGGCAGCACGATGAAGAAATTGAAGATGCCCATATAGACGCCGAGCTTGCCCGTTGGCAGCGCGTTCGCCAGCATCGCATAGGGCATGGTCAGGATCGACGCCCAGGCCACGCCGATTGCGATCATCGGCAGGATCAGCATCTGCGCGTCGTGGATGCCCAGCATCGCGGTATAGCCGGCCGCGCCGATCAGCAGGCAGATCATGTGAGTCCGCGCGCAGCCGATCCGCCGCACCAGCAGCGGCAGCAGAAAGGCGGCGGGCACCGCCACGCCATTATAGACGGAGAACAGGATGCCGACCCAGTCGGCGCCGTCATTATAGGCTTTGGACGACGGGTCGGTCGATCCGAAGACGTACCGGGTCACCACCGGCGTGGTATAGACCCACATGATGAACAGCGCAGACCAGGAGAAGAGCTGGACGACCGCCAGCCGCTTCATCTCGCCCGGCATGTGCACGATATCGCGCAGGATCTGCGCCACGGCATTGCCCGCTTTCCCGTCATCGCCCGCTTTCCCGTCATCGGGCGCCGGCGTCGCATCCTCGCCGGCAAAGACACGCAGCGCCTCGGGCGGATATTCGCGCGTGGCGGTCACGGTCCACAGCACGGCGGAGAGGATCGCCGCCGCGCCGAGATAAAAGGCGTAGCGCACCGCATCGGGGATCACGCCGGGCGGCGCGACATTGCTTGCCCCGAGCGCGGTGATCGCGAAGGGCGCGAGCGAGCCGAGCACGGCGCCCGCGCCGATAAACGCGGTCTGAAAGGCATAGCCCATGGTGCGCTGCGCCGGGCCGACCATGTCGCCGACAAAGGCGCGGAACGGCTCCATCGACACGTTGATCGCGGCGTCGAGCACCCAGAGCAGCAATGCCGCGGCGAGCAGCACCGGCGCATGCGGCATGCCGATCAGCGCCAGCGCGGCGAGCAGCGCCCCGACCAGGAAATAGGGCCGCCGCCGCCCGAACCGCCCCCAGGTGCGGTCGCTGAAATGCCCGATCAGCGGCTGAACGATCAGGCCGGTGATCGGCCCGGCGATCCAGAACAGGGCAAGGCTGTCGACATCGCTGCCGAGCGACTGGAAGATGCGGCTGATATTCGCGTTCTGCAGGCCGAACGCGACCTGGATCCCGAAGAATCCGAACGAAATATTCCACAGTCCGGCCAAGGACTGGCGCGGCCGTCCGGTCACTCTGTCCACCCCTGCATGTCTATTTTTTGTTTTCTGCCGGTCAGGATGTCAGTGACTTGGCGTCGCGGCAATCCCCGTTCGCGTATGGCCGTTGCTTTCAGCCCGGGGCGGCGCGCAAAAGGACGGAAACCGTAGGGGAGGGGCTGTGACGCGATCGGACGAGACGAGCGCATGGTGGCGCGGCGCAGCGATCTACCAGATCTATCCGCGCAGCTTCGCCGATTCGAACGGCGACGGCGTGGGCGATCTTGCCGGCATCACTGCGCATCTGGGTCATGTCGCATCGCTGGGCGTCGATGCAGTGTGGCTGTCGCCCTTCTACCCGTCGCCGATGAAGGATTTCGGTTACGACATATCCGATTATTGCGGCGTCGATCCGCTGTTCGGCACGCTGGCCGACTTCGACGCGCTGGTCGCCCGCGCCCATGGCCTCGGGCTTAAGGTGATCGTCGACCAGGTCTATGCCCACACCTCCGACGAGCATGCATGGTTCGCCGAGAGCCGGTCCGACCGCACCAACCCGCGCCACGACTGGTATGTCTGGGCCGATGCCAGGGCCGACGGGACGCCGCCCAACAACTGGCAATCCGTGTTCGGTGGTCCGGCCTGGACCTGGGACGCACGGCGCGGCCAATATTACATGCACAATTTCCTCAGCAGCCAGCCGCAGCTCAACGTGCATCTGCCTGCCGTGCAGGACGCATTGCTCGACGTCGCGCGCTTCTGGCTCGAGCGCGGGGTGGACGGCTTTCGGCTCGACGCGATCAGCTGCGCGATGGTCGATCCCGCGCTGCGCGACAACCCCGCGCGTCTCGGCAACAGCCGCCGCACCCGCTCGTTCGATTTCCAGTTCCATATCCACAACCAGTCGCACCCGGATATTCCGCTGTTCCTCGAACGCGTCCGCGCGCTGACCGATCGCTATCCGGATCGCTTCACCGTGGCGGAGGTCGGCGGCCCCGATGTCGAGCCCGAGATGCAGAGCTTCACGCAAGGCGATCACCGGTTGAACACGGCCTACGGTTTCAACTTCCTCTATGCGAAGACGCTGACGCCGGCGCTGGTCCGCGACGTGCTGGAACGCTGGCCCGATACGCCCGGCATGGGCTGGCCGAGCTGGGCGTTCGAAAATCACGACGCGCCCCGCGCGGTCTCGCGCTGGGCGCCGCCGGGGCATGAGGCGGCGTTCGCGCGGATGAAGATGCTGCTGCTCGTGGCGCTGCGCGGCAACATCTTCCTGTATCAGGGCGAGGAGCTCGGTCTCACCCAGGTCGACATTCCGTTCGACCGCCTGCGCGATCCCGAAGCGATCGCCAACTGGCCCCTGACCCTCGGCCGCGACGGCGCCCGCACGCCGATACCCTGGGCGGCCGGGGAAGCGGGGCGGGGCTTCTCGGCGGTGGAGCCATGGCTTCCCTTCGGCCCGGACCATGCGGCGCTGGCGGTCGACCGGCAGGAAAGGGACGGGGCGTCGATGCTGGCACTCACCCGGCGGCTGCTGGCGATGCGTAAGGCGAATGAGGCACTGCGGACCGGGGCGATCCGGTTCGTCGAGGCATCGGAGACGCTACTCGCGTTCGAGCGGGAGTCGGACGGGCAACGGCTGTTGTGCGTGTTCAACTTCTCGGCGGAAGCGCGGGGGTGGGCGCCTGAGGATGCGGACTCATGGAAGGTGATCGAGCAAGTGGGCAACATTGATGGCTGGGCATTCGGCCCATTCGGAGGATTGATTGCAGAACGCGCCGCCTAACCCCTCACCGTCATCCCGGACTTGTTCCGGGGTCCATCGTGGTTCGGGCGCTTCGCTTTGCGAAGTGGGCTGCGCCCCGCCGCAGAATGGATGCCGGAACAAGTCCGGCATGACGGTAAGGTCAGGCGAACGCGAACGCCTCAACCTCACGCCGCACTCCAACCTCGAGTGCCTCCGCCACCAGCCGCAACGGCGCCAGATCCACATCGCTCTCCCCCCGCGCCACCAGCTCGGCGAAGCGCGCATAAAGCCGCGGATATTCCACATTCGCCCCCACCGCGATCGCCTCGCCCGCAATGGTCAGTTCCGCGCCACCCATCGCCAGCTTCAGCATGCCGTCGGGCGTATCGATCTCGATGTCCCAGCGCTGCACGCCCTCATGCAGGAAATCGAGCGTGACCGAGACCGGCACCGCGCCGCTGCGCAGCGCCAGCGTCCCGGCGATCGGCTGCGACCGACCCGCCGGCACGTCCAGCCCGGCCGACTCCACCGTCAGCGGCGCTGGCAGGATATCGGTCAGGATCGACAGCGCGTTGATCCCCGGATCGAACACGCCGAAGCCGCCCGCTTCCAGGATCCATTCCTGCCCGGGATGCCAGACGCGGATGTCTTCCTTCCAGGTCACCCGAACCGCGTCGATCGTCCGCCCCACCAGCCAGGCGCGCGCCGGGTCGACCCCGGCCGCTTCCTGTGAATGCCAGGCGGTGAACAGGGTGACGCCCGCGTCCCGCGCCAGCGCCTCCAGCCCGGTCACCTCGTCGACGGTCAGCCCGGGCGGCTTTTCCAGCAGCACGTGCAGCCCCGCCGCGATCGCCTCTCGCGCCGCCGTAACGCGGGCGAAGGGCGGGGTGCAGATCGCCACCGCGGCCGGCGCATTGGCCGCGAGCAGCTCGGGCAGATCGGGATAGATCCGCACCTCGCTGGGCGCCGCATGCGGATCGACCGCCCCGACAAGCTGGAAGCGGGCGTCGGCACGGATCGCCGGGACATGCTGATCCCGGGCGATCTTGCCCAATCCGACAATGGCGATCGGCAGCATCAACGCTCCTTACTTCAGCGCCACGACGGTCACCGATTTGGCCGGCAGGGTCAGCACTGCCTTGCCGCCCGTCACCGTTACCGGCGCGATGTCGCGCGGCGCAACCGCCAGCGGCTCGCCGATGCGATTATGCGCGTCGATCCGGTCGGCGGTCAGCACGCTGCCGGTCACGGTCGATGCCGTGCTGCCATCGACGTTCAGGGTCACGGTCAGCGCATTCACCGGATCGAGATTGGCCAGCGAGACATGCACCACGCCGTCCGCACCGCGTACCGCCGAACTGCTCAGCGACGGCATCGCCCACTGGTCCTTGTTGTACCAGGGGCTGGTCAGGTCGACGGGTAATTGCGTCGCGTCCTGCCACGGCACGTACATGCCGAATATCTGATAGGTCGGCGTCACCACCATCTTGTCGCCGTCGGTCAGGATCATCGCCTGCAGCACGTTGATCATCTGGGCGATATTGGCCGTCTTCACGCGGTCCGCATGGCGGGTGAAGATATTGAGGTTGATCGCCGCGACCAGCGCATCGCGCAGGCTATTCTGCTGCTGCAGGAATCCGGGATTGCTGCCCGGCGTCGGATCGTACCAGGTGCCCCATTCGTCGACCGCCAGCCAGACGCGCTTTGCAGGATCGTACTTGTCCATGATCGCGCTGTGCTTGGTGACATACTCGTCCATCAGCAGCGTCTTGGACAGGGTCTTCGCCCAGTCCGCCTCGTCGAATCCGGTCGCCGAACCCTTTTTCTGCCAGGTGTCCGGCACGGTGTAATAATGGACGCCGATGCCGTCGATGGTGCGCCCCGTCTCGCGCATCATCACTTCGGTCCAGTCGTAATTGGAGTCGCTGGCGCCGCTGGCGATCTTCAGCGTCTTGGTGCCCTGGGGCACCTTGACGAAGGTCGAATAGCGCTTGGTCACGTCGGCGGCATATTGCGGGCTCATATTGCCGCCACAGCCCCACAACTCGTTGCCCAGCCCGAAATAGGGGAGCTTCCACGGCTCCTTGCGGCCGTTCGCGCGGCGTTCGTTGGCGAGCGTCGAACTGGTCGGCGAGGTCATATATTCGACCCAGTCGGCCATTTCCTGCGGCGTGCCGCTGCCGACATTGCCGGAGACATAAGCCTCCGCGCCGACCGCTTCGGTGAAGTTCATGAACTCGTGCGTGCCGACCGCATTGGGCTCGGTCACGCCGCCCCAATGGGTGTTGACCTTCACGGGACGCTTCGTGCCGACGCCCTCGCGCCAATGATATTCGTCGGCGAAACAGCCGCCCGGCCAGCGGATCAGCGGCACCTTGATCGCACGGAGCGCCGCGATCACGTCGTTGCGAAAACCATCGGTATTGGGGATGCGCGAGTTCCTGCCGACCCACAGTCCGCCATAAATGCCGGTGCCGAGATGCTCGGCGAACTGGCCGAAAATCTCGCGCTGCACCTTCGGGCCGGGCTTGTCGGCATGCACGGTGATGCTCGCCTCTTTCGCCTGTGCCCAGGCAGTGCCCGATCCGAGCGCCAGCGCCGCCGCCAGCGCGATCCGCGCAACCCTTTTCAACCGTCCCATCGCCGCCATCGCCCCGATCCTCTCAAAGATGCCGTTTAAGACGGCTGGCTTTAGCTTATTGTCTGAGTATATGATTACGCAAGCGCTAATCAGGAGAGGGTCATGCGAACGTCGCTCGTGCAGTTCATCAATGGCAGAGGCACGCGTGGCGTGGCCGTGCTGCGCGGCACGGAATCGCCGCGGCAACTGGCCGGGGTCGAGAGCATCCGTGCGCTGGCCGAGGCGGCGCTCGCGGCGGGCGTGACGCTCGCCGAGCAGGCGGCACAGACGGGCGACGCGGGCGTGGTCGATCTCGACTCGGTCACTTTGTTGTCACCGATCGACCACCAGGATCCGGCGCATCTGCTGCTCACCGGCACCGGCCTCACCCATCTCGGCTCGGCCGAGGGGCGCGACAAGATGCACCGGTCGATGACCGAGGCAGCGCAGCAGACCGATTCGATGCGCATGTTCCTGATGGGCGTCGAGGGCGGCAAGCCCGCCGCCGGCGAGACGGGCGCGCAGCCCGAATGGTTCTACAAGGGCAATGGCGAGCAACTGACGGCGCCTGGCGCGCCGCTGCGCTCCCCCGCCTTCGCGCTCGATGCGGGCGAGGAGCCGGAGATCGCCGGCATCTATCTGATCGATGCGGACGGCAATCCGGTCCGGCTCGGTTTCGCGATCGGCAATGAATTCTCCGATCATGTGACAGAGCGCGGCAATTATCTGTGGCTCGCCCATTCGAAGCTGCGCGCGGCGGCGCTCGGCCCGGAATTGCTGGTCGGCGAGCTGCCCGAGGATATCCGCGGCACCAGCCGGATCGTGCGGAACGGCGAGACCCTGTGGGAACGCCCTTTCGTGACCGGCGAGGCGAACATGTCGCACAGCATCGCCAATCTCGAGCACCATCATTTCAAATATGACCTGTTCCGCCATCCCGGCGACGTGCATGTCCATTTCTTCGGCACCGCGACCCTGTCCTTCTCGGAAGGAATCAGCACCGAGCCGGGCGATGTCTTCGAGATCGAGGCAGCGCCATTCCGCCTCCCGGCGCGCAATCCGATCGAAATCGAGGCGGCGCGTGATGTTCGGATACGAATGCTATAGGCTATCGACGGACGAGCCCTTCTGCGACGACGGAAGGGCCGAACGAGGAGAAGGCGGATGGGGGACAGGTGACGCCGGGAAAGCAACCAAAAGGGCGCCGGATCCACGGCACGATCGCGCACGATCTCGGCGTTCAGATCGTCACGGGGGTGTACAAGCCGGGCGACGTGCTGCCGGGCGAGATCGAATTCGCCGAGCAACTCCAGGTATCGCGCAGCGTGTACCGCGAGGCAGTGCGCATGCTGATGGCCAAGGGGCTGGTCGAAAGCCGCCCCAAGGCAGGCACCAGCGTCAGCCCGCGCAGCCGATGGAACCTGCTCGACCCCGATGTGCTTGCCTGGATGTTCGAGGGCGAACCGAGCGAGGGCTTCATCCGTAGCCTGTTCGAGCTGCGCATGATCGTCGAGCCTGCTGCGGCCGCCGTCGCGGCGGAACGCCGCACGGGCCGCGAGCTGGCGCAGATGGGCCATGCGCTGGAAGAGATGGGGCGCTACGGCCTCGCCACGCCCGAGGGCCGCGCGGCGGACCAGCAATTCCATCATCTGGTCCTCGAGGCGACGCGCAACGAGCCGCTGACCACACTCTCCAGCACCATTGCGGCGGCGGTCGGCTGGACCACCATCTTCAAGCAGCGCAACCGCAAGCTGCCGCGCGATCCCTTGCCCGAGCATCAGGCGCTGTACGACGCGATCGCCGATGCGAACCCGGATGCGGCCCGCGCCGCGATGGCGGAGCTGATCCGCCGCGCGCTGGAGGATACGGAATTGTCGATGGAGCCGGGTGGGGCGTGAGGCCTTCCTTTCTTCCTTTTTCTTCCCCGGCGAAGGCCGGGGCCCAGTTGGGAAAGCGCTTGTGACGACGCGCAGCATCCGTTTATCGACGTCCCCTATCTGGGCCCGCACCTCCGCCTAGGAAGGCAAATAGGGGAAGAATAACTCCTACAAATTTCTTGACCCGTTCGCGTCGCGCGCCATAGCGTCCCGCCGTTCCGGGAAGGGCGCGACCGCCAGGGTCGCCGTGCGTGGAGAAGATGTCGTGGCAAATCTGGCTCGAACCCTGGCGCGGCTGTCCACGCTGATGGTCACGGCAACGCTCGCGCTGTCGGGCGCCCAGGCCCAGACCGCCCCGCGCGAGCGCGTCCCGATCAACAGCGGCTGGCGTTTCCATATGGGCGACCCCGCAGGCGTCACCGGCCTGTCCTATGACGTGCGGCCCGAGATCGGGAAGAGCGAGGACGGCAAGGCAGCCGATGCGAAGCCCGACGAAGCCAGGGCCGTCACCGCCGTCGCCCAGTCCGTGCTCAAGCCCTGGATCCTGCCCAGCGCCAATGCCTTTATCCGCGATCCGGCGAAGCGCCACGTTCGGCCCGCGGGCAACCCCGGCAGCGACGTCTCCTTCGTCCAGGCTGGCTTCGACGACAGCGCCTGGCAGAAAGTGACGCTCCCGCATGACTGGGCGATCGAGCGGCCTTTCCTGAAGACCGGTCCCTATGGCGGCATGGGCCGGCTGGAGAGCTGGGGCATTGGCTGGTACCGCAAGGCGCTCGATATTCCCGCGCGCGACAAGGGCAAGTCGGTGTTCCTCGATGTCGAGGGCGCCATGTCCTATTCGGCGGTCTGGCTGAACGGCAAGCTCGTCGGCGGCTGGCCCTATGGCTATAATGGCTGGCGGCTCGACCTGACACCCTATCTCGCCTTCGGCGGCAGGAACGAACTGGTCATCCGCCTCGACAATCCGCCCGAATCGGCGCGCTGGTATCCCGGCGGCGGGCTCTACCGGAATGTGTGGCTGACCAAGGCGAATCCCGTCCATGTCGGCCAATGGGGCACGCGCGTGACCACGCCCGACGTCGCGAAGGACAAGGCGATAATCGCGCTCGACGTCTCGCTCGACAATGAGTCCCGCGTCGAGGCGAATGCGAGCGTGCGCACCGACATTTATGCGCTCGATGCCGCCGGCCGGAAGACGGGCGCCGTCGTCGCCCGCATCGCGCCCGCCAACACGCGCATCGCCGCAGGCGGCAGCGCCAGGATCGCGGGCGCGACCAGCCTCGCCAATCCGCGCCTCTGGGGCCCGCCGCCGACGCAGCAGCCCAACCGCTATGTCGCCGTCACCACCGTGACGCTGGGCGGCAAGCCGGTCGATCGTTACGAGACTCCGTTCGGCATTCGCGCCGTCACTTTCGACGCGAACAAGGGCGTGTTCGTCAATGGCGAGCGTATCGAGCTGAAGGGCGTCAACAATCATCACGATCTCGGCGCGCTCGGCGCGGCGTTCAACGTGCGCGCGGCGGAGCGGCAGCTCGAACTGCTGCAGGAGATGGGCGTCAACGCGGTCCGCATGAGCCACAATCCGCCCGCGCCCGAACTGCTCGAGCTGACCGATCGCATGGGCCTGCTGGTGATAGACGAAGTGTTCGACGTGTGGGAGCGCAAGAAGACCCCGCTCGATTTCCACCTGATCTTCCCCGACTGGCACGAGGCGGACCTGCGCGCGATGCTGCGCCGCGACCGCAACAATCCGTCGGTGGTGCTGTGGAGCGTCGGCAACGAAGTCGGTGAGCAATATACCGCGGAGGAGGGCGCCGCGATCTCGCGCGGGCTGGTCCAGATCGTCCGCGAGGAGGATCCGACCCGCCCGACCACCACTGCGATGAACTATGCCAAGCCGGACATGGCGCTGCCCGGGACGGTCGACGTGATCGGCCTCAACTATCAGGGCACCGGCGTCCGCGCCTATCCCGGCCAGTTCGCGGCCTTTCATGCGAAATATCCCGACAAGGTGATCCTGAGCACCGAAAGCGCCTCCGCGCTCAGCAGCCGCGGCGAATATCTCTTCCCGGTGGCCGGTGCGATCAGCGGCCCGGTGCGGCCGGGCTCGGGCGGCGACCCGGACCGGATGCAGGTCAGCGCCTATGAGCTGCATGCCGCCGATTTCGGCTCCTCGCCCGACCGCGTCTTCGCCTCGAACGACCAGAATCCGTTCGTCGCGGGCGAATTCGTCTGGACCGGCTTCGACTATCTCGGCGAGCCGACGCCCTATTATGCCGCGCGCAGCTCCTATTCGGGCATCATCGATCTGGCGGGTTTCAAGAAGGATCGCTTCTGGCTCTATCAGGCGCGCTGGCGCCCGGAACTGAAGTTCGCGCATGTCCTGCCGCATTGGACCTGGCCCGGTCGCGAAGGGCAGGTGACGCCGGTCCATGTGTTCAGCTCGGCCGACGAAGCGGAATTGTTCGTCAACGGCAAGTCGCAGGGCAAGAAGACCCGCGCGCCCTATGAATATCGTTTCCGCTGGGATTACGTCACTTATGAGCCCGGCGAACTGAAGGTTGTCACCTGGAAGGGCGGCAAGCCCTGGGCGACCGAGGTGGTGAAGACCGCGGGCGCGCCCGCCGCGCTCGAGGCGACGCCCGACCGCGCGCAGATCGACGCCGATGGCCGCGATCTGTCCTTCGTCACCGTGCGCATCACCGACAAGGACGGGCTCACCGTGCCGCGCGCCGACGATCCGGTGACCTTCACGGTCGAAGGGCCGGGCGAGATCGTCGCGACTGACAATGGCGATCCGACCAGCTTCGAGTCGTTCCAGTCGCCGACCCGCAAGGCGTTCAACGGCCTCGCGCTGGTGGTGGTGCGGGCCAGGGTCGGCAAGACCGGGGCGATCACCCTGCGTGCCCGGTCCGGGGCGCTCAAGGACGCCACGATCGTGCTGAAGAGCATGGCCTCGAGGTAACGCTATCGCTATTGCCCGCGCTCCGGGCGGCCTCTTGCCGGAGGTCGCGACGGCGCTGCATCGCGCAAAGAGACGATGCGTTCCGGTTCTGCGCTCAACCGAACATCGCTGCTTGACAGATTTTACCCAGACAATTAGCGGCCCGGATTGGTAGCGCTACCAGCGCTTTGTGCAATCAGGCGATCCGTCGACGAGCGGGCGCCTTCGGAGAGGTAAATCATTATGTTCCTGCGTAATCAGTCCCTGCGGACCGCCCTGCTGGCCGCCACCGGTATCGGTGCCCTGACGATCGCTGGAACTGCCTCGGCACAGGAAACGGCCGCTCCGGTCGTAAATACTCAGAGTATAAATACTGCGCCCGACGCTGCCGCGTCGCAAGAAACCAATCCGGCGAACCCCGACGACGCAACGGGGGACGACATCGTCGTCACCGGCATCCGCGCCTCGCTGCGCAGCGCGACCAACGCCAAGAAGAACGCCGTCGCCTTCGGCGATTCGATCTTCGCCGAGGACATCGGCAAACTGCCCGCGACCAACCTGGCCGAAACGCTGAACCGCATGCCAGGTGTGAAGCTCAACCGCGACATCAACGGCGAGGGCCTGCAGGTCTCGATCCGCGGCCTCGGCCCCAGCTTCTCCAAGGTGCTGCTCAACAACACGCAGATCGCGATCGCCTCGGACGGCGGCACCAATGGCGGCAATTCGAACCGCGAGGTCGATCTCGACTTCTTCCCGTCGGAGCTGTTCACCCGCCTCGACGTGGCGAAGAGCCCGGTCGCCTCGACGCTCGAGGGCGGCATCGCCGGCACCGTCAACCTGCGCAACGCGCGCCCGTTCGACAATCCCGGCCAGCACGTCACCGTGATCGCGCAGGGCCAATATACCGATAGCAACCAGCAGGTCAGCCCGCGCGGCGCGATCGTCGCCAGCAAGACCTGGGACAATTTCGGCGTGCTGATCGGCGTCTCGGGCGTGAAGACCAAGACGCGGATCGACGGCTTCGAAACGATCGGCTGGACCGATGCCAATCTCACCTGCCCGACCGCCAGCTGCAATGCAGGCGGCAACGGGTTCTCCTATGCGTCGGTCACGCCGAACAATGTCGGCCACGGCCTGACCCCGGGCACCCCGCTCGATCTCGCCGCGACCTCGGGCCTGTCGCTCGACCAGCTTTCCAAGGCGATCATCCCGCGGCTCGGCCGCAACAGCTTCACTGACGGCACGCGCTCGCGCATCTCGGCGCTGGCGTCGGTCGAATGGCGGCCGAGCGACACGCTCAGCTTCGCCGTCGACGCCATCTACGCCAAGTCGATCCGCGATTATTACCGGCTCAACATGAACTGGTATGTCCGCAACTCCGGGCCCGGCACCTCGCCGACCTCGACCGGCGGCATGGTCCCGATCGGCCTGACGGTCGATCAGAACAATGTCGTGACCAAGGGCACCTTCGCCAACTCCAGCTTCTTCCTGGAGAATGACGTGTTCCACCAGACCACCGAGTTCTGGAACGTGAACCCGAACGTCTCGTGGCAGCCGGCCGATAACGTGAAGATCGACGCGCAGCTCAATTACGGCCATTCGACCTTCTTCCGCGAACAGCCCCAGTTCGATTTCCAGACGCCGCGCGAATCCGGCCTGGAGGTCACCTATGACAACAGCACCGGCGCCGCGCAGCCGATCATCACCACCAACCGCGACCTGGGCGATCCCAATCTCGGCTGGCAATGGTACCGCGTGAACGTGCAGAATGTCCGCCGCGAGACGACCACCAAGGGGGCGCATCTCGACACGACGATCGGCGACAAGACGACCAACTTCAAGTTCGGCCTGGCCTATGACGAGGCCTCGCGCTCGATCCGCGCCTATGACAACAGCATCGCCTTCCAGACCTCGGTGTGCGGCGCGACCTGCAACGGCCTGACCGGCTCGGTGCCGAATTCGGCGGTGGCGCAATATCTGTCGCGCTGGAGCGTCGACAATTTCGGCCATCTCGCCGATGGCAGCGTCGGCTATACCAGCATGATCATCCCCAATCTGGCGGCGCTGGAAAAGGCCACCAACTATGCGTCCTTCCGCGACAGCGCGCCGGAGAGCAGCGGCGCGGTGACCGGCGGCGCGACCGGCGACATCGCGGAAAAGACCTTCGGCGCCTATGCCGAGACCAATGCCGTCGCGACGGTCGCGGGCAATGATCTGCACATCAATGCCGGCATCCGCTACGTCCACACCAACCAGACGGTGGTCGGCCCGACCCAGACCGCGACGGGCCTGGTCGATGTCACACTGAAGACCGGCTATGACGAGTTCCTGCCCTCATTCAACGCGACCTATGACCTGACCAGCCGGATCAAGCTGCGCGTCGCCGCCTCGCGCAGCATGACGCGTGCCGATGCCAGCCAGTTGCTGCCGGGCCTGACCTTCTCCGATCCGTCGGCGCAGATCGCGACCGCGGGCAACCCGGATCTGAAGCCCTACACCTCGAACAATATCGATATCGGCGGCGAATATTATACCGGCGGCATCGGCTATGTCGGCTTCGCGGCGTTCCACAAGAATGTCGACGGCTTCACCGTGACGCAGCAGTCGACCGTGCCGTTCACCTCGCTCGGCATCAACTATAGCGACCTCAACACCACGCAGCAGCAGGCGATCGACCTGCGCGGCGGCCCGAATGTCGCGACGGTGACGGTCAACCGGCCGGTCAATCTGCAGAATCTGGTGCTCGACGGCATCGAGGGCACCTGGGTCCAGCCGCTCGACTTCGCGGTGAAGGGTCTCGGTGCCTCAGCCAACGTGACCTATATCAAGCAGAGCTCGTCGAGCGGCCTGTTCGCGCCGGGCGTGGCGCCGTGGAGCTACAACCTCCAGGGCTTCTACGAAGGGCACGGCGTCTCGATCAGCGTCAACTATGTCTGGAACGACAAGACGGTGGCGGCGAACGGCCCGCAGAACAATCTGCCGGTCGGCCTGATCAGCGATGCGCGCGGCCAGCTCGATCTGTCCGCCGGGTACGAACTGCCGTTCCTGAACAAGGCGTTCCGCCTGACGCTCGACGTGCTGAACATCACCAACGCGCCGCTCCGCACGACCTTCGGCTACGAAAACGCGACCTACAGCGTCTATTATCCCGGCCGCCAGGTCCTGTTCGGCGTCCGCTCCAAATTCTGAACCCTTTCCTCTCCTCCCCCCTCCGGGCCGGCCTTCGCGCCGGCCCTTTTTTTGGGTTGGGGGGCATTGTGTCCCCGCGACGGCGGGGACCCAGTCTGGGCTCCCGCCTTCGCGGGAGCACAAGGAAGCAAAGGACACCGTCTCGCTTACGTCGCTGACTTCGGCAGCGATGGGCTGGCCCTTTAGTGATTATCCCGCGGCAACCCGCGCGTCTGGGCGATCCGCTGATATTGATCAGCCCCTTCCAGGATCGCGCCGCTATCCAGCTGGCCGACGATCGCACGCTGGATCTCCTGCCACGGCGTCTGCGAGGCGGGATAGGCATAGCCGCCCGCCGCCATCAGCGCGCGGCGGCGCTCGGCCAGCTCCGCATCGTCGATCAGTACATTGGCCGTGCCGGCACGCAGGTCGATGCGCACCCGGTCGCCGGTGCGGATCAGCGCCAGGCCGCCATTGGCCGCCGCCTCGGGTGAGGCGTTGAGGATCGAGGGCGATCCCGACGTGCCCGATTGCCGCCCGTCGCCGATACAGGGCAGGGCATGCACGCCCTCGCGGATCAGATAGCCGGGCGGTCGCATGTTCACGACTTCCGCCGCACCCGGATACCCGATCGGCCCGGCGCCGCGCATGAACAACAGCGTCCGGTCCGTGATGCCGGTCGCCGGATCGTCGATGCGCGCGTGATAATCCTCGGGCCCGTCGAACACGACCGCGGGGCCTTCGAACGCGTCGGGATCGTTCGGGTCCGACAGGTAGCGCGCGCGGAATTCGGGGCTGATCACGCTGGTCTTCATGATCGCCGCGTCGAACAGATTGCCCTTGAGCACGACGAAGCCCGCATCCGCCATCAGCGGCTCGGCGAAGGGGCGGATAACGTCCGCGTCCTCGATCGTCGCGTCGCGGCAATTGTCGCCAATCGTTCTGCCATTGGCGGTGATCGCCTCCTCGCGGATCAGCCCCTGCTTCATCAGCTCGGCCACCACCGCGGGGACGCCGCCCGCATGATAGAAATCCTCGCCGAGATATTCGCCCGCCGGCTGCAGGTTGACCATCAGCGGCACCTTGTGGCCGTGCGTCTGCCAGTCGTCGAGCGGCAGGTCGACGCCGATATGGCGTGCGATCGCGGCGAGATGGATCGGCGCATTGGTCGATCCGCCGATCGCCGAATTGACCACGATCGCGTTGGTGAAGGCGTCGCGCGTCAGGATGTCGCTGGGTTTCAGATCTTCCGCGACCATCTCGACGATACGCTTGCCGGTGCGCCACGCCACTTCCTGCCGGTCGCGATAGGGCGCGGGGATCGCCGCCGATCCGGGCAGCTGCATGCCCAGCGCCTCGGCCAGCGAGTTCATCGTCGTCGCCGTGCCCATGGTGTTGCAATAGCCGGTCGAGGGCGCCGACGACGCGACGAGCTTGACGAAGCCGGCATGGTCGATCTCGCCCGCGGCGAGCAGCTCGCGCGCCTTCCACACGATCGTGCCGGATCCGGTGCGCTCGCCCTTGTGCCAGCCATTGAGCATCGGCCCGACCGACAGCGCGATGGCCGGGATGTTCACCGTCGCCGCCGCCATCAGGCAGGCCGGCGTGGTCTTGTCGCAGCCGATCGTCAGCACCACGCCGTCGAGCGGGTAGCCGTACAGCACCTCGACCAAAGCGAGATAGGCGAGGTTGCGGTCCAGCCCCGCGGTCGGGCGCTTGCCCGTCTCCTGGATCGGATGGACCGGGAATTCGATCGCGATGCCGCCGGCTTCGCGAATGCCTTCGCGCAGCCGCTCGGCCAGCACGAGGTGATGGCGGTTGCAGGGGGAAAGGTCTGACCCGGTCTGGGCGATGCCGATGATCGGCTTGCCCGATTGCAGCTCCTCCTGCGACAGGCCGAAATTCATGTAGCGCTCGATATAGAGCGACGTCATGTCGATGTTCGCGGGGTTGTCGAACCAGGCGCGCGAACGCAGCCCAGAAGGTGGTGGTGTCGTCATCAGCGTGGCGCCACCGAGACGCGGTAGATCATCAGGTGGCGATAAGGCTTGCCCGGATCGACCCGTGCCGAGCCGAAGGCCGGCTGGTTGGGCGTATCGGGGAATTTCTGCGGCTCCATCGCGACGCCGTCACCCATGCGATAGACATGGCCGTGCTTGCCGACCAGCGTGCCGTCGAGGAAATTGCCGGTATAGAGTTGCAGTCCGGGCTCGGTGCTGAGCACTTCGAGCACCCGGCCGGAGACGGGGTCCTCGAGCCGCCCGGCCAGCTTGGGCTCGGCGGTCAGCCCGGCATCGATCGCGAAATTATGGTCGTAGCCGCGGCCCGCGACGATCTGCGTGTCGCGCCCGTCACGCAGGCCCTCCGCCAGCACGCGCGGCTTGCGGAAGTCGAAGACACTGCCCTGGACCGGGCGCAGCTCGCCGGTCGGGATCAGCGTGGCGTCGACCGGGGTATAGGCCCTGGCCGGCATGGTCAGCCTGTGACCCATCGCGCCCATCGGCGACCCTTCGCCGCCGAGATCGAAGATCGCATGGTTGGTCATGTTGACGATAGTCGGCTTGTCGCTCGACGCCCTGTACTCGATCGACAGCGATCCCTTCTCGTCGAGGCCGTAAGTGACGGTCACGTCGAGCTTGCCGGGATAGCCCTGGTCGCCGTCCGGGCTGACATAGCCGAAGGTCACGCGCGCCACGGGCCCGTTCTCGACCGAGACGACGCGCCACACCACCTTGTCGAACCCCTTGGTCCCGCCGTGCAGCGAATTGGGGGCGTTGTTGATCGGCAGCTGATAGGTCTTGCCGTCGATCGCGAACTGCCCCCTGGCGATGCGGTTGGCATAGCGGCCGACGGTCACGCCGAAATAATTGGGCTTGTCGACATAGCCGGCAAGATCGTCATAGCCGAGCACGATATCGGCCGGCTTGCCGTCGCGGTCGGGCGCGACCAGCGATTGCAGCGTCGCGCCATAGCTCAGGATGCGCGCCGTCACGCCCTTCGCATTGGACAGGGTGATCGCCTCGACCTTCGCGCCGCCGACCTCGCCCACGGTCTCGCGCGCCGCGGAGGCGGCATGGGCCTCGGCGGCGACGCCAAGGGTTCCAATCGCCGCCAGCATGATCAAAACCTTCTGCATGAAAAATCGCCCTCCACCACGGCTGCTCGAACCGGCGCCGTTGACCGCGATTTTGCTTACATATACTCAGACAAAAAACAAGCGATGCAGCAGAGGACGTGAAAATGGCGGGACCGATACTCAATACGACGGCGCCGCTGGGGGCAGGCGCCGGCGCGGGCCCCGGCTACCGGGCAACGCTCAGCCTGCTCGCCACCCTGTTCTTCATGTGGGGGTTCATCACCGTGATCAACGGCACGCTGCTGCCGCATCTGCGCAGCGTGTTCGATCTCAATTATACCCAGACAACCCTGATCGAATCGGTCTGGTTCATCGCCTATTTCTTCGCTTCGATCCCCTCGGCGATGCTGATCGAGCGGATCGGATACAAGCGCTCGATCGTCGCCGGCCTGATCATCATGGCCTTCGGCGCGGTGCTGATGGTCCCCGCCTCGATGATCCCCTCCTATGGCGTCGTGCTCGCGGCCCTGTTCATCATCGCCGCCGGCATCACCTTGCTGCAGGTCGCGGCCAACCCCTATGTTGCGGTGATCGGATCGCCCGAAACCTCCTCGTCGCGCTTGAACCTGGTCCAGGCGTTCAACTCGATGGGCACGACCTTGGCGCCCCTGTTCGGCGGCTATCTGATCCTCGGGCGCAGCACCTCGGGCACTGCGGCAGCGGGCGCGGTGCTGACCCCGGCGGAGCGGCTGGCCGACGCGCAATCGGTGCAGCTGCCCTATCTGATTGTCGCCGCGGTGCTGGTCGTGCTCGCGGTGGTGATCGCGCGCTTCAAACTCCCCGACATGAACGCCTCGACCCGCGGCCAGGCGCGCGAGGCACGGCACGGCCACAGCCTGTGGCGTCACCGCAACCTGGTGTTCGGCGTACCGGCGATCTTCATCTACCTGATCGCCGAGATCGGCGTCGGCAATTTGTTCATCAACTTCGTCTCCGCGCCGGAGATCGGCAATCTGACGCACGAACAGGCCTCGCATTATCTCTTCCTGCTATGGGGCGGGATGATGGTCGGGCGTTTCCTCGGCAGCTATCTGATGCAGCGTATCCCGGCCGAAACCGTGCTCGCGGCGTTCAGCGTGGGAGCGCTGGTCGTGATGCTCATCGCGACCTTCACCACCGGTCCGATTGCGATGTGGGCGCTGATCTCGGTCGGGCTGTTCCACTCGATCATGTTCCCCACGATCTTCACCCTCGGCATCCGCGGCCTCGGCCCGCTGACCGAGGAAGGATCGGGCCTGCTGATCATGGCCATCGCCGGCGGCGCGCTGGTGATCGTGCAGGGCTGGCTGGCCGATGCGTACGGCCTGCAACTGTCCTTCCTGCTGACCGCGGCGTGTGAGCTCTATGTGCTCTTCTATGCGCTGTGGGGGGCGAAGTCGGTCGAGGCGGCGGCGGACTGATCCGCCGCCTGCGCCACGCCGTCACCCCGGACCTGTTCGGTGGCGGTCCCGCTGAAGCATGTACCTACTCGTTCCCCGGCGAAGGCCGGGGCCCAGTCGGGAAGGCTATCGTTGTGAAGCGGGGGCGCCAGTTTATAGGCGTCCCCCAACTGGGCCCCGGCCTTCGCCGGGGAACAAGTAAAGTAGGTACCACCGGACAAGTCCGGCACGACGGAGGGAGCGGTCAGTGGCTGGAAGCCCCGGCCGCCCCGATTCCCGTCTCCGACCGCACCCGCTGCTCGAGATACGCCCCTCGATCCACCGCCGCCCGCGCGGAGGTGTCGAGCACCGACACCAGCCAGATCGTGAAGAAGGCCAGCGGCACCGTGAAGATCGCGGGCGACGAATACGGGAAGATCGCCTTGTCGTGATGCAGGATCGCGACCCAGATCGCCGGCGACAGGATCGTCAGCACCAACGCCGTCACCAGCCCGACCGATCCGCCAACCACCACGCCGCGCGTCGTGCAGCCCTTCCACAGCAGCGACAGCAGCAGCACCGGGAAATTGCCCGATGCCGCCAGCGCGAAGGCCAGGCTCACCATGAACGCGACATTCTGC
Organism: Sphingomonas sp. BL-S-29; assembly: GCF_055521495.1. Lineage (NCBI taxonomy): Bacteria > Pseudomonadati > Pseudomonadota > Alphaproteobacteria > Sphingomonadales > Sphingomonadaceae > Sphingomonas > Sphingomonas sp. BL-S-29. The sequence goes on from NZ_CM145482.1 coordinate 1,083,844, forward strand.
TTCTCGAACAGGATGCCGAGCAGGATCGCGACCACCGCCAGCACCAGCACCGTCCGCCGCGACACGCGCAGCTCGGCCGCTGAATCGGCCGCACCTTTCCGGAACACCGTCGCGTAGAGATCGTGGCTCACCGCCGAGGCGCCCGACAGGGTCAGCCCCGCGACCACCGCCAGGATCGTCGCGAACGCCACTGCCGAGACAAAGCCGAGAAAGATGTTTCCCCCGATCGCCTGCGCCAGATGAATCGCCGCCATGTTGCTGCCGCCCCGCAACGCGCCGGTCGCGTCGAGATAGCCCGGGTCGGTCGCCACCAGCACGATCGCGCCGAAGCCGATGATGAAGGTCAGCAGGTAGAAATAGCCGATCCACCCCGTCGCCCACAGCACCGAGCTGCGCGCCGCCCGGGCATCGGGCACCGTAAAGAAGCGCATCAGGATATGCGGCAGGCCGGCGGTGCCGAACATCAATGCCATGCCGAACGAGATCGCCGAGATCGGGTCCTTGATGAAATTGCCCGGCCCCATGATCGATCGCCCGCGCGTCGTCGCTTCCGCGCCCGACAGGCCGGTCGCCACGGCGAGATCGGTCTTCACCTGCACGGCGCGCGCGAACAGCGCCTCGGGCGAGAAGCCGAACTGGGCCAGCACCATGAACGCCATGAAGCTCGCGCTGCCGAGCAGCAGCACCGCCTTGATGATCTGCACCCAGGTCGTCGCGGTCATGCCGCCGAACAGCACGTACAGCGTCATCATCACCCCGACGATCACCACGGCATATTCGTAACGCAGCCCGAACAGCAATTTGATCAGCTGCCCCGCGCCGACCATCTGCGCGATCAAATAGAACAGCACGACGACCAGCGTGCTCAGCGCAGCGAAGGTCCGAACCGGCGTCTGCGCGAAGCGGAACGAGGCGACATCGGCAAAGGTATAGCGCCCGAGATTGCGGAGCCGCTCCGCCATCAGGAACAGGATGATCGGCCAGCCGACCAGGAAACCGATCGAATAGATCAGCCCGTCATAGCCGTCGGCGAAGATCTGCGCCGAGATGCCGAGGAAGCTCGCCGCCGACATGTAGTCGCCGGCAATGGCCAGCCCGTTCTGGAACCCGGTGATGCCGCCGCCGGCAGTGTAGAAATCGGACGCGGTGCGCGTGCGCCGCGCCGCCCAGCGGGTGATGCCGAGCGTCAGGATCGCGAAGGCCGCGAACATGGTGATCGCGGTCCAGTTGGTCGCCTGCTGCACCGTCTGGCCCGCCACGCCGTCCGCCAGGGCAGGAGTGGCGATCAGCAGGGCGGCGGAGGCGATAGCGACAATGGGCGCGGCGGCGCGGGCGAGGGTCATTCGCCCTTGCTCTCGACCAGGCTCTGCACCAGCGCGTCGTAGTCGCGATTGGCGCGGCGCACATACAGCCCGGTCAGCCCGATCGCGAGCAGGATCACGCCGAGCCCGACCGGAATGCCGACCGATGTCACGCCCGATCCGATCGGCGCGGCAAGCGCGCTCTTGTCGAAGGCGATGAGCAAGATGAAGCCGAAATAGGCAGCGAGCATCACGCAGGTCAGCGTCCAGGTGAACCGGCCGCGCTGTCGCGTCAGCGCCAGGTATCGGGGGTCCGCCGCAATGCGCGCCAGACGTTCTGAATCAGCCATTGCTCTCTCCCCCTGCCGCTCGTTGGCGGTATCGCTACCATGCTATATCGGTCGCACGATGCAAGCGACGTTTGCCGATCGAACGTGTCAACAGGAAGGGCGCGCATGGGAAGACGTAAGGCCGGGAACAAGGAAAAAGATTCCCGCTGAGGCACAGTTCTCCGCGCCTCAGCGCGCATTTCCCTTTTCTCGCCGCCAAATCCGGTGTTTCGACGACAGATATCGAACGCGCGCTCGCTGGCGCCAGGACAGGACGCCGATGATGCGAAGAACCCACGCTGCGTTCCTGCTCGCCGGGCTGCTCCTGGGCGCCGCGCCCGCCGCCGCCCAGATCCGCTCGGGCTCGTTCCGGACAGCCGGGCCCGGTCCGCAGGGCACGCCGCACCTCCTCATGTTGGGCGGCGTCACGGTCGATCTCTACGACAAGCGCGCCCGCGCCAGGCCAGCGGGGACGCCGGCCGAGCGCATCTTCATCGATTTCCCGGAGGGCAGGGCACTGCCCAAGGGGCAATCCGCCGAACGCTGCATGATCACCGTCGCCCGCCTCCCGCCGGAGCCGCAACCCGGCAAGGCCTGGCGGACTGACTGGGCCGACATGCTCACCCGGCAGATCGACCCCGAGGATTATGCGCAAGGGGAAATCCCCACCGCGCCGGTCAGCCTGGACTATCCGCAATATGATGCCCTGGGTTTCACCTATGACGTGACGAACGCCGCGACGACGTCACATCCCGGGACTGAATTCTTCGAAAAAATCTATTTCGGCCGCGACGAATCCGGTGTGGTGCGAGACTATAGCGTCGCCTTGTGGTGCACGAGCCGGGGGTCGGCACGCGCGCTGGGCAAGAAGGTAATGGTCTCCGTCCTGCCGCAGCGGATGGTGCGCTAGATGCGCTACGGGGTGAAGCTGGCCGCCGGCGCGCTGACGCTATGCCTCATGGCGACGGGCGTGAACGCGCAGATCGGGCATTTTGGAACCGCTGCCCCAGGGTTGGGGGGAACTGGAACGGCATTTTGTGGGGCAGCACGGTCGAAAGCGTGCGCGCGGCTTCCGGCCAGCAAGGAAAATTCTTCGCGCCGGATCGTGACCAGCGGTCCGCGCTGAGGATTCCCTACACGCTGGCCGATCTTCCTTTCGAAGCGACGTTCCATTTCACCCGCAATGCGCTGCGATATGTCGACATCCACGATGAATCATCCGCGTTCGACGCCAGCAAATGCGCCGCGCTGATCGAGACCCAGTCCGCGACTACGCCACATGTCACTTTTCCGGGCCTTTATTCCAAGACCCGACGGAAATGGCCGATGTGACCTATAGCGATGAGCCCATGACCACGCACCGCTGGACGGATCTTGCGAACCGAACTCAATATTCCGTCGCGGTGGGCGACACCTCGAAAACTGCGAGTCGCTGACCGTCGCCCCGATGATCCGCCGAGAGGAATATGAGCACGGATCGCCGGTGAACGACTGATTCCGGAAAGCTGAACCGCAGATGCGCTCACGGCGTCATGTCGCCCGAACCTCTGTCGATCGTGACGCTGTAGGTGATCCGGTCGGGCAGCGCCTTCTCGATCGTGAAGGTCAGATCACGAATATGGGCCTGCGCGGCGCCCAGCCTGAAGGTCTCGGTCTGGCCCGATCCCGGATGCACCAGATCGTCGATCGAATAACCGCGGATCTCGAACTGCATCTCGCCATCCTTGATGCCCTGATAGGCGATGTCGTAGATCCGCCCGACGTCGATCGCGTCATGGTCCCTGGGCTCCGGCACCTGCGGCCCCCTGGCATAATCGCGCGGCGGCACCATCGGCTGTCCCATCGTCACGGTCTGCCGCTTGCCGAAGCTCGCGGGCGGCGGCGCGGAGGAGCGGATGACCGTGACACTGTCGTCGGCAGCCATGCGATCGTGCAGGGCGCTCGGGGACTGGCCCGCATTGGCCTCGTCGAGGACCGCCGCGGTAAATGCCGCATCGTCGATGGTCAGGGGGAAATAGCCGGCCGCTTCCCGTGCGGCTGCGTCGGAACAGGCAAAATCCAGCTCGGCCTGCGCTATCGGGCCGTCGGGCTTCGCCATCTCCGGGGCGCGGCGGGTCGAGGTGTCGATCACTGCCTCATCATGGCCGAAGCGCTGGACGCCTACCCAGCCCAGGACGCGGCCGGCGCAGTCCGCGCGCATGAACTTGACCCGCATCGCGACGGGATCGCCCAGCCGCCGGATCACCTCCTTCGACGCGAAGTCGACCCTCTGCCCATCGCGCTCGACCGATCCCGCATCGACGAACACCGCCCGGTCCCCGGCATGGCCGGCATACCACCAGGGCGCCGCCGCTGCCGGCGCGGCAGCGACGGTCGCAAGCATTGCAAGAAGCTTCCATGAAATACGCATCGATCGTCCTTTGTCTGACTGCTAACGGGTCGATCGAAACAGCGTCGGCCAGTCCCCCGGCGCGGTGCCCCCACAGGATTGCTGGAGCGTCATCTCGGAGAGGCGGAACGTCTCACCGTCCCAGATCCAGCTCGCCGACATGCCGCAATCGGCAAGCCCGCGCCCCTTGGCCGCCATGCTCAGCGTGCCCGTCTTCGGATCGAACGCGCTCTCGGTGAAATAGGCCGCGCCCGATCCGTCGGATCCAGCGCCGCGATACGGGGTCGGTGCGATCAGCCGATGCGCGGCGCCACCCGCACGGGGGGCGATGAAGGCAAGGGAGGACCCCTGATACGCGCCCATGATGCAGGGGATCAGGACGAGCGCCCGGCCCTCGTCCAGGGCATGTGCCTCGGGCAATTCCGGCGTCTCCCCGCATTCCTCCTTGTCGAATTCGGCCTTCTCGCTGGCACGAACCGAGGCGATCAGCCGCGCTTCCTCGCCCGCGGCCAGTTGCGCGCGGATCGGGTGGCCGGAAATCCTCGGGGCCATCGGCGCCGCGGGCACCCGAGCAGCGGGCAGCGGCCCCGGTTTCAGCAGTGCGCTAACGCCGCCCACTCTTCCCTGACGATCGTCGAGGCGCAGGACAGCCGCGGCGAACCCGTCCAGCGGCACCGCAACGTCCCCGCCCAGCGTCAGTGTCGAGGCCTTACGCAGGCGCTGCACGATCGCCCGCACCGCGCCAGGGTCGTCACTCGTCGCCGATGTCTCGCCGTCCTCGCTCGTCAAGTGCCAGGCCGGCGCCGCCAGGCCTGCCGGCCGGCCGTCGATCGCGACATCGCCAAGCGCAAAACCATGATCCGCGCTGATCGAGACGATCGCCGCGCCCTTCGGCCCCGCATCCCGCTCGATCCGGATCTCGGCGCCCGCGTCACTGTCGCTGAAGCCCTTGGCGACACAGGAGAGCGTGTTGTCACAGGCAACGAACCAGGATTGATAGCTGTCGTAAGACTGCACGATCTCGTGCGCTGCGGGAGCCGCGCCGGACGCCGACGCTGCCGCAGCCAGCAGGAGGAGGATTTTGGCCATTGCTCGCACAATCCCGGGCACCGGTGTTCGTTCCGAACGCTTCCGCGCTAAGCCGGAAGAATGCGCTACCTGCCCCCAAGCCTTCGCGCCTTCGCGCCTTCGCGTGAAAATCAAATCTGCGTGTTGATCCCGAACACCGGCTCGTCCGGATTCCAATAGGGCTCCACCTCGGCGATGAACGCGACCGGCACTTCGTCGATGATCGTCGTCAGCCACTCCGCGCAATAGCGCATCCCGCCCGCGACCGACTTCGCCTGGCCGAGCAGGATCAGCGCCTTTTTGCCCCCCGCGGCGATCAGGTCCTGGGCATATTCCACTGCTTCCCATTCGCGGGTGTAGCCGCACACCACCACATCGACCGCGCTGTTGAACAGGGCGATGGTCGGCAGCTGCGAGGCATTGCCCCAGCTCGTCGCGACCGTCGCCACCGGCAGCTTCGGGTCGCCGACGATGCGCATGGTGCGGTCGCCGAGCCTGTCATGAAGCTGCTGCGCCAGCCCGAGCAGGGTCGTCGGCGCCAGCTTGAACAGGTTGAGATTGGCCGGGTCGGCAAGGTTGCCCGTCCAGCCCAGCTCCTTCGCCATGCCGGTCGCGATCCCGTCGGGCGTGCGGTCGCGCCAGTGATCGTGGAAGTTGAAGATCACCAGATCATGTGCGCGGATGAAGTCGCGCTTCGCCTTGAACAATTCGTCGCCCTCGAGCCGGTCGAGCGCGTCGTTGCTCGACCAGAAGGGCGGATCAAAGGTGACGATCAGGTTCTTGCCCGTGGCCACTGCGGCCCTGAGGCAATCGAACGTCGCCATCGCCGTGGTGGCGATGCCCGTCACCGCGGTGGTCGGGTCGCCCGCGACGATACGGTCGACGGTCTGCGGCCGGCCCGGCGCGCCGGACTTTTCGAGGATGCGATCGACCAGCTGCAGCGCCGTGACCGGGCCGGTGTGGAGCGGCGGACGGGCCGGAAGGGGAGGGGCGGCCTGCATCATGCGATCCTCGTATCGATCTCGAACACCGGGCGGCGGACGTTCCAATAGGGCTCGATGATCGGCAAGAACTTCACCGGCACTTCCTTCACGAACCCGCCGAGCCATTCGGCGCAGGCCTTCATGCCCCATTGCTCCGACTTCACATGGCCGAGCACGATCAGCGCCTTTTTCCGGCCCGACGATACCAGGTCCTGGGCATAGGCGATCAGGTCCCAGTCCTGCGTCTCGCCGATCACCAGCACGTCCGCCTCGCTGTTGAGGAAGTTGATGCCGGGAAAGGCGCTGCAATTGCCCCAGCTTTCATAGACGATCGACACCGGCAGCGCCGGATCGCCGATCACCCGGATGGTGTTCGCGCCCATGTGTTTCTGGAAATCCTTCGACAGTGCGAGCAGGCTCGTTTTCGGAATGGTGAACAGCCGCTGGTTGTCGGCATGCATGAACTTGGTCCAGCCCATCAGCTGCATCGTGCCGAGATTGATCCCGTCGACCGGGCGCAGCGCATGCCAGTGATCGTGCAGATGGTACGACACCAGATCGTGCGTCTTCGTATAGGCCAGCTTGGTCCGGTAGAGCGGATCGTCCTCGATCCCGCTCAGCCGGTCCTGATGCGAAAACCAGGTCGATTCATGCGTGATGATCATGTTGAGGCCTTGGCGCGCCGCCGCCTTCATCGCGTCGAACGTTGCCATCATCGTGGTGGCGATGCCGGTCACGACCGTGTCGGGCCCGCCGGCCTTGAAGCCGTCCACCCCGCCGTCACGCCACGGACCGCCGATCTGCAGCTTCATCCGCTCGATCACCTCGCCGGCGGTAAGCTTGCCCGCGGCGAGGGCAGGGCCGGCGCTCGCGGTCAGCGCCGCACCCGCGCCCAGCGCGAGCACGCCGCGGCGCGACAAGTCGAGCTCGCGCATCATTTGAGTTCCTTCTGCGCGAACTGGATGAAATAGTGCCAGTTGGGGTTGGGCGTATGGCCCCAGGGATGCTGGCGGAACGCAACGTCTCCGCTGTCGATCAGCGTCTCGACCTTGGGGAAGGTCGAGGTGCCGATGCCCTTCCTGCCCAGCACTTCCCAGGCCGGGCTGGCTGCGACCGCCGCCATGAACATGCCCTGCGCGTCCTGCCACGCATCGCCCGGAATGGCGCAGGGCGGATCCATGATCAGCCCGCCGCCGCCGATGAAGATCGGGCGCGGCGCGACCAGGGCGACGAACTCATGCGCGTCGACCGGCATCTCGTCGGCGCTGTGGCCGACCGCGGCATATTTGAGGAAATTGCCCGCCATCCAGTGGAATTCATTGGGCGCCGCGACATTCTCCAGCAGCTCGCCATAATTGCGGCGGTACAGGTTCGCGCCGCCCGCGCCCGAGGAGGAGATGAAACCGATCGCGAAGCGCGGATCGTCGACCAGCGCCACCAAAGCCGCCTTGCCGCCGCGCGAATGGCCCATCACGCCGACCTTGCTGCCGTCGACATCGGGGTCGGTCAGCAGATAGTCCATCGTCCGGCTGGCGCCCCAAGCCCAGGCACGCAGCACGCCCCAATCGTCCATCGATCGCGGCTGGCCCTTGTTGACCAGGCCGATGATGCCCTTGGTCAGGCCGGCCCCGTTGTCCGCCTGCACCGCATTATTGTCGACCGAGACGAAGCCCCAGCCTTTCTCGAGCAACTGCTTGCCCGAGGAATCGACCACCGGGCCGCTCAGCATGCACATGCCGGTGGTGGCGCGGGTCGGCGGGGCGAGCGGCATCGGCCGTGGGCGCAGCGATCCGCCGCCGATGATCACCGGCACTTTCCTGCCCTTGGCGGAGGCGGGGGTGACGATGTCGGCCGCGATCTCGACGCTGATCGCCGGATAGGCCGCATTGTCGACATGGCCGACGACATGCTTGACGATCACGGGGATGCCCTCGAAATCCTGCTCCGCCGTGCTGGCAATGGTCCAGGTCACCTTGGGCAGACGCGCCGGATATTTGCCGTAGACCTGCGTGTCGAACAGCGCCTTGATCTCGTCGCGGCGCTTCGCCCATCCCGCCGGCGTCGTCACCCTGGTCCCATCGCGCAGCGTCATCAGCGGCGGCAGGTTCGGATAGGGATTGGCCTTGGCCTCGTCGTAATTGGCGAAGTCCGGCCGGCCGGGGATCACCGCGTTTTTCGGAATGCGCAACGCCGTGATGCCCTGCGCCTTCATCTCGCGCACCAGCTCGACGGTCGAGGCATCGAGCACCGCCTGCGCCTCGGGCGATCGCGGCCGCGCGGCGGAGTCGCTCGGAATCACTGGCGTCACGACGTCCTGGCCCGCGGCCGTGGCGACGCCGCCGGCCGCCATGGCACTCAGCAGCACACCGCACAACAAAGGCGATTTCTTCATGCTTCCTCTCCCCGACTCGGACATATCCGATATTCTATATGATTCTTGGCGCGGTTATCCCGCTGTCCGGGGTCGCTGGCAAGGGGCAGGTGAGCCCGATCATTTCTGTCGCGAAACGCCCGATTCGGGCCAGTTGGAGTCGCGGATAACGCCCGCTATGGTACCGCTATCGCGGCACCGGTCGAGGCCAGGGATGACCGTCACAAGGCGGCGAAACGATAAAAAAGGAGAAGATGGTGAGAAGCTTCCGTCCCTATCTGTCCCTCGCCGCATTGGCGCTGGTGTGTCAGCCGATCGCCGCCACCGCCCAGTCGAAGGTCTGGACGAGAAGCTGGCAGGCTGTGCCGATGGAGCGCCCCGGCCAGCGCCCCCCGCCGCCAGTACAGCCGGGCCAGCCGACGCCGCCACCGCCCCAGCCCCAACAAGGCCCCACCGTCCCGACCTCGGACGTCACCTATCGCATGGTCGCGCATCTCTCGGCCGGCGGCTCGACCCTGCGTCTGCGCCTGTCCAACGAGACGGGCACCGAACCGCGTCCGATCGGCGCCGTCCATGTCGGGCTCGCCGGCCCCAATGGTGAGGTCGTCCCCGGCAGCGACCGAATCGTCACCTTCGACGGCGACGCCTCGCCCGTCATCCCGGCCGGCGCCCCCATGGTCAGCGACCCCGTCGCGCTCAGAACTGGTCCGCTCGCCAATGTCGTGGTCAGCATCCATGTGCCTGGCGACACGGCCTCGCTTAGCGTCCACGCCCTGGGCGTCGCGACTACGCAGATCGCCCCGGGCGACCAGACCGCCGCCGCCAGCTTCCCGCCCGGCGGCCCCACCAACACGATGCGCGTGCTGCTCACCGGCATCGACGTCTCGGGCGGCCCCGCCACCGCGACGATCGTCACCATCGGCGATTCGATCACGGACGGCGCGCAATCGAGCCGCGACACCAACAACCGCTGGCCCGACATATTAGCCGCGCGGCTGGCCAGGGCAGGCAAGTCCGGCTTCGCCGTCGCCAATGCCGGCATCTCGGGCAATCGCCTGCTCAACACCGGCAGCGGCCCGGCGGCGCTCGCCCGCTTCGATCGCGACGTGCTGTCGGTGCCCGGCGTGCGCTATGTCGTGATCCTCGAAGGTATCAACGACATCGGCAGCGCGACCCGCGCCAAGACCGCGCTGCCCAGCGTCGCCGACATCACCGGCGCCTACCGCCAGATGATCGCCCGCGCGCATGATCGCGGCGTGAAGGTGATCGGCGCGACCGTGCTCCCCTACAAGGGCGCCGGCTATTACAGTCCGGAAGGCGATGCCGTGCGCACCGCGGTCAATGCCTGGATCCGCACGCCCGGCAATGTCGACGGCGTGATCGATTTCGACAAGGCCATCGCCGACCCGGCCGATCCGCTGCGCATGGCCAAGGCTTATGACAGCGGCGACGCGCTTCACCCCGGCGATGCCGGCTACCGCGCGATGGGTGAGTCCATCGACCTCGCCCTGTTCCGCTGATCCGGAGAATGACGATGCTGCGCAGCATGATGATCGCCGCGACCCTGATCGCGGCAAGCGGAACCGCACAGGCACAGGAGATCGCCTTCACCTGGGACGATCTTCCCTCGCACAGCGCGCTGCCCGAGGGCACGACCCGGGTCGAGATCGGCGACAAGATCATCGCCGCGTGGAAGGCGGCGAAGCTCCCGCCGGTCTATGGCTTCGTCAACGGCGTGCGCACCGAGGAGGAACCGGCATCGACCGCGATGCTCGATCACTGGCGCGCCGCGGGCCTGCCGCTCGGCAACCATGCCTGGTCGCACATGAACCTCGCGACCCACACCGCGGGCGAGTTCGAGCAGGACGTGATCAGGGGCGAAGGCGTCGTCGCCGATCGGATGAAGGGCGAGAACTGGCACTGGTTCCGCTATCCCAACCTCTCGGAAGGCGACACGCCGGAGAAGAAGGCGACGGTGCGCAAGCTGCTCGCCGATCGCGGCTACCGCATCGCCGGCGTCACGATGAGCTTCGGCGACTATATGTGGAACGCGCCCTATGCCCGCTGCGTCGCGAAGAAGGACGAGCACGCGATCGCCTGGCTGAAGAAGACCTATCTCGACGCAGCCGACGAGAGCATCACCTATGGTCGCGGCGTCTTCAAATCGCTGCTCGGCCGCGATATCCCCTATGTCCTGCTGATGCATGTCGGCGGTCTCGACGCGGAAATGCTGCCGCAATTGCTCGACCTCTACAAAAGCCGCGGCTTCAAGTTCGTAACCCTGGAAGAGGCCCAGCGCGACCCCTGGTACAAGGGCTATATGGACCCGCGCGAACCGGATGCTCCGGGGCGCCCCGAATCCCAGCTCCAGGCGAAAGGCCTGCCGGTGCCGGAACGCCACAATTACGGCCCGGAGCTGGAAAAGATCTGCACCTAGTTCCTCCCCGGAACGGGGAGGGGGACCGTTCGCCTCTTCCGGCGAATGGTGGAGGGGCTTGGAGCGCGGAACGGCTGTCCCGCGCTCCAAGCCCCTCCACCCCGCGCTGAAGAAGCGCGCGGTCCCCCTCCCCGAGCAAGCTCGGGGAGGAACGAGGAGTCACTGGACAACCCCCTCAAACGCTGCTCCTATATCCTATACGATCCGCGCGAGGGCGGACGGGGGAAAGCGACGATGAAGGGCCCATTCCGTGCATTGATCCTGGTCGGCCTCGGCCTCGCCACCCCCGCCATCGCCGCCGAAACCCCGCTGCTCCACGTCATGTTCCAGGATCACGCCGTCCTGCAGCGCGACAGGCCGATCCCGGTCTATGGCCAGGCCGCGCCGAACACGACCGTCACCGTCAAACTCGGCACCGCAACCGCCACCGCCAAGGCCGACAAGACCGGCCAATGGCGCACCACGCTCCCGGCGCTCCCCTCCGGCGGCCCCTACATTCTGGAGGCGCGCAGCGGCGGCGCAACCCAGGCTGTCCAGGACGTGCTGCTCGGCGACGTCTTCCTCTGCACCGGCCAGTCCAACATGCAGCTCGCGGTCCGCGCCGCGGGCAATGCGGCCTTCGAGATGCGCGCCGCGACCGATGGCCAGATCCGCCAGCTCGGCATCGCGACGAAGGACAGCCTGACCCCGCTTTCCACCTTCGCCACGCCGGTGTCCTGGACCGTCGGTTCCCCCGACACGGTCGGCAATTTCTCGGCGAGCTGCTATTATTTCGCCCGCGAGATCAAAAAGACCACCAACGCCCCGGTCGGCCTCGTCGTCTCCGCCTGGGGCGGCAGCCGGGTGCGCGACTGGGTAAGCGAGCCGAATCTGCGCAAGCTCGGCCAGTACAACGCCGATCTCGACATGCTCGCGCTCTACCGCACCGACCCCCAGGCCGCGCAGCGCCGCTGGGACGCAAGCTGGGAAAGTTGGTGGAAAGCGAACGGTGCCGCAGCCGCCAGGGGCAATCCCTGGGAGCCCGCCTATCCCGTCACCGACTGGAAAACCGCCCCTGCCGCGCTCGGCCCCTGGGCGCTGTGGACCGGCAATTCGCCCGACGGTTTCGTCGGTCAGATGTGGTTGCGCACCAGCGTCGATCTCACCGCGGCGCAGGCAGCGCAAGCCGCGACGCTCGATCTCGGCTCGGTCAATGAGGAGGACCAGAGCTGGATCAACGGCAAGGGCGTCGGCGGCACCAGCTGGTCGAAACAGGCGCTGCACGAGATCCCTGCGGGCGTGCTTCATGCGGGCGCCAACATCATCGTCACCAACATCTTCTGCAGCTGGCGCAATTGCGGGATGAGCGGCCAGGCCGAGACGCGCGCGATCCGCCTGAAGGACGGCACCGCCGTGCCGCTGTCCAGTCCATGGCGCTATGCGGAAGTGCCGAACGGCCTCATCGCGCCGCAGCTTCCCTGGGGCCCGACGCACGGCGTCACCCAGCTCTATAACGGCATGATCGCCCCGATCGGCGGCTACGGGTTCAAGGCCGCGATCTGGTATCAGGGCGAATCCGACATCTATTTCAGCAGCCGGTATCAGGCGACGCTGGCGGCGATGATGGGCGACTGGCGCGGCCGCTTCGGCGCGGACTTGCCGTTCCTCATCGTGCAAATCCCCAATTACGGCCCGCGCCCGACCGCGCCGGTGGAATCGGTCTGGTCCGAAGTCCGCGAGGCGCAGCGCCGTGCCGCGAATGCCGATGCCAGGGCCGCGTCGATCGTCACGGTCGATATCGGCGACGCGACCAATCTCCACCCCTCGAACAAGCAGGATATCGGCCGCCGCCTCGCCATCGCCGCGCGCCACACCGTTTATGGTGACGCAACCCCGCCGGCCGGCGCGGTGCCCGGCGCCGTGCGCCGCTCGGCCGATGGCGTGATCATCCCGTTCGGCCAGATCACCGGCACGCTGGCGGCCTGGAGCGGCCAGCCCAACGCGTTCGAACTATGCGGCCCGGCGGCCGGATCGTGCCGCTACGCCGACGCCCGCATCGACGGCACGACCGTGGTGGTGAAGGCTGATGCCATGGATGCGACGCGTATCCGCTATTGCTGGGGCGACAGCCCGACCTGTACCCTCACCGACACGAGCGGTCTGCCGGTCACGCCGTTCGAGCTGGCGATCCCGCCGCGCTGAGCGCCGGGACGGGGCAGGGGGAAGGTTGATGTGGTTCTGGTTTCTCGGGCTGCCGGTGGTGGCGGTCTATTGCATCTGCCAGGCCGTCCGCGATTTCCGCCGGGGCGAGCGCGCAATGGGTCTGCTCGGTGCGGTCTGCGCCGGTCTCATCCTGCTCATGCCGATCAAGACTCATGCGGTGAAGGTCGACTTGCCGATCGCGGTGCCCAATCGCTGAGGCCAATCGCGCCATTGCCCGCGTTTGCCGGGGCAGAGAGCGATTCTCGGTCTGGCCCCGCCAGTGGCGGGGATGATGTCACGCGGAGGCGCGGAGGCGCGGAGAGGAAGCGACCGGGGGACTGGCGGTCCGTAACGACCAGCCAGTCCAAAGCCGGCGATGACAGGAATCCTGCGCGCCGAGGACGATCTCCGCGCCTCCGCGCCTCCGCGCGAATCCTTTTTCCGACGCGCTCAGGCGCACGACATCCCGTCGATCGCCCCTATACCGTGCGGCGGCCGGTCACGAAGTGAAGAATGATCATCACCACCGCGATGACGAGCAGCAAGTGGATCAGCCCGCCTGCGACATGAAAGGCAAAGAAGCCGAGCAGCCAGAGCACCACCAGGATTGCAGCAATAGTTCCCAACATCATATTATCCTTTTCGTTGAACCCGCGAAACGACTTGGAAGGCCTTGTGGTTCCGTCGTCCATCAGGCGAGCGTGCGCACGCCCGGCTCGCGGTCCCAGAAACGCTTCGCCGCCGCCGCGGTGAAGCCCTTGTCCGCCGGCACCACGCCCTCGTCCGGCACGACCCCGGCCTTGTCGAGCAGCGGCTGGGCTTCGGGCGAATGGCCGATCGCCTTGAGATGGCCGAACGCATCCATCGCGAACTGCACCGCCGCCGCTTCCTTCAGCAACGCCGCGCAGCCTTCCTCCGACAGGATGATCGCCACGGCATCGGCCAGCACCGAGGGATAGCCGGCGAGCTGCGCATCGGCCTTGAGCAGCTTGCCGTCGGACAGTTTGGCCCCGCCGACCTTGGGCGCGACGATCACGGCGCGGGCGCCCGCGCCGGTGATCGCGTCGACCATGGTCGCGACGGCCTTGGCGTCCGATCCGTCGGCGATCAGCACCGCGATCGACCGGCCCTTGATATCGGCGGGCGCGCGCGGCCCCTCGACGATGCGCAGCGCGGGCGAGGGATCGAGATCCTGCGGCGCCACCGCCGCCTTGGACGCCTTGGGCAACGGCATGTTGAGCCCGTCCGCGACGCGCTTGGCGAGCGCGGCATCGACATTGACCAGGTTCGACATCATCCGCACCCGGACATGCTCGAGCCCGACCTTGGACAGCTCGAACACCAGCGCCGACGCCAGATGCGCCTGTTCCGGCGCGGCGAGCGAGCGGAAGAACAATCGCGCCTGGCTGTAATGATCGGCAAAGCTCTCGGGCCGGATGCGCAGCTTGTCGCCCTGCTCGTCCGGGCCGTCGGCCGCGGGGAAGCTGGTGAAGCCCGTCATCGGGCATTCGCGCGGGCCGCCATCCTCGCCCGCTTCGGACAGGCTGTTCGGCTCGTAATTCGCGCGGCCCTTGGGGATCGCCATCTGCATGTGCCCGTCGCGCTGGAAATTCATCACCGGGCATTTCGGCGCGTTGATCGGCAGCTGGTGGAAATTGGTCGAGCCGAGCCGCTTCAGCTGCGTGTCGAGATAGGAAAAGAGCCGCCCCTGGAGCAGGGGATCGTTGGTGAAGTCCACGCCCGGCACCACGTTCGCCGGGCAATAGGCGACCTGTTCGGTCTCGGCGAAGAAATTGTCCGGATAGCGATCGAGCACCATCCGCCCGATGATGCGCACCGGCAATATTTCCTCGGGGATGATCTTGGTCGGGTCGAGCACGTCGAACGGCAGGCTGTCGGCGAATTTCTGGTCGAACGCCTGGATACCGAGCTCCCATTCGGGGAAGTCGCCCCGGTCGATCGCTTCGAACAGGTCGCGCCGGTGGAAATCGGGGTCTGCGCCGGCGATCTTCACCGCTTCGTCCCAGCAGGTCGATTGCACGCCCTGTTTCGGTTTCCAGTGGAACTTCACGAACGTCGACTTGCCCTTGGCGTTGACCAGCCGGAAGGTGTGGATGCCGAACCCCTCCATCGTGCGCAGCGACCGCGGGATGGTCCGGTCGGACATCGCCCACATCACCATGTGCGTCGATTCCGGCATCAGGCTGATGAAGTCCCAGAAGGTGTCGTGCGCGCTGGCCGCCTGGGGATAGCCGGTCTGCGCCTCCATCTTCACCGAATGGATCAGGTCGGGAAATTTGATCGCGTCCTGGATGAAGAACACCGGGATATTGTTGCCGACCAGATCCCAATTGCCCTCCTTGGTGTAGAATTTTACCGCAAAGCCGCGCACGTCGCGCGGCGTGTCGACCGATCCGGCGCCGCCCGCCACGGTGGAGAAGCGCGTGAACAGCGGCGTGCGCTCGCCCGCGCGCTGGAACAGGTCGGCCTTGGTGATGTCGGCCAGGCTCTCATAGCATTCGAAGAAGCCGTGCGCCGCCGAGCCGCGCGCATGGACGATCCGCTCCGGGATGCGCTCATGGTCGAAATGGAAGATCTTCTCGCGAAGGACAAAATCCTCCAGCAGCACGGGGCCGCGCGGGCCGGATTTCAGCTGGTTCTGGTTGTCCGAGACGCGGATGCCCTGGTTGGTGGTCAGGCCGTTCTCCGCCTCGTTCGACACCGTCTGGTGGGTTTCGCCGCCATTGCCCGATGTCACGCCGCTTTTCGTCGCCATTGTCCGCTCCCGTCACTGTTCGCGGGGTCAACTGCAGGGCGACGGGAAAGGTCCGCGCGATCAGCGCGACTTGCTCTGGATCAGCGCGATTCTTCGGCCCGGGCGGGATTACCGGCGATCGTCCCGCCGCTGGATGATCGCGCGCCCGCTATCGGGCCCGGGCTTCGGGTGTCAGTGCCACGACGGTGATATGTACCGGGAAACGTCGCGGTCGCAATGGCAACGGCCGCGGCGTTCGATTCAACCGGCTCCCGCCGCGTCCTATGCTGCGGTCGTCGTCGGCCCATGCCGCCGCACCGGAGCCGTCACGCCATGCCCTTATCCGATGACGAGGTGACAAATAACATCAGGAATACCGTAAATACTCCTGATCAATTCTCGAAAATGCGCAGGAAAAACGGTAATATTCATGCCGATCGAATTCCCGGCGCTCTTCCTGGAAATACGACTGAGCGGGGCATGGATAGCCTGGGCGCCATCCGTCGCCACAGTAACGCGCCGAAAATTCGGGGTCGACGTTGGCTGGCGAAAATCCCGCTTTACTGTCCGTTTTTCCGCGGGTTCCAACAGAATTACTTGGGCTGCGGATCACCCGCCGCCATAGCCCCCGATGATCGGCAATATCTCCCCGGTGATGTAGCTGGAGCATTGCGGCGAGGCGAGGAAGACATAGGCCGGCGCGATTTCCTCGGGCTGGGCCGGGCGCTTCATCGGCGTGTCGGCACCGAAGGTCGCGACGTCGGGCGCTTCCTTGTCACTCGGGTTGAGCGGGGTCCAGACCGGCCCCGGCGCAACCGCGTTCACCCTGATGCCCTGCGGGATCAGGTGCGTCGCCAGGCTGCGGGTAAAGGCATGGATGCCGCCCTTGGTCATCGAATAATCGAGCAGATCCTTGTTGCCCATGATGCCGGTGACCGAGCCCGTGTTCACGATCGCACCGCCCGGCTTCATCTTCGCGACCGCTGCCTGCGCCATGAAGAAATAGCCGTAGAGATTGGTCTTCAGCGTCTGGTCGAAATGCTCGGCCGTCAGGTCGGCAAAGCTGGAATGGACCTGGAAGGCGGCGTTGTTGACGAGGATGTCGAGCCGCCCGAACGCCTTCGCCACCTCTTTCACCGCGGCCTTGCAGAATGCCTGGTCGCGCACGTCGCCCGCGATGACGATGGCGCGCCGGCCTTCCTGCTCGACCGCCTTTTTGGTGACCTGCGCATCCTCGTCCTCGTCGAGATGCAGGATCGCGACGTCGGCGCCCTCGCGCGCGAACAGGATCGCGACCGAGCGGCCGATCCCCGAATCCCCGCCGGTGACGATCGCCGCCAGGCCCTCCAGCTTGCCCGATCCCTTGTAGAAAGGCGCATCGTACAGCGGCGCCGGATCGAGCGCGGATTCCTTGCCCGGCTTCAGCTGATGCTGCTGCGGCAGCGGCGGCTCGGGATATTTTCGCGCACCGGCCTGCATCGCGCCGCCCTTCTTCTTGGGCTTCTTGTCGGCTTTAGCCACCTGCGCCTGGATCGCGCGCTGCTCGGCGACGGTCTTTTTCGGGTTCGATTTCGCCATGGTCATCCTCGCCGGTTGAGGCGACCTCAATGCATGGGGGCGAGGGACCGTTCCCCCGTTCGTTGTGGCCAGCGCCGCGATCACCTGCTAGCATGTTCCCAGTTCGTTCCAGAGGTGATGATGGCCAATCGCGCCGGCAGTGCCGATCTTCCCCTCCATGGCGGCCATGTGCCGCCATGGCTGAGTACGCGCATGGCGAGCCTCGGGGCGGTCATGGCGCAGGCGATCGTGCATCATTACGGGCGGGACGAGCTGCTGCGCCGGCTTGCGCACCCCTTCTGGTTCCAGAGCTTCGGCGCGGTGATGGGCATGGACTGGCATTCCTCGGGCATCACGACGAGCGTGATCGGCGCGCTGAAGCGCGGCCTTGCGCCGCTGTCGGGCGAGCTCGGCCTCCATGTCTGCGGCGGGCGCGGCAAACAGTCGCGCCGCACGCCCGGCGAGCTGGTCGCGATCGGCGACCGGGTCGGGCTCGATGGCGCCGGCCTTGCGCGCACCAGCCGGCTCGTCGCCAAGGTCGACAGTGCGGCGGTGCAGGACGGGTTCGATCTCTATCTCCACGGCTTCATTATCGCCGATGACGGGCAATGGGTCGTGGTGCAGCAGGGCATGAACGGCGATCTGCGCCAGGCCCGGCGCTACCATTGGTCGTCCGAGGGGCTGGGCAGTTTCGTCGACGCGCCGCACGCCGCGATCGAGGGCAGGGGCGGCGGCGAGATCGTCAACCTCACCGATCGCCGCGCCGCCGCGTCTCGCGATGCGCAACTCGACCTGCTCCGCGATCTCGGCCCCGACCGCATCGCCCGCGAGGCCGCCGCGCTCGAACCGGTCAAGCCGCCCGCGCCGACCGACCAGCCGATGCTCCCGCACCTGGTCCTGCCCGGCCATCACGACGTCCGCCCATCCGACGTGATGATCCGCCGCCTCCACGGCACGCTCGCCGCCGCGGCCGAGAATGGCCCGGCCGATTTCCCGGAATTGCTGCTCGTCCCCGGCGTCGGCGCGCGCACGGTGCGCTCGCTGGCGATGGTGGCGGAGGTGATCCACGGCGCGCCCTGCCGCTTCGCCGATCCCGCCCGCTTCTCGCTCGCGCATGGCGGCAAGGATCGCCATCCCTATCCGGTGCCGATCAAGGTCTTCGACCGGACCATCGCGGTGATGAAGCAGGCGGTCGGCAAGGCAAAGCTCGGCAATGACGAGAAGCTCGCCGCGATCCAGCGCCTCGACGCCCAGGCCCGCGCGATGGAACGCCACGCGACCGGCCCGACCCTGCCCGAATTCGTGGCGGAAGAATGCCGCAATTCGCACGACTATGGCGGCCGCAGCGTGTTCGGCTGGGAGCCGGAGGTTGCCGACGCCGAAAAGGCTGCACGGAACCTTTAGAAGCGCAGTCAGCCCAAGACAGACGTCAGTCGTCATTCGAGCAAAGAACCTTGTGTCCCCGCGAAGGCGGGGACCCAGCCTGGGCTCCCGCCTTCGCGGGAGCACAATAAGGTGCGAGGCGCTCTATCGTCGATTCAACTATTCGCTGGTCTAGGACAGTGTACCGATCAGGCGCGTGAAACCCGCCCCGCTGTTTCTCATGATGGCCGATTGCTTACGCTTCGATCCGTCCCCGTTCCCCGACCGAGCCGCCCTGGTCCGCGGGAAATTCACCCTGTTATGAGCACGGAACAGGGAAGCGCCGGCGCCTATTTCACCCCGATCAGCCAGGGCTGCACCACGCCGGTGGGCTTGGCTGTGCCGTCGATCCGTTCGGCCCGGATCAGCGGGATCGGCTTCAGGATCATCTGGCCCTTCATCGGGCCAGATCCGCCGCCGATCGGCTGGGCGAGGATCTTGCGCACCACGTCCATGCCCTCGACGACATGGCCGAACGCGGCATAGCCGGTATAGCCCGGCTTCGCGTCCATGCTCGGATGCGCGCCGAGCATGATCGCGAAATTGCCGGTCGCGCCATTCTCGTCGCGGCCATGCGCCATCGAGATCACCGTATCGACATGGCGGATACCGGTCCGGCTGGTCGGCTCCAGCGGCACCGGCGACGGCAGCATGCGCCGCGCATCGGTGCCGATCCCGCCCTGGACGAAGCCATAGGTCGGGTCAGCCTTGCTCCGCGCCGAGCGATAGAAGCTGGTATTGTCGAGCCTCTTGTCGTCGACATAAGCGAGGAAGTTCGCGGTGGTCTTCGGCGCGCGCCTGGCGTCGAGCGCGATCACGATCGGGCCGAGCGCGGTGACGATCCGCACGCGCACCAGGCCGGGTGCGGGCCTGCTGTGCTGCTGCGCCGTGGCGGGTGCCGCCAGCGCGAGGAAGGCGAGGGCGAGGAAGGAGAGAATCGGGCGCATCGGGCTCGCTCGAAGGGGGTGAAGCCCCTGCGCGCTAGGGGCTGGGCGAGGGGGACGCAAGCGGCGCAACGTTAGAGTTGGGGCGGATCCCACTCCTCCGTTCGTCCTGAGCTTGTCGAAGGACTGTTCTTCCCTTTCGCCAGTCGTGAAATGAGATCCCAATCGCCACGGATCAGCGCCAGCTTCTTGGCACGGCTCCACCCTTTGATCCGCCGTTCGGCCTCAAGTGCCTCGATCCGCCTCGGAAATTCCTGCGACCACACAAGCGTCACCGGACCATAGTCTCGCGTGTAACCAGGGATCAGTCCGCTTTGATGCTGACCGATTCTGGCTTCAAGATTGTCGGTGTGGCCGACGTACAATCGGCCGGCCCGGCAGTGCAGCATATAGGCCCAGAAGCTCATTGGGCGAGCCTAAGGGGAAGAACAGCCCTTCGACAAGCTCAGGGCGAACGGATGGTGGGGGGTTCCCTCCCCCTACCGCGCCGCGATCACCGGCCTTTGCCACCCGCCGCCGAGCGAGCGGAACAGGTCGATCTGCGCGCCGGCGATCCGCGCGTCCGATGCCGCCAGGTCGGCGTCCGCATCGGCGAAGGTGCGCTCGGCATCCAGTACTTCGAGGAAGTCGATCTGTCCCTCGCGCTGGCGGGCGCGGGTGATACGGGCGGCCGCTTCCGCCCCGTCGCGCGCGGCCTGCAGGGCGGCGCGGCGCTTCAGTTCGCCCTGATAGGTGGCCAGCGCGGTCTCGGTCTCTTCCAGCGCCTGGAGCACCGTCCCGTCGAACTGGGCAAGCGCCTCGCGGCTGCCTGCTTCGCTCTCGGCGATGCGCGCCCGCGCGGCTTCCTGGTTGGGGAAGGACCAGCTGATCAGCGGCCCGAGCAGGAAGCGCAGCGCGCCGCCGCCGAACAGATCGCCGATGCTCGCGCTGCTCGACCCGACCGATCCGCCCAGCGTGATGCGCGGATAGAGCTCTGCCGTCGCCACGCCGATGCGCGCCGTCGCCGCCGCCAGCCGCTGCTCGGCCGCGCGCACGTCCGGCCGCCGCGCCAGCAGCGCCTGGCCGTCGCCGACCGGGATCGGCTGGTCGAGATGCGGCGTGTCGGTCCGCGCCGCGGCGATCTCGGGCAGTTCCTGCGGCGTCCGCCCGGTCAGGGTCGCCAGCCGGAACAAGGCCGCCTGGCGCTCCGCCTCGATCGCGGGGACGAGCGCGGCACGCTGGTCGCGCAGGGTGGTGATGCGCACCTGGTCGAGCTTCGCCGCGCGGCCCGCCTCGACGCGCTTGCCGGTCAGGGTCGCGGACTTGTCGAGCAGCTCGACGATGCGCTTCGCCACGCCGAGCCGCTCGGCCGAGGAGGCGGCATCGACATAGGCGCGGGTGGTCGCGGCGACCACCGCGACGCGCACCGCATCGGCATCGGCATCGGCGGCGCGGACGTCGCCGCGCGCCGCCTCGATGTTGCGGCGGACGCGACCGGCCAGGTCGACCTCATAGGAGACGCTCAGCCCGACATCATAGGATTCGCCCTCGGCGGCCGAGCCCGGCAGGCGCTGGCTGTCGGGGGTGCGGCCATAGCCGCCGGTCGCGCCGATCGAGGTCTGGGGCAGCCGGTCCGACCGGACGCCGCGCAGCGACGCGCGTGCCTTGTCGAGCCGCGCCACCGCCACGCGGATATCGGTGTTGGCGGCGAGCGCCTCGGCGACGAACTGGTCGAGCGCCGGGTCGCGGTAGAGCTGCCACCAATGGTCGTCCGCCGGGGCGGTCGAGACGCTGGGGCTGGCGCTGCCGATGAACTGCCCCGCCGCCTTGGGCGGGGCGACCGGCGCGACGAAGTCGGGGCCGGCGGCGCAGGCGGACAGCGCCAGCGCGGAGATCGAGGCAAGCAATAGCTGTTTCATGACGGCCGCTCCTTATTCGGCGGGCTGAAGAGTCGCCGGCAGCTGGTGCTCGCGACGGCGGGTGAACCGCATCGCGAGCGCCCGGCAGACGACATAGAAGGTCGGCGTGAAGAGCAGGCCGAAGCCAGTGACGCCGATCATCCCGAAGAACACCGCGGTGCCCAGCGCCTGGCGCAGCTCGGCGCCCGCGCCGGTCGCGATCACCAGCGGCACCGAGCCGAGGATGAAGGCGAAGCTGGTCATCAGGATCGGGCGGAGACGGGTCTGCGCCGCCCGCACCGCCGCCTCGATCGGCGACAGGCCTTCCTGCTCCTCGGCCTGCTTGGCGAACTCGACCACGAGGATCGCGTTCTTCGCGGCCAGCGCGATCAGCACGACCAGGCCGATCTGGGTCAGGACGTTATTGTCCATGCCCCGCAGGTTCACGCCGGTCATCGCCGCGAGCAGACACATCGGCACGATCAGCACGATCGCCAGCGGCAAGGTGACGCTCTCATATTGCGCCGCCAGCACCAGGAAGACGAACACTACCGCCATCAGGAAGACGAGGCCGGCCGTGCTGCCCGCTGCCTTTTGCTGATAGGCGATGCCCGTCCACTCATGGGAATAGCCGGCGGGCAGGGTCTTGTCGGCGAGCTTCTCCATCGTCACCAGCGACTGGCCCGAGGAGAATCCGGGTGCCGTGTCGCCGTCCACCTCGACCGCGGGGAAGAGGTTGTAGCGGACGACGCGGTACGGCCCGGTCTTGTCCTGGAAGGTCGCGACCGACCCGATCGGCACCATCTGGCCCGAATTGGAGCGGGTCTTCAGGTTGGCGATGTCGGCGGTGGTGTTGCGGAACGGCGCATCGGCCTGGGCGGTGACGCGGTAGGTGCGCCCGAGCAAGTTGAAGTCGTTGACGAACGCCGAGCCGAGATAGACCTGCAGCGCCTCGAACACCCGCTCGGGCGGCACGCCGAGCATGTTCGCCTTGGTCCGGTCGACATCGGTGAAGATGCGCGGCGTCGCGGTGTCGAAGAAGGTGTAGATCTGGGCGAGGCCGCTGGTCTGGTTGGCCTTGCCGATCAGGTCATAGGAATTCTTGCCCAGATCGGCGTAACCGCGTCCCTCGGTATCCTGCACCATCATCCGGTATCCGCCGGCCGAGCCGATGCCCTGGATCAGCGGCGGCGGCACGATCAGCAGCCGCGCCTCGTTCACGTCGGCGGTCGCCTTGCGTGCCTCGGCCATGATGCCCTGGAAGGTGACGCCGAGCTTCCTGCGTTCCTCGAAGCTCTGCAGCGGGAAATAGGCCGCCGCCGAATTGGGCGCGAGCGTCTGGGATGGGCCGTCGAAGCCGGCCAGCATGACCGAGCCCTTGATGCCCTTGAGCGGCAGGATCTTGGCCGCGACCTTGCGCATCACCGCGTCGGTCCGCTCGATCGAGGAGCCTGGCGGCAGCTGGATCACGGTCAGGAAGTAACCCTGGTCCTGCGCCGGCACGAAGCCGGTCGGCGTGATCCAGAACACCCCGCCGGTCAGCGCGATGAGGCCCGCATAAGCGAACATCATCTTCTTCGGCGCGCTGACCAGCCGGCGCGTCAGCGCGGCATAGCCGACGCTCATCCGCTCGAAGCCGCGGTTGAACGCGTCGCCGGCACGGTTGACGATCCGCTGGAAGCGGTTCTCGGTCCCGGTCGTCTCCTTGTGGCGGAGCAGCAGGGCGGCGAGCGCGGGCGACAGGGTCAGCGACAGGACGAGCGAGATGATCGTCGCGGTCGAGATGGTCACCGCGAACTGGCGGTAGAAGGCGCCCGACAGGCCGGTCAGGAACACCGTCGGCACGAACACCGCGCAGAGCACGAGCACGATCGCGACGAGCGCGCCCGACACTTCGTCCATCGAGGTACGCGCCGCCTCGAGCGGGGAGAGCCCGCGCTCGAGGTTGCGCTCGACATTCTCGACGACGACGATCGCGTCGTCGACGACCACGCCGATCGCCAGCACCAGCCCGAACAGCGACAGGTTGTTGAGCGAATATCCGAACGCCGCCAGCACCGCGAAGGTACCGATCAGCGAGACCGGGATCGCGACCACCGGGATGATCGCCGCGCGCCACTTCTGCAGGAACACCAGGATGACGAGCACGACGAGCACGATCGCCTCGAGCAGCGTGTCCTTCACCGCGTCGATCGACTGCGCGATGAACTCGGTAGGGTTGTAGATGACCTTGTATTCGAGCCCCTTGGGGAAGCGGGCGGACATGGACTTCATCTCGGCGGAGACCCCTTCCGCCGCGGCGAGCGCGTTGGAGCCGGGGCGCTGGAACACCGCGACGATGACCGTCGGCTTGCCCGAGAGATAGGTGTTGGAGCCGTAATCCTGCGCGCCGAGCTCGACCCGGGCGACGTCCGACACCTTGACCTGGCGGCCATCGGGGTCAGTGCGGATCACCACATCGGCGAACTGCTTGGGGTCGGTCAGGCGGCCCTGAGTCTCGACGTTGAGCTGGAAGGCGTTGCCGCTGGCATAAGGCGGCTGGCCCAGGGTGCCGGCGGCGACCTGCACGTTCTGCGCGCGCAGCGCCGCGACGATCTCGCCGGCGGTCAGGTCGAGCGCGGCGGCGCGGCCGGGATCGATCCAGACGCGCATCGAATAGTCGCGCGACCCGAACAGCTGCACGTCGCCCACGCCGTCGATGCGGCTGAGGCGGTCGCGCACCTGGGTGAGCGCATAGTTGGAGATATAGCCGCGATCGAGCGAGTTGTCGGGCGAGATCAGGTTCACGACCATCAGGAAGTCGGGCGAGGTCTTGCGCGTCACCACGCCGAGCCGCTGCACTTCCTCGGGCAGGCGCGGCACCGCGATGGCGACGCGGTTCTGCACCAGCACCTGCGCGGCATCGAGATCGGTGCCCTGCTTGAAGGTGACGGTGATGACGACCTTGCCGTCACCAGTCGATTGCGAGGACTGGTACAGCATGTTGTCGACGCCGTTGATCTCCTGCTCGATCGGCGCGGCAACGGTCTCCGCGACCGTCTCGGCCGAGGCGCCGGGATAGGCAGCGCTGACCGTCACGGTCGGCGGCACGATGTCGGGATATTGCGACACCGGCAGGGTCATATAGGCGATCGCACCGACAAGCGTGATGACGACCGCGATCACCGCGGCAAAGATCGGCCGCGTGATGAAGAAGCGCGAAAAGCGCATGGATTTCGTCCTTCAGAGAGGAAATATCTTCACCACCGTTCGTGCTGAGCTTGTCGAAGCACTGTTCTTCCTTCTCACCGTCGAGAAGAAGAGCAGCCCTTCGACAAGCTCAGGGCGAACGGGGTGGTTGGTCTCAGTTCGCGATGGTCGCCTCGCCCGCGACGGGCAGCGACACCGCCGGCGCGGCCGACGCCGTCGTCGCGGCGGCGATGCGGCCTGCCGTGGGGGCGACCTTGGCGCCGGGCATCGCCATCTGGTTGCCGGCGATGATCACCCGGTCCTTCGGCCCGATGCCCGAGCGGATGACCCGCAGGCCGTCGACCACCGGACCCAGTTCGACCGGCTTGGCCGAAACCTGGTTCTGCGCGTCGACCGTCAGCACGATCTTGCGCGCCTGGTCGGTCTGGATGGCCGTGTCGGGCACCAGCAGGGCCGGGGCCTTGCCGCCGCTCGCCAGCCGCATGTTGCCGAACATGCCGGGCGTCAGGAAATAGCCCGGGTTGGACAGCACCGCGCGACCGCGGATCGTGCCGCTGCGCTGGTCCAGGCCATTGTCGGTGAAGTCGAGGCGGCCCTTCCAGCGATGCTCGGTCTCGTCCTGCAGCTGGATCTCGACCGCCGCCGGCTCGGCGCCGGGCTGACGGGCGCGCTGCGTCTTCAGGTACAGCGCCTCCGACCCGTCGAAGGTGAAGTAGATCGGGTCGAGCGCGTTAATCGTGGTCAGCACCGTGCCGTTGGTGCCCTCGCCGCCCGCGACCTGGTTGCCGGCATCGACCTTGCGGTCGGAGATGCGGCCGGCGATCGGCGCGCGGACCTGGGTGAACTCGATGTCGAGCGCCCGGACCCGGACGCGCGCATCGGCGGCGGCAAGTGCGGCCTGCGCTGCCTGCACCTTGGCACGCAGCGAATCCACTTCGCCCGCCGACACCGCCTCATCGGCGATCAGCCGGGTCGCGCGGCCGAGATCGGCCTGGGCCAGCGCCAGCGCGCTGCGTGCGCTCGCCGCATTGGCGCGTGCCTCGGCCAGAGCCGCGGCGAACGGGCGGGGATCGATGGTGAAGAGCAGCTGGCCCTTCTGCACGATCTCGCCGTCGCGGAAATGGATGCCGGTCACTTCGCCCGCCACGCGGGGACGGATCTCGACCGTGCGGCTCGGCGCGAAGCGGCCGACATAGTCGTCCCACTCGTTGACCTCGCGCACCAGAGGTGCCGCGACCGTTACCGCCGCCGGGGGAGGAGCGGCGGCAACGGCCGGGGACTCACCGGCCAGCTTGGTGCCGGCCGCGGCGACGATCGCCAGGGGGATGAGGACGATCGCCGCACGCCGCGTTCGCGACATGCGGTTGAAACCGTCGACCAGCGGTCGCGCGGTCGTGCTCTCGATGGGGGTGATCATGTTCATGCGGCGATCCTTGGATTGGCGTAGATCTGGACGAGGCCGACCCGGTCGCCGGTGACGCTGGCCACCAGGGTCTCGGCCTGGGAAAGGGTGAAGCCGGCGTCGAGGAACCGGTCGATCTCGGCCTGGGCGATGGCATAGCCGCGGCGCCAGGCATGGACGGCGAGCCGGCGCAGCGCCTCGAGCCTGGTGTCGGCCAGCCGCGAGCGGGTGCCGATGCCGAACAGGCCGCCCAGCGCGCGGGAGACCCGGCCGGGCTCCTCCAGGCTGGACAAGGTGTCGCGGCGCGAGACCGCGATCACGCTCCATTCGAGCGCCGAGAAGCTGCCGGTCTCGCCGTCCGGCGCGATCGAGACCTCCATCGCGCGGCTGCGGACGGGGGCGGCGAACATGTTGTCGATGTCGAGATAGGCCATGGCTATTCCCCTTGAAGTGATTGGCCACGAGGCGCCGGGCGCGACGACATCATGTCTCGCGGGCGGATGCGCTCGGGGCGTGAAGGGCCGGCAACGGACAGCCTCATGCCATCCGCTCCTCGATCCTCGAAAATGATGATGCGCGATTGGCCTCAGGCCGCTCGCAGGTGGTTCAGCAGTCCGACTTGGTCATGGGCGTTTCCCTCCGCCATGGCGAGCCGGTGAAGGACCCGCATTCAATACCGATCGGTATATAACGCCATGCTGCGGCGCGTCAAGCGCCTTTTATACCGGTGGGTACAATTAATTTCAATCATCGAGTGGGCCAGACCGACAGGCTGGTTTCGACCAGCTGGCTCAGCTCCTGGCAGGTCGCGCCCGAACCCGCCTGGACCGACAGTCCCTGCAGTAGCGCGGTGAGATAGCGCACCAGCGCGACCGGCTCGATCGTCTCCGGCAAGTCGCCCTCTTTCCTGGCACGCTCGAAGCGCGCGATCATCGCGGCTTCGGAGGAGGCGCGACGCTTGACCACCTCGGCCTTGATCGATTCGGCCTCGAGGCCGCACGCGCTCATGCTGATCACGCCGAGGCAGCCCTTGGGGTCGCAATTGCTCATCTGGATTTCGAGCGCACCGCGCAGCAGCTTCTCCGCCACGCCGCGCGCGGTCGGCGCGTCGAGTGCGTAGCGCATATAAGCGAGCTTTTCGCGCTCATAGAGGTCGAGCGCCTTGTGGAACAACGCTTCCTTGTTGCCGAACGCGGCGTAGAGACTCGGCTTGGTAATGCCCATCTCGGCGGTCAGCTCGGACATGGATGCGCCTTCATAGCCGCGGCTCCAGAAAACCCGGAGCGCGGAGGCGAGCGCGCTTTCCACGCAGAATTCCCGGGGCCGTCCCTTGGTGGGTGCCGGGGCAAGATCCTGTTCCATACCGATCGGTATATAGCGCGCTTTCCGTAAACGTCCAGTACCCCAATTTCCGTCCTAGTTCCTCCCCGTGCCGGGGAGGAATGCGAGCTTCTTCGCCGGCGAATTGACACCCGCCCCCATCACTCCTAGCAGATGCAAACGCGAATCACTCGCATTAGCATTACGTGTCACTTCGGGGGTATCATGATCGACCACATCACCACGCCGCGCGCGCCCATCCGCACCGGCGCCGCCGCGCTCGCGATCGCCTGGGCGCTGGCCGCCGGCGCGGCGCACGCCGCCGACGAGGCTCGCCCCGCCGACGAGGACAAGGACCTCGTCACCGTCACCGCGACGCGCACACCGCTGCTGATCTCCGACGTGCCCGCCACCGTCACCGTGATCACCGCCGAGACGATCGCCGACCAGCTCGCGAGCGACATCAAGGATCTGGTCCGCTTCGAACCCGGCGTCAGCGTCCGCCGCGCGCCGACCCGTTTCGGCGCGGCGCAGGGCGTCACCGGACGCGACGGCAATGCCGGCTTCAATATCCGCGGGCTCGAGGGCAATCGCGTGCTGATCCAGGTCGATGGCGTGCGCGTGCCCGACGGGTTCGAATTCGGCGCGCAGAGCGCCGGACGCGGCGACTATGTCGATCTCGGCGTGGTCAAGTCAGTCGAGATTCTGCGCGGCCCGGCCTCGGCGCTTTATGGCAGCGACGGCCTGGCCGGGGCGGTCAGCTTCGTGACCAGCGATCCGCAGGATTTCCTCACCGGCGGCAAGAGCTTTGGCGGCATCGCCCGCGCCGGTTTCGATTCGGCTGACGACCAGTTCTCCGAAACCGGTATCGTCGCCGGGGCGATCGGCAACTGGTCGGCGATGGTCGCCTATACCGGCCGCGACGGGCATGAGCTCGACAACATGGGCACCAACGAATCGCCCAACGCGAACCGCACCGCGCCCAACCCGCAGGACACCAGCTCGAATTCGGTGCTGGCCAAGCTGGTCTGGTCGCCCGATGACCATAACCGCGTCCGCCTGACCTATGATCATCTCGATGGCCATGTGCGCACGACCGTGTTGAGCGGCATCTCCGCCGCAGTGCCGGTCCCGGCGACCGGCGTGATCGGCCTCACCGCAAGCGACCGCACCAAGCGCGACCGCGTGGCGCTCGACTGGCTCTATACCGGCACCGGCGCGATCGCCTCGGCGCATGTGACGGGCTGGTACCAGGACGGCGAGAACCGCCAGTTCACCGCCGAGGATCGCAACACCGCGGCGGACCGCACGCGCCTCAACACCTTCGCGAATCGCGTCTATGGCGCGAGCGTCGAGCTGCGCAGCGACTTCGCGACCGGCGCGCTGACGCACAAGCTGGTCTATGGCGGCGATGTCAGCGTCACTCGGCAGGAGGGCATCCGCGGCGGCACCGTGCCGACCGCACCCGACGTCTTCCCGACCCGCGCCTTCCCGATCACTGATTATACCCTGGTCGGCGGCTATATCTCGGATGAGATCGGCCTTGCCGATGGGGCCTTCACCTTGTTCCCGGCGCTGCGCTTCGATCATTATGCGCTGACGCCCAAGCCCGACGCGCTCGTCCCGACGGCCTCGGCGCCCCCCGGCAAGCAGAGCGGGTCGCGGGTCTCGCCCAAGCTCGCCGCGCTGGCGACCTTCGGCCCGATCCGGCTGTTCGCCAATTATGCGCGCGGCTTCAAGGCGCCGTCGCCGACTCAGGTAAACCAGTTCTTCGATAACCCGACCTCACCGCAATTCGCCTATCGCTCGATCCCCAATCCCGATCTCCGGCCCGAGACCAGCGAAAGCTTCGAGGGCGGCGCGCGCATCGTCACGCCCGTGGTGAGCGCCGGCGTGACTGGCTTCACCGGCAAGTACCGCAACTTCATCAGCCAGGAGATGGTCGGCAATCATGCGGGCACTCCCGCCGATCCGATCATCTTCCAGTTCATCAACCTCGCCCGTGCCCGCATCAGCGGCGTGGAAGGCAAGATCGACGTGACCCCGGTCGCGGGCGTCACCGCGCGGTTCGCGGCCAGCTATACCAAGGGCACCAGCACGGGCGCCAATGGCGTGAAATCGCCCCTGGTGACGGTCGATCCGGTCAAGCTGGTCGGCGGTATCGGGTATGACGCGCCCAACCGTCGCTTCGGCGGCCAGATCGTCGCGACCTATTCGGCGCGCAAGCCCAAGTCCGAGGCTGCGTCCACTGCCTATCGCCCCGACAGCTTCACCATCGTCGATGCGACCGCCTATGTCCGGGTCGCCGATGTGCTCACCCTGCGGGCGGGCATCTTCAACGTCTTCGACCGCAAATATGCCTGGTGGAGCGATGTGCGCGGGCTCGCCGCCAGCTCGACCGTCACGGACGCCTATACCCAGCCCGGCCGTAACGCGAGCGTGTCGCTGACCGCGAAGTTCTGACCGTTTCCCCTCCCTACCTCTCCGGGAGGGGCTGGGGAGGGAAGCAGTCGCACCCACCGGATTTGCCCCCCGGGACTGTTTCTCTCCCCCTCTTGTCCGATCATCACGAGGAACCATGCTCATGAAGACATTCCCGTTCCGTCTGGCGCTCGTCGCAGGCCTGCTCACTCTTCCGCTCGCGGCGCCCGTACTCGCCGACGGTCCTGTCGCGCCGCGCAGCGCCGCCGAGGAAAGGGCGGCGTTCGAGGCGGATCGCGCCGCGATCCTCGCCATGGCGGGCAATTACAAGGTGACCTTCGACATGAAGGAAACCACGCCCTGGCGCGCGGACTACACCCAGATCCCGGCGAAGATTTCGGGCGGGCATGAAAGCGTCCGCGTCATCGAGGACAGTGGCCGCCATATCGTGTTGCAGCACATGCTGGTCGTCACCGGCGAGGGCGGCAAGACCATGGTGATCAAGCACTGGCGCCAGGACTGGAGCTTCGAGCCGGCCTCGTTCCTCGCTTATGCCGGCAATGGCCGGTGGAATGTCGAAGCGATTCCGGAGCGGATGCGCAAGAGCCGCTGGTCGCAGACCGTGTGGCAGACCGACGATTCCCCGCGCTACGGCGGCTGGGGCGAATGGACTGACGATGGCGGCGTGCGGCGCTGGCGCAGCAGCTGGACCTGGCGTCCGCTCGCCCGCCGCGATGCGGTGCGGCATCCGCGCTACGACCGCTATCTCGGCATCAACCGCCACTCGCCCTCGCCCGCGGGCTGGATCCACTGGCAGGACAATATCAAGATGGGCCCGGTCGACGGGAAGATCGTGCCCTTCGTCCAGGAAACGGTGCTCAACACCTATGCCACGGACGACACCTATGACGTGAAGGTGGCCGACGATTACTGGGCCGCGACGAAGGACTATTGGGCGGCGATCCGCGCCGCCTGGGACGCGGCGATCGCGAAGGACAAGGGCGTCTCGGTCGCCGAAGTCGCCGAGACCGGCTCGGCCTCGGGCGAGCGGCTGATGGACTATGCCGATCAGGTGCAGGCAGGCAAGCTGACCACCGCGGCGGCGATCGAGCAGGGCAGGGCGGTGATCGCGGAGGTGACGAAGCGGTAGGGGGCCATGGTAGCCACTACTTTCGTCCCACCCACTCCGTCACCCTGAACTCGTTTCAGGGTCCATGCGCGGTCAGCTAACCCAAGAGCGACGCTGATGGGGCAGGTGACCGCGCATGGATGCTGAAACAAGTTCAGCATGACGGCGGTGTCATAGTCGCGCTCGACCCGCCTCACTCCAGCGATTCCACCAGATCCTTGGTTTCCTTCAGCCCCAGATGCGTCGCATCCCGCGCCAGCTTGATCGCGTCGATCTTCCGCCCCGCCGCGAGCAGCGCGCGAACCTGTTCCTCCACCTCGGGCGGCAGGGAGGTAGCAAGTGCCTCGGCCGGAAGGCGAGGCGCAGCCGGCGCGCGATAGACCGGCGCCTGTCCGCCCCCCATCAACGGATCGCGGCTGCGCGCCGACCGCAGGGCCAATGCAAGCAGCACCAGAAAGACGACGCCGGCCGCGATCAGCACCGGGACGGGAACGAACATTCTAGCGCGTCACCACGTCGCCGGAGACCGTCACCCGCTCCAGCACACGGTCGGCGGGCCAGTAATCGCCGACGGCATAATGCTGAGTCGATCGATTGTCCCAGATGCCGATCGCGTTCGGGGTCCAGCGGAAGCGGACCTGATATTCGGGCACCTTGATCCGATCGTAGAGCAGGCGCAGCAGCTCCTTGCTCTCCGCCTCGGGGATGCCGAGGATCCGCGTCGTGAAAGTGTAGTTGACGTAGAGGATCTTCTCGCCGGTCTCGGGATGGGTGCGTACCACCGGATGCGCCACCGCCGGGAAATCGCGGGCGAGCTGCGCCTTTTTCTCCTCGCTCACGCGCCCGCCGAAGCTGGCGACGATGTCATGCTCGGCATCGAGGTTCGCGATGCGGTCCTTCACCGGCTGGGGCAGGCCCTCATAGGCCGCCGCCGTATCCGACCAGATCGTGTCGCCGCCCAGCGCCGGCAACAGCCGGGCGCGCAGCACCGAAGCGATCGACGGCCGCTCGCGGAAGGTCACGTCGGTGTGCCATTTGTTATAGGCCTTGAATGGGGTGAAGGCGTCGGCGGTGAGCTGCACGCCCTCGACGCCGCGGATCACCAGCACTTCCGGATAGCCCTCGACATGCGGGATGACCGGATGGCCCTCCAGCTCGCCGAACAGCCGGCCGAGGCGGAGATGGCTTTCATAATCCACGTCCTGGTCGCGGAAGAAGATCACCTTGTGGGTGAGCCAGGCCTCGCGGACGATCTCGGCCACGCTGTCGTCGAGCGGCTGGTTCAGGCCGATGCCCGATATCTCGGCGCCGATCGTCGGGGTCGAGGGCATGATGACGATCCCGCGCGAGGCGGCGCGTTCCTGCAGGTCGGTCCGGATGTTCAAAGCGGTCGCCATGGCGATCTCCTCTCCATGCTCAATGTCTGCCCTTGCACAAGGTTGCGCAACCTTTGCCGTTCGGCCCCGGATTCGATCCGGGGTTGTCGAAGCCCTGTTCTTCTCTTCGCAGGCAGAAAGAACAGCCCTTCGACGAGCTCAGGGCGAACGGGAGAGGGGGCGCTTAAGTCTCCGGAAACAGCGCCGGCCCTTCTCCCTCGGCGAAGGACAAGGCCGGCGGCTGCATCACCAGCGCGCCGGGGGCGACATCCCCGGTCACCCATACATTGCCGCCGATCGTCGCACCGCGCCCGATCCTGACCCGGCCGAGGATCGTCGCCCCGGCATAGACCACTACATCGTCCTCGACGATCGGGTGGCGGGCGAAGCGCTCGCGCACGCTGTGCCCGTCCTCGGGCGGCAGGCGCCGCGCGCCGAGCGTGACATGCTGGTACAGCCGCACGCGCGCGCCGATGATCGCGGTCTCGCCGATCACCACGCCGGTGCCATGGTCGATGAAGAAGCTCGGCCCGATCGTCGCGCCCGGATGGATGTCGATGCCGGTGCGGGTATTGGCGATCTCGGAGATGACGCGCGCGACGAGCGGCGCGCCCAGTTCGAACAGCTGGTGCGCCAGCCGGTGGTACATCACCGCCACCGCGCAGGGGTAGCAGATCAATATCTCGTCGACGCTGCGTGCGGCGGGGTCGCCCTGAAAGGCAGCGGCGACATCGCTGTCGATCAGCCGGCGGATCTCGGGCAGGGCGGCGGCGAACAGGCGGACGATGGTGTCGCCATGGTCGCAATCGAACCGGTCGCCGGTTTCTGCTTCCCAGTAACGCAGCTCGCGCCCGATCTCCGCCTCGAGCAGGCCGAGTGCCTGATCGAGGCGGAGCCGGACGAAGACGTCCTCGGTCGTGCCTTCGAAATGGCCGAGCCGCTGCGGGAACAGTGCCGCTTCGAGATGCTCGAGCATGAACTCCAGCGCCACGCGCGACGGGAAGCGCGCGGTGCCGGCATTGGCGTGGCGCTGGTGCGCGGCGCGCCAGTCCCGCCGCGCCGCAGCGAGGCCCAGGACCACGCCGTCGATCGAATCATTGGCCATCAACATGTCGCACCTTACCTGCTTAGGCGTATATTCCTATCATTTGGATGGGATATAAAAAGGCAAGTTCGGCTTGCCGGCCCGAAAGCGCGACTAACGGCGCCGGCAGGCCACCTCCCCGGAGATAAACCTTAGTCTGTGTTATCGTCCCCACCGCTCGGCACTATCTCAGGACAACGAGCGGCAAGGCGCCTGGATGACGGGTTTTTCATGTTCCATCCATCACGGCGTCAGGCGGCCCGGCATAGGAGCGGGCGATGAAAATGACCTTCCAGGACCGCGCGAGGCGGCGCGGTTCCTCTTCCAGGGCGCTGCACTGGGCTGGCGGCATTGCGCTCGCGATTGCTGCCGCGCTGTTGGCTTTGGCAGCGATGGCCGGCTTCTTCGATCGCGATCCGATCCGCCTGTTCGGCGATTTCGGTCGCGGACGCGTGCCGGTCGTCGCCTTGTTCTTCTCGGGTGATCTCGGCCTGCGCTTCGGCATGGGGCCGCATGTCACGCAAGCGCTGGCGGTGCGCGGCATCCCGGTGATGGGGGTGAATTCCCCCACGGTCTTCGGCCGGCACCGCAGCCGGGCCGAGGTCGACGGGCTGGTCGCCGATGCCGTGCGCGGCGCGCTCGCGCGGGCGCATGCCGACCGGGTCGTGCTGATCGGCCAGTCCTTCGGGTCGGATGTGCTCGGCACCGGTGCTGCCCGCCTGCCGGCCGACCTGCGCACGAAGGTCGCGGCGATCGTGCTGGTGGTGCCGGGCCAGACCGTGTTCTTCCGCGCCGACCCGACCGATCTTTCCTATCGCGGCACACCCGACGCCCGCGCGCTCGATGCGGCGCGTACTCTCTCCTGGGCGCCGCTGACCTGCATCTATGGCGTCCGCGAGACCGAGAGCCTGTGTCCGTTGCTCCCCGCACCAATGACGCGGATCGCATTGCCGGGCGGGCATTTCCTGAACAACGACCCGCACCGGCTGATCGCGACGATCGTCGCAGCGCTTCGCCCCGTGCTGCCGGGAATCCACGCATGATCGCCGCGCTCCTGTTGATGCTCGCCGGCGCTCCGGCCGGGGGCGGCGGCATGACCGCGACCCGCGACCTGCCGGTCGGCCTGTGGCAGAATCCGAAGGCGACGCTGCGGGTGCGGACCGCGCCGTGCGGCGATGCGCTGTGCGGCGCGATTGCCGCCGCGACCCCGACGGCCGAGGCCGATGCGCGCGATGCCGGGATCGACCATCTCATCGGTATCGAGCTGCTCAAGGACTATCGCCGGGTCGGACCCGATCGCTGGGCCGGCACCGTCTATGTGCCCGACATGGGGCATAGCTTCTCCTCGCGGATCGAGCGGCTTTCGCCCGATACGCTGAAGATCTCCGGCTGCCTGATCGGAGGGTTTCTGTGCAAGTCGCAGATCTGGAAACGCGTCTGATCCGGTCCCCGGGGCGGTCGGGCGCGACGCAGTGGATGCTGCGCCGCCGCCGCTGGCTGGTCGCGCTGGCCGTGCTGGTCGTCGCCCTGCTCGGCTTCGCAGCGCTCCATGCCCTGCTCGCCGAGGTACGGCTGAAGGATGTGCGCGCCGCGTTGCACGCCATTCCGGACGCGCGGATCGGGCTGGCGCTGGCGCTGACCATCGGCAGCTATCTCTGCCTGACGCTCTACGACCTGCTGGCGCTTCGGGCGATCGGCCGGCCGCTGCCGTGGCGGACGGCGGCGCTCGCCTCGTTCACCAGCTACACCGTCAGCCATAATCTCGGCCTGTCGCTGCTGACCGGCGGATCGGCGCGCTACCGCGTCTACGCCAATGCCGGGCTGGAGCTGGGCGATGTCGCGCGCGTCACTCTGCTCGCCTCGGCGACGTTCTGGGGCGGCGTGGCGGTGGTCGGCGCGGGGGCCTTGTTGTTCGCAGGCGAACCGATCGACCTCGGCATCGTCACCATCGCGCCGCTGGCCGGGCATGTCGCCGGCGCGGCGATGCTGGTGGCCGTTGCCCTGCTGCTCGTCGCACGCGCCGCCGGGCGCGACCGGATCGGCCGGGGCGATTTCGCGCTGCCGGTGCCGGCGCTGCCGATCATGGGCGCGCAGATCGGCGTGGCGGCGCTCGACCTGCTGCTTGCCGCCGCCACGCTCTATGTCCTGATCCCCGCGCCCTCCGCGCCGCCGCTCGACCTGTTCCTGGTCGCCTATGCGGTCGGGCTGGTCGCGGTACTGGTCACACATGTGCCGGGCGGCATCGGCGTGTTCGAGGCAGTGATGCTGGCGATCGTCCCGGGCGACCGGCCCGGCCTGTTCGCCGCGCTGCTGCTTTACCGCATCGTCTATTATCTTCTGCCGCTCGCCGCGGCGGCGGGACTGCTCGGTGTGCTCGAGGGGCGGCGGCTGCGCCGGCCGATCGCGGCCGGCGTGTCGATGGTCGAGCAGGCCAGCCGCGCCCTGGCGCCGCCGCTGCTGGCCGCGCTGGTGTTCACCGGCGGGCTGGTGCTGCTCGTATCGGGCGCGCTGCCGGCGGTGCATGACCGCATCTTCTGGCTGGCCGACATCGTGCCGCTGCCGTTCATCGAGGCATCGCATTTCTCGGCGAGCCTGGCGGGTACCGCGCTGATCCTCGTCTCGCCGGCGATCAATGCCCGACTGCGCAGCGGCTTCATCGCCGCGCGGCTGCTGCTGGTCGGCGGCGCCATCTTCTCGATCCTGAAGGGCGTGGATTATGAGGAAGCGGCGATCCTGGCGGTGATCGCCGGCATCCTGCAATATTGCCGCCCGGCATTCTACCGCCGCGCCGGGGTGTTCGACGCGCCGTTCCAGCGGCTCTGGCTGGCCGCGGCGATGGTGGCGCTCGCGCTCAGCCTTTGGGCCGGCTTCTTCGCCTACAAGCATGTGCCCTATTCGACTGATCTCTGGTGGGAGTTCGCGTGGAAGGGCAATGCTCCGCGTTTCCTGCGCGCGAGCGTTGGCGCGGTGGTCGTCCTCGTCGCCGTGGCGATGTGGCGGCTGCTTGTCGCGCCGGTGCGCGCGCATGGCGAAAGCGTCCTGCCGCGCGACCTGGCCGATCGCGCGCTGGCAGTCGCGTCACGGGCCGATGCGGCGCTGGCCTTCACCGGCGACAAGCATTTCATCGTCTCGGCCTCGGCCGACGCTTTCCTGATGTACCGCGTACAGGGCCGCACCTGGGTCGTGATGGGCGATCCCGTCGGCCCCGCTGCCGCCTGGTCCGAGCTGGTATGGCGGATCCGCGCCGAATGCGATGCGGCGCATGGCCGGCTGTGTTTCTACCAGGCAAGCACCGAGATGCTGCCGCTGCTGGTCGAACTCGGCCTGCAGGTGATGAAATATGGCGAGGAAGCGCATGTGCCGCTCGATCGCTTCACGCTCGACGGCCCGGCGGCCAAGTCGCTGCGCCATTCGGTGCGGCGCGCCGATGCCGCTAGCCTGCGTTTCGAAATCCTGCCGGCAGCCGACGTCGCGGCACATGGCCCCGCGCTGAAAACCGTGTCGGACGACTGGTTGCGCGGCAAGGCGGGAGTAGAGAAGCGCTTCAGCATCGGTCGATTCGATCCCGATTACATCACCCGCTTCGACTGCGCCGTGCTGTGGCAGGATGACCGGATCGTCGCCTTCGCCAATATCTGGGCGACGCGGAACCGGTGCGAGCTGTCGGTCGACCTGATGCGGCATCTGCCCGATACGCCTTATGGCACGATGGATTTCCTGCTCGTGTCGTTGATGCAATGGGGCGCGGCGCACGGGTACAAACGCTTCAACCTGGGCATGGCGCCGCTGTCGGGGCTGGGCGGCGGGCGTCTCGCGCCAGGCTGGTCGCGGATCGGCCATGCGATCTATGGCCATGCCGAGGCGCTGTACGGCTTCGCCGGCCTCCGCTCGTTCAAGGCGAAGTTCCACCCCGACTGGCAACCGCGCTATGTCGCGACCCCGCCCGGCCTGCCTGCGGCGCGCGCGATGATCGACCTGATCGCGCTGATCGGCGGCTGATCGAACGGCGTTTCCGGGACAGCGCCCTTGCCACCGGCGGCAATAGCGCCCACACGCCTCTTGCTGGCACTCCTTCGGGGAGCGCCAAATCGCAAATCGGCGGCGCTGGCTTCCCGCTTGTGAAAGCGGCGATGTCGTCGCGACCCAGCGACCGATCGGCCATCTCATGACCATTCGACCGCCCGAAAACCGGTCCTTGTTCGCGGCCCATTTCTGAGGAGTATCTATGTCCAGAATCCCCGTTCGCCCCTTCCTCGTCGCCAAGGACGAGGACGGCGTATTCCGCGTCACCGTGCGGACCACGCGCTATAATTCGCAAGGCTATCCGCTCGTGTCGGCCGAGCTGCTCGAGGACACCTTCCGTACGCAGACCGCCGCGCGCGCCTTTGTGCGGGAAACCTACAAGGCCGAGACGGGCGACATCGCCAGCAAATAGGCCGGGCTGACCGGCTGTCGCAGGGCAGCCGCCAGGTTCAGCGTTTTTCGAAGCGATCCGGCGGCGGGAGAGTCGCGCCCAGCCGATCCAGCTCGGCCTTCGCCGACATGTCGCCACGCAGGGTCCAGCGCCAGAACAAGGTGGTCGCCCGTGCCACCACCGCGCGCACATGCGGCACCGGGCTACTGTCGGGCAGCGGGATATTGTCCTGCCCGCTGAACATGCGGTGGTTAGCGCCTTCCATCACCAGCAGATATTTGCCGCCCGGTGCCATGGCACGGAACGGGCGTTCGCGGTCCTTCGGCGTGACCGTGTTGAGCCAGGCGACCTGGTCCTTCGTGCCCGTGATCGAGAAGAAGGGCATGCTGATGCCGCCGAACGCGCTCGTATCGCGCGCGGCGACGGGCGGCTGCGGGCTGAATGCGATCGCTGCCGTCACCCGGCCGTCGCCGAAATTCATGCCGGCCACCGGATACTGCTGCCCCGCGATCGACAATGTCGTCTGCGCGCCGAAGCTGTGGCCCGACATGCCGATGCGATGAAGGTCGAGCCTTGTCAGGTCGCACGCGCCCTCGCGCCTGTGTTTCGCCAATGCGTCGATCGCGAAATGCACGTCGTCCGCCCGCGCGCGAAGCTGCTCGATCGACATGGCGGCGCGAAGGCCGCCACTGCCGATGATGCCGCTGTCGCTGCCCGCATGCTGCAGGTGGATCACCGCGTCGCCATCGCGCACCCAGGCCTCGGCCCAGAGCGTCCCGGCGTCGAGCGAGCCACCCAGTCCATGGCTGAACAGGATGACGGGCACCTTGCCGGTGCCGGCGGGCATGCGGATGCGCACCGGCACGATGCGGTTGCGCGCGGTATCGCGCCACTGCGCTTCGCAGACCGCGCCGCTTGGCTGCGGCGACGGGGCGGCCGCGATCGAGGTCGCCGCGATGGCGGCGAGGAACAGGCTTTTCATAATGTCTCCACGGCGCCCGGTGGGGAAAGCCCGAGCGGCATCAGCCTTTCCGCTGCGCCTTCAGCGTCTCCAGAAGCTGTTTCGCCGCGGCGAGCTCGGCCTGGTCGACCTTGTCGTCATTGTTCGCGTCGGCGCGGTCGAACATCAGGGTCGGGGCGCCGGTGAATTCCTCGCGGCTCACCCGGCCGTCGCCATTCTTGTCCATCTGCGTGATCAGTGCGTTCAGGCGCTCGCCCGCCTGGGGGCGAAGCTTGAGCAGCCGGCCGAAATCGTCGCGCGCGACGGCGCCGTCGCCATTGCGGTCCATCTTCGCGAAGCGGGCGCTGCGCGCGGCGAGGAATTCGGCGCGGGTGATGACGCCGTCGCCATTGGCATCGGCATTGGCGAACGGGTCCATCGCATCGCCCGCGCCGAACATCTGCGCGCCGGCGGGCGCGGTGATGGTGGTGGCAAGCAGGACGGCAATCAGGAAAGTCTTGGTCATGTCTGGGTCTTTCGAAAAAGGAGCGGCCGCGCCGGAGGGGATGGCGCGGCCGTGGGGCGTCAGGGGCGGGGGACGGTGCCGCTGACGGTTCGGCTGTTGCCGTTGAGGCGAGTCACGGTGCTGCTGTAGCTCGCCGTGCCGTCACCATTGTTGGTCGTGCTGGTCGAGCGGGCGGCGGTGCGGCCGTCGCCGGTCGTGGTGGTGCGGTCGCCGCTATAGCCGCCATTGCCCCAGCTCGCGTCGCGCGAAGTATCGTAGCCGCGGCCGTTATTGGCGTGGACGCTGCGGTCGCTCGAATAATGGCCCGGGCCGTATTCCCGGCTGCGCGATGCCTCATAGCCGCGGCCGCTATTGGTCTGCAGGCCGCGATGGACCGAAGCCGCGCCGCGCTGGCGGTTGACCGAGCGGGTCTGGACCAGGCCACGCCCATGCGCGCCCTGGATGCTGAGGACATGCCCGCGCGAACGGGCCTCGGCGGGCGTCGCCGATGCCGTGCCCAGGGCGGCGGCGAGGGCGGCGAAACCCAGCATATGCTTGTACATGATGACTCCTTGCACTGGCGGCGATCCGGCCGCCGCGCCCTGGCTTATGCAGCCATAGCGTAAGCCGTTGGCGTCGATCAGGTGTCACTTGGTTACAGAGTGTAACAGCCGGGCCGCCCCTCTTTCGCGCGGGCGTGGGGCAGGGCAATCTGGCGACGATGGAAAATAGCTGCATTGCCGTGGTCGAGGACGACCGGGAGATTCGCTCGATGGTGGTCGACCTGCTCGCGCGCGAGGGATTCCGCGCGATCGGCTGCCGTACGGCCGCCGAGTTCGACCAGCTGCATGAACGCCAGCGCGTCGATCTCGCGGTGCTCGACGTGATGCTGCCCGGCGAGGACGGCTTCTCGCTGTGCCGTCGCTTGCGCGCGGCGGGCGACGTCTCGATCCTGATGGTCACCGCGCGCGGCGACGATATCGACCGGATCGTCGGGCTGGAGATCGGCGCCGACGATTATCTGCCCAAGCCTTTCAACCCGCGCGAACTGGTCGCGCGCGTTCGCGCCGTACTGCGCCGGACGCGCGAGCAGCACCGGGTGACGGCGGCGTTGCCGGTCGAGCGTTACCGTTTCGCCGGCTGGACGATCGATGTCGGCGCGCGGCGCGTGACCTGTCCGGACGGCGAGGAGGTCGATCTGACCGCGGGCGAGTTCGACTTGCTGCTGTGCTTCGTCACCCATCCGCAACGCGTGCTCAACCGCGACCAGCTGCTCGACTGGACGCGAGGCCGCAATGCCGCCGCGTTCGACCGCGCGGTCGACGTCCAGCTCAGCCGGTTGCGGCGCAAGCTCGCCGACCGCCCGAGCGGGGCTGCGCTGATCAAGACGGTGCGCGGCGGCGGCTATCAGTTCACGGTCGGCGTGGAACGGGCATGACGATCGCATCGAACCTCTCGCTGCGCATCACCGCGATCCTGCTCGCAGGCTTCGTCGCGCTGCAATTGCTGATCGTCGCGGCGACCAGCCTGCCGACGCGCGGCGACGATCGGCGGCCCTATAATCTGACGCTCCCTGCTGAAGCCCGCGCGATGGCCGATGCGCTCGATCGCGCGCCGGCCGGCCAGCGCCCGGCATTGCTCGATGCCTTTAACGGCGGCCTCTACACCGTGGCGCTCGCGCCCGGCCTGCCCGCTATCACCGCCACGCCCACCCCCGATCTGGAACTGCTGTCGCTCTATTAT
This sequence comes from Sphingomonas sp. BL-S-29, assembly GCF_055521495.1. Taxonomy (NCBI): domain Bacteria; kingdom Pseudomonadati; phylum Pseudomonadota; class Alphaproteobacteria; order Sphingomonadales; family Sphingomonadaceae; genus Sphingomonas; species Sphingomonas sp. BL-S-29. The sequence goes on from NZ_CM145482.1 coordinate 1,124,981, forward strand.
GCTCGTGCGCTGCCCGGGCGGGATATCGCGGTTAACGGCCGGCGTCCCGGGTTCGGCCGGCTGATCGGAACGCAACCGCGCCCCGCGCGCTTCTTCGCGCCCGTTACCGTGGCGATCGGGTTGCACGACGGCGGCGCGATGGTGCTGACCAGCCGGCCCTCGCCCTCGATGCGCGGCTATTTCCGCTCGCGCTCCTGGCTGGGCGCGATCGGCGGGTTGATCGTGCTGGCCGCGCTGGCGCTCGCGGTGCGCCAGACAACCCGGCCACTGGTTCGGCTGTCGCGCGAGGTCCAGCGGTTCGGCACAAGCCTCGATGCGCCCGACCTGCCCGTCGCGGGTCCGCGCGAAGTGCGCGACCTGTCGTCGTCGTTCAACGAGATGAAGGGACGCATCCGCGACCTGATGGGGGAGCGGACCAGGGTGCTCGCCGCCATCGCCCATGACATGCGCACCTATCTGACGCGGCTTCGCCTGCGCGCCGAATTCATCGACGATCCGCGCCACCGCGACGGCGCGGTGCGCGACCTGGACGAGATGTCGGCGCTGCTCGACGATACCCTGTTCCTGGCACGCGGCGAGGCGGAAGCGGTGCCGCCGATCGAGATCGATCTCCATGCGGCGGCGGCCGCGCTCGTCGCGGTGCGGCGGGACCTGGGCGAAGCGGTGACGATCGAGCCGGCCGGGCCGCTCCGGGTGCGCGCGACGCCGCTGTCGCTGCGACGCATCCTCGGCAATCTGATCGACAACGGCCTGCGCTACGGCACCGCCGTCACGGTACGCTTTGCGACCGGAGCGGGGACGATCGACCTGATCGTCGAGGATGACGGGCCGGGCGTACCGCCCGAGGTGCTCGCGCGGCTGGGTGAGCCGTTCAACCGGATCGACACCTCGCGCAATCGCGAGACCGGCGGTGCGGGGCTTGGCCTCGCGATCGTCCGCGCGCTGGCGGGTCGCGACGGAGCCGACGTGATCTTCGCCAACCGCGCCGAGGGCGGGTTGCGGGTGACCGTGCGCTATCCGGCGGCCTAGGCCAGCGCTTCCCGATGGTCCATCGTGTCCGGCGTCCATTTCTGCAGGATTGCACAGGGCGGGCGCTTGTCCTCCTTCGCGCGCGGGGCTGCCGGCGCCGGGCGACGTGCGTCCGGCTGCGCCGACGCGAGTCGCGTCATCGGATGAGTGCAAGGCCTGGCCAGCGCGGGCTGGGCCGCACAGCTGGCGATCAGGGCAAGGGCGAGAGCGTATCGCATGGCGCCATTATTCACACTCCGGCCGACCAGTCCATAACCTCGGTCGCGCCGATCCACAGCGAGCGCGATCCCCGGGCGTCACGCTCGACATGCAGGCGCAGGCCCCAGCCGCGGATCGTTTCGATCGGGTTGCTCGCGCCCATCGCGGCGAACTTGCGGCGAATGCGGAACACCAGCACTTCGCAGGTGTCGGGCCGCGCATTGCTCGCGGTGAGCATCTCGCGCAGGTCCGACCAGGGCGCGCGCTCGCGCTTGATCAGCCGGGCCATGATCGCGGCTTCGAGCGGGGATAGCGGCACGCGGCTGCCGTTCCAGCAGATTTCGAGCGGGTCGAACGTCGCGGTCAGCGCGCCGCGCTTGATCAGCGGACGCCTGCCTTCCGCGCCCATCATCGGCGGCGCGACCGGGGTGCGCGATACGATGTCGGAACGGGATGCGGTGCCGTGCATGCGGTGTATGATAGCCATGCGACACGGCGTCTCACCCGGGATGCCGCGAACAGCGCCGAGCCCCCGACGAACGGCATAAATGGTGCGAACGGCACGCTGAGGCCGACCAACGTCACGGTGGCGCTGTTTACCCGTCAAGGTGTCGCTCGCTACGATGGCGGATGCACGTGAAGATCGAAAACCTGCCGGAAGAGACTGACAGCATCCGGGCGATCCGTCGCACGATGACCTGGTTCATCCTGCTGTTCTGGACGACTCAATTCTCCATGCTGACGCTGATGCGGCGGCTCAACATGGGCGAAGAGGAGAAGCTGTCCTATCTGCTGCCACGCTTCTGCGTGACGGTGGTGGCGATCGGCCTGTCCTTCCTGATCGCGCAGCAATTGCGGCGGCTGGCGAGCCGATCGATGCGGGTCAAGCTGAGCGCGGCGGCGGCGATGGCGGTCGTGGGCTGCATCATCCATGGCGCCGCGAACCTCACGATCTTCGAATTGCTCGTGCCCGAATCGAACATGGAGTCCTTTTCGGTCGGGCTCTACCTCGCGGCATTGCTGCAATGGTTCTGGTCCTATGCGGCACTCTGCGCGCTGCTGCTCGCCGTCACGTCGAGCCTGGAACTGAGCGATCGCGAACGGCGCATCGCGCATCTGCAGCGCGTCGCGCATGCGGCGCAGCTCCGCGCGCTGCGCTACCAGCTCAACCCGCATTTCATGTTCAACACGCTCAATTCGATCGCCGCGCTGATCTCCCGGCGCGAGGCGGAGCGCGCCGAGGCGATGGTCGAAAATCTCGCCGACTTCCTGCGCGCTGGCCTGTCGCTCGATCCGCATGAGGACATCCCGCTCGCAAAGGAGATCGAGCTCCAGTCGCTTTATCTGTCGATCGAGGAACTGCGCTTCCCCGACCGGCTGAAGGTCGAGATCGACGTGCCCGAACAGGTCCGCGCGGCGCTGGTACCGAGCCTGGTCACTCAGCCCCTGGTCGAGAATGTCGTGCGCCATGCGGTCGCGACCAGCCTGGAGCCGATCCTGTTGTCGATCGTCGCGCGGCATGAGGGCGAGAGGCTGCGCATCACCGTGCGCAACAGCGCGCCGATCGGCGGCGCGCCGGTCAGCAAGGGCACTGGCGTTGGCCTCGCCAATATCGCCGACCGGCTGCGCGCGCGCTTCGGGCAGGACTGCCTGTTCCTGGCCGAGCGGCAGGGCGATGGCGGCTTCCTGGTGGTGATCGAACTTCCCTGGTCGACGATGGGCTGAGGCGATGATCAGACTTCTTCTGTGCGATGACGAATTGCTCGCGATCCAGCGCTTGCAGGACCTGCTCGGCCGGATCGACGGCATCGAGGTGGTCGGCACCGCCGCCAACGGTACCGCCGCGCTGGCCGAGATCGCGGCGCTTGCCCCCGATGCCGTGCTGCTCGACGTCGAAATGCCCGCGCTAGACGGGTTCGACGTGGTCGAGGAACTGGCGCGCGCCGGCGAATCCGCGCCGTTGATCGTGTTCGTCACCGCCTATCCGCATTTCGCGGCGACCGCGTTCGAGACGGGGGCGATCGATTTCCTGACCAAGCCGATCCGGCTCGGGCGGTTGCAGATCGCGATCGACCGCATCCGCCGGTCGATCGAGGACCGCAGTGCCCGCGCGCGCCTCACCGAATTGGCCGGCCAGCTCGACGCGCTGCGCCGCGAACGGACCGGCGGCGACATCGCCGAAGCCCGCCATATCTGGGTGCAGCGGCGCGGCGAGACGGTGCGGGTCGATCTCGACCGGGTCGACTGGGTCGCTGCGGAGGGCGAATATGTGCGGCTCCATGTCGGCGACGCCAATTACCTGCACCGGGAGTCGCTGACCGCGTTACTCGAGCAACTCGATCCGCAACGCTTCACCCGCATCCACCGCTCCTACATCGTCAACCGGGACCGCATCGCCTCGGTCAAAAGGATGGCGACGGGGAGCTACCAGCTCGGCACGGACGCAGGAAACAAGCTGCCGGTCGGGCGCAGCTATCGCCGCGTCGTGCGCGACATGATCGCCAATGGCCGGATTCCGTCGGATTGACCTTGTACAGCCTCCCTAAATCCTTCCCCGGCGAAGGCCGGGGCCCAGTCGGGGGACGATTCTGATTGGCGTTGCGCTCTGTTACTTCAACCTTTCCGACTGGACCCCGGCCTGCGCCGGGGAAGGAAGAAGGGGCGGCCTTAAGAAGGGGCGGCCCTCAATCAGCCCCCATATCGCCGCGCATCAAATGGTTCAGCATGGAATCGAGCCACGCGATCCGTGCCCGGATCGATCGCACCGCATTGTCGTGAACGAACGCCTTGAACGGCACCGAGACGCCTTGCTCATAGCGTTCGAGCCGCTCGATCTGCGCGGCGAGCTGGTCCTTCGCGCTGAGGATCCAGTCGATCCGCTCCGCCTCGCTGAGCAGGCCGAAGGACTGGACCTTGGTGCGCAGCGGGTCCTCGAGCAGCAAATGGCTCGGCCGGATCTCCTTGACCCAGGCGCGCACTGCCTCTTCGCCCGCGGGCGTGCAGCTCAGCTGCTCGGTCCCCCGCGCATCGCCTTCGACGACATGCTTGTCGAGCAGCCCGCGCTCCGCCAGCCGGCGGATCAGCGGATAGATCTTGCCCTTGCTGGTGTTGAAGTTGCTGACCGGCGATCCGTCATAGATTTTGGAGACGAGATAGGCAGTGACCGGCTGGATTCGCCGCACCAGCGCAAGGAAGGTGCCCTCATGATCGGTAAGGCTGAGGTCGCGATCAACCAACGGCATTCCCCATGCTATGAACGGGGCTTAGCAGGCGCGCGATGCCGCCAGCAAGACGCTGGCCGATCCGCGCTTGCCGAGGTGCCGGTGATCGGGTCCTACTGCGCGGTGCGCTCGCTGGCGGCGGGCGGGTCCAGCACATAGCGCTCGATCCGCCCGACGATCAGCCAATAGGCCGCGACGGCCGCCAGGACGTGGAAGCCCACATAGAGCAGCGCTCCGTCATAGGATCCGGTGCGTGCGACGATCATGCCGATCGCGATCGGCGTGATGATGCCGCCGATGCTGCCTGCGGCGTTGAACAGGGCGCCCGTCACGCCGATCGCCGCCGCGGGCGCGGTGTCCGCGATCACCGTCCAGCCGAGCGCGCCGAAGCCTTTGCCGAAAAAGGCGGCGCACATGATGACGACGACGACGATGTTCGCGTCGGTGTAGTTGCACAGGATGATCGTCGCGCTGAGGCAGAGGCCGATCGTGATCGGCACCTTGCGTGCGATGGTCAGCGATCCGGTGCGCCTGAGCAGCGCATCCGAGAAGAATCCGGCGGAGACGCCGCCGATACAGCCGCAGATCGCCGGCAGCGCCGCGACGAATCCGGCCTGCAGCATGCTGAAATGCCGGGCCTCGACCAGATAGCTCGGGAACCAGGAGATGAAGAAGGTGGACAGCGACGCGATGCAATATTGCGCGAAGAAGATGCCGACCAGCATACGGTTGGAAAGGATTCGCAGCACTGTCGTGCCCGCGCCCGGCTCGGGGCTCGCCCCGGCGCGGGGCGCAATGTCGCCCAGCTGAGTCAGCGCCCCGCGCGCGGTGATATCGTCAAGCTCGCCCGGGGACAGCCGCCGGTCGCGGCGCGGCGAATGATATTGCCCGATCCACACCAGAGCGAGCGCAATGCCGATCGCGCCCATCACCGAGAAGATGTGTTCCCAGCCGAAATAATGGAACAGAAAGCCCATCAACGGGGTGAAGACCGCGAGCGAGAGATATTGCGCCGAGTTGAAGATGGCGCCCGCAACGCCGCGTTCGTCCGGCGGGAACCAGGCGGCAATGACGCGCGCACAGGCCGGCGTTACCGGCGATTCCAATACGCCCAATAGAATGCGTAGCGCATAGATGGCGAGGATCGGCGCCGCGAAATAGCCGACGCCGGTGGTGAGCAGGGTCGCGATCGACCAGCCCAGCACGGCAACAAAGATCGCGATCCGCGCGCCGATCCGGTCGACGAGATAGCCCGCCGGCACCTGGGCGAGGAAATAGCTCCAGGAGAAAGCGGAAAAAAGCCAGCCCATCTCGACCGGGCCGATGCCGAGATCGCGCGAGATGCCCGGTGCCGCGACCGACAGGGTCGCCCGGTCGCCCGTGCTGACCGCAAGCACTGCGGTAATCAGCGCAAGGACGAGGAAGCGCCGCCGGGGCCTGCGGGAGGAGGGGGCTGCACCGCCGGATACGCCGTTCATACTCACGCGAACGCGATCGAGCCGTCCGGGCGCTTCGGCAGCTTGCGCTCCCACCGGACATAATTGTCCGTGGCGAGATGCGCCTCGTCGATCTCGACGCCCCAGCCCGGCCGGTCGGGGCGCAGGTCGAGGTAACCGTCGCGCGGCAGATAGGGATCGCGGACATAATGCGCGTCGCCGACCGCTTCGCCCTTCATCCCCTCGCGTCCGCCGGGCAGGACGTCCGGGTTGGGCAAGCGATATTCCAGGATCTTGAAGTTCTGCTGCGCCGCGCAGAAATGCACGTTCACCGCGGTCGCGAGCGGTCCCATCGGATTGTGCGGGGCCACCGTGACATAATGCGCCTCGGCAATGGCGGCGATCTTGCGCATCTCCAGCAGCCCGCCGACCACGCAGATATCCGGCTGGATGATGTCGCACCCGCCGACTTGCAGCAGGCGCAGGAATTCGTAGCGGCTGTAGAGCGATTCACCTGTGGCAAGCACGCAGGTGACGCTGCGGTTCAGTTCCCCCCATTTCTCGACATTCTCCGGACGGATCGGCTCCTCGAAGAACAAGGGATCATAGGGCGCGAGCGCATTGCCGAGCTGGGCGGCCAGGCGCGGCTCGAAGATCTTGGCGTGCGCGTCGAACGCGATGTCGATATCGGGCGCGGCATGCTCGCGCAGCGACCGGAAATAGTCCGCGCTGGTGCGCACCACTTCGCCCCAGCGATTGGCATGGATATCGATCCGGTAGGGGCTGAGCTTGAACGCGGTGAACCCCCAATCCTCGCGCAGCATCGCCATCGTGTCGGCCGCCGCCTGCGGATCCGGGGCAGTGTAGATGCCCGAATAGGTGCGGACCCGGTCGCGCGCATTGCCGCCGAGCAGCATATAGACCGGCACGCCGAGCGCCTTTGCGGAAATGTCCCAGAGGCAATGGTCGATCGCGGAAATGGCGGCGAGGCCGAGCGCGCCCGGCGGGAAGCGCGCCTGCTGCATCAGCAGCTGCATCAGATATTCGATGCGGCGCGGATCCTGCCTGGCGATGAACTCGGCGAGATAGTCGAGGATCGGCGGCAGCGCCCGGTCCGGCCCATGATTATAGCATTCGCCCCAGCCGGTGATGCCGGCATCGGTATCGATCGCGACGATCACGCGCGGCCGACCGCCGTCTCGGGTCATGAAGGCACGGAGGCGATCTATTCTCATCGGGTCGTCCTCGTCCTTGGTTGCGCCTGCGTCACGGGCATCTGCCGTTAAGGCGGCGATCGTTTGCCGGCATCAGCTTTCGGCCAGCGCCGCAGCGTTATCGGCGGCCACGTCCCGCAGCAAATCCGTAAGGACCTGCCGGGCATGATCGGACAGCGGCCAGGCTGCGGGCGGACGCGGCGGGCCGCAATCATTGCCGAGAAGCTGGAGCGCCGCCTTGACCACCGAAACGTTCGCGCCGTTGCGCTCTTCGGAGCGCAGCGCTTCGAAGGGGGCGATGCTCTCGACCAGGGATCGCGCCCCGGCATAGTCGCCCTTTTCCAGCAGCCGGCTGATCGCGACCGAACGCTCCGGCCACACATTGATCAGGCCTGAGGTGAAACCGCGTGCGCCGACCGCGTAGAAGATCGGCGCCCAGGTCTCGGCCAGGCCGCCACTCCATACGAGCGACGGATCGTTCGCCCTGATCGCCTCGGCCAGGCGCAGCGGGGTGGGGCTGGCCCATTTGACGCCGACGACGTTCGGAATGGCACAAAGATCGCTGATGGCGTCCATGCCGATACCGTCATCACGCAGGTATAGAAGGACGGGCAGGCCCTGTCCGGTCTCGGCGATGCGCGCGACATAGTCGACGATTCCGCGCGGCGCGGCGAAGGGATCGGGCGGCTGGTGCACCATCAGGCCGGCGGCGCCCGCCGCGCGCGACGCGCGCGTCAGCGCCAGCGCATCGCCGATGCTGCGGCCGATACCGGCGATCAGCGGGACGCGGTCAGCGACGAGCTCGGCACCGGCATGCACCATCGCCTCCGCCTCGGCGGTGGTCAGCGCATAGAATTCGCCGGTATTGCCGTTGGAGACCAGCACATCGACGCCGGCGCCGATCGCGCGGTCGATCACCGGGGCGAGGCGGGCGGGTGCGAGCCGGTCGTCGGCATCGAACGGGGTCGTGAGAATGCCCGAGACGCCGCGCAGGGCGCTCCTCAGCCGATCATCCGGCTTGCTCGCCATTCACCCGTCTCCCCGTCGCGTTTTGTGCTGCTACCTTGTCATTTATATTTACATGTTAAGAGCGATGTCAACCGTACGCGATCATGCTAGCCTTTGGCGCAGGGATGTTCCCGGAGAAGGCCGATTTGACCAACCTGATTGCGATACCGGAAAAAAAGGAGCGCCTGGGCGACCGGCTCTACGGGCAGATCCTCGAGCAGATCGTCTCGGGAACATTGCGGCCGGGCGACAAGCTTCCTTCCGAAAACCAGCTCTGCGGTCTGTTCAACGTATCCCGGCCGGTCGTGCGCCAGGCGCTGGTCCGGCTCCAGGCGGACGGCCTGGTGATCACGCGCAAGGGCCTTGGCACGGTCGTGCAGAATGCCCCGCCGGAAGGGCTGACGCGATTTTCCCAGCCGAGCGATGTCGCGCACATGCTGCGGTGCCTCGAGCTGCGCCTGGCGCTGGAGGGCCAGGCGGCGGCATGGGCCGCGACGCGCCACACCGCGGCGGAGCTGCGCCGGCTCGGCCGGGCGATGGAGGCCTTTGAAGACCAGATGCGCATCGGCGGCGTCACCGCGTCGGCCGATTTCGCCTTTCATCAGGCGGTCGCGGCGGCCAGCGGCAATATGTTGTTCGAACAGGTGTTGCAGTCGCTCGATGACGCGATTCGCCGCGGCATGGTGATCGCGCTCGGCCTGACGAAGGAGCGCAGCCCCGAACGGGCGCAGCGGGTGATGGACGAACATCGCGCGATCTACGATGCGATCGCCCGGCGCGACGGGCAGGGGGCGGAACTGGCGATGCGCTATCATCTCGATCGCGTACGCCAGCGCGTGACCGACGGAAGGCGCGACCAATAATCGGCTATTGACGTTTGCCACCTGTTAGTTCAATTTACAAGTAGAGACGAGCAAAGACGCTTGCCCGATTCCGTTGGGGTCATGGCAGCCGACCACGCCGTCGCTCAACACCCCGACAGGTCCAGCCTGGAGGCCGTGGCCCCGCGCCGCGGAAAGGTGGCGTGCAACAAATGAGCCGGTCGATGAAACCGGACGATCAGGAAGGATGCCGATGCGGAAGGGCCTTATCGCCACGTTGTTGACGGGCAGTGCGATTGTTCCGGTGCTGGCGATTGGCGCACAGCCGGCCAGCGCGCAGGTCGTCAAGGAACCGCCGGCGCAAGCCGCCCAGGAGGATGCCGCGCAAGCTGCGGCGGCAACCGAAACGTCCGAGGACGCAAGTCAGGATATCGTCGTCACCGGCAGCCGTGTGGCGCGTGCCGGTTACTCGGCGCCGACGCCCGTCACCATGCTTCAGGCGGATTCGCTTACCGCAAAGGCGCCGGCCAGCCTGTCCGACGGGCTCAACCAGCTCCCCGTATTCACCGGCTCGATCAGCAATGCGCAGGACCGCAACTCCAATGCCGGCCGCGTGCGCACGGGCAATTATCTCAATCTGCGCTCGCTCGGTGCCCAACGCGTGCTCGTGCTTCAGGACGGCCAGCGCCTGCCGCCGACCGGCAACGCCGGCGGCACCGATGCGAACATGATCCCGCAGTTGCTGATCGAGCGGATCGATGTCGTGACCGGCGGCGCCTCCGCCGCTTATGGGTCGGATGCCGTCTCGGGCGTGGTCAATTTCATCCTGGACAAGAAATTCACTGGCCTGAAGCTGCAGGCGCAGGGCGGCATCTCGTCGCGCGGCGACAATGGCTCCACGCGCCTCGGCGCCGCGTTCGGCCACAGCTTCCTTGACGACCGCCTCCACATCATCGGCAGTGCCGAACGCTATCAGTCGGACGGTATCACGCAGCGCTCGTCGCGCGCCGGCGTGAACGAGAATTACGCCGTGATCGGCGCCGGCACGGTGGCCGACCCCTTCTCCAATGTCTCCGGCGTGCGCTTCAACAACGTCACGGATGGCGGCTATATCCTGGACGGTCCGTTGCGCGGCCAGCAGTTCCTGTCGAACGGCCGCGTCGGCGCGTTCAACGCGGGCACGCCGACGGGGCGCTCGGGCCTGAGCTATGGCGGCGAAGGGTCGGTGTTCCCTGCATCGAAGAGTTCGCTCAGCGCCGCGGCGACGACCGAGCAATATCTGGGGCGCGTGTCGTTCGATCTCCGCAGCGGCACGTCGATCCATCTGCAGGGCACCTATAACCATGCCGTGAATTCGGATCACCAGCTGCCGGTGACGCGCAGCTCCTCGACGACGGGCATGCGCATCTTCGCGGAAAATGCCTATCTCGATCCGGCAGATCGTGCTGCGCTCGGCGCGACGCCGAGCTTCGGCCTGACCCGCTTCTTCTCCGACTTCCCCTTTTACACCGCGAAGCAGGAAACACGCGCGACGGTGCTGAACGCCGGTATCGAGGGCGGTCTCGGCAGCTTCAAATGGGGCGTCAACTACACCTATGGCCGGACCCGGCTCGATTCCTCGGCGCTCGATCTCGACATGGAGCGTTTTTATGCCGCGGTCGATGCGGTCCGTAACCCCGCGGGGCAGATCGTGTGCCGCGTCACCATCACCAATCCAGGCGTACAGGATGGCTGCGTGCCACTGAACGTGTTCGGCGTCGGCAATGCGTCGCCCGAGGCGATCGGCTATGTCATGCGCCGCACGACATGGCGCGCGATCAATACCATGCACGATGTCGAAGGCAGCATTTCGGGCGAGCCCTTCTCGACCTGGGCAGGCCCGGTGTCGGTGGTGATCGGCGGCGAATATCGCCACCAGACGCTCGACCAGGTTACCAACAGCAACCCCGCGACCCCGCCCTCCTTCACCGGCATTCGCGGTGTGCCGACCAATACTTTCGCCTTCTCGTTCACCAACGTCACCGCGGCGACGGGTGCCTATTCGATCAAAGAAGGTTTTGGCGAGATCGTCGTGCCGCTGGCCAAGGACTCGGTGATCGGCAAATCGCTCGAGCTGAACGGCGCCTTCCGCTACACCGATTATTCGACGTCCGGCTCAGTCCAGACATGGAAGGCCGGCGGCACCTATGAGCCGGGCTTCGGCCTCAAGGCCCGCGTCACCGTCTCCCGCGATATCCGTGCACCGACGCTGTATGAGCTTTTCGCCGGCCCGACGCAGCGCGTGCAATCCTATTCGGACAAGCTCACCAACCAGCTCGCGCAATATACCGAGGTCAGCCAGGGCAATCCCAACCTGCGGCCCGAAGTGGGCTCGACGCTGACCGGCGGCCTGGTGTTCCAGCCCGGCTTCCTGCGCGGCTTCGCCTTCTCGGTCGATTATTACCGGATCAAGATTCGCGACGCGATCGCAAGCCAATATTCCAGCATCCAGGTGCTCGATCTCTGCGCGAACAGCAATTATACCAGCCCGGTCTGCAGCCAGATCATTCGCCCGTTGGGGCCGACCAACACGACCACGGCCAACTTCCCGAGCCGGGTGAACATCTTCCAGAGCAATGTGGCGAGCGCTCGCACCGAGGGGCTCGACATGGAAGCCTCGTATCGCACGTCGCTGTTCGGCGGGACCTTGTCGAGCCGCCTGCTCGCGACCCGCCTGATCAGCTACACGGTGCAGGGATCGGCCACCGCCGCCGCGGTCGAATATGCCGGCACCGCCGACTTCGCCGATTCCGGCAACCAGCCCTTCCCGATGCCCAAATGGCGCGGCAATCTGGATCTGTCCTACGCCCAGGGCGGCTTCACCATCGGCGCACAGGGCCGCTACATCGGCGGCTACAAGCGGTCGAACCTGTTCGTGTACAAGAACAATGCCATCGGCTCCGTGTTCTACACCGACCTGAATCTCAGCTACGATATCAAGACGCCGCACGGGGATTTCCAGATCTTCACGACGGTGAACAACCTGTTCGATCGCGGTTATCCGATCACCCCGATCGGCTCCAACCCCGGGCTCGCGGTTTCCACCTTCCGGTCGATCTACGATGTGACCGGCCGCTACTTCACTACCGGGGTGCGCGTCCGCTTCTGACCAGATTCCGTATCCGTCGCCTCTCCAGGGGCGACGGATGCTGATCTTGTCGATCGTCGGCCCGGTTACCGGCGCGGCCGAGGCTCTCAATGCGCACGGGCGAACCTTCAATAGAGCCCTGGCGGAAGTTCCGTTCGTGGCCGCGCGGATTCCTTCATGGGTCGTGACGCCTTGTTTATCGGCCGCCGGGCGGCTTCCCACCGGGTATCGCCTGTGGCTGCAGGCGGCTTTTCGAGGTAGCGGGCGTCCATCCGCCACGCCTATCGCGGTAACAGGCCCGGTCCGGATGAATGCGCCGAGCGTCCGGCCTCGTGTCGCCACCGTCGCCCCATGCCGCCGAGTGGCACGGTTTTTCGGCCGAACGGCATGCGCAGACCAGAATCCATCGCCTGAAGGCTGCAAACGCCGCAGGTCCAGCCGCGTCATCATGCTGATCCAATGGGACGGCTGAACCTCACCGAAGTTATCGCAACCATTGCTGCCCTGGCGAGGGCAGAGCGGTAAACGCATCTGATCGCGACAATGACGGAAATCCCGCTCCTTTGGTGCCCCGCGCGCCAGAGTGGCTGGAGATGTGTGCGGTAACATTACTGCGCACCAGCTGGAAGTAGTCGAAATTTGTTGCGGTTTTTCGACCGTGTATGCAAGTTTCCACTATCCTATATCATATTTGCCATTCTATTTATTCCGTGAACGTCCGATTCGGTCCTTCGAAACCGAACGACGAAAAGGGGAGAGGAGACGCGCGGGGCAGGCAGGCCGCCGCCCATATTTCCGTGACAAAACAAGAAGCTTCAGCGCCCGCAGAGGCGTGGGGGTCCGGGAGGCGTGCGCGCGGTGGAGCTTTGCCGATCCGCGATGCGCGCGATGCACCATCAGGGGAGACTGAAATGATCCAACCGATGCGATGGCTGATCCACAGGATATCAGCCCTATTGCTGATCATGGCGTCCATGATCGCCCTACCACAATCCATACTGGCGCCCGCCTGGGCACAATCCACACCGGCACCCGCCGCGCCGGTTCAGGTCACCGAACAATTACCACAGGACGATGCCGAACTGAGCAGCGAGGACATCGTCGTCACCGGCACCAGCATCCGCGGCGTCGCGCCGGTGGGTGCCAACCTCGTTTCGGTCGGCCGCGAAGCGATCGAGCAGACCGGCTCGGTCAACGTGCAGCAGATATTGAAGACCGTCCCCTCGATCACCGGCCTTGGCGGCGCGGGTGTCGGGCAGACGGCGGGCAATAGCTATTATGCCCCGACCATCCACAGCCTCGGTTCGTCGGCGTCCAACTCGACCCTGACCCTGATCGACGGCCACCGCCTGCCGCTCGGCGGCACCAACCATGCGCTCGCCGATCCCTCGATGCTGCCGACCATCGCGATCGAGCGCGTCGAGGTCCTCGCCGAGGGCGCGTCCTCGACCTATGGCTCGGACGCGGTCGCCGGCGTGGTCAACTTCATCACGCGCAAGAACTACAAGGGCTTCCAGGCCAATGGCCAGGTCGGCTTTGGCGATGGCGGTTACCGCACCTACAGCGCCGGCCTGCTCTACGGGAACCGGTGGGATACCGGTTCGGTGATGGTCGCCTATGGCTTTTCGCAAGCTGGACCTCTGGTCAATGATTATGCCGCGCGGCCCTTTCTCCAGCCCAATCATCTCGACGAGGGCGGCAGCAACTTCCAGAGCTTCAACTGCTCGCCAGCTACCATCCAGATGGGAACCTCGGGCTCAGCGCCGGTCTACCTCTCGCCGAGCGCCACTTCGACAGTCGCCAATTCGGGCGCCAACGCCCCGTGCGATACTTCGATCTTCTCCGATCGCCTCGGCAAAGAAACCCGCCACACCGGTTATGTGAAGATTACCCAGGACGTCGGCGACAATCTGAGTTTCACCGGCGACTTCAACTATTCGAAGCGCAAGAACCTGTCGCGCGTCGCCCGCGGAGGCATCACCGCCCGTGTGTTCCAGACCGACGCCGCGAATAGCGGCGGCGATCCGACCAATGCGATCGGCCAGGCCAATCCCTTCTACATCAACCCGCCGGGGCAGACGGGCACCACGCAGACGATCCGCTGGAATGCCGATCAGCTGCTCGGTCCGGGCGCGACCAGCGAGAATTCGGCGCAAACCTGGTTTGCCACGCTCAATGCCGAATATCGCCTGGGCGAGAATTTCCGCATCACCGCGCTCGGCATGATCGGCCAGGACGAGACGCTGGCGCTCACTCAGGGTACGCTGTGCACGGCCTGCGCGCTGCTCGCGCTCAACGGCACGACCAATGCTAACGGTGTCGCCAACCAGTCCAACCCCGGTCGCACCGACGTCGTTCAGCAAAGCCTGACCGGCGCCAATGCGCTCGATGTGTGGAACGGCCCAAGCGGCAACCGCACCTCGGCGGCAGTGCTCGCGCGCCTCATCGACAGCCGCTCGGCGCAGCGCGGCAAGAACGTCATCAAGCAGGGCCGCATCGGCATCGACGGATCGGTTTTCGAACTGCCCGCCGGCAAGGTGCGGATCGCCGTCGGCGGCGAACTGCTCAGCTACACGCTCGACACAGCGGTCGATCGCCCCAACGGCACCGGCCCGTCGAGCCTAGCCAATCAGAGCTTCTTCTTCCCGACCAGCCGGTCGGTGCAGTCGGCTTATGGCGAATTGCTGGTGCCGGTCATCGGCGCGGATATTGGCGTGCCGCTGGTGCGCCAGTTCGATATCAGCGTGTCCGGCCGGTACGATCATTACAACGATTTCGGCAGCACCTCGAACCCCAAGGTCGCCGCGAACTGGGAAGTGTTCGACGGCCTCAAGATCCGCGGCAACTGGTCCAAGTCGTTCGTGGCGCCGTCGCTCCGCTCGCTCGGCGATCCCAATGCCAACGGCCTCTACAATGAATCGGCCGTCGTCCAGCTGAGCGATACGCAGCAGGTACCAGTCTCGTCCTTCCCGGACGTCGCGCTGATCCCTGGCATTCCGTGCTCGAACGGATTCTGCCAGATCAGCGGCACCACCCCGGGCATCCGCATCCAGACGGGCAATCCGGGCCTCAACCCGCAAAAGGGCACGACCTGGTCGATCGGCTTCGATTTCGCGCCGAAAGACTTTCTGAACGGGCTGCGCATCTCCACCACCCTGTTCAACAACAAGCTGCGCGGCGGCATCACCTCGCCTCCGCTCTCGGCGATCATCAACTCGGCCTCGATCAACAATTTGCTGGTCTTCTATCCACAGGGCCTGTCGCCGACCGACCCGATCGTCGCGGCGGCGATCGGCAATGTTCCGATCACCACCGGGCTGCCGACGCGCATCTATTACATCTACGACTTCCGTCAGCGGAACACGTTGAACCTGACGATTCAGGGCCTCGACATCGCCGCAAGCTGGCGCATCCCGACCGGCATCGGCACGTTCACGCCGGGGGGCTCCGTCACCCAGTTCCTGAAATACGACCAGAATTTTTCCGGCGGCCGTACCTTCAGCGTGCTCGGCACGACGGGCTTCAACACCACCTTCCCGTCGATCCGCACTCAGGGCCGCGCCTATCTGATGTGGGAGTATCAGGGCATCTCGGCCAGCATCTTCGCCAATCATGTCGGCGGATATCGCAACTGGTCGGGCTCCACGATCAGCCCGGTGGTGATTGCCGGCGGCGCGCCCACTGGCGCCGGCGGCGACCGGGTCCGCCCGAACACGACGATCGACACGCATCTCGCCTGGAACTTCTCCACGGGCGGTCTGCTCGGCGACAGCGAAGTCTATGTCGATGTCGAGAATCTGTTCGATCGCGATCCGCCTTTCTACAACGGGTCGCCGGGCTATGACTCCTACGGCGCCAGCCCGCTGGGCCGGGTGATTAGCGTGGGCCTCCGCGCGAAGTTCTGAGGCATTTGCGCCGCCTGCGCTTCGGGGCGCGGGCGGCGCTTCTTTTCCATCTCATGCTACAGAAGGGCCGAGTCGAAGCAGGGAGAAAGCGATGCTGCGCGGAATCGGGGTGATGGCGATACTGATGATGTCGGGCGCGCCCGATATGGCGCAGGCGCAACAAGCCGGACGGATCACCGGGGTCGGCGGGATCTTCGTCAAGAGCAAGGACCCGAAGGCGCTCGCCGCCTGGTACCGCGACGTGCTGGGCATTCAGGTGGAATCGTTCGGCGGCGCGGTGCTTCGCTACGATGCGCCCGGTCATCCCCCGGTTCTTGCCTGGAACGCGTTCCGACAGGGCACCAGCTATATGGAACCCTCGACCCGGGAGTTCATGATCGATTTCGCGGTCGACGATCTGGACGCCTTCATCGCGCGCCTGACGGCAAAGGGGGTCGAGATCCTCAAGCGCGACGATAGCGATCCGAGCGGCCGGTTCGCCTGGATCCTCGATCCGGACGGCACCAAGATCGAGCTGTGGCAGCCAAAGGCGGATCGCTAGGCCCGCAACGCCGACGCGCCCGGCGGCACGAAAAAATATCGCAGGACCTTGTCGATTCCCGACAGCCCCGTTCGTCGTTCCAATGTCGGGCAGCTGAGCCCGGCTCGAACAAGGGAGACAGCCAGTGCATGTGATGGTGTTCGTGAAGGCGACCGAAGACAGCGAAAAGGGCTTTGTCCTCACGCCCGAGACGGCGGAGATGATGGAGGCGATGGGCAAGTTCAACGACGAGCTGCGCGCCGCCGGCATCCTGCGCACCGCTGACGGCCTCAAGCCCACTTCCGAGGCGAAGCGTGTGGCCTTCGACGGCCCCGGTCGTACGGTCATCGACGGTCCCTTCGCCGAAACCCGGGAACTGGTCGCCGGCTTCTGGCTCTGGGAAGTCAAGGACATGGACGAGGCGGTCGCCTGGGTGAAGCGCTGCCCCAACCCCATGCCGGGGCCAAGCGAGATCGAAATCCGGCCGCTGTACGAGGCGAGTGATTTCCAGTGAGGTGCCGACGCGGGCTCGTTCCCGACGCACCTTGCCATCGATCGGAGCGTGAAGATGACCATTACCATCACCGCGTTTGAAACATCCCCCGATCGCGGCAGGGGCCTCGCGCGCGACATGCGCGTCCGCTGGGCGCTCGAGGAAGTCGGCCAGCCCTATGACGTCCGCCTCGTCTCGTTCGCCGAGATGAAGGAGCCCGCGCACCGGGCGCTTCATCCGTTCGGGCAGATCCCGACCTATGAGGACAATGGTCTCGTCCTGTTCGAATCCGGGGCGATCATCTTCCATCTCGCGGATCGCTATCCCGGCCTGTTGCCGGACGAGCCCGATGCCCGGGCACGCGCGATCACCTGGATGTTTGCCGCGCTCAGCACGGTGGAGCCGCCGATCCTCGATCTCGTCACCGTCAAGTTCATGGAAGGCGACAAGCCCTGGGCGGAGGAACGCCTGTCATTGGTGCAGGATCGCATCCGAGACCGGCTGGGCGACCTTTCGCGCCGGCTTGGTGATGCCGACTGGCTCGACGGGGCGTTCAGCGCGGGCGACCTGATGATGGTGGAGGTGCTGCGCCGGTTGAGCGCATCGGGGTTGCTGGACGAATATCAGAACCTCGCGGCCTATGTCGCCCGCGCCGAAGCGCGGCCCGCGTTCAAGCAGGCGTTTGCCGCCCAGCTGGCGGTCTTCACCGCCGCTTCGGGCGGCTGCAAAGGGCCGCGTCGAGCGCCAGAGCGAAGCTTAGTCAGCTGGAATCACCTCTCCCCGTTCGCCCTGAGCTTGTCGAAGGGCTGTTCTTTCTTCCGGGGAAGAGAAGAGCAGGGCTTCGACAACCCCGGATCAAGTCCGGGGCCGAACGGAGGTGGTGGATCAATCCAGCTCGAATATGCTCTAGCCTCCTACGACGCTGATCCGCGGCAGGGTGCGGATCGGCTCGATGGTGATCGCCCGGAACCAGGTCTCGGCGCCCTCGGACTGGAGCTGGATATGGCCATGAGTCAGCGGCACCCGCGTCCCGTCGGGCGCCAGGCTCGCCAGACCGCGCACCTCGGCCACCGGCACGCCGTTGACGACGTGAATCGCCCGGTCGCCAAGCACATAGAGATCGAGCGTGTTCCAGGCGCCGACCGGCCGTTCCGCATCGCTTGCGCCCTCGACGTTCCAGGTCGGGGTGCCGTTGATCATGTCGATCTCCCGACCGCCCAAGCGGAAACGGAGGTGCGGCGCGATCAGCGAGGGATCGAACGCCACGTTTGTCCATGCCCGCACCCTGGTGCCGACGGTGACGACCATGCCGGTCGACCCCTTCATGATCTCGAATTCGACCGACGGCCGCCATGTCCCGAACACCTCTCCGGGCGTTCCGTGGGTGTGGTAGAGCAGGCCGTTGTTCTGCGGCAGGCGCTCGCGCGGCGGCCATGTCCGTACGCCCCATTTATACTGGAGCCGGAGATGATAGTCGCGGAGGTCGGCATGGTGGACGAGGCTGCCCCACGTCTCGCCCTTCACCCGGATCGCCGGCGCGCCGTCGACCTGCCGGACGGCGAAATCGCCGCTGGTGTCGCGGCTGGCGCCGATCGGCGCGCTGCCGGGATTGGCTTTGTAGGTCACCGCCGGGTCGGCATAGCCGAGCCATGGCTGCCATCCGGCGAGGCTGCGGCCGTCGAACAACGCGATTCGCTTGCCCACCGGTTTCGGGAGGTCAGCGAGGGTGAGGCGCTGCGTGGTGGCAGGCGGGTCACCCGCGATGGCGCGCGCCCGCTCGGCTGAATCCTGTGCCAGTGCGGCGGCCGGCATCAGGAATAGGGTCAGCAACGCTCGGTTCACCACCATGATCTTCTCCCTCGTCACGTCGCCGTGCTCGGCGCCCGCGAGTCAGCGGACGGCACTCACTGCGGGAACTTGCGTCAGCAAGTGGCGACGGACAATGGTGGACGCTACCCGGCGGGCCGACTTCGGCTAGCCGAGATCGAAGAAATCCACCTCGCCCCGGGCGAGGCTGTAGGTGCCGCCGACGATGCGCAGGCGCTTTTCGGCGATCGGCGTCATCAGCATCGGCTCGGAGGCATGGCGAAGCTGGCTGACGATGCGCGACACGTTGCGCCTCGTGGATGCTTCGAGCAGATCGGTTGCGCCCGCCCGCTGCGCCTGGAGCACGGCCGGCACGATCGGTTCGATCATCCGGCCGATCGATCCGGGATAGTCCTTTCCTTTCAGGACCACCGACACCGCGGCATCCACTGCGCCGCAGCGCTCGTGCCCGAGTACCAGGATCAGCGGAACCTTCAGCACGGCGACGCCATATTCGATCGAGCCCATCGCCACCGTATCGACGACGTTGCCGGCGTTGCGAACGACGAACAATTCCCCCAGGCCGCGCCCGAACAGGAGCTCGGGCGGTACGCGCGAATCCGAACAGCAGACCAGGGCCGCGAACGGGCTTTGCGATTCCACCAGCGAAAGCCGGCGCTTCTCGCTCTTGTCCCGATCGGGCGCCTTCCCGGCGGCATAGTCACGATTGCCGTCCTGCAGCAAAGTCAGTGCTTCGTCCGGCGTCTTGCCCGAAACCGGGGGAACCATCTCCTGGCCGGCGGCCCAGGCGAATCCCGACATCAGGGGGAGGGCGATGGGCGCAGCAATCATGGCGCGACGTGAAATCATCCGATCAACTCCCAGCCGAATATCCGTGCTCGATAAGAATTCTTTATGATCCGGGCGAAAGCATTCTGTCCAACGCATTCGCGACACTCAGGCGGACTCTTGCCCGGTGTTGCTCGCACCGCGCGCCAAATGGCATGGAAACTGTTCGGGTTGCGGCAAACTCCTGACAAGTGACAGATAGATCGGAAATAGTTCTATCTGGTGATAATGCGATGTCGGCGGACCGATCGCATCGGGGCCGGAAGCGGCTGATCCGCTCCCGGCCCCATGAACATCCTCTTCGTTGCGCCGAAGCTGTACTCAGCTCCGGATGAACGCGAGCAGATCGCGGTTGATGATGTCGGCATGCGTGGTCGGCATCCCGTGCGGAAGACCGGGATAGGAGATCAGCGCGCCGTTCTTCAGCAGCTTGACCGATCTCGCGCCGGTGGTGGTGAACGGACAGATCTGATCGTCCTCGCCGTGCAGCACCAGCACCGGCACGTCGATCGCGACCAGGTCGTCGTAGAATTTGGTCTCGGACAGGGCGCTCGCGTCGCGGATACGTGATCGTTACCTTGAGACTGGTTTCCCGGACGAAGTTGGTCCGGCCATGACGCGAGGAACAGCTCCTTGCTTGCTGTGCCTCGCTCGCCTGCTCCCATCGTTGCGAAGCAGCCTAAAACTGTCGAAATTTAACGTTGTTTAACCTGCGCTGGTCTGCGCGCCAGGCTATTCCGGCCCCGCCGGCACGGGGATGCGCGCTCTTGTCACAAGTCACCGTCGACCGGCACGCATCAATGTCGACCGAAGGGAGAACCGATCATGTCCATGGGGAAAGTGCTCGTTGTTGGCTCCAATGCTACTCGTATCGAGATTCAGGGCGGCGGTACCGGACCGACCGGCCAATATTTGAACGAACTGGTCGTGCCGGTGATGGCGCTGGTTGAGGCTGGCTATGACATCGTCTTTGCCACGCCGAACGGCACCAAGCCGTTTATCGATCCGGTCTCCGACCAGACGATGCATTTCGACAATGACGAGGCGGCGCACAGGCGCGGCCGGGAGTTCTTCGACACGCATCCGGCGATGAACAATGTCTCGACGCTGCGTGCGATCATCGATGGCGGGCTGGATCCCTATCTCGCCTTCTTCACGCCCGGCGGCCAGGCCCCGGTGGTCGATCTGATGCAGGATGGCGATCTGGGCGAGATCCTGCGCCACTTTCACACGCAGGGCAAACCCACGGCCTTTCTCTGTCACGGCCCGATGGCGTCCGTCTCCGCCATGCCGCGCGCCAGGGAATTCCGTGCAGCCCTCATCGCCGGCGACAAGACCAAGGCGGCCGAGCTTGCCGCGGACTGGCAATATGCCGGCTACAACATGACGGTCTATTCGGCGAGCGAGGAGAAGCCGATCGAGGACAATGTCCTCCACGGCAAGCTCTATTTCCACATGCCCGAGGCGCTGACGATCGCCGGCGCCCATGTGGAGACCGGCCCGGATTTCGCTCCCAAGGTGATCGAGGACCGCGAAGTGATCACCGGCCAGAATCCGCGTTCGGACCATCCGATCGCCAAGGCGCTCATCGCGGCACTGGCGCGCGCGAGCGTCGAAGCATGAGCGACGGCGCGCGCGATCGTGGCGTCATTTTTGATCCGGGGAGAGCGCAATGCCTGGTCCAGTGAAACTCATGGCGATTCTCGTCGCGCGCCCCGGCAAGGCGGCGGCGTTGCGGGCGCTGCTCGACACCATGATCGCGCCAAGTCGGGCTGAGCCAGGCAACCTGCGATGGGATATCTGGCAGGATCAGGCCGACAGCGACCGCTTCGTCCTCGACGAGCTCTACACCGACATGGCTGCCGCGGTCGCACACCGTGAATCGCCGCACTTCCGTCACTATGCCGGCAGCGTCGGCGACCTCGCCGACCGAACGCCGCTGACGCTCGATCCCGTGGCGATCGGCTGATCGCTCGATCCGCCTGCGCCGCCGCGCACCGACCAACTGGAGACCTTCGATGAAACGCATGATCTGGAGCCTGTTCGCCATGATGGCCATCGCCGCACCGTCCGCCACGCCCGCCGCCGCCCCTGAGAAGCCGGTTTCGATCGTCCTGGTGCACGGCGCCTTCGCCGACGCATCCGGCTGGAAGCAGGTCTACGACATCCTGTCGCGCGACGGCTACGAAGTCCTGATGGTCCAGAATCCCACCATCACCCTTCAGGGAGATGTCGATGCAACGCGCCAGGTCATCGCCAGGGCAAGGCATCCCGTGGTGCTGGTCGGCCATTCCTATGGCGGGGCCGTCATCACTGAAGCCGGCACTGACCCCAAGGTCCAGAAGCTGGTCTATTTCGCGGCCTTCGCGCCCGATGTCGGTGAATCGGTGTTCGATCTTGCGACCAGGCCGACGCCCGGCGAGGATTCCGCCCCGCTGCTGCCGCCGAGCGAGGGCTTCCTCATGGTAGATCCGGAGAAATTCCCGAACGCGTTCGCCGCGGATATCGACCCGTCGGTGTCACGCTTCATGGCAGCCGCGCAGGTGCCCTGGGGGCTTGGCGCGGTGCAGCCGAAGATCGTCAACGCCGCGTGGAAGACCAAGCCTTCCTTCTACATGCTGACGCTCAAGGACCATATGGTGGCGCCGAGCACGCAACGCCTGATGGCGACCCGGGCTAAGGCGACGATCGCCGAGATACAGAGCAGCCATGCGGTAATGCTGTCGCATCCTCAGCAGGTCGCCGCCTTTATCGAAACCGCGGCAGGCGCGGCTAAATAGCTCCTGGATGCAAGGAGCTGCCGGACTTTCGGAGGAGCGTGGCAGCTCGTCCGAAAGCCGGCAGGCAGCTGGCGCGCCTTACATATTGGCGGAGGTCGGCCGCACGATCACTTCGTTGATGTCGACACCCTCGGGCTGTTCCAGCGCGTAGCGGATCGCGCGGGCGATCGCGTCCGGGGTCAGCGATTTCTGGCGCCAGTCCTTGAGTGCCGCCGCAATCTGCGGATCGCTGATGTCGTCGCCCAGTTCGGTTGCGGTCACGCCGGGGGAAATGACGGTGGCGCGGATGTCGTCATGCTCCTGCCGCAGCCCTTCGGTGATCGCCCACACCGCATATTTGGTGGCGCAATAGACCGCCGCCGTCGGCAGGACGAAGTGCGCGCCGACCGAGGCGACGTTGACGACATGTCCGCTGCGCTGCGCGACGAAGCGCGGCAGCACCGCGGCGATGCCGTTCAGCACGCCGTGGATGTTGACGTCGATCATCCGGGTCCATTCGTCGGTCTTCAGTGCGGCAAGCGGCGACAGCGGCATGACGCCGGCATTGTTGATCAGCACGTCGATCCGCCCGAATTTCTGCTCGGCGGCATCGGCGAACGCAGCGAAATCGGCTGCGTCGGTCACGTCGAGTTCGCGCCAGGCGACATTGGCGCCGAGTTCGGCGGCCAGCGCCTGGAGCCGCTCGCCACGGCGCGCGCCGATGAACAGCTGCGCACCCGTGGCGGCCAGTTCGCGTACGGTCGCTTCGCCGATGCCGCTCGATGCGCCGGTGATGAGGATGGTCTTGTCGAGGCTCGTCATGGTCATGTCCTTCTTGCTTCGAGGTGGTGACGGACAAATGGTGCCCGACGCATGTCAGGCGGTAGAGCGATCGCCCGCAGGCTTTGCACGATCCTCCAAAAGTGACGGGCGCGCCTTGCGCGCTCGCGCGGGATCGTGTCTCACCGCGCCATGCACCGTATCGCCGACCTGACCGACCTCATCGCACGTCACGCGCCACAATCCGGGATTTCCGCCACGGCAGTCCCCAGGCTGTCGCTGATCCGTGCGGATGCTCCGTCGGTGCCGGTGCCGGCGGTGTATGAGGCATCGCTTTGCCTGATCGCCCAGGGGTCTAAGCGCGTGTCGCTCGGCGATCACAGCGTGGTCTATGATGCGTCACGCTATCTGCTGGTCTCGGTCGACCTGCCGCTGGTCGGCCATGTGCTCGAGGCGAGCGCGGATGCGCCCTATCTGTGCTGCAAGATCGATCTCGATCCCGCCATGCTCGCCGACCTGGTGATCGCCGATGGCGGCACGCCTGCCAGGAGCGCGCTGCCCGCGCTCGCGGTCTATCCGGGCGATCCCGACCTGATCGACGCCGCGTGCCGGCTGGTGCGGCTGCTCGACCGGCCCGACACGGTGGCCGCGCTCGCGCCGCTGATCGAGCGGGAGATCGCCTATCGCCTGCTGAACGGGCCGCATGGGGCGATGCTGCGCCACATGGCGACCGCGGACAGCCATCTGAACCAGGTCAGCCGCGCCATCGCGCGCATCCGCCGCGGCTTTCACGAGCAGCTGCGGATCGACGAGGTAGCCGCCGCGGCCGGGATGAGCGCCTCGTCGTTGCACGCCCACTTCAAAGCGGTGACGCGCATGACGCCGCTCGAATACCAAAAACAGCTGCGCCTGCAGGAAGCGCGGCGGCTGATGCTCGCGGCCGGTGCCAGCGCGGGCGCGGCCGGCTTCGCGGTCGGCTATGACAGCCCGTCCCAGTTCAGCCGGGAATATCGCCGCCTGTTCGGCGCCCCGCCACGCCAGGATATCGAGAGCCTGCAGGCGGGGCAGAATTACGGCGCGGGCGTCTGAGGCCATTCTGCTCAATGCAGTACAGGCGTCGCCAAACCCACCTACGAAAGTCTTCGTTGACACCTACGAAGTTCTTCGTATAGAGACTCGGCTATGACGCGGATCGATCTTCCCAAGCCGACCGAGGCCGAGCTGGAGCTGCTCGCGGCGCTGTGGGCAAAGGGCGAGGCGACAGTGCGCGAGCTGTTCGACGGCCTCGGCCAGGATCGTCCGCGCGGCTATACCTCAGTGCTCAAGACGCTGCAGATCATGACCGAGAAGGGGCTGGTCGAGCGGACCGAGCAGGGCAAGGCGCATCTCTACCGCGCTGCCGCCAGCCAGAGCGACACTCAGAGCCAGCTGCTGCGTGACCTCACCACGCGGCTGTTCGCCGGGTCGGCCGCGCAGCTCGCCATGCATGCGCTGTCGATGGAGACGGTCGATGCCGACGAGCTCGGCGAGATCCGAAAGCTGATCGACGCGAAGAGGCCGAAACCGTGACCTTGCACGCCGACGCCCTGGCCTGGACCCTGATCCATTTCTCCTGGCAGGCGGCGGCCATCGCCTTTGTCTATGGCGTCGTCGACCGGACGCTTGTCGGCCTGAGCAGCCGGGCGCGGTATGGACTGGCGCTGGCGGCGCTGCTGGCGATGGTCGTCGTAGCGATCGCCACCCTGATCCACCAGGAGGCGCTGGCGCGGGTCGCGGCACAATCCCTGGCCATCCCGATTGCCGACGAAGATGTGCCCCTGGCGCTCGCGGCGATGAAGGACGGTACGGCGTTCCGGTCTGCCTGGTCGCCAGCACACGACGCGTTGCTGTTCTGGCTCGACCTGGCGTGGCTTGCCGGCGTGTCGCTGCTGTCGGTCCGGGCGATCGGCGGCTGGATCCTGCTGCGCCGTCT
The DNA here is from genome assembly GCF_055521495.1 of Sphingomonas sp. BL-S-29. Lineage (NCBI taxonomy): Bacteria > Pseudomonadati > Pseudomonadota > Alphaproteobacteria > Sphingomonadales > Sphingomonadaceae > Sphingomonas > Sphingomonas sp. BL-S-29. The sequence goes on from NZ_CM145482.1 coordinate 1,150,119, forward strand.
CGTACGCGCGGCCGATATCGAAGTCCCGGCGCCCCTGGCGGCGATGGTCGAACGGCTGCGCCTGCGCATGACGCTGCGCCCGGTGGTGTTGCGGCTGTCCTGGCAGGCGTCGGGGCCCTTCGTCATGGGCCTGTTCCGCTCGGTCGTGGTGGTGCCGGTTTCGGCGCTGGCCGCGCTGACGCCCGATCAGCTCGAAGCGGTGCTGGCGCACGAACTCGCGCATATCCGCCGCGCCGATTATTTCTGGAACCTGCTGCAGACCCTGGTCGAAACCTTGTTCTTCTTCCATCCCGCCGTGTGGTGGATCGGCCGGCGTCTGCGTGAAGAGCGGGAGCATTGCTGCGACGATCTCGCGCTCGTGGCGTGCGGCGATCCGCTGGCCTTCGCCACCGCGCTGTGCACGCTCGAAGCGGCGCGCATTCCAGCGCCCACCCTTGCGCTGGCGCTTGACGGGCACCGGCCGGCCTCGGCTCTGCGCTTGCGGGTCGCGCATATCCTGGGCGAGGCTCTACCCGCGCCGCGTCGTGCGGCGCCGTTGATGCTGGCCGGCATCGCCGCGCTTGGCCTGTGCGCCGTCACGGTCCTGCCGCGCGCGCGCGCGGCCGTCGTTCAGCCCGTCCGGGCGAAGCACGCCCCGATGATCCGGATCGCCGGCGGGGCGACCTTCACTGCCACCACCATTGCGACGGAAGCGCCCGCGACGGCAAAGACGCCCGAGCCGCTGCCGGCGGCCGCTGTGGAGAAAGGGGGCGCCGTTGATCCGGCTCCGCCCGCATCGGCCGCCGAATCCTATGAGGCGGCGATGCTCCGAGCGGGTTATGGCGGGGATCTGCGCGCGCTGCCGATGCTGGAGAAGCTTGGCATCACGCCCGACTATCTGCGCTCGATCACGGCGCTCGGGCTTGGCCTACCCAATGCGAAGCAGCTCCAGATCCTCTGGTCGCACGGCGCCCGCGCCAGCGATGTCGAAGCCTTCCGTGCCGTGGGCGCGGCACCGCCCAACCTTTATGATTTCGTCGGCTACCACCTCTATGGCGTGACCCCCGCGCTGGTCACCGGCATGCGCGCGGTCGGGTTCGACGGCATCCCGTCGAGGAAACTCGTCCAGCTCGCCAAACTCGGCGTCACCCCGGCCTATGCCGCCGCGGCGAGGCGGGCGCGGCCGGAGATCGATCTCTGGCACCTGATCGGCCAGCGCATGGAAGAACGCGACAGGCAACACCAGGCCGGCGACGGGGCGGGTTAGCCGCAACCCATCACAGCAGCCGAAAAATCACCAACCGTGTGACGGTGGACCCCCCAGGCTCGTCCGCGAGTCAAGGAGCAGCGATGAGACGTGAGACTCACTTTTCCAAAGACGCCTGCTGATGACCTCGGGCAGAAGCGCGATGGCCGAATGGGCGCTGAACATGGCTGATGTCCGTCCGCCCAGCGGCGCCGAGATCGATGCGGCGCGCGCCGCGGCAGACCAGCTGTCCAAGCTGGATCGCGGCGACGACGTGGTCAGCCTGCCTGCCGGTGTCGGTCGGGACGCGATCATGCTGCCGGCAACGGTGTTCCGCGCGCTGCTGCGCATGGTGGCGGAAACCGGCAAGGGCAATGCCGTGGCGGTGGTGCCGTTCGAGGCCGAGCTGACCACGCAGCAGGCGGCCGATCTGCTCAACATGTCGCGCCCGCACCTCGTCAAGCTGCTCACCCGGGGCGAGCTGCCTTATCGCATGGTCGGCACTCACCGGAAGCTGCCGGTGCGCGAGGTGCTCGATTACCGCGCGGCCCGCGCCGCCGCGCAGCAAGGCGTGTGATGTGATCGGGCCGTTCGGGCGGCGCCATCCATGCTGCGTCCGGCGGCTGAAGGCGTCGCGGGAATAGCGCTCCTCGCGAACACTGACATTGCAGTCGCCGGCCCTTTCACCGAAGGTGCCGACCGGTCCGTCCCCGAAAGGCGAGGCGGAGACGGCAGGACAGGGGAGGGTAAGGTTGCGGCCATCAAGGTCATGTCCGGATTCTGCGCGGACGCGCCACCGGTGACGGCTGTGTCCGATGCGATGCCGCCGCGCCAGTTGCTCCGGGCCCTGTTCGACACGGCGGTCGATGCCGTTACTGCCGAGCGCTGCATCCCGGCCGATGTCGTTGGAGAGCCCGTCGCCGGCCGCACGCTGATCGTCGCGGTGGGCAAGGGCGCAGCGGCGATGGCCTCGGTCGCGGCGGATATGGTTCAGGGGCCGCTGTCCGGGCTGATCATCACCCGCCACGGCCATTCCGGCCCGCCGCACCATCTCCCTTCCGATTTCGAGCTGATCGAGGCCGGGCACCCCGTGCCCGATGCCGACAGCCTCGCCGCGGCGACCCGCGCGCTTGAATTGGTACGGCGGCTCGGGGCCGAGGACCGGCTGCTTGCGCTGATCTCGGGCGGCGGATCGGCCCTGCTCACCCTGCCGGTGCCTGGCGTGGCGCTTGCCGACAAGCAGGCCGTGACCCGGGCGCTGCTCCGCTCGCGTGCAACCATCGCCGAGATCAACAGCGTGCGGAAGCATCTCTCGATGGTGAAGGGCGGCCGCCTCGCCGTCGCCGCCGCGCCGGCGCGAGTCACCTCGCTGGTCATCTCCGACGTGCCCGGCGACGACCCGAGCTTCGTCGCCAGCGGCCCGACCGTGGCCGATCACACCACGCTGGAAACGGCTCGCGAGATTCTCGCCCGCCACCGCATCGCGCTGCCCGCGACCGTCGTCGCCGCGCTCGACGATTCCGCCAACGAGACCCCGGCGCCCGCCATGGTCACCGGCGAGTTGCTGGTCGTGGCCCGCGCCCGCGACGCGCTGGCGGCGGCAACCCGCCTTGCCGAAGCCCAGGGCTATGCCGTCACCGATCTCGGCGATGGTCTGGAAGGCGAAGCCCGGCGGCTCGGTGCGGAGCACGCCGCGCTCGCTCTCCGGCGCGCGGCGGATGGCCGGGCGCAGGTCATCCTCTCGGGCGGCGAGACCACGGTGCGCGTCGCCAACCCGGACGGTCGGGGCGGGCGCAACCTGGAATATCTGCTCGGCCTCGCCATTGCGCTCGATGGTGCGCCGGGCCTCCACGCGATCGCCTGCGATACCGATGGCATCGACGGCACCGAGGATAATGCCGGCGCGATCGTCACGCCCGACACGCTCGCCCGCGCCCGCGCGCTCGGCTTCGATGCGCAGGCGATGCTCGACGCGAACCTGGCCTATCCCTTTTTCGAGGCGCTCGGCGACCTGGTCGTCACCGGGCCGACCCGCACCAACGTCAATGATCTGCGCGCGATCCTGATCGCGCCGGCAGGGGTCGACTGACAACACGACAAGATTCAGCGAGGGGTGCATCGATGACCTGGTCACAAGACTATCATCCATTGGGGAACTGGCTGTCGGTCGTGCTCGCTGCGGCGCCTCTGGTCGTCCTGCTCGGCTGTATCGGTCTGTTCCATGTTCGCGCCCATATCGCGGCGCTGCTCGGTCTCGCCGCCGCCCTGCTGATCGCGGTCGCCGCCTTCGGCATGCCCGCCGGCCTCGCCGCGCGCGCGGCGAGTTATGGCGCGGCCTATGGCCTGTTGCCGATCGGCTGGATCGTGCTCAACATCATCTTCCTCTACCAGCTGACCAACGAGCAGGGGCAGTTCCAGATATTGCGCGATTCGATCGCGACGGTGACCGAGGACAGCCGGCTCCAGTTGCTGCTGATCGCCTTTTGCCTCGGCGCGTTTTTCGAGGGCGCGGCCGGGTTCGGTACCCCGGTCGCGGTGACCGGCGCGATGCTGATCGGGCTCGGCTTCACCCGGCTCCAGGCGTCGGGCCTGTCGCTGATCGCCAATACCGCGCCCGTCGCGTTCGGCGCGCTCGGCACCCCGCTCGTCACGCTCGCGACCGTCACCGGGCTGCCGCTCGAGGATCTGTCGGCGATGGTCGGGCGGCAGATGCTGCCCTTCTGCCTGATGGTGCCTTTCTGGCTGCTGGTGGCCTATTGCGGCTGGCGGCGGACACTGGCGATCTGGCCCGCGGTGCTACTGGTCGGTGTGGTGTTCGGCTTCACCCAGCTGCTCATTTCCAATCTGCACGGGCCATGGCTCGCGGCGATTGGCTCGGCTCTGGTTACGCTCGTCGTGCTGGTCGGCTTTCTGCGCGTGTGGAAGCCGCGCGACATCATGCACGTGAACGAAGCGCCGCTTGCCAGGGGCGACGAGCGGGTGCCGACCACTGACGCGGCGCATGTCACCGAGCATGAGGACGCGGTGGTCACCCAGGCAGGTCCGGTCAGCGCGGCGGCGATGCGCAAGGCGTGGATGCCCTGGCTGATCCTGACGGTGATCGTTTTCCTGTGGGGCGTGCCCGCAGTGAAGGCAGCGCTCGACGGCATCTTCAAGCTCGCCATCCATGTGCCGGGGCTCGACATGGTCATCATGCGCGTGCCGCCGGTGGTGGCGACAGCCGCGGCGGAGCCGGCGATCTTCAACTTCAATCCCTTGTCGGCGACGGGCTCGGCGATCCTGATCGCGGGCGTGATCAGCGGCTTCCTGCTCGGGCTCAACCCCGCTGGTATCGCCAGAAGCTATGGCCGTACCTTCGTGATGGTCATTCCCTCGCTGCTGACCATCGCCGCGATGCTCGCGCTGGGCAACGTCACGCGCTTCTCGGGGCTTGATGCGACCATGGGCCTCGCCTTCGCCGCGACGGGCGTGATGTATCCCTTCTTCGGCACGATGCTCGGCTGGCTGGGCGTCGCGGTGACCGGATCGGACACTGCCTCCAACGTCCTGTTCGGCGGTTTGCAGAAGGTGACGTCGGAACAGCTCCATCTCTCGCCGACCTTGATGGCGGCGGCGAACAGCGCGGGTGGTGTGATGGGCAAGATGATCGATGCGCAGAGCATCGTCGTCGCCTCCACCGCGACTCAGTGGTTCGGGCAGGAGGGGCGGATTCTGCGCTATGTTTTCCTGCACAGCATCGTGCTGGCGTCTCTGGTCGGCGTGGTGGTAATGCTGATGGCCTATGTGCCGCCCTTCACCTTGCTGGTGCGGTAAAGGGCCGACGCGGCAAGGTGACGGTCACGCGCAGGCCGGGCTTGTTGTCGCCGATCGTTACTTCGCCGCCATGCGCGGCGGCGACCGCCGCGACCAGGTTAAGGCCAAGCCCATGTCCTGGCGTCGTCCGGCTCGCATCCAGCCGGGCGAAGCGGCGAATGATCCGCGGCCGGTCCTCGGCCGCCACGCCGGGCCCATTGTCCGCGACGGACAGTCGCGCCCATTCCTGGTCGGCATTGGCCGCGACGACGATGTGGGTGCCCGCCGGCGTATGGCGCTGCGCATTGTCGAGCAGGTTGATCACTGCCTGGGCGATCAGCTCCCGGTCGCCGTTCACGCCGATGTCCGGGTCGATCTCGCACCCCAGGCTGCGGCCGCCATCGCTGATCGCGGGAGCATAGCTGTCGCACAGATCATGCAGCAGGTCGCTGAGGTCGAGCGGCGCGAAGGTCCGGGCGAGCGCGCCGGCCTCGACCTCGGAGATGCGCAGGATCGCCGCGAACAGCGACAGCAGATGATCGCTCTGCTCGATCGCCTGTTCCAGCGCGGCGCGCGTGGCGGCGGGGTCCTCGGCATCGTCGAGCGAACCGGCGAGCTGGTTGCGCAACCGGGCGAGCGGCGTGCGCAGATCGTGCGCGACGTCGCTCGAGACCTGGCGGAGATTGTCGAGCAGCTGTTCGATCCGGTTGAGCATCGCGTTGAGCGCCAGGGCGAGCTCGTCGAACTCGTCGCCGCGCGCGCCGACCGGCATACGCCGGGTCAGGTCGCCCGACATGATCGCCTGCGCGGTGCCGCTGATCCGGCCGAGCCGCCGGCGCAGATAGCTGCCCAGGATCAGCGCCCCGACCATGCCGACCAGGACGACCAACACGAACGCCCCGGAGAACAGGCCCAATATCGTCTGGTCGATCTGCTCCAGCGCCTCCGTGTCGGCCGCCACCACCAGCCGGAGCCCGCCGGGCAGGTCGCTGGACAAGGCGCGGGCCGGGTCCGGCCCCTCTCTCGGGTCGAGAAAGCTGATATCGTGCCAGCCGGGTGGCGGCCGCGGCGTATCGAGCAGGCCGGCGATGCGGTTGCCGTCGCGATCGAACAGCGCATAGCCAAAGGCGTGAGTCGACGCGACGGCTTCGCGCGCGCGGATCTCATTGGTCAACTCTTCCGTCCCTTCCTCACGAAAGGCCCGCATCAGTCCGGCGCTCTCATCAGCGATAGCCACGTCCTGCTGGCGCCGGAAATCGGCGTCCGCCGCGACATAGACGGCCATGCCCAGCACAACGATCGCCAGCGCCAGCGCCAGCGAATAGGTGAACGCGATGCGGTACGCGGCGCTCGCCGCGACTCTAGCCATCCACGCGCATCCGGTATCCGATGCCGCGCAGGGTCTCGATCGGATCCGTCGCGAAGCCTTCCTTCAGCTTCGACCGCATGCGGCTCAGATGGCTCTCGACGATGTTGGTCTGGGGGTCGAAGTGGAAGCCCCAGACCGATTCGAGGAACATGGTGCGGGTCACCACCTTGCCGGCATGCCGCATCAACTGTTCGAGCAGAGCGAATTCGCGTGGTTGCAGATGAATATCGCGTCCGTCGCGCCGCACCTCGCGTTTGAGCAGGTCGAGCGTGATGCCGCCATTCTCGAACCGCGTCGGCACCTCGTTGATCGGCGGCCGACGCAGCAGGGCGGCCAGCCTAGCCGCCAGCTCGGCAAAGGCGAACGGCTTGACCAGATAATCGTCCGCGCCCGCCTCCAGCCCGTCGACCCGGTCAGTGATCCCGCCGAGCGCGGTGAGCATCAACACGGGTGCATTCACTCCGACCGCGCGCCATCGCCGCAATATCTCGAGCCCGTCGATGGTGGGGAGCATGCGATCGAGCACGATGACGTCGAACATCTCGACCGTGCCGAGATGCAGGGCATCTTCGCCGTCCGCGGCGACCGTGACGACATGGCCGCGTTCGGTGAGGCCGCGCGCGACGAACCGGACCGTTTCCGCATCATCCTCCGCGATCAGGATGCGCATCTTGCCGATCCTGTCCGTCGCGCGTGGGTCACCAGTCAGTCCCTGTCGTTCAGGGCTTCGTACTTGTTCTCGACGATATGCCCGTTATTGGCGTCGACGCCGATCTCATGGATGCGCTTGCCCTGGCGGATGTCGAACGAATAGCGCCAGCCGCCGCCTTCTTTCTCATATTCGGCGTCGGCGATCTTCCCCGGCGCGATACGCAGCGCGATCGTGCGGGCCTGAGCTATGGTCAGCTTCGCCTTGGGGGCATGGGGCGTCGCGACGGCGGTCTGGGCGAGGACTGCGGCGAGGCCGACGGCGGTGATCGAAACGAGCTTCATGATACTACTCCTGTACCGGGCACCCGACATGGGGCCATGTCCCTTCCTTACGCCGTCCTCCATTGCACCGCGGTGGCGCCCCGTTCCGTTGATCCCAATGTACATGAACGAACGTGGGTGGACACGCCCGGCGGGCCGTCAGGACCTATATAAAATCCCAATGTTGGGCGCAGGCGGCCGGCGTGGCTCGCCCTGCGGGCGTAGGGCTGACAAAAGGGCCGCGCTCTCTTCTCCCTAGAAAGGCCGGTCATGACGTCCCTGCTGTCGCGTATCCTGCTCGTTTCCGCCGCCATCCTGCCAGCGGCTGCGTCCGCCTCCGACTATAAGGTCGTGCGATCGATCGCCGTTCCCGATGGCAGCTGGGACTATGCCAGGGTCGATGATGCCGCGGGGCGGCTCTATGTCGCGCGCAACGAGAACGTCACGGTCGTCGACCTGAAGGACGGCACGGTCTCGTCGATCGGCGCACTTGTCCATGGCCATGCGGTCCTGCCAATCCCCGGCAGGCCGACGCTGCTGGTCACCAGCGGGCGGGACGACAGTGTCCGGCTGTTCGACACCGGCACCGGCAAGGAGACGGCGAAGATCGCGGTCGGCAGCGATCCCGATGCGGCGCTTTACGATCCCACGACCGGCGATGCCGTGGTGATGAACGCAAAGGCGGGCACGGTCTCGATCGTCGATCCGGCCAGCGGCGCGATCGTGCGGACGATCGCACTGAAGGAAGGCCTGGAATATGGCGCGATCAAGGGCAGCACGCTCTATGTGAACAATGAGGATGCGAACGAAGTCGAGACGGCGGACATCGTCTCGGGTGCGGTCGGGAAGGCCATCCCACTCGCCGGCTGCACCAGCCCGAGCGGTCTCGGCTACGATACCGCGCATGATCGCCTGATCTCGGCCTGCGCCAATGGCAAGGCGGCGGTCGTCGATCTCGCCACCGGGCACGTCGCCCTGCTGTCGATCGGTCTTGGTCCCGACGCGGTGATCATGGACGAGGGCCGCGGCAAGGCATTCATTCCCTGCGGTCGTGACGGCACGCTCGCCGTCATCGATATTTCGGGCAAGACCGCGACGGTCGAGGCGACGATCAAGACCGAGCAGGGCGCACGCACCGGCGCGCTCGATCCGCGCGATGGCTCGCTCTATCTGCCGACCGCGACGTTCGCGCCGGCGGCGACCCCGGGCGCACGCCCCATGGCCGTCCCGGGAACCGCTCATGTGCTGGTAATCGGCGAAGGTCGGGGCATCTAGGGCGCCAGATGCCGGAAGTGCCGCGGTTGTTGAGGGCGTGAAAGCGCCGAGTCATCATCTGCTGCCGTATAAGTAGTTCCCATGTTGCCTTTCGCCCTGGTATCGATCTCCTTTCAGGGCGTCCCATCGGTTTTCGATACTTTGAAAATTCGGCCGAATACTGTGCGGAGTGGTGGCATCTACTTATTGCCGTAAAATGCGAAAAGAGGCAGCCTCTTGCCTGCGTCGCTTGGCGCTCCCGCTTTAAGCGACTCGGAGTAATCGTCATGGCTGCTGCTGTTTCGACCCGACCCGATATCGTCTTCCAGCAATCCATCTTCGGACGGGACAAGCTCGTGCGCGGTGGCCGGCAATTCGAAAGGCTTATCTCCAGCGGCGAACAACTGGGCGCGGCCTTCGAAAAGGCTCAGGCGCACCCGATGTGGAAACGAGACCCGCGCCTCGGCAAGATTCCCCGCGAGGTGGCGGACGAGGTGCTCGCGCTCTACAATGCGGTGATCGCCGATGGTCGCCACATCCGGGATTTCGTCCATGATCCGCGCAAGGCGGCGGAAGCGCTGAAGATCAAGCTGTCGGACCGGGCGTTCGAGACGATCCGTGTGGTCGGCTCCAATCTGGGCAATGCGGAAAATCCCGCCGGCGCCATCGCGGTGATCTCGATCTCGGTGGTGGCGATCGCGGTGACGACGGCGATCGTGAGCTCGGCCGCCGATCCGCGCAGCCGCATCGTCATCGACGAATCCGGCATCGTGAAGGTCTGACACGCCCCTCTTTCGGAGACCCTCCGATGGCCAGAACGCCCAGGGTCGTGCTGGTGAGCATGCCATGGACCGCCATTTCCGAGCCGTCGCTCGGGCTCGCGATCCTTAAGGCGCAGCTTGAGAGCGAGCGGATTCCGGCACGCGTGCTGCATCTCAACCTGCTGCTCCTGCGGCACATTACCGGCGCGACCTATCAGCAGATCGCGAGCTGCTGGGCACTGAACGAGTTCGTCTTTACCGGCGCGATCGATCCCGATGTCGGCCCCGAACAGGCCGAGCGGCTGGTCGAACGGTGCCAGGCCCATGCCAATCCCAATTATCCGCAGGCTTATGCCGATCCGGGCGATTTCGGCCGCCTGCTGATCCGGCTGCGCCACGAGATCATCCCGCGCTACCTGATCGAGTGCGCCGAGGAAATATTGGCGCAAGAGCCGACCATGGTCGGTTTCACCTGCCTGTTCGATCAGACCATGGCCTCGATCGCGGTGGCCAGGCTGTTGCGCGCGGCCCGGCCCGATCTCCAGGTCGTGCTCGGCGGCTATGCGCTGGAGGGGCCGCCGGGACGCGAGGTGCTGCGATCCTTTCCCTGGATCGACGCCGTCGCCGGCGGCGACGGAGAGCCGATCATCGGCCGGCTCGCCCGGGCATCCGTCGGGGAGGGGGCGCTTGACGCGATCCCCGGCGTGATGACGCGCGCCAACCCGTCCGGGCCGCCGCGCACGCTCTATTCCCTCGAGAACAGCCCCACGCCGGACTATGCCGACTGGTTCGCCGATCTCGAGGCGCTGAGCGAGCGCGACAAGCTGCATATCACCACGACGGTACTGCCGATCGAGAGCTCGCGCGGCTGCTGGTGGGGGCAGCACCAGCATTGCGTCTTCTGCGGCATTGACGAGCAGACTTTGGTCTATCGCCGCAAGAAACCGGAAACCGTGATACGGCTGCTGGCGGAGATGCGCGATCGCTATGCCGACACGCCCTATCGCTTCTCCGACTATATCCTGCCCAATGACTATATCACCGAGCTGCTGCCCGAGCTTGCCCGCGTCTCCCCGCCCTATGAGATGCACTGCGAGATAAAGGCCAATCAGAGCGAGACGCGCATGGCCGCCTTCGCCGATGCCGGTTTCACCGAGGTCCAGCCGGGCATCGAATCCTTCGACAGTGCCGTGTTGCGGCTGATGAAGAAGGGCGTGCGCGGTATCCACAATGTCCAGACGCTCAAGCTCGGTTATGAGCATGGCATCCTGGTCAATTACAATATTTTGTATGGTATCCCCGGCGAGACGGCGGACGGCTATCTGCGCATGACCGAGCAATTGCCGCGCCTCTATCACCTGACGCCGCCGGTCACCCGAACCGAGGCGATCGTGACGCGTTTCGCCCCGCTCCACGCCAGCCCCGCCGCGTTCGTGCCCGGATGCGGCGAGGATTTCCGGCCCGAGCATCACAAATGCTACGACACGCTGTTCTCGCCCAAATGGCTTGCCGAAACCGGCTTCGACCTCGACAATTACGCGTATTATTTCGAGCGCTATTTTGACTATGCCGACGAGAATGCGCTGCTTTATTCGCTGATCGTGCGGATCGTGGATCACTGGAAATCGCAGCACCTCGCGCGCGACGTCCATCTTTCCTGGCAGGAGGTGCGCGGCGGTCTGGCGATCGACGATGCGCGTTTCAGCCGGCCGATCCGTACCATGCTGGGCGGCACCACCGCCGCGGTCTACCGCGCCTGCGACCGCGCACCCGTTACGACGGCCACCATGGCTGCGGCGCTCGATCTCACCACCACCGAGATCGAAACGGCGATCGAGGAACTCGACGAGACGCGCCTGATCTGGCGGGAGGACAATCAGGTACTCGGCCTGGCGATCCCGGCCGCCATCGTCGACCGGCACCGACACAATGGCTGGCGATCCCGCTGGACGTCCGTCTATAGTTAGAGCCTTTTTGAGCTGGATTGACCCACCGCCTCCGGCTGGCGCGGATCGATTCAACATATGGTCTGCGCGTCATAGTCCTCCTTGGAACCAAGGAGGTGCCCCCATGACCATCATTTTCCCCAACACACGACCGGCACACTGAGATGCCGACGGTCCCCACAGAACAGAACCGCGCGGGCATTGCCGGCGTGACCGACGCAAAGCTCCAGCCCGGCGATTATACCGGCACTGGGCTACAGGCGCTCGGCGCCGGGATGCGGCAACTCGGCGGAACGGGCGCGACCATCGCCGGCGAGATGCATCAGCGGCAGGACCGCGACGACGAGCTGGAGGTGAAGAAGGCGTGGAACGCCTATGCGGAGGGCGCCCGGGCGATCAGGGCAGACGCGCTGGGCAGGTTCGAGGCCGACCCGCGGGGCATGCTCGACAGCCTGACGCGGGATTATGGCGGCTTGCGCGACTGGATTCGCAGCGGGCTGAAGAATGATCGCCAGCGCGGCCAGTTCGACGAGGTGATCGCCGAGCGGTTCGCCTATGACCTGTCCGGCGCCCGCTCCGCCGCCGATCAAGCGCTGCGGCGCGGCCAGGACGAGCAGGGCCTGCGGATCGAGCAGAATGCGGCCGACGACGCGGTCGACACCTGGGACGATCAGGCGCTGTTCGACAAGCATCTGGAGACGGGGGTGGAATCGCTGGTGGCGCGGGGCCAGGCACGGGGGGACGATTCCGCCACGATCGAGCACAGCGCCGCCGCCTATCGCTCCGGCGTCCAGCGCCGCGTGGTGCAGGATATGATCGAGCGCGATCCGGTCGCCGCCGCCAACCGCTACCGTCTGATGCGCGACGGGATGACCCCCGCCGATCGGCAGGCGACCGACGCGATGATGATTGAACCGCTCGCTCGCGCGCTGGCGAGCGCGGAAGTGGACAAGCGCCTGCTCCCGGACAAACGGGGCGGGGCGCTCTCTCCCGAGCGGCAAGCGATGATCGCGTCGGAAATCGAAGACGGGCCCATCGCAGATGCGCTGAAGCGTTACGCGTTGGACGATCTGGATGATCGCTCCTCCCTGCAGGCTCGCGCCAGTAAGAAGGCCGCGGACACAGCCCGGGAGGCGGGCCTGGCTGTCGTTGGGCAGCTTGGATCGGACTTCACCTCGATCTCGCAGATCCCGGTAGCCGTGCGAAGCGACCTCGACGAGGAAACCGATCAGGCGCTGCGTGGCTTGGCGAGGGCCAACCTCGATCCGACGCCGGTCACATCGGGCGGCGGTACGTCGCTGATGATGAACATCATGGCCTCCGAAAACCCGGCCGCGTTCGCCAAGCAGGATATGCGACTGATCCGCGCCAAGGTCACGCCCGAGGAATATGAGAGGCTGGCGCGGATTCGGAACGCGGCCGGCGGCACGCCGCGCGCTATCAATGGGCGGCCTTATCGGCGCATATGGGATAGGCTCCAAATCGGTGTTGCGAGCGCTGACGGCGATGATCTCGGCACCCAAATTGGCGATCCGCGCCTCGTGCGGATTTCCCAGGACGAAACATCTGCGACGCAAGGCATCGCCGACAGGAAGGGAGCAGGAGAAGCAGATCGCCATCTCGCTCCGGCGGTTACTGTGCCAGAACGCAGCCGCAACGGAGCATCAGGGCGGCATCGCGGTTCCCGGAACCAGCCGCGTGATAGCGGACTTCGGCCAAGTCGCGGTCGGGATCCGGCGACAGAGCCGACCGCAATCCCGCCTGATCGGCGGATAAGGCGTATCTTTCGTGGAATACCACGAGGTTCCGTGACGCTACAGGCGCCGGATGGCGCAACTTTTCTGGCTCCCGCGAACGCCGATTTCAAAGCAGCCTATCGATCGGCTGCGGGGCATTGGAACAGTTGGACGGCAAAGGCCCCGATCAAGGCAGCCGTCGGGCATTGGGGCACTTATGATTTTCAGCGCAGAGGCGACATCTTCATTCCGCGCTACACTGACGCGTCCAATTATGCGGTTGGAGTCGTGATGGCAGGTGCCGGATATACGCTCGAGGAAACTTTCAGTATCGCAGGCGGCTTTGCCGCTTTGAATTCTTCGAACGCAGGTTCGGCGCGTCAAAGGTTATGGTGGAAGAGGGGGTGGATCGCGGCGATGAGGGGCACTTACAAATAGGCGTGATCTCTCCCGAGTTTTCGTATCATCTCCCCTCGAACATATCCTTCGTTAGTCATCCATCGGCTACGTGCGTCAGGATCTGGATGGCGCAACGGAATCCTCCGCAAATCCTCAAAACCTCATGCGATATTCGATATGGTTTGCCTATGTTCTTCACTTGTACCGCGACGGGGAGTGAGTCGATGTCGATGCGCAGTTTTACACGGTCAGCGATCTCCCAGCTCTCGTGGGGCTTGGTCGTCGCGATTATATCTCTGCCAGTTTCCCCATCGATCTACGCACTGATGGCGTATGGGCATCAGTGTGCCGATACTATCGAGCCCGGATCGGATTCCGCATTTCTATGCCTGGTAAATCTCGCGGCGACTGCGCCTCTTCTCGCAATAACGGGATCCCTGGCTGACGATGGCGCCGACACTAAAATGTGGTTCGGCATCGTTCTCGTTTCGTTGGCTATCGGACTATCCTTTTCGGTAATCGGTGCCTGGCGGCCGTCAGCACGAAGGACTGGAAGATAGGATAACGCCGCGTGGCTATCCGGGCGACGCCGGCCGCCGCATCGCCGTTGATCGCGACCGAATTGGCCCAGCCCAGCGGCTCGGTCGACGACGTGACGACATATTTGTCACCGCATCGAACTTAGCGCCGATCGGGTCATCCTGCTGGAAAGGCCAATGGGCGGCGAAGATCTCATAGGTGAACCGCCCGAGCAACAGGTCGAAATCGCCGTCCAGCACGCCGTCCATATGCTGGCCCATCACGTCGTCCCACAGGGCCATCTTGCTTTACGCGGGTCGAAGCGCGGCCGTCTCCATTGCCCGGCGGATCGCGTCCTTCATCTGGGCGGGTGAGAAGGGCTTGTTAACCGCGACGACATGCTCCGCCGTCAGGTCGAGCGCGCTGTTGTCGGCATAGCCGGTGATGATGATCGCGGGCAGCCCTGGCCGGATCTGGCGGGCGCGGCGCACCACCTCGGCACCGGAGACGTGCGGCATGGCATAGTCGCTGATGATCAGGTCCACCTTGGCCGGATCGCGATCCAGCAGGTCGAGCACCGCGGGGCCGTCCGCCGCGGCGACGGGTGCATGGCCAAGGTCCTCCAGCAATGCCGCGGTGGTGGCGCGCACGCCCTCATGATCGTCGACCAGCAGGATGTTGAGGCTGGTGCCTTCCGCGAGGGCCTGGACAGGTTCGGCCGGTATCGGCCTGGGGGCGCAGTCCGCCGCGCGGGGCAGCCACAGGGCGACGCTCGTGCCCTCGCCCTCGCTGCTGTCGATCCGCACCGTCCCCCCCGACTGGTTGGCGAAGCCATAGACCATGCTGAGGCCGAGGCCCGTACCCTTGCCGACATCCTTGGTGGTGAAAAACGGCTCCATCACGCGTTCGAGCATGTCGGGCGCGATGCCGAAGCCGGTGTCCGCGACGGTCAGCACGACATAATCGCCCGGCGGCAGATCGAGATCGTCGCGCGCGCCGGCCTCCGCCCCGACCATGGCGTTGCGCGCGGAGATATGGATCGTCCCGCCGTCCGGCATGGCGTCGCGCGCGTTGATCGCGAGGTTCATGATCGCGAGCTCGAGCTGCGCTTCGTCGGCATAGGGGTGGGCGACGCCGGGCTCCAGATCCCAGGCGATCTCCACCAGCCCGCCAAGCGTATGCGACAACAGGTTGCTGACCGAATCCGACAGGCTGGTCAGGTCGATCGCCGCCGGCTCAAGCTTCTGCTTGCGCGCAAAGGCGAGCAGGCGGGAGACCAGTTCGCTGCCCTGGCCGGCCGCATGCTGCGTCATTGCAAGGATCTTGCGATGCTCGTCGGCCAGCGGCACGCGGCGCTCGATCATGCCCAGGCCGCCGATCACCGCGGCGAGCAGGTTGTTGAAGTCGTGCGCGATGCCGCCGGTCAGCTTGCCGATCGCGTCCATCTTGCGGACATGCAGCAGCTGCGTCTCCAGGTCCTTGCGATCGGTCACGTCGAGCAAGGTGCCGGCATATTCCATCGGCTCGCCGTCCGCATCGCGCATCAGCACGGCCTGATCAAGCACGTGGCGATAACGTCCATCGGCATGCTGCCAGCGATATTCCATCGCCAGCGGCGCGCCGTGCCCGCGACCCTTTAGCGTTTCTTCGACGCGCTGCCGGTCCTCGGGATGGATCCGGTCGTGCCACAGCGTCGGCGTGCGCCGAATCTCGTCCAGGCTGAAGCCCGTCATCGCGGTGAAATCGCCGGAGATCAGCTTCGGCCGTCGCGGAAAAGTACCTTCGGTCTCGAGGTACAGCAGGATCGGCAGCGACTGGATGATCGCGCCCTGGCGCTGTTCGGCGAGGCGGAGCGCGCGTTCGGCGCGCAGGCGCTGGTCGTTCGCCTTCAGCGTGGCATCGAGCAGTTTCTGCTCGGCCTGCGCCTTGCGGCGTATCTCAAGCGTCATCTGGAACAGATCGACGAACACCGCGACCTTGGAACGCAGCACGATCGGTTCGACCGGCTTGAACACATAATCGACCGCGCCCATCGAATAGCCGCGGATCAGATGTTCCGTCTCCTTGTTGACGGCGGAGAGGAAGATGATCGGGATGCGCTTGGTCTGTTCGCGGCCGCGGACCATCTGCGCGACCTCATATCCGTCCATGCCCGGCATATAGACGTCGAGCAGGATCACCGCGAAATCGCCGCGCAGCAATTCGCGCAGTGCCTCGGGGCCCGATTTCGCGACGACCACGTCCCCCACATCCTCCAGCACGGTCCGGATCGCGAGCAGATTATGTTCGTCGTCGTCGACCACCAGGATGCGCGCACGCGGAGCCGGCTCGGCGACGACCGTGAGCAGCGGTGCCGCCTCGGCCAGCGTCACAGGCTGAACCGCGAAAGGATGCTTGCGCCCCACCCGGTCACTCCGCCGCCGTCACGGCACGCAGCGGCGCGGCGGGCACACGATCGCGCGATCGCGCCACCCAGACGCGGAGCAGGGCGAGCAGCAGCTCGATGTCGACTGGCTTGGCGATGTAATCGGAGGCGCCGGCGTCGAGGCATTTCTGGCGGTCGCCCTTCATCGCTTTGGCCGTCACCGCGATCAGCGGGATATCGGCAAGCTCGGGAAGAGCCCGAATGCGCTGCATCGTTTCGTACCCGTCCATTTCGGGCATCATGATGTCGATCAGCGCCAGGTCGATGCCCGGTGTCTGTTCCAAGATCAGGATACCGTCCTTGCCACCCTCGGCGTGCACGACCTCGACGTCGTAGCTCTCCAATACGCTCGTGAGGGAGTAGATGTTCCGGATATCGTCGTCGACGATCAGCATCTTCGATCCGGCGAGTTCCGGCACCTCAGGCAGGCCGGCGGCGGGTTCGGCACCATCGATAATCGTCACTTTGGGCGTTGCCGGGTGCGTCCGCGCGACGCGGGCCAGCTCGCGGAACACCGCGGACAGCGTTTCGGGCGCGGCCGGCTTCTCGGTCACGCCGAACGCCCCCATGTCCATCGCCATGGCGAGCTTGTCGGCGCCGGAGATGACATGGATCGGCAGGTGCATGGTCTTGGGGTCGTGCCGCAGCAGGTCGAGCAGGACGAAACCGTCGATATCCGACAGGCCGAGATCGAGCGTGATCGCATTAGGCTGCAGCTTGCGCGCCAGCGCCAGTGTGCCGGCGCCAGCGGTCGACACGACACCCTTCAGCCCGGTCTCGCGCGCGATGTCGAGCAGGATCGAGGCGAAGGTCGGATCGTCCTCGACGATCAGCACGAACGGAGAATCGCCTAGGGAATCCCGATCGTCGGTCACGTCGATCGGCGCGGGCAGGGCGTTGGGCACGATCGCGCCGCTATTGTCGTAGCGCGCGGTGGTGGTCGCGACCGGGCCGGCACCCGCGTCGACCGCCTGAAGCGGCACGAACAGGGTGAAGGTCGATCCCTCGCCCGGCGTCGATCGCACTTTCAGTTCGCCGCCGAGCAGGCGGGCGATCTCACGGCTGATCGAAAGGCCGAGGCCGGTGCCGCCATATTTGCGGCTGGTCGTGCCGTCGGCCTGCTGGAAAGCCTCGAAGATCAGCTTCTGCTTGTCCTGCGGGATGCCGATGCCGGTATCGGTCACCGCGATCTCGATCGCATGATCGGCATTGCGCAGCACCGGATGATTGCTGCTCCACCCCGCCCGGGCATTGCCGACCGACAGGGTGACCGATCCTTGCGCGGTGAACTTGAACGCATTGGACAGCAAGTTGAGCACGACCTGTTGCAGGCGCTTCTCGTCGGTGCGGATCGTGGCGGGCAGATCGCCGTCGAACTCGACCTTGAAGTCCAGATTCTTGTCCGCCGCCAGCTGACGGAAGGTCCGCTCCATATGCTGTTTCAGCGCGTTCATCGGCATGTCGCCGATCTCGATCGAGACGGTCCCGGATTCGATCTTCGATAGATCGAGGATGTCGTTGATCAGGTTGAGCAGATCGGACCCGGCCGAGTTGATCGTGCGGGCGAATTCGGTCTGTTTCTCGTTGAGATTGCCCTGCGGATTGTCCGCCAGCAGCTTCGACAGGATCAGCAGCGAATTGAGCGGCGTGCGCAGCTCGTGCGACATGTTGGCGAGGAATTCGGACTTGTATTTGGAGGTGAGGGCGAGCTGCTCGGCCTTTTCCTCCACCGCGCGCCGCGCCATCTCGATTTCGAGATTCTTCGCCTCGACCTGCTTCTTCTCATTCTCGAGCAGCTGCGCTTTCTCCTGCAGCTCCTCGTTGGTGGCGTGCAGCTCTTCCTGCTTGGTGGTCAGCTCGGTCTGGCGCGCCTGAAGCTCCTGGGTGAGCAGCTGCGACTGTTTCAGCAGGCCCTCGGTGCGCATCGTCGCGGCGATGGTGTTGAGCACGATGCCGACCGATTCCATCAACTGGTCGAGGAAGGTCTGGTGCGTCTCGTTGAACTCGCTGAACGAGGCGAGCTCGATAACCGCCTTCACTTCGTCTTCGAACAAGGCGGGCAGGATGTTGACGTTGGTCGGCGCGGCATGGCCGAGGCCCGAGCCGATCCGGATGAAGTCGGCCGGCATGTTCTGCAGCAGGATCGGGCGCTTGTCTGCCGCGGCCTGGCCGACCAGCCCTTCGCGGAGCCTGAACTCGGATTTAAGCGCGCTGCGATTCTCCGCGCCATAGCTCGCGGCGAGCTCCAGCACGGTTTCGTCATTGTCGCGGTTGGTGACGTAGAACACGCCATATTGCGCGTTCACCAGCGGCGCGAGCTCGGTCATGATCAGATTGGAAACGGTGGTCAGATCCCGCTCGCCCTGCAGCATGCGCGAGAAACGGGCGAGGTTGGTCTTCAGCCAATCCTGCTCCGCATTCTTCAGCGTCTGCTCCTTCAGGTTGCGGATCATCTCGTTGATGTTGTCCTTGAGCGAGGCCATTTCGCCCGAGGCCTCCACCGCGATCGATCGAGTAAGGTCGCCCTTGGTCACCGCGGTCGCCACATCGGCGATCGATCGCACCTGGTTGGTCAGGTTGGCGGCGAGCTGGTTAACGTTGTCGGTCAGGTCGCGCCACAGGCCGGCGGCGCCCGGCACGCGTGCCTGGCCGCCCAGCCGGCCCTCGATGCCGACTTCGCGCGCCATGTTGGTCACCTGGTCGCCAAAGGTCGACAGCGTCTCGATCATGCCGTTGATCGTGTCGGCCAGCGCCGCGATCTCGCCCTTGGCGTCCACCGCCAGCTTGCGCTTGAGGTTGCCCTGCGCCACCGCAGTCACCACGTCGGCGATGCCGCGCACCTGGTTGGTCAGGTTGGTCGCCATCAGATTGACGTTGTCGGTAAGATCCTTCCACGTGCCGCCCACGCCCGGCACCTGCGCCTGGCCGCCGAGCTTGCCTTCGGTACCCACTTCGCGCGCCACGCGCGTCACTTCCGAGGCGAAGCCGTTCAGCTGATCGACCATCACGTTGATGGTGTTCTTCAGCTCGAGGATCTCGCCCTTCACGTCCACCGTGATCTTCTTCGACAGATCGCCCTTCGCCACGGCGGTGGTCACCTCGGCGATGTTGCGAACCTGGCCGGTTAGATTATCGGCCATCAAATTCACGTTATCGGTGAGATCCTTCCAGGTGCCGGCGACGCCGCGCACCTGCGCCTGACCGCCCAATTTGCCTTCGGTACCCACCTCACGCGCCACGCGCGTCACCTCGGAGGCAAAGCTGTTGAGCTGGTCCACCATGGTGTTGATGGTGTCCTTCAGCTCGAAGATCTCGCCCTTCACGTCGACGGTGATCTTCTTGGAAAGGTCGCCCAGCGCCACCGCGGTGGTCACTTCGGCGATGTTGCGGACCTGGCCGGTCAGGTTCGCGGCCATGGCGTTCACATTCTCGGTCAGGTCCTTCCAGGTGCCGCCGACGCCCTCGACCTGCGCCTGTCCGCCCAGCCGGCCCTCGGTGCCGACCTCGCGCGCCACGCGGGTCACTTCCGATGCGAAGGAGTTCAACTGATCGACCATCACGTTGATGGTGTCCTTCAGCTCCAGGATTTCGCCCTTCACGTCGACGGTGATCTTCTTGGAGAGATCGCCGCGTGCCACGGCGGTGGTCACTTCGGCGATGTTGCGGACCTGGCCGGTCAGGTTGCCGGCCATCAAATTGACGTTGTCGGTCAGATCCTTCCAGGTGCCGGCCACGCCTTCCACCTGCGCCTGGCCGCCGAGCTTGCCTTCCGAGCCCACTTCACGCGCCACGCGGGTCACTTCGGAGGCGAAGCCGTTCAACTGATCGACCATCACGTTGATGGTGTTCTTCAGCTCGAGGATCTCGCCCTTCACGTCGACGGTGATCTTCTTGGAGAGATCGCCGCGCGCCACGGCGGTGGTCACCTCCGCGATGTTGCGCACCTGGCCGGTCAGGTTCGCCGCCATCAGGTTCACATTGTCGGTCAGATCGGCCCAGGTGCCGGCGACGCCCGGCACCTGCGCCTGCCCGCCCAGCTTGCCCTCGGTGCCGACCTCGCGCGCCACGCGCGTCACTTCGGAGGCGAAGCCATTGAGCTGGTCCACCATGGTGTTGATGGTGTTCTTCAGCTCGAGGATCTCGCCTTTCACGTCGACGGTGATCTTCTTGGACAGGTCGCCCAGCGCCACGGCGGTGGTCACTTCGGCGATGTTACGCACCTGGCCGGTGAGATTGTCGGCCATCAGATTGACGTTGTCGGTGAGGTCCTTCCACGTACCGCCCACGCCCGGCACTTGCGCCTGCCCGCCCAGCTTGCCTTCGGTACCCACCTCGCGTGCCACGCGCGTCACTTCGGAGGCGAAGCCGTTGAGCTGATCGACCATCACGTTGATGGTGTTCTTCAGTTCGAGGATCTCGCCCTTCACGTCGACGGTGATCTTCTTCGACAGATCGCCCGATGCCACGGCGGTGGTCACTTCGGCGATGTTGCGCACCTGGCCGGTGAGATTGTCCGCCATCAGGTTGACGTTGTCGGTGAGGTCCTTCCACGTGCCGGCAACGCCTTCCACGCGCGCCTGACCGCCCAATTTGCCCTCGGTGCCGACCTCGCGCGCCACGCGCGTCACTTCCGATGCGAAGCTGTTGAGCTGGTCCACCATGGTGTTGATGGTGTTCTTCAGCTCCAGGATTTCGCCCTTCACCTCCACCGTGATCTTCTTGGACAGATCGCCCGATGCCACGGCGGTGGTCACCTCGGCGATGTTGCGCACCTGGCCGGTCAGGTTGGTCGCCATCGCGTTGACGTTGTCGGTCAGGTCCTTCCAGGTACCGGCGACGCCGCGCACGGTCGCCTGACCGCCCAGCTTGCCTTCGGTGCCCACTTCGCGCGCCACGCGCGTCACTTCCGACGCGAAGGAAGCGAGCTGCTCGACCATGGTGTTCACCACCTTGCCGATGCGCAGGAATTCGCCGCGCAAGGGGCGACCGTCGATCTCGACCGTCATGGATTGCGACAGGTCGCCCTTCGCCACCGCGCCGATCACGCGCGCGACTTCGGCGGTCGGCTGGACCATGTCCTCGATCAGCTCGTTGACGGAACGGATCGCGCTTTCCCATCCGCCGGTCGCGGCTTTCACGCGGCCGCGCTGGGTGATCTTGCCTTCCTTGCCGACGACGCGCGACAGGCGCTCGAATTCCTCGGTCATCTGCTGGTTCAGCCCGACGACCTCGTTGAATAAGGTGGCGAGCTCTGCGTCGGGGCCCTGCAGATCCTCCGACAGGCGCGTCGTAAAATCACCCCGGCGCAAGGCGCGCAGGGCGGACACGATCTGGCGGCGGTCAAGCGACTCGCGGGGGGTTTCGATGTTCAAGATCAGCTCCCTGGCACTCTCCCCCCGAAGGTCCTTGTCCAGCCCCCCGGCCTCGCGGTGCGCAGCATACTGCAACCTTCTCCAACGGCTACTGAATTTTTCGAGAGAGCGGGGGCTGGATCGGGCGCGACAAAAACACAGGAACGCGGGCCGCCGTAACGGACGTCCGATTCCTGATCCAGATTAGCGCATTGGCCGGATCGTCCGACCGGGCAGCACGGTGCCGCGATATCGCACGAGGCGCGCCGGCGGGCTCCAACGTAATTCCGTTTGCGGACAGGAGCGATGGTCTGTTAGCCGTTCACAATGCGCGACGCGATAGGCGACCTGTTTTCCACGCCTCGCAATACGAGGGACCATTTTCACACGGTGGACCTGTTGCGCGGGATAGCGGCGCTGGCGGTCGTGCTGTTCCATTATCTGAACTTTTTCATTCCCCCGGCGCAGCAACAGCCAGTCGGGAATTTTCTCGATCTGGAGCCGCTTCGCGACGTTTTTTGGCCCGCCTATCATTATGGCCTCTGGGCGGTGCAGCTCTTCTGGCTCATCTCCGGCTTCGTCTTCGCCGCTGTCTATGTGGACACTGCCGTATCGGCGCGGACGTTCGCCATTGCCCGCATAGCGCGGCTCTATCCGTTGCATCTGCTGACCTTGTTCGTCGTCGCCGGGCTCCAGTTCTGGCGGCTGTGGTGGTTGGGGAATTTTCAGATATTCCAGTTCAACGATCTGTATCACTTCATCCTGAATCTGTTTTTCGCGTCGAGCTGGGGATTTGAGCGCGGCCTGTCGTTCAACGGCCCGATCTGGTCCGTATCGGTGGAAGTGGCGATTTATGCCGTGTTCTGGTTGACGCTGAAACCGCTTTACCGCTTCGGTGTGCTGGGACCGCTGGCGCTTGCCTGCCTGTTCACGACGGGATCGATATTCGATCTGCCCGGGACCGTCTTCTGGCAGTGCGGATTCTATTTCTTCACTGGTTCCGCGATCTACGTCGCTTTCTCGTTTCTGCGGCGCAGTCCCTGGCTATTTTTCGTCGCCGGCCTGGCGTCGCTCGCGGCGGCTATCCTGGCTGCCTTGCATGTTTCGTTCGAACATCTGATGCCGGTCATCATTCCGGGGCTGTTTCTGCTCGCCTGCGGGGTTGAGGCCGCGGGTTGGGGCCGCTCCTCCCGCTGGACGGAACTGATCGCCAACAATACCTATGGTGTCTATTTGTGGCATATCCCCGTCCAGCTCGGGTTGATGCTGATACTGGATGGCGTGGTCGGCGATCGAGCGGCCGTCTCAACCGGATGGTTCCTGCTATTATATCTCGGTCTGGTGATCGTCATCGCGCGGCTATCGTATCTGAACATCGAGCGCCCCGCCGGCCAGGCCATCCGGAGATTGTCCGCGAGGCGCCCGGGCGCGCCCGCATAAGTGCTTTCGGACAGGGCGCTAACGCGCGCGGCCTAGATCAATCCGAGGGCTCGCATGCTGGCATGCCCGCCAGTCGACATGATCAGATGATCATGCACCGCGATCCCCAGCGGCTGGCCTGCGCGGGCGATGCGCCGGGTGAGATCCACGTCGGCGCGGCTCGGCGTCGGATCGCCGCTGGGATGATTATGGACCAGGATGATCGAGGTCGCGTGAAGTTCCACCGCGCGGCGGATCACCTCGCGCACGTGGATCGTCGCCTCGTCGATCGTTCCGCGCGATATCACGTCGTCGAGGATCAGCCGGCCCCGCCCATCGAGATGCAAGGCACGAGCGATCTCGACGGCGCTGAAAGCGTGCGCCAGCCGCAAATAGTCGAGCAGCGCCGGCCAGTTATCCAGCACCGGCCCACGCGAGAAGCGCAAGGTCGCGATATGCGTCAGGGCGTCATCGAGTCCGCCGATCAGCGCTTCCAGATCATGCCGGCCATCCAGCACGCGCAGCCGTGCATGGCCGCTCGCCATGAGCACGCCAGGCAGCGAGCCGAACTCCTGTATCAGCCTCGCGGACAGGCCAGCCGCGTCAGCGCCCGCTATGGAGTGAAGGAATCCCGCCAGGATGTGTCGGCACCGTAGATCCGAAGACGCTTCTGGTGCCGCCACGCGCCGATCGCCACCAGCAGCAGCATCGGATAGGCCTCGAACGAGATCAGGAACTGATATCCCCGGGGCAATGCGCTGTGGTCGATCGCCCGGATCAGATGCGCGATGACGGCGAGAAGCTGCAAACCGGTGAGCCAGAGCGGCCAGAACCGCGTCGAGACGAGCGCCAGCACGAGCAGGCCGACCAGCAGCAACAGATCGATCGCGAAGACCCAGACCTGCACCTTGAGAAATGATCCCGAAAAGGGTTGCGCCTGCGTGGCGAAGCTGGCGACCGAGGCCACCAGCATCATGGCCGCCGCGGCGCGCTCCGGCGCGCCGCCCCGGGCCAGCGCGTAGGCGCAGCAAAGGACGAGAATCATCTCGTACAGGATGACGCGCAGCATCTCGCGAGCGGAGCATTCAACCGGGCCCCGCGTCAACCGCGATCAGGCGGCCGAGCCTGTCGACGGCGTCGCGCGCCGCGGAAACATGGTCGTCGAGCATGCGTGCCCCCGCAGCGCCGGCGCGGCGCGCGGGCGCTGTCAAAATACCGTCAGTAAGTGCCGTTCAGGATCGCGCCGACGAACCGTCCGGCCCCATTGATCACCCCGAACCCGAGAAACAACATGGCCATCACGGACGCCGCGATCGCGAACGGCCATGCCAGGCGCTGGATCGTGCTCAGATCATTGCGTTGCCCTTCCCGCGTAGGGATGGGCCAGCGCGCTTCCGGTCCGGTCGGCGTCAACCGCTCGCCCGGTCGGGGCCAGCTGTCGCGAACCGAAGCGGACGGCTGAACCGGGCCCTCCTCGTCCGGGAACGGGATTGCACGGGAATCGATGGGATCGGGGAGGTGGGATGGACCATAATGTGGTTCGACCGACCCCCCCCAGCCCTCGCGCGTGGCGACCATCAGGAGGGCGGCGCGAGTCGAGGCGACACCCAGCTTTTCGCGCGCGCCGCGCAGATGCCCTTCCACCGCGCGCTGGGAAATGCCGAGCTCGAACGCGATCTCCTTGTCCATCTTCCGATCCCATTTGCCGCGAAGACATTGCAGCTGGCGAGCGGTCAGGCCGTCAAGTCGAGTCGATCCCATTTGGAGCAATCTACTTCATGCCAAGCGCTTGGAAAGCATGCACACGTCCGAAATTATCGCTCCGGGAATCGTCGCAATTCGGTGCTCCAGGCGCCGCAATCGGCACTCGGCCGACAGAACGTCATGGCATCTCCTGCCAAATCCTATAGGATCGCAACAAGAAAACCGCCATGGTCGCGCAGGAGAGAGCCGATAATGTCCCGAACCCTGACCATGGCCCTCGCGCTTTTCGCGCTCGCTTTCGCCGCCAGCCCCTGTACCGCCGCGGAGGTCGAGCGTCGCAGCTTCGGCACGTTGCAGGACGGCACGGCGATCGAGGCGATCTCCCTGACCAACAGGCACGGGGTGAAGGCGACCGTGCTGACCTGGGGGGCGACGCTCCAGTCCCTGCTCGCGCCCGACCGCAAGGGACGGCTAGCCGATGTGGTGCTCGGCTATACCGACATGGCTTCCTATGAACGCAATAATTCCTTTTTCGGGGTGACGGTCGGACGCGTCGCGAACCGCATCGCCAAGGGTAGTTTCGTGCTCGATGGCCGCACCTATACGCTGCCCAGCGTCAACGGACGCGTCGCGAACCTCCATGGCGGGACGCGCGGCTTCGACAAGATTGTCTGGCAGGTGGAATCGGTGAAGAACGGCCCCACCGCGAGCGTGACCTTCAAGCATGTCAGCCCCGACGGAGACCAGGGTTTTCCCGGCACGCTTACCGTCCACGCGACCTTCTCGCTCGATGAACGCGACCAGTTGCAGATCGAATATCGTGCGACGACCGACAAGCCGACGATCGTCTCGATGACCAACCACAGCTATTTCACCATGGCAGGCGAGGATGTCGGGCGCGGATCGGACAACCAGCTGACGCTATTCGCGGATGGCTATACCCCAGTCGACAAGGACCTGATCCCGACGGGCCAGATCGTGCCGGTCGCCGGCACGCCGTTCGATTTCCGCACGCCTCGGGCGGTCGACGCCCGGGTGCGTGACGTCCGCGATCCGCAGATCCTGATCGGCCACGGATACGACCATAATTTCGTGCTGCGCGATGGGCATGGCGCGGTGCGGCCCGCGGCGCGGCTCAGCGATCCCGTGTCAGGGCGGGTGCTCGAGCTCTCGACCAACCAGCCGGGGTTGCAGGTCTATAGCGGCAACGGGCTGAACGGCGCGCAGATCGGCAAGGCCGGCCGGGCCTATCGCCAGGGCGACGGCGTCGCGCTCGAGGCGGAGAATTTTCCCGATGCGATCAATCATCCCGCCTTCCCTTCGGCGCGGCTCGATCCGGGCAGCGAATATCGCAACGTCATTGTCCTGAAGCTGTCGATCGAGTCCTCGGGCAAACGCTGAGCGTCGCCCAAGCGCGGCTTTTCCAACGCAAGAACCAAGAGGTATTTCATGGACGTCGGTTTCATCGGACTGGGCCTGATGGGCAGCGAGATTGCTGCCAACCTGATCAAGGCGGGTCACAAGGTCACCGTGTGGAACCGCAGCGCCGACAAGGCCGCGCCGCTGGTCGCGGCGGGCGCGACCTTGGCCGCGACGCCGGCCGAGGCAGCGCTAAGCCCGGTGGTGATGAGCATGCTCGCCGACGACAGGGCGCTCGAGGCGGTGGCGTTCGGCGAGGGCGGCCTATTGTCCTCCGGCACCCCGACCATTCATGTCTCGATGAGCACGATCAGCGTCGCCATCGCTGACCGCCTGGCCGAGGCCCATGCGAAAGCCGGCCAGACCTATATCTCCGCGCCCGTGTTCGGCCGTCCGCTCGCCGCCGCCGCGCGGAAGCTGTTCGTCGTCGCCGCCGGTCCGGCCGATGCCGTTGCCACCTGCCAGCCGCTGTTCGACGCGGTCGGCCAGCGCAGCTTCAACTTGGGCGAGACGCCGCACAAGGCGAACATCGTCAAGCTCAGCGGCAATTTCCTGATCATGACGGTGATCGAATCGCTGTCCGAGGCGATGACGCTCGCGGGCCGCTACGGCGTCGACAAGGGGACGCTGCTCGACACGCTGACGGGATCGGTGTTCGGCAGCATCATCTATGACGTCTATGGCAAGGTGTTGGTCGAAGAGAATTACGAGCCCGCCGGCTTCACCCTGCCGCTCGGTTTCAAGGACATGAACCTGGTCGCCGAAGCTGCCGTCGCGGCGGGCGTGCCGATGCCGATGCTGTCCCTCGGCCGCGACCGGCTGATCGCGACGATGGCGCGGGAGCGGCCGGAGCTGGACTGGGCGTCGATGGCGAAGACGGTCGAAGCCAATGCCGGGCTGTGAGCAGCGCATTCCCCCGCGCTTGCAACGCGGCGTCACCGGGCCGAGAACATAAGCCAGGCAAGGTGGAACGACCGACATGACTGAGCGCACCCTCAAGCGCGTCCACGCAGCGGTGCGCGACGATATCCGCGATCTGGTGACCCGGCGTCCATTGCCCGGGCCTGGTCTCGACCAGCTCGATCCCTTCCTGTTCCTCAACCATCACGGGCCGCAGACCTATGCGCCCGGCAATCACGGCCTGCCCTTCGGCCCGCATCCGCATCGCGGATTCGAGACAGTGACCTTCATCCTCGAGGGCAGCCTGGCCCATTCGGATAGCGGCGGGCATGAAAGCATCATTCATGCGGGTGGCGTACAATGGATGACGGCCGGGTCGGGGCTGATCCATGCCGAATTGTCGCCCGACGCGTTCAAGCGCGACGGCGGGCCGATGGAGATCCTCCAGCTCTGGCTCAACCTGCCCGGCCGGCTGAAGATGACCGCGCCGCGCTATACCGGCCTGCAGCGGGACGCGATCCCGTCGACCGATCTCGACGGCGCGACCTTGAACCTCATCTCCGGAAAGATCGCCGGGCTGACCGGCCCGATCGCCTCGCTGACCGGGGTATTCATGGCGACCGCCTCGATTCCTGCCGGCGGACGGATCGCGCTTCCCGCGCCGAAGGGCCGACAGGTCTTCCTCTATATCGTACGTGGCAAGGTCCGGCTCGCTGGCGCCGAGATCGATCGCTGGCATCTCGCAGAACTCGACGACGATGGCGATACCGTGGCGATCGAGGCGATGGATGACAGCCTGATCCTCTTCGGCCATGCCGACCCGATCGGCGAACCGGTCGTCGCGCATGGCCCGTTCGTGATGAACACGCAGCAGGAAATCATCGACGCCGTGCGCGACTATCAGGCGGGCCGGTTCAACGTGGTCGCGGCGGGCTGACGCTTAATGATGGACGCGACGCGGTAGCAGCTTCCAGGCGTCGCTGAACACCTGGCTCAGCCGACCGGGGAACAGGATGCAGTGCACTGCGAGCAAGATCCAGTCGACCGGATGCGCCAGCGCCGAGGCGACCAGTAGCGAGATCGGCAGGAACACCTCATAATAGCCGTTGAGCAGGATCAGCTGGCGCGGGCGCGGCTGGACGATCGCTGCGTGCATCTCGAACCGTTCGAGCTTGAAGATCGCCAGAAAGGCGTAGAGCACCAGGGCGACGAACGGGATACGATCGTCGAGCAGCCAGAGCATCGCAACCAGCGCCGCGCATTCCAGCGGAAACATCACGCATGATCCGATCGCCCGCGCCCAGCGCCCCCCATGTCGCTGAACGAAGGTGCGGACATTGGCGGTACGGTCGGCCTCTTCATCGCTCAACTGGTGCCACAGGATGCCGCGTACCCCGAACGCGCCGGCCCATAGCGCGATCAGCCCGACCCAGACGGCATCCGGCGCGACGTTCGCCGCGTGAAAGGCGAGCAACGCCGCGACCAGCGCCGGGAAGAGATGCGCGCCGCTCGCATCCGCCATCACGCCGAACAACCCGCGCGCCTTCAGCCGCAATGGCGGCAGCGAATAGGCGCTGAAGGCGAGCCAGGCCCCGCCATAAGTAGTCAGCAGCAGCGGATCGTCGCGCCAGCGCCATGCCATGGCGAGGCCGATGAGCACGGGCACGGCGATGAGCAGGGCGATGACGATGGCCGATCGTCCTTCCGTCCGGTTCGGCTTACCCGCCCGCCTGTCTTCATCGCGGTCGGTAAGATCGTTGATAACGCTGACATAGACGGCGCCCGGCGCGATCGCGGCCAGCAACGCGATCGCGATTGGCCACGCGGCGGCAATCGACGCATGGCGATAGGTGAGCGTCGCATAGAAGACGCCGAGGATCGGAAGCAGCTTATATTCCCACCACTCGGTAGCCCGGATGATTTCCCCGATCCGCACCTGATTTCCACCCCCTGGCTCGCGCGATCATCGCCGATAAATCGCCCCGGCATAACCGCCTTGTTGGTAATTTGGTGAGATTTTCCGTTGACGGAATAAAGCCGCGGCGTGGTAGCGACACTCGATAAGGGGATGCGATGTTGAACAGTGCCGGTCTGCGCCATATCGCTTTTGTCAGCTGCAATGAGACCCATTGGGGCGGCAGCGAGGAGCTGTGGGGCGCAACCGCTGCGGAACTGGCGCGCCGGGGCCACCGCATATCGGTGGCGAAGCCCAACCTTCCCAAGGGCGAGCCGGCGATCAGGCGGCTGCACGAGGCGAAGTGCAAGTTGTACGATCTGGCCAAGTTTCCGCTGTTGCCCAAGAAATTTTACGGCATCTTCTCGCTGATCAGCCGCGCCGCCGGGCTGAGCTGGCAACTGACGCGCCTCGACATCGCGCTGCGCTTTTCTCGCCCCGACCTGGTAGTCCTGTCGCAGGGCGGCAATTGGGACGGTTTCCTCTATGCCGGGGTGCTGCGGCGGCTGGGCATCCCCTATGCGCTGATCTGCCAGAAGGCGACTGAGCTCTATTGGCCATCCGACTGGATGCGCGCGCGGTGCAAGGCGATGTATGCCGAGGCGGCGGCAGCATATTTCGTGTCGCGCCACAACCACCGGCTCACCGAAGAACAGATGGGCATGGCGATCCCCAACGCCGAGGTGGTGCGCAATCCATTCCTCACATCCTGGGATGCGCCGCTCCCATGGCCCGATGAGAGCAACGGGCTGAAGCTTGCCTGTGTCGGTCGCTTCTTCCCGATGGAGAAGGGGCAGGACATGCTGCTCCGCGTGATGGCACTGCCGAAATGGCGCGCACGCGACGTCAGCGTGACCTTTTTTGGCGAAGGCGACCGCATTGGGGGACTGAAGGAAATGGCCGCCTTTCATGGGCTGGACAAAGTCTTCTTTCCCGGCTTCGTTCGCAATGTTCAGGGCGGGATCTGGGCCCGGCATCACGCGCTGGTCCTGCCGACGCGCGCGGAAGGCCTGCCCCTGGTCGTGGTCGAGACGATGCTGGCCGGCCGTGTGACGATCACCACCGATGTGGCGGGCAGCGCGGAGGTCTGCACCGACGGCGAGACCGGCTTTCTCGCGACCGCGCCGACCGAGGCGGCGATCGACGAGGCGATGGAGCGCGCCTGGGCGGCGCGGGCGGACTGGCCGGCGATCGGCGCCGCGGCGGCCGCCAGCATCCGCACTCAGGTGCCGCCGAGCCCGGCGAGCGCCTTTGCCGATATCGTGCAGCGCCTGATCGACGGACGCACCACGCCGGCAGAGATTACGACGCCTGTCGAGGAATTCGCCAAGGCGGCCGAATAGGCGCTTATGCCCGCGTGCCGGGCTGGGAGAACAGATAGTCGCGGGCAAAGGGCGCATAGACCGCGTCTGCCGCGAGCCCGTCCGACAGACCTCGCGCCTGTTCGAGCAGTTCGTCCGTAACGATCGTGCCGTCGACGGGCCTCGCCGGCCGCAGCCGGTCGAGCAGCGCGATCAGCGGGGCCAGCCGGTTCTCGAAAACCAGGCCTAGATACAGGCGCGAGACGGCCCGGCGAAAGGGCAGGCGCCGGACCAGCCGGGCGAAGCGGGGATACCAGCGCAACTCGACCGGCGAGAGCGAGCGATTGACCACTGTATCCTCGAAATCGAACGGTGCGACATCGAGCCTGCGTTCCATCTCGGCGCGGAACGCCACGGGATCGCGCGCCAGCAATTCATAAGGCAGCACGATCACCCGGTCGCCGAACCGGGCGCGGTACATCGCGATCATCTCGTCATAGCGCCAGGGGTTCTCGCCGCCCTGCCATATCTGGGTCTCGAGGTCGTCGGCGCCGCCCACCCGGACATATTGCGAATAGGAAGACAGGATCATCGAACGGAATCCACGCGTGACGATCAGCACATGGGCGTCCGGGAAGGTTTCAGCGAGCAGGGTGCACGCCCGGGATTGCCGTTCGCCCAACGTGCCATCGCCTAGATTCGATAAATCGATACTGCGCGTCCCGGCATCAGGAAACGGCGACGTAAACGACTCCTGGCTGGTCACACGCCATCGATGGCCCGGCCTGGCCAGGGCTGCTTCCGCAACCATCGCATAGACGTTCCGGAAACCCCCGATGCCGCCTTGGACATAGGCGATCTGCGGATGCGCCGCGAACCAGCGCTGGAGAAAGGTCGAGCCGGTCTTGGGATAGCCGATATGGATCAGATGGCGGGTCATGCCGCCGCCTCCGGCAGCGAACGGGCGAGCGCCTCGATGGAGAAGCCGGTGGTCAATTCCTCCGATCCCCAATGCGGCGTATCCGGGTGGGCTGGCGCAAGGCTGCCGTCGCGGCGGCGTTCCCGCCCGCCGAAATAGACCGGCGCGCGAGGCCAGCTTCCGTCCGGCGACTGGGCTGCGATCAGCGCGCTGATCAGGCTCTCTCGCGGTGTTGCCCCGCAATAGCGCTGCGCCGCGATGGACAGAGCCAGCTCCAGTGCGTTGGCCGGCGCCGCAGCATCGAGCTTGGCGAGAAGCAGATCCCGCCCCTCCGCCGACCGGCTCCCGAGCGCGCGGGCGAAGAAATACCAGAGCACGAACAGGTTCTCATACCATTTGTCGGCATCGGCCTCCCCATCGCGACGAAGAATGTCGACCAGCCGCGCGACC
Organism: Sphingomonas sp. BL-S-29; assembly: GCF_055521495.1. NCBI lineage: Bacteria > Pseudomonadati > Pseudomonadota > Alphaproteobacteria > Sphingomonadales > Sphingomonadaceae > Sphingomonas > Sphingomonas sp. BL-S-29. The sequence goes on from NZ_CM145482.1 coordinate 1,181,934, forward strand.
ACGCGCTCATGTCCTGGGAAATCGCCGAGATAATGAAGGCAATTGGCGTTCACGCCCGCGTCGACATCGCCCGGCGCGGCCGAGGTTTTTTTGAAGAAGAACCAGAGCGTCGCCAGATGGCGAAGCTGGGGCAAGGTCACCCGCATATGCGCAAGGCCGGTCCACCGGGCGCGCGGCATGATCCAGGTCAGGAACATGCCCTGCGTGTCGCGGTTCGCCAACAGCAGCATGGGGTCGGCGACTTCCGTCGATCCCGCTGCGGCAAGCACCGCCGACACGCAGCTGGTGTCGTCCATGTCGGGTGGCAATTGCCGAAAAAAAGGATGGCCGGTCGTCCAGTGCCGCCACAGGCCGTGGCGGTCACGCTGAGTAAGCAGGAACGCCAGCGCGCGCTGTTTCATCGCCGCCGCTTCGGGTGCGAACGAAAGGGCGTGCGCGACGAGCGCGGTCGGAAAGATCGACGGGTCGGGTTCGCAGTCACCGGCCATGTCCCGGCGCAACGACGTGACGACACGGAACTCGCCGCTCGGCAATTGCGCACGGTCGAGAAAGGCCAGGGCCTTGTCCAGTGCCTCCCGCGCCGCCGTCGTCAAAGGGTCCGACCCGTTCCGGACGCTTGCCACGATCGTCATTCCCCCACGCGCCGGGCCACACATCCGTGCGCTGTCGCTGTCACGCGGTGTTTAGCCACTCGTCCGTTGCCTGTCGACGGCTGGACCGCCGAGGCCCGAGAGGCTAGCGCTGCCGTCATGGATGCGGAATCGTTCGGCACTCGCTATGACGCTCTCCTCCAGGCGCCGCGCATGCGCGCGCTGTACGGCGACAGCGGCTATTTCAACATCGGCTATTGGGAAGCGGGTGCGACCGACCTGGTGACAGCCTGTGATCGCCTCATCGACGAGCTCGCATCGACCGTCCCCGACGACGCGTCCTTCATCCTCGATATCGGCTGCGGCATTGGCGGCGGCACACGGCGGCTGACCGACCGCTTTCCCGACGCGCTCGTGCTCGGCGCGAATATCTCGCGCTGGCAGCTTGCCCAGGCCAAGCAGCGCGGGGTAACCGTAGCCGTGATGGATGCCGTCCATCTCCCGATCGCCTCCGGCTCGACTGATGCAGTGATTGCGGCCGAATCCGCGCAATGCTTCGACACCCGCACCGACTTCTTTGCGGAGGCGTATCGCGTATTGCGGCCGGGCGGCACGCTTGCCGTGGCAGACATGTTGTTCCGCGATACCGGCCCAACCGGAAGCTGGATGATCCCGCTCGCCAACAATGTCGAATCGCTCGACCAATATGCTGCACTGATCACGGATGCGGGCTTCGAACTGGGTTCGCTGCGCGATACTGCCGTCACTTGCTGGAAGCCGTTTTGCGCGGCGATGCGCGGCGTCTTTCCGGGCCACGAATCCCGCGTTGACGAGATCGAAGCCTCGCTTGCTTTCTACGCGATCGCCTTCGCCACCAAACCCTAGATTTTGCGCGCCGCCTCGATCAGCAGGACGGGGATGCCGTCGCGGATCGGATAGGCAAGGCCCGCCTCGTCCGAGATCAATTCGCTCGCGAGTACATCAAGGCGAAGCGGCGTGCGCGTCGCCGGGCAGACCAGCCTCACGAGCAACGCCTCGTCGAAATCATGCTGCATTCCGGGCCTTTCCTCGGTCATTCGCCGTCAGCTCCTGCCCCATGCGGCTCATCCCATTCGCTGTCCAGCCGCACCAGCTGATGCGCCCAGATCAGCATGTTCGAGACCGGGTCGGGATCAGTAGAGACATCGACATGGCATTCCCGGCTGCGCGCGCTTTCGACGGCCAGCGGATACATGGTCGCGGCATCGAGGATCGTCGCGCGGACGATGTAGCGACCGGCAAGAAGCGGGAATTTCGGCAATGTGCAGCGCAGGATGCCGCGACCGGCATCGAGGCGGCGCGCCACCGGGTCCACCGTCCCGCCGATACAGGTCCAACGGTCCTCGGACCAGATGCTGAAGGCCCAGATCACCTCGGTCGGCTGGTCGGCCTCATAACGTATCGCCACCTCGACCGGCCGGCCGGTGCGTACCTCATCGCCATCGAGCGACCGCATGCTCAGCCCGCCCATGCGCACTGGCCCGGCCGCCACGAAATCCTCGAGCTGGTTCGCGTCGGCCAGCGGCCGCTGCTCGAGCATCCGGCTGACCGTATGGGCGACATCGCCTTCATAGGCGACGCGCCCACGCTCGATCAGGATCGCACGGTCGCACACCGTCTGGACCTGCTGGACATTGTGCGAGACCAGCAGCAGCGATCCGCCCCGATGGACGAACTGCCGCATGTGGCGGATGCATTTGTGCTGAAAGGACAGGTCGCCGACCGCCAGCGCTTCGTCCACCAGCAACAGGTCCGGTCCGAGATGCGCCGCGAGCGAATAGGCGAGGCGCGCCTTCATGCCCGAGCTGTAGGACATCAGCGGCGTGTTGATAAACTCCGCGAGCTCGGCGAAATTGATCACCGTCTCAAGCAGGTGCGCGGTCGCGTCCGGATCGAAACCGTGCAGCGCCGCGCCGACTTCTATATTCTCGCGGCCGGTGAGCAGCGGGTTGAAGCCAGTGCCCAGCTCGATGATCGCCTCGGACCGTCCGGCGATGCGCACCTGCCCCGCATCCGGCTTCAACAGACCATAGAGCACCCGCAACAACGTGCTCTTGCCCGCGCCGTTGCGGCCGATCACGGCCAGCGCCTCGCCGCGCTTCACCTCGAACGAGATATCCTCCAGCGCCCAGAACTCGCCGGGCCTCAGGAACTGGGGTTTCGATTGCCGGCCTGACAGCTCGCCGACGATGTCACGCAGGCCGTAGAACAGCGCCTTCTTTAGGTCGCCGCAATATTTCTTGGAAAGGTTCGACACCGATAGAGCGGCCTCGTCGGCATGCAGGCCGACGGGGAAGGTGGCAACGTCCATGATCAGCCCAGCCTGCTGACGACGTGCGGTCGCGCCAGCCGGTACCAGAACCATGCGATCAGCAGCGCGGCCATGGCGATGGCGACCACAACGAAGAATCCAGTCGAGACATGCGCCCGGCCAAGCATCCAGATGCGGCCGGTAATGAGCAATGGCGCGACCGGATTGAGGTAGAGCAGGCCCTGGGCGGATATCGGATAGATGACCGGGGTCAGGAAGAACCACAAGGTCGTCACCAACGTGACCACCCGTCCGACGTCATCATACAGCATCCCAAGCGGCGCCAGCGCCAGCCCGATGGCGATGCCGAGCAGCACGAGCGCCATGACCCCGACTGGAATCAGCAGCATCACCGGCGCCAGCGGGACCCACCAGACGATGACCAGCATCGCCATCACGACGCGGATCGCGTTGTTGACCAGCACTTCCATCACCCCGGCGAGCAGGATTGCCTCATGAGGCACGCGGCTGCGGGTGATCAGCTGGCGCGCGGCGGTCAGGTGGAGCAACGGCGCATTGATCGCGTCGATGAAACATTGCCACAGGATCATCCCGGACAGAACGAACAGAGGGTAGGGCAGCTCGGTCGGCGGAATGCTGAGGATCCGCCGCGACTGGATATAGCTGCAGATCAGCGCGGTGCCGATGGCCGGCAGCAGCAGCCAGAGATAGCCGAGCAAGGTTCGCCGGTGCCGCACGCGCAAATTGCTGCGGAACAGCCGCCACGCGATCATGCCGGAAGCACGCAGATCAGCCATGGCCCTCGCGAGGAACTGGCGCGGCCGGCGCAGTTCCGGGGTGGCGGTGTAGACCACGTCTTCCATGACCGGGCTATGGCGCAATGGCTTCCGCAACGATAGCCTATCGGCCGATCAGGCGCCGGAACTGTTCCCGCGACACCGCCTGGTTGCGGTTCGGCACGAAGCCCAGGCTTTCCGCGATCCCCGCGCTTCCCGCCAGCCGATCGGCCACCGCAACCATCCCCGCGCCGTCCATCGCGAACAGCTCGAACCGGGCGCCGCCCCCGGCGCGATCGAGCGCATAGGTCACTGCGCGCGCTCCCTCGGGGATACAGGCGGAGGAGATTGCCGGGCGCGGCCGCGAGGACCGATTGGCGCGCGATCCGTGGATGGTCTTGTAGTCGAAGATCACCGCTTCACCCGCTGCGAGCGGGAGCGAGACCGACAGTTCGGTGAGCAGATCGCCATAGTCGGCAAAGAACGGCCGGACATGCGCGGCCTCGATATTGGGGACGAGCTTGTGGGTGCCGGGCAGCAAGGCGAGCGCGCCATTGCGGTCGTCGACATCGATCAGCGGGCACCAGATGTTGAGCGCGACCTGATCATTGTCCGGCAGCATGGTCCAGTCGCGATGCATCGACAGTGGCGCGGCGCCGGCCGGCTTCACCAGCAGGCCACCCGTCAGCATGCGATATCCAATGAGGACATGGCCAAGCGGCTCGCGCAGCGCGTCCTGCACGAAAGCCCAGGCCGCCTTGCGATAGGCGATATCGGGATCAAGCAGGCTGACATGATAAGCGTGATCGAGCGTCGACGTATTAGGCGTGAAGTCGAGCGCCGGCCTGATCGCCGGCAGCGCCGCGGCCAGCGCTGCCGCCGTTTCCGGCGAGAGCAGGCGAACGACGGTGTAGCCGTCACGATCGAAAGCGCGCTGCCGCTCGAGATCGGCGAAGATGCCTCGCGTCATCGCTTCCTCCGCGCCTCGTGTCATGTCGCCACCGCCTCGATAATGGCGATGTCGAGCGAAGTACGCACGATCCGCTCGATCCGGAAACCCGCCCGTGCCAGGAAATCGGCATATTCCCCGGCCCGGCGCACGCGTCCGTTGACGGTCGCGAGCAGAAGCAGGTCGAACGCCTTGCCTTCCATACCCTGATCGTCATCGGCGATCACGTCCTCAACGATCAGCAGGCGGCCATCCGGCGCCATCGCGCTGCGGCAATTCCCGACGATCTTCAGGGCCTGTTCCTCGGGCCAGTCATGCAGGACGTGCGACAGCAGATAGGCATCGCACCCGTTGGGCACCGCTTCGAAGAAATCGCCGCCCATGACCCGACAGCGCTCGTCCAGCCCGAGCCGCTGCATCGACGCACGGCCGGCCTCCGCATTGGCCGGCAGGTCGAACAGAATCCCCTCGAGATGCGGGTTCGCGAGCAGGACGGCAGCGAGGAGATTGCCGGCGCCGCCGCCGATATCGGCGATCCGGCGGATGGGGCCGAAATCATAGGCGGCAACGATCGCATCCGGCTCATCGCCATGGAAGCCGATCATCGTTTCGCGCACCTGCCGCGCAGTGTCGGCGCGGTCGTGATCGTACATTGCGCGCGGCCGGGCATCGAGCAGCGCCGAACGCCCCGTCTGCACGCTGTGGGAGAGTTTGCCGACCGCGTTCCACATGCCCGGCACCCCCAGCGCGCGGACGGCGCTGCGGAGATTGCTCGCATCGCTCGACCGCAGCGCCACACCGAGCGGGCCAAGCGAGAAGCGCCCGTCCGGTCCTTCCGCAAAGAATCCATGGCCGGTCAGGGAGCGCAGCAGTCGATAGACCGCGAGTTCGTCGGCGCCGCTTTCCCGCGCCAGTTCCGCCGCGGTCTTCGGCGCATGTTCCAGCATGTCGGCAAAACCAATGTCGGCGACTATCTGCACCGCGCGCGCCACGATATGGGCGCCGGCCAGGCCGAGCACCTGAGCACGGATGCTGCCGCCCGTCAAAGTCCCACCTGAAGGCTTTCCGGCGACAGCGCCGTCTCGGTCGCGAAATAGCGTATCTCGTCGAGCGGGCGGAGCGACCGCAGGGTCGATGAGCGGCGCAACAGGGTCGCGACCGCGATATTGACCGTCGCGCGGCCGATCTGCGCCCCGATACAGGCATGGGCGCCGGAGCCGAACGCGAAATGCCGGCTATTGCCCCGATCGAGCCGAAGCCGGTCGGCCTGCTCGAACTGCGCTGGATCGCGGTTGGCCGCGCTCAAGCACAGCCGAACCTCGGCGCCTGCCGGGATGGTCACCCCGTCAAGCTCGACATCGGCCCGCGCCACACGCGGCACCATATGCTCGGGCGGGTGGAGCCGCAGCACTTCCTCGACGAACGGCCGGACCAGGGTGGGATCGGTGCGGAGCGACTGCTGGTTCCGTTCGTCCTCGATCATGCGCAGGACCGCGCGGGCAATGACGCGCTGGGTTGTCGTGGTGCCGGCCAGCCACATCAGCCGGACGAGGCTCCGCGCCGACGCCTCGGGAACCTGCGCCTCGATCAGCGCGCCGAACATCGAGGAACGGTGTGCCATCGCATCGAGGCCCGTAATGAAATCGGCGAGAGGATCGGCTGTGTCCATGGAGCGCAGTTCGGCGGCGACGATATCCTCCACCCCCACCGCGTCGAGGCCGAGCAGGTCGGCGGTGATGCCCCGGCTGATCGGGATGCCAAAGTCGGAAACCATGTCCAGCTCGGGCCGTACCAGCGCATCGGCCAGCCGCGAGGCCGTTTCCTCCAACCGCGCCGTCACGGCGGGGGAGAAGAGCCTGGCGACCGTGCGTCGCATCGCCGTCTGTCCCGGCGGATCGGCGGCGAGCAGCACGGCGTCAACATCGCGATAGGGCGCGTTGGAGAAATGCTCGGGCCGCGCAAAGGCCGAGCGGACCGCCTCATGCCCCAGCACGATCCAATAATCGTGGCAGGGGAGGAACAGCACCGATCCCTCCCGCCGCAGCGCCTCGTAATACGGAAACGGATCGCCGACGACGAGCGGCGCGCGCAGGTCGATCGTCGCCGCCGAGAGGGGGGGCGCTGCCGGCGGCGGGCGACGCAACAGCGGCCGTACGCGGTGCGCGACGGCGGCGACATATCGCCTCATGGACCTTCCCCCTTTCGTTGCCCCCCGCCCAAGGCGACCCGCGGTCGGCCAGGGCAGCATATGCCCGCGATACTTCAGATGGTGTCGATATAGATCGGCCTGCCATCCCGCAACGCGCTGGGGAACGTGACGCCGTCACTGACATTTTTCAGTGACGCGATAGAGCGGGGCGCGGCGGCCGTCGCGGTCGGTTGGGGCATCACCGTTGCACCGGGTTGACACGGTGGAGCAGCCTTCGCCATTCCACACATTCGGGACACAAAATAACAAGGGACATTTGCTGATGCGGTTCGGGTTCGCGCTTCTCGCCACGACGCTCCTTTCCTCCATGGCGGTCGCTCAGTCGACGCCGACTGCCGAGCCAGCCAGGGATGTCTCGGCACCGGGCGGCGACATCCCGGCCAAATTCACGCCGCCCACCGCGAATTACAATTACGAGAAGCGCGACGTGATGATCCCGATGCGCGACGGGGTGAAGCTGCACACCGTCATCATCGTCGCCAAGGGCGCGAAGAACGCGCCGATCCTGCTGACCCGCACGCCCTATAATGCTTCGGGCCGCGTGGTGCGGATGGACAGCCCGAACATGATCTCGACGCTGCCCGAAGGCGACGAACTGTTCGTCAAGAACGGCTATATCCGCGTCTTCCAGGACATTCGCGGCAAATACGGCTCCGAGGGCGATTATATCGTCACCCGCCCGGTGATCGGCCCACTCAACAAGACCAAGACCGATCATGTCACCGACGCGTATGACACGATCGACTGGCTGGTGAACAAGGCGAACCTGCCCGAGTCCAACGGCAAGGTCGGCATGCTCGGGTCGAGCTATGAAGGCTTCACCGTCGTCATGGCGCTGCTCAACCCGCACCCCGCGCTGAAGGTCGCGGCGCCCGAGAGCCCGATGATCGACGGCTGGATGGGCGACGACTGGTTCCATTACGGCGCGTTCCGCCTGACCAATATCGGCTGGCTCGCCTCGCAGACCGGCTACAAGGCCGCCGGCAAGTCGGCGACGTCACCCGCCTGGGACGATTACGATACCTTCCGCAAGGTCGGCTCGGCGGGCGACTGGGCCAAGCAGTCGGGCTTCGACCAGCTGCCATACTGGAATCGCATGTCGCAGCACCCGGCCTATGACGAATTCTGGTCGGGCCAGGCGCTCGACAAGCTGCTCGCCGCCGCGCCCTCCAAGGTGCCGACCTTGTGGGAACAGGGCATCTGGGACCAGGAGGACATGTACGGCGCGATCCATGCCTGGGAGGAGCTCAACAAGGTCGGGCATGGCGGCAATAATTTCCTGCTGATGGGCCCGTGGCGCCATAGCGGCTTCAATTATAACGGCTCGTCGCTGGGTGTGCTCAAGTTCGAGGGGGACACCGCGCTCCAGGCCCGGCGCGACGTGCTGCTGCCCTTCTTCAACGCCTATCTGAAGGACGGCGCGCCCGCCTTCACCCCGCCAGCGGTGACCTTCTACAATACCGGCGAGAACAAATGGGACCGGTTCGACAAATGGCCGCTCGCCTGCGACACCGGCTGCGCCGCGCCGATGAAGCCGATCTACATGGCGGGCGACTGGGGCCTCAGCTTCGACAAGCCCGTGGTCGGCGACGACTCCTATGTCTCCGACCCCGCCAAGCCGGTGCCGCATCTGCCGCGCCCGGTGAATTTCGGCGATGGCCGCTGGCAGAGCTGGCTGGTGAGCGACCAGCGCCACGCCGACGGCCGCCCGGACGTGCTGACCTATGAGACGCCGGTGCTGACCAGCCCCGTCACCGTGTCGGGCGTGCCGATGGCGGACATCTATGCCAAGACGACCGGCACCGACGGCGACTTCGTGGTGAAGGTGATCGACGTCTATCCGGACGAAGTCGCGACCGACAAGACGATGGGCGGCTATCAGCTCGCGGTCAGCCTCGACATCTTCCGCGGCCGGTATCGCGACAGCTTTTCCAGGCCGAGCGCGATCCCGGCGGGCAAGGTGCAGCGGTACAAGTTCCGCCTGCCCGCGGTGAACCATGTGTTCCAGCCGGGCCACAAGATCATGGTCCAGATCCAGTCGAGCCTGTTCCCGCTCTATGACCGCAACCCGCAGACTTATGTGCCGAACATCTTCTATGCGAAGAAGACCGACTACAAGAAAGCGACCGTGACGATCGAACGCGGCGGCGCGACGCCGAGCGCGGTGTGGCTGCCGGTGGTGTCCGGGGCGGAGTAACCGCCTGCGCCGCCGGCGGACAGATCGCAGCCTGCGCCCGGCTCGGCGCGCGCCTGGCCAGGGGCGACGGTGTTCCGAAGGACGGGGCCGGCGCACATCCGCGGGCTTGAACGGATGATCGGGCGTTCCGGGACTGCCCGCCGTCACGCCGGTGCTTAGTCGCGCGACGCTCGATTTTCCGATGACCACCAGGCGAAAACCTCCTCCTGCAACCCGCGCACGAACGCCAGCGCCTCCCCGCCCGTCCAGGGACCATCATAGCCATGCCGCATGGCGATGCCGCCGACCCACCAGCCCTGGCCGGGCAGCCCGTCGGATTCGCGGACGACCAGCACCGCCAGTCCCGGCTCGCCCGCGGCGGCGCCCGCGCTGTCGATCGCGTCGAGCGTCTTGCATACGGCACGCATTTTCGGCCGGGTGAACCGGTGACCCAGCTCGGCCAGCAAATGCGAATAGCTGATCGGCTCGCCAGCTTTGGCCGAGGCGATCAGGATGGCACGGACGCGCGCCACGTCGCCGATCGCATCATCGGCGGGAGAGGGCGGGTGGGCCGGGCCGTCCAGGGCAGTGCGCGGTTTGCTCATCACCGTGGATGATGGCGCATCGCGTTTCGCTTCGCGAGGGCCTATTGTTCGGGCACATCGATTGCAGATCGGGCAATCGACGCGGCCAATTCCTTGTGGGGATATGGCAGCCATTATGCCGCCGAGCGAGTTGGTCCGGGGCGTGCGCAGGCGGCCCGCGAAACGACCTGATAGCCAGCCGCGGCGTCCGGCCATTCCTGACATTCGAACGGTAGCTCTTTGACAAAACGGGGAAGCGGCTCGATACATTAGCGTAATTTCGAGAGGGGGCTCCACACATTTTGTCGACTGCTGGTATTGTAGCGCCCTTATTGGAAGGCGACCCGATAGCTGGACATGCCCGCGGCTACGTTTTTGGACTGGACGTAGTGCGCGCGACTGCTGTCTCGTTGGTCGTCCTATCCCACTTGGTGAACGGCGGAGAACCGCTGGGTACGGCGGGCGTAGAACTGTTCTTCGTGCTCAGTGGCTATCTCGTTGGCGGAATCTTCCTGCGCGCGATCCTTCAGCCGACCGATGAATATTGGTCCATTCTGTTGCGATTCTGGAAACGCCGTTGGGCGCGAACGATCCCGAACTATGTGCTATTCCTCTTCGTCTGGCTGATCGTATGGGGTCCGGTGCAACTCTCAGCGACGGATCTCGGGTTATACGTCCTGTTCTTGCAGAACTTCGCCTGGGCACCCAGCCCATTTTATATAACGTCGTGGAGCCTGACGGTCGAAGAGTGGTTCTATCTCATTATTCCCGGAGCGACGGTGGCGACGCTTAGCCTGACTCACCGACCATTCGTATCTCTCGGCATTGTCTGTGTGTTTATTGTGGTCATCTCCACTGTTCTCAGGGGTTTCGCCGTCATTAATGATGCCAATTTGGGCATGCGAATGGTTGTCATCTACCGTCTCGACGCTCTCGCGATTGGGGTCCTCGCTGCTATGCTCTCTCACGCGAGGCCCCATCGCTGGCAGGCTGTGGGTAACCTGTGGCCAGTCGCAGCAGCGCTGTTCGCGGGACTGTGCCTCGGTCTGATCATATATCGCGCAACCTTGTCCGGACTTACGGCGAGCGCCGTGTTCTTGGCATTGCCGTTTACTGCTTGCGTGCTTTTAGCGAGGTCAGTCGAGCTCAGAGACAGAAAAGGTCCGCTTTCTGCTTCGATAAAGAAGCTCAGCCAGTGGTCATATTCGATATATCTTAGCCACTCTCCGATTCTCATGACCGTCTACGCTGTGACGGGATACGTAAATTACTCGACCGTAGGTAAGCTCGGGATTAAACTTTTGGGGCTATTGCTGACCCTTGCCATTTCTGCATCGGTGTTCATTTGGTTTGAGCGGCCGCTGCTCGATAGGTTGAGCCCACGCGACAAGGCCTAGCACTCGCTTGCCTTTCGCGCCGCCGTACATCTGGGCGAAGGTCAGGCCAGCGGAATCCTGACGCGCTATGGACCGGTCGAGGTGGTAGTTTTACGGGTCTGATGCAACTGTACCTGTGACGGCCGCGGGCGTATGCTAGCCGGCGTTGCATGAGTGAGGAGAATCGTAATTCAGGTCGGAGCGTTGAACCCGACGGGGGAAGCTAGCGCGCCGGTAAGCCCCGCGACCATGTCCCTTGTCGTCCTGTTTGTATTGGCCACCCTCATTGTGATTCCGTGGTTAATTCTGAAGTACCGGGGACGAAAGACCCGTGATCACCGTCGTGCCGGTAGAAGGCAAAGGATCGACCTGTTCGACGAGGATCGACAGTGACGTTGAAGCCGCTATTCGCTGCTTTCGTACGGGCTTGGGAAGCGCCGGCGCACCAATACCGACAGGACGCAACAGTCGAGCGCGAGCGACGCGGGGCGGGATTATGCGAAGAGTGTGGTGAGAGGCCGGCGTCGACAGGGCCGATCTATAGAAGTCGCTACTGTGAGATTCATCGTGTTCTGGATTATCCCTGAACCGCGTTCTTTACCAAGCATGACGGCAAATTCGGTGGAGCGATCCTGGATATGATTGCATCGGGCGGCGGTGCGATCTCAGGGATGATCGGCAAGCGCCGGATGCGGGCAGGCATCAACCGCGGCGAGCGTCGTTTTCGCGCCGTCGATTGCAGCCTGTCGCGCGACCAGGTCTTTGATCGATCCAGCAGCATTGATCGTCGTGACGGCCGAGAGCCGGACCGACACCTGGTGTGAACAGACATAGCTCGAGAGATTGCGATCGGAGACGCACGCGGAAAGAGCGAGCAGGCCACCAAGGAAAAAGAGGACTTTCAAGTCACTGGTCCTTTGTCGTGAGGTTGACGTCGCCGCCATCGGTCGCGGCGACGGAGGATCGGGAGGTCGGGATGCGCAGGACGCCGATCAGGCCCCCGGTGATCGTGCCAAGGCCGAAGGTTTCCATTTTTCCAATGACGGCGTCGCTGGCGATGCCGGCTAGCACCGCGACCGTGAAGACGATCACCAGCGCGCCGAGCGTCGACAGATAGGCTATCAGCTGCTCACGTGGCGTCATTTCACTACCTCGAGGTCGTGATCCTCGCTTGCCCACATGCGCTCTCGGATGGCTCGCGGCAGGATAATGCAGCCATGACTCGCGGACTGGTTGCCCAGGCGATTGTCGCCGTGGATCCGGAAAGCGGTGCGGCCCAGCGGGTCAGTGCCCGGCGCGGGCTCCAGCACGATCGAGAACGGCCCGGTATTCGGGCTGTCCCGGACCTCCGTCAGGCGCCACCGGCCGCGCGGTATCGGGCCGATGCTCGACCTGTCCTGCAGCGCTGGATTGTTCACGCCGCGGCTGCGGCCCGAATAGCCATTCGACACGAACGTGCCATCCTTCCAGAGTTCACCGGCGGACTGGTCCCATCTCCACATCACATTTTCCCTTTCAGCAGAGCCCACAGCGCGACGCCCGCCGTCGCCAGCCATCCGATCACCGGCGACTTGAGCAGCCAGCCGCCGAAGCCCATGGCGCCATCGCGCCGGTTCTTGTCCGCCTCGAGCTTCGCAACCCGCTCTTCGAGATCCTTGATCTTTGCGGGCAGGCCGGCGGCCCCGCCGCGCCATTCTGTCAGGCTGTCGATCTTTGCAGCCATGTTGCTGACGTTGTGAATGAGCTCCCGTAGCTGACCCTTCATCTCGCCCAGCATCATTCCCGTAGTGTCCATGTGATCGGCCATCAGCTGAGCACTTCATCGAGCGCGGCGCCCACGCTATTCATGTTGGCAGCCCCATCCGCCTCGATTTGCGCAAGCAAACCTTCGCGATCGGCGCTCTTGGCAATCACCGCAGCCTTCACCTGGTTGACCTGATCGTCGAAGAATTTCTGCAGACCAGGGCTGTCCACGTTCGGCGCGGTTTCCTTGTCGCGCGTGTAGACGATAGCCCGCTCACCCTCGGGGCCGAAAGCGAGTGCATGCGCATCCTCGAAAAGGATGTTCTGGGGCCGCCACAGCGCCTTAAAATCCTGAATCGTCTTCATTGCAGTTCCCTCAGATACCCGCGTCAACCACGGCGCCGGCCACGTTCACCATCGTGACACTATCCGGCAGCGTGCAGGGACGGCCGAGCGCCAACATCGCCGCCCGAACTTGCGCCCGCGTCTTGCCACCAAACCCGATCCGAATGGCGGAGCCGTCGCAATAGATGCTGTTGGGCCAGCTGTTCCATGTATTGAACGCCCACATGTCGCCAATTTTCGTATTGTTGATCAGGATCAGATCGCAGCGCGCATTATTGGGATAAGTAGATTCATCTTGATAGAACGTAAGCTTGCGCGTCTGCACGCCGACAGTGGTGCCAATGAAGGTGATATCCTGAAAATTGTCGAGGATCAGCGTAGGCCACTTCCCTCCTCCAAGAGGGGTAAGTTTGAAAAGCACTGTGTATCGGAAGAAAGGTGATGCCTGGTTTGTATTCTTCGCGTTGACCGTGAAATCCTTGAAGTGATAGACGGTCGCGAAGTTGTCGTAGACATCGAGGAAGGCGCCCGACAGGTTCATGGGCTCCCAGCTTCCGCCATTGATAAAGCAACGTCGTGAAGAGAAGCCGCCCACGAAGCCGCTTCCCCCGACCATGTCGATGCCGCCATTGGCGTAGAAGCCTTCTTCAAGGAAACCCTTGCCGATATCCACGTCGTCGAACTTTATGCCCTGTAGGCAATTGGTTATCTTCGAACGGCGATCTATGACGATCCGGTACAAGCCGTCATTGGGCGAGCCACCGTGCCCATAGACGCCGCCGCCGCCGAAGTTAGCAATCTCGAACTCACCCACCCGCACCGTCTGATGGCGCTGGTTGGTATTGGTGAACATATGCAGGCCAGCGCCGAACGTCATGCCATAGTTGGCGGCATAACTTTCGCCTTCGACCGGGCGGCCGATCGCCTTGAACTTGCCGATGTAATTGCGCGGGCCAACTCCGGCGTGCGCACCGCAATCGATATGTTCCGCGCTCTGGAAAGTCGGGATGATCCCGTCCTGCACGATGAAAGAGAGGTTGTCCTTGGCGGACCCCCCGATAATCCTCAGATGGCCATGGTCGCCGCCATAGAAGGTCGCGCCGGACTGGGCGTCCGAAAGTCGGAGCGCTTTGCCATTGGGGTTGCTCCCGTCTGGCAGGTGAACAGCGAGCCGGACATTCTTGGAAACCGACCCCGTGGTTCGAATATCGCCCGCCGTCGAACTGATTTGATTGATGCCCCAACTCCCGGCGGTTGCCTCGATCAGCGCATCATTCGCCGCGACGTTCGCGTTGTTCGTGATCCAAGACAGTGGGGCTGGCGGATTTTCGTCATTGTCGCTGTGATCGAGATACATCCTCCCCTTGTAGCTGCTCGCCTGCTCGATGCCGCTCGTCACAGGCGCGGACAGCAGCGTCGCCGTCGTTTCCCACGTGTAGGTTTTGCCGGATACGAGAGTCCAAGTCTTGCCGCTCAAATCCTGCCGTGCATCGATCAGGGGAGGCAGATCACCCGATCCATAGTTAAGGATATTGCGCGACGTCGTAGGAGAGGAAGAGACGGCATAGACGCCGCTGTCCGCGCCGCCAACTGCCCGTGCCACGTGCCGCTGACCACCGGCCAATAGGATCGCCGTGCCGGGTCCAGTATATTGCGCATACGCCCGCGCCAGCCCCTTTAGCGGTGCCGCATAGGTGCCCGTTGTACGGGTATCGTCACCGCTCTGGTTGTTGACGTAGCAAGCCGGCTGGATGGTTTTCAGATGCTCAGGCCAGACCGCGCGGGAATAGTCATAAGAGCCGGGATCGAAGAACGCGGCAGAAAGCGCCGATGCCGCCGCTGCGGCGGCGCTGGCCTCGGCGTTGTCGGCGAAGTCGGGCGCGGCGAGGATGGGGGCGAGGTTGTCCGCGATCGTTTCGAGATCGTTAGCCATGGCCGCGATCGTGCCGAGGTCCGACGCGGTCGCCGGAATGGCTATCGGGTCACCGTCCTGGTCGAAGCCGAGCAGGGCTTCTGCCCGGTCCTCGGCGGAAGGAATGGTGAGACCGTCCTCGCCCCGCGGCACCTTGAGCGAGCGGTCTGCCTTGTCCTTGGTTACGAGGTCGCGAATTGCCGCGCGCCGATTGATTGTGTTCACCGTCGAAAGGTTATAGGCGCCCTGATCGGCAAACTCGCTGGCCTGGAGGAAGTCCGGCTCGGAAACGATGAGGATCGCCGCCCCACTGGCCGGGGCCGTGGTGAAGGTCACCGTGCCGGAAACGTCCCCGAAGGCGACCGAAAAGTCAGCGCCATAGGCCTTGCGGATCCCATCGACATAGACGCCGACGTCCGTCGCGGCGACGACCGAGAAGTTGAAGGTGAAATCGGTTTTCGAGCCGGTCCCAAACTGGGGGGCGCTCGAAACATTCGGACTGATTGCGGCCACGCGACATCTCCTGTGATGAAGGAGGCATAAGGGGTGCGGGGAAAGGTTTGAATCGATCCGCGGATTGTCCGAAGCTCGGCAACCGCTACGGTTATAAGCGAGGCTAAGATGCTAGAACCCCGCTTTTGCATTGCTCATCGCTCTGATATCGTCGGCGGATGAACAAGCCTGCAGATTATAATTGGACCGGGGCGCCAGTTCACACCGCCACCTATCTTCACGAAATCGTTCTGAGTGAGGCTCGGCAGGCTCACGCCAGAACTATCCTTGATGTCGGGTGCGGGAATGGGCAGCTCGTCGCGCGGCTCCTGGAAGAAGGCTTTGATGCCATGGGCGTCGACGGCGACGAGGGTGGCGTCAGCGTTGCGCGCGGAATGTTCCCGTCGATACGGTTCGACGTCTCCCTTTTCAGCGATACGCCGCCGGGGACGTTTGACATGGTCTGTTCGACTGAGGTTGTCGAGCATCTCTACGCCCCGCACGAACTGGCCCGATATTGCTTTGATTCCCTTAATCCGGGGGGAAAGCTTGTCATTAGCACGCCGTATCATGGTTATTTGAAGAACCTGGTGCTGTCGCTGGCCGGAAAATGGGACAGCCATTTTACCGCGCATTGGCACGGCGGGCATATCAAGTTCTGGAGTCGGAAAACGCTAAGCAAGCTTCTCGCCGATGCTGGATTCGAAGTGGTGCGGTTTCGAGGGACCGGTCGCTTTCCTTTCCTGTGGAAAAGCATGGTCCTTGTCGCCCACCGGCCGCTCGCGCACGGATAGTCGCTGGGCTGGAATTTTCGCATCCGTCACGCCGGCGATGCCGACCCGGTTCCGCTCCGTGGGGACTGTCGGCATCTCAGCGTGCCGATCGTGTATTTGCGGGAAGTGGCGGCCATGCGCTCCTCCTGAGTTCAGGAGGGGCTTAGGGCGGGGACGGCGTAGGTTGAATCAATCGGCGCCAGCCGGAGATAGATCCAGAATTCGACCTATTATTGCGTTTGTCTGTGCGTCCTCCAAAGCTGTGACATAGTAGAAGGCCGAGTCGGGAGCGAAACGTTCGGGGCGGGAACGGTTCCTTAGGTCTATGTCGTCCAGACATGGGCGGTGGCACGAAGATGGGGAGCGGCCGGATGCGACAAACGACTTTGTCCGTGGCGCTGGAGGTCAAGCCGGAGAGCCATGACAAGCTCTCCGCCCTGATCGACCGGCTGCACGACAGCGGCAGCACGACGGGCACGGCCGGCGACTATGCCGGCTTCATGGCCGGCGTGCCCTCGGTCCATTTCCTCTCGATGAGCGTGTTCCCCGGCGAGGATTATGATCCGCTGTTCGTGCTCGAGGCCAATTTCGACGGCAGGCCGAGCGTGTTCTGGGGCCAGCTCGAGGCAGCGATCGGGGCCGATCTGCGCGCCATGCTGCGCTGCTGCAAGCGTCCGCTCGATCCGTGCGGGCCGCTCTACGACGCGGTGACCGCGCCCGACTCCCGCGCGCCGGTCGCCCCCTATTTCCAGGCGCGCTCGCTCGAACCAAGCGTCTATCATCACGGCAATCGCGGCATGACCCGCGACCGGATTCTGACCGAGCGCGACCTGTTCCGCGCCACCCGGACCGAGATCGCGACCGCCAATGGCGCGGGTCCCAGCCCTTATCGCGGCGAGGTGACGCCGGTCGAGATCCACCGCCATCTCCGCTCGGCGTTGCTGCCGGCGTTTCCCTGGCTCACCGAGCGCGCGCCGGCCCGCGTTCCGTTCCTCACGCGTTGCGGCGATTATCTGAAGGTGGCTGGCTTCGCCCTGCTCGTCTTCCTGGCGCTCGCGCTGCCGGGGCTGATCCTCGCACCGATGATGCCGGACAACCGCTTCTACCTGCTGCTCGCCTTCGGCATCCTCTATTGCGGCATCCGCCTCTACATGATCCGCGAGCCGCTTCCCGGCACTGACACGGCCGGCAAGTTCAACCTGATCAGCGCGCTGTTCAAGCCGCAGACCCTTATCCTGATCCTGGTCGGCGGCATCCTTTATGCCGTGCTCGCCCCGCTGATCACCATCACCATCTCGCTGATGACCGGCCTGCCGCTGGCAGAGGCAAAGGATCATGCGCCGCGCATCACGCTGTTCGGCGTGCTCAGCGTGCCTTTCTCCGTGCTGCTGATCCTGTGCTGGCTGCGCTGGCTCGAACGGCGCGATTCCTCGCAGGATGCGCCGCCGATCGACGAGGAGATGGTGCGCCAGATGGCGCAGCGCGAGGACTGGATTCCGCAGAACCATATGGGCTCTGTCGTGCTGATCAAGCCGGGCGTGCTGCGCACGCTCATCGTGCGCGCCGGCCATCACGGGCTCGGCCTGGTGCTGCGCGCCATGCCAAACAGCGGCATTCGCGGCTATCTCGGCAGCATGCGCACGGTGCATTTCGCGCACTGGGCGTTCGTCAACAATGGCAGCCGGCTGATGTTCTTCAGCAATTTCGACCAGAGCTGGGAAAGCTATCTCGATGATTTCATCGAGAAGGCGCATGTCGGCCTGACCCTTGCCTGGGGCTGCGGCGTGGGCTTTCCGGCGACCCGTTTCCTCATCCAGGACGGCGCCAGCCACGGCCGCAAGTTCAAGGCCTGGGCGCGGCATTCCATGGCGGTCAGCCGCTTCTGGTACAGCGCCTATAGCGACCTGACCGTCGACCAGGTCGAACGCAACAACCGTATCGCCAACGGCCTGCGCAAGCCGTCGCTCAGCACGAAGGAGGCGTCCGCGTGGATCAACGACCTGTGAGCGGGACGCCGCGGAAAAAACCGCCGAGCTGGCAGTTGAAGGCGCCGCACTGCACCCTGACTCAGGGCCTGGTGGTCAGCGGCTTCGCTTCCTTGCCGACCGGGCGGGCGCTGTTTCTCGAATTCACCTGGAAGGGGAAGGGCAGCGGCGCCTGGCTCAAGACGGTGGAGCAACTCGCCCCCGTCACCGACGCCGATGGGCGCGACGCGCGGGCGACCGCCATCGCCTTCGCCTATGCCGGCCTGGAAAAGATGAACCTGCCGAAGTCGGCGCTCGAATCCTTCGCGGCGCCATTCCGCGAGGGCATGTTTCAGGAGGACCGGCTCCGTCGTCTCGGCGATCGGCGCAAGGGCGAGTGGCTCGGCACCGTCATCGAAGGGGGGCCGAAATGGAGCTCGAACGCGCGGCAACGCGGCGCCCTCACCACGGTCGAGGAAGCCCAGTCGAGTGCCAAGACCTCGACTGGGCACCGCGAGGAACAGATCGTCACGCCGATCACCGTCCACGCCCTGCTGCTGCTCTACGACAAGGATGAGGACAGCGCCGAGGCCTGGGCCGAACAGGTCGAGGCGGCATTGAAGCCGCACGACATTCAGGTGGTCCATCGCCTGCCGCTCGATCTTCGCCCCGACGACAAGGGCGTCGCGCGCGAACATTTCGGTTTTGCCGACGGCATTTCGCAGCCTGTCCCCTTCGATGACGACGCAGTCGTGCTCAACACCGGGGCGCCCGCGGTGCGCGATTACTGGAACGGGGTCCCGCTCGGCGAGATCCTGTTCGGCCACACCAACGGCCATCACGAAAAGGCGCCCGGGCCGGTCGTGCCCGACGATGACAAGGGTCAGGCCGCGGGCCTGCCACCGCACCCGCTGGCGGAGGGTTTCCTCGATTTCGGGCTCGACGGCAGCTACATGGTCGTGCGCGAGCTGAAGCAGGATGTCGTCGCCTTCTGGCAATCAATGCGCGACAATGCCGCGCACATCCGCGCGCGCGATCCGGAAGGCTCGGCGCATGTCACCACTACCTGGCTTGCCGAGCGCGTGGTCGGCCGCAACACCAAGGGCGATCTTCTCTGTCCCGCCGGCTATCTGCAGCCCGACGCCTATGACATGCCGGACAATGATTTCGGCTTTTTCGACCGCGACCTGCACGGTGTGGGCTGCCCGGCCGGATCGCATGTGCGCCGCTCCAACCCGCGCGACGGTCTCGCGCCGACGCCGGCCGACAAGCAGACCCTGCTCGATGCGGCGAACAACCATCGCATCCTGCGCCGCGGCCGCAAATATGGCGCGACGATCAGCGTGCCGCCCAAGGAGGACGGGGTCGACCGCGGGCTGCTCTTCATTTGCCTCAACACCGACATCGCCCGTCAGTTCGAGTTCGTGCAGCAGACCTGGCTGCTCAACCCGAACTTCGCGACCCTGTTCGACGAGACCGATCCGCTGGTCGGCCCCAAGGGCAAGATGACGATCCGCGAAAAGCCGCTGCGCCGGATCGTCGATGTCGACACCTTCATCCGCATGGCGGGCGGGGACTATTTCTTCCTGCCGAGCATGCCGGCCCTCCAGTATCTGGCGCTGCTATGAGCATCCTGTCCTCAACCCAGGTATTGCGGCCGGGGCCGAAGGGCCTCAAGCGCTGGCTCATGACGAAGGCGATGGCGGCGATGCCGTTCTTCTTCAGGCTGCTGCGCTGGCTGAAACCCATCCCCCATTTCGGCAAGACCTATGTCGCGACGCGCTATGACGATGTACGCGAGGTATTCGCGACCGATCCGGCCTTTGGCGTGATCTACAAGGACAAGCTCGACGTCATCATGGGCGGCGAGCCCTTCTTCCTCGGCATGGCGAACACGCCACAATATCAGGCGGACACCGCCGCAATGCGCAAGGTCGTGCGTCCGGGCGATCTTGCCCGCCTGGCGGCCGATGTCGAGGCGCGGGCGGAGGCGATCGTGGCCGGAGCGGGAGGCCGGGTCGAGGTGGTCGACACGCTGGTCCGGCGCGTGACCTTCGATTTCATCGCCGCCTATCTTGGCGTGCCCGAGCCCACCGGCGGCGACCTGCGCGTCTGGGGTACGCGCCTGTTCGAATATCAGTTCGTGGCGAGCGACGAGCCGCTGGTCGAAGAGGTCAAGGTGATCGCCCCGGCGCTACGCGCGCATATCCAGGGCCAGATCGAGCAACGCCGGGGGAAACCCGTTGCCGACGACGTTCTGGGCCGCTGTCTTAAACTGCAGGAGGCGGGCGAGCCCGGCTATAGCGACGCGCAGATCCGCACCGCGCTGATGGGCTTCATCGTCGGTGGGCCGCCTCAGCCGCCGATGGTCGTGCCGCAGGCGATGGAGCAGTTGCTGCGCCGCCCCGATGCATTGAAAGGCGCCCAGGCGGCGGCGCGGGCCGGTGACGATGTGCTGCTGGCCGGCTATGTTCGTGAGGCGATGCGCTTCGATCCGCTCGCCCCCGGCCTGCCGCGGATCGCGCTTGAGGACTGGACGATCGCCAGCGGCACGAAACATCAGACCCGCGTTCCGGCCGGGTCGACGGTGATCGCCGCGTTCGCCTCGGGCATGCGCGACGGCCGCCGCGTGCCCGATCCGGAGCGCTTCGATCCGCGCCGGTTGCCTCACGAATATATCCATTTCGGCTATGGGCTGCATCAGTGCTTCGGCATCCACATCAACAATGCCACGCTCCACCTGATGCTCAAGCCGCTGCTGAAGCGCCAGAATCTGCGCCGGGCGCCGGGTGTGGCGGGCAAGCTACGCAAAAGCGGCGCTTTCGCTGAATCGCTGACGGTGGAGTTCGACTGAAGCTGCGTGATTATGCGGGCCGGGCTCGCTAACAACGCCTGATGGCTTCCCTCGAAACGATCGTCGCCGATATCGCGGCCGAAATGGCGGATGCGCCCGACCGCGGCATCGTGGCCGATTATATTCCGGGCCTTGCCGGGATCGACCCGAAGAAGTTCGGGATCGCGGTGATCGAGGCGGATGGCACCAGCCACAGGGCAGGCGATGCCGACGAACCCTTCTCGATTCAGAGCATTTCCAAGGTGTTCAGCCTAACCCTCGCGCTCGGCGCGATCGGCGACCGGCTGTGGGACAGGGTCGGGCGCGAGCCGTCGGGCAGCGCGTTCAATTCGATCGTCCAGCTCGAGACCGAATCCGGCATCCCGCGCAACCCGTTCATCAATGCCGGCGCGATCGTCGTCGCCGACATGATCCTGGGCGCGCACGAGCCGATCGAGGCGATCGGCGAGATATTGCGCTTCGTGCGGTCGCTGGCGGACGATGACAGCATCTTCATCGACGAACGCATTGCACGGGCAGAACAGGACACTGGATTCCGCAATTTCGCGCTGGCCAACTACATGCGCGCCTTCGGCAATATCCGCCAGCCCGTCGAACGGACGCTGGGCGTCTATTTCCACCAATGCGCGCTGGCGATGAGCTGCCATCAGCTCGCCCGCGCTGGCGGCTATCTGATGGCGGGCGGCGTCAACCCTGCCACCGGCCATTCGATCGTCTCCGCGCAACGCGCGCGGCGCATCAACGCGCTGATGATGACCTGCGGCCATTATGACGGCTCGGGCGAGTTCGCCTATCGCGTCGGCCTGCCGGGAAAGTCGGGCGTCGGCGGCGGCATCCTGGCGATCGCGCCGGGCAAGGCGTCGATTGCGGTATGGTCGCCGGGACTCAACGCGCGTGGTACGTCGCAGCTGGGGGCATTGGCGCTCGAGCGGCTGGTCCAGCGAACTGGCTGGTCGGTGTTCGAGGCTCCGACCGAGTAGGGGGCTTAGCCGTTGTTTGACGCCCCCCGGCCCTCATCGCGAAAACGCGGCGCTTTCTTGCCGAATGGGTTCTTCATCCCCGCAACCTGGGACGCTCCACCCAGCGCCGTCGACAACCCATCGAAAATCCCCTTCATCACCGCACCGCTCGCCTGCGCCCGGTTCGCCGACGCCTGGGACCGGTAGTTGAACGCGTTGATGTCGAAGCCGCGCGTGCGTTCGTTGCCGCCCTTGTAGATCTGGCCGATATCCTCGGCGCCGATCATCGCGGTGTCCTTCTGGATGGTCACGGGTGATCCGAAATTGAGGTCGACGCCATTGGCGGCCATCGCCGCGGTCTGCGCGCCCTTCATCTGCGCGATCTCGCGATAGCGGCGCTGCGCCTCGATATTGGTGTTATCGATCGAATCGCGCGCCTGCTCATTGGCGAGGCGCGCATTCTGATCGGCGATCTGCGCCTGATAGCGATATTGCTGCGCCTGGCCGATGCCGGCGGTCACGGCGCCGATGGACGAAATGGCGGTCGAGGCGATCAGCAGGGCTGTGGTGGGTTCGCACATCAGCGGCGCTCCTGGGAAAATTGGATAAAGCGGGTGCCGGCGATCATGATCGGCTCCTTTCCGATGGTGAAGCCGATCCGTTTCAGGAAGCGGACGGCGCGGTGATTGTCCTCCGCTACTAGATTCTCCAGCACGGGAGTTGAATCGAACATCGCCGACAGGATGCGCGGCCCCCAGCGCAGCATCGTTCGCGGGTGCCGGTAGACCGCGTCGCTGCCGAGCATCCAGGGCGAACCTTCGCCGCACAGCGCATTGGTCACCACCAGCCCGACCATTGCCTCGGGTCGCCCGTCGACCATCGCGGTCAGGCACAGCGAGGACGACAGCAGCCCCGCCCGCAACGCCTGGCGCGGCGTATGTCCCATCGCCGCGCATTCGGTCACATCGGCCGCGCGCATCCGTGACGCGATCGGGCCGACATGGACGGGCGTGGCGCTGATCAGCGCGATCCGCTTATTCCGAGACAGAGGGGTCGAGATAGATTGCGCTCACGGTCATCGGCAGCGGATCGTCGGATCGCACTACCATGCGCGCGCCGCCATTGATGTCGGCGCGCAGATAGGTCTCGTACAGGCCGGTCATCAGCGCGGGCGGCTGGCCGGGCAGCTCGTTGATGCGCGATCGCAGCGGCTCCAGTGCCGCGTCGGTCGGCCCTGCCTTCACGCCGCGGCTGTCGATCAGCCGGATGACTGCCTTGGCCTGAATCTGCGGCTTGGCGATCGTCCAGCCGGCCTGGCCCTGAAAGGCGAGCGGCAGCGTCTCGATCGTCGCCGTATAGGGCAGCCCGACCGTCACCTTGACCGCCGGTTGATCGAGCTCAACCACGCCGTTCGAGACGACCAGGCCCGTGACGACGCCGCCATCGGCGAGCGCGGAGACCGTCTTCCCTTCGAGATGGCCGAGATTGCGGAGCATCGTCTGCGGTTCGTCGAACTGATAGGTCACCGCGCTGTCGAGGAAGCAGCTATTCTCGACCGCATCCCACCGCGTGGCCGCCATCCGTTCGATCAACAGCTTTTCACCGCGGCGGACGGTCAGGTACAGCCGGTCCTCGGACCCTTCCGATATGACACACACGCTCTCGACGGTCCCGTCCGTCTCGCACAGGGTCCAGCCCCAAACCTGCTGTTCCTGCTCCCAGGTGAAGCAGAGCAGCTTGCCGTCGTTGCGCACTGCCCAGATCACCGATCGCGGTTCCTGCGCATAGGCCCAGGCCTTGATGTCGAACCCACGGAACAGGTGCGGCGAGAAGATCGTGATGTCGTTCGAATCGATGCTGTCGGTCTGAAAGGTGTAGCCGAGGGTCCGGATCCCGTTGCCGACCCCGGTCTGATAAAAACACACGCTGTCGATCACCAGGGGCGAGAGCCTCGAGGATCCGCGCCCGTTCTGGCGCCGACTGACGAAATCGGTCGCGGTGATATACCCATTCTGTCCGCCCTCGATCTTGAAGATGGAATCGGAGGTGAGCGCGAGCAGGTTGTTCATCGAGACGAGCTGGTTCACCGCGTTGACCCGGCCGGCGACCAGGGCAAAGGAAAGGGCATCGCTGGCCTTCAGGGGACGCGAGATATCCATGTTCTCGAAGCTCCCGGAGCGCGAACCCCAGATCGCGTTCGGGTGATTGTTCGTGCGACCCCAAAGCAGGCGCTGTTCGAAGAAGGTCACCGTCGAGGGGTAGTCGCCGGCGCCGGGGAAGGGATTTTCGCCCACGGGTGGTCCGTCCGAATAGTCCGGCCCGATATTGTCGTCGACGAAGCTGGTCGTCGTCGTCATGCCGATATAGCCGAACTCAGCGGTGTTATCGGCCTTGTAGACCCGGTAGCGTGTGGCCCCGGTTACCGCCGACCACGCCAGCGCGTTGCTGTTGCGCTTCAATGTCAGGTCGTTGGTCGCGGTGTCCGGAGTCGACGCCCGACTTTCCTGCCCGGAGACGTCATCAACTGCGGTCACGACATAGGTCGCCGGCTGGGGGAAATAGGCATTGCCGGCATTGGCGGCATCGACATTTGGCGACGATGCGGTCGCCGTCAGCCCGGTCGGCGCGCCGATCGTCGGCGCGAAGGCGACCGATGAGAAGGTCCAGTCGGTATGGCCTGCCCTCACCAGCTTGGTCGGCGCGTGATTGATATGGGCGAGATACATCGTGTCGGCCGATTGTTCGAAATCGGCCTCGGCGAGCTCCGCGCCATTATAGGGCGAGCCGACGCGACAGAGACGGGCGACGCTCATGCCGGCCCGCTATCTTCTGGCGGATTGGCATCCTTGTTGTGCGACAGGATACCCGCCGAGACATAAGTGTGCGCGTCGGCGATATTGATCTTGGCGACCCACGCCTCCCCATCAGGCTCGCCGATCGAGTCCATCCGCACCCAGGCGCCGTCGATCCAGAAACGATGTTCCGCCGTGGCGCGCGGGAAGCCCGCGGCCTTCAACACTGGCTGCCACGAAAGTTCGATCGTCCGGACGGGATAATTACCCCAATCGCCAGCGCCGTCGCGATGCCGGGTATGGACCAGCTCCCCGACCTTGAGTAGCCGCGCCGCCTTCTCCTCGCCGCCAGCCATCCGAACCGGCGTGTCGTCGACAACGCACCAGCCGCCGCCCGGCGCACCGCCATATCCGCCACCCCCGGTATCAGGCGGCGGTGGCGGCGGCGGTGGCGGCGGGACTGGGGGTGGAGGAGGCGGGGGTGGCGGTGGTCCGGCCCGGACGGTCCCACCGGTGTCGGCGCTGAAGGGGGTGAAACCAGTGGAGTCGATATCCACGGTGAAATGGCTGCTGTCGCCGACCGTTGTAACGCGACCCGTCATGCCGTTGAGTTCGGTCGTGCCGGCGATGCCGGAGAAATAGACCCGATCGCCGACCGCATATTCATGGAAGGCCGCCTCGATCTCCGTTGCCGCGCCCAGCGTGATGCTCTCGATCGTCAGTTTTTCTTCCAGCACCATGCCACCGAGCGCCGCCGGCCGCATATAGCCCTGACCCATTTCCAGCGCGTAGGTCTGGGTGAGCGAGAACTGGAACGGGACCAGTCGCACCGGGGCCGTGGCGTCGTGCACCTCTGCGACGAAGCGAGTGCCCGGCCGCTTGGTCACACCGCCATATTTGAGGATCACGACGTTGCGTGCGCGACGCAGCCCCGTCGCATAGGCGGCGACATCGACGCGGGAGATCAGGTCCTCGGCGAGTTCCCCCTTGGAGAAATTCGGCTGTCCGGTGCGCAGCGGCATCACAGACCCCCGATCGTGCAGTCGGCGCCCGCGCCGCGCACTGCGGCGATATCATCGGGGGAGGGCGCATCGCGATTGGGCTGGCGGTTGATATCGTCGGCAATGGCGCGCTGCGCCGCAACTTCGGCCTGCTGGAGCAGCTGCCCCTTTGTCTCGCGGCTGTCGCGCAGCGGCACGGCGAGCCGGGCGGCGAGCGCATAGGCAAGCGCGTCGGCGAACAGGCCGGGCATCGCCGCCTCGGTCACGTTGCGCGTGACATATTCCAGGATCGCCCCGCGTATCTGGCTGAACAGCACGCCGTCCTCGATGACGAAGGGCTGGGCCAGCACAGGCACCGCGGGAAGGTTCACTGACCCTGCCGGCCAGCCACCCACCGGTGGCACGAGCCGTTGCGCGGTCGCCAAATCCGCGGGCAGGGCATAGGCATGCGCCCATTCGCTCGCCCGCGGATTGACGCTGAGTTCGGCGAGCGCCGTGATCCTGGTGGCGAAGCTCCAGTCGAAGCGTTCGAGCAGCAGCTTGAGGCAATGCGCATAATAACGCCGGCACTCCGCCGCCTCGGTGGTGGGCTCGTCGATATCGGCGATGGGCGGTGCGCGAAGCTCGCCAAGGGCGAGGTTGCAGATGGTGATGCTGATGGCCATGCGCCGTGTTTAGGCCGGCCGGAACGGAGTTTGAATCAAGCGCCGGAGGAGCCTTTTTCGCCTGCAGCATGCCGCGCAGCAAAACGTCGCTCGAAACCGGAAAAAATCCCCCTGTTTTGGCGCCTTGGCATGCACAGGGCAGTTGACGAAACGACCGCAAACGTGCGGATAATCATGGCTTGCGAAAAGGGGAGAGAATGCAGGACCGCGATCTTCTGGAAGGCGAAACGCGCGAGGTCGGCCGCCGTGTGCGCGAGCAGATCGCGCGCCGCCGCATCTCGCGCCAGGCGCTGGCCGATATGGCGAAGATCAGCCTGTCGACGCTTGAAAAGGCGTTGTCCGGCGGACGTCCGTTCACGCTCGCCACGACGATCCGGCTCGAGGAAGCGCTTGGCGTCACGCTCCGTCCGGTGGCGCCGCCCGTACCCGCCCAGTCCCATGACCTCGCACCCGAAACCATGGGCGCCTATGCCCATGCCGCGGTGCGCTGGATCGAGGGGCGCTATCTGACGCTCAGGCCCAGCTTCGGCAGTCCGGGCGACATCTTCGCTTATGTCACCACGATCCGCTGGATCGACGAGGCGGGGCATCTCGGCTTCGCTGAATCGCAGCGCATGGACGCGCGCTTCGAACAGACCGGGCATGTCTCCATGCCGAACCTGTCGGGCCATATCTATCTCGTCACCAATGTAGCCGGGCAGCACCGCATGGCGATCCTCGGCCGCCCGACGATCGAGGGGGCGCTCTACGGCGTGCTGACCACGCTGCAGGTCGGCACCGGCTCGCAGCTCGTGCCGGTCGCCTGCCCGATCGCGCTGGCGAAGCTGGGCGGCGAGGCCGATCCGGCGATTGGCCGCATTGCACCGGGCACGGCGGAGCATCGCGACTATCGCGAGCGGCTGGACGTCGCGACCCAGGGCGATTTCGTGCGCTTTTATCGGTAGCAGGTGCTGGTGGGAGGATGTGGTTACGCTCCACTCCCCGAAGGACGGGTTTTACAGACCCGCTGCCGGAACTACCGGCTTTACCCTCCCGGAAACATGCGAACGGACGGCGCGAGATCTCGGCCGGGTCACGGTTCTTTCCGAAGGGAGTTGAAGCGGATGCTTCGCCAATCCAGATCGTCCCGCTTCCCGGGACGCACGACTACGCCCGGTCAGTCGACGCGGTAATATCGATAGCTGGTGTGGGTCTTGGCGTTCATGGTGCGCGGCGCCTGCCACAGCTTGGCGGAGTGGTCAATCGACGGACGCCGAAAGAACTTGCATCCACACCGTCCTTGGGCACGTATAAGCTCGCATAACATGGTCGCGTCCGTCAGCCCGTGCCGTTTCGCGGTACTGGCAAAGAATGATAGGATCCACGCGCCGCCCCGCTCGGGGGTGGCGCTTGCGGGGCGAGACCATGGCTGTCCGGAACTGCATTCACCCGATCTGCATCGCGTTGGCGTGCGCTCTTGGCGGAGCCATGCCGGCTACCGCCCAGACCGATCCCACCGCCGAGCTCGACATGCTGTCACGGGATTCGGTCCAGACTGGGCCGGGCATCGCGCTTGCCCGCCGGCAGATCGGGGAAGGCGATCTGATGGCCGCGATAGCGACGCTAGAGCGGGTGCTGATGGCGCATGGCGATGCCGACGCGGCGCTACTATTGCATGCGACCCTGCTCTGCCGCCTCGACGATCGCGAGGGCGCCCGGGCCGAGCTGGCGGCGCTCGACCGGCCCCCGCCTGGCCCGGCCTGGGCTGAGATGACGGCGGCCTGCGGCCCGATGCCGCGTCCCGGAACGGGAGGGTGATGCCATGACCCTTCTGGTCTCCCGCATCGCCGCCGCGCGCCTGCTGCTCGCCGCCACCGCGCTCACCGTCGGGAGCGCTTCCCTTGCGGCGGGCGCGCCGGAGGTGATCGGCATCAACGCCGCGGTCCTCAACAATGTCCGGATTCGCCCCGGCGGCACGACGGTCGCGCGCACCGCGGTCGTGCGGCAGCGCGTGGCGCTTGCCGACGAGGTGCAGACCGGCGGCAGGAGCCAGCTCCAGGTCCTGCTGCTCGACAAATCCACCTTCACCGTCGGCGCGAACGCGCGGCTGACGATCGATCGCTTCGTCTATGATCCCGCCCGTGGCGCCCGCTCGGTCGGCGCCTCGGTGGTCAAGGGCGCGTTCCGTTTCATGTCTGGCCGGCCCGATGCGAAGGGCAGTTCCTCGATCCGCACGCCCGTCGCGACGATCGGCATCCGCGGCACGATCGTCGACGGCGTGGTCGGCGAGGATGCGGTGCGTATCGCCGTCGGGGAACGCGGCGTCGGACCGGGCGTCCGCAGCGATCCCGCGACCGCCTCGCTGATCATCCTGCGCGGGCCCGGTCGTGGTGCGCAGGGCAGGGTGCAGCCTGGCATCATCGACGTGTCGTCGGGCGGGCGGACGGTCACGGTCGATCTGCCGATGCGCGCCGTCTATGTGCCGCGCCCCGGCGCCGCGCCGATTGGTCCCTTCGTCATTTCGCCCGAGGGATTGCGCGCGGTGCAGGCGCTGATCTTCCCCTCCCTGGCGCCGCGTTTCGGGCTCGCGCCGGAAATGGCCGGCCAGCCTTATTACCCGGTCCAGCCCACCACCCGTCCGCGTCCGCCCGGCGGCCCGGACTATCTGGAGGACAGTGCGGGCGGCAATCCGACTGGCTATCCTACCGGCTATGCGCCGCAAGGGCCGGGCAGCTATATCCCGACCATCCCGCAAGGGATGCTCGAGACGGCCCGGCGGCCGCAACGATCGGCGCCAACGGGCGATCAGCAAACGCCGGCGCCGACACAGACATCTGGCGGCGAGAACGAACGGATAACCACCCAGAAGTCCACGCCCACGCCAACCCCGGTACCGACACAGGTCGATACGCCGGTGTCCGACCAGGTCCCGGCACCCGCATCGACGTCAGGCCCGAACGAGAAGATGTCGGTTCCGACACCGACGCCCACGCCGCCCGCGCCGAAACCGGTAGGCGCACCAGCGCCGGGGCCCAACGAGCAACTGCCGGCCCCAACGCCGATGCCTACTCCGACGCCCAAGCCGGTTTATACGCCGGTGCCGGGTCCGAACAACAAGGTGCCGACACCCCCGGCCAAGCCGATCAATATGCCGGCACCCACGCCGAACCCAACGCCCACCCCGGCACCGCCACCCAAATATCCGCCGGGCCAGAATCCCAATCCGAACAACCCGACCGCCGTGAAGTGACGGCGCGGCCCGGCGGCGGCGTCAGCGGCGGGGCGTATAGACCGGCAGCTGGATTTCGTCCTTCTCGACGCTTGCCAGCGTGCCGGCCAATCCCTGCCGGTCGCGCGGATCGGTCGCCTTGGCGGCCAGGTCCTTGAGGATCGCGGCATAGGCGATCTTCATCGCGCCGGCGGCGGGCACGGCGATGTCGGGTTTCACCCCGACATGCTCCCAATTGGTCCCCGTGACCGGGTTGATTGCCCGGCCGGTCGGGATGAAGGCGACGAAGCCCTGACCCAGCGGCACATAATCGCCCGGATTGGCGCCGCCGCCGGTCGTTTCGCCGACCAGTACGCCACGCTTCTGCGTCTGCAGGTCATAGGCGCATTCTTCGCCGCCCGAGAATGTATCGTGCGACGTCAGCACATAGATCGGCCTTGTATAGCGCACGCCGGCCGCCGGGCTGGTCCAATAGGCGCGCGTCTTGCCGTCGGTGCGGCTGTACAGGTCATTCAGATGCCTGGCGTCGCCCTCGGCGAAGAAATGGCTGAGCAGCCAGGCAACGCTTTCCGGCTCGCCGCCGCCATTCTGGCGCAGGTCGATGATCAGCGCGTCGGTGCCCGACAGCAACGTGATCGCCGCGGTATAGGCCTTGGCCACGAACGCCGTCGGGCCGAAGCCGCGGATATCGAGATAGCCGACATTGCCGGGCAGGCGCTGCACGCGGTTGATGCCGAAGGCTCGCTGCGCCACCTCCTGCCGGCCCTGCGCGACCTGCTCCGGGGTCATCGGTCCATCCTCGCTGGGCGGCGCCCTGAATTGCGGCTCGAACCGTACCCGGAAATGCCCGTCCTTGCCGATCTCCCGCAGGTCGTTGCTCAGGGCATCGCCGAACGCGGCGCTGCTGCTGGCAGCGTCATAACCGCCATGGCGCAGTTTTGCCGACAGAGCGGCGGCGACCTTCGCAGCGGTGTCGGGAAAGACATAGTGGCTCTTGAGTTGCCGGCCCAGGGTCTCGACGACGGCCGCTCGGGTGTCGGGCGTGATCGGTGCGTCCGGCGCTGACTGAGCGAGCGCTGCGTGACTGGCGGTGAGGCCGAGGACGGACAACAGGGTGAGAGAAAGGCGCATTACTTCTCCTAATCGATTAGTAGATAAAGGTAAAAAGGGGGAGCTCAGCGGGGTGCGAGATCGAAGCTGGCGCCGGTTTCCGGGGCCACTTCGAGTCGCTGGAATTCCCAGGCATCGCCCTTGCGAGTGCCGACGGCATGCAGGCGCGCCTTGCCCTTCGGTCCCCACAGGGAAATCGTCATGTCGGTCCGATACTCATCGAGATAGCTCGGGCCTTTCGTGCCGATCGCGCTGACCGGCTGGCCGATCGCCCCGATTACGCGCTGGTCGCTGCTCGCGGCGCTGGCGGCGGCCTGATAGGCGGCGGTACCGATGAACGGGGGTGGCGGCAGCGGAGGCGCGGGCGGCAGGGGCGGCGGCGGCACGATCTGCGCGTCGTGGATCCAGCGGCGCACGCCCGCATCGATCGGGGCCGGACGGCCATCGACCGAATAGCTCTCGTAATGGCGTCCATGGATATCGGTGGAACGCTTGTACAGGCGCTGCCGCCCATCGACGGTGTCGTGGATTTCCATCGTGTTGCCGACCAGTCGGCCCCAGAAAGACATGCCGTCCCCGGAGCGCGCACCGGCGGGTGTTGCCTGCCCAGCGAGCACGACACCCGTGCCGACCAGCGCGAGCAAGCCGAGCGGCACGCCCCAGCGCAGTGTGGGCGGCGTATCGGGTGACAACAGGCGTTTGATTCGATTCATCAGTAATCCTCCATTGGCAGGTAAAGCGAAACGAAAACCAGGCATGCGCAGGCGCTCGAGCGTGCTCAGCGCCTCGGCCAGCACGATCGGATCGCCGCAGGCTGTGACCGCCAGATCGTCACAGGCATGTTCGCGCTCGGCCCGGATGCGGCGGCTGAGCCACCAGGCGGCAGGATGATAGAAAAGCAGCGTCTCGATCGCGCATTGCAGGCCGTTCCAGATCCAGTCGAGCCGGCGGATATGCGCCAGTTCATGCGCGATCAGCGCCTCGATCTGTTCGGGTGCCAGGCGTGTCAGGATCGATAGCGGCAGCCAGATCACCGGCCGCAGCGCGCGCGCGGTGCAGGGCAGGACGGAATCGTGCAGCAGCCGGATCGCGACTTGCCGGCGAATGCCGATCGTGCGGCGCAACGCATCGGCGCGCGCCTGCCAGAGCGGAGGCAGCGGCTCGAATACCGTGGTGTCGAGCCGTCGCAGCATCGCCCAGCCTCCCGCCAGCCTGATCGCCATCAGCGCGACGCCGGCGATCCAGAGCCAGCCCAGCCAGAGCGGCGCATCGCCGGCACTCGTTCCGGGCAGCACCGCGAGGGGCGGGAGCGGGGCGCCGGCTGGCCTGACCATGGCTTCGCCAGCCGGGATCGCCGCTTGTTCGCCCATCATCGTCACGAAAGTCAGTATCGGCGCCGCCGCCATCGCCAGCAGCGCGACCATGCCGACCGCGTGACGCAGCGAAGCGCTGCGTCGTGCGAGCAGCGCGAACAACGCGGCGGCGATCAGGCCAAGCGCGGCACCCTGCCACAGTGATTGCAGCAGCGCGCTCGCCAGGGCTGCCTCGATCGTCTGGCTCATGATCCCCGCCGCCGTGCCTTCGCCTCGGCGATCATCGCCTCGATCGCGTCGAGATCCGCGGGGCTGGCGGCGTCCGCATCCAGCGCGCGCTGCACCAGTTGCACGGCCGATCCGGAAAAGGCCCGGGTCATCAGGTCCTTGAGCAGGGCGGATTGCACCGCCGGTTCGGGATGGGCCGCGGCATAGAGATGAGTCCGTTCGCGCTCGTCGCGGCTGACCAGGCCCTTCTCGGCCATGATCGTCATCATCTTGAGCACCGTCGTGTAGGCGGTGTCCTTGGTGCGGGAGAGCGCTGCGTGAACGTCGCGCACGGTGCACGGGCCACGACGCGCCCACAGCACCCGCAAAATCGCCAGTTCGCCTTCGGTAGGATGAGGGTTCACGCGTCGCTCCTTGGTACGACGCCTATAGTACTAATATGTTAGTAGATGTCAACCACCTGTCTGATAATCGGGCCGGCTACCCGATTCCCGCCAATACCGGGCCAGGCCCAGTTCCTCGACGAATCCAGCGAAGCGCGGGTCCTTCCGCATCGCGGCGGTCGAAGGCAGGAAGATCATGCGCGATCGCCGGGCGGTGGGCCGGCTGTAGATGCGCTGCTCGGGCGAGAAGCGGAGAGCGCCGATATCGAAGCTGCGCCCGAAGAAATAGCCCTCGGCGATCGCGAAGGCGGTATCGACCCGGCCCAAGGCAGCCGCGAACTGCATCGAATTCTCGGCATAGCCCACACCCTTGTGCGCTGCCTCGACCGCGACGGCGATCGCGGCGTCGATATCGGCGCTCGTTCGTGATCGCATCGCCTGCGCGACGCGCAGGAGCATGTCGAAATCCCAGTCGGGGATGCCGGTCGGTCGTCCGTCGACATTCTCGCCGAAGCCGATCGCCTCGTCGGCGCGGCCGGTGTAGAGCAGCAGATAGAAACGCGTGAACCAGACCGCGAAATGGGTCGGGAACAGGGCAAAGGCCTCGTCCATCGCGCGATCGGCCTCGTCGAGCCGGTTTGCAGCCCAATAGGCCACGACGCGCGCATAGGAGGAACCCGGCGTCGGCATCGATCGCGGCCACAGCGCGTCGACCAGCGTGGCACATTCGCGGCACCGCCCGACATCGCCGAGGATGCCCGCCAGCGCGCTCGTCAGCATGGGCTGGTTGGGGCGATCGGCGAGCCCGGCGCGGAGCCGCGTCTCGATCTGTCCCCAATGCCCGATCACCGGCGTCAGCACGCCCATCGCCGCGCCGGCATAGACATTGGCCGGGTCGATCTCGCGCGCGCGCTTGCTCGCCGCGGTCGACCGGGCGCGCAAATCGGCTTCGAACTGCGGCGCCCGGGCGATCGATGCCCCGGCATAGGCCAGCGCGAGCAGACCCCAGCCATCGGCATAATCGGGCGCGGTTTGAGTCACGCGGCGGAGCAGGCCGATCGCCTGGCTGTTGCCCTCCAGCGTTCCCTGTCCGATCGCGAGCACTGCCTGCTCGACAAGCGGGGCCACCTTGGCCGGCGGCCCCTTGCGCCCGAGCAGCTGCGGCAGCAGCAGCGCGCCGCCACTGGCCGCGGCGAGGGTTGCGACGGCGCCCGCGATGATAGCGCGCCGGTTCGGCGAACGCTCGATCATGGTGTTGACCGGCACGAGGATGGGCGGTGGCGTTTCCCGCGCCGGTTCGGTGGTCGCGACGGTCAGGCGATAGCCGACTTTCGTCACTGTCTCGATCGTGAAGGCGCGGGCGCCGATGCCGTCCGCCAGCCTGCGCAAGCGCGACATGACGCGGTTGATCGCATCCTCCCCGACGACCCGGCCTTCCCAGCAGCAACGGATAAGGTCGTCGCGGCTGACGACACCGCCCTCCGCGCGAGCGAGCGCCACTAGCACCTGCATCACGCGTGGTTCGACCACTTCGCGGGTGCCATCCTCCGCCGTCACCTGGCGAAGGTCCGGCCGGACGTCGATCGACCCGATCCGGAACGGCGCCGCATGCGCAAGATCGATCCGGTCGTTCACCCCATCGCCCTTTCCACCCCGCCGCGCCCGCGTCGAGCCCGCCGCAGCCATATCGGTTCTTGATCGGTATTTCATCGGTCAATCATCACCTCCTCCTCCTCTCGGACAAGCGCGGCGGAGGGCAATGTCGCAATGCCCGGCGCGGTCGTTCCGGCCGGCGATTTGGAGGAGAATGATGATGACGAAGACCCTGACGATCGCCGCGGCCGCGGTCGCCCTGTTCGCCGCGATGCCGGCCGCCGCCGGCCCGATCGCAGTGCGTCACGCCGATCTCGATCTGGCGAGCCCCGCCGGTCGCGTCGAACTGGACCGCCGCATCGCGCGTGCGGTCGAGGCGAGCTGCGGTTCCTATTTCCAGGCCTCGCCCGAAGAACAGCGGGATATCGATGCATGCCGCGCCGGTGCCGTTGCGGCGGTGCGGCCGCTGAAGGACGCCCTCATCGCCCGCGCGACCGGCACGGCGTCGACCAGGGTCGCGTCGCGCTGACGCGGATCGACTGCCTCGCGATCAGAAGCTCGTCGTCAGGTTGGTCGACACATATCTGGTGTTGCCGGATCGCGGCGCGTTCGGGGCGTCGCGCAGGAAGCGCCCCTTGGCGAGCCACACCCCGTCAAGCTCGATGCGCACCCGGTCCGGAACCAGCCAGTATCGTACTCGCGCATCGACCTGATGGCCGGCAAAACTGCCTGATCGTCCCGTGACATCGCGCACGCCGGTGGTGGAAAAACTGTCGGTGCGATCCGCCAGCCATATCGGCCGGTAGCTCACGAACCAGTCGATCGCCTTGTTGGGCGTTGCCTCCAGGCGGATGCCCGGCGTCACCAGGTTGGCGCGGCCCACCGCATTGTACAGGCCGGCCGGGGCGAGATCGGCGCGGCGCATGCCGAACAGCGAGTCGAACCGGCCATAGGAGCCGCCCGGTCCGTCGCCGCTGGCCCGGTCGAATTCGATCGAGACATGGGGCTTCCATCCATGGGCAAAGCCGTAGCCGATCTCGGCATGGACGAAGGACGCGCTCACATCGAGCATGGCGGCCGTCGGCGCCAGGCTGCTGCGGATATGGCCGAGCTGGTAGATTGCCTCGACCTCATAGTCGAACCCGCCCGCCTTGGGCTCGCGGACGATGCGGGCGCCGATCGTGTTCAGCGACCGATCGCGGCTGGGCCGCTCCGGCGCATCGCGTTCGCCGAGATGGTAGAAGGACAGTTCAGCCATTGCGGGGCCGATCGTTTTCGTGCGCGAGACCGTGCCGCCCCACAGCACCTGGTCGAAGCTCTCCCGGTCGACTTTCAACCGGTTGTCGAGGAGGGAGGTGAGGTCGTCTGGCAAGCGGATTTGCGGCAGGACGTAGATGAAGGTCCCGCGCACCCCGCCCCGGGCGGCGATGTCGGCGCGCAGGCCGGTATAGCCATTGGTGGTGTTGCGATAATCGTCGGCGGCGACCAGCCGGCGCGAGCCGATATTGAGCAGAAAGCGCCCGCCCTGCAGCGAAAGAGTGGTGCCGGGACCCAGAGCATTCGGTGCGTCGACCGCGACATAAGCCTGTACGAGTTCGGCCGCATTCACTTCGCCGGTGGTGATGGGCGTACCGCGATCGGCCAGATAGGCCCGGCTGTCGTAGAGCTCGGCCGCGATCCGCACTGGCCCGTGGCGGTATTGCGCGGTCAGGATCGTGCGCAGGTTGATCAGCTCGTCGCTGGCGTTGAACCCCGCGCGCGGCTGGTCGTCGATCGTCTCGTAGCGAAAGCGGATGCTGCCGCTCAAGTCGAGGCCTTGGCCGAAGGCGGGTGTGGCGGCGAAGAGGAGGCAGGCCGCCGTTACGGCGCCTCTCATGCGGTAACCCCGGCAAGATAGAGCGCGATGCCCGCCGCCGACGTCGCCGCGAGCGTCGGGATCGTGCCGGCCTTGAAGCGCAGCACCGCCACCACCGCCGCGACCGACAGCAGCAACGCCCATGGATCGACGCTCGACAGGACCGGCAGGTCGAAGTGCAACGGGCCGGCCTCGAACGGCCGTACCGCGCGGAACAATGTGTGGACGGCAAACCAGATGGCGAGGTTCAGGATCACCCCGACAACCGCCGCCGTGATGGCGGAGAGCGCGCCGGCGATCGCCGCATTGCCGCGCAACCGCTCGATGAACGGCGCGCCGAGGAAGATCCACAGGAAACAGGGGATGAAGGTGACCCAGGTCGCGAGCAGCCCGCCAAGCGTCCCGGCGAGCAGCGGCGGCAGCACGCCCGGATCGCGATAGGCACCCATGAACCCGACGAACTGCAGCACCATGATCAGCGGACCCGGCGTCGTCTCCGCCATGCCCAGCCCGTCGAGCATCTCGCCGGGCTGAAGCCAGTGATAGGATTGCACGGCTTCCTGCGCGACATAGGCAAGCACGGCATAAGCGCCGCCGAAGGTGACCATCGCCATCGCCGAGAAGAAGGTCGCGATCTGGCTGAACACGTCGTTCGGGCCAAGCCACAGCAACAGGACCGCGACGGGCGTCAGCCACAGCGCGAGCCACACCGCCGCGATCCGCAACGCCTGGCGTTTGCCCATGCGTGCATGCTCGGGCAGCTCCTCGCCGAGCAGCGTATCGCGGTCCTCGACGATCGCGCCCTTCGACGCACCGTGCCCGCCACCGACCTTGAACACGCCCAGCCCCGCGCGACCGCCGACATAGCCGATCGCGCCGGCGGCAAAGATGATCAGGGGGAAGGGAATGCGGGCGAAGAAGATCAGCACGAACGCCGCGCCCGCGATCACGAGCATGACGCGATTCTTCAGCGCCCGCGAGGCGATCCGCACCACTGCCTGCAGCACGATCGCCAGCACTGC
This sequence comes from Sphingomonas sp. BL-S-29, assembly GCF_055521495.1. NCBI lineage: Bacteria > Pseudomonadati > Pseudomonadota > Alphaproteobacteria > Sphingomonadales > Sphingomonadaceae > Sphingomonas > Sphingomonas sp. BL-S-29. The sequence goes on from NZ_CM145482.1 coordinate 1,219,117, forward strand.
CGCTTTAAAGCCGAAGAACAGCGCCGTGACGATGCCGAGCTTGCCATAGATTGCGTAGATCCAGCTCAGCGCCATGATCGAGACGACGCCCGGCAGCACGAACAGTCCGCCGGCGATGATGCCGCCCTTCGTGCGATGCATCAGCCAGCCGATATAGGTGGCGAGCTGCTGCGCCTCGGGACCAGGCAAGACCATGCAATAATTGAGCGCGTGGAGGAACCGGTGCTCGCCGATCCAGCGTTTCTCCTCGACCAGCACGCGGTGCATCATGGCGATCTGGCCGGCCGGGCCGCCGAAGGAGAGTGCGGCGATGCGCAGCCACACCCGAAAGGCCTCACCGATCGAGACCTGCTCGGGCGCCCGATGCGCCGTTTGGGCGGCGGTCATTTCGGGCTCCGCGATGTCGCCGGTTTGTGGGATGTCCAGTCATGCGTCTCGCCGGTCGCATCCCGGCACCAGCGATACAGCGCGTCATAGATCGGCATGCCCGCATCGAGCTGGGCCAGATCGTCGGCGAACATGCGTGACAGGCCAAGCGATATCGCGAGCAGCCCGGCGGCTTCGGGCACCAGGTCGAGGCGCGCGGTGTCGGCACCGCGCACGATGGTCGACAGGCGGACGAGCGCTTCGATGCCGCCCAGCCCGAATTCCTCGACCATTACATCGAACGTGCAGAGATCGCCGCGATGCGTCCAGCGCACGCCTTCGCCCTCCACGTCGAACGGAGTCGCGCCCAGGCGCACGGCCACGCCGGTCACTTCGGGGGCGGGCACGAACAGGAACTGCGCGGCGGGATCGACGAAGCGGCGGATCAGCCAGGGGCAGGCGATCCGGTCGACCTTGGGCCGCGCACGCGTGACCCAGAGCGTGCGGCCGGCGCCGTCGCGCGGCGGCACCGCGGACTGGTCGACCATGGCAAAACCTGCGGCCGCCCAGCCGGGCACACCGTCCTCCAGCGCGTCGGCATCGGCGCCCGCCTGGCGCAACAAGGCGGCGATGCCATGGCTGGCGGTATCGCTTTCGCCGGCGACGACGATGCCGCGTCCGGCAAGGGCCGGCACCCACTCGGTGGCATCGGCAAAGGCGCGCCGCACCGCGCCGGGGATGAGTCGCGGCTCGGCGGCGAATTCGGCATCCGTGCGGATATCGACGATCGTCGGGCAACCGGGGGTGCCGATCAGCTTCACGAGCTTGTCGGCGGCAATGGCATTGATCGCGGGCATGATGCGTCCTCAAACGATAAGGGACGCGATACTTCAGCCTGTCGCCTCATGGGGAGATCGCGATCCCCATGAGGCTAGAAGGCAATGTAGCGACGTTTCTGTCAAGCCTTGGATCAGGGCTTGGCGGTATCCAGCACGATGTCCTGCACCACGATCTTGTCGTGGCGGACCACGAACACGTCGACGCCCGATACCTGTTTCGGCGTGCCGCGGAACTGCATCCAGCGCAGCAGCGCGACATCGCCGCCCAGCGGCTCGACCACCGTCTCCATCGCGCGGATGCCGTCGATGCTGCCCGGGCCGGTCAGCACGACGAACACTTTCCGCGCATTCGCCTTGCCTGAATAGACGCCCGGCGCGTTCGCTGGAGTCTGGCCGGGGACGAGGCCGGGCGGAGTGATCACGACCGTATCGTCCGCATAGTCGGCCATCACCGCATCGACATTGGCGGTCTTCATCGAGACGACATGATCCTTCACGACCTGCTCGGGCGTACGGTCAGCCGCAAGGGCGGGCACCGCCGCAAACATGAAGATCGCTGCGGTAAGTTTCGCCAATTTCGACATCTTGCTCTCCCGATTCTGATCTTATTGTCGGGTGACCCTTCCACGATATGATATAGGATTCAAGAGACGACCTAAGGTTTTCCGGCCCAGCGTACGGGCAGCATTGTCCAGGACGGAACCGGTTTGCCTGCGTCGTCCAGCGCCGGACTATATCGAACCTTCGCCCGGGCGATGTCGCAGGTGAGACGATCGAGATCGGGTGCAACGTTGACGACGACCCGGCAGTCGGTGACTGCCCCGTCGGCTCCTAGGGTCAGCACGGCGACCACCCGCCCTCCCGGGCCTTTGGGATAGGCATCCTGGCGGAACCACTGAGCCGGATTGCCGGTGGGCGGGGTAGCGGCCTTGGGGAAGGCGGCGGGGTCGACGCCCCATGATGCCAGAAGTTTGGCTTCGCACTGCTGTAGGTCGACAACCGCTTTATCAGCGCCCTGGATGTCGAACATCATGCTGTCGCCGGCATCGATCGTCAGCCTGGTCGCGGACGGCAACACGTCGACGAACCTCCCGTCCACGCTGAAACGGATCAGCCGCTGTGGCTTGTTGGGTATCTTTACGCTGGAATAGATGCTCCGGGCGCTTTGTCCGGCTGGCCCCACGGTTATGGTGGCGTTGCCGGACCGGCGCGCGGCAGTGGAATCGGCCGTCGGGGTGAGCACGATTATCTCGGTCCGGCCACGGTCTAGTCCAGGCCGAAAGGCGATCGAGACCGGCTTTTCAGACGATCCGTAATCCCGGGTCAGCATGCATTTGTCGACCCCGTCATTTTCGACCTTCCATGAGCTCGCTGGAACCAGTGGCGCTGGCGACGCGGGCTCCTGCGCGCCGGATGCCATAGGTGCGATCACAATGAACCCGGCGGCCAGCGTCGAGAAAGCGGCTCTCATCGTCGTCACTTCCCTCCGCTGGCACTGTGCATGTTCTTCGGCGATATCGTGCCGGATCGCAACGCTGCCAGTTCGCTTCCAGGGCTATTTGCTTCGCGGTCGGCACCTCCCATATCGGCCACGCCGCCTTGGCTGGAGACTTGCTTATGCTAAAACGACGCGCTCTCGGGACTCAGGGTCTCGAAGTTTCCGAACTGGGCCTTGGCTGCATGGGGATGAGCCAGTCCTATGGCAGTTTCGACGATGCCGAATCGATCGCCACGATCCACCGCGCGATCGACCTCGGGGTGACTCTGTTCGACACCGCCGAGGTCTATGGCCCGTACACCAACGAGGAACTGCTCGGCCGTGCGCTTCAGGGCAAGCGCGACAAGGTGGTGATCGCGACCAAGTTCGGCTTCGATCTCCGCCACGAGAATCGCACCGGCGCCGTGAACAGCCGGCCCGATCATATCCGCGAGGTTACCGAGGCATCACTCGCGCGGCTCGGCACCGATCATATCGACCTTCTCTATCAGCACCGCATCGACCCGGCTGTGCCGATCGAGGATGTCGCGGGCACGGTCGGCGAGCTGATCCGCGAGGGCAAGGTGCGCTATTTCGGCCTGTCCGAGGCGGGCGTGGCCAATATCCGGCGCGCGCATGCGGTCCAGCCGGTCACGGCATTGCAAAGCGAATATTCCCTATGGGAACGCGGGCTCGAGGCGGAGATCCTGCCCGTGCTGCGTGAACTCGGCATCGGGCTGGTGCCGTTCAGTCCGCTCGGCCGCGGCTTCCTGACCGGCACGGCGATGCGGGCCGAGGACTATCCCGAAGGCGATTTCCGCCGCGGCGATCCGCGATTCCAGGGCGAGAATTTCACCGCGAACATGCGCGCCGCCGATGCGGTGCGCGCGCTGGCCGAAGCGAAGGGCGTGAAGCCGGGCCAGATCGCGCTCGCCTGGCTGCTCCATCAGGGCGAGGACCTGGTGCCGATCCCGGGCACCAAGCGGCGCACCTATCTGGAGGAGAATGTCGCCGCGGCGGAGATCGCGCTGAGCGAAACGGAACTGGCTGGGCTCGACGAAGCGCTGCGCCCAGGCGTCGTCGCGGGCGAACGGTACGGCGAGACCGGCATGGCGATGCTCGACCGCTGATCGCGGGTCAGGGCTTGTCGGTGAAGCGCTTGACCTTCACCGGCAGGTCCTTGCCCTTGGTTCGCCGCGACGGGATCTGCACCGGATGCTTCTTCTTCCACGCGGCGAAGGTCATCGGTCCGTCCGGCGTATCGATGATTAGGTCGTCGGTCGAATCGGCCATGGTGCGCTTCCGGTTGGCGGTGGCGCGGCGTCGATGCCGCCGCTCGGGACAATCAGCCCTTTACGGCCTTCGGCTTGGCATAGGGCACGAACTCGCCCAGCCCGACAAAGCCGGTCTGGAAGTGCACCGACCGGTCGACCAGCTTGATCGTGTCGAGGCTGCACAGCTGCGAGCCGAAGGTCCTGCTGACCAGGATATCGTCGCTGTCGAGCGAGCTTTGGCCGACGCGCGGGCGGTTGACGTACAGCGTGCTACCGATCCGGTAGACGATTGCGGTGCCGTCATAGACCGTGGACGAACTGATGTTCTGCTGGCTGATGCAGCTCACCGGCTTGCCGGCGACGCGGCCTTCCAGCGCCTTGGCGAGCTGGGCCTCGGCCTTGCTGTTGTCACGGTGATCGCGCGCCGCGGCGGGAACGGTGGCGCCCATGCCGATCAGCGCGGCGCCGAGGAACAAGGAGGAAAGGATACGCATAGGGACCCTCGCAGTTTTGAGTGTTGATGGCACCCATAGCACATCGTTGCTGAACCGGCGATGAGTGGCCGGGACAGAACCGGTTCCTCTGGTCAGGGCACGCGGCGGGCGGTGAGAATCTTGATCGTCGGCGCCAGCATCTGCCCCTTCATCACGCCCTCGCCTTCGGTGGGGGAGGTCGGCGCCATGCCGATGCGGCGCACCACGTCCATCCCCTCGACCACATGCCCGAACGCCGCGAAACCGAGATTGTCGCCGGGCTGGTCGGGTTTGGCATCGAGCGAGGAGAGATCGCCGATCGCAATGAAGAAATCGGCGGTCGCGCTGCCCGGCTTGTCCCGCGCCATCGAGATCACGCCGTCCTTGTTGGTGAGGCCGGTCTGGGTGGTCGGCTCGTGCGGCACCGGCGGGAACAGTTTTTTCGGATCGTTGCGCAGGCCGCCCTGGATCAGCCCGAGCTCGGGCTGAAGCTTCATCGCCCGGTAGAAGGTGATGCCGTCGAACCTTTTGGTGTCGACATAATGCAGGAAGTTTGCCGTCGTCTTCGGCGCGCGATCCTTTTCCAGCTCAAGCGTGATCGGGCCTTCGCTGGTCGTCAGTACCACGCGAACGGTGGCGGGCACCGGCGCCGGCACGACGGGTTCGGCGGTCTGGGCGGAGGCAGTACCGATGCCCAGACACAGGGCGGCGAGGAAGGCGAATCGTCTGAACATGCGCTCAGCCTAGAGCGTCGCCGCGCGCTCTGCCAAGCGGGATGGCTGCCCCCGCGCGGATCGGCCGCGCGGGGGCATGCGCATCAGAATTCGGCGCTCACGCCGAAGGTGAAGGTCCGGCCGCTGGTCGTATAGACCTCGGGACGGTCGGCATTGATGTCGGCGAACTGACGGATCGCCTCATTGGTCAGGTTGATGCCCTCCGCCACCAACCGGATCTTCGGCGTGATGTTGAAATGCGCCTGGAAGTCGATGTTGTTGGTGCCCTTGATACCGCCGCCGGTGTTGGCGAGATTGCCGGTGCTGGTCAGATACTGGCTGCGATAGGCGTCCGACACGCGCACGCCCCAGTCCTTGTCCTCATAGTAAAGCGTCACGTTAGCCGCCCATTTGGACAGGTTGAGCAGCGGCAGCGTCTCGATCCTGGTCGTCGTGCCGGAGGTGTAGAGCGCCTTCTGGTGCCCGTCGAACCAGGTGCCGTTGGCGACCGCGCCGAGATGGTTGAACGGTGCCGGCAGGAAGGTGAAGTCGTGCTGGACCGCGACTTCGATCCCCTTGATGTCGGCGCCCGGACCGTTGACCGGCCGGCTCACATCATAGGGCGTGTTGCCGTCCTGGCCCTGGATCAGCAGCGACAGCGGCAGGCCCGTCTGGCTGTACGGGATCGTCGTGCTGTTCGTCGTGATGAAGCTGTCCATCTTCTTGTAGAAGAAGCCCACCGAGGCGAAGCCGGTACGGTCCATATAATATTCGATCGAGCCTTCGATCGAGGTCGCCTTGTACGGCTTCAGGAACGGATTGCCGAAGCTGGCGCTCCCCCCGTTCGGCCGCGTGGTGAGTGTGCCTGCTGCCGCCAGGTCGCCGAGCGCCGGCCGGTTGACGTTGCGGCTCGCGCTCAGACGCACGACCACATCCTTGGCGACGTCGAGCGCGAAATTGGCGGCGGGCAGCCAGCCATTGCTGTTGGTGCGGATCGTCACCGGCACCAAGGTGTTCACATTGTTCACCGGCACGGTGAGGTGACCCGAGGAGGTCAGGTCGGTCGAATAATAACGCAGGCCGGCATTGCCGCGCAGGCGCATGCCGCCAACCAGCGTGTCGAGATCGACTTGGGCGAAGCCGCTCCAGGTCTTCTCGTCGACCAGGAAATCGCTGCCGGCCTGCAGGTTCTTCGCCGCCAGGTCCCGCTGATCGCCGATATAGGCATACACCCCGTCCACATTGCCGACGATATAGGGCAGCAGCGAATCCCGCCCGATCACCTCCTTCAGATTGTTCGGAATCGCCACGTTCGCCGGGACGTTGTGGAACACCTTGTTGACGTAGATATAGCCGCTGTTGCTGAAGTGCTTGAATTCACCGCCGGCCTTGAAGGTCAGCGCGTCGGTCGCTGCGAAGGCAGCGCTCAGCTTGCCATTGGCATATTTGCTGGTGATCCCGTTTTCCTGCACGTCCAGGCGCTGCAGCGTCCAATTGTTGGGGTCCGTCAGGTCCTTGCCATAGGTGTTGACCGGGATGGTCGGCCGGTCGTCGAAGCTGAAGGCCATGTTCTTGGCCTCCATGAACACCTTGTCGAACACCGGCTGGCTGAAATCGGATTCCTCGTAACCGCCAAGCGCGCTGATCGTCAGTCGGTCGGTCACCTTCCAGCTCGCATTGGCCACGCCCTGGTAGAAATCGGTGTGGTTCTTGACGATGTGATGCTCGGAACGCTGGTCGATGCCGGTATAGCTTGCAGCGCGCAGCGTGTTGCCGTCGATCACCGCCGACTGGATGATCTGGCCGCCATTGACGGTGGCGCCGGTCAGCGCGTTGGTGCCGGCGCTGGCGATGGCATAGTCGTCGCGGTAATCCCACAGCCGGCCATAGAGGAAGTCGACGTCGAGCTTGAACCGGTCGCCAGGATGATATTGCAGCGACGACGTGACGCCCAGCCGCTTGCGGTCGGTGTACCAGGTCGAGGGCGATTCAGCCTGGGGCGCGATGATGTTGCCCGATTGCAGCTGCTGAGAGGTCGCGGCGTCGATATTGGGGCCGATATTGCCAGGCGCATATTTGACGAAACCCCAGCCCCAGTTGCGATAGCCATATTCGTTGCTCTTGATCTGGCTGTAAGCGACCGAGACGAGCGCCCCGAAATCGCCCCAGCGCCCGGAGGCGAGGCCGACGACGCGCGGGGTGATGCCGCTGGTGTTGGTGTTGGTCTGGCCCTTGGCCGAGACGACGATTTTCGAGCCGTTATAATCGAACGGCTTGGCGGTGTTCAGCCCGACGGTGCCGGCGATGCCGCCTTCATCCTGCTCGGCCGCATAGGATTTCTGGATCGAGACGCGGTTGAACAGCTCGGACGCGAACAGGCTGTAGTCGAACGAGCGCGACCGGCTGACGCCGCCGCGATTGTCCATGCCCGATGCGGTGTTGCCCAGCACTTCCATGCCGTTCAGCTGCGTGCGGGTGAATTCGGCGCCGAGACCGCGCAGCGCGATCTGGCGGCCTTCGCCCGAATCGCGCGTGATGGTGATGCCGGCGACGCGCTGGAGCGATTCAGCCAGGTTCAGGTCGGGAAAGGCGGCGATATCCTGCGCCAGGATATCGTCCTCCGATCCCACGGCGGCGCGCTTCAGTTCCTGCGCGCGGGTGAGGCTCTGGCGATAGCCGGACACGACGATGTCGCTCTCGCTGATGGCTTCCTGCTCCGGCGCGGCGCCGCCGGTCTCGACCTGCGCGATCTCGCGCACGGCGTGGGTCGGGCGGCGCAGGGCGGCGGGTGCGGCCACGGGCTTCAGCACCGCGACGCCGTCGCTGATCGACGCCGACAGGTTGGTCCCGCGCAGCATCAGGTCGAGCGCTTCGCGGACGCTATGCGCGCCGCGCACGCCGGCGGTGCGGCGCTTCGCCACGACGTCGGGCGCCACGATCACCTGTACGCCCGTCGCGCGCGAAAATTGCGAGATCGCCGTGCGCAGGTCCGATGCGCCGATATCGAAGCGCATCTGGCGTGCCAGCGTGCCCTCGACCGGCTTCGCCTGCGCCATGGCCGGCGCGGCGAGCGCCGCCGCCAGCGCGATCAATGAAAGTCCCTTTGTGCGATCCATGATATTCCTCCGCTCAGGCGTTTGTTCGCCTCGGACGGAGGACGGGGTTGGGCACCCGGTCCGGACAAAAGAATTTTGTTGCAGTGCAATGACAGTGGCGGAGCGAAAACGCCTCTCACTCCGCCGCCGGCGCTAGCCGCAGCTTGTCGCCGTCTTCGACGACCTCGAAACCATAAGCGGTTCCGATCGCGCCGAGCAATTGGCGCGGTTTATCAAGCTTGAAACGGCCGGACAGGGCGATGTCGCCCAGAGCCCGTGGCGGCTCCATGATCACCGGTCCACCGCGGCGATTGAGCGCGTCGACCAGGTCGGACAGCCGCATATCGTCGGTATCGAGCCAGTCCTGGCGCCAATCCTGTTGCGTTGCGTCAAAACGCGTCGGCGCCTGCGCCACCCCGCCCTCGAAGCGCGAGCGCCATCCCGCCGGCACCTCTACGCTATGCGCGTCCGCGCCGACGCCGCCGAACCGCACGCGCCCGCGATACACCGCGAGCTTCACCTCGCCGCGCGCCATGTCGACGTCGAAGGCAGTGCCGAGAACCTGAGTCGACGACACGCCGGCCTGGACGATGAACGGCCGGTTCTTCTCGTGCGCGACGTCGAAATAGGCCTCGCCCCGGTTGAGCGCGACCTGCCGCTTGTCGTCGTCGATCGTCACGTCGATGCTGGTCGCACCGTTGAGATGAAGCGTCGAGCCATCGGCAAGCGTGACGTCGCTCTGCTGCCCGCGCGCCGTTTCGTAATGCGCGACGATCGGGGCCGGGGCGCTGGCGAACCATCCGTTCGACACGCCGCCAATCCCCACGCCCGCCACGAGCATGGCGGCGCCGAGTGTCGCAATTCCCCGCCGCCGCGTGGCGCGCATCGCCAGAATATCGTCGTCGGAAAGCCGGCCAAAGGACGCCGATTGCTCGAGCGCCTCAGCCAAAGCGGGGTCGTCGAGCGTCGCCTGGACGTCATCGGCAAGCGGCGGCGGCGCGGCCGGGGCGGCATCTTCGGCCAGCGCCCAGTGGGCGGCATCGCGCAGGGCGGCACGGCGGCTCATGCCCGGGCTCCCGCCGGCAGGCCGCGCCGTTCCAGCGCGGCGCGCAGATCGGCCAGCGCCCGGCTGCAATGTTTCTCGATCGCCGAAAGGCTGAGCTGCAGGTCGCTTGCGATCACCGTCGCCGGAATGCCGTCGAGCCGCCGGCGCAGGAACACCTCGCGGCGTAGCGGCGGCATCACCTTCAGCGCGCGCACCAGGATGTCGACCCGCTGGCGGTAGTCGAGAATTTCCTCGGCGCGGGGCTGGGGACAGGCAATGTCCTCGGCCAGCTCGGCGGTCTGCGGTTGAGCCTGGCGGCGGCGCATATGGTCGAACACGAGGTTGCGCGCGACCGCGAAGCAGAAGGCGCCGACATCCGCCACCGGCCGGGTGCGGCGATAGCTGTAGAGCCGGACATAGGTTTCCTGGACGATGTCCTCGCCGTCGTTGCGGTCGCGCAGCCGGCCTTCGACGAAGCGCTGCAGCGCCTGGCGCAGGTCGATCTCATCCCGCGCGAGGCCCCGCGCGGCGGCGATGGGCGACAGCTCGTTCATGAGATCCGCCCGGCGCAGAGGGGCAGGGCGCGGCGGCGCGGCATGCCGGTCATTGGTCGCTCCCGTCCCTGGAAATTCACACGAGTCCCGTTCCCCTAGGCGCGCTCCATGACCCATCAGTGACAGTCGCGCGGATGAAGCGCTGACTCGTCGCTTTACTGTAACGCGCGGCCCTTAAGGCCCGGCCCTTTGGTGGCGGGAGTGGATCATGCGTGGAACGATGCTGATGGCGACGATGGCAGCGCTCGCCTTGGCCGGCTCGGCTCCCGCGCAAAAGCCGGAACGGCCGTTGTTCAGCATCGGTGCCATCGCCGATGCGCAATATGCGGTCGAGCCCGACAATGGCCAGCGCCTCTACCGCACTACTCCCGCCAAGCTCGCCGCCGCGGTGGCCGATCTCAACCGGCAGAAGCTCGCCTTTGTCGTCCATCTCGGCGATTTCATCGATCGCGACTGGGCGAGCTATGATCTGATCCTGCCGGTCGCGCGCAAGCTGAAGCACCCTTGGCAGTTCGTGCTGGGCAATCATGAATTCTCGATCGACGACGTGCACAAGCCGATGGTCCCGGCCAAGCTCGGCATGAAGGCGCGCTATCACAGCTTCGTGCAGCATGGCTGGATGTTCATCGTCACTGACGGCAACGACCTCAGCAGCTATGCCTGGCCCGAGGGCAGCGCGGAGCTCAAGGCCAGCATGGCGGCACATGCCGGGCTCTACGCCGACAAGCCGCTATGGGACGGCGGCATCGGCGACGCGCAGCTCCACTGGATCGACGCGCAGCTCGCCGAAGCGGACAAGCGCGGGCTGAAGGCAATGCTGTTCAATCATTTTCCGCTCTATCCGGAAAACCAGCACAATCTGTGGAATGCGCCGGCGGTGATGGCGCTGCTCGAACGCCACCCTTCCGCGAAGGTCTGGCTCGACGGCCATAATCACGATGGCAATTACGGCGCCCGCGCCGGCATCCACTATGTCAACCTGAAGGCGATGCTCGACACGGAGGAGACCTCCTATGCCCGGCTCGACTTCTTCGCCGACAAGGTGGTGGTGCACGGTACGGGGCGGCAGCAGGACATGACGCTGTCACTGCGGTGACGCTGGCCGATCCCGATTTCCATGCCTAGACTGTGCGGGTCAGGGGCCGTGGAGAGGAACCGCCATGCAGATCGTCGACCGCGCGGCCGTGAAGGGCTCGCTGCGCCCGAGCAACCATCCTTATCTCAACGGTGCCTGGACGCCACTGCATGAAGAAGTGACCGCGATCGAACTGGAGGTGATCGAGGGCGCGATCCCGACCGATATCGACGGCGTCTATCTGCGCAATACCGAGAATCAGCTGCACCAGCCGCTCGGCCGTTATCATCCGTTCGACGGCGACGGCATGATTCACCAGATCGATTTCCGGAACGGTGCTGCCTCGTACCGCAATCGCTTCGTGCGCACGCGGTGCTTCCAGGCCGAGCAGGAAGCGGGCGGGTCGCTCTGGGGCGGGCTGGCGGATCGCGCCGGCACCTCGCTGCGCCCCGGCTTCGGCGCGCATGGCGCGCTCAAGGACAGCAGCAGCACCGACATCATCGTCCATGCGGGCAAGGCGATCTCGACCTTCTACCAGTGCGGCGAAGGCTATGTGCTCGATCCCGAAACGCTCGAACAGCATGGGATGGCGGCCTGGGTACCGATCGACGGCATCTCCGCGCATCCCAAGGTGGACGATCGCACCGGCGAGCTGATGTTCTTCAACTACTCGAAGCACGCGCCCTTCATGCATTACGGCGTGGTCGACCGGAACGAGAAGCTGACGCATTATATCCCCGTGCCGCTGCCGGGCCCGCGCCTGCCGCACGACATGACCTTCAGCGAAAACTGGTCGATCGTGAACGACCTGCCGGTGTTCTGGGATGCCGAGCTGCTCAAGCGCGACATCCACGCCGCGCGCCTGCATGAAGGCGTGCCCGCGCGCTTCGCGCTGATCCCGCGCCATGGCGGCCCCAACGAGATCCGCTGGTTCGAGGCGGCACCGACCTATGTCCTGCATTTCCTCAACGCCTATGAGGAAGGCGACGAAGTGGTGATGGACGGCTATTTCCAGGAGGATCCCACGCCGGCGCCGCTCGAGAACGCCGATGGCTATGGGCACCTCATGGCCTATGTCGACGAGCACAGCTTCCGCCCGAAGCTGCACCGCTGGCGCTTCAACCTTGCCGACGGCACGACCCGCGAGGAGCGGCTGGACGATCGCATCCTTGAATTCGGGATGATCAACCAGCGCGTTGCGGGGCGGAAGCACCGCTACATCTATTCGACCACGTCGAAGCCCGGCTGGTTCCTGTTCAACGGCTTCGTCAAGCACGACCTCGACACCGGCGAGTCCTGGGAGCTGATGCTGGAGGACGGCCGCTACGCCAGCGAAGCCCCCTTCGCGCCGCGGACGGGCGCGGTGGACGAGGATGACGGCTATCTGGTCAGCTTCATCATCGACGAGAATCGCGGCACGTCCGAATGCGTGCTGATCGACTGCAAGAGGTTCGAGGAGGGACCGGTCTGCCGCATCGCGCTGCCGCACAAGATCTGCAGCGGCACGCACGCGCATTGGGCAGAGCGGTCGGTGTTGCGGGCTGCAGGGTAGAACCTCAGCCCAAAACGACCACGTCACCCCGGACTTGTTCCGGGGTCCATCGTCCCGCAAACATAACGGCTGCGGCGTCTGCGGAAACATGGATGCCGGAACGAGTCCGGCATGACGCAGTTTGGTGGAATTACGCCTTCGGCCACCACGGCACGAACCCCGACGTCCGCCGCACATACTCCTGATAGCCCGCCCGCTTGCGCTTCAGCCGTCCTTCGATCGTCGGCACGCCCGACCATCGGATCAAGGTCCAGGTGAGCAGCGCCGGCCCGGGCAGCGCCCATATACCCGACCAGGTCTCGGCGGCGATCAGGTACAGGCCCCACCAGGTCAGCGCGTCGCCGAAATAATTGGGATGGCGCGTGAAGCGCCACAGCCCCGTCGCCAGCACCTTGCCTGCATTGGACGGGTCGCGGCGGAACTGAACGAGCTGCCAGTCGCCCACGCTTTCGAACAGGATGCCCGCGATCGCGATGCCGGCGCCGGCCAGCCCCAACGGGCCGACCGGCGGCCCGGCATCGATCTGCCCCAGCTGGACCGGCAGGCACACGATGAACAGCAACGGCGCCTGAGTCGCGAACACCAGCAGCAGCGACGCGCGGGCGAAACCCCAGCCCTTGGCTTCCTCCACCATCGCGAACATCTTGCCATAGCGCCGGTCCGGCCCCTGGGTGCGCCAGCGCCAGAGCAGGTACAGGCCAAGCCGCACGCCCCACACCGCGCAGAGCCCGAGCAGCAATGCCTTGCGGCTCGGATCGCCGCCGGTGTGGAGGAAGCTCGCGACGCCGAGGAACACCATGCCCAGCGCCCAGACGCTGTCGATCGGCGTCACGTCACGCGTCTTCAGGCAGACCAGCCAGAGCAGGACGAACAGGGTGACCAGCAATGCCGCATTGGTCGCAAGGAGGATGAGCGCGTTCATGCGGCCGCGCGCTCGACGATGAAGCTGACCGTCGTGGTGGTCGATCCACCGATATTGAGCGTCTGCACTCGCCGTGCCCCCTCGACCTGATAGTCGCCCGCTTTGGCGGTCACCTGCTTTGTTGCATCGAGCAGCATGCGCACCCCCGTCGCCCCCACCGGATGGCCAAGCCCGATCAGCCCGCCCGACGGATTGATCGGCAGGCGCCCGCCCATTTCGATCGACCCGTCTTCGATCGCCCGCCAGGACTCGCCCGGGTCGGTCAGGCCGAGATGGTCGATCGCCATATATTCCGTCGCGGTGAAGCAGTCATGCGTCTCGACCGCGTCGATCGCCCCGATATCCACGCCGGCCCGCGTCCTTGCGTCGAGAATGGCGCGGCGCACCTGCGGGAAGACATAGGGCTGGCCTTCGCTCGCCTGCACTTTCGCGGCGTAGGAAATGGGGGCGGAGCGATGCCCCCAGCCACTGATCCGCGCCAGGCTCTCCAGCGGCACGCCGCGCGTGCGGGCATAATCGGCGGCGCGTTCGGGTGAGGCGAGGAACATCACCGCCGCGCCATCGGTCACCTGCCCGCAATCCATCTTGCGCGTCCGTCCTTCGACCACTGGATTGGCCTCGTCATCGGCGGTGAAATGCGCCGGCGTGAAGACATGGCCGCGCGTCTGGGCATTGGGATTGCGCTTCGCATTGCCGAAATTGATCTCGGCGATGCGCATCAGATGTTCGTATTCAAGGCCGTGCCGCCGGCCATATTCCTCGGCGAGGTCCGAAAAGGCGCGCGGCCAGACAAATTCGGCATCGCCATATTCATGCCCGTTCCACGCCGCCGCCCCCAGATGCTGCGCCGCCGTGCGCCCAGGCACATTGCGCATCTGCTCGATTCCGACGACGCAGGCCAGGTCGTATCGCCCCGCCTCGATCTCCGCGGTCGCCGCCAGCAGCGCGACGCTGCCAGAGGCGCAGGCCGCCTCGTGCCGCGCGGTCGGAAGCCCGTCCCACGCCGGATCGATCAGCCCGAAGAAGCCGCCAAGCAATCCCTGGCCGGCGAACAGTTCGGCGGTGAAATTGCCGACATGGCCGGTCTCGACCTCATCCGCGTCGAGCGCGGCCGCTTGCAACCCGTGGCGCACCGTCTCGGCAAAGGAATCCGCGATATCGATCCCCTCGCGGCTCCAGTTGCGCGCGAAGTCGCTCTGCCACCCGCCCAGGATATAGACCAACCTCGCTCTCCCCTCTTTTCGCCGAGTGTCGCGCGTTTGGCGGCGCTTGGCAATTTGGCGTGCGGTTATCGCGCGCGGTCGTTCCCGAATTTGTCCGCGCGGCGCTGGCCGACCATCAGGCCCCGTTCCAGCCGGGCGCACAGCGCGGCATAATAATCCGACAGGAACCGGTAGTCGTCGCCGTCATCGGGGATGTCGGCCTTGCGCCGGATCGTCGCCGCGACCGTCGCGATCGCTTCGTCGCGGCCGCCGCGCAGCACATCCTCGAGCGTCTGGAGCTCATAGACGCCGTAAAGGCTGAGCGCTGCTTCGCTGAAGGTCCGCCGCTGTCGCGATACCTCTGCGCCCAGATCGTCGCCCAGCGTGTTGCTGACGGTCCGGACGACCCAGGTGCCG
Source organism: Sphingomonas sp. BL-S-29 (assembly GCF_055521495.1). Lineage (NCBI taxonomy): Bacteria > Pseudomonadati > Pseudomonadota > Alphaproteobacteria > Sphingomonadales > Sphingomonadaceae > Sphingomonas > Sphingomonas sp. BL-S-29. The sequence continues at coordinate 1,234,121 of NZ_CM145482.1, forward strand.
GCGATCAGGTCGCCCACCCGCAACCGGTCGCGATTGAACAGCGGGAAGAACAGGAAGATGCAGCTCCAGCTCAGCGAGAACAACACCAGGAACCCATCCGCCGTGCCCTGCGCCGATTGCATCGCCAGGAAGGATAGCGGCAGGAACACCTCGATCTCGCGCATCGCGTTGCGCGCCAGCACGGCACCGCCGGTCAGCCGCGCGCCGTCGCGCGCGACCACGCGCAGGCCCATCAGCCGCTTGCCCGGCGTCGCGCCCCGCCCGCCCATTTCGAACAGCACGAACCAGCCATTGCGCAGGACGAAGAAGCCGATCAGCCACAAGATGGCGAATGACGTCGACTTGCTCGCGGTAAAGAGCAGGCCGATGACGATGGTCAGGATGATCAGCACGACCAGCATGGCTAGCCCGTCGAGCATGAAGGCTGCCGCGCGGGCGCCTGCGCCGCCCAGCTCGAGCTGCAGGTCCACGCCCTCCGGCGTCACGAAATTGCGGCGGAGCGACTTGGGGGCCGTGGGCCCCTTGCGGAACGGCCAGCGCATCAGCGGCGCCGCGGCAGGTAGAAATAGACCAGCCAGCCGGCAAGCATCGCAAAGCCGATGCCGTAACGGGTGACGTCGCCCGTTATCGTCTGTCGGCCAATGCCTTCCAGCAGGCCCGCGATCGCCAGCATGATCACTGCGCCGCCCATCGCGACCGCGCCGGCGCGTCCCGCAACGACCACTGAATCGCCGCGCGCGAGGCGCCCGGGAAAGGCGATGGCAGTACCGATGCGGAAGCCCGCGGCACCTGACAGGATGATGGCGAACATCTCCGTGGTGCCATGGATCGTCAGCCAGCCGATGAATTCGAAGCCGAGCCCCTTCGCGGCGAAAACTGCCACCATCGCGCCGAGCATCAGCCCGTTATAAATGATCAGCATCGCCGTCGGCACCGCGAAGGCGAAGCCCAGCGCGAAGGCGAAGATCGCGATCTGGGCATTGTGCGTGAACAGGAAGGTCGCGAAGGTCGCGAGCAGCTCTTCCTTGCTGTCGTAGAGCGTGGCCTTCAGCGTTGCCGCCGATGCAGTCGGGTCGCGCCCGCCGGCCATGTCGCCGCCGACGATCCCGTAGAACCAGGTCGGATCATGGATGACCAGCAGATAGCCGACCACGGCGCCGGCGATGGTCAGCAGCAGCGCGACCAGCGTCTCCCGCCACAGCGACTTCACCGCTTCCGGCCAGCCATGCGAGAAGAATCGGCCGAGCTGGCCCAGCGCCGATGTCGGCACGCCGTAAATCTGGAAATAAGCGCGCGCGCAGAGCTGCTCGAGATAGCCGACGAGCGAGCGGTCGAGCGAGGTTTCACGCGCGACCGACAGGGTCGACAGGGTCGAGCGATAGAGCAGCGGCAGGGCGAGCAGATCGTCGTCGGACAGCGACCGCACCGATCGTTTCTCGCACCGCGTGATCAGCTGGTCGAGCCGATCCCAATCGGCCGCATGCACCTTGCGGAACCGGCTGGCGTTGACCAGCACCGGCTGCGCATCGACAAAGGCCGATGCCTTGCCGGGCGTCCGGGCGTTCGCTGGCGCGGTCACAACAGGTTCCTCCGCTTGAGATCGATATAGCCCTCGACCAGCCGCTCGCTGACCTGGTCATGCTCGCTTTCGATCAGGTGCACGCCGAGATGGCGCAGCCGCGTCATCACGACCCGCCGGTCCTTGAGCAGCGCGGCGGCGGTCACCGCGCGCGTCACGTCATCGGCACTCTCCGGCGCACGGTCGGCGATCGATTCGACCTCCTCGTCGCGGAGCACGACGATCAGCAGCAAATGCGTCTTGGTGATCCTGGCGGCAGCGCGCACCAGGAACTCGGCGGTGGTCAGGTCAGTGAATTCAGTGAACAGGACGATCATCGATCGCCGTGTGAGCTGAGTCGCCAGGGTAGTCAGGGCGAAGGTGTAGTTGGTCTCCTCGCCGCTGTAATCGATGCCCGCTGCGAGCCGCTGCAGATTGGCGAAGGCGGCCGTGCCCGAGATCAGCCCGCTGGCGATGCGCGGTCGGGAATCGAAGGCGTGGAGCGCGATCCGGTCGCCCAGCTTCAGGGCGACCCACGCGGTCAGCAGCATCGCCGAGACGGCGCGGTCGACGCGCGGCAGGCCCGCGACGGGCTCGGTCATCTGGCGCCCGGCGTCGATCGCGAACACGATCTGATTGTTGCGCTCGGTTCGATATTCCTTGGCGTGCAGCTTCATGTGCCGCGCCGATTGTTTCCAGTCGATCGCGCGGCGGTCCATTCCCGAGCGGAACTCGACCAGCGATTCGAAGTCGGCGCCATCGCCGCGGTCGATCTGCGCGATCAGCCCCTGCAGCGCGTGCCGCTGGAAGATCTGCGCCCCGCGTTCGTGCACCGGGCGGATGTCGGGCAGGATCGGGAAGGTCAGGCTCACCGGTATTTCGCGCTGCTTCCATGCCAGGCCGAGCGGCCCGTGCCAGCGCAGCCAAAGCCGGTCGATCCGCGCCAGCCCGCGCCGCAACGTCGTCAGCGGCAGCAACGCCGCGCCCTTGCCATTCTCCAGGGCGATCCACAGCCGCCCGTCATCCTCGACCGAAACCAGCGGATCGGCGGAAACGGCGATCTCCGCCGATTTCGGCGCCCGCCCGTCGCTCAACGTGACGCTCACCGTCGCTTCTGTCGTCGCCCCGACGCAGACGCTCGGAATCGGTGCGATCTGCGCGCTGCCTTTGCGCGCACCGGAAAAGGCATCGATCAGGGTCAGCAGCAGCACGGCGATCGGCCAGGCCAGCCCGGCATACCAGCGCGACGGCAGGAGCACGGCGAGCAGCAACACGGCGGGAGCACCCGCCGCGGCCGCAATCACCGCCGTGCGCGTCGGATAGATCAACGGGGGGCCTCGATCGCCTCGATGATGCCGCGCAGCACGTCTTCTACCGTACGCCCGTCGATTTCGGCCGCTGGCGACAGGATCAGCCGGTGGCGCAGCAATGCCGGCGCCAGCGCCTTCACGTCGTCCGGGATCACGAAGTCGCGCCCGTCGATCGCTGCCCGCGCCCGCGCCGCACCGGCCAGCATCGCGCCGGCCCGCGGACTCGCGCCGCTTTCCAGATCGGCCACGTCGCGCGTCGCGCGGATCAGCGCCGTGATGTAATCGATCACCTCGTCCGCCAGCCTGATGGCGGCCACCGCGGCGACGGCCGCATCGATCGTCGCGGCGTCCGCTTTCTTCTCCACGCCCCATTCGGCCGGCGTCATCGCTTGGTGCGCGCCATGGTTCGCGACGATCCGGCGCTCGTCCTCGGCGGAGGGGTAATCGACCGTCTGCTTGAACAGGAATCGATCGAGTTGTGCCTCGGGCAGCGGATAGACGCCCTGCTGCTCGATCGGATTCTGCGTCGCCACGACCATGAAGCGGTTGCCGAGCGGCAGGCTCTCGCCATCCACCGTCACGGTGCGCTCCTGCATCGCCTCGAGCAAAGCCGCCTGGGTCTTGGGCGGCGCGCGATTGATCTCGTCGGCCAGCAGCAGATCCGTGAAGATCGGCCCGCGTGTCAGGGTGAAGGTCGATGTCTGGAAATTGAACAGGTTCGCGCCGATAATGTCGCCCGGCATCAGGTCAGGCGTGAACTGGATGCGTCCGAAATCGAGCCCGACCACGTCGGCGAAGCTCCGCGCCAACAGAGTCTTGGCGGTACCGGGAGGACCCTCCAGCAGGATGTGCCCGCCCGAAAAGAGCGCGACGAGCATCAGCTCGACACTGTCCTCCTGGCCGACAACCGCCTTGCCGATCTCCCCGCGGATCGCCTCGGCGAGCGCGCGCACATCTGTCGTCACCTGTTCTTCTCCCACAACCATTGATGCAGCGCCTGCGCCGCGGAAAGGACTGAATGCCGGTCGCGCGCGTCGCGCGCTGCCTGGGCCAGCTCGCTGAAGCGCGCGCGGCGCCCGAGCCCGTCGAGATGCGTGTCCAGCGCCGCGTCGCGCAGGTGCGGCGGCACCGCGAAGATCGTGGCGGCCCGGTCGCGCACCGCATCGGCATAGCGCGTGCCGAGCATCGCATAGCGGCCGGCCTTGCGCACCAAGGCGGCGGCATTGTCGATCAGCGCGGCCTTGCCGAAGGCGATCGCGCGGGCGCGCCGCCGCGGCGCGCCGAACCGCACCGCCCCCTGCCACGCCGCGAGCAGCACGGCGATGAATACCGTCAGCGTCATCGCCAGGAAAGGCGGGTCGAGCGCCAGCTTGAGCGGGCTTGGCGATTTGCCGAAGCCATTCAGCGTTACGTCGAAATAGATCGAGGTCGCCTCGTTCGAATTCAGCCAGTCGAGCAGATCGAGCGCCGAGGCCGCCTGACGCGGATCGGCCATGCCGATATTGGAGAGCAGGTCGGGATCGGCCAGCACATAAAGCGGCTGGTCGGCCAGTTTGGCCAGGACGATGCGGCCCTGCGCGTCAGTGATCAGCGGCGTCAGGCCGGTGCCCGAGATCGTCTGGAGCGGCCGCGGTGCCGTGAAACGGATGGTCTTTGGCAGGTCAGGCGAGGTGACGAGCGGCCTGCCGCCGCTGCGGTGCCGGGCGGTTTGGAGCATGGTGCCGGGCGCCAGCACCCCATTGGGTTCGGAGACGGGTTTCAGACCCTGCTGGTGGACCCAGCCGGTCCGGTCCTCGTCACCCACCGTCTGCCATTTCGGCAGGACGACGAGCGTCGGCTTTCCCCCACGCTGGCTGAGCACGGGCGAAAGATTGGTGGCCGCCGCCTCGGGCGTCAGCACCACCAGATCCTCGGTACCTAGCAGATGCACGTCGCGCGTGACCTGCGGATCCCGGTCCGTCGCTTCGGCCAGGCGGACGAGCCCGCTGAAACCGGTCGCGGCGTTGGACAGCGCATGTCCGCCGCCGTTCCGGCCGGACCGCATGTCGGGGGCATAAGCGCCCAGCACCAGCGTGCCGATAAAGCCGAGAATACCGATCGCCAGGATCAGCACGACCGTGCGGGCCCTGAACACGCCGTCCGAGACAGCCGGAGTTCCGATCGCGATGTCGCTCATACGCGCCAGGTCCCCGGCAGCGCGAAATCGGCATAGGCGGCGCGTGCCGTTTCCCAATCGTCAGCGGAAACGGGCCGGCCGCCGAACAGGCTCTTTTCCACAAGGCGCGCGATGCCGGTGAACAGATCGCGGGCCGATGGCGGGATATCGGCCGCCGCGGCGAGTTCCCGGCTGGTGAGCGCGGGGCGGACGAGGCGCGGGCGGCGGCGCGCGATATCCTCGATCGACCGGGTCAGCAAATGGTGGACCGCCTCGGCAAAACGGCCCTGCCTCGCCATCGCATCGGCTTCATTCAACCAGGCGCGCGCCGGCGCCGCTTCGGGCGCCCAGGCCTCTTCGGGCATGTCCGTGGATGCGCCCTGCGACCGCCGACGCCGTGGCAGGCGCCAGACGCCATAGCGGATTCGTTCATACACCACCCACAGCAATGCCGCGGCGGCCAGGGCGATCACCGTCCACAGGAAGATGCGGGCGTAAGGCGCATCGGGCATGAAGCTGCTGAGCCAGCGGAAGAACCGGCCGACCGGCCTCAACACTTCCGTCAGCCATTCGCCGAAGCGCACCAGCCATGCCGGCGGCTGCGGTGGTGGCGGCGCCGGGGTCAGCGTGAATTGAGTCGACGGGTCGGCCTTCAGCGCCCGGTAAGCGCTGGCGAACCGCTCGGCTGCGGCTGCCGCCTCTTGCGAATTACCCCCGCTCACCTGTTCCCCCGGTCGTAGTCCGCTTCGCCCCGACACTAGCCGCTACATGCGCCGGCGCAATCACGGATATCTGTCCAAAACGGTTATTACTTGGGGCTTTACAGCGAAAGGGGTCTTCGTCAGTCTGCCCCGGATAAGGCGCCAAGGCGCCTTCAGGGGGACGCGAATCATGGCGACGAGCATTGACGGCGCAAGCGACCGGTCCGTTTCGATCGGACGAATCTTCAGCCGAGCCTTTGGGACGATGGGCGGCAATCCGATCACCGTTTTCGGCATCTCTTTCGTGTTCGGCGCGGTCCCCGGCGTGCTCATCAACTATGTCGCGCAGAGCCTGGGCTATTCGCAGCAGAATCTCACCACTGGCGTGATCTCGCCCATCCTGTTCTTCACCATCCTGGCGGTCACTCTCGTGCTCGGCGTGGTTTTCGCGATGCTCAGCCAGGGTGCGCTGGTCCGCGCGACGATCGCACACAGCGAAGGTCGCGAGGCGAGCTTCGGCGACTGCGCGATGACCGGCCTGCGCGTCGTCGTCCCGCTGTTCCTGCTCGGCATCCTGCTCGGTCTCGGTGTCACGTTCGGCTTCCTGCTGCTCATCGTTCCCGGCATCATCCTCTATCTGATGTGGGCGGTCGCGGCGCCGGCGCTGGTGGTGGAGCGGACCGGCGTGATCGAGGCGTTCGGCCGCAGCAGCTATCTGACCAGCGGTGCGCGCTGGAAGATTTTCGGCCTCGGCCTGATCATGCTGGTGATCTACTGGATCTTCTCGGCAATCAGCGGCGTCGTCATCGTCAGCATCTACGGCCTGCAGGGCATGGTCGCCGCTACCCAACAGGGGCTGCCGATCGGTTTCCTGCTCGTGAGCGCCGTGATCTCGACGATCGTCACCGCCATCGTCGCGACGGTCCAGACCTCGCTCTATGTCGAGCTGCGCAACTGGAAGGATGGCCCGGACACTGAGGCGCTGAGCGAGATTTTCGCCTGAACCAGCCGACAGGGGCGGGATCAGCGCAGCGGAACGGCCGGGATACGGCTCGTCACGACGTTGCGGGTCTGCCGGTCGAGCGACCACAGCATTCGCGGCGCCGAACGATCCCAGGAGATCGCCTGGCCGCCGGTCGGCAAGGGGATGGTCGCGACATGCTCGAGCACCGTGCCCGCTTCGGGCAGGCGCAATGCATAAAGCTCGGGCCGGTCATGGCCGGTGACGTAGAGCAGCCCGTCATCGCCCCATGACCCGCCCGAACAGCTCATCGGATCGAAGCGCGCCAGCACGCTCGCCGGGAAATGCCAGGAGGCGGTCGGGCGGAAGTCGGCATCGAGCCGGACCAGCAGGGTCCAGCGATGGTCGTGCCCCGGCTCGCCGCCATGGTCGGCGGGGTAGTTGGCAAGGCCGGCATACCAGTCCTTGCCGCGCCGCTCGATCCAGGTGAGCGAGCCGGGCAACGGGGGCAGGGCGATGCTGCGGATATGTTTCAGGGTGGCGGTATCGAAGATCTCGACCGCACTCGACATCGGCACGGCCGGATAGTTGGACGCAGCACAGATGAGCTGCGTGCCCTCGACCACGCACGAATTCATATGCGGATACAGCGCACGCGGACCTTCCCACTGGGCCACGCGCTTGCCGGTCTTCTTGTCGTATTTGCCGATGCGATTGTTGGTCATCGGATAGAAGAAGCGGGCATCGGCGGCGACGCCCTGCCGCGCTTCCTCGGCGGTCCAGCGCGCGACCGGCTGGGCCGCGCCAAGTTCGGGCACGGCCGCCGGTGCCGGAGCCGCCACCTCCTGCGCACCGCCGGTCGTGGCGGAGATCATTGCCGTGGCGGCGGCGAGCAGGAGGAAGCTGCGCATCAGAACTTGGCCGATACGCCGGCGTAGAAGGTCCGGCCATAGCGTTCGTTCTGGATCAGCCAGTCGGGATTGCCCGCCTGATATTGCCGGGTCGGCTCGTCTGTCAGGTTCTGCGCTTCCGCGAAGATGCGGACGCCCTCGAACACGCCGACGCTGATCTTGGCGTCGAGCCGGCGCAGATCGTCATTATACTGGTCGTTATAGGAAGGGCTGCCGATCGCGAGCAGCGCCTTGCCGGTGTTGTGATAGGCGACCGACGCCTCGACCGGGCCCTTCTGGTAGAACACCTCGGCACCGTAGAGATATTTGGACTGGTTCGGGAAGGTCGAGCTGCGCCCGTCCGGCAAGGTCAGGGTCGAGCTGGTCAGGGTGCCCGTCAGCTGGATGCCGAGGCCCGACAGCAGGCCGGGCAGGAACGTGAACTGCTGCTGATATTGCGCCTCGATGCCGACGATGTCGCCGTCGGTCGCGTTGAACGGCTGGGTGATCGTCAGGGTCGGATAGGCCACCCCGTTATAGGTCGTGTTCTTCAGCACCGTCGCCTGGGAGAAGATCGGGTTGCTGATGAACTTGGCAAACACGCCGATGCTCAGCAGGCCCCCTCGCGCGAAATACCATTCGGCCGTCGCATCCAGATTCTGCGCGCGATACGGCTTCAGGTCGGGGTTGCCGAGCGACACCTGCGCATTGATCGTGTCGATCGATCCGCCGGGCGAGAGATTGCTGTATTCCGGCCGTCCCAGGCTGGTCGAATAGGCCAGGCGGAACACCGTGTTGCCGCTCGGCTTGATCCGCACCACCAGCGAGGGCAGGAAATCGTCATAGCTGACGCTACGCGCCGCCGGCGTGATCGTCGTGCCGTTCTGGAGCTGGAAGCCCGTGATATCGAGCGCGGTATGCTCGTAGCGGATGCCCGGCGTCACCGTGACGTCGCCGAAATTCAGGTTCGCCATGGCGTAGACCGCGGCGACCTTCTCGGTCAGCTGGAAATCGGACAGCGTGTTGTTGGCGAGCGTCGCGACCGGATCGAGCGGCATCAGGGCGTCGCCCAGATGCGCGTCGGTGAATTGCTGTAGCGCCGGGATGTTGAAGGTCGGGCTGTTGCTGAAACATTGATCGGTATCGGCGCTGTTCGGATAGACGCAGATGGGGGGGGCGCCGAGACTATACTGGCCGAGCGTCCAGCGGTTCGCGGCCGAGCCGCGCACCCAGGTCGGGTTGTCCTGATCGAAATCGCGGTTGGTCGTGCGGTATTTCGCGCCGGCCTTCAGGAAGCTGCCCTCGCCGACGCTGTCGAGTTGATAGGTCGCGTCGAACCGGCCCTGCCAGATCTTCTCGGTATTGAGTTGATGTTGTTTGGTGAACTGGCGGAACTGCATCTGGTTGGCGACGCATTCGGTGTCGGGCTTGGCCGAATAGACCTTGTCGCTGAAATCGAAGGTCACGCGGCCCGGGTTGCAGCGGAACTGCCAGATCGGGAATTTGTCGAGCGTCTCGTTGCGACTGTACGCACCCTCATAATCGAGCTTGAGCGCGCCGAGATCGGTCGAGCCGCCAACCATGCCCGTCGCCAGCCACTTCGCCTTGTAATCGAGCCGCAGATCCTCGCGCCGCTCCGGCCCGGTGCCGGGCGCGCCCGTCATCGAGCTGGCGGTGCCGTTGGTGAAACCGGTCAGCCCGTCGGCATTGAGCGTATAGGGCGTGGTCGTGAAATCCAGGCGATAGCGCGGGCGCACCTCGTCCTCGATGAACTTCGAATAAACGCCGCGGATGTAGAAGCTCTGGGTATCGCTCGGGCGCCAGTCGAATGCGCCGGTCGCGCCGATACGGTGCCGGTCGAGCGAATATTCGGTATATTTGATATTGTCGGGCAGGCCGCCGCGCGCCGCGCCCGCGACCGGCTTCCAGTTATCCGGATAGAAGCCCTCGCTGACGAAGTCGCGATTGGAGAAGCTGCCGCCGAGCACCAGGCCGAACTGCTCGTCGGCCCCGAACCTGGTGGCGATGCTGAGGTCGGCCTGCACCGGCACCTTGTGGTTGAGTTCCTGATAGCCCGCCTTGGCGCTGCCGGCGATGGTGAACTTGTCCTTGAAGTCGAACGCGGTCTGCGTGACCAGGTTGATCGTGCCGCCGATGCCCTGGCCGTCCATGTCGGCGGTCTTCACCTTGGCGACCTCGACCCGGTTGAGCAGCTGGCCCGAGATGATGTCGAGCGGCAGCGACCGGGTCGTACCGTCGGGATTGCCGATCTCGATCCCGTTCAGCGTATAATTGTTGAGGTTGGAGGGCACGCCGCGGATCGAGACGTAACGTCCCTCGCCCTGGTCGTAGGTGACGCCGACGCCGGGCAGATGCTCCACCACTTCGGAGACGTTGCGGTCTGGCAGGCGGCCGATCTCGTCGGCGCTGGCGACGTCGGTCACGCCGATCGCATCGCGCTTCAGCTCGATCGCGCGCTGCAAGCTGCCGCGCTGGCCGGTGACGACGATATCCCCGGAGGTGTCGCTGCCGTCGACGCTCTGAGCATGGGCGGTGGTGGCGGTGCAGATGGCGATGATCGAGACGCCGACCCGGCTGACCGTGCGAATGCGCTTCATGAAGTTCCCCCTGAACATCTGCGGCGAGGCAAGAGGTACCACCGCTTTGGTGGCAATCTCCTCGCCGACGCCCTTGCGGTTCAACGTTACCGCGCCATGACCGGCTTGTGGCATTTCCGTTACGGAATCGGGTTTTTGCCGAACGATGCGGCCGGCAACTAGGACCATAACGGTACTGAAAATAGTGTCAGGCGGGGCCAGGGTGCATCCATGCGGGGAATTTGGGCGTAGCTTGCCTCATCGCCAGAAATGGAGGGAACATGTCCAGGCGAACGATCGGTGAGGAATTGCAGTATCTGTTCGCCCGGCGCGATCAGGGCCTGCTGCCCGAAGACGAATTCCAGCGGCGCAAGGCGCATCTCCTGCGGGTCAGCGCCTGCCGGCTGCCGGCAATGGCGCCCGACCCGATCGGCACGCTCGCAAAAGCGGTGGCGATCACGGGTGGGGCCATCGCACTTGTCGCGCTGATGGCGGTCGGGGTCGCGTGATGGAGCAGTCACCGCAGGTCAACGCCGGTCTTCGCCTCTCCATCTTAGATCGGGGCCCCTGCAGGTGCGCATGGCATTGCCGCGTTCCAGCTCGTGATTCTGGCTCCATAGCGCGCTTGCCGCCGGTGTCGCCCTGCCGCGTTGTTCGTCGAACAGCATCGCCGGCTTCAGCCGGGCGATCTTCCCGGGAAGTGCAGCCGATATGGCAGTAGTTTCCCTCTGCTTCGCAAGAATCGCTGTTGTGACAATGTAAACGCCTGAATCGTCAGAATATCCATGTTAGTAAGTAAGCCGGAAATGTCGCTTCCAGCCAATACACGTTTTCAAGGCCGGCAGTATTTGAGCGGCGAGGGACGAATCGATTAGTCGATTCGGTATCGATACAAATATCCGCAGGGTCGCAGACTCACTCGGGGGGCACCATCCTGAGGAGAAGATCATGGCTGACCATATTCAAGATATCGAGATACTGGGCGATCTGCTCGGACAATCCGACGCGATTGCCAATCTGCTGCAGGCGCGGGGCGCCTTCGATTCGGCCTATGCCGCGTTTCGCGCCGAGGACGCGAAGAAGTTCCAGTCCGTCCTCGACCGCGCGCAGTTGCAGATTCATTGCCACAGGATCTGCCACTGGATTCGCACCAAGGAATGCGTCTTCCTGTGCCTGGAGCTTGCAGGCCCGCCGGCACCGGCAACCGCGCTCGATCCGCGTGTCCTGGCCAAGGCGATCGTCCGGCTCGGCGAGGACGAGAAGCTGGTGCGGCGCGTCGCCGACGTGCTGGCCAGGCGCGACAAGGCAGGCTTTGCCGAGATACTGAAGCTGCTCAAGATCGAGCCCTATGCGCATCTGTTCTGTCACTGGCTGTGCGTGATCCGATACCGGCTGGTGTGCCGCTGGATCTGTCATGTCGGCAAGATCGAGCGGCCCGTGCTGTGGGTCGAGCTCCAGGCGGCGGCGCGCGCCATCGGTATGCTGGTCAAGGACGAGAAGGCCTTTCGCGCCGCCGTCATCGCATCGACGGCAGGGGACGCTACCAGGCTCGGCGCGGCGATCACCGGCGCGGGGCTCGGCCTGCGTTGTCACTTCGTGTGCGAATTCTTCTGTTCCTGGCGCTGCGTCCTGGTCTGCCTGACCCTGGCACGCGCTTATCCGTTCGCCGCGATCGAAGGGCCGGCGCAGATCAAGGAAGCCCATGAATTCGCCACCGCCATCGTCAAGCTCACGCAAAACCCGACGGACCTCATGCGCTTCAGCGCGGCGGTCGGTAGCGGCAATGTCGACGCCTGGGCGGCGCTGATCAAACAGTACAAGTTCGAGCGTTTCGCCCTTCAGCTGTGCCACTGGATCTGCGGCTGGCGCTGCAGCCGTTTCTGCCGGCTGGTGTGCGTCAACATCGATTATCATCCATGGTTCACGCATATCGGCGATTTCAGCATCACCGGCGATATCAGCTCGGCGACCGGCCGGACGGTCGGTCCGCGCGGCGGCCATGGCGGGCCCGATTTCGGCTTTTTCGGCGGACTGAGCCTGCGCGGCTTCTGTCCGAAAAAGGACCCCGCTCATCCGGCCGAGGATATGGCGTACCGCTTCCTGTTCCAGCCGGCGGGCGCGGCACAGCCGATCCCGATCGGGCCCGGTTTCGTCGCCGAGGTATTGGTGGGCACGCGCTACACTTTCTGGAACGGCAACCCCAACACGCTGCAGACCGTGCGCCTGCGCGGGACCAACCCGACGCCGACGCCGCCGACGCCGAACGCGGACCCCAGCCCGCCCGATCATTTCATCGTGCCGGACGCGGACGGCTGGGTGCTGGTCGACCAGGGCGCGCTGGACGATGCGTTCAGCGGGTATCTGATGGGGTTCAATTCGGGTGCGGCGATCCTGCCCAACGGCGCGGCACCGACCGGCGTCGCGGCTGGAACGGCAGTGCCCGCCGGAGACCAGAAGAACGGCGTCGATTGCGCGATCATCTTCCAGGCGACGCGTGTCAGCACCATCGCTCTGGTCAATGGCGGCGCGGCGCCGGACTATACCAACCAGATCGGCAAGGTGCGGATCAACAACTGGAGCCAGGTCGCGCTGCTTGACCTGCTGCAGTTCCACACCAGCGGCGGCACACCCTGCTCCCCGCTGAGCTCGGCGCTCGATATCGAATATAGCGTCGATCATGAGCTGATCGCTGCCTGGAGCATCGGGCTGTCGACCGCGGCGCCGGGCGTGTCGCTGACCAACCCTCCACCGCCGCCTTCCACTGCCCGTGGCGGCGCCGGCACGCATCATGAGGACATTTCAACCTGGCCGACCTGTTCCTACACGGTGACGCTGACGACGCGGCGGCGGCTGACCAACGGATTGAACGACGATCCGAACTGGCCGATCTCGAAGACCTTCTGCATCGGCCGCGGCACGGTCAGGCCCCGCCCGGTCTGATCGCGCCCGGCTTGATCGCGGCGAGGGTCGCCACCTCACCCTTCCGCCTCGTCGAACGAGACGGAAGGGTGGGAGTGCGCTAAACTGCTGCGATGGACCAATCCGAGACCACCGCGCCCCGCGCCACCCTTATCGCCAGGCTGACGCTCGCGGGCCTGCTCGTGCTTCTCGGGCTGTGGATCGCCTGGACGTTTCTGCCGTCGCTGGCCTGGGCGGTGGTGATCGCGGTGGCGATCGATCCGCTGCAGCTGTGGCTGCGCGCGCGATGGCCGGGGCCGGCGGGCCGCACCTGGATCGCGGCGGCGATCACGCTGCTGGTCGCGTTGCTCGTGCTCGTGCCCGTCGCGGCGGGCATCGCCCAGGCCGCGCGCGAGGCGCATGATGTCTCGGTCTGGATGACCCAGGCGCAGACGAACGGCCTGCCCTTGCCGGCATGGGTGGCGAAGGTGCCCGTCGGCCGCGAGATGCTGACCAATTGGTGGGAGACGAACCTCGCCACGCCCGAGGGCGCGATCCATCAATTCCATCAACTGCGCGCCGTCGCCGACACGCGCCTGATCGGCACCAATGTACTGCACCGGCTGGTGATTTTCGGCTTCACCCTGCTGACCTTGTTCTTCCTGCTGCGCGACCGCGACGCGATCATCGCGCAGATGCGCCGCGCCGGAGACCGGCTGTTCGGGCCCACCGGGGAGCGCGTCGGCGAACAGGCGCTGCGCTCGATCCGCGGGACGATCGATGGCCTCGTCCTGGTCGGCATCGGTGAGGGCGCGGTGATGACGATCGTCTATATCGTACTCGGCGTGCCGCATCCCCTGCTACTCGGCGCAGTGACGGCGGTGGCGGCGATGATCCCGTTCGGCGCGGCATTGGTCTTCGCGATCGCCGGCGCCTTGCTGATCGGTCTCGGCTCAGTCGGCGGCGCGGTCGCGGTGATGGTCATCGGTCTGGTCGTGGTCGGCATCGCCGATCACTTCATCCGCCCCGTGCTGATCGGCGGCGCGACGCGGCTGCCCTTTTTGTGGGTGCTGATCGGTATTCTCGGTGGCGTCGAGACCCTGGGATTGCTTGGCCTGTTCATCGGCCCCGCGACGATGGCGGTGCTGGTGATGTTGTGGCGCGAGTTCCTGGAGGCGCCGGGACAGGCCGAGGAAATTCCCGCGACTCAGTAAACCCCGCCGACTGCCTGCACCGTCGCCACCGCGATCTGCAGCCGGTTGGTGCGCACGTCGAGCAGCGACCGTTGCGCGTCGAGCGCCGCGGTCTGGGCGGTCACCACTTCCAGATAATCCGATGCGCCGTCGCGGTAGCGGATCAGCGCCAGGTCGCGGGTGCGCTCGGCCGCCGTCGTTGCTGCCTGCTGGTCCGCCTCCTGCATGGCGAGATAGCGGGCGCGGGCCAGGTCGTCCTCCACTTCGCGAAAAGCGGTCAGCACGGTCGAGCGATAGCTGGCGGCCGCCTCGTCATAGTGCGCGCGGCTGATCGTCACCCGGGCGCGGCGGGCGCCGCCGTCGAAGATCGACAGCGCGGCGGAGAGTGGACCCAGCGCCCAGAAACCATTGGGGGCGCTGAAGATTCCGCTGTTTCCGGCCTCGAATCCGCCCGATCCGCCCAACGTAAGCGAAGGGAAAAGCGCCGCGCGCGCGACGCCGATCCGGGCATTGGCCGCGGCGATGCGCTCGGCCGAAGCGATCACGTCCGGGCGGCGCTGGAGCAGGTCGGAGGGCACGCCGACCGGAATCACCGGCGGCGCGAGCGGCATCTTGGCCACGGCCAGCGAGAAACTGGACGGGGATTCGCCGACCAGGATCGCGACGGCATGTTCCAGCGCGGCGCGATCGGCTGCGACTGACGACAATTCGGCCCGGGCGCTCGACAGGATCGAGGAAGCGCGGCTGACGTCGATGCCCGAGGCAATGCCGCCGGCATGGCGCGTATCGGTAAGGTCATAAGCGCGCTGGAATGCGGCGACCGTCTGCTCCAGCAAGGTGATTCGCGCATCGAGCCCGCGCATCCGGACATAATTGTCGGCGAGCGATGCTTGCAGACCGAGCCGGACGGCGGCGAGATCCTGCGCACTGGCGCGGGCGTCGGCGGCACTGGCCCTGATCGAATTGCGCACCCGCCCGAACAGGTCGATCTCATAGGCAAGCGACGCGCCGACGCGCAGATCCGTGTCGGTCGCCGCCGCGCCCGATCCGAACGGCCGGCCGGCGGAAATGCGCGAGCGCTCCGCGTCCGCGCCGACATCCACGCTGGGCAGCGCTTGCGCACCCGTCTCGCGCAAGGCGGCGCGGGCCTGGTCGTAGCGGGCAACGGCGGCGGCGAGATCGGGGTTGGCTGCCTCGATGCGGGCTTCGAGATCGTTGAGGGTAGGGTCGGCGAACAGGGTCCACCATTTGCCGGGTTCGGGTGCGGGCGTGGCGATGGGCTGCCACGGGCCGAGTTCCTTGTACGCCGGCGCGGCGAGGCTGGGGGGGATCGTTTCCGGCGGGGCCAGCGAACAGGCGGTGAGGCTGGTTGCAAGAAGGGCCGCCAAAAAGCCCCGCCCCTTCAGGCGCACCGGGTCGGCCATGCCCCCGGCATGGCCTGAAGAGCGCGGGGCGCTCTTCACCCGGTGCGGGGTTGGGGGTGGGGCAGTGCGGCAAGAACCAGCGCCGGCGTATGCGGGACGGCCCCACCCCAACCCAGCATCGCCGCCCTTGGCGCTGTCCGGGGGACAGGGCTGCGGCGATGCTCCTGAAGGGGAGGGGCTTATAGTTGTAGTCTCAACTCGCCGCACGGGTCGCCCCCGGCTTCGCCGTCCGCACCGCATCGCCCGACTGGAGCGAGTCCGGCGGATTGTCGATCACCCGGTCGTTGGCGTTCAGCCCCGCGCTGATCTCGACATTGTCGCCATTGTCGCGGCCGATCGTGATCGTCTTCAGCAACGCCTTACCATCCGGCCCCAGCACCGCGACCTGAGTCCCGTCCGCCCCGATGATCAGCGCGCTCGGCGGCAGGCGGACGCCCGCGCCCGGGCTGCCCAAGCCAAGCGGCAGCTTGACCTGGGCATAGGCGCCCGGCTTCAGCGCGCGGTCGCCATTCGCGGCCTGGAATTCCATCAGCACCGTGCCCGATTGCGGATCGACCGCGCCGGCGCTGCGCACCATCTGGATGTCGAAATCGCGTCCCGGATATTCCGGCACGTTCAGCGACGCGTGCAGGCCCGGATGGAAGGCGCCCGAATAAGGCTGGGGCACGCGCACATAGACGCGCATCCGCCCGATATCGGCGACGGTGAACAACGGCGTCGACGCGGCCGTGCCCGCGGTGACGAGCGCGCCGATCTGAGTCGACCGGCTGGTCACCACGCCGGAAAAGGGCGCGACCAGCCGCGTGAAGCCCTGCAGCGCGCCGAGCCTGCGGACGTTCGCGCTCGCCGCATTGGCGATGGCGGTCTTGGCGGCGAGATCGCCGATCTTCTCGTCGGTTTCCTGCTTCGACACCGCGTCCTTCGAGAGAAGATTGTTCCAGCGCGCGGCGGTCGACTGGGCGAGCGCGCGATTGGCCTGGGCGGTCTGGAGATCGGCGCGGGCGGCGGCGACCTGCTGGTCCACCTCGGGCGCGTCGAGCACCGCGAGCACCTGCCCGGCGCGGACCGGGTCGCCGATATCGACGAACCAGCGGCTGATATAGCCCGTCGTGCGGGCATAGATGGCGGCGCTGTTATAGGCCTGGACGCTGCCCGGCAGGGTCAGCGCATCGGCCTTTTCCGCGGGTGTGGGCCGGATGATCGTGACGACGGGGGTGGATTGCGCCTCGGTCCAGGTCGTCAGGCTGCTCTCGGCGCGCATCCGGGTGACAATGCCGAACGCGACGACCAGCAGCGCGACCACCACCGCGACGATCGCATAGGTCCGCAAATGGCTTTTGGGTCGCGTATCGGGCGTATCGGTAGCGACGTCAGGCATGCACTTCCTCCAGCGCGGCGCCCGTGGCGGCGCGTCTGCTTTTCTTTTCCGCATCGCGGCGGTGCGCAATGCTGAAGATCACCGGCACGAACATCAGCGTCGCGATCGTCGCGACGATCAGCCCGCCGATCACCGCGCGGCCGAGCGGCGCATTCTGCTCGCCGCCTTCGCCCAGACCCAGCGCCATCGGCAGCATGCCGATGATCATGGCGAGCGCGGTCATCAACACCGGGCGGAACCGCGTCATGCCGGCCTCGAGCGCGGCCTTCATCGCCTCGCCATGTTCCGCCAGCCTTTCGCGCGCGAAGCTGACCACCAGGATAGAGTTGGCCGTCGCCACGCCCATGCACATGATCGCGCCGGTCAGCGCCGGCACCGACAATGTCGTGCCGGTGATGAACAGCATCCAGATGATGCCGGCGATCGCGCCCGGCAGCGCGGTGATGATCACGAACGGGTCGAGCCAGCTCTGGAAGTTCACCACGATCAGCAGATAGATCAGCAGGATCGCGCCGATCAGGCCGAAGAACAGGCCGGAAAAGGCCGTGTTCATCGTCTGGTACTGGCCACGCAGGGTGACCGTCACGCCCTTCGGCGCCTGGTCCTTCATCTGCTTCAGCACATGGTTGATGTCGCCCGCCACCGCGCCGAGATCGCGTCCGCTGGGCGTCGCGAAGATGTCGATCGCGGGGGCGATATTGTAATGGGAGACGATCGCGGCGGCATTGCCGCGCGACACGGTGGCGATGCCGCCCAGCACCTGGGACCCGGCATGGCCGGCACCGGTGATCGGGATGTTCTGCAATTCGCTGAGCGAGCCGACGCGATATTCCGGCGTCTGCGCGACGACTGAATAGGACACGCCGTTTTCCGGGTTGAGGTAAAAGACCGGCGAGGTCTGGCCCGATCCGGCGAGCGCCCCGGCCAGGCCGTTGGTCACGTCGCGTTCGGTCAGGCCGAACTGGCTGATCCGGCTGCGATCGACCGCGACGCGCATCTCGGGATAGCGCGCGCTTTGCTGGATGCGCGCATCGGCCAGGCCGGGGATCGTCTGCAGCCTGCGCAGGATGTTGCGGGCATAAGCGTAATTGGCGGCCTGGTTGCGCCCGCCGGTGATCTGCACGTCGATCGGTGCCGGCGCGCCGAAGTTCAGGATCTGGCTGGTGATGTCGGCGGGCAGGAAGGAGAAGGTCGTGCCCGGGAAAGCGCGCGGCAATTCCTCGCGCAGCTTGCGGACATAGCCTTCGGTCGGGGCATGGTCCTTCGACAGCTGGATCAGGATGTCGCCGTCCTGCGGCCCGATCGTGCCGGAATTGTTGTAGACCAGGTTGATGCTGCTGAACGCCAGGCCGATATTGTCGACGATCGAGACCAGCTGGTCCGCCGGGATGATCTGACGGATGCGGCGCTGGATGCGGTCGAATTCGGCCGAGGTCTGTTCGATGCGCGAGCCCACGGGTGCGCGGACATGCAGCGTTATCTGCCCGGCATCGACCGAGGGGAAGAAATTCTGTCCCAGGAACGGCACCAGCAGGAACGATAGCAGGACGACCGCAAGGAAGCCGATCACGAACCGCCGGCCGGCGCCCAGCGCCCGCTCGAGCAGGCTGCCATAGCCGGCGCGGATCCGCTCGAACCGCGCCTCGAACCCGCGCTGGAACCGCACCATCGGGTTGCGCGAGGTTGGGCTGCCCGCCTCATGGATATGCCCCGGCGCATGCGGCTTCAGCAGGAACATCGCCATGGTCGGCACCAGGGTGCGCGACAGGATGAACGACGCGATCATCGCGAACACCACGGCGAGCGCCAGCGGCACGAACAGGAAGCCGGCGATGCCCGGCAGGAAGAACATCGGCACGAACACGATGCAGATGCACAGCAGCGAGACGAACGCCGGCGTCACGATCTGCGCCGCGCCGTCGAGGATCGAGGGGACCACACCCTTGCCCTGCTCCATGTGCCAGTTGATGTTCTCGATCGTCACCGTCGCATCGTCGACCAGGATGCCCACCGCCAGGCTGAGCCCGCCGAGCGTCATGATGTTGAGCGTCTGCCCGGTCGCCGCCAGCGCGATCAAGGCGGCCAGGATGGCGAGCGGGATCGAGATCGCGATGATCACCGTCGAGCGCCACGATCCCAGGAACAGCAGGATCATCAGGCTGGTCAGCGCGGCCGCGATCGCGCCTTCCCTGACCACGCCGTTGATCGCTGCCTTCACGAACAGCGACTGGTCGCCGATCGGCACGATCTTCAGCGTGTCGGGCAAGGTCGTCTGGATATTCGGCAGCGCGTCCTTGATGCCCTGGACGATCGCCAGCGTCGAGGTCGCGCCGTTCTTCAGGATCGTCATCAGCACGGATCGCGATCCGTCGACATGCACGACATTGGTCTGCGGCGCGGTGCCGTCGCGCACATGCGCGATGTCGCGCATATAGATGGTGCCGCCATCGACCACCTTGACCGGCAGCGCGTTCAGCTCCTCGATCGATCCCGGCGCGTTGTTGAGGCGCACGGTATATTGATAGCCGCCGATCTTCACGAAGCCGGCCGGATTGATCTGGTTCTGCGCGGCGATGGCGTTGGTCACGTCCTGCGCCGACAGTCCCTTGGACTGCAGCGCCTGCGGATCCATGTCGATCTGGATCTGGCGCGATCGTCCGCCCGAGGGATAGGGGATGGCGGCGCCCGGTACCGTGACGAGCCCGGGGCGGATGCTGTTCTGCGCGAGATCGAACATGCGCCCTTCGGACAGGCCCTTGCCCGACAGGGCGAGCTGGAGGATCGGCACGGTCGAGGCATTGTAATTCAGGATCAGCGGCGGCGTGGTGCCGGGGGGCAGCTGGCGCAGCACCGATTGCGACACCGAGGTCACCTGCGCGGTTGCGGTGCGGATATCGACGCCGGGCTGGAAATAGATCTTCACGATGCCGATGCCGGGCATCGACTGGCTCTCGATATGGTCGATGTCGTTGACCGTGGTGGTCAGGATGCGCTCATAGGGCGTGATGATCCGGCCCGACATGTCGTCGGGCGACAGGCCGGCATAATTCCACGCCGCCGCGATCACCGGCACCTTGATCTCGGGGAAGATGTCGACCGGGGTACGCGCCGCCGAGAGTATGCCGACGATCGCGATCAGGATCGCCATGACGATGAAGGTCAGCGGCCGCGTCAGCGCGACCTTGACGATTCCGATCATTTGGGTCCGATCATGGCGGATCTCCGGGCCTGGGGAGGCGCAACAACTGAGTCTTCCGGCGCCGAATGGGCCTTTGCTGCACGTGCGTCCAATATGATTTGACCCCGGATCAAGACGTGGGACATATCGATTATGGAGCTTCGCCACCTGCGTTATTTCGTTGCCGTCGCCGATGCGCTGCACTTCGGCCGGGCGGCGGCGCAGCTCGGCGTGTCGCAGCCGCCACTCAGCCAGCAGATCCGCGCGCTCGAGGACCTGCTCGGCGTGCGCCTGTTCGAACGCAGCAGCCGCAAGGTCGCGCTGACCGAGGCGGGCCGCGTCTTTCTCGACCAGGCGCGGGCGACGCTGGCCCAGGCCGAGCATGCTATCGACGTCGCGAAGCGCGCCGCGCGCGGCGATTTCGGCAAGCTCGCCATCGGCTTCAATCCGTCCGCGCCCTTCGTGCCCGCCGTCGCCCGCGCGATCTTCGCGTTCCGCCAGCTTTATCCCGACGTGCGGATCGAGCTGTTGGAGCTGTCCCCCGGCGCGCATGTCGCGGCACTGGCGGCCGGCGATATCGACATCAGCTTCCTGCGCAGCCCGACGCCGCCGGTGGTGCCGCCGGGCATCGTCGCCACGCATGTGCTGGAGGAGCGGCTGTTCATCGCCATGCGGTCGGACCATCGTCTCGCCCGCAAGACCAGCCTGTCGTTCCGCGATCTGCACGGCGAGCCGATGATCTTCTACGCGCGCGACCAGAAGGGCAGCTTCGCGACGAATTTCCTCGAAATGCTTCATGCGGAAGGCGTCGACCCGCTGGTGGCGCAGGACGTGCGGGAGATTTCGACCATGTTCGGCCTGGTCGTCGCCGGCCTCGGCGTCGCGGTGCTCGCTGAATCGCTCTGCGCGCTGCAGCCGGCGGGCCTCGCCTATCGCGCGCTCAGGGGCAAGAAGGCGATCTCGTCGCTATGGATCCTCAGCGCGAAGGATGCCGAAGGGCTCGCCGCGCGGCAGTTCCTGGCGGTGCTGGAAGACGCGGGGCAGCCGTTGGACCGCCCCGCGCCATGACGTCAGCTGCGCAGCGACCGGAAGGTGGCGCGCAGGTCTTCAGTGAAGGCCTGGGGCTGTTCCCACGCGGCGAAATGCGTCCCCCTGGCGTGGCGCTTGTAGAAGACGAGGTTGGGATAGGCCTTGCGCGTCCAGCTTTCCGGGGCCTGGTAGATTTCCTCGGCAAAGGCGCTCACCCCGGTCGGCAGCTCGATGCCCTTGGGCGCGAAAAACGCCAGCTTGCTTTCCCAATAGAGCCGCGCCGAAGACACTGCGGTGTTGGTCAGCCAGTATAGTGTGATATTGTCGAGGATATCGTCGCGCGTCAGCCCTTCGCGCGCGCCGTCGAACACGCGGGCGATCAGCTTGTAGCTTCTGATGTCGTGATCGAGCATCCACGCGGCGAGGCCGACCGGCGAATCCGCGAGCGCGTAGAGCGTCTGCGGCCGCCCCGCCATTTCCTGCGCGTAACCCAGGCCGTGCGCGTAGAAATCGACCAGCTGGTCCCACGCATATTTCTCGTCCGCCGACAGACCTGCCGGTTCGGGACCGCCGGGCAGCAGCGCGGAGATGCTGTCGGGCACCGTCGCCGGCATGTTGGTGTGAATCCCGGCCAGCCCGGCCGGCTTCTGCAGCGCCATCTGCTCGGTGACGGCATTGCCCCAGTCGCCGCCCTGGGCGACATAACGGGTATAGCCAAGGCGGGTCATCAGCACGCCCCAGGCCCGCGCGACGCGTTGCGGGTCCCAGCCGGTCGCGGCCGGCTTGCCGGAAAAGCCATAGCCCGGAAGCGAGGGGATCACGACGTCGAACGCATCCGCGGCGGTGCCGCCATGGGCTGTCGGGTCAGTCAGCGGGCCGATGACCTTGAGCTGCTCGATGATCGACCCAGGCCAGCCATGGGTGATGATGACCGGCAACGCACCGGGATGTTTCGACTTCACATGGATGAAGTGGATGTCCAGCCCGTCGATCGCGGTGACGAAGGCGGGATAAGCGTTGAGCTGGGCCTCGGCGCGGCGCCAGTCGTGATGATGTTGCCAGTAATCGGCGACCTTCTGCATCGTCGCCAAGGTCACGCCCTGCGATGTGTCGCTCACCGTCTCGCGCTCGGGCCATTTGGTGGCGGCAAGGCGGCGGCGAAGATCGGTCAGCGCTTCGTCCGGCGCGCGGTACCGAAAAGGGCGGATCGACGCGTCGCCGGCCGCTTCGCTGGTTGCCGTGGCGGCACCGACGACGAAGCTGGCCGTGGCGGCCATCTCCGCCTGAGCGGCGCCCGGCGCCCGGGCCTGCGCATCGGCATGCCCGGCAGAAGGTGGCGCGGCGGTTTCGGCATGCGCGCTACCGGACAATATCGCGCCGAACGTACCCACCATGGTCGATGCCAGGAGCTGGCGCCGACCGATCGAACTCCACAACAAGCCCATGATCATTCTCCCCGTTCAGGGCGGGCAGGAATGATGCGTTCGCTTCGAATTGGACCCAGGTGACAGCGCACGCGCTACGGTCCCCGCCCGTGCGGGTATCGTGCCTGACGCCGGCCGAGTCGGTCAAATCGGATCGATCGCACCGGACGTTGTCCGGTCGGCATGTCGTGCCCGGTTGCGGTGGACGCTGGCCTGGACGCGGCCATCTGGAATCCCGACGCATTGACACCCGCTCGGGCCGCCGCGAGGATCGGCCTGTCGGCAGCCAGGCTCCGAGCCGTGTGACGAGGAAGTATCTCGTGGTAGAGTTGACGGACCCGACCGCTGCTCATCGCTGGCCCGCGACAGCAAAAACGGGTGTGTCGAGCGCGATCTCCCTGGCGTGGCTGCTCGACCCGGTTCCGCCCGCGACATTCGTGGCGGACCATTGGGAGCGCGCGCCGCTGTTCGTCAGCCGCTCCAGTCCCGGCCATTATGCCTGCCTGCCGGGCCTGAACGAGGTCGACGAACTGATCACCGCGACCGCGTCGCGCTCCCCGGGCATGACGGAAGATGTGCGCATCATCAGGACCGATGAAAAGGGAGAGCTGTCGGTTCGGCCGCCCCGCATGCTCGAAAACGGATTGCCGGATATCCAGGCGATGTACCGGGACTATCAACATGGCTGCTCATTGTCGGTCAATCATCTGCACCGCCGATCGGCTTCGCTTGCCCGGCTCTGCGGCCGCCTGGAGGAGGATCTCCACCACCCGATCGGGGTCAATCTCTATCTGACGCCGCGCGGATCGCAGGGTTTCCAGCCCCATATCGACACGCACGACGTTTTCATCCTGCAGGTCCATGGCACCAAGGACTGGTATTATGCCGAGCCCGACGACGCGCTGCCGCTGGCTTCGATGAAGCCGCCATGCGACCATCGGCTGGACAGATATCGCAAGATCACGATGCGGCCCGGCGATCTGCTGTACCTGCCGCGCGGATTTCCGCACTTCGCCAAGGCCACCGCAACGTCCTCGCTTCACTATACGGTGGGGCTGGAGCCATATCGATGGATCGACTTCATGTATGATGCGCTCCAGGAAATGGCGCATTCGGACGTCGCATATCGTCATGCCCTTCCCCCCGGCTTTTCCGATCGGCCGGTGGACGGTGCCAGCCCGCGCGCCTTTGCAGGCGAGCTGGTCCGCCAGCTGCAGGACGACGGGTTCCTGGCGCGTGTCGGGCAGCGGCTGGAGGCGCGAAGGCTTCGGCCAGGCAAGGCCACGCCGATCGGGCATTTCGCGTCCATCGACGCGGCCCAAAATCTTGCCGCTGAATCCGTCCTGGTCCGCGTCCCGGGCGTCCATTGCCGCGTCCGTCGTACCGAAGATGCGGCCATTATCGATTTCACCGGAAACTTCGTGTCCGGTCCCGATTTTCTGATGCCATTGCTCCAGTTTATTGCCGCGAATCGCGCGTTTGCTGTAAAGGATTTGCCGGGTACGCTGGCGATGGCAGACAAGCTTGATTTGATTCGGCGTCTGATCGGCGAAGGCCTGCTGCACATCATCCCTACCCGCTAACCCGACGTCCAAGGAGGAAGTGCCATGACCAGCGACGCATCTCCGTATCAGCAGCCCGGCCCATCACATCAGTCCGGCAAAGCCAAGGGCCCTATCGCGGGCGACGACCTGCCGAACGACGCCGAACTGGTGTTCAGCGAATGGCTGGCGAGCCTGGAATATCAGGACCGTCGATATCATGAGAAGGTCATCGGATTGCTCGCCCGCGAGGCGATGAAGGACGAGGCTTTCAGGCATAAGGTCGTGGCCGATCCGGCCGGCGCCTTATACGATCTCGGATCGAGCCTGGCCGTGCCGGAAGATTTTTCGATCAGGTTCCTGGAAAATACCGACAAGGAGCTGAACGTCGTCCTGCCGCCGCTCGCCTCGACGATAACGGACTATCTGGAAACGCTTGGCCGGGAGGACGCCGATTATCCGATAGCATTGCGCGATCGCCTCCAGTCGCGAACCGCCGCGCGGATGCCCACGCTGTTTCAGGACGACTGGAATTTGAGCGACGCTGGCGATGATCTCTCTTTCCTGATGATCGCGCCGCCTGGCTGACCCCTTCGGCGCGTGTTCATCTCATCGCCGCGTTGGCTGCCGATATCGTCGGCCATCGAGGCGACGCGGCCTAGAGTAGCTTGCATTACATCGGAGCCACCACCACCCGTTCGTCCTGAGTAGCCATCGAGTAGCCGCGCAGCGGCGTATCGAGAGGGCGTATCGAAGGACAGGTTCCGCGCGACAACCTGTCCTTCGATACTGGCTCTCGATACGCCTTCGGCACCTCGATCCCTACTCAGGACGAACGGATCAGATTTAACGCTCGCCGCTCTAGAGTCTGATGACTTTACCTTTACCCGTTCGTGCCGAGTGAGACCGAGTAGCGCCGCAGGCGCGTATCGAGGGCTCGTATCGAGGCACTGTTCCGGGCGACACCCGTCTCTCGATACGCCATCTCGCTACGCTCCTGCGGCGCTACTCGATAGCTACTCGAGACGAACGGCAGGGACCGGATCGACCTGAAGTCATCTCGCTCTAAGCGTGTGAAACGGCGGCCCAGTCCAGCCCGAACCGGCTCAGATATTTGCGCAGCCGGTCGGCGTCATTGGCGCTGCTCCGCCGGGTGCGTGACGCGGCGAAGAGGGTGCGGCCGGCTTCGGACAGCGATCGGCTGGTACGGCAGACGCGAATGGTCTCGGCGAGTTGAACGCGGTCGAACGGGTCGATGTCGGCAAGCGCTTCGGCATCGAGCAGCTGGGCGAGCACGCCCAGCCCGTCGTCGGTCTGGCCCGACCACAGACGCTTGAGCCGGATGATTTCGGCTTCGACGCAGTCCAGATCGATCCGCCCCTTCGGCGAGAGCGTCGCCATGCGCGTCACGCTGGCGGCAAGGTCGCGAAAATTGCCGGGCCAGCGCGCATCCACGCCGGTGGCGAAGGCCAGATAACGCTGGCGGGCTTCCTTGTTGAAGCTGGCGCGATCCCCCTCGCGCTCGGCGAAGCGATCGAGCTCATAGTCGAGATTGGGCTCGATATCCTCGCGCCGGTCGGCAAGGCCGGGCAGCGTGAAGGTCCACAGGTTGAGCCTTGCGTAGAGATCGTCGCGAAAACCGCCGGCCGCCACCGCGTCGCCGAGATCGCGGTTGGTGCCGGCGATCAGCTGGAATTCGGATGCCGCTTCCTTGTCCGCTCCCACCGGCAGGAAGCGCTTGTCCTCAATGGCGCGCAGGATCATCGCCTGTTCGTCCAGCCCGAGCTCGCCGATCTCGTCGAGGAACAACATTCCCTTGTCGGCGGCGCGCAACAGGCCGGGGCGGTCAGCGACCGCGCCGGTGAACGCGCCTTTGCGGTGGCCGAACAGCGCCGACATCGCGCCGTCGCCCTTCAAGGTCGCGCAATTCACTTCGACGAACGGCCCGGCGACCTGGTGCTTCAGCTTCTTGAGTTCATAGATGCGGCGCGCGAGCAGGCTCTTGCCGGCGCCGGTCGGTCCCATCAGCAGGATCGGCGCCTTCGATCGCAGCGCGACGCGCTCGATCTCGTCGATCATGCGGTTGAAGGCGGCATTGCGCGTGTCGATGCCCGATTTGAGGAACGAGGTGCTTTCGGCGCTGGCCACCGCGAACCGCGTGGCGATGCTGTCGTAGCGCGACAGGTCCAGGTCGATCGTGTTCCAGATGCCGGCCGGGTTGAGCGACCCGCGCTCGGGCTGGGTCTGGAGCAGACGGCCGGGCAGATACCGCGCCTCGGTCAGCAGGAACAGGCAGATCTGCGCGACATGGGTGCCCGTGGTGATATGGACCAGATACTCCTCGGTGTCGGGATCGAACGGCTCCGCGCGGGCGAAGTCGAGCAGCTTGCCGTACACTTCCTCGAAATCCCACGGGTCCTTGAAGTCGAGCAGACGCATCTCGACCGTGGTCTCGGGCGAGACAGCGGCAATGTCCTCGACGACATAGTCCGCGAGCCGGCGATGGGCGCTGCCGTGCAACAGGATGAAGCGATCGACCCGCAGGTCTTCGTGCATGGTCAGGCCCACGCTCGGCCGCCATTTATTCCAGCGCGACGGCCCGAACTTGGCGGCGTCGAGCGTCGAGCCCAGGAATCCGATGACGGTGAGCGGCTTCATTCTTATCCCATAGGATAAATTCCTATCTGTAGCGATAAGAAAGTGGATAAGCGCCGCAGCGGCTGTCGCGCCCGGATGTGGCGATCTTCTTGAATAATATCATTCATTATCAGGCAATTATGAAATTATCGGCCCCGTCTCGGCCGAACTGGCACGCGAACTGCTCTGTATCCGGCATCGAGCGAGGCGATATTTCGGCCTCCTTGGTAGCGGAGCAGAGCAGGGGCGGCCGGAATGGGCCGGCCGCCCCGAAGGATTTTCACAGGGCGTAGCTCAGGCCGCGCAGAGCACCGGCCTTGGGCGCCGGGGGTCGCAGGTTCAAATCCTGCCGCCCCGACCAGTAAGAGGAGTTGGACGATGGCCAACAAGGGACTTTTTGCTTCGGCGGTGGCGAAGCTCTTGCCGCGCACGGACACGGTGAACCGCGAAGGAGCGCCGGCCTATGCCTATGGGCCCCGGGAAAAGCTCGCGCAGCTTGCCGCGACCGGAACGCTGGCGGACAATTTTTACGGCGCGGCGGAGACGCAGCTGGCCGAGGTGCTCGATGCCGCCAAGGCGGTCGATCCCTATTTCGTGGCACAGGCCGCGATCTACGCTCGCAAGTCGGGGGCCATGAAGGACATGCCGGCCTTGCTGGCAGCCTATCTTACGGTCGCCGATCCCGATCTGTCGGTCGCGGTGTTCAATCGCGTGATCGACAACGGGCGGATGCTGCGCAACTTCGTGCAGATCATGCGTTCGGGGCAAGTCGGGCGGACGTCGCTCGGCTCGCGGCCGAAGCGGCTGGTCCAGCGCTGGCTGGAGCAGGCAACCATGCCGCAGCTGATGGCGGCGGCGACGGGCAAGGATCCGTCGCTGGCGGACGTCGTGCGGATGGTGCATCCCAAGCCGGCGGATGCCGCGCGCAAGGCCTTTTACGGCTGGCTGATCGGGCGTCCCTATGACGTTGCCGCGCTGCCCGCCGAGATCGCCGCGTTCGAGGCCTGGAAATGCGACGGCATGCTGCCCTTGCCGCCGGTGCCGTTCGAATGGCTCACTGCTTGCCCGCTCACCGCGGTGCAATGGGGGGAGCTTGCCGGCCGCATCGGATGGCAGGCGCTGCGGATGAACCTTAACACGCTGGCGCGCAATGGCGCGTTCGACGTGGAGGGAGTCACTGATGCCGTTGCCGCTCGACTGACGGATCGCGATGCACTGCGCGTCGTGCGACCCATGCCGTACCAGTTGATGGTGGCGCTGGGTCAGGTCGGCGATGGCGTGCCGCTCAAAGTCCAGGCGGCGCTGGAGGAAGCGCTGGAGCTGTCGCTTCGGGGCGTGCCGAAGGTGCCGGGCCGGATCGTCGTCTGCCCTGACGTGTCGGGGTCGATGGGGTCGCCGGCGACGGGCTACCGCAAGGGTGCTTCGTCGAAGGTCCGGTGCATCGATGTTGCGGCCCTGGTCGCGGCGGCGATGCTGCGGCGCAACCAGGATGCGCGCGTGCTGCCGTTCGAGCAGCGGGTCGTGAAGCTGAAGCTCGAGGCCAATGCCCGCGTGGCCGTGAATGCGGCGAAGCTGGCGGCGGTCGGCGGGGGCGGGACGAATGTCTCGGCGCCGCTGGCGATGCTGAACGCCGAACGCGCGACCGTCGATCTGGTCGTCATCGTCTCCGACAACGAGTCGTGGGTCGATGCCGGCCGGCGCGGCTCGACGGCGACGATGGCGGAGTGGAACAAGCTGAAGCGCCGGAATCCGGCCGCCAGGCTCGTCTGCATCGACATCCAGCCATACGGGACCACGCAGGCGAAAAGCCGGGCGGACATCCTCAACGTCGGGGGATTCTCCGACGCCGTATTCGACACGATCGCGCGCTTCGTCTCCGGCGAGACGCGCGACTGGGTCGGGATCATCAAGCAAGTGGAGATATAGGAACAGGCCGTGGCGAATGCCGACGGGATTACATTGCGCCAAGGGGAAACCCGAAAATCCAGAGTAGAGCGCCCGGGAAGCAGCGATGCCGAACGGGAGATGGGGTTCGAGTCCCCCCGTTGCAGCGGTAGCTCAAGGACGTTCTCGTCACTCTTGTCGCCACGGCCCATTAAACATCACGGCGAATGCCGGGAAGGACTACACTATGACTGCGGGTGTCGCGGGTTCGAATCCCGCCCGCTCGAAAGAGCGGTAGCTCAGTCTGGATAGAGCACCGGCCCCCTCGGGGGCGGTCTTTCCCAATCCTCGTCGCCGTGGACGAGATCAACATGGCGAATGCCTGACGGACTACATCGACTCCTAATCGCCAGGTCGCGGGTTCGAGTCCCGCCGGGCCTTTCACGGGCCCGTAGCTCAGTTGGTAGAGCGGGGAAGTCCGTCAAACACCTGGTCGCCATGACCCAATTGAAGCTGGCGAATGCCGGCGGGACTACATCGGTAAAGGCCGAAAGGCCGAGCGGTTCGAATCCGCCCCGGAAGCAATTCCTGGATGTCCCGCCTCACTTCGTCGCCAGCACCGAAATTTCAGTCGGCGAATGCCGGCGGGACTACAGGTCAGAGCACCTGCCGGAAGGCAGGAGGTCGGCGGTTCAACTCCGCCTCCGGGCAACCGGATAGCTCAGGGAAATGTCTCGCCATGCCTCGTCGCCGACACCATGATCGAACCAAGGGAGGTCGCGATGACCGAGACTTATGACTACCAGCACGTCGAAGGCGGCGTGCCGATCAAGATGTGGACGCGCGGCGTGCCGGTCGAGGACGGCGCGCGGGCGCAGCTCGCGCGGGCGGCGCAGATGCCGTTCGTGTTCCGGCATGTCGCGGTGATGCCCGATGTCCATATCGGCATCGGCGCGACCGTGGGGTCGGTGATCCCGACCAGGGGCGCGGTGATTCCGGCGGCGGTCGGCGTCGACATCGGCTGCGGCATGATGGCGGCGCGCACCTCGCTGGTCGCAAGCGACCTTCCGGACAATCTGGAGGCGATCCGCTCGGCGATCGAGCAGGCGGTGCCGCACGGCCGCGCCGTGGGACGCAGCAAGCGCGACACTGGCTCATGGGGCGATCCGCCGCCGGCGATCGTCGAGGCCTGGGCGACGCTCGTCCAGCGCTTCGATCGGCTCACCGAGAAGCATCCGCGGCTGAAGAACACCAACAACCTGGTGCATCTCGGCACGCTCGGCACCGGCAACCACTTCATCGAGCTGTGTCTCGACGAGAAGCAGCGGGTGTGGGTCATGCTGCATTCGGGGTCGCGCGGCGTCGGCAACGCGATCGGCACTTTCTTCATCGAGCTGGCCAAGCAGGACATGCGCAAATGGCACATCAACCTGCCTGACCAGGATCTCGCCTATTTCCCGGAAGGGACTGACCATTTCGACGAGTATGTCGAGGCGGTCGGCTGGGCGCAGGACTTCGCCGCGCTCAACCGGCGCATGATGATGACCAATGTCATGCGCGCGCTGCGGAGCCAGATCGCCAAGCCGTTCGAGGCGGAGATGGAAGCGGTGAACTGCCACCACAACTACGTCCAGCGCGAAAATCACTTCGGTGAGAACGTGCTGGTCACGCGGAAGGGGGCGGTGCGTGCGGCAAAGGGCGTGATGGGCATCATCCCGGGATCGATGGGCGCCAAGTCGTTCATCGTGCGCGGGCTGGGCAACCCGGAATCGTTCGACAGCTGCTCGCACGGCGCCGGTCGGGTGATGAGCCGGACCGCCGCCAAGAAGCTGGTGACGCTCGACGAGCATATCGCGGACACCGCGGGCGTCGCGTGCCGCAAGGACGAAGGCGTCATCGACGAGACGCCCAGGGCGTATAAGCCGATCGAGGCCGTCATGGCCGCGCAGGCGGACCTGGTCGAGATCGTCCACACGCTGAAGCAGGTGGTGTGCGTCAAGGGCTAGTCCCCTGGCGCACACCGCCCCATACGAGAAATAGCATGATCATCATCGATGGATCGGAAGGCGAGGGCGGGGGGCAGGTGGTGCGCAATGCGCTCGCCCTGTCGCTGGTCACCGGCCGGCCGTTCCGCATCGCCAATATTCGTGGGCGTCGTGAGAAGCCCGGGCTGATGCGCCAGCATGTGACCGCGGTCGAGGCAGCGCTGACCATCGGCGGCGCGGTGTGCGAAGGCGTGTCGGTCGGATCGTCCGAGCTGAGCTTCACGCCCGGGCGGGTCGTGCCCGGCGACTATCGCTTCGCGGTCGGCACGGCGGGCAGCACCGGCCTGGTGCTCCAGACCATCCTGATGCCGCTGCTGCTCGCGGGCGCGCCGTCCCGGATCGTGCTGGAGGGCGGCACGCACAACATGATGGCGCCGCCCTTCGAGTTCATCGAGCGCGCGTTCCTGCCCGTCATCAACCGCATGGGGCCACACGTCTCCGCGCGGCTGACCCGGCATGGCTTTTTCCCGCGCGGTGGCGGGCGGATCGACATCGACGTGACGCCGGGCAAGCTGACGGCGATGGAGTGCCGCGATCGCGGCGGGCTGACCGCCGTTTCCGCCACGGCGCTGTTCGCCGGCCTTCCGTTCGACATCGCCGAACGCGAGATCGGGACCGCGCGCAAGCTTCTGCCGGACTGGCCGGAGGAGGCATTCTCGGTACGGCAGCTGCCCGCCGAGCAGGGGCCCGGCAACGCGCTGCTGCTGGAGGCGGCATTCGAAAACGTCACTGAAGTCGTCACGGGCTTCGGCAAGCTGGGCGTCTCGGCAGAGTCGCTGGCCAGGACAGCGGCGCACCGCATGGCGGGATTCCTGGCGTCGGATGCCTTTGCGGGCCCCTATCTGGCCGACCAGCTGCTGTTGCCCTTCGCGCTGGCGGGCGGCGGCAGCTTCACGACGGTCAAGCCGAGCCAGCATGCCCGCACCGCTGCGGACGTGATCCGGCTGTTCACCGGCCAGCAGTGGGTGTTCGAACAGCAGCCCGGTGGCAGTCATCTGGTGCGGCGGAGCTAGGGCGGTTTCGAGCTGGTGTGATTCTCACCGGCCTCTCGAACCGGAAGTCCGTCCACTCTAAACCTGCCATCATGCCGAACTCGTTTCAGCATCCAAGGTGCAAACAACCGATGCCGCCGCTTGGGGAGCGTTGGATGCTGAAACGAGTTCAGCATGACGGAACTCAATATTATCGAACGACCTTCAGTTACAGGACACCAGTCCCGTTCGCCCTGAGCTCGTCGGGGGGGCGCTGCCGTCTGGCCGCGCTTCCCCCGTCGATTCAACATTCTCGCTTCCCGGTCCATTCCCTGTCGCGATGGGGGCCTGTGCCTGGCCGGAGCGCCGACGGGCGGGAAGATGATCCCCAGTCAAAAACATAGGGGTCGCGAAATTCATTACTTGCCAATACTATTGTCATGCGCCGGCACGATGGATCTCACGGCGAACCGCCGCCATCATTGGCGAGCCGGCGGCGTAATGCGTATGAAGTCGACGTTCACGCCGCGCCCGGAATCGAAAAACGCCCCCTGCTTGATGCCTCTTATAATTCGCCTCCGCGGCAAAAGCGATCTTGTGGTGATCTGTCGGCAGTTGAAGATATACCTGCCTGTACTGATCCTTTACCTCGACGGCCCGGCCAGTTGCCCTGTGCGATGTCTGCCGTTCGCATCGCTCAACGAGGGGAGGCGTCGCCAGGGCAAGGAACCCTCGCATAATTCGCTCAAGTATAGATGCGGTCACGTCGATCGCACGCACCCGCTTCAACGCTGCTTTACAAGCCCAACACACCTGCTAGCCTTCCCCCAAGCGGAGGGAATCATGCTGAAGATCGAGAAGCTCACTCATGTCTATGGCAATGGCACGCGCGCGCTCGACGGCGTCGACCTGACCATCCCGCCCGGCATGTTCGGGCTGCTCGGCCCGAACGGCGCCGGCAAGTCGACCCTGATGCGCACCGTCGCGACCCTGCAGACGCCGACCTCGGGCTCGATCAGCTTCGACGGCCTCGACGTCATCGCCGAACCCGAGAAGCTACGCCGCACGCTCGGCTATCTCCCGCAGGATTTCGGCGTCTATCCGCGCGTCTCGGCCTACGACATGCTCGATCACATGGCGGTGCTGAAGGGCATTGCCAGCCGCGGCGAGCGCAAGACGACGGTCGAGGGGCTGCTCCACCAGGTCAATCTCTGGGACGTGCGCAAAAAGGCGCTGGCCGGTTTCTCGGGCGGCATGCGCCAGCGCTTCGGCATCGCCCAGGCGCTGATCGGCGGCCCCAGGCTGATCATCGTCGATGAGCCCACCGCCGGCCTCGACCCGGAGGAGCGCAACCGCTTCCTCAACCTGCTCGGCGAGATCGGCGACGATGTCGTGGTGATCCTGTCGACGCACATCGTCGAGGACGTGGCCGATCTCTGCCCGCGCATGGCGGTGCTGGCCAACGGGCGCATCCTGCTCGAGGGCGCGCCGCTCGACCTCATCGAGGCGACGCGCGGCCGGATCTGGGAAAAGACGATCGATCGCAGCGAGCTGGAGGACCAGCGCCAGCGCCACCGCGTCATCTCGACCCGGCTGTTCGCCGGCAAGACGATCATCCACGTCCTGGCGGACGCGGCGCCCGGCGCCGGTTTCCATCCGGTGTCGGGTGGGCTCGAGGACGTCTATTTCTCGACGCTCGATTCCTCGCGTCGCGCGGCCTGAGCGGGGTGTCCGGCATGTTCGGCGGCGTCTTCGGCTTCGAGCTTCGCTACCAGATGCGTAACCCGGTCTTCTGGGTCGCGGTGGTCGTCTTCTTCCTGCTCTCGTTCGGCGCGACGACGATCGACCAGATCCAGATCGGGTCGGGCGGCAACGTCCACAAGAACGCGCCCTTCGCGATCGCGCAGGTCGTGATCATCATGTCGCTCTTCTACATGTTCGTCTCGACCGCATTCGTCGCCAATGTGGTGGTGCGCGACGACGAGACCGGCTTCGGCCCGATCGTGCGGGCGACGCGGATCACCCGCACCGCCTATCTGCTCGGCCGCTATACCGGGGCCTATGTCGCCGCCGCGATCGGTTTCCTCGCGGTGCTGGCCGGCATCTGGGTCGGCACCTTCATGCCCTGGGTCGACAGCGAAGTGCTCGGCCCGAACGTCTTTTCCTATTATGCCATGCCGTTCCTGTGGATCGGCCTGCCGAACCTGCTGCTGACCTCCGCCCTGTTCTTCGCGCTGGCGACCGCGACCCGGTCGATGATGGCGACCTATCTCGGCGTCATCGCCTTCCTGATCCTGTGGACCATCGCCAGCGTCGTGCTCGATCGCAACCCGGCCTATGAACTGGCGGGCGCTTATGGCGAGCCGTTCGGCATCGGCGCCTTCTCCTATGCGACCAAATATTGGACGGCGGCCGACCGCAACACGCTGGTGCCGCCGCTCGACGGCATGCTCCTGTGGAACCGCGCGGTCATCGTCGCGATCGGGCTCGGCGCGCTGGCGCTGGCGACCGCGACCTTCCGGTTCGGCACCAAGGCCTCGAAGGCGAGCCGCCGCGCGCTCAAGCTGCAGCTCCAGGTCGACGCGCCGGCGCCGTCCGGCCCGATCGGTCCGCTGCCCGTGCCCGGCTTCGGGCGCGCGACCGCGCTGGCCCAGCTCCGCGCGCGTACCCGGCTCGAGCTCGGCCAGGTGTTCAAGAGCCCGGCCTTTTTCGTGCTGATGGCGCTCGGCCTGTTCAACGCCGCCGGGGCGATGGTCGATTTCGGGGAGCTGTTCGGCACGCCCGTGCTGCCGGTCACCCGGGTGGTGATCGGGCTGCTGCAGGGATCGTTCGGCATCATCCCGCTGATCATCGCGGTCTATTATGCCGGCGAGCTGGTCTGGCGCGATCGCGACCGCAAGATCCACGAGATCATTGATGCCTCGCCGATCCCGGACTGGGCCTATGTCGTGCCCAAGGTGCTCGCCGTCATCCTGGTGATGTGCTCGATCCTCTTGGTCAGCGTCGTCGCCGGCGTGGTGGCGCAGCTGCTTCACGGCTATGGCGAGTTCGAGCTCGGCAAATATCTGCTCTGGTACGTGCTGCCCGACACGATCAACTTCACCCTGATCGCCGTGCTCGCCGTGTTCATCCAGGCGCTCAGCCCGAACAAATATATCGGCTGGGGCGTGATGGTGTTCTACTTCATCATCGTGCGCGTCACGCTGCGCAATCTCGGCTTTGGCGACGCGCTGTACAATTACGGCCAGTTTCCGCCCGTGCCGCTGTCCGACATGAACGGCATGGGCAAGTTCTGGATCGGCGCCTGGTGGCTCCGGCTCTACTGGTCGGCCTTTGCGGTGATGCTGCTGGTGCTTGCCCATGCCCTGTGGCGCCGCGGTACGGAGACGCGGCTGCGGCCACGGCTTAAGCGTTTGCCGCGCCGTCTCGCCGGTCCGGCCGGGCTGGTCGGTGCCGCGGCGCTCGCGCTGTTCGTCGCCAGCGGGGTGTATATCTTCATCAACACCCATGTGTGGAATCACTATACCACCCAGGTCGCCGACGAAGCCTTCATGGCCGATTATGAAAAGGCGCTGCTGCCTTATCAGAAGCTGCCCCAGCTTTCGGTGACAGCCGCGCGTGTCGCGGTCGATCTGCGTCCGCAGGAACCGGGCCTCACCGCCAGGGGCGTGCTCACCCTCGTCAACAAGGCGACGGCTCCGATCCGCGACGTGCATGTGCGCATGGGCGATCAGGTGACGCGGATCGGGTCGTTCGCCATTCCGGGGGCGACGCTCGTCCGCGATTATCCGAAATTCCAGTACCGCATCTATCGTCTCGCGGCCCCGCTCGCGCCGGGCGGCACGACCAGCCTGACCTTCCGCACCGAGCGCACCCAGCACGGCTTCCGCAACAGCGGCAGCGACACGCGCGTCGTGCAGAACGGCACCTTCGTCAACAATTTCGAATTCGTGCCGTCGATCGGCATCGACCAGAGCGGCATGCTGCAGGACCGGGTCAAGCGCCGCAAATACGGCCTGCCGCCGGAGCTTCGCCCCGCGAAGCTGGAGGACATGACCGCGACGCGCTTCAACCAGCTCCGCACGGACTGGATAAAGACCGACATCACCGTCACCACCGATGCCGGCCAGACCCCGATCGCGCCGGGCTACAAGGTCAGCGACACGACAGCCAATGGGCGGCGCACGGCGCGCTTCGTCGTCGATGCGCCGATCCAGAATTTCTATTCGGTCCAGTCGGCGCGGTACGTCGAGAAGCAC
Organism: Sphingomonas sp. BL-S-29; assembly: GCF_055521495.1. Lineage (NCBI taxonomy): Bacteria > Pseudomonadati > Pseudomonadota > Alphaproteobacteria > Sphingomonadales > Sphingomonadaceae > Sphingomonas > Sphingomonas sp. BL-S-29. Next base: position 1,270,154 of record NZ_CM145482.1, read on the forward strand.
CGGATGCATGATGGCGTCGATCTCGTCGTCTATTATGACGCGCGCCACGGCGCCAATGTCGATCGCATGCTCGCCGCCTTCGCGCACGGGCTCGATTATTATCAGCCCAATTTCGGTCCCTATCAGTTCCGCCAGGCGCGCATCATCGAGTTCCCGGATTACGCGCAGTTCGCCCAGGCATTCGCGGGCACGATGCCCTATTCGGAAGGCATCGGCTTCATCGCCGATCTCTCCGATCCGGAGAAGATCGATTACGTCACCTATGTGACCGCGCATGAGCTGGCGCATCAATATTGGGCGCATCAGGCGATCGGCGCGGACATGCAGGGCTCGACCATGCTGACCGAGACGCTGGCGCAATATTCGGCGCTGATGGTGATGGAGAAGCTGTACGGCCGCGACCAGATCCGCCGTTTCCTGAAGTTCGAACTCGATCGGTATCTGCGCGCGCGCGGCGGCGAAGTGATCGAGGAGCTGCCGCTCTACCGCGTCGAGAACCAGCAATATATCCATTACCGCAAGGGCTCGCTGGTCATGTACCGGCTGAAGGATGCGCTGGGCGAGGCGCGGGTCAATGCCGCGCTGAAACGCTATCTCGAACGCTTCCGCTTCAAGGGCGCGCCGTTCCCGCGCTCGCTCGACCTGATCGCCGAGTTCCGCAAAGGGGCGAGCCCCGAGGAGCAGGCGCTGATTACCGATCTGTTCGAACGCATCTCGCTCTACGACATCAAGACCAGGGCTGCGGTCGTCAAGAAGCTGCCCGACGGCCGGTTCGAGACGACCCTGACGGTCGAGGCGCACAAGCTCTATGCCGACGGCAAGGGCAAGGAGACCGAAGCGAAGATGGCGGAGACGGCGGAGTTCGGCCTGTTCGCCGCGATGCCCGGCCGCGGCGCCTTTGCAAAAAAGGACGTGCTGCTGCTCCAGCGTCTGCCGCTGAAAACGGGCACGCAGACGATCAGGCTGGTGACGGCGACGAAACCGGCCTTTGCGGGTGCGGATCCCTATAACGTCCGGATCGATCGCAACTCCGAAGACAATGTCATCGCGACGACCGGGTAAGGGTCAGGGCGCCTTCGCGGAGCCGGCCGCCACGGCATAGACCACGCCTTCGCGGCCGGGATCGAGCCCGATCAACCGGTTGAGCGCGCCGTCGCGAAGGCCGCCCATGCAGAGCGTCGCCAGCCCCAGTTCGACCGCGGCGAGGCAGAGATTCTGCGCGACATGGCCGGCCTCGAGCAGAATGTAGCGATAGCCCCGCGGCCCATATTTCTTCTGCGATCGCGGGAACACCGCGCCGATACAGACCACGATATTGGCGTCGATAATGAACGGCCAAGTGTAGAAGATTGTCGCCGCCTCAGCCTGCCAGTCGCCGGCACGCACCAGTTCGAGCGCAGGCCCGCGCGCATCGAAATGATAGATGCCATCGGCCAGTCCCTCCACCTCGCGGAGCAGCAGATACAGCTCGAGCGGATAGAGCCCGCCGGCCGAAGGCACCCCGCGCCGGAGAAAGGCATGGCCGCCCTCAAGTGCGGCCCGGTCGACGATGCCATAGGCCGCGTGCAGCAGGTCGGAGAGTATCTGCCCGCTCATCGCCCGGGGCTCGAACGCGCGCACCGAATAGCGCGCCGCCGCCAGCGCCACGACGCTACCCGGGACAGGCGGCGGCAACGGGATACGCGCCGCCTCCAGATGGTCCTTGAATTCCTGCGCGAAGGGGGCTCCGCGATAGGCCTGTTCGTTCAGCCAGGGCTCGGAATTGAGGTGGAACAGCCGGGAAAGCTGCATGGGATCGTCGACCGGCAGCATCGCAGCCATCAGGCCAGGGGATGGGGGCAGGGGTTGAGCGTCGCCTCGGTGCGCGCCGCGTCGCGCAGGCCCCAGGCGACCGGCGCGTCGAACAGTCGCGTGCCGCCCAGCCGGGCCTCGCCATGGCCGAAATGGATCGGCTGGAAACCCGTGGCGATGCAACGGACGACGCGGATGCCGGTCGCGACGATGTCGGCCCCGGTGATGTCGACATAGGCGACCCGAGCGCCCGCCCGGACCAGCCCGTCGACGACCAGATCGAGCGCCGCCGCGGGATCGGCGGTCTCTGGCCGGGGGAGATCGTCCAGCGCCACGCTGTCGCCCAGGTCGAGAAAGTCGAACTCGCCCAGGTTGCGGCGGAGCGCATGGAAGGCGGGATGATCGTCCAGCCCGCGCACATCCTCATAGCTTCTGAGCCGCTCGGCATGGTCGGACTGCCCGGAGCGCGCCGCTTCGCTCGGACGCGCCTGGCAGGCCTCGAACACGGCCTTGTCCAGCGCCGCGACCGGATCGACATCGCACCCCATGCCGATCACCCGCGCCGGCCCGTTGCCGGCCAGGTCGTCGAGCACCGCCAGCATCACATACGGCACCTGGTCGGTCGCCAGCCGGTAGAGCCGCAATTCCACCCCATGCAGCCGGTAATGCCGCGCGATCGAGGCCGCGTGGCACCCGTTCTGCGGTATCGCGATCCGCGTTGCCGGCAGCTGGTTCATCCAGCCGATCAGCAGCGCATCCCGCTCGATCACCTCGTAAAAACCGCTCAGGATCGCCCGGGTCAGATCGGCCCCTGCGGCAAGCCCGTTGGAGGTCGTCGCGGTGACATGGTCGGCCGCGAGCGGCATCGGCGTGACGAGATAGACCAGCCCCGCCGGCAGCGCGACCGGCGTGCCCGCAGGCAATTCCATGCCCCTGATCCAGGAGATCGGCACTTCGGGCGACCAGCGGGCATAGCGCGCGCCCGTCTCATATTGCGTATCCGAATAGAGCACGCAGTCAGCCGGCGTGATCGCATCCGGCTCGGCCGGGCCGGTCCACACGCGCGCCGCGTCCCAATGATAGGCGCTGTAGCGCTCCACTGCCTCGCCGATCGCCGAGAGCTTCGCCTGGGTCTCGGTCGCGCCCTTGCCGCCGCTCAGCCTTTCCGCGGCCGGCGCGGCGCGGAAATCGAAATGCGACAGCATCGCGGTGAACAGATGCGGCGGCACCGGCTCCTCCGCCCCGCGCTGCTGATGCACCACCTCGGTGATGATGCCGGTCCGGCGGCTGACCAGCAGCTCCATCGTCCTTTCCGCACCGGGGTTCATGCCGCCGCGCCCGTATCGCAGACCGGGCAGCCGGGCTTTTTCAGCACGACATGCTTCTCCTGCCGCAAGGTGAGCAGGCTGGTCACGATCAGCCGGCCGTTGAGCGCGGGCTCGGCGATGCCGGTCAGGATATTGACGGCCTCGGCCACCAGCATCCCGGCCAGGATATCGGCGCCCCAGGCCAGATTCTCGCGCCGGGCGCCAAGATCGCGGCGCAGCCGGTCGAGCCGGCGTTCCAGCGCGAAACGCGTCTGCGGATCGGCCGCCGTCGCCACTTCCCGCATCCGGTAGCACATATAGCAGGGGCCGTCGGGCGATGCGTCGAACCCCGGCCCGGCAACGACTTCGCTGCCTTCGAGCGATCCCGTCAGCCAGGCAACCCCGGCACCGCGGCACGCCCGGTTGAGCTTCAGCGCGAGGTTGAGTTCGCCGGACTCGAGGCAGGAGATGACGAGATCGCAGCCCGCGACCAGCGCGGCGATCGCCTCGCTGTCTTCGGGGCGGTCGCCCGCCCATGCGATCATCGGGTCATGCATCGTAGCGGCCAGGCGCTCCGCCACCAGCTCGGCACGGTTGCGGCCATTGTCGTCCTCAGCGAACAGCCCCGAAAAATAGGGTGACGTCGCGTCCGCCATAGCGGGATCGATACACAGGATTTGCCCCACGCCGGCGGTGGCAAGCAGTCGCGCGACGCTCGCGCCGGCACCGCCCATGCCGAATATCGCGACCTTTGCCCCGGTCAGCCGCGCCTGCGCGCCGCGCCCCTCGGGCGCCGTCTCGTCGAGATAGCCGAGCTGAGTCGCCAGCCGCGCCGGCGGCTCCTCGGCCGCCGCCGCGCCGTCGATCAACAGGCCCTGTCCCGCCAGCATCTCGATCGCTGCCTCCAGCTCGTCACGCGGAAAGGCGGACGCGGCGGAATCGCAGATCTCGTCCACGCTGCGGGTGCCGTCGAGCAGGGGGAAGACGATGCGCTCGAACTCGCGAAAGGATCGCCCCTTCATGGTCAGCAACCGGCGCCACGACACGAAGCGGAGCTGCTCAGCGCCCGATGGGTCGGGTGGCTCGGTCCAGGTCAGGAAGCAGCTAGGCAGCAGCGGTTTCTGCAACCCGGACCTCCCGCATGTCGGCCGCCGGGCGGTCCCGGAATACGGCAAGGCTCAGCACCCGGTCGCCATCGCGCGCGACCAGCCGCCGCGCGTCGAAGTCGGCGACGATCGCCTCGATCCCCGCTTCGTCGACGCCCAGGTCCCGCGCGACATGCGCCACGGTCGCGGCCCGATCGCACCGCGCATAGACAAGCGCGGCAAGCCCGGCAAAGTCGTGGCGCGCCGCCACGGCCGCTGACCGGCTGTCGAAGATGGTCAGGCGATCACCGGCGAAATGCGCGTCGAGCCGCGGCGGCTCGGCGGCGGCGCGACCGTCGATCCATCGCCGCGTCTCGCGCTGCACCGGCGCCAGATAGGTCTGCGGATCGCGCCGGTCCGGGTAATCGAAATCGAAGAAATAGGCGAGTTTCGACAGGTCGCGCCGGCCGAGCGGGAAGACGTAGAAATAGGCCTGGGCCGGGCGCAAATTGGTGAAGCCGAACCGATCGGGCTCGCCGTGAAACGGGCTGAACCGGTCGAGCCGCACCATGCCGCAGGAACAGGGCGGATCGAGATGCGTGAGCCGCGGGATCAGCGCGGCCATCCGCTCATATTCGGCCGGGTCCTCGCCCGGGAAGCCGCCCAGGATATTCCACGACACCTCGATGCCGACCTCGCGGCACCAGCGCATCAGCTGGATGTTCTGGAATCCGGTGCAGCCCTTGCTCATCAGGGTCAGCACCGCGTCGGAGAAGCTTTCGATCCCCGGCTGGATCTGATTCACCCCGCCCGCACGCAGCTTGACCAGCTGCTCGAGCCGCAGATTGGCCTTCACTTCGTAGAACAGCTTCAACTCGTGCGGCGATGCCGCCAGGCGCGCGAACAGCGTGTCGATATAGCGCAGGTCGAGGATGTTATCGACGCAGCCGATATTCTCCGACTCATAATGGGTGAGCAGATAATCGATCTCCTCGAACACCCGGTCGGGCTTCTTGGACCGGAACACCATGGTGTCGCCGTTCAACCCGCAAAAGGTGCAATGATGCTTGGCGCCCCACCAGCAGCCGCGCGAGGATTCGAAGACGAGATGCCCCTTGAACAGCCCGGCTAGCGCGGAGGTGGAGAGATTGCCGAAATAGTCCTCGAAGTCGGGATAGGGCAGGGCGTCGAGATTGGTGACCGCGGGCGACCGCGCCGGCAAATTCACCTGGCCCTGCTGCAACACGCCGCCGATCGGCTGCGGATCGGCACCGCCCAGCAGGCGATCGAGCAAGGCGGGAAAGCTCAGATCGGCCTCGCCCGAACAGACATAGTCGATCCACGGGAAGCTGCTGATCAGCTGCAGCCCCATATCGCCTTCGCAATTCGCCCCGCCGAAGACGATCACCGGCGGCGCGGGCAGCGCCTTCAGCCGGCGCGCCACCGCCAGGCAGGCACAGGTCTGGTGAAATACCGTCGAGAAGCCGACGATCCGCGGTTCGCGCGCCATGATCGTGGCGACGCACGCGTCGAGGAACCCGGCGACCTGCGTGCGCACGCGCATCAGCGCCGCGATGAAGGCGGGGTCGCCGCCCGCCATCGGGCCGAAGATATCGTCGAAATAATCGGCCGGCGCGGGGATGTCGTCGCCGAACAGGTCGTCCGCGAACACCCATTCGCCGAGCAGCATGTTGGGCGGGAATTCGGAGGCGACGCGCTGATAGTCGCCAATGCCCATCAACCCCGCAAGATCGAGGTTGAAATAGATCGCCTCGGCTGAATGGCCCGCGCGGCGGACCTCGGGTATCAGCAAGCTGACTCCCATTGAGGGCCGCCCCACATCGGCGAACGGCATGATGGGAAAGACGACATCCACGCGCCGTACTCCCGCTAACCGCTCACCGTTTGTTCAGACCCTGCCCCGCGACTGCCGTCTGGAGCAGACACCGGGCTCAACCGCCCAGCGTGCCGAAGCCGCCGCCGCTGATCGGCCCGCCCGGCAGGCCGCCGCCGCATTCGTTGATGCACTGTTCGATCGTGCACGCGCGAATGGTGCATTGCTGGACGACGGTACAGGCCCGGATGGTGCATTGCTGAACCACGGTGCACGCGCGGATGGTGCATTGCTGGACCACGCAGGGATGGACGATGCATTGCTGCACGACGCAGCTCGTCACGCACGGTTGCGGTTGCGGCGCCGGCGTGAGCGCGGTCGCGTCGCCCGTAGACGTCACGCCGCCATGAATCAGGGATGCGACCTTGTGATAGGCGCGCATCTCTTCCTCCGAGACGTGCAGGCCGCTCAACTTGTCTTCAAGCGCCGCAAGGCGCATCTCGAGAGTCTTCTCGTCACTTGTTTCAGCCATGGCTGCCTCCATCAGTGTTCAGTAGACACGACAACGCATCAGCGCCAAGTTATTTGGCGCGAGTCGTTTTTGCTGGATTGCGGCTATAGTATCAGTTTCAGGAACATCTTCAACAAAAAGCGCAGAAAACCGATTGGAAACTATAGCAAGATTCCAACCTATCTTGTCGTTTCTGTCCAATTGCTGGCTGGCTAGCCTTCGGCGTCAGCCTTGAGTGCGGCGAGCAGCTCCTGCCACCACTGGCCATGACGCTGCAGGAAGGTCATGCCGACCATCCCATGCCGCGCCGCATGCGGCGCCGGGACGCTGTCCCAGCCGAGGTGCTCGACGGTGACGCGCGTCTCCCCGCCGATCGCCTCGAACCGCACATCGATCCGGGTCGACTGATCCTTGGTGAAGCTCGCCTGGCGCCAGGTCAGGCCGAGCCGAACGCCCGGCTCCCAGGTCGTCACCCGCCCGATTTCGAATATGGCGCCGTCCGCCTGGGTCTCGGTGAAGCGCCCGCCCTCCATCGGCTCGATCGTCAGGGTGCCGGGGCCCGCGCGGGTGAAGCTGAACAGCTGGTTGGGCCGCCACCAGAGATGGATCTCGTGCGTGAACGCCTCGAACACGCGGTCCGGCGCGGCCGCGATGCGCAGCGCGACCAGGACGCGCGAGCTCATGGCCGCGCCTCGACATGCGCCTTGAGCGCCGCGAGCTGATCCGCCCAGAGCTGTTCGGTCTCGTCCACCCAGGATTTGAGTCCCGCCATCGATCCCGCCTTCAGCGCATAGATGCGCACGCGCGCATCATAGTCCGGATGTACTTCCTCGATCAGCCCACCCGCCTTCAGGGTGCGCAAATGCCGGCTGAGCGCGGCGGGGCTGACCCCGACACTCTCGGCCAGTTCCCCGGCACGGTACGGCCGGTCGCGCAGCAGCTCGACCACGCGCCGCCTTGTCGGGTCGGCGAGCGCGGCGAGCGTCCGGTCGATCGCGGGGGCCGCGCTCAGGAGAACATCTCGATCTTGAGGCCGGTCGCCTTCTCCGACTCCTCGACCGAGAAGGGCCGCTTGTTCTGCGCGAAGGTCCAGACATGCCCTTCGGGGTCGCGTGCGCGATAGGTGCGGTCGCCATAGAATTGGTCGGTCGGCGCCTCCACAATCTCCGCGCCGGCCTCCACCGCGTGCGCGCAATGCGCGTCGATGTCGCTGTCCAGCTTCACATGCAGGCCCTGGCTGTTCTTGCCGCCGATGCTCGCCGGACTGGCGGTATAGTCGGCCCATTCATTGCCGATCATGAGATAGCCATTGCCGAAGCTCAGCTGGGCATGGACCATCTTGTTGTCGGGATCGGTGATGAGCATGGCCGGCTCGAAGCCGAAGGCCTTTTCGAGCCAGGTGAAGGCGGCCAGCGGATCGCGATAGAAGATGGCGGAGGCAAGCGAGGCTTGAGTCATGAGGTCATCCTTCACGAGTCGATCAATATTTAACGTTATAGGCAAATATATTCACGCACGTCAAATTCGCGCGCGCCGCCTATGATCATGCCAGGGAGATGTCTCATGCGGATCATGCTCGCCACACTGGCGATGGCCATCGCGGTACCGGCCCCGGCGCAGGACCGCGCGGCCTTGGTCGGTATTTATGACGGCCATCAGATCGAGATGGGCGCCCAGCTCAGCCTGACCGCCGATGGCCGCTTCGAATACGGCCTGGTCTATGGCGCGCTGGATGAGGCGGGGCAGGGAAGCTGGGTGGTGAGGGACGGCCGCGTGCTGCTGACCAGCGATCCGGTCACGCCCCCGCGCTTCGTCTTCACCGGGCAGAAACCCGCGCCCGCCGGCACGCTGCGCGTGTCGCTCGAGACGCCTAAAGGCGTGTCGCCGCACTATTTCGATGCGGTCGTCACCTCGGCCAAAGGCACCACCAAAGGCGGGCAGTTCACCGAGGAGGGCCTGTCGCTGCCACTCGACGCCGGCGATCCGCCGGCCAGCGTACGGCTGTTGCTGCCGATGTTCGATCTGGCGGGCGATATGGTGCCGATCGATCCGACCCAAGGCTATTGGCTGAGCTTCCGCTTCGAGCCGAACGACATCGGCAAGGCCGATTTCCGCGAAACCGCACTGACGATCGACAAGGGCGACCTGGTGTTCGACCGCTTCGGTCGCACGATCCGGTTCAGGAAAGTGGAGTAACTATCTTCCCAACCACTCGCAGACGAAATCGCCGATGCCGCCCGCCCTAAGGCGTCGTCGGATCGCGCCGCACGGGCGCGGGCGCGTCCTGCCAGCCGCCGCCCAGCGCCTTGAACAGGCTGATCTGCGCATCCGCCACCGCTGCGTCGGATTGCGCCAGCGCGGCGCGCGCATCGGCGCGGTCGCGCTCGGCCTCGATCAGCAGCAGGAAGCTGTCGGCGCCGTAGTCGAATCGCAGGCGCGAAAGCCGCGCCGCCTCGGTGCTTGCCTGGGCGGCGCGGGCTAGCGCCGCATTCCGATCCAGCGCGCCGGCATAGCGTGCCAGTGCCTGTTCGACTTCCTTCAGCGCGGTCAGCACCGTTCCGTCGAAGCGGGCGAGCGATGCGTCGGCGCCCGCCTCGGCCTGGCGGACACGCGCGCGTGTCGCCGTCATGTTGGGGAAGCTCCACGAGATCAGCGGCCCAAGCGACCAGGAGAAACCGGCCGGCTTGAAGATGTCGCCCGGCTTCTGCGCGCCGAACCCGACCGCGCCAAGCAGACGGATCGAGGGATAGAGATCGGCCGTCGCCACGCCGACGCGCGCCGTGTCGGCCGCCAAGGTGCGTTCGGCCGCGCGAACGTCGGGGCGACGGGCGAGCAGCGCCGCGCCGTCACCGACCGGCACCGTCACGGTCACGCGGGGCGGGGCGGTGCATTTGTCGGCATCGGCATCGATCGCTTCAGGCGTGTGGCCGGTCAGCGCCGCCAGTGCGTAGAGCGCGGCGCGGCGTTCGGCCTCGAAGGTCGGGATCTGCGCCTGGGTGCCGGCGAGCAGCACATCGGCGCGCTGCACGTCGCGGCGAGTGCCGCGCCCGGCCTCGAACAACGTATTGGTCAGGTCGAGCGTCTGCTGCTGCAGCTTGACCGTCTCGAGCGCGACCGAGCGTTGCGCCGCATTCGAACAGGCCTGGGCATAGGCGCGCGTCGTCTCCGCCGCGACCGAGACCCGGGCTGCGTCGAGTTGCGCGGCGGCGGCATCGGTGTCGCCCCGTGCCGCCTCGATCGCGCGGGTCACGCCGCCGAACAGGTCGATCTCATAGGAGGCGTCGAAGCCAAGCGAGTAGAAGTCGGTCTCGAACGCCTTGCCGGTCGGGCTCTGCGTCGCGGGCGTGCGGCTTCGCGTCGCCTGGGCACTGAGATCGGTGCTCGGCAACCGCGCGCCGCGCTGCTCGGACAGCACCGCCCGCGCGCGCGCGAGATTCGCCGCGGCGGTGCGGATATCGGTATTGTGCGCCAGCGCGTCGGTGACGAGTCGGTCGACCACCGGATCATTATAGAGCTGCCACCAGTGATCGGGCAGCGGCGTCGCGGCGACGCTGTTGCTGCGGGTGGTCTCGGCGAATCCGGCGGCCGAACTGCTTGGCGTGGCGGGGTGCTTATAGTCAGGGCCGACGGTGCAAGCCGAAAGGGCGAGGACGGCAGCCAACACCCCCACTACCTTCCCCGGCGAAGAGTATCGGGTCGGATCGTCCCCCGGACGATCCTTGAACATGCGGGGCATGTTCAACCCGATGCTGGGCCCAGTTGGGCGAACCTCAGTGATGGATCGAAAAGCCTTCCCAACTGGACCCCGGCCTCCGCCGGGGAGGAAGGAGGAGGTGAGGGCGTGAAAACGCATCATGCCGGCTCTCCCGCAGGCTCGGCATGCGGCGGCTCGGCCTTTTTGTGCGGGATCTTGCTCGACACCCAGTCACCCAGCTTGCGGCTGATGACATAGAAGCTCGGTGTGAACAGCAGGCCGAAGGTGGTCACGCCAATCATCCCGAAGAACACCGCAACGCCCAGCGCCTGGCGCATCTCGGCGCCCGGGCCGGAGCCGATCACCAGCGGCAGCACGCCAAGGATGAATGCGATCGAAGTCATCACGATCGGGCGCAGGCGCTGCTCGGCGGCATGTTCGGCGGCTTCATGCATCTCCATGCCCGCTTCCTCGTTCTGGCGGGCGAATTCGACGATCAGGATCGCGTTCTTCGCCGCCAGGCCGATCAGCACGACCAGGCCGATCTGGGTGAGGATGTTGTTGTCCCCGCCCATCAGGTTCACGCCAAGGATCGCGGCGAGCAGGCACATCGGCACGATCAGGATGACGGCGAGCGGCAGCACCAGGCTTTCGTAATTCGCCGCGAGCAGCAGGAACACGAACAGCACGGCCAGCCCGAACACCAGGCCGGCGGTATTGCCCGCCTGTTGCTGCTGGAACGCCAGCTCGGTCCATTCGAAGCGCATGCCCTTGGGCAGGGTCTCCTCCGCCAGCTTCGCCATGGTCTTCAGCGACTGGCCCGAGGAGAAGCCGCGCACGGTATCGCCCTGGAATTCGGCCGAAGGGTAGAGGTTGTAGCGCACCACACGGTACGGGCCGCTGTCGTTCTTCAGGGTCATTACCGCATCGAGCGGCACCATCTGCCCGCTGGCGGAGCGGGTGCGCAGATGCCCGACATCCGATACCTGGTCGCGGTACGGCGCATCGGCCTGGGCGGTCACCCGATAGGTACGGCCGAGGAAGTTGAAGTCGTTGATATAGGTCGAACCGAGATAGGTGCCGAGCGTCGAAAAGACATTCTCCACCGGCACGCCCAGCTGCTCGGCCCGCTCGCGATCCACATCGGCGAACAGGCGCGGCGTGCGCGTGTTGAAGGTGGTGAAGGCGCTGGTGATGCCCGGCGTCTGGTTCGCCTTCATCATCATCGCAAACGCGGCGCCTTCCAGCGCCTTGTAACCCATGTTGCTGCGGTCCTCGATCAGCATCTTCCAGCCGCCGCCGGTGCCGATTCCGCGCACGGGTGGCGGCGGCACGACCAGGATATTGCCGCCGTTGATACCGCTGAACGCGCCGCGCAGCTCGTTGGCGATCACATCGGCATTCGCGCGGTCGGCATGCGGCTTCAGCGGGATGAACATCGCGCCCGCATTGGGCGCGGTCGAGAAGGTCGCGCCGTCGAGGCCGGCAAAGGCGACGGTGGCCTCGCTCGCCTTGTTGGCCAGCGCGATCTTGCCCGCCTGAGTCATGATCTCGGTCGTCCGTTGCAACGAAGCGCCCGGCGGCAGCTGGATGACGGCGATCAGATAACCCTGGTCCTGCGCCGGGATGAACCCGGTCGGCGTCGCGGTGAAGCGCCACCCGGCCAGTCCGATCAGGCAGACATAAACGATACCGACCAGCGCGAGCGCCCGCACCGCACGCGCTGTGAACTTGCCGAAGCGCGTGCCGACGCGTTCGAAGCCGTGATTGAAGCCGCGCGCGAACCGGCTCGGCAGGCCGAGCACACCCGGGCGCGGTTCGCCCTCATGCTTCGGCTTCAGGATGATCGCAGCCAGCGCCGGCGACAGGGTCAGCGACACAAAGGCGGAAATCACCGCGGCCGACACGATGGTCAGTGCGAACTGCTGGTAGAACTGTCCGGAAATGCCGGGAATGAAGCTGGTCGGGATGAACACGCCGCACAGCACCAGCGCGATCGCGATCAGCGCGCCGGACACTTCGTCCATCGTCTCATGCGCTGCTTCGCGGGGCGTCAGCCCCTTTTCGTGCATCAGGCGCTCGATATTCTCCACGACCACGATCGCGTCGTCGACGACGATACCGACGGCGAGCACCATGCCGAACAGCGACAGATTGTTGAGGCTGAAGCCGAACACGGCAAGCATCGCCAGCGATCCGACCAGCGACACCGGCACCGCGATCAGCGGGATGATCGTCGCGCGCCAGCTCTGCAGGAACAGCAGCACGACGAGCGCGACCAGGATGATCGCCTCGATCAGCGTGTGATACACTGCCTCGATCGACGCCTGGATATATTCGGTCGGGTTATAGGGAATGCTGTACGCCATCCCCTGCGGGAAGCTCTTCGCTGCCTCGGCGATGTCGGCGCGCACGGCCGCCGCCGTGGTCAGCGCGTTCGATCCTGGCAGCTGAGTGATGGCGATGCCGATCATCGGCTTGCCCGAGAGGAAGGCGTTGATGCCGTAATCCTGCGCGCCGATCTGCACCCGTGCGACGTCGCGCAGGCGGGTCAGCCGCCCCTGGTCGTCGCGCTTGACGATGATCTCGCCGAACTGTTCCGGGGTGGTGAGCCGCCCGGTCGCCTGGATGCCGAGCTGGAAGGCGGTACCGCCCTGGTTGAACGGCGGCGCACCGACCGATCCGACCGCGACCTGCGCGTTCTGCGCCCGGATCGCGGCGACGATCTCGTCGACGGTCAGGTTGCGCGACGCGGCGCGATCAGGGTCGATCCAGACGCGCATATTGTAATCGCGCCCGCCGAACGCCCGCACGCCGCCGACGCCGGGGATGCGCGCCATGCGGTCGATGATCTGCGTCGTCGCATAGTTGGAGACATATTGCTGCGGCAGCGAGCCGTTGGGCGAGGTCAGCGCGATCACCATCAGGATGTCGGGCGAATTCTTCAGCACGGTCACGCCGACCTGGCGGACCTCGGCCGGCAGGCGCGGCTCGGCGGTGGAGACGCGGTTCTGCACCAGCACCTGCGCCTGGTCGACATTGACGCCCTGCTTGAACGTCACCGTGATCTGCAGCGATCCGTCGCCGGTGGCGGACGAGGACATGTAGAGCATGTTCTCGACGCCGTTGATCGATTCCTCGAGCGGCGCGGCCACGGTTTCGGCCAGGGTCTCGGCGGTCGCGCCGGGATAATTGGCGGTGACCACCACGGTCGGCGGCGCGATCTCAGGATATTGCGCGACGGGCAGGCCGGGATAGGCGACCAGCCCGAACACGACGATCAGGATCGACATGACGGCCGCGAAGATCGGCCGCTCGATGAAGAAATGGGGGAATTTCACGGGATCAGTTCGCCGTGGCTTCGGACGGCGGCGGTGCCGTGTCCGGTTGCGATGTCGGGCCCGTGTCAGCCGCCTGCGGCTTCATCACGACCTTCTTTGCCTTTACCGCGGCGCCGGGCTGCAGGGTGGTGATGCCCTCGATCACCACCTCGTCGGTCGGCGCCAGGCCAGTCTTGATGACGCGCAGGCCCTCGACCTGCGGCCCGGTCTCGACCGGTCGCGGCGATGCCTTGCCGTCCTTGCCGACGACATAAACGAGCTTGCGGGTCTGGTCGGTGATGATCGCCTCGTCAGGGACGAGCATGGCCTTGTAGGTGCCCGAACCGAGCAGGCGCGCGCGGCCGAACATGCCGGGCGTCAGGAAGCCGTCGGGATTGGCGATCACGGCATGCGCGCGGATCGTGCCCGAATTGGTGTCGATCGCATTGTCGACAAACTCCATCCGCCCGCGCCAGCGAAAGCCGCTCTCGTCGGCGAGCTGGACCTGGACCGGGTTCGGCGTGTTGCGGGACGAGCCACGCTCGCCCGTGCGGGCCTGGCGGATATATTTGAGGTAGAAGCTCTCGGCCCCCTCGAAGGAGAACCAGATCGGATCGGTCGAAACGACGCGGGTCAGCACCGTCGTGCCCTCGGTCGCGAAATTGCCCTTGGATACGCGCCGGTCGGATACCAGGCCGGTGATCGGCGACCGGACGGTGGTGAAGCCGAGGTTCAGCCGCGCATTGCTGACATTGGCCTGCCCTGCCGCGAGATCGGCCGCGGCGCTGCGCACATTGGCCTGCTTGGTCTCATATTCTTCCTTGCTGATCGCCTGGGCGGCAAGCAGCTTGTCGGCGCGGGCCAGTTCCGACCGGGCGTTGATCAGCGCGGCGTTCGCCTTGGCCGACTGCGCCTGGGCCTGGGCGAGCGCGGCGGCATAGGGACGCGGGTCGATCGTGAAGAGCGGCTGGCCGGAGCGGACGCGCTGCCCGTTGACGAACAGTACCCGGTCGATCGTGCCCGACACGCGGGGGCGAAGCTCGACATCCTGGATTGCCTCGAACCGGCCGACATATTCGTCCCAGTCGACCACGTCGCGCTGCAGCGGCACGGCAACGGTGACCTGGGGCGGCGGCGGCGCGGGCGGCTTGCCGCTGCCCGAACAGGCAGACAAGGCGAGCGCCGCAGCGGAAATGAAGGAGGCCGAAGGCCAGCGGAAAACAGTCGGCATCGGTTGGCTCATCCCCTTGTCGGCCAGCTTCTTCTTTTTCCGAGCATCCCCGCAATGATCCTGGGTCTCGCGCCCGGCACATAGTCGTGGTGCAAGTGCGAACGTTGCGAGCGGTTTGCAAGGCCGATCCAGCCGATCTCGGCCCCATATTAGCGCTAACATATTGCGGAGGAAGTGTAACTTTCTTTCCGCTTCTTTTCCCAACAATTCTCGTCGACCGGAAAATCGCGACCAGTGTCCATCGGGCGGCTCGCTCGGCCATATCGCGCGCTTCAGCAGGACGATGCAACAGGTGGCCCTTGGCAACCGCCGGCAACTGTGTTGCGGGATGCCGCAGGAACAATCCTGCCGGCGGCTGGTTCTCCTTTTCTTGGGCATCGGCCGGAGGGGGCTGGAACGATGGTAAGCGGGGAGGGCGAGGCGCAGCCGACGAGCAGGTTCGAGCTGCTCGTACAGAGCGTTACCGACTACGCGATCTACATGCTCGACCCGAGCGGGGTCGTGACCAGCTGGAATGCCGGCGCGCAACGCTTCAAGGGCTATACCGAGGACGAAATCCTCGGCCATCATTTCTCGCGCTTCTATACCGAGGAGGACCGTGCCGCCGGCTTGCCGGCGCGCGCGCTCGCAACCGCCCTGAACGAGGGACGGTTCGAAGCGGAGGGGTGGCGCATACGCAAGGACGGGACGCGTTTCTGGGCCAATGTGGTGATCGATCCGATCCGCGATACGGACGGCACCTTTATCGGCTTCGCCAAGGTGACGCGTGACCTGAGCGAGCGGCGGAAGGCCGAGGAGGCGCTGCGGCACAGCGAGGAGCGATTCCGCCTGCTCGTCCAGAGCGTGACCGATTATGCGATCTACATGCTCGATCCGAGTGGCCTGGTAACCAGCTGGAATGCCGGCGCGCAACGCTTCAAGGGCTATACCGAGGAGGAAATCCTCGGCCATCATTTCTCGCGTTTCTATACCGAGGAGGACCGCGCCGCAGGGCTGCCCGAAACCGCGCTCGACACCGCGGCGCGCGAGGGCAGGTTCGAGGCGGCCGGCTGGCGCGTGCGCAAGGACGGCACGCACTTCTGGGCGTCGGTCGTGATCGATCCGGTGCGCGACCCGAAGGGCCGGCTGGTGGGCTTCGCCAAGATCACGCGTGACCTGACCGAGCGCCGCGAAGCGCAGCAGGCGCTGGACCTGGCGCAGGAGGCATTCTTCCAGTCGCAGAAGATGGATGCGATCGGCAAGCTGACCGGCGGCGTCGCGCATGATTTCAACAATCTGCTCGCCGTGATCATCGGCAGCCTCGATCTGGCCCGGCGCCGCATCCCCGAGGGAGCGGATATCGGCCGCTTTCTCGACAATGCGATGAGTGCGGCGGAACGGGGGGCGACCCTCACGCAGCGCATGCTCTCCTTCGCGCGCCGGCAGGAGCTGAAGCTCGAAACGGTCGATGTCGGGAATCTGGTGCGCGGCATGGCCGAGCTGCTCCAGCGGACGATCGGTGCGGGAATCAGCATCGACACCGAATTCCCGCTCCGCCTGGCGCCCGCCCGTGCCGATCCGTCCCAGCTCGAGCTGGCGGTGATGAACCTGGTGGTGAACGCGCGCGACGCCATGCCAGACGGCGGCAGAGTGACGATCGAGGGCAAGCAAAAGCGGATCGGGCGCGGTGCGGGGCTGCAACCCGGCGATTATGTCCGCTTGTCGGTGGTCGATCGCGGCCAGGGCATGGACAAGGTGACGCTCGCGCATGCGATGGAGCCGTTCTTCACCACCAAAGGTGTCGGCAAGGGCACCGGCCTGGGCCTGTCGATGGTGCATGGTTTCGCCGAACAATGCGGCGGCCGGCTGATCCTGAAGAGCCGCCCGGGCAAGGGGACCAAGGCGGAACTGTGGCTGCCGCTCGCGACGGCGGCGGTGGACGCCGATCAGCGCGACCAGGCGGCGGCGCCTCATATGGCGATGGAGCCGCTGGTGGTGCTGGCGGTGGATGACGATGCGCTCGTCCTGACCAACACGGCGGCGATGCTCGAGGAAATGGGTCATCGGGTGCTGCGCGCCGCGTCGGCGCGGGAAGCGCTGGCGATTGTCGAGCAGCAGGCGATCGACCTGGTCGTGACCGATTACGCCATGCCGGAAATGACGGGCGCGGACCTCGTGGCCGCGCTCCCGGCCTCGATGCCGGTTCTGATCGTCTCGGGCTATGCGGAAATTCCCGCTGGCGGAGAGGCTATCGGCGCCAGGCTGACCAAGCCGTTCCGTGAGGAACAGCTTGCCGACGCGATTCGGGACCTGATGCTCCAACGCGAGGCGACGGTCGAACAATGACCGGCGAGGACACGCGCCGGCTTTCGTTATTTGGCGGCGGCGACCTTGTTCGCGACTCTGCTGCCCGATGCAGCCGGACCATGGGCCGCCGTGCGGGTCAGCTCGGTTTGCACCTCGTCGGCCCGGATCCGGTCCAGCAGGAACCACACTGCGGCGGACAGCAGGAAAAGCAGCGCGAAGGTGATCAACACCGGCACTGCCTCGCTATCCTGTGCCGCGACCGCCTGTTTGGGCTGGTCGTCGGTCTGATCGGTCATACCGTTCCCCAATATCTGGCGGTGCAACGATGCTGCATTCCGCCGGTTCCCTCCGGGAATCGAGCCTATGCGGTCCGCAGGGGTTGAATCCCTGTCACACCGCGATCGCCGATGCCCCTTAATAGGGTCATGACCAATATAGAAAAGCCAAAGGCGTCGGAATGGTATCGCCGGGAGACGAAAATGCGCCAAACCCGTCCCTCGCGGGACTTGAAACTTCCGGCGCGAAGAATCGTTCGACCCTGATGACCGCAACCGAATGCGACTGCCTCGTCGACCGCAAGTCCCTTCCCGATACCGCCGTACATGCCATTCGTGAATGCTGGTTCCTCGCCCGGAGCCTGGTTCCCGCCGGCAAGACGCTGCGGCGCCGCCTCGCCAACCGGGGTGGGCCGCGCATCCTGCTGCTGCCTGGTCTGTTCGCGACCGACGCGGCAATGCGGCCGATGCGCATGGCGCTGCGCTATGCCGGGTACCGCGCCTATCGCTGGGGCCTGGGGCGCAACATGGGCGCCTCGGCCGATCTGTTCGAACGCCTGGACGCGCGGCTCGACCAGTTGCAGCGTCGCGACGATCGTCCCGTGATCCTGCTCGGCTGGAGCTTTGGCGGGCTCATCGCGCGCGAATATGCCAAGGTGGCGCCGCACCGCGTGCGCGCCGTCATCACCCTTGGCAGCCCCTTTTCCGGCGATCTCAGCACGACGATGCTCGCGCGGGTCTATGAATGGATCGCCGGCCACCGCGTCAGCGCGCCGCCGATCCAATGTACCCTGTCGGAAAAGCCGCCGGTCCCCACCGCCGCGATCTGGTCGCGCTGCGACGGCGTCATCCCCGTCTTCGCCGCGCGCGGTGCCGCCGGGGAGGCCGATCACCGGATCGAGGCCGGGTGCGCGCATCTGGCCTATCCGTCCGACGACGGGGCGCTGGTGGCGGTGCTCGACGCGATCGCGCGCTGCTGTCCGGACGAGGCGATCGTGCCGGCCGCTCCCCGGCCCGTATTCGCCGGCATGGACATCCCGGGGCTTCCGGCCTGATATATCGACATGCCTCGATGTTAAGGCGCCGCGCACCGGCTGCGTCTAGACCGCGACATTATCTCGCTTGCGTGCTGGTCCGGCGCGGCGAACAATGGAGCCGACATGACTCTTGAAAAAAAGGCGGCGACCGGCGTTGCCGGACTGGATGACATCACCGCGGGCGGCCTTACCCGGGGCCGCCTCTATTTGCTCGAAGGCAGTCCCGGCACGGGCAAGACCACGATTGCCTGTCAGTTCCTGATGGCCGGCGCCGCGGCCGGGGAGCGCTGTCTGTACATAACCCTTTCCGAAACCGAGGAGGAATTGCGGGACAGCGCCGCCTCCCATGGCTGGGTGTTGGAAGACAGGATCGAGGTGTTCGAGCTGGTACCGCCCGAAAGCCTGCTCGACGAGGATCAGCAGCAGAGCCTGCTCTATTCCTCGGATCTCGAGCTCGGTGAGACCACCAAGCGCATCTTCGAGGCGTTCGAACGGGTGAAGCCCGACCGGGTCGTGCTCGACAGCCTGTCGGAGATCCGGCTGCTCGCGCAGAGCTCGCTGCGGTATCGCCGCCAGATCCTCGCGCTGAAGCATTATTTCTCGCGTCACGGTACGACCATCCTGATGCTCGACGACCTGACGACCGAAATGCTCGACAAGACCGTGCACAGCGTCGCGCACGGCGTCATCCGGCTCGAGGAATTGTCGCCCAATTACGGCGCGGAGCGCCGCCGCCTGCGCGTGGTGAAATATCGGGGCCAGCGTTTCCGCGGCGGCTATCATGATTTCGTGATCGATACCGGCGGCGTGCGGGCCTTTCCGCGGCTCGTATCGGCCGAGCACAAGAATAGTTTCAGCCGCGATCTGGTGGCGACCAGACAGGCGGCGCTGAACGCGCTGCTGGGCGGCGGCTTCGAACGCGGATCTAGCACCCTCATCATCGGCCCCGCCGGTACCGGCAAATCGTTGCTCACCCTGACTTTCGTCGCGGACGCGGTCGCGCGGGGCGAGCATGCGGCGATGTTCATCTTCGACGAGGAAATGGGCCTGCTCACCTCCCGCGCCCGGGCCCTGGGAATCGATCTCGACGCGATGGTCGAAAGCGGGTCGCTGACGCTGGAACAGGTCGATGCGGCCGAACTGACCCCGGGCGAATTCTCCCAGCGCGTGCGCAACTGCGTCGAGACGCACAAGGCGCGTACCGTCGTGATCGACAGCGTCAACGGATACCAGGCGGCGATGCCGGAGGAGCAGGCGCTGATCCTGCACATGCACGAGCTGCTGCAATATCTGAACCGCCAGGGCGCGACCACCTTCCTGACCGTGGCGCAGCACGGCCTGGTCGGCGACATGAGGGCGCCGGTCGACGTGACCTATCTGGCGGATACCGTCATTCTGCTGCGTTATTTCGAAGCCGCCGGGCGCGTGCGCCGCGCGATTTCGATCGTGAAGAAACGCACCGGCGCGCATGAGGACACGATCCGCGAATTCCGGATCGGCAGCGAGGGCATCACGCTCGGCAAGCCATTGACGGAGTTTCAGGGCGTGTTGCGCGGCGTACCGTCGCTGATCGGTTCCACGCCACACGACGGGTTCGCCGACGAATGAGACCTGTGTGACCGGCATATCGGCCCAGCGCGCGATCGTTCTCGCCCCGCATGGACGGGACGCGACGATCGCTGCGACCATGCTACGCGAGGCCGGGATGGAGGCGGTCACTGCGGCAGATCTTCCGGGCCTGGTGGCGGAACTGCAGGTGGGCGCCGGTTTCGCGCTCGTCACCGAAGAGGCATTGCGCGGGGCGGATCTCCATCCGCTCGACGCTTTCCTGCGGATGCAGGAAGAGTGGTCGGATTTTCCCTTCATCCTGCTCACGCAGCGGGGCGGCGGGCTGGAGCGAAATCCGGCGGCGGTGCGGCTGCTCGAAACATTGGGCAACGTCACGTTCCTGGAACGGCCATTCCATCCCACCACGCTGATCAGCCTGGCCAAATCGGCGGTCCGCGCGCGGCTGCGCCAATATGAGGCGCGGGCGCGGCTGGCGGAGATCAATGCCCGTGAAGCGCAGTTCCGCACTTTCGCCGAAGCCATGGCCAACCATGTCTGGACGTCGCCGCCCAGTGGCGGGCTTGACTGGTTCAATCAGCGAA
This sequence comes from Sphingomonas sp. BL-S-29, assembly GCF_055521495.1. Lineage (NCBI taxonomy): Bacteria > Pseudomonadati > Pseudomonadota > Alphaproteobacteria > Sphingomonadales > Sphingomonadaceae > Sphingomonas > Sphingomonas sp. BL-S-29. The sequence goes on from NZ_CM145482.1 coordinate 1,290,675, forward strand.
CGCTCGATTATACCGGTCTCGCCCCGGCCGACCTGATCGGCGCTGGCTGGACACGCACGGTCCATCACGACGATCTGCCCGATGCCGCCGCCCTATGGGCCTCCTCCATCGCCGCCGGCACCGACTACGAGACCGAGTTCAGGATCCGCCGTGCCGATGGCGAATATCGCTGGCACCTCGTCCGCGCGCTGCCGATCCGCGCGGAGGACGGCACGATCCTGCGCTGGATTGGCACCAACACCGACATTCACGAACAGAAACTGTCCGAGGTTGAAAGCCAGCGCGACCGCGACCGGCTGTGGATGCTGTCGCAGGACCTCATGCTGGTATGCGATTTCCATGGCGTCATCACCGCGGTGAATCCGTCCGCTACCCGGCTGCTCGGCTGGAGCCAGGACGAGATGGTCGGCCGGAGCATCGTCGCTTTCCTCCATGCCGACGACGTCGCCACCACGGCGAAGCAGATCGAGACGCTGTCGGCCGGCGCTCCCACGCTGGCCTTCGAGAATCGCTATGCCCGGAAGACGGGCGGCTATCGCCTGCTGGACTGGACCGCTGTGCCCGATGCCGGGCGGATCCACGCAGTCGGCCGCGACATCACCGAGGAACGCAGTCTCGCGCGAGACCGGGAGCGGATCTGGAACCTCTCGCCAGTGATCAAGCTGGTCGTGTCTACCTCCGGCGAAGTCCATGCGGTGAATCCGTCCTGGACCAAGGTGCTCGGCTGGACCGAGAAAGAGACGATCGGCCGCATGGTGACGGATTTCGTCGCGCCCGAGGATCTGCCGAAGAGCAGGGGGGCGCTGGAGGAATTCTCCGCTGGCGTGCCGATGCTCGAGGTCGAGCGAATCTATATGCACAAGGATGGTGGCCGACACCGCATCGCCTGGATCACGGTGGCCGATGGCGGCACGCTCTACAGCTTCGGCCGGGACGTAACCGCGGAACGCGAAGCGGCCGACGCGCTGGCCGAAACCGAGGCGGCGCTCCGCCAGTCGCAGAAGATGGAAGCCGTCGGCCAGCTCACCGGCGGTATCGCGCACGACTTCAACAACCTGCTGCAGGGTATCACCGGCAGCCTGGAGATCGTCCAGCGCCGGCTCGATGCCGGGCGACTCGACGGGGTCGATCGTTTCATCGGCGGCGCCACCAATGCGGCGAACCGCGCCGCGGCGCTGACCCACCGGCTACTCGCCTTTTCGCGTCGCCAGCCGCTCGATCCGCGCCCGGTCGCCGCCAACCCGCTGATCGAATCGATGGAGGATCTGATGCGCCGCACGCTCGGCGAGCAGATCGATCTCGATTTCATCCTGGCGGACGATCTGTGGCCGATCCTGTGCGATCACAACCAGCTCGAGAACGCGATCCTCAATCTCGTCATCAACGCGCGTGACGCGATGCCCGATGGCGGCCGGTTGACGATCGAGACCTCCAACGCCGATTTCGACGAGGCGTTCGCCGAGCGTCATGGCGAGCTGAACGCCGGCGAATATGTCTGCATTCGGGTGACCGACACCGGCAGCGGCATGGACGCCGATACTATCGCGCGTGCCTTTGAGCCGTTTTTCACGACCAAGCCGCTCGGCCAGGGCACCGGGCTTGGCCTGTCGATGATCTATGGTTTCGCCCGCCAGTCCGAAGGCCATGCCTCGATCGAGAGCGAACCCGGTGCCGGCACCACTTTCAGCATCTGCCTGCCGCGCTACGAGGGCGCCGTCACGGTCGACGAGCCGGTAGCCCGTTCCGCCCCGGCTGAACCGACGGGCGCCGCCGAAACGGTGCTGGTGGTGGAGGACGAACCGGTGGTGCGCGGCCTGATCGTCGAGGTCCTGACCGAGCTCGGCTATCAGGCGATCGAGGCCGGCGATGGCCCCGAGGGACTCGAAAAGCTCCGCTCGCGCGACCGCATCGATCTGCTGATCACCGATATCGGCCTGCCTGGCCTCAACGGCCGCCAGATCGCCGATGCCGGGCGGGAGCTTCGGCCGGGCCTCAAGGTTCTGTACATGACGGGCTACGCGGAAAATGCGGCGCTTGCGCCCGGCTTTCACCAGCCGGGCACCGCGATCATCACCAAGCCCTTCGCGATCGAAGCGCTCGCGGCCCGGGTACGATCGATCATCGAGGCACCGGCCGGCGCAGACGTGGACGCCGCGCTCGATCCGGTACCCTCAGCGGCCGGATAAGGCTCGAATGGACGAAGCCCGTCCGGGGTCAGGCTTTGGCGCGCTTCGTCGTCGCGCCCGCGCGCGGCTTGGTGGTGCGGGCGGGCTGGCGTCGCGCTGGGCGGGCAGGGGGCGTCTCCACTTTCCGGCGGCCATAGAGCAGCGCGCCGGCGATCGCCGCGACGCCAAGCCCGATCGCGGCCCCGATCGCGATGGTATTGGTCGACAGCGCGTCGGACAGTGAAAAACGCTCTCCGAAAATATACTGCGCCTTATCGTCATCCTCCCGGTGCTCGCTGCCCATGGTGAAGAAGGCGGGCTCCTGCGTCTCGTCATGGGGCTCGGGGTGCAGCGGATAGGGCGGCACGGCTGCGTCGGGAAGCGGGCGTTGGTGCGTCATGACAAGGCCTTCTTGCGTCAGTGAATGCCCATCAACGCGTCGCGCCCGCTCCGGTTTCCCCCGGTCGCGCGGGTCACTTCGGCTGGTCGATCCACACCGTCCAGTATCTTCCCAGCGCCGCGCGCGGCCCCTTGATGGCGGCGAACGCCTGTTTGGCCGCGTCGCCCTGGCCGCTCAGCGCCAATGCCGCGCCCAGCCTGGTGTTAACGACATCGGCATCGACCCCACCCTTGGCCAGCGCGACCTTGTACAGCTCGATCGCGGGGGCATAATCGGCGTAGCCGAAATAGGCGTCGGCCATGGCCAGCGCGATCGTCCCGGTGCCGTTCGGTCCCTTGGCCTGCGCGGCGCCGGCGGGCAGGCTCGCCCGGTCGCTCGCGATCTTGGTCTTGACCACATCGTTGAACTCGCGCGCGGTCATGTTGGTCGCCATCACGATATCGCCGCTCGCCACGCCCTCCGCCAGCACCGCCGACGCCTCGCCGGGCAGCTTCTGATAGGTGTTCTCGACATAGGACAGATAATCGCCCTGTCCCTTCATTGCCTTTGCCGCGCGCAGCAGGCGCATCAGGTCTATGACATATTGGGTGTCGATGTCGTTGGTGTCGCGATAGCCGATCAGCGCATCGCGCCAATGCGTCGCGCTGGGATAGGCGACGACCCGCGCCCGGCCGGCCCGCTCGACGGCCGATCCGTGTTTCGCCTGATAGGCGATGCCGAACGCGCGGGAATACCATTCGTCGGGCACGGGCACGCCGCCGGGTTTCGCTTCGACCGCCCGCTCCAGCACCGTGACGGCCTCGTCCGGCTTCTTCTGCGCGATCTTCGTTTCCATCAGCAGCGCATAGACATTCGCGTCGCTGGCGCCTGCGGCGATGGCGGCGGTCAGATATTTGTCCGCCTTGGCCATGTCCTGGTTGTTATAGGCGATCTGGCCGGCCGCGAGGTTGAATGGCACGACATTGGCGGCTGGCAGGAATCCGCTCGCCAGCACTGCCTCGATCCCCTGCGCCTGGACGGCGACGTCGTTCTGCGCCTTGCCGAGATCGAGCCGCAGCGATCCGATCATGAAGCGGTCGTCATTGCTCTGGGCAAGGCCGTCGGCCTGGGCGAGCTTGGCGGACGCGGTGGCGAAATCGCCCTTCTTGATCGCTGCCTGGGCGTCCGCCAGCACCGGTCGCGCTTCCTTGGAGAGCTTGGGCGCCGCGGGCGCGGGCGCCTTCTGCGCGACGGCAGCGGCCGGCGCGGCGCCGATCATGGCAAGGCAAAGAACGGATCGTAGCGCGACCTGCTTCATATCAACCTCTCCTCGGTGGAGCCGGCTGTTATCCGCCGTGCCCTGCACGGCCGCATGAATGCACTTTTTGGGCGATTCTGCCAGTGGTGCCTTCGTCCGGCCTCAGGCGATCGGGCACATCCCGCCGCGCATCAGGGCGACGCCGTTGGAGAACCAGCGGCTGGAATCCTGCATCGTCGCGGTGTCGTGGTAACAGGCCTCGCCCGTCTTCGCCGCCGGATCGAACAGAAAGGCCCAGTTCCGCCCGCTGCAATCCTGCGCGTCGCATCCCGCCGCGACGACCTTCCCGCCCCGCGCATAGATCGGCTTTTCAGGTCCCCTGGATTCGCTGAAATGCGCGCGCGTCACATTGTCGTGCACGGCGTCGAGCAAGGCCTTGGAAACATCGGTGCGGTCGAAGAACAGCACGCCACCGACCGGATCATTGGGGAATTTGCCGATATAGGCCGTCGCCGAGGTCTCGGGCGTCTGGCCGGGCATCGGCGTCGCGGCGACATCGCCCGGCGGTACGAAGCCGGCGGCATTGGCGGGCGGCTCGTCCTTGCTTGCCGCGCCGCCGCAGCTCGCGAGCAGAAACAGGGGGAGGAAGAGGGGTACGATGCGGGCGGCAGGTCGGTTGCTCATGATCGGTCAACGCCCCGGCCCGCCCGTCGGGCCCCTGAAATCGCCCGACCCGCCCGTCGGGCCCGAGAATGGATCGTCAGACCGCGCGCACGCCGCCGGCCAGCCAGCGCGCGCAGATCGGACCAAGTTCGTCCACGCTGCGCGTCTCGTAATCGATCACGTCGCGCAGGCTGAGCGTATCGCGCCAGCGGCCATTGCAGCCCCTGTTGATGAAGGTCTCCGCCCCGCCGTCCCAGAAGATGCCGCTCAGCGGCGCGGCCTTGGTCGCGTTCGCCTTCATCCATGGGAAAGTGCAATGCTCGACCATCGACGGGAAGTGCGCGGGATTGATCCGGATATCGAGAAAGTCGGCGATGCGCCGCATTTCGCCCGTCAGGTCGCGCTTCAGATCCTCGAAATGGACCAGCATCACATTGGGCTGGTCCTTGATCGCCCACCAGCCGCGCAGATTCTCCCAGAACGGCCAGAAAGGTTCGCCGTCATGGTCGAGCCAGGTGCGGAAATACTGGCGCATATCCGGGTCGGCGCGCTGGATCGGCGGCCCGACCCGCCCGGGCGTGTCGTTGAGCGCCGCGAACCACGCGGCATTGGCCCTGGCATGATGGTTGTGCATGCTCCAGATCACGTCGCGGCCGTCGCGCGCCACATAGAGATATTTGGCGCGCGGGCTGAACACGAGCGCGTCGACCGGCAGGTGCGTCTTGAGGAAGCGCCGATGCTGCTGTGCCTCGACTGCCTCCAGCTTCGCCTCCTTGGGCGGCACGCGCAGGTCCAGCCAGGGCGACAGGTCCGATACGCTCACCTCCGGATCGCCGGCGAAGATCAGCTGCCCGACGATCTGCTGCATCCAGGTGCTGCCGGACTTGCCATAGCTTGCGATGACCACGTCGTCGTCGCGGAACGCGAAGTCGTTCCAGATCGTGGAATCGAAATGATGGTTGTGGAACTCGCGTGTCTTCATGGGCGCGCGAGGGGCGAGTTGCGTTGCCATGGGTGCTCCGGCTGCAAAAGAAGTCGCGTCCGGGTGCGGGAAATGGCGGGTGTCGACAATGTCGTTGCGCTCAAGAATCGACCAAGCGACCAGCGCGTATTTCGTCGCGGGAACGGCCTGGATCACCGTCCCCGCGACAGGCTCACTGCGTGTTTTCCTCGCGCTCGGCTTTCGCCGCGCCGGCGTATTTCTTCGCCGGGCTCACCAGCTCCCAGGCGGCGCCCGGCGGCGCATCGGTGGTGAAGGGCTGGCCAGGCCGGTAGAGTTCGCCGCCGGTATAGACGATGTGCGGCGCGATATAGGTAGGGGGCTGCTTCATGGTCGGTGCTCCGGTCATGGGTTGGTCTGGTTGCCCGCGGTCACCCCGGCGGTGATCTTGCCCAGCGTCGGCGCGGTGCCCACGACCGTGTATTTGAGCCGCAGATAGCGCTCGTCGGTACCGACCGGCAGCTCGTCGGGAAGCAACAGGGTCGCGCCGACCGCCAGCTGCGCCAGCGTATAGGCGGGCGAGGTCCATACCGTCTTGGGCGTGGCGAAGCCGACATTGTCGTCGGTCTCGATGCCGATGCTGAGCGAGGTCAGATTGTTGAAGCTTTCGACCACGCTCGCGCGGATCGAGACCTCCTTGCCCTTGCCGACATCGCGGGTGATGGCCGCGGCGGCACCGAACACGGTGCCGGTCGTGCCGAGATCGATGATGTTGGTCGAGGCCGCCGTGGCGGTCACCGCCTGGGCATTCGAGAACAGGGTGCTTGCGTCGTAGATCATGGTTATTCTCCTGAATGGCGTGGTTCGTGGCTTTATCGGCATCCCTCCTCCCGTTTGGGCTGAGCCTGTCGAAGCCCTGCTCTTCTCGTCGGAAGGAAGGGCAGTCCTTCGACAAGCTCAGGACGAACGGAGGAAAGCGGTGCGCATCAGGAAACTACGCTCTCCGCATTGTTCAGCGCATCGGTCTCGCGGATCGGCATGCCGCGGTACGACAGCACTTCCTCGCCCTGCAGCTCCATCGGCTTGAGCATCAGCGCGCCGTTCGACGCATTGGTGCCGGCCGCGTCGAGCGCCTGCAGCATGTCGCGGTTCATGTAGATGACGGTGCGGCCCTGCGCCGCGACGTTCGACGCCATCTTGGCCGCGCGTCGGCCCTGCAACTTGTAGCAGGCCTGGCGCATGAGGCCGTAAAGGTCGACCGATCCGGCGGCCACGTTCGACACGTCGATGTTCGCGATGCGCGCATTGTAGCGCCAATCGCGCACCGCCACGCCGATATGCTGGCGGAACAGCTCCTCCTTCACATAATAGATATTGCCGTTGCCGTCGCTCGTGCGCTGCTCGCCCTTGTCTTCGCGCGTCACGCCGGCCTTGGTGCCCTTGGGGTGGATCAGCGTGGTATAGTCGTCGCCCCAGGTCACGAACCAGATCGAGGTATTGTCCGAACCGACACCGCCGCCATTGATGATCTGGCCGCCCGCGCCGCCGCCGCCGAGCGCCGAATAGCGCGCGGCCAGGCCCTTGAACCGCTCCGGGGTGGTCGTGGTGTTGTGGTAGAAGAAGCCGCGCGACACCTCCTGCGCCATCGCCTCGAGATAGGCGCGGCCTTCGGACAGGCGCACGCCGCCCGGATTGTCGGAGATTTCGAGCAGCCGGGTGTCGACGGTCGACAGACCCTCGACGAAGCCGGTGGTATCGTCGACCTGCTGGGTCGTCGACTTGGACTGGGGGATGCCCTGGTAGAGGCGCCCCCAGGCCACATCGGGCAGGCCGGTGCGGATGGTGTGGCGGTGGACGGTGCCCATGTTGCAGGGTGCCGTCACCGCGTCCTCCATGATCGGGTTGAGCTGCCGCAGCACCTCGACCACTTCGCCGAGCTGGCCGTCGGCGCCGCCGGCGCCCTTGTAGAGATCGATCAGGTTGAGGAATGAATTGCCGATGGTCGCCATGTCTTACCCTCCTTTGGGTGTGTCTTCGGGGTAGAGCGTCTCCGCCCTGTCTCGCTTCGAATGATGGATGCCCGACGAGCGTTCGAAGCCGTCCTCGCCGATGGCCTTGCCGACCCGCTGAAAGGCGCGGATCATCTCGGGGTGGTTGCCGAGGCCACTCTCGTCGAGCAGCGTGCGGAACGCGCTGCCCTTGCCGAAGCCGAGCGCGTCGAGCGCCTTGGCCGCGGTGCCGATCGTCGTCGACCAGTGCGGACCGCCGATCTCCGGATCGTTGCGCGCGCTGTCGAGCCAGGCCTTGCGTTCGGCCTGGACCTGGCCGAGCACCTGGCGCTGGTGCCGGTCGAGCAGCCCTTGCGCGAACTGCCCCGCCACCGGCATCAGCTTGTTGGCCTGTTCGTTGGACAGGCCGAGGTCGCGGAACACCGGCGTCGCCAGTTCGATCGCCACCGGGTCGAGGGTCAGGCCCTCGGGCGCGGTGAGCTGATACTGGTCGGGAATGCCGGCATCGGCGTCGGGCGTTTCGCCGTCATCCTCTTCCGGAAGGGTTTCCCCGCCCTCGGCAAGATCCTCGCCAAGCGCTGAAGGTTCGAAATCGTCGAAGCCGTTTTCCGCCTCAGGCGGCATCGTCTCCGAGTTCTGCGTAGATGTTTCGTGGTTCAAGGACATTCTCCTTGCGCATCGAATGCGCCAGTTCGTGCAATGTTTGAATCAAGGTCGCCGCGGGGATTCCGTCGGGCAGGGCGACCGGCTGCGCGGCGTCGAAATCACGCAGAATCTCGAGCGCGAGGCTGCGCCGGCCCTCGAGATACAGGTGCCGCCCGTCAGCGACATTCGCGGTGGTGTCGAACACCCCGGCGCGCTGCACGAGCGACAGCAGGAACCGCCGAAACGGCGCGCTTTCGAGCAGGATGAGCTTGTCGGTCTTTTCGATCATGGGGAGCGCTCGCTTTTCTCCCTCTCCCCCTGTGGGAGAGGGAAGGGTGAGGGGCAGTGCGGTTCGACACTTCTCAACCCCCAGCCGTCACCCCGGACTTGTTCCGGGGTCCATGGTGCCGCCAGAGCCTCGGGTGGTGGTGCGTGCGGACCGGTGGACCCCGGAACAAGTCCGGGGTGACGAGGTCTTTGGTGCTACTGCCCGGGCCCAGGCCCAGCCGGCCCAGCCTGTGCGCCCATCTGCCCCAGCATCTGCATCGCCGCCGCGCCGTCCTTGGCCGGCCCGGCCATCGCGGCCATCTTCGCCATCTGCGCTTCCTGCTCGCGGCCCTGGCGCAGCGTGCCGGCGTCCTCGACCGAACGGATGATCCGGGGCGGCGCCCCGGCGCGATCGGCATAGTCGTCGACGATCGCATCGACATCGAGCCGGTCCGCCGCCTCGGGGAAGCGCCCCGCCAGATTGCCCACGAATGCCACCGTCCGCTCGATCTGGCCGAGCCCGACCATTCGCTGCATCTGGGCGAGGATCGACACGAAATCGACCTTCACTGCCTGCCCCTGGAGATGCTCGGGCGCCGGCGGCAGCAGACCCCGCCTCGACATGATGCCGAAGGTCCGGTCGATCGCCACCTCGAGCTTCTCGTTGTTGACGCGCTCGATCACCGGGCCGAGCTGAGTCAGCTTCTCCTCGTTGCGGCTGGCGATCTCCTCGACATTGCGCGGCTGGATGCCGTCCATGTTGGTGATCGCCATGAACAGGTCGGCATAGGTCAGCCGGTCGATCGCTTCGGTACAGCGCATGACGTCCTCATTGATCGCGCCGATCGCCGACGGGTTGATCGTGTAGGGCACGATCACCCCCGCCGCATCGATCGCACTGGCGGACACGATATTGCCTGCCCTGCCGGTCAGCTTGACCGTCGCCGGCACGATCTTCTCCGGGCTGATCAGGAACTCGGTCGCCTGGGTCTTGCGCCTGGTCTGGAGCTGAAGCTCGCGCATGTCGGGCAGGGCGTCGAAGCCGGGCGACGTGCCATAGGTATCACCCCCGATCGTGTCCCAGCGCGGTGCCCAGAAGGGTTGCTCCTCATAACCGGAAACGCGCAGCACCCGATCGGCGCGTCCGTCATTCTCGTCCCAATAGACTGATCGCCAGGGCTTGCCGCGCGCGGTCATCACGCCCGGCACCCGCTCGTCATTCGGTTCGATCGCCTGGACTACCGGAATCTGCTCGTCATACCGGCCATTGGCGTGGCAATTGCGCACGAAATCGCTGGCATGCTCCAGTCCGAAGGACTGGACGAGCTGATGCACCGACATGGAGCAGCGGCGATACAGCGTATCCGGCACCATCGCGTCGCTCAGCGCAATCCAGTACTCGCCCGCGGTCAGCGCATGGCACACCGCGCCCTCGCGGTCATGCTCGACCATCACGCAGGCGTCCGTGCCGAACAGCCCCATCTCGGCATAGCCGGCCTTCACCGCGCCGTAGAAATTGGTGCCGGCGAGGAAGCCGTACATCCGCCGCTCGACCTCGCTCAGCCAGTTTTTCACCGCGCCGTCTCCGGCGAGGTCGGTGTCGAACGGCGTCAGCCGGAACCATGGCCGGGACGGCGAGGAAAGCCCGCTCGTCATACCGCCGGTCAGGGTGCGAAAGCTCAGGATCGGGTGTCCGTTGAAGATGGCGGCATTGGTTCGCCTGAAATTGCGATTGTTTTCCGAGACGAGAAACCGCGAGCGCGAAGGCTGCGCGCATCTCGCGATGTCCGCCCATTCTGCCTCATAGGGCTGGCGCGCCGCCTTCAGCGCGGAAAGGCGCCGGTTGCAGCGTTCCTTCACGGAGCGGAGGAGGGCAGGGGCCATCATCAGCCTCCCAACACCGTCGTGGTCGACGGTCCCGATCCCTGGCCGAGCATGCCCTGGAACACCGACGCCATCATCGCGCGTCGTCGGCGAACATCATCCTCGACGCGCGGCGCGGTGGCGCCGCCATCGGGCAGTTTGAGCGCCTGGCGCTCGGGAATGGTTTGCGGCTTGGGGGGCTTGGGCGTGCACATGCAGTGCGGAATAGGGGAGGTGGGACAAGGTTTGAATCGACGCCCCGCCGTCTTCGGGCGAGCCCTCCGAGCCAGGCGCGTGCTTACGGCGCACGCGTGTCTTCCTCCCGACGCAGGGCGCCTTTGGCCCTTATGACAGGGAGCTGTGAAGCCCGGGCTGGCGCGGGTCGAGCGCGAAGCGGGCAATGTCCCTGATCGCCGAATCCTCCCTGCGGCTGTCGGTCAGGCCGCGAAAGGTCACGCTGCCGCCGGTCGGCGTCAGCTCGACCCGGCCATAGCCGCGCACCTCATTCTCGGTGAAGCCGATGCCGTTCTCGCCGGCCAGCGCCTTCAGGCTCGGGTCGTGCATCAGCGAGGTGATCGATCCACCGACGAACTCGGCCGAGATCGGCGGACCGTCGGGCTTGGCCGGATCGCGGATCTCGGCGGCGGCAAAGGCGTGGATGTCACCGCCCAGCGCCAGCGGATTACTGGTGCCCGCCTCGACCCAGCGCCGGAAGATGCGGTCGCGCGCCGCGGGAAAGCCCGACCAGGTATCGGCCGGATATTGGCGGCCGCGTTCGGGATGGTCCTCGTCGATCCGCGCCTGCTGATGCATCAGTGTCTGCTGGGCGAGGATGTTCCAGGTCGCGCGGGTGGTGCCCAGCCGGTCGTCGAGCCAGCGCTCCTGGCGGCGGCCCAGCATCGAGCGGTCCGGATTGGCCAGTTCGGGACAGGCGGTGACCAGGCTCAGATATTGCTGGTGCGCCTCTGCCAGGCCGGGCGGCTGGCAGGCGGGCAGGCCGCGATATTGTCGGTCGTCGAGGATCTGGAACTGGGCGAGACGGCCCCAGTCGAGCGTGCGATACAGCTGCATGTCCGGCCCGTGCGGGCGCGTCGCGGCGCGTAGCGGCTGGTGCTCGTAATAAGCCTGATAGGCGGCGGCGCGGCGGAGCAGGACCCTGGCGGGGTCGCTGTTGTTGGCGTCGCGCGCGTTGCCATAATCGTTGGACACCTCATGGTCGTCCCAGGTCAGTACCCAGGGTGCCGCCTGGTGCGCAGCCTGCAGCAGCGGGTCGAGCTTGTAGGTGGCGTAACGCACCCGATATCCGGCCAGGTCTTCCGGTTCCGCATTGCGGTGGAGCCGCACCGCGTCCTTCTTGTTGGGCGCGCCTTCATAGATATAGTCGCCCAGGAACAGGATCAGGTCGGGATCCTCGTCGATCATGTGGCGATAGGCGGCATAGAACCCCGCCTCATATTTCTGGCAGGACCCGAAACAGAGGCGCAACCGGTCCACCGCCGCGCCGGGCGCAGGCGCAGTGCTGGTGCGCCCGACCGCACTCTTCTCGCCGCCGGCGATGAAGCGGTAGAAATAGCGCGAGGCCGGGCGCAGGCCGGTCACCTCGACATGCATGGCATGGCCCCAGATCGGCTCGGCGCGGGCCGTGCCGGACCGCACGATGCGGGCGAACGCTTCGTCCTCGGCGACTTCCCAGCGCACCGGCACCGCGACCGGCGGCATCCCGCCATCGCCGGCCATCGGTTCCGGGGCCAGACGCGTCCACAAGACGATACCATCGGCGGCAGGATCGCCCGAAGCGATGCCGAGCGAGAACAGACCCTGCGGCAGGCGCTGCGCCCCGCGCGCGCCGACCGAGATCAGCGCGGCCGATCCGCCCGCCCCGGCAAGAACCGCGCGGCGGGTGAGGCTGGTGTAGTTCTTGATCATGCTCGCCCTATCGGACCCTCATGTTGCGAAGCTGTGACACTTCATGACCAGATGACCGGCGCGTCGCCGGGCGTCCAGGCTTTCAGTCGCACCATCGCCCGCTCGAACAGCGCTGAGCTGGTGTGCCGTTCCAGCCAGTCCCGCACGCGCGGGATCGCCTGCGCGTCGAACCAGGCCCGGTCGACCGAGGCGAATTGCCGCACGAACGGGAAGATCGCGATATCGGCCAATGACCGCGCCTCGCCGCACAGGCTCCCGGCCGGGGCCAGCCGCTCCTCCAGCTCGTGCAGTATGCTCAGTCCGGCGAGACGATGCCGGATCGGGTCGGCCTTGTGCCGGTCGGCATATTTGTACCGATCGAGATGATGCTTGAACTGTTCGTCAAAGCTGCCGATCAGCGCGGCATCGTCCCCGGCCAGCCAATCCTCCGGATCGGCGCGTCCAAGTGCCCACCGCATGATATCGATGCTTTCGTCGATCACCTGCCCATCGGCCAGGACAAGCACCGGCACGGTTGCCTTGGGTGAGGCCGCGATCATCGCCGCCGGCTTGTCCCGCAGCACGATCTCGCGAATCTCGAAAGACGCCCCGCTCGCCAGCAACGCCATGCGCGCCCGCATCGCATAGGGGCAGCGGCGGAAACTGTAGAGGATCATGCGTGCAGCCGGGCGAGTGCGATGCCGGCGAGATTCTGCGACCGCTTGATATGCCGGATGCGCGGCGCCGCGGGGGCAAGGCTGCGAAACGCGTCGAGATGGCCGATATGGGCGCCCCGGCATTTCGCGTCTCCATTGGCCTGGCTCACCACCGCGAGCGAATCGCCGAGGAATTGCGGGTCAGCCAGGCCAAGCTCCCGCGCCAGGCGCACCGCGTGGATCAGGGCAAGCCATTCGGCCTCCATGCCCGTGCCCGGCCCGAGATCGCGCTGGATATGCGCCCTGCCGCCGATCACGACCGCGGTTTCCATGCCGCCCGGCCGGCATCCGCCGTCGAAGAAGATTTTCACACGCGATGGCATGACGGGGATTTAGCGGCGAATGGGCCGCGCGGTATAGGCGTTGGCGCGGTCGCCCTAATAAGGCGCCCGCAGCACGCCTGGTGTCTTGGGCGCGTCGGTCGGCATCGCCGTGAAGCGGCGTACCACCACCCGGTCGCGGCCCTGCTGTTTCGCGGCATATAAACCCCGGTCCGCCAGCCGGAAGAGCTGCTGAAAATCGCCCGGCGCCTGGGTTTCCGCGACGCCGATGCTGGCCGTCACGATGCGATCGCCGATCGCCCCGCCATGGTCGCATGCCGCGATCTCCAGCCGCACGCCGTCAGCGAAACAGGCGAGCGCGAACCCCTCGATCCCCGCGATCATCAGGCCGAACTCCTCGCCGCCCAGCCGGGCCACCGCGCACATCGGCCCTTCCCAGCGTTCGAGCCGCTCGGCGATGCAGCGCAGCACCCTGTCGCCCGACTCATGGCCATGGGCGTCGTTGACTGACTTGAACCGGTCGATGTCGATCAGCAGCAGGGCGACCGGCATCATATCCGCCCGCGCCTGTTCGAGCAGCGGTTCGATCGTCTCGAGGAATCCGCGCCGGTTGCGCAGGCCGGTCAATGGATCGCGCCGCGCCAGCTCGTTCGCCAGCGCTTCCGCGGCACGCGCATGGTCGCGCTCGATGCGGAAATGGGCGAACCGCCGGCTCGCGGCCAGCGACAGCCACAATGTCTGCCATGCCGCGGCGAGCAGCACGATGATCTTCGAACCGCCACCCCAGAAGGCGTCCTCGACATTCACGAACTGGATAAAGGCAAGGGTCGCCATCGGCAGCGCCCATGCCCAGGCAAAGTCGCGCGCCTCACGGCTGCCGCGCCGCCAGGCCCAGGACAGACAGGCCGTGACGAGCACCAGATCGACCAGGATGAGCACGTCCATGACGTTCCCGAACAGGTCGATCGCCGCGCTGCGGATAAGGGCAAGCGGCACGCCGAGCACACCGACGGCGACACCAAGCGCCAGCGTCGATCGTCCCGCCCAGCGCGGCAGGGCGCGATCGTCGAACGAGGTGACGACCGTCGCCGTCGCCAGGGTCAACGCCAGGCAGGCGAGGAACGTGCAGATCTGCGCGGAGACCGTGCCGGCCATGCCGGGGACCGCGATAAGATGCATCTCCGACCAGATCAGTCCCCAGAGCAGCATGCACCCCGCCCAGGCGCCCTGCCAGGCGAGGAACTGCCGCCGCACGGCGAGCGCAAGCGACAGATTGTAGATCATGCCGATCAGCAACAGCGTCAGCGCCGCGCCGATCACCGCGCCCAGCGCGGCGGACTGGACGCCGCTATCGCCGCGTTTCAGCAGGCGAATGCGCAGCAGATGGTGGCTGGCGAGCTTGTCGAACCGCATCGTCACCGCGACGAGCGGCGCGTTCCGCACCGGCGCCTCGAAGGCGATCTGCCCACCCGCGCGCCAGTGCGATCCATAATCGCCGCTGCGCACCTGCTGCCATTGCGCGGCGCCGTCGGCATAGGAGAACAGGACGGCGAGCCGGTCGAAACGGGATTGATGGACCATCAAGACCATGTCGTTGCGATCGTCCGGCAGGCGGGTGAGGTCGGCGCGCAGCCACAGGCTCTCATCCTGATAGCCGGCCGGCGCCCCGTCACAGGCGAAACGCAGCGACGATAGCCCGTCATCGGCCAGGCGTTGCGCGGAGACGGCGTGGCACAGCGGGGCGTTGAGCTTCAATGTCTCGGCGCTGGCCGGAATCGACCAGCACGCGACGACCATGGCGGCCAGCGCAAACCGCAGCCGGGCCATTGCCCGATATGCTTCCCCCATCCCCATCATGGTTTACGCTATGCACCGATCCGGTGTTAAAAGTCTTACTTCTACCGTGTCTTGACGGGGAGCGGGGATAAAAAAGGCCGCCCTTTTCGGGGCGGCCTTTCCATTGTCAGCCGGTCACGGCTGGAAATCAGGCGCGCGACGCCCCCGCGCTGGAGGCCATGCTCACATGATTCGCCGTGGCCGGCTTACGACAATGAGACATCAGACCACCTCCTTTCCGTTGTTGAACAGTGATTTGTATATGGGCGCGGTATATTCCGGATCAAGGTGGGCGCGCGCGAACGGCGCGGGGATTCGCTGGTTCCCGAAGGGCCCGCCGCACGTGACAGCGCCGGGCGGCTGTGAAAGGATGGTGCGGCCATGAAGCGCCAGGAGAGTCATCATGTCGATCGGCCGATGCCCGGGCGCAATGCGCCAATGATAGCCGCCGCCGTCGCGGCGGGCGCGGCGGCCCTGGTCGGCGGGCTCGCGCTGTTCTCGCGTGCCGCCATGCGCCGCATCGAGCGCGACGTGCCGCCCGACGGCCAGTTCGTCACCATCGACGGGGTGCGCCTGCATTATGCCGATCGTGGCCATGGCCCGGCCATCGTGATGATTCACGGGCTCGGCGGGCAGATGCGCAATTTCGGCTATGCCCTGGCTGACCGACTCGTCGCCGATCACCGCGTGATTCTCGTTGACCGTCCCGGCTCGGGCTATTCCGCCGCGGCGCCCTCGGCCGCCATCGCTGCCCAGGCCAGGCTGATCGCCGGACTGATCGACTCGCTCGACCTCGAATCGCCGCTGGTCGTTGGCCATTCGCTCGGCGGCGCGGTGGCGCTCGCTCTGGCGCTCGATCATCCCGACAAGGTCGGCGGCCTCGCCCTGATCGCCCCGCTGACTCAGCCACAGGACCAGGTGCCGGCGGCGTTCCGTGGTATCGCCATCGCGTCGCCCGCGCTGCGCCGCGCCGTCGCCTGGACGCTGGCCACGCCGGTGGGGCTATTATCGGGCAGCAGGGGCGCGGTGGCGGTATTCGCGCCTGAGCCGGTTCCGCCCGACTTCGCCACGCTCGGCGGCGGCCAGCTGGTGCTGCGTCCCGGCGCCTTCCACGCCGCCTCGACCGATCTCGCCGCCGCGCGCGCCGACATGGCGGCGCTGGCCGCGCGCTATGGCGATCTCGCCGTGCCGGTCGCGATTCTGTTTGGCAGGGACGACCGGATTCTCGACCCGGCGATCCACGGCGCCCGGATCGCGGCCGATGTTCCCCGAGTCGCGCTGACGATGATCGATGGCGGCCACATGATCCCGATCACCGCCGCGGAGGCCGTCGCGCTGTGGATCCGCGAGCGCGTCGGGTCGCGTTTGAGCCCGGCGTCGAGGATTCGTTAATCTCTTGCGGGTAGACTGCACGCTATGAAGTTCGTGCTCGCCGCCATTTTCATGCTCGTAATGGGCGATCTCGCGTTTGCGCATGGCGCCAACACGACCGCGGTGACGCAGGCAGCGCTCCGCTTCTTCCATTCCGCCGGGGAAGAAGGCCGCGCGTCGATCTTCTCGCGCTAACGGCCCTCTCCCTTGAGCGTTATTGCGGCGTAGCGGCCACTGCCTGGCCGAGCTGCTGCCCCACCAGGGTGATCTCGACACGGCGGTTCTGCTGGCGGCCCGGCGCCGTCTTGTTGTCGGCGACCGGCTGGCTTTCACCGTGCCCGACCGCTTCGATCCGTGCACCATCGACGCCCATGCCGCTCAGCGCGGTGCGCACCGCTGCGGCACGCGCCTGGGACAGCTGCTGGTTGGACGCGTCCGACCCTTGCGCATCGGTATGCCCGTCGATGCGGATCTTCACCGCGGTGTTGGTCTGCAGATATTGGGCGAGCGGCCGCAGCCGTGCTTCGGCACCGGGTTTCAGCTCGGCCTTGCCCGTCTCGAACACCACGTCCTGCAGTACCAGCGTCGCGCCCAAAGCGGTCTGCTTCAGCTGAAGATCCGCCAGCTGCTTGCGTGCGGCCTCGGCATCGGCCTGCGCCTTGGCCGCATCCGCCTGAGCCACGGCGGCATCCTGCTGCGCGCGGGCGGCATCGGCCCGCGCCTGCTCCGCCTGGGACTGGCTCTCGGCCAGCCGCTGCTGGTTCGCGACGGCGGCATTGGCCGCGCGGTCCTTGGCGATCGCGGTCTGCGCATTGGCGCGCGCGGCGGCGATCAGCGCATCGATCCGCACGATCGAGGCGCGCGCCCGCTCCGCCTTGTCCTTGTCGAGATCGTCGGCCAGCGCGGGCAGCGATGCCGTCGCCTCGTCAAGCTGGGCCGCGCCGTACCGGGCGACGAGCGGGTCGGCGCGCGCCGCCTCGATCTTGGCGCGGTACTGGTCGACCACGATGCGGTCGGTCTTGTCGGCAAAGGCCGGGGTGGCCACGGCCATCGCGGCACCGGCCATCAGCGTCATCATTAGGGTACGCATCACTCTGTCTCCTGAATCGGGATAAGCCTGAAAGCCCGCAAACGCTTATTGCGGTACGGGCGCCGGCGGCACGGGGGCCAGCGCGGTTTCCTGCGCATGCGCTTCGTCCTGCGCGGCCTGTTTCTGCTGAGTCGCGGCAGCCAGATCGGCCAGCGCGCTCGCCTCGGTCGCCGCCGCGATGGTCTTGTCTTCCTTGCTCAGGCTCCATTGCAGCCGGGCCTCGGCCAATGCTGCGCTCGCCCGTGCCTGGATGTCGGCCGCGCGGCCGTCCATCGGGGTCTTGTCGTTCATGCTGATCTTGGCCTCGGCGGCGGCGATCGTGGTTCGGGCGGTATCGCGCTTGCTGGCCAGCGCCGGCGAGGCCGACATCATGGCCGTCACGGCAAGCGCCGCGCCGATGATCTTCGCGTTCATGGCAACACTCCGTTTGTCGCCCCCGCGCTTCAGGCCGTCATAATAGTCGAGGCGGGCGGATGGTTCCGTTTGGAGGGCGGTCAGATCGGGATTGGTCGGTCGTGCAGGCGTCCTCTCCCGGGCCGGACGGGCGCGGCCCACCGCTAAGCACTTGCCCTGGCGCACTCCGATCCGCCAAGGGCAGCGCATGACGTTTCAGGTAGATATGGGCACGGACGGCTCGGGCAAATCGGTCCATGTCGATCTGGAGGAGCTGCTCGCCACGCGTCTGCTCGTCCAGGGCAATTCCGGCTCGGGAAAATCCTATCTGCTCCGCCGGCTGATGGAGCGCAGCGCCGGCCAGGTGCAGCAGATCGTGATCGATCCGGAAGGCGATTTCGTCACCCTCGCGCCGTACGGTCATGTGGCGATCGAGGCCGTCGATTATGCGGTGGGCGAGATCACCCGCTTCGCCGCGCGCTGCCGCGAGCATCGCACCTCCGTGGTGCTCAGCCTCGAGGGGCTTGAGATGGAAGGGCAGATGCGCTGCGCCGCCGCCTTTCTGAACGGCCTGTTCGATGCCCCGCGCGAACATTGGTACCCGGCATTGGTCGTGGTCGACGAAGCGCAGATCTTCGCCCCCGCCGGCGGCGCCGAGGTGAGCGAGGAAGTCCGCCGCGCCTCGCTCTCCGCCATGGCGAACCTGATGTCGCGCGGGCGCAAGCGCGGCCTTGCCGGCATCATTGCCACCCAGCGCCTCGCCAAGCTCAGCAAGAATGTCGCGGCCGAGGCGAGCAATTTCCTGATGGGCCGCACCTTTCTCGACATCGACATGGCGCGCGCCGCCGACCTGCTCGGCATGGAGCGCCGCCAGGCCGAATCGATCCGCGATCTCTCGCGCGGCACGTTCCTCGGCCTCGGCCCCGCGATTTCGCGCCGGCCGGTGATGGTGAAGATCGGCGCGGTGGAAACCAGCGCGCGCAGCTCCAGCCCGGTGCTGACGCCGCTGCCCCAGGCTCCGTCCGACGACATGATGACCTTCCTGCGCGACGGCATCGAGGAGCCGGCGAGCACCTTGTTCCCGTTGCTCCCGCCTGGCGTCTCGCCCGCGCCGCGTACGCCGCCCGCCGCCCAGCTGCTGCAGGATCTCGCCGCCACGCCGCCGCGCGAGCATGACAGCGCGCCGGAGCAATCGCCCGAGGAGCTGGAGGAGGTCACTGTCCAGGTGCTCCGCGCGATCATGGACGATCCCGAGGCGACGCTCCGCAGTGCCGCGGTGCTGTTCCAGGATTTCCAGGTCCGCTGCCGCATGGCCGGGGTGAAGCGCAGCCCGCTCGACCCGTCCGCCTTCGCCCGCCGCCTCGCCGCGGCGCGCGCGGGCATCTTCGACCGGCTCGACGGAGAATGGCAGCAGGCGCTGGAGCAGGCGGGCGACCTGCCCGACGACATGCTCGGCGCCTTCCTGCTCGTCGCCCGCGCCGCGCGCGAGGGCGAACCCTGCCCCAGCGACGAGGAGGTCGCGCGCACCTATGGCACCAGCTCGCTCGGCCGCGCGCGGCGGGTGATGAGCTATATCGAGGGCCGCAACATCTTCGTGACCCGGGTCGACCTGTCGGGGAAACGGTCGATCACTATCCCGGGGTTGGGCTGGACGACCGCCGCGACGGAGACCAGCGGAGCCTGACGCCCGGTCAGAACGGGAAACCGTTGAACGCGTCCAACGCCCCGGTTCCGGTCAGCCGCTTGCACAAGATCTCGAGCGGCCACAGCGCGAGGGCGATCCCGACACCTGACAGCAGGAATCCGATCAGGAACGGGGCAGCCGCCGGGTCTTCCCAGCTCGATCCGGCGATATCGATGCTCGCCGTCATGACGCCGATGAAGATGAGCAGCACCAGCACAACCTCGACGATGAGGAAAAGCAGCAGGAGAAGGTTTTTCACGAAGCCGCGAGGCGGCGATCGGTGACGCATGCGCTCCGCCTCGCGCCACTGCGCCGCCCGCTCCCGCTGCGCCGGTGTCAGGACGCGCTCGAACCGCCATTTCATGACGGCGACCGTGACACCGGCCACGATCGCGACGATCGAGAAGACGACGGCCGAACTCGGCGTTGCCGCCGTCTGCGTCGAGGCGGTCACGATCACCGCGAAGACGCCGAGAAGGATCGTCCCGTAACCCGGCCAGCGCGCGACATCCACGTCGCCGGGTGGACCGACCGGGCGGCGATTGACCAGCGCGCGCGCCGGCGCGCGGGTGGACCAGACATGGGATCGATACAGGGCCAGGCCAATGGCGGACACGATGATCGCCCCGATCCCCGCGCGAATCCAGGCGGCCCCCTCCGGGTCGAACCGTGCCGCGAGCAGCACCGCCGCCAGAATGCCGAGTGCCATGGCGGCAAGGTGCAGCAGCAGGGAGTGCCGGCCTGCCCGGACGAACATGTCGCGCTCGGCGACCGTCACCGGGATCGGCGCGCCCCACCCGTCGCGGCGATAATGATAGTCCTTTCCGGTCCAGTCGAATTGCGGGGCGATCCCGGCAAAGCGGTCGATCGGCCCGATCCCGGCCGGGCGAAGCGGTGCGGTGCGCGTCATGGCTCAACCTCTCTAGCTGTCGGGGGCAGTGCCCCGTTTCAACAATGCCGCCGCGATGCTCTCCCGCACGCGGGCGAGCGCGACGGCCTCCACATCCGTCTGTCCCATCGCCGCCCAGGATCCGGTGATCGCGAAGCTGCAATGGCCATGCACCGTGGCGACGAGCGACCGTGCCAGCGTGCCGATCGCTTCGTCGGGCGCACGGCCCAGCGCGGCGGCGACCTCGGCCACGACGATCCTCATCAGCCGGCCGCGCGTCTCGTGCTGCGCGGGGGTGATGGTCTCGGCGGCGGGCCGATGGTCGTAGATCGCGGCCCAGCGGCGGGGATTGTCGCGGGCGAAGCGGAAATAGGCCTCGACCAGCGCGGCGATCCGGTCGTCCTGCGCCCGCGCCTCGGCCAGGCTGGCCTCGAGCGTATCGGCCCATTCGGCGAAGGTGCGCGTGCTGATCGCGGTGACCAGCCCATCGACATTGCCGAATACATTGTGGATCGTGCCGATCGAATAGCCGATGCGCTTCGCCACCTCGCGCGCGGAGAAATCGGCGTACCCGACCTCCGCCATCAGCATCTCCCCGGCGCCGAGGATCAGTTCGTACAATTCTTCCCGGCTGTGATCGAAGCGTCGGCCCAAGGTCGGTTTCCCCCTTTGTCGATGGGCGGCAACGCCCGCCGGCGCGTGGCCGGCGGACGTCCCGCGTGGTGATGGTGGATCAGCCGGTGCGCCGGAACAACCGGCCACGGCGCGGCGTGGCGTCGCTCGACGGGCTCAGCGCCTGCAACTGGGTGACGATCCCGCCGCCCGCGCGCGTCATGGTGAACAGCGGCGCACCCAGGGCATAGCCGCCGCCACCCATATTGTCGGGGCCGAATTTGTAGAATTTGATGATCACGGAATTGCCCTGCGGCGTTGCGGTACACTGCATCTGCCGGTTGGTCTGATATCCCTCGCCGCGCAGCAGGCAACTGGTTGATCCGTTGCCCGGCCCGAGCGCCAGCGTGTAGATGACGAAGATGGCGATGCTGTCCGTCGGCGACGATCCGCCGACCCGGCCGAGCGGTTCCTCCCAGACATAGCGGCCATACCATTCGGGCAACGGCTTGGCCGCGGCGGCGGTCGGGGCCAGGGCGGCCAGGGCCAGGCCCAGCGCGACGGTGCTCTTGATCCTGTTCAACATGATTAGTCTCCCGTTTTCAGCAAGCGTATAACGTTCGAACCGCGTCCGGGGCTCAGTAGCTGTGGAGCGGCATGCGGCCGGTGAGCGGCGTCACGGCAAAGTCGGTGCCGCCGCGCGGCGACGGCCACAGCGCGATCTGGAAGCGCTGCTTGGCGGCACAGGCATTGACCGTCCACTCTTCGAAATGGCCGCCACGAGCGACCGCCGGCATGGTCGGCGCGACCGGCGCATAGCTGCGCGGCATCACCCGCATGTGCGCCGAAAAGACGAAGGAGCAGCCGCCGGTCGCCCTGGAATAGGCCGAGATCTGGCGGAGCACGTCGACGGCAAGCTGCGGGCTGGCGAGCGTGCGCCCAGTGGTCTTGATCGGATAGGCGGCGGCCGGTTGGCTGGCCATCGCGGTCATGGCGGCAATCGCGCCAAGGATGATGCTGGGCTTCATGGTCGTTCTCCTTTTCGGGCCGCCGACGGGCGGCCTTTCGCGGCGTCCTGTGCCACGGCCTTCAATTAATCACTGTTCAATTAACGTCAAATGAACGGTGATTAATTGAAGCTCGACTCATCGCCGCGAAGGGGCATTACGTCGCGTCCGGGGCGAATCGGCGATCCGCGGCGGGGGTGTCGCCGGTTCGTGCCGGGGAACGATCCGCGCCGGCCGTGCGTCGTGACAGCCATAACGGCGACACTGCGAGGAGAGCGACGATGGCCTTTTGCAGCCAATGCGGTTCCCAGCTTACCGATGGCGCGCGTTTCTGCGCCAAATGCGGCGCATCCACGGAAGACGCGTCCGCCACACCCTCGCACGCCGCCGGCTATGCCCGGCCCGAGCCGCTCGCGCCGACGGTCGCGCCGGCGAACGGCGGGGCACGGCTGATCCTGCCGCTCGTCATCGTGCTCGCCATATTGGTGATCGGCTATCTGCTATGGAGCCAGCGCGAGGGTACGCGCCCGATCGCCGGCAACGAACAGCAACAGGCGGCCGCGCCCGGCGCGGACGGCGCGTCCGATCGCGGGCAAGAAGCGGCAGACGGCGCGGTGGCCGACGGCCCGGTCCAGCCGGAGCGCGCGGTCGATGCCGCGCGCCGCGATGCCGATCGGCTGACCACGCCGCCGCCCTTCACCCCGACCTTCACCACTGCGGCGGCGCTGGATTCCGCCTTTTTCAGCAATCCGCGCGGCGCCGCGCTGCGCTATGACGGGCCGGTCCGCGTGTCGGGCATCATTGCGACGATGGTCACGCCCGGCCCGACCCTGGCACTGTCGCTGGAGGGGCGGTCGCGCTTCAACCACATGATCGTCAACTTTCCGCGCGGCTATCGCGAACGCCTTGCTCCCCTGGCGAAAGGCATGGCGATCACGGTCTCGTGCGGTGGCGTCCAGGCGCTGGCGGGCACCACGATTCTCAACGATTGCGCGTTGGAACCCTGAAACCCGCCTTGGCTCCCGGGCAGGGGTGGGCCCGGTGACGGGTTCCCGGGCACGCCATGACGCCTTTGTCATGCCGCCGTCACCGCCGGGGCGCTCGCTATGGCCTAGCGTCCTCAGCAGCCGACCAGATCGGCAGGAGGAATGTCATGATCCGCACGTCACTGTTCGCCATCGCCTCGCTCGCCCTGCTCTCCAGCACCCCCGCGCTTGCCGCGCCGTGCAAGGACGCGAAGGGCAAGTTCGTGAAATGCCCGACCGCCCATGCCGCCGCCGCCGGCGTGACCAAGGACGCCAAGGGCAAATGCCACTTCGCCTCCGGGCCGAAAAAGGGCCAGTTCACTAAGTGCTAGGGCGCAGATGAGCGCCTAGGTCCTTCGCCTATTTGCCGGGCGCCACTTTCCGGGGCGCGTCCTCGTCAACGATCAGTGTAGATGCCCGCCGCGCGACGGCGAGGCCGGCTGCGACGGCAGCAGACATATCGTCGTTCTTGAGGGCGCGTTCGAAGGCCTGATCGATCGCCTCGGCATCGCGGGCACTGCAAACCCGCATAGGAGGAGACCTGGCGATATCGACCGAATACCACTTCCCGATGCACGGCCCCTTGTCGTCCAGACATTGGGAAACGGGTGACGTCGGCATCAGTGCGTCCTTCGAATTCCCTATATCCTTGGTCAGCATGCTGATCCTGGCATCGAACGCGCGCCAGCATTGTGCTCGATCCGCTCTCTTGGCGTGTACTTCGCACAGGCAGGCCGCATCCGCTTCGGGTTGAAGGGCAGCGACAGTTTCTTCAGTGGTTGGTGGCGACGCCCGGCACGATCCCAAAAGCATGACCATGGCGAATATGGCTCGGCGGCGCGCCATCCCCTACTTCTTCACCGCGCACCGCGCGATGGCACGCTCGAGTCCCAGTCGGCTCGGCCCGCTCGCGCAATCGGGCGGGCTGGCGATGTGGAGCGTCATCACGCCCTTCTCCGCCGGCAGCGGCCTTGCGCCGGGCGCGAGCAACTGGCGCAGCACCGCCCGGCCTTCGGGCGTGTCGATATGGTTGCTATGGCCCAGCGGCCTGCCGGGAATGTCGGTCCCGTCGATCACGGTCAGCTCGCCCGGTGCGCCGCGCGGATCGGGATAGCAGCGCGGCTCGGCGATGAGCGGCCCCTTGCGCCGGCGCAGGCGGAAGGTGCAGCCGACATCGCCCGCGCGCGGATTGCCGTGCACGGCCCAGCTGCTGCGCAGCGGCAGGTCCTTGCCCGAGGCGAACAGGGCGACGCGCCGCCCCGGCCGCACCACGTCGGGCGCCATGTCGCGGTCGAACAGCTCCCGGTCGATATCGGGTGACGCAAGCACCAGGATCTTCACCCGCGCCGCGAGATCGGGCGCGCCGGGTTTCTGCGACAGCGACTGGAGATGGCGCAGCCCGTCGATCGCGATCTGGTTGCCCATCGAATGCGCCACCAGCACCAGCTCGGGTGCCTGCGCCGCGAGATCGGCCAGCACCGTATCGAAATAGGCCTGGGTCCAGCGCGCATTCTCCTCGTCCCAGGTATATTTCGCGATCGTATGCTGCGACGGCCAGAGGAACGCCACCACCGGCCCGTCGAAACGCGCGGCCATGGCGATCTGGTCGGCCTGCGACAGCGCCTCCGCCACGGTATTGTTGTACCCATGGACATAGAGCAGAATCCGACGCGGCGGCGCCTGGAGATCGCGCCGCAGCCTGTCATGCCAGGCCGCGTCGGCCGACAGCTTGAGATTGGGCAAGGTCGGCGTGCCCGGCGTGGCGAAACCATAGCGGATCGGCTCGATGGCCGGCGCGCCATAGGGGCGGAAGCTGCCCCGCTCGACCGACAGCGAAAGCGGCTGATCCGCCAGGCAGGCGGGCATGCCGGTGGCGACGAAATAGACTGGCCCCTGCGCGGTGGCGGGATCGGCGGTCTGGCCGGTGCAATCGCCCGCGACCGGGCCATAAGCGGGCGGCACGGTGATGCAGCCGGCCAGCGGCAGGGCGGCCAGGGCGAGCGCCAGGGTCAGGAGTCGTTTCATCATGGTGTCTTTCCCGCCCTACTACGCGCTGGCGCGCCGGATCGCATAGGCCGCCCGGGCCGCGTCCATGCGCGGCGTATTCACCATCACCCATTCGGCAAGCGCCCGGACCGGCACGAGAAACTCGCGGCCCAGATCGGTCAGCGCATATTCCACCTGGGGCGGCGTCACCGGCGTCACGGTCCGCGAGACGAAGCCATGTTCCTCCAGATCGCGCAGCGTCGAGGCGAGCATTTTCTGGCTGATCTCGCCGATCTCGCGCCGAAGCGCGTTGAACCGGCAGGGGCCTCTGCCCAGCACGCGCACGACCAGCATCGACCATTTGTCGCTGGTCCGCGCCAGCGTCCGGCTGATGTGCTCGCAGGCCGCGCCGTGTCCCGCATCGCAGGCCAGGGCGGTTTCCGCCGGGTTAGCTGGTATCGCCAAGGTGCCTCCTTCTCAGTAACGATCACTCTACGTAATCAGGTTACCTCAGGAAACCACCTACTGCGAGGTACCATGACTGCCAAGCCCCGGATCGCCCTCATCATCGGTTCGACGCGCCCGACGCGCTTTGCCGAGACGCCCGCGCAGTGGATGCTCAAACAGGCCCAGGCGCGCGACGACATCGAGGTCGAGCTGATCGACCTGCGCGACCATCCCATGCCCTTTTTCGACGAAGCCATGTCCAACCTCTGGGCGCCGAGCCAGAACCCCGAAGCGGTGCGCTGGCAGGAGACGATCGGGCGCTATGACGGCTATATCTTCGTGGTCGCCGAATATAACCACTCGCTCACCGGCGTGCTCAAGAACGCGCTCGACCAGGCGTACAAGGAATGGAACCGCAAGCCCTTCACCGCGATCGGCTATGGCGGCACCGGCGCCACCCGCGCGGTAGAGCATCTGCGCGGCATCGGCGTCGAGCTGCAGATGGTCTCGACCAAAAGCGCCGTCCATATCGGCGGCGGCGACTTCATCGCGATCCACCCCTATTTCGGCAAACAGCCGATCGAGGCGATCGAGGCCAACCTGATCCCGTCCGCCACCGCCGCGCTCGACGAGCTGGTCTGGTGGGCCAGGGCGACGATGGCGGCGCGCGCGGCCGACGCCTGAGGGGGCGGCCCGGCTCTTCCCCGCAAGGAAGAGCCGGGGCCAGCCGACCTTAGAAGGCGGCGCTGATCGTGCCGAACACCTGGCGCGGCGCGGAGGAGTGGAACACCAGGATGGTGCCGGTGGCATCGTCGGGCGCGAACACGCTGCTGTCGAAATTCGACGCATAGCGCTTGTCGGTCAGGTTGGTGACGTTGAGCGACACCTTGGCGCCCTTCAGCGGGCCATGGCTGCCGAAATCATAGCCGACGCCCAGATCGACAATGGTGTAGCCGGCAAAGCTCTGGTCGTTCGTATAGGTGTAATAGCGCCGGCCGGTGTACTTGCCCTGCACCGAGCCGAAGAAGCCGGCATATTTCACGCTGACCACGCTCGACAGCATTTCCTTGGGCGTATCGACCTGCTGCTTGCCCGCGGTCGCCTTGATCACGCAGGTGGTGGTGCACCAGTTGAGATCCTGGTCATAGGTCGACTTGTTGTACGAGGCCGAATTGTACCAGCTCAGCCACGGCGTGGGCTTCCACAGCACGCCAAGCTCCACGCCCTTGCTGGTGACGCTGCCGGCATTGTGGAAGGAATTGCCGCAGCCCGGATTCTGCTGCTGGTTGGTCGGGCAGGGGTTGTACTGCAGCAGGCGGTTCTCGAACTTCACATAATAGCCGGTCAGCGACGCCTGGAGCTGGCCGCTGACGAAGCGATAGCCGCCCTCGACGCTCTTCGAGGTTTCCGGCTTCAGCGTCTTGCCCTGCACGTCCCACACCGCCTGCGACACCGATTGCGGGCCGAGTTTGAAGCCGCCCTGATACATCGCCATGTTTTCCGCATAGCTGGCGAACACCTCATGGCCCGGCGCGATCTTCCACCGCACGCCGACTTCGGGCAGGAAATTGTCCTTGGCGACCAGCGTGCCGCTGGCGAACTGGCTCGACGCCGGCGGTGCCGCCTTGGCGATGCCGCGCATCGCCTCGGCATCCGACTTGGCATAGGTGCTCTTGAACCCGAAATCGACGCTCAGCGCGTCGTCGAACAGCTTCACCGTGTCCTGGACGTAGAATTGCTCGGTCTTCCAGGTGGTACGCTGCACCCATTGCGCGGTATCCGGCTGGCCTTGCAGGAACTTCGCCAGGCTGAACGGCCCGGTGACGTTGGTCCAGATATAGCGCGCGGCGCTGCTGACATTGTCCTCCACCCAGAAACCGGCCTCGAGCTGGTTGAAGCCGAGCTGCCAGCTCAGGCTGCCGATCGCGCCGGTGCGGTCGATGGTGTAGCGCGTGTCGCGGATCTGCACCGGCAGGTCGTCGGCGGTCGAGGTCGTGCCCTGAGTCGACCAGCCCGTGATGAAATTATTGCCGGCGCCCTTGTCGGTGTGGTGATAGATCTGCCCGCGCACGCTCAGGTTCCTGGTCAGGCTGAAATCGCCGGCGATGTAATAGAGATTGTCATTGCGCAGGATCTGGCCGTTGGTGAAGGTGACGTCGGCGCGCTTTTCGGGCAGCGTCGAATCCACGCATTTGGTCGGCGCGGTCGGCGCTGTCACCGAGCAATAGGCGCGGTCGACATAGGCCTGCCAGTTCGGCGCATAGCCGCCCCAGTCCCAGCCGAGCCGCCCGAGCATGTCCTTCGACAGATAGGCATCGTCGGCCTGGTTGGTGCGCGACAGGTCGACAAAGGCCGTGATCGTGCCGCCGTCGAACGCATATTTCAGCTTGGCGTTGAGCTGCTTGCCGGTCGACTTGTTATAGGCGCCCTGGTTCACGAACAGCTTCTGCTCGCTATACTGGCCGGAGAGATAGGCCGAGAAGCCGCCATGCTCGCCGGTGTCGACGCGCACGAAGGCGCGCCGGCTGTCCTCGCTGCCGATGGTGCCGTTGGCCGCGATGCCCATCTCCTTGTGCGGATCGCTGCTGAAATAGGTCAGCGCGCCGCCGAGATTGCTGGTCGAGGGGATGGCGAGGCCGGCGATGCCGGTCGCCAGATCGGCGCGGCCGAGATTCTCCGAGATCAGCGCGCGGCTGATGGTGAGGCCATTGTAATTATTATAGGCGCCGTCGCCGAGCGGCATGCCGTCGAGCGTATAGCCGAGATGCGTGGTGTTGAAGCCGCGCACCTGCAGCGACAGCGACTGTTCGTTGACGCCGAGCGCGTCGATCGACTGCGCGCTCACGCCCGGCAGGAAGTTCAGCGCCTTCTGCACGCTGGTGCCCGGCGGCAGCACGTCGAGGTTCGAGGGCAGCAGGGTGAGGACCGATCGCGTCGCGCCGCTGCCGACGACGACGATGTCCTCGGGCTCGCCGCTGTCCACGGCGACGGCATCCGGGCCGACAGCGGCCGTCTGGACCTGAGCCGTCTGGGCCTGCGCGGCGGCCGGCACGAGCGCGGCCAGTGCGGCCGAGGCCATCAACACGGCATAAGCGTGGCCGCGGCGCAGCCGGCGGCGCGAAAGTTCGATCATGATCATTCCCCATCCCGGCGACCAGAGGGGCCGCCCGCCCGCGCAGCTAGGCGGCGCGCGCGACACTATCGTTACGGGCGGGTGACGTTTCCGTGACGGTGGGCGATGCGGCGCGATATGGTGTGAAGATCAGGCGGCCGCCGTGCCGCCGCGGCCATCGCCGAAGCGTTTCATGCAGGCGCGGGACATGTCTTGCGTCTGGCCCACATTGTTCATGAAGCCGCCCGTTGCGGGGTCGTTGATCCTGGCGCGGATCGCGTCGATCCGTTTGATGATCTGCCGGTTGACGCGCTCGCCCGGAATGCGCAACGTCGCCGCATTGGCCCAGAGGCTGGCATATAAAGCCCGCCACACCGTGTCGTCCCCTTCGAGCATCTCATCGGCCCGGTAGGTCTGGTCGATATAGTCATGGCGCACATGCTCGTTGGCGACGCATTCGACATTCGCATTGTACCGTTCCTTTGCCGCATAGGTGCAGGCGGAAAGGGCCATGCATGCGGCGACGAGGGTCGGGATTTTCATGCGCTTCCCCATTGCCGCGGTTTCGGTAACACTCCACTTGTTGGAGCGGCGACAGCGGAACTCGGTCTTGCATATCAAATTTATGCACTGTCGCCGAGATCACCGGGCTGCCCTTGCTCTGGCTGCGCTGGTACTGCTGGCGCTGATCGCCTGGGTCTTGGTCTTGCCGACGCCGCGGTTTGCGAAGCCCGGTGGGCCCTATGCGATCGGCAGCCGCATTTATTATTGGACCGATCCGTCCCGACCCGAGCCGTTCACCGCCGATCGCGGCGATCATCGCCGCGTGGTGGCGCAAATCTGGTATCCCGCCTCCGGGCCGGGAAAGGTGCAGCGCTATATCGACCGGCGCGAAGTCCTCGACGCGATCGCGGGCCGGTACCGGCTCCCGCCCTGGCTTCTCGGGAGGCTGAAGGACGCGCCTACGCATGCCGGCCAGGATGCCCGCCCGGACGGACGGCGGCATCCGGTGCTGATCAATCCGACGGGGTTGTCGGGGTTCAGGGCAGCAAGCCTGTTCTGGATCGAGGAGCTCGTGTCCTACGGCTATGTCGTGGTCACCCTGGATCAGCCGGGCACGGCCGCGGCAACGATCTTCCCCGACGGCGCGACGGTGCCGCTGGTCGCGGACTTCGCGGCGTTCAACCGGTACATGCCCCTGGCGCTGTCGCGGCAAGGCGATCGCGGGCTTGCGATGAATGGCGTCGCCTTGCCAGGCGGGATCATCCCTTTCCTCGCGCAGGATCTCAGCTTCATCCTCGACCGGCTCGGCAGGCTCGATCGGGAAGACCCCGTTGTCGCGAACGCGCTGGACCTGACGCATGTCGGCGCCTTCGGCATGTCGCTCGGCGGCTATATCGTTCCCGAGGCATGCCTGCGCGACGCCCGATTCCAGGCGTGCGTGGCCGTCGATGCGGGGAAGAGCGCCACCGTCGTGCGGCGCGGGCTGCAACAGCCCCTGATGATCATCAGCCGGGACGCACAGGTCATGCGGGAGGAACGCAGCCGGGCGGGCGGATGGCCCGAAGCCGAAATCGCCCATACCATCGCCAGCCAGCGGGCACTCTTCGAGCGGAACCGCGGCGATGCCTATTATGCGACCATGAACGGCATGTACCATCTGAACTGGACGGACGCGCCGCTCTGGTCGCCGCTCGTTCGGCTGGCGGGGCTTGCCGGCCCGATCGATCCGCGTGTCGGATATGAGATGACCAACGCTTGCACGCGCCTGTTTTTCGATCGGTATCTGCGCTCGGACCGCGGTGCCCGGGTCTGTGGAAAGTTCGTCGGCCAGCCATCGCTGCGACTGGAATTTCACGCGCGGTCATAAACTGCCCTGCGCGTTTCCGGACAGGCATTGCGATCCAGGGCCGCCGTCAGGGCTCGACAGGACCGGCCGACCTTTCGCTCTCCCGACTCACATCCGTCGCGCTGGCGTTCGGGCTAGAGCTTGCCACCCCTGGACGATGCGGCCCTCCGTTCCCGCCGATATATCGATAATCGATATTATCGATTGACGATAAGGCGACTCGGCATTATTGATTATCGATATCGAGCGTATCGATGTTCGATAGGAGGAGGCACTCGATGAACCGAAATGCCATTGCCCGATCCGACCTTGCGGCGACTGCCGCCGCCTGACCGCAACCCTCAAGGATACAGACCATGTCCCGCATCTTTTCCGATCCGCTTCTGTCGATTACCCAGAAGCTTCTCCGGGTGCTTTCCGTCCTGTTGTTCTTCCTCGCCGGCCTGGTTCTGGCGATCGCCCTGATCGGCCTGATCTTCGGCGTCCATACCAGCCCTTATGCAACGACATCTCCTGGCGGGGACGATTCGCCGCTGCTGTTCCTGGCGATAGCGGCACCGCTGGCCATCTATGGATGGTTCCTGCTGACGCTCGAGAAGATCGTCGGCTCCGTGAAGGCCGGGTCACCGTTCGTCGCGGTCAATGCCGACCGGCTGGCGCGGATGGGCTGGATCGCGCTTCTGCTGAAACTGGTCTCGCTGGCCGAATCCGGCCTGATGCCCGCCATGCCCTATGCCCTCCGCTTCGCCTCGCGTCTTTCCGGTCCCGATGTGCTGGTGATCCTGGTGCTGTTCATCCTGGCGCGGGTGTTCCGCCAGGGGGCGGCGATGCATGCCGATCTGGAAGGAACCATATGATGGCGGAAGCAGGCGACCGCATCAGGGTCGATCTCGACGACCTGCTGTACCAGCACCGGATGACGCTGACCGAACTCAGCAACCGCATCGGATTGACGCTGGCCAATCTGTCGATCCTCAAGACCGGCAAGGCCAAGGCGATCCGCTTCTCGACGCTCGAAGCGATCTGCCGCGAGCTGAAATGCCAGCCCGGCGACCTGCTCCGCTACGATCCGGAGTGAGCCGTGCGGAGTTCAAACCTTGAAGCAATGGTCGCGGTGCCATTGCAGAAAATGCGGATGCGGACGATCGGCCGGGCGCAGCGGCGGCAGGGCATGGCCGCTCTTGTTGATCATCGCGGTCACGCCGTCGGGATCGTTGATCTGGCGGGAGACGAGGATCTTCAGATCATCGTCCAGGCTGATCAGCCCACGATCGAACATCCAGTGGACGGTGCCGGACAAGGCCAGGCCGTTGGTGACGATGTCCGGCCCGCTCGCCTCGACCGGCCGGATATGTGCCGCCTGCACTTCGGCCCGGCCGCCGCCGTTGATCAGCTTCAGCCCGGTGATGGCGCAGCGCTCGTCATAAGCGCGCAGCACGACGCGGCGAAAGATGCGATCCCGCACGATGCGCGAGCCATAATAGCCGATGCGATCGCGTTCCTGCTCGAACGGGAAAGGCGCCCGCTCCTCCTGCAGGAGATTGGGGGCGAGCGCAGGATCGTCGTCGCGCGGCAGCAGCGTGTCGTCCCCGCCAAGGCCAAGCTCGATGATGCGGTTGAAGTCAGCCGCGGAGATCGGCCGGACCGCCGATTGCGCCCGGCCGGAGATGGCGCCGGCATCGTTCAACAAGCCGTGCTCGACCGGATCGCCGGGGCTGCCGAACGGCACGGGGTTGGGGAAATCGAGATAGCTGCCCGGCTCGATCACCGCGATGAACATGGTCGGCGTGCCGGGATCGGGAATGATCCGCTGGACCTTGGCGACCGCGAAATAGCCGCGCGTGCCGCGCACCTTGCGGGGTTCGTAATAGAGGATCCAGTCGCCCTCTGTTTGCTGGGCACGGGTGAGGTAGGGGCGGGGGAATTGATAGCGCTCGGCGGGGCTGTCTTCGTAGATCGAGTCTGCGCGGTGGATGAAGACGCCGAAGGCCATGGGAGGGTCATAGCTGGGAATTGGGGGGACCCAAAGGGCGATGATGGGGGTGTTTGAGACTGATACAGGAACGGGGCCAGCTATGCGCCGGTTGCGGACATTTCCAAGATCCAAATCGCTCGCCGAACCTCAAGCTATTGCGATTGAAAGCATTTGATTGCCGTGA
Organism: Sphingomonas sp. BL-S-29; assembly: GCF_055521495.1. NCBI lineage: Bacteria > Pseudomonadati > Pseudomonadota > Alphaproteobacteria > Sphingomonadales > Sphingomonadaceae > Sphingomonas > Sphingomonas sp. BL-S-29. The sequence continues at coordinate 1,323,226 of NZ_CM145482.1, forward strand.
AGAGATGATGCAACGGGACAGCCCTAAAGGGGAGGCTGTATGCGTAAGGCGAATTTGTGGGTTGGCTGTTGCATCCTCCTCGCAAGCTGCGGCGGTGGCGGCGGCAGCACGGGTGGGTCTGGAACCGTCACGCCTGCGCCAAGCCCTACCCCTACTCCTACTCCGTCGCCGACGGTGACGCCCAAACTTACCTACCTATATTCCTTCGGATCGAACACGCCTGACGGCTATCAACCGAACGGCCCCATGCTGCAGGCGAGCGACGGCAATTTCTACGGAACTGCCAATGGGGGACCGAACAGCTGCCGGCCGGGTGCCACAATTCAATGTGGAGTCATCTTCAAGATCACGCCCGATGGCCAGGAATCGATCCTCTACGCCTTTGGGAGCAGGCCCAACGACGGTTACACACCTTACGCGCCGCTAATCCAGGGAAGCGATGGCGCCATTTACGGAACTACCGCCAATGGCGGGGCGTATGGCGGCGGCGGGACGGTGTTCAGAATAACCCTGGGCGGTCAATACAGCATATTATATTCTTTCGGCGCGACCCCGGCGGACGGCATTGTGCCGAACCGCGTGATCCAGGCCAGTGACGGTAATTTCTACGGCACGACCTCCTCTGGCGGTGCTAACCATTGCAACCAAATTCCGCAGAGCGGCGGCAATTGCGGTACTGTGTTCAAGCTGACGCCGGGCGGTGTGGAAACCGTGCTCTATTCATTCGGAGGATCGGCGTCTGACGGCGTGCAGCCCGGTGGTTTGACTCAGGGGAGCGACGGCAACTTCTACGGCACGACGCAAAATGGCGGCGCCAATAGCTGCAGTACGACAGGTGAAACGCACGATTGCGGGACCGTGTTTAAGGTCACTCCCGGCGGTGCAGAAACAATCCTCTACTCCTTCGGGAATGGATATAGTTCCGGCTTCCTGACCCCGGATGGAATAGCGCCCGGCGGTGATCTGGTGCAGGGCAGCGACGGCGCATTTTACGGCACTACCGTGTCGGGCGGCCAGGGCCGCTGCGGGGGATTTTTCGGCTGCGGGACGGTGTTCCGGATTACCCCTGCAGGCGCCCTAACTGTCATCTACGCCTTCTCCGTCAATTCGCGGGCGGACGGCAGTGGTCCCTTTGGCCTCATCATTGGGCCTGACGGAAGCTTCTATGGCACCACATCCTCAGGCGGGAGTTTTTCGTGCGACTCTTGCGGGACGGCTTATCGCCTGACGCGGTCGGGCGTGCTCACGACGCTATATTCTTTCGGCCCGGTAAATCAGGCGCCAAACGACCCCAGTGCCGGTCTTGTGATGGGCAGGGATGGTGCTCTTTATGGTACAACGCGATCAGGCGTTGTTGGGTCAACCGGCGGCGGAACAGTGTATAAGTTGACGCTATAGTAACGAGAATATCCGGACTGCCGCAATGGTGCTTCAACGCACGGCGGTAGTAGATTTGGATCTAGGAAGGCGGGATCGATCTGCCGTAGTCAGTCCAGTAATCGACGAAGGTCGCCGCAATGCCGGGGGGCTTAAACAACGGCAAAATTCGCTGCCGAATCCCTTGGATCGAAGCGTCGGGCGGGGCATCGAGCCCCGCTCGACGCTGCCCCACCCCTTGCCCCTCCCCTGAAGAGGAGGGGTTAAGATAAAAAACGGCGCAGGGGTTACCCCCGCGCCGCTCTCTCAACCAGCCTCCCGGCCGGATCAGTGCTTCTTTTTCTTCTTCTTCCCCGCATCCGCGCTCTCGTCCGGCGCCGGGGTCGCCGTATCGGCTGACGGGTCGCTCGGCGGCGGGGTGGTGGTGGCGCTGTCCGGGGCCGGTGCCGGCGTCGTCGCATCAGGTGCGGGCGCGGGCTGAGTCTGCGGCACCGGGTCCGTCGGGGGGATGGGGGTGGTCGTCGGCGGGGTGCCCGGCGGGGTCTGTTGCTGGGCGGTGGCGGGCAGGGCGATGGCGAGTGCCGCGCCGGCGATGGCCGTGCTCAAGATCCTGATATTCATGGTCTATCCTCTCGGGTAATGATGCCCCTGTGCCGATGGACATGGCGCAGCGCGGCGGTCGTTTCGACCCTGACTCGACGGACCGAGCCAGTCGCGGGGCGTGCGGAAATCACCGGATCGGTTCGTCCCGCGCGGCGGTTCGGCTCGTCGTGCCCGATCCCTCAACGCCAATCCCTCAACGGATATCGCGGTACAGGTCGTACGAGTCATCGCGCAGGTCGCGGTAGAGATCCTCCTCCCATTCCGGCCGGCGCACGCGGCGATCGTGCCGTGCTTCCTCCCAGGTATCGACCTTCATCGAGCGGAAATTGGCCAGGCACACCGCGTCGCCGGCATCGGGCGAGCGGCCGAGCAGCGCCTTCATCTCGTCCTTGGAGCGCACCAGGATGCCGCGCGCCGTCGCGTTCCAGTGATAGGCGGCGAGATCGGCGCGCAGCGACGGATCGTCGGGCAGCGCGATCGGCTCGGCCCCTTGCGGGTCGAGCGCCTCGCGCAGGCGCCACACCATTTCCGCGCGGACATTGACGAATTTCAGCCGGCCGTCGGCGGTGCCGTGCCCGCTCGCCGAGGCAGCGTTGACCGCGATCGTCTGCACTCCGTTCTCGGTCAGGAAATTGGCGGTGGTCAGGCCCCATCCGATCACGTCGACATGCACCACCGCCCGGTCGCGGCGGTGGCGGATGACATGGCCGGCGGTGATCGGCCCACCCGCATCCTGCGGAATCTCGCGGCCGGGCACGCGGATCAGCGGCGCGAACCAGCTGCCGTGGCGGCAGGAAATGACGAACGCGTCGCGGCCGCCCACCGCCACGTCGACACCCATCGACTCCATCGGCGGCAGCCAGTCGCGCGGGGTCCAGCGCGCCATCGCCGCGTCGATCCAGGCGGTGGGGATGACCTGCCAGTCGTCATCCTCCACCCCGGCGGTGAAATCGCCGGTCAGCATCTGCGAGCGCAGCGGCTCGGGCATCGCCTGCAGCGTGTCGACATAGCCGGTGCGCATGTAGAAATGATTGTCGGTCACCCGGCTCGGCACGAAGGTGCGCGAGCGCGGCGTGACGATCTTTTCCGCGCCGAAGTCCGCCGGGTCGAAATCGTAAAGCGGCTCGCCCTTGAAGATCACGAACGGGTCGGCGCGCGGCATCTCCCGGTCCTGCCCGCGAAGGGTGGTGAACCAGCGCAGCTCGCCCGGCTCGGCCGGATGGGGGTGTTTCGGGTCGAGCCAGGGCGCGAAGAAATCGAGCACCCAGCGCCCCTCCGCATTGGTCGGCGGGTTGAACGTCATCACCACGCGGGCGCGCTGGGCCGGGTCGCTGGTGCGCGCCCAGCCCATGGTGAAGCGCACCTGCGCCTCGCGCATCTCGGTCGCTTCGTCATAGGCGATCAGGTCGTGCGGGCGGCCCTGCCATTTGTGATGATCCTGCGGGCCGTCGAGCCCGCCGAATTCGATCAGCCTGTCGCCGGCGCCATCGGGCAGGCGCCACGCGCTGCGGCTCTGGTTGAAGCCAATCGTCGAGCCCAATATCTCGCCGATGCGCTGGATGATGCCGCCGGTCTGTGCCTTTTGCCGGCGCAGGATCAGCGAGCGGCGGTGGCGGGTGAGCGCCAGGCCGGCGACCAGATCCGACTTGCCGCCGCCCGCCGCGCCGCCATAGCCGGTCACGTCCGCTTCGCTCTCCAGCGCCTGGGCCTGGGCGCCGGGTTGCGGGCGCCACGGCTCGGCCAGGCGGTCGCTCGCGGTGAGCCCCAATATCTCCGCGCGCTCGCTGGGGGTGGCGCGGCGCAGCAGCGCGTCGAGCCGGGCGGGATCGGTCTCGGTCATGCATCATCCTCCGGTGCGATATCGTCATGCTCGATGATCGATGCGTCGTCCCAGCCCGGGGCGTCCGCACGATCGCCGTCGAGTAAGTCCCCGCCGGGGTCGCGCGCGGCGATCGTGGCAAGGATCGAGGAAAGCCGCACCGCGATCGCCGTCGTGTCGACGGGCGCGGCGGCGGCGCCTGGGGCCGAAACGCCGGCCCCGGCGCCCGTGCTCCCGATTGTCGTCAGCCCGGCCATCCCGCCGATCCGGCCGTCCATCCCGCCGAAGCGCAGGGGGTACCAGCGCGCCAGGATGCGCATGCGCGTCTCGATGCGCAGGCGCGATCGCGCGATATTTTCCGGGTTGCGCTGGGGCGGCGCGTCCGCCTTCGCGTCCTTGCGCTCCAGCCAGTCGTTGCGGCTGTCGTCGGCGATCTCGATCATCTCGTCGACCAGCGCGTCGAAGCCCAGTGCCCGCGCCCGCGCCATGCGCGCAGCGAAGGCATCGTCCTCCATCCAGCGGTACACGGTGCTGAAGCGGATCTTCTGGTCGCGGCACAGCTCGCGCAGGGTGATGCCGCGGGAAATCCCGTCGATGATGGCGTCTTCGAGGGTGGTGGTGCGACGTTTCATCGCGCCGGATTAGGGCAGGGCGGTGCTGAGTTGAATCGACGGGGATGGCGACTGTCGAGAGCGGGCCAGGCCGCTCCCGCGCAGATGACTTACTGGCTTGGGAACAATTTCATCAGCAGACCGATCGCGGCGAACAGCATCAGCTGGCACAGATAGGAAAAAACGAAGGTCGCACCGAACTCAAGGATAAGATGCTGATTCCCGATAACTCTGGGATCGGCGACATGAAGGTCGTTATCCCCGGTCCGATACAACATGAAGGTCGTCAGGCCCGCCAAAATCAGAGATAATGGAAGCGCAAGGAGCGACGATCTTGAAATTATCCGAAACATCCCCCGACTCCTGTTCCTGCTTCTTTCTCCACCCGCCTTGAATCCGAATCACGTCCGTCGACGGAAACGTTGCCCGTCGGATCCACGCCTCGTTCTTGTAGATGATTTACGCCCCTGCGCCATAGGCGCAGAGCTTTTGCCACCGTTGTTGTTGAATATCGTGGCGAGATTGTCCGCGATGCGACTGGCATTCTATCGTCATGCGAGCATCTTTCGCGATGATGGACGAATAGGCGACGATGCGAGAGCGATGAGCTAGTCGCCTCGCCTCGTCCCACCACGGATAAGCGCCGGATAACGTTTCTCCATATAATCGTCGTCCAGGAACAGACCGTTGTATTTCTTTAATTACGGTTAATCACGTAATTACGGTGACATAATTACGGTGACAGTGCACTTTTAGCGACCTTCCTAATTACGGTGACAGTGGTAATTACGGTGACAGTGCACTTTTAGCGACCTTCCGCCCGCGCCTTGCCGGTGCAAGCGTCCGGCCGCTTTCCCGCTCCAGCGCGGCAAGGAACGCAGCATCGCCCACCGGACGCCGATCGTCTCGGCTTTCCGCAGTCTGGCAATCTGCTCCTCCTCTTCTCCGGCCGAAAGCAAGGCGCGGAAGTCGGGCTGGCGCTCCAGCACCGGTGCGACCGCCGTCACTCCATCGTCCGCGACGCGGCCCAGATGCGCATGAACGCTCGACCACGGCCAGTCGGTCGCCTGTGCCACCAGGCCTGCGCGGACCGGATTGAGCGCGACATATCGCAGCGCCGCGCCGAGATGCGCCTCGTCCATCGCGACGCAGCCGAAGCGCCCCTGCCAGAAATGCCCGGTCCGCTTCAGCCGGGCATGGACATGGCCCGCATAGCGCCGGTGCACCGCCGCCAGCGCGCGCCGCAGACCGTCCCGATCGGACGGCACAAGGACGAGATGCACATGGTTCGGCATGAGTACCCAGGCCCAGACCTCGACCCCGGCCGCCGCGCAATGCTCGGCGAGGAGATCGCGATAAAGCGCATAGTCCGCGTCGCTGAAGAAGGTCTGCGCGCGGCCATTGCCGCGCTGCGTCACATGATGGGGATGACCCGGAAAAACCGCGCGTGCCAGGCGTGCCATCCAGCCATGCTATCGCCGGCGAACTGTAGACGCAATTAGTCCACTGTCACCGTTATTCCTGTCACCGTTATTCCGTTATTCGTCGTGCGGCTGTGGTAACCTCCAGCCTACCCCAACCGAACCTTACAACGGCTGCCGCTCACGCCATGACGGTTTAAGCGTCGTCACCATCCGGCGCATCGCCTCGTCCAGGCGCTCCCTGCAACGCGGCACTGGATAGGCGGCGCAATCGGCATTGCGGATCGCCGTCCAGCGACGGGTCACGCCCCTGCTGGTCAGAGTCTTGTCATCTACCCAATCGGCCATGCCCGGCGTCCGGTCGATCCAGTCGAACATCCCGGATATGGATCTGCCCAAGGGTCGCCCCGCGGTGGGGCGTGCCACGCCCGTCAGGATCTCGGCACGCTGCCGTGCCAGCCTGGTATATTCCCACATCACCAACACGCGTTTCGACAAGGCGTCATGGCCAAAGTCCAGCTCGCTGGGCGTCAGCCGGTACATGAAGACGCCGAACATGTCGGGGTAGAACGTCTTGAACAGGGCGTTCGCTCGGGAACGGGACACCAGTTTGTGATACGCGTCGATAGCCTCGGAATCGCATTGCTGCACCTCGGCCGGCCCCATGAAAGGCTCCCGGTGCCGGCAGGCGAGATTGCGCGCATCGATTCTACGGATCGCGCGCGCGGCCTGCCGGGTGCTCGGGGTTTTGGCGATCGCCGGCTTCGCCGCGGGAGAGGGTTTCGCCTCGATCGCGGCTGATGTCGCCAGCAAGGCTGCCACGATCAACGCCATGGGCCCGAACTTTATTCTCCGGTCGAGCGACATATCGGCTATCTCGCAAGCAATGATCTTGTGGCGGGGGCGCTCACCTTGCCACGGTCGTACATATAGCGCGTTACATCAATAGAGGAGTCACGCCACTCGTGTGGTAGTATATAAAATCAACGATCAGGAAATTTACTCAATAGCATACCGAGTGCGGTGAATGTTGTAAACTGAAATGCGTACGATAAAATGAACATTGATGAGAATTCTAAAATGAGATAATTGTAGTCGATGATGTTAGTATCAGTAATATAAATTTCATTATTGTTGTTGTCTTGGCACAATAGAAAGGTTGTCAGGCAAGAAAATGCCAATGATAAAGGGAGAGAGTAGAGTGCTGATCGCGACATTATTTTGAGCATACTCGACTCCCGTATCTCGCCTTCTTAAGAAACTACGGAATCCGGATCGTTCCTGTTGATGGCAGAGTTGTCCGTCTGATCCATGATTTTTTCTTGTATATGGCTTTCACCCTCGCACCATAGTCCGATATCTTTTTAGCATCGGTGTTGTTATAAATCGTGGCGATTTTCGCGATGTCTGCGCCGGGCATCGCATTCAGAATTGCTTTGAGCAATTGCGTGCCGCCTTCGATGTTTGACCGGGCACCCCGAAGGCTGACATTCGAGCCCCAGGCGCTTCCCCAGTATGCGGTATTGACGTTCATTGGCCGGATGCTCTTGTTGGCATGAATCATGTCCAATGGGGCATCATACCAGCCATGCGTCGTTTCCATATAGACGATGGCACGGATCAAATCGGCATCGACTGAATATTTCCTCGACATCTCGACGATATATTTTTCGTTCCGGTCCACTTCCGAAAATTCCGGAATCTCACCGATTGGTGCGCGTGCGGAGGCTTTGGGGTTGTCGGCAATCGTGATGCGACCTGTTCTGCCGCCGCCAAGAAGGATATCCTTTCGCGTAATGGGCGTTGCCCGCTGGCGGGCGGCTCGGTCGATGGCAGCTTGGTCCTTGGTGAATGCTTCGAGACTCCGGTCGAGATCCGTCCCTTTCAACTCCCCGTGTCGGGAGCCGACAAGCGACACCCGCCGCTGTTGGAATCGGCGGGCTTTTCTCGCGGATTTGCGATTGGCCCTGGATCGCACTGGGGCGTTGCGGGTCGGTAGTGTTTCCAACCATTGTTCCATCTCGGCATAGCGTGCAAATTGGGCGTCAGTAAGCGACCCGATCTCAGCAATGCGCTGTGGATCGGCTGCGACGACGATGTCTGGTCCGGCCTCGTCGGTCAGCTCCGATACCGCCTGCGCCGTTGCATTCTGGCGCGATAAGCTGGAAGCCCTGGCGTTGGCAGGATTCTCCGCAGCTGCGTCATAACGCATCGCAGATACCGTTTCCGATGAGGACGCCACTTCGGGCGTCGCACCCAGCACCTTGTACCCGCCTTCCTTCCACCAGCGGACCGCCTCGTCGGCGGTAAAAGTGAACGGCACCAGCCCCTCGGCAATCAGGGCATGGCCGAAATACTTGTCCACTTCCTCATAAGTCGCGGCGCGCGTGCCGCCGGTGACCTCGTCCAGGTCGTCCATCGTCCGCGAGAACAGCGCCATCGCCATATAGCCACCGTTCCGATGCCGCAGGCTGAGATGATCCGGCACCTTCCAGCTCGAGATCGGCCCGTCCCATGGCGAGGGCGGCAGAGGGGGCGGTCGCTCGGGACGTGGGCGGGCGAGGTGCGCATTCTCCGCGATGAAGCGGTGCATCCATTGCTCGTTCGTTTCCTCCTCGGGCGCGGGCGGCGCCTCGGGCGGGATGGTTGCGGCCCCGTTGTCCGGCGCGCCGACGGGTTCGGGCATGCTGGCGGGAATATCGTCCTGGGGGTCGGTCGGGATCATGGGCGCCTCCTCGAAAGAGGGCGCATCTGCGCACCATCGCGGCCTCTTTTGAATCGATCCGCCTATCCCGCCAGCTGCCCGATCGTCGCGAGCAGCTCGGTGCGCGCGGTGAAGCCGCCGGGCTGGTCGGGCTGGGCCGTGGCCAGGAACTGGGCGAAGGTCACGCGCCGCTTGCCGCCCGGTCCGCCCTTGTCGGCCCAGCCGACGAACCAGCCGAGCTGGCGCGTCCGGTCCTCCCGTCCGGCGGCATCCCTGAAGCGGCCGCTGCCGGTCTTGCCATGTACCCGCCAGCCACCGCTGCCGTCGAACACCGGCAGGATCGCCCCGGTCAGCGCGCAGGCCCGCGGCGACAGCACTGTCCCCGCCAGCATCCGCCGCAGGAACGCGACCTGCTCGTCGGGCGAGATCGTCAGCGAGGAGCCGAGCCATGCATGGGTCAGCCCGTTCGCCTTGCCGGGATCGCCGCTCACGTCGCGATTGCCATAGTTCAGCCGGTCGACATAGGATTTGAACCGCGCCGCGCCGAGCCGCTGCGTGATCTCGCGCGAATACCAGATGACGGAGTCCTTCTCCCAGCGCGTCGGGTCGGTGCGCGCCTTGTCGATGTCGCGCACTGCCTCATGGATGCGCGGGTCGTAATCCCAGGCGGGGGCATGCGCGTCCTTCAGGATTCCGGCGTCATACCCCATCAAGGCCAAGGGAATCTTGAAGGTCGAGCAGGGCGAGAAGCGCGCGGCGCACTGGCCGGAACGGTGCAGGACGCGGCCCGTCGCCTGATCGACCAGCAATGTCGCGCGCGGCGGCCGGGCGATGATCGCCTCCGCCGCCTTCGGCAATCCGGCGATGGCGGCGCCTGTCCCGAGGAGAAGATGGGTGGTGAAGGTCCGCCGGTCGATCGTCATGGTCGCACGCTCCTCAAGCTGATGCAGCGCAGGCTAGGGCGAGGTCCGGTGCGCGCGCAAAGGATCAAAGCTGGCGGGAGCCCCTAGATTATCTTATGGCGCGGCCATGGTCCGCCCGCATCTGCCGCTCAATGCCCTGCGCGCGTTCGAGGCCGCCGCGCGGCACCTGTCCTTCACCCGCGCCGCGATAGAGCTTTGCGTGACCCAGGCCGCGGTCAGCCACCAGGTAAAGGGGCTCGAGGGCCGGCTCGGGGTGCAGCTTTTCCGCCGCTTGCCGCGCGGCCTCGCGCTCACCGACGAGGGGCTGGCGCTGCTCCCCGCGCTCGCCGACAGCTTCGATCGCATCGCCGAACTGGTCGAGGGCATCGGCGGCGGCATGGCGGTGCAGGTGCTGTCGGTCGCCGCGGTCGGCACCTTTGCGACCGGCTGGCTGCTGCCGCGCCTGCCCGGTTTTCGCGCCGCCCATCCGCGCATCGATCTGCGCCTGTTCACCAACAACAACCGTGTCGATATCGCCGGCGAGGGGCTGGATGTCGCGATCCGCTTCGGTGACGGCGCCTGGCACGGCACGGAGAGCCTGGCGCTGTTGGAAACGCCGCTCACCCCGCTCTGCGCCCCCGCCATCGCCCGCACGCTGTCGGCACCGCGCGACCTGCTCGCCGCCACCTTGCTGCGTTCCTATCGCCCCGACGAATGGCCGCGCTGGTTCGCCGCCGCCGGCGTCGCCGCGCCGCCGCTGCACGGGCCGGTCTTCGACAGCTCGGTGACGATGGCGGAGGCAGCGATGCAGGGCGCCGGCGTCGCGCTCGCCCCGCCCGCGATGCTCGCCCGCCAGATCGAGCAGGGCATGCTCGTCCGCCCTTTTCCGCAGGAGGTGACGACCGGCCGCTACTGGCTCACCTGGCTCAAGTCGCGCGCGCCCAGCCCGGCGATGCTCGCCTTCCGCGACTGGCTGCTGGCGGAGGCGGGATAGGGGACAATCGAGACTGCTGTAAACGCCTCGCTGGCGGCGACGTGCCACTCGCGTACCGCCATCGCCTTGATCTCGGCGGCGCGCCAGCCGTTTAGGATACGCGCGAGAGGGTCGCGACCAGTTCGGCCTGCCGCGAAACGCCGACCTTGGCAAAGACCGCTTTCAGATGCTGGCGGACGGTGTGTTCGCCGATCGCAAGATGATGTGCGATCAGCTCGATCGTCAAGCCTTCACCGATCATCGAGGCGATGTCCGCTTCGCGCCCGGTCAGCGCGAACAGCTCGATCAGGTCCTGCCGGCGGATACGGCGCGGCCGGTCGAGGTCGGTCAGCGTGACGAGCGTCGCCGGGCGGAAGATATCGAATAGATCGTCTCCAGGCGCGATCGGAAGCGCGCGCAGCACCAGCCCAAGTGGCGTGTGGGGGGCTGCGAGCCGCGCGGGCCTGGGCGGTTCCAGGCACCGTCTGGCCCCGCACGCTGCCGCGACGAACCGCTCGACCAGATGTCGGTGCTGCGGTTGAACAGCGGCCAGTCGACCGCGACGGACAGCGAGCACCCCCGCCGAGCGTAACAGCGTCTCGAATCCGGCAGAACATTCGATCACTTGCCCGTTGCGGTCCAGCAGCGCGAACGGCCGATCGGATTCGAGCGCGGCATAGGTGACCAGATCGCCGCTCAACCGGTTCGCCGAAAAGAGCCGGGCCATTGCGACGATATTGAGCATGTGCGGGGTGAGCAGCGCGAACAGCCTGCGATGCGCATCGGTGGAAGGACCGTGCGCTTTGGCATGGTTGACGGTCAGAAAACCGACCTGACCGTTGTCGCCCAGAATCTTGCTGCCAAGGAGGTGGTAATAGGGCGTCCGTTCGAGCCAGTCGAGAAACTCAGCCCGGTCCGGATCGTCTTCGAACAGCAGCCGGCTGTCGTCGGCGACCTCGCCGACCGCCATCGCCATGCCGCGCGCGACACGCGGGTTGATGTGGAAAATGCGGTCCTCGTACTCGCGGCGTATCGCGTCATCGAGGCCGCAGGTGTTCTTGATGACGACGGCACCCGTGGTGGTGTCGGTGAGTTCGAGCGCGCAACACGCCGCCCCCACCCCGGTTTGCAGCGCCACCATCGCCGGATCCCACCGCGCCGGGTCGAGTGCAGCTCCAGCGAACCGGCGCACGATATCGGCGACGTCTTCATCGCCCAAGCTCACGGCCTGATTCTGATCGGCACCGTCGATCGCCTCCCCCAAACAAGGGAAGCATACACCAGTCACGCGCCTTAGAAAGGCGCCACGAGCACGGCGTTTTACGGTCGCTGTCCTCCCTCCGGTCCTGATCGGAGACCGAAACCGTCCTGCCGGAGCGATTATTTCTTACGATTCAACCTGCTATCGAACAAATTGGGGGAACATACATGAGCAAGAGTTTCTTTGTCCTTTGCGCTGGCTTCATCGGCCTTGCGACCGCGGTGCCGGTGGCGGCGGAACGCACGCCCCGGTGCGAACAGTTGTCGGCGACGATCAGCTCCCCGGCGCCAAGTGGGGGCGCGCTTGCGACGCTCGAACATACCGTCGCCGTGCTCCGCGCAACACTCGCGATGATCGACGAGCCGTGCGGTGCCCCCTATATCGTCAGCACTGACCAGGGCGCCATCGCCCAGGAACGCGCGCGCGTCTATGCGGCATGGCGGCAGGCACGTGCGAACTGCCTACAAATCACGTCCGGTACTCCGCGGAGCGACAGCCCGTGCAGCGACGAGTGACGTCGTATCCCCCTGTCGGAACAGCGCGGGTCATCGAAGGTGACGGGACATGATCGGGAATAAGCGACCGCGGCGGATCGAGCCGCTGCCTGTGGTGGCGATTCTTGCCGCGCTGTTGGCGAGCGCGGCCACTCCCGCATGGGCAGTGGATCGAGCAAGCTGCCGTGCCGAAGTGCGCAACCTGACGGCGGCGATCCCGGACGGGCTGACGTCCTCATGGGCCGAAATTGTGCAGTCGCACTATGACGCGGTCAATGCGATCCACGATCGGGACGCGCTGGATGCGAGCTTGAGGCGAGTATGGGCGGAAAGCGACGCTTATGACCGCGATCCGGACCCCGATGGCGACGGGCTCGCGATCTCGCCGGCGGCGTTTTCTGCGGATTCGATCCTGCAGAACTGCCTGCACATCGCGCGAAAGGTCGAAATCGAGGCAGCCCTCGGGACAGAGGAGGTTGGCACCGCCGACACGCCCGACGTTTCCCCCGCCGCCGCCGATCGATCGTCCGGACCGACCAAGATCGATGCGTCCGAACCGTGGTTCGGCATCGACGATTTCCCCGCCGCCGCGATCGAAGAACAGCGGCAGGGTGTGGTGCGCTACGATCTGACGATCGATGCCGGCGGGTTGGTCGCCGACTGCCGCGCGAGCGGTCTGCCGGGAAGCCCGGATCTGGAGGCGGCGACCTGTGCGGCGGTGCGGAGCCGCGCGCGCTTCCACCCGGCGACCGACGAGGCGGGCAACCCCACGAACGGGCGAATTGCTGGCAGCGTCCGCTGGACGATTCCAGCCCCCTGACGACGGTCACCAATTCTGTCGAAAACGAAGGAGATCACGATGCGGTCCTTGTTGCGTACCTGCGCCATGGCATTGTTGCTGGCCCCCGCCGCTGCCCCGGCACGGCAATTCCCGGTAGATCCAGGGGTTCTTGCCGCTGAATATGACGAAGGCATGGAGGAATATGTCGCGGTCTTCGAGATCAGCGGATGCAAGATGATCGTGTCGCGGATCTACGACGACAATGTCGATCGTTTCATTCAGTCGCAAGCAAGCTGGAGCGGCGGTTGCCGCAACGGGTTGGCGCACGGGCCGGGTGTGCTGAAACTGTGCATCAAGGAGGGCAACGCCTATATGCATTGTCCGAAATTCGACCTGACCATGAAGAATGGCGCGTTCGACGGTCGGGTCAATTATTACATGGACGAGAAAACCACCTCGCCTGCGACATGGTATTACAAGGACGGCTGCACCAACCAGTCCGAAGACCCCGCGGTCGATCTGGAGGCGTGCGACATGCGCATCTACCGGAGCTTCCAGGCCCGGTTCGGTCATAGGTCCGCGTCATCCCGCTGAGAGCATCGTCGGCCCGTACGGGCCGGCGGCCGATCAGCCCCACACTGCTGCTGACGGAGGCAGCAGCCTAACCCCGCGCATGCTCCAGGATCAGCCCGGCGATGCGGTCCAGCTGCGAGGGCGGCAGGTCGTGCGCCATCTCCTCGATCACTTCCAGCCGGGCGCCCGGCACGCGGCGCGCGATGTCCTCGCCATTGGCGAGCGGCACCAGCGGATCGGCCGCGCCGTGAATGACGAGGGTGGGCGCGCTGATCGCGGACAGGCGTGCCGCGCGGCTGCCGTCGGCGATCACCGCGAGCAGATGCCGCTGCCCGCCGCGCGGGTGATAGGCGCGGTCGAACGCCCGGCCCGCCATGGTGCTGAACGCGTCGGGCGCCCGTGCGGGGTCGGGGAAGGAGATCAGCGCGAGGGTCGCGGCACCCATCGCGATCGCCTGCTCGCGGCTCGGATTCGGGTCGCGCCGGGCGATCATCCGGCGGCGCAGCGCGGGGGTCGGCCCCGGCAGGCCGGGCGCGCCGCTTGACGACATGATCGCGGTCAGGCTCAGCACGCGCGCCGGATGGGAAGCGGCGAGGATCTGCGCAATCATGCCGCCCATCGAGACGCCGACGACATGCGCCGCCGGAATCTCCAGCGCGTCGAGCAGGGCGACCGCGTCCGCCGCCATGTCGGCCAACGCATAGCCATGGCGGAACGGCAGACCGATCCGCCGCGCGGCAAAGGCGAGCAGGGGGTTGGTGACGGGCGCGTCGTGCAGATGCGTCGACAGGCCGATATCGCGATTGTCGTACAGGATCACCCGATGCCCCGCCGCCGTCAGCGCCGCGACGAAAGGATCGGGCCAGGCGATCATCTGCGTGCCCAGCCCCATGATCAGCAGGATCGGCGGGCCGGCCGGATCGCCTCGTTCCTCATAATGGATCTGGACGCCATTGGCGGGGATGGTCGGCATGCAGGCCCTTTCGGCGGTGGCGGCCGGGAGCCTAGCAGGGATTTGCGGGCGACCGAAAGCGGGCGCTGACCACTGGCCGATCGCCGGCCCTGGCCGGATGGGAACGCAACCGGTCGACCCGGCCTTGATTCAATCCCGGATTCCGCCCGGCTCGGGAGTCGCCCCGCATCGCGCATCGAACGCCGCCGCCAGCTCGGCCAGGCTGACCGCGCCCAGCCGCGCCAGCAGCAGCGCCTCCGCCTCGCGCAGCGCGTCGTCGATCGCGACGTTCACCACCTGCGCCACCGCGCAGTCGGGATTGTCGCTCTCGTTGCCGATCGCGAACAGGGTCGGGCCGCCCACCGCGCGGTGGATGTCGAGCAGCGACACCTTGCTCAGGTCGCACGCGATCGACCAGCCGCCGCCATGCCCCTTTTCCGACCGGACATAACCCGCCTCGCGCAGGCCGGCCATCGTCCGCCGCACCACCACCGGATTGGTGCCGAGCATCCGCGCGATCGTCGCGGATGTGGCGGGCCGATCGTGCCGCGCCATGTGGAGCAGCACGTGCAGCATGCGCGAAAGCCGGCTGTCCGTCCTCATCGCGCCTGTGTCGCGATTGTCGGCCGCGCTGGCAAGGCGATCATGACTCGACACATTAAAAGTTACATGAGATAGAGTCTCATCGCCGGCCCCGTCCGGCCAGCCACGGAGCCATGATGAGCCTGAACCTGAACGATGCGCGTTTCTGGGACGCGCTGTCCGATTATCAGAAGCTGGCTCACGCCTTCACCTTGACCTATGCCGAGGCGGCATGGCGGGCGGCGGCGCTGCGCAAAGGCGCGACGGTGCTCGACATCGCGTGCGGCGCGGGCGCGCTGGCGCTGGTCGCCGCGCGCGACGGGGCGCAGGTGCTGGCGACCGATTTCTCGCCCGGCATGGTCGCCGCCGTCCTGTCGCACGGCCTGCCCGATGTCGACGCGCTGGTGATGGACGGCCAGGCGCTCGACCTGCCGGACGCGTGCTTCGACGCCGCCTTCTCGATCTTCGGCATCATGCTGTTCCCCGACTGGCGCCGGGGCCTGGCCGAAATGGCGCGGGTGGTGCGCCCCGGCGGGCTCGGCTGCGTGGCGAGCTGGAAGCACGGGTCGGGCGCGGCGTCGAACCTGTTGCTGGCGGACCGCGTCGCTTCGCTCTTCCCCGACATCGCCCAGCCGGCGCCGGTCGAGGGCATGAACCATTTCCGCGACCCGGTCCGCTTCGAGGCGGCGCTGTCCGCCGCCGGCTTCACCGAGGTGCGCATCGTCGAGACGAGCAGCGACTATCCGGTCGACGCGGCCGCGCTCGACGATCCGGCGCGGCTGTTCCAGTTCAGCCCGGTCTGGCCGCTGCTGGACGCGGCACAGCGCGCGGCCGTGCTGGCCTCGATCCGGACCAGCGTCGAGCAGGCCGGCGGCGTCCTGCCGGTCCCGTCCGCTGCCCTGATCCGATCGGTCGGCGAAAGATCTGATACGAGTTGCCCGCCCGAACCGCATGCCGGTCGTGAAAGCCCGGCCCCGAACTCCGTCGACGCTCGTTCAGTCCTCACATGACCGGACCGACCCCAGCCAGCCCGCCCCCGATCCGCAGCGCCGCGATGATCGTCAATGCCCGGTCGCGAAAGGGCAAGGCGCTGTTCGACCGCGCCTGCGCGCGCTGCGACGATCTTCCCTTTCCGGTCGACGCCCATGCCGTGGAAGATCCGTCGACGCTCGAGCATGTCATCGAGCGAGCGCTCGCGAAGAAGCCCGACCTGCTGATCCTGGGCGGCGGCGACGGCACGATCAGCGGGCTGGTCGATCATATCGTCGGCACGCAGATCGTGCTCGCGGTCCTGCCGCTCGGCACCGCGAACAGCTTCGCCCGCACGCTCGGCATCCCGATGGATGTGGACGGGGCCCTCGACGTGATCGCGGGCGGGAAGCGGCGGCGGATCGATCTCGGCATGATCGACAGCGATTATTTCGCCAATGGCGCCGCGATCGGCATCGCGCCGCGCATCGCTCAGTCGGTACCGCATGCGCTGAAGAAATATCTCGGCCGCGCCGGCTATCTCGGCTGGGCCGCGTGGGAATTCCTGCGCTTCCGCCCCTTCACCCTGATCGTCGGCGAAGGCGAAGCGGCGGAACGGCTCGCGGTGGTCGAGGTGCGCATCTCGAACGGCCCCTATCATGGCGGCACGGAGGTGAACGAACAGGCCGAGGTGGATAATGGCAAGATCGTCGTCCAGGCCGTGACCGGCCATGCCAAGCGCCGCCTGATCAAAAACTGGGCGGCGAGCATCCTGCGGCTCGATGCCCGGCATGAGACGGTGCGGCATTTCTCCGGCACCGAGCTCCGCATCGCGACCGAGCCGCCCATGGCGATCTCGATCGATGGCGAAGTGCTGGCCAGGACACCGGTGAACGCGCGGGTCGCTGCGGGGGTGATCGAGGTGCTGGTGCCGTGAGTCGGGCCGGGACATCGACCGCCGCGGCCATCGTGATCGCGGCTGGAAATCGCCCGTGACCCGTCACCGCCGGCTTGCGGAACATTGAGGGAACGTTGTACGCTGATCTCCTGAGCGCACGAGGATGGCGGCAATGGATAAAAGGCATCGGCGTGGAACCAGGTGGTTCGGGTTTGCGCGTCCCACGGATTGGATGGCGATTGCATGCCTCCTTGCGCTCGTGTCGACAAACCCCGCCCAGGCACGGGAGCGGCGGCAGACGACCGAGCAGCTAAGGACGATGACGCTTCAGGAGGCAAACCGGATGGTGCGGCGGGACATGCTGTCCATTCTGGAGCCGGCTGAAAGGATCGTCCCGATCAATCGTCGACAAATCCGCGATGTCGACCTGACCACCCGGTCGGTCGGCACCGAATTCGAGGGCATCTGTCGCCGTGATCTGGTCAGGCTGAAATATGCTCCCGAAAAGGAGGGCGAACCCTATGAGAAAGCACAGCTTCGGCCATATGCCATCGAGGCATGGCGGACCTTCCACATCGTCCGCCTGCCAAAGATCGAGCGCGACGCCAAAGTCGGGAGCACAACGCTGATCTGGCAACAGGCGTGCTCCGATGTCGATAAAAAGTGGCGTGAGCGCGAGGATGCGGATCCCGACGACGCATGGGACCGGGCAGTGTGGTTCCCGGCGCCCGACGCGTTCCATGCGGTGCAGGCCGGCTTCGCGCTCGACATGGCACTTGCGGCGGTCAAGGCTGGCACGCTCAAGGCCCAGCCTTGCGAGCATGTCGTTTCGTCGGAGGTTCAAAGCTGCGAGGCGGCCATTCTCAAGGCTGGCAGCGTGTTTGACATGGGTGGCGTCACCTCGTGCCCGGGCGGGACGGGCGTGATCTGTTATAAGATTGACTTCCTCCGCTCCGGGACTGAGCTGACGATCATCGCTCCCGGTGACGATGAGAGGCTGCAGCCTTCCGACATCCTCTCGATCTCCGTCGCAGGTTTCGTGACGCTCGGTTAAGGGAGAAGCTTGCTTAAATGACTACAGGGTTGTCATCGCTTTTTTGCTTCCTTCTTTTTCTTCTCTTTTGGAGCAAGGAATCTTTTCTGAGACATGTTCAGATTGCTTCTCAGTGAGTATCGTTCGTTGCCATTGAATGCTTGTGAAGGGGCTGTGAAGATCAGCTGACCCTTCACCATCTCATGCCATCCGATCTGTCCATGATAGACAGTCGCCATAGGG
Source organism: Sphingomonas sp. BL-S-29 (assembly GCF_055521495.1). Taxonomy (NCBI): domain Bacteria; kingdom Pseudomonadati; phylum Pseudomonadota; class Alphaproteobacteria; order Sphingomonadales; family Sphingomonadaceae; genus Sphingomonas; species Sphingomonas sp. BL-S-29. Next base: position 1,341,422 of record NZ_CM145482.1, read on the forward strand.
ATCCCGTATTTCTTCAATACGGTCGTGTCGCCGAAGCCACGATTTTCGGACGGATTGTCCACCATTCCGACCGCGTCGTCAGGATGGCCGTGTATTCCAAAGATCACCTTTCCTGGACCTGAGGGCGTTCCTTTATGATATAAGTCCCCGGCCTCGCCGCTCGCCACACGAACTTCGATCGTGCCGTCCGGCATAAGGTACCCATAGGCGAGTATTTCCTTCGCTCCCGCCGCGACTGCCAACATTGTGACGTGATCTATCGCCGCTTGTCGGATCTTCGGCGTTACGATGATATCCCGTCCGGACAGGCGGCCGATATCGTCCTTGTCGATATCGGCCGAGATAACCCAATCCGCTCCGGCCTTATGGGTTTCTATTGGAACAATGGGTGGCGGCGGACCGGCCAATTTCGGAGTCCCGTCCCTTCCGTTCGAGGCTGGAACATCACCTTGCGCGGGCCCGGGCGCGGGCGCGGGCGCAGGGCCGGTCGCCGGACTGGAGGGTGATACGGATAGATTGGCCTGATCGTTCGCCGGGGATTTGCGCGGCCCAAGCACGTCTGCGCTGAAAGGATCGATGCCAGGATCGCTCGCGACTTGAGGCGGATCGACGCCGTCGTCGACTCCCATGCCATTGAAGTTCATATCGATAAGTGATCTTTGTGCCATGTTGTCTCGTGGCTCGGACATCGCGTCACCGCTTGTCTGGCCGCTTGCAGGCGACTCCGGTACAATGTCGGGCGCACCCCCCAACACTTTGTACCCACCGGACTTCCACCACCAGATCGCCTCGTCGGCGGTGTAGGTAACGGGCACCAGACCTTCGGCGATCAGCGCATGGCCGAAATATTTGTCTACTTCCTCATAAGTCGCGGCGCGCTCGCCTTTGGTGACCTCGTCCAGGTCGTCCATCGTCCGCGAGAACAGTGCCATCGCCATATAGCCCCCGTTCCGGTGCCGCAGGCTGAGATGATCCGGCACCTTCCAGCTCAAGATCGGGCCGTCCCACGGCGATGGCGGCGGCGGGGGCGGGCGCTCGGGGCGCGGGCGGGCGAGGTGGGCGTTCTCCGCGATGAAGCGGTGCATCCATTGTTCGTTGGTCTCCTCTTCGGGCGCGGGCTGGGCGTCGAGCTGGCGGTTCGGATCGGCCGGTTGCGGCGCGATGGCGGGTCCCGGGTCAACCGCGTCCATCGTCTCGGGATTGCGGGCGTTCGGGGTCGTGAGGGGATCGATGCTGTCGGCCATGAGGCTCTCCTGAATGTCCCCACCGCCATGGCGCGCGTACCGACAGAATCGAAGGGCTTCAGACCAGCCTCGCCACTCGCGCGGCACGGGCTGGATGACCTTATCTCTTCATCATCACTGTATCTCCTCGACGACTGGCGGCCTGTCGTTGCACGCGAGATCGTCCAGCTTCCGCCATTCCTCCACTTCCATCTCGTTCCGCGTGATCATCACATCCGCATAGGTATCCATCTGGGTGGTAACGCCAGGGCGAACGATGACCCACACGTCCCGGATGTGCGCCATCCGGGGGCATCCGCTGACACGGGTATTCTCCAGCGCCTGCGCCAGCCATTGGCGGGACTGGGGCCAATGCGGGAACAGATAGTTCATGGCCTGAAAGAAGGCAGGAGGAACCTCTGCCCTGATACTCGTCTCCCCATCCTCGGCGATGTTGAACAGGATGGGGTTCATTTCCAATCGATCGATGGGCGACGGGGAGTCATCCGGCTCGACCATGAAAATCAGGCAATCCGGTCTCTGGTTCGTTCCGTTGAAGCACGGGTCATGCTGTGCAAAGCCGCACGCAGCATGGTTGCGGGTTTGTCGATCCCCGAGGCCACTGCATCGTTTTTTTCCGTCGGAACGAATATCAAGGCGACGACCAACAGCGCAGCGCAAAGAGCCACAAGAACTGCAGGCCGGGCCGTGGAACGCATAAATCGTCTCGCTCATCCAGAATATGCCGAACGTGAGGCCGCCCTGTCTCTTCCAGTCACCAAACAACCCAACTGCACAATATGAGAATTATGATCTCTGTTTGTTCTCATTTGGTCAAGAGATATCTCTCGAATGCGAACGTCTAGAAACCCTTCAGACCGAAGGAGCGCCATCTCAACGGCGATATGAACGCCTGTGGGATTACTTTCTGGGATAACGGTGACACGTGCAATAACCACTTAATTCTGCGTCATTATGGCTTTTGGTATTAAGTCGCATTTGAGGGCGCGAGGGCGTATCTGCGCGTGACAATAGAGGGGTAATTGCACGTGTCACCGTTACGGATTGCAGCCCGGCAAGTGCATCCACCTCCTCTGTAACATATCTCTGTTTGCGAATCTTTGGAGTTCTCTTGTTTATCGCTGCATAAGCGAAATTATTTCGTCGATGATTTTGGATATTGCTCAGGTATATAGTAGCATTTCATGTCGCTATCGGCTTCTCCGGAGCCGATAATACGATACAAGGATTCGGGCGGAATATCAGTTTTTTCAATATCTTCCTGAGATAGGCAGAAATATTTTTCTGTCGCAATGGCTCCCAGGGCATGGTATTCCCCATCTACGAGATCAAAAACCACTGCATATTCTTCATTGAGAAAAATATATTGTGGCATATGCGCATTCATCCTAACATTAAAAGTGCGACCGGAAAAATCACCGCTTACTAATGATATTGTTTTCATCTTTACGAGATAGACGCTATCATTCGGTATTTCCTCATAAGGATCCGGTCCCAAATATTTCAGGATTTTAATGGGCTTTGCGAGGACGATGGATGTTTTGGCCTTGGGTTCCGTTGCGCCACATAGCAGGGTTGCCAATACCGATACAAAGAACAGGCGGATGAGCTTCATTCCACGCTTCCTCGCAATCATCAATGATCCAAGTAACCAGACCTCAATAATCCTGTGACGGAAATCCTTCAGATCGGAATGTCCCGCCTCTCATTATGCTGACAAGAAAGCGCGAGGTAGTTCCGATCTCCGCGCAGCCCGCACCCAGGGAGGCTGTTCCCGCTTCATTGATCCCCTTTTGTTCCGTGCCTGTCAAGAGTTATCATGGTTTGGGCTCTCGAAGTGACCGGGTGTCGGTCTCGCCGAATAAAATGGCAGGCGCGCCCGATACTCACTTGGGCATTCCGGCGTATCGGATAGCCTTAAAAACCCCGCTGCTCATCATTCTTCCGACACCGATTTCCGGGGCTTTCGATTGTCCGGTCTCAGGATTCGTCTCCCCGCGTATCATCGTTACCTGATGAATAATGGGAGACTTCGCATTGTCCTCCACCACAAAATTAGGGACAAGCCAGCTTTTGACCACATTCGCATCGCGAGGACCTGGAACTTCACTAAAGCCATCGCCAACGGTGTGGGTGTGGATAACAAAGGCGCGTGGCCGGGATTTGCCCCACACCGCGACATTTTCGGGGAATCTGGGTTTAAGATCAATTACGCTTCCTCCGAGTGCCGGAAGTATCTTTATTGCGGTCACTACGTATCTGCTTGTGCTCGAGTCCCATTCGACCATCAGATATTTTTCGACCTGCCGGTTTTTTCCCCCCGCTCGAGATTTCGCTAAGACTGGCGCAATCGCCTTTACGAATGCGATTGCTTCGGGATCGGCCGAAATATCGATATTCGCAATTGCTGGGATTTCGGGCGCAGCGTCTACAGCCTTCTGATAGTCGCGGTCGTTATTCAGCCCTCCTTTGCCTTTTCTGGTATCGGGTTCTACTGAAGACAATAGTCCATTTTGCAGGGCAGCAATGAAGTCGCTCTGCGGCAGATATGCCCCGGTAATACGATTTGCCTGATTGTCCTTAAAGGTATGTCTCTTTCCCATAGAGATTGGAGTCGCGGTTGGTTTGGTCGCGTCCTTTGCAGGGCTGGCCGGTTGTACAGCGGTCTGGTTCCCGGCCGGGCTAGGCGCGGCCTGTGCGGTGGTCCTAGGTGCGGCCGGTGCAGTGGTAGCGGGAGCTGCAGGCGGCGATGCCGGTATGGCGGCCGGGCTCTGCTGCCCGGCCGGGACGCTTGCGCCTGTCCCGGTTTGGGACGGATCGACAACATTGTCGATCGCCACGCCATTAGTGGTCATATTGTTGGAATTCACATCGACAGGCGGCCGGGTCGACGCGTCGCCTTGCGCGTCCGGCGCTGAGTCGTTGGTCATATACGTGGCGTTCGCCGCACTGGCCACCGGTGACGGGGTTGGCGCTGCTTCGGGCGCAGCGCCGCCCAACACCCGATACCCGCCCCCTTTCCACCACCGCGTCGCCTCGTCGGGCGTGAAGCTGAACGGCACCAGCCCCTCGGCGATCAGCGCGTGGCCGAAATATTTGTCCACTTCCTCATAGGAGGCGGCGCGTGTGCCGCCGGTGACTTCGTCCAGGTCGTCCATCGTGCGCGACATCAGAGCCATCGCCATGTAGCCGCCGTTGCGGTGCCGTAGGCTCAGATGGTCCGGCACCTTCCAGCTCGAGATCGGCCCGTCCCAGGGCGAAGGAGGCGGGGCCGGCGGCCGTGGGGGGCGCGGGCGGAGCAGATGCTGGTTCTCCTCGATCAGGCGCATCATCCATTGCTCGCTCGTCTCGTCCTCCGGCTCCGGTCGAGCTTGGGGCGGGCGGTTGGGATTGGCCACGACCGGCGGTTCGGGGTCCGGCGCCACGATCCTCTCGGGGCTGGTGGGGTTCGGGCTGGTGAAGGGATCGATGCTGTCGACCATGAGGCTCTCCTGAAGGTACCGCAGCCATGGCGCGGAAACCGGCAAGGTTGAATCGATCGGCCGCGCTTCAGCCCAGCGCCGCCACCCGAGCGGCAAAGGCTTCTTCGCGCGATTGCCAGCCGGCCCAGACCAGCTCGGCGATGAAATCGTCGAGGGTCATGCCCTCGCCGCGCGCAGCCTTGATGATCTTCATCGCCATGTCGGGGTCGCGCGCCTTCACCATGTGCAGCGAGGCGGAGGGCATGCGGCCGGGCCGCTTCTTCGTGCGCCAGTGCGGCGTCTTGTTGGTCACCGGCGCGGTCGCCTTGCCCGTCGCCAGCACGGTGATGCGCCGGGTGCGCTGATAGCGCTCGACCCGGATCAGCCCCTTGCGCTCGAGCCGCTGGACCAGATGGACGGTGGTGCTGATGGAATCGCAGCCGCAGCGTTCCTGCAGCTCGTCGCCGGTCGGCGCGGCGCGCCCGGCCTCGGCCGCCTCGGTCACGCAGGCGAGCACTTCGCGCTCCCAGGGCGAAAGGGACATGTCGTTCATCTCGGTCTCCTTCAGGCGGAAAGCGGCGCGGCGATCTGCGCCAGGCGCGCGCGTTGTGCCGCGGTCATTCGTTCGGTTTCTGGAGGCTCCCCTTCCGGTCGCCAGTCGCGATCGTGCGTGGCGATCAGGGTGCGGATGCGCGACAGCTCCCAGCGCCGCACCGCCACGCCCGTGCAGCGCTCGCGGATTTCGGCGACCGAGGGGAAGAAGCGGCATTCCCTAAGCGCCCGCGCACAGGCCGCGCCGAGCACATCGGCGGGGATGTCGCCCAGCCCCTCGGCATAGAGCGCGAGCCGCACCTCGGCCTCCTGGTCGCTCGCCTTGCCGGCGGGAAAGCCGAGCGCGAGCTTGCCGATCATCCGCCGGATCTCGCGAGGGTTTGCCGGGGCCAGCTTCGCCTCGGTCGCCGTCGCCAGCGCGGCCAGCGCGCTGCGGTCGGCGGGCGAGCAGACATGGCTAAAAGCCGGCGCTTCCGTCACCAGCATCGCGAGCCTCGGATCGCAGCACGGCACGGACGAGAGGGTTTTGCGGCGCGCCGGCGGCGCCGGCAGTTGTGGATCGTGAGCGGCGGTTGCCATGGCGGGTTCCTGAGTCGTCGCGGGGATCGAAGATCTGCGCCCAGCCCTTCTCGGCGGCATGGGCGAGCAGCCTGCCCGGCGGCCAGGCGTCATCGGCCTGGGCGGCGAGATCGCGGAGCAGCTTGCGGTAGGCCGCTTCGGTCATCGCCAGCCGCTTGGCCCGCCGATTGGAGAGCAGATCGCGCCAGTCCGCCGGGTCGCAGCCGGTGGGGCAGGGGAAGCGCCGCGGGGCGGCCTCGCGCGGGGAATCCCCCACGGGTGCATGGGGGATGGGATTAATTTTTGGGGTCCGGGGGCTTTTATCAAGGGAAGGGGGGATGGCACCGGTCACGGCCGCCGGGGCGTCATGTGACGCGTTACCGGCGTTATCCTCGTCCCCTTCCGTCGCGCGGTGACCCGAGGAGGGTACGAGGGCGTCACCCTCTCCCCCCGTCACCCCGGACTCGTTCCGGGGTCCACCGTCCCGCGAACTCAATGGCCGAAGGGCGTGCGGAACGATGGATGCCGGAACAAGTCCGGCATGACGGAGAGAGTTGGGCCCCGGTTCGCTTTCCTCGCCAGGGCGGTCAGCCTCGCAAGCCGCACCGCCGGCCTCCACCCCGTCGAACAGATCCCCCGTCTCCTCCCCGAACAGCCGCTCGCGATAGCGCCGCTGCCGCCGCGCATTGCCGGCACGCTGCGCCTCGCGCCGAGCATCCTCGCGCGCGGCATCGGCCTTGACCGCCGCGACGATCACCTCGGCCGAGGCGCCCGCCGCGAGCATCGCCTCCAGGATCGCGGAATCGATCATGCGCGGTCATCGTCCCGCGCGGCAGGACGGGCGGGAGCGCCTGGCGAAGCCGCGAGCGGACACCCCGCCATCTGGCAGCTCCGCGCCTCCGGATGCCACCCCGATATCCCGCAAGGCGCACAGCGCCCGCCCACCGCATCGGCGCCCACGCCAGGGCATTCCCGCAAAGCATCCTGCTGGTTCACGACTCGCTCCGCTCTGTTTGTTCCTATTATGTTCTCATAGGAAATTTCCTACATTGCAAGCGCGAATTGATTCAACTCGTGTGCAGCCAAGGGTAGCGAGCCTGTGAACAGGAGTTCTGCAAGAGCGGCGCGTCCCGACGGGGCAGCGGCCGGATGGTGCCGACAGCGCGCCGATCCGCCTTGATCCACCCGCCGCGACACGTCTAAGGCCCAGCGGATGTCCGATATTTACGCGCTGCGCATGCTCGCTCTTTCTATGGCCCAAATCCGTCAGCGGATGCGCGACGATCTCGGTATCGCCGGGATGATCGACAGCGGCGATCTCATCGTCAAGACGAAGAAAGGGTCGCTGTTCGGCCGCGACGCCAGCGGCGATTTCGGCAACGACCTGCGCCAGCGCATCCTCGAGGCGCAGGAATTCCTGGAACGCGCCGCCTTCGCCGTCACGGACGAGGCGCTGGTCGAAGCCTATGAGGCCACCGGCGGCACCGGCGCTGACGCCGATCTGCTGTGGCGCGAGATCCGCCACCGCGGCCTGGTCGACTAGAACGGGGGTATAACCCCACACCGTTCGTTTCGAGCGACGTCGAGAAACGGTGATCGAGCGCCCGGCTCGGTTTCTCGACAGGCTCGAAACGAACGGTTTTTTTACGCCCCCGCCAGCTCCTCCAGCCGGTCGAGCAGGGGGCGCTGGCTCGCCAGCATCTTGGATCGCGCCAGATCGATGGTGAACCAGTCCGCCCGGTCGACCTCCGGGATGGTGATCGTCCGGCCGCTGCGCGGTGGCCATTCCATCTCGCATTCGGTGCTGACGATGCCCGCCGGATCGAGATCGCCCGCCAACGCATAGGCCTCGACCCATTTGCCGCCCGATTGCCGGATCCGGCCGAGCGGTTCGAGCAGCCCGGTCGCGTCGCTGCCCAGCTCCTCGCGGAATTCGCGCCGCGCCGCCTCGGGCGGGTCCTCGCCCGGTTCGACCGCGCCTTTCGGGATCTGCCACGCGCCAAGGTCGCGCGCGGCCCAGAACGGCCCGCCGGGATGGACGAGGAACACCTGCAATGCTCCGCGCCGCCTGCGATAGAGCAGGATGCCGGCGCTCAGGCGAAAGGGCGGCATGACAGGGGTACCCGCTTTCCGATCGAGCGGCGGTTCGAAGCCGCTCTTGCCGGACTATCGGGCACGCCACGCCCCGCGGCAAGAGCGGGACGTTCGGCCCGTCTCGCGCTACGCTCGCCCCCGCGCTGCGTGGCGCCGGCCGCTCAACGGGCGCGTGCAGCGGCCGAACGGCCGAAATCGGCCCGCCGGACACTCGCCGACAGCTTTCCGGCGTTGAACCGCCCCGCCATTGGATCGGCCACCTCGCGCGCCCCTTATTCGCCGGATAACGAAAAAGGGGCCATTTCCATGATACGCACTCTACGCGCTCGCCTGCTCGCTACCGCCATCGCGCTGACCAGTGCGGGCAGCCCAGCCATGGCGCAGGATCAGGCGCAGACGCCCGGACTCGCGCCCGAACCGCAGGCCGCCGAGGCGCCGGCGCAGAACGACATCGTCGTCACCGGCTCGCTGTTCCGCCGCACCGACGCGGAGACGCCGTCGCCCGTCACGGTGCTGAGCACCGTCGATCTCGACCGGCGCGGCATCTCGACCGTGCAGGATGCGATCCAGCAGCTCTCGTCGAACAACGGTCCGGCGCTGACCAACAGCTTCACCGCGAACGGCGCGTTCGCCGGCGGCGCCTCGGCGGTGTCGCTGCGCGGCCTGTCGACCAGCTCGACCCTGGTGCTGTTCGACGGCCTGCGTGCCGCCTATTTCCCGCTCGCCGATGACGGCACGCGCAACTTCGTCGATCTCAACACCATCCCCGACGACATCGTCGACCGGATCGAGGTGCTGCGCGACGGCGCCTCGTCGTCTTACGGCGCGGACGCGATCGCGGGCGTGGTCAACATCATCACCAAGCGCAAATTCACGGGCATCAGCGCCCGGGCCGAGGCCGGCATCAGCCAGGACGGCGTCGGCGCGAACCAGCGCCTGACGCTCACCGCCGGCACCGGCGATCTCGATGAGAAAGGCTATAACGCCTATGTCAGCGGCTTCTATGTGCACAGCAAGGCCGTGTTCAACCGCGACCTGCCGGCGCCGTTCAATTCGGCCGACACGCGCGGTCTCTGCTTCGACGGCACCTGCGGCCCCAATCTCGTGCTCAACGGGCTGAACGCCGCCGGGCTGCCCGGCAATTTCACGCCGACCAGCGATTTCTACATCCGCGCGCTCGACGCCAACAACGCGCCGGTCGGGCGATTCCAGCTGCTCAATCCGGCACGGGGCTGCTCCTATGGCGCGACCTATCGGCTGACCGCGGCGGATCTCGCCGCCAACGCCACCAACCCGACCGTCCTGTGCCAGGAAGACCAGATCAACCGCTACGGCGTGGTGTCGCCGGATATCGAACGCTTCGGCGGCTCGGCGCGCTTCACCGCGAAGATCGGCGATTCGGCGGAGGCCTATGCGCTGTTCAACTTCCAGCAGAGCTCGACCTTCTTCACGGGCCTGCCCCCCGCGATCCGCGCCAACGCCAATGCCGGCATCCTCTACCGGCGCTTCTCGACCGTCAGCAACAGCCCGGCCAACGCGCCGGGATCGGGCCCGCTCACCCTGCCGGTCTATGTCTGCGCCGCGCGGGTCAATTGCGCCACCGCCGCCGACCGCCGCCTCAACCCGAACAATCCGCTCGCGGCGCAGGGCCAGGCGGTGCTGCTCAGCGGCCGGATCGGCGACACGCTGACGCAGAACGCCACGCGCAGCCGCGTCTACCGCGCCGCGATCGGCATCAACGGCACGATGTTCGACAGCTGGACCTACACCATCGACGCGACGGCGATGCACAACGATCTGCGCCGCACCACCAACGGCTTCGTCTATATCCAGCACCTGCTCGATGTGATCGCCGATGGCAGCTATAATTTCGTCAACCCGCAGCAGAACAGCCAGGCGATCCGCGACTATCTCTCGCCGCAAGGCATCGCCGATTCCTCGTCCGATCTCTACCAGCTCCAGGCGGTCATCGGCACGGCGCTGATGGAGTTGCCCGGCGGTCCGCTCCAGCTCGGGCTCGGCGCGTCGATCCGCTACGAGGCGATCGACGCGCCCAGCGGCAATGGCGATTATAACGGGCCGACCCAGCGTTTCTTCACCCTGAACGCCTTCGGCACCACCGGCACGCGCAAGGTCTATTCGGCGTTCGGCGAGCTCAATGCGCCGATCCTCGACATGGTCGAGGCCAATCTGTCCGGCCGCTACGACAAATATTCGAGCGGCCAGAACGCCTTTTCGCCGAAGATCGGGGTGAAGTTCACGCCGTTCAAGCAGCTGGCGATCCGCGGCACCTATTCGAAGGGGTTCCGCATCCCGAGCTTTGCCGAGGCGAACGCGTTGCCGACCACCGGCTTCGTGCCGTTCAGCATTGCCGGCGCGCCGGATTCCTTCCTCCAGCAATATGGCTGCACCCGCGCCACCTCGACTGCCTGCCCGAATTATCTGAGCGCGGCGGCGGTCGGCCAGACGACGCTCGCCACGCCCGATCTGAAGCCGGAGAAATCGCGCAGCTTCACCTTCGGCGCGGTGTTCCAGCCGATCCCGGACCTGACCTTCACGGTCGATTATTTCAACATCAGGAAGACCGGGGCGATCACCACGCCGCCCTATCAGCCGGCGATCAATGCCTATCTGCTGGGCCAGCCGATCCCCGCTGGCTACACCGTCATCGCCGACGCGCCCGATCCGTTCCACCCCAATGCCATCCCGCGCATCGCCTTCGTGACGACCAGCCTGATCAATTCGGACACGATCAAGTCGGAGGGTATCGATGTCTCGGCGATGTATTCCCACCGGTTCAGCGACAAGGTGAAGTTCAGCTCGTCGCTCGAGGCGAGCTATATCATCAACCTCAGCACCACCTTCGCCGACGGCACCACCGAAAGCTATGAAGGCACGCTCGGCAATTTCGTGCTGACCGCCGGGTCGGGCACGCCCGAATGGCGCGGCAGCTGGCAGAACACGCTGCAGGTCGATCCCTTCACCATCAGCGCTACCGCCAATTATGTCAGCGGCTATAATCTGTCGGCGGAGGACCAGGGCGGCGTTTCCGGCGATTGCGGCCTGTCGAATGGCTTCACGCCGTGCGACGTCGGCCGATACATCACCGTCGATGCAGTCGGCAGCGTGCGGGTGAACGACAATTTCACCTTCTATATCAACCTCATCAACCTGCTCGATACGCTGCCCTCGGTCGATCCGGTCACCTACGGCGCGTTCAACTACAACCCGGTCCAGGCCGGCAACGGCATCCTCGGCCGCCAGTTCCGCGCCGGGGTGAAGGTCAGTTTCTGATGGCCCGGAACTGAATAGTGAATGCCGTCATGCTGAACTCGTTTCAGCATCCAATGTGCAACAACCAATGCCGCTGCTTGTGGAGCGTTGGATGCTGAAACGAGTTCAGCATGACGGCAGATTTGCAAAGGAACGACCTTCAGATTCAGGACACTGGACCAGCGCGACCTCCGCATGCTCGGCGCCTCTGCGCAAATCCTCTTTGCTGACGTGAAGCTCGATCGGCAGGAGAGTCGGCGCGCGGATACAATCCCCGCCCGAACGATTATCGTCTTGTGATTGCCACTGGGGTATCATCGCACGGCCGGAACAGGCCAGGGGAAGATGATGCGCGCCGCACCAACCGGGATGATCTGCCCCGCTCTCCTGCTCGCCGCCCTCCTGCTCACGGGGTGCGCGCGCAAGGATGCCGGCAACCTCGCGCCGCCGCGCGATGAATCGACAGCCGATTTCCCCATCCAGACCTCGACCATCGTCGTGCCGATCGGCGTGCCGCTGGCGGAGATCGAGGCGGGGCTGAACGAGCGCGTGCCGCGTGCGCTCTGGCACATCGACCGCCCCGGCGCGACCTGCGTGCCGGCCAAGCGCGTCGAGCTGCTCGGCATCCGCGCCAAGGTCCTGCCCCGCATCGCCTGCCGCATCGTCGGGGAGGCCGTGCGCGGCCGCATCCGCCTGTCGGGCAGCGGCAACCGGCTGATCGCGACCCTGCCCGTCTCCGCGACGATCAGCGCGGAACGGATCGGCGGCATCATCAAGCGCGAGACGGCGACGGGCGCCGCCGAGGTCCGCGCGGTCGTCACCCTGGGGCTCGATCGCGCCTGGCAACCGACCGCGAAAGTCAGCATCGATTATGACTGGACCGAGCCGCCCGGCATCGATTTCCTCGGCCAGCGCATCAAGCTGGTCGAAAAGGCCGACCGCAAGCTGCAGGGCGTGGTCGCCGGGCTCGAGCGCGACCTGCCGAAGGAACTGGCGAAGATCCGCACCCGCGAACGGCTCGAGGTGATCTGGCGCAAGGCCTTCACCTCGATCGAGCTCAACCGCGACAAGCCGCCCGCCTGGATGCGCATCACGCCGCAGCGGCTCGGGTTCGGCGGCTACCGGATCCGGAACGGCCGCCTCGAACTGTCGCTCGCGGCCGAGGCGCTGACCGAGACCTTCATCGGCAACCGCCCGCCCGATCCGGTGCCGACCGCGCTGCCGCCGCCGGCGGGCAAGCTGGGCAGGGACGGGCTGCGCTTCTTCGTGCCGGTGCTGGCCGATTACGCCCAGCTCGAACCCGTCGTCCTGCGCGCACTGCGCAAACGCGCGGCCAAGGGCATCGTCCTGTCAGGGGTCGGCCCGGTCGACGCGACGTTCGACAAGGTCACCGTCTACGCCACCAGCGGCGGCCGCATCGCGGTGGGCATCAGGGCCCAGGTCGCGGTGAAGGGCAGCGCCCTCACGAAGACGCACGGCGTGGTCTGGCTCACCGGCGTGCCCTATAACGCGCCGGGCTCGCAACTCGTCCATGTCCGCGACCTCGCCATTGCGGGGCAAACCGATCGCGAGGCAGTCAACCTGCTCCTCAACCTGTTCCTCGATCCGCAGGTCGTGGCCGAAATCCGCGACGCGCTCAGCCATGATTTCGTGAAGGACTATACCCATGTCCTGCAGGCCGCCCGCAAGGCAATCGCCAGCCGGCGTGAGGGGGATTTCACCCTCGCGGCCAATGTGACCGACGTGACGCACGGCGAGATCAAGGTCACCGGCCAGGGCCTGTTCCTGCCCGTGCGCGCGGACGGGACGGCGGCGATTACTTATGATCCGGGGAGGTGAGGAGGGTGCGGGGAGGGTGGTGCCGGATGGCGAAAACGGGTTGGCTGGAACCACCTCTCCCCGTTCGGGCTGAGCTTGTCGAAGCCCTGCTCTTCCCTTCGCGGCAAGAACGTTCGGCGTTGGTGGTTATGCGACCGTCGGCTTCCGGTTGCAGGTGGGCGAAAATCAGACGATCATGTGTCGGCATAGGACGGGGCCGATCAATGCTCGAAGGTCGAGACTGGTTTACGGTGGATGGAGCGGCAGCAGAAGAGCTGTCACGTCTTCGGGCGGTTGCGCCTCATGATCTACCTGAGCGTTATCTCGACCTGCTCGCGTTTAGCAACGGCGGCGAAGGTCCGCTGCCAAGCAAGCCTTATAATCTGTGCTTGGATTCCGCAGGAACGGTCGCGGAAACAATCGGGAGGGCGAACTACGGGCAAGCGGACTTGCAGGGCTTTCTCATCATCGGCGGTAATGGCGGCGGCGAGTATGTCGCATTCGACATCCGTAGCGGAGCGCCGTGGCCCATCGTCATGATTGACATGGTGGCGGGTGGCGACAGCGTAGAAGTCATCGCGCCTGACTTCGACACCTTCTACGACCGGATCGGGGTGGAGGAGGGGACGGCGTAGTAGTCCCCTTCTGGATCATGGGTGGTTAGCTGACATTGAGCGATATAGGTTGACCTGAGGTCCGATAACGACGGGGAAAAACGATGGGCGAGCGAGAGATGAGGGCCTTTGCGCTGGCCCCGCTGCCTTGGCTGGTTCCGCTGCTATTGGCGGTTGGCGTAAATGAACTGGTCGGGGATACGGGAGACGCGGGATACGCAGGCGTTTTCTTCGCCATGGTGGCACTCGCTCTACTCAGCTACGTCGCTACTGTCTTTTTCGGAGCTCCCACCCACCTAGTGTTGCGGCGTTTCCAGAAAACGGGCTTGATCTACTATCTGAGCCTCGCCGTTCTGCCCTTCGTTCTCTTCGCTGGGGCGATTGCGGCTTGGCTACAGTTGGACCCGACCCCGGGCCCAGACGTCAACCCGTTCAGCTTGTACATGAATCGCGGCGTCACCATAAAATGGACGCTGATCTTTGCAGCTATTGCATCGCTGTCGGCCACGACCTTCTGGTACGCCGGAGTAAGACAGCCAAAACCCTGAATGTCGGCTCTTTCGGTCGTGAGGTGCCCGGTTGCTTTCTGTTACGCCCGTTCATGGCGCCAACGACCGGGAGTGGTGGAAAGCGGCCATTTGGTCAAGCTGACTGAACCGCACGACATTAGTCGAGACTGGCCACATCATACCCTGATGTGCTGCTTTCATCCTTGTCGGACGGCGGCCCGCCGCCTCGAAAGAACTGGATCACGCACCAGAGCATGAAAGCACCAACCGGAATCATCCACCACCAACTGCTCATAACTTACTCGCAATATTGATTGGTCCAACTTCGTCGTTGCTAATATCCTCTTAGCACGGAAGGTCTGAAAGTGGGGCGTTCGCGCCCCGGCGCCTTACCTGCCGAGAAGGTGGAAAGCGGCCTCCGCGCCCGCTAACATCGGCGGCATGATTACCTGCCTTGCCGTGTCCGGATATCGCTCCCTGCGCGAGGTGACGCTCTCATTGGGGCGGCTCAACGTCATCACCGGTGCGAATGGAAGCGGGAAATCGAGCCTGTATCGAGCCCTCAAACTGCTTTCCGACGTGGCTCAGGGTCGGGCCATTGCCTCCCTGGCAGTGGAAGGTGGCCTGACGTCGACACTCTGGGCCGGCCCCGAGAAGTTCAGCCGCGAGATGCGCAGTGGGACGCAGCGGGTTCAGGGCACCCGGCGAAGCGGGCCGGTCAGTCTGAAGCTGGGCTTCTCGTCGGAGGATTTCGGCTACGCCATTGATCTTGGGCTACCCATCCCGTCGCGAACGCGGTTCGACCACGATCCGGAAATCAAGGTCGAGACGGTGTGGACAGGCCCCGTTCTTGGACGTGCGAATGTCGTGGCGGATCGGCGCGGCCAGCTCGTTCGCGTTCGCAGCAGCGACACCGGCATTTGGCGCGACAGCTTCAGTAATCTGCCCGCCTTTGACAGCATGATGACGCATTGCGCCGATGCGTCCGATGGTCTCGAACTGCTGCTCCTGCGCGAACGGATGCGCGCCTGGCGCTTCTATGACGATCTGCGCACGGACCGGGATGCACCTGCCAGACGACCCCAGGTGGGAACCTTCACGCCCGTTCTGGCGGGTGACGGCTCGGATATTGGCGCCGCGATTCAAACCATTATCGAAATCGGCGATGGCGATACGCTGGAAACCGCCATCGCTGACGCCTTTGACGGCGCCGCCATCTCCGTCGGCGACCGTTTCGAGGTGGAGATGCAACAGCACGGGCTTCTGCGCCCCCTGGTTGCTGCCGAACTGTCGGACGGCACGCTGCGCTACCTGCTGCTGGCCGCCGCCCTGCTCTCGCCTCGGCCGCCGGAGCTGATGATCCTCAACGAACCGGAAGCAAGTCTCCATTCGGACCTCCTCGATCCGCTCGCGCGGCTGCTGATCAAGGCGTCGGAACGCTGCCAGATCATCGTCGTGTCGCATGCGTCCAGGCTGGTCGCTGCGCTTGAGCGGCACGCCCAGAGCACCCTGATCGAGCTTCGGAAAGAGATGGGCGAAACCATCGTGTCCCAGGCCGAAGGTCCGGCCTGGACCTGGCCATCGCGGTGATCGGCCCTCTCGGTTCGACGGCAACGGCGGCGAACGCCCGCTATGTGACGCCGGCTTTCGAGCGCCGAAGACGAGGCAGGAGATGACGGCTAGCTGCCGTTCAGCCGATCAAAGGAAAATACGCCGCCATCGTGGTCGTCCATCAATTCGATGCTGGCTGGATGCGTTTCGTCGTCGAGATGCAGCTTCAGCGGGGAACCGTTACGACGGACCACGAACCCTTTGGAAGAGGCGCCGACATAGACCGACGGCAAAACATATGGCCCCTGCTTGTCGCTCTCGATGACGTAGCTGACTTGCTGTTTCGATATGGTCATTTGCCCATCCTTCAGGATGAGCATGCCGCAACAGTCATTCGCGTAAGATCCATTCGCGCTGGAGAGGGGCAAGCTTGGTTCGCTGAAGGGCATGGTAAAAAGGGCAGCAGCATAAGCTGCCCATGCAGCAAACCCGACGATCATCAGCCGCTTCAGGTTGCGGACATGGCGGTTCAAGTCCGCGTCGTTCAACTGCTTGTAGCGGTTGCCGCCGGTGAATTTCCAGAGCCCCCGCATCGGAAAAATGGAAGACTTCTCCACCGCGAGAAATGTCGCCGGATGTCGGTCGATCAGGACGTCCCGCACCTTTTTCAAATACCAAAACTGTAAAATGCAGCAGATGAAGAACACGCCGAAGGGAAGCAGGATCAGAAGCGGCATAGCGCGTTGTGACAGGCGAAATTAGCCCTGTAAATGAAATGACGACGGCCCCTGCCTATGAACCGAAAGCCGCAGTGATGGCCGATGCCCGCAACTGGATCGCCAGCCGATAGTTTGATGATCGAGCCGAGCGGAGATGAGCTGGCCAACCTCTAACGGGAGCAAGATCCGTGGCCAGAGCAATCATATCAGGCGCGGCACTCTCGCTGATTCTGGCGGGATGCGGTGCCATCTCGGGGCCGAGCGACAAGCAGATCGAGGATCTGGCGCGGCAGGAGATGATCAGCAACCCGGGTACCGACGATCCGGCGCAACGCGCCGTGATGGTCGCGGCGGCGCGCAACGCGACGATTTCGAAAAAGGGGCTCTGCAACACCTCGAAGCCCGACATCTATGCCTGCGTGGTCGACGTCACCGTCAAGCTGCCGGGCGCGCCCGAGACCAAACAGTCCATGGTGGTGCAAATCGGGAAGAGCGCCGATGGCGGATGGAAGGTGGTTGAGTAGCGGCTTGCCCGCACGCCACCCGCGTCCTCGATCTGCGTGAGCGCATGCAGAGCCTTCCGGAAGCCGATCGCCTGTCGCCCTTGAAGCTGTCTATGCGTGAACGGCCGAACTTGGTGGAAAGCGGTCGTTTCCGCCTATCGTCATTCGTAATAGGACTCGAAGGTGCGAACCTCGCCGGTCGAGCCATTGACGATCAGGATTTGAGGCCCATCGACTATCCCACCCTCCGGTGAGAAACGGTCTACAATTATAGACCAGTTATCAGGATCAGCGCCTGCGCGATGGACATCCGCTACCTCGAAGCGCCACCCTTTCAGGTCCTGCTCCGCAATATAATCCTCGGCCAGGGCCTTGGCCTGTTCGAGAGAAATATCGGGCTTACGTCGCCTCATCAGTCCCGCCTCACAATCTGACGGGCCAATCCTAAAGACAACCGGAATGGCGACAAGTGGGGCGGAAGCGGTCGCTAGTCGATTGGCCAAATCTCAGTCCCGATAGGGGCATCAGCCTTTTTGATACCCTTGAGAAGGCAGCCCCACCGGCGCTCCTTAGGGGGAGGCGTTTGAAATATTTCCCCCATGCGCAGCACGGCGCTAGTGGTCGAACCATCTGGCCGCTTCAGCAGAACCGCTCCTTCCGGACGCGCAGGGCCATCAGCGATAAGAGGACCAGGCACAACGATCAGCCCGCCCCAAGCTTCAATGTCAAAGACATCATCGACCGTAACGATCGGCTCCATTGCCTGATCTTAGATCAACCTGAAACGTACGCAACTTGTCGACAGGAGCGGCTGGTGCTGGGAGAACGATGGAGGCTCCGCTGCCTCTGATCGATTCAACCGCGATCCGAAGCGGTGCACCATGGAGGCTGGCCGGAGAATGACGAAAATCCGGCGCGCTCTTTCTCATGACGGTCGCGGCATCATTGCCTCATCCGTCCCCGCTAAGGCGATACGCCCCTGTTAACGGCACGGACCTTCCCTGTTCCGCGGAACGCTTACCCTGTTATCCGCGAACAGCGTAAACGACCATCAGCATGTTGAGATACAAGTAAAATATCTCCAACAAAATTGGAAATATCAGGGAAGAAAAAAATCTCTTCCCTGTTCCGACCCTGTTATTGGCCGGGAACAGGGAAAGCGGGGCGTCCGTTCACCGTCGGCGGTCCACGGGATTCGGGCGCGGCGGACCTGGGATGAGAGCGCCCGAATGTCCGGCATTGGTGGTTAGGCGACAGGCAGTTTTGGCGCAGAAGCTCGGCATAACTACCCTTGTCGCTACACCCCATTCGCCGATCACAGCAGGTCCTTACGGGTTTTGGTGGTCGAAAGTTTGTTCAAGCATAATGTGGAGAGTTCGCGCCGCCGGTGTCCAGCAATCATATATCGACGAAGTAGATAGATGCTTGCCTCCGGCAGAAAGTGACATCTTCGGTACCCCGGAGTTGCTTGGAGCGAAGAGTGCGTAACCTCTGCCATTGGCGGCAACGCACTTTTGATTAGACGCCCCATTTACGAGTACGGCATCAAAAGCCTTGCGGACGCTAGTGAGTTTTTCGCCGCTGAGCCGGCCTTTGCGCGATTGCGGCGACGGGAGGTTGGTGGGCCAACCTTCCGTCGGGGTGACGATTGAGTAGCTCCCGGTCGAGAAATCGAGATACAGAAGCGTCGGAGGCGTAAATTCCGACATCTCAATATCAGATATGACGACGGTCTCCGATTGCCTGGCTTCCGCCGACGTCGCCAGACTCGCAGCAACGCCTAAAATGACGGCGAAAAGCATAGTTTTCCAATCTTATTGGATGGCTGTTTTGAGCGTAAGCGATAGCGCATTGGGCGTCTATAACCGGGCCAAACCCGTCGCCCCGCCTCACGACCCACCCTTATTCCATCCCCACACCCCCAGGCCCATCCTGCTCCAGCAACAACTCCCGCAGCCGCTTCGCATGCACCCGCCCCGCGGCGATCCGCGTGCCGCCCTGCAGGATCACCTCGCGCCGCCCGGTCGGCGTCCGCCGCACTTCGGTGATCCGCGACAGCCGCACCAGAGCCGCCCGGTGCACCCGGATGAACTGCGCGGGATCGACCCGCCCCTCGAACGCGCGGATCGACAGGCGCAGCAGATGCGAGGTCGCGCCGGTATGCAGCCGGACATAATCATCCTCGCTGCTCACCCAGTCGACCAGGTCGAGCGGCACGCGCGTCAGGCTGCCGGTCGCGCCGCGGATCCACAGCTCGGTCTCATAGGGCGACCGCGCCTTGGCGTGGAACTCGGCGCGCAGATCCTCGATGATCGCGCGCATCTCCTGCACCTGGCCGACCGAGCTGTCCGCCGCCAGCCGCGCGCGCGCCCGGTCGATCGCCTCGCGCAGCCGCGGCGGGTCGATCGGCTTCAGCACATAATCGACCGCCGACACCTCGAAGGCGCGGATCGCGAAATGGTCGAACGCGGTGATGAAGATCACCGCCGGCGTCACGTCCCTGGGCAGCCGGTCGAGAATGTCGAACCCGGTGCCGTCGCGCAGCCTGATGTCGAGCAGCGCGATGTCCGGCCGTTTCTCCGCGATCAGCGACACCGCCTCGTCGCAGCTCATCGCCGATCCCAGCAGCGTCGCGCCGGGGATGCCGCCCAGCACGATCTCCAGCCGGCGCAGCGCCAGCGGCTCGTCGTCGACGGTGACGATGCTGAACGCGCTCACCGCGCCAGCTCGAACGGAATGGTGACGCTCACTTCATAGGCCCCCGGTCCGCGCACGACCGACACGCGCTGCGCCGGCCCATAATGTTCGGCCAGCCGCTCGCGCACATTGGCCAGGCCGATGCCGTTGGTGCAGGAGACGGGCGTGGAAGGTCCGACCGTGCCCTTATTGCCCACCCGCACCACCAGCTGCTCGCCGTCGCGCTCGGCCGACAGGCGGATCGCGGTCGGCGGCATCGACTTGGCGACGCCGTGCTTGATCGCATTCTCGACCAAAGGCTGCAGGATCAGCGCGGGCACCGCGGCGCGGCGCAGCTCCTCGGGCAAGTCGACATCGACGCTGAGGTCGGGATAGCGCATCTGCTCGATCGCGAGGTACCGGCGGTGCACGTCGAACTCATGTTCGATCGGCACGTCGATCAGCGGGTCGATCGACAGGGTCGAGCGGAAGAAGGTCGACAGCCCGGTCAGCATCTTCTCCGCCTCCGCGCTTTTCCCGTCCAGGATCAGCGAGGAGATGGAATTGAGGCTGTTGAACAGGAAATGCGGGTTGATCTGGTTGGAAAGCGCGCGGAGCTTGGCATTATGCGCCAGGTTGCGCAGCTCGGCCGATCGTCGCGCCTCCTCCTTCGCGTCGAAGCTGTATTCGATCGCCAGGTACAGCCCGGTCCAGGCGATGAAGAACCAGGACCAGAGCGACAGCACATGCGCCGCATCGTTCCAGCTGATCACGATCATGCGCAGGGTCCGCCCGTCGAACGCGGCAAAGGCGAAATAATTGAGCCAGGCGAAGAGCTCGGCGACCAGCGGCGCGGTGACCGCGAGCGTCAGGGCGCGGGTGCGGAAACTGCGATGCGACAGGCGGCGCAGCAGCCGGTGCATCAGGTAGCAGACCGAGATGCCGATGCCGTAGACGAGCCCGCGCACCCCGGCCACGGCCAGCTGGTGCGGGTTGCCCGCCAGATAGCCGAAAAAGGTGAAGATGGTGAAGCTCGCCCCCCACATGGCAAGCGTCACCACCAGCTTTGCCCTGGCTTCCGCCCGGGTCTCGACGCGGCCCCCGGCCCGGCCATCCCGCACGTCCGACTCCTCGACGTAAAAGGGCTCGCGCCCGGCATTGGGGGTCAGACCGTCCACGCGCCGGGTGTCGCAAATCATCCCCGGCCTGTCGACTGACGCTCACCCCCTCGGAATCGACGTTCGGCCGCTCGGACGCCGGCTCAGGCCGTGACGACGACCGGGTCGACACCCCGGCCGAGGCCGCGCAGCGTGATCATCGCCATCGGGATGCCGACGCAGACGATATGCGCGAACAGCGCGCTCGCCACCGCGCGTGGCTTCAGGCTGGGGAAGGCCTCCGGCCAGCGCAGCGGCAGCACGATCCAGTACATGACGAGATACAGCGCGACGCCATAAGCGATGCCGGCGATCAACGGATGCGCCGCGAAAAAGGGCAGGCGCCACGCGGCGGTGACGAACACCCCGACCATCACCGCCATGATCGCGAAATGCACCGCCAGACCGGCCAGCGCGGTCGGCACGCCGCCGCTTTTCATGCCTTCGCCGAACGGCCCGCTCGCGACGCTGTGCAGCACGTCGATCGGGGCGGTGCCGCGCAGGCCGGCAAAGACGATCGCGTAGAGGATATCGAGCGTTCCGCAGATCAGGGTCGCGGTCAGGATGGTCCTGCCGATCGCGGTCATGCGTGTTCCCTCCCCGGAGCCGCCGGCCAGTGCTCGCCGCAGATCCACAGCGATGTCGATCCCCGGATATCGGGCTCGACCCGCAGGCGCAGCCCCCAGCCACGCACCGTCTCGATCGGATCGGGCGCCCCCGCCGCGGCGAATCTGCGCCGGATGCGATAGACATGGACCTCGATGGAATCGCTGCCATAGCCCAGCCCGCGCAGGGTCGCCGCGATATCGGCGTAAGCCGCGCGACCCCTGCGCACGAGCAGCCCGAGCATCGCCGCCTCGGTCGGAGAAACCGGTATCGCCACGCCGTGACGCAGGATGCCGGCCGGCTCGGCGGTGGTGGCCAGCGCGCCCCGCCGCGCCGCGACGCCGCCCTCTTCGATCACCGGCCGCCAGATCGCCGGCGCGGCCGCGGCGCGGCGGGGCCTCTCGGGTATCGCATGTGCGTGCATCGGGCTCTCCCACCGCGGCTTCTTGCGCAGAACAGCCGGTGCCGCGCCGAAACCCAAGCCTTCAGCGGCCCAGCGCCATGATGGCGCGGGCAAAGGCCAGGCGGTTCGTTCGAACGGCTGTTTCGCGCGGGCGAGGCGCAGGGGGCGCCCATATTCTCGATCCCGTCAGTCGGGGTTGTCGCCTCGCATGGCGGACAGCACCGCCGCCAGGTCCGCCGACCACAGGTCGAGCCGCGTATCGCCGGGACCGCAGGCGGCCGACCAGTGGAACGTGCCCGCGCGCGACACCGACGGCCCGATATTGAGCCCCGCCGAACAGTTGATCGCGGGCGGCAACGGGCCATCGTCCCGCCAGGTGCCGGCGCGCAGCGTCGCCAGGTGCAGCGTCGTTCCGGCTTCGCCCTCGGCATCGCCGCGGGCGAAGACGATGTGCCGGGCATCGCCGGCAAAGGTCGCGTCGAACTCGTCCTCGCCGGTCTCGATCGCCCGGCCCAGCCCGGCCGGCGTGCCGATGCCGCCCGGGCCGACCGGCGCGAGATAGAGATCCTGCCGGCCCGATCCGCCCGGCCGGTCCGACGAGAAGAGCAGCATCCTGCCGTCCGGCGACAGCGAGGGCGCCCATTCCTTGCCTGGCGTGTTGACCATCGGGCCGAGCGCGCGCGGCGTGCCATAGCGGCGCGTGCGCGGGTCGAACGCGACACGGTACAGATCGTCCCCGCCCGCGCCGCCGGCCCGGTTGGAGAAGAACAGGACGCTGCGCCCGTCGGGCGCGAAGGCCGGGTCGAAATCATTCGCGGCGCTGTTGAACGACACCGGCGCTGGCCGGGACCACCGTCCCCCGACCAGCCAGGATTCGACGATCTCGAGCGCCCCCCGATTGACCACGCCCCACAACCGGTGGCGCCCATCGGGCGAGACGGCGAGCCGCACGTCCGACATCGGCGTGGAGATGGCGAGCCGCTCCACGGCGGGGGTGGCCGCCGGCGCGGCAAGGGCGGTCGCGGCAAGCATCGAGGCGAGCGCGAGTCGATGGGAGGTCATGCGAGGATCATTCCCGCGGTGCCGGCGCCAGGCAAGCGCTGGCCGCGCCGACGGTCATATCGTGTCGGTCAACGTCGCCCGAAACGCCCTCCCTTGCCCTTCCCCGGCGGAGGCCGGGGTCCAGTTGGGGGAGGTTCGGAAATGAGCGCCCCACCCAGTTACTACGGCCTTCCCAACTGGGCCCCGGCCTCCGCCGGAGAAGGGCAAGTGGGTGGCGCAACCGCGCCTGTCACGACATGATCGCCGCCATGACCGCCCCCATCACTCTCCGCCGCGCTGGAGCCGCGGACGCCACGACCATCCGCGCGCTGGTCCGCGAGGCCTATGCGCCATGGGTCCCCATCATCGGCCGCGAACCCCGGCCGATGAGCGCCGATTACGACCAGGCGGTGCGCGATCACCGTATCGACCTGCTCTATCTGGGCGACACTCTCGCCGCGCTGATCGAGACCATCGACGAGGCCGATTGCCTACTGATCGAGAATGTCGCGGTATCCCCGGCCTTCCAGGGCAGAGGCCTTGGCCGCCACCTGCTTGCTCATGCCGAGGCGCTGGCGGCCTCCGCCGGCCATGCCCGCATCAGGCTCTTCACCAACAAGCTGATGGAGGCGAACCAGCGCCTCTATGCCAGCCTCGGTTACGGTTTCGACGGCGAGGAGGCCTTCCCCGGCGCGATTGCCGTGCACATGAGCAAGCCTATCGGCCCGGTTTCCGGTCGGCCTTGATCGCCACGCTCACCGTCACTCCGGCCTTCACATCGGTGGTCGCTTTCCATTCGCCCTGGCCGACCCCGAAGACGGTGCGGTCGATCACCGTCGATCCGCGCATCGTCGCGACATCGCCGTCGATCGTCAGGGTGAAGGGCAGGGTCAGCGGCCGCGATACGCCGCGCAGCGAGAGCGTGCCAATCGCCTCGTAGCGATCGCCCGAGCGGTGACGGAATCTGGTGGCGGCGAAGGTCGCGGTCGGATGCGTCGCGGCCGCGAACCAGTCCGGGTCGGGCAGCGCGCCTTCGGTATCGGCGACGCCGGTCTTCGCCGAGGTCATGTCGATCGTCACCTTGACCGAAGACGCGTCGAGCGCGGCCGGATCGAACAGGATGACCGCATCCCAGCTGCCGAAGCGCCCGTCGACCGGCCCCTCCGACCAGCTCGTGGCGAACGACAGCGACGAGGCGGCGCGCCGCACCGTCCAGCGCGACGGCGCGACCGGCGTCGCCGTCGCTTCGGGTGTCGGGCTCGCCTCGGGCGTCGGCGTCGCGCCGGGCGTGATGGTCGGTGAGGGCAGGGCGGCCGGCACGGCCGCGACGACAGGCGCGGGCGTCGCGGCGGGGGCCGGCTCGGCCAGCGGGGTCAGCCGGATCAGGGTCGCGATGGCGGTCAGCCCGATGATCCCCGCGATGGCGACCAGCGCCGCGGCGCCGAGCGACCTTGCGGGCACCGGGATCATCCGGGCCAGGTCGCCGCCGCGCTCGAGGAACTGATGCTTCAGCGCGCCGGCGACGTGCAGGAACAGCACGGCATAGGAAATATAGATCAGCGCATGATGGCCGATCTCCGCCGCTTCCTCGACACCCGCCTTGGTCCCGGGCGCGAGGCCGGGCACGCCGGGCACATGCGGCCAGGGAATGGTGCTGAACAAATAGGTCGGGATCGCCGTCTTGCTCGCCGAGACGAGCAGCCAGCCGGTCAGCGGCAGGCCGAGCAGCAGCAGATAGAAGCCGACATGCACCGCGTGGGCGAGCCGCTTTTCCCAGACCTTCATCGTCGGCGGGAAGGGCGGCGGCGGATTGGCGATCCGCCAGGCGAGCCGGACCAGGGTCAGCAGCAAGATGGTGATGCCGACCGACTTGTGCAGCTGGAACACCGCAAAGGCCTCCGGCCCGCGCGGCCCGTCCATCCGCCAGCCGAGCCCGATCTGGACCGCGAAGCACGCCGCGATCGCCCAGTGCAGCAGGATCGCGCCCGTCGCATAGCGGACGGGCGGCGGCGGGGCGACGCTGGCGGGCTCGATCGGCGTATCGGTCATGCAAGGCTCCGCGGGAGAGGGCGATCGTTACGATAGCGGCGACACCGCGCCGGGCAAGCGTGCGCAGCCGCTATTCATCGCCCCAGCTATTCATCGCCGGTGCATTGGGGCATCATTACCATCATGAGCATGCGCCACGCTGCCCTTCGCGCCGCCATCGCCGCCGTCCTGGCCACCCTTTCCGTTTTTCCCGCCGCCGCTCAGGTGCCGGCCCAGGTGCCTGCCTCGACGCCGCCTGGCGCACCGCAGGCGCAGCTCGTGCCCGCCGCCGTGCCGGTGGAGACGCCGGCCGCGGCGCTGGCGCAGGACGCGGCCGACTATGCCCGGCAGAACCGCGTGCCGCTCGACGAGGCGATCTTCCGCCTGCGTGCGCAGCAGGAAAGCGTCGCGGCGACTGACCGGATCGCGTCGCTCTACAAGGATCGGCTCGCCGGCATCTCGATCGAGCATCATCCCGAATATCGCATCGTCGTGCTGCTTACCGGCGATCAGCCGGTCGAGGACGAGGCAGTGGTCGCGGGCGGGCGCACCATCGGCATCACCTTCCACACCGGCGCGCCGGCGACGCGCGACCGCATCGTCGCGGCGATCGAGAAGCACCAGGCTGAAATCCGCGCCGCGCTGCCGCGCCCGCCCGGCATGGGCGTCGATCCGCGTACCGGCGAGCTGGTCGTGATGGTCAATGGCGCCGATGTGGCGGCGATCGATCCGGTCGCGCTCAGGCAGAAGCTGACCGATCTGGCCGGGGTGCCGGTGCGCATCCGCATCCTCGGCCGCGACGCCAACAGCGCGATGGATGTGGGCGGCGGCTCGCGCGTGGTGGGGATCAACCCGGTGGACGGGCGGCGCTACGCCTGCACCACCGGCTTCGTCGTGACCGACGGCGCGCGCACCGGCGTGGTTACCTCGGCGCATTGCCCCGACACCCTTTCCTATGTCGATCGCGCGCGGCACGAGACGCCGCTCCAGTTCATCGGCCAATGGGGCTGGGGGTTCCAGGACGTGCAGGTCCATGTCAGCGACGCGGCGCTTCGGCCGCTTTTCTATGCCGACACCGCGAAGACCGAGGCGCGGCCGCTCACGACCTGGCGCAACCGCATCAGCACGCGCGCAGGCGACGTCGTGTGCCACCGCGGCGAGACGACGGGCTATAGCTGTTCGCAGGTCGAGCTGGTCGATTACGCGCCCGCCGGCGATCTGTGCGGCGGCGCCTGCCTGCCGACCTGGGTCGCGGCGAACGGCCCCGTCTGCCGCGGCGGGGACAGCGGCGCGCCGGTATTCAGCGGCACCGTCGCCTTCGGCATCGTCAAGGGCGCGAGCTACCGCGCCGACGGGAGCTGCATCTTCTATTATTACATGTCGACGGATTATCTGCCGCCCGGCTGGTCGCTGCTGCACGGCGATGGGGCGGGGCGTCCCAGTCCCTGAAGACGAACAACCCCGCCAGCAGGGGGGGGAGAGCTGGCGGGGCGTTCTAGATCTGAAGCGGCACGAGGGGGGACAGGAAACCGCTTCGGGAATAAGAACACCCAAGCGGAAAACTGGTTCCCGAGATTTTTCGAAAAATCGAGCGCGCCTGGCGCGTTTTCGAGTTGGGTTGATCTACCCTCTCCGTTCGCCCTGAGCTTGTCGAAGGGCTGTCCTTTCTTCTGCGAAAGAGAAGAGCAAGGCTTCGACAACCCCGGATCAAGTCCGGGGCCGAACGGGGAGGGATGATTCCAGCCGACTATGTTTTGCGCGGCACCGGAGACGGCGTAACCTCGTCCAGCATCCCCCCGAATATCGCCGTCGCCTCGGGGCCGAAACAGGCGAACGGGATATGGGCGATCGCCCGTGGTTCCTCGGCGAGAAAACCAGTCCCAGTCGGTCGCGCCGTATCGCATGGCTTTTCCTGTCGCATCCGCGCGCCCGGAACCAAGCCCCGGAACCAAGCGCGGCATGCCATCGTTGCCATGCCGTGGAAACGAGGAAAGCGCCATGGTGCTCGACCCCGAAGAATCGCCTTTTCATGTGGTGGAGCAGCGCGGGTTGAGCCGCGGCGCGATGGCGGCCGTCCTGCTGGTCATTCTGGTCGTGATGGGCGCGCTCGTCTTCCTGAGCTGACTGGTTCGAGCGGCTCGACCGACAGCTCGAGCATCAGCGCGACCAGCCGGTCGTCCAGGCTCTCGTCATCTACGTCCCAGCCATAGCTCGATCGCAGCGCCTGGCCGGTACAGGCAAGCTTGTCGCGATCCGGCGGGACGGGGATGGCCGTCTCGGCCGACGCGGCAGCGCGGCTGCGCCAGGAGGCGATGCGGCGCCACATGCCTTATCGTGACGGGATCGGCGGATAGGACGGGCTGTCTGCCGGGCCGGAATCGGCCAGTTCGAGACGATCGGGCGATCGCTCGGCCAAGGCCGTCCGCGATCCATAGGCGCTGCCGGGATAGATATCGCCCGGTGCCTCATATTGACGTTGCGTATAATAGGGATCCATGCCGGCGGTGGTGTAGGCGCTGGCCAGGACGCCTGCAGCAACGCTGCCGGCAAGGCATGCCGCCGCGATGGCGATCTTCGGTACCTTGCCTGACAGGTCCACGGCCGATTCTCCCGGTTCGGGCAAGGAAACGACCGGCAACCGGACCTGTTCCTTCCGTTCGCTGTGCTGGTCGTCGGGCGGGACGGGCCGAGCCCCCCGCGACGCGCGTCAGGCGGCCTCGGCCGCCGGCCCGCCCTCCGGGTCGTTGGCGCGTTCGAGATAGGATTCGGCGATCAGATAATGCGCGTGCACCACCGCCGGGTGCTCGGCGCGTTGCGCCAGTTCCAGTTCCTGTTCGGCCCGCAGGATGTACCAGGATTCGTCACGTTCTTCAGCCGGAACGACCGGCGCCTTCTCGCGCATTTTCGACAACTCTCAAGGGGGTTTCCGCTCGCCCCCGAAGACGCCCGGCCCGTGGATCGGTTCCGCCGGAATCGACGAAACGCGGCGGATGCGACGGGCCGCTACAACCGGCAACAACCGCCAGAGTGGCTGTAGGCGCTGTTGTTTTTCCGGCATGTTCGGAAGGATTACAGGTAGGTCAGGATATGGCCCGGTTCGATGTCGGGGACGTTGCCATTGGCCACGTCAGCAGGAGGTTGATGGCGCAGCAGCAGTCGAACCTGAATAGCGAACAGGTGCTTTTGACGGCGAAGTGGAACAAATGATGAAGAGCATCCTGGCATCCCTGCTGGCGTGTACGAGCGCCGCGCTCGCCGCGCCGCTCACCCCGAGCCAGTTGAATGACAGGCCAGATGACTATGACGGGAGCGCCGTCGTGGTGAAAGGCTATCTGGCGATAAGCCCGGGAGGGCATGTACTATACAGCGCGAAGGCCGATCTCGATCTGTTTTCCGACCTTGCCAAGGTCACGGATCTCAAAAGTGCCCTGCACCGATGTCTGACGATCTATTACACGCCGGCCCTGAAGAAGAAGCTGATGGCGCGGAACATGGCCGATGTGGTGCTGAAGGGCAGGTTCCACGCCCATTATATCAAGGAGGACGTCGTCGACCCCGGCGCCTGTGTCGGGCCCACGGCCATGGTCGTCGAAGAGATTCTTCCGGAAAAGGCCGGCTGATCCATCGCCCTGACCTGCCCATCCGCGATAACGGGGCTCAATGACGAGGCGCGCGAGACGACCAACGGGCGGATGTGCATCGGGTGAGGTGCCTTGCTCCGTGCGTGATCGCGGGCGATGGTCGGCACACGCAATCACATCATTTAACCGCCGCATCGTTTGTTGCGTCTTGCGACTCCGCGCGAAAATCATCAGGGCGCGGGCGTCATCGGCGTGGCTGAGTCCGCCCGCCGGTTGGTTACCGTTTCGACGACATCGAGGAGCAGCATGATGAAGTTTGTTCTGGCCGCAGCGATCGCGCTGGCCGCAGCGACCGCCGTTCCGGCGACGGCGCAGGACGTGCCGCGCACCTATCTCGATTCGACCGGCAAGGCGGATCAATGGTCCGGCGGCGTAAAGATGGTGCCGATCAAGACGCCCAAGGGCGACTTCAACGTCTGGACCAAGCGGGTCGGCAACAATCCCAAGCTGGCGGTGCTGCTACTCCATGGCGGCCCGGGCGCGACGCATGATTATTTCGAGCCGTTCGACAGCTTCCTGCCGCGCGAGGGGATCGAATATATCTATTACGACCAGCTCGGTTCGGGCCGGTCGGACAAGCCGACCGATACCGATCTGTGGACGCTCGACCGCTTCGTCGACGAGGTCGAGCAGGTCCGCGTCGCGCTGGGCCTGACCAGGGACAATTTCTGCGTGCTCGGCCATAGCTGGGGCGGCATCCTCGCGATCGAATATGCGCTGAAATATCCGGCCAACCTGAAATGCATGGTCGTGTCGAACATGATGGCCTCGATCCCGGCCTATAACGCCTATGCGCAAAAGACGCTGATGCCGGCGATGGACCAGAAACTGCTCGCCGAGGTGAAGGCGATCGAGGCGAAGGGCGACACGGCGAACCCACGCTACATGGAAATCCTGGGCCCGCTGCATTACGAACAGCATATCCTGCGCCGCCCGGCAGCGGAGTGGCCGGAGCCGCTCAACCATTCCTTCGCGCAGCTCAATACGCAGCTCTACACCTTGATGCAGGGCCCGAGCGAACTCGGCGCGAGCGGGCGCCTGGTCAATTGGGACCGTTTCGCCGACCTGGCGAAGATCAGGACGCCCACCCTCGTCATCGGCGCGCGCTACGACACGATGGACCCGGCCTATATGGCGGCGATGGCGAAGAAGCTGCCCAACGGCCAGTTCGCGCTGATGCCGGAGGGCAGCCACATGGCGATGTATGACGACCAGCAACGCTATTTCGCGGCGCTGACGGGGTTCCTAAAGGCGCGGGAATAGGGCCCCCTACAGCCTAGCTTCCGCGAGCAGCTCCCGGGTTCGCTTCAAGGTCGACAATAGCGCGGCCTTATAGCCCTGCTCGCTGTCGAACTGCGCCTGCTCGGCCCGTTCCTCCGGGCCGTCGGGCGCCTTTCCGCGCAAACCGAGATAGCAATAGAAGCGCAGCAGCAGCGCGCCGCTGTCGTCTTCGAACAACTCGTTGACGATCGCGCCCTCGCGCGGGCCGCTGGCCTGGAAGAAGGTCACCTTGCTCCCCGGTTCGAGCGTGATGATCTCGCGCAGGTCGAGGCCGCCGATGGTGGCGTCGCGCACGAAATGCGTCGCGCTTTCCTCCACCACGTCGCAGCGTGTGCAGAGTCCCGGCGGGAGGAACAGGCGCGCGTCGCGCGCCTTGCGGACCAGGCCCTTCCAGGCCTGGTCGCGGGTCAGGGGGATCTCGCCTGCCGGGTTCACCGAGACGGTGGCTGTCGAATACATCATGGTCGTGTTCCTTCTGGCGGGGGTTTCAAGCCGCGCTCTCGGCGGCGAAGTCCCGGTAAGTGCGCAGCGGGCGGCCGAGCATCGCGGTGAGGCGCTCGACGTCGCCGGCATCGGGGATCATGCCGTCGGACTGGAAGCGCTCGGCCATCAGCCGCATGTCGAACGCGGTCCAGCTCGGCAGATGTTGCCGGAGGTTCTGTTCGAACCCGGCGGTGTCGTCGCCCGGATAGACGACCGGGCGGCCCAGCACGTCAGACCAGATCGCGGCGACGTCCGTTCCGGTCAGCGTGTCGGGGCCGACGAGGTTGAACCGCTCGAGCGGCAGCGGCGTGACGGACTGCTCGCGGCGGAGCAACTCGAGCGCCGCGATCTCGCCGATGTCGCGCGTGTCGATCATGGCGAGGCCCTTGCCGCCGATCGGCATCGGGTACACGCCGTGCCCCGTCACCACATCCTTGATGGTGAGGTCGTTCTGGATGAAATAGGCGGGGCGCAGGATGGTGGCGTTGAGGCCCATCTGCTCGATCATGCGCTCGGCGGCGAACTTCACCGCGAAGTGCGGCACGTTCACATACAGGTCGCTGTGGATCACCGAGAGATAGACGATCCGCTCGATGCCCGCCTCGCGCGCGAGGTTGAGCGTGACCAGCGCCTGGGTGAATTCGTCGGCCGCGACCGCGTTGAGCAGGAACAGGGTGGACACGCCGGACAGCGCGTCGCGCACGGCATCGACGTCGAACAGGTCGCCCTTGGCGATGGCGACGCCCGCCGGGAGGTTGGCCTTGGCGGGATCGCGGACGAGCGCGCGGACGTCTGCGCCGCGCTTGACGAGCTGTTCGACGACCTGGCCGCCGATGGCGCCGGTCGCGCCGGTAACGAGAATGGTCATGTGGTATCTCCTGTGCTTTGCCGAAGCGGCACCCGAGAAATAGTGTTCCATATTTCTGACAATAGACGCTATATCTGGACGCATCGTCTCATTGGTGGAACGGATGGACCTTCTCGCGCTCACCGATTTCAATCTCGTCGCCCGGCATGGCGGCTTCGGGCGCGCGGCGCGTGCGACCGGGCGCCCCAAGGCGACGCTGTCGCGCCGGGTCGCCGATCTCGAGGCGAGCCTCGACCTGCGCCTGTTCGAGCGTGGGTCGCGCGACCTCCGACTCACGGAGGAGGGACGCGCGCTGTTCGAGCGGTCGGGCGCGCTGCTCACCGAGCTCGACGAGACGGTGGCGGCGATCGCCTCGGGCGGGGAGACGCCCAGAGGCAGGCTGCGGATCAGCGCGCCCTTGCTGTTTTCGCAAACCGCGATGGGGCGCCTGGCCGCCGGTTTCGCGCTGCGATATCCCGATGTCCGGCTCGAGATCACGACCGAGGACCGCGCCGTGGACATGGTCGAGGAGGGTTATGACCTGGTGATCCGGGTCAATCCCGACCCGGACGAGACGCTGGTCGGCCGCGCCTTTCTGAACGACCGGCTCGTCGCGGTCGCGAGCCCGAGCCTCGTGCGACCGGCTGACGGGTCAGCCGTCCCGGCGGTCGCGCGCGGATCGATCGATTCGGCGGCGATCTGGGAGATCGAGACCGCGAGCGGACCCGAGACCATCAGCGTCGCGACGGTGCTCAGCCTGTCGTCGCTCATCATGGTCCGCGATGCGGTGCGGGCCGGCGTCGGCGCCGCCCGGCTGCCGATCTCGCTGGTCAGCCATGATCTGGCGGCCGGCACGCTGACCAGATGGGGAGACGTGGGCGGGCCCGAGATCAGGCTATGGGCGCTCTACCCGTCGCGGCGGCTGCTCAGCGCGCGCGTGTCCGCCTTTCTCGACTACCTGAAAGAGGCATTCCCCACCGGGACGCCCGACGAGCTTGCTGCCTATGTCGCTGGATAGGTGGACGCGCTTCCCGGATCGGACATCGATGCGATGATTCAGATCGACGCAACCGCGACTGGGGGCAACAGCGTCTCTTTGGCGGGAGGCTAGGCCGCAGCCATCGCTTCCGGCTCCGCGGCTTTGCGGCTCACGGTCACGGCGTCGAGGGGCACGTCCATCGTGTAGACGAATCCGCTGGGCCTGTAGTCGAGCGCGACCTGACCCTTCAGCTGCTGGCCCAGCGACGTCATCATCCGGGTGCCGAAACTCTTGCGGGTCGGCGCGCTGACGAGCGGCCCGCCGGTCTCCACCCATTCGAATTGAAGGCGATCGCCATCGACCCGCCAGGCGAGATGGACCTGCCCTTCGGGAACGGAAAGGGCGCCGAACTTGGTCGTGTTGGTGCAAAGCTCGTTCAGCGTCATCGCAAAGGCAATAACGGAACTCGACGTGATGCGGATATCCTCGCCGGAGACGCGGAAGCGACCGCTGCCCTGGTCGAACGGCTCGATCGCGCTGCGGATGGTGCTGTCGATCGTCGCGTTTTCCCAGCTTACCCGGGTAAGCAGATCGTGCACACGGGCGAGCGCCGCGAAACGCCCGTCGATCGCGGCGCTCGCATGCGCCATGCTGGGCGCGGTGCGCAGGCTCTGATGGGTGATCGCGCCCACCGTCGCGAGCATGTTCTTGATCCGGTGGTGCAGTTCCGCGTGGATCAGGTGCTGCAGCTTGTCGGCCGCCTCGCGTTCCTCGGCCTCGATGCCGGCCTGGACGAGCAGGGCGCTGGCGTCGATCCCGGCCTGCTCCAGCGCCAACCTGAGGCTGTCGTTCTCGGTGGTGAGCGCATCCTTGAGTGGCTGATTCTCGTCGATGATCAGTTGCTGCTTCTCGGTATCGAGCACGGTCTTCAGGAGCAGGGCCTTGGCATCCATGCCTGCCTGCTGAAGGCGATGGCGAAGCTCCTTGTTCTCCGCGGTCAGGGGATCGTCGGCGGCGATCAGGGCGGGCATGACTTTCAGCACACCCGCGCCGACCATTTTCTGGAGCTCGAGAATCATCTGCTGGATTTCGAGCGGCTTGGGGAAGAACCGGCTGTCGACCGGCTTGTCGGCATCCGTCACCGCGATCTGCCCGGAGACCAGCACGATCTTGATGTGCGGCCAGCGCGAATGGACCGCATGAGCGAGCTTCAGGCCGTCCATGCTCCCCGGCATCTGAATGTCGGTGAACAGCAGCGAGATATCGTCGCGCGATTCGAGGACCTGCATGGCCTCGTCGGCGCTTACGGTCTCGATCGGGGTGAAGCCGGCGTCCTCGACGATATCGACCGCACGCATGCGCAGGACCATCTCGTCCTCGACAATCAGGACGATCGGTGTGGGGCCAGGCGCCGTCATGGAAAATACCTTCGGGTGCTCCGCTCTTCCCGACTGGGAGACGAAAGGCCCGGCATGGGCGTGGGCGGCGGTGCCGTGACTGTCAAGCAATGCCGATGGTCAGTGGTGGGCAGGTGGCGCCCGAACTGGTAGCTGAGCGTTGTTCGGGGGATTGCAGCGTGATTGTCGGTGATCGAAATTCGTTCGCGATCGAAAGCTCGATCACGAAAGCCTATCCCTCTCTTGGCCTGCGGGCGCTGGGCTATTTCGTGGTCCATATCCGGGGCAAAACATATGGCGTGCAGGAACCCGACGCGACGATGCTGGCGTGTTCGTTTGATGAAGTACTAGGGCGCCTTGATCGGCGCGGCACGCATCGAGTTTCGTATCTGCTGGAGATTGGCGCTCCGTTGATTGCCGAGGCCTATCTCGACGCCAGATACCGAGAAACCACGCGGATCGATTATTTTTCTCGTACAAAATCGGCGTTCACCGACGATCTTTATGACGTCAAGGTCCCATGGGCGCCGGATGGAGACGCGGCCTTTGACGACGGCAGCTACATCCTGCAGTTCGATGTTAGGGAAAAAGTTCGCCTGATCGCCTTCCAGAACCTGGAGTGCCCGGTGGAGACTGCCAATTCCGTCGAAGAAATCTGGCTCGAAAGCGATATATTCTACGGCGTTCTTGCCGAATGGAGCGAGCGGTTTGCCGCGGACTGGGCGGACCGGCTAGGCGACGAGAATCCAGAGGCCGGCCCTCTCTGATATTGCCGCGTCCGTCAGCGCGGAGGAACCGTCTCTACCCGCAAGCCGTCGCGTTCCTCATCGCCAATCCATCCCGCGGCTTTGAGATGGATGACGGCGGAGCGTGCCACCGGGGCGATCACCCCGTTCGAGAGGTGGAGCCGCATCGATCGGGCGTTCCCTTCCACTTTTTGCACCGCATGGCCGGCAACCCACCAGGAGCGATGCGTCCGCAGGCCGTCGGTCTCCATGGCCTCGATCGCGCGGGCGAGGGGCATCAGGATCAGCTCCGATCCGCTCGGCCGGTGCACGCGGACGTAATGATCTTCCATTTGCAGCGCGATCACATCCCTGCCCAGCGGGCCCGGGGTTGAATCGAGGAGCGGCGGGGAAACCGGATCGGGCGGTGGGCGACGCGTGATGAACGCGGCGCCGACCATTGCGATCAGCCCGATCGTCGTCGTCTGGGTGAACCAGAGCAGCCAGGACGGCCCGAACCGGCTGAGCTCGGGCCACAGCCAGAAGGCGACCGTCCGTGTCGCGATGGCTTCGGGTATGCTGAGCAGCAAGGTCGCGGCGATCAGCGAAAGCCACCATGTGAGGGACCCCGCGCGCGCGAACGAGGTGACGAACCGGAACCCGGCGCCGTAGAGCATCAAGGCCAGCAGTACCGAGGCGATCCAGTAACCCGTGCGCTGGACGGGGCCGCCATTCGCATAGCTGCCGAACGGGCCCAGCGCCGCCAGGATGCAGCCGGCGACGATCGCGATACCGATCCAGCGCAGCACGGACAGGACTGTCCCGCCGGCAAGACGCTCGCGGATCGCGGGAAATATCATGCGGGCGTTCTACCGCGACGGTGACGGCGGGCAAAGCCCGTTCGCCGATCCGCGAACCCATTCGCCCATTCGCGAAACGCGGCTTTCGCCGGGTGTTGCGACATGCCCATCAGCGCCGCACCCCTGATGGAGATTGCCATGTCGTTGCGCCTCGCCTTTGCCGCCCTTTTCCTGTCCTCGCTCCTGCCGCTCGCCATTCCGGCGGCCCATGCCCAGCCGGTACAGGCCGGTTTCGAACGGCGGACCACCGCCGACGGGATGGAAGTCGGCATCTGGTATCCGGCGTCGGGTACCCCCTCCTGGCAGCGGCTCGGGCTGTTTGCGCAGGAGGTGGTTGCCGACAGCAAGGTGCCGAGCGATCGACATCCGTTGATCGTCATGTCGCATGGCACAGGCGGCGATTTTTCCGGCCATGTCGATACCGCCGTGGCGCTGGCCCGCGCCGGCTTCATCGTCGCGGCGCTGACGCATCCCGGCGACAATTGGCGCGACAACAGCCGGGCCACCCGGGTCGAGGAACGCCCGGTCGCGGTCAGCGCCCTTATTTCGTACATGCTGGGCGCGTGGCCGGGGCATGCTTCGATCGATCCGGCGCGGGTCGGCGCGTTCGGCTTTTCGTCCGGCGGGTTCACCGTCCTCGCCGCGGCAGGCGGGCGGCCCGACCTGACGCGCCTGGCGGATCATTGCGCGCAGCATCCGGCCTTCTTCGTGTGCACGCTGCTGAAGACGCAGCCGCGCACCATGGCCGGCGCCTGGCCGGTTATGCGCGATTCGCGCATCAAGGCGGTCGTCGCCGCTGCGCCGGCGCTGGGTTTCGCCTTCGATCGCGCCGGGCTGGCCGAGGTGCGCGTGCCGGTGCAGCTCTGGCGGGCGGATGACGACCAGATCCTGCCCGCGCCCTTTTATGCGGATGCGGTGCGGGCGGCCCTGCCCACCGCGCCGGAGTTCCACGCCGTGCCCGGTGCCGGCCATTTCGATTTCCTCGCCCCCTGCGCCGACCAGACCGCCATGCCGCAACTGTGCCGGAGCGCGCCGGGCTTCGACCGGGTCACCTTCCATGCGCAGTTCGACGCGGAGGTGGTGCGGTTCTTTACGGCGCGATTAAAGCGCCAGCGCTGATCGGCCAAGCCCGAGGAATGACAGGCGCCAGTCGCAGAAAGCCCTGTTCATTGTGCCACCGACCCAGCTAGGTTGCTGGACGAATCATATAGTATATTTGATTGCCTGATCCCGAAGCCGGGGCTGGCGCATCGGGGGAGAGGGCATGCTGAAGTCGGTGGTGATCCGTGTCGGTCGTTCGATCGGCAGCGCGGCGGGGTTCGTAGCGCTGGTTTTGCTGGCCGCGAGCGGGGACGCGGCGCCCGCCGCGCTGGCCCAGGCGGAGGCAGCGCCGCCAAAGAAAATCCTGTTCCTCGCCGGCCCCAAGGAACATGGCCCGCCCGGCCGGCACGAATATGAGAAGGACCTGCGCGAACTCGCCTGGTCGATCGATCATGCGGGCAATCTGAAGGGCCTGAAGACCGAAGTGATCGTCGGCCGGCCGCCGCGCGACCTGAGCGTTTACGAGGATGCCGCCGTCATCGTGATCGATGGCAATGGCGACTGGCTCAAGCGCGAAACGGGCATGCTCTTTCCGCAGGCGCAGGACACCAATGGCCGCGTCTATGACGCCGAGGCGACTGCCTGGCTGAAGAGCTTCGACGCGCTGATCAAGCGCAAGCATATCGGCGTCGTCATGTTCCACTACACGATGTGGATCGATAACTGGGCGGGGCGGGCCTATGTGCTCGACTGGCTGGGCGGGACGTGGATCCCCTATGCCTCGCACAATCCGGTCGACACCTGGGCGGTGAAGCCGCTGGCGCCGAAACACCCGGTCCTGAGCGGGGTGAAGCCCTGGACGTTCCGCGACGAGATGTATTCGCGCTATTTCCTGTTTACCAACCCGAAGCGGACCGAATTGCTGTCGGGCATGCCCAAGGATCCCAAGAATGGCGGGCCGGACCCGATCTCCTGGGCCTATGAACGGCCGGACGGCGGGCGGGCATTCGTGTGGGGCGGGTCCGACTTCCACGACAATATGCACGGGTTCGCGGACTATCGGCGGTTCCTGCTGAACGGCATCGTGTGGGCGGCGGGCGCCGATGTGCCGCGCGGAGGTGTCGTTTCGCCCCCGCCGCCGGAGATGTGAGGGGCTCCGCCGCGTTCGGCCGCGCGCCGATGCGACATCCCGGCGCGGTATTGCCGCGCCGACACGTGCGCTTATCGCGGCCGTGCGACCAGCGCCGCGATCGCTTAGACTGCGGTGCCGACGAGCTTGCCGATGCCGGCGGTCAACGCCATGGCGAGGGCCCCCCAGAAAAAGACTCGCAGCACCGACCGCATCACTGGCGCACCGCCCGCCCTGGCCCCCAGCGCGCCGAGCAGGGCCAGGCACAGCAGCGACACGCCGGTGACGAGCGCGATGATCGAGCCGGCCGGTGCGACCGTCACCGCCAACAGTGGCGCGGCGGCCCCGACGCTGAACGTCGCGGCGGAGGTGAACGCCGCCTGTAACGGCCGCGCCGTCGAAACCTCCGAAATACCGAGCTCGTCACGGGCATGGGCGCCGAGCGCGTCCCTTGCCATCAGCTGGTCCGCGACCTGCCCGGCGAGCGCCGGGGTAAGACCCCGCGCGACATAGATGCCGGCCAGTTCCTCGCGCTCGAAGCCGGGCTGATCGCGAAGTTCCCCGCTTTCGCGGGTAAGGTCAGCCTTTTCGCTATCGGCCTGGGAGCTGACCGAGACATATTCGCCTGCGGCCATCGACATCGCGCCGGCGACGAGAGACGCGATGCCGGCCAGCAGAATCTCCGGCCTGGCCGCGGAGGAAGCGGCAATGCCGACGATCAGGCTGCCGGTAGAGACGATACCGTCATTGGCGCCAAGCACGGCCGCGCGCAGCCAACCGACGCGCGAGACGGTGTGGCGTTCGGGATGGAGCGGCAACCGAGACATCTGCGCGTTATCGCAGCGCCCGGGGACCGTTGCACTACGTAAAGTACCGAAGCCGTCATCGCGCCGGCATC
Source organism: Sphingomonas sp. BL-S-29 (assembly GCF_055521495.1). Classification (NCBI taxonomy): domain Bacteria; kingdom Pseudomonadati; phylum Pseudomonadota; class Alphaproteobacteria; order Sphingomonadales; family Sphingomonadaceae; genus Sphingomonas; species Sphingomonas sp. BL-S-29. The sequence continues at coordinate 1,379,510 of NZ_CM145482.1, forward strand.
GTTTCGATCAGACGCGCAAAAAATGCCCGGACCGCGAGGCCCGGGCACTCAGTTTTACGCAATCCTGCGCTGACATCCATCGAGGGAATCGGCTGAACGTCAACGCAGGGTGAGGTTGCCCTCCTGCGCATCGCGGCCGCTTCGGCTGGCCAGTCTAGAGGAACGGCCGAAGCGATCGTGATCCGGACCGGTTGGGGCGGCGCCAGCGCGGCACCGCCCGTCCCCGGAATTGCTTAGAAGTCGACCTTTGCGCCGACGCGGAACGAACGGCCCAGGATGCCGGCTTCCGACACCACCGGGTTGTACAGATACGCGCCATAAGTCGTCGCATCGATCGATGCCTTGCGGTCGGCAACGTTCATCACGTCCGCATAGAGCGTGAAGCGATCGGCGACCTTGACCTGCCCGTGCAGGTCGACCGAGACGAACGACTTCACGTTGCACGCCTGATAGGCTTCGCCGTCCAGGTTGGTCGGGACGAGGCTGCAATCGCCGGCGGTGCCGCCCTGATCCTCGGCCGAATAATCGTAACCGCTGGTGTAATAGGCGGTTGCGGTCAGCGACCAGGGTCCGACGTCCAGCGTGTTCTGCCAGTTGCCGCGCCAGCGCTGCGTGCCCGAGCCGGCAGTCAGGTTGAAGTTGCCGAGCGTGCCCGCATAATGCTCGGTATGGCCGTCCGGGAAGCTGGTGTTGAGGTCGATGATATAGGTCGCCTCGGCATCCGTGGTGAACTTCACGTTGGAGCCAAGGTTGAACACGCCGCGCGCGCCGAAATCGAGGCCCGAGGTATGGATCTTGTTGGCGTTGATGAAGCTGCCCTGCGCAAAGGCAACACGCTTCTGCGCGTTCGGATGATCGACATCGGCCTCATCCTGGATGATCGTCACGCCGTTATAGCTCAGCTCGCCGGTCGCGTAGTAGTTGTCGATCGCCGACTGGAAGTTCACCGCGGTGATCGCGTTGGTCTTCTGGATGTTGTAATAATCGACCGTGAAGCTGATGTTGTGGACCGGCTCGAACACCGCGCCGACGGTGAAGTTGCGCGACTTCTCCGCCTTCAGATTCGGGTTGCCGACCGTGGTCTCGCCGATGCTGTAGGTGGTGAGGTAGTTGTTGAACTGGCCGGTCGGCGTCAGATGCTGGCTGCTGAAGCTGGTCGGCAGGTTGCCCGGCGTGACGGTGACATAGCCCGAGGTCGGCAGCGCGCCGGATTCGGCGAAGCTCGGGATACGGAAGCCCTTCGAGAAGGTGCCGCGGATCGCGAGCTGCTTGATCGGCGTGAACTTGGCGCCGATCTTCGGCGAGAAGTTGCTCTGGCCGCTGCTGTAATGGTCGTACCGGCCCGAACCGTTGATCTCGAGAATGTCGAGCACCGGCGCGTTGATTTCGAAATAGCCCGATTCGACCTCGCGCTTGCCGGTCGCGCCAAAGGCGTTCAGGCGGAAATAGCGCTCGGTCGGGCCGGCATAGTCCGGGTTGCCGCTGGGATCGTACAGCGATTCGTGACGGAAGGCGCCACCGACGGCAACCTGCAGCGGACCGCCGGGCAGCTGGAAGAAGTCCCTCGAGACGGTGCCCTGGATCTGGTAGAGATGCGAGTTCTGGTGGTTGATCTGGGTCGGCGTCAGATAGTCGAGCGCCGCCTGGCTGGTCTGTTCCGGATGCACGAAGTTGTACGAGCCATCGGCCACTTCATCGAGCAGATGCTGGATATAGACATAGCCCTTGGCCGTCGTCTTCAGCTTGCTGATCATCGCGGTACCGTCGATCGCATAGTTCCAGTCGCCACCGAACGTGCCGTGCAGGCCAAGCGCCCCGCGGAACACGTCGCTCTGCGACGAATTGAACTCGATGCTGGTCGGCAGGCGGCCGGCGATGCGTGCCACCTGACCCTGTGCCGCGAACGGGTTGTTCGGGTTCAGGGTGCCGTTGGCGGCGGTGCAGGCGGCGGTGGTGCCGCGCGCGCAGATATAGACCGGCAGGGTGATGACAGTCGCGCCGGCCGAGGTGCTGTAGGCCGGGAAGTCGATGCCCGCCGGAGCGTTCGCCCGGAAGATGCTGGCGAGGCCGGTATAGGCCGAATAGCTGTGCTCGTAATTGAACTCAGCGGTCAGCTCGCTGCCGCCCAGCACGTTCGCGGTCAGATGGGCGGAGCCGCCATAGCGGTGCATCTCCGGCTCGATCTGGCCGTAATCATGCGTGACGTCCTGCTGGCAGACGGTGCGCGGCGCGGTCGGGTTGTTGGCGTACTCGGTGTCCGTCAGCGTGTAGGACGTCAGGTTGCCGCAGCCGTTGAGCAGCTGATAGCGGCCGAGCGCGGTGGTGTTGGTCGCATCATAGGGGCGGACGATGAACGCGTCGGGCGCGGTCGACAGGCCGTTATAGATGCCGTTGGTGACGCCGTTCGCGATGTTGTTCGGGCCGCAGACGCCGGCATGGCAGAGGCGGGTCTGGTCGTCGGTGTTGAACGGATAGTCGCGGTCGCGATTGTACAGCGCAGACTGGTCCAGATAATGGCCGCTGACATAGACGTTATAGCCCTGCTCGCTCAGGTCGCCATAACCGAAGGTCGCGCTCAGGCGATGGTTGGCCGCGTCGCCGCGCTGGCTCACGCCGGCCTCGGCGGCCGCGTGGAGACCCTTGATCTCCTTCTTGGTGATGATGTTGACCACGCCGGCGACGGCGTCCGCGCCATAGGTCGACGAGGCACCGTCCTTCAGCACGTCGACGCGCTCGACGATCTCGTCAGGGATGGTGTTCAGGTCAACGAAGTTGCGCGTGCCGTCGTCAGCCAGCGGGTAATAAGCGGCGCGCAGGCCGTCGAACAGCACCAGCGTGGACGAGGTGGTGAGGCCGCGCAGCGACACCGACGACGCACCGCCGGCGAAGGCGCCGTTCGCCGTGAAGCTGTTGGTCAGCGCAGGGCCGTTATTGGCGGCGAGCGTCTGGATCGCGCCCTGCACCGTGGTGATGCCGCGCTTCGCGATGTCGTCCGCGGTGAGCACGGTGACGGGCGACGGCGTCTCCGTGTCGGTGCGGCGGAACAGCGTGCCGGTGACGACGATGTCCGCGCCGCCGCTATCGGCAGCCTGGTCGGTCTGGCCGGTGGCCGGTGCGTCCTGCGCGAAGGCGGGCGTCGCGGTCAGCGACAGGAAGGCGGCTGCCGTGGCGGCACCCGCAAGCAACCTGGCTTTGCGCAGGGAGGGAGTGGCATTGATCACAGAGAAAGCTCCTCACTGATTCCGCAGCCGGCGCGCGATCGCGCCGCCTCGAGCGGACTTATGTTTTCAAGTCTCTGGGACCATGCATCCCGGCCCCCCGAGACATGATGGAGCGGCAATGAAACCGGGCAGCGGGCGCTGTAAAGAATGTGTAGTGCCGGCCAGTTTTTTCGGGTGACGACGTGCCTGAAAAGCCACGAAATCTGTTAGTTAATCCGAACCGGGCCTATGCGCGCCACGTGATGAAACGGCATGGCATGGACCAGAAACGGTCATAAGCAGATGCCGTAATAATAAAATAAAACGGCCTCATTTTCATCTCAGCCTGTCGCCATTGGGGAATGGCTCAGCAACATTTCCTTACAAAAGGGACATGTGTGCTGGCGTCGGACTCCAGACGGCCTTTCGGTGTCCTGGACACCGCATCATAGGGGAGCGGATCGTCATGCCTCGACACGGACTCTTGCAATAAATCGCCGGTAGGCGAGGCTGTCGATGGGGTCGAAAGTCGGGTTCTGTCTGAGCCTGGGCGGGGCGGTCGGTGTGAATGGCCGTCGCAACAGGCCCATAATAGGACCGTTACAGCCCTAATATCTCGATCGCCTAACCGCTCGTCGTGCCAAGATTGACACCAGATGAACCGAATTCGGGCCGCAAGCGCATATAGGGCCGAATAAGACACAAAAATATGGCGTCGGGACGAATTGCATAGACGACGCCAGATGTCTCAATCCTCACCAAGTGACGCAAACATGACAAATTTGTCATGTTTGCCGACAAGAGCAGCAGAAAATCGGCCGAAATGGTCCTTTGCGTTCGGCCCTCATTGCCGTCCTCCCAAAAAAGCCGACTCCGCTTGACTCATTATCACGCTATGTGACATACACTGTATATCACACAGTGTATGTCAGGCAGCATGTAGATGACCATCGACCCCGATCTGTTCGAATCCATGCGGATGGAACTCCGCCGCGGATCGCTGGTGCTGGCGGTGCTCGCCCGGCTTACCGAGGAGCGGTACGGCTATACGCTGCGCCAGGCGCTGGCTGCCGACGGGCTCGAGATGGAGGAAAGCACCCTCTATCCGCTGCTTCGCCGGCTGGAGACGCAGGGGCTGCTCCACAGCGAATGGCGCGAGGAGGAGAAGCGCAGGAAGCGCTTCTATCGCCTGTCGCCGATGGGCGTCGCGATGCTTGCCGCGCTCACCACCGAATGGCGCGGCATCAACGCCTCGCTCGACAAGATCCTTCCCCTCTCCGGCGAAAGGCCCTGACATGGACATGCTCGAAACCTATCTCGACGCGGTCGCGGCGCAGCTGCCGCGCGACGCCGCCGACGACATCGTGGCCGAACTGCGCGACACCCTGCTCTCCCAGTTCGAAGAGCGCGAGGAAGCGCTTGGCCGCCCGCTGACCGACGAGGAGCGCGAGGAGGTGCTGCGCGCGATGGGCCATCCGCTCGTCGTGGCGGCACGCTATCGCAAGGGGCCGCAGATGCTGATCGGGCCCGAGCTCTTTCCCTACTGGCTGTTCGCGGTGAAGGCGGGGCTGCTGATCATGGCGGCGGTCTATGCGCTGACCATGATGCTGAAGTTGATCGGCAGCCCGCTCGATGCGGGGCAGGCCGTCGCGCAGTCCTTGCATGGCCTGTTCGGCGCCGGGCTGACCGTGATCGGCCTGGTGACGCTGGCGGGCGCAATCTGCGAGCATTTCGGGCTGCGGCCGCCCTATCTCGACACCTGGCGGGTCAAGGATCTGGAGATATTGAAGTTCGGCGATCCGGCGCGCTGGGCGAAGCATCTCGGCATCGATGCGTCGGCGAAGAAGGCCGATCGGGACGAGCCGGAGGATTCTCCCCGTGGCAGTGCAGGAATGCGGGCACCCGAAGAGCGCCCAGCGCCGGGACCACGGGTGAAGAAGCTGCGCGGCTGGCCGGGATCGGACGCCTTTTTCTCGCTGATCGGTGGGTTGGTGTTCGCTGCCTGGTGGGCCGGCCTGCTGCACATCCCGGGTCTCGCGCGCTACGATCTCGACGGCGGCACGGTGACGGTCGCGGGCGCGCCGATCTGGGCCGAGCTTTATCTGCCGATCCTCGTCTATGTGCTGGTGCAGGTGGCGGTCGACGCGGTCGGCGTCTTGCAGCCCGCCGCGGTCCGGCTGCGCGCCGCGCTGCAGATTCCGGTCGCGTTGGTCGGCATTGCGCTGGCCTGGACGATCCTCAATGCCGGCACCTGGTTCATCCTGAGCCGGGCGGGCGTCGACGTCCCGGTCGGTCGAAACGTCACCCTGGTCAGCGCCGAGGCACTGCGCGGCATGCACGGCCTCGGCCACACCCTGCAGGGTACGGCGACCGGCATCGGCGTGATCACGGCCTGGGTGCTGCTCATCACGATGATCTCGCTGGGGTTCAAGATCGGCAAGAGCCTGTGGCTGCTCTTCGCCTCGCGCCGCTATGCCTGAATGGTCCTGGAAAAGGGGTCAGAGTGATTTAACGAAAAATCACTCTGACCCCTTTTTGATTGAGTCACGAACAGGACAGGCGGATCTGTTGCGCGGGCTTGTCGAACAGGATCGACGAGCAGCCGGACAGCGCGTCAGCGCCCAACATGAGCCGGTCGCGTTTCGGGTCGTGCTTGCCCTTGGCGACCACCACCACTTCATCGGGATCGCTCTTCGGGGCATCGGCCTCGGGGATGTCCTTGGTGCTCCCGCCGTCCGCGACGCGCATAGCGAGCGTGCTCAGCTGGAGATGGCCGATCGGGAAGGGGCGGTCGAGCGTCAGCGTGCGGACCGGGCGGGCGATGCCGAACGCGATGATCGCGGGGGTGGCCTCGCCCGACAAGGTGCCGCCGAACAGGGCGGCGAGGCGCTTGCCCGCGCCGGCATTGGCGATGCTGCGCGGCTTGCGCGGGTCGAAGCCGACCCTGAGTGGCTGACCGCCGACCGCGATCGTCGCCGTGCTGACGAACCACCCGCCGAACAGGCCATTGCCGGTCATGGGGAGCGTGACCATCCGTTCGCCCGGCCGGGGCGGCCGAAGGTCGAAGCGCACGATCTCCTCGGGCACGCCGGCCGGGCCGATCGCCGCATCGGCGCCTTCGGCAAAGGGTCGCGGCGTCCATCCGACACGGTTCTTTTCGGTGCGTTGCCCCCAATCGATCCGCGTCACTTGCGTGCGTCCGATGACGCGTTCCGTGCCGATGACATAGGCGACCCCGAAACCGAGCACGCCGCCACCCTTCAGGTCGGCGCGCGCCGCATAATCGGCCGTCATCAGCAACAGGCCCGGTGCCGCGGGATCGATCCTGAGCTTTCCGGGCGCGCCGTTGATCGTCACGTTCCCCGCGCCGTCGCCGGGGACGACGCGTTCCGTCGCCGGGGCGGAGGCGCCGACCAGGAGCAGCGCCGATGCTGCCGCGATGAATGATCTCAAGGTGCCACCCTCCCGCTGACCATGGGGAAAGCTCGCCTTCAATTGCGGCGTGAGCATGTCGCGGGCGCTCATCAGGCCGTCGCGCAACCTTCCGCACGCCCCGAACCGGCGTCACGCCGCGATTTGCGTGGCTCCGGGCAGGAACGGGCCGACCACCGCCAGTGCCCGCCTGACATACTCGTCCTTCTGCCCGACCGGCGCGACATAATGCATCGCCGCTTCGGCATCGGCCATGCCGGCGCCGCGCGCGATCATCCAGGTCGCGAGATATTGCGCGGCGAGGCATCCGCCCGCCGTCGCGACATTGCCGTGCGCCACGAACGGCGCGTCGAGCACCTCGACACCGGCCTCGATCACCCAGGGCCTGGTGGTGAGATCGGTGCAGGCGGGTAGGGTGCCGACCAGGCCGAGCTTGGCGAGCAGCAAGGTGCCGGAGCATTGCGCCCCGATCAGCTGGCGCGCCGGGTCGAGCGCGATGCGCGACAGCATCTCCGGATCGGCGGCGATCTCGCGCGTCCTGATGCCGCTGCCGATCAGCACCGCATCGGCCTCGGCGGCGAAGTCGAGCGGCCTTTGGCGGCGGACGGTCACGCCGTTCATCGAGGTCACTTCCTCGGTCGGGCAGGTGATGTGCGCCGCCCAGCCCTTCGCGCGCAGCCGATTGAGGATGGCGGCCGCGACGAACGAGTCGAGCTCGTTGAATCCGTCGAACGTCAGGACCGCGATCTGCACGATGATCTCCTCAGGAATCGAGAAGGGCGCTTTAGCAAGTAGCGGCCCGCGGTGAAACACGCGTAACCGACAGCCACTTGACTACCTGTGGCGATGTATATAACTAATAGGTTATTGAACTGACAGGTTATAGAGAAAATGACGCCGCAGCATCTCGACGCCACCTTTGCCGCCCTGGCCGATCCGACCCGCCGCGCGATCCTCGCGCGGCTGGCGACGGGGGAGGCGACGGTGGGCGAGCTCGCTCATCCGTTCGCGATGAGCCAGCCGGCCATTTCGAAGCATCTGAAAGTGCTCGAACATGCCGGGCTGATCGGGCGCGGGCGCGACGCGCAGCGCCGGCCGTGCCGGATCGAGGCGGGGCCGCTGAAGGAAGCCAATGCCTGGATCGAGCGCTACCGCTCGATCTGGGAGGGCAATTACGAGCGGCTCGACGCCCTGCTCGCCGAGCTGAAAACCACCGATAAGCCCAAGGAGTGACGTGATGCCGACCCCCGTTGACGTGACGACCCCGTCCGACCGCGAGATCGTGGTCAAGCGCCGCTTCGATGCGCCGCGCAGCCTGATCTGGGATTGCCATACCAGGCCCGAGCTGATGCAGCGCTGGATGCTCGGCCCGCCCGGCTGGACCATGCCGGTGTGCGAGATCGATCTGAGCGTGGGCGGCGGATATCGCTATGTCTGGCGTAACGCGGACGGGCGCGAGCTCGTCTCGCAGGGCGAGCATATCGAGATCGCCGCGCCCGGGCGGCTCGTCACCACGGAGCGCATGCAGGGATTCGACGGCGCCTCGGTCAACACCATGGTGCTGAGCGAGGAAGGCGGGGGCACCTTGCTGACCCTGACCATGGTCTTCCCGACCAGCGAGATCAGGGATGGGGCGCTGCGCTCCGGCATGGCCGACGGCATGGCGATGAGCTACGACCGCATTCAGGAGATCGCGGACGAGCAGAAGGTCGGCTGACCATGACGGCGGGGGTCATGTCGGAACGGGTAGAGGCGGTGATGCGCGCGCTGCAAGGCGCGGCGTCGGCGCGGGTCCGGGACGAGATGGGCCCCCGTTTCGGCATCCACACCGACAAGGCGATGGGCGTGCCGATGGCGGCACTCCAGGCAATCGCGAAACCGCTCTACCCCGATCACGCGCTGGCCGCCGCTCTGTGGGAAACAGGGTGGTACGAAGCGCGGATGGTCGCCTGCATGGTCGACGACCCCGGCCAGGTGACGCCGGCGCAGATGGATGCCTGGCGCATGGATTTCGACAATTGGGGATCGTCGACACGGTCTGCGCCAGGCTGTTCGACCGGGTGCCCTGGGCCTTTGCGAAGATCGACGACTGGGCCGGGCTGAACGACGAATTCGGGCGCCGCGCCGCGTTCGCGCTGCTGGCGTGCTGCGCGATCCACCGTCGGGGCGGGGATGCCGACTATCGGCGCGGGCTGGCGCTGATCGAGGCGTACGCGACCGACGATCGCAATTTCGTGAAGAAGGGTGTCAACTGGGCGCTGCGGGCGATCGGCCTGAAGGCGAGCGCGGCATTGCAGGCCGAGGCGCGGGAGACGGCGGCGCGGCTGGCCGCCTCGCAGGACCGGGCGGCGCGGTGGAACGGAAAGGATGCGCTCAGGGCGTTCGCGAAGGCGGATGGGAAGGTGGCGAAGGGGGCATAACCCTCCCGTTCGTCCTGAGCTTGTCGGGCCGACGGCGAGCGAAGCTCAACGACTGTTCTTCCCCCTTCGTCGAGAGAAAGAACAGTGCTTCGACAAGCTCAGCACGAACGGAAGAGAGATGTTGGTAGACCGACAGCACCAAGGAGTACCACCATGATCACCCTCTATAATTTCGCCGGCGGCGCGCGTGGGCTTCGCGTCGCGTGGCAATGCGAGGAAATGGGGCTGGCCTATATGCCGGTCTCGCTGACCTATCCGACGCCGCCCGACTATCGCGCGAAATATCCGCCGGGGTCAGTGCCGTTCCTCGAGGACGAGGGCGGCGTCGGCCTGGGCGAATCCGTCGCGATCATGCTCTATCTCGCCGAGCGCTACGGCCCGACGCCGCTGCTGCCGCGCGCTCCCGCGGCGCTGGCGCGGGTGCTTCAGTTCACCGTCTTCGCCGAAAGCGCGATCGGCGGCACGATGAACGCGCTGATGGCGGCGAAGTTCGGGGCGCCCGAGGCGGACAAGACCAACTGGTCGGTGCGTCTGGGAGAGGGGAGTGTGGCGAGCGGTCTTGCCTATGTCGCCGCGGTGCTCGGCGACCGGGCGTTCCTGGTCGGCGACGACATCACGCTCGCCGATATCGCGGTGGCGCCGGCGCTCGGCATGTGGCGGGCGGCGCTGGGCGGCGAGATCCCCGCACCGCTCGAGGCGTGGCGCGCGCGGCTGGCGGAACGGCCGGCCTATCAACGGGCGCGGGCCGCGTTCCCACGCTGACCCGGGCGCGACCAACCAAGTCCAATTCGGACCCATATCCGCCCATTTACCGCTATCTCAAGCGCGGGGCGAGGGCGGAACGCTTGCGACTTTATTTCCCGTTCGGCCCTTTCGCGGTTTGCTTTAAATACCGTTTAGGACCTATATTGGCGCTCGGAGTAGGGGCTCCGAGGGGGGAGAATGAGGAAGGTTTTCAAACGGAAGGCGGCCGTCACGGTCGCGTTCCGGCCGGAGGTCGCACCTGATTTGCGGGACGGTGCGCAAAAGGCGATCCTGGCGGGGCGCTACATGATTTTCGGCGGCGCGGAGGAAGGCACGGCGACGCTGTTGCTGAACGGCGAACCGCGACTGGTCGCGATCGTGCGCAAGGCAGCCGAGGAGCTAGGCCAGAACCCGGCGTTCGACGTGCTCGCGGTGCGCGAGGCGCAGGCCGATATCGATCGCGAACGGGAAGAGCTGAGCCGGCTTTAGCAATGCGGCGGCAACGCAGTGGCGAATCGCGATGCTTCCCGGCTAGGCTCCGCGCCAACCATCGGGAGCCTTTGCCATGACCAACCCCAGCCCCTGGGCGCATCACCGCAGCGCCGGCATTGCCGACGACATCGATTTCGAGATCAAGGGCCAGGAACTGCAGTTTCTCGAGATCGAGCTCGATCCCGGCGAGAGCGCGGTGGCGGAGGCTGGCGCGCTGGTGTGGAAGGATGCCGCGGTCGGCATGACCACGGTGTTCGGCGACGGCAGCGGGGATAGCGGCGGCGGCTTCATGGGCAAGCTGCTCGGCGCGGGCAAGAGGCTGGTCACGGGCGAGAGCCTGTTCACCACCGTCTTCACCCATAATGGCTCGGGCAAGGCGCGCGTCGCCTTCGCCTCGCCCACCCCGGGCGCGATCCTGCCGCTGAAGCTGTCCGATTATGGCGGGCGGCTGATCTGCCAGAAAGACAGCTTCCTCGCGGCCGCCAAGGGCGTGTCGATCGGCATCGAGTTCCAGCGGCGCATGATGACCGGCCTGTTCGGCGGCGAAGGCTTTATCATGCAGCGGCTCGACGGCGATGGCTGGGTGTTCGTCCAGATGGGCGGCACCGTGGTCGAACGCCAGCTCGCGCCGGGCGAGCAGCTCCATGTCGATACCGGCTGTCTCGCTGCCTATACGCCGGGCGTGGATTTCGATCTGGTCGCGGCCGGCGGCGTGCGCAGCGCGCTGTTCGGCGGCGAAGGTCTGTTCTTCGCGCGGCTGACCGGGCCGGGGCATGTGTGGATCCAGTCTCTGCCCTTCTCGCGCCTGGCCGGGCGCATGCTGGCGGCGGCGGGCAGCCGCGGTGGCCAGAATCGCGGCGAGGGGTCGGTGCTGGGCGGGCTGGGCGACCTGATCGGCGGCAACAACTAGGGTCGATTCAAATCTTTTGCCGCCAAGCCTAGCCACCTCCTGAACCATATTCCAGCCCCGCCGCTTATGGAATGGCTGGAACATTTGTAGTACAGATGGGTCGAATCAGACGCGGAGTGGGGCAGATGGGGCGCCAGTGGATTGGTTTGGGTAGCGTCGTGGCGTTACTCGCGCTTGCGGCGTGCGGCGACGAGAAGCCTCCACGTGCCGCGCCCGATGGCTCCCAAGGTCGCGCATCGCCCGCCCCCGGTCAGGTGGTCCCATCCGCCGCGGCGCGCCCGCCCGTAACGGTGCCAGATGCCGCAAATAGCGCCGGGGCGGATCGAGCGAAGGAAGAGGTGCAGGAAGTGCCATTGCCGGCGCGGCCCATTCCCCAAGGTCGGCGATATCGTGCCGAACGATTGGGCACCGCTGGAGGGCGGTTGGTCCCATACTGGCAGCGGCCTCTGCGGTTTGGAAGGCGATGATTGCGGCGTCGACCACTATGACCAGCTGGAACCCGGCGGCCCCAATATCGGCCACTCTCTCTATGTGGTCACGCAGGTTGCGGAGCGAGCCGCCTCTGGCGGCATTTCGAAGGGGCGCGTCACCCTTGTCTTTTATGCTCGCCTCACCGAGCTGGAGTCGAAATTCTGTTCCATCGGCGGTCGTCCAGCGGTCGTCGCGTTTGCGGACCATAATTGGCAGAACGGCACCGCGTACATCACGGACGGCAAGACATTGCAGATCAGGCGGTGGCGCGACAAAGCGCCGCCGGATTGCCCGCCACCGGAGGATCCGGAGGAGCGGGACTAAGCCGCACTGCCCGCGCGGTTCGATCCTGCGACGAGGGATGAAGCGCGGTGTCGATGTATTACGCTATATGTATGATCCAGTGGATGTCTCTACTCCCGCGACGAGGTCGTTACTTGGGAGATGACCGAAATGACGCGAAGAGGAAAATGGACGCCCCTCACGGCATTCTATAGCTCCATGTTCGGTCCGTTCATATTTCAAGCTGACGCCGTGAGATGATGGTTTCCATGACGCGCTGGCAATCCGTAATACTGACTGCGCTGCCTATCCAGTGCCGCGTTGCGCGGAACGGCTGGACGACGCGATGCGCAGGATGGTGAAGGATTTGACGTCTCCCTGAGCGGACATCTCGCCCCGCTCAGATCAGCCGGGCGTTTTCGCCATTGCCGTCCTCGCCCGTGCTGTGAAAGCCATCGGGCGGCGCGAGATCGTCGAGCGCATCGGCGTCCATGTCGGGCATCGAGCCCTCGCCGGTCAGGTCGATCAGCGCCTGATCGAGCCTGAGCCCGACGGCGATCAGGCCCATCTCATCGGCCATGGCGAGCGCGGCGCGGATCAGCTCGGCGAGATCGGCTTCGGCCTGGCCCGCGGCCCCACGATAGGTGACGCTCATGCCGGGATGGCCCGACGCTGGCAGGAACTGGGGCAGGAACTGGCCGACCGAATCGGCTGGCAATGGATACGCATGAACATGGGCCCTCTTTTCCCTTCGATGCAGCGATATGAAGGGGCGTGCAACGGGTATCATACCCGATTCGGGACTCCGCGGGCCTGTTGATGCCCGTGAAGGGCGCGTTGCGTTACTTTCGTTCCTCTTCGATATGCCGGATATGATTGGCATCAGGGCGAAGAAAGACTTTCGTTATACAGCGTCTGTTGGGCGATCGCGAGAATTCCAGTAGCCTGAGATGGACGGAATCTCCGAACTTTTCCTCCATAATGGACGCGATCATGGCGCCCGCGTCTTCAGGCCGGCGTCTGGTCGAGCAGCGCCAGTACCGTCTCGGACGGGCGGCACAGTTTCGTGCCTTTCGGCGTCACCACGATCGGGCGGTTCACCAGGATCGGGTCGCGCAGCATCGCCTCAAGGATCGCCTCGTCCGGCACCGCCGGGTCGAGCAGGCCCAGCTCGGCCGCGGGCGTGCCCTTGTCGCGCAGCAGGTCGCGCGGGGTGGCCTGCATCGCGGCGAGCAGGCCGTCGAGCTGGGCGCGGGTCCAGCCGGTGCGACGATAGTCGATCACGACGGGACTGTGGCCGGCCGCCTCGATCATCGCCAGCGCGTTGCGCGACGTGCCGCAATCGGGGTTGTGATAGATGGTGACGGGAAATTCGCTCATTGGGGACTCTCCTCGAGCAGCCAGCCGAAGACGATCACCGCCGCCAGGGCACCGGCGATCTGGCAGGCGATGAACAATGGCACCGATCCAGGGGCGATGCCGGCGAAACTGTCCGACAGGCTGCGCGCCACCGTCACCGCTGGGTTGGCGAAGCTGGTCGATGCCGTGAACCAATAGGCAGCGGTGATGTAGAGGCCGACCGCCATCGGTGTCGCCTCGGGCCGCGCCCGCTGCGTGGCGAGGATCGTACCGATCAGGCCGAAGGTCGCGACGGCTTCCGAAAAACCCTGGGCCGGGCCATCGCGCAGCCTGGTCGAGACCTGCAGCAGCGGCTCGGCGAACATCGCATGCGCGGTCCAGACGCCCGCCACGCCGCCGGCAAGCTGGGCCGCGACATAAAGCCCGGCCATGCGCGCCGCGATGCCCCGTTGCAGCAGCACCACGAGCGTCACCGCCGGGTTGAAATGCGCCCCCGACACCGGCCCGAGCATCTGGATCAGCACCACCAGCCCCGCCCCGGTCGCGATCGCGTTGGCGAGCAGGGCGATGGCCATGTTGCCGCCGGCCAGCCGCGCACCCATGATGCCCGACCCCACGACGATCGCGAGCAGCAGTGCCGTGCCCAGCCCTTCCGCCGCGAGGCGGCGCGCCGCTGTCACGCGCAGCAGCTGGGTTGCGCTAAATCGGGCAGGGGTGCGCAGATCTCCGGCCGGCCGGCGCAGCAATCCTCGATCAGGAAACTGAGCAGGCCGCGCATGCCCTCATAATCCGCCGAATAGATCACTGAACGGCCGTCGCGCCGCGACCGGATCAGCCCAGCATGGCCGAGGATGGTGAGGTGGCTCGACAAGGTATTGGGCAGCGCGCCGACCTCGCGCGCGATATCGCCCGCCGCCATGCCCTCGGGACCGGCCCGCACCAGCAGGCGGAAGACGGCGAGGCGGCTGGCATGGGCAAGGGCGGACAGCGCCTCGACGGCGACGGGCAACTGCATCAGCAACAAGCCTTTGCGGGAGCAGAGGCTGGGATGACTTCGTCCTCGCCATAGGAGGTCGCGCCGCCATGCGTGAAGAAACTCTCCCAGCGCACGCCGGCGGTGTCGGTCACCCAGCTCTTGTCGGATTTGGCGTAGCAGCAGGTGGTCGCTTCCTGGTCGAACGTCGTCTCGCCCGCTGCCTTGAGCCGCGTCGCGAGTTCGCCCAGTTCGTCGGCGCTGTCGACCTGGATGCCAACATGGTCGACCCCGGTAGCGCGGGCGCGCGACGAGATGGCGAGATTCACCCGCGGGTCCTCGAGCATCCATTTGGCATAATCGGGCTGCACCACGATCGGCGCTGCGCCGAACAGGGTGGTGTAGAAACCGATCGCCGGTTCGATCTCGGGCACGCTGATATGCAGATGCAGGCGCTTCATCGCGGGTCTCCTCTTGCTTCTATATTTCGAATATCGCCGAAATATCGATTCGACAAGCGGTTTATGCCGGTCTCAGCCCGAGCCAGTGCCGCGCCCCCGGCAGGTGCCGCAGGACCAGGCGTTCGGCCAGCAGCACCGCAACCAGGGTCACGCCGAGCAGCGGCAGGAACAGGCCGAGCCCGACCAGCAGCACGACGAACCCGATCGCGACGGCGCGCGGCGCCAGCGCGGGCGGGGCGCCGAGCACCTCGCCCGGCCGCCGGCGCCACCACATCACCACGCTGCTGACCGAGAGCAGGATCAGGCCGAGCGCGGTGGCGAGGTTCATCAGCTGGTTGAGCCAGCCGAACAATTGCCCCTCATGCACCGCGACGCCATAGCCCACCATCCGGTCGATCAGCCGGCGCTGGGCGAAGTCGGTGCGGGAAAGCACCACGCCGCTCGCGCCGTCGAGCGTCAGGTCAGTGCGCATCGGGCGATTGGCCGCATCCGACTTGGCGGTCCAGGGCGCGCCCATGCCGGTCGGCGGGGCGATCAGCACCGGCGCGGCGAGGTTCAGCGGCGTCACGGTCGCGATCAGCCGGTCGAGCGGGGCGTAGGAGCCCATCGGATGGACCATCGCCATGCCGCCATGTTCGGCATGCTCGCCCATCACCGCGCGCGTGCCGGCATCGGCGGTGGCACGCGCCTTCAGCTCGCCGGCGCTCCCCGTCGTCCAGTCCTGCTTCACCATCTGGCCTTCGGCGACGGTACGGATGGTCTTGAGATACCCGCCCCAGCTCTTCGCCCAGGGCAGGCCCGACAGCAGCATGAACAGCGCCAGCGCCGACACCCAGAAACCGGTGACGCCGTGCAGGTCGCGCCAGAAGCGCCGCCCGCCCGATCGCAGCCGCGGATACAGCACGCCGCCCAGCCCGCCGCCGCGGGGCCACCACAGGAACAGGCCGGACAGGATCATCACGATCGCCCAGGAGGCAGCGAGCTCGACCAGATAGGAGCCGGCCGTGCCCGCGAGCAGCTCGCCATGCAGGCGGAAGACGATGCGCATCAGCCTTTGGTCCTCGTCGACCGTCTTCAGCACGGCGAGCGACTGCGGATGGACATAGACGCGCGTCTCCCGCTCGCCGGCGCCGACGATCACCTGCACGGCCTGGTCGGGCGAGTCGGGCAGCTGGTAGCGATGGAGCACCGACCCCGGCACCGCACGCACCGCGGCGGCGGCCTGCTGCGCGGCGGTGGCGCGGGGGCCGGTGATGTCGAGATGGGCATAGGGCCGGTCGATCAGTGTCTCGATCTGCGGGCGGAACAGATAGATTGATCCCGTCACCGCCAACCACAGCACGAACGGGATGCAGAACAGTCCGGCATAGAAATGCCAGCGCCAGATGGCGTTGTAGCCGGGCCAGCGGCGCGATGGGGTGCTCATGAGTGAGATCCTTGGAGTCTAAAAGCCTTCTCCCATCGGGAGAAAGTGGCCGAGCGCAGCGAGGTCGGATGAGGGTGAGGTTCGCGACACAAGCGACGGTCGCCCTCACCCTCCCGCCGCTTCGCGGCTCCTTCCCTCTCCCGCAGGGAGAGGGAGCTGAACACGCCTGGCGTCACCATCAGAACCGCGTCCTCACGCCGGCATAAATGGTCCGCGGTTGCCCCGCATAGATCGAGCCGGTGGTCGTGGAGAGGGCCGAGGCCGGGTTCTCCAGCCCGGTGGTGGCGTTCAGGCTGTTAGAGATGACCGAGGCCGATCCGACATAGGTCCGGTCGAACAGATTCTGCACCGAAGCGAAGAGGCTGATCCGTGACCACCATTCGGCGCTCTTGGGCGGATCGTAATGCAGGTTGAGGTTGACCAGGGTATAGGCCGGCATCGCCAGCACATTGCTGTTGTCGATGACGTACCGGCCCCGATAGGTCACCTCGGCAAAGCCGCCCAGCCCGGCCAGCGGGCCATGCGGCTGATCGTAGCCGGCGCGGCCGTTGACGAAGGTCGGGATCACCCCGGGAATGGCCTTGCCCTCACGGTCGAGCAGTTTCGAGAAACCGCCCGCGCTCAGCCGTTCGGTGAAGTCGGTATAATGATGGTCGTTATAGCTGTAGCTGCCCTCCAGCTTCACGCCGGAAACGGGCCGCCAACTCAGCCCGAGCTCGACCCCGCGATGCACCGAGCGCGGCACGTTGGAGGTATAGGCAAGCAGGCCGATTCCGGCCGACTGGCTGACCAGCTCATTGGTGAACCACTCATAATAGCCGGTCACTTCGGCCTTCAGCGTATCGCCGAGCGCGATCTCCGCGCCCACATCGACCCCGGTGTTCCGCTGCGACTTGAGATCGGCATTGTCGCCCGGCACGCCGGCCGCGGTAACGAACAGATTGCCCGCCTGGGGAATGCCATAGCCGGTACCGACCCGGGCGTGCAGCCGCACCGCATCGATCGCCTGCCAGAACAGCGCCGCTTCCGGCGCGACGTTGGAGAAATGTCGCTCGGCGGGGATCAGGCTGAGCACCGGGTTGCCGCCGACCGGGTAGCTGTACGCGGTCTGCCGCACGTCGATGATCGATCGTTCCACGCCGATGCCAGCGATCAACTGGAGTCGCGGCGTGATCTGCACCTCTTCCCGCGCCCGGGCGCCCATGTTGCGGATGTCGCCGAACACCGTCTGGGTCGGCGCGCCGAAGCCGTTGCGGCCGGCGGGCGTCTTGTTGAAGCTGAAGCTCTGGTTGTCGAGATAATTGTAGAAGACCCCAATGAAGCTGGTCGCATCCATGCCGAACAGCGTGCCCCGGTTGGTCACGTCCGAGGTGATGTTGTAGCTGTCGAGCGTGCCCTTGAACGGGGTGGCGCTGGTCGGCTGGTTGACCACGCGGCTGTCGAAGGTCGCCTGGGTGCGCCAGGTCGTGTCCGGGCCGAAATCATGCTCGTAACGCGTGCCGATAATCGTGCGCCGGTCGTTGCGGGCGAGATCGCCCTCGGCCGCGGTCTGCGCAATGCGCGCGCCGTTGATGCCGTTGACCAGCACGGAAATCGTCCCGCAGCCGGGTGCCGCGGTCGCCGCCGCCGCGCATCCCTGCTGGTACGGATTGGCGAGATACTGGTTGTAGGAAAGCCGGGTCGACAGGCGGAACTCGCCCTCATTGTAGATCAGCTTGGCCGCGACCCGGTCGTGGTCGCCAAGCGCATAGGTGCCGTACGCGTTGATCGTACCGGTTTCGTAGCCGCTATGCCCGGTCGCCCCGTCGGCCCGGACGAAACTGCCGAACAGGGCATATTCGTATTTCGGGCCGGCATGGCCGATGGTGGCATAGACATTGGCATAACCGTCGCCGCCGGCATCCGCGCCGACCTCGATCCCGTCGATGTCGCGCCCGCGCCGGGTGCGGAAATTGACCGCGCCGCCCAGCGCATAATTGCCGTAGCGCGCTGATGACGGCCCGCGCACCACATCGACCGCGCCATAGGCATGCGGGTCGGTCAGGTCGAACCGGGCGAGGCCGTCGGGCTGAGTGACGGGGAAATCATCCTCGAACACCTGGATGTTGCGCGCGCCGAAGCCGTTGCGCGCATTGGACCCGCGCACCGACACGCTGACGTCGCGTGGGCCATTGCCCTGCGTGACGGCGACGCCGGGCGAGAGCTTGACGATATCGGCGATGGTGGTCGCGGGCGTGTTGCGGAACACCGCGGCATCGATGGTGGTGACGGTCTGGCCAGTCACCTGGGTGGTCAGCGACAGGGCATGGCCGGTGACGATGATGTCGTCCGTGGCGGGGGCCTCTACGCGATCCTGCGCAACGGCGGGCGCCTTCTGGTCTAGCGTGGCGAGCTGCGCATCGATCTCGGCGCGCTGGCGCAGCAGGTCGGCGCGCTTCTGGTCAATACTCGTCTGGGCAGACGCCGCCGACGAAAGGGCGATGGCGGACGCGGCCGCGATCAACAGGGTCTTCATGGGGAAATGTCTTCCTGATCGGCACGCGCCCCGCATCGGCGGCGCGCGCTGCAAAAAAATGGCGGATCAGGAAGTAGCGGGCGGTCCTCGCAGTGGCGGACGCAGATGGGCCGGCGATGCCGCCGGCAGGGGGACGACGAAGCGCGCGCCCATGACCATGACGAACAGGATGGCCAGCGCGAGCAGGACCGGGTCGGCTGCCGCGAGCGTCGGCGCGGACAGGCCGGAGAAAGCGCAGGGCATCTCCGCCTTGCTCTGCTGATGGTCCTGGCCCTGTTCCTTGCCGGGAATCGGCATGGTCATGGTCATCGGCCCATAGCCGGAGCAGATCTGGATGATCATGCTGTTGCCCGACATGCCCGGCATATAGCCGGCCGGGATCAGCAGCTTCATCAGCAGCGCAGCCGCGACGATCCACCCGGCAAGGGCGCGATGGCGCAGGAAATGGCGGCGGAGCGCAGTCACGTTTTTCGCCTAGCGGCGGCGGATGGCTTTGTCGATTTCAATGCGGTGGCATTTCCGCGCGAGGCCTTCTCAAATATCGCGCGCGAACAGATCGCAGCCGGAACAGATTAATAGGTGCTGCAAGTCGCGTTCCGTGCATATTCAGTTGCTTATCCCTATATGGAGAGCAAGCCGGCACGGGGCGACGTTCAATTCGGAAACGTCTTCGCGCCCGCCCCCGAGGAGTGAACTGATGAAATCCCTGTTTGCCAAGGCGGGCCTTGCGCTCGCGCTGAGCGCCACCGCACTGACCGTCGCTGCCCCTGCAGAGGCGCAGCGTTATGGCGGGCGCTATCGTGGCCATGACAATACCGGCACCGCGATCGTCGCGGGCGTGGCCGGCCTGGCGATCGGCGCGGCGCTCGCGTCGAACGGCAATCGCGACCGTTATTATGACGATGGCTATTACGACCAGGGCTATTACG
The DNA here is from genome assembly GCF_055521495.1 of Sphingomonas sp. BL-S-29. Taxonomy (NCBI): domain Bacteria; kingdom Pseudomonadati; phylum Pseudomonadota; class Alphaproteobacteria; order Sphingomonadales; family Sphingomonadaceae; genus Sphingomonas; species Sphingomonas sp. BL-S-29. Next base: position 1,399,124 of record NZ_CM145482.1, read on the forward strand.
GCCCGGACTATTATGACCGTGGCTATGCCTATGACGGTTATTACCGCGCGCCTCCGGTCGTGATTTACAACGACCGCTATGTCGACCGTGGCTATTACAACCGCGGCTATCGCGGTTATGATCGCGGGTATCGCGGCGGCTATGGCCGTGGCGGTTACGGCGGCCACGGTGGTGGCTATGGCGGCCATGGCGGTTATGGCGGCCATCGTCGCTAAGGCCTGACATTCCCTATCGACGCTGCACGCGTTGACTCCCTGCCGCCCGGCCAGCGATGGTCGGGCGGCTTCTTGCGTCACCCGGCGAGCAGCGCGAGATCGAGCGCCGACAGCGCGGCCAGGACGAGGCCCGGCGCGACATGGCGATAGTCCCGGTGCCGGATCACGGTGGCGACCGCGGCGACGCAGATCGCGGCACCCAGCCCAAGGCCGGCAACGCGTATGGCCGGCACCATGATGAGCGCGGCCGCCAGCACCTCCAGCCCGCCGGTCACGAGATGCCACCAACGCGGATAGCCCCAACGGACGAAATCGTCCCTGATCGCGGCCGAGCCAATTGCATTGACGACGCCGGCGCCGAAAAAGGCGAGCGCGAGAAGCCAGGATAGTATATCGGTGGCGGGCAGGCCGAACAGGGTCATGATGTGCTCCGGTATGTCGTGAAAGGGATCGGCGTTCAGGCCAGGAGCAGCGCCGCGCCAGCGGCCAGGATGACTGCGGCGGTGGCGCCGTGGATGCCATAGGCCGCCGCGCGGGTGCCGCCGCTGCGCAGCACGATCGCCGCGTCGCCGATCGGGATGATGCTGGCGGCGATCAGGAACGCGCCGAGCAGATGCGGCGCGCGGTTGGCCAGCAGGATCCAGATGAAGAGCCCCGATGCGATGTCGCGCACGCCCTTCGCGTACAGCCAGGGCGCCGATGACAGGGCCTGTTCCCCGGCCGGAACGCCGTATCCGGCGGCGGCCGTTCGCGGCGCCACGAGGAAGCGCGCGCCGATGAAGATGATGCCGGCGCCGATCGCGCCGGCCATGATGGATGCAAGGGTGCTGACCATGGTCTAATCTCCTGTGGTCACGGAATCTAGCAACGCTAGATAATATGTCAATGAATATCTAGCATTGACAGAATCACGAGCATTAGTAAGACAAGCATATGTCCGTGACAGACCGCCGCCAGCGAGAGCGCGCCAGCCGCCATGATCTGATCCTGGCGACGGCGCGCGATCTCGCCGAGGCCGAGGGGTGGGAGGCGGTGACCACGCGTCGCCTCGCCGATCTCGTCGAGTATAGCCAGCCGGTGCTCTACAGCCATTTCGACGGCAAGGACGCGATCGTCCGCGCCGTCGCGATCCAGGGCTTTGCCGAGCTTGCCGACCGGCTGCGTCAGGCGCGCGCCGACCTTTCCGAGCCCGGGCCTGTATTGCGGGCGGTGTGCGGCGCCTATCTGGCCTTCGCCGCCGAGCGGCCGGCGCTGTATCAGGCGATGTTCGTGCTGCCGATCGACGTAAGATTCGCCAGCGACGACTCGCCCTCGGCCCTGAAGGCGGCCTTTGCCGAGCTGGCTGGCGCGATCAGGCCGTTCGACGCCGATCCGGATCTGCGCACCGAGCTGGTCTGGGCCGCGCTGCACGGCCTGGCGGTCCTGTGCCGCGGCGGCCGCATCCCACCCGAGGGTCAGCAGGCGCGCCTCGACCTGCTCGTCGGCCATCTCGGCGAACGCTGACAGGGCATTCAGGCGCCCGGCCGTTCATTCCACGATCGTGGTGAGCGGCTTGCCCTTTTCCAGGACATAGGTCGCCAGCTCGGCCGCCCTGGTCGTGCCGGTGTTGCGCGCCGCGTGCACGGTACCCGCCGGAACGAACAGGACCTCGCCCGCCTTGAGGGGGACAATCCTGCCCGCGACCTCATAATCCAGCGCGCCTTCGAGCACATAGATGATCTCCTCGCCGGGATGCGTGTGGCGCGGGAAACTGCTCGACGGGGCGAAGTCGACGCGCGCCTGAAGCACCTCCCGTCCAGGCAGGGCGAGATCATGTCGCTGAAGGTCGGTACGCGTCGTGCCGGTAGGGCGGGTCTGCACGGGCGCCGGCGATGCGCCCCCGGCGAGAAGGATCGCCGCGGCCGCCAGGGTGAGGGGGATCGCTTGCATGGTTTGACCTCTCGATGTGAGGCGAACAGTCTGGACCTGGCCGTTCCCCTTTGCGAGCGCGAATAGGGATGCAGGAAAGGGGTCCGAGGATGGTGTCGCGCTCTTCCGTGGGGCGACACCGTGTTTCGCCCGTTCGCGCTCAGGGATTCATGAGCCCGCCGACATCGGCCATGACGCGGCGGACGAGCTGGCTCTGCCGGTTGATCCCCATTTTTTCATAGACCGATTTGAGATGCGTCTTGGCCGTGTTCCCGGTGATTCCGCGGGCCAGCGCCGCCGAGGCGACGCTCGCGCCCGACACGATGCTCGCCGCTATCTCGGCCTCCGCCACCGTCAGCCCGTATATCGCGGCGATTCTTGCCGCCGAAGGCTGCGCCTCCATGGTCGAATGACCGACAAACAGGATCGCGCCTTCGCGCCGTCCCTGGCCCATGCTCTCATGATGGCCGGGGGCAAGGGGCTCGGCGATCACGGCGATCGGCGACGCGTCGTTCGAGCGGGCGATCGAGACCGCGTTAACGGCCACATCGTCCTGCCCGATGCCCGTCAGCGCACTGCGATAAATCATCCTGCTCAGCTGGGCCGAGGCACGAGTCCGGGTCGCGCGCAACCGGCCGCGAGTCGCGTCGATGCCGTCACCGGCCGACAGGAGTCGCTCGGCCGCGCGATTGGTGAAGCGGATCTGGCCCTCCGGACCAGTGATGATGATCCCGCGGTCGAGATGATCGAGGGCTGCACTGAGATCTTCGGCGCGTTCGCGCCAGATCCGCAATTGACGCCGCACCCGAAACGCCCGCGCCACATGGGGGATGAGCGCCTGAAACATCGCCAGCTCCGCCCCCGCATAGGGGCCGCCTCGCCGCGCGAGCATCATGATGTCGGTATAGTCGCACTGGCGTTCGAGCACGGCGCCGACTGCCTGGTCATAATCGAACGCGGCATAGAAACCGTCCCAGACACGACTTGCCTCAAGCAGATCCTGACCGCCGATGTCGTGGACGGTTGCCGGGCGTCGAAGCGCCAGTCGGGGCGCCGCGGCGACCCAGGGATTGTCGTCGGCGTTCGCCATCGGTCCGGCAAGCACTGCGATCGCCGCTGGATCGACCCGGTGGCCGCTAAGCTCGAATGCCTTGCCTGAGCTGGGCATCGTGCCGAGCAAAAGGCCGCTCTTTCCCAGATGGTCGCTCAGCGCATCGAGCGCCGCATTCCAGCTTCCATCGTCGATAACGCCTTCATGCAGCGCACCGACGATGTCCAGAAGGTCCGTTGGGCTTGGCCGCACGCGTCCGGTTCCTCGCGGAGCCAAATCTATGCCCCCTAGTGGCGAAAGTACAGCCTCTCACCCGTTCGGGTGAGCCGCGAGGTTCCGGGTCCGGCTAGGCAACCGGCCTCGCAACTGTTGGAGGTTATGATGTTGTCACCCACGCTCTCGACCGCGGCATCCCGCACATCGCGGCTGTCGACGAACATGAATGATCGGGCCAAAAAGTCCGTGTCCGATATCACCAAAATCCTCACGTCCGTATTTGGCGACGCCGACAAGGCCATCAAGCAGAAGGTGCTGGATCTCGGCGGCGCGCCGGGCAAGGCGCTCGGCGGTGTCGAATTCGGCGCCGGCGACGGCTTCCGGCAAAAGTTCGAACATGGCGAAATCTTCCTGCTTCCGCCGAATGCGCCATGCTGGGTGCATGGGGCGATCCTCGCCGAGTATGCGGCGCTTGGTGCGGAAGGCGGATTTCTCGGCTATCCCGTCACGGACGAGCGCCCGACGCCGGACGGCGCGGGGCGCTACAATCATTTCCAGAATGGCTCGATCTACTGGAGCTATGCTTCGGGCGCGCACGAGGTTCATGGCGCGATTCGCGACAAATGGGCTTCTCTCGGCTGGGAACAGGGCTGGCTCGGCTTCCCGACGGAAGGAGAGCGGCCCTTTACCGAAGGCGGCAGGATCTCGCGCTTCCAGAACGGGGCGATCTACTGGTGGCCGGACATCGGGGCATTCGACCTCGGCAGGGTGAGACTGCGCTACCGGGGGCTCTATTGTTTCGGGGAAAGCAATGAAGCGTCGTCGGCTGACGAGCCTTACGTCGTTATCGGGTCAATCTCGGTGCCGGCGGACGGCAACTCGCCACCCGCGGCGATACGCTCGCCGATTTACGACGATGTCGATTCCGGGGACGAACGCCCCGACGACATTCAGATCTATGTCGGCAATCCCTTCGGCATGGCGCTCGGCGTCGCGCTGATCGAGCACGACCAGGGGGATCCGGATGCCTATCTCGGCCTGGTCAAGGCAGGCGTCGATCTCGCCGGTAAAGGGGTCTCCGCCGCCTGCGGCGCGCTGTTCGGCCCCGAGGCCGCACCGACCTGTGAGTCGTTATGGAAGGAGTTCGCGCCGAAGATCGTCTCGACCGTGAACGACATTATCGGGTCCGATGACGACCTGATCGGCAAGACGACCCTTCAGATCAGCGCCAAGGAAATGGTGCAATCGGCCCATCTGCCCTGGGCACGATTCTGGGGGATCCGCTATCATCTGGAAACCGAACTGCTCACGGATGGCGACGCGTCCTACAAGGTCTATTTTTCGGTCGACCCGGTCTGATGCTGGCGGGCCGATAACGTGCGGCCGTCGCGAACCCTCGCGGCGGCCGTCGTCGTGCCGGCGCCCATGATGGACGATGACGGCCACCCGGTCGAGCAGCGCATCGGCTGTCCGCCTGGTCGCCATCTGCTATGCTCCTGGCAAGGAGGCCCGCCGCCATGACCGTCGACCGTTCTGAAGGTTGGGACGCCATCGCCGAACAGTTCATGGCCGCCCGATCGGCCATCGGGGCGGGGCTGGTGCGGTCCTGGGCCCGCGACGCGCTGCCCCCGGCGACCGCCATCCTGGACGTCGGTTGCGGCTCGGGCGTGCCGATCGCGCAGGCACTGGTCGAGGATGGTTTCACGGTCTTCGGCGTCGATGCGTCGCCACAGTTGATCGCGACGTTTCGCCGCCGCTTTCCATCGATGCAGGCTGCCTGTGAGGCCGCGCAGGACAGCATGTTCTTTCACCGCCGCTTTGCCGCCGCCATCCGTCGGCCTGTTGTTCCTGCTCGATATGGACAACCAGCATCGGGTTCTTCGCGGCGTGGCACAGGCGCTGGAGCCGGGCGGACGGTTCCTGTTCAGCGCGCCGCGCGAGGCGTGTGAATGGCGGGACGTGCTGACCGGCCGGCTGTCGCGCTCGCTTGGCCGGGAGGAATATGAACGCCTGCTCGACGCGTCGGGACTGCGCCTGCTCGATTGTCGCCTCGACGAGGGCGAAAACCATTATTTCGACGCGGTCAGGCCCTTATCGCCCGGCAAAGCGCCTTTTCGTCTGTAAGATTTCCCGCTGCCGCTCGACTATAGACTCGAACGGAGGGAATGGATGGATCAACGCCGCGCCACCCAGGATCGGGACGCTCGCTATGCCGATGCCGCGCGCTGCTATGGCGCGGCGATCGAGCGTCTCGCGCGCGGCTATGAGGCGGACGCCGAGTTGCGGCGCGATCTCGTCCAGGAAATCCACGCCGCCCTCTGGCGCAGCTATGGCTATTTCGAGGGGCAGTGTTCGGAACGGAGCTGGGTCTATCGCATCGCGCATAACGTCGCGGTCACGCATCTCATCGCCCGCCGGCGCCTGAAGCGCGAAAGCCTTGCCGGGCTGGACGAGATCGAACTGCTCCCTGACGGCGGCGATCTCGAACGGGAGGCTGCCGGGCGGTGGCTGGTCGAGCAATTGCTCGCGACGATCCACCGGCTCGCGCCGGCCGACCGGCAGGTGATGCTGCTCTACCTCGAAGATCTGAGCGCTGCCGAGATCGGCGACGTGACCGGCATGTCCCCCGGCGCCGTCGCGGTGCGCATCCACCGCATCAAGGCATTGCTGGCCAGGCCTTATGCCGAAAAAGGAGCTGCCGCATGAGCGAGCCCGATATCGTCAAACAGGCCTGGCAGGCGAGCGCCGCCGATCCGGCACTGCCCGATCTCGCCGCGGTGCGCGCCGGTGCCGACCGCTTCTACGCCCGCGTCCGTCGCCGCAACAGGGTCGAATATGCCGCGGCGGTCGTCGTCGTCCTCGGCTTCTCGGCCTATGTCCTGTTCCTCCCCTCGCTCGCGATGCGGATCGGGTCGGCGATGATCATCATCGGCACCCTGTTCGTCGTGCGGCAGCTCCACCGTCTCGCCGCGGCCACACCGCCGCCCGAACGTGCCGCCGCGGAACCGATCCTGGTCCATCAGCGCGCCCAGCTCGCCCGCCAGCGCGATGCGCTCGCCGGCGTGCTGACCTGGTATCTGCTGCCCCTGGTCCCCGGCTTCCTCGTCTTCACGATCGGCCCCGTGCTGGAGCATGGCGGCGTGGCGGGCCTGCTGCATGTGCCGCTCAAGACCTGGATCGTGCTGATCGGCGCGGCGCTGGCCTTTGCCGGCGTGTGGCTGCTTAACCAGCGCGGCGCGGCGCAGCTGCACGCGCAGATCGACGACATTGATACGTTGCTGGGGGATACACTGCTGGGCGGGAAGGAATGAAATGACGAACGGGGAACGAAAGCTGCTCGCGCGCGGTGTCGCCGCCGGCGCGATCATGGGAATGGCCGCGGGCCTCATCATCGCCCTGTTCATCGCGCTGAGACCGGACCTCTTCGCGGCCCTGATGAGGTGACTATCGGCGATGATGCGCGAACGCGACAATGGTCCGGTCCGGAACATTCACGGCCGAACCGGCGTTGCGCCTCCAGTTAAATCAGGAGGATAGCATGGCCGATACGAGATACGACGACCGCGAGACCGTGGTGGTGGAACGACGCGGGATGAGCGGCGGCGCGATTGCCGGCATTGTGCTGGTGGCCATCGCCCTGGTGGTCGCCCTCCTGTTCGCGACGGGTTTCTGGAGCGCCGACGTCAAGGAAGGCGCGCTGCCCAAGGTCAATGTCAGCGCCGATGGCGGCAAGCTGCCGGACGTCGACCTGAAGTCGAAGGAAGTCGTGGTCGGCACCACGCAGAAGACGATCGAGGTCCCCAAGGTCAAGACCGAGAAGGAAACGATCGACGTGCCGGTGGTCGGCGTGAAGGACGACAAGAAATAGGATTCGGCACCGTCACCTGACGTGCCTTTGTCCGCCCGGCCAGCAATGGCCGGGCGGATTTTTCATGGGTCTGTTCGGCGACAGCAGCGCGACACCGCCGACGCGGTTGCATATGCCGCAATTGGTAACCATCGGCCGCCGCCGGGTTCAGTGCCCCGTAGGCGGCGGGCCGCCGGCGGAGGCGAACAAGGCCCGCGCCGCGGTCTTTTCCGGCGAGTCATAGGCGCCATAGAGCACCGTATAGACCACCCGGCGGGCAAGGTCGGCCTTGCCCTGGCGGAGCAGCTCCTCGGCGAGATACAGGCGCGGCGCCGGCGCGGCCGGCACGCTGCGGATGACCTTCGCCATGCCCAGCATCGCCGGGTCCGGAACCCGCTCGCCGGCGCGCGCGAAGCTCTGGAAATAGGCGATCAGCGGCAGGGGGGCGTCGCCGTCGAGTTCGATCGCGCGCGCGATCGTCTTGCGCGCCTCGGCGAGCGTGGCCGATCGGTCGGTCGCGGGCCCCGTAACGGCCTGGCCGGTCAGCGCCACGCCCTTCCAGGCAAGGGCGCGGGCATTGTCGGGCGATCGGGCGAGCACGCGTTCGGCATCGGCGAGGCACGCGCCGTCATGGCCGCTGCGGCATTCCGCCTCCGCCGCGAACAACAGGGCCTCGCTGTCATAGGGCAGGCGGGCCACCGTATCGCGGACCCGGGCGAGCCAGGCTTCGCGGCGCTGCGTTTCCGTGGCCGAAAGGGTTGTGGCGGTGCTGCTCCCCGTCGTGATCGTGGCAAGGTGCGTGCCGAGCTCGACCCGCGCCTCGACCAGCGCTGCGCTCCCGGGCGACAAAGAGGTGACGATCGGGTCGGCAAGCGACGTCTGGGGCGGATCGGCGCGCGCAAAGGATTTCTGCGCCGCGACATATTTCACCATCTCGCGCTGGAGCTTGCCCAGATCGCCGAAGGCCCTGGCGGCCTCGGCCATCGGCACTCCGCGGTGGATCGCCGTCATATAGTCGCGAAACTGCTGGCTGCGCTCCGGTTTCAGATTGGAGAACAGGAAATAATGGGCAAGCAGCCAGGCGTGATAGGGCGACCAGCTCGCCCGCCGGCCGGCGGCGTCGAGATAACGGCCCGACAGGACGTCCCCGACGTTCAGATCGCCATAGGCTCGCAGTACCAGCTTGTAGTTTTCGGGCGGCAGGGCGTAGTCGATCGCGCCATTGTCGCGGATCCGCACGGTGGAGAACAGCGCGCCGACCCCGTCGAGATACCAGCGAGGATAGGCCGCGGGATCGGCGGTGAGAACGAAGCGCTGCGCGAAGGCGGAATAGAGCAGTTCTTCCCAGGTCCGGACGGCCGGCGCGTGATAGGGCACGTTGCCGCTGCACTCCCGCGCGCCCTCCGCCATCGAATCATCGCAGTCGAGATTGTAGGCGCGGTTGGTGTTGAGCTCGATGACCTGGTCGTTCCGCGCAATGGCGAGCACTTCGCCGTCCTCGCGCGGATCATAATAGGTCCGGTCGGGAAAGGCGGCGAGATACGGCCCTTCTTCCGCGCGCAGATTTTCGAGTTCCATGGTGCTGAATGCGGCTGGCGTGTCGATTAGGGTCACCTGCAGCTTCGCCGTCTCGTCGGGCTGGCCGCCCTGCCGATAGAGGCGCGACATCAGGGTATAGAGCCGCTCGAGATTGTTGGTGATGCGGGCGATATCGCCCATGCTGTCCTTGCTGAAGACGATCAGATGGTCGGACTCGGCCCGTTTCCAGCTGCCCTTCTTCTTGTCGACGACGCCGGTGACGACGACGTCGGGGCTGCCCGCTTGCCCGCTGGTCGTGGCGGGCTGCCGCGACGGGGTGGGGGCTTTGTCGGTCCGCCCCTGGGCGATGACGGGCGATGCGAGACACAAGAGCAGCAGAACGCACGACCGACCGACCGACATTGCACAATCTCCGGGGCTCATCCCGTTGAACTGTCTAGCAGATCGGGGCGGTCATGGACCAGATCATGTTTGCTCCGGTCTGGTTCAATCGCGTCGATTGACGCGCCAAAAATCATGCATCATGGTATGTTACATGTCTTGCCCTTTCAGCGATCCGGCGGCAGTGGCGCGCTATACGGAGGGACCGCCCCGGCAAGTGCCCGGTCTGGCCGATCTTCAGCGCATGGCGATGCTGCTCCTGTCGGAACAGGCGCCCGATTCGGCGGACATTCTGGTCCTTGGCGCGGGCGGCGGACTCGAGCTGAAGATGTTCGCGGAAGGACGGCCGCGGTGGCGTTTGCTCGGCGTCGATTCGTCGGCAGCGATGCTTGATCTGGCGCTCGTCACCCTGGGGCCGTTGGCGTCGCGCGTCCGGTTGCTGCAGGGCTATATCGACGACGCGCCAGCGGGGCCGTTCGACGGGGCGGCGTGCCTGCTGACACTTCACTTCCTTGCGAAGGAGGAGCGGCTCCGTACCCTGAAGGCGGTGCGACGGCGGCTCGGGCCGGGCGCGCGGTTCGTGACGGCGCATTACAGCTTTCCGCTGGCGCAGGCGGAAGGCTGGCTGTCCCGGTCGGCGGCGTTCGCCATATCCTCCGGCATTGATCCGGCACGGGCGTCGGCCTCGGCCGCGGGCATCATGGAGCATCTGCCGGTCCTGTCGCCGGAGGAGGACGAGGCGCTGCTCCGGGAAGCCGGCTTCGACGATGTCGGGCTGTTCTATGCCGGGTTCGCCTTTCGCAGCTGGGTCGGCACCGCCTCGTAAACGGTGCGGGGGCCGCTATACTCGTCCGGCGCCGCAAGAGCGCACAAGGGAGAGAAAGATGCGACGATGGTGGATCCTCCCCTGCGTGATGCTCGGCGCGCTGTCGCTGTCCGCTGCAGCGCCGCCGTGCGTTCCGGTCTTTCGGGCCGACACCCAGTGGCTCAAATTGCCGCCGGCGATGAAGCTCGGTGAGATCACCGCGGTCGCAGTGGATTCCCACGACCAGCTATGGGTGCTGCACCGGCCGCGCAGTCTGGCGAAGGAGGATCAGCCCAGTGCCGCGCCGCCGGTGATGCTGTTCGACCGGAAGGGCACCTATCTGCGCGGGTTCGGCGGGCCTTCCGCTGCCTGGGAATGGCCGGCGATCGAGCACAGCATCGCGGTCGACAAGAGCGGGCGCGTATGGATCGCGGGCAATTCCCGGACCGATCCGGCGGCGGGCGACGACATGCTGCTCGAATTCGCCAATGACGGCACACTGATCCGCCAGATCGGCAGGCGCGGGGCAAGCAAGGGCGATCTCGATACCGCCAACCTGCACGCGCCGGCCGATATCTATGTCGATGATGCCGCGCACGAAACCTATGTCGCCGACGGCTATGTCAACCGCCGGGTGATCGTCTTCGACAGCGAGACCGGCGCGTTCAAGCGGATGTGGAGCGGCTTCGGCAAGCCGCCCCCGGCCGATCCCGCCCCGGCATTGCGCGCGGTGGGTGCGCCCTTCACGCCCGAGAGCGGGGAAGGGCCGCAGGGCTTCAGCGGGGTGCATGGCGTCGAGCTGTCGCGCGACGGGCTGGTCTATGTCTCCGACCGCAACAACCAGCGGATCCAAGTCTTCACCAAGGCCGGCCGCTTCGTGAAGCAGGGCTTTGTCGACCGCAACATGGCTTCGCCGCAAACGGCGTCCGGCATCGCCTTCTCGACCGATGCGAAGCAGCGTTATCTGTACGTCGCCGACTGGGGCAATTCGGCGGTGCTGGTGCTCGACCGCGCCACGCTCGCGACGATCGGCAAGATCGGCGGCAAGGGCACCGCGCCCGGCCAGTTCACCGGCCCGCATTTGATCGCCACCGACAGCAAGGGCGTGCTGTATGTGGCCGAGGTGCAGGGCCGCCGGATGCAACGGCTGGTGCCGACAGGGCAGTAGCGGCGTCACATTCATTCTTCGTCATGCTGAACTTGTTTCAGCATCCATGCGCGGTCACTTGACTCACGGGTGACACTCTTGTGTCACCGGACCGCGCATGGACCCTGAATCACGTCCAGGGTGACGGCCGATATGGTTGAGCGTCAGCCCTGGCCCGCCTCATTGAGCATCGGGAAGCTGCGCTGGTGCCAGACCGGATAGGCCGGCGTCTGCTCGCTCGCCGCATCGAGCGAAGCGACCTGTTCCGCGGTCAACGCCCAGCCGGTCGCGCCGATATTCTCGACCAGCTGCGCCTCGTCGCGCGCGCCGATGATCAGCGTCGAGACGGTCGGGCGGCCGAGCAGCCAGGCAAGCGCGACCTGGGGGATCGACTTGCCCGTCTCGTCCGCGACCGCGTCGAGCGCATCGACGATCTTGAACAGATGCTCGTCCGCGAACTGTGGGCCGGTGCCGGCGATATCGTGCGCGCGGGTGCCGGGCGCGGCGGGCTGGCCACGGCGGATCTTGCCGGTCAGCTTGCCCCAGCCGAGCGGGCTCCACACCACCGCGCCGACGCCCTGGTCGCGCGCCAGCGGCAGCAGCTCCCATTCGTAATCGCGGTGGAGCAGCGAATAATAGGCCTGGTGCGCGACATGGCGCGGCCAGCCATGACGGTCCGACGCGGCGAGCGACTTCATCAAATGCCAGCCGGAGAAGTTGGAGGCGCCGATATAGCGGATCTTGCCGTCGCGGACGAGCTGGTCGAGCGTCGCCAGGGTCTCCTCGACCGGCGTATTGTAATCCTGGCCGTGCAGCTGGAACAGGTCGATATGGTCGGTCCCGAGCCGCGTGAGCGCTGCGTCGACCGCGTCGATCAGATGCTGGCGTGAGGAGCCGAAGGCGTTCGGGCCGTCGCCGGCCGCGCCCGGAAAGGTCGCCTTGGTCGAGATCAGCAGCCGGTCGCGCTTGCCCTTGATCGCGTCGCCCAGGATCGTCTCGGCGAGCCCCGAGGAATAGACGTCGGCGCTGTCGAACATCGACACGCCGTGGTCGAGGCAGACATCGATCAGCCGCGCCGCGCCGCCCGCATCGGTCGATCCCCAGGCCTTGAAGAAGTCGTTGCCGCCGCCGAACGTGCCGGTGCCGAAGCTGAGGGCGGGCACGCGAAGGCCCGAGGCACCAAGACGCCGATATTCCATGGCCGAAATCCCCTGTTCCAGAAGCGACTCGCGAGGGTCCATGCGGTCCGCGGCGCGGCATTGCCGTTACAGGGCTTTCCCCGGTTTTGGCAGGCTCCGACTCGAAAGGTCCACGCCCCGCATCGCGAAAGACAGAACGGGCGTCCGGCATCATTGCCGGACGCCCGCGAAAACCCGTGCGCCGTCAGAATTTGAAGCGCACGCCGGCAGTGAAATAACGGCCGATCGCATCGGCATAGGCCACGTTCGGGTAACGAAGGCCGATGCTGCCGGTGAAGCCGGAGGTCTGGTAGATGCCGCCCTTGGCATTGAAGACATTGGCGACATTGACGAAGGTCGTCACCTGCGAGTCCGAACCCAGATCATAGGACAGGTTCAGGTCGCTCTGGAAATAGGCCGGCACATCGGGAATGGCGAAAACCTGGGTCGGGTTGCCGGTCCATTTGATCGACGAGGCGAAGCGTTCGAGGAAGTCGAAGCCGAACCGGCCGATGCGGTAATTGACAGTGAAGTTCACCTTGTCGCGCGGCTGGGTCTCGGTGCCGGCGGCGTTGGTGATGACCGCGCCCGGAATGGTCTCCGTGGTCAGCGTCGGCTGGTGAGTCCAGAGCGCGCGCAGGTTCAGCCGGCCGCTCAGCAACGCGGTGGTATAGTTCGCCTCGACGTCGAAGCCCTTCGCCTCGATCCGCGCGATATTCTGGCTGAGCGAGATGTTGAGCGTCGGGAAATTGGCCGGCGAAGTGCTGTTGTACGAGATCGGCCGTACCAGCAGCGCGCAATAGGGCGAGGACCCGTCCGACGCGAGGCAGAGCGACTGGACGATCGGGTTGGTGCCCGCGACCGCGCCGATCGCATTGTCGATCTTCACATGGAAATAATCGAACGACAGGCTGAACCCGGGCATGAAGCGCGGAGTCAGCACCGCCCCGGCGGTGAAGTTCTGCGCGACCTCGGGCTCGAGATTGGGGTTGCCGCCGGCCAGGGTGTTGAGCTGCGCCGCGACGCCGGTCAGCGGATCGGTGACGCCAGATGCCGAGATGACCTGCGCCTGATAGAGATCCCACAAGGTCGGCGCGCGGAAGTCGCGCGAGCGGGTGGCGCGGAGCTTGAAGTCCTCGCTGACCTTCCATTCCAGGCCGAGCTTCCAGGTGCTCGACGAGAAATTCGCCTTCACATTGCCGTTGCCGACCGCGTCGTAGCGGGCATAGCGATACGCCCCGTTGAACGCGAGCAGCTCGACCAGCGGCAGGTCCTTCAGCAGCGGGACATTGACCTCCACATTGCCCTCGTAAATGTCTTCGCTGCCGATCGCGCCCGACTGGACTTCCTTGAAATGCCCGAGATTGGATACGGGATAGGACGCCGTCAGCGCATTGCCCGCCGGCCCGAGGCGCAGATATTGCGGGTTGAAGCTGTTGTCCGGCACGCTGGTCGTCACGCGCAGGCCGGCCCGGCGATAGGCACCGCTGACCGCGACCTTGACTGGCCCGGCCCAGCCGTCGAACGCGGTGCCGGTGATGTTCAGGCCGAAATCGTCGAGCGTGTTGCGCGCGCTCCACGACGTGTCCTCGAAGATGAAGTCCTTCGCTGCCTGCGATGCGCGGCCCTCACCGAACAGGTTGAGCGGCACGCAGCCTGGGAAGGCGCCCGGTGCGGTGATGCTGACCCGGCACACCACATTGCCGGTCGCCGGATCGCGCACCGCGTCGACCGCGGCGAAGAAATTCATGCTGTTGACGTTGTTCTGCGAGGTCAGCCGCGTGCGGTTGAAGCCGTGGGTATAATGCGCGTCCCAGGCGAAATCGGCGAACAGCCCGCCTTCGAGCCCCGCCGTCGCCGAGAAGGAATTGATCCGCGTCTCGAGCGCGAGGTCCTTCATCAAATCGCTGTCGAAGCGGTTGATCGCGAAGCTGCTGGTGTTGCTGTTGGTCAGCGCGGTCTGCTGCGCCGCCGTCAGGAAGGCGTTGCCGCTATAGATCCACAGCGGATAGGAGCCGGCCGAATTGTTCGGCGCACCCGCCGTCGCATTGGTGATGTTGGTATAGATCTGGCTCGCGCCGAACGAGCGGTTCTTGGCGTAGCGCGCCGAGACATAGCCCTTGATCGTGTCGCTGAACTCATAGTCGAACCGGCCGAACGCCTGGGCCGACTTGAAATTGTAGAGTAGCCATTCGTTATGGACATAGCCGCCATCGCCGCCGACCGCGGCATTGGCGGTGGCCGTCGCGGTGCCCGGGTTGAACGCAGCCAGCGAGCCGTCGGGGAGGAACTGCATGCCCGCGAACGGCCCGGTGCGGACCAGGCCGCCGGCCGAGGCGTTGCTCTGCCGCGCATTGTAGACGAGCGTGAACGGGCTGGCCGCGGTGCCCGCGCCGACCACCGCGGGATAGAGATTGCCGTAAGGGCGACTGGCGGTGTCGTCGATGCCGTTGCGCTTGTAATATTCGCCGCTGAGCTCGAGATGCCCGCGCTCGCCGATATTGATGCCCCAGGCGGCACCGCCGCGCACCGAGAAGGCGTCGCCATAATCCGAGATGCCGGTCTGCAGCAGGCCCTTGATCCCGACATATTTATTGTCGGTGATGAAGTTCACGACACCGGTTACCGCGTCGGACCCGTAAACGGCCGAGGCGCCGCCGGTGACCACCTCCACGCGCGAGATGAGCAGCTGCGGCAGCATGTTGGTGTCGACGGTGGTGTCGAAGAAGGTGCCGGGCACGCGATTGCCGTCCTGCAGGATCAGGGTGCGGATCGGGCCGAGCGCGCGCAGGTTGAGGAAGTTGCCGGGCGTGCCGAAGCCGCGCCCATTGGCGTTGACCGCGTTGTTGGGCGTCGAGGTCGAATTGAAGGCGGGGAGCTTGTTGAGGCCGTCCGGGATGCTGGTCGGCGTGGTCGCCTGGAGCAGCTGCGCATTGACCACCGTGACTGGCGTGGGCTGGTTGTTGCCGTTCTGGATGCGCGATCCGGTGACGACGATGTCGGTGCCGGGCGTGGCGGGCTGGTCGTCGGGCGCGGCGGGCGCATCCTGCGCGGCGGCGGCCTGCGCAAAGGCGGGCACGGCCGTGCCGGCGAGCATCGTCGCGGCCAGCAGCGCGAGGCGATGAGTCACGACTCGATTCTTGACAGAAATCATATTTTCTCTCTCCCCGATGGGCGTCCTCCAGCGGGAAGCCGGAGTCGCGTCGTTTATTATTGGAGCCTCTGACTGCACTTGGCCGCCATAGACATATCTTGCATACAGTGACAACTGTCTGTGTACAATATGGCGGATTGCATTCCGATGCCTTATTGTCAGATTTAATCGCAGCCAAAACGGTGCAAACCCGCCGGCCAATCCGATTGGTGCTGACCATCGGCCAGGCTAGGATGGGCGCCAAAAGGGGAGGTTGTCTTGAATCCAGCGAAGTGCCTGTTCACCGTCCTGCTTGCCCTTCCCCTCGCCGCCGCGGCGCCACCGGCGGGCCCGGAACGGCGCGATTTCGGCGTCACGGCGGAGGGCCGGACGGTCGACCGCTATGTGCTGCGCAACGATCGCGGCACGCGGCTGGGCGTGCTGACGCTCGGCGCGGCGATCGACGAGATCAGCGTGCGCGATTGGACGGGGCACATCGCCAATGTCGTCATCGCACTGCCCGACGTCGCGGCCTATGAGGCGTCGCCGACCGTCGGCGCGGTGATCGGGCGCTATGCCAACCGCATCTCGCATGGCGGCTTTTCAATTGACGGCGTGCGCTACCCGCTCTCGCCCGATCCGACCGCGATCGTCTCGCATGGCGGGCGCAAGGGCTTCTCGTCCAAGGTGTGGACGGCCGAGCCGTGCAGCACCGCCGGCTGCCGCAGCCTTACCCTGCGCTATCACAGCGCCGATGGCGAGAACGGCTTTCCCGGTGCGATGGACGTCGCGGTGACCTATACGCTCGGCGCCGACGATGCGGTGCGGATCGACTATGTCGCCACCACGACCAGACCGACCGTCATCAACCTGACCAATCACAG
Source organism: Sphingomonas sp. BL-S-29 (assembly GCF_055521495.1). Lineage (NCBI taxonomy): Bacteria > Pseudomonadati > Pseudomonadota > Alphaproteobacteria > Sphingomonadales > Sphingomonadaceae > Sphingomonas > Sphingomonas sp. BL-S-29. The sequence goes on from NZ_CM145482.1 coordinate 1,415,428, forward strand.
CTATTTCAACCTGGGCGGCGACCGGGCCGGAAGCGTCGACGACCAGCGCATCCAGATCGTCGCGGACAGTTTCGCGGTGATCGACGACAAGCGCAATGCGGTCGGCGAGATACGGTCGGTCACCGGCACCCCGTTCGACCTGCGCAAGCTAACGCGGATCGGCGAACGCGTTGCCTCGAACGATCCGCAGATGCTGCTGGGCAATGGCTTCGACCATAATTTCGTGCTGACCAAGCCGGCGGCCGACCCCATCCCGGTCGGTGCGCGCGCCTGGGACCCGACGAGCGGCCGCACCCTGGAGATGCGCACGACCCAGCCGGGGGTGCAATTCTACACTGCCAATCACTTCAACGGGAAACAGAAGACGCGTGACGGCCGCATGCTGCGCCAGGGCGCCGGCTTCGCGCTGGAGACGCAGCATTATCCCGACAGCCCGAATCAGCCCGCTTTCCCCTCGACGATATTGCGCCCGGGCGAGACGTTTCGGTCGACGACGATCTACAGGTTCGGCATCCGGCGGTAGCGAAACCGGGCTGGAACCCCACCCCCGATTCGGCCCCGGACGCTCACCGAATTGTCGAAGCCATGCTTCGACGGAAGAGATCAGTGCTTGGACAAGCCGAGGGCGAGCGGCGCAGCATTTCGGCTCGATTCCGGCTCGATCGATACATGTCGTGATGCCCGGGCAAAACGTCGGTCGGTGACGATCATCCCCCTGCAGGTCCCGTGCTAACGAATGCCCTGTCTAGCGCGTTACGCAGCGCCATTTGCGATCGACGCGTTCCATGCTGCGGTTACAGTGCAGGCAGTATCCGCGCCATACTCCAGAGACCTTGCGCGCCTTGCGTCGGTCAGGCTCATGCTTTCCGAACGCACACTTCAAGCGCCCAAATACGCTGGGTTTTGACGACTTCACTCATGATACTCCCTGAACAGGCAAGACGAGCCGACAGCGGATATTTCCGGTCCGCCGGCGTCGACGTGCCCGGCGGTCCTAATCTGCATGAACTGCGGTTGCAATATTGTTGCGGGAAAGGGTGCAGCATGAATTAGTCCTAATTACCCCAGGACCGGCTCGAATTCGGTACACGAGATGAGGAGAGCAGGCCCCAACGCAGTCGCCGGAGCGACCTCCTTCCGACCTGCCAATGCTTGGAAGAACGATGTTGCCGGGACGGAGAGCGCCACAGGAACGGGGAGGCCGATGGCGCGTTGGGGTCGGTAGATCGCTTGAGGGCGAATCATCAAGGGAGTAGAGTCATGGCCGAGATCAACAGCGACGAAAAGGTCGTGGTCGCAAAGAGCAGCATCAATATCGCGAACATCATCATCGCCATCGCGGTGTTGATCGCGGTGCTCGGTCTGTTGAAATATATCGGTGCTTCGCCCTTCTGATCGATACGGGCCGGTCGCCGCCGAAATTTTTTCGGATCCACAACCTGCTGGAATCCGGACTGCTTGTCGATTTGTCCACACGATTCCGTTTCGGGGTCGGAACGCGAAGGGCGCGTCGTCGTTGATCGTTTCGCGAAAGCGAAAAGGGGAAGCGATGAACTATGCTGTAGCGGCCGTTCCTGCGGCCTTCAGATTGCGTCCTGGCTCCACCTGCCTGCGCGCCGCCGGCTCAGGTCCGGGCGAAAGCCTGTGCACCCGGCCACGCGGTCATCTCGGGGCGTGCCGGCACATGCCGGCGCGGATGATCGAACTCGCTTCCTAAGCCCGGTCGAACGCGTGGAGGATCGGGCAGGGGCCGCTTGCGCTGGTGTCGCACGCGTGCGCCAGCCGCTTGAGCGCAGTGCGCGCCAGCTCGAGCTCGGCGATCTTCTCGTCGAGCGCGGCGAGCCGCTCGGTCGCGAGCCGCCTCGCGCGGTCGCGGTCCTCAGTCGCGTCGAGCGCGAGCAGCTCGCCGATCTCCTCGAGCGTGAAGCCAGCGCCCTGCGCCGAGCGGATGAAGCGCAGCCGCCGCACATGATCCGCGCCATAGCGGCGGATGCCGCCGGCCAGGCCTGACCCGCCGGTGCGTGCCGGCTCGTCGATCAGGCCGCGGCGCTGATAATAGCGCACCGTTTCCACGCCGACGCCACCTTCGCGCGCCAGCCCCGCGATCGTTATCTCCGCCATCGCTTGACTCCGTACCATGGTCCGGACCCCATATGGGCCGGGTCCGCCCGCGAGCAAGGGCGCTGGAGATGCATGATGACGACCCGCCCGGCCGGACAGGCCACCCTCTACCGCATGGTCATGCCCGATCATGTCTGTCCCTGGGGGCTGAAGGCTAAGGACCTGCTCCGCCGCCAGGGCTATCAGGTGGACGATCGGTGGCTCAGGACGCGCGAAGAGACCGATGCGTTCAAGGCCGAGCACAATGTGAAGACCACGCCGCAGACTTTCATCGATGGCGCGCGGATCGGCGGCTATGACGACCTTCGCCGCTTCTTCGGCAAGCCGGTGCGCGATCCGAATGCGGTGAAGTATCGCCCGGTGATCATGCTGTTCGCGATGACCGCGCTGATGGCGCTGGCCGCAAGCCAGGCCGTGTTCGGCACCCCCTTCACGATCCGTGCGGGCGAGTGGTTCATCGCCTTCAGCATGTGCGTGCTCGCCTTGCTCAAGCTGCAGGATGTCGAGCGCTTCTCGGCGATGTTCCTGAATTACGATCTGCTGGCGAAGCGCTGGGTGCCGTACGGGACGATCTATCCTTATGCCGAGGGCCTGGCCGGCGTGCTGATGGTCTCGGGCGCGCTGACCTGGCTGTCGGCGCCCATCGCGCTGGTGATCGGCGGGATCGGCGCGGTCTCGGTGTTCAAGGCAGTCTATATCGACCGGCGCGACATCAAATGCGCGTGCGTCGGCGGCGACAGCAAGGTGCCGCTCGGCTTCATCTCGCTGACCGAGAATGTGATGATGGTTGCGATGGCGCTGTGGATGCTGTTCGGGGCCGGCGCGATGACGATGGGGGGCTAGAAGTGGGCACTCCACCCGTTTGTCCCGAGTAGCCATCAAGCTTGTCGAGATGGCATATCGAGGGACAAGCGTATCGTGCTCCACCTGTGCCTCGATACGAGCTCTCGATATGCCTTCGGCTACTCGATCTCTACTCGGCACGAACGGGTGGGTTTGTGCCTTCGGGGCCCTATTTCTCCTCTTCGGCCAGCGCCTTCATCGTCTCGATCGCGCCCTGGAAGCGCGGGTTGACGCGGTCGAACTGGGCCTTGCGCACCTCGTCCGAGGGCATCAGCGCGGCGTCGTAGATCAGCGTGTAGACGATGCGCGACTTGCCCGTGCCGGCCGGCTCGACCGCGAGCGTGCCGTTATAGGCGAAGGTCGCCATGCCGCCGGCGGTCTGGCCATAGGTATAGGAGTGCGCGGTGCTGGCGACCATCGGTTCGAGCGTGGTGTCGTTCAGACGGCGGATCGTGCCGACATCGCCGCTACCCGAGACGATCTCGCATTTCACCTTCAGCCACTCGGCGATCGCGCAATAGCCGCCGACCCGCTTCCACACTGCGTCGGCGGAGCGGTCGACCAGGATCTCCTTGCGGATCACGACATAGTCGGATGCCGCGGCCGGCGTGGCGGCGGCCATCAGGGCGACAAGGGCTGAGGCAAGGGCGGCACGTGCGATCATCGGTCATCCTGTCCGGTGGTTTCCGCGCCTTCCTATGGCGATTGCCGGAGGATGCCAAAGTGATTGTTCGAGTCACGCCGTGTCGGGTTTCACCGGCTGGGGATGGTTCGGCTCGAGGATCAGCGTCTTGCCCTCGACCCGCCAGGATTTGAGCCGGGACAGGAAGTTCATCCCGATCACGTCGGTGTCGCCGAAGGCGGGGGAGACCACCACGGCGAGGTCGCGCGCGACGATCGTGCCGAAGCGCAGTTCCGGGATCGTGCCGGTCAAGGCGTTGACCATGCCATTGGCGGTGCGCAGCACGACCGGGAAAGGCGTGTCCTTCACCTCGACCCCGGCCTCGGCCGCGGTTCCGGCGGAGAGCGCGGTCACCGTCGCGCCGCTGTCGACCAGCATCCGACGCTCGACCCCGCCGATGCGCGCATGCACCCAGAAATGCCCGTCATTCGCCATGCGGATGCGCACTTCCTTGCCGACCACTTCCTGCTTGTCGGCCTGGAGCATGGCGGCGACCTTGGCGAGATAGGGATCGAAGCGCCCGCGGTCGCGCACCAGCATCACCACCAGCCCGCCGAGCACCAGCCAGATGACCAGCGTGGTCAATGTCCGCACCACTGGCATGCGCCGCCCGATCACCGCCGCGATCAGCAGCCCGGCGAGCAGCAAGTAGAGCGGCGTGGTGGCGCCAAGATCGGGGAGCATCCTGCCTCTTCGTCCATGCGGCTATCGTCGAACGCGTAAATATCCAGCCGTCACCATGTATGAAGCCTGACCGTTCCGCGAAAGGCTGGCGGCATTCGTAGCGAAGCGCCCGCATCGGAGTGGCTGGACGACGCGCAGCGTAAGCGCTTCCCTAAAATGCCGTCGGCCGACGGAACAGTTTCAGGGTCGGATCGTTCAGGCCACGCCAACCGCATCGGGCTCACACCTAGTCGGGGGTAAACCAGGCCGGTTCGGACAGCATCGTCCGGCCTGGTTTCATTTCCCGCCCGTTTCCCCCGCCAGTTCCGATGCCGTTTCGGCAGCGCACCATCGTGCCTTTGCCGCGGTTCGCCGAACCCGTGCGTGTCGTCCGCTTGATCACCTCACCAGCTTGTGATTGAGCAACGCGCAGGCGGGGCGGGGGCCCGGCTTGAGCAATGACGAGCGGGACGATTGATGTTTGGTGCGATCGCTTTTGCCTATGGCCTGCTGACCAGCTTCGTGTTGTCGGGCGCAAGTCTCAATCGGAAGAAACGGCAGCCCAATCCGCCGGTCCTGGTCTATGTCGGCCATGTCTGTTTCGGCTGTTCCGCCGGGCTTTCCGTCCTGCTTTTCTGCCATGCGGGGCGGCTCTGGCTGCTCGGCGGCTGAACGCAAACGGGGCGGCCGAAGCCGCCCCGCGCCGTTGGTTTCGGGAACCGGTTAGCGAACCGATCCGCGACGTACCAGATTGACGATCGCGAGCAGCACGACCGCGCCGAGCAGCGACACCAGGATCGTCGAGATGCTGTACCCACCGCTGGTGATCGGCGGAACGCCGAGCAGCGGCGACAGAAGGAAGCCGGCAAGGACCGCGCCGACGATGCCGACCACGACATTCAGGAAAACGCCCTGCTGCGCGTCGGTGCGCATGATCATGCTGGCAAGCCAGCCAATGACGCCGCCGACGATCAAAAGTATAATGAGACCCATCTTGCTCTCCATGACCAATGAAACAGCGCGGAGGCTTTCGCGGGCGCGCCGGGCTCTTTCATGAGACCTGGCAACATAACGGACGGAATCGCCTGGCGTTCCTTCCCCTGTAACGAAGTTGTTACAGGCCGAGCAAAAGCTGGTTCACGTCCTGCGCCGGTTCGTCGGCGTCCAGCCCCTCCAGGATCGCGCGGGCGAGCGTTTCCGCCGCCCGCGCGCGGAGCCGCGGATCGCGGACGGCGATGCCGATCCGCGCCCAGGCGGGCGCCGCCAGGATGACAGGGGCGAGATCGGCTGGGGCAAGGTCTGCGGCGAATCGGCTCATGTCTCGAAGTTAGATCAAAACGGGAACATCGGAAAGCGCCAAAATGGTGATATCCCGAGGGGATGTCGCAGACGGCGTTGGCGGGGCGGCGATCCGGCGGCGTTAGGCGAAGCGCCGGCAAGCATGCTTCTTCTTCCCGCGCCGGCGCGTTACACGGTGTGATGTTGCGCGGCCCCGCTCCCAAGGACAGCTTCCTCAACCTGCGCCGCAAGAGCCGGACGCCGATCTGGCTGTCGCTCGTCTGGCGGGTGCTGCTCGCGCTCGGGCTGATCGGCATCGCGCTGTCGGTCCATTGGCTCGACCGGGATGGCCTGCGCGACAATGTCGACGGCCATGTCACCTTTCTCGATGTGCTCTATTTCACCATGATCACCATCACCACGGTCGGTTATGGGGATATCGTGCCGGTCACCCCGCAGGCGCGGATGTTCGACACCTTCGTGGTCACGCCGGTGCGGCTGTTCGTATGGCTGATCTTTCTCGGCACGGCCTATGATTTCCTCCTCAAGCGCGTCTGGGAGAAATGGCGTATGAGCGTGATCCAGCGGCAATTGAGCGGCCATTTCGTCGTGGCCGGCTATGGCACCAGCGGCGCGGAGGCAGTGTGCGAGCTGATTCGCCGCGGCAAGCCGGCGGACACCATCGTGATGATCGACGAACGCGCCGCGGCGCTGCGCCTCGCAGAGGAATGCGGCGCGGCGGTGCTGGAGGGCGACGCCACTCGCAACGCGACGCTCGAGGCTGTCAAGATCGACAAGGCGCGCGCGATCATCATTTCGGCCGGGCGCGACGACACCTCGATCCTGATCGTGCTGACCGCGCGGCGCCTCGCGCCCGACGTGCCGATCAGCGTCATCATCCGCTCGGAGGACAATGAGGCGCTGGCGAAACAGGCCGGCGCCACCACGGTGATCAACCCGGCGAGCTTTGCCGGGCTGCTGCTCGCCGGGTCGACCCACGGGCCGCACATCGCGGACTATATGGCCGATCTCGCGGCCGCGGACGGCCGCGTCGCGTTGCACGAACGGCCGGTCACGGCGGAGGAGGTGGGCCGCCCGCTGGCCCAGATCGGCACCGGCCTCGGCATGCGCATCTATCGCGGCGACAGCGTCTTCGGCTTCTGGGAAATCGAGGCGGGGCGCCTCGAAGCCGGGGACTCGATTCTGGAGGTGGTGCCGCGTTAGAATCCTTGCGCGCGACCCGGCGATCACGCCTTTTAGAGCATTGGGTACGGAGCTGGCGCCAACAACGTTCAATTTGATGACAATCGCGTCATTTTTGTTGGAACTGCCATCACTTTGGTGCATTGTTGCTGCGAGAGGATACAAGCCGAAAAGGTCGCTTAAATGAGCAAAGTGATGCTGCCGCACCAGCTTGATTTGCTGCGGGGACACGCCAGGCTTTCCGGCGTCGTGGGTTTCATGATTGCCACGATCTTGTCATTGGCGATCTGGGTGGTGCTGCTTCTTCTTATTCTGTGAGATGACCAGAGGACGGCGTCATACCGCGCCGCCTATTGACCCAGATCATTGCGCTCCCGTTTCCGCGGGTGGATGCTCCTTCACGAGGAGACAGGCCTGTGGAGATTTCGTGGAACGAGGATGCAGTCGCAGCGGTTCGCCCGCGCGACGGCGACAGGGCGAGCGGAGATCTGGAAGTCGTTGCGCAAGGGTCGCTGACGCGCGTACTTGATAGCATTGCTGCCGGCTTCGCGGGGGATATCCCGCGCATGCGCATTTCCTTTCCCGAACGCTGCAAGCCGCCCTTCCGCTATGAGGGGGCCGAGATCGCCGCGCTGCTGGCGGAGCGCAGACGCGTCGCCGCGCTTGCATCGTCCGTCGCGACGCCCACCCAGGCCAGGCGGGTCCGGCCCCTGGTACGATAACCGTCCTTCGTATCTGGAGTATCTTGCATTAAATCGGTGCCACCAACACCCGTTCGTCCTGAGTAGCCATCGAGGAGCCACGTAGCGGCGTATCGAGAGGGCATATCGAGGGACAGGTTCCGTGCGACAACCTGTCCTTCGATACGGGCTCTCGATACGCCTTCGGCACCTCGATCCCTACTCAGGACAAACGGATCGGATTTAGCGCTCGCTCTAGCGGGCCCCAGCTGGACCGACGGCATGCGCCGTTTCCCGCGGCGGTCGCATGACGGTGGCATAATCGGATCGGTCAGGGCCGGTCGATAACGGGGCCATCGCAACCCCAAGGAAAAGTGCGGGGGCAAGCGGGTTGCCATGGCGGCCGATGCCGACCATTTGCCTGCCTCCTCCACTCCGTCTGCGGCGCAACGCCCCGGGCACAGGCAAAACCTTGACCGACCACGCTCCATCCCCTTCCTTGGCGCCCGCGGGCACCGGCATCATGCTGGGCGTCGCCGCCTATATAGTCTGGGGCGTGCTGCCGCTGTACCTGAAGCTGCTGCAGCATGTGCCGGCCAGCCAGATCCTGGCGCATCGCATCCTGTGGTCGGTGCTGATGCTGGTCGTCGTCGCGCTGTTGTTCGGGCGCGTGCGGTCGATCCTCGCGGCGGTGACGCGGCGCACGCTGCTGATGCTGATGGCCAGTGCCCTGCTGATCGGGGTCAACTGGCTGGTCTATATCTGGGCGGTGCAGAATGCCCATGTGCTCGATGCGAGCCTGGGCTATTTCATCAATCCGCTGGTCAATGTCGCGCTGGGCGTGGCGGTGCTGGGGGAACGGGTGCGGCGCGTCCAGGGCGTGGCGATCGCGCTGGCGGCGGCGGGGGTGCTGGTAATGGCGCTGTCCAACGGCAGCAGCATCTGGATTTCGCTGGTGCTGGCGCTGACCTTCGGCATCTATGGCCTGATCCGCAAGGTGGTGGCGATCGACGCGCTGGGCGGGCTGCTGGTCGAGACGATCCTGCTCGCGCCCTTCGCCTTCGGCCTGTTGCTGGTCGCGCATGGCGGCGGCGAGGGCGCGTTCGGCCGCGAGACCGCGACCGACCTGTTGCTGGTCGTGGCGGGCGCGGTCACCGCGGCGCCGCTGCTGCTGTTCGCGGGCGCCGCGCGGCGCATGCCTTATGCGGCGCTCGGCCTGCTGCAATATATCGCGCCGACCTTGCAGTTCCTGCTCGCCGTCTTCGCGTTCGGCGAGCATCTGCGCCCGCACGACCTTGCCGCCTTCGCGCTGATCTGGACCGGGCTGGCGGTCTATGCCTCGGACAGTATCCGCGCGACTCGGGCGGCGGCGCGGGATGTTGTCGGGCTTCGGCCCTCGACCCGGTAGATCGGTCGTCGTCCGCCGCCGAACGGCTCAGGATTTCCCCGCATGGTCGCCATATTCCCAGTCATAGGGAGTGCCGGTTTCGCCCAGGATGAAGCGGACCAGCGCGGGATAGGCCGCCTCGGCCCGCACGTCGTTGGACAGGATCAGCACGCAGCGCTGGCCTCGTTCCAGGCAGACCATGGTGTTGCCGGTCTGCTCGTCATGCCCGCCCTTGAAGAAGCCATGCCCCTGCGGCCCGTCGAACACGATCACGCCAAGGCCCGCCGCCAGCCCCTTGCGGCGCTCGGCCACCGGCAGATCGGGCGCGAGATTGGGGAATTGATGCGCGGTCGCGATCGGCAGGCTCGGCTTGACCATTTCGGCGCGTGAGGCCGGGGACAAGCCGTCGCCGCGCACCAGCGCCGCGACGAATGTCGCAAGGTCGGCGATGCTGGTGTCCATCGATCCGGCGGCGCGCACCTTCGACCGTTCGTCATGCTCCACCACTTCGCCCTTGTCGTTCCAGCCATCGGCCAGGTTGGGGCGGAAATCGGGGCGCCAGGTGAGGCTGGTGCGCGTCATGCCCAGCGTCGCGAAGATCGCATCGGTCAGGCCGCCGACATCGAGGCCGAGGCCCTGGGCCTTCCGGCCATGCTCGATGACGAACTGCAACAGGCTGAACCCTTCGCCCGAATAGCTGAACTGCGTGCCCGGATCGAAATGGATACGCAGCTTTTCATCGGGTTCGAGGAACCAGAAATTGCGGAAGCCCGTGGAATGAGTCAGCGCCATGCGCGGCGTGATGCGCCGCCAGCGATCGTCGCCCGCCAGGTCCTTGTACGGACCATATTTGCCCGGCGCGATCGCCGCGCTGTCATAATCGGGCAGGGGCCGGTCGAGATCGGCGGCGAACGGCGTATCGAGCGAGAGGACGCCGCGATCGACCAGGGTCAGGGTGGTATAGGCCATCACCGTCTTGGTCAGCGAGGCGCCGTACATCACGGTATCGGTCAGCAGCGGATCGCCCTTGGCATTGCGGATGCCGTACGCCTGGACATGGACCACCTTACCCTTGTCGATCACCGCGATCGCCATGCCCTTCGCACCGGTCTCCGCCATGGCGGCGCGGGCTCGCGCGTCGATCGCCTTTGCTGACGGGAGAGGTTGGGCGCTCGCGGGAGTGGCGATCAACGCCATCAGGCAAAAGACCAGGGTTCGCATGCCGCGAAATCTATCCGCGCCGGGGCTGCGGGGCCATCGGAAGTTTGACGCGGGCAATGTTTATTGTGCACCGCAGCAACAAACCGGCCTATGATCCGTTCAGCAGGTGCGGACGACTCGTTCGCCCCCTGGGGGACCGATCATGCGTACGCTTTCCGACACCATCACGCGGCTCGCCGCGGCCCAGGCCGGCATGGGGCAGGCGTTCGCCGGCGGCGCGGACCGGCTGACCGACATGGTCCTAACCGGCGCCAATCCGGGCCAGCTCGCGGCGCGCATCCATGTTCCCGAGGGATTGCGGCCCGGTGCGCCGCTGGTCGTGGTGCTGCACGGGTGCACCCAGAATGCTGCGGGCTATGATCACGGATCGGGCTGGTCGACGCTCGCCGACCGGCACGGCTTCGCGCTGCTCTATCCGGAGCAGAAGCGCAGCAACAACGCCAATCTCTGCTTCAACTGGTTCGAACCCGGCGATGTCGGCCGCGACGGCGGCGAGCCGCTGTCGATCCGGAACATGATCGGCCAGATGATCGCCGACCATGATCTCGATCCGTCACGGGTGTTCGTGACCGGCCTCTCGGCCGGCGGCGCGATGACGGCGGTGATGCTCGCGACCTGGCCCGAGCTGTTCGCCGGCGGCGCGATCGTCGCCGGGCTGCCTTACGGTACGGCAGCGGGCGTGCCCCAGGCGTTCGACCGGATGCGCGGCCATGGCGGGCCCAAGGGTCAGGAACTCTCCGCGCGAGTCCGCCAGGCCTCGGACCATGACGGGTCCTGGCCGATGCTGTCCGTCTGGCACGGCACTGCCGATTCGACCGTCGCCGCCTCCAACATGGAGGATATCGTCGAGCAATGGCGCCTGCTCCAGGGCCTGGACGCGGCACCGGCGCTGGCCGAGACGATCGGCGGCCACACCAGGCGGACCTGGACTGACGCCAAGGGCCGCGTCCGGATCGAGGCGCATGCCATCGCCGGCATGGGACACGGCACGCCGATCGCGCCGGCCGAGGGATGCGGCGCGGCCATGCCCTATATGCTGGATGTCGGGATCTGCTCGACGGGGCACATCGCCGCTTCCTGGGGCATTGCCGATGCCGCGCCGGCTTCTGCGCGCAAGGCACAGGCCGTGCCGCGCCAGGATCGCCCGGTGCCCGTCCGGCCCCGGCGCGTTTCCACCGCGGCCCCGCAGGTAGAAATATCCGGCGTGAAAAAGGTGATCGAGGATGCACTGCGCGCCGCCGGACTAATGCGCTAAGGCAATGCTTGCCGGGGCTTCGGCGCTCTCATAAAAGTGCGCCATGGCCGGTACCGTCTCCATCACCGGCGGCTGCCTGTGCGGCGCGGTGCGCTATGAGGCGGTCGCCGCACCCGATTATGCCGGCTATTGCTGCTGCGGCGATTGCCGCCGCGCGTCGGGATCGGCCTATATCCCGTTCATGGGTTTCCCGGCTGCTGTGCTGCGCTTCAGCGGCGAGACGACGCAGGTCCGCTCGTCCGCGTTTCGCGGCGGGGAGGCAGTGCGCAACCGATGTGCGGGCTGTGGCAGCCTCGTCTTCGGCGGCGTGGTCGGCGAGGACGAGGCCCACACCATCTATGCCGGCACGCTCGACGATCCGTCCCTGTTCACGCCGACCATGGTGCTGTTCGATCGCGACCGCCCCGACTGGGCGGTACTGCCGCAGGGCCTAACCGTCTTCCCCACCATGCCGGACTCCTAGCGCGAAGCTTAGTCAGCTGGAATCACCTCTCCCCGTTCGCCCTGAGCTTGTCGAAGGGCTGTTCTTTCTTCCGAGGAAGAGAAGCAGGGCTTCGACAACCCCGGATCAAGTCGGGGACCGTACGGTGGTGGATCAATCCAGCTCGAAAACGCTTTAGCTGCTGTCCTCGGCTGAAGGCGGGCTCTCGGCGGGCGCCGTGACGATATCGATCCGCTGGCGGGGCGTGTGCTGGCGGTCCCTGCGGTTCTTCGACCGGCGGCGCCTGCGCGACCGGGCGAGGCGGGCCCTGACCATCGGCATCAGCATGGCAGCGCCGCCGGCGATCACGGTGATGACGCCGAAGGCGATGACGGGAAAGGAAAAGACCATGCCGCTCCCCTGTTCGAGCGACGTTGCGGCATGGCGCGACCAGCCAGTTGTCCCCGGCATCGTCGCGCGATCCACGCCCGTCGCGCCGCATCGTCCCATAAATCGCGGCGCGGCGCGAGAGGGAAGGGCGATGGCGGCAAATGGTACGGCTGAAAAAGAGAAGAGCCCCGGCCGAATGGGGGGGGGCCGGGGCTCTAGGCAGGCGCGACCGGGAAGCGCCCGCAAATGCTGATTAACACAAATTAATTAATTTTTGGTGAATTTGTCCCCCTTAAGGGAGGACTGCCACCGATGCGCCGGGAAACGGATGAAATTCCACCCGTTTTTTTTTCATCGACGGGCAAGCAGCTCGTCGACGGTTTCCTCGACGGATTCAGCATCGTCACCCTGGACTTCGCGTTCGAGCGCGGTGCGGATCGCGCAGATCTGCGCGTCGGTCAGATGCTCGATGCCGACGAACTCGCCCCGGGCATTGTCGAGCGCGCGCAGGATCTCGTCGAGCTTCGCCTGGATCGCCGCGCCGTCGCGATTCTGGCTGTTCTGGATCAGGAACACCGCCAGGAAGGTGAGTACTGTCGTCGCCGTGTTGATGACGAGCTGCCAGGTATCGGAATAATGGAAGATCGGGCCCGATACCGCCCAGACGATGCAGCACAGGGTGGCCAGCAGGAAGGTCGAGGGCCACCCCATGATCGTCGCGCTGCGCGACGCGATGTTGGTGAAGAAACTGTCCAAGGGGGCACTCCCGGAATAAAAGCTGTCCGGGAAACGACTCGTCTCCGAAATAGTGCCATGCGTCGCGCAGGCGCCCGGCGCGGGGAACGCGCTCGTCGCTGGATCGAACCCCTCAGCCAGTCTGTCGGCAGTTGATCGCCTTCTGCCTGGCTGAGTCGGCCGGCGCTTTTACGGGGCCTTCGATCAAGGTCCCCTCATCGCCGTTGGTCTGCCACATCAGGCTGTGGCCGGGTGTGCGGCCGGTTTCCGAGCGATATCTGGTGGTGGCGGTGTCGGACAGCATGTTGGTCAGCTGGAACGTCTTCGCATCGATCGTCAGGCGCAGCACGTCCCAGGCGAGATCGTGATCGACCGTCAATGTCACGCCACCCGTGCAGCTGTAATGCATGGTCCCTTCGACCTTGCTGGCATCGCGCTTCAATACTGCGGAGCCGCCATTGGCGGTCGGTGGCAGGGCAATGGCATTGTCGACCGGGATGTCCATGGCCTTGACCGTAGGAGCCGGCACCGGGCCTTGCGTGGCGCTCTGGTCGGGCGCGGAAGGGCTGCATCCGGACAGCAGAAAAGGCGCCGCCAGAACCGTAACCAACCACCCACGCATCGACGGATTCTCCCGGATCCGCGCCTTCCCCGTGGAAGGCGCCCTGATGGCGCTCCGCTACAGGGTCGGGCCGCGACATACCAGGCTCAGCCGGTGATCAGGTTGAGCGCCCGGCCCGCGGGGCCGATCGTCACGCGCCGGCCCCAGTCGAACGACAGGAAATCCTGCTCGATCCCGTCAGCGAAGATCACCCCGCCGTCGTTCATGCGCGAGGTGACCGCCAGCGGCGCATCGGTCAGTCGGCCGGCGCGCAGATCGGTGCCGGTCGAGACACTGGGAAAGGGCTCGCGCACGAAATAGGCGACCGCGCGTTCCTCCACGCCGATCGCGAGCGGCTGGTGCGTCGCCTCCATGATCGACCGGGCCCAGCCGGTCGCGCCCGTGCCCGACGCGACGATCAGCCCGCTCGACGACTGGTCCTCCTGCGCCGGGCCCGCGGCCAGGCTGTAGCGCGCCGATTGATGGCTGCGATGCCCGACGAAGATTTCGTTCAGCGCGAGCAGATGCTCGCCCGTGTCGAGCGTCGCGGCGACCATGGTGCGGTGCTGGGCGCCGGCATCGCCCGCCATGCCGGCGGGCAGCAGCCGGCCCAGCCGGTCGATCGGCACGCGGACGAGCACGCCGTCATACAGGTCGGGCGCGGGGTTGATGCCGAACACCGGCTGGCCGGTCAGATATTTCGCGACGTTCGCGACCAGCCCGTCCTGTCCGACCGCGACCACCGCATCCTCCGGCCCGAACAGGAACCGGTCGAGATCGGCGCGGTGGACCAGCGCCTGGCGCCAGGTGTCGGGCACCGCCGCCCGCGCCGCGCGCAGGGCGGCATGGAGCTGGTCGTGGCGGCGCTCGAGATCCTCGATCCGCTGCCCGCGCGTCGTCAGGAAGAAGCGCGCCTGCTCGCGCGTCGCATGGCGCGCGAGCAGCAGCTCATAGTCGGTTTCCCGCGTGACGAAGACCGCGCGAGGCGTGATCGTCGACATCGCTCATGCCGCCGGCAGGGTGGCGGGGAGGGCAGTCGCGTCGCGCCTGAACTCGCCCATCAGGGTGGCGAGCAGGTCGGGCGTGACGTTCAGATGCTCGATCGTGTCGAGCTTGCCGGCCAGCTCGCGCGCGGCCAGCCCCAGCATCACCCCGGGCGGCAGGTCGCGATAGATCGCGATATGCGCGCGCTCGGTCTCCGCCCTGGCGCTTTCCACGGTGCGGATGCGCTCGGCCTCGGCCGCCGCCTCGATCTGCTGTGCCTCGGCAAGGCCGGTGGCGCGGTCGCGCGCGTTGCCGGTCTCCTCGGCGATCAGCTGCTTCTCGCGCCGCGCCAGCTCGGTCTTGTTGGCCAGTTCGTTTTCGGCGATCGCGCGTTCCTTGTCGACCGCCAGTGCCCGGCGTTCGAAGGTCGCCTGATCGGCCTTTTGCTGGAGCGCCTCGAAGGTCGGCGTCTGCAGCGCGCGTTCCAGCTCGCTGGAGGGCGCGAGATTGGTCAGCCTGATCGCGGCGATGCCGATGCCGATCTCGGCCAGCGCCGGATCGCCGCCCAGTGCTGCCTCGAGGGCCTTGCGCAGCGGCTCCGGCCCCGCATCGAGCAGCGCCCGCACGGAAGCCTGCGCCAGATATTGCAGCGCTGCCTGGTTGACGAGGCCGGCGAGCCGGGTCTCGATCTGCTGGATCGGTTCGCCCTTCAGCGCGCCGTTGAACACGCCGATGGTGAAATCGACCCGGCTTGCCAGCAGTTCCGGGTCGGTGACATGCCAGGTCAGGGTGCCCTGCACCGCGACCGTCTGGAAATCCTGGCTCCGGCCCTTCACGAACAGCGCCATCTCGCGGTCGTCCATCGGCAGCTCGGCCAGGCTGGCGGTCTCCGGCCGGAACCAGAAGACCAGCCCGCGCCCGCTCTGCCGCATGCGGCCGTTGCGATAGCGGATGACATGATTGCTCGCATCGCTGCGCAGCTGGGCGAGGAAGCCGAAATTGCGGATATAGGCCATGGTCATTCTCCTCGTGGAAAGGGGGAAGCGGGTGTGCGGTGGCGGAACAGTTCGGCCGGGCGGAACGACGCGCCCGTCTCGCGCTCGCCGGTCGGCTCGAGCCAGCCGCGGTCGAGCATGCGGCGGCGAAAACCTGGTTTGTTGAGCTGGGTGCCGAGGATCGCCTCATGCACGTCCTGCAGCGCGCGGAGCGTGAACCGCTCGGGCAGCAACGCGAAGGCGACCGCCGAATAATCGAGCTTGCCGCGCAGGCGCAGCATCGCGAGGCCGAGGATATCGGCATGGTCGAACGCAAGGGGCAAGGCCGCGCCGTCGGGCGCGTGCGCCGCGACCGGCCCGCCGCTCTCGCCCGCCCAGGGCACGGCGATGGTGGCGAGCATCAGCTCGGGCGCTGCCTTGAGCGCGGCGGCGAAGCGCTCGGCGGGCAGCAGTGCGAAATAGGCGATGCTGACGATGCGCATGCGCGGGTCGCGATCGACCGCGCCGAAGCTGTAAAGCTGTTCGATCCAGGCGCCTTCCATATGCGCGCGGGTCGCGAGCACGCGGCGCGCGGCATCGTCCAGGCTCTCGTCTGGCTTCACGAAGCCGCCGGGCAGCGCCCAGCGGCCGAGATGCGGATGGTCGGCGCGGCGCACCAGCAACGCCGCCGGCGCGCCGTCCACCACACTCATCAGGACAAGATCGACCGCGACCGACAGCGGCTCATAGGCGGTGGGATCATAGTCCCTGAGAAAGTCCGACTCGTCCACGGCGCAGCGCCTTATATCCAACTCGCATATTACTTATGCGCGAGTCGGATATAAGTGTCAAGGACCGCCAAACTTCTACCTTCCCCGGCGAAGGCCGGGGCCCAGTGGGGAAGGTCGACGTAACGGAGCGCTACGCCAGCCAAAGATCGTCCCCCGACTGGATCCCGGCCTTCGCCGGGAAAGGAGAAAGGGTGCCGCGGCCGTGGGAGATTGGCGCCCGCGGAACCTCGGCCCTTACGCCGCCAGCTTGCGGATCTCCGCTTCGGCGCTGTCGATTGCCTGCTGGCGCTGCGGTTCGCCCATCGCGACGCCTTCGGCGCGGATGAAACTGATGTCGATGATGCCGAAAAAGCCGAACACGCCGCGCAGATAGGTTTCCTGATGGTCGAGGAACGCCGCCTGCGTATCGGCGCCGTAAAAGCCACCGCGCGATGAGGCGATGATCACCGTCTTGCCGCCGGCCAGGCCCTGAGGGCCATCGGGCCCATAGCTGAACGTGCGGCCGGCGACCGCGAGGCGATCGATCCACGCCTTGAGCTGGCTGGGGATGCCGAAATTATACATCGGCGCGCCGACCACCACCACGTCCGCGTCGAGGAATTCCTCGAGCGCCGCCTGGCCGGAGGCGAGATCGCGCTGAAGCGGCTCGGCTTCGGGCACCGCGCCCTGGGCGGCGGCGAGGTGAAGGCCGGAAAGGTGATCGACGGGGTTGGTTGCAAGGTCGCGGCGGACGATCTCGATGCCGGGGTGCAGCGCCTGCTGCTGTGCGACGATCGAGGCCGAGAGATGACGGCTCACCGAGCCCGGGCCGAGAATGCTTGAATCGACATGGAGGAGCTTCATGATGGTGTCCTTCGCAAACGAGGAAAGTGATTGCGAAGCGTCAGATATGGACTCGTTATATAGCGCAACAGCCTATATATTCATCTGGATACCATCTGGAAAACCGATACATGCTTGACGCCGTCTCGCTCGATCAGCTCCGCACTTTCCTCGCCGCGGCCGAGGAAGGCAGCTTCTCCGCCGCCGGACGCCGGCTGGGCCGCGCGCAGTCCGTCGTCAGCCAGACGCTCGGCACGCTCGAACGCCAGATCGGCGTGCAGTTGTTCGATCGAAGCGCACGCTATCCGGCGCTGACCGAGGCGGGCAGCGCGCTGGTGCCCGAGGCGCGGGCCGTGGCGGGGCGGATGGATTCGTTCAAGGCGCGCGCCCGCGATCTCGCCGGCGGGCTGGAGGCCGAGCTGTCGGTCGCGGTCGACGTGATGTTCCCGATCCATGTCTTCGCGCATGCCGTGCGCGATTTCCAGGCGACCTTCCCGCACACGCCGCTGCGCGTGAATGTCGAGGCGCTGGGCGCCGTGGTCGAGCCGGTGGTGGAGGGACATGCGGCCTTTGCCGTGGTCGGGACCCTGCCGCTCGTGCCCGAGGATTTCGTGCAGGAACGGCTGCTCTCGATCCCGCTGATCATGGTCGCGGCACCCGAGCACCCGCTGGCGCAACGCACAGGACCGATTCCCCGGGCCGACCTTGCCGAGCATGTCCAGCTCGTCCTCACCGACCGGTCGGAACTGTCGCGCGGGAAGGAATTCGGCGTGCTCTCGCCCAGGACCTGGCGCATCGCCGATCTCGGCGCCAAGCATGAATTCCTGCGCGCCGGCCTTGGCTGGGGCAGCCTGCCCGAACCGCTGGTGCGCGCCGATCTCACCGACGGCCGGCTGGTCGAACTGGTGCTGGAGGATGGCTGGCCGGAGGGCAATGTGCTGCCGATGCTCGCGGTGCACCGCAAGGATACGCCGCCGGGCCCGGCCGGGCGCTGGCTGATCGAGCGGCTGAAGGATACGGTCGCTCAATGCCCCGGCGGGCATGATTGAGGGGACCCGCATCGCCATCGCAATAGGCCGTTATTGATCCGGTAAGTGTCGGATGCCATTGCGCTTTGCTGACACGGAGCATGGCATTGCGCGCAACCACGATCATCAGGGTAGATGCCAGAAGGGGACGGCGCTGAGCCGGGTCCTGATCCTTGGCGGCTATGGCGGGTTCGGCGCGCGGCTCACGCGCCGGCTCGCCGGGCGTGGCTATCATATCCTCGTCGCGGGCCGCAATCCGGACAAGGCGGAGGCCTTTTGCGCGGAGGTCGACGGTACCGAGCCGGTGCTCGCCGACCGCAACGGCGATCTCGATGCGCTGCTGGCCGAGCATCGCCCCGACCTGCTGATCGATGCGGCCGGACCGTTTCAGAATAGCGGCTATGGCGTGCCGCTGGCCTGTGTGCGGGCAGGCATATCCTATCTCGACCTCGCCGATGCGCGCGACTTCGTGACCGGGATCGCCGCGCTCGATGCGGCGGCGCAAGTGGCGGGCATGACGATCATTTCCGGCGCGTCGAGCGTCCCGGCGCTGTCCGGCGCGGTCGCGCGCCGGCTCGCAAAGGGCATGGACCGGGTCACTCAGGTCGATGTCGCGATCAGCGCGTCCAATCGCGCGACCGCCGGCGCGTCGGTCGCCGCGGCGATCCTGTCCTATGTCGGACGACCGATATGGCTGTGGCGCGGCCGGTGCTGGACGTCCGGCTGGGGCTGGCAGGAATTGCGGCGCGAGACCTTTGCGGTGGCGGGCGTGCCGGCGGTACGCGGTCGCTGGGTCGCCCTGGCCGAGGTGCCCGATCTGGACCTGATGTCCGGCATGCTGCCGGGTGGCCCGGCGGTGGCCTTTCGCGCCGGCACGGAGATTGCGCTGCAGACCATCGGACTGTGGCTGCTGAGCTGGCCGGTTCGCTGGCTCGGCCTGTCGGCTGCGCCGCTCGCGCCCGTCCTGCTGCCGCTGCAGCGCCTGACCAGGCCGTTGACCAGCGATCGCTCCGCCATGTCGGTGCGTCTGGCGGGAGAGGATGAGGCCGGGCTGGTCGAACGCCGCTGGACCCTGATTGCCGAACGGGGCGACGGCCCCGAGATCCCGACGCTCGCTGCGGTCCTCATCGCCGAGGATATTCTTTCCGGCCGCATTCCGGCCGGGGCGGCGAATGCATCGCGCTTTCTCGATCTCGCCCGGTTCGAACCCTTGTTCGGGACGCTCGCCCTGCGCCACGAGGCAATCGAGACTCGTCTGCCGCCACCCCTGTACCGGCGCGTGATCGGCCCGGCCTTCGACGCGCTGCCGGCCGCGGTTCGCCGGGTGCATGAGGTGTGCCGCGACGGCGGTGCCTCGGGCGAGGGTCGGGTGGAGCGCGGTACCGGGCTGGTCGCGCGGACGGTCGCGCGGGTCATGGGCTTTCCGCCGGCGGGGACTCATCCGCTGCATGTCGCTTTTGCCGAACGGAATGGCGTGGAGACCTGGACCCGGTCCTTCGGCCAGCATGTTTTTTCCAGCCGGCTGAGCCAAAAGGGCGCCCGGCTGGTGGAGCGGTTCGGGCCGCTGCGTTTCCATTTCGACCTGCCCTCGGACGACCAGGGTCTCCGCATGGAGATGCGCCGCTGGACCTGTTTCGGCCTGCCGCTGCCGCTGGCGCTCGGCCCGCGCATCCAGGCGCGCGAATGGCAGGAGGGCGAGTGTTTCCGCTTTGACGTGACGGCCGCGCTGCCGCTCATCGGGCTCGTGGTGCGGTATGACGGATGGCTGGCTACCTAGTTTCGCCCGTCACCCCGGACTCGTTCCGGGGTCCATCGTGCCGCAAAAGCAAGGGTGCGGCGCCTGCGGAAACTTGGATGCCGGAACAAGTCCGGCATGACGGAGAAGCGACGCGGCGTTCAGCCCCCCATCGGCCCGCCCGCGAAATCGTCCTTCGCGATGGCATAGGTCACATGCCGGATCACCGCGTCGCCCATCCGATATTCCTGCACCCGGTCGGTCAGCACGCCGCCGATCTTCTCCACCGCGCGGCGCGATCGGAGATTGTCCTCGCCGATGCGGAAGATGACGCTGTCATAGCTGCCAAAGGCATGGCCGAGCATCAGCCTCTTCATCTCGCGGTTCCACCCCCCGCCCCAGCGCTCGCACGCGACGAAGGTCCAGCCGATCTCGACTTCGCCGGGTTCGGTGAACAGTTCCGAATAGCGCGAGAAGCCGAACACCGTGCCGTCGGCGCGGTCGCGGGCGACCAGCCCGCCGCGATCGGCCAGCGCATCGTCGAAAAAGGCGCGGAACACCGGCTCGCGATAGCGTTCGCGCATCGGGTGCATCGCCCAGATCGCCGGATCGGACGCCACCGCGAACAAGGCGTCCCAATCCTCCGGCACCTGCGGCCGCAAGCTGAGCAGATCGCCTGACAAGGTCGGCTGGAAATCGAACATGCATCTACCTCGTCAAGGCGGGCGTCTGGGAGGGCGGCGTAGTTAGCGGCGCGGGTTCGGACAAGCCGACGCCGCAGCATCCTTCGATCGGCTTCTCATCCAGCCCTTTTCTCCCGCGAACGGGAAGCGGGTGGAGACCGCCCATTTCTTGCCGCCGATCTCGACCGCGCCCTTTTCCTTTCGGTCGCGAAGGAAGCTGGTCAGTGCGGGATAATCGGACGATGGCAGGAAGATGCTGTAGGAATCGCCGCGCTTGACCGTGCCGGGGCCATCAAGGGCGGGCCAGCCCTTCGGCCAGACGATCGACGCTTCGGGCGCATATGCATAGGGCCAGACCATCACCTCGACCTTCTCGGGCAGCCAGTCGCGCGCATCGGGGCGCTGAAAGGCATGCAGGATGTCGTAGCTCGTAATAAATGCCTTTGGTGCTTTCGACCGCACCGACGTGGACTTCATCGAGCCATAGACTGAAACGGACGAGCGCTTGTCGCCATTGAAGATCGTCAGGACTTCCGTCGGCTGATCGGTGGCGGACGCGGCATCGTAATATTCGTCCAGACAGGCGAGGGTGCCCAGATCCAGGCGCTCGATCAGTCTCGCCAGATCCGCCTTGCCGAGCTTGACGGATTTATATCCCGTCTTCGTCCGATAGATCGCCTGGCCATCGTCATAGAGCGCGAAGCTCGGCGAGTCCGATCCGATGACCATGAGCCACGGGTGCGTTTCGACAAGCACGATCAATGGTTTCGGATTGCCAGCCTCTGGTGCGGCAAGAATCAGAGGCGCGTGTCGAAGCTCTTCCTTCACGGCGGTGGCCTGGGGGGACGGCGACGATGCGGTGAGAGCAAGTGGCAGCAGAATTGCGCCGATTTCGCGTCCGGCCATGAAGTGCATCGACATCTCCACCGTGAATTCCGGGCGTGGTGATCATTCTGGCGCCGGAAAAAGGCGGTGTCGTGGCGCCAACTGGTCGCCGGTTTGGCAGAAGCCGGGGCGCCTGTTAGCCTGCGTCCCTTGGGGAGCGCCAATGATGGACGACACGAGCATCTGGCGGACCCGGCTCCTTTCGCTGGCGATCGTCGCCGCGATCTTCCTGCTCCCGGTGGCGGCGCTCCTGTGGCTGACGGCGGTGCCGGGCACTTCCTATGCCGGCCCGCTTCCGCCGCTGACCGCCGGCGAGGCGCAGCTTGCCGCCAGGCTGCGCGGCCATGTCACCGCCATCGCCAGCGTGCCGCATAATGTCGAGCATCCGATCGAGCTCGAACGCGCGGCGCGGCATATCGAGGGGGCGCTGGCCGGCATGGGTTATGCCGTGCGCCGCCAGAGCTTCAGTGCCGGCGGGGAGCGGGTGCGTAATATCGACGTGGTGATCGAGCCTGCCAAATCCGACGCGAAGACCTTGGTGATCGGCGCGCATTACGACAGCGCATTCGACGCGCCCGGTGCAAACGACAATGGCAGCGGCACTGCGGCGGTGCTCGAACTGGCGCGCAGCCTCGCCGATCTGCGCGGCAAGGCGGCGCTGCGCCTCCGGCTAGTGCTGTTCGTCAATGAGGAGCCGCCCTGGTTCCAGACCCCGCTGATGGGCAGCGTCGTCTATGCCGCCCAGTTGAAGCGCGGCGGCGAGCCTGTGCTGGGCATGATCAGCCTGGAGACGATCGGCTATTACAGCGATGCGCCGCACAGCCAGCATTATCCCTGGCCGCTCGGCATGCTCTATCCGGAGACCGGGAATTTCGTGGCGTTCGTCGGCACGACCGACGCGCGGGGTTTCGTGCGGCGGACGGTTCGGTCGTTCCGCGAGGTCGCGCAATTCCCCAGCGTCGGCGGCGCGGCACCCGGCTTCATCCAGGGGGTGGACTGGTCGGATCACTGGGCCTTTTCGGGCGAGGGTTTCCCGGCATTGATGGTCACCGACACCGCGCCCTTCCGCTATCCGCATTATCACAGCCTCGCGGACACGCCCGACAAGATCGATTATGACCGGCTCGCGCGGCTGGTGTCGGGGCTGGACCAGACGATCAGGTCGATGCGGTAGGGTCAGCGCCGGGCCGTCGCCAGTTCCTCCAGCCATGTATCGAGATGGCTATAGCCTCCGCCCGCCGGCCGCGCGGCATCCGCCGGATCAGCCGGATCGAGCTTGTGGGCGCGCTCCCAGCGATCGGGCAGGCCGTCGCCATCGCCGTCGCGCCACGGCGCGCCGGGCGGCAGGTCCGGCCAGCCGCCGACCTGCTTCTGGCTGTTGATGATCCCGCCGGTGCCCGCCGTCACATCGCCCACGATCCGCACATCCACCGCGTCGCGCACCAGCGACGCGCCCGCCCGCGCCAGCACTGCCTGCTCGCTCTCGGCCCAGCCCTGCGCCCGCACCGGCCTTATGGTGAGCGCCGCGATCCGGTTGGCCGGGTCCTTGATGCCGGTGACCAGGCTCATCGGATCGGCCGGCACCACGCCGTTCATCGCATTCCCCGCGAACAGCGATCTGGCCAGCGGATCGCCCTCGTCGAACGCGATCGCCGCCTTGCTCGACGGGCCGGTGCGATAGCTGTTGTCGATAAAGGCATAGGCGCTGTGCGACGCCTTCTCCCCGCTATCGGCATTATAGCCCGATCGCGCACCGCCCCAATTGTAGAAGAGGTTCGACCGGAACTCGATGCGCGGCCCTTCCGGGTCCTGGGCGGGCGGCATGTAGTTGCCCGGGCGCGGCATGCGCTGGATATGGTGCGCCCAGAGATTGTGGTGGAAGCTGATCTCCGCGCCATGCGCCGCGCGGATCAGCGATCCATAGCCATGCTCGCCCTTGGCGTGGATCGACCCGTCGAGCGATTCGGCGATGATCGACCATTGGATGGTCACGTCGCGGATATCGTCCTCGGGCTTGCGCTGCGGAATGCCGACCGACAAGGTCTCGTCGACCGACCAGCTCGCCGAGACATGGTCGAGGATGATCCGCCGCCCGCGCTCGACCGTGATGGCATCGGTCTCCACCCCCTCCTCGTCGCCGAGCCGCGACCGGATGAAGCGGATCACCACGTCGTCGGCGTCGACCAGCAGCGGCTGGCCGCGCAGGGTGATGCCGCCCCCCGGCGCGGTCTGGCCGGCAATGGTCACGCGCGGCTCACGGATCTTGAGCGGCTTGAGCAGGGTGATCGTCCCGCCGATATCGAACAGGATCACGCGCGGACCGCTAGTCTCGACCGCGGCGCGGAGCGAGCCCGGCCCGGCATCGGCCAGGTTGGTCACCCGCAGCACCTTGCCGCCACGCCCGCCGGCCGAACAGGCGCCCGCTCCCTCGGCGGTGGGGAAGGCGCGCTGGCATGTGTCATGGGCCGGCGATGCCGGTGCCGTCCCCGCTCCCGTCCCCGACAGCGCCCCCGACAGCACGGCACCGATCGCCATGATCCGCATCGCCCGCATCAGAAGATGAACCGCACGCCGCCGGTGATGATCCGCCCGGTGCTGGCATAGGTCTGGGTCACCGGGTTGGCGGCATACATGGTGCGATATTGCTGGTCGTTGGTCAGGTTGCGCCCCTCCAGCGTCAGCTTGGCGAAATCGGTCACGTTCACGCTGATCGCGAAATCGACGTTCAGCGTGTCCTCGTTATAGCCGAAATCGGCCAGCACCGGCGAGTTGCAGGCGGCCCCGGCATTGGTCGTGGTGCCGACGCTGCAGGTGCCCGTCGCGAGCGGGAAGCGGTTGACGTAGCGCTTGCGGTACGCGCCGGAGACGCGCGCCGACCAGACCTTGTTCTCGTAATAGAGCGTCGCGTTGAACGCGTCGGGCGAGGTGTTGAGGAACGGCCCTTCGGCAAAGCTGTTCTGCGCGGTCGCGGCGGTGCCGGTCTGGGTGGTCGAGAGCACGGTGCCGGTCAGATAGTTCAGCTTCGACTCGATATGCGTGTAGTTCGCCGCGATGCCCATTTTGTCGAAGGGCGCGGGCAGGAAGAAGAAGTCGGTCTGGAGATTGACCTCGACGCCCTTGATCGTGCCGCCCGGCGCATCCTGGAACTGGCGGATCGCCCAGGTGCCGCCGGCCAGCGTATAGGCCTGCAGCGTCGGACTGGTCATCGCCGCAACCAGCTGATTGTAGATCGCCGGCTCGAACACCGAGGAGAGCGGCGCCTCGCCCGCGATCTGCTGCGGGAAGGAATCGATCTTCTTGCTGAACAGCGCCACCGCGATCAGCCCGTTGTTGCGGAAATAGCGTTCGAAGCTGAGGTCGAAATTGGTCGCGCGGAACGGGTTGAGATAGGGGTTGCCGACCGTGACCGCCGGCGCCGCGCCGGCCGCGTTGAGGCCGCTGGCGAAAGCGGTGGTGCCCGGCGTCAGGCTGGCGAGCTGCGGACGCGAGATCACCTGTGCCGCGGCGAAGCGGATCAGGAAATTGTCCATCGGCTCGTAAGTGATGTTGGTCGAGGGCAGCCAGTCCCAATATTCGTTGCGCGCCGTCACCGGGATGCCGAGCACCCCGTCGGTACCGCCGACATTGCCGAGGCCGTTCACCCGCGTATTGGCGATGCGCATGCCGGCATTGCCGCGAAGGGGGCGGCCGAACGCGTCGACATTGAAATCGACCTGGAAGAAGCCGGAAATGTCCTTCTCGGTCACCGCGTTGCGCTGGCGCCCGTCCGCCACGGCACGGTAATCGCCCCATTTGTTGATGCAGTTGCAGTCGATGCCGAAACGCTGGCGGAACTTGTCCAGGTCGGGCGCATAGAAGCTGGTCGGCGTGCCCTGAGTGACCTGCAGCCCCTGGCCGAAGCCGACCGTCTTGCCCAGGTCAGTGATCGCCAGGTTGGATTCGAGCAGGGTCGGGTTGATCGCCTCGATGTCCTGGCTGCGACGGCCCTGGTCGCTGTCGAAATCGAACTGCTTGAACGTCCCGCCGAAGCGCAGGGTCATCTCCGGCAGCGCCTCATAGGTGAAATTGGCGCGTGCCACGCGGAACTCGTTGTTCACGAAGGTCTTGAAATAGCGGATCGTCGACAGGCCCTTGACCAGCGTCCAGCTCGCCGGCGCGGCGACGTCGAAGCCGGGGTTGAAGATCGGCATCCTGTCCCCGCCGCGATCGTCGAAGATATAATTGTCCCGGTCGATCGCGTTGATCTCGGCGAGCAGCCCGGTCGCGCTGAATTCGGACCGCGACCAGCCGATCGTCCCGTCCAGCTTCAGATCGTCGCTGATGTCCTGGCGGAAATTGAGCGTCGCCTGCTTGAACTCGGTCGATCCATATTGCGCGTCGGAGGAACTGCGCCAGTCGACATCGTCGAGCAGCAGATAATCCGCCTGGCCCGCGCCGTTGACATGCGCGCCGCGGATCTTGGTGTTCGGGCGGCCGATCAGCTCGTTGTAATAGCCGGTCAGGTTGGCGGTCGGCACGCGCCCGGCGGAGGTCGCGGCATTATAATAGTCGTACGGGTTGAGGTTGTTGGGATTGCGGCTGTTGAGCATGCCGGCCAGCACGCCGCCATAGAGCGCGTCGCCGCAGTCGATCGTCGCGCTCTGGGTGCAGGTGGGGTAGAGCGCGACACGGTCCGCATTGCCATTGGCCGTGCCGGCGGCGCGCAGCGTGTTCTGGGTGACGCGGGCATTGGTGCCGTTGCGGTTCAGGCCGATCGTGGTGATCGCGTCGGTGATGCTGTCCTGGTCATATTTCGAATAGACGAAATCGGCGATGATCTCGGTGTGGCTGGTCGGCTGCCACTGCATCGTCGCGGTCGCGCCGATCCGTTCGTAGCGCAGCTCCTGCCGGCCGATCGAGGGCAAGGCGGGGATGATCGTGGTCGGGGTGATCAGCGCATAGGCAGCCGGATCCGACCCGAAGGTCGCGCCGGTGCCCGCCGTGCTCGGCCGCGCGAAGCCGAAGGTGTTGGGCGTGACGCCGTTCAGCTGCGAGTTGCGATAGCTATATTCGAACGCGCCGATATTGCGGCGATAGGAATCGATCTGCTGTTCCTGCTTCTGATAGGCGCCCGAGACGAGGATGCCGAACGTGTCGGTCAGCTTGATCGAGGCGAGGCCGGTCAGGCGCGGGTTCCATGACTTGCCGTTCTCGCGATATTCGCCCTCGGCGCCGAGCGCGAAGCGATTGCCCTTGTTGGCGAGCGGCCGCCCGGTGGTGAGATCGACGATCGCGCCGAGCGAGCCTTCGTCGTTCACCGCCGCGGTCGTCTTGGTGATGGTCACGCCCCCGAACAATTCGAAGGCGAAGGTGTTGAAATCGAACCCGCGGCTGCGGTTGGCGCCCGCGTCCGAGGTATTGCCGCCCGCGACATTCTGGGCATCCGCGCCGTTCAGCCGCACCATCTGGAAATCGCCGCCCAGGCCGCGCACCGTGATGGTGCGGCCCTCGCCATTGTCGCGGTCGATCGAGACGCCGGGCAGGCGCTGGATCGATTCGGCGAGATTCGCGTCGGGGAATTCGGCGATGTCCTCCGCGGTGATCGCGTCGATGATCTGGTCGGAACGGCGCTTCAGCGACAGCGCGTTCTGCAGCGACGCGCGAAAGCCGGTGACGACGATGTCGCCCTCGTCCGTGCCGCTGGTCTCGCCCGCCTGCGGCGCCGGCACGGGGTCCGCCGCCTCGCCATAAGCCGGCATGGCCATGGCCAGCATGCCCATTGCCGAGCCGACCATCCATCGAGTGCGCCGTGATGCGGCCGTGCCGCGCGTGTCCAAGGTCATCCCGTCTCTCCCGAGCGGCCGGCGGATCATTCCGCCATGCCGTGATGTTTCGGGAATGACAGCGGTGTCCGTTCCGTAGCGTTCGGGCCAGGCCATTACCCGACGGCCTGTTTCCGATCCCATGACCCGTCACGGGCCTCCACTACGGTATTAGACATTGTTTTCAGCGTGATACGTGAAGCTCTGATCGTCTCCGCGTTACCACTACCCCCACTGGCATCCCCACCCCGTCAGACCTGCGATTATCTCGCAGTGCCATTTTGACACCGGTATCATCTCGTTGCGATCCGCCGCTGTCAAGAGCCAACAACCGCCGTATCTGCGGTACAGCGGAAGCGGTCGCTCTGCCTTTGTCCGGCCCCGCATCTCGGCTAAATGAGCAGGCGCACGGCGAACGGGCCGATGCGGGAGGGGAGGAGTCATGACGATCGATCGCATGGTGCGGCACTGGCGGCCGCTGTTGCTGGCGGCGGGGCTGGCGGCGTTGCCGGGCGCGGTGACGGCGCAAGCGCAGGTGGCGCCGCCACCGCCGGAGGCGCGCGCCGCGCCCGTGCTGAACGACGGCGCGCATGATTTCGATTTCGAGTTCGGGCGGTGGAAGGCGCATATCGCGCGCCGCCTGAAGCCGCTGACCGGGTCCCGGACCTGGGTCGCGTATGACGGCATCTCGGTGGTGCATCCGCTCTGGGGCGGCAAGGCGAATATCGGCGAGCTCGATATATCGGGTCCGGCCGGGCGGATCGAGGGGATGAGCCTGAGGCTCTACGACGCGGCATCGCGGCAATGGAAGATCCGCTGGGCCAACGGTGCCGACGGGGCGCTGGGCGAGCCGATGGTCGGCGGCTTCGCTGATGGCCGGGGCCTGTTCTACAATCAGGAGGAGCTGAACGGCCGCGCGATCCTGGTACGCTTCATCTTCTCGAACATGACCGCCACCCGCTTCCGGATCGAACAAGCCTTTTCCGACGATGGCGGCACGAGCTGGGAGGTCAACTGGATCTCCGATTTCACCAGGCTGCCGGACGGGGATCGGGGGCAGCCGGCGCGATGGGGGGCGGATGGTTGACGCGATGGTAACGCTACCAGTTGCAGTTTATGGATGCTGCAATGCAATATTTGCACTTGCGATAAAACCTGCTGCAGCGCACAAAGATCGTGCCTTTCAGGCATCCTCTCCTAAAACTTTCACGGCCGGTCTCGTACCGGCCTTTTTTTTGTCCGCGATTCGGCTATGGAGACTCGCCGTCGTATCGCCTCAAACAAGAAACGAAACACAACAGGAGTGGGGAAGCCGCCGGAAAGACCGGCACCGGCGACGCGACAGCGCGGGGGATCGAGCAGCCAAAGGCGCTCTCCCCCGCATTTTCATTCCATCAACACATTGGCGGGCAAGGCGATTCGCCAGAAACGCGTCGTCACCCCGTCCACCCCGAAATCATTGTCGTTGACCAGCAACAGCGAGTCGGTGGACATCAGGGTCACGCCTTCCAGATCGGCGTCGATCCCAGGATGGTCGTCCGTCGAGAAGACCAGGGTCTTGGCCAGGTGCGGAAGCGATTCGCCCGCGGCGCTCCGTTCCTCCACCGTCGGCCTGGTGGCGATATCGAGCTGGCACGGGTCGAGCGCGCGCTTGTCGTCGAGCGTGACGGCGTAGAATTTGCTCGTGGCCGATGCGCGTTCGAGCACGAGCAGGGTGCGCGGTCCGGTCATCGCGATGTCGCACAGCTTCAGGTCGGCGCGATCGACATCGCCGATCGCCGAGTCGCGCCGGAAGCTGCCGGGCTTGTCGAGCCGGTAGAGGAATTGCCGGGTCACCGCGCCGGTCGCCACCTCCATCTCCCACAGGCGGACATGCCGCGCGCGGCGATGCGTCTGCTCGTCGGGATGCGCGAGCGGGCTCTGGAAGGCGAGGTAGAGGCGGTGCCCGTCGGGTGAGAGCGCCAGCGCCTCGAAGCCGCGGTTGAGCGCGCGGCGCGCGGCGATCGCCGGCAGCGCCTCGACCACGGGATAATCGGCCCCACGAAACGCATCGCCGCACCCTTTGGGCACCCAGCGCACCAGCACCAGGCCGTCGGCGGCGACATGGAAGATCGACGGGCCATATTCGTCGGCGATCCAGAAGCTGCCGTCGGGCGCCGCCGCGATACCTTCGGTATCGGCGCCGGACGGATCGGGCGCGATTGGGGTGCCATGCACGTCGAAGGCGGGTTCGCTGAAGGGGCCCGGCACCGGCAGGCCGGACAATGGCCGCCCGCTACGATCGCGCAGCGCGATGGTGCGCAGGCAGGTCACCCGATTGCCCTCGACGCGCAGCTCGGAGATGGCCGGGCCGATGCCGGGAAAGGGCATGATCTTGGCGCCGGCCAGATCGGCAAGGTCGTCAAGGCCCTCCAGCCCGTACCGGTCGATCGCAAAGGGGATCTTCA
Organism: Sphingomonas sp. BL-S-29; assembly: GCF_055521495.1. Lineage (NCBI taxonomy): Bacteria > Pseudomonadati > Pseudomonadota > Alphaproteobacteria > Sphingomonadales > Sphingomonadaceae > Sphingomonas > Sphingomonas sp. BL-S-29. Next base: position 1,445,058 of record NZ_CM145482.1, read on the forward strand.
TGTTGGGCCCACGATCGCCGACCGCCCACACCACGCCCGGCGCATCCCCCGCCCGCCGTGATAGCCCCGACCCGAGCCCGCGCGTGACGCGGAGCGTGCCGCCGGGCAGATCGAGCGTGCCCAGCAGCTCATCGGCATAATCGAGACGGACGGCATGGACGGAATCGCGATGGGTCATCGCCCCGCCATAGCCGCTTTGCGGCCGTGAAGCCCGTTCAGCGTTCGCGCGGCCGATCGACCAGGCCGAAGATCGCCGGGCCTTCGATCAGCATGCCGACGCCGGGCAGGCCGGCCAAGATGCTGAAGGCGGCGAGCAGCAGCTCGACCGTGGTCACCGGATGATTGTCCGGCGGCATGGTCACCAGCAACCGCAGCGCGATCACCGCCGCCACGCTCGCCATCACCATTGCCGCTCCGATGTACCGGGTTCGCATCGCCATCGTCCTGCGCCCCGATTGGCGCGGCGCCGAGATGGGCCTGGCGGGCGTTAAGCTTCGAGAGCGAACCACCGTTTCCGCATTAAGCCGGCATTGGCAGGCACCGCCGGTCATGGCGCTCGGCGCTGAGGCGATCCCGGTCGAGCGTGCGCGGGAGCGGCTCCGCGCTGGCTGAACGCGCACCGGCCCGATGCGTTTTCATCTTCACGCCGCCTGCCGATTCCTGCGACAAGCATCGCATCATGATGGAGTCGCCCGCGATGAAGATCCCGATGTCTGCTTGCCTCGCTCTCGCGCTTGGCGCCTGCGGTCAGCCCGCCCCGCAGCAGAACACCGCCGCGCCGGCCACGCCCCAGATCGATTATCTCGGGCGGATCAACGCGCTGGCGCCGAAGCAGCGCGATGTCGTCTTCTACCGCGCGCTCGACGATGCCGGCAGCGATTGCCAGTCGGTGTCGAGCTCCGAGCCGCGCGCACCGGTGCAGGGCCGCCCGGCCTGGACGGCGCATTGCGAGGACGGGCGCGACTGGGTCGTCATCCTCCAGGAAAGCGGCATGCTGCAGATCGCGACCAAGGACGTCGACGCCGCGACGCCCGCCGGCAACGCGACCGCGCCTTAGAGAGGGCAGGTTTGTAACGGAACGAACTTCAGTTCCAGGCCTGCGCCTCTGGAGCGCCATGCGTTCACGGGACGCGCTCGCCACATTTTCCGTTCCCCGGCGAAGGCCGGGGCCCAGTTGGGGGACGATCGTGGCGGGTGCCGGATGCCGTCACATCAACCTTCCCAACTGGGCCCCGGCCTTCGCCGGGGAACGGGGAGGGCTAGCGCGAACTTCCTCCGGTCGATCACATTTAACGCACGCCGCCCTAACCCCCGGCAGGCGCGGCCCCGAACAGTTCGATCGTGAACAGCAAGGTCGCGCCGCCGGGGATCGGGCCGGTCGCCTCGGTGCCGTAGGCCAGGTCGGCGGGGATCGCGAACTCGAAGGTGTCGCCGACCGCCATCAGCGGCACGCCCTCCTGCCAGCCGCGGATCAGCCGGGGCAGCGGGAAGGTCGCGGGCGCGCCGCGGCCGACCGAGCTGTCGAACTCGGTGCCGTCGATCAGCTTGCCCGTATAGTGGATCGTCACCCGGTCGGTCGGCGCGGGATGCGGCGCGCCGGCGGGGCCTGCCTTGATCCGGCGATAGCGCAGCCCGCTGACGGTATAATGCCAGCCATCGGCTTCCTTCAGGCTCAGCAGATAGAGCATCTGGCGGTTGTGCCAGCTTGCATCCTGGCTGTTGACCGCATCGGGCGCGTCCTGGGCCGACGCCGCCGGCGACAGCGCCGCCATCACCACCGCTGCTGCCGCCGCCGTCCAGATCCTGCCCATCACATGCCCTTCGCGCTCATTGTCGTGGGCGTTCTATAGCCGGATGCGCGGTCAAGGGAATTGGATCAGGCAAGAACCGGCGCGATGTCGGTCCTGGCGAAATCGTCACCGACATAGAGCAGGCCGCATCCACGCTCCTTCGCCACTTCATAGGCAAAGCAGTCGCCGAAATTCAGCGCGGCGGGGTGGAGCCCCTTGCCCCATAGCGCATAAGCCTCGGCGACGCGTCGCGCCGATGCGGAATTCACCGGCGCGATCTCGAAGCCGAGGCCATCGATCAGCGCGGTCAATTCCTCGCCGACATTGCGCCGCGCCGCCACGATCAGCGCTTCGGCCATGGTGCCGGCTGAAATGATCAGCTCGTCCTCGCCTTCAAGCGCCGCGATACAGGCATTGGCCTTCGGCTCGTCGAGCAGGATCGCCATCAGTGCCGACGTGTCGACCGCGATCATCCGGGCAGGCCGTCATCTTCATACAGGAAATCCTGGCTGCGCGCGGCCGGCGGACCAGCCGTCTTTTTGGCCGCGGCAGACGCACGCAGGGTCTCGAGCAGGACCCGGCGCGCCTTGCGGTCCGGCACCGGATGGATCGGTACCAGACGGACGGCGGGGTGGCCATGCCGCGTCAGCACGACCTCGTCACCGGCTTCGGCACGGCGCACCAGCTCGGTAAGCTGCCCTTTTGCATCGGATACCGACACGCGCATCGTCCTGTTCTCCATGGACCATTGAATGGACCATATAGGAGAGAGATAGACCATCATATGGTCCATATCAAGGCTTGGGCAACCCCGGATCAGGTCCTGGCCGAACAAGGAACGGCAGTTTTCCCCGCCGTCCCCAGGATCAGCGCACTTCCAGCGCCTTGGCCATGTCGAGATGGCTCTTCACCACCGGCGCGATGTCGCCGGCCGCTGCCTTGAGCGGTGCGACATCACCGTCCTTCGCGAAATCCTCCATCAGCTCCAGCGCGTCGTCATGCGCGTCGATCTGCCCGTCGATATAGGCCTTGTCGAAATCGGCGCCCTTCAGCTTGGCCAGATCGGCCAGGTCGTCATTCTGCTCGCCGGTCAGGGTCGCATCGGGGGTGATCGCCGGGCGCGCCTTGGCCGCCGCCGCCTCGATCTTCGCGGTGGAGGCGGTGTGCGCCTTGATCATGTCGTTTGCGAACGCCTTGACCTGGGCGGAGGACGCGCTGGTCAGCGCGAGCTTCGCCGCCGCGATCTCGAACGCGTCGCTCTTTGCCGCGGTATCGGCGAAGGTCTGGCCGCTCGGCGTCGGGTTGAGCGCGGCGCTCACCGCATCGGCGGCGTTGGCGGCGCCATTGCCCAGATCGGTCATCGCCTCGCCGGCGCTGTTCTCGACAGTGTCGGCGGCCTGCTCGGTCTTCGGGCCACAGGCGGCGAGGCTCAGCGCCAGGGCGGCCATCGCGACGGAAGCGAGATATTTCATTGAAGGAGACTCCTTGGGTGCAGGCGGCTTCGAACGCCCGGACAAGCCCGCCGTTCCGCGACGCTCCGGTGCGGGGTGGCGTTGCGTCCGCTGTTCCGGCGCTGACCGGACGATCGTCATAACCTGCGTCAAGGGACGCCAGCTCACTGGAACCGCGGGGGCCGAATCCGGTTATGCGGCCGGAAGGGAGGCCGCCATGGCGACGCTGGTACGGACCGAGAAGCTGCCGGGCCTCACGCCGTTCGCGCTCGCCCTGCGCAAGGCGCTGACGACGGGAGGGTCGCGGCGCGTCGCGGGTTTCACCGCCGGCGGGCTGGCGATCGAGGTCCGCGCGACCGGCGATTCGCTGTGGGCGCTGATCCGGCGTGAGGGCAAGGGCGGCCTGGCGCTGCGGCTCGCCTTCGTGCCCGAGGGCGATTTCGACTGCACCATGCACAAGGCCGGGACCGACGAAGCCGCGCGGCTCAAGGTGACGAGTCCGCTCGGCACGCACGACATCGTCCTGCGCTCCGGCGGCGAGGCGCTGGAGCATCTGCGCGTCACGATATGCCTCACGCCGGCGACGGCGTTGCTCGTGCCGTTCCTGCCGCGCGATCTCTATCCGCTCGACGCGAAGGACGATCCGGCGGGCGCGGTCGGCCATGTCGAGGCGGCGCAGCGCGGGCTCAACAGCGGCCTGCTCTATTTCCGGATGGAGGAGCCGGCCTTCGGCAACATCCTGTATTTCCAGAACCTGACCGCGATGAACGACTATTATCTCGCGACCGGCACGAAGCCCGACGGGGCGGTCGGCGGCGTCTGGCCCGAGCTCGGTTATCTCGTGCCGACGCCGATGCCGGGCGAGATGACGCCGGACAAGGCGCTCGACGCCGGCGTCACGGTGACGCTGTCGGATGCGATCCTCGTGTTTCGCCACGACGCGCCCCAGGCCGAGGCTGAATCGGCGCGGCAATTCCTCCAGATGCTCGGGGTCGTCTACAAGCAACTCGACCTGCCGATCACTGACTATCGCGACTGGATATCCCGGTCCGAAGACACGTTGCGCGATCTCGACACGGCGCCCGAGGCGATGATCCGCCATTACGGTCATCGCTATGTCCATCCCTATACTGCGGCCGAATATCCCGACATCATGGTGCAGATGTCGCTGCTCTCGGCGATCCATGACTGGGGCCGGTGGAGCGGCGCCGCGCACCCGCTCGAGCCGGAGTTCAAGGCGGGGCTGAGCCGCTTCTACGACCCGAAGCTGAAGACGCTGCGACGCTATCTGCCCAATGTCGGCAGGGACAAGAACAAGGATGCGGTCGACAGCTGGTATCTCTACCACCCGATGCTCAATCTCGGCCGGCTCGCGCTGCACGGCGACAAGGCGATGCGGCGGCTGTTCCTGAAATCGGTCGATTTCGGCGTGAAGGCAGCGCGGCATTTCCACTATGACTGGCCGGTCATGTACGACGTCACCGACTTTTCCGTCATTACGGCGAATGCCGGCGACGATCGCGGCCAGACCGATGTCGGCGGCATCTACGCCTGGGTCATGCTCCAGGCCTATGAGCTGACCGACCGCCACGAATATCTGCAGGAGGCCCGCGCCGCGATCGAGGCGGCGATGGGCCGGCGCTTCAACCTCAACTATCAGGCGAACCTGACGGCATGGGGCGCGGCGGCCTGCATGCGGCTATGGCGCATCACCGACGATCGGCGCTTCCTCGACCAGAGCTATGTCTATCTCGCCAGCTTCTTCCACAACAGCGAGATCTGGGAATCGGAGATCGGCTTCGCGCGGCATTTCCGCAATTTCCTTGCCGTCACCTGCCTGCAGGACGCGCCCTATATGGCGATCTACGAATGCTTCGACAGCTTCGCCGCGTTCGAACATTATCTCGATGATAGCGGGCCCGATCTCGAGCCGGCGGTGCGCATGCTCGTCGCCGAATATTGCAAATATGCGCTCGACCGGGCGTGGTTCTATTATCCCGATGCGCTGCCGAGGGAGATGCTCGCGACCGAGATCCGCAACGGCCATATCGACCCGAAACTATCCTTCCCGCTGGAGGACCTTTACGCCGATGGCCAGCCGGCCGGGCAGGTCGGACAGGAGATTTACGGTGCCGGTGCCGCCTTCGTGTTCGCGACCCGCTCCTTCCACCAGGTCGAGGGCGCGCCGTTCCTGCTCCATTGCAACCATTTCATCCGCGCGCGCGAACGTCTGGCGGATCGGGCCCTGTCGATCTCGCTCGATGGCGGGGAAACCTGCCTCGCCGCGTTCAGCCTGGTCCGCGCAAAGCGCCGCAAGCTGCCCAGGACCCGGGTGACCATGGCGGGCGGCGATGTGATCCGCCCGAAAGCCGTGACCGCTGATCGCATCGACTATGTCGTGCCGGCCAATGGCCGGCTGGTGCTCAGCTGGGATTGATCACGGCCAGATGCGGGGACAATCCAGGCCTATTCTGGCGGCATCACCGTCTGGTCGAGATGCAGATAGAGCGCGCTGAAATCGGCCGCGGCTTTCAGGCGGTCGAGATCGTCGAAGCGGACATGGCGCTTGTCGCGCCGGATCAGTCCAAGCTCGCTCAGTGCCTTGAGCGTACGGTTCACATGCACGCTGGTCAGGCCGACCGCGTCGCCCAATTGCTCCTGGGTGAGCGGCAGATGATAGCCCTGGCCATCGGTCAGCCCCGCCGCTTCCATCCGCACGGATACCTCGCACAACAGATGCGCGACCCGCGCCTTGGCGTCGCGGCGACCGACATTCAGCACCCATTCGCGAAAGATCGACGCATCGATCAGCGCGTCGGTCCACATCGCGCGGCCGATCGCCGGATGGCGCAGCACCAGCTCCTGCAGCGCCACGCGGTCGATCTCGGCCGTCTCCAGCCGGCTCAGCGCCTGGATGCTGTGGTCGGCGCGATTGAGGAACAGGTGCTGCAGGTCAAGAAAGTCGCCCGCCATATGGATCGAGACGATCTGCCGCGCGCCGGTCGCCGCCAGCTTCTGCCGGAAGGCGAGGCCGGAAAGCACGAAGCTGCACTGTTTCCTGGCCGGCTCGCCCTCGCGCAGCACATAGGCCGGCGCTTCATAGGTCCGCTCGGTGAAGGGCAGCGCCATGATCGCCGTGCGATCTGACGGGCCAAGTGCGGTACGGCTTTCCAGCTTGCGCACCAATTTGGACAGGGGATGATCGTCCGACGACATGCAGGCTCTCCGATGGGCGGGAGCTCACGCATCTCTCAGTCGCCGGACCCGGACTTAACCCAATGACGATGGTCCGGCTTTAACACATGCAGTGCGGCAACGGGAACAAAAGTTGGAAAAAACAAGTACAACCTATGTTAAATTATAGTGACGTCGCCGTGCCGACGATATGAAAACGCCATCACCGGGATATGCGTTTGGGTTCCGGTGGCCGAGAGACAGTCGCGCGGATCGATCAAGGTTAAGGACCGTAACGGCGCGGTGCTCACTGCCTGCGCGCTGACGCGGTGGAGCATCCCGTCCGGCTGACCATTCTCCGGTCATGTCGGCACCGGGTGACCCCTGATGGCATGGCCCCGTCACATCCCCCGGAGCGAAAGCGGTGGTGCGGCGTTCGGGCCTGATGCCCAGATATTATTTCCACATCCATAACGGCACCGGCCTCACCCCCGACGAGGAAGGGCAGGAACTGTCCGGCCCGGACGAAGCGCATGACGCGGCGCTGGCCGGTATCCGCTCCATCCTCGCGGACGAGCTCGAAGGCGGCGAGATCGACCTCGACGGTCGCATCGAGATCACCAACGGCGACGGCGCCGCCGAGCGGACCGTGCCGTTCGGCGAAGCCGTCGAGGTGCGCCAGCCCGGGAAAAAGAGCGGATGATCGAAAAGCATCTGATGCGCCTGCGCGCCCGCGACGACGTCAGCGCTGAAGAGGAACAGGCGATCCGCGCCGCCGTGCTCGAACCCCGCGAGGTGGCGGCGCGCACCACGATCATCCACGCCGGGCAATTGCTGTCGACCTCGACCATGCTGCTCGACGGGCTGATGTGCCGGTACAAGGACCTGCGCAATGGCGAGCGGCAGATCACCGAGCTGCACGTGCCGGGCGATTTCGTCGATCTGCACAGCTTCTCGCTGAAGCGGCTCGACCATAACATCATGGCGCTGACGCCCTGCCGGATCGCGATGGTGCCGCACGACCGGCTGACCCGCATCACCGAGGATCATCCGCATCTCGCCCGGATGTACTGGTTCTCGACCAACCTGGACGCGGCGATCCACCGCGAATGGGAAGTCTCGCTCGGGCGGCGCACCGCGCTGTCGAAGACCGCGCATCTGTTCTGCGAGCTGCATGTCAGACTCGGGCTGGTCGGGCTTGCCGACGAGACGAGCTATGACCTCAAGCTCACTCAGATCGACATCGCCGAATGCCTCGGGCTCACTGCGGTCCATGTCAATCGCACCTTGCGGGAATTGCGCGAACAGGGCGCGGTCGAATTCGGCAAGGGTCGCGTGACGATCGGGGACATGGCCCGGCTGCGCAAGATCGCCGAGTTCGAGCCGGGCTATCTCTATCTGGAACGCCAGCACCAATAAGCCGGCCGGGCGCGGTTTGTTTCCGGCAGGAACCACAACCACACCCGTCATGCCGGACTTGTTCCGGCATCCAACGCGCCGCGAAAGCTGCACGGCGTTGGCGCGCGGCACGATGCCACGGCCACTGCCGACCTCGTTCGGCACCGTCCCGTGAAGAGAGCGGTTCACGCAGAGGCGCGGAGGCGCGGAGAGATCATGCCGAATCGCGCAGTTCCGACAATCTCCGCGCCTCCGCGCGAATCATCCTTCTTCGCGCAGCACAACGGTCAGCACGCACCCGGCACGCAGCAGCGCCGGGATCGGTCGGAACATCGGCACGAAGGCAGCACGTCGATTCAAAAGCGCCCGGGATCGTGGCAGCGTCGGCCGGAATCGCGCCTTCACGGCGATCACGCTCTTTGACATCGCCGGCATCTGTTGGAAGATCCGCTTTCCCTGTTCCGGGCGGCATCTTCCCTGTTATCCGGGCACCGTTCGCTGTTATCCATAACAGGGATGGTGACCACATCTTGTTGATAAACATCGTCTTTATGACGGTCGGTCGACCGCTCGCAGTGGAAAAAATACTTCTTCCCTGTTCTGTCCCTGTTACGGGCGCGGAACAGCGAAAATCCGGCCCGAACCCTGTTGGAATTTCCTAGAGCCGCAACCCGAAGCGCGGCCCGATCCACATCATCGCGAGATACAGCGCGACGGTCAGCGCGCACCCGGCGAACAGCGCCAGCCAGAACGGCACGCCGTGGCGCAACAGCACCGGGATCAGCAGGAACATCGGCAGCGACGGCAACACGTACCAGAAGGTCGCGCCGGCATGATCGGCCATGGTCGCGGCGTCGGGCTTGTCATGCCACAACCACATCATGCCCAGCACCGAGACGAGCGGCAGCGACGCGACCAGCGCGCCGAAGCCGGGACTGCGCTTCGCGATCTCGGAGACCGCGGCGATGATGATGCCCGAGACAAGGGCCTTGATCGCGAGATAGAGCATGACGGCGAGCCTAGGGCGGCCAGCGCCGATCGCCTAGATCATCGCGCGGTAAATTGGAGAAACAACAGGCGCTCGCCTCTCCTCTTTTTTCGCTTCCCCGGCGAAGGCCGGGGCCCAGTCGGGGGACGATCGTGGCAAGATGCTGTGCGTCGTTACAACCACCTTTCCAACTGGACCCCGGCCTCCGCCGGGGAAGGGCGATCGTGCGAATGCCTGGTCCACGTCCAGCGTTTGCCGCCATCAGGCGCCTTCGTTTCTATGCTTACATCATTCGCAATCCGGCGCCGTGCCTATTCGCTCGTGCTGCGATCCGGTTCCGCCGGCGCATCGTCCCCGGCCAGGTGCGCGTAACGGCCGGCCAGGTCGGCATGGATCACGCGCGCGGAAGCGCCGGTCTTCGCGGCCGCTTCGCGCTCCTGCTCGGCGCGGCGACGGAAATACTCGCGATCGGTCTGATTCGGCATGACAACCCCCATCAGTCAATGCGGGGAGCTCTCCACCTGCTCTCGGTCGCCGACTCGCAACGGTAGGCCCGGCGATAATGGAATCTAACATTTGTTGCGGTGGGAGTCTCTAACATCGCTCATGGCCGGCAATGCCCTTTTATCAGGTTGATCTGACGACATTCGGGCTGCCGGGCACCAGCCTGCTCAGTCCTCGATCTCGATCCACACCGGGGCATGGTCGCTGCTCTTCTCCCAGCCGCGCACCTCGCGATCGACCTCGGCCGCGACGAGCCGGGGCGCGACCGAGGGGCTGAGCAGCAGGTGATCGATGCGCAGCCCGGCATTGCGGGCATAGGCGTTCCGGAAATAATCCCAGAAGGTGTAGATCGTCTCGTCGGGGTGCCTGGTCCGCAGCGCATCGGTCCAGCCCTGGTCGAGCAGGCGGAAAAAGGCGGCGCGCACCTCGGGCGCGAACAGCGCGTCGTCGAGCCAGCGCTCGGGCTTGTAGACGTCGCGCTCGGTCGGCATCACGTTGAAGTCGCCGGCGATGATGACCGGCATGCCCGTCGCGAGCAGCTCGGCCGCATGCAGGATCAGCCGCTCGAACCAGGCCAGCTTATAGTCGAATTTCGGGCCCGGCCGGGGATTGCCGTTGGGCAGATAGAGCCCGGCGATCAGCACGCCGTTCACCGCCGCCTCGATATAGCGGCTGTGCTGATCGTCCGGGTCGCCGGGCAGGCCGCGCCGCGTCTCCACCGGCGCACCGACCCGGCTGAGCATCGCGACGCCGTTCCAGCTCTTCTGCCCGTGCCAGATCGCTTCATAGCCCGCTGCCTCGATCGCATCGGCGGGGAATTTCTCGTCCGGCGCCTTCAGCTCCTGCAGGCACACCACATCGGGCGCGCTCTCCTCCAGCCAGCGCAGCAGCACGGGCAGGCGGCCATTGACCCCGTTCACATTATAGGTCGCGATCTTCATCGGCGGCGTCCTTCCGTGGAAACCTCGCAACATCGGCGGGTTGATCCCATCTAACGCATGAAGGAGGCCGCCGATGCTCGAACATGTGCCGCACTGGCTGGGGAGTTTGTTCAAGGGCGTGCGCGCCGGCCATGCCCGGCTGGTCATTGCCGATATCGACCTCGGCCTGACTGGCGATGCGATCGACCTGTCCAGCCCGGCCTTCGCCAATGGCGCGCGCCTGCCCGAGCGATTCACCGCTGACGGGGCCGGCGTGTCGCCGCCGCTGGTGTGGGGCCCGGTGCCGGAGGGCACGCTGAGCCTCGCGCTGATCGTCGAGGATCCCGACGCGCCGTCGCTGACGCCCCTGGTCCATGCGGTGGTCTGGGGCCTGCCCGCCGACGAGCACCGGCTGGCCGAGGGCGCGATCGCCGAGGACGGCGCGGGCGACGGCGATGGCCGCGATGTCGGGCGCAACAGTTTCTTCGCCCAGGGCTGGCTGGCGCCCGATCCGCCGACCGGGCACGGCTCGCACGATTATGTGTTCCAGCTCTTCGCGCTGTCGGAGACGCCGGCGCTCGGCGCCAATCCGGGCCGCGCGGCGATCGTCGAGGCGATCCGCGGGCGCGTGCTGGCGGCGGGCGTGACGACCGGCACCTATTCGCGCGGCGAGCAGGCGCCGACCGGCCCGGCGCGCCTCGGGCGCGCGGCGACGGCATAGTGGCGAGCCGGATCGACCTGTTCGGCAGTCAGCCCGCGCTGCCGCCCGGCCTGCCCGCGGGCATCGACTATGCGCCGGACATCGTCACGCCCGATGAGGAACGAACGCTGGTGGAGCATCTCGACCGGATCGAGGTCACGCCGTTCCGTTTCCAGGGCTGGCTGGGCAAGCGGCTGACCACGTCGTTCGGCTGGCGCTACGACTTCGACGATGCGAGCTTCGGCCCGACCGAGCCGATCCCCGATTTCCTGCTGCCCCTGCGCGAGCGGGCGGCCGGTTTTGCCGGGCTGGCGGTCGCCGATCTCGTCCAGGCGCTGATCGTCCGGTACGATCCCGGCGCCGGCATCGGCTGGCACCGCGACCGGCCGGTGTTCGAGCATGTCGTCGGCATCTCGCTGGAGACCCAGGCGACGCTCAGGCTGCGGCGGCGAACGGAACAGGGCTTCGACCGCGCCGCCCTGCCGCTCGCCCCACGCTCCATCTATCATCTGGGCGGGGAGGCGCGGCACGGCTGGGAGCACAGCATCGCCGCCATGGCGGTACGCCGCTGGTCGGTCACCTTCCGCAGCCTGTCGGCAAAGGGCCTGAAGATCGCCGGCTAGAGTCTTCGCGCCCTCACCGTGCGAGGGGCCCCAACAAGGGCATTGCAAGGTCGCGGCAAGCCCGCCTTAAGGGAGGAGCGCCGCGCGACTCTCCCGCTGGCCGGTCATCACCGGTTCAACTGGAATGCGCGAGGGCGAAGATCGTGACGTTGCGTATGGGAGCATCCGAATGAAGTATCTTGCTGGTCTGACGGCGATCGCAATGCTGGCCGGTGCCACCGCGGCGTCCGCCGCGCCGCCCGCCGATGCCGTGGCCGGGGCCGTGGTGTTCAAGAAATGCGCTTCGTGTCACAGCGTCGATCCGTCGGGCAAGAACGGTCTTGGCCCCACTCTGCGCGGCGTGGTCAATCGCAAGGCGGGCACCGTGGCCGGCTTCAACTATTCGCCGGCGATGAAGGCCTCGGGCCAGGTGTGGAACGACAAGAATCTCGCCCGCTTCCTCGCCGCGCCGCGCCAGGCGCTGCCGGGCACCAAGATGATCTTCATCGGGCTGCCCAATCCGCAGGATCAGGCCAATGTGATCGCGTTCCTCAAGCAGAATGGCGCTGGCAAGAAATAGCCCCGCCGCGCGGTCGCCGCGGATCGCTCAATCGTCCGATTGAGCCTGAAGCGACTTCTTGTGCTGCTGGAGCAGCTTCTCGGCCTTGGCCGAAAGCTGCTTGGTTTCCTCGATGCTCTCGCGCAACGCATCCTGCGTTGCTTCGATGCGGGCTATCTCGGCTTCGAGTTTTTGGTGCTTGTCCATTTTTCCCCACTTGGGGGCTTAATGCAGATCAAGGGACGATCGTTCCGCCAATTGTCGATAATGTGACGCAAATGCGACGAAGCGAGCCAATACCGTCGATATATCGTGTTGATCGGACTGGGTATTTATAACCGGTCCGGCTGCATCAGGTCGAGGCCCGGCCGATCGCCGGGCCCCGACACAAGGATTGGGATCAGCCCAAAGGTGGCCCCGGCGGCTGCGGGAAGCGCGAGCGCGGGCCCTTGCCCCAGCTCGGCGTCGCCGTCTTCGGCGCATTGGCCTTGGGGTCTTCCAGATAGTGCGCGATGTCCCGCGCGGTCTGGCGGTAAAAGGCCGTGGTCAGCGCATCGCCGCCGGGCCTGGTCCTGAGCGTCGTCGCCAGGGTCGAGAGCTTGTCGAGCACATAGGCGCGCGCCTCGGGCGCGGCGTCGTCATTGCCGCCCAGGATCATCATCGATTCCAGCGCGACCTGCTGCGTCACCCGGCGCAGCGCGCGGTCGGACGCAGTGGCGTCGGCCGCCGCGCTCCAGCTATGCGCGAGGACGGTGTCGACCATTTCCGGAAAGGTCAGCGTATCGGGCTGGCGCGCGCCGAGCGCGATCATCCGGGTCGATTTGGCCGCGTCGAACAGCGGTTCGACCACCATGCCGGCGAGGATGCGCGCGGCGCGCAGCTGGTCGAACACGTCGTCGGTCGACAGGTCCTCGAGGTTGTTGCCCGGATCGGGGGTGAGCTGCACCAGCAGCGATTCCGGCAGCGCCAGGTTCTTCGGCTCGATCGCCTCCATCAACAGGCCGAGCGTGTCGCGCTGCAGCTTGGCCGGGATGAACTCGGTCGGCGGCAATGTGTCGCCCTTGACCACGATATTCTCATACAGGCCGCCGACATATTTCAGGCCGGATTCGATCGCGTAGCGATGGTGGAGATAGGCCATCCACAGCCGGGTGTTGCGCAGCGACCCGACCGGCTCGTCCGCCTTCAGCATGCCCTGCCCGTAATTGGCGATCATGATCGCGCGCGCGGCCATGTCCTCGCGCAGATTCTCGGTCGGTGTGGCGCGGTCGTCATACCAGGTCCAGCGCGGATCGGTGTCGGGCACGTAGATGATGCCCTTGGTTCGCATGTCGGCGATGATCGCGTCGAGCCCGGCCTTTTCCGACGCGGCGGGGAAGGGGGTGTAGGCGTAGCGCACCATGTAGGTGTCATAGGCGCCGATCTGCTTCTGGAAGCTCTCGCTCAGGTCGAGCTTGCCGTTCACCACCTTCACCCGGGGCGTCGGATATTCCATCACCGAGGCGCGGTTGTTGAGGCTCGAGGCGAAGTTATGGCCGAAACCCTGGGCATGGCCGAGCTCATGCGCGGTGAGCAGCGCCTGGCGCAGCAGCACCATGTCGCGCTGCCCCTTGGGCATCGCCGCCATCGCGTCGTCGCTCAGCAGATTGGGATCGGCGATGGTGATGCCGCTGCCATCGGCGGGCAGGCCGGCGCTGTAGACGTCCCAGTAATTGCCGACGGTGCGGATGCGGTGCGTGTCCATACGCACCTTGGACCCGATCACTTCGCCGGTGCGCGGATCGCGATAGGTGCCGCCCGAGGAGAAGCCGCGCTCGTCGCGGTTGATCCACAGGACATAGGCATAACGGATGTCCATCGGGTCCATATCGGCCGGCGCATCGAGCGCGACGATCGCGTTGCTGAAGCCCGCTGCCTCATAGGATTTGTTCCACCACAGCAGCCCTTCCTTCATCGCATGGCGGATCGGGGCGGGGATGGCGGGATCGAAATAGATGGTGATCGGCTTGATCGGGTCGCTGATCGCGGCGCTCGGGTCCTTCTTCTCCAGCCGCCAGCGGGTGATCCAGCTTTCCTCCGGGCTCTCGCTGAACGGCTTCGAATAATCCTGGAACCGCACCGCGCTCACCCCGATGCGCGGATCGGCCTCGCGCGGGGTGTAGCCGGTCGGCGCGCGCAGGAAGCTGTGGTGGATGCGCATCGTCATCATGCGCGGATCGGGCGTCACGCCCGTCACCAGCGCGCCGGGATTGTCGGCGACGAAGGTCGCGCTGGTCTCGATCTCGGTATTGTCGGGAAAGGCCTTCATCCGTGCGGGGTAGAAACTGCTCTTGCCCGCATCGAACTTGTAGCTGCCCTGGTTCGCGCGGCGAAGCTGCGCCTCCACATTGGCGGCATCGCGCATGAAGAAGGAGGTCGCGTCGACCACCACCTTGCCGCCGCTCTCGGACTCGATCGGCAGCGCGGCGAGGGTCGAGGTGGGGAAGCTGTCCGCCACGCCCTGCGCATGCGCGGCATCGCCGTTGAGCGAGCGGAAGCGCAGATTCTGCTCGTTGACCAGCACCTTGCCGCCGACGCGGGTGAAGCGGATCACCGCGCTGTCCATCACGCCGCGATCGAACGGCAGCTCGACCGATCCGCCGCCGGTCGCGGCGGAGACGTAATAGAGCACGTCCGCGTCGAACATCGGCACTTCGAGCAGCACGCGGCCCTTCGCCGCATCGAAATAATAGGGGATGAAACCATCGACGCGCGCGGGCAGCGAGGCGCCCTTTGCCGGCGGGTCGGCCGGGCGCGCGATGGCGGATGGGGAGAGCGCGACCAGGCAGATCGCGCCGAGCGAGGAAGTGAGCAGCTTCGCCTTGTTCATGGACCTGTTCCGATAGGAGGGGGTGATCTGTGTCGGTAACCCCTCCACCGTCACCCCGGACTTGTTCCGGGGTCCATGGTTCCGCGCGCGCAACGACTGCGGTGTCTGCGGGACGATGGATGCCGGAACAAGTCCGGCATGACGGCTGGGGACGCGGGCGTTACTTCGCGGCAGGCGGCGGCGGCGAAGCGGCCGCCGGATATTTGACCCCCATCTGCTCGAGATAGCTGCTGTACTTGGTCGGATCGTAATAGAATTTCTCCATCTGCGGCCGCATCTGCGCCATCAGCTGGGTGTTGAGGTCGATCGCCGGCTTGTCCGCCGCGGTCAGCACCGGATCGTACTTCTGGTCCTTCTGCTGCACCGTGTTGAAATAGGTCTTGGCGTCGGCGATCAGCTTGGGCGTCGTCATCAGGTCGAGCACGGTCATCGCCACCGCCTTGGCGCCCGCCACGGCGCCCTTGTGCGCGATCGGCGTCGCCATCGCGATCGCCGCGGTGACGTTATGGCCGATCGTGCTGGGCACGTTGGACGGGAAGCCGATGGTGATCGTCGGCACCGTCCACATGATATCGCCGATATCGTCCGAGCCGCCGCCATTGGAGGGGCCGCGCGTCTCCGGCGTGGAGAGCGGCGCGATCGTGTCGTACAGCGGCTGGACCTTCAGGCCGTTGCTCTCCTGCACGGCCTTGGCGAAAGCCTGGTCGTCGGCGGTCCATTTGGGCATGCCGACGGCCTTGATATTGGCATAGGCGGCCTCGGCCATCGGCTTGTTGCCGAAATTGGGCGCGGCATAGCCGAGCACGCGCCGCGTGACCGTGGTGCCCGTCGCCATCGCCGCGGCTTCGGAGATGGTGTTGCCCGTCTCGTAGAGCTTGCGGATCGAATCGAAGGTCTGCTCGCGGAAATAATACCAGACCGATGCCTCGCCCGGCACGACGTTGGGCTGCCCGCCGCCATTGGTGATGACATAGTGCGAGCGCTGGGTGAGCGGCAGGTGCTCGCGGCGCATGTTCCACGCCATGTCCATCACCTCGACCCCGTCGAGCGCGCTGCGGCCCGCCCAGGGCGCGCCGGCGGCATGCGAGGTCTTGCCGTGGAAGCTGTATTCCACCGAGACCATGCCGTTATTGCCCATCTCGCCATAGCCGGTGCCGAAGCGATTGCCGACATGCGTGAAGATCGAGGCATCGACGCCCTTGAACAGGCCTTCGCGGACATAATAGGCCTTGGTCGCGAGCAGCTCCTCGGCGACGCCCGGCCAGATCATCAGCCGGCCCTTGATGTTGTTCTTGATCATCACGTCCTTGGCGGCGATCGCCGCGGCGACGATCAGCGGCATGCCGCTGTTATGACCTTCGCCATGCCCCGGCGCGCCCGGCACCATCGGCGTGATCTTCGGCGTGCCCGGCATTTGCGACAGGCCGAGCAGGCCGTCGATGTCGCTGCCCAAGGCGATCAGCGGGCCGCCTTCGCCCCAGGTCGCGGTGAAGGCGGTCGGGATGCCCGCCACGCCGCGGGTGACCTTGAAGCCTTCCTTCTCGAGGATGCCGGTGATGTATTCGGAGGTCTTGAACTCCTGGAAGCCCGGCTCGGCGAAGCTGTAGATCGAGTCGACCATCTCCTGCACCAGCTTGGCATGAGCATCGACGTTTGCGGCGGCCGCCGCCTTCAGCGCGGGCTTGGCCTGGGCGTGAGCGGCGGTGGGGACGTAAAGCGCGGTGGACAGCAAGGCGACCGTCAATCCAACCATCTTCTTCATGTTGAAATTCTCCTGATCTTTTCTGGTCTTGAGGTTTAGAAATCGAACCGGACGCCGACCCGGAACACGCGGCCGAGGACATCGTAGAGATTGCGGTTGGTCTGCGGATATGCCGGGGTGTTGTTGCCGGTCGGACCGTTGCCGACGAGCACCGGATCGGTATCGAGCAGGTTCTTGATCGACAGGAACGCCGTGGTCTTGGCGCCGGCAATCTCGAACTCGTGATTGACCTGCAGGTCGACATAGATCGCACCGGCGATGTCGTTGCGGTTCACCGTGCGGTTCGCCACGGTCGAGACCGGGCAATCCGTGCTGCAGACGATATAGCTGTTGTCGTACACGCCGCCGCTCACGCCGCGGCCGACCAGCTGGAAGCCCCAGGGCCCGACATCGTATCCGGCGGTCAGGCGATAGGTCCAGTCGGGCAGACTGCCCGAATTCTGGCCGGCTGCCTCGGTCGGCACGTCGACGCCATTGTCGGTGTAGAGGCTGATATTCTTGGTCACCAGCGCGCGCAGCGTCAGGGCACCGGGGCCAATCGGCTTGCGATAGCTTGCCTCGAAATCGATACCCTTGGCTTCGATGCCGACGAAATTGGTCGGCTTCAGCTCGATGCTGGTGATGAGCAGGTTGGGCGTGGTGACGCCACGGCCGCCGGTGGTGGAAATGGCGGCACAAGCTGCGGCATTGCTCTGTTCATAGCATTGCGTGACCAGCGTCTGGGCACCGATATTGGCGATCGCCCCGCTGAGCTTGATCTGGAAATAGTCCACCGAGAAGGCGAGGCCGGGGATGAAGCTGGGCGTGAAGATCGCGCCGACGCCGTAGGTCTTGGCGACTTCCGGGCTGAGCGCGGGGTTGCCGACGGTGGATTCGTTGAACTGGTCGACGCGCTGGTCGATGCGCGTGCCATTCTGGACTGGCACGTTGACGGTATTGGTGCGGCCGGTGCCGGGCGCGAACAGCTCGCCCAGGTTCGGCGCGCGGATGTCGCGCGAGATGGTGCCGCGGAACTTGACGTCGGGGATCGGCTGCCAGGTCACGCCGGCCTTCCAGGTGCTGACCGTGCCCGAGGTGGAATAGTCGGTCAGGCGGAAGGCGCCATTGAAATCCGCGCCCTTGAACAGCGGCACGATGGTCTCGAGATAGGCTTCCTTCACATTATATTTGCCGAAGGTGGGCAGATAATTGCCGTAGATCCAGGTGCCGCTGGTCACGCCATTGGCGACGCGCGGCTGGAACAGCGGATCGACCGATCCGGTCACCGATTCCTGACGCCATTCGCCGCCGAAGCCGAGCGAGATCGGGCCGGCCCAGAGATCGACCAGGTTGTTGGTGAACAGGTTGAACGCCGCCACGTCCTGCTTCAGCGTCTGCTTCCGGAGCGGTTGCAGGCCGTCATACAGGACATAGGCCAGCGCCTCGGGCGAAACGCCGCCCACGCCGATGCGGTTGATCGGCACGCAGCCATTGTTGACATTGGCGGCGGTCAGGCGCGACCGGCAGACGATGGTGCCGGCGGCGATGCCCGACGCGTTGCCGGCCGGCGCCACCACCGCGTCGGTGGCCAGCGCCATGCGATCGATGTTCCAGGCGTTGGTCAGCAGCTCGTTGGTCTTGGTGATGCCTTTCTGGTAATAGGCGTCCCAGTGCAGCTCGCGGTCGAACAGGCTGAAATCGCCGCTGGCACCCACGACATAGCGGAACACCTCGCGGGTATTGTCGCTGCCCTGGGGCGGGATGCCGATATTGCTGGTCCCGATCGTGGCCGTGGTGACCTTCGTCGTGTTCGCGGGGTTCGCGTTATAGGCGTTGACCTGGTTGAGGAAGCTGGTGGGCAGATAGGCGTTGACCAGCCCGCCATTGGTCGCGGACGGCGCGATCTGGATGGTCACGCCCGTGGTCGGCGTCTGCTGGTAATAGCTCTGGCCCTGGTAGCGGGTGTACGCCATCTGGCCGTACAGCTCGAACGCGGGCGAGAATTCATAGGAGATCCGGCCGAACCCGCTCTTGCGGTCCTCCGATGGCAGCAGGGTCGCGCTGCTGACATGGCCTTCGCGGCCGATCAGATAATCGCCGCCGACCATCCATTGCCCATTGGAAGGGCCGAACACGAAATTATTGACGGAGGCCTTGCCGGTCGCCGGATCGACCTGGCCGAAATAGACGCCCTTGAACGGCCCGGTGCTGATCAGGCCGCCTTCGGTGAACTGGCCGGTGCCGATCCCGCCCTGGATCAGGCGCGCCGGATAGCAGATCGTCGAAGCCAGCGCGTCCTTGCACGCGGTCTCGCTATAGGCGGGGTTGTCGATCTGGAAGAAGCCGCTGTCGTTCCAGTCGCGGTCGATCGACTGGATGCCCTTCTGGGTGAAATATTCGCCGCTGACCAGGACATGACCCTTGCCACCGGCAAAGGGGGTGCCGGCCGTCAGCGTGAACTTGTGGTTCGGGCCGTCGCTATAGGTGGTGACGCCATATTCGTAGCTGCCCTTGATGCCGGTATATTTCTTGTCGAGGATGAAGTTGATGACGCCCGAAACGGCGTCCGAGCCATAGGCGGAGGAAGCGCCGCCGGTCACCACTTCGACCCGCTCGACCAGCGCCTGGGGAAAGGTATTGACGTCGACCACGCCGCTGGTCGCCGAGGCGACCGAGCGCTGGCCGTCGAACAGCACCAGGGTGCGCTGCGACCCCAGGTTGCGCAGGTTGACCGACGCGACGCCGGCCAGGCCGTTGCTGAGCGAGCCGTTCGAGTTCGCCGCGGTCGAGCTGCCGCGCACCGACGGAAGCGTGTTGACGAAGTCGGCGATGTTGGCCGGCGCCTCGGCCTGCAATTCCTTGCTGCTGATCACGCTGACCGGGGTCGGGGCATCATAGCCGTCGCGCACGATGCGCGATCCCGTGACGGTGATCTCCTCCTGGGGCGCCTCTCCCGCCGCTGACTGGTCCTGGACGAGGGTGTCGGCCGGTGCCGTGTCTCCGGCCGCCGGTGCCTTGTCCTCGACGCTTGCCATCATCGCCGGCGCTGTCTGCGCATTGGCGATGCCGGGCATGGCGACGATCGCCAGTGCCAGAATCCCGGCGGTCGAAAGGCTATGTCGCCTGAAAAGCCGGCGGTCGGAAGTCGTGTTCGCGCTGAATGAAATTGTCATGGTCGCCCCCGATTATTGTTACTCCCTGGGCAACCTCTCCCTTCACTCTGTCCCTTTTCGGAACATTGTCATTGAACGCTATAGTTACTGGCCGATGTATGTCGCGCGCACCTCACCTGCGACGCCGACCTGATGGTCAGCGCCCCGAATATGACTCGCGCAGTGCAGTCTCCCTGGTGAGGCAATTCTCTGCGGAATTGCCCTGACGCAAGATTAGCAGAGTTCAGATAGGAGATGTCGCTATTTTCACGCGCAGATTGACGATGTTTGCGTAGATTCTTTCACGAATTGTGCATCGAGCGCTGGTTCCGGGCGCCACCACTCGTCAGCTAGCCCGATTCCCGCGTTACCACCGAATCCGGTCCGAATCGCTCGCTCAGGCCGGGCCCTTGAGCAAGACGGGCGGAACCGATCGCTGCGCCACTTCGCGCATGACGAAGCTGCTGCGGATCTTGGCGACATGCGGCAGCATGGACAGTTCGCTGCGATAGACCCGGTCGTAATCCTCGAACGACTTCACATGGATGATCATCAGGAAGTCGACATTGCCCGAGACGAAGCTGCAATAGGACATGGACGGGCATTTCACGACGGCGGTCTCGAACTCCATCAGCACGTTTTCGGCCTGGGACCTCAGTTCGATCATCACGATCACGACGATGCCGAAGCCAAGCCGCGCCATGTCCAGATCGGCGGAATAACCGCGCACCGCGCCGCGTTCCTCCAGGATCTTGCGCCGCCGGGCGACGGCGGTGCTCGACAAATGTACGCGTTCGCTCAGCGCGACGTCGGAGGCGCGGCCGTCGCTCGCCAGTTCGCGGAGGATGCGATAGTCGATCGCATCGATGTCGGTCATGCCGGAATCGTTCACGCACTGTCCCCTTTGCGCATCATTTGATCGATTGTGCGTCGCAACATGAATTGATGCAACGCCGATGGCAATGCGGCTAGGGGATTCCGGCGAGAGAAATTGATCGAACCGCTACGGCGCGGGTGTCGTCCAGGCGATCGTCGATGTTGCAGCGCCGCGCGTCATTTCGGGCGAGACCGTCTCGGGTGCCGCCACTGGCGCGTCGATCACCGGCTCGACGGACAGGGGATCGGCATAATCGTCGGTGACGACTACGCGCGCGCCGAGCCCGATCACGCCATAGAGCTTTCTGGCGAAGGCGATGGGCACGCGGACGCAGCCATGGGAATCGGGATAGCCGGGGTTCCGGCCGGCATGGATCGCGATCCCGTCCCAGGTGAGGCGCATCATGAAGGGCATGGGCGCGCCCGAATAAAGGTTGGAACGGTGCTTCGCGTCCTTCTCCAGGATGGTGAAGTCGCCGACGGGCGTATCGAAGCCTGGCGCCCCGCTCGAGATCGGGGACAGGCCGATCAGCGTCTCGCCGCGATAGACATGGATGCGCTGCAATGGGATGCTGACCAGGATCCGGATGTCGCCCGTGCCGCCGGCGTCGTTCCAGAGGAACTGGCCCGGCTCGAGCGCGGCGACCATGTCGCTGGTGAACGGGGCGCCGTCCGCCGCGCGCGCCGGCGTAGCGGTCCAGGCAAGGAGGAGCGCCGCGGCAAGCGACCAGATCGAACTCCGGGATAACGGCATGAGCACCTCGTCGTCGCGCGTTCCCCCTTCGAGGCGTCAACGGCCATGGCGTGATTTGGTGCCGTCACTTTGGTCGGGAATTGACGGGAAAAATCTGATAGCCTGCGCAGAGGAAGACCGTCGAGGCATGTCATTGCGGGATGAAGAAGCGACGCCCACGCGGCGCACGATCTTGCGGACGGGCGCGGGCGTCGTCGGCGCGCTGACCGCTGCGCTGGTGCTGCCCGATCCGCTCGGCGCCGCCGCCGCGGCGGCATCGGGCGACTTTCCGCCGATCGCCGCGCCGTGCAAGGTCCGGCCCGCCCTGCTCGGCCAGGCGCTGGTCGCGCTCGACCGGCATCGCGACCGGATCGAGTTCGACGACCGCGTGGCCATCGTGGATTTCAGCGCGCCGTCCTCCCAGCCGCGCTTCTATCTGGTCGATCTGCGCAACGGTGCCACCACCAGCTTCCTCGTGACCCATGGCAAGGGTTCCGATCCGGATCACAGCGGCTGGCTGCAACATTTTTCGAACGACGATGGCTCGCTTTGCTCGTCCGAGGGCAGTTTCCTCACCTCCGATTATTATGTCGGCGATCACGGTGCCTCGCAGCGATTGCTCGGGCTGGATCCGACCAACAGCAATGCGGAAGACCGCGCGATCGTCATCCACAGCGCCTGGTACGCCAACCCCGAGCTGCTGCTGGTCCAGCCGATGCTGGGCCGGAGCGACGGGTGCTTCGTGTTCGGCGAGGCGCAGATCGATTATGTGTTCGACCGGCTCGGGCCGGGGCGGCTGCTGTTCGCGGCAAAGATCTGACGCCCGGAAGTCTGACGCCCAAGGATGCATAGCGCCACCGATGGTGGCATCCCTTGTCGACGGTGTCGTCAAGGATAGGCCAGAATGAAGCGGTCGCCTTACCGCAGGATAGCCGCATGACCGCTCTGCTCCCCGCCGAACTTGCCTGGTACGTCACGGGCCGTTTCTACCGCACCGCCGATGGCACGCTCGCCGATTTCGGCTATTTCCTGCATCTGCCGTTCCTCGATGTGCCGTTGTTCGACGGCCCGCGCAGCGAGACCACCGCGCATTTCACCTTCGCCGCCCGGCCGTTCGACGCGAAGGCGGTCGACAATGGCGCATTGTCGCTCGGGGTGGATCCGGTCGGGCAATTCTCGCTCTATCTGCAGCGTCGACCGGCCGGGGACTTCGACGATCCCGCCTCCTTTGCGCTGGGCGAGCGGATCGCGACGTTTCGCCGCGCCAGCCTGGTGGTGGGAACGACGGTGGCGGGTTCGTCGGTGCCGTTGATCGGCACCAACGTCTTTTCCGCGCGCCTGATCGACAGCCGTCCGTTCGATTTCGCCGGCGGCCGGCATGATCTGGCGGCGCATCTCGGCGCGGGCGTGACGCAGTTCGGTACCTCGGCCGAGACGCCGATAACGCCCCCGCCGGCGGGCTATGATCTGGTGCTGCCCTTTACCGGATCGGCGATCCTGCTGGGCTGACCCCGCGCGTCTCAGCCGGCGCCCGGTCCGGCCGGCGGCTCGGGCACGACTTCCGCCTTCCAGGCAAGCTCCGGCCGCAGATATTTGCGCGCCAGTGCCTCGATATCGGCCGGCGTCATCGCCTCGAACTGGGGCACCGCGGTCAGCGTCTGTGGAATATACTGCGGCCGGTCGACGATATAGGTGAGCTGGTTGAGCCACCAGCCATTGGTATTTTGCGCCCGCCGCGCCGCCTCCACCAGCGGCTCGCGTGCCCGCTTCAGCTCGTCCGCGCTGATCGGCGTGTCGCGCAGGTTCGCGGCGATCGCGTCGACCGCCGCGAAGAAGGCCGGCAGCTTTGCGGGCGCGGTCTCCGCCTGCACCGAGATGGTGCCATAGCCCTTGTAACTGTTGGAATAGCTGGCCGATACGCCCGGTGCATAGGCCAGTGCCTGCTTCTCGCGTATCTCGTCCAGCGCGCGCAGCTTCAGGACGGCCGCCAGCATCTCGATGCGGCGGACCTCGGTCAGATCGTCGATCGCATCGGTCGCCGGCCAGGCGACATAGCCGAGCCCCTGTTCGGCGAGTCCCTTGTGCATGAAGCGGAGCGGTGCCGCCATCGGCGCGGGGAAATGCCGCTGGTCGGCGCCGGGTACGGGGATGCCGGGCGCCGGGCGCGGCGGCAACGCGCCGAAGGTGGTCGCGGTGACGGCGATCGCCTCGTCGACGGTCAGGTCGCCGACCATGGTGATATGGATCGGCCCGACCGACAGCAGCGCCTTCAGGCCGGGTCGTTCGGTTTCCATCGACCATCGCGACAGGATGTCGGGGGGCACCACCGCCGCGCGCGCGTCGCCGCCGGCCAGCAATTGCTTCGCCTGCACGGCGAATGCGCCCGACGGCACGGCCAGCGTCGCCTCATAGCTTGCCGGATAATTGGCCTTGCTCTGTTCGAACGCCTGGCCGCGATAGGCTGGGTCGGTCAGATAGGCCGCCATCAATTGCATCTGGAGCTGCAGGTCCACGCGCCGCGTGCCGCCGCTCAGCAGGAACTTGTCGCCGAGCGTGGCCAGTCCCGTGCCGACGACATGGCCGTTGAGCGAGCGGCTGATCTCGTCGGTCGTCATCTTGCCCAGCCCGCCCGATTGCAGGCTGCCGATCATGGTGGCGCGCGGATCGAGCGTGTCGGGGGGAAAGTTCCGCTCGCCCGTGCCGGTCAGCAGGTTGATGGAGATGGCGTCCTTGCTGAAACTGGTCGGCTTCACCGTCAGCGTCACGCCATTGGCGAAGGTGACAATGGTCGTCCCCAAATCGGCAATCTCCCGGCGCTGCGTGACGGTGCCGGGCTTGCCGAAATCGGTATAGGGCCAGGGCAGCTTGGCAACGGCGCCGGGTGCCGCGACCGCAACGGCGCGTGAAGCCTGCAGCGCTGCCGTCACTGACTTCTCGCCGCCCTCGATCGCGACGGGCGACATCACCATGGTCAGGGGGCCGCCGCCGCTGAAAACGGGCTTCACCGCGTCGCTGACCTGCGCCGCCGTCAGCGTCTTCACCGTTGCTTCGAACAGGTCGAGATCCGTCCGGGGCGAGGAGAACACCTCCCGGTCGTTGACCGCGCCGACGATGCCGGCGGCCAGCCCGCGCGTGTTGCGGGTGGGCGCCCCCTTCACCGCATTTTCCAGCGCGGTGCGATAGGTGGTGATCTCGCGCTGCAGTTCGGCATCGGTGACGCCATAGCGAACGAGGCGGCGCTGTTCCTTGTCGACGGCCTCGAGCGCGGCCTTCCATTTGCCCTGCACGAACTGGGCGGTGAGCGTGGTGACGCCGACGCTGCGCACCAGTTCGGTCTGGCGGGCATTGGCGTTGAGGAACGGCGCGTCGTCGGTGCGCGACAGTTCGGCAAGCCGGCGGTTGAGCACCGCCAGGCCGAGATATTCGATCGTGTTCCGGCGCCGCTTGGCGATCGTGTCCGGCCGCAGATCGGGTGGGCGGACCCAGGCCAGCGAAATGCCGGAGGAAATGCCGGGCTCGACCAGGATATGCGTTTCCGGCCCACGCCCGGCGACCGTGCCGAGATCGGGGTCGGGGCCATCCGGCGCCCTGGCGCGCCAGTCGGCAAAGGCCGTGCGGATCCTCGTTTCCATCGACGCGACGTCGAAATCGCCGACCGCGACCAGCGTTGCCCGCTCGGGGCGGTAATAGCTGTCGTAAAAGTCGGCGAAGCGTTCTCGCGGCGCCGTGCTGACGATCTTGAGCTCGCCGATCGGAAAGCGCGAGGCGACCTTCTGCCCCCTGGCAAGGATGTCGAGCTGCTTGCGCGAGATGCGCAGCGCGGGCGTGTTGCGCTGGCGCTCCTCGCCGGCGATCACGCCGCGTTCCTCGTCGATTTCCCTGATCCCCATCGTCGCTTCCGACACCTGCTCGCGCATCACGCGCAGCGCGGTGTCGACCGTCTCGTCATTGGTGCGCGGCAATTCGAGCTGATAATAGGTCTGGTCGAAGCTGGTCGCGGCGTTGAGATCCGCACCGAACGCCATGCCCAGCCGCTCCAGGATGGCGATCAGCTCGTTCTTCGGAATGTGCGTCGTGCCGTTGAACGCCATATGCTCCATGAAATGGGCAAGCCCGAGCTGGTCGTCCTTCTCCATCAGCGATCCCGCATCGATACGCAGGCGCAGCGAGGCCTGGCCGGGCGGGGTGGCGTTGTGCAGGATCGCGTAGCGCATGCCGTTGGGCAGGGTGCCGGTGCGGACCTCGGGATCCGCGGGCACATCGCTGGCCTTTTGCGGCCAGGGTTGCGAGGGCAGCTGCGTGGCTATCTGCGAGATCGCGGCAGGTGCCGCCGTCGTTCCCTCGGCCTGTCCCGACAGCGGTCGCGCGGACAGCCCGGCCATCAAGGCCGTCATCAGCAGGAACAGGCGACCCGAACGCGACATCGATCGATCCTCACAAGGCGGCGGAGAAACCGTCCGTCCCAACAATGCGCCATAGCGACGCAAGGAGCGCATCTGAGCGCGCCGGCCGAACATTCATAGGCTGAACTTCCCGGGAGGCTTTGATTTGGCGCAGTCGGCCCACTCGACCTCTGCCGAAAGCCATGTCCTTCGCGCGCGATTCATCCCCTTGCGGCCGCACGCCGCCTTGTGAAGGCCGGACGGGTCCGTCTAGGTACCGGTCACAAGGCAGCGAAGGACGGGGGCGTGGGTATGATGACGAAGGAAGGTGACATCGCCATCGACCCCGACGCCCAGGCTGTGCTGGACATGGCCGCGGCGGCGGGGCGTCGGCCCATGCACGAACTCGGCCTGGCGGAGGCGCGTGCGGCGATGCGCGCTGCCCGGCTGGCGCTCGGCGCCGAGCCCCCGGCGACGCTGATCCGGGATCTCGCGGCGCCGGGGCCGGGCGGTCCGATTCCAATCCGTCTGTACCGCCCGCCCGGGCTGCCGGCCGACGCCGTCATGCCCCTGCTGGTCTATTATCACGGCGGTGGCTGGGTGCTCGGCGATATCGAGACCGGCGACGCCCTTTGCGCGTCGCTCGCCGGCCGCCTTGGCATCGCGGTCGCGGCGGTGGATTATCGCCTGGCGCCCGAGCACCCTTTCCCGGCGGCGGTCGACGACAGTTTCTTCGCGCTGCAATGGCTCGTGGGTCAATCGGCCGCCCTCGGGCTGAGCGCCGATCGGGTCGCGGTTGCGGGGGATTCCGCCGGTGGCAACCTGGCGGCGGTGTGCGCGCTGCTGGCGCGCGACCGGGGCGGCCCGGCGCTCCGCTCCCAGATCCTGCTCTACCCGGTGACGGATTGTTCGATGACCAGCGATTCCTATCGCCGCAACGCGTCCGGCTATCTGCTGACCGCCGAGACGATGCGCTGGTTCCGCGACCAATATCTCGGCGCCGCCGATCCGGCCGACTGGCGCGCGTCGCCGCTCCGGACCGAGCGCCTCGACGATCTGCCGCCTGCGCTCGTCGTCACCTGCGGGTTCGATCCGCTGCACGATGAGGGACAGGCTTATGCCGAGCGCCTGCGCGCCGCCGGGGTGCCGACGCGTTTGCTGCCCTATTCGCGCCAGCTCCATGGTTTCGCCCTGTGGGGAAAGGTGGCGCGCGATGCGGAAACCGTCCTGTCGCAGGTCGCCGACGAACTGGGGCCGGCGTTGTTCCCGACGCATGGCTGACCGGTGCCAAGCATGCATCGTCCTTCTACAGCTTGCGCATTTACGATAGTCCAGCCGCTTCTCCCGGCTCGCAAGCGGCGTTCGACCTTGTATGCTTGCGCCAATCGGCAGGAAGACCCGAGGCGTCGGGTTTGCCGATGACGGACTCGGGCCGGCGGGCGCCACGATCCCGCACCGCCGGACCCAATGACGAGAGGAGACCCGGACGATGTATGACCTGAAGGATCCGAGGTCGACCATGACCACGGCCAAGGCGGATGCGCCAAAGGCGCCGATCACCGACTTTGCGGGCGCGGAGGTGATCGAGTTTCACGACATCCCCCCGCAGGAAACGGGCGAAGGCTTCAAGACCTGGTACGGGCGCGGGCAGAATTTCATCCTGTCCTATACGGAGGCCGAGGCCGGCGCGGTGCTGTCGCGCTCGGGCCAGCCCGACGAATATATGGCGTTCTTCCCGGAACGGCATACCCGCGTCGACATCGAGACCGACAATGGCAGCGCATCCGACGTCAGCTATCAGCTCGCGATCATCCCGCCGGGCGACAGCAAAATCGTCGTGAAGGAAGGCGGGCTGGTCCTGCGCCTGTTCAGCTCGCTCGCACCCGATCTGGCGGCAAAGAGCCATAATGCGGAAAGCTATGCCCGGCCGCATCCGAACATCCCGCCGTTCGAGCCCTGGCCCGCTCCGGCCGACGGATTCAAGCTGCGCCTCTATCCCATCGACGTGCCCGTCACGCCGGGGCGGTTCGGGGTCATCTATCGCTCGACCAACATGATGATCAACCTGATCCCGGTCATGATGGAGCCGCGCGACCCCAACAAGATGTCGCCGCACTTCCACGACGATTTCGAGCAATGCTCGCTCACCCTGCAGGGCGACTACATGCATTATCTGCGCTGGCCCTGGGTGCCCAACAAGTCGATCTGGCGCGACGACGCCGCGATCCGCGTCACCGCGCCGTCGATGACCGTCATCCCGCCGCCCGCGATCCACACGTCGCAGGCGCTGCCGGAGCCGCCCTGCCATCTGATCGACATCTTCAGCCCGCCGCGCGTCGATTTTTCCGAAAAGGCCGGCTGGGTCCTCAACGCCGACGATTATCCGATGCCGTGATCCGGCGGGGCGATCGCTCGTGATCGCCCCGCCGACCGATTTTTCGACGACGCTCGTTACGCGCGGCGACGAGGCCTCGCGCCGGCCGCGAAAGGCCTGGCCGGATTGCGCCGCATCAATCCAGGAGAGACAAGAATGGATGCCACTCGTCCCGATCCCCGCCAGTTCCGCGCCCGGCTTCTCGCCGGCGAACCGCTGATCGGCACGTTCATGAAGGTGCCGGCACCCCAGAACACCGAGGTGCTTGGCCTGGACGGCTTCGATTTCGTCATGCTCGACGAGGAACATGCGCCCTGGGACCGGGTGACGCTCGACACCGCGCTGCTCGCCGCGCGCGCGTTCGGCACGGCGGGCCTGGTGCGGATCGCGCGGCCTGACGCGAACAGCGTGTTGTCGGTGCTCGATGACGGCGCGATCGGCATCATGTGCCCGCATGTCGATTCGGCGGAGAAGGCACGCGCGGTGGCATCCTGGGCGCGTTATCATGGCGGGGTTCGCGGCGCGGGAGCGAGCCGCGGTGGCGAATATGGCGCGCGCGGGGCCGACAATTATCGCTATGCGGACGAGACCTCGACCGTCATCTGCATGATCGAGGACCGGCAGGCGCTCGACGTGATCGACGATATCGCGGCGGTCGAGGGGGTCGATGCGCTGTTCCTCGGGCGCGGCGATCTCGGCCTCTCGCTCAGCAACGCGACGGACCCCGTGCCGACGCTGAAGGACGCGGTCGAGCGGGTGATCGAGGTCGCCAGGGCACATGGGAAACCGGTCTCCGCCGTGGTCCAGTCGATGAGGAGCGACGAGGCCAAATGGCTGATCGACCTGGGGGTGACGGCGATGATGGTCGCGTCCGACCTCGGCTTCCTGCGCCAGGCCGCGAAAGCCGCGCTCAACGACTTCCGCGAGGTGATGAAACCGGCCTGACCGGCGCGGCGCCCGCTCAGTCGGCCGGGCGGTAGAAGGTGGAGATCACGGGCCAATAGGCCGCGCCGAGGCCCTCGCTAGATGCCCGCTCGAGCAAGGTGCGGGCATAATCGGCGCCGGGCACGTCGATGCCGACGTCGCCGGCCATTGCCAGCGCATAGCCGATATCCTTGAGCATATAGTCGGTCGGGAAGACGCGTTCCGGAAAGGCGCCCGGCGCGACGGCTTTCAACCCGTGGTTCCGCAGCGCGAAGCTGTCTGCCGATCCCTTGACGAAGGTTTCGAACAACGCCGTCGCGTCGATGCCTGTCCCCTGCGCGATCGCCGCGGCCTCCGACAAGGCGATCACCGTGCCGACCACCACCATATTGTTGAGAATCTTGACGACCTGTCCGGCGCCGACCGGGCCGCAGTGCGTAACCTCGGCGGCGAAGCAGCGCAGCAGCGGTTCGATCATCGTGAATAATTGGGGAGTGGCGCCGACGGTTATCGCCAATGTACCCAGTTCGGCAGCGGCGCGGGTCCGCGCGACCGGCGCGTCGGCGTAGCGGGCCCCCCGGGCGGCAAACGCTTCCGCCAGGCGTCGGGTGATATCGAGCGGGCTGGTCCCGAGATCGACAAAGGTCTGCCCACTGCGCGCATTGGCCAATATGCCGTCATCGCCGCTGCAAACTTCCTCCAGATGCCTGCCGCTCGGCAACGAAACGAAGATGATCGTCGCGTCGCGCACCAGGTCGGCGATCGTGTCTGCCTTCACGACGCCGACATCGGCCAGGCGCTCGAGCGGGTCGTTTGCGAGATCATAGCCGGTGACGTTCATCCCGCTCTTGATGGCGAGATGCCGGCACATCGGCTCTCCCATCACTCCAAGGCCGATAAAGCCGATCCCCCCGCTGCTCCCGATCATCGCATTTTCTCCCGTCGCATGCCCCTCGAAGCGCGTCTGGCGGCACGACGCGCAATGCCCAAAATCGTATCGACCACATCGGCAAGTTATTAGCTGCGGCTCGCGGCACTCGGTTACCGGTATCCCATGTCCATGCCCGCGTCCCTTTGTCGGTAAGCGAATCGCGATGCCGTCATCTCCCGAACTGCTGTCCTATCCGTGCGTGGTGATGCGCGGCGGCACCAGCCGCGCGGTGTTCGTGAGGGAGGGCGACCTGCCCACGGATGCCGTCGCGCGCGAGCGCGCGATCCTGGGCATCTTCGGCTCGCCCGACCGGCGTCAGATCGACGGCATCGCCGGCGCTGACCCGCTGACGAGCAAGCTCGCGATCATCGGCCCGCCCCGGGTGCCGGGCACGGACCTGACCTACACCTTCGGGCAGGTCGAGATCGAACGGCCGGAGATCGACTGGCACAGCCTGTGCGGGAACATCTCGGCAGCGGTCGGCCTGTTCGCGATCGAGGAAGGGCTGGCGCCGGCGACCGCGCCTTGCGCGAGGGTGCGCGTGTTCAACACCAACCTGAATCGCGTGCTGACGATCGAGGTGCCGGTCGTGGACGGCTATCCGGTGGTCAGGGGCGATTATGTCGTCCCCGGCGTTCCCGGCAGCGGCGCACGCATCCTGATCGACTTTTCGGATACGGCCGGCGGCGCGACAGGGCGCCTGCTGCCGACCGGCAATCCGGTCGACCGGCTCGATATTCCTGGTCACGGTCCGATCGAGGCCTCGCTGGTCGATATCGGCAACGCCCATGTCTTCATTCGCGCGTCCGATGTCGGGTTGACCGGCACGGAGACGGCGGCGCGGATCGACGCCGACGGGCAATTGCGCGGCCTGCTCGAGGCGATCCGGGGCGTCGCGGCGCATCGGATGGGGATGATCGCCGATCCCGCCCGTTCGGCGGCCGAGAGCCCGGCGACGCCGCTGCTCGGCATGGTCGGCGCGCCGCAATCCTATCGCATCGACCAGACCGGGAAGACGGTCGCGGCGGAGGATGTCGATCTCGTTTCCCGCCTGATGTTCATGCAGCAGACGCACAAGACCTATGCTGGCACGAGCACGGTCTGCACCGGCGTGGCGAGCCGGCTGTCGGGGACGATCGTCCATGAAGTTGCGCGCAGGCGCGATGCGAGCGAGGTGCGGATCGGCCACCCGGCGGGCGTGATCGAGACCGAGACGGTGATCGCGCGGGACGGCCAGACCCATATCGTGCACCGCGCGACGCTTGGGCGCACCGCGCGGCGGATCATGGAGGGGCGGGCCTTCGTCCCTGCGCCAGAGCCGGTAGCGGCCTGATCCGATGAGCGCGTTGCCCGACTACGCCCTCTACGCCCTGCGTTATGCCACACGGGCCGCGCGGCGGCGCGATCACTTCATCGGTGGCGATCCGCATGATGCGCCGATGCCGATGGATTATTTCATCTGGGTCGCGGTCGGGGCCGAGCGAAGCTTCGTGATCGACATGGGCTTCACCGCCGAGGTGGGCGCAAAACGCAAGCGGGACTATCTGCGCTGCCCGGTCGAGGCGCTGGCGCTGATCGGCATCGACGCGACCGAGGTGCGCGACGTGATCATCACGCATCTCCATTATGATCATGCGGGCAATTTCGAGAAATTCCCGAACGCGCGATTTCACATCCAGGAACCCGAGATGCACTTCGTGGCCGGGCGCCACATGCAGTATCACGGCATCTCGCATGGTTATGAGCCCGAGGATGTCTGCGACATCATCCGGCTGAATTTCGCGCAACGCGTCGTGCATTATGACGGGGAGGGCGAGGTCGCGCCCGGCATTCGCGTGCACCGCACCGGCGGGCATACCGACGGGCTGCAGTTCGTGACGGTGCATACCCGGCGCGGCTGGGTGGTCGTCGCGTCCGACGCCTCCCATTTCTACGAGAATCTCGACCAGTACCGGCCCTTCACGCGCGCGTTCAACGTCGGGGACATGATGGCGGCGTTCGACCGGCTGCGCGCGCTCGCGCCGAGCATCGATCATATCGTGCCGGGTCATGATCCGCTGGTGATGCGACGCTATCCGGCGGCCGCGCCCGAACTGGAGGGCATCGTGGTGCGCCTCGATGTCGATCCGATCCCGGCCTGACCGGCGGGCTTCATTCACGTCATCAAAGGGGGACAATAATGCGTGAGACGGTCGCCGAGGCGCTAGCCCATCATTTCGTGAACCTGAAGGCGAGCGACATTCCGGTACGCCTCATCGCCGACTGCAAGGCGCTGGTGCGCGATTATCTGGGCGTCGCGCTTGGCGGCAGCCAGACCGGCAGCGGCCGGGCGTCGGCTGCGTTCGCGGAGGAGGTGGGCGGTCGTGCGGAGGCGACGATCATCGGCAGCGGTGCCCGCGTTCCAGCGGTCCATGCCGCCCTCGCCAACGCCATCGCGTCGCATTCGATCGAGCTCGACGATGTCGACATCCTGGCGCTGTTCCATTTCAGCCCGCCGGTCGTGTCGGCGGCGCTGGCGGCGGCGGAGCGTGAGCGATCGAGCGGGGAAGAGTTTATCGCCGCGGTCGTCGCCGGGTGCGAGATGATGGCGCGGGCCAGCAACGCGACCAACTTCTCGCTGCGCGACCGCGGCTATCACACCACGCCGACCTGTGGCGTGTTCGGCGCGACGATCGCCGCCGCGCGGCTGATGAAGCTGGACGAGGCGCAGACCGTATCGGCGCTCGGCATGGCGGGGGCGCAGGCGTCGGGGCTGATGGAGATGTACGGCCCGTCGATGCAGAAGCGCTTCAACCCGGGCCCGGCAGCGCGCAACGGAGTAACCGCCGCCCAGATGGCGAAGACTCGGCTTCACCGGCACCGCGACGATCTTCGAGGGCGAACGCGGCTTCTGCCGCGCATTCAGCGACACGCACGACATCGGCGCGCTGACGCGGGATCTCGGCTCGGATTTTCCGATCTTCATCGAATACAAAGCCTATTCCTGCGCCCGCCCGATCCACAACGCGATCGATTGCGCGCTGGCGGTGCGTGGCCAGTTGACCGAGCCGGTCTCGGCGATCACCAGGATGACGATGCGCCGCCATCCGACCTGGGCGCACTATCATCTCAACACGCGACCAAAGACCTATCACGAGGCGCAGGTCAGCCTGCCCTATTCGGTCGCGGTGGCGCTGATCGAGGGCGCGGCGTTCTTTCCCCAATATCAGAACGAGAAGCTCGGCGACGCCGAGATCCTGCGCCTGTCGGACCTGCTCGAGGTGGTGCCGGACGACACGCTGCCACGCGGCGTATCCTGTCACCTAGTGGCCGAGACCGCCGGCGGCGCGCGGGCTGAAAGTCAGGTCGATCATCCCAAGGGATCGATCGACTATCCGATGACCGACGCGGAGATGCGCCACAAGGTCCACCTGCTCGGCGACCCGGTGCTGGGCGAGGAACGGGTCGCGCGGATGATCGCGACGATCGACGATGTCGAGAACCTCGCAGGGATCGACGATCTGATGCGGTTGACCGTGCCGGCCGCCGGATAGCGGGGCAGGTGCTAGCGCAGCCCGCCATAGGCGGCCCACAGGCTGCCCGTCATCCACCCGCAATCGACGACGAGATCGGCACCGGTGACGCCGGAGGCGCGCTCGGATGCGAGGAATTCCACCACCTCCGCGACCTCGGCCGGCTCCACGCAGCGGCCGAGCGCCATCCGGGCGTCGAGATCGGGCGGATAACGGTCGCCCGATCTTTTGCGCTCGACGATGCGTGGGACGAGCGTGACGCCGGGCGAGACCGAATTCACGCGCACGCCGCGCTGGCCCCATTCGCCGGCGAGGCTCCTGGTCAGATTGATGATGGCCGCCTTGCTCGGGCCATAGATATTTAGCGGAGTCGAGCCATGGCCGGTCACGGAGGCAATGTTGACGATGCTGCCGCGTCCGCGCGCGGCCATGCGTGCGCCAAAGACTCGGTTGGCATGATAGGCGCCGCGCAGATTGACCGCCATGATCCGGTCGAAGAGGTCGGCGGGCGATTGTTCGATCGGCTCGTTCGCCTGGAATATGCCCGACGACACGACCAGCGCGGTTACCGGACCGACATCCCGGTCGATCCGATCGGCGAGTGCCTCGATCGCGTCGATGTCGGTCACGTCGAGGATGTGGGCGGTTCCGCCGAGCGCCTCGGCCAGGGTCTCGCCGGCGGCGATGTCGCGGTCGGCGATGACGATGGCCCAGCCGCGCGCATGCATGACCCGGCAACAGGCCGCGCCGATGCCGTTGGCGCCGCCGATCACCACGGCGATGGGACGATCGTTCATTGCCGCGCCTTTCATTCTATCCGACGTGAATCCCTAAGGAGGGCAAGCCGATGACGAGTTTTGGGGAGGTGGTGCGCAAGCGCCACTCCGTCCGGGCCTTTTTGCCGCAACCCGTGCCGGACGGCATCATCCGCGAGGTGCTCGCCGACGCGCAGCTCGCCCCCTCGAACTGCAATACCCAGCCCTGGGAAACGCATATCGTCTCGGGCGCGGCGCGCGACCGCCTCTCGGCCGTACTGCTCGATGCGTTCACTCGAGGCCGCTTCTCGCCCGATTTCTCGTTCGACCGGAAACATTATCCCGGCGCGTCGGGACAGCGCGGTGACGCGCAGGCAGCGGATTATTTCGCCGCGCTCGGGATCGCTCGCGAAAATCATGGCGACCGTCGGTTCAGCGCGGCGCGCAATCTCACCTTCTTCGACGCGCCGCATGTCGCCTTGCTGTTCATGCCCGTTGTGGGAGACAGTGTGCGGGCGGCGGGCGACCTGGGCATGTATGGCCAGACGCTGCTGCTGTCGCTGGTCGCGCATGGGCTCGGGGGCATACCGCAGACCTTTCTCGGCATGTTTGCCGGCGATGTGCGCCGCGCGCTCGGCATCGGCGACGATCTCAAGCTGCTGTTCGGCATCTCGTTCGGTTATTCCGACCCGGCGTCGCCGATCTCGGACTACCGCATCGGCCGTGCCGCGCTCGACGAGACGGTCCGGTTTCACGAGTGACCCGTCACGGGGCGGGGCGGCCCCGGCAGCTTGAATACCGCATTGGCCCGCGCGACGGCGCCCGCCGGGCCGATCAGCAGGGCGTCGCAGAACACCATGCTGCGCGTGCGGCGCAGGATCCGTACCCGCGATTCGAGCCAGTCGCCGAGGTTCGCGGCCCGCATGAAATCGATGGTGAGCGTGACGGTCGGGGCGTGGCCGCCTCCGGTCAGCGCCGCCATGCCCCGGCCGAGCGATATGTCGAGCATGGTCGCGATCATCCCGCCATGGCAGGTGCCGGCGAAATTGCAGTGATGCGGCTCGATCCGGATGGCGAAGCGGGCCGGTTCATCCTCGTCGCCGGCAAACGGATCCGCGATGAACATCGGTCCGACGCGCGCCAGGAACGGGTCGTTCAGGTCGAGCTGGCGCCAGCCCCGCAGTGTCGTGCTGTCGATGTCCACCGGCAAGCCCTCGCTCAATAGTCGGTCGGCGTCTCGTCGAGCCGCACGATATCGGCGATGCCCGGCAGCGATCGCGGATAGCGATCCAGCACCAGGGGGTCATGGCCGGGAATGATGTGGCGGATGGTCGTGGAGAGCTCCCGCATCCGATCATAGCCGGCGAGCATGTCCGCCACGCTGTCGACGACCGGGAACGGCCGATACTGCTCGAAATTCGCGTAGAAATGGGACGCGTCCGACCCGATCACCACCCAGCCGCGCTTCGTCTTCACCCGCACGATCTGCAGACCGCGCGAATGGCCGCCGACGCGGTGGACCGTCAGCCCGGGCTCGATCTGGCTGTCGCCGTCATGGAAGCGGACGCGCCCGTCGAACACCTTCCCGACCATGGATTGCACGTCGGCGGGCTCGAATGGATGGTTGAGCATCGGGTGGCACATGCACCGGCCGGTGCAATAGGCCATTTCGCTGTCCTGGAGGTGATAGGTCGCCGCCGGGAACAGCTCGCGGTTACCGGCATGGTCGAAATGCATGTGCGAGATGATGATGTCGGTGACCGCCGCGTGATCGATCCCGATCGCCTTCAGCCCCTCTTCCACCGGCCGCACCAGGCGGCGCTGCCGCGTCCGGCTGGCCTCCATGTCGAACCCGGTATCGACGATATAGGTCTTGTGCGGTCCGATGACGGCCCAGACGAAATAATCCAGCGGCATCGGCAGGTCGTGAGGATCGCCGCCGAGGAAATTCTCGGCGGCATTGCGATCATGATGGGCGTAGCGGACCGCATGGATTTCGAAGGTCGATTCAGCGCTCATCGCGCCTGCCTGCCATCGATCTCCACGCCGGCCCATTCCTCGACCACGCGCGCCATGTTGGTGAAGTCCGCGTCGCCGCCGAATCGCGCCTGAGTGATGGTCAGCATGGTGCGCGCGGTATTGCCCATCAGCATCGGTACGCCCATCGCCTCGGCTTCGTCGAGGCACAGCTTCATGTCCTTCAGCGACAATTGCGTCGCGAAGCCGAAGTCGAAGCTGCGCGGCAGCACGGCGCGCGGCATCTTGTCCGTGGTCGCGCTGTTCCGGCCGCTCGACGCATTGAGCACGTCGAGCATCACATGCGGGTCCAGGCCCGCCTTCACGCCCATCGCCATGCCCTCGCACGTCGCGACCAGTGCGGCGACCGACAGGGAATTGTTGACCAGCTTCATCGTCTGCGCCTGACCCGGCTTGTCGCCGACATGGAAGGTCTTGCCGAACGTGTCGAGCAGCGGGCGCACCTCATCCCAGATTCCGGGCGGGCACGCCACCATCAGCGACAGCCGCCCCGCCAGCGCCCCGCCGCGTCCGCCGCTCACCGGTGCGTCGACCCAGGCGATGTTCG
This sequence comes from Sphingomonas sp. BL-S-29, assembly GCF_055521495.1. NCBI lineage: Bacteria > Pseudomonadati > Pseudomonadota > Alphaproteobacteria > Sphingomonadales > Sphingomonadaceae > Sphingomonas > Sphingomonas sp. BL-S-29. Next base: position 1,481,977 of record NZ_CM145482.1, read on the forward strand.
CTCCGGCCAGCTCGTTCGCTACCTCTGCCGCCATCTTCGGGCCAGTCGTCGACAGGTCGATGACGATGCGCGGCGCACCCGCGACGAGCGAGACGGCGACGTCCCGCACTATCTGCGGCGTGGGCAGGCTGACGAACACGATATCCGCCCCCGCGGCAACGGCCTCGACCGACTCCGCGCCCCGCCCGCCGGCCGCGACGAACGTCGCCAACGCCGTCTCGGTCCGGTCGAAGCCGATGACATCGTGCCCGGCGGCAACCAGTCGCGGCGCCATCGCGCTGCCCATGCTGCCCAGACCAACGAAACCAAGCACTGAACTCGTCGTCATTCCATTCTCCATGTCGCAGCCCTCATGCCCGGGCCAGCCATCCGCCCTCGATCGGCAGAATCGCTCCGTTCATGTCCTCGCCGACCGGTCCGCACAGCAGAAGCATGAGCGCCGAAACGCTTTCCGCGGCGACGAACCGGCCGCTGGGCTGCTTGCCCTCCAGAAAGCGCCGTTCCGCCGTGCCGCGATCGATGCCCTCGTCCTGCATCATCCGCGTCACCCGCTCCTCCCATATCGGGGTCAGGACCGAACCCGGGGTGAGCGCATGGCAGCTGACGCCGCTTCCCGCGACCTCGAGCGCGACCGCGCGGGTCATGCCTTGCAGCGCGGTCTTGGTCGTCACATAATCGATCCGGTTGACCACCGCGCGCGAGCCGTAGACCGAGGTCATGTTGAAGATGCGCCCATAATTGCGCGCGCGCATCGAGGGGAGCACCTGCTGAGTAGCGACGAGGGCGGCAGTGAGGTTCACCGCCAGCGCTTCGTTCCAGCGATCGAGCGGAAAGTCGCAGAGCGGCGAGAAATGCCGCACCACGGCATTGTTGATCAGGATGTCGATCGGGCCGATCGCCGAGGCGTGTTCGATCAGCGAGCATACTTCCTCCGACCGGGCAAGATCGGCCTGGAGATACCGCGCCTCGACGGCGAATTCCGCGGCCAGCGCGGCGCGCCTGTCCTCCGCCTCGGCCGCCGGTTCGATGCCGGAAAGGACGATCGTCGCGCCGGCCGAGGCGAGGCCGCGCACCATGGCGAGGCCGAGGCCGCCGAGCGATCCGGTGACGAGCGCGGTGCGTCCCGCGAGCGACCGCCCGGTCATGCGGGCACCGTCAGCGCGGTGATCGCCGAGACGCTGTCGACCTGGTCCAATTGCATCACGGCGTCGACGATGCGGCCGGCCTGGGCGTCGTCCAGCACACCATCGACATTCTCGCGAAACTTGGTCTCGATCTCCACATCGGTCATCGGGTTGCGGGCCGATCCGCGATTATGCTCCTCCACTTCCTCCAGTCGGCGGCCGTCGCGGGTTTCTATCACGACCACCCCCTTGAATTGCTGGCTGCCGGGCATCGTCGGATCGACCACGACCTCGACGCGGTCGGTCAGCGCGAGGATCGCGGGGTCGCGGAGCGACGCGGGAGCATAGGCCTGCTTGCCGATGCGCCCCAGTACCAGCGCCTCGGCGATGGTGTAGGGCAGGCTGACCCGGCCGTGCGAATCGGTCAGCGGGCGGCGCTTCTCCGCGCCGGGCTCGCACACGATGCCGACGATATAGGGCGCGACCGGGCAGATCACACGCGCGATATCGTCGGGCGCCAGCGCGTGCCGCTCGCGCAGGCGCAGCGCGGCGGTGATATAGGGATGGATGACATGCGCGACCGGATAGGGCTTGAACGAGGCGTCGCGACTGTCCCAGCGCGTGCCGAGCCCGTCGGTCAGCCGCCCGAACGCCGGCGCGCTGTCCGGGTCCTGAAGATGCGAGGCGAACAGGCCGAACCGGCCTTCGAATATCTCCGCGGGCCCGGTCACGCCGTTCTGGCCAAGCACTGCCGCGGCGATGCCGCTCTGCGCGGCCCAGCCGGGGTGAAGGAATTTTGATTGCGTCCCATCCACCCAGCATTGGATCAGGCCCGCGGCGAAACTGCCGGTAATCCCTGCCGCGTTCGCCATTTGCGCCGCGTCGAGCCCGAGCAGATGGCCGGCGAGCCAGCAGACGCCGAACGGCGCGAACAGGCCGGAAGGGTGGAAGCCGCGCTTGTGGAATTGCTGCGGCGTGACGCTGCCGACGCGCGCGCTGATCTCGTTGCCGATCGCGACGGCGACGATGGCGTCCCGGCCGCTGCTGCCGAGCCTTTCGCCCAGCGCGAGCGCTGAAGCGACCGACGGACTGCTCATATGCACGATCGATTCATTGTGCGTGTCGTCATATTCGAGCGCCTGGGACAGCGCGCCGTTGACGAAAGCCGCCCCGGCGACGCTCGCCCTGACCGCGCTTCCCCATAGCCGTGCCTCGTCGCCCGGATAGAGCGATGCCGAGGCGCGCACCGAGGCACCGAACGGTGTCTGCCCGCCCGCGATCGACAAACCAATGACATCGAGCACGCGCAGTCGCGTGCTGGCGATGACGTCTGCCGGGAGATCGTCGAACGATGTCGCCGCGACCCACCGCGATATGGCCCCCGAAGCCGTCCCCATTCCCGCCTGCTGATCTAGTTACCGGTATCAAGCCTCTAGAGGCAGGGGAATGGCGTGACAAGCCGTATCGTATCGGCGCTGGACCGCACGGATCGTCGATTGCTAGTGTCGCGCGATCAGTGCAGGAGCTTTGGCGTGCCAGCCAGCAAATCGCCTATGATAACCGGAGTGCGCATGCGCGAAGTCGCCGCGCGCGCGGGGGTTTCCCGCATGACCGTGTCGCGCGCGCTCAACAAGCCGGACATGGTGACGGAAGCCTTGCGCACGAGGGTGGAGAAGGCCGTTGCCGACCTCGGATACGTGCACAATCACGTTGCGCGCAGCCTGTCGTCGAGCCGTTCGACCATCGTCGGGCTAGTGCTGCCGAGCCTCGAGAACTCGATCTTCGCGCAAACCATGAAGGGCATTTCGGACGTGCTGCGGCCGGCCGGTTTCCAGCTGATGGTGGCCGAAAGCGGCGATGATGCGGAAGAGGAAGAGCGAGTCATCGCGACTTTCCTCGCGCAGCGCGTGGCGGGCCTGGTGTTGCACGGTACCCGGCACAGCGCCACCGCGGCGCGCATGATTCGCGCGGCGGGTGTGCCGGTCGTCGAAAGCGGCGACATCCCCGCCGAACCGATCGACATGGTCGTCAGCTATTCGAACCGCGCCGCCTCCAAGGCGATGACCCTGCATCTCGCGCGGCTGGGATATCGCCGGATCGTCTTCGCCGGGTTGGCGCACAATCCGCGCGCGACCGAGCGCGAACTCGGGTTTCGCGACGCGCTGGAGGAATTGGGGCGGCCCTTCGATCCGCGCCTGACCATCGCCGTATCGCGCGGATTCGTCGGGGGTGCCGAGGCCGTCGAATATGTTCAGCGCAGCATGCCCGATACCGATGCCCTGTTCTGCGCCGGAGACGTGCTGGCCGTCGGCGCGCTGTTCGATTGCGACCGGCGTGGCTGGAAGGTACCTGGCCGACTGGCCCTGGCGAGCTTCGATGACCTCGATCTGATGCGCTTCGTCAACCCGGCGATCACAGCCCTGCGCCTGCCGCGGTACGAGATCGGGCAGCGCAGCGCGAAGATGCTGCTCGCGCGCGTCGGGCAGGAGGAACTGCCGATCAGCTCCGTCGACCTGGGTTTCGAGATCGTGCATCGCGCCAGTGCTTGATCATGCCGATCGGGCATTTGCTACCCTGGATGGAGGCTGATACCGGTATCTGGTCAATCGGGAGGAGAGGCTGGATGGGGATGGGCGTCGTCAGGAAGATGGTCGCCATGGCGACGATGCTTGCCGCGGGGCACGCCGCCGCCGCAGACGGGTCGGACACGCTAAACGGCCTGGCATCCCTGTGCGGCGCGTGCCGGGTAGAGCGCGTCGCGCAGTGCGGCGTGTTCGTCGAAGGGCCGAATTTCGATCGCGACGGGACGCTGTGGACGGTCGACTATCGCGGCGGCGCCATCCTGCAGGTCGTCGACGGCCAATGCCGGACGGTCGCGAAGACCGAGGGGCAGGCGAACGGATCGCGTTTCCACCCCGATGGCCGTCTGTTCGTCGCCGATGCGCAGCGCGGGCTGCTGATCTTCGATCCGCGCACCAGAACGCTCACGGTGCGGGCCGCGATGGTCCAGGGCAAGCCGATCGTCGGTGCCAATGATCTCGTCTTCGACGGCGATGGCGGGCTCTACATGACCGCGCGCGTCACGGCGACGCGGCTCGAGCCCGATGGCATGGTGATCTATCTTCCGCCGGGCGAGAAGAGCGAGCCGCGCATCCTGGCCGATCATCTGCCCTTCCCCAACGGGATCGCGCTGTCGCCTGACGGGACGCGGCTGTTCGTCGGGCTCTATGCAGACAAGAGCATCATCGTGCTGCCGCCGGCGAACAAGCCGGCGCCCTATCTCACCAGCTGGACCTATCTGCGCACCGAAGGCGGCGTGGGCCCGGACGGGATGACCACCGATGCCGAGGGGCGGCTGTGGTGGGCCAATTTCGGCGACGGCGCGATCGGCGTGGCCGGGCCGACCGGGCGCTATCTCGGCCGGGTCGAACTGCCGCCCGAAGCCGGCAAGGGCACCACCAACGTGACCGTGCACGACGGATATCTCTATATCACCGAAGCGCTGAAGGGAGACATCTGGCGGGTGCGCCTCACCACGGCGGTGAAGCCGAGATTGCCGTAGCGCCGGACGGATGCAGGCTATTTGCCGGCATCCACCTCGGCAAAGGCCTCGCGGGCGATACGTGTCGAGTCGAGCCCGGCGGGCATGCCGCAATAGACCGCGACCTGCAGCAGGATCTCGCGGATCTCGTCGCGAGTAAGCCCGTTGGTCAGCGCCGCCTTGACGTGCAGCTTCAGTTCGTGCGGCCGGTTGAGCGCGCTGATCATGCCGAGGTTGAGCAGGCTGCGGTCGCGGCGCGACAGGCCTTCGCGGCTCCACACCTTACCCCAGCAATATTCGGTCGACATGTCCTGGATCGGGCGGCTGAAGTCATCGGCATTGGCGAAGGATCGCTCGACATAGTCGGCGCCGAGGACTTCCTTGCGCAGCGCGAGGCCGCGTTCGTACATGTCGTTGCTCATCGATTGGCTCCCGATACTGGTAGTTTTGCACAAGCCGCAGCCACGCGCTTGCCGCGCCTAACCGAATTCGATACCGGTAACAAGAAGCCAGATTGGGGAGATTTACATGGTTCTGGAGGGGCGGGTCGCGCTGGTCACCGGCGCAGCGCGGGGTATCGGGCGCGCCATCGCGTCGGCACTGGCCGAAGCCGGGGCCAGGGTGGTCCTGGTCGATCTGGACGGTGCGGAGGCGGAGCGGGCGGCGGCGGAGATCGGCCGGGGGGCGACGGGACGGCAGCTCGACGTGTCGGACGAGGCGGCATGCGAGGCGCTCGCCCGGGAAGTCGGCTCACTGGCGATCCTGGTCAACAATGCGGGGGTCATCGTGCCGGGCCGGATCACCGATGCCGACGCGCCGCGGAACTGGGCCCGCACATTGGCGGTCAACGTCACCGGGCCGTTCAACCTGTGCCGGGCCTTTCATGCCCAGCTGCGCGAAAGCCGGGGCGCGGTCATCAATCTCGCCTCGATCCGCTCCTTCGTCGCCGCCGGCAATGCGGCCGCCTATGCCGCGTCCAAGGGCGCGGTCATGCAGTTGACCAAGGCGCTGGCGGTCGAATGGGGGCCGGACGGAATCCGCGTCAACGCGATCGCACCGGGGTTCGTCGAATCCGCGCTTGTCCCGGATTCGGAAAAGACCCCGGCGCGCGAGGCCGCGATCATGGCGCGCACGCCGCAGAAGCGGATCGGCGACCCCGAGGATGTCGGCGGGGCGGCGGTGTTCCTCGCCTCGGACGCCGCGCGCTTCATCACCGGTGTGGTCCTGCCGGTCGATGGCGGCTATCTCGCCGGGTGAGCTTCAGCCACGGATCGCGGTGATCTGAGCCTCATACTGGCCTGGGTCGATGACCACGTCGATCAGCGCGGGCACTTGCGCGGCCAGCGCCGCGGCGAAGGCATCGGCAAGCTCCTCGACGCGCTCGACGCGGGTCGCGGCCCAGCCGAAGCCGGCGGCGATCCGGGCGAAATCGGTGGACGAGAAATCGACCCCGGCCGTCGCGAGCTGGCGTCGTTTCTGCTTCTCGCCGATCAGGGTCAGCGACGAATCGTTGAACAGGACGACGATCGGTGTCGCGCCTGCCTGAATGGCCGTGCCCAGTTCGCCCAGGCACATCATCAGACCGCCGTCGCCGGTGAAGGCGATGGTGGTCCTCTCCGGCTCGACCAGGCTCGCCGCGATCGCGGCAGGCAACGCGAACCCCATGGTGGAGAGCCCGCGCGAGATCAGCGACAGGTTCGGGCCGGGCGACTGCCACAGGTGCAGCACCGGCAGCATATGCGCGCCGGCATCGATCGTGATGCGGCTGTCCGCGGGCAGCGCGGCGATCGCGGCGTCGACCAGCTGCGACGGCGCGATGCCCGGCCCGGTCGGCGTGCGCGCGGCCGACCAGAGTCGCTGCTTGGCGGTCGCCAGCTCCTCGGCGCTCCAGCCCGGTGCCGGCATCGCGTCGGCAAGCGCGGCGAGGCCCGTCGGCAGGTCGCCGATCAGGGTCACGTCGCTGTCGACCAGTATGTGCGCGTGCGGGTGTTCGGTCAGCTCGATCGTCGGGATGCCGGCATAGCGCCACGGCTGAGGCGGGCCTTCGACGGGATCGAAGCCATAGAGCAGGATCAGGTCGGCCGCGCGGATCAGCGGTTCCTCGGCGACGCCGCCGGCGTAAAGGCCGAGGCCGAGCGGCGTGTGTTCGGACACCACGCCCTTTGCCTTGTACGTGGTCAGCACCGGACAGCCCGAGGCGGCGGCGAAGGCGCGCAGCGCGTTGCCGGCCGCGCTCGACCTGGTCTGGAGCCCGGCGATCAGAATCGGGCGCCGGGCGTCGCCGAGCAATTCGCGTGCCCGCGCGACCGCCGCGTCGTCCAGATCCGCAAAGGGCGCGGGCGGCATGGCCGGTGGCGGCGGGCTTGCCGGACGACGGATGAAGGAGCCGGCGACCTCGAGATAGGCGGGGCCGTGGGGGTGCTCCTCGATGGCGCCGAGCAGGCGCTCGAGTTCGGCCAGCGGGTCCGCACCGCGCAGATCGGAAGACGCGCGCAGCATCGGCGCCAGCAGCGCGGGCTGGTCGATGCGCTGGTGGCTGATATAGGCCTGCCCGTCCTCATAGCCGTCCGCGATGAGCAGCAGCGGCACGCGATCGAGATCGGCATAGGCGACGCCGTTCGCGGCAGCGGCGAGGCCGGGCCCGCGCGTCGTCATCGCGACACCCGGCGTACCGGTGAGTTCCGCCGTGACGCACGCCATGATCGCGGCGGCGGTCTCGGTGCGCGTCAGGATGAATTTCATGCCTGCCGCCTCGGCGGCGGCAATGAAGTCGAGATTGCACTCGCCCCCCGGCACGCCGAACATGCGGGTGACGCCGCGCTCGCTCAGGCGCGCGACCAGGGCCTCGGTCACGGTTGGATGAGTCACGATAGTCGATGTCCTGTGCGGGAGTGTCAGGCGGCGGCCTGTTCCAGGGTCGGGCCGACATCCTCGAGCGTCACGCGCCGCAGATCGCGCGGGAAGACCTTGTCGTCATAGCGCATGCCGCGGTGCATCGTGCAGCGATTGTCCCAGATTACCAGGTCGTTGACGCGCCAGCGATGCGTATAGACGAAGTGCCGCTGCGTCGCATGCTCGGTCAGCTCACGGATCAGCGCCGTCGCCTCGGGCGTTTCCCAGCCCCGGATGCGCCCGATATGGGCCGACAGATACAAGGCCAGGCGCCCCGATTCGGCGTGATACCGCACGAGCCGCTGCGGAACCGGCGCGCACCGTTCCATTTCCAACGGGCTGAATTCGTCGAAGCCGAGTTGCGCGCGCGAGAAGATCAGCGAATGTTCAGCGACCAGATCGCGGGTCAGCGCCTTCAGATTTTCAGGCAGATAGTCCCAGGCGACGCGGGTATCGATATATTCGGTCTCGCCGCCCCGCGGCGGAATGACGCGCGCATGCAGCATCGACCAATAGGCCGGCGTCGGCTTGAAGCTGCTGTCGCTATGCCACAGCAGATTGCCCAGATTGAACATGCGTCGGCGGTCGTCCGCTGCCAGGATCTGGCCATCGGCACCCAGGTTCGAGATGTCGTTGATCTGCATGTTCGGCAGCCGCCGCCGCTCCTGGTCGACCAGCGTCGGGGTGGCCTCGATCGTGCCGAACTGGCGCGCGAAATCGGCCTGCCGTTCATCGGTGAGGCTCTGGTCCGGGAACACCAGCACGCCATAATGGTCCATCGCGGCGCGGACCTGGTCGATCTGTTCGGGCGCCAGCGGCGCGGACAGGTCGATCCCCTCGACACGGGCGCCGAACAGCGGATGGATGGCCGCGGCGTCCAGCGCCAGGGGCTGCGAAGCCTGGTCGAGCGAAGCGGTGATCTGCACCGTCATGACATTCTCCTGTCGAAACCGATCGAGGTCGAAATCATCCGGCCCGCCTCGGCAGTACGCAGCGACGTCTATGGGCATAACCGGCGCGTCGGCAACAGGGCGACTTCCGTACATTTTGTAATGCTGATGAGCGAACTTATTGATAAATAAAGCTTAAATTGCTCGAAACCCGGGTTTGATGATGATTAGTCATACTACCCTGCCTGGCGGGTATCGCCGGCATGAAAGGGCGCTATTCGCCATGCGTCTGGACAATGCCGCAGCGCGATTATGCAGCGCATCTCCAGTGCGATAACGCCCCTGCAAGGCCCGTATCGTCAGGGCGTTGCCGGGCGGCTTTGCCCGTCTCGCGGACTGGGATGAGTGGGGCATGCGGGGAGGGGATCGGTGTGGATGTGACGAACGGTACGGCGCTTCGGGATTGGACGGCGGCTTTTGTCGAGGCGTTCAACGCGGGCAATGCCGACGCAGTCGCCGCATTGTTCTCCGAAGAGGAAAGCTATTGGCGCGATCTGGTCGCGTTTTCCTGGAACATCGTGACGGTGGAAAAGCCGGATGGCGTCGCCGCGCTCGTCCGCAGCCAGGCTGGTCATGTCGGGCCGATCTCGATCTCCGCGGTGCGTCAGGCCGCTTCGGGCGACGGGCAGGTCGAAGGCTGGTTCGACTTCGAGACCCGCGCGATCCGCGGACGGGCCTATGTCCGCCTGCGTGCCGGTGGCTGCTGGACATTGCTGACCTCGGGGCTTGCGCTCAAGGGCTTCGAGGAGCCGGCGGGGCGCCGCCGGGTGGAAGGCGCCGTGCATAGTGCGCTGAAGGAGCGCCGCACTTGGAGCGACGAGCGCGAGGAGGTCGCAGCGACGCTCGGCCATTCGGTCCAGCCCTATTGTCTGATCGTCGGGGGCGGGCAGGGCGGCCTGGCGCTGGCGGCGCGGATGAAGCGCATCGGCGTGCCCGCACTGGTCATCGACGCACTCGACAGGCCCGGCGATTCCTGGCGCAGCCGCTACAAGTCGCTGTGCCTGCACGATCCGGTGTGGATCGACCATCTGCCCTATCTGCCGTTTCCCGATCACTGGCCGGTCTACACGCCCAAGGACAAGATGGGCGACTGGCTCGAGGCCTATGCGAAGATCATGGAACTCGACATCTGGAATGCGACCATTTGCCGCTCGGCGGCTTTCAACGCGCGCGACCGGTGCTGGGACGTGACGGTCGAGCGCAGGGGTGAGACGATCACGCTGCATCCGCGCCAGTTGGTCCTGGCGACCGGCCTCTCGGGCATCAAGGCGGTGCCCGCCATTCCCGGCGCGGAAAGCTTTCAGGGGATTCAGTTCCATTCGAGCGACCATCCCGGGGGGGCGCAGTTCGCCGGCAAGCGCGCGGTCGTGATCGGCGCCAACAATTCCGCTCATGATATCGCCGCCGATCTGTGGGAAAATGCGGCGGACGTGACGATGATCCAGCGGTCGCCGACCACGGTGATCAAGGCGTCGTCGCTGCGCGTGTTGCAGGACCGCGGCTATTTTTCGGAGGACGCGGTCGAATCCGGCATGACGACCGACGATGCCGACCTGCTCGTCAGCTCGCTGCCCTTTCGTGCGCGCGAGCCGCTCGACCGGGCGAATTGCCGCGCGATCCAGCAATGGGACGCGGCGTTCTACGAGCGTCTCCGTGCGAGCGGCTTCCTGATCGACTTCGGCGAGGACGAGACGGCGATCGGCGGCAAATATCCGCGTCGGGCCTCGGGCTATTATATCGACGTCGGCGCGTCGGATCTGATCGCGGATGGGGAGATCAAGGTTCGCAGCAATATCGGCGTGGAAAGGATCGAGCCCAATCAGGTCGTGCTCTCGAGCGGGGAGGCCCTGCCCGCGGACGTGATCGTCTATGCGACCGGCTATGGGCCGATGAGCGGCTGGGCGGCGATGCTGATCTCTCCGGAAGTCGCCGAGGCGATCGGCCCATGCTGGGGGCTCGGCTCCGATACGGCGATGGATCCCGGACCTTGGGAGGGCGAGTTGCGCAACATGTGGAAGCCGACCGCGCAGGAGGGGCTATGGTTCCACGGCGGCAATCTCATCCAGTCGCGGATCCACTCGCTGCACCTGGCGATCCAGATCAAGGCGCGGATGGAAGGGATCGCGACGCCGGTCTTCCAAGCGCCCACGATCGTGCGTCCGCCATTGGGCGAGGGTGACTGGAAAGGCTAAAGCATCGAGCGGTAAATCTGAACCACAGCCGTTCGTCCTGAGTAGCCATTGAGCTTGTCGAAATGGCGTATCGAAGGACAAGCGTCACGCGCTCCAATGTCCTTCGATACGGGTCTTCGACAAGCTCAGCCCCTACTCAGGACGAACGGTTCTGATTTTACGCACGCTGCTCTAGAGCAGCGCTGGTCGCTTTCATCCACCACCCCCGTTCGGCCCCGGACTTGATCCGGGGTTGTCGAAGCCCCGCTCTTCTCTTCCTCGGAAGAAAGGACAGCCCTTCGACAAGCTCAGGGCGAACGGGGAGAGGTGATTCCTCTAGCTTTTCCAGCTCGCGACGGCGGTCTCGTCGGGTTCGACGCCGCCGAGCGCGGCCATGCGCGCGGTCAGCATATAGCCCCCGCACAGCACGACCATTTCGAACAGCTGTTCGGTCGGAAAGAAGTCGCGCGCGCGGGCCAGGCTCGCGTCGGACGGCGACACGTCGCGCACCACCTCGGTGACGAACGTCGCGAGCGCGGCCTCCCGGTCGGTCAGGCCGGAGAAATCGCCACTGCGCATCGCGTCGCGCTGGGCGGCGGTGACACCGAGATTCTCCGCGATGCTCAGATGATGGAACAGTTCATAGTCCGAGTCCGACAGATAGGCGACGCGCAGGATCAGCATCTCGCGCAGGCGCTCGTCGAGTGTCGAGTCGAACACCACCGCCCGGCCCAGCCGGCGCTGCGCCAGCCACAGCGCGTCGGGGGCGTGCATCGCCATGCGCGAGACGTTGAGCACCCTCCCTTCCACGCCCGTCAAGACGTGGCGCTTCTGTTCCGACAGCGTCTCGGGGTCGGGATAGGGGAATCGGCTCATGGCATCAGCCTCGCGTTGCGGGCCGCCATGGCGGCGGCGCGGTGATCTGGTCGTCGGTCATCACCTCGACGATGGTCGGCCCGTGCTCGGCCAGCGCGGAGCGGAGCGCGGTGGCGAGGTCGCCCGGTTTTTCGACCTGATAGGCCTTGCATCCGAACGCTTCGGCCGCGCGCGCATAGCTGACCGGGGTGAAGCGCCAGTTCTCGTCCAATGCGGCGCTTTCGTGCCACACCGGCTTCTCCTGGCTATAGGCATTGTTGTTGTTGACCACCGTCACCGTGGCAATGCCGTATCGCATCGCCGTCTCCATCTCGGCAAGATGATAGAGGAATGCGCCGTCGCCGTTGAAGCAGATCACCGGTCGTTCCGGCGCGGCGCATTTCGCGCCGAGCGACGCGGGATAGGACCAGCCCAGCGACCCGCACGCGCGCAACAGGCCCTGGCCGGGCCGGTCGAGATAGAGGTTGCGCGCTGCCCACACGCCCGAATGGCCGGTATCGACCACCACCAGCGCACCGTCGGGCAGCGCCTCCGAAAGATCGCGGCACAGGCGTTGCGGCACGATCGGCACGGCGTCGGATCGTTCGCCGGGTGCGGCTGCCTCGGCCCATTCGCGCTTGAGGGCGGCGATCCGCGCACGCCAGGGCTCCGGCGCCCCGCCTTCGGCATGCAGCGCCAGCTGGTCCAGAACCGTCGCCGGATCGCCCGCCAGCGCCACCTCGAGCGGGAAATTTCGACCCAGTTCGCGCGGATCGACATCGATCTGGATCGCCGGGATGCCGGGACGCGCGACCTGCCAGTCGCTGGTCACCATGCTGCCGGTGGTGGAGCCGACGAACAGGATCAGGTCGGCCTCCGCGACCGCGCGGTTGGCGGTGTCGCGCGCATAATTGCCCGTTACCCCGGCATTCAACGGGTGCCCGTCGGGCAGCGCCGCTTTCGCATCGAGCGAGGTCGCCAGCGGCATCTGCCATTGCTCGACGAAATTGCGCAGCCGGCCGCCCGCACCGCTTGACCGGATTCCGGAGCCCGCGATGACGATCGGCCGTGCGGCGGCTTTCAGCCGGGCCGCGGCGCGTGACACCGCGGCCGGATCGGCCGGCGCGCGCAGCCAGGGCGCGGCGGCGCTGTGCGGCTCGGGGCGGTGCGGCGACGAGACTTCATCGTCGAGCATGCCGCCCATGAAGCCGCCCAGTTCGAGATGGACCGGCCCGGGAGCGCCGCTGGTGGCCGCGCGCGCCGCCTGGTTGAGCAGATCGGGCAGGCGCGAGACGGACTCGACCCGCGCGGCGAACCGTGTCAGCCCGGCGAATACCGGTCTCTGGTCGACTTCCTGGTAGAAATTGCGCTCCCGCGTATGCGGAAGCCCGCCGCCGGTGATCGCCAGTACCGGCGCATGGGCCATCAGCGCGTCGAGAAGCCCTGCGGCGAGATTTGCGGCGCCGATCGCCTGCGCGCCGCACACGCCGACCCGACCCGATGCCCGCGCATAGCCGTCCGCCATATAGGCCGCCGCGGCTTCGGAATGCGCCGCGATCGGCTGCACGCCCTTCGCGCTCATCGCCTTGATCGCCCGCGGAGCGAGCAGGGGCATGTGAAAGAAGTGGCTGACCCCGCACTGATCCATCCAGTCCGCCAGATAATGGTGGCCGGTCGTCGATGATGCGGCGGGATCGGTTGCGCTATAGATGGCGGGTCTCCCCGATGCGGTGCGGCAGTCTCAGGACCCTCATGAGGCGAGCCGCCGGGCGTAGACGCGAGCGGGCGCACCATCTCCCCCGACGATGGGCAAGACGCCGAAGCGGAACTCCGCCCGCGCGCCGGCGAGCGCGGCATGGCCGGTCAGATGCTCGCAGATCAGGATGCCGCGCGCCAGCAGGGTCCGATGCACCGGCCAGTCGAAGCCGGGCGCGCGCAGGTGATAGACCAGGTCGGGCGTCGCGAAGTCGCAGGCGAGCATCTTGATGCCGCGCGTGACCAGCCATGCCGCTGCCTCGGCGTCCAGGCTTGGATGGCGATCATAATCGGGCGTGCCGAACCGGCGTGCCCATCCGGTGTCGAGCGCGAGGATATCGCCCTCGCGCAGCATCGGCCGGCATCGCTCGAGCGTCGCGACGCCGATCACTTCGTCCTGTTCGGCCTCGATGTGCCACACCACGCCGGGGCCGTGCAGCCGGTCGAACGGAATCGAGGCGGCGTCGGGCGCATCGGCGAAATAATGGATCGGCGCATCCACATGCGTGCCGGCATGGGCGACCATGCGGATCTCGGTGACGTTGAAGGGGTCGACAGGCAGCGAGCGCAGCCGCTCGAAGCTCGGCGCGGGGAAGATCGACGCGCAGGGCATCGCCGGGGATACGGCGTGGCTCAGGTCGATCCAGTCGCCGTCCGGCCTGGAACTGGCCGGCACCGGCAGTGCGCTCCATCCAAGCCATCCGCTGGCGGTCTGGTCGCAACGATCGCACATATCGGCCGCTCACCGTCCCGCGGTGTTTCGGGCCACAGGCCCGCGCGCTCGACCGACGATGCTTGCGCTCATGATCTCTCCGATCGTCATTCCATCTCGATTCCGGCCAAGGTCAGGTCTGCACCGCGAACGGATCGCGATCGTCTTCCGACAGGTTGATCATCACATTCTTGGTGGTGAGGAACTCCATCAGCCCCTCCTGGCCGCGTTCGCGCCCGACCCCGCTTTCCTTGACGCCGCCGAACGGCGTCTGCGCGGCGACGGCGCGATAGGTGTTGACCCAGACCATGCCGGTCCTCAGCGCGGCCGACACGCGGTGCATGCGGTTCAGGCTCTGCGTCCAGATGCCGGAGGCGAGCCCGAACGGCGTGTCATTGGCGATGCGGATCGCCTCTTCCTCGTCAGCGAACGGGATGATCGAAAGGACTGGCCCGAAAATCTCCTCGCGCGCCAGCGCCATGCCATTGTCGACATCGGCGAAGATCGTGGGTTGCACGAACAGCCCGTCGCCGAGGCCGTCGCCGGTCGCTGCCCCGCCGCCCGCGACGAGCCGCGCACCCTCGGCTTTCGCACCTTCGATGAAGGACAGGATGCGCTGGAACTGCGGCTCGTTGGCCGCCGTTCCCATCTCGGTCGCAAGATCGAGCGGGTCGCCGAGCCGGATCTGCGCCGCGCGTTTCGCGAGCGCGTCGACGATGCCGGGATAGACCGAGCGCTGCACCAGCAGCCGGGATCCGGCGATGCAGGTCTGGCCGGTCGCGGCGAAGATCCCGGCCAGCGCGCCGACCGTCGCTTTCCCGATATCGGCGTCCTCGAAGATGATGTTGGGGGATTTGCCGCCCAGCTCCAGCACCACCGGCGTCAGGTTGCGCCCGGCCGCGGCGGCGATCTCGCGCCCGGCGCGGCCGCTGCCCGTGAAGCTGATCTTGTCGAGCCCGCCGCCGGCGACCAGCGCCTGCCCGGTGCGGACGTCGCCCGTGACGACATTGAACACGCCCGGCGGAAAGCCCGCTTCCTCGACCAGCCTGGCGAATTCGAGCGTGGTGACCGAGGCATGCTCGGATGGCTTGACCACCACGCAATTGCCCGCGGCCAGCGCCGCCGGCAGCTTGTTGCCGAGCAGCGCGATCGGCGAGTTCCACGCGGTGATCAGCCCGACCACCCCGAGCGGCTCGAGCGTGGCATAATCGAACATGTCGCGGCGATCGAGCGGGATCACCTTGCCCCACAGCTTGTCCGCATAGCCGGCAAAGAAGCGCAGGGTGCGCGCCACGAAACGCATCTGGCTGCGCGTCTCGCGCACGATCTTGCCATTATCGGTGCTTTCGAGCGTGCCCATCCGGTCCGCGTCGCGCTCGAGCAGGTCCGCCAGACGGTTCATCAGCCGCGCCCGCTCCACCCCCGGGGTGCGCGACCAATGCGTCTCGAACGCCTCGCGCGCCGCCGCGACCGCGCGTGCCACATCGGCCTCGTTCGCCTGCTGGATCATGGCCCAGGGCTGTTGACGGAACGGGTTGAGTGTCGGGAATTCCTCGCCCGAGCTCGCCGGGACCCACGCACCGCCGATATAAAGCCCATAAGCGGGCAAAGGGTTCGGCACGCGTCTCTCCTGCGGGTCGTTGGGCCGGGTTAAGCGGATCGGACGATATGCTTTCCAATACCGTTTCCCTCTCCGGCATGCCGCCAGGGCATCGTGAACCGGAAAATCATATTGGTGCGGCAGGGCTGTCGGCGCCTATCCCGCTCGGGCGATGGATCGGTCTGGGGATATGCAATGACAAGCTCGCGGGACAATTTTGCGGGCGATTTCGATTTCATCGTCGTCGGCGCGGGATCGGCGGGATGCGCGGTCGCGGCCCGGCTGTCCGAGGACGGGCGCGAGCGGGTGCTGCTGATCGAGGCAGGCCCGCGCGACACCAGCATCAACATCCATATCCCGCTGATGGTGGTGAACCTGCTCAAGGACCCCGCCCATACCTGGCCGCTGGTAACCGAGCCGCAGGCGGCGCTCAACGACCGCACCCAATTGTGGACGCGCGGGCGCATGCTCGGCGGGTCGAGCTCGATCAATGGCTGCGTCTATGTGCGCGGCGATCCGGGCGAGTTCGATTCGTGGGAGGCGATGGGCCTGCCGGGCTGGGGCTGGTCCGACATGCTTCCCTATTTCAAGCGCATGGAAAGCTATGCCCCCGGCGACCCCGCGACCCGCGGGCATGACGGGCCGATCGGTGTCACCAGCCTCAAGCATTTCGACGCGCTGGCCGATGCCTATGTGCAGGCGAGCGGGGAGGCAGGCTTCGATATCGTCGAGGATTATAATGACGGCCATTATGAAGGCGCGTCCTATCTGCAATATTCGACCCGGCGCGGCTTCCGTTCGTCGACGGCGGTGGGATATCTGAAGCCCGCGCGCAACCGCGAAAACCTCGCGGTGATGACCGATGCGCTCGTGACCCGCGTGGTGATCGAGGATGGCGTCGCCACCGGCGTGGAACTTCGCCGCGGAGGGGAGCTCAGGCGGATCGCGGCGCGCAAGGAAGTGATCCTGTCGGCCGGTCCGGTCCATTCGCCGGCGCTGCTCGAGCTTTCCGGGATCGGCCAGGCAGCGCTGCTGCGCGAGCACGGCATTCCGGTCGTCAGCGATCTGGCGGGGGTCGGCGAAAACCTACTCGACCATCCGAACACCCGCCTGACCTTCGATTGCACCCGGCCGATCACCATCAACGATGCGCTCCAGCGCCCGACCGTGAAGATCAGGGAAGGGCTGAAGTTCGCGCTTCTCGGCAAGGGCCTCCTGTCGATCTGCTCCGCCGTGGCGCATACCGTGATGCGATCCTCGCCTGAAGAACCGCGCCCGGACCTGAAGCTCCAGCTCCAGCCTTTCTCGGGAAAGGATCGCTACGCGCGGCGCCCGCAGGATGGGCTGGATGCGCATTCCGGCTTCACCATCGGCGTCATGGGCCTGCGGCCGCGGTCGCGCGGCTGGACTCATATCCGCTCGGCCGATCCGGCGGAGCATCCCAGGATCGACCCGAAATATCTGGACGATCCGCATGACGCGGAGGTGCTGCTCGCCGGGATCAAGGCAGTACGCCGGATCGCCGCCGCGCCGGCGATGCAGCGGATGATCGTGCGCGAGACGCGCCCCGGCAGCGACACCGTCACCGACGAGCAGATTCGCGACTATATTCGTGAGACGACCCAGACGACCTGGCACATCGTCGGCAGCTGCAAGGCCGGGACCGACGATGCCGCGGTCGTCGATCCGGCGCTTCGGGTGCGCGGCGTCGGCCGGCTGCGCGTGATCGATTCCTCGATCTTCCCGACGATCCCTTCCTCCAACACCAACGCCCCGACGATCGCGCTCGGCGAGCGCGGGGCGGAAATGGTGCTGAACAGCTGGCGCAACGATCACAGGGCGGTGGCGTGATGGCGATCGATCGGATCGAGATCCATGTCACCGAACTCCCGGTTCGGCTGAAGCGGACCTTCTCCAGCGGCAGCTACGATACCGGCCCGCCGGAGCAGCTGCTCGGCAAGCCCGTGCTGGTCAAGATCCATGCGGACGGCGTGGTCGGCGTGGCCCAGATTCGGCCGATCAGCCCGGGCCATTTCGTCGCCGATACCGTGCACAGCGTGGTCGCGGCGATCCGCGACATCTACGGCCCGCTGTTGATCGGGCGGCGGCTGGCGGATTTCGAGGCGAACGACGCGCTGATGACCTCGCGGCTCGCGGGAAATCCCGCCGCCCGGGCGGTGCTCGACATCGCACTCCACGATGCGCTGGGCAAGGTGCTGGGCGTGCCCGTCCATGTTCTGCTCGGGGGGCGATCGCACGACAGCATCCCGCTCGAATGGTCGGTCAGCCTGTATGACGACGTCGCGCGCATGATCGACGATGCGCGCCGCGCGATCGACGAATTCGGCATGCGCGTGCTCTGCCTGAAGGCGGCGGGCAAAGGCGGATGGCGCACCGATGTGCGAAACTTCGCGGCCGTGCGCGAGGCGGTTGGGCCGGACGTGCTGATCGGCGTGGATCCGAACACCGGCTGGACCGTCGCCGAAACCGTCGCCGCGCTCGATGCGATGCACGACATGGACGTCGGCTATTGCGAGCAGCCGGTCGAGCGCCGCAACCTCGCCGGGCTGGCGGCGATCCGGGGCCAGGCGCGGGGCGTGCCGATCATGGCGGACGAAAGCCTGTTCACCGTCCAGGATGCCGCGGAACTCGCGCGCAGCGGCGCGGTCGATATATTCTGCATCAAGCTGTACAAGGTCGGCGGGCTGACGCCGGCCAGGCGCATGCTGGCGATCGCCGACGCCTTCGATATCGGTATCAATTGCGGTGGCCTCGCGGTCGCATCGCAGTTCGAGGCGGCGGCGGCGGCGCATTATTGCGCGGCGGTGCCGGCGCGGCGGACCTTCGGCGCGGCGGAATTCGTGTTCGGCGCCGGCGTGCTGGGGCCAGATCCGCTGGTGGCGGACGGCGGTTTCACGATCGTCGACGGCGCGGTGGCGGTGCCGACGGGCCCAGGCCTGGGGCTGACGCTCGACGAGGAGGCGCTTCGCCGCATGACACTGCTGCACGAAGAGGTGAGGCGCTGAAGCGAAACGCGTTGAATATGCGCTGCGAGGTACCTCCTTCTTCCTGGCTTCCCCGGCGAAGGCCGGGGCCCAGTTGGGAAAGCTGAAGTAACGACGCGCAACTCCGCTCAGGATCGTCCCCCAACTGGGCCCCGGCCTTCGCCGGGGAACCGAAGAGGTGAACCGGATTTAGCACAGGTTGCTCCAGGACGGATCGGCGGAGAAGGCTTCGCGCGGAATCAAGGGCGCAGGGATGTGCCGGAGACGGATCATCTCCGCGCCTCAGCGCGAACCCTTCTCCATCCCCGACCCGCCGTCGTCAGGCAGCGCTGCGCGCGTTGTGAACATTCTGCACGGCCTGACGCACGACGCCGGGCGTCAGGTGCGGCGCGACCGAGCGGATGAATTCGAGCAGATAGGGACGCAGATAGGTGTTCGAGCGCAGCACGACATGCACCGTGCTGGACGGCACCAGATCCCCCAGGGCACGCGTCGCGATGCCGGTGTCGCGTTCCGGATCGAACGCCAGGTCGGACAGGATGCCGATACCGAGCCCGAGCGCGACATAGGTCTTGCACACATCGGCATCGATGCCGCTCATGATGACGCGCGGCTCCAGCCCCGCGTCAGTAAAGGCCTTCATTACCTTCCAGCGGCCGCTGTAGCGCGTGTCATAGGTGATGATCGGGTATTTCGCGACTTCGGCGAGCGTCAGCTCGGAAACGCTGAGCAGGGGATGGCCGATCGGCGCGACGATCATGCGCTTGATCTGGAAGCCGTCCAGTTTCACCAGATTGGGGAACTCGCGGATCGTCTCGGTCCCCACCGCCAGGTCGACGTCGCCGCCATCGACCATCTGGCAGATTTCCTCGGGATCGCCCTGCCGCATGACCAGCTTCACGTCGGGATATTGCTTCACGAACCGCTCGACGACACGCGGCAACGTGTAGCGCGCCTGGAAATGCGTCGTGCCAATGGTGAAGACGCCGCCATTGCCCGAATTCATGTCGCTCTTGAGCCGCTTCAGGGCGGCAACGTCCGTCGCGATGCGCTGCGCGATCGAAAACACCACTTCACCAGGCTCGGTCAGGCCAATGATGCGGTTGCGGGTACGGATGAAAATCTCGAAGCCGAGCTCCAGCTCGAGCAGCTGAATCTGCCGGCTGACCCCCGGCTGGGACGTGTTCAGGGATTCTGCTGCGGCGGAGAGATGATTGCCGTGCCGTACGATCTCGACGACGTATCTCAGTTGCTGAAGCTTCAAGGCTCACGCATCCCCGACAATGTTTTCATCGCATGCTAGGATGCCATAATATTTCGTGCAAGCATAGCCCCGCTCGCTAGAACGATCCCCGTCGGCAGCGCGAATAGCGCGCTGCATCGCTGAAATTGTTGCAGAAAGTCGGGTGCGTCGGCGCCGGTCGGCTGCTGCCTGCGGAAAAGGGCGGGGATGCGGAACAGTCTCGATCGCAGATATGACGTGATCGTCGTCGGCGGCGGCAACGCCGCCCTGTGCGCGGCGCTGAGCGCGGCGGATGCGGGCGCATCGGTCCTCGTGCTCGAACGCTCCCCGGAGAGTGAGCGGGGCGGCAACACCTCCTATACCGACGGGCTGATGCGCACCGTCTATGAAGGCGCGGACGACATCCGCGCTTTCTGCCCGGACCTGACCGACGCGGAATGCGAGGTCAGTGATTTCGGCACCTATACCGAAGGCAAGTTTTTCGAGGATATGGGTGAAATCACCCAATATCGCACCGATCCCGAATTGTGCGACCTGCTGGTGACGCGCAGCCGCGCGACGATCCTGTGGATGCGCGACCAGGGCGTACGCTTCTTCCCCAATTTCGGGCGCCAGGCCTATCGGGTCGACGGGCGCTTCAAATTCTGGGGCGGCGCGACGATCGCGGTGCAGGCGGGCGGACCCGGCCTGGTCGACTCGCTGTACCGCGCGGCGGAAAAGCGCGGCATCGAGATCGTCTATGACGCCTGGGTGCGCGATCTCGTGCGCGGCGACCTCGAGGTCACCGGGGTGCGGGTCGCGGTCGACCGGCAGGAGCGCGAGATCTTCGCGAGCGCCGTCGTGCTGGCCTGCGGCGGGTTCGAGGCCAATGCGGAATGGCGCACGCGCTATCTCGGGCCGGGCTGGGATCTCGCGAAGGTGCGCGGCTCTCGCTATAATACCGGGGATGGGCTGCGCATGGCGCTTGACGCCGGCGCCCAGCCTTATGGCCATTGGTCGGGCTGCCACGCCGTGTCGTGGGAGCGCAACGCGAATGATTTCGGCGATCTGGCGCTGACCCCGCAATATCAGCGGCACAGCTATCCACTGTGCGTGATGGTCAATCGCGAGGGCAAGCGCTTCGTCGACGAGGGCGCCGATTTCCGCAACTACACCTATGCCAAATATGGCCAAGCAGTGCTCGCCCAGCCGGGCCAGCTGGCCTGGCAGGTGTTCGATTCGAAGGTCTCGCATCTGCTGCGCGACGAATATCGCACGCGCAACGTCTCCAAGGTCCGCGCCGACACGCTGGAGGAGCTGGCCGACAAGATCGAGGAGATCGACAAGGCGCAGTTCCTGGCGACGGTCGCCGAGTTCAACGCGTCGATCGACACCGACGCGGCGTTCGATCCCAATATCAAGGACGGCCGCAGCGCGACCAGCAACGGCGTGGTGCGCAGCAACTGGGCGTGCGCGATCGATACCGCGCCGTTCGAGGCCTATGCCGTCACCTGCGGCGTCACCTTCACCTTTGGCGGGGTCAAGATCTCGACCGAGGGCGAAGTGATGAACACCAACGGCCAGTCGATCCCGGGCCTGTTCGCCGCCGGCGAGATGGTCGGCGGCATATTCTACTTCAACTATCCGGGTGCCAGCGGGCTCACCAGCGGGGCGGTGTTCGGCCGCCTCGCCGGGACGAGCGCCGCCGCCTACGCGACCGCGAGGTCGGCATCGCCGGCCCCAGCCCCAGCCCCAGCCCCGGCCGCATCCGCTGCCTGAACGCTTCCATCCCCTGCCAGAAGAGAGTCCGCATGAACGCCGAAACCCAGATCGCCGTGCCGGGCGTCACCCGCGAAATCGCCGAATTCGCCGCCGGGCTGCGCTATGAGGATCTGCCCGACGATCTGATCGTCAATGCCAAGCAGTGCATTCGCGACAGCCTGGGTTGCGGCCTGTTCGGCGCGGACACGGAATGGACTCAGGCAGTGGTGCGCACCGTCGGTCTGCTGGGCCAGGCGCAGACGGCGAGCGCCTGGGGGATGAAGGTCAAGGCCGATCCGCTGGGCGTCGCCTTCATCAACGGCACGGCCGCGCAAGGCTATGAACTCGACGATTGCCACGACCAGTCGATGTCGCATTACGGCGCGGGCGTTATCCCGGCCGTGCTCGCCTGCACCGAGGGCGCGTTCGGCGCGTTCGACGGCAAGGACGTGATCCGCGCCGTCGTCGCCGGTTACGAGCTCGGCACGCGGATCGGCAATACCGTCAGCCCCTCGGCCTTCCATCGCGGCTTCCACCCGTGCGGCCTCACCAGCACCTTCGGGTCGGCGGCGGCGATCGCCAAGCTGCTCGATCTCGACACCGATAAATATGTCAGTGCGCTCGGACTGGCCGGGTCCCAGGCGGCGGGGCTGATGGCCGCGCAGTTCGGCGCGATGGCCAAGCGTTTCCACTCGGGCAAGGCATCGCAGAACGGCATCATCGCCGCATTGTGCGCGCGCGAGGGGCTGACCGGCGTGCGCGACGTGCTCGAGGCGCCCTATGGGGGTTTCTGTTCGACCTATTCGTCGGAATACGACCTGAGCTGGGCGACCAACGGCCTGGGCAGCGACTGGGAGATGCGCAAGAACGGCTTCAAGCGCTATTCGTCGCTCGCTTCCAGCCAGACCTCGGTCGATGCGCTGCGCGCGATCATCGCGCGCACCGGCATTCATGGCAGCGATGTCGCCAAGGTGCGCATCGGCACCACCGACATGGTCCATGTCCATTGCGGCTGGCCCTATGTGCCCAATGGCGAGACGATCGCCGCGCAGATGAACCTGCCCTACACGGCGGCGGTTACCTTGCTCGAAGGCAATGCCTTTATCGACCAATATAGCGACGACAAGCTGCGCGATCCGACGATCATCGATCTCGCCAATCGCATCGAGGTCTATGTCGATCCCGAGCTCGACGCCGGCGGCAAGCATGAGATGCGCGCGGTGCGCGTGGCGGTCACGATGAAGGACGGCACCGAGCACAAGGCCGACCAGACCTATCGTTCCGGTCATTGGCGCAACCCGATGTCGGAGGATGCGCTCCGGGACAAGTTCCGCGATCTCGCCGGCCGCGTGCTGCTCCCTGCCGCCGTGACAGAGGTCGAGCAGATCATCGACAATCTGGAGCATGAGGCGGCTCCGTCGCAGCGGCTGGGCCAGGTGTTGCAGCAGGTTCGCTGACCATCCTCCACCATAGGGAAAACCGACGATGACGATGCTGGCCGAAGCCTTTTCCAACTACGCGGTCGGGCTCACGCGCGATGCGATTCCTCCCGCCGTGCGCGACGCGGCGCTGTGGCACATCGTCGATTCGATCGGCGTATGCATCGCGGGCGCCAATCCCCGGGAACAGAGCGGTGCCGCAGCGGCGAAGCTCGCGGGCGCCTGGGGCGCGGGGACGGGCGCGTCGCTGTTCGGGCTGGATGCCAGGTCGCGGCCGGAACTGGCCGCCCTGGTCAACGGCTCGCTCGCCCAGGCGCTGGAGATGGACGACAAGCACGGCTCGTCGCTCGCCCGGCCGGGATCGACCGTGGTGCCCGCGGTGCTCGCCGCCGCCGAGGCGCGGGGCGCGACACTGGCCGAGGCGATCGACGCGACGGTGGTCGGTTATGAAGTGATGATCCGGCTCGGGTTCGTCGGCGGCGATCGTTTTCTCGAGCGGGGCTACCACACCTCCTCGCTGATCGGATCCTTTGGTGTCGCGGCGGCGATCGGCCGCCTGGCGGGCGCCACCCCGGCGCAGATCGGCGACGGGCTCGGCATCTGCGGCACCTTCGCCTCCGGCATTCAGGAATCGACCCGCACCGGCTCGACCGCCAAGATCCTGCATGGCGGGTGGGGCGCCCATGCCGGCATGCTTGCGATCGACCTGGCGATGGCGGGCATCTCCGGACCGGACAGCGTCTTCGAGGGCAAGTTCGGCTTTTTCCAGACTCATCTGACGCCGGTCACCGGCGACCTGGATTTCGCCAGGGCGGGCGAGGGGCTGGGCACACGCTGGTATCTGCCCGAGACGGCGTACAAGCCCTATCCCTGTTGCCAGCTGCTCCACGCGTTCATCGAAGCCGCCAAGCAGATCCTCGCGGATTTCGTGCGGGACGGCGTGACGGTCGATGAGATCACTGGCATCGCCTGCCAGCTGGCCGAGCCCGGTCTGACGCTCGTCACCGAACCGCGCGACCGGAAGAAAGCGCCGAGCACACCGCACGAGGCACGCTTCAGCCTCTATTTCGGCGTGGCGGCGGCATTGGTCGATGGCGACGTGGCGCTGGAGACCTTCATGCCCGAGCGCCTGTCCGACCCGCGCATCCTGCGGCTCGCGCAGCTGGTCGAGGCCTCGGTCGACCCGCTTTCCGATTATCCGCAACATTGCCCGGCGCGGCTGACCGTCGAGGCGGCGGGGCGTAGCTATTTCAAGCATGTGCCGTTCCACCCCGGTTCGCCCGAGGCTGCGCTGTCGCGTGACGACGTGCTCGACAAGTTCGCCCGCAACACCCGCTGGTATTTCGGCGATAGCGCGCGCGACACCGGCGTGGCGATGGGGGCGATGCCGGGCAGCGCGACGGTCGCCAGCCTGGTGCAGACCGTCGCCGCCGGCGTGCCCGGGATGCTGAAGGCCTCGTGAGCATGCTGCGCGGCGCGGGGAATTTCGATCGCCTGCTGATCGGCGGCGAATGGGTCGCGCCGCATTCGGGCGATACGATCCGCAGCATCGATCCCTCCACCGAGGAGATATGGGCCGAAGTGGCGGTCGCCGACGCGGTCGATGTGGACCTTGCGGTCGCCGCCGCCAGAACCGCGCTGCGCGGCGCGTGGCGCGACATGGCGCCGACGGCGCGCGGTGCGATGATCGCCCGGCTTGCCGATCTGGTTCGGCGCGACGCGGCCGTGCTGGCCGAAATCGAAAGCCGCGACAATGGCAAGCCGCTCCGCGACACGGTGGGGGAGATGCAGCGCGCGGCCGACTGGCTCACCTTCTTCGCGGGCGCGGCCGACAAGTTCAACGGCGCGCAGATCCCGTTCCGTGCCGATGCGATCGCCTATACGCGACACCAACCCGTCGGCGTGGTCGCGGCGATCTTGCCGTGGAATTCGCCGATCCTCCTCGCCTGCTGGAAGCTCGGCCCGGCGCTGGCGACCGGCAATGCCGTGATCCTCAAGCCCGCCGAACAAACGCCCGCGAGCCTGCTCGCGCTGGGCCGGCTGGCGGGGGAGGCCGGGTTTCCGCCGGGCGTGGTCAACGTCCTGCCGGGCGACGGCTCGGTCGGCGCCGCGCTGTCCGGGCATGCCGGCGTGGACAAGGTGTCGTTCACGGGGTCGCACGCCACCGCGCGGCGGATCATGGCGGCGGCGAGCGTCAACCTGAAGCGCTGTTCGTTCGAATGCGGGGGCAAGTCGCCCTTCATCGTGTTCGCCGACGCCGATCTGGAAAAGGCGATCTCGGTGGCCGTGCACAGCGCTTTCCGCTCGACCGGCCAGTCCTGCTCGGCGGCGTCGCGGATGTTCGTCGAGCGGCCGGTCTATGACCGGTTCGCGCGCGAACTGGCCTCGCGCGCGGGGCGCATCCGGGTCGGCGGCGCGCTCGATCCAAAGACTCATATCGGGCCGCACACCTCGGCCGAGCAGCGCGACAAGACCGAGAGCTATATCGCGATCGGCCGCGAGAGCGGCGCCAGGCTGCTGGTCGGCGGCGGGCGCCCGCCCGGCCTCGATCGCGGCTATTTCGTCGAGCCGACGGTGTTCGCCGAGGTCGACAATCAGTCCCGGCTCGCCCGGGAAGAGGTGTTCGGCCCAGTCGTCGCACTGATGCCGTTCGAGGGCGAGGAGGAAGCGATCGCGCTCGCCAATGACAGCGAGTACGGCCTGGTCGGGGGGTTATGGACCAATGATGTCGCACGCGCGCACCGCGTCGCGAACCGGATCGAGAGTGGGCTCGTCTCGGTCAATACCTTCCGCCCGGTTCATTTCATGCTGCCCTATGGCGGGTTCAAGCTGAGCGGCATAGGCCGCGAAAACGGGATCGACGCGCTGCGCGAGTTCAGCGAGGTCAAGACGGTCGTCATCGATCTTTCGACTGAGATCCCGCCCGACCCGTTCGCTGACTGATCGCCTTATTGCGCGACCACGCCGCCATCGATCGAGATGATCGCGCCGGTGACATAGGAGGATGCGCTCGACGCGAGCCACACCACCGCGCCGGCCATCTCGTCCGGCTGCGCGACCCGGTCCATCGGTACCTTCAGCGGCTGTGCGCCGCCGGCGCTCAGCCGGCCCGCGCGCATGGTATGAAGCAGCCCGGTATCGACCGGGCCCGGCGCGATCGCGTTGACGCGGATGCCGCGCGGGGCAAGCTCCAGCGCGGCCGATTTCGTCAGCCCGGCCACCGCATGCTTGGTCGCGGCATAGGGGACGACGAACGGCAGCCCGGTGAGCGCCGCCGTCGACGCCAGGTTGATGATCGATCCGCCACCATGCGCCAGCATCGCCGGCACCTGATATTTCATGCCCAGCCAGGTGCCGCGCACGTTGATCGCGAACAGCCGGTCGAAATCGGCCGCGTCTATTGTGTCGAGCGCCCCGGTCGGCCCCGGAATGCCGGCATTGTTCATTGCGATATCGAGCCCGCCCAGTCGCTCGACCGCGGTCGCGACCGCCGCCGCGACCTGATCCTCTTCGGTAACGTCGACCGCGACATAGCTGACCGAGGTGCCGCTCGCCGCGGCGATCTCGCGCGCCAACCCGTCGCCCTTCGCCGCATCGAGGCCCCCGATCACCAGGTCGGCGCCGGCCATCGCGATCGCGCGCGCACAGGCCAGGCCGATGCCGGAGTCGGCGCCGATCACCAGCGCCTTGCGCCCGGCCAGCGAGAAGCTTGTCTCAGTCACTATACGCTCTCCTTATGATGGGTCCGATTTCCGGTCTTGTGTCGAAAGGGGCGCTCCACCTACGATCTCGCGGAGACTTGTTCCCGGTCCCATCGGCTTCGCGCAGAAGGGGTGCGGTATCAACTCCAAATTCGCTGATCGAGTATATCGGCGCGCGATAGTAATATAGAGGGGAGGGGTCGAGTTGCGGATAAGGGGCGATATAGTCGAGTCCGCGATGATCGATGAACAGTCGTCCGCATCCTATCCGGTGAATTGCAGCCGGATACCCTATCCGTCCTTCGATACTCTTTCACCCGAAAAGCATGAACGGGTGTTTGGCGCCAATCAACGGCGCCTGTTGAACGTTTCGCACATGGCGATGCACGCCAGCGATCAGCTCTGGTCCGCGCAGGCGGCTCTCGGCCGGGCCACGATCGAGTGCGACCTCGATCCCAGGCTGCGCGAGCTGGCGATCCTGCGGGTCGCTCACCTGCAGGGTTCCAACTATGAGCTGTTCCATCATCGCGGCCTGGCCCGCGCCGCCGGCCTGAGCGCCGCTGAAGAGGCAGCGGTCCTGGGGGGCGATCCCTCGCTGCTCGCCGCGCCGGATCTGGCCCTGATCGCCTTTGTCGACGCCGTCGTGCGCGACGTCTCGCCCGATGATGTCGTGCTGGCTTCCCTGCGCGCGCTGCATAGCGACCGGTTCGTGTTCGACCTGGTCATTCTGATCGGCAGCTACATGATGACCGCGCGGGTGGCCGCGGTCGGCGGGGTCCAGACCGAGGATCAGCCGGTGAGCGGCTGGTGAGTGTGCCCCTCCCCCTGTTCGACACGCACGCGCATCTCATCGCGGACGATCCGGTGGCCTATCCGCCGTCGCCGATGCGCGGCACCACCAGCGTCACGCTCATGACCTATAGCGTCACGGCCGACTGGCTGATCGGGCAGATGGATGCCCACGGCGTGGCGCAGGCGTGCATCGTCCAGCGCGGCCATGTCTATGGCTATGACAATCGCTACATCATCGATTCCGGCCGGCGTTTCCCGGACCGCTTCGTGCCGGTCGTCATCCTGGATGCGCAGGACCCGGCGACGCCGGCGGCGCTGCGGCGGATGGTGCGCGAGGACGGGGTGCGCGGCGTGCGTTTCGCCCAGACCCGGTTCGAGGACTATGGTACCGGCTGGATGAACTCGCCGGCGGCGCTGGAGTGCTGGCGCGCGGCCGCCGATCTCGACATTCCGGTCGCGATCATCGTTTTCCGGTTGCACCTGCCCTGGGTGCTGCCCGCACTGAAATTCGTCGCCGAGCGGTTTCCGGGCCTGCGCATCATCCTGGATCATGTGGGTACCGCGCACACGGCGTCGAATCCCGAAATGGGCAAGTATCGCGAGCATGGCTTCGACGCGACGCTGCCCGGCCCACCCGATTACGGAATCGGGACCACCATCGCGATGTTCGAGAGGATGCCCAACATGTATTTCAAGGTGACCGAGATCGTGTTCGATCGACTCGCCGACCAGAAAATGGTGCCGGCCGACTTCGTCCGGCTACTGGCCGATCGCTTCGGGGCCGATCGCCTGATGTGGGGATCCGATCTCGGCCAGAGCGAGAAGAGCTACGAGGTGAAGGCGGCGATGGCACGTTCGGCCGCCGATGCGCTGGACGACGGCGAACGCCGTCGCTTCCTGAACGGCACTGCTGCAGCGGTGTACGCCCGATGAGCGGCGGTGGTGCAACGGGCCCGGTCGGGGGCGCGAACACGGCAGAGGTCGCGGTCGGCCATGTGCTCGACGACCTGCGCTCCGTTCGCCTGCGC
Source organism: Sphingomonas sp. BL-S-29 (assembly GCF_055521495.1). NCBI lineage: Bacteria > Pseudomonadati > Pseudomonadota > Alphaproteobacteria > Sphingomonadales > Sphingomonadaceae > Sphingomonas > Sphingomonas sp. BL-S-29. The sequence goes on from NZ_CM145482.1 coordinate 1,510,525, forward strand.
TTCGTTCCGCCGATCCTGCTCGGTTTCATCATGCTGTTCGATTCATGGGACAGCGTGGCGATTTCCTATGTCATGCCGTCGCTGACCGCCGAATGGCAGCTCAAGCCGGTGTCGATGGGGGCGCTGATCTCGTCCGGCTATGCCGGGCAGTTCGTCGGCGCCATGCTGCTCGGCATGCTGGCGGAGCGTTTCGGCCGGATGCCGGTGTTCCTGGTCGCGATGACGCTGATGAGCCTGCTCGCGATCGGCTGCGCCATCAGCCCGGATTACTGGACGCTGATCGTGCTGCGTTTCGTCCAGGGGGTCATGATCGGCGGGGCGCTGCCGGTGGCGATCACCTATATCAACGAGCTTGCCCCGACGAGCATCCGCGGCCGATATTTCGGTACCTTCCAGTTCATCTGCATGGCGGGCTATGCGGCGGCGGCGCAGTCGAGCGCGATCGTCATTCCGCATCTCGGCTGGCGCTGGCTGTTCGGGCTGGGCGTCATCCCGCTGGCCCTGCTGCCGCTGGTCGTGCTCCTGCTGCCGGAATCGCCGCGCTGGCTGGCGCGTCTCGGGAGGATCGACGACGTGAACCGCGCGCTCGCCAAGCTCGGCGGCCCGCCGATCGCGGTGGACGCCGAACTGGCGACGGGGGGGCGGACGGCCCCGGCGGCGGCGCCGACCAGGGTGAAGGCGCTGTTCGCCAGCGATTATCGCAAGCGTTCGATCATCATCATCAGCCTGTGGTTCTTCACCTCCTTCGCCACCTTCGGCCTGACGACCTGGGTCCCGTCAATCTATGTGCGCGAGTTCAAGATCCCGGTTGCCGACGCGCTCGCCTATGCGGCGATTTCGAGCACGTTGTACCTGTTCGCCTCGCCGATCGTCGCGGCGGTCATGGATCATACCGGGCGGCGGCCGCTCGCGCTGGGCGGGACGCTGATCGCCGCCGTCGCATTGCTGTCGCTCGCCGTCCATATCCCGGATTCGCGCACGGTGCTGATCGCGCTGGTCGTGCTCGGCGCGCTGTCGATCTCGATCGGATCGCTGATCGTCTGGCCCTATACGGCGGAAAGCTATCCGACGCGGCTGCGGGCGGTCGGGCTCGGCATGGCCAGCGCGACGGCGCGCGGCGCGTCGATGCTCACCCCGCTGATCGTCGGGGGCATCCTGGCGGAGAGCGGGTCGGTTCGCGTCGTGTTCGGCGTGGTCGGGACCTGCGCGCTGATCGCCTTCCTGCTGTGGCTGACCGCGACGCGCGAGACGGCACGGATGAGCCTGGACGACCTCAAATGAGCCGTGCCGCCGCGGGGACCGGCGCGGCCCGGCCGCCTCGAGTGAAACATTGAATGAAAGGAATTGTGATGTCTGACTATGCTGGCCCGATCTACGATGCCCATGCCCATCTGGTGTCCGACGATCTCGAGAAATACCCGCGCACCCACCCGTTTCGCGAGGGCGCGGTCGAAGGATCGGTGTTCGGCCCCGGCACGATCGGCAAGCCGGGCGGGATGCACGGGCCCAATCCGATCAACGAAAAGCCCAGCGCCGAAAAGATGCACAAATGGATGGCGGAAGAGAATGTCGTCGGCATCGCCGCCGTCCAGAAGGGCATGATCTACGGCACCGACAACAGCTATATCGTCGATGCCGCGGACATCTTCCCCGACGAGATGCGCGCGATCATCATCGTCGATCCGCAGGCACCGGAGACGCCGCAGATGATCCGCGACGATGCGGCGCGCGGCATCATCGGCATCCGCTTCTTCGGGGTGGGCGTGACGGACAAGAGCAAGTGGCTGAGCTCGCCCTCGGCGCTGGAGGCGTGGACGCTCGCCAATGATCTCGGGCTGCTGGTGGATATCGAGGCGCCGGCGCGCGGCGCCGATGTGCTGATCCCGGTGATCGAGGCGATGGCGGATCGTTTCCCGAATCTGCGCATCGTGCTCGATCACGTCTTCCTGCCCGACGTCACCCAGCCGGATTTCGGCATCGACGCGCGGTTCGACGGCTTCAGGGCGCGCGACAACATCACCTACAAATTCACCTCGCTGAACATGGATTTCATCCGCGAAAAGGGCATCGCGCCCGGGGCGGTGCTGCGCCGCGCCGTCGACTATTACGGCCCGGACAAGCTGATGTGGGGATCGGACATCGGCACGTCCTCGGGCAGCTACAAGGAAATGGTCGCGCGCGCGAAGGAATCGACCAGGCTGCTGACCGAGGAGGAGCGCCGCAAGGTGCTGCACGACAATGGGCGCCGGGTGTTTCTCGGCTGGAAGGGCTGAGGGAAAGGGCCGGGCGGCGACGCCCGGCCTTGTTCGCTCAAGGCCTGACCGACCTGACGGCGGCTTCGCGATCCTCGCGAGGCCGCCGTTTCCTTTCGTGCCTGTTCCCCGCACCCCTGCAAAAAAGAAAAGGCCCGGGTGAGCTGCGCTGCTCGCCCGGGCCTCCTCCCCTTGTCGGTGAGGATCAGTATTTCGCGCGTACGCCGAACTTGAAGGCCCGGCCGAACGGGTCGAAGTGCAGGCCATTGCCGAAGAAGCGCAGCTGCTTCGGCTCGCCCTTGTCGAACACATTGTTCACGCTCGCGAAGAACTCGACATTGGCGACGTTGATGTGCGCCGACAGGTCCATGTAGAAGCGCGAGTCGACCTTGTTGGTCGTGATGCTGTTCGGGTTGTTGATGTCATAGCCCTCCTGCTCCGGGCCGATCTTGGTCGAATCGAGGATACCCTCGGGGATATAGCGGCCATGCGCGCTGATCCCCCAGCTTGGCCGGGAGTAGCTGATCACGCCGTCCAGCTTCCAGCGCGGCACGCCCTGGATGTTGGTGACCGAGCCGGCATTGCCGGTGACGTCGTCGAGCTGGGTCACCACGCCGGTGGCGCCGGTCGTCGACAGATCGAGCACATAGTTGCCGTTGACCTGGAGGTCGATATTCCCGCCGAGCGCCGGGATGCGATAATCCGCCACCAGTTCGAAACCCTCGGCGTGCAGCTGGCTGAGGTTCTGCGAGGTAGTGAAGATCGTGTTGATCGATCCGTTCGGATTGAACTGGATCAGGTTGCACAGCAGGTTCTGGTTGCGGCAGGCCGTCGCGATCACCGCCGGCGTCAGCGAGTCGATCGCGCCGTCCACCTTGATGTCGTAATAGTCGATCGACATGTTGAACCGCGGGACGAAGCTCGGCTTCAGCACCACGCCCGCGGTGAAGGTGTTGCCGCGCTCCAGCTTCAGGTTCGGGTTGCCGCCGGCGACGACCAGCTGCAGCGTCGTGCCGCCGACGAACGGATCGGCGAGCGGAAGCTGGGTGGTGGTCGCGTTCGGGCTCGATTCGAGCGCGGTTGGCGCGCGGATGTCACGCGAGCGCGTGACGCGGAAGGTGATGTCGGAGATCGGCGTATAGACCGCGCCCAGCTTCCAGGTCGTCGCATTGCCGAAATTATTATACTTGGTGTAGCGCACGGCGCCGTCGACATCGAGCGCCTTGCCCAGCGCCGAATCCTTGAGCAGCGGGACGCCGGCTTCGAAATAGCCTTCGGTCACCGTCGTCTTGGTGAAGGGCAGGACGGTGGTCGCCGCCTGGATGAACGCGCCCGACAGGGTCAGCGGGTCGGCGTTGCCCTCCGCCGTGTCACTGCGATATTCGCCGCCCGCCGCCACCTTGACCTCGCCGGCCCAGGTGCTGAACGGCGATCCGCGCAGATTGGCCGCGACGACATGCTGTTCGAACTTGCGGCTTTGCGTCGCGGTACGGAGATAGCGCGCGCCGGCCTCCGGGCTGATCGTGCCGAACAGGTTGATGGGGATACAGCCATTGGTCGGCACCGTCAGCGTCGTGCGGCAGACGATGCTGCCGATCGCGAGCCCGGAGGTGCCGACATTCGCCGCCGTCACCCGCACCGCGTCGACCGCGTTGTTCCATTCCTTGGTGCGCGTCTTGTAGCTGACGACGCTGCCGTCGACCTGGCCATAGGTGTAATAGGCATCCCATGCCCAGCCGCTGCCCAGATCGCCCTTGAGGCTGAGGGCGCCGCGATAGGTCGTGTTCGTGCTCGTGCCGATCGCCAGGCCGTCGGGCGACAGGCCGAACGCCGCGTGGCTGACGAGGATGTTGGTGATCGCCGGATCGGCCGCGAGGATCGCGGCTCGCGTCTGGGCGGAGATATAGGGATTGTTGATGTCGATCGCGGTGCGGTCGTCGAGTGGCGGGGTCGAGCGGGCCGGGCCGCCGACGACGCGCGAATACATGAATTCGACTGACGCCGTGATCGAATCGGTCAGGTCGTAATCGGCATGCGCCATCGCGGAGACGTGCTTGGTCGGCACCACCAGCGGCGATGGCGTGAGGCCCAGCAGATAGGGTTGGGTCGGGTCGCTGCCGTTCGGGAATTGCTGGAACGACCCGCTCAGATAATTGCCGAACGTGTAGGGGACGAGATTGCCGTTCGCGTCGAACTGCTTGCCGCGCAGGGCGTTCGGCAGCGAGGTCGCCCCGACGTTCAGCACCTGCTGGCCGAGCGTGATCGTGCCGCCCGAGCCGTTGGGTTTGGTCGCGCCGACCAGGATGCCGTTGTCGTTATAGACGAAGTTGACGCCGTCGAGCACGAGCGTCGCGGGCAGGCCGTTGGTGCTGGTCCGGGTCGTCGTGTTGTAGCCCGGATTGGACACATAGTTGGTGTATTTCCGGCACCAGGAGCGGACCTCGCACGGCCCGAGGCCCTTTTCCTCGGCATATTCGACCGCCGCGATCACATGGCCGCGGCCGCCCGAGAAATCGGTGCCGCCGGCGAGCGCGGCATAATAGGTCTGGCCGTCGCCACGCTCGGTGACGCCGACATTCACGTCGCCCTTGAGCCCGTTGAGCTTGGTGTCGAGGATCAGGTTGACCACGCCCGCGACCGCGTTCGCGCCATAGGCGGCGGACGCGCCGCCGGTGACGACCTCGGCGCGCTGCACGACGATGTTGGGGATGCTGTTGAGGTCGACGGTACTGTTGTCGTTGCTCGACACGAAGCGCCGTCCGTCGATCAGCGTCAGGGTGCGCGTGGCGCCCAGGCCACGCAGATCGAGCGTGCGCGCACCGATCGCGCCCGAAACGCGGAAGGAATTGGTCGAGGGTCCGTTGATCGGCCGGAACGACGGGATCTGGTTAAGCGCGTCGGCGATGTTCTGGATGTTGAGCTGCTTCAGCCGCTCCTGGCCGACCACGTTGACGGGCGTCGGCGCGTCGTAGCCGGCGCGGCCGAGGCGCGAACCGGTGACGATGATCTCGCTGGCGGTCTCGTCGGCGGCGTCAGCCTGCGCGACATCGGCCGGCTGGGCCTGGGCCGCCGTGGCGGGCCGGTCGGCCGCCTGCGCCTTCGCGGCCGGGCCGTTGACGATCGCGGCGAACGCGATTGCCGCGCCCGAGGTGCGAAGCAGAAAGCTGATCTTGGACATCACTCCCCTCCCTATGTTCGGCGTCCCCCGACCGTGGGAGGACGCTCATGATCCAGTTGTTACCGGTATCTGATGCTAGAGATGTTTCTTAGCGTCGAAATGCTCCGAGAGGCATCTTTATTTGATCTCCACAATGCTTAACCGGGCATAGTGAAACCATGGCTTGATCGCGTTCCGGCATCGCCGGCCTCGACGCTTGATCGATCGCGTGTTCGCTGCGTCGGTCTGCAACTATGCCTGCCGCCTCGGAAAAGTGAGCGGATCACGGACGGATACACTGGCCCTTCCGGAGATTTGACCGCGACGCCCCGTCGTTGCCCCCTTGAACGAGGTTCCGCATGGCGCCCACCGAGTCCCCAGCAGCCGAGCCCGACACGAGCAGCTTCTTCGGCTGGTACACCCTTGCCGACGGCAGGACCCGGCGGGTGTTCTGGGCCTGTTTCCTCGGCTGGGGCCTGGATGCGATGGATGGCCTCATCTACCAATATATGGTGCCGCTGCTGATCGCGGCGCTTGGCCTCACGATCGGGCAGGCGGGCAGCATCGTGTCGGCGAACTTCTTCGCGGCGGCGATCGGCGGCTGGGCGGGCGGCTGGCTGTCCGATCGCTTCGGGCGCGCGCGGATCCTCAAGCTCACCATCCTGTGGTTCTCGGTCTTCTCGTTTCTGTCGGGCTTTGCGCAGGATTACGAACAGTTGCTGATCCTGCGCACCTTGCAGGGCCTCGGCTTCGGGGCGGAATGGGCGGTCGGCGCGGTGCTGCTCGGTGAGATGATCGCGCCGGCCTGGCGCGGCCGCGCGCTGGGCACGATGCAGAGCGCTAATGCCGTCGGCTCCGGCCTGGCCGCGATCCTCGCCGGCCCGGTCGCGGGGCTGATGCCGCTATGGCTCGGCTGGCGCGTCGTGTTCTGGATCGGGCTGGCGCCGGCGCTGCTGACCTTCTTCATCCGCCGCCACGGCGACGAATCGCCGTTGTTCACCAAGGCGACCAAGGGCCGCCACCCGTTCGCGATGTTGCGACGGGATCTGCTGCCGACCACGGCGCTCGCCTGCCTGTTGTCGACCGGCGCGCAGGGCGCCGCCTTCGCGGTCACGTCGTTCCTGACGACCTTTCTGGTGACGGAACGCGGCCTGTCGCTCAGCGTCGCCGGGCTCTTCGTCCTGCTGAACAGTGTCGGCGGCTTCTTCGGCTTCCTCGTCAACGCGCATATCGCCGACCGTTTCGGCCGGCGCGCGACCTTCAGGATTTTCGCGCTGGGCTTCGTGCTGGCGGTGATCGCCTATCTCTATCTGCCGCTCGGCAATTCGGCCTGGACGCTCCTGCCGGCGGGCATGGTCTACGGCTTTTTCCAGTTCGGCATCTACGCGGCATTCGGGCCGTATTTCAGCGAGCTGTTCCCGACCGAGGTGCGCGCCACCTCCCAGGCTTTCGCCTATAATTTCGGGCGGGCGACGAGCTTCATCTTCATCCAGGGCGCGGTGCTGATCGGCGCCGGTATGACGCTGAGCATCGGCATGACGATCATGGGCGTCATCGGCATGGCGTGCGCGCTGGTCGCCACGCTGCTGCTTCCCGAAACCCGCGGGCGCGACCTGCGCGACATAGGCGCCCTTCACTGAGCCCTTGCGGGCGTGGCGCGCTACGCCGCGATCCGCGCGCCGTCGAGATGGGCGCGGCGATAGTCGCGCGGCGCGGTGGCGAAGCGGTCGCGGAAGCTGCGCGTGAAATGCGGCGCGCTGTTGAAGCCCCAGGCAAAGGCGATCTCGGTCATCGAATGGCCGCGCCAGCGCGGGTCTGCGATCTGTTTGGCGCATTCCTCGAGCCGGCGGCGCAGGATATAGGCCGATACCGTCTCGCTGTTCGCGGCGAAGATCAGGCGCAGATAGCGCGACGACAGGCGCAGATTGGTCGAGATCGAGCAGGGCGTGAGGCCCGGATCGCGCAGATGCTGCTCGATATAGAGCTTCACCGCTGCCTGCCGTCCGACGATGATCGAGGAACTGGCCTCCTGCGCCTCGAACGCGATCGCATAGGAGGTCGCGACCAGATCGAGCACATGGCGGGCGACGCGCAGCTGATAAGGCTCGCTGAGCGCATCGCCGCCGCCGAATAGCGCGCCGATCATCGCGACGATCGGGCCCGTCATGCCGTTCCCGCCGGGCAGCCGGCGTGCGCAGAGCCATTCGGGCGAAGGCAGATGATCCCGCAGCATGCGGGTGGGCACGCGTATCGACAACAGGCAGCTCGGCTCGGCGGCGTCGAGGTCGTACGGCACGGCATGGTCGAGCAGGCTGGCGTCGCCGGGGGACAGCAGGACATGGTTGCCGAGCTGGCCCAGGCTCGCGCGGCCATTCAGCAGGAACAGGATCGTGCTGGTCTTGTCGCGCGATCCACCTTCCTGTCCCGGGAGGGAAATGTGCCCGCGAACATTGTCGAGCCGGGTAATCTCGAGCGGCCCGACCCGTGCGAGGGCCGGCTCGCGGCTCGCCGCGGCCGTGCCGCCGGAGGGCGCGGCACAATCGCCTTCAACGGTCAACCGATCCCGCCTGCACTCGGCCATAACCCCTCCATGATGTGCCCGATTCGGCCAGGGCTAAACCCATTTTCCGATATCATATGGGATTTTGTGGCGCCGCGATCAATCATGCCGTTGGTTCGCGCGGTCGATTCAGCGCGGCAGGCCACACACGTCATAGGGTGTTTTTGGTCCCGGTAACAAGTTCGCGCCTCGAATATCGCGCGCGCTCTTGCAGCGACAGGCATCCGGACATCGAAGGATCGCACCTTGGTATCGACGAGTATTTAAACGTCAAAGACCTTTGCCGCGCAGGGCTATAAGAGCCTCGGCAAAACAGACTGAGGAGGGACAGATGTTCAATCAGGGCAAGAACCGCAAGGTCATCATCACCTGCGCGCCGACCGGATCAGTCCATACGCCGTCCATGTCGCCCCACCTGCCCGTCACCGCCGACCAGATCGCGGCCGAGGCGATCGCGGCGGCCGAGGCTGGGGCTTCGATCATCCACCTCCATGCGCGCAACGAGGATGGCAGCCCCACGCCGTCGCCCGAGGCATTCCTGCGGTTCCTGCCGCGGATCAAGCAGGCGACCAACGCCGCGATCAACATCTCGACCGGTGGCAGCACGACGATGACGCTCGACCAGCGCATCGAAGCCGCCAAGACGCTCAAGCCCGAGGTCGCCTCGCTCAACATGGGGCCGCTGATCTTCGACTTCAGCGCCGCCGCCAACCGGGTCGAGAAATGGGAGCATCCCTGGGAAGAGGAATATGTCCGCGGGTCGACCAACCGGATCATGTACAATGATATCGGCTATATCGAGCGCATCATGCGCGAGGTCGGCATGGCGGGCGGCACCCGGTTCGAGTTCGAATGCTACGACATCAGCCATGTCTATACGCTGGCGCATTTCGCCGACCTGAAGCTGATCGAGCCGCCCTTCATGATCCAGGGCGTGTTCGGCATCCTTGGCGGCATCGGGCCGGACGTGCGCAACGTCGCGCATATGGTGACGGTCGCGGACAGCCTGTTCGGCAACGACTATCATTTCTCGGCGTTCGGCGCGGGCCGCCATCAGATGAGCTTCTGCACGCAGAGCGTGCTGCTCGGCGGGCATTGCCGCGTCGGCCTGGAGGACAGCCTGTCGATCGGCCGCGGCCAGCTCGCGACCTCGAACGCCGAGCAGGTCACCAAGATGGTGCGTGTCGTCACCGAACTCGGCCTCGAGGTGGCGACACCCGACGAGGCGCGCCAGCTGCTCGGCCTCAAGGGTGGCGATCAGGTCAATTTCTAGAGCGGCGAGCGTTAAATCTGATCCGTTCGTCCTGAGTAGGGATCGAGGTGCCGAAGGCGTATCGAGAGCCCGTATCGAAGGACAGGTTGTCGCGCGGAACCTGTCCTTCGATACGCCCTCTCGATACGCCGCTGCGCGGCTACTCGATGGCTACTCAGGACGAACGGGTGGTGGTGGCTCTGATTTAATGCAAGCTACTCTAATGCCCTGAATCCGAAGTTCGTTCCAATACAAACCTGACGTCATGCTGAACTCGTTTCAGCATGACGGAATTCAAATATATCAAACAACTTCAGTTCCAGGCCGCCAGGCCTGGCTTTATTCACGATCGGCCCGTGGGCGGCACGGTATGATTGTCGCGCAGGGGCGCTGAGGCGCGGAGATGGTCCGGCCGGGGCCGCGGCCCGATTGGGACGGCCAACCTTTCGATCAAAGGGGGATATAGGCGCACGCTGATTCGCCCGGCAGAATCTCCGCGCCTCCGCGCCTCCGCGCGAACCCTGTTCTCGATGCGATCGGACCCACAACATCCATGTCGGCCCGTCGACTCCTGGCGCGGGCGCGCGCTCGCTCAGCGCGCGCCTCCGACCTCGATCGTTGCCGCCGAGATATAAGACGCACGGTCCGATACGAGGAACATGATCGCGGCGGAGACTTCCTCGGGCTTGCCGGCGCGCTTCATCGGCAGCAGATCGGCGATGCGATCGAGATGGCCGGGCGCATGGATCTCGGTGTCGATCGGGCCGGGCGCCACGACATTGACCCTTATGCCTTCGAGCGCGACCTCCTTCGACAGGCCGATCGCGAAGCTATCCACGCCGCCCTTCGATGCCGCGTACCAGACATGCTGCCCCGGCATACCGAGCCGCGCCGCGAGCGAGGACAGCAGCACGATCGCGCCGCCCCTGCCGCCATGTCTGGTCGACATGCGCTTGACCGCTTCCCGGCTCGCGATCATCGCACCCGTGAGGTTGATCGCGACGACCTCCGCCAGCGTCTCGTCGCTCTGGTCCTCCAGCCGCCCGGTGCCGCCCGTCACGCCGCCATTATAGACGAAGGCGGTGACCTGCCCGATCTCGTCGGCGGCGGCGAAGAGACGCGCTATATCCGCGGCCTTGCCGGTGTCGGCCTGGACGGCGGTGGCCTCGCCCCCCTTGGCGCGGATCGCCGCGACCACTGCATCGGCGGCATCGACCCGCCCTGCATAGGTGAGCAGTACGTGATAGCCCGCCTGCGCGGCTTCCGCCGCCACCTGCGCGCCGATCCCCCGGCTGCCGCCGGTGATGATGAAGACGCCCTTGTCCATTCGTTCCTCCTCGATCGGTGCGATGCTTGGGATGCCGTACGTGGCCGCTCTATCCGGCGCGCTCCTGCGCCATGCCCTCGGGCACGATCGTCCTGACGATCGAGGCGTCGAGCGCCTCATAATCGTGCAGCCCGATCACGTCGTAGAGCTCGGCGCGCGTCTGCATGCGGGCGACCATGTTCTGGGCGCCGCCATCGCGCGCGATCGCCGCGTAGAGGTCCGCCTGCGCGCGATTGGCGACGCGCAGCGAGGAAACCGGCCAGATCACCAGCTTGTAGCCCATGCTCTCGAACTCGTCCGCCGTATAGAAGGGCGTCTTGCCGAACTCGGTCATGTTGGCGAGCAGCGGGACGCCGGGCATCTTCGCCGCGAACCGCTCGAACATCTCGCGCGTGTTCAGCGCCTCGGGGAAGATCGCGTCGGCGCCGGCGGAGACATAGAGGCGCGCGCGTTCCACCGCCGCGTCGAAGCCCTCGACGCCGGCCGCGTCGGTGCGCGCGACGATCACCATGTCGCGCGCCGCCTTTTTTGCCGCGGCGACCTTGGCGGCCATGTCGTGCGCGTCGGCCAGTTTCTTGCCGTTCAGATGCCCGCATTTCTTGGGCAGGATCTGATCCTCCAGGTGCACCGCACCCGCCCCCGCATCCTCGAAGGTGCGGACCATGTGCATGACGTTCAGCACTTCGCCATAGCCGGTGTCGCCATCGACCAGCAGCGGCAGGCCGGAGGAGCGGACGATCTGCCGGATGAAGAAGGCGACCTCGTCCACCGTGATGATGCCGAGATCGGGCAGGCCCATCGACGCGGTCATCGCGGCGCCCGACAGATAGAGCCCGTCAAAGCCGGCATTGCGCGCCTGGATGGCCGCCTGGCCGTTATGCGCGCCGGGCAGGCGATAGATGCCCGGTCGGGCCAGTGCGTCGCGGAATCGGCGGCCGGCACTGGCCGTGGGAAGCTGCTCGGCGAGGAGATAGGGCAAGGTGGTTTCCTTGTCTGGCGGCATCAGCGGCCACGGCCGTCGAGGCGATGCTTGCGCAGGAACGCGGACAGCTGGTCGGCGACCGCGACATTGTTGAGATCGGCAAACGGGATATGGGTGTTGCCGTGCAGCCCCTGGTCGGACAGGCGCAGCATCTCCGCCTTGCCGCCATGCGCGTTGACGATGCGCACGAACGCCTCGGCCTGTTTGTAGGTGGCGGCCCAGAATTCCGACTTGTCGATATTGTCGCCCCAGACGAGCTGGATCGGCATGCGCGTCAGCCTGGCGAATTCGGCGGCGGGCACATGGATCGGACCGAAGGCACCGGGCGGGTCCTGCGGGCCCTCGCCCTCGGGAAAGACGAAGCCGGGATTTTCATAGGAGACGATCGCGGCGACCTTGTCGGTCTTCAGCGCGGTCAGCAGCGCGCGCATGCCGCCGGCCGAATTGGTGACCAGTACCGATCGCCCGATCCGGTCTAGCGCCCTGGCGGCGGCGTCGGATTCGAGCTGGGCATTGGCGATGGTGTCGAACTCGTCGTAGCGCGCTCGCGTCGCCTGTTCCCATGCCGCCTGGTCGCCCCTGGGGAACTGCACGCCAGGGAACCACTCGCCAGCGCGGGGCCCCAGCCGCCAGGCCGTCCAATTGCCCTGGTCCTGCCCGATCCGCGCCTTGTAGCTATAGTCGACACAACCATAATTCGCCCGGCCGACGCGCGGTCCGTCCCAGACATAGGTCGCGAAACCCCGGCGCAGGAAAATGCTCTGGAATCCTTCCCCGCCATCCCAGCGGCGCTGCCAGACGGCCGCGCTGGAGCTGTGCCACAGGAACAACGGGACGGCGCGCGGATTGACCGGAATCTGATATTCGACATGGCCATGGTCGCACGACAGCGTCTGGTCGCCGCCGCCGATGACGCGGCCGCCGGCCTCGAACGAGCCCTGCCGGGCGATCGTGATCGGGGCGGGCGTCGCGGCCAGGGCCGAGCCGGCGACGATGCCGGCCAGCGCGGCGACCAGTCTGGCGCGGCGTGCCCAGTTCCGCCGGCCCATATGCTTCCCGACCGGCGTCTCGATCATCGCGCTTCCCCTGGCTGCATTGCGGTTTCGCGCGCTCACAGTTACCGGTATCAGCGTCGGAAGCAAGGCGATTGTCCGCCGGACGCGACGGAAGCAAGTGTTGCTGCCGGTACGGCATGAAGCGGGGGAGAACGCCATGAATGTCCTGATCGTCTACGTGCATCCTTCCCCGGTATCGTTCAACGCCGCCCTGCGCGACGCCGCCGCCGATGAGGCGCGCGCGCTTGGGCACGAGGTGGTCGTGTCGGACCTGTATGGCGACACTTTCGGTGCGGTCGGCGGGCCGCTCGACTTCGTGGAGGTGCAGAATCCGGCGGCCTTCCATTACCAGTCGGAGCAGCGCGCCGCGGCGCTGTCGGGCGGTTTCGTCCCGGAGATACGGCGCGAGCAGGAGCGGCTGTGCCGGGCCGATCTGCTGATCCTGCAATTCCCGCTCTGGTGGGGCGGCCCGCCCGCCATGCTGAAAGGATGGATCGACCGGGTCGGCGCTTACGGTGTCGCCTATGCCGATGGTACGCGCTTCGAGTCGGGGCTGTTCCGCGGTCGGCGCAGCCTTATCAGCGTCACCACCGGCGGTACGCCCCAGCGATTTTCCGACGAGGGCGACTATGGCGCGATCGACAAGATATTGTGGCCGACCCAGCATTTGTTCCTCGGCTATCTCGGCTATGATCTCGTCGCGCCGCAGGTCAGCTACGCCGTCGCGCGCCGCGACGATGCCGACCGCCGGCGGATGATCGCCGATCTGCGCCGCCGGGTCGCGGCGCTGCTCGCGGACCCGGTCGATGCCACGCCCATCCCGCCCTCCGCGACGTTGCTGGACGCGGTCGGCGCGCGCGACTGGAGGAGCCCGGTCTGACCTGCGCGCCAGGCGCGATATTTCGTCCCGCTGGGAAATGTGTCGTCGATCGATTCAACGGCGATCCGGATCGTTGCATCGCCGGCTGCCTCTACCAATATCGCGCGCTCGCCAGCCGCGCCCCCTCCGCCAGCACCGCGAGCTTTGCCCAGACGATGTCGGGATCGACCCCGCCCGAGCCGACATGGACCGAAAAGCCGCAATCGATGCCGGCCATCACATTGTCGCGCCCGACCAGATCGGCATAGCGCCCGATCCGCTGCGCGATGAGCTCGGGATGCTCGATATAGCTGGACTGGCATTCGATCACGCCCGGGATCAGCATCTTGCCCTCGGGCACGCCGTTTCCCTCGAACATCTCATATTCATGGGCGTGGCGGGGGTTGGCCGCCTCGAACTGGATGGCGTGCGGCCGCGCGCGCCAGGCCAGGTCGATGATGTCCTTGAACGGCACGTCGCAGTGGTGCGGCCCCGGATAATTGCCCCAGCACATATGCATGCGCAGCTGGCGTTCGGGGATGTTGGCGGTGGCGTGGTTGAGCGCCTCGATGTTGAGCATGATCCGGTCGCGGAACTGCGAGAGGGTCAGGTCGCGGAACTGGGTATGGCGGCCCATCGCCAGATCCGGGCAGTCGACCTGCAGGATGATCCCGGCGGCGGCGATCGCCTCATATTCGTGGCGCAGCCCCTCGGCGAGCGCGAAGAGATAGGCTTCGTCGCTGTCATAATAGTCGTTGGCGAAGAACAGCGCGGTGACCCCCGGCGAGGCGGCGCTCATGAATGCCTGCCGCCCCGGATGCGGCGCGAGCGCGGCGTTGAGCGTGCGGGTATCCTGTTCGACCGCGGTCATGTCCTTCACCGAGATCGGGGCATTGCAGGCCGGGGTCTTGCGGTGCCTGCGGCCGGGATCGCCAAAGATGCGCTGCTTGACGCCCGGAAAATCCTCGACGTCGGCAAAGACATAGCTGTTGCCCGCGCCGCCGAAGCCGTTGAGCCGGTCCTTGATATAGGTCGCATAGCTCGGCTTGGACTGTTCGCCGTCATTGACGATGTCGATGCCGGCTTCGGCCTGTTTGGTCACGACATGGCGGACGGCGGCTTCGATCCGCGCATCGACCGCCACGGGATCGAGCGGCAGCCCCTCTTCCCGCGCGAACATCAGCGCGATCAGATCGTCCTGGCGCGGCAGGCTGCCGACATGCGTGGTGAGGAAGCGGCCGGCGGTCATGCGCGCGGGATCGGCGGGAGGAGGAACATCGGGGCGGCCTTTCAGTGGGGAAGCGAAACGAGGAGATCCGCGAGGATCGCGTTGAACTGGACGGGATTGTCGAGATTGCAGAGATGCCCGGCGTCATCCACGCCGATAACGCGGCCGGCGGGCGCGGTTGCGCCGATAAAGGCGGCGACCCGCCGCCGCCACGCGGTGTCGCCCGCGCCGGCGACGGCCAGCACCGGCATCGGCAAGGCGGCGATGTCGTCGCGGCCGATCGTGATCGGGGCGGGCGCCGCCAGCAGATCGCGCCCGTCATAGTCCTCCAGCATGGCATCGAGCAGCGGCCGGGCAGGCTCGGCGGCCTCGATCAGCTCATGCGTCGCCCAATCGGCCTTCATCGCGGCGAGCCGCCCGGCCCGGATCATGTCGGCATAGCGGGGGCGCGGGATGTCCCGTTCGTCGTCGCCCTGGGGCACGACGCCGTGCAGCGGCGCGCCGACCAGCACCAGCGCGCTCAGCCGTTCGGGCCGGTGGCGGGCATAATCGAGCGCGACGCTCGCGCCCTGCGACAGGCCGACCAGCACGAAGCGACCGGCGCGCGCGAGACGATCCACGTCGCGCCACTCGCGAGCGAGATCGGGCGGCGCGGTCGACCGGCCGAAGCCGCGCCGATCGGGCATGACCAGCCGCGCCCGGTCAGCGAGCGGATGCTGCGGCAGCCAGCTGCGATGATCGAGCGTCCAGCCATGGAGCAGGACCATGTCGGGTCCGGTGCCGGCGACGAGCGTGTGGAGCACGCCGTCCCCGACATCGACATCGATCATCGTCCGCGCGGCCGCGCCAGGAAGCATGGGTTCAGCACCCCGGGTCGATGCGGCCGCTCGTCTTCACTGCGCGTCTTCGAGGATGTGGCGCACGTCGTTGTTCGGCCGGTGATCGCCCGCGAGCCAGCGCTTCAGCTCGGAATGCGCATCCTTCAGGCGCATCGCGTTGATCTCGTCGGCCTTGTCCGCGTCGCGGGTGAACTCGACGATCATGCCGTCGGGATCGACCACATAGACCGATCGGCAATAGCCATGTTCGAGGATATAGGTCCCCGGCGGCTCGATGCCCGCCTCGACGATCCGGCGCTCCAGATCGGCCTGGGCTGCGGCGTCGACGTTCAGGGCGATGTGGCGGAACGGGCTCGACGGAAGCTCGGGGCCGAACTCGGCCTGGTCGTCAGCGTCGGCGAAGGAGAAGAAGGCCAGCGCGCTGCCATCGGAAAGGCCGAAGAAGCAATGGCAATAGGTCCGTTCCTTGCCGAACAGGTCTTCCTGCTCGCACCAGGTGGCGACCAGCGGAAAACCGAGAATATCCTCGTAGAAATGGCGCGTCGCCTCGAGGTCCTTGGCGACATAGGCGGTGTGGTGCAGGCGGCTGGATGGGGAAACGGTCATGTTTCGGCTCCTGTCGTTTCGATCAGTTGGCGGGCGGCGATGCGGCGAGCTTCCGGGCAATTCTGGCGACATGATCGCCCTGGAATCGGGCACCGGCAAGTTCGTTGTCGCTGGGCGGCCGGCTGCCGTCGCCGCCGGCGATCGTCGTCGCGCCATAGGGCGTGCCGCCGCTGATCTCGGTCATGATCGCGTTGCCGGCGAAGCTGTAGGGCAGGCCGACCACGACCATGCCATGGTGAAGCAGGGTGGTGTGGAACGAGGTGATCGTCGTCTCCTGCCCGCCATGCTGGCTGGCGGTGCTGGCGAACACGCTGCCGACCTTGCCGATCAGCGCGCCGGTGGCCCAGAGCGGACCGGTCTGGTCGAGGAACGTGCGCATCTGCCCGGCCATGTTGCCGAAGCGGGTCGGCGTGCCGAAGATGATCGCATCATAATCCGCCAGCTCGCCCGGCGTCGCGAACGGCGCTTCCTGGTCGAGCTTCATGCCCGCGGCGCGTGCCTGCTCCTCGCCCATCGTCTCCGGAACGCGCTTCAGCACCGCCTCGCAGCCCTCGACGCCCGCGGCGCCTTCGGCGACCGCGCGCGCCATCGTCTCGATATGGCCGTAGGAGGAATAATAGAGGATCAGGATGCGAGTCACTTATGGTCCTTCAATTGGGGCTGCTTCAGAATTTGACCGTCCCCTCAAGCCCGTAGATGCGCGGCCGCGCCTTGAACACGAAGCCGCCGGGCGAGAATTCGGCATTGTATTTCTTGTCGAACAGGTTGCTGGCAAAGGCCGTGAGCGTCCATGCGCCGCCGTCGAGCGCGAGCCGCGTGTCGACCACGTCGACCGGGTCGCGCGACGTGGAGTTGGTCACGTCGAACCAGGTGCGGCCGGTGCGGCGATAATCCACCCGCAGCCGCGCCTTGAGATCGCTTGCGCCGAGCCGGGTCTCATATTGCCCGCCGGCATTGAGGGTATAGCGCGAGATGAACGGCGCTTCGTTGCCGATCACCGTCGGATCGGGAAACTTTTTGATCTCCGAATAGGTGAAGCCGAGCCCGACATTGAAATCCAGGCCGCGCGCCGGGTGGATCGCGCTTTCGAGTTCGAAGCCGCGCAGCCGGGTCTCGGGCACGTTGCCGAGATTCTGGGTCGAGTTGGCCGCGAGAAAGACGAAGAAATAGCCGTTCTTCGACTTGGTCGTATAGGCGCTGCCGTTGAAGGTCATCAGGTTGTTGAACAGCGTGCTCTTGAAGCCGAGCTCGAACGTGTCGGCGGTTTCCGCCTCATAGATGTCGCCGACGCCGACCACGCCGGTGCCCGCCGCCACCGCGCCGACGCCGGTCTGGTTGAAGCCACCCGACCGGAAGCCGCGGCTGTACCCGCCATAGAGCGTGAGGTTCTTCACCGGCTTCCACGTCACCGTGACCTTCGGCTGCCATGACGAGAAGGACCGGTCGCGCACTTCTCCGCTGGTGCCGGCCGGGAAGCCGGTCACCACCGGGATGAAGGCAGGCGGCGTCAGCGTGGTGTTGCTGCGCTTGTCGTGGTCGTAGCGGAGCGACCCGTCGATCCTGAGCGATTTGGAGAATTCATAGCCGAGCCCGGCATAGACCGCCCAGGCGAAATTATCCTGGCTGTCGGCGAGGAAGGTCGCCTGGGGGTTGAGCGGATTGGTGCTCGGGGTGCGATAGACCGGGAACACGCCCTTGCCGGTATCGACCATGTTGCCGGTCGAGATGTAGCGATCGGTGTGGATGAGATAGGTGCCGAGCGACCATTCGAGCGGCTGGTTGTCCGGCGACGAGATCCGCAGATCCTCACTGATCGCGCGGACGTCGAGGAACTGGCTCTGGTTGAGGTCGAAGCCGAGCAGGCTGAAGAACAGCGATTCCGGAATAGGCAGGAAATTGAAGGCGTCGCCGGTCAGGATCTCCGAGACCTTGTCGTAGGAGGTGATCGACCGGATCGAGCCCCAGTCGGCCTTGTAGTCGAGCTTGGCCGAGACATTGTAGATGTCGCGATTGTCGATGCCGGCATTGTTGACGCGCACCGGCAGGCTCACGTCGTTCACGTCGTTGACGATGTTGTAGTAGAAGGCCTGGGTCTTCAGCAGCGAGACGAAGCCGCGCAGGTCGACGCTGAAATTGTCGGTCGGCTCCCACAGCAATTTGCCGCGGACCGAGAAATCCTTCACCGGATCGGCGTCCTTGCCGAGGAAGGTGTTGGGAATATAGCCGTCGGTGTCGCGCCATGACCCCGACAGGCGGAATTTGAGCGTATCGCTGATCGGGCCGCTGAGACCGGCGCGAAGCGTATAGCCGAACCCATTGTCGATCCCGGCCATGATACGGCCCTCGAGCGTGTCGCTCGGCTGCTTGGTGGTGATGACGATCGCGCCGCCGATCGCGTTGCGTCCGTAGAGACCGCCCTGCGGGCCCTTCAGGATCTCGATCTGGTCGATGTCGAACAGTTCCTGGTTGAACTCGGCGGCGTTGACTTGCTGCACGCCGTCGACGACGACCGCGACTGACGGCTCGGAATTGCGGTTCTGGGTGATGCCGCGGATGATGACGAAGGCGTTGCCGACATTCTGCGTCTCGATCAGCTGCACGTTGGAGGTCAGCGCGATGAAGTCGGCGGGCTTGTCGATGCCGGCGGCTTCGATCGTCTTCGAATCGAACGCGGTGATCGCGGCCGGCGTGTCCTGAAGCCTGGTGTCGCGGCGCAGCGCGGTGACGACGATGTCGTTGCCGGGTTCGGCAGCCTCGGCCGGCGCCGGCGCTTCCTGCGCAGCGGCCGGCACCGCGACCGCCAATGTGAGCGCGGAGACCGATCCCGCCAGCAAGGTCCTAGTCCTGATCGCCGTCCAGATCGCCGGTTTCATCACCCGATTCCTCCCCAATCCCGGCGCGTGCCCTTTTTTTGCAAGAGTCCCCGCGCCTGTCTCCTGGAGGCAGAGTGATTGTTTCGTCATTCGAAGTCAAGTTCGATATGCGAAGTTTGGGATGACAAAAGTCCTCCGCGCGCCGACATCGTGGCCGGGGCGGGCAGAGCTATGACGATGGCGTGATAGGGTTCGGTTCAGCCGGAATGCAGCGAGTGGATCAGCGCGGGCCAACGCTGCAGCGCGTTGCCGATTTCGGCCGCGGCGTCGCGCAGCAAGGGCAGGCGGGTGCGCACCAGTTCGTCCTGCGAGATGCGCGTGGTCGAGGTCGAGCAGTTGATTGCCGCCACGATGCGCCGCCGGGCGTCGAAGACCGGTACGGCGACCGAGACCAGCCCGTAATCGAGTTCGTCCAGCGCCGAATCATACCCCGTGGTGCGGGCGGCCGCGAGCCGCGCCTGCAGGCCCTCCGTGGTGGTCACGGTCCGTTCGGTGAACCGCGTCATCCTCGCGCGGTCGAGATAGGCCGCGATCACCGCCTCGTCCTGGAAGGCGAGCAGCACCTTGCCCAGCGATGTCGCATGAAGGGGGAAGCGGGTGCCCACCGTCGCGCCCAGGCGCAGATGGCGCGTGGTGGAGACATGCGCGACATAGAGGATGTCGTCGCCCGACAGCACGGCCATGGACGAGCTGTCGCCGGTATCGTCGCGCACCCGCTGCAGGGGCGGCAGCACGACCTGTTCCACGTTCATCGACGACAGATAACTGGTGCCGAAGGTCAGCACTTCAGCGCGCAGCAGAAATTTGCGGCCATATTGAGCGACATAACCCAGCTGCACCAGCGTGTTCAGGCACCGGCGCGCGACCGCCGGGCTAAGCCCGGTCAGCTGCGCGACCTCGCTCAGCTGCATTTCCGGATGGGCCGCGTCGAACGCGCGCAACACGCGCAGGCCGCGCTCGAGCGTCGAGAGATACTCGCTGTCCTTGGGCGGCTTCTCGGTCGCGGGCATGCCCTGCGTTACTGTTCGGAACGGCACAGGGCAAGCGGGCGCCATCGCGGCCCGCCGTCGCTCATTCGGTGACGGCTGCCGTGGTGCGGTCCCCCAGCAGGGCCGCGTTGTGCTGGCCCAGTACGGGCGGCGCGCTCACCTCCAGCATTGCCTCGCCGTCGAACCGCACCGGCGAGCGGATCGTGCGGAAGGCGCCGTGCGGCCCGGCCGGATCCTCGACGCACAGACGCAGATGCTTCGCCTGGTCGGTCGCGATCACCTCCGGCGCGGAATAGACTGGCGAATGCGGCACTTCGAGCCGCTCCAGCACCCCGCACCAGTCGGCGCGGGCGCGGGTGGCGAAGATCGGCGCGAGGAAGGCGGCGACCTTCTCGTAATTCTCGATCCGCGCGGCGCGGCTGCCGAACTCCGGGCGCGCGAGCATGTCGGGCTGGCCGACCGCCTCGGCGAGATTGTCCCAGAATTTCTGCGGCGACGACATGTGCAGCGCGATCCAGCCGCCGTCGCTGCACTGGAAGACATAGGATTGCGAGACGTTGGGCCGGCTATAGGGGCCCATCACCTCGCCTTCGGAGAAATAATGCGTGAAGTCGTCGAGGTTGAAATGCGCCATCGCCTCGAACATCGACACTTCGACATGGCGCCCCCTGCCGGTCGTCTCGCGCTCATGAAGCGCGGCGAGCACGCCATAGGCGCCGTAGAATCCAGTCACCGCATCAGCCAGCGCCGGGCCCACGACGCGGGGATTCTCCGGATTGATCAGCAGGCGCAGGAATCCGCTGGCCGCCTGGGCGACCGTGTCGAAAGCGGGCCTGTCGCTGTCCGGTCCGGTCGGGCCGAACCCCGAAATCGACAGGTAGATCAGCCGGGGATTGATCGCCTGCAGCCGCGCGACATCGACATTAAGTTTGGCGGTAACGCCCGGGCGGAAATTCTGGATGAAGATGTCGGCCCCCGCCACCATGCGGTCGAAGGCGGCGAGATCGTCCACGTCGCGCGTGTCGAGCGTGATCGAGCGCTTGTTGCGGTTATAGGTCTGGAAATGCGGGCTGTAGAGGCCGCCGTTGAAGGCGCGGAACGGATCGCCGCCATCGGGGCGTTCGATCTTGATGACGTCGGCGCCCATATCGGCCAGCAACATGCCCGCCGCCGGGCCAGTGATGAACGTCCCCATTTCAAGCACGGTGACATCGGCGAGCGGCTTGGCCATGTTGACTACTCCTTGCCGCACGGCATAGAAACTTCGATATACGAAATCAACTTCGTAAATCGAACTCGATAACCGTCTACGCGGGCGCATTTTGTAAAAGGGCAGAGACGATGCGGATTGGCAAACAGGATGCGCCCCATTCGGCGATCTGCACGTCGGACGCGACCAGCATCACGGTGCGCGGGCGCGATCTGTGCGGGGAGATCATCGGCCGGATGGATTTCACCAGCTATTTCTGGCTGCTGGTGACGGGCAAGGCGCCGACCGAAGTGCAGCGCTTCTTCGCCGATGCGGTGCTGACCGCGATCGCCGAGCATGGCCTGGTGCCGAGCGTGGTCGCCGCGCGCATGACCTATGCCGCCGCGCCCGAGGCCTTTCACGGGGCGGTCGCGGCCGGGCTGCTCGGTTGCGGCTCGGTGGTGCTGGGCAGCGCGGAGGTCGCGGGGCGCTTCTACGCCGATCTGGTCGCCGAAGCCGCGGCGGGCGCCAGTGTGGCTTCGGTCGCTCAGGCAGGGATTCGTCGGCTGCGCGAGAACAAGCGCGCCATTCCCGGCTTCGGCCATCCCCAGCATAGCGAGGGCGATCCGCGCGCGCTGCTGCTGCTCGACCTGGCCGAGCAGCACGGCATCGTCGGCGATCATCTTCGCATGCTCTACGCGATCCGCGACGCCTTGCCCGGCACGCTCGGCCGCGCGCTGCCGATCAACGTGAACGGCGCGATTCCCGCGGTGATGCTCGACGTCGGCTTCCCGGTCGGCGCGCTCAAGGGCATCTCGCTGCTCGCCCGTACGGCGAGTCTGATCGGCCATCTCCAGGAGGAGGCCGATCGGCCGATCGGCTTCATCCTGTCCGGCGCGGCCGCATCGGCGATCAGCTATGACGGGGAGTGAGCGCGCCTGACGGGCACGAGCGACACCGCGGCTGAACGGACCGCCTTACCGTTCACGCATGCTGGGGCCGCCCAGCGTCCGGTTGTTGCCGTGCGGTGACGTCTTACGTTGCGTGTGCGGTCGCTTCGATTAGGAAGGGGGCAAGAGGAGATCCGGTTTTACATGAATCCCGATTTCAAGACCCCGTTGCTCGACACGGTTCATACGCCCGCGGATCTCAGGGCGCTTTCCCCGACCCGGCTTCGGCAGCTGGCCGACGAGTTGCGGGCGGAGACGATTGCGGCGGTGGGGGTGACGGGGGGTCATCTCGGCTCGGGGCTTGGCGTGGTCGAGCTGACGACGGCGATCCATTATGTGTTCGACACGCCGCGCGACCGGTTGATCTGGGACGTGGGTCACCAATGCTATCCGCACAAGATCCTGACCGGGCGCAGGGACCGGATCCGCACGCTGCGCATGGGCGGGGGGCTGTCGGGTTTCACCAAGCGCAGCGAGAGCGAATATGACCCGTTCGGTGCGGCGCATTCGTCGACCTCGATCTCGTCGGCTTTGGGTTTTGCGATCGCCAACAAGATCAAGGATCAGCCGGGCAAGGCGATCGCGGTGATCGGCGACGGGGCGATGTCGGCGGGCATGGCCTATGAGGCGATGAACAATGCGGAAAGCGCGGGCAACCGGCTGATCGTGATCCTCAACGACAATGACATGTCGATCGCGCCGCCGGTGGGGGGCCTGTCGGCCTATCTGTCGCGCATCGTGTCGAGCCGGGAGTTCCTGTCCTTGCGCGAGCTGGCGCGTCGCCTGGCGCGCAAGCTGCCGCGGCCGCTGCATTCGGCGGCGAAGAAGACCGATTCGTTCGCGCGCGGCATGGCGATGGGCGGGACGTTGTTCGAGGAGCTGGGCTTTTATTATGTCGGCCCGGTCGACGGGCATAATCTCGACCAGCTGATCCCGGTGCTGGAGAATGTGCGCGATGCCGAGGAAGGCCCGATCCTGGTCCATGTCGTGACCAAGAAGGGCAAGGGCTATGCGCCGGCCGAGGCCGCGGCGGACAAATATCACGGTGTGCAGAAGTTCGACGTGATCACCGGTGCCCAGGCCAAGGCGCCGCCGGGACCGCCAGCCTATCAGAATGTGTTCGGCGCAGCGCTGGTGGCCGAAGCCGCGACTGACCCACGCATCTGCGCGATCACCGCGGCGATGCCGTCTGGTACGGGGCTCGATGCCTTCGCCCAGGCCTATCCCGATCGCTTCTTCGATGTCGGCATTGCCGAGCAGCATGCGGTGACCTTTGCCGCCGGGCTTGCCGCACAGGGCATGCGGCCATTCTGTGCGATCTACTCGACCTTCCTGCAGCGCGCGTACGACCAGGTCGTGCACGACGTGGCGATCCAGAATCTGCCCGTCCGGTTCGCGATCGACCGGGCCGGCCTGGTCGGTGCCGACGGCGCGACGCATGCCGGCAGCTTCGACGTGACCTATCTCGCGACCTTGCCCAATTTCGTGGTGATGGCAGCGGCCGACGAGGCCGAGCTGGTGCACATGACGCATACCTGCGTCGAACATGACAGCGGCCCGATCGCGGTGCGCTATCCGCGCGGCAACGGCACGGGGGTCGATCTGCCCGAGACGCCCGAACTGCTCGAGATCGGCAAGGGCCGCATCGTGCGCACGGGGCACAAGGTGGCGATCCTGTCGCTCGGCACGCGCCTTGGCGAGGCACTGAAGGCAGCCGATGCGCTCGATGCGCGGGGGCTCTCCACCACGGTCGCCGACCTGCGCTTCGTCAAGCCGCTCGACGAGGCGCTGATCCGCAAGCTGCTGACCACGCATGAGGTGGCGGTGACGATCGAGGAAGGGTCGATCGGCGGGCTCGGGGCGCATGTGCTGACGCTTGCCAGCGACACCGGGCTGGTCGATGCGGGCCTCAAGATCCGCACCATGCGCCTGCCCGATGTCTTCCAGGACCAGGACAAGCCCGAAAAGCAATATGCCGAGGCCGGCCTCGATGCCGATGCCATCGTCGATACCGTGCTCAAGGCACTCCGCCATAACTCGGGCGGTGTCGTCGAGGAAGCCAGGCGCGATGTTGTTTAAGCGCGTGCGTGCCGCCTTCGCCATGCTGATCGGGTTGGGGCTCACCGCTGCGGCGCCGGCACCGAACGGCACGCTCACCATTCGGGTCGACAATGTCCGCAACTCGGCGGGCGTGGTGCATGTCGATATCTGTCCCCAGGCGCAGTTCCTGAAGGACGATTGCCCTTATGCCGGCGACGCGCCGGCGCGCGCCGGAGTCACTCTCGTGACGATCCATGGCCTGCCTGCCGGCCGTTATGCCGCGCAGGTGTTCCACGACGAAAACCGCAACAAGAAGGTCGATCGCGCGCTGTTCGGCATCCCCAAGGAAGGCGTCGGTTTCTCGAACGATGCCCGGATCAGCCTCGGGCCGCCGAAATGGGCCGACGCGGTCTTCGCCTTTGACGGGCAGGAACAGGCGATCGGCCTGAAGATGCGCTATTTCCTCGGAGCGTCCGGGCCGGCAAAGGCACGCTGAGCGCATGCGGTCGCCCATTCCTGCCTTGGTCGGCGTCAGCGTTCGCCATCCCTGGCTGACCTTGCTGCTGTCCCTCGTGGTGGCGGGACTGGCGCTGGTCTTCACCGCTGCGCGGTTCGACATGACGACCGATACGGCGGCTTTGATCTCGCCCGATATCGACTGGCGCAAGCAGGAACGGGCGATGGAAGCCGCCTTTCCCCAGCTACGCGACGTGATGGTGGTGGTGGTCGACGGCCAGACACCCGAGCTGGCCGAGGACGCGGCGGCGAAGCTGACCGTCGCGCTGGGCACGGACAAGGCGCATTTCCGGCTGGTGCGCCGGCCGGACGGTGGCGATTTCTTCGCTCGTGAGGGTCTGTTGTTCGGGTCGCGCGAGGATGTCCGCCAGGCGACCGCCGCGCTGATCGAGGCGCAGCCGCTGCTCGGGCCGCTCGCCGCCGACCCGTCGCTGCGCGGCGTCAGCGGCGCACTGTCGACGATGCTCGACGGCGTCGACGCGAAATCGGCGACGCTCGACCAGATCGACCGGCCGATGCGGGCGCTGGCTGACGCCACCGAGCGATCGCTCGACGGCAAGCCGGCCTGGTTTTCGTGGCAGCAATTGTTCGGGACCGGCGCAGGGCCGCTCAGCCCGCCCAAGCGCCGCCTGATCCTGGCCCAGCCGGTGCTCGATCACAGCGCGCTGATGCCGGGCGAGGCGGCAAGCGACGCGGTCCATGCCGCCGCAGCGGCGCTGCGGCTCGATGCCGCGCACGGCGTGTCGGTCCGGCTGACCGGCGAAGTGCCGCTCGCCGACGAGGAATTCGCGACCTTGCAGGAAAATATCGGCGCGGTCGGCATGGTGATGCTCGGCGCGATGCTGGTGACCCTGTGGTTCGCCACCCGATCGGTCCGGCTGGTCGCGGCCATTTTCGGCACGATCATCCTTGGGCTGGTCGTCACCCTCGCCGTGGGGCTCGCCGCGGTCGGGCGGCTCAACCTGATCTCGGTCGCCTTCATCCCGCTGTTCGTCGGGCTCGGTGTGGATTTCGGCATCCAGATCTGCGTGCGCTACAATGCCGAGCGCGTAACGGGGCTCGCACCCGCCGCCGCGCTGGAGGCAGCCGCGATCGCGCTTGGCGCGCCGCTGTTGCTGGCGGCGGGCGCGGTATTCCTCGGCTTCGGCGCCTTCCTGCCCACCGCCTATATCGGCATCGCCGAGCTGGGCGTGATCGCCGGCCTCGGCATGGTGATCGCGCTGCTGTTCAGCGTGACCCTGCTGCCCGCTCTGGTCCTGCTGCTGCGCCCGGGCGCGCCGCGCCGCGAGGTCGGCTTCGCGCAATTCGCGCCCGCCGACCGCTTTCTCGAACGGCGGCGCAAGGCAGTGCTCTGGGCGTTCGGCGCATCGATGGTGGTGAGCATCGCGTTGCTTCCCTGGGTCGTGTTCGACTTCAACCCGCTCCATCTGCGCGATCCCGGGGCACCGTCGATGCAGGCGCTGACGGACCTGACCCGCGACCCCGACCGTACCCCCAATACGATCGACGTACTCGCGCCCGACGCACCGGCCGCGACGGGGCTGGTGAAACGCCTCTCGGCGCTGCCCGAGGTGAAGCAGGTGATCTCGGTCGACAGCTTCGTGCCGGAGGACCAGCCCGCCAAGCTCGTCCTGATCCAGGATGCGTCAGTGCTGCTCGACCTGACGCTCAACCCGTTCGACATCGCGCCGCCACCCGATGACGCGGCGCTGGTCACCTCGCTGCGGCAGGTGGCGGGGCGATTGAAGACGGTCGGCGGGGCAGGGCAGGGCGCGGTGGATGCGCGGCGTCTCGCCACGGCGTTTGATCGGCTGGCCTCGGCGACACCGGCGAAGCGCGCCGAGGTGAACGCGATGCTGTCCCGGCCGCTGACGGTCATGCTCGACCAGGTCCGCGCCGCGCTGCAGGCCGAGCCGGTCACGCGCGAGAGCCTGCCGGCTGACATGGTTCGCGACTGGATCGCCCCCGATGGCCGCGCGAGGCTTCAGGTCTTCCCCAAGGGCGACGGCAACGACAATCAGGTGATCAGGCGTTTCCGCGCTGCGGTCGCCACGGTGACGCCGGCGGTCTCCGGCCTGCCGGTCGCGACTCAGGCGGCGGCGTTCACCGTGGCGGGCGCGTTCGTCCAGGCCGGGGTGATCGCCTTCGTGCTGGTCAGCCTGTTGCTGCTGGCGGTGCTGCGCAACCTGCGCGAAGTGATGTTCACCCTGGCGCCGGTGATCCTGTCGATCTTCCTGACGCTCGCCACCTGCGTGCTGATCGGCCAGCCGATCAATTTCGCCAACATTATCGCCTTCCCGCTGCTGTTCGGGGTCGGCGTCGCCTTCCACATCTATTTCGTGATGGCGTGGCGGGGCGGCGCGACCGGGCTGCTCCAGTCGAGCCTTGCCCGCGCCGTGCTGTTCAGCGCGCTTGCCACGGGCACGGCGTTCGGCAGCCTGTGGCTGTCGCACCATCCGGGAACGGCGAGCATGGGCAAGATCCTGATGATCTCGCTCATCTGGACCCTGATCTGCGCGCTGGTGTTCGAGCCTGCCCTGCTCGGGCCGCCGGCCGGGAAGGACAAGGACGAGCCGGTTCTGGCCTAGGGTTTTGCGGGGTCAGCGAGCGGGTCGCTGAGGGGATCGGCCTTTTCCTTTGCCGGCTCGCTTGCCGGTGTCGCTGGCCTGCCTGCCTGGTTGCCGGCCGGATCGCTCAACGGATCGTCGAGGGGGCTGGGCGTGCCTGTCGCCGGATCGCTCAGCGAATCGTCGAGTGGGCTGGCTCCTGTCGCGGCGCGGCCATGCAGTTCCTGGATCTCGGCGGCACGGTTCTGCAGATAGACCGACCGCAGCGTGGCATAGGGGTCGACCGCGCTGTCGAGCAGCGCCTTCATGTCGGCATCCGATTCGGCGCGCTGGTCGAGCGCGCCGAGCACGCCCCGGGGCAGCTGAAATTGCCAGCGGTCGAATGGATTGCCGACCGCGACCGGCAGCACGAAGCCATCGCCCTGGCCGCCGATCAGGTCGCGCAGCGTGGTCGGGCCGACGAACGGCAGGAACAGATAGGGGCCCGGCCCGACTCCGTAATAAGCCAGCGTGTTGCCGAAGCCGTTGCTCCGGTGCGGCAGCCTCACGCCGGGCGTCCCGGCGACGTCCACGAGACCGCCGATGCCGATGGTCGAGTTGGCGGCGAAGCGCACCAGCGTCCTGAGCGCGCGGCCCGGCTTGAGCTGGAGCAGGTCGTTCAGGAAGACGATCGGCTCGCCGAGGTTGCTCAGGACGTTGCGGATGCCCGATCGCACCGGTTTGGGCACGACATGCTTATAGGCCATCGCGGCCGGCCGGACGAATCTCCGGTCAGTGCTCTGGAAGGCCGAGAACATGCGCCGGTTGAAATTCTCCAGCGGGTCGCCGGGCGTACGCTCGATGCTGCCGGCCGGCATTGCCTCGATCGCGACTGGCGCCGTGGCAGGATCGACCAGCGGGTCGAGCGGAACGGCATCGGCGGCCTGCGCCGGGGGAGGGGTCTCGGTCCGGGGTTCGGCGACGGCCGATGGCGCAACCTGCACGATCGGCGCGGACACTGCCCTGGCGGGCGCTTCCGGCGTCGCACTCAGCAGCGCGACCGCCGGCAGGACGAGACCGAGGCTCAATTCCCGCCCTTGGCAGCCAGTTCGTCGAGATGGCGGATCAGCGCCTTTGCCCCGCCGGTCGCCAGTACCCGCGAGAAATCGGCGCGCCGGGTGGCAAGCTGGCTGATCGAATTGCGGTAATAGACGTCGATGATCTTCCAGCCGCCGCCGCTCGCGCGCAAACGATAGGCGATCGGGATCGGCGCCTCGCCCGCCTGCACCAGGCTGGTCTTGACCAGCTTGTCGGTCCCGCGAGTCTCGACCTTGGCGTCGACCGTGAATTTCTGGCCGGAGAAGGAATCGAAATTGGTGGCATATTGGCCGATCACCATCCGCCGGAAAGCGGCGACCAGCGCGGTCTGGTCCGCCGGCGCGATCCCGTTCCAGCCGGCGCCGACCGTCAGCCGGGCCATCAGCGGCACGTCATAGACGCGGTCGACGACCGGGCCGATCGCGGTTGCGCGGCCGCGCACGCCCATCGCCTTGCCGCCCTTCATGATCGAGACCAGCCCGTCGCACAGCGCCTGAACGGGCGCGCGGGCGGGGTCATTGGCCTGGGCCAGGGCGGCCGGGGCTGGCGCGACCAGCGCCGCGAAGATCAGGGAGGGGATCAGGGAGGGGATCAGGGTTCGCATGTTCATTCCGTTCCGTTCTGCCCCGCGGCGGATGTATCGGCGCCGCGCGGCAAAATCCACCCTCTGCCGCATCGTCCCACCGAAACGGCCGCGTTCCTAACATGCGTGCCGCTTTTACACCTTTTTTCTCGGCTACCGCGTCGCTATCTTCCTACCGCAACGGCGAAGGATATCGCCGAACCGGGGGCTGGTGTGAAACTAGTACGGGGCTGGGCACGGGTTTGATGACCGTTGAAAAAGTTGCTCCATTGCGGGTGATCCTCGCGAAGCCGAGGGGTTTCTGCGCTGGAGTGGTACGAGCGATCGACATCGTCGAACGCGCGCTCGATCTCCATGGCGCGCCGGTCTATGTCCGGCACGAGATCGTCCATAATCGCCATGTCGTGAACAAGCTGCGCAGCAAGGGCGCGATTTTCGTCGAGGAACTGGCGGAGATTCCCGCCGGCGCGCCGACGATCTTCAGCGCGCACGGCGTCGCCCGCTCGGTACAGGACGAAGCGAAGCTGCGCGAACTGCCCGTGCTCGACGCGACCTGCCCGCTCGTCACCAAGGTCCATGTGCAGGGCCGGCGCTACGCCAGGGCCGGGCGCACGCTGGTGTTGATCGGCCATGCCGGCCATGCCGAGGTCGAGGGGACGATGGGGCAGGTCGATGCGCCGATTCACCTCGTCTCGACCGAGGCGGAGGTCGCGGCGCTGCCGCTCGCGCTCGATACGCCGATCGCCTATGTCACCCAGACCACGCTCAGCGTCGACGACACTCGCAGCGTGATCGCCGCGCTCAACGAGCGTTTCGCCGATGTGCAGGGCCCGGACGTGTCGGACATCTGCTACGCCACGCAGAACCGCCAGACCGCCGTGCGCGATCTCGCGCGGGTCAGCGAATTGCTGATCGTGGTCGGGGCCGAGAACAGCTCCAATTCCAACCGGCTGCGCGAGATCGGGGTCGAGATGGGCGTGCCGAGCTATCTCGTCGCCGATGGCGACGGGGTCGATCCGGCATGGCTGATCGGGGTGGATGCGGTCGGCATCACCGCCGGCGCGTCGGCGCCGGACGAGCTTGTCGACGACGTCATCGCCGCCCTGGCCCGGCTGCGCCCGATCGAGGTCTCGCAGCTTGACGGCGTCGAGGAAAATATCGAGTTCAGCCTCCCGCCCGAACTGAGAAACGTAATGCCGCGCGCTGCAGCGGCCGAATAGGACGATCCCATGAGCCTCCCGCTTCCCGCGCTCGCGCGCATCGGCGCCTACACCGTCAGGCAGCACATCAAGGGCGGCCGTTATCCGCTGGTGCTGATGCTGGAGCCGCTGCTGCGCTGCAATCTCGCCTGCCCCGGCTGCGGCAAGATCGACTATCCCGATGCGATCCTCAACCAGCGGCTGAGTTTCGACCAGTGCATGGAGGCGATCGACGAATGCGGCGCGCCGGCCGTGTCGATCGCGGGCGGCGAGCCGCTGCTCCACCGCGACATGCCGAAGATCGTGCAGGGCTATATCGCGAAGAAGAAGTTCGTGATCCTGTGCACCAACGCGCTGCTGCTGAAGAAGAAGATCGACGATTATGCGCCGTCGCCCTTCTTCACCTGGTCGATCCATCTCGATGGCGACAAGGGCATGCACGATCACGCGGTCGACCAGGACGGCACCTATGAGGTCGCGATCGAGGCGATCGAACTGGCCAAGGCCAAGGGCTTCCGCGTCCAGGTCAACTGCACGGTGTTCGACGGCGCGTCATCCGAGCGGCTGGCGGGCTTCTTCGACGAGATGGAGAAGCGCGGCGTCGAGATCACCATCTCGCCCGGCTATGCCTATGAACGCGCGGCCGACCAGGAGCATTTCTTCAACCGCACCCGCACCAAGCAGTTCTTCCGCGACGTGTTCGCGAAGGGCGATGGCGGCAGGAAATGGACCTTCACCAATTCGCCTTTGTTCCTCGACTTCCTCGCCGGCAACCAGAGCTATGAATGCACGCCCTGGTCGATGCCGCTGCGCACCGTCTTCGGCTGGCAGAAGCCCTGCTATCTCGTCGGCGAAGGCTATGTGCAGAGCTTCAAGGAGCTGATGGAAGGCACCGAGTGGGACGATTACGGCGTCGGCAAATACGAGAAATGCGCCGACTGCATGGTCCATTGCGGGTTCGAGGGCACCGCCGCGACCGATTCGATCCGCCACCCGCTCAAGATGTTCATGATCGGCCGCAACGGCGTGCGCACGACCGGGCCGATGGCGCCGGACATCGACATCAGCAACCAGCGCCCGGCGCAGGACGTGCACTCATCGCATGTCGAGCGCGAGCTGGAGATCATCCGCAAGGCCAATCCCAAGGCGGCCAAGCACGTCGCGAACGCGGCGTAAGGCGGCAAAGGCACGCCCGGCATCGCTGCCGGTGCGGATGAGAGCGGGGAGCTGGCGCGGATTCCGGGCGAGCGAGGCCAGGACTGCGCCCAGCGCCATGCTGCCATCGGGGCGCATACCGACCAGCGCGGCCGGCGGAAGCGCATGGTCAGCGGTATCGGAGATCGCCCTGATGGCCGCAAAGGGCAGACCGTGGCGCGCTGCCACGCGGGCGGCGATGTGGGATTCCATGTCGACCGCGAGGGCGCCGGTTGTTGCGTAAAGTGCCTGCTTCTCGGCCACGCTTGCAACGATCGTATCGCTGCCGATGATCCGACCCACCTGAGCATCGGTCAGGTGTTGCCGCAGCGCTTCAACAAGATCGCTTCCCCGGCGAAGGCCGGGGTCCAGTTGCGGGACCTGCGTAACTGGACCCCGGCCTTCGCCGGGGAAGTATTCAGCTATAACCAGATCGCCTGCCTTCAGGATCGGATCCAGCGCTCCAGCCAGACCACAGGACAGGATCGCACTTACACCTGTCGCCGCCGCCTCCAACTCCCGCTCCAGCCGAGCCGCATCACCGCCCCCGGCCACCACAACTATCCCCGGCCCACGCAGAATCGCGGCCTCTTTCCGCAAGCCGGTCGCGACCAGGATCGTCACATGCCGTACGCGACCTGGCGCGTGTTGGAGCGCTTCAGGTTGCGATAGCGCGCCATCGCCCAGAGCGGGAAATATTTCGGATAGCCATGATAGCGCAGATAGAAGACCCGCGGGAAACCGCCGCCGGTGTACATTTCCTGCCCCCAGAGCCCGTCGGCTTCCTGGTTTGCCGCAAGCCATTCGATCCCCCGCGCCACCGCCGGCGAATCGACGCCGCCGGCCGCCATCAGCCCGAGCAGCGCCCAGGCGGTTTGCGACGCGGTCGAGGGGGCAGGGGTATAGCCGGCATAGTCCAGTGCGTAGCTCTCGCAGTCCTCGCCCCAGCCACCGTCGGCGTTCTGAATCCGTGTGAGCCAGTCGACCGCTTTCGCCACGATCGGCTCCTCCGAGGCGAAGCCCGCCGCGTTGAGCGCGCACATCACCGACCAGGTGCCGTAGATGTAATTGACGCCCCAGCGGCCGAACCAGCTCCCATCGGGCATCTGCTCCTTGGCTAGAAAGTCGAGCGCCGCGCGCATCCGCTCGCTGTCGCGACTTTCGCCGAGCTGAGCGAGCATCGATACGCAGCGCGCACTGACATCCGAGGTCGGCGGATCGAGCAGCGCGCCGTGATCGGCAAAGGGCAGGTTGTTGAGGTAGTGATAGCTGTTGTCGGCATCGAACGCGCCCCAGCCGCCGTCACGGCTTTGCAGCCCGACGGTCCACTCCACGCCGCGATCGATCGCCTCTTTGTCGTCCCGCGCCTTGGCGCGGTCCATCGCCATCACCACCACCGCGGTGTCGTCGAGATCGGGATAATGCGCGTTGTTATACTGGAAGGCCCAGCCGCCCGGACGAACGTCGGGCTTTTCCCCGGCCCAGTCGCCCTTCACGTCGAGCACCTGCAATGGCTTCAGCCAGTCGAGCCCACGCCCGGCGCGCGCCTCGGCGTCCTCGCCGCCCGCTTCCAGCATCGCATGCGCGGCCAGCGCGGTGTCCCACACCGGCGAGACGCAGGGCTGGCAATAAGCCTCGTCCTCGCGGATCACGAGCAGCTTCTCGACCGATTGGCGCGCGATCGCCCGGGCCGGATGGTCCTCGGCATAGCCCAGGCAGTCGAACATCATCACGCTGTTCGCCATCGCGGGATAGATCGCGCCGAGCCCATCCTCGCCGTTCAGCCGCTCGATCACGAAATCGACGCACGCCTTGATCGCGCGGGCGCGCAGCTTCTTTGGCCACAGCCCGTTGCCGGCCTTCAGCACCCGGTCGAGCGCGTTGAAGCCGTGCGTCCACAGCCATTTGGTGTCGGCCGCCTTGGTGCCCGGACGGACATCCTTACCGGTGTACAGTTCGTCGACCTTCACCCCGAGCGCATTGCGCGCGACCGGCTGGAGCGCGCCGAGCACCAGCAGCGGCACCACCACGGTGCGCGCCCAATAGGACATCTTCGACAGATGGATCGGGAACCAGCGCGGCAGCAGGATCAGCTCCGGCGGCATGGTCGGCACGGTCGACCAGGGCCCGGCGGCGAACAAGGCGAGCTGGATGCGGGTGAAGACATTGACCGCCGCCGCGCCGCCCACCGCGAGGATCGCGGCGCGGGCGTTGGCCATATGCGGCGCATCGACCGGGTCGCCGATCATCTTCAGGGCGTAATAAGCCTTTACCGAGGCGCTGACATCGAACGCGCCGCCGTGGAACAGTCCCCAGCCATGATGCCCGGCCGACTGAATGCGGCGTAGATAGGTCGCGATCTTCGCTTCAAGCACGGCATCGACCGGCTCGCCGAGATAATGGCGCAGCAGGACATATTCGGCCGGGATCGTCGCATCGGCTTCCAGCTCGAACACCCAATGGCCGTCGTCGCGCTGCAGCCCGGCCATTGCGGCGGTTGCGCGGTCGACTGCCGCCTCGACAGTGGCGAGGGACATGGCGTCACGCGGTATTTCGGAAAAGCTCTGATGCATCGTTACGGTTCAGGCTCCTGAGAAATAAACATAGATCCCTTCCCGCTTCCCCGGCGAAGGCCGGGGTCCAGGTGGGGGGCGACGGTGACGAAGCGCAGCGCCTTTTTTCTACGGCCTTCCCACCTGGGCCCCGGCCTTCGCCGGGGAAGCAGGAAAGGGGAAACCATTAGCGTCCCAATGTCCGTCGCGCCACGGTTTCTCCCGAGCGCAACGCGCCCTCGATCGTGGCGGGGAGGCCGGTATCGGTCCAGTCGCCGGCCAGGAACAGGTTGCGCCAGCGCGTCGTGGCGGGCGGGCGCTTGGCATTCTGCTCGGGCGTCGCGGCGAAGGTCGCACGCTTTTCCTTGACGATCTGCCAGGCCGGCATCGGCGCATCCAGGCCGAGTGCGGCGCAGATATCGGCCCAGAAGGTCCGTGCGAGCACTTCGCGGTCCCTGTCGACCAGCCGGTCGGCGGCGCTGACCGTGACAGACAGGCGATCGGGAAAGGCGAACAGCCATTCCGCCGTCCCGCCGAACAGCCCCAGCATCGGTGGCGCGCCGGCCGGGGCGGGCAGGGCGAAATGGCCGTTGACGATGGCGCGGAAGTCGTCTGGCGCCTGGAGCCCGGGCACCAGCGAGGTCGCGACCCAGGGCGGCACCGCCAGGATCACCGCTTCGTCCATGCCCACGGGCTCGATCCCGGCGCCCCAGTCGAGGCCCGTGACGCGATCGCCCTCGACCGCAATCGCACGCAGCCGACGCCCGAGCACCACCGCGCTTCCCCGATTGGCGAGCCAGGCCAGTGCAGGATCGATAAAGGCCGCGCCGAGGCTGGGTTCAGCCACACGGGGACGCATCGCGCGGCCGCCCTTGGCGATCGTCTCGCGCAGGACATTGGCGGCGAGCAGGGCCGAGGATTCGCCGGGCGCCGTGTTGAGCGCCGCGAGCAGCACCGGCTCCAGCAGATGCGACCAGGCGGGGCCGCTCGTGGCGATGCGCTGGTCGATCCGACCCTCGCGGTTCGACAGCAGCTTGGCGAAGGGCAGATAATCGCCGATCCGGCTGCCCGGCACGCGCCGGGCCGGCGCGGCGATCCACCAGGGGAGCGCGCCGTCATTGATCCGCACCGTCCAGCGTTTTTCGCTGGTCAGGTCGTGGAACGTGAAATCGGCATGGTCCGGCCCGCCCAGCGGCGTGGTCGCGCCCACCGCCGATCGGAATCGCGCGACGGCGGGATTGCCCGACAGGACGAGGTGATTGCCATTGTCGATCGTCAGGCCAAGCTGCGGATCATGATAGGACCGGCAGCGCCCGCCCGCCTGCGCCGAGGAATCAGCGATCGACACGGCAACACCCGCGTTGCGTAACGCCACGGCGGCGGAAAGCCCCGCGAGCCCGGCTCCGGCAATCGTCGCCCGGGTGAAGCTCAACGCGTCAGCCACAGCCACGCCACGGTCCAGAGCAGCCCGAGCTTGGACACCTTCACCCGCTGGCGCGGTGGCTTCCAGCCGACCGCCTCGGTCCGCCGCAGCACCTTGGCATAGGCCGCCTCCATCAGGCGCGGCGCGATCAGGTGGCCGCGCGGGCGCGCCACGAGTACTGCGTGTGCCTGTCGGTAATGCTCGTGCGCCGTCGCCGCGAGGGCCCGGCAGGCGGCATCGATCCGGGGATCGGCCACGACCTCCAGCGGCGTGGTGAAGGGAATGCCGGCGGCGGTGATCGCCTCGGCGGGCAGATAGACCCGCCCGATTTCCGCATCCTCGTCCACATCGCGCAGGATGTTGGTAAGCTGCAGGGCGCGGCCGAGATGATAGGCCAACGCGATCCCCGGCGCCTCGTCCATGCCGAAGATGCGCACGGAGAGCCGCCCGACCGCCGAGGCGACGCGGTCGCAATAGAGATCGAGCTCGGCCATGGGTGGCCAGCGAATGTCGCGGTCGACATCCATCGCCATGCCGTCGATCACTGCCTCGAAATCCGCGCGGTCGAGGCCGAAGCGTGTCACCGCCTCGGCGACCAGAACCGCCTGACCGGGCGGGCCACCCGCGTAAAGCGCGTCGAGATCGGCGCGCCACGCGTCGA
This sequence comes from Sphingomonas sp. BL-S-29, assembly GCF_055521495.1. Taxonomy (NCBI): domain Bacteria; kingdom Pseudomonadati; phylum Pseudomonadota; class Alphaproteobacteria; order Sphingomonadales; family Sphingomonadaceae; genus Sphingomonas; species Sphingomonas sp. BL-S-29. Next base: position 1,546,455 of record NZ_CM145482.1, read on the forward strand.
GGGCCTGCATCCTGCCCTCGCGATTGCCCTGCTGATCGTCGGCGATATCGTCGACCAGCCGGCAAAAGCCGTAGATCGCGTACATCGCCTCGCGCTCGGCCTTGGGCAGCACACGCATGCCGGCATAGAAGGAACTGCCCGAAACCTGCTGTTGCAGGGCGGCGGGGGTGGCGTCCGGGTTCATGCGGCGCGCCGGAACAGGCTGCCGACCGCGGCGCCCGCGGCGAGGAAGCCGGCTTCCCACGACTTGTGATGGACGCGCTCGCTGAGCGGGTCGCGCGTTTCGAGGCGCCCGCACAGGCTGATCGCGAGGCGCTGGATGATCGCGACTTCGGCCGCAAGGCGGCGGTCGGAGATCATCGCCGAGAAGCCGGCGGAGGTGTCGAGCAGCATCCGGGTCTTGCCCACCAGCGAGACGATCGCGGCGCGCAGGCCGGGCGTGGCGCGATCGGCGGCGAGATCCTCGATCCGCGCGCCCGTTTCGGCAAAGGTCTCAGCGGGGATATAGACGCGGTCGAGCGTGCGGTAATCCTTCGCGCAATCTTGGAGATGGTTGATCACCTGCAGTGCGGCGCAGAGCGCGTCGGAGGCGGGCCAGGTCGCGCGATCCTCGCCATGTACGTCGAGCACATAGCGCCCGACCGGCATCGCCGAGAGCCGGCAATAGCCGATCAGCCCGTCCCAGTCAGCGTAGCGCGTGACGGTGACATCGCGCTCGAACGCATCGAGCAGGTCATGCGCATGGACGGGGTCGAGCCGGTGATCGGCCATGACCGTGCGCAGGGCGATCGCCTCGGCAGCACCCTCCGCCTTGCCGTCGAGCCCGGCGCGCATCCGCCCGAGCTGGGCGAGCTTTTCCGTCGCGGGCAGGGTTTCGTGATCGGAGATGTCGTCCGCCACGCGGGCGAACCGGTAGAACGCCATCACCGGCGCACGATGCTCGGGCTTGAGCAGGACCGAGGCGACGGGGAAATTCTCGTCGCGATGTCCCTTGCCCGAGGCGAGATCGGCCGCTTCCATCAGCGCGTCCCCGTCGCCTGAGCGCGGCCTTTCCACATTCCACCACGTCCCCGCATATGCTGCCATGCCGATAGCAAGGTGCAGCCGGCGTAGAAAGCGGCGATCAACGGCAGGGCCACGCCCCAGAGCGGGGAACGGCGATAGAAACGCAGCATCGGCTGGAAGGAGATCGCCATCAGCGCCCAGGCGCTCGCGCCCGCGATCTGGGCCCAGCCGGTACCGGCCAATGCGAGGAGCGGCGGCGCGCCATAGACCAGGGCAAGGCCCATCAGCGTGCCGACCAGCAGCAGCGGCGAATAGCCGAGCTGCGCATAAGCCGAACGGGAGATCATCGCGGCGATCACCCCCATATCGTCATAGGCGCGGATGCTGCGCGAGCGATGCGTAAGGCCAAGCCAGATCGGCCCCTGTTTCTTGAGCAGCGCGCCGAGCGTGCAATCGTCGATCAGCGCGGTGCGGATCGCGGCGATGCCGCCGGCCGCCGCCAGCGCATCGCGGCGCACCAGCATGCACCCGCCCGCCGCCGCGCCGGGCCCGTTCGGGCGATTCACCCGGCCGAACGGATAGAGCATCTGGAAAAAGAAGACGAAGGCGGGGATCAGCGCGCGCTCGGCCAGGCTGGTACAGCGCAGTTCGGCCATCAGCGAGACCAGCGTCAGCCCGCCGTCCTCACCGCGCGCGACCAGTGTGCGGAGCGTGTCGGGTTCGTGCGCGATATCGGCGTCAGTCAGCCAGAGATAGCGCGGCGCGGAGCCGGCATGCTCGACGCCTTGCGCGACCGCCCAGAGCTTGCCCGTCCAGCCCGAAGCGAGCGGCTGGCCGGTCAGCACCTCCAGCGAGTGCCGCCCTTGCGCCGCACGGGCGATGTCGGCGGTGCCGTCGCTACTCGAATCGTCGACCAGGATGATGCGGAAGCGCCCGGGATAGTCCTGCGCGCGCAGGCTGCCGATCGCACGGCCGATCACCTCGGCCTCGTCACGCGCCGGGACGATCGCGACCACCTCGGGCCAGTCGGCCGGGTCGGCCGGCACGCGGTTGGTGTCGCGCTCGCGGGCAAGCCAGAAGCCGCCATGCGCGAAGACCAGGCCGATCCAGACGACGAGGCTCAGGCCGCCAAGGGCGAGGGAGATCACCGGATCATCCCCGCGTCCTTGAACCACGCGATCGCATCGGCAACCGCCTCTCCCCAGGGCCGGGCGCGATAGCCCAGTTCGGCCTCCGCTTTGGCCGAGATGAAGAACATGTGGTGCTTCGCCATCTTCAGCCCGTCGACCGTGAGGAACGGATCGTTGCCGGTGATCCGCGCCAGCGCCTCATTGATATAAGCCAGCGGGAAGAGCGGCGCGCGGGGCAGGCTGATCGTGGGCGGCCGGCGCTTCATGATCGTCGCGATGGCGGCAAGCATGTCGGCCAGCCGCACATCCTGCCCGCCAAGGATATAGCGCTCGCCGATGCGGCCCTTTTCCATCGCCAGCAGATGGCCGGCGGCGACATCGTCGACATGGACGAGGTTGAGCCCGCTATCGAGATAGGCGGGCATCTTGCCGTTCGCTGCCTCGACGATGATTCGCCCGGTCGGCGTCGGCCGTACGTCGCGCGGGCCGATCGGCGTGGAGGGATTGACGATCACTACGGGCAGGCCGCGTTCGGCGACCATCCGTTCGACCAGGCGTTCGGCGACGACCTTGCTGCGCTTATAGGCGCCGACCGCCTGTTCGGGTGTGGCGGCGCGGGTCTCGTCGGCCGGGCCTGCGGGATCGGGCTTCAGCGTTGCGACGCTGCTCGTATAGACCAGCCGCTCGACGCCCGCGGACAGCGCCGCCTCCATCACCGCGCGCGAGCTGGCGAGGTTGTTGCGCACGATCTCCTCCGGATCGGGCGCCCAGATCCGGTAATCGGCCGCGACATGGAACAGGTGGCGCACGCCGCGCATCGCTTCGGCCATCGCCACAGGGTCGCGGGCATCGCCTTCGACGAGCGTTCCGGGAAAGTCGACAAGATTGGCGCGCGGGCTGGTCGCGCGCACGAGTCCGCGCACCTGCCGCCCCTGCGCGGCGAGCGCCCGCGCCACCGCCGATCCGACAAAACCCGACACGCCGGTGACCAGCACCGCATCCGAACCCTGGCTCACCCCGCCTCCGCGCGTTTCGATCGCGCTCTACACAGGATGCGCGAGCGGCGATAGGGAGGTGGGATGGTGGATGTGAGAAGGCGGTTACACTTTAATCTCCCTCTCCCCTTGTGGGAGAGGGAAGGGGCCCATCGCTCTTGCGATGGGAAGGGTGAGGGGGACACGCGTAGTTGCGGTTCCGAACTTCTCTCCCCCTCCTCCGGTGCTTCGCGCCACCAGTTTTGGTCGTCCGGCGGGCCGAAATGCCCCCCGGGCATTTCTAAACCATGCCGGGGGCATGGTTTACCCGTCGGTCGCCCAAAACTCCCACAGGGGGAGAAGGGTTTTAGGCCTTCGCCCGGATGCTAGCTCTTGCCATCATCGGCTGGGTGTTGCTGGCGCTTGGGGCGATTGGTACGCTCTACATGATCGCTGCGACGATCGTGTTCCGCCGCTTCATGGCCCAACAGACCACGCCCATCTCCCGCACCGACGCCGTAACCCTGCTCAAACCGCTCCACGGCGCCGAGCCCCGCCTCCTCGAAAACCTGACAAGCTTCCTCGTCCAGGATCAGAGCGGCCCGATCCAGCTTCTCTGCGGCGTCCAGCATGCCGACGATCCCGCGATTGCCGTGGTCGAGGCCCTGCGCACCCGCTTCCCGCATATCGCCATCGACCTGGTGATCGATCCCGCGAGTCACGGCGCCAATCGCAAGGTCTCGAACCTGATCAACATGATGGCGAAAGCCCGGCACCCGATACTGGTGCTGAGCGACAGCGACATGGTCGCGGCGCCCGATTATCTCGCCCGCGTCCTGGCCGCGCTCGACGCGCCCGACGTGGGCGCCATGACCAGCCTCTATCATGGGCGGGGCGATGCCGGCTTCTGGTCGCGGCTCGGCGCGGCGGGGCTCAGCTACCAGTTTTTGCCCGGCGCGGTATTCGGCGTCGCGCTCGGCCTGGCGCGGCCGTGCATGGGGTCGACCATTGCGATCCGGCGCGACACGCTCGACCGGATCGGCGGGTTCGAACGCTTCGCCGACGTGCTGGCCGATGATTATGCGATCGGCGAAGCGGTCCATGCGCTCGGACAAAAGGTGGCGGTGCCGCCGATGCTGGTCACCCACGCCTCGGCCGAGCGTGGCTTCGCCGAGCTGTGGCGGCACGAGCTGCGCTGGGGCGCGACCGTGCGGGGTGTCGTGCCGGGCGCCTATATCGGCTCGGTGATCGGCATGCCGTTTCCGCTCGCCCTGGTCGGCGCGGCGCTCGTGCCGGCACATATCGCCGGTCTGGCGATCGCCCTCGCAGCGCTCGTCGTTCGCGCCATCGTCGTGCTGTCAGTCGACCGCCGGACCGGTGCACGCGCCGCACCTTTATGGCTTCTGCCGCTACGCGATTGCCTCACCTTTGCGATATTCGTCGCAAGCTTCTTTGCCGCATCGGTTGATTGGCGCGGACAACGGCTTAGAATGGAGAATGACGGCCGCGTCTCGGCCAGTCCGGAGATTTCCGCATGATGCGTACGCTGTTCCTTCAGGCTCCCTCGTTCGACGGTTATGATGGGGGTGCCGGCGCGCGCTATCAGATGAAGCGCGAGGTGAAGTCCTTCTGGTACCCGACCTGGCTGGCCCAGCCGGCGGCGATGGTCGAGGGGTCGAAGCTGATCGACGCGCCGGCGCACGACCAAAGCTGGGACGACATCAAGCATGAATTCGATGACCGTGACCTCGTCATCCTCCATACGTCGACGCCGAGCTTCGGTCAGGACATCCGCACCGCCGCGTTGATCAAGCAGCATAATCCGAATATCCTGATCGGGTTCGTCGGCGCCAAGGTCGCGGTCGAGCCCGACAAGAGCCTTGCCGCGACCCCCCATGTCGATTTCGTCGCGCGCGAGGAATATGATTTCACCATCCTCGAGATCGCCCAGGGCAATCCGCTCGCCACGGTGGACGGCATCACCTGGCGTGCGCCCGACGGCGCGTTCGTGCGCAACAGGGATCGCGCGATCATCGAGGACATGGACGTCCTCCCGATGGTCTCGCCGGTCTACAAGCGCGACCTCAAAATCGAGAAATATTTCGGCGGCTATCTGCTCCACCCCTATGTCAGTTTCTACACGGGCCGCGGCTGCAAGAGCCGCTGCACCTTCTGCCTGTGGCCGCAGACGATCAGCGGCCATAATTACCGCTTCCGCTCGGTGCCCAAGGTGATCGAGGAAGTGCAGTACATCCTGGAGAATATCCCCGAGACCAAGGAGATCTTCTTCGACGACGACACGCTGACCGACAATCACGCACGCGTCGAGGAACTGGCGATCGCGCTCGGCAAGCTCGGTTTCGGCAAGAAGGGTTTCCCGGTGTCGTGGAGCTGCAACGCCAAGGCCAATGTGCCGAAGAAGACGCTCGAGATACTCAAGGCCAACGGCCTGCGCCTGCTGCTGGTCGGCTATGAGAGCGGCAACCAGCAGATCCTGCACAATATCAAGAAGGGCCTGCGCGTCGATGTGGCGAAGCAGTTCACCAAGGACTGCCACGAGCTCGGTATCGTCATCCACGGCACCTTCATCCTCGGTCTGCCGGGCGAGACCGAGGAGACGATCGAGGAGACGATCAACTACGCCAAGGAGATCGATCCGCATACCATCCAGGTGTCGCTCGCGGCGCCCTATCCGGGCACCTTCCTGTACAAGCAGGCAACCGAGAATGGCTGGTTCGACAACAGCAACGATCTGCTGACCGACGGCGGCAACCAGATCGCGCAGCTCAGCTATCCGCATTTGCCGGCGAGCGTGATCTTCGACAAGGTCGAGGAATTCTACAAACGCTTCTATTTCCGCCCGTCCAAGATCTGGTCGATCGTGTCGGAAATGCTGCGCGACTGGGACATGATGAAGCGCCGCCTGCGCGAGGGTGTCGAGTTTTTCGACTTCCTGCGGCGGCGTAAAGAGGCGGCGTGAGGCGGACTTGCTCTCAATTGGCGTCATGCTGAACTCGTTTCAGCATCCAACCTGCCACCAGCGAGATGCCCTGTGGGGCACATTGGGTCCTGAAACGAGTTGGAGATTGTACCCCTCCGATATGTTTGCTTCCCCGGCGAAGGCCGGGGTCCAGTTGGGGGAGTCCTGGAATGGTCGCTCCGGCCGTTCCGCTCTGCCTCCCCACTGGACCCCGGCCTCCGCCGGGGAAGAAAAATATACGTCTCGACGGGGTAACTCCCAAACGAGTTCAGGGTGACGCAGCGTAAGGAAGGGAGGCGCACGACAACGAAGCGCCTCATTGTCACCTCCGACGATTTCGGCGCCGCCGTCGCGGTCAACGAAGCCGTCGAACAGGCCCATCGCGGCGGCATCCTGACCGCCGCGAGCCTGATGGTCTCGGGTGACGCCGCCGCTGACGCGGTCGAGCGTGCCAGGGCGATGCCGAAGCTCGGGGTCGGGCTGCATGTCGTGCTGGTGGAGGGGCGACCGACGCTTCCGCCCGAGAAGCTATCCGAACTGGTTGACGAGACTGGCCATTTCCGCACCGATATGGTTTGCGCGGGCATTGCGATCTTCGCCAGTCCGACCGCACGGCGCCAGCTGCTCGCCGAGGTGGAGGCGCAGTTCGCTGCCTTCGCCGCGACCGGCCTGCCGCTCGACCATGTCAACGCGCACAAGCATTTCCACCTTCATCCAACGATTGCCTCCGCCATCCTCAAGGTCGGCAAGCGCTACGGCATGAAGGCGGTCCGCGCCCCGATCGAGCCACGCGACATATTGGCCCGGATCGAACCGGGCAGCCGCGGCATCGACGTCGCCCGCCTCTGGGCACTGCTCGTCCGCAAGCGAATGCGCGCGGCGGGCATGGCGGTGCCGGATCAGGTGTTCGGCCTCGCCTGGTCCGGTGCGATGGATGCGGCGCGCGTGCGCGGGCTGATCGCCCATCTCCCCGACGGGCTGACCGAGATCTACACCCACCCCGCCACCGACGATCATTACCCCTCCCACGCACCGGGTTACGCCTATCGGGCCGAACTCGCCGCGCTGATCGACCCCCTTGCGCGCGAGGCGATCTCGCGCGACAGGATCGCACTGGGGAGCTTCACCGACTTCGCTTGAGACTTTCGCCATGAACATTGCCAACGGCTTCAGCCACTTCGCCCAGCCCGAGCCGGTTCCCGACGGCCCGATCCGGCTCGGCAGCCGCGAGCATCGCGCCCTGTTCTGCCAGACCATGCTCGACACGCACGATCCCTATCGGCCCGCGCTGATCGACTGGCCGAAGCTCGAACCAGAGGCGCGCGACAAGATCGTCTCGCTGCCGATCTGGGACATCGCCGTCGCGACCGAGGGCCGTGCGGGCATGAACGTGAAGACCTTCGGCGAAGCGATCGGCGATCCGCTCCTGAAAGCCGCGGTCGACATGAACGGCTTCGAGGAGAGCCGGCACAAGATCGTGCTCGCCGACATGGTCCAGGCCTATGGCATCGTGCTGGCGCCCGAGCCCGACTACAAGCGCCCGCGCGACCCCGAATTCGCCTTCATGCGCACTGGCTATTCGGAATGCATCGACAGCTTTTTCGGCTTCGGCCTGTTCAAGCTCGCCAAGGATTCGGGCTTCTTCCCCGAGGAACTGGTCGACACGTTCGAGCCGGTGATGCGCGAGGAAGGGCGGCACATCCTGTTCTTCGTCAACTGGGTCGCGTGGTGGCGGCGCACCATGCCGTGGTGGCGCCGCCCGCTGTTCGAGGCGAAGGTCCTCATCGTCTGGATGTTCCTGATCGGCGAGCGAATCAGCATGGCCAAGGGCATGGGCGACGACAACACCAAGGCGCAGGAGAATAATTTCACGCTCAACGGCTCGAAGGAGCTTGGCGTCGAAGTGACTTTTCCCGAGCTCGCCCGGATTTGCCTTGCCGAGAATGACCGGCGTCTGGCACCCTATGACCCGCGGCTGATCCGGCCGCGTTTCGTGCCGGCGATGATGCGTCTTGCATTGCGGTTCGCGGGTGGGCGCAAGGGAGAGTCCGCCTGAACAATGTCGCTCGCGCGGGCATGCTGCTCGCGACCCTGGCAGGGCTGATCGCCGCGATCTGGGTCTTCGGCTCGATCGGGTTCGGTAGCGTGCTGGCTGCCGCGGGACGGATCGGGGTCGATGGATTCCTGATCTTCTGCGCCTTTTCCATCGCCACCTTCGGGATTCTCGGTGCCGCCTGGCTGGCGGCGGCGCCGGGGGAGTCGCTCGACCGGATCGGCCTGTTCGCCTGGGCGCGGGCGGTGCGGGAGGCGGTATCGGACCTGCTGCCCTTCTCGCAGATCGGTGGCATCGTCGTCGGCACCAGGACTCTGACGACGGCGGGCATCCCTGCCTCGCGCGTCTATGCGTCCTTCGTGGTCGACATGACGACGGAGATGGGCGCGCAGCTCGTCTTCACCCTGTTCGGCCTGGCGATGATGGTCACCCTGTTCGCGGCGGGCGGCCAGGCGGCGGCGCTGCGCCCGCTCATCCTGGGCGGTACGGCGGTGATGGCCGCGGTGATGGTGATGTTCTTCTTCGCGCAACGCCCCGCGCTCGGCCTGGCGGGCCGGGTCGCCCAGCATTTCCTCCCCGGATCGGTCGTCGCCATGACGGGCATCACTGACCGGTTGCGCGACACCTATGCGCAACCCGGCCGCGTGGCCTTGGCTTTCGCGCTCAACCTCGCCGGCTGGGTCGCCAGCGCGGTCGGCGGCTGGGTGGTGCTGCGCATGATGGGGGCGGACATCTCGATCTGGTCGGCGCTGTCGATAGAAAGCCTGATCTTCACGCTCAGGAGCGTGGCCTTCGCCGTCCCGGGCGCGATCGGGGTCCAGGAAGCGGCCTATGCCCTGGCCGCGCCGCTGTTCGGCCTCGCGCCGGAAACGGCGCTGGCCCTGTCGCTCGCCAAACGCGCGCGCGACCTCGCGATCGGACTGCCGACCCTGATCGTCTGGCAAATCGGCGAGGCGCGGGCCGTGGTGCTGGTATCGCGCAAGGGATAGCGATTCGGGCGTTCCAGACCAACCGCACCGGGACGGGATGTCCGCCGATGCGCAAGAACCAGGGACTTGTGCTGGCGCACCCGACAGGATTCGAACCTGTGGCCTCTGCCTTCGGAGGGCAGCGCTCTATCCAGCTGAGCTACGGGTGCCTGGACGCTGGCGCCTAGCAAAGCGCGGGCGCGCGCGCCAGCCGTTTTGCGCGGGGCGCTATTTCTTGATCAGCTTGACCGGCTGGAACGCGCCCAGGCCACAGGTCGGGCCCCGCATGCCGGATGAGGGGCGGAGGACGGTGATCGTGTCGACCGAGCAGAGTTCGCCGGTATGCGTCTCATAGCCGAAGGTCTCGTCGAAACCGAGGCCAGGGCAGCCATGGGGCAGGGTGTTGCGGTAAACCTGGCCGCCATTCATCTCGAAATCGATCACGGAGTCGCTGCGCACATGAGTCGCGCGGATACGGCTGGTGGTGACGCAATGCTGCGGCTTGCCCGTCGGAGTCGCCTCCGGGACGCGGTCGCGATCCCTGGCCGCACCGGGGGCGGCGAGAGCAACAATGGTCAGGGCGATCAGGATCGTGCGCATCGGATCAGGCCTCCATGGTCGCGGCGCGCTTCGGCGCCGGCGTCTTCGGCTTATAGGCGCACAGATCCGCGACCACACAGCGCCAGCATTCGGGGGTGCGCGCCTTGCACACATAGCGGCCGTGCAGGATCAGCCAGTGATGCGCATGGAGGCGGAAGGGCTGGGGCACGACCTTCTCCAGCTGAAGCTCGACCGCCAGCGGCGTCTTGCCCCGCGCCAGGCCGGTGCGGTTGCCGACGCGGAAGATATGCGTGTCGACCGCGAAGGTCTCCGCGCCGAACGCGGTGTTCATCACCACGTTCGCCGTCTTGCGGCCGACGCCCGGCAGCGTCTCCAGCGCGTCGCGGTCCGCCGGCACCACGCCGCCATAATCGGCGATCAGCTTTTCGGAGAGGGCGATGACGTTCTTCGCCTTGGTGTTGAACAGGCCGATCGTCTTGATGTGCTGCTTCAGCGCCTCTTCGCCCAGCTGGACCATCTTTGCCGGCGTGTCGACCTCGGCGAACAGCCGGCGCGTGGCCTTGTTGACGCCGATATCGGTCGCCTGGGCGGACAGCGCGACCGCGACGAGCAGGGTATAGGGATTGGTGTAGTCGAGCTCGGTCTCGGGATGCGGATTGTCCGCCGCCAGCCGCGCGAAGAACTCGACGACATCCGCCTTTTTCAAAGACCCAGCCCCTTCAAAGACCCAAGCCCTTCAAAGACCCAGCACCTCGGCCATCTGATAGCGCCCGGCGGGCTGGTCGACGAGCCACAGCGCCGCGGTGATCGCGCCCTTGGCGAAGATCGTGCGGTCCTCGGCGCGGTGGCCGATCTCGACGCGCTCGCCGGTCCCGGCGAAGATCACCTGATGGTCGCCCGCGACCGATCCGCCGCGCACTGAGGCGAAGCCGATCGTTCCTTCCGCGCGCGCGCCGACCAGGCCGGCCCGGTCGGTCACCTTCGCCTCGGCCAGTGTGATGCCGCGCCCCGCCGCCGCCGCCTCGCCGAGCAGCAGGGCCGTGCCGGACGGCGCGTCGACCTTGTGGCGATGATGCGTCTCGACGATCTCGATGTCCCAGTCGGGGCCGAGCCGGGCCGCGGCCTCGCGCACCAGCCGCGCGATCAGCGTGACGCCGAGCGAGACGGTGCCCGTCTGCAGCACCGCGACCCGCTGTGCCGCCTCGTCGATCATGGCGTGATGCGAAGGCTGGAGGCCGGTGGTGCCGACCAGGATCGGCGTGCCGGTCGCGACCGCGGCGGCGAGATTCGCCTCGAGTGCCGAGGGCGCGGAGAAATCGACCAGCACCTCGCATCCTTTGGCGAGCGTCGACGGATCGCCGCCGGCATCGATTCCGCCGGAGATCGTCGCGCCGAGATCGGGCGCGACCCGGGCCAGCGCCTGGCCCATGCGCCCCGCGCTGCCGATGATGCCGATGGTGGTCATGACCCTCTTCCCGCGCCTGATGATTTCCGGCGTCCTTGCCACAGATCGACCGTACTGGGACAGGGTGGCCGGCAAATTTACTCGGCCGCCGCGATCCCCGCCGCGACCAGCTCCCTGCGCGCCGCGTCGAACGCTTTCCGGAAGTGCGGCTCCGCCATCAGCCGCTCCGCGATCAGCAGGCCGAGCATCTGGCCGGCGCTCACATCGCTGCGGAAATGCTGGCCGCAGACGATGCGGCTCTGGCCGTAGCGCGCGGCACGGGCGAGGATCGGCCCGGCCTTTTCGGGCACCAGTCGCGCCAGGGTTTCGCCCATGGAAAAGGCCATGGAGGTGTGGCCGCTCGGATAGCTCGACAGCGGATCGTCGTTGCGCTTGCAGCTCTTCAGCGCCGGATCGACGATATAAGGCCGCGGCCGTCTGAATTCGTCCTTGCCGCGATCGACCGTCGCCTTTTCCGTGGCGCGGACCATGTCGAGCAGGGCGCTGGTCGCGGGCAGTTTCGCCAGCTCGAAGCCGGGGCCGAGCGCCGCGGCGAAGATCGATCCGTTCTTGGTGTCGCCGTCGCTACGGGCATCGGCTTCGTCAGCGGGCGACCGCGCGGATTCGATCGCGCGGAGCTCCGCCAGTTCGGCCAGTGCCTGCGGGCTGCCGGCGACGGGCGGCGGCGGCAGCACACGGACCGGATCGAGATCGCCGAGCAGGGCCGGCGTCTTGTCGGCGGCGGGGGCCGCGGCGGCAAGCGCCGCCACGGCCAGGAGCATCAGCTTCATCAGAAGGTCAGCGTGATGTCGCCGGTATAGGACCGTCCCGTCTGGTAGAAATACTGGTCGAACGGTGCGGTCTTGCCCGTATTGATATTGGTCACCCGCTGCGAATCGAACAGGTTGTTGACCTCGAAGCCGACCCGCACCGGGCCGATATCGTAGCGTGCGGACAGGATCGCGCTGTTATACCCATTGCTGCGATAGCTGTTGTACACCGGAAGCGCGGTGGCGATGTTGGCGTTGGTCACGGCCGACGGATCGGTGAACCATTGCCGGCCGGTATATTTGTCGATCAGCGAGAAGCGGATCGGCCCGTTCTTGTAGAGAATGCCGGCGGCCGCGGTCCATTCGGGCGCATTGGCGACCTGGAGCTTGGGGCCGCTGGCATTGTCGGTCTTGGCATAGTTGCGCGACCCGTTGGCGAAGACGGCGATGCCGTGCGGCAGGGCATAGGTGACCTGGCCTTCGATGCCCTTGTACTGGACGGCGCCCTGGTTGACCCAGATCACGCCGTCGCTGGCGACCGGCGCGTTGATCGACGCGAACTTGTTGGTGAAGTCGATCTTGTAGACATCGGCATCGATCGAAAGATTGCCGCCGTGATAGACGACGCCGGCCTGATAGTTGGTCGAGCGCTCGGGCTCGACGGTCGAGAGCGCGGGATTGGCGACATAGAGCACGCCCAGCGACGGGGCGAGGAAGCCGCGCGCATACTGGGCATAGACCGCCAGCCGATCGCTGACCGCATAGTTGATCGTGGCGAAGGGCAGGTTGGCGCTATAGGTGTCGCTCAGCTTTTGCGGGATGCGGGTCGTCTGGTTGTACAGCGCATCGATCCGGCGGTTGAAATCGACATGCTTGAAGCCCGGGGTGATCTTCAGCCCTTCGATCGGGCGCAGCTCCAGCTCGACGAATTCCTCGGTGTGGTTGGTGTGGCTGTTCTGGTCGAACTTGATGTTCTGCGGGGTAGTCAGGCCCGAAACCGGATCGATGACCTTCTTCTCGACATAGTTCGGCGCGCCGGTCACCAGGTTGACGTCGCGTTGCTGGCGATAGGTGTTGGACCATTCGATCCACGCGCCCGCGGTGATCGCGCCGAAGCCGAAGTCGATCCGCGTCTTGGCGATGTCGCCGAACATCCGGTACTTGTTGGTCTTGGTATAGCCCGGCACGCCGGGGGCGGTCGTGGCCACGCCATTGACCGGCGTATAGACATTGGCCTTGGCGATGTCCGCGGCGCTTGCGGTCGCGAACAGGGTCACGTCGTTCCCGCTCAGCGTCTCGTTGTCATAGCTGTAGGTATAGGCGCGGTTCTCGAAGATCGAATTGGGCGCGATGGTCGCCTCGAACTTCACCACCTCGAAATCGGTCGTCTTGTGGGTGTGGTTGTAGCCGTAATAGGTCTGCGAATTGGGGTCGTCGTTCAGGCTGAAATTCTTGCCGTATTTCGCGACCTGCGACAGCGTCGCGCCGTCCTTGTCGGGCTGATTGAAGGTGTTTTCGTTATAGGTGGCGAGGATCGTCAGCTTCGCGTCCGGCCCGATCGGGATCATCACCTTGCCGAAGACGTTGTTCGACCGGAACGGGCTGAAGGTGCGCGCGCCGTCCGACCCGATATGCTGGCCGCTCAGGACGATCTCGGTGCCGCCGAGCTTGTCGATCGCGCCGCTCTGCGCGACGCCGCGCAGCATCCAGGTGTTGTAGCTGCCAAAGCTGCCCTTGGCCTCGATGCTGGCATCCTCGCGCGTCGCGCGGGAGAACAGGTTGATGTTGCCGCCGAAGGTCGCCTGGCCGAGCTGGCTCGCATTGCCGGGGCCGCGATCGACGATCAGCGTCTCGATCGTGTTCGACGGGAAGAAGGTGTTCGAATGGTGCGTCGGATCATTGGTGTCGCCGAACGGCACGCCGTCATAGGTGACGTTATATTCGCCGTCCTGGAAGCCGCGGATCTGCGCCTTGGACTCGGACAGGCCCGGGCCGTTGGCATTGCCATAGCCCGAGACGCTGGGGGAGATCAGCGCGATCTGGTTGAAGTCGGAACTCGCGGGCAGCGAATCCTCGATGAACGAGCGCGAGATCACCGATTGCGGCTGCGTGGTCTGCAGCGAGGCGGTAACCGGCGCGATCTCGTTCGCGCGGGTCGCCGTCACGACGATGTCGGAGCCTTCGGCCAGGTCGGTCTTCGGCTTCTGGTCGGCCGGCGTCTCGTCGGCGGGCGTCGCTGCTGGAGCGGTTTCCGCATAAGCGGCGGTGGAGAGAATCGAAAGCGCAAGCATGCTCACGCCGAGCAGCAGCCGCTGCGGCTTCGTGGAGGTCGACATTGATCTGGTTTTCCCTGACGCCGCCGATCGGCGCGGGGCTGGCCTATGGAGGCAGTGTGACTCTTTTGCTGCGATAACGTTGCGGATCCGTGTCAAATCGCAACATGACAAAGTTTCAATGTTTGTGTCAGGAATCTCGGAATGCGGAACATCATCCGCCCGTCCGGCAGCCGGACGAAAAAAGGGGCCGGCCGATGAACGGCCGGCCCCCGGGGAAGCGCGCCATGCTGCGACGGATCAGAAGCGTCCGCGCAGGCCCAGCATGACCTGGCGGCCCGGGTTGAAATCCGAAAAGGTCGCGTTTTCGAACTGGAAATAGCTGCGCTGACGTTCCTTGAAGATGTTCTGGACGTCGAAGGTCAGCTCCGGCAGCCGCTTGTTGCCGAAGATCTCCCCGAGATCGAGCGAGCTGCCGAAATCCCATTGCTGATATTTGTCGCTGTACAGCGCCGCGGCGGGGATGCCGTTCTGGTTCGTGCCGGAGGAGACGAAGCCGTCGGTGAAGGTGGTCGACAGCCGCGCCGAGATGCCGCCGCGCTCATAATAGGCGGTGATATTATAGGTCGTCGGCGCAATGCCCGTCGCGATCGCCGGCGCCGCGCCCGATCCCTTCTGGTCGATCAGCGTGATATTCGCGCTGAAGCCGAAGCCGTTGAGCCCGAGATAGCGGCCGAGCAGGAAATCGAGCGGCTGGACCCAATTGCCTTCCAGGCCCTTGACCGTCAGCACGCCGCTGGCGTTGACCTGCTGCGTCAGCACCACCGTGGCAGCCCCCGCGCCGCCCCGCGAATTGATCGCGGCTTGCTGGGTCGGCGACAGCGTGTCGAAGGTCACGCCATAAGCGGCCAGCGCGGTAAACGGCACCGTGACATTGCCGTTGACGGTGAAGCCCGTCACGTCCTTCTGGAAGGCGGCAATGCCGATATAGCCTTCCTGCCCGGTATAATATTCCGCGCCGAAATCGATATTGGTGGAAATGAACGGCTGCAGCGAGGGGTTGCCGACGCTGCCGGTGTCGGCCGACGGGCTGGAGAAGTTGAGGCCGGGCAGCATCGACGATGGGTTGGGCCGGGTCATGGTGCGCGACACCGCCATGCGCAGCACTGCCTTGTCGTCGATATGGAACGCCGTGGTGAAGGACGGCAGCCAGTTCTCGTACTTGGCCTTGGTGTACACGAAGTTCAGGATATTGGGGTAGCAGGATCCGTCGCGCGCATTGCCGGCGCCGGGGCAGGCGGCGGGCAGCGGCCCTGCGCCGTCCGGGTCCTGCGCGTTGCGCGGATCGGAGATGGAGACATAGCCGCCGATCTGCTGGTCGGTCTTCACCCAGCGCAGGCCGGCATTGAAGGTCAGGCGCTCGCCCGCGACCGGTACGTCGCCATTCACTTCGCCATAGAAGCCGAGCGTCTTTTCGCGGACATAGCCGCCCGAGGCGCCGGTGTTCGATCCCGTCGACGGCGGCGACGCATCGTGGAACGAGTCGTAATTGGACGCCTTTTTGAACTTCTCCCAGTCGACCGTGATGAAGCCGAACGAGCCGGGCTGCAGATAGCCCGGCAGCGCGCTGTTCGGGATCAGCGACCCGCCATAGCTGAGCGGGCCGAGCCCGCGCGAGAAGCCGGTGCCGAGCGCGGGATAGGTCGGATATCCCGCCCCCGGCGTCGCCGTGTTGAGGCCCTCGCAGGGCGGCTGGGTGTTGGGGCCGGGCACGAACACGTTCGGCCGGTCGCCGCACACCGCGTTCTGGAACGCCTGGGTGTTGTCGGTCGCGCTGATGCTGCGCGAGACGTCGTCATAGGCGCCGCCGGCCTTCAGGTTCAGATGCGTGTCGCCCCAGGTCAGGTCGCCGCGCACGCCCTTGGTCTTGGTGGTGCGATATTCGTCCTGGATGTTCACGCGCCCGCCCGGCCAGCCGAACTTGCTCGGATCGTTGAGGTTGATGTTCGACTTGATGTTGGGAATGCCGCCCGCCGTGTTGTCGAATTCGACCGTGACGCCCGAATTGGCGAGCGTGCTGACCAGCACCGTCGGCACCTCGCGGTGGAACTTGCTCCGGGTGTAATTGGCGTTGAGGTTGAATTTCAGCGTGTCGGTCGCTTCCCATTCCACGCCGGGGTTCACGCCCCAATAGCTCGTATCCTCGATGAACGGCCGGTATTCGAGGAAGAATTGCGCGTTGTAATAGGTGCCCTTGGTCACCACGCAGCCGGCCGAACAGTCGCTCCGGTCATATTGCGTGTTGACCGGGATGACCGCGCCGTTGCGCCCCACCCAGTTCATGTCGATGCGGCGCAGATCGTTGTTCTTCTTGGAATACATGCCGTCGACATAGGCGTGCAGGCTCTCGCCCTTATATTCCAGGCTGCCGATGAAGCTGATCCGGTCCTTGGTGCCGAACTCGGTCACCGGGCGGCCGAGGCGCGGCAGCAGGCCGTTGTCGATCTGCCCGATATTGGCGCCGGGGTTCTGGGCCAGCAGGAAATCCTGGTTGATCACGGTGCCGGCGGCCACGCCGGGGATGCCCGCGTTCGAGGGCACGGAGCCGGGAATGGTGAAATTGCCGCCGCCGGTGGCGTTGCAGGGCGCGGTGCGGCACTGCGCCGCCGCGATCTGCGCCAGGGTGGGCGTGTTGCCGGCGCCGGCGATGCTCTGCGGCGTGGACAGATTGGGGTTGGTCAGGCCGACCGTCTCGTATCCGTTGACATTGACCTGGTTGCGCACCCCGGCAAAGCCGACCAGCACGCCGACATCGCCCATCGTCGTGCTGGCGAGCACGGAACCGCGATAGCCCCATTTGCCGCTATTGCTGATATTGGTCGCCTGGCCCGAATAGGTGACGCGGGTGCCTTCGCGATCGAACGGCCGCGCGCTGCGCAGGTTGACGGTGCCGGCGGCACCACCCTCCAGCATGTCGGGCACCGAGCTCTTGTTGACGGTCAGGCTGGTGAACAGCTCGGTCGGGAACACGTCGAGATCGACTTCGCGGTTGGTGCTCTGCGCGCCGTCGCGGCCGGTCGAGGCGACGGCGATCGGCGCGTTGTTGAGCAATACGCGGGTGAAGTTGGTGCCGAGGCCGCGGATCGTGACCTGCAGGCCCTCGCCGGTGATGTCGCGGCTGATCGTCACGCCGGGCACGCGGTTCAGCGATTCGGCGATGTTGGTGTCGGGGAACTTGCCGATATCCTCGGCGAAGATCGCATCCGAAAAGCCGGTTGCGTTCTTCTTTGCCTGAGTCGCGCTCTCCAGGCTGGCGCGATAGCCCTGGACGACGATGTCGGCGCTGGTGTCGTCCTCCTGGCTCACCGTCTGGTCCTGCGCCGCGGGCGGTGACTGCGCCGCCGCTGGTAGCGCGATCATCATCGCCGATAGAGACCCTGCGGCGAGCAGCGTCGTGCGAAGAGTATTCTGGCGTTCGTTGGAAATCATCTCACCCCTCCTCGTGCCTCCGCTTCATGTCGGATGGCCGGTCAGCGCCGATGGTAGCGCTATCACGGACTGGTAGTCCGCAGGGCGATTCTTGTCAAGGTAGGACCGGATCGGAACGATATCGCCAAAATGGCTATATCGACCCGGAACGCCGCGATGTCCGCGAGGCGATCACGCCGATCGCAGCGGATCTGGATATTGTTGTGCTTCCCGCCCGAAACAATTGACACTATCAGTGTCAGAAGTCGTCAGCGATATCCGATCCGCCTTTCCCCGGCACCGCCGGCGGAAAGGCGATGGTCGTACGGCATGGTGCCGTCGCGCTGACCCGACGGGAGAGAAAACATGGCCGATGGTTCCACGATTCTGGGTCCCAATCAGCTCGTCACCGGCGTGCGCGGCTGGGCCGGCAGCGAAGTCGTGCTGACCGGGTCGAGCGTGAGCGACGGCGTGACCAGCGCCTTGCTCTATCTCGGCCCGCTCTATCCGACCGACAGCACGGGCATCTGCCTCCTCACCCCCGCGATCCAGGGGCGGGAGGTGACCAGCGCGACCTTCTACGGACCCGACACCTATGTGTTCAATCCGGATCTCGGCAAGGGCCGGGTCCGCGCGGTCGGCAGCTACCAATATGGCGGCGGCAGCGCGCGCAATTGCGGCATGGTCTATCAGGGCACGCCGCAGGGCGATGGCGGCTGGTCGTCGCTCGAGGTGCCGGGCAGCGAGGTCGGCGGACAGACGGTGTGGAACACCATCGCGCACAGCACGATGGGGACTCTGGTGGTCGGCAATTACGACCTGCTCGACGTCCCTCTGTCCGCCAACGCCTTCATCTTCGATATCGCCAGGGGCACGTGGCGCCTGTTCGACTTCCCCGGCTGCACCCTGACCACGGCGTACGGCATCTGGCAGAACGAGATCGGCGGCACGCGCTACACCATCGTCGGCGGCACGCGCGACGGGCACGGCATCAACCAGGGCTTCGTCGTCGGCTATGATTCGGTGACGCGCGCGTTCAGCCATTTGAAGCTCTACAGCTATCTCGACCAGCCGCACCTGGTGACGCATTTCGAAGGGATCGTGGCGACGCCGAAGGGCTTCAACCTCGCCGGCGGCTCGTCGGGCTCACTAGCCCTTTTCGCCTCGATCGAGGTCAATCCGGACGGCTCGTTCAGCGACGCGACCTGGGTGCCCTATGCCTTTCCCGGCTCAAGCATCACCACCGGCAACAGCATCTATGGCGATGTGCTGATGGGCATTTACGCCGAGTCCGGGGTGTCCGGCGTCAAGAGCTATGTCGTGCCGATCGAACCATAGGCGGCTGACAGGCGCTGGTGTCCGCGAGGGCCGCCTCGCGACCTTCTGCCGGCCGGACGGATTGTGGGAGGGGCACCGGGTCGCGAAGAGGTGGGCTTCCGATAATTGATTATCGGCGCGCTGCGTTGACGGCGTTGCGAAATGGGCGCGATTGGGTCAAGTCTCCGTGAATGGATTATACCGACATCGATCCGGTCATCGAGAGATGGGTGGCGCGTCTCGGCTCCACGCTTTTTTCTAAGTGGAACGGTGCGCCAGCGCGCTTCTTCTACACACCGGGCGATCCGCCTTTCGAATGTTTCCAGATCAGCGTCGAGAGGTTCGAGCCTGACGAAGTCTTGGTTTATGCGCGCGCGATTGACGCGAACGACGACACTGAAAATGGCTTGGAGAAAAGCTGGACTGGGGCGCAAACTCAGCTTGATGCCATGCTGACGAGCGCCTCAGAAACGATAAACGAGTGGAAAGGGAGGCCTCGAATTACGCCCGACCCGCCATCGCCGTGGTGACCGGTATCCGCAACATCGTCATCCTCACCGGCGCCGGCATCTCCGCCGAGAGCGGCCTCGCGACCTTTCGCGGGCCGGGCGGATTGTGGGAGGGGCACCGCGTCGAGGATGTGTGCACGCCCCAGGCGCTCGCGCAGGATCCCGATCTGGTCCACCGTTTCTACGACGCCCGCCGCGCGGCGCTGGCAACGGTCGAGCCCAATGCGGCGCACCGCGCGCTGGCGCGGCTCGATGCCGCATGGCCGGGCGAGCTGCTGATCGTCACGCAGAATGTCGACGACCTGCATGAGCGGGCCGGGGCGACGCGGCTGCTGCACATGCATGGCGAGCTGAACTCGGCGCTTTGCGCTGCCTGCGCGGCACGGACGCCCTGGACCGGCGACATGCCGCCCGGCACGCGCTGCGACACGTGCGGCGCGCCGGTGATGCGGCCCGACATCGTGTTCTTTGGCGAGATGCCGTACGACATGGACCGGATCGAACGGGCGCTGTCGGATGCCGATCTGTTCGTCTCGATCGGCACCTCGGGCGCGGTCTATCCCGCCGCGGGCTATGTCCAGACCGCGCGCTATCACGGCGCGAAGACGCTGGAGATGAACCTCGAACCCTCGGCCGGCAGCGGCTATTTCCACGAGACGCGACTCGGCGCCGCGAGCGAGCTGGTGCCGGCATGGGTGAAGGAGCTTCTTCATTCCTCCCCAAGCTAGCTTGGGGAGGGGGAGGAATGAGGGTCACTCCGCCTGGTCGAAATATGTCGTCGATCGATTCAACCGCGATCCGAATCGCTGCACCATGGAGGCTGGCCGGAGAGTGACGAAAATCCGGCGCGCTCTTTCTCATGACGGTCGCGGCATCATTGCCTCATCCGTCCCTGCTACGGCGACCTTGCCCTGTTAACGGTATGGGCCCGCCCTGTTCCGCGGGACGTTCGCCCTGTTCTTCAGGAACAGGGCAGGCGACCATCAATATTTTGAAATATATGGAAAATATCTCCAACAAAGTTGGAAATAACAGGGCAAGAAAAAATCTTCACGCTGTTCTGCCCTGTTACCGGCCAGGATCAAGGCCAGGTACAGGGAGCGCGGCGCTCGCGCCGTCGGCGGTCCGCGCCATTCCGTTTTGCGTTTCACCTCCAGGCGAAAGGCCCTAGATTGGCCGCCAAGGGAGTTGGACCATGGGCATATTGGATTTCCTGTCGAAGCAGTTCGTCGATGTGATCGATTGGGTGGACGAGCCCGGTGTGCTCGCCGTCCGTTACCCGATGCAGGATCGCGAGATCCAGACCGGCGCGCAGCTCACCGTGCGCGAGGGGCAGAAGGCGTTCTTCTATAATGAAGGCCAGATCGCCGATGTGTTCCTGCCCGGGCTGCACACGCTCGAAACCAGCAACATGCCGCTCCTCACCGCGCTGAGGAACTGGGACAAGGGCTTCGCCTCGCCCTTCAAGTCGGACATCTTCTTCTTCACCTCGCGCGAGCAGGCCGGGCTAAAATGGGGCACGGCGCAGCCGATCACGGTGCGCGACAAGGAATTCGGGCCGCTGCGTATCCGCGCTTTCGGCAGCTATTCCTTCCGGGTCGAGAATGTGCCGGTGTTCGCCGCCAAGCTGCTCGGCACGCTCGAGAAACTGACCGTCGCCGATATCGAGCCGCAGCTTCGCGGTGCGATCACCACGGCGCTCGCCACCGCGCTGGGCGGCGGGGCGATCGCGTTCGTCGACCTCGCGGCGGATCAAAGCGCGATGTCGCAGCGGTTGCTCGCCGCGGTCAAGCCGGCGTTCGAGGCGTGGGGCCTGAAATGCTGCAGCTTCTTCGTCGAGAGCCTGTCGCTGCCCGAGGCCGTGCAGGAGCATCTCGACAAGGCGAGCTCGATGCGCGTGGTCGGCGATGTCGATCGGTATGTCCGCTTCCAGACCGCCGAGGCGATCGATACCGCCGCGGCCCAGTCGGGTGGTGTCGCCGGGATCGGCGCGGGTGCCGCGGCCGGCATGGCGATCGGGCAGAGCATGGCGGGCGGCTTCGGCCAGGCCGGCGCGGCGCAGCCGGGCGAGGACCCCTATCAGCAGATCGAGAAGCTCCACCGCCTGATGACCGCCGGTGCGATCACTCAGGCCGAGTTCGATACGAAAAAGGCGGCACTGCTGGCCAAGATCGGCTGATCCTTCGTGATCGACGCGAATTGCCCCAATTGCGGTGCGGCGGTGCATTTCCGGTCGGCCGATCTGCCGGTGAAGGTCTGCGACTATTGCCGCAGCTCGCTGGTCCGCAAGGGCGACATCCTGCAGGCAATGGGCAAGATCGCCGAAGTGCCGGAGGATGTCAGCCCGCTGCAGCTCGGCGTGCGCGGCACCGATGGCGGGGTCGGCTTCGAACTGATCGGTCGCGTGCGCTGGCGCTGGACCGATGGCGGCTGGAACGAATGGCTCGCGCTGTTCGATGACGGCTCGACCGCCTGGATCGGCGAGGCGATGGGCCGCTACATGCTGCTCCGCCAGATCGACCATAGCGGTATGCGCACCGGCGCAGTGCGGAGCCTGCGCGACGATCAGGAGGTCGAACTCGGCAGCGAGGCGACGATCGACGGAATCGCCTACACCGTCACTGACGTGAAGGAAGCAAGCTGCGCCGGTGGCGACGGCGAACTGCCGTTCAGCACGCCGGCCGGGCTCACCGCGAAGAGCATCGATCTGATGGCGCCCGATGGCCACTGCGCGAGCATCCAGAAGGAGCGCGGCGAGGTGCTGGTCTATGCCGGCCGCTACGTCACGCTGGGCGACCTCAAGGCGACCGGGCTGCGCGCGTTCGAGGGCTGGCCGATGCCGCGGTTCGCCGCGTGAGCGACGCGCTATCGACCGTTCGGGCGCTGTCCTGCACCCAGTGCGGCGGCACGATATCGTTGCGCGCGGCGGGCTATACCGTCAGCCTGATCTGCGAGCATTGCGGCACCACGCTCGACGCGACCGACCCCGATCTGCGTATCATCGCCCGGGCAACCGCGGCGATGCGCGTTCCGCTCATCCCGCTCGGCACCCGCGCGGAACTGCGCGGCACGATGTGGGAAGTGGTCGGCTATCTCGAGAAATCGGATGGTGGGGGCGGCTGGTCCGAATATCTGCTGTTCAATCCCTATCAGGGCTATGCCTTCCTGCTCGACGACGGGCGGCGCTTCAGCATCGGTTTCCTGCTCGATCGGCTGCCCGGCTATGACTGGGGCCAGCTTCAGCTCGATGGCGAGGGCTATGAACGCTTCGGCACGCGCTACCCGACCTGGGTGAAGTTCGTCGTCGGCGAATTTTACTGGCGGGTCGCCGAGGGCGAGCATGTCCGGGTCAGCGACTATGTCCGCCCGGGCAAGATGATCTCCTGCGAGGAGAATGACAGCGAGCGCACCTGGACCCGGCTGTTCATGCTCGACTGGGGCGAGGCGGAAAAGGCCTTCGGGATCGAGCGCCGCCGCCGCGAATACAGCACGCCGTCGCCGCACGAGCCCTCGCCCTATCGCGACAAGATGGTCGAGGCAGTGATCCTCGGCGCGATCGCGGCGGTCACGCTGTTGCTGATCGCGATGATGGGTGGCGGATCGACCCGGGCCGCCAGCGCCGACATGCAGGTCGCGATCGGCGGCGCGCCGGTGACTCAGGTCGTCCGCGGGATTGAGCTTCCCGGGCGCAACACCGCCGTGCGTATCGGCGCCCGCGCGGACCAGCTCGACAATAGCTGGATCGAGCTCGATTATTCGCTGGTCGACCGTCGCACTCAGCAAAGCTTCGATGCCTCGACCGTGGCCGAGCGCTATAGCGGCCGGGACAGCGACGGCGCCTGGAGCGAGGGCGACACCACGCCCAGCATCAAGCTGTCGAGCATCCCGCCCGGGACCTATGATCTGGTCGTCGAGGCAAGCGGCCATCGCTGGGCGCCGGGCGCGTCCATTTACGCCACCTATAGCGGCCCCGAAGTGATTCCGGTGGAGATCTACGTCGCGCGGGGCGGCATGTTCGGCGGAAACGTGCTGCTCGGGCTGATCCTGCTGCTGATCTGGCCGGCGATAGCGATCTTCCGGCATTATGGCTTCGAGCAGCGGCGGTTGAGCCCAGTCGCCGAGGATGACGACGAATGAGCAAATCCTCGATCCTTTACGGCATATTCTGCCTGCTGGTCGTCGGCGGGTTCACCTATGCGACGATGAACGGCTTCTCTCCCTTCGCCCAGGGCGGCACGCGCGGGTTCGTGCGCACTGCCTATGGCCCCACCCACAAATAGCGAGAAGGGTATCCCATGCTCACCACCGCAGTCCTGCTGGCCACCCTCGTTTACGCAGGCATCGGCCTGGTCATCTTCGTCCTCGGCTTCTGGCTGTGGGACCGGGTGACCCCGGTCGATCTGTGGGGCGAGGTCTGCAAGGGCAATATCGCGATCTCCATCCTGGCCGGGTCGGTCGCGATCGCGCTGGCGATCATCATCGCGGCGGCGATTCATGGATGACGGCCCGGCCGGGGATTTTGCCCGGCCATCGCGCCTCGGTGCGGCGCTGCTGGTTTCCGCCTTCGTCGTCGCCACCTGCGGGCTGATCTACGAGCTGCTCGCCGGCACCCTGGCGAGCTACCTGCTCGGCGACAGCGTCACGCAATTCTCGATCGTCATCGGCACCTATCTGTTCGCCATGGGCATCGGCTCCTGGTGCTCGCGCTATGTGAAGCGCGACGAACTCGCCGTGTTCGTCCGGGTCGAGATATTGATCGCGGCGATCGGCGGGGCCTCGGCCGCGGTGCTGTTCCTGCTGTTCGACCGCGTCGCCGATTTCCGCATCCCGCTCTACGGCCTGGTGCTGGTGATCGGCGCGCTGGTCGGGCTCGAAATCCCGTTGCTGATGCGCATCCTCAAGGACCGGCTCGAATTCGGCGATCTCGTGTCGAAGGTGCTGACCTTCGATTATGTCGGCGCGCTTGCCGCCTCGCTGCTGTTCCCGTTGCTGCTCGTCCCGCAGCTCGGGCTGATGCGCACCGGCTTCCTGTTCGGCCTCGCCAATGTCGCCGTCGCCATCGCGCTGATCCTCATGCTGCCGGGCAAAAGACGCCTGCGCACGGAACTGATCGTCGGCATTCTGGTGGCGATCGGGCTCGCAACAGGGTTCCTCGTTTCCGAAAAACTGCAGCGCGCCGCCGAGGTTGGGGTTTACGGCGATCCGATCCTCTATGCGGCGTCGACGCCCTATCAGCGCGTCGTCATCACCAAGCGCGCGGGCGACCTGCGGCTCTATCTCAACGGCAATCTGCAATTCTCCTCGCGCGACGAATATCGCTATCATGAGGCGCTGGTGCATCCGGTGATGAGCCGTGCGCACAACCCGCGCGACATCCTGGTGCTCGGCGGCGGCGATGGGCTCGCGGTGCGCGAGATCCTGAAATATCCGGGCGTCGCCTCGGTCACGCTGGTCGATCTCGATCCGGAAATGACCAGCCTGTTCCGCAACAGCGCGATGCTGTCGGCGCTCAACCATGATGCGTTCCACTCGCCTAAGGTGCATGTGATCAATGCCGATGGGTTCCGCTGGCTGCGCGAGAACCAGCGGCGGTTCGATGCGGTGTTCGTCGATTTCCCCGATCCGACCAATTTCGCGATCGGAAAGCTCTACACCGTCAGCTTCTATCGCGAGCTGGCCAGGGCGCTCGCGCCGGGCGCCGTGGTCAGCGTGCAGAGCACCTCGCCGCTGGTTGCGCCCCGCGCTTATTGGACGGTGGCGACCACGCTCGAAGCCGCGGGCCTGATCACCCGCGGCTATCATGTCTATGTGCCGAGCTTCGGCGAATGGGGCTTCGTGCTGGCGTCGAACGAGCCGATCGGTCGGCCCGGACCACTGCCCTCGGGGCTTCGTTTCCTCACGCCGCAGACTGACGCGCTGGCCTTCATCTTCCCGCCGGACATGGCGCGGCGCGCGGTGCCGGTGAACCGGCTCGACAACCAGGCTTTGGTCCGCGAGTTCGAGGCCGAGTGGGCCGTGTACGAGGGCTGACGGCATGGCCGTATCCCGCCGCACCCTGATCGCCGGCTCGGTCACCGCCGCCGCGGCGATCGGCGCGGGCGCCATCGCGTGGGAAGGCCGGGACAAGCCCATGCCCGGCACGCTGAGCGGCGCCGACTTCGCCCGCGGCCACCGCCTGCGCGACGGCGCGACCTTCCCGCCGCCGAAACGCGAAATCCGCACCGGCATCGCCATTCTCGGCGGCGGCGTCGCCGGCCTGTCGGCGGCCTGGGCGCTGGCAGAAGCGGGCCTGACCGATTTCCGCCTGCTCGAGCTGGAGGATCGCACCGGCGGCAATGCCCGGTCGGGCCGCAACGCCGTCTCGGCCTATCCGCTCGGCGCGCATTATCTGCCGATCCCCAATGCCGAGGCGAAGGGTGTGGTGCGGCTGCTCGAAAAGCTCGGCATCGTCATCGGCCATCAGGACGGCAAGCCGCTGTTCGATCCCTATCAGATCGTCTCCGATCCCGACGAACGGCTGCTCAACCTCGGCAAATGGCAGGAAGGGCTGATCCCGACGGTCGGCCTGACCCCGGCCGATCGCCACGACCTCGACGCCTTCTTCGCGGCGATGGCTGGCTATCGCGAGCGTCGCGATGGACAGGGCCGGCCGGCGTTCGCGCTGCCGATGGCGTTCAGCGCACGCGACCCGGACCTGCTGGCGCTCGATATGCTGAGCTTCACGGCATGGCTCGACCGGAAGGGCTGGCGCTCGCCGATCCTCCGCGGTCATGTCCGTTATGCCTGCCGCGACGATTACGGCACGGAGCCCGATCAGGTCTCGGCTTGGGCGGGCATCCATTATTTCGCCGGCCGGCGCGGCGTCGCCGCCAACACCTCCGGCGATACGGTGCTGACCTGGCCCGAGGGCAATGGGCATCTCGTCGGGCGCATGGCGCAGCGGCTCAAGGCGCAGATCGATTGCGGCCGGATCGTCCACCGCGTGCGGCCCGTCACGGCGGGTGTGGAGATCGATTGCTTCGACGTTGCGTCCGGCGAGTCGGTGCGCGTCATCGCCCGCAGCGCGATCCTCGCCACGCCGCATTTCGTGACGCGCCGCCTGCTGCCGCCGGGTGCGCTGGCGGAGGGGCAGTTCGGCTACGCCCCCTGGATCGTCGCCAATGTCACGGTCGACCGGCCGCCCGCCGGCAACGGCTTCGAGCTTGCCTGGGATAACGTGTCCTGGACCAGCCGATCGCTCGGTTATGTCGTCGCGACGCATCAGTCGCTCGGCACCGTGCCCGGGCCGACCGTGCTGAGCTGGTATCTGCCGCTGTCCGACATGCCGCCTGCCGATGCCCGGCGCGAACTGATCGACCAGCCGCTCGACTATTGGCAGGCCATGGTCCGCGACGACCTGCTCCAGACCAATCCGGACCTGGAGGGCGCCATCTCGCGCATCGATATCTGGCGCTGGGGCCATGCGATGATCCGCCCGGTGCCCGGCTTCTTCTGGAGCGGGGCGCGCGAGGAAGCGGCCAAGCCGCGGCCGCCCTTGTTCTTCGCCCATTCGGACCTGAGCGGCCTCTCGCTGTTCGAAGAGGCGCATTATCGCGGCACCCAGGCGGCACAGGACGCGATGGCGCATCTGGGCATTCCCTATGAAGACATGCTGATCTAGGAACGCACGTGGATTACAGCGGGACGCATCTCCTCGCCGACCTGTTCGGCTGCACCGGTCTCGACGATATCGATCGGGTCGACGCCGCGCTTCGGAACGCCGTCGTGGCGGGGGGCGCGACCCTGCTCGACCTTCGGCTCCACGGGTTCGGCGCGGGGCAGGGGGTGACCGGCGTGGCGTTGCTCGCCGAATCGCATATCTCGATCCACACCTGGCCCGAGCGCAACTACGCCGCGGCCGACATCTTCCTGTGTGGCGGTCGGCATGATCTGGACGCGGCCCTGGCGGCCCTCTCCGCCGGTCTGGGGGCCGAACGCTGCGAGGAGCAGCGCATCGCGCGCGGCTTCAGCCTCAGCGACGTGATGAACCGATAGAAGCGGTTCGGCGCAAGGGTCACTCCACCCAGTCGAGCCCCATCTCGCGGTAGATATCCCGCTCGTCATCCCAGCCGGGCTTCACCTTTACGTGCAGATAGAGATGCACCGGGCGGCCCATGATATTGCTCAGCTCGGCGCGGGCCCGGGCGCCGATCTCCTTGATCCGCGCGCCGCCCTTGCCCAGCACGATCGCACGCTGGGTCGGGCGCTCGACCAGGATCTGCTGGTGGATCTCGACGGAGCCGTCCTCGCGTTCCTTATACTGCTCGGTCTCGATCGCGCTGGCATAAGGCAGCTCGGCATGGAGCTGGAGATAGAGCTGTTCACGCGTCACTTCGGAGGCAAGGCTGCGCTCGGTCGCGTCGGACACCTGATCCTCGGGGAAATGCCACGGCCCCTCCGGCATCGCCTTGGCCAGCACCCGCTTCAGCTCGGGCAAGCCATCGCCGGTCGAGGCGCTGACGAAGAAGGTTTCGGCGAAATCGACGATGCCGTTGAGCTTCTCGGCGTGGAGCAGCAGCTTCGCCTTGTCGGCCAGGTCGACCTTGTTGAGGATCAGATATTTCGGCTCGGCGCGCGACGCGATCGACTCCGCGATCGGGATCACCTTGGGGCCGAGCCCGCCCTTGGCGTCGACCACCAGAGCGATCACGTCGGCGCCTTCGGTCCCGCCCCAGGCGGCCGAGACCATCGCCCGGTCGAGCCGGCGCTTGGGCTCGAAGATGCCGGGCGTGTCGACCAGCAGCAACTGGGTCTCGCCCTCGATCGCGACACCCATCAGCCGGGCGCGCGTCGTCTGCGCCTTGGGGCTGACGATCGCGACCTTCTGGCCGACCAGCGCGTTGACCAGGGTGGATTTGCCGGCATTGGGCGCGCCGAGCACGGCCACGAGGCCGCAATGTTGTTCAGTCATCTAAACCTCAGGTGATCAACGTCCCGACCGGGGCCGGGGCGAATGGGAAGCACCACCTGTACCCCTTGCGTCGGGTTTTGTCGAAGCCCGCTGAACCGGCGCTTCGGCGGCCCGGGCAACCGCGCAGGCGGACGCCCGCCGGTCAGGCGATGATCAGCCCCCGCATCGTCTCGCGCGGCAGGGTCTCGTCGAAGCGGCAGCCGATCCGCCCGTCCGAGCACCAGATCACCGTCGCGGCCATCGCCGTGCCGCCATTCAGCCTGAGCAGCAGGCGCTCGCCCGGTGGATGCTGGACCGGCGACAGGATGCGGCAGCCATAAGGCGAAACGTCGCACAACATGGCATGAGACGGCTTTCCGCGGTGCGCCTGCGTCGTCACGCGGGTGACCTGCACGGGGTGGCGCGGCGCGGCGCGGCCATCGAGCGACGCCGCCTGCACGGTGCGATACTGGGTTGCCCTCGACGCCATGTTGTCCCCCCGCCCTTGGCGCGGGGATACGCGGCGTTGGTAAGCAAAGCGTTAAGGCCTGGGCAGGGATGGCTGCGGGCCAGGTATCGTTCCGGCCCTTTGTCGGCAGCGGTGCCGGCGCCGCGCGGCTAGCCGGTCAGCTTCTCCAGCAGCGCCGCCGCCGCCGCGGTTTCCGCTTCCTGCTTGGAGCTGCCGGTCGCGGTCGCCTCGGCCAGTGCGCCGATCGAGGCCTTGACCGTGAAGCGCGGCGCATGGTGCGGGCCGGACCGGTCGACCACGTCATAAGCGGGCGTGCGGCGGTTGTTCGCCGCCGCCCATTCCTGCAGCGCGGATTTGGGATGTTGCGGCGCCGCCGCGCCTTGCGTCTTTACCCGGTCGCCCCAGGCCTTGCGGATCGCCTTGCGCGCCGGCTCGAGCCCGGCATCGAGATAGAGCGCGCCGATCAATGCTTCCATCACGTCGCCAAGGACATTGTCGCTGTCGGCGGCGCCGTCGTCGCGCGCCTGTTTGCCGAGCTTGAGCTGCGTGCTTACGCCGACGCTGCGCGCCACGTCGGCGCAGACCGCGCCCGTCACCAGCGCGTTCAGCCGCTTCGATAGCGCGCCTTCGGGCTCGCCGGGAAAGGTCTCGAACAGCCATTCGGCCATGACGAGGCCGAGCACCCGGTCGCCCAGGAACTCGAGCCGCTCGTAATTCGCCGCGGCCTGGCTGCCATGAGTCAGCGCGCGTTCGTACCCGGCCAGGTCGCGGGGCTTGTGGCCGAAACTTTCCTTGATCCAGTCTGAGAGCGCTCCGCTCAAAAGCCTTCCCCGATCCTCGACCAGCGCGCCGCGGAGAACCATGTCCAGGGCAGGAACCAGTTGGCGGAGCCGTCAGTGGAGAAGAAGGTCACGACCGCCTTGCCCTCGATCCGGTCCATCGGGACATAGCCCATGCCGCTCGGCTGGCCCGGCAGGGCATCGGCGGGGGCGGGGAAGCGACTGTCGCCGCTGTCGTCGCGGTTGTCGCCCATGACGAAGACGCGGCCCGCCGGCACCGAATAGAGCCCGGTATTGTCCGCCTCGTCATTCTCGCCGCGATCCAGCACCATATAGGACTTGCCGTTGGGCAGGGTCTCGCGGAACTGCGGATAGCGGCAGATCGGTTTGCCATCACGGCCATTGTCGAGGAATTCGGACGGGCATTCGCTGCCCGCCGGATAATTGGGCGTGATCGGCAGGGTGAAGTCGGCGACCGGATCCTTGGGGACCGCGGTGCCGTTCAGGATCAGCTGGCCGTGGCGCATCTGGATCGTGTCGCCGGGCAGCCCGATCACGCGCTTGATCACGTCATGGTCGCCGGTCGGATCGCGGAACACGACCACGTCGCCGCGTGTCGGATCGCGGCCGAAGATGCGCCCCGGGATCAGCGGCACGCTGAGCGGCAGCGAGTGGCGCGAATAGCCGTAATTCCATTTCGACACGAACAGATAGTCGCCGATGTAGAGCCGCGGCAGCATCGATTGCGACGGGATGTTGAACGGCGAGAAGATGAAGCTGCGGAAGATCAGCACCGCGATGACCAGCTTCACCAGGAACAGGATGGTGTCGCGGGTTTCCGACCTGGGCTTGGGCGGCGTGAGGGTCGCGCCGGGGGCGGGGTCGGGTGCGGGCATGTCGGTATCGGCCATGCGCGGCGGTTTGCGGTGGCGGGGGCGAGGCGTCAAGCCGGGCCGTGCCGGGAAAGGGCTCGAGAGCGGGAGAATGAGGGGGGGCGGCACGCTCGGAATGGGGCGCCCGGCGAAAAAGACTGGTGGGTTCGAGGTGGTATAATGCGCGCCGCGCGACTACCTGACGGCATCGATTAGCGGAGATGTTTTCCATGGCTGCAGACTGGACCTCGATCGAAGCCTTGCCCTCCCCCCGGCTGGAGGCGTTGTTCGCCGACGATCCGGACCGGCTGAAGAAGCTCAGCCTGGACGTCGCCGGCCTGCATTTCGACTGGTCCAAAACGCATCTGACGCCCGAGGCGATCGCTGCCTTCGAGGCGCTGGCCAGAGCGCAGGACCTCGCCGGCAAGCGCGAGGCGCTGTTCGCGGGCGAGATCGTCAACGTCACTGAAGGCCGCGCCGCCACCCACACCGCGGAGCGCGGCGAGGGCAAGGCGGAGGATGTCGGGCTGGCCATGACCTTCCACGCCCGCATGCGCGCGCTGATCGACGCGATCGAGGCCGAGGCGCTCGGGCCGATCCGCCATGTCCTGCATGTCGGCATCGGCGGTTCGGCCCTTGGCCCCGACCTGCTGGTCGACGCGCTCGGGCGGGAATCCGGGCGATACGACACCGCGATCGTCTCGAACGTCGACGGTGTCGCGCTCGAGGAAGCGTTCGGCCGCTTCGATCCGGCCGCGACCCTGCTCGTCATCGCCTCCAAGACCTTCACCACCACCGAGACCATGCTCAACGCGGAAAGCGTGCTCGAATGGATGCAGGAAGGCGGCGTCGAGGACCCCTATGGCCGCGTCGTCGCGCTCACCGCGGCGCCCGACAAGGCCGTCGAATGGGGCGTGGACGAAACGCGCGTGCTGCCCTTCATGGACTCGGTCGGCGGGCGTTACTCGCTCTGGTCGTCGATCGGCTTTCCTGCCGCGCTGGCGCTGGGCTGGGACTGTTTCGAGCAGCTGCTCGACGGCGCCGCCGAGATGGACCGGCATTTCCGCCTTGCCTCGCTCAGCGAGAACGCCCCGGCGCTCGCGGCATTCGCCGATCTCTATTACACGCAGGTCCGTCACGCCGAGACGCGCGCGACCTTCGCCTATGACGAAAGGCTGCGGCTGCTCCCGTCCTATCTCCAGCAGCTCGAGATGGAATCGAACGGCAAGGGCGTGACGGTCGACGGCCAGCCGCTCGGGCGGCCGAGCGCGGCGATCACCTGGGGCGGCGTCGGCACCGACGCGCAGCATGCGGTGTTCCAGCTGCTCCACCAGGGCACGCACCTCGTGCCGGTCGAGTTCGTCGCGGTGATCGAGCCCGGCGACAGCCTGGCCGAGGACCATCACCGCCAGCTGCTGCTCAACGCCTTCGCGCAGGGCGCGGCGCTGATGACGGGGCGGGCCAACGACAAGGATCCGGCCCGCAGCTATTCGGGCGACCGGCCCAGCTCGACCATCCTGCTCGACGATCTCGATGCCCGGACGCTCGGCGCGCTGCTGGCCTTTTACGAGCAGCGCACCTTCGTGAACGCCGTGCTGCTCGGCATCAACCCGTTCGACCAGTTCGGGGTGGAGCTGGGCAAGGAAATGGCCAAGGCAGCGGGAGAAGGCGGGCAGACGTTCGACGTCTCCACCGAGGACCTGATCAAGCGAGCGTTCGGCGAGCAATAGCCGTAAGGCACGGCGGTATTTGTGGAAGAATGACCCCGGATCGAGTCCGGGGTGATGAGGAATATGAGATGGCCGAGGCCAAATATGACTACGACCTTTTTGTGATCGGTGCCGGCTCCGGCGGCGTCCGCGCGTCGCGCGTCGCGGCGGCGCACGGCGCGAAGGTCGCGGTCGCCGAGGAATATCGTGTCGGCGGCACCTGCGTGATCCGCGGCTGCGTGCCCAAGAAGCTGCTCGTCTATGGCGCGCATTTCGCCGAGGACCTGGCCGATGCGCGGCGTTTTGGGTGGAACGTGCCCGACGACTGCGTTTTCGACTGGAAAGTGCTGACCCGGAACGTGCTCGACGAGGTCGACCGGATCAACGCCGCCTATACCGACACGCTGACCAACAACAAGGTCGAGATCATCGCCGAGCGTGCGACGATCACCGGCCCGCACGGCATCCGGCTGGCGAGCGGGCGCGAGGTCACGGCGAAGACCATCCTCGTCGCGACCGGCGCGACTCCCTCGGTACCTGACTGCCCCGGCAGGGAATATGGCATCACCTCGAACGAGGCGTTTCATCTCGACGCGGTGCCGAAGCGGATCCTGATCGCCGGCGCCGGCTATATCGCCAACGAGTTCGCCGGCATCTTCCACCAGTTCGGCGCGCATGTGACGCTGATCAACCGCACCGACGTGATCCTGCGCGGCTATGACGAGCAGATCCGCGACCGGCTGCTCCAGATCTCGATGATGAAGGGGCTCGAATTCCGCTTCCACGCCGATTTCCAGGGCATCGAGAAGATGGACGATGGCTGCCTGAAGGTGAGCATGTCAGGCCATGAGCCGATCATCGTCGATTGCGTGATGTTCGCGACCGGGCGCGACCCCAATACGGCCGATCTCGGTCTGGAGACGGCCGGCGTCGAGATCGACGCCAAGGGCGCGATCGTGGTCGACGACGACAACCGCTCCACCTGCGACAGCATCTATGCGGTGGGCGACGTGACCAACCGCATCCAGCTGACCCCGATCGCGATCCGCGAGGGCCAGGCCTTTGCCGACACGATGTTCGGCAACAAGCCGACCCGGGTCGATTACGAGAATGTCCCCTCGGCGGTGTTCAGCCATCCGCCGATGGCCGGTGTCGGCCTCACCGAAGGCCAGGCCAAGATGAAGTTCGGCTCGGTCAAGGTCTACACCTCGGATTTCCGCCCGATGAAGAACGTCCTGGCCGGCCGCAACGAGCGTGCGCTCTACAAAATGGTCTGCGACAGCGAGACGGACAAGATCCTCGGCCTGCACATGATCGGCCCGGATGCGCCCGAGATACTGCAGGGGGCCGCGATCGCGGTGAAGGCCGGGCTGACCAAGGCGGCGTTCGACGAGACGGTTGCGCTGCATCCGACCATGGCGGAGGAACTGGTGCTGATGCGCTAGTTGTCAATCTTAGCGCAAAATCGTATAAGGCGCGTGATGGCACAGATGAATATCTCGGTCCCCGATGCGCTCAGGCAATGGGCGGAGCAGCGTGTGGCCGAAGGGCGATATGCCAGTACCAGCGACTATATTCGCGACCTCATGCGCCGCGACCAGGACGCGGCGGCTGAGCTGGCCTGGTTGCAAGGCGAGATCGACAAGGGCATTGCATCAGGGCTTGATCCTCGATCCCATTCGCAAATCATCCAGGACATTCGCACCAAATATCTAAGCGAAGATGGCTGAGCTTCGGCTCACGCCAGAGGCCAATGCCGATCTGGAGGACATCACCGTCTACAGCCTCGATCAATTCGGGCGCGCGACGGCGGACAGGTATCTAAGCGCCTTCGAATCGGCATTTGAGATTCTCGAACGCTATCCGGAGTCAGGGGGCGTCTATGCCGGTATCGTACCGGATGTGCGATGGACGCGCTGCGGTAGTCACCGCATCTTCTATCGTGTCGAGGAAGATATCGTCACAGTCGTGCGCGTTCTCCATTTCGCCCGCGACGCGAAGCTGGCCTTCAGCAGTCAACACTGACCTGGCCTTCAGCCCACCGCCTCGCCCTGCCGCCGCACCGCGAACCGCGCCAGTGCCGGCCCCAGGATCACGCAGGCGAAGAAGCGCAGCGCCTGGAGCGCCATCACATAGGGCACGTCGACCCTGGTCGAGGCCGCGATGATCGCGACCGAGTCCATGCCGCCGGGGCTAGTCGCAAGATAGGCGGTGATCGGATCGACGCCGCCGAAATGCGCGAGCAGGAAACCAATGCTGGCGGAAATGCCGATCAGCAGCAGGATCGACAGCAGGATGCGCGGCAGGGCGCGGGCGGCGGCGCGGACGATCTCGCGGGTGAAGTGCAGCCCGATGCGCCAGCCGACGATCGCATAGCTCGCCGCGAGCAGCCAGCCCGGCAGGTCGAAGCGCACCAGCCCGGCGATGTTGAGCGCCGTGCCGAGCAGCATCGCGCCGATCATCGCGCCGGCGGGCAGCTTGAAGCGCACGCCGAGCCATCCGCCGATCGCGGCGATGGCGAGCGTCGCGGCAAAGGCCACCGGATCGATCGGCGGGAACCAGTCGGCGGTCGGGCTCTCCATGCCGCCATGCGCGCCGACCAGCGCCGCGACGATCGAGGCGGTGCCCGCGACGCATACCACGCGGCTATAGGTCATCACCGCGACCAGCCGCCATTCCGCGCCATAGGATTGCGCCATCAGCACCATCGCCGCCGCGCCGCCGGGCATGCACCCCCACACCGCCACGCTGGGCGGGAGCCAGCCGAGCCGTCCGATCAGCAGGCCGATGCCCACGCCGACGCAAAGCGTCGCGGCGGTGACGGCGAAGAAGACCGGCCAATGCTCGATCACGGTGCTGACCGTGCCGGCGGTGAAGGAGCGGGCCACGAGCAGCCCGACGAGCGCCTGCGCCGCCTGGAAGGAAAGCGGCGGGACGGTGACGCCCTGGCCACGCGTCGCGAGCAGGATCGCCGCGATCATCGGGCCGAGCAAAAGACCCGCCGGCAAGCGCAACGCCTCCAGCACGCCGGCGAACGCCGCCGACAGCGCCAGCAGCAACGCCCAGCGGACAAGGGGCGGACCCGCGCCGGCCTCAGCCATGCCGGCCGATCGGAACGGTTGCGCGGGCGGGCGGGTGCATGCAGGCCTCGTACGGAGGGAAGACGGCGTTCCTCTCGCCCCGTACGCGGCGCTTGTCCAGCCGGTTCAGGTCACTCGGGATCCTTGCCAGCGGCCAGTGACTTTCGCTGTTCGGGGCGGATAACAGCGAAATAACAGGGAACGAATTTTTCTTTCCCTGCTATCGGGCGGATCTTGGGTCAAATCGCCCCAATTAATCCTGTAGTATCAAAGGGATGATTGGTACTTCCCTGTTATTCAATAACAGCGAACCGGGGTCGCAGGAACAGTGAAACCCAGCGCCCGAACAGGGAGCCGGCTTCGACAATCTCCGGACGATGCGAAAGAGCGGGAACGGCGTTACACACCATATCCGCCGCCACCTTATGACGATTTTTCGGAAGATTGAATCGATCGCATGGGATGCCCCGTTCGGCCGGTTCAGGCGGCGACCACGTCCCGTTCAGTGACATGGGCCTTCAGCCGGTCCCAGCCGAGCCGATGGCTACTTGACCCTATTCGCCACCAGATCATCCACCACCGCCGGATCGGCCAGCGTGCTGGTGTCGCCCAGGCTGGACACGTCGCCCTCGGCGATCTTGCGCAGGATGCGGCGCATGATCTTGCCCGAGCGGGTCTTGGGCAGGCCCGGCGCGAATTGCAGCGCGTCGGGCGCGGCGATCGGGCCGATTTCGGTGCGGACCCATTTGACCAGATCCTTGCGCAGCTCGTCCGACGCGGTCTCGCCCGAATTGAGCGTGACATAGGCGTAGATGCCCTGGCCCTTGATGTCATGCGGCATGCCGACCACCGCGGCCTCGGCGACCTTGGGGTGAAGCACCAGCGCCGATTCCACCTCGGCGGTGCCCATGCGGTGGCCCGACACGTTGATCACGTCGTCGACCCGGCCGGTGATCCACCAATAGCCGTCCTCGTCCCGCCGCGCGCCGTCACCGGTGAAATATTTGCCGCGATAGGTCGTGAAATAGGTCTGGAAGAAGCGATCATGATCGCCCCAGACGGTGCGCATCTGCCCCGGCCAGCTCTTCGCGATGACGAGATTGCCCTCGGTCGCGCCATTCAGCACATTGCCCTCGGTATCGACCAGTTGCGGGTCGACGCCCGGCATCGGCCGGGTCGCGCTGCCCGGCTTCAGGTCGGTCGCGCCGGGCATCGGGGCGATCATCGCGCCGCCGGTCTCGGTCTGCCACCAGGTGTCGATGATCGGGCAGCGGCCCTCGCCGACCACATCGTGATACCAGCGCCATGCCTCGGGATTGATCGGCTCGCCGACCGTGCCGAGCAGCCTGAGCGAGGCGCGGCTCGTCCTGCTCACATAATCGTCGCCCTCCTTCATCAGCGCGCGGAGCGCCGTGGGGGCCGTGAAGAGCGTGTGGACCTTGTGGCGATCGATCACCTGCCAGATGCGGCTGGCGTCGGGCCAGGTCGGCAGGCCCTCGAACATCAGCGTCGTCGCCCCGTTGGCGAGCGGGCCGTACAGGATATAGCTGTGGCCGGTGACCCAGCCGATATCGGCGGCGCACCACCACACGTCTCCGGCGCGGTAATCGAACGCCAGTTCATGCGTGAGGCTCGCCCAGAGCAGATAGCCGCCGCTGGTGTGGAGCACCCCCTTGGGCTGGCCGGTCGAGCCCGAGGTGTAGAGGATGAACAGCGGGTCCTCCGCGCCCATCGGCTCGGGCGGACAAATGGCGGACTCGTCCTTCGCTGCCTCATGATACCAGACGTCGCGGCCCTCGCGCATCGTCACGGCACCGCCAGTCGCCTGCACCACGATCACGGTCCTCAGCGCCGGCGCACGCTCGGCCGCGGCATCGACATTCGCCTTGAGCGGAATGCGCTTGCCGCCGCGCCGGCCTTCGTCGGCGGTGACGACGATCGCGCTGTCGCAATCAGTGATGCGCCCGGCCAGCGCCTCGGGCGAGAAGCCGCCGAACACCACGGAATGGATCGCCCCGATCCGCGCGCAGGCAAGGATGGCGAAGGCCGCCTCCGGGATCATCGGCATGTAGATGGTGACGCGATCGCCCTTCTTCGCGCCCTGGCTTTTCAGCACATTGGCGAAGCGGCAAACCTCGGCATGGAGCTCGCGATAGGTGAAGCGGCGCGGCTCCTCGCCCGGCTCGTCTGGTTCCCAGATCAACGCGGTCTGCTCGCCGCGCTTCGCGAGGTGCCGGTCGAGGCAATTGGCCGCGACGTTCAGCCGGCCGTCGGCGAACCACTGGATGTGGAAATCCTTTTCGCCGAACGACCAGTCGCCGGCGATCTCGGGTCGTTTGATCCAGTCGAGCCGGCGTGCCTGTTCGAGCCAGAAGCTGCCCGGATCGGCGAGGGATCGCCCGTAGAGCGTCTCATATCCGTCCGCGTCGAAGCGTGCGCGCTTCGCCCATTCGGGTGGTACGGGATAGAGCGTCTGATCGGACATGGCGTTCTCCTGCGCGCTCTCTTTGCCGCGAGAAGGAGCGATTGCAAGCCCGGCTTGGCGGCCCCTCCGTTTCGATGGTAGACCCGTCCTCCACGGGAGGGGACAAGCACATGACGGGCACGATCCTGGTCACGGGCGGCAGCGGGTACATCGCCGGCTATCTGATCCGCCAGCTTGCCGCCGAAGGGTGGACGATCAACGCCACGGTCCGATCGCTGAAGCGTGAGGCCGAGGTGCGCGCGGCGCTGGGCGTGCCGGGATCGTCGATCCGTTTCTTCGCCGCCGACCTCACGGACGATGCCGGCTGGGCCGAGGCAGTCGCCGGGTGCAGTCATGTCGCGCATGTCGCCTCGCCCTTTCCGCTCGCCGCGGCGAAGCATGAGGACGAGCTGATCGTGCCGGCGCGCGAGGGGGCGCTCCGGGCGCTCCGCTTCGCGTCGGAGGCAGGTGTTTCGCGCTTCGTGATGACTTCCTCGGTCGCGGCGATCGCTTATGGGCACCCGGGGGACCGGACCTATACCGAGGCGGACTGGACCGACGTGACCGCCCCCGGCGTGAACGCCTATGCCAAGTCGAAGACCATCGCCGAGCGGGCGGCGCGCGACTGGGTGGCGCAGCAGGGCGGGGCGATGCAATTCTGCACGATCAACCCGTCAGCGGTGCTCGGCCCCGTGATGAGCACGGATTATTCGACCTCGATCGAGTTCGTGAAGCGGTTGATGGACGGTTCGGTGCCCGGCTTTCCGCGGATCGGACTGGCGGTGGTCGATGTGCGTGATCTGGCCGACCTGCACGTCCGCGCGTTGACCGCGCCCGACGTGGCGAATGAGCGCTTCATCGGGGCGGGCCGTTTCATGATGACGCGCGAGATCGGCGAGGTGCTGCGCGCGCGGCTCGGGCGAGAAGCGCGCAAGGTGCCGACACGCGGCATCCCCGATTTCGTCCTGCGCTTGATGGGGCTGTTCGACAGCGGCGTGCGACAGATCGTCGGCGAGCTCGGACGCACAAGAGCAGTGGATTCGAGCCATGCGCTCGAGGTGCTGGGCTGGAAGACCAGGGCCGAGGAAGAGTCGATCGTCGACACCGCGCGCAGCCTGATCGATCGGGGGATATTGAAGGTTTGAGGGCGGGCTTCCCTACAGGAGAAGGGTTCAGCGCGCCTTCCCCGCGATCGCCGAGAGCGCAATCCCCGCGACGATGAAAGTCATGCCCCAGAAATGGAAGGCGTGGAGCGCTTCGCCCAGCAGCAGCGCCGCGAGCAGGGCGCCGAACAGCGGCATCAGCGTGATCATCTGCCCGGCCCGCCCCGCGCCGATCATGCCGACCGCGCGATTGTAGAGGAAATAGGCGAGGATCGACGGCAGCACCGCGACATAGGCGAAGGCGCCGAAGGTAACGGGGCGCCAGCGGACCGCGTCGCCGCTCAGCCATTCATGCATCGCGAGCGGCAGCATGGCGAGCGCGCCGATGGTGAAGGTGACGATGAGGAAGCTCAGCGGATCGACCTCGGGCCGGAGCCGGAGCAGCACGGTGTAGAGCGACCAGACCAGGCTCGCGGCGAGGATCAGCGCGTCGCCCGCGCCGAGCCGGAGATGAAGCAAGGTGTCGATATCGCCGGCGGAGACGACCCAGGCGACGCCGATGGTCGAGGCGATCACGCCGAGGATCTGCAGCGCCCGCGCCCGCTCGCCGAAGAAGAGGCGGCCGAACAGCACGACCAGTGCGGGGATCGCGGCCTGGATCAGCATCGCATTGGTCGCGGTGGTGTGGTGCAGGCCGGAATAGAGAAAGGCGTTGAACGCGGCCACGCCGAGCAGGCCGAGGACCAGCACCTCGCGCCACTGCGCACGCAGTGTCGAGGTGTCGGCGCGGAAGCGTCTCCACGCGAAGGGCGTCAGGATCATCGCCGCGCCGGCCCAGCGCACCAGCGCCAGGGTGAAGGGCGGAATATCGTCGCGGACCGCGCGGCCGACGATCGAATTGCCGGCCCAGAGCAGCATGACGATGGCGAGAAAGAGATAGGCGCGCAACTGGGCGGAGGGTGCGGCGGTGGTGGACTGCATGGGGGCCGTTATCGCATGGGCACTCGTTCGGCCAGATGGCGGTAGGCCGTTTTCCCCAAACGTCATGCCGGACTCGTTCCGGCATCCATCGTGCCGCGCGTACAACGGGTGTGGTGTGTGCGGGACGATGGACCCCGGGACAAGCCCGGGGTGGCGGTTTGGAGTGGCACCCCTGCTCTTTCTTTCGACTGTGGAAAGAAGAACGGCCCTTCGACAAGCTCAGGACGACCGGAGAGGGATAGTCGGCGGGATCTCGCCCCGGGCCTACACCACCCGGTACGGCACGGTGCCGCGCAGGTCCGGGTCGACCGCGATGTCGCGGTCGGCGGGCGGGAAGGCGCGCTGGTCGCAATCGTCGCGTGGGCAGAGCCGGCAGGAGATGCCGATCGGGATCGGCGGCGCGCTCCGGTCGAGCGCGTCGGCATAGACGAAGTCGGCGGCATGCTCCGCCTCGCACCCCAGGGTCACGGCATAGCGGCGCGGACTGCGGGTGAAGCTGCCCGAGGGTTTCACCAGCCCCTTGGCCATCGAGACATAACGCACACCATCGGGCGTTTCGGCATGCTGGACGAGGATCCGGTCGGGGATCGCGACGGCCTCGTGCACGATCCATAACGGGCAGGCGCCGCCGAAGCGGGCGAATTGCAGCCGGGTCGCGGAGTGCCGCTTGGTGATGTTGCCGGCCATGTCGACCCGGCAGAAATAAAAGGGGATGCCTTCCGCACCGGGGCGCTGCAGCGTCGACAGGCGGTGGCAGGCCTGTTCGAAGCTGACGCCGAAGCGGCGGCACAGCCGGTCGATGTCATGGCGCATCTGGCGGGCCGTCGCGCGGAACCGGGCATAGGGCATGGTCAGCGCGCCGGCGGCGTAATTGGCGAGGCCGATGCGCAGCAGGTTGCGCGCCTCGACGCTCGATACCGATGCGCCATCGACGATCTCCTGGATGGCGTCCGCGAAGTCGATCGCGACGAGCTGGTGGGCGATCAGGAAGCGGCGGCTTTCGGGCGGCATCGCGCCGTTGAGCGTCAGCCTGCCGCGCTGGCGGTCGAGCGCGCGCAGTGGCGCCGCTTCGTCCGGGGTCGTGACGATGGTGACACCGTGGTCGGCGAGACGGGCGACCAGCGCCGCTTCGCCGGGGCCGAGCTGCTCCGCCAGCGCCTCGGCGGCGCGGTCTAGCGGGTCGACATAATTGCCCGCGATATGAAACCAGTCGCGCACCGCTTCCCATGGCATGCGCGCGCCCGCATCGGAGATGCCGGAGGTCATGCTTTCCTCCACCATCTGCAGCCGTTCCTCGGCGGCGCGCACCGCGGCGTGGAGCGCGATGATGCGGTCGGCGATCTCGGGCCGCTCCTCGGCGAGCCGCTCGATCGCCTCGGGCGGCGGGGCCGGGGGCAGAGCGGGATCGGCCAGCGCGGCGGCCAGGCCGGTGAGGCGCATGGCCGGCGCGTCGCTCTCGATCAGCGCGCCGGGATGGCGGCGGCGCAGGGCGGCGGTCACAGATGGGGTCAGTGGCCGGTCGCCGCTTTCGAGCTGGGAGAGATAGGAAACGGAAATGCCCAGCCGCGCGGCCATCGCCGCCTGGTTCAGGCCCGCCGAGCGGCGCAGGGCGCGAAGCTGTTCGCCGGCATAGAGGCGTGGGGTGCGGGGCAAATTCGGGCTCCGGTCAGGTGCTCTCTTCCGTTCGCCCTGAGCTTGTCGAAAGGCTGTTCTTTCTTCGAGAGGCAAGAAGAAAGTACAGGGCTTCGACAAGCTCAGCCCGAACGGCGATGGGGATGGTTCAACTACTTCGCAAACGGCTTGTTCGCAACTTCGCAAATTCACATTTGCAAAACGCCGTGCACCTTGAAAGAGAGGCCCACCCATTCCGGAGTAGTGCATGCCGTCGACGATCGAGGAGCTTGAGCGCCGGCGCGAGGCCGCCCGCATGGGCGGTGGCGAGAAGCGGATCGCCGCGCAACACGCCAAGGGCAAGCTGACCGCGCGCGAGCGGCTCCAGGTGTTGCTCGATGAGGGCTCGTTCGAGGAGCTCGACATGTATGTCGAGCATAATTGCGTCGATTTCGGCATGCAGGATCAAATCGTTCCGGGCGACGGCGTCGTCACCGGATCGGGCACGATCAACGGCCGGCTGGTGTTCGTGTTCAGCCAGGACTTCACCGTGTTCGGCGGGTCGCTCAGCGAACGGCACGCGCAGAAGATCTGCAAGGTAATGGACACAGCGATGAAGGTCGGGGCGCCGGTGATCGGCCTGAACGATTCGGGCGGCGCGCGCATTCAGGAGGGCGTCGCCTCGCTTGGCGGCTATGCCGAAGTATTCCAGCGCAACGTGCTGGCGTCGGGCGTCGTCCCGCAGATTTCGCTGATCATGGGGCCGTGCGCGGGGGGCGCCGTCTATTCCCCCGCCATGACCGACTTCATCTTCATGGTGAAGGATAGCTCCTACATGTTCGTCACCGGCCCGGATGTAGTGAAGACCGTTACAAACGAGATCGTCACGCAGGAGGAACTGGGTGGAGCGGTGACGCATACCACGAAGTCGGGGGTCGCCGATGTGGCCTTCGATGACGATATCGAGGCGCTGCGCGCGGCCCGCGACTTCGTGGACTTCCTTCCCGCCTCGAACCGCGAGCCGGTGCCGGAGCGGCCGAGTTCCGATCCGTGGGACCGGGTGGAAGAGAGCCTGGACTCGCTCGTCCCGGCATCGGCCAACCAGCCCTATGACATGCACGAACTGATCCGGAAGACGGTCGATGAGGGCGATTTCTTCGAGATCCAGCCGACGCATGCGGCGAACATCATCATCGGGTTCGGGCGGATCGAGGGACGCACTGTCGGGTTCGTCGCCAATCAGCCCATGGTGCTGGCCGGCTGCCTCGACATCAATTCGTCCAAGAAGGCCGCGCGCTTCGTGCGGTTCTGCGATGCGTTCGAGATCCCGATCGTCACCTTTGTCGATGTGCCGGGCTTCCTGCCGGGGACCGCGCAGGAACTGAACGGCATCATCAAGCACGGCGCGAAGCTGCTTTTCGCTTATGCCGAAGCGACCGTGCCGAAGATCACCGTCATCACGCGGAAAGCCTATGGCGGGGCCTATGACGTCATGGCGTCGAAGCATCTGCGCGGCGATCTCAACTATGCCTGGCCGACTGCCGAGATCGCGGTGATGGGCGCGAAGGGCGCGGTCGAGATCATCTTTCGCGGCAGGAGCCGGGAAGAGATCGCCGAGCGCACCGCCGAATATGAGGCGCGCTTCGCCAACCCGTTCGTGGCGGCGTCCAAGGGCTTTATCGACGAAGTGATCCAGCCGCATTCGACCCGGCGGCGCATCGCGCTCGGCCTGCGCAAGCTGCGCGGCAAGAGTCTCGAAAATCCGTGGAAGAAGCACGATAACATACCGCTCTGACGCGAGGCCGATATGGGGCGGTTGCGCTCAATACCGGCTTGCGCGCAGGGTAGGATGCTCAACAAACGACAGGTGACGCAATGATCCTTTTCCTGACCATGGCTCTTCAGGCAGCGGCGCCGGCTGCGGCGGTGCCCGCCCCCGTGGCACCCTGGACTCCCCGCATGAAGGTCGATCCGGCGACCGGCGCGCAATCGGGCTCGGTCTCGGTATCCTCGGTCGAGGGTAAGGGCCGGCTGGTCGTGCGCTGCGACCGGCGCGCCGACAATGTCGTGTCGATCCAGTTCATCCCGACCCTGCCCTTCGCGGCGGCCACGCCGCGCCCGGTGTCGATCCAGGTCGACGGGGCCGCGCCGCTGGGCGCCAATTGGGATTTCCCGGGCAGCGGGACCTATATCGCCGACGACCAGATCGTGACGACGCTGACCAGCGCGATCGCGCACGCCAAGCTGATCAAGCTGCGCGTGATCGATCCGATGAACAACCCGATCGATGCGAGCTTCGCCGGCCCGCCGAGCGAAGCCCCGGTCAAGCAGGTGCTGGAGGCCTGCGGCTATGTCCTCGGCCAGGCGCCGGTACGCGCGCCGGCGCCCG
Source organism: Sphingomonas sp. BL-S-29 (assembly GCF_055521495.1). NCBI lineage: Bacteria > Pseudomonadati > Pseudomonadota > Alphaproteobacteria > Sphingomonadales > Sphingomonadaceae > Sphingomonas > Sphingomonas sp. BL-S-29. The sequence goes on from NZ_CM145482.1 coordinate 1,590,293, forward strand.
CACCCAAGGCCGCGCCGGCGCAATGATCATCGGTCGCCTCAACCATGTCGGGGTGGCGACGCCGTCAATCGCGGCGGCGATCCCCTTTTATCGCGACGTGATGGGGGCGACCCGCATCCATGAGCCGTTCGATTTGCCGGCGCAGGGCGTGAAAGTGTGTTTCGTCGACACGCCCAACACGCAGATCGAGCTGATCGAGCCGTACGACGCCACCTCGCCGATCAACGGTTTCCTCGAGAAGAACCCGGCGGGCGGGCAGCATCACCTTTGCTACGAAGTGCCCGACATCCTCGAAGCCAGGGCCTGGTTCGAGGCCAAGGGCAAGCGCGTGCTCGGCGAGCCGCGCATCGGCGCGCATGGCACGCCGATCTTCTTCGTCCACCCGAAGGACATGGGCGGCGTGCTGACCGAGATCATGGAAACGCCGAAGGGGGATCATTGATGGCCTATGAGCATATCCTGAGCGAGCGCCGCGGCGACGTGCTGGTGCTCACCCTCAACCGCCCCGACCGGCTCAACGCGGCGCCGCCGGCGATGTTCGACGAACTGCGCGAGGCGCTGGGCGCGCTGGACGGCGCGCGGGCAGTGCTGTTCGCGGGCGCGGGGCGTGCTTTTTGTTCGGGCGCGGATGTGGGGGGCGGGGCGCTCGGCGCGGACAATCCGGGCGAGGCGACCTATCAGGCGCTGACCAACCATTATAACCGGACGATCGAGGCGGTCGCCGATCTCGGCGTGCCGGTGGTCAGCGCGGTGCGCGGGCCGGCGGCGGGGATTGGGTGCAGCCTCGCGCTCGCCGCCGATTTCTGCGTCGCGAGCGAGACCGCCTATTTCCTCCAGGCCTTCGTCAATATCGGCCTGGTGCCCGATGGCGGCGCGAGCTGGATGCTGCCGCGCCTGATCGGCAAGGCGCGCGCGACCGAGATGATGATGCTCGGCGAACGCGTGCTCGCGGCCAAGGCTTATGACTGGGGCATGATCCACAAGGTGACGGCTGACGACACGCTCGATGCCGAGGCCTTTGCGCTGGCCGAGCGGCTGGCGGCGGGGCCGACGGTCGCGCTCGGCCTGATGCGCCGCGGGCTCGCCCATGCGCTCGAGGTGGATTACGCCACCGCGATGCTGCGCGAGGCCGAGAACCAGCGCGCCGCGCGGGGCTCCGCGGATTCGATGGAGGGCGGCATCGCTTTCCTGCAGAAGCGCAAGCCGGCGTTCCGAGGGGCGTGATGACGCGCGACCGCCCATTTTCCACCGTTCGCCCTGAGCTTGTCGAAGGGCTGTCCTTCTTTCTTCGGTCGCAAGAAAGGGCAGGGCTTCGACAAGCTCAGCCCGAACGGAATTTTGGACTTGGGCGATGACCGAAAAGCCTAATCTCGAATCCTGGAGCGCCGCCGCCGCGAAGGAGGTGAAGGGCAAGGACCTGACCTGGCAGACGCCCGAGGGCATCGCGGTCAAGCCGCTCTACACCGCCGAGGATGTGGCGGATATCGACCCCGGCCTGCCCGGCTTCGCGCCCTTCACGCGCGGCGTGCGGGCATCGATGTATGCCGGGCGGCCCTGGACGATCCGCCAATATGCCGGTTTCTCGACCGCCGAGGCATCGAATGCCTTTTACCGCCGCAACCTCGCCGCCGGGCAGAAGGGGCTTTCGGTCGCGTTCGATCTCGCCACGCATCGTGGCTATGACAGCGATCATCCGCGTGTCACGGGCGATGTCGGCAAGGCCGGCGTGGCGATCGACACGATCGACGACATGAAGATCCTGTTCGACGGCATCCCGCTCGACAAGATGTCCGTCTCGATGACGATGAACGGCGCGGTGATCCCGATCCTCGCTTTCTTCATCGTCGCGGGCGAGGAGCAGGGCGTCCCCCAGGAGCAGCTGGACGGCACGATCCAGAACGACATCCTGAAGGAGTTCATGGTCCGCAACACCTATATCTACCCGCCCGAACCGAGCATGCGGATCATCTCGGACATCATCGGCTATACCTCGCGGCACATGCCGAAGTTCAACTCGATCTCGATCTCCGGCTATCACATGCAGGAAGCCGGGGCGACGCAGCTTCAGGAACTTGCCTTCACCATCGCCGACGGGCGCGAATACGCGAAGGCCGCGATGGCCTCGGGGCTCGATCTCGATGCGTTCGCCGGGCGGCTGAGCTTCTTCTTCGCGATCGGCATGAACTTCTTCATGGAAGTCGCCAAGCTGCGCGCGGCGCGGAAACTCTGGCACCGGGTGATGACCGACCTCGGTGCGAAGGATGAGCGCTCCAAGATGCTGCGCACGCATTGCCAGACATCGGGCGTGTCGCTGACCGAGCAGGACCCGTACAACAACGTCATCCGCACCACGATCGAGGCGATGGCGGCGATGCTCGGCGGCACGCAGAGCCTGCACACCAACGCGCTCGACGAAGCGATCGCGCTGCCCACCGACTTCTCCGCCCGCATCGCGCGCAACACGCAGATCGTGCTGCAGGAGGAGACCGGCATGACCCATGTCGTCGATCCGCTTGGCGGCAGCTATTATGTCGAGAGCCTGACGCAGGAGCTGTTCGACAAGGCCTGGGAGATCATCGAGCGGGTCGAGGCCGAGGGCGGCATGGCGAAGGCTGTCGCGGCAGGCTGGCCCAAGGCGATGATCGAGGAAGCCTCGGCCGGGCGTGCGGCGCGGGTCGACATGGGCGAGGACGTGATCGTCGGCGTCAACAAGTACAAGCTGGCGGAGGAGGATGCGATCGACATCCTCGACGTCGACAATGTCGCGGTGCGGGAATCGCAGATCGCGCGGATCAGGAAATCCAAGGCCGGCCGTGACGAGGACAAATGTCGGGCAGCGCTCGACGCGCTGCGCGAAGGTGCCGCCGGCACGGAGAATGTCCTCGGTCTCGCGGTCGAATGCGCGCGGCAGCGGGCGACCCTGGGCGAGATCAGCCAGGCGATGGAGGATGTGTTCGGGCGCTACGGCACCAATCCGACGCCCGTTTCCGGCATCTATGGCGGGGCGCACGAGTTCGACCGGCGCTGGCTCGGGCTGCTCGACGGGGTCACGTCGCTGACGCATCGCATGGGCCGCAAGCCGCGGCTGCTCGTCGCCAAGATGGGGCAGGACGGGCATGATCGCGGCGCGAACCTGGTGAGCTCGGCATTCGGCGATCTCGGCTTCGAGGTGGTACCGGGGCCGCTGTTCCAGACGCCGAAGGAAGCCGCCGATCTCGCCATCGCCTCCGATGTCGACGTGGTCGGCGCCTCGTCGCTGGCGGCGGGACACAAGACCTTGATCCCGGAGTTGATCGGCCATCTGCGCGAGGCGGGCCGGGGCGATATCAAGGTGATCGCGGGCGGCGTGATCCCCGCGCAGGATTACCAGTATCTGCGGGATGCCGGGGTGCAGGGGATTTTCGGGCCCGGTACCAATCTGGTGAATGCGGCCGGCGAGGTGTTGAAATTGCTGGGGCATAATTTGCCCCCGATCGAGGAAGCTGCTGAATGAGCGACACTTTTGAACTCCCCTCCCGCTTGCGGGAGGGGCCGGGGGTGGGCTCGCGCTATCCTCAGGCGGACCGTATGTTGGAACCGGGCGCCCACCCCCCAGCCCCCTCCCGCAAGCGGGAGGGGGAGCAGGTTCGGAACGACTGGACTCGCGCCGACATCGCCGCGCTGTTCGATCTCCCCTTCACCGAGCTCGTCTTCCGCGCCGCCGAAGTCCATCGCGCGCACCACGCCGCGGGTGAGGTCCAGCTCTGCACGTTGCTCTCGATCAAGACCGGCGGTTGCCCGGAGGATTGCGGTTATTGCTCCCAGTCGGCTTCCGCAGAGTCCGGCCTCAAGGCCGAGAAGCTGATGGAAGTGCAGGCCGTGCTCGCCGCCGCCGCCGAGGCCAAGGCGGCGGGCTCGCAGCGTTTCTGCATGGGCGCCGCCTGGCGCAACCCCAAGGACCGCGACATGGGCGCGGTCGTCGCGATGGTCGAGGGCGTCAAGGCGATGGGCCTCGAGACCTGCATGACGCTCGGCATGCTCGAGCCGCATCAGGCGCATCAATTGGCCAAGGCGGGGCTCGATTACTACAACCATAATATCGATACCTCGCCCGAACATTATGGCGAGGTCATCACGACGCGGACCTTCCAGGACCGGCTCGACACGCTGGAGAATGTCCGCCAGGCCGGCATCAATGTCTGCTCGGGCGGGATCGTCGGCATGGGCGAGACGCGGGCCGACCGGGTCGGTTTCGTCCATACTCTCGCCACCTTGCCGCGCCATCCGGAGAGCGTGCCGGTCAATGCGCTGGTGCCGGTCAGGGGCACCGTGCTGGGCGACATGCTCGCCGACACGCCGCTCGCCAAGATCGACGATATCGAATTCGTCCGCGCCGTCGCGGTCGCGCGCATCACCATGCCGCTGTCGATGGTCCGCCTCTCGGCCGGCCGCGAGAGCATGAGCGAGGCGACTCAGGCGCTCTGCTTCATGGCGGGCGCCAATTCGATCTTCACCGGCGAGAAATTGCTGACCACCGGCAATGCCGGCGGCGGTGCGGACGAAGCGCTGTTCGCCAAGCTCGGCCTCAAGCCGATGGAGGGCGAGGAGCCGATGCGCGAAAAATCCCCCTCCCGCCTGCGAGTTTCAGGTCGGTCAAGCCCCCGGCTTGACCTGAACGATGCGGGGCATCGTTCACCTGAAACTGGGCCAGGGGAGGGCCTGTCCTTCAGATCGGACCTGGCTGTAGCGGGACAGGCCCTCCCCCAACCCCTCCCGCAAGCGGGAGGGGAGTAAGTGTTCAAGAAAATCCTGGTCGCGAACCGCGGTGAGATCGCGTGCCGCGTCATGCGTACCGCCAAGAAAATGGGGATCGCCACCGTCGCGGTCTATTCCGACGCTGACGCGCGCAGCCCGCATGTGCTGATGGCGGACGAGTCGGTGCGGCTTGGGCCGCCGCCGGCGGGCGAGAGCTATCTGCTGGCCGACCTGATCCTGCTCGCCGCGAAGGAAACCGGCGCTGACTGCATCCATCCCGGCTACGGCTTCCTGTCCGAGCGCGAGAGCTTTGCGCGCGCCTGCGCCGAGGCCGGCATCGCGTTCGTCGGCCCGCCGCCGAACGCCATCGCCGCGATGGGCGACAAGATCGAATCGAAGAAGCTGGCCAAGGCGGCCGGCGTCAATGTCGTGCCCGGCTTCCTCGGCGAGATCGACGATACCGAGCATGCCGTGCGCATCGCCTCGGACATCGGCTATCCGGTGATGATGAAGGCCTCGGCCGGCGGCGGCGGCAAGGGCATGCGGCTTGCTTATTCGGAGCAGGACGTCCGCGAGGGCTTCGAGGCGACCAAGCGCGAGGGCCTGGCCAGCTTCGGCGACGACCGCGTGTTCATCGAGAAGTTCATCGAGAGTCCGCGCCATATCGAGATCCAGGTGATGGGCGACCAGCACGGTAACATCGTCTATCTCGGCGAGCGCGAATGCTCGATCCAGCGCCGGCACCAGAAAGTGGTCGAAGAGGCGCCGTCGCCCTTCGTCACGCCCGAGATGCGCAAGGCGATGGGCGAGCAGGCCGTCGCGCTGGCCGCGGCGGTCGGCTATTTCAGCGCGGGCACGGTCGAGCTGATCGTCTCCGGCGCCGATACCTCGGGCAAGGGTTTCTACTTCCTCGAGATGAACACCCGGCTCCAGGTCGAGCATCCCGTCACGGAATGCATCACCGGCCTCGATTTGGTCGAGCTGATGATCCGCGTCGCCGCGGGCGAGCCGCTTGGCTTCACCCAGGACGACGTCACGCTCACCGGCTGGGCGATCGAGAACCGCGTCTATGCCGAGGACCCCTATCGCGGCTTCCTGCCCTCGATCGGGCGGCTGGTGCGGTATAACCCTCCTGCGAGCACTGAGACGCCCTATCATGAAGTCCCCCTCCCGCTTGCGGGAGGGGTTAGGGGAGGGCCTGTCACGGACTCCGCCTCCGACAGGACAGGCCCTCCCCCGACCCCTCCCGTCAACGGGAGGGGGGAAGAAGGGGACGGCGAAGCCTATGTCCGTGTCGATGACGGGGTGCGCGAGGGCGGCGAAGTCTCGATGTTCTACGACCCGATGATCGCCAAGCTGATCACCTGGGCGCCAACGCGCGAGGAAGCGATCGACACCCAGATTGCGGCGCTCGACGCGTTCGAGATTGAGGGGCCGGGCAACAATATCGACTTCGTCTCGGCGCTGATGCAGCATCCGCGCTTCCGCGAAGGCGCGCTGACCACCGGCTTCATCGCCGAGGAATATCCCGATGGTTTCCACGGCGCGCCGGCATCGCCCGAACTGGTCCGCAGTCTCGCCGCCATCGCCGCCTTTGCCGCGACCGCCGAGGCCGACCGCGCGCGGCGGATCGACGGGCAGCTTGGCAAGCGGCTCCAGCCGCCGTTCGACTGGGTGGTGAAGATCGGCGATGCCGAGCATGCGGTGACGATCTCGCCCGACGGCCTCACCGTCGATGGCGAGGAGCTGGACATTGCGCTCGAATATACGCCGGGCGACCGGGTGGTCGAGGCGGAGATCGGCGACGAAATACTGATCGTGAAGATCGCGCGCGCCGGCGCCGGGTTCCGCCTGACCACACGCGGCGCCTCGCACCAGGCGCGTGTGCTGCCCGCGCATGTCGCGCCGTTCGCGAAACACCTGATCGAGAAGATCCCGCCCGACCTGTCGAAATTCCTGCTCGCGCCGATGCCGGGGCTGCTGATGCGGCTCGATGTCGCGGCGGGCGACAAGGTCGAGGCGGGCCAGCCGCTCGCCGTGGTCGAGGCGATGAAGATGGAGAATATCCTGCGCGCCGCCAAGACCGGAAGGGTCAAATCGATCAATGCGGCGCCGGGCGACAGCCTCGCGGTGGATGCGGTGATCCTGGAGCTGGAATAACCGCCGGACAGCGCTCCGCGGTGCTTGTCGGAGTATATTTTGGTCTTCGACCGGGCAAGTAACGACACTGCAAGATTGTGAAAAAGCGCGTTATTTCGGTCGTTCCGCGTTCCGGGGCGACAAATTGCGACAATATTTCGATGGACCCAAACCGGCCCCATGGCCATTTGTGCCGGTATGTTTCGCAAGCGCATCCTTCTGTTGCTCACCGTCGCCCTGCCGCTTCAGGCGTGCGTGGTCGGCCCGGATTATGCCCCGCCCGCGCCCGGTGCGCTGGGCGTGCCGGGGGGCTATTCCACCCCGGCGCCGTCGGGCCAGCCGGCCGATATCGCGGCCTGGTGGACCAGCTTCAACGATCCGCTGCTGACCTCGATCATCGACCGGGCGCGCAGCGGCAATCTCGATATCGCCCAGGCCGTGGCGCGGCTGCGCCAGGCACGCGAATCGCTGGTACAGGCCCGCGCTGCGCGGCTGCCGAGCGTCAGTGGTTCGGCCGGCTATGGCCGCGACCTGCTCGACGCGACCGGCCCGCGCGACAGTTTCTCGATCGGGGCGGATGCCTCGTACCAGGCCGATCTGTTCGGCGGCGTCAGCCGCAGCATCGAGGCGTCGCGCGCGAGCTATGCTGGCAGCGGTTATGATCTCGCGACGGTGCAGACCTCGATCGCGGCCGAGGCGGGGCGCAACTATATCCTCGCCCGCCAGGCCCAGGCCAGTCTCGCCATTGCGCGCAATTCGCTCGGCATTCAGGACGACAATCTCGAGATCAGCGGCTTCCGGGTCCAGGCCGGGCTGGTCTCCTCGCTCGATGTTGAGCAGTCGCGCGCCCAGCGTGCGCAGACCGCGGCGACCATCCCCTCGCTCGAGCAGAATTACCAGTCGGCGGTGAACCGGCTCGGCGTGCTCACCGGCCAGGCGCCGGGCGCGCTCAAGGCCGAACTCGAGGCGACCGCGCCGATTCCCGCCGGGCCGGCAACCATCGCGGTCGGCATTCCCGCCGATGCGCTGCGCCAGCGCCCCGATGTCCGCGCGGCCGAGCGTCGCCTCGCTGCCGCCACCGCGCAGATCGGGGTGGCCGAGGCGCAGCTGTATCCGGCGCTCAACATCACCGGCAATATCGGCACGGCTGCCACCTCGTTCGGCAGCCTGGCGAGTGTCGTCACCGGCGGGCTGTTCGCTGGCCTCAGCCAGCTGATCTTCGACGGCGGACGCGCTCGCGCGCAGGTCCGCTCGCAACAGGCGGCAGCCGAGGGTGCCCTCGCGCTCTACAAGCAGACCGTGCTGACCGCGCTGGAGGATGTCGAGAATGCGCTGACCGCGCTTCAGGCGGCGAAGGATCGGCAGGCGCAGTTCGTCATCGCGCTCGACGCGGCGAACAACAGCGCGATCCTGTCGCGCAGCCAGTATCGCGCCGGCCTGACCGATATCACCACGCTCAACACCAATGAGAGCGCGCTGCTCTCGGCGCAGAACGGGCTGTCCAATGCGAAGGCCGATCAGGCCCAGGCGCTGGTCCAGCTCTATCTTGCCCTTGGCGGCGGCTGGGACAGCACGACCGTGCCCCAGGCCCCGACGACACAGACTCCCTAGGAAGCATCGATGGCCGATCCGAACAGCAATGATCTCGACGAATTCCTCGGCGTGAAGACAGCGCCGGCATGGCAGCGCTACGCCAAATGGGGGGCGATTGCCGTCGGCGTGATCCTGCTCCTGCTGCTGGCGAAGAGCTATTTCGCGGGCCCCACCACGGGTGGCTATGCGACCGCCGAGGTGCGGCGCGGCTCGCTGTCGGTGACGGTCTCGGCCACCGGCAAGCTCGCCCCGACCAATCAGGTCCAGGTCGGCTCGGAGCTTTCGGGTCTCGTCACCAAGGTGGTGGCGGATGTGAACGATCGCGTGGTGGCGGGCCAGCCGCTCGCGCTGGTCGATCCCTCGCGGTTCCAGGACACGGTCAACCAGAGCAAGGCCGCGCTCGATGCGGCGGTGGCGACGGTCGGGCAGAACCAGGCGACCCTTGCCCAGTCCAACGCGCAGCTGTCGCGTCTGCAGGAAGTCAGCCGGCTGTCGGGCGGGCGCGTTCCGGCCAAGACCGAGATGGAGCAGGCAATCGCTGACCGCGACCGCGCGATCGCCAACCTGCGTGCCGCCCAGGCGAACGTGGTGTCGGCGCGTGCCGCCCTGTCCTCGAACAATACCCAGCTGACCAAGACGGTGATCCGCTCGCCGGTCAACGGCGTGGTGCTCGCACGCCAGATCGAGCCGGGCCAGACCGTTGCCGCCTCGTTCAACACGCCGACCCTGTTCGTCATCGCGCAGGATCTGTCGACGATGAAACTCGAGGTCGCGATCGACGAGGCCGATGTCGGGTCGGTGAAACAGGGCCAGCAGGCGACCTTCACGGTCGATGCGTTCCCGGGCAAGACCTTCCCGGCCTCGATCACGCGGGTCGATCTCGGATCGAATCTCAGCGCGCAGACGACCACGACGACGACCACCACGACCGCGCAGGTCGTGTCCTATGGTGCCACGCTCAGCGTCGCCAATGCCGACCAGCAGCTTCGCCCCGGCATGACCGCGACCGCCGACATCGTGACCAATGCGCGCAACAATGTCCTGCTCGTCCCCAATGCGGCGCTGCGTTTCACCCCGACTGTCGACACGCCCGCGGCGTCCGCCAGCGGCGGCATCGCGGGGGCTCTCGTCCCGACCCGGCGGCGTGGCGGCGCGGGCGCGCCGCGCACCGCGACGATCGGTGCCGGGGCGAAGCAGACCGTCTATATCAAGGGCGAGGACGGCAAGCCCAAGCCCGTCGAGATCACCACCGGCGTGACCAATGGCACCGTGACCGAAGTGGTCGGCGGCGGCCTGAAGCCCGGCGATCAGGTCATCACCGGCCAGCTCAGCGGTGACAGTTCGAAGAGCGGCAGCGGCCAGCGGCGGCGCTCCGGCGCGGGCGGTGCTGGTGGGGTCGGTGCAGGCGGTGGGCAGCGCAGTGGCCAGTGAAACGCCAGCGGAGGGTCCGCTGCCCCTTATTCGGCTGCGCAAGATCACCAAGACCTATGGCGTAGGCCCGACCGCGTTCAGGGCGCTGAAGGGTGTAGATCTCGACATCCAGCAGGGCGATTTCATCGCGGTGATGGGCGCGTCCGGCTCGGGCAAGTCGACCACGATGAACATTCTAGGCTGCCTCGACGTGCCGAGTTCGGGCACCTTCCTGTTCCGCGGCCATCATATCGAGACGCTCGGCCGCGACGAGCGCGCGCTGCTGCGCCGGCGCTATCTCGGTTTCGTGTTCCAGGGCTTTAACCTGCTGGCGCGCACCACCGCGCTGGAGAATGTCGAGCTGCCCCTGCTCTATCGCGGCGATCCCAAGAAGGAACGCCATGACGCGGCGATGGCGGCGCTCGACAAGGTCGGACTGGCGAAATGGTGGGACCATACGCCGGCGGAATTGTCGGGCGGCCAGCAGCAGCGCGTGGCCATCGCCCGCGCGATCGTGACCTCGCCCGACGTGCTGCTTGCCGACGAGCCGACCGGCAACCTGGATTCGGAGCGGTCGGTCGAGATCATGGAATTGCTCAGCGGCCTCAACCGCGATGCCGGCATCACCGTGCTGATGGTGACGCACGAACCCGACATGGCGGCGTTCGCGCGCACCATCGTGCATTTCAAGGACGGGCTGGTCGAGCGAATCGACAGCAAGCACCATGAAGGGGAGCAGGTGTCGTGAGGCGTCTCACTTCTTCATCCCCCTCCCGCTTGCGGGAGGGGCTAGGGGAGGGCCTGTCAACCAGCGCTCCGCTCTCCTTCGGACAAGCCCTCCCCCGACCCCTCCCGCAAGCGGGAGGGGAGAAGTAGATGCTCGCCACCACCTTCCTCCTCGCGATCCGCTCGATCCTGCGTCACAAGCTCAGGTCGTTCCTGACCACGCTCGGCATCATCATCGGCGTCGGCGCGGTCGTCACCATGGTGACGCTCGGCCAGGCGACCACCGCAGCGGTGCAGAAGCAGATCGCCGCACTCGGCACCAACGTGCTGCAGGTCCGTCCCGGCCAGGGCTTCGGCCGTGGTGGTGGCGGTCCGCGTCCGGCCGATTTCAAGCCGGAGGACGTCACCGCGATCAAGGACCAGATCGCCGGCGTCACCGCGGTCGCGCCCCAGGCGCAGACGACCGCGACGGCGATCTATGAAGGCGCCAACTGGTCGACCACGATCAACGGCACCACGCTCGGCTATTTCGAGGTCCAGCCCTGGCCGCTCACCGCCGGCCGGCTGTTCACCACCACCGAGGAGCAGGCAGGCAAGAGCGTCTGCATCATCGGCAGCACGGTCGCGCAGAATCTCTATCGCGGCGGTGCGGCGGTGGGCACGCGCATGCGCATCGGCGGCATCTCCTGCGACGTGATCGGCGTGCTCTCGACGCGCGGCCAGGCCGGTTTCGGCGGCGACCAGGACGATGTGGTGATCATGCCGCTCAAGGCCGTGCAGCGCCGCTTCATCGGCAGCACCGACGTGCGGCTGATCCTGGTCGGCGTCGACGAGGCCTATTCGACCGCGACGGTGCAGACCGGGATCGAAGGCCTGATGCGCGAGCGGCGCAACATCACCGGCAGCAAGACCGACGATTTCAACATCTTCGACACCAAGCAGATTTCCGACACGCTGACCGGCACCACGACCCTGCTGACCAGCATCGTCACCGCGGTGGCGGCGATCTCGCTGCTGGTCGGCGGAATCGGAATCATGAACATCATGCTCGTCTCCGTGACCGAACGGACCCGCGAGATCGGCATCCGCCTCGCGATCGGCGCGGTGGCGCGCGAGGTGCTGCTGCAGTTCCTGGTCGAGGCGGTGGCCCTGTCGTGCCTCGGCGGGCTGATCGGCTTGGTCGTGGCGCAGATCGCGATTCTCTCGCTGGCGCCGCTGATGAAGGTGAGCTGGATCTTCGTGCCGCAGATCAATGTGCTGGCGTTCGGGATATCGGCGGTGATCGGCGTGGTGTTCGGCTATTTCCCAGCACGGCGGGCGGCGTCGCTAAACCCGATCGACGCGCTAAGGCACGAGTAAGATCCCCCTCGTATTGGGGAGGATTGAAGGCTTAGAAAACCAACCCCCGCAGCCTTTCCAGATCCTCCGGCGTATCGATATCGATCAGCTCCGCCGGCGACGTCACGACATGCCGGCCTTTGCGCACCAGATCGCGGGCACCGGCATCGCCTTCGAGCGTCAGCAGGAAATCGAATTGCGCCGCGCCGAAGGCAGCAGGGGGACAAGGGCGGATGCCGTCGCTCGACGCGACCACCGAATGGCACGAATCCACCGCTTCGAGCAGGTGATAGACATGCGAGGCGGTCACGCGCGGCATGTCGGCAAGCGCGATCAGCACTGCCTCGGCACCCTCGTCCCGGGCGGATTGCACGCCCAGCTTCACGGAGCGCGACATGCCGATCATTGGCTCGTCATTGTGGATCACCCGATAGCCCCGGCTGGCGAAATCGAGGTCAGTGCCGTTCTTCACCACGATGCGCGACTGGAACGGGATGTCCTCGAACGCGGTGACCACGTGCATCGCCAGCGGATGGCCGAGGAATGTCTGCTCGAGCTTGTCCAGATCGCCGAAACGCTCGGATCGCCCGGCCGCGAGCAGGATCAGCACGGTCTTCTCGACATGGATCATGCGTGTTTGCCGTCCCTTGAATTGAAGGCCCCGACCATTGCCGCCGCGATCGACAGCGCGATCTCGGCCGGGCCGATCGCGCCGATGTCGAGGCCGACCGGCGCATCTATGCGGTCGATATCCTGCGCACCAACCCCCTGGGCGGCGAGCCGTTCCCGGCGCGCGGCGTGGCTGCGGCGGGAGCCGAGCGCGCCGACATAAGCGGTCGGCGCGGAGAGGGCGGCGAGCAAAGCGGGGTCGTCGATCTTGGTGTCGTGGCTGAGCGTCACCACGGCGGTCGAGGGCCCGGGCGCATAGGCGGCGACGGCCTCGTCCGGCCAGCGATCGTCGAGGGTGACCCCGGGGAAACGCTCTTCGGTGAGGAACCGCGCTCTCGGATCGATCACCACGGTGTCGATCCCCAGTTCGCGTGCGAGGCCGGCCAGGGCCTGGGCGATCTGCACCGCGCCGACGATCAGCAACCGGCGCGGCGGATCGTAGCGGTTGAGAAAGGCGGAACCCGTCTCGAGCGGCCGGGCGTCGCTATGGCCGGTCGCAAGGTCGGTCGCGACGGTCAGCGCCTGGCCGGCATCGCGTGCCTCGGCGATGCGGTCGAACAGCTCGGGGTCGAAGCCCTCGGCCGAGACAGGCTGGACCATCACCGCGATCTCGCCGCCACAGGGCAGGCCGACTTCCCACGCAGCGGCATCGGCCACGCCGTATGTCTTCACCTGGAACGGCGCGCCGGCGATCACCTCGGCGGCGGTGGCGAGGATGTCGCTCTCGACGCAGCCGCCCGAGACCGAGCCCTCGAACCGGCCATCGGCATGCACCAGCATATGGCTGCCGCGCGGGCGCGGCGCCGATCCCCAGGTCGAGACGACCGTGGCGATCGCCATCGGTGCGCCTTTCCAGGCGGCGGCTGCGGTCAGGACGGTGTCGTTATCGGCCATAAACTTCCTTCGTCATGCTGAACTTGTTTCAGCATCCATGCGCGGCCAATTGGTCCAACAGCGGCGCCCGAGAGGCAGATGGCCGCGCATGGACCCTGAAACAAGTTCAGGGTGACGGATGTGTGGGATCATATCGGCGGCAACCCCGCCAGCACCTTGTCGAGCGTCATCGGGAAGTCGCGCACCCGTACCCCGCAGGCATTGTAGATCGCGTTGGTCACCGCCGCGCCCGCGCCGGAGATGGTCAGCTCGCCCAGCCCCTTCGCACCGATCGGGTTGGCGTGACGGTCATGGTCCTCGATGAAATGGACGTCGAGATGCGGGACGTCGGCATGCACTGGCACATGATATTCGCCGAGATCATGGTTGACGAACAGCCCGTAACGCTGGTCGATCTCGGCGCCTTCCATCAGCGCATAGCCGATGCCCCAGATCATGCCGCCGATCGCCTGGCTGCGCGCGGTCTTGGCGTTGAGGATGCGGCCCGCCTCGAACACGCCGAGCATGCGCCGCACCCGCACCGCGCCGGTCACGGCATTGACCGCGACCTCGGCGAACTGCGCGCCGTGCGCGGCCTGGCTATAGGTGCGCGCATTCCTGCCCTGGCTGATCTTGCCTGTCGCGACGATCGGGGCATCCCCGACCAGTTCGTCCAGCGCGACGCGGCGGTTGCCGGCGATGGCGTGGCCGTCCTTCAGCGTCATGTTTTCCGGCGTCGTGTCCATCCGTTTCGCCAGCTCGGCGACCAGATCCTCGCAGGCCAAGGCCACCGACGATCCCGCGCTGGCCGCGCCGAACGATCCGCCCGATCCGGCGCCGGGTGGCAGATCGGTATCGCCGAGCTTCACGTCCACGCAGCGGATCGGCAGGCCGAGCGACTCCCCCGCGATCTGGGCGAGGATGGTATAGGTGCCGGTGCCGATATCGGTCATGTCGGTCTCGACCGTGGCGCGGCCGTCAGTGCCGAGCGTCACCCGCGCCTGCGAATCCACCAGCAGGTTGATCCGCACCGCCGCCGCCATGCCCATGCCGATCAGCCACTCGCCGTCACGCACCGACCCCGGGGTCGGTTCGCGCCGCGCCCAGCCGAACAGTTCGGCGCCCTTGTCGAGACATTCGACGAGGCGCCGGGTCGAGAAGGGCTGGCCGGTGGTCGGATCGGTCTCGGGCTCGTTGAGCTTGCGGAAATCGACCGGGTCGCGGCCGAGCTGTTCGGCCAGTTCGTCGATCGCCGTCTCCAGCGCGAGCATGCCGACGGCCTCGCCCGGCGCGCGCACCGCGCCGGCCTGCACCATGTCGAGCGTCACCACCTTGTGGCTGAAATGCCGGACCGGCGCGGCGTAAAGCGGGATGGTGCCGAGCGCGACCGGTTCCATGAAGCCGCCGTCGGGCCCCTGGCTCACCACGCTGTCATGCCCGATCGCGGTCAGCCTGCCGTCGGCATCGGCGGCGAGGCGGATGCGCTGATGCGTGTCGGTGCGGCGATAGACATTGTGGAACAGCTGGGCGCGCGCCATGGCGATCTTGACCGGCCGGCCGATCCGCTGCGCGGCAATGGCGGCCATCACTGCCTCGGGACCGAGCATCTTTCCGCCGAATCCGCCGCCGATATAAGGCGAGATGATGCGGACATCGTCGGCCTTGATGCCCAGAGCCGCGGCGAGGATCGGCTTCGCCGCGTTGAGGATCTGCAGGCTCGAATAAAGGGTAAGCTTCTCGCCTTCCCAGACCGCGATCGAGGCATGCGGCTCCATTGCCGCATGAACCTGATTGGGTGTGGCATAGATCTGGTCGATGCTGGCCGCGGCACTCGCCATCGCCGCGTCGATATCGCCGATCGTCATGTCCTGCAGCCGCGAATCCTTGGGCGGGCCGCTTGCGTCGGCGACATTGGCCATGGTGTCGAACCGGCCCTCTTCCGCCTCGATGGTCACCCGCACGGCACGCGCCGCGTCGCGCGCTACCTCGAAGCTGGTGGCGATGGCGGCGCCAAGTACCTGATCCCAGTGATCGATCTCGCCATTGCCCGCATGGGCCGGCGTGAAGGCGGCGGCCTGGCGCGGAATGCGGGGATCGTCGACAAGGATGTCGATCACGCCGGGCACCGCACGGGCGGCCTCCGCGTCGAAGCCGGTCACCTTGCCCTTCGCGGCCGGCGCGGTGATCAGATAGCCATAAGCGACATTGTCGATCCGGTGCTCATAGCCATAGGTCGCCGCGCCGGTGACCTTGAGCACGCCCTCGACCCGGTCGAGACCCTTGCCCAGCACGTCCTGCACCCCGCGATCGAGCGCGAGGCCGGGGTGATCGGCGTCCATTTTGTAGTCGGTCATGCTTTGCCTCTGAGCGCTACGGACCCGCCACGAACACTTGCCCTTCCCCGGCGAAGGCCGGGGTCCAGGTACGGCCCGGTTGTGACGGCGCGGTGCGCGCCTTTCCTTTTGTCCCCCAACTGGACCCCGGCCTTCGCCGGGGAAGCAGGTTTTGGCGAGGCGAGGGTGCTTACAGGTGCAGAAGTCATAAATCCGGCAACCCCGCCAGCAGCTTGTCGAGCGTGATCGGAAAGTCGCGCACGCGCACGCCGCAGGCATTGTAGATCGCGTTCGCCACCGCCGCGCCTGCGCCGCAGATACCCAGCTCGCCGATACCCTTGGCGTGGAGCGGGTTGGTGTGCACGTCGCGCTCGGTGAGGAAGGTCACCTCGATATGCGGCACGTCCGCATGCGCCGGCACGTGATATTCCGCGAGGTCGCGGTTGACGATCTTGCCGTTGCGCGGGTCGTGGATCAGGTCCTCGGTCAGCGCGCTACCGATGCCGAAGATCATGCCGCCGATCGCCTGGCTGCGCGCGGTCTTGGCGTTGAGGATGCGTCCGGCCGCGAATATGCCGAGCATCCGCCGTACACGCACCTCGCCGGTCACGACATTGACCGCCGCCTCGCAGAAATGCGCGCCGTACGCAGCCTGCCGGGTTTCCTTCGCCTGAGCGCCCGGCGAAATCTCGCCCATCGCATCGATCCCGTCGCCGACCAGCGACCCGATCGGCACGCGGCGATTCTCCGCGATGGCGAAGCCGTCCTTCAGGGTCAGCGCCCCGGTCGCGCAGTCCATCGTTTCGGCCAGCCGGTCGCGCAGTGCCTCGCAGGCGAGATAGACCGACGACCCGCTCGACGTCGCGCCATAGGATCCGCCCGACCCAGCGGCGGGCGGGAAATCGCTGTCGCCCAGTCGCACCTCGACCCGGTCCGCCGGCAGCCCGAGCATCTCGCCCGCGATCTGGCCGAGGATGGTGTAGCTGCCGGTGCCGATATCGGTCATGTCGGTCTCGACCAGCGCCTTGCCTTCGGGCGTGATCGCTACGCGCGCCGCTGAGGGGCGCAGCAGATTGCTCCGCGCCGCCGCGGCCACGCCCATGCCGATCAGCCATTCGCCCTCGCGCCGGCTGCCGGGCCTCGCGTTGCGCTTGTCCCAGCCGAACTGCGCGGCGCCCTCGTCGAGGCAGCGGCTCAGTTGCCGGGTGGAGAAGGGCACGCCCGATTCCGGATCGACCGCCGGATCGTTGCGCTTGCGCAGCTCGACCGGATCGAGCCCCGCCGCTTCGGCCAGCTCGTCCATCGCGCTTTCCAGCGCGAGCATGCCGCTGCCTTCGCCAGGCGCACGCATCGACCCCGACAGGAGCCGGTCGAGGCTGACCATGTCGTGCGTGATCAGCCGGCTGGCGCCGCCATAAAGGAAATGCGTCGCCACCCCGGCGGGCTCGAAATAGGGCTCGCCGGGCAAGTTACCGCAGATCGTCTCATGCCCGATCGCGGTCAGTATGCCGTCTTCGTCCGCGCCTAGGCGGACGCGCTGTTCGGTATCGGAACGCCGGATCGTCGTCTCGAACACCTGAGGCCGAGACATCACAGCCTTGACCGGGCGCCCGACCGCTTTCGACGCAATCGCTGCCGCGACCGCCTCGGGCGCAAGGCCGAGCTTCGAGCCGAAACCGCCACCGACATAACGCGACACCAGCCGCACCTGATCCGGCTTCAGCCCCAGCGCATCGGCCAGTTGCAGCCGGTTGTGCGCCACCACCTGGTAGGAGCCATGGACCGTCAGCCTGTCGCCGTCCCAGGACGCGATCGAGACATGCGGCTCCATCGCCGCGCTGCTCTGGCTCGGCGTGGTCCAGATGCGATCGACGGACCAGGCAGCCTTGCGCATTGCGTCATCGACATCGCCCTGCGAAAAATGGGCCGGCACCAGCCGGTCGCCCGGCTTTTCCGCTTCGCCGCGCAACCGATGGAAATCGAAGCGGCCCTCGACCGGCTCATAGTCGATCCGCACCGCGCGGGCGGCGTCGCGCGCCTGTTCGAAACTTTCCGCGACGACGATCGCGACGATCTCCCCGGCATAGCGGACATCGCGCACGCCCTGAGTCGGCGCCTTCGGGTTGCCGGCCTGTTGCGGGTTGCGCAGGAAGCGGTCGAGATCGGTCACGACGTCGATCACTCCCGGCATCGCCCGCGCGGCGCTATCGTCGATCCCGGTGACCTTGCCCCGCGCGAAGGGCGCGCCGACCAGATACCCATGAGCGAGCCGGTCGAAGCGATATTCAGCCGAATAGGTCGCCGCGCCCGAGACCTTCAGCGGCCCCTCGGTGCGGTCGATCCCTTCGCCGATCAGCCCCTGCGCGCCATGGTCGAGCAGGCTGACCGGGACGGGCCGGTCCATCTTCAGGGCGTTGGCCCGGCTCATTCCGCCGTCAGGTCGCGCAGGCAGGCGATCAAGGTGCGGCGGGTGAGGGGGATCTTGAAGTCGTTCGATCCGTAACCCTTCGCCTCCGCCAGCAACGCATCCGCCGCCGCCTCGAACGCGGCGGTCGACGGCGCCTGGCCGATCAGCGCCGCTTCCACCGCCGGATCGCGCCACGGCATCGGCCCCAGCCCGCCGAACGCGAGCGCGGCCGAGGCGATCTTGCCGTCCTCGACCGAGAGGATCCCAGCGACCGACACCAGCGCAAAGGCATAGGAGGCGCGGTCGCGGACCTTGCGGTACAGCTGCTTGCCGGCGGGCGGCGGGGGCAGTTCGATATGGGTGATCAGCTCGCCCGGCTGGATCACCGTTTCGATATGCGGCGTGTCGCCAGGCAGCCGGTAGAAATCGCCGATCGCGATCCGCCGCCGGTCGCCGCCCGGCTGGAGCGTGACGATCACCGCGTCGAGCGCGCGCATCGCCACCGCCATGTCGCTCGGATGAGTCGCGATGCACTGCTCGCTGGTGCCGAGGATGGCGAGGATGCGGTTGAACCCGCCGATCGCCGCGCAGCCCGATCCTGGCGCGCGCTTGTTGCACGGCATGGCGGTGTCGTAGAAATAATAGCAGCGCGTCCGCTGGAGCAGATTGCCTCCGGTCGAGGCCTTGTTGCGCAGCTGCCCGGACGCGCCGGCGAGCAACGCCCGGCTGAGCACGGGATACCCCTTGATGATGCGAGCATCGGCGGCGAGATCGCTGTTGGGCACCAGCGCGCCGATCGTCAGCCCGCCATCGGTCCGTTCCTCGATCGTCGCGAGATCGAGCCGGCTGATATCGACCAGCTTTTCCGGCGTCTCGATCTGCAATTTCATCAGGTCGAGCAGGTTGGTCCCGCCAGCGATGAAACGACCGCCGGCCGCTACCGCTGCCTCCGGACTGTCCGCTTTGGCGTATTCGAACGTCTTCATGAGGTGGCGACCTCACGACCAGCGGGCGCAAGCCCGGCAACTTCGGAAATCGCGTCGACGATGTTCGGATAGGCCGAGCACCGGCAGAGATTGCCGCTCATCCGTTCCGATATCTCCACGTCGGTCAGCTCGATATTGTCGAGCGCTCCGCTGACATGGCTCGGCCAGCCCTTCGCCACTTCGTCGAGCATGCCGACCGCGGAGCAGATCTGACCGGGCGTGCAATAGCCGCACTGGAACCCGTCATGCTTCACGAACGCTGCCTGGAGCGGGTGCAGAGCCTCCGCGCTGCCCAGGCCTTCGATCGTCAAGATGTCAT
Organism: Sphingomonas sp. BL-S-29; assembly: GCF_055521495.1. Taxonomy (NCBI): domain Bacteria; kingdom Pseudomonadati; phylum Pseudomonadota; class Alphaproteobacteria; order Sphingomonadales; family Sphingomonadaceae; genus Sphingomonas; species Sphingomonas sp. BL-S-29. The sequence continues at coordinate 1,609,820 of NZ_CM145482.1, forward strand.
CATCCTGATGCATCACCGCGAGCGTCAGGCACGCATTGATCCGTCGCCCGTTCACCAGGACGGTGCACGCGCCGCACTGGCCATGGTCGCACCCCTTCTTGGTGCCGGTCAGGCCGAGATGCTCGCGCAGCAGATCGAGCAGGGATGCGCGGATATCGGGATCGGCGTCATGCTGCGCGCCGTTGATCGTGAAGTGCATGGGGTCGCCCCTCCTGGCTGATTGGGGTAACGCGTTTGGGAAGGATCGTTTCCGGTAATGGATAGCATAGTGAAACTTTTTCGTACGTCATTGCGCAAGCGAAATCTTTTGAGTTTTGCCCTTGCGCTGGCGCCTGCCGCCGCGATCGGGCAGACCGCGCCGGTGACTCAGCTTTCGCCTGCCACGCCGCTGTCGCCGCCCATCGTCATCGCGCATCGCGGCGTCAGCGGCCTGCGCCCGGAACACACGCTCGCCGCCTATGAGCTGGCGATCGAACAGGGCGCCGACTTCATCGAGCCCGATCTGGTGCCGACCAAGGACGGCGTGCTGGTCGCCCGGCACGAGAATGACATCACCGAGACGACCGATGTCGCGAAGCACCCCGAATTCGCCGGTCGCAAGACGACCAGGATGATCGACGGCGAGAAGCATGTCGGCTGGTTCACCGAGGATTTCACGATCGTCGAGCTGAAGACCTTGCGCGCCAAGGAGCGGCTGCCGATGCTCCGCCCCGACAACACCCAATATGACGGCCAGTTCGAGATCCCTACCTTTGCCGAGGTGATCGCGCTGGCCAAGAAGCGCTCGGTCGGCGGGCGCACCATCGGCATCTATCCCGAGACCAAGCACCCGACCTATTTCGCCTCGATCGGCCTGCCGACCAACGAAAAGCTCGTCGCCCAGCTCAACGCCGCGGGCTGGAAGGATGCGAAGGCGCCGGTGTTCATCCAGTCCTTCGAGGTGAACAATCTGAAGGCACTGCACAAGCTGACCCGCGTCCGGCTGATCCAGCTGATGGACGCGAGCGGCGCGCCGGCGGACGGCGCCGCGCCCAGCTATGCCGCGATGGCGACGCCCGAGGGGCTGAAGGCGATCGCTGCCTATGCCTGGGGCATCGGCCCCAACAAGGATCTGGTGATGAAGGGCAATGAGCCGCCCTCGAGCATCGTCGCCGATGCCCACAAGGCGGGCCTGCGCGTGCATCCCTGGACCTTCCGCGCGGAGAATTTCTTCCTGCCCGCCTCGATGCGGGTCGGCATCAATCCGCGCGGCCATGGCCGTCTTTCGGACGAAATCCAGCGTTATCTGGACCTTGGCATCGACGGCTTCTTCACGGATTTCGCCGGAATCGGCGTCGAGGCCCGTGATGCCCGGGCGAGGCTCACGCGCCCACAGTGAAAGAGAACCGCATGCGCAAATTCCTGCTCCCCCTGATGGCCCTTGTTCCGCTGCTCGCCGGCGGTTGCGTCCGCACGGTGGCGAGCGTCGTCACCGCGCCGGTCAAGGTGGTGAGCAAGACCGCCGACTGGGCGACGACCAGCCAGGACGAGGCTGACCGCAACGCCGGCCGAAAACAACGCAAGGAAGACGAGAAGCGCGCCAGGGAAGAACGCAAGGCCCAGCGTGAACAGGATCGGGAGCGGGACTAGCGCCAATCACGCCGTCATGCCGGACTTGTTCCGGCATCCATCGTGCCGCGAGAGCCGAAGCCTATGGTGTGCGGCACGATGGCCCCCGGAACAAGTCCGGGGTGACGGCTGGATTTGGTTGAGCGACTACCCCCGTATCGCAACCGCCTCGGAAACCAGCCCAGCATTCGCCAGTTCGCGCTCGGCCTGCATGAAGCCATAGGCCGGCACGATCTCGCCGGTCCGGTCCGAGACTTCGCGCCAATGCGCCACGACCTGCTCGCCCGCATCCGCGCCGGCCCCGACATAATAGCCATCCGACAAGGTCACGCTTGCCGTCGCGAAATGGCCCGCGCCCGCGCAGAGGATCGCGCGTGTCGGCGCTTCCTCGCCGACCAGCGCCAGCAGGCCGGGGCTCACCAACGCCGGATCGAGCAGCTTCAGGCTCTCGTCGGCGAGCACGCCGTGCGTCATCTGGGTCGCCGCGGTGGGGGCGAGGCAATTTGCCCGGATGCCGTATTTCTCGCCCTCGATCGCCAGGGTCTGCATCAGCCCGACCAGCGCCATCTTCGCCGCGCCGTAATTGGCCTGGCCGAAATTGCCGTAGAGCCCGGACGAGGAGGTGGTCATCACGATGCGGCCGTAACGCTGCTCGCGCATGATGTCCCACACCGCCTTGCTGCAGATCGCGGCGCCCATCAGGTGCACGTCGACCACCAGGCGGAAATCGTCGATGCTCATCTTGGCGAAGCTCTTGTCGCGCAGGATGCCGGCATTGTTGACCAGAATGTCGATCCGGTTCCAGCGCGCCATGACGATGGCGACCATCGCGGCGACCGCGGCCTCGTCGGTCACCGATCCGGCGGCGGCGATCGCTTCGCCCCCGGCCGCGACGATCTCGGCGGCGACTCGCTCGGCCGCCTCGAGGCCGAGGTCGTTGACCACCAGCTTCGCGCCCTGCCGGGCGAGGAACAGCGCGTGCTCGCGCCCCAGTCCCCCGCCCGAACCCGTGACGATCGCGACGCGTCCCTTCAGTGACATCCCTCAGCTCCCCTTCTCGTTGATCTTGCGGTGCGGAATATCGCGATTCTCATTCACTCACAAGATAGCGAATATCATTTCAGGCCGGGACTGCTGGGTGGCGGCCGGTGCTTTCGGTCCGGTTGCCGATCACACGCGATGGCATCGTGGAAATGGCGCACTCCCTATAGTAAATTATATTCGTTATCGGGAGCAGGTCATGTCGAACTTGAAGCTCGTGGTTGGAGCGTTGTCTCTTTGTTTGTCTGGTTTATTCAGCCCCGCTACCGGGCAGACCGTTGCCACCCGCCCTGACGCTCCCGTACCGGCGACGTGCCATTTCTCCCGTCCCGCCCGTCTCGTCACGGCGATGCGTGATGCCCCCGAGATTGCTGCAGAATTCAAAAGGCAGAAGCTTGACATGGCTGATGTCGGGGAACGATTCATACCGTTCGACGTGGAAGACAACGCGTCGAAGGGATTGCCCCATCGCCAGTTCGTTCGCGCCTATTTCTTCGATGATCGAGCGATTGTTTGGTATTATCAAGGGGGATACGCCACCATCTTTCATGTCGTCGAACTTCGCACTCTGGGCGACACGGACGGATCGGCACCGATTCTTCGTCTTACGGGAACGGCGCTCGGTGGCCCGCTTTGCGTCGCAACACAGGCCATTCTGGATGGCGTTATCGGCCAGTCGGGCTGGTAGGCGGCGCTGAATGGGGCGCTGCCGTCTCGCCTATTTAGCGTAGTTTCGGTGACAGTTTACTAAATAGCCTATTTAGTAAACTGTCACCGAAACTGGATGCGCCGGTCAGGTGGCCGGGGCGAACACGCGCAGCCGGTGGCCATCGGGATCGAGCGCGACGAAGGTAGTACCGAAGCTCATCTGTGTCGGAGCCTGAAGGATCGGCACGCCGCGCCGCTGCCAGTCTGCATGAATCGCCTCGACGCTGGTCCCATCGGGGACCGCAAAGGCAATCTCGCTGGCGCCGGTCTGGCCACTGCTCTTCGGCTCGACCGTCTCGCGCCCCCACAGGCCAAGCATGACTCCGTCTCGCAACGGCAACATGGCAAAGCCCGGCTTTTGCTCGATGATCGGGATGTCGAGCAGTGCATGGTAGAAGGCGGCGCTGGCTGCATCGTCTTCGACGTGAAGCAGCAGGAAGCTGAAATCCGGCATGATGGTCTCCTCTGGCCGGCGGAGGCGGGATCGCCCGTCGGCCAGAATGTTTTACGCAACCATGCTGTCAGTTTCTGTCAGTAGTCAGGTCGTGGTCATTGCTCGGGGATATTGCGCACCATCCGCCAATCCTTGAGCAGCGAGGCACGCCGGCGCGGGTAGCGGCCTGGCGTCACGTCGAGCGCAGTGATCCGGTCGGTCCTGAAATGGCGATAGCCCTCGCGCAATTCGCACCATGCCACGACGACCCGCACGCGATCGTAAAAGGCCAGCGCAAAGGGCCAGATCGCGCGCTGGGTGGCGAGCCCCTGTTCGTCGGCATAGGCGATCTGCACCCTTCGTTCGGACCGGATCGCCTCGCGGATCGCGGCAAGCTCGGTATCTCCGGCGGCGATCGGCTCGCCCGGCCCGATCAACAGGCCCGACGCGTCGATACTGTCCTTGAGGTCCTCGGGAAGCACCGCGCCGATCTTGGCGAGCACGTTGCGTGCGGCCTTGCCGAGCAGCCCGTCCGCCCGTTCCGAAACCCAGCGCGACCCGAGCACCAGCGCCTCGATTTCCTCCTCGGAGAACATCAGCGGCGGCAGCATGAAGCCCGGGCGGAGCACATAGCCGACGCCCGCTTCGCCATCGATGTGCGCGCCCTGTGCCTTCAGGGCATCGATGTCGCGATACAGCGTCCGCAAGGATATGCCGAGTTCTTCCGCCAGCACGGCGCCCGCAACGGCGCGCCGATGACGGCGCAACACCTGAATCAGGTCGAGAAGCCGTTGCGCGCGCGACAAGGGGCACCTCCGGTCGTTGTCTGGTCCCGCTGCCATAATGTGGCAGCAGGTGCAGTCAAATCTCAAAGCGCCAGTTCGAGCACCTCCTCGCGAGCGCGATCGACGTCAGGCATGCGATAGTGCTGCTCTTCGATCGCCGCGAGGCGGGACGGAACGATCTCTGCACTGGAGACGCCATAGAGCTTCTGAAAGTTCATGATGAGAGGCTGCCACCTGGCGGGATCGATCCGGTTCTCGTGACCGTCCATGAGCAGGCCGGGATGCACGTGAACACGGGTGATGCGCACTTCGAAGGCCGAAATCAGTCCGGCGACCTGGGGGTCGTCGGCCATGATGTCGTGGCGCGCCGCCACCACGGCTTCCAGCTGGATGGGACATTCCAGTACGCGCGGTGCGGCCACGGTCTGCGATGCGATCGGCGTCACGCCGGCTGCTTCGAACTTGCGAGGCTCATAGGCGTAACCCAGACGCTGCTTCAGGTCGGGTATCGACTCGGTGCCGGTGAGACGCGCCAGCCTGTTCACTGCGTCCGCCTGGGCGGGTGACGCCAGGTTGAGCACGCACTGCCCCGTCCGGATCATGTTCTGCGGTGTCTGCGACGCCGTCTGGAGGCCGAGCATGGCACGCCAGCCGAGCCACCATGCCGACGACATCGGCGCAAGATTGGCCGTGCCGTCCTCATTCTGCGTGCTGATAAGGACCACGGGCGTGCCGAAATAGAGGATCGCGGGTTCGATCGTCACATGGGGATCGTTCATGAGAGGCTCCGTCGCTTGAGGATGAGCCGCCTATGGGATCCTATGGGTAGCGCAGAACCCCGTTACTTGCGCTGAAAAGGGATTGTCGAAGATCGTTTCGGCACTGCGCAACGCGTCCGTCGGCGGTTCATGAAGCGGCCGCCTCAGATCGCCGTCGTACCCGAACGCTGCCGGCACAATTCCACGAAACCCGCCGCCATGAACGACGCCATGCGGTCCTTCACCGCGACGAAGTCGTCCGACTTGCACAGGCCGCCCGACAGCTTGTCGATGCGCCCGGTGCGCGCCAGCGTCAGCATCAGCGCGCCGGTGACGAAGTGATAACCCCAGAAGATGTCGGCCTCGGCGCAGTCGGGCAGGGCCTTTTTCAACAGGCTGATCAGGCGCAGTACGACGGGGTCGAAATGCGCGTCCATCAGTTCCGCGCCCCATTCGGGCACATTGGCTACCTGCGCGCCGAGCGCGGCGTAGTTCTTCCAGCCCTCGCCGCCCTCGATATAGAGGTCAAGATCGGTATCGAGGAACGCGCGGAGCGCCCCCTCGACGCTCGGCTTGCCGCCGGTCGCGGCGTCATATTCGTCGAGCGCCTTCATCCGCCGCTCGCTCGTCACCACCGCGCGCCTGGCGAACACCGTGTCGAACAGCGTCTTCTTGTCGTCGAAATAATAGTTGAGCAGCGTGTGGTGAACGCCCACGCTTTTCGCGACATCCTTCAGGGTCACCCCGTACAGGCCATGTTTCGAGAAGAGATATTCGGCCGCGTCGAGGATCTGCTCCATCATCTCGGCGCGCTGTTCCGCCTTGGTGGAACGCCGGCGGGGTGTAACATCTTCGGGCAATGAGCGCCTTTCTGTCTTGCCGTGGCTGGCGTCGGGCCAGCCGGCAGCTGGACCGTGGCTCAAACGCTGCCATATTCCGATCTCAACCGTATCTTGTCGATCTTGCCCGTCGACGCCAGAGGCATATGCCGCAAGCGCACGATCGCATCGGGGATCCACCAGGGTGCGACCCGGCCCCTCAGCGGCGCGAGCAGTGCTTCGTCGCTCATCGCCTGCTGGTCGCGCATCTCGACCAGCAGGATCGGGCGCTCGCCCCATTTCTCGTCCTGGCGGCCGATCACCGCGGCGAGCGACACCTCGGGCAGGGCGCCGACCACGGCCTCGATCTCGGCCGGGTTGATCCATTCGCCGCCGGACTTGATCAGGTCCTTGGCCCGCCCGGTGATGATCAGGTTGCCGTCGGCGTCGATCCGCGCGAGATCGCCCGTCCCGAACCAGCCATCCGCGTCAGTCGCGCTTTCCTCCTGCCCGAAATAGCGCTCGACCACCGCCGCCCCGCGCACGCGCAGATGCCCCTCGGGTCCGCGCTGCTGGGGCAGGGCGACCCCATCGGCATCGACCAGCAACAGATCGACCCCGATCGCCGGGCGGCCCGCCAGCGCGGCGGACCGCGCCGGATCATTGGGCAGGGATACCGTGCCCGACGGCGACAGCTCGGTCATGCCCCAGCTCGTCTGGATGGTGACGCCCAGCCGGCGCTCGATCCGCTCCATCAGCGCCGGCGGCAGCGGCGCGCCGCCCATGATGATCCGTTTCAGCGACGGAACCTCGCCACCGGTCGCCTCCAGATGCTCGACCAGGCCGAGCCATACGGTCGGCACGCCCACGGCGATCGTCACGTCCTCGGCGGCGATCAGCCGCGCGAGGCTCGCGCCGTCCATCTGCCGGCCGGGCAATACCAGCTTGCCGCCCGCCGCGGGCACCGCGAAGGGCAGGCCCCAGGCATTGGCATGGAACATCGGCACCACCACCAGCACGCTGTCGACGCCGGAGATCGCCATCACATCGGCCTGCAACAGGCGCAGCGTGTGGAGGAAGCTCGACCGGTGGGTATAGGTCACGCCCTTGGGCGCGCCGGTGGTGCCCGAGGTGAAGCACAGGCCGGACGGCGCGGTCTCGTCGAAGCCGCCCCAGGCGACATCGGCGCAGGCCTCGGCAATCAGCGGCTCGAGGGCGAGCACGGAGGCCGCGCCCGCCTTGAGCTGAGTCGTGCCGTCGATGACGAGTACGCACTCGATCCCCGGCACGCGCTCGACGATCTGGGCGGCGAGCGGCATCAGGTCGGCGCTGGCGATCAGGATGCGCGCGCCCGATTGCTCGACCATCGCGCCGAGCTGCGCACCGGTCAGCCGCGGGTTGAGCGTGTGGCACACCGCGCCCATGCCCATGACCGCATACCAGGCCTCGACATGCGCCTGGCTGTTCCAGGCGAGCGTCGCGACCCGGTCGCCGGTCCGCACGCCGAGCCCGGCCAGCACCGCCGAGACGCGCTGGCTGCGCTCGAGCAAGCCGGCATAACCGATCCGGTCGACCCCGCCATCCTCACGCGCGGTGACGACTTCGCGACGGGGGTGCCATTTGGCGGCGTGTTCCAGGAACTTGTCGAGCGTCAGGTCGAACGGCTGCATTTCTCCGTCGATCATTTGCAGGTCGCCGCCTTTGCCAGAACCGGGGAGACGATGCCGGTATTCCAGTTCCATGGCTGGTCGCCCGCCGCCCGCCGGCGGCACACCGCCGCTTCGTGCAGCGCGAACATCCCTGGGAACAGCTTCCTGCCCGGCGTCGGCGCCTGGGCGAAGGCCATGTAATTCGCGTCCTTGCCATAAGGCTGCCAGGCGGGCTGGTCCTTGGCGACGGGATCGCCGGTGGTCGCGAACGACACCCAATAGCTCATCATCGCATCGGACAGGCGCCGCTCGGCCAGCGCGTCGGGCACCTTGGGCCAATAAGGCGGGGTCTGGCCGGCCGTGCCGAAGACATAGGGCAATTCCGAGGCGTGGAAGGCGTGCAGGCCATTGTCGTCCGCGGCCGGATAGCCATGGTCGAACAGATAGAGATAGCCGCGCTGGCCGATCGCGGTCTGGCCGATCGCGAGCCGGGTCGAGGTCCAGCCGTAAAGCGCGTCGCGGGTGTTGGCGAGCATGCTCTCGTCGATCGTGGCCGAGGGATAGAGCGCGAGATAATAATCGGCGAGATCGCCATAGCGGCTGCGGATCGCCGTCTCATAGGCCGCGGCGTTCGCCGGCGCCGGCGGCAGCAGGATGCGCAGCGAGCGGATCTCGCCACTGTTGAAGCCGGCGAGAACCGGCACCGGCGCCTGCTCGCCGCGATCCCAGGTGTCGACGAGCTGGCGGGTCAGCACCTTGCCGTCGATCGCGCCCCAGGGGCCATAGCCCTTGGCCGCCGCGGTGTCGGTGATCTTCTCCGCGTCCATCGCGCGCAGCGCCGGCAGGTCGGCGGCACCCAGCACGGTCATCGCCTGAACGCCTGCGGCCTGGGCGGAGGGCGTGCCGTGCGCCGTCTGCTTCAGCTCGGGCGTGGAGATCATATAGGCGCTTTCGGCGATCGCCTTGTGGAACAGCCCGCGCGCCCGCGGCGAGGCCATCAGGTACATCACGCTCAGCCCGCCCGCCGATTCCCCGGCGATCGTCACGTTACCGGTGTCACCGCCGAACGCGCCGATGTTGCGCTTCACCCATTCCAGCGCCGCGATCTGATCGAGCAGGCCGTAATTGCCCGAAATGCCTTCCGCCGACTCAGCGCTCAGCGCGGGATGGGCGAGATAGCCGAGGATGCCGAGCCGGTAGTTGATCGAGACGACGATCGCGCCCTTCGCCGCCATGCGCGCACCGTCATAGACCGGCTCATGGCTGTAGCCGCTGACCAGCGCGCCGCCATGGATCCAGACGAACACCGGCAGCTTCTTCGCGTCCTTTGGCGCCCAGATGTTGAGCGTCAGGCAGTCCTCGCTCATCTTCGCGGGCGGGTTGCTGTAGATGCTCGGGCCGCGCGCATGCGGCTGGACGCAGGCCGGACCGAATTCCGTCGCCTTGCGCACGCCCTGCCAGGCCGGGAGAGGGGCCGGCGCCTTCCAGCGCATCGCCCCCACCGGTGGCTGGGCATAGGGGATGCCCTTGAAGACGCTGACATTGCGCTGGACACTGCCCTGCACGGTGCCGGCGGGAGCATCGACCGTCGCCGATTGGGCAAGCGCCGGGCCGGCGACCAGGACAGCCGCCAGCGCGGCGAGACGATAGTGTTTCATGCGGATATCTCGACGGAGTTGCGGTTCTCGCGGCGCAGGATCCGCGCGAGCCAGAGGAAGAGCGCGATCGCGATCAGATAGAAGGGCGTCAGCGTGTACAGGGCCGATTGAAGATATTGCGCGTGGCCATGCGCCTTGAACCAGTCGCTCGCCTGGCCGACCCAGGTCGGCCCGAGCCCGAGGCCGATGAAGTTCATCACCAGCAGCAGCAGCGCCCCGGCCAGCACGCGCTGATTGGGCCTGACCTCGTCCTGCACCAGCGCGACGGACGCGGAGAGATAGAAATAGTTGAACATCATCACGACGGCGAGCAGCGCGAGCGCCAGTGGCCAGGTCGGCGCCCAGATAAAGGCCAGATAGAAGGGCATGGCGACGGCGAGCGACAGCGCCGGCGCGACGGCATAGCCCGCGCGCGAGCGTCGCGTCATCCGGTCGATCACCCGGCCGGAAATGACCATCCCGCCGCCCATGCCGACAACCAGCACCAGCGCGTACCAGATCGCGACCTCGCTCAGCACCATGCCCTTGTCGCGCATCAGGAACAGCACGGCGAAATTGCCCAGGCCATAGGTGACGAACTGGGTCGCGCCACTGCCCAGCGCCGCGAGCATCAGCACGGGATGCGAAAAGAACATGCGCACGGTCGGCCAGAACTCCGCCTTGTCAGAACTGCCCGGCACGCGCACCTGGTCGGTCGCGCCGCGTTCCGGCTCGCGCAGGAACAGCCGCACCAGCAGCGCCGTGACGATGCCGATCACGCCGATGATGATGAACGGCATGCGCCAGCCGAACCGCTCTGCGATCGCCGCACCGAAGGCGACGCCGATCGCGGCGCCGATCGCCGGGCCGAGATTGAAGATGCCGAGCGCGGCGGCGCGCTTGCCGGGGGGATAGGTGTCGGTGATGATCGCATAGGATGGCGGCACGCCGCCGGCTTCACCGAAACCGACGAGCATGCGCGCGACGACGAGCTGCGGGTAAGTCGCGGCCATGCCGCAGGCGATCGTCGCCCCGCTCCAGATCGCGCAGGCGAGCGACAGCACGTTGACGCGGTTGGTCCGGTCGGCGAGCCAGCCGACCGGGATCGCGATGAAGCAATAGAACATCGCGAAATAAAGCCCGCCGATCAGGCCGAGCTGGCCGTCGCTGACCTGGAGCGAGTCCTGGATCGGCTTGGCGAGGATGCCGATCAGCTGCCGGTCGAGGAAGTTGAGCACATAGACGAAGGTGAGCGTGATCAGCATGAGCCATGAGCGCGTGCCGACCACCCCGGTGGAACGCGCAGCGGCCGGCTCCGTCACGCCGATCGGAGGAATGGAGCCGGCCGCCACCGATCAGAGACCATAGCCGAGGCGGATGCCGATGGTGCGCGGCCTGAGCGTGCCGAACCGGCTGACGAGAAACGCTTCGGGATGGATGTAGGTGACCGAGTGATCGTCGAAGACATTCTCGACATAAAGCTGCGCCGAGATATCGCCGCGCTTCAGCCCGAAGGTCAGGTTGGTGTTCACGAATTCGTCGGTCTCGCCAAAGGTCACCAGGCGCACGGTCGGCGCGCCCGGCGTATTCGGGAACGAGCTGTTGTACGATCCGACATATTGGGCGTTCACGGCGAGGTTCGCCCGGGTTTCGTTGCCCAGATCGAAGCCATAGGAAGCATAGAGCGCGCCCTGGAGCCGCGGCGCCGATAGCCTGTGGCCGAGGACCGCGCCGGAAATCGCCGCCTCGGTCGCGCTGAGCTTGGTGATCTTCGAATCATTGTACGACGCGTTCATGCCGATGAACACGTCCTTGGCGGGAATGATGCCCATCTCGACCTCGAAACCCTTGCTGCGCGCGCCGCCGATATTGGTGGCGAACTGCACCGAGTCCGATACGCGATTGGCCTGCGCCTGGATATTGGTCCAGTCGATCAGATAGGCGGCGAGGTTGATCGTCACCAAGCCATTGAGGAACCGCCCCTTGGCGCCGATCTCATAGCTCTTCAGATCGTCCGACGACGCGCCATTGGGGATGATGATGTCGTTGGGATTGACCAGGCTCGGCCGTCCGGCGAACGCATTGATGATCGGCGCGCGAAAGCCGGTGGAGAAGGTGGCATAGGTCGTCACCGACTCGGTCGGCTTGAAGCTGGCGCTGGCCTTCCAGCTCGGCTTCGATCCGGATGCCTTGACGCCGGTGACGGCCGCGTACGGCGTCAACTGGGTGAAGGCGACCGGCAGATAGGCTCCGGTCGGTCCGCGGATCCCGGCCAACGCGGCCGACAGATAGTTGAGATTGAAGAAGCCCGGCGCGGTGGCGAGATAGCCACCCGCTTCCGTGAAGCCCTGCGCCGAGATGCGGCCATAGCGCATCCCGCCGGTGAGCCAGAACTTGGGCGAGAAGCGATAGGTCAGCTCGCCGAACCCGGCGAGTTCCTCGCTGATCTGGTGAGTGTACTGCTTCTGATAATATTGGTCGGGAAGCCCGGTCATGTTCCGTGCCGCCAGGAACGAGGGGCTGGAGCGGTAGAAATAATCCACGTCGCGGCGGCGGTTGAGATAGAAGCCGCCCAGTACGAACTGGAACGGGCCACCGAGCGACGAGACGAGCCGGGTCTCCTGCACGAACACCTTGTCGTAGCCGTTCGCATCCAGGCCGAAGGCGATTGGCGCGCCGGCATAGGATCCGGGCGGAAAAGTACCCGCGAGATCGACCCAGAAACGCTGGTCGAACTTCGAATAGGTCGACGAGCTGGTCAGCTTGGCAAAATCGAAGTCGTAATCGAGCGTGCCGTTGATCACCGTCTGCTTGCCGGTAAAGCGGTCGGGCTGGTCCGACACGCGCTTCTCGCGACCCAGCGAGGGGCTGGTCAGCGAGGAATCCTTGGGATCGCTGTTCTCGTACGAGCCGAGCAGCTTGATCGACAGCCGGTCGGTCGGCCGCCACAAGACGACGAGGCGGCCGCCCCAGTCGATCAGCTTGTTCGAATTGTGGACGCCGGTGCCGACATTGTCGAGATAACCGTCTTCATGGCGATAGAAGCCGACGCCGCGGATCGCGAGCTTGTCACTCACGACGGGGATGTTGACCATCACATTGTAGCGCTGGCGAACCGAATCCGATCCGGTCAGGCCGATATCGGCGAGCGCGGAATAATCGAACTCGTGAAGGTTCGGGCTCTTGGTCAGGATGCGCATGGCGCCCGACAGCGAGCCCGATCCGAACAAGGTGCCCTGCGGCCCGCGCAGGAACTCGACGCGCTCGACGTCGAACAGATTGGGATCGACCACCGTGGTGTTGCCGATGGTCGAGACCGGCAGCTCGTCGATATAGACGGCGACCGAGCTCTGCAGATTGGCGTTGTAGCCGTTGGTGGCGATGCCGCGCGCGGTGAAATTGTTGAAATTCTGGGTCGGGCGATTGAGCACCACGCCCGGCGTCTCGCGGGCGATGCCTTCGAAGCCGACGATGCCCTTTTCGGTCAGCTGCTCCTGCGAGAAGGCAGTGACGCTGAGCGGCACGTCCTGGATGCGTTCGTTGCGGCGGGTGGCGGTGACGATGATGTCGTTGCCGGACGCGTCGTGAGCCTCGTCCTGTCCGGTCGATTCCGGTTCAGTGCTCTGCGCCAGCGCGGGCGTTGCCGATACGACGAACGCGGCGGCGCAAGCCGACGCAAGAAGAATGGCCCTCATGTTCTCTCTCCCATGAACGCCGATCGTTGGTGCCGGCGATGTGAGGGAGAGAATGCCGGTCTCGCTTGCCGATGTCAACACTCACTCTCACGCGTGTGAATAACTTTGAGGGAGCGATCGGCGCACCGGGAAATTCCGCTCCCGCTCGCGGGAGGGGTTAGGGGAGGGCATGTCTCCAGGGAGATCGCAATTGGACAGGCCCTCCCCCGACCCAGTTTCAGGTGAACGATGCCCCGCATCGTTCAGGTCAGGCCGGGGCCTGACCGACCTGAAACTCGCGAACGGGAGGGGAGAAGAGAGCGCAGCGCCGTTACGCCCCGCCCAATATCTTCGCGATCGCCAGCAACACTTCGGGCCGCACCTGAACGCCGATATGGCTGCTCCGCACCTCGACGCTGCGACAGGCCGGCTCCCGGCAGATCGCGCCGTTGACCAGGCCGTCGCTGGCGCTCCAGATCGCCGTCGCGGGGACGGGCAGGGGTTCGGCCACCTCATGCCCCAGCGCCACCACCTTTGGGTCGTCGATGCGGTCGCCGGTCAGCCATTCGAAGGCGCGCCACACATTGGTCGCGCGCGGGCTGCCCGCGAAGGGCGAGCTGACCGTGATCACCTCGCGCACCAGTTCGGGCATGCGATGCGCCGCCATCCGCGCCATGATCCCGCCCAGGCTGATGCCGATCAGCGTCACCTTCTCGCCGGTCTCGTCATGGATGGCGCGGATGCGCTCGAACAGCTTCTCGCCTTCGGGCCCGATCGCGCGCGCCCCGAAATTGCGGCCCAGCCCCCAGCCATGAGCGCGGTAGCCGAGCCGGTTGAGATAGTTGCGCATCGCGACGTTCGACCGGTCGGCATTGACCAGGCCCGGCAGGATCAGCACCGGCCGACCGTCGCCCTTCGGCCCGTCGCTGCGCAGGCGCCGGTCCCAGAAGAGCTGGCCGAGCCCGATCGCGCCGCGCGGTACTTCCATCGCCCAGAGCAGCAGGGACGGGGCCTTGGCGTCGGTCATCATCACTGGAACCATCCCATCACCGTCACGGGAAAGGGCGTCCAGGCCCCGACGCGCACGCCGGCATGGCGTAGCGCGTCGCCGGTCCAGGCGTTGCAGGTCTGCGCCGCGCTGTAGCGGCCACGCGCGTCGTAAAAGGCGTCGTAATCGCCATAGCCGAACTGGTGCGCGGGGCGCTGGCCGTTGTCGGCGCGGAAGCTGGCGCGGATAAAGGCGGCAAGGCGGCGATATTCCTCGGGGCGCAACACGATGCTCCGCATATCCGCGTCAACGCGCGGTTCGGGCACATGGGCCACATGCATCACGGTGCGCTCGCTGCCCGCCGCCGCGGCCAGCACGGTCAGCGGCTTCACGTCCGCCCAGGTCGGCGTCTCGACATAGAAGGTGCGGTCGCCCCAGCCGATCGAGACATGGCTGTACCGGGCATAGCCCGGATCGCGCAGGTCGCCCGGCTGGAGCAGGTCGCCCCAGTCCTCGCCCCCGCCGGTCTGCGGTACGACGATGCCGGTATGGACGCCGTTGCTCTCGATATAGATGCGCACGCCCGACTCGGGCTCGGTCCAGGCGGCGTTGGAGGGTATCGCCCCGCCGGTTATCCCGGCGGCGGCATAGGCCAGCAGGATCCCGATCAGCCCGGCAAACGCGGCCCCCGCCAGTCTCGCGCCGAACCGGAAGGGATGGATTTTCGGCGGCATCGCGACTGTGATATGGCATTTTTCATGGCCGAAGAAACGCATGTTCTCGATCGTCCGCCGGAAGGCGCGGCACCGGACTGGACCGTCCCGCAGGACTGGTCCCATTATACCGCGCAGGAGCATGCGGTGTGGGACACGTTGTTCGACCGTCAGGCGAAACTGCTCCCCGGCCGCGCGTCCGAGGCGTATCTGCGCGGGCTCGACGTGCTCAAGCTGTCCAAGCCCGGGATCCCGGATTTCGCGGAATTGTCCGAACGGCTGATGGGGCTGACCGGCTGGCAGGTGGTGGCAGTGCCCGGCCTGGTGCCCGACAATGTGTTCTTCGATCACATGGCGAACCGGCGTTTCGTCGCGGGCAATTTCATCCGCCGGCCGGACCAGCTCGATTATCTGCAGGAACCCGACGTGTTTCACGACGTGTTCGGCCATGTGCCGATGCTCGCCGACCCGGTGTTCGCCGATTATCTCGCGGCCTATGGCCGAGGCGGTCAGCGCGCGCTGGAGCTCGGCGCGCTCAAGCATCTCGCCCGGCTCTACTGGTACACGGTCGAGTTCGGCCTGATCGCCGAGCCCGAGGGCCTGCGCATCTATGGTTCGGGCATCGTCTCGAGCTTCGCCGAGAGCCGCTTCGCGCTCGACGATCCCAGCCCCAACCGCATCGCCTTCGACCTGAAGCGGGTGATGCGCACCGACTATCGGATCGACGATTTCCAGCAGAATTACTTCGTGATCCCCAGCTTCGACGAGCTGTTGCGGGTGACGGTCGAGACCGATTTCGCCCCGCTCTATGCCGAGATCATGGCCGAGCCGGACGTGCCGGTCGCGGAGATCCTGCCGGATGACCTGGTCCTGACGCATGGCACACAGGCCTATGCGCTGGAGAAGGCGGCGGCGCTCTAAATCCTCCCCGTGCCGGGGAGGAATTGGAGTTACCAGCTCCCGAACCCCGGCGTCTCCGCCGTCTTGTCGCTGTCGCGCACCGGCCGCCGCCATCCGAGCCGCTGTCGCTTGCGCAACCGCAGGGTCGGCCAGTCCCCGATCTGCGTTCGCCCGGCGAGGAAGAGCCCCTCGCGCCGATAGGCCCGCGCCACCGCCGCTGCCTGCGTCTCCAGCAATCCCGCCAGCACCAGAGTCCCGCCCGGCTCCAGCGCCGCCGCGATCGCGGGTGCCAGCGCGATCAGCGGCCCGGCCAGGATGTTGGCGACGATCAGGTCGTACGGCGCCCGCCGGAGGATCAGTGGATGGTCGAGCCCCGAGGCGACCGCCAGCGCCAGCCGCCCCTTGCCATGCCCCAGGGCGACGCCGTTGAGATCGGCATTGTCCGCCGTCACCTCGATCGACGCCGGATCGATGTCGGACGCGGTGGCATAGGCGCGCGGCCAGAGATGCATCGCGGCAAAGGCGAGCAGCCCGGTGCCCGTCCCGACATCGACGATATTGCGGAACATCGCCCCGCGCCGCTTCAGCGCGTCGAGCGTCAGCAGGCAGCCGGTCGTCGTCTGGTGCTGCCCCGTGCCGAACGCCCGGCTCGCCTCGATCCGGAAGGCGCGCGTGCCCGGCGGCACCGTGCCGCGATTGGCTTCGGTATGGATATAGAAGCGTCCGGCATGGACCGGCTCGATCCCGGCCTGGCTCAAGGTGACCCAGTCCTGCTCGATCACCGGTTCGGGCTTCGCCTTGCTGTTCGCCCCGCTCGGCACCAGCGCGCGCACCGCCGCCACGGTCGCCGCATCGGGCTTGCCGTCGAAAAACGCATCGAGCCGCCAGCGCAGCGGATCGTCCTCGACTTCCTCGCTGGTCAGCAGCACCGGCGCGGGGTCGAGCGCGGCCAGTGCCTCGGCTTCGAAGTCGATCGCCTCCGCTTCGTCGCGGGTGCAGGGCAAGGTCAGTTTCCAGCTTTCGGCCATGACGTGCCTGTGTCTCCATTCTTGCGAACCGCCAAGCAGAAGAACGCGGCGGCGACAAGGTCATGCGGTCGCGCTCCCGATGGTTCCCACTGGCCGATCCGCGTCGATCGGGCGTAAGGAAGCATCATGAACATCAGCGCACGCAAGGGCCAATAGGATGCGGGTCGGCCTGCTCAAGCTGAAGCTGCAGCTCCTGTGCGGCGACGGCTATGCGATGGGACCCGGCAAGGCCGATATCCTCGCCGCGATCGAGCGCGACGGGTCGATCTCGGCGGCGGGCCGGTCGCTCGGCATGAGCTATCGCCGCATCTGGCTGCTCGTCGACGAGATGAACCGCAGCTTCCGGGAGCGGCTGGTCGAGACCCAGGCCGGCGGCAGCAGCGACCGCGGCGCGCACCTGACCGATCAGGGCCGGGCGGTGCTCGCTGCCTATCGGGAGCTCGAGGCCGAGGCCGCCGTCGTGACTGAAGGCGACGCCTATCGGCGCCTCAGCGCGCTGGTCCGCGAGACGCCGCTCCCCGCCAGGCCGGGCCCGGCCAGAAAATAAACCCCGATTGGCGGCACTTCCGCGACGCCCGGCGCTTTCCCCGATCCGATTGCACTATATACGGGCATATATATCGACTCGACGCGCAGCCAAATGGCAGGTCGAACAAAAGGGGATTTCGATGGACGCACTTCGGTCCGGCGCGGCGCTCGTGTTTCTTTTCACTGCCTGTGCAGCCCCCGCCGGCGCGCAGATCGTCGCGAGCCCCGCCGCCGCGGTGCGCGACGATGCGGAGGACGATCCCGCGCTCGGCGAAGTGACCGTCACCGCCCGCCGCCGCGTGGAGGACGCGCAGCATATCCCGGGATCGCTCTCGGTGGTCGACGGAACGCTGCTCGACCGCTCCTATACGGTGAACACGCAGCAGCTGTCGCAACTGGTGCCCGCGCTCAACTACAGCTCGGCCAATCCGCGCAACACCGCCTTCACCATCCGCGGGCTCGGCAGCAGCGTGGTCGCGGTCAGCCAGGCGAATGACGGGCTGGAGCCGGGCGTCGGCTTCTATGTCGATCAGGTCTATCACGCCCGCCCCGCCACCGCCGCGTTCGACTTCAGCGATGTGGGCCAGGTCGAGGTCCTGCGCGGACCGCAGGGCACCCTGTTCGGCAAGAACAGCACCGCCGGCGCGATCAACATCACCACCCGCCTGCCGACCTTCACGCCCGAGGCGACCGAGGAGCTGTCGGTCGGCAGCTTCAACTTCGTCCAGGCCAAGGTCGCCGCGTCCGGCCCGCTGATCGGCGATGTGCTGGCGGCGCGCATTTCCGCCGTCGTCACCCGCCGCGACGGGGTGATCGACAATGTGCGCACCGGGCAGGACCATAACGGCATCGGCAACCAGGCCGTGCGCGGGCAGCTGCTCTACAAGCCGTCCGAGCTGTTCCAGCTCCGCCTGATCGCCGACTTCACCAATTTCGAGAGCAATTGCTGCACCCAGGTCTATTACCGCGTGGCGGAACGGCCCGCGTCGCTGCGCACCCTGTCGCGGCAATATCCCGCGCTCGCCGCCGGGCTCGGCTATGCGCCGCCCAGCCTCAACCCCTATGACCGCGTCACCGATATCGACGCGCCGCTCGGCGTCGACACCAACGAAGGCGGCGTCTCGGCGATCGCCGACTGGAATGTCGGCCCGGTCACCCTGACCTCGGTCAGCGCCTGGCGCTTCTGGAACTGGGATGCGGCGAACGACCGCGACTATACCGGCATCCCGATCCAGATGGTGCAGCACATCCCGTCGCGCCAGGACCAGTATAGCCAGGAACTGCGCGTCGCCTCGAACGGCAATGGCCCGATCAGCTATGTCGGCGGCCTCTATTTCTTCCGCCAGCGCGTCATCGGCCGGCCGATCTCGATCTATGGGCCGCAGGCGGCTTATTGGCTGATCGGCCCGACCACCGGCGCCAATGCCACACCCGTGCCGGCCAATCTGCTCGACGGGTACGGCACGGATGGGCGCACCGATTTCCAGTCGAACAGCTATGCCGCGTTCGGTGAGGTCAACTGGCGCCCGGTCGATCGCCTGACGCTCACCGCGGGCCTGCGCTATACCTGGGAGGACAAGAAGGGCAGCTACGACACCTTCGTGTTCGGCGGTCTCGCCACCTCCAACACCGCGCTGGTCAATGCCAAGCTGTCGATCCTGCGCGGGCAGAGCTATGCCGCGACGATCGGCGACGGCGCGCTCACCGGCCGTGCCAACATCGCCTGGCAGGCCACCGACAATGTGCTCGGCTATGCCAGCTTCGCGCGCGGGGCGAAGTCGGGTGGCATCAACATGTCGGGGCTGCCGCTCAACGACCAGAACCTGCCCGCGCTCGGCACGGCAGTGGTCAAGCCGGAACAGAACACGGCTTATGAGGTGGGCGTGAAGACGCGGCTGTTCGACAACCGGCTGATCCTCAACATCGACGGCTATTATACCCGCGTCACCGATTTCCAGTCGAACGTCAGCGACACGCGCGCCGCGGCGGCGCTGCGCACCTATCTCGCCAATATCCCGCTGGTCACGGTCAAGGGGTTCGAGGCCGATGCCACCGCGCTGGTCGCCCGCGATGTCTCGCTGCGCGCCTCGGTCGCTTATGCCGATGGCAAATATGCGAAATATCCCAACGGCCCGTGCCCGATCGAGCTGATCGGCAACGCCGCCGCGCCGTGCAACCTCACCGGGGTCGGGCTGCCCGGCTTGCCCAAATGGTCGACCACCATCGGGGCGGATTATGCCCATGCGGTCCCCGGCTTCGGCAGCGGCGGCAAGGCGTTCGTCCACCTCGACGCCAACGCCAAGACGAAGCAGTTCGGCGACCCGACCGGATCGCGCTTCACCGTGATCCCCGGCTATACCGTGGTGAACGGCAGCATCGGCATCCGCAGCGGCCATGGCTGGGAAGTGGCGCTGTTCGCGCGCAACCTGTTCGACCGGGATTATATCCAGAACGTCACGATCCAGGCCGGCAATTCGGGCCTTATCCTCGCGACGCCCAGCGACCCGCGGACGATCGGCCTGACCTTCCGCGCCCGGCAATAGTCTCAACTAGCGGACGTAGCTGGCCCCGTTCACGTCGATCACCCCGCCGGTCATCGAGGCCGGCGCGGCCAGCGCAAGGAAGCGTGCCGTCTCGGCCACTTCCTCCGGCATGGCGACGCGGCCGAGCGGGATGTCGGCGAGCAGCTTGTCGCCGCCCCGGCTCGACAGATATTCCTCGGCCATGCCGGTCATGGTGAAGCCCGGGCAGACCGCAAAGGCCAGGATGCCCTCGGCGGCATAACCGCGCGCGATCGACTTGGTCATCGCGACCATGCCCGCCTTGGACGCGGCATAATGCCAGTGCGCCGGGCTGTCGCCGCGATAGGCGGCGCGGCTGGCGATGTTGACGATCCGCCCGCCTGACCTGCGCTCCTGCCAGTGGCGCACCGCGAGCCGGCACAGCTCGGCCGATGCCGTCAGGTTGATGCGCATGGTGCGCTCCCAGTCGGCGACCCAGTCGTCATGCGGCCGGTCGAGCGGATTGGCTTCGAACACCCCGGCATTGTTGATCAGCACGTCGATCCGCCCGTCGAGCCGTTCCAGCGCGGCGTTCCACAGCGCCTGCGGCGCCGCCGGATCGGCGAAGTCGGCCGGGATGCCGCTTGCCGTGCCATGGCCGACCAGGCTGACGTCGGGAAGGGTGAGGGCGGTTGCGATCGCCGCGCCGATGCCGCGGCTGCTGCCGGTGAGGAGGATGTTGGTCATGGCCCGCGCCATAGCCGCGCCCGCCCGCCCGCGTCACCCCCGCCAGAGCCGCCTTCGGGACGAAAGGCCGGGAATCGAGGCTTCCAGACCCTGCATGGCTGCGTGTAGGGTCATCCCATGCGGGGTTTTCTGGCGACGCGGACGGGGATTGTGGCGGCGCTGCTGCTGCTGTCGGCCTGTGCCGGCGGCAATTTCCGCCCGGTCAGCGATCTGCCGGTCAAGATCGGCCAGCCCTACCAGGTGCGCGGTACAACCTATGTGCCCGCTGCCGATCCCGGCTATGACATGCTCGGCTATGCCAGCTGGTACGGCAAGGAATCGGGCAACCGCACCTCCAATGGCGAGCGTTTCGAGCCCGGCTGGATCACCGCCGCACATACCACGCTGCCGCTGCCGACCTATGTCGAGGTGACGGCGCTCGACACCGGGCGGCGCATTCTCGTCCGGGTCAATGATCGCGGACCCTTTGCGCGCGGCTCGCGCATCATCGATCTGTCGCGCGGCGCGGCGGAACTGCTCGGCATGAAGGCGCAGGGCCAGGCGCCGGTGCGCGTCCGCCGCGTCGAACCGCGGGAACGGGACCGCGAACGCCTGCGCAAGGGCAAGCCAGCGGAGGAGCTGCCACCGGTGCCGGACCGGGTGTTGCGTAACCTCCGGGCGCAGCTCGCGGCGGTAGTGCCGTCGGGAGGGAGTGCCGGTCTCGATCGCTAGGGATGGCGTGTTTCTCGCGTCGATTGGCCGGCCGCTATCCGCTCTACACGCCACCCCCGTTCGTTTCGAGCGAAGTCGAGAAACATTGACGGAGCGCCAGGCCCGGTTTCTCGACTTCGCTCGAAACGAACGGAGAGAGGGCGACGCTTACGGGAATCGACACGGCCGTATACTATGCGTCGGGCAGATCATGGGGTGACGCATGAGCGCGGAACGGTATGGGCAATCCATTGTCGGCCTCGGGCTGCGCGCGCTCAAAGGCGGTGCCGTAGTCGTCGCGCTCGCGGTCGATCGCGGCGAGCCCCACCTTCTGCTCGCCACCTTCCTCGCAACCCATGATGAGGGCGACCGCCTGTCGCTCGAACCCTATGGCGTCGCGGCTGGGATGGCACTGGGTCCTGACGGCAAGGCATCGGCCGAAGCTATCGCCACCGTGGCGGAGGGGCGGAAACGCCAGGACCGGCTGGCGGCGGAGGGCCTGCAGGCTATCGTCGATCGCCTGAAGGCCGAGGGGCATGACAAGGTCGCCGCGGCGCTCCTCGTCAATCGCGCCGGCTGGGTCACCGATCTGCTCGACTACAGCCTCGCCTGGGCGGACCATGTGCCCGTCGCCGAAGGGCTCGCCGTGCGCGAGGCGTTGCGGTCCGGAGTGCAACACTGTCGCATCGACAGGGTCGAGCTGGACGAGAAATCGCTTCCCGATCTCGCGCATGAAGTGCTCGGGCTGTCAGCAGCAGAGATCGCTGCGCACCTGAAGGATTTGGGCGCGACGGCGGGCAAGCCATGGCGAAAGGAGCAGAAGGCCGCCTGCCTGGCCGCCTGGATCGCGGTTCTGCGGGCGAGTTTCTCGGCCAAAAGGAGCGTCGGTCCAGACTATCCCGCATAAAGAACGACGGCATATCTCCGCTTGGTATCGATCACGATCAGGCCCTCGGCATTGGCAGTGATCGTATAAAAGCCGCCTGGAGTCGCCAGCATATCCCCGACGGAGACGGGCAGCCGGGTCGTGGTTCCGCAGCCGCCCTCCGCGTTTCGGGCGAAGAGCGTGAACGGGGTGGCGCCTGGATCAGGCTGGGCTTTGAGGTTCACACCTTTGCCTGCCCTCACCAACGGCAATGGCGTCCGCTTCCACGTACGATATGGGTTGCGGGCGTTTTCTTTGGGAATAGTCGCTCCATCCAGCATCGCCAGGCCTTCGCGTTTCAGGCGTGCCGTTGTTTCCGGTGTTAATTTGTAGATCGCCATGAAACATCCCTCGCGGATCCCGATCGAGTAGCTGGAATGAGCGACGGAGAGATACGCCAGGCTTGACGGCAATTGGCCCCTGGGGGTGTCCCAGTCGAGCCACGCGCACATGGCGAGCGGCAGTGAGATTATGACGAGCGCGGCGATGCGGGCTGCTCGCAGGCAACCAGGTTCGCCCCCGGTAGGGGACATGTCGTTTTCCATGATTTCCGCTGTAGCGGACAGACGTGAAGCCGGTGTGCTGAGACGGTCCGCAATTGGTGCAATTGCCGACTCGTTGGAGGCACCTGAGACTTACGCCGCCACGCTCGCCGAGAACGTATCCGCCGCGCCCTTCAACCCGCTCAGCCGGTCGTCCACTTCGCCGAACTCGCGCCCAAGCGCGTCGATCTCGGTCGCCACGCCTTCGGTGTCCTCGCGGATCGTCGCGATGGTGTTGGACATGGAATCGGCGGCGAGCGCCGTCTCGTCGACGGCCGCCGTGATCGCGGTCACCGTCTGCGCCTGTGCCTCCATCGCAAAGCGGATGCGGTTGGCGCTTTCCTGCACATCGGCGACGGTCGTCCTGATCGAGGCATTGGTCTCGACCGTGGAGCGGGTGGCGGACTGAATCGCGGCGATCTTGCTGGCGATGTCGTCGGTGGCGCGCGCGGTCTGGCTGGCGAGCGACTTCACTTCCTGCGCGACCACGGCGAACCCCCGGCCGGCATCGCCCGCGCGGGCGGCCTCGATCGTGGCGTTGAGCGCGAGCAGATTGGTCTGGCCGGCGATGTCGCGGATCAGCCCGAGGATCGATTCGATCGACTGGGCATGGCCGCTCAAGGTTTCCGACATGCCGACCGCTTCACCCGCCTGGCTGGAGGCGCGCGTCGCGATTTCCGCAGCCGCTTCCACTTCGCTGCGCGCATCCTCGATCGCCCGGATCAGGCCGGCGGCGGTGCGTGCCGCTTCGCGCATCGCGACGGCCGATTGTTCGGCGGCGGCGGCGACTTCGGAGGTCTTGCCGAGCATGCCGCGCGCCGAGGCGGAGGCGCGGTGCGCCTGTACCCGGATGCGATTGCCGAGCGAGGCGGTGCCCTCGATCGACTGGGCGATGCTTTCGCTGAACTGGGCCGAGCGCGCGCGGCGCTCCTCGCGCGCCTGCTCCACGTCGCGGGCGCCGAGATGCGAGGCCATCACATCGGCTTCGACCAGGCCGAGGCGCTGGATCACGTCGCCGATCTCGCGCAGCCGGCTGGTGTCGTCGCCCATCTTCTCCTCGATCACCTCGAGCGTGCGGCTGTGCGAGAAGCTCAGCGACGACAGCAGCGCCTGGAGCGGGATGTTGAGCTTGTGCGATCCGGAGGCGTGTTTGATCGCCATCAGCATCCAGGCGTCGTCGAACGGCCGCTGATATCTGGCGCGGGTATATTCGGCACTCCGGCGTATGCGCCTGGCAAGCTGGTCGGGGTCGAGCAGCGGGCGCAGATGCGCCACCGCCGGCAGCGACAGATAATGTTCCCAGAAAGAGGCCGCGATGACCTCCTCGCTGCCCTGGATCAGCCGCGCGATCTCGGCCGCGGCCGGCGCGATCGCCCCGTCCCAGTCATAATTCGCCACATGCTCGGCGACGGAGCGCGAATCGCCGCTCCAGCCCCCTATCGTGCCGTTACCTTCTTGCGCCATTCAGCCATCCTCCCAATGCCCCATCCTCCCGATGCTCATGAGTCTCGGGCTCATGCTGCAACCTTGGCGACGAACTCGCCCGCACTGTTCTTGAGCGTGCCAAGCCTACCATCCAGTGAATCGAATCCCTGGCCGACACGTTCGATCTCCGATGCGACCATTTCGGTATCCTCGCGGATCGCGGCGATGGTGTTGGACATGGAATCCGCGGCGAGCGCCGTCTCGTCGACCGCGGCGGTGATCGCGGTCACCGTCTGCGCCTGCGCCTCCATCGCGTAGCGGATGCGGTTGGCCGATTCCTGCACGTCGGACACCGTCGCCTTGATCGAGGCATTGGTGTCGACGGTGGAGCGCGTGGCCGACTGGATCGCGGCGATCTTCGCGGCGATGTCGTCGGTCGCGCGCGCCGTCTGGTTGGCCAGGCTCTTCACTTCCTGCGCGACCACCGCGAAGCCGCGACCGGCGTCGCCCGCGCGCGCCGCTTCGATCGTGGCGTTGAGTGCGAGCAGATTGGTCTGGCCGGCGATGTCGCGAATCAGGCTCAGGATCGATTCGATCGACTGGGCATGGTCGGACAGGGTTTCGGACATGCCGACGGCAAGGCCCGCCTGGCCGGAGGCGCGGGTGGCGATCTCGGCGGCGGCCTCGACCTCGGAGCGGGCATCCTCGATCGCGCGGATCAGGCCGGCGGCGGTCCGCGCCGCTTCGCGCATCGCAATGGCCGATTGTTCGGCGGCGGCGGCGACTTCGGAGGTCTTGCCGAGCATGCCGCGCGCCGAAGTGGAGGTGCGCAGCGACTGGCCACGCAGCGCGCTCGATTCCTGAGTCGCGCTTTCGACCATCTGGGCGATGCCGTCGCGGAACTCGGCGGCCAACCGGTCGCGCCCACCCTGGGCGAGATGCTCGCGATAGCCATTATAGAGCGCGACGGTGATCTCCCCCTCCAGCGCGGAGAGGCGCATCAGCGTATCGACCAGCACCGGCAGCCGAT
Organism: Sphingomonas sp. BL-S-29; assembly: GCF_055521495.1. Classification (NCBI taxonomy): domain Bacteria; kingdom Pseudomonadati; phylum Pseudomonadota; class Alphaproteobacteria; order Sphingomonadales; family Sphingomonadaceae; genus Sphingomonas; species Sphingomonas sp. BL-S-29. The sequence continues at coordinate 1,634,948 of NZ_CM145482.1, forward strand.
CGTCGTCGCGGTCGATCTTGCGGGTGACCACGCCGAGCGCGACCCGGTCGCTCGCGTTGATCATCGACAGCAGGGCAAGCGGGGAGACATTGCCGAGAAAGGCGGCGGCGACCGATCGTTCGACCGATTCGATCCAGACGCGGCCGGTCGTGTCGAGGAAACGGTTCCGCAGGAACACGCAGCCCACCTCGATCATCTTCTCGGTCTCGTGCGACGCCCAGACCCGGTCGTCGGCGAAGCAGCGCAGCCATTGCTGCCAGTAACCTTCCGAGATCGACCGGATTTCCGGCTCGATCACGCTCCACGCATCGCGACTCGCGCGCGCCAGCGACCCGTCGACATCGAACACGCGCAGCCTGGCCGCGATGTCGACCTGGGCGGCAATCGTGCCGGGGGCGGGCAAGTCACTGGGGGTCAAGGGCGAAACTCCGATAGCTGGCGACCGACCGCCTCGGGGCGGTTCGCACGGGAGTTACGCCGGATAAGATTAAAGGGCGGTTAGGATGTGAGGGCGGATCGGCGCGGTCAGCAGTCCAAAGCGTCATGCCGGACTCGTTCCGGCATCCAACCTCCCGCAGGCGCTGTCGGGGATTTGGAGAGATGGCCTGACAACAAGTGCCGGGGAAGTAGGGAGCTTGGTAGCAGCCTGCTTTTTGAGTCTGAAGGGCGACTCATGGCGCTCATGATCCGCGAGCGATTCACTTCATCCTCCTAATCTGGTGAAATCACCTCGCCGCCACCGACACATCGGCACGGCAAATAGAGGCAAGTAAAGCACCATGAACTCCTCATACCCCTCGCGTAATTTGGTAAGTCGAGCAGCAATCATGTCATGGTCGAGTAGCCCGGCCGAATCCGCGCCTCGCAAGTGCACCCCAAGAACCCGTTCGCACCCTTCAAATAACATCCGCACAGGCGCCAAGAACCACTCGATTTTGCCCCGCTCGCAGGTGGGTCGCGAAATTCAGCGAATAGTTGCCAGTCGGTCGCAACTTCGCGCATTTTCCAACGCCGTTTCTGCCGCGCTACTTGACGCGAACGCTCCCATCCGCCCCACCGCACCCGTCCAATCCGCCTTGCATCGCGGCACGCGCGGACTAATACGGCGCCACTGACCGTCCGAGAGGATTTCCCGCCTTGGCTAGCCCACGCAACCCTGCCCGACCAATCTCGCCGCATCTGACGGCGTGGAAATGGGGCGTCCATATGACCGTCTCGATCCTGCACCGCGTGACCGGTGACGGGCTGGCGACGGTCGGCACGATCCTGCTCGTGTGGTGGCTCGCGGCGCTGGCCGGCGGCAAGGAAGCCTATGCGGCCTTCACCGACATCTTCACCGTGGCGGACGGCAAGCTCAACATCATCGGCTATGTCTTCGGCATGGGCCTGACCCTGTCGCTGTTCCAGCACATGGCCAGCGGCATCCGCCATTTCGTGATGGATGCGGGCGCCGGCTTCGAGCTCAGGACCAACCGCACCGGCTCCTGGCTGACCTTCGTCTTCTCGATCACCTTCACCGCCCTGTTCTGGGCCTATCTGCTCGTGGGGAAATAAGATGGGCAACGGTACCGAACTCGGCCGGGTCCGCGGCCTCGGCTCAGCCAAGGAAGGCTCGCATCACTGGTGGAACCAGCGGCTGACCGCCGGCGCCAACCTGTTCCTGATGCTCTGGCTGCTGCTCTCGATCGCACGCCTGCCCAATTATCAATATGAGACGCTGCACGACTGGATCGCCTCGGCCTGGGCCGCGATCCCGATGATCCTGCTGATCGCCTCGGTCTTCTATCATTTCCGCCTGGGCCTTCAGGTCGCGATCGAGGATTATCTCCACGACGAGGCGCGTGTCGCCGCGATGCTCGCCCTCACGTTCTTCACCGTCGCGTCCGCCGCGATCGCCATCTTCTCGATCCTCAGGATCGCCTTTGCCGCCGGAGCGCCAGTCTGATGCCGGAAGCCTATAAGATCATCGACCACACCTATGATGCCGTGGTCGTGGGCGCCGGCGGTTCGGGCCTGCGCGCGACCATGGGTATCGCGGAGTCGGGCCTGAAGACGGCCTGCATTACCAAGGTGTTCCCGACGCGCAGCCACACCGTCGCGGCGCAGGGCGGCATCGCCGCCAGCCTGGGCAACAATACGCCGGATCACTGGACCTGGCATATGTTCGACACCGTCAAGGGATCGGACTGGCTCGGCGACCAGGACGCGATCGAATATATGGTGCGTGAGGCGCCCGCCGCCGTCTACGAGCTGGAGCATGCCGGCGTGCCGTTCAGCCGCAACGAGAGCGGGACGATCTATCAGCGCCCGTTCGGCGGCCATATGCAGAATATGGGCGAGGGGCCTCCGGTGCAGCGCACCTGCGCCGCGGCGGACCGCACCGGCCATGCCATGCTTCATGCGCTCTACCAGCAGAGCCTGAAGTACGACGCGGACTTCTACGTCGAATATTTCGCGCTCGACCTGATCATGGAGAATGGTCAGTGCCGCGGCGTGATCGCTTTGTGCATGGAAGACGGCTCGATTCACCGCTTCCGCAGCCATGCCGTGGTGCTGGCGACGGGCGGCGGCGGCCGCGTCTATCAGTCGGCGACCTCGGCCCATACCTGCACCGGTGACGGCAACGGCATGGCGCTGCGCGCCGGCATCGCGCTGCAGGACATGGAGTTCGTGCAGTTCCACCCGACCGGCATCTACGGCGCGGGCGTGCTCATCACCGAGGGCGCGCGCGGCGAGGGTGGTTACCTGACCAACTCCGAGGGCGAGCGCTTCATGGAGCGCTATGCGCCGTCCGCGAAGGACCTTGCCAGCCGCGACGTGGTCGCGCGCTCGATGGCGATGGAGATGCGCGAGGGTCGCGGCGTCGGCGAGCACAAGGATTATATCTACCTGCACCTCGATCATATCGATCCCAAGGTGCTGCACGAGCGCCTGCCGGGCATCACCGAGACGGGCAAGATTTTCGCCGGCGTCGACCTGACGCGCCAGCCGCTGCCGGTCACGCCGACGGTGCATTATAATATGGGCGGCATCCCGACCAATTATCACGGCGAGGTCGTGCACAATAAGGACGGCAATCCCGACACGATCATCCCCGGCCTGTTCGCGGTGGGCGAAGCGGCCTGCGTCTCGGTGCACGGCGCCAACCGGCTCGGCTCCAACTCGCTGATCGATCTCGTCGTGTTCGGCCGCGCGACCGGCCTGCGTTTGAAGGATCAGCTCAAGCCCAACACCCCGCACAATGCGCTGCCCAAGGGTTCGGAGGAGTTCGCGCTCACCCGGCTCGATTATTTCCGCAACGCCAAGGGCGCCGCACCGACCGCGCAGATCCGCGCCGAGATGCAGCGCACCATGCAGAAGCATTGCGCCGTGTTCCGCGACACCGCTTTGCTGGCCGAGGGCGTGACGAAGATGGACGCGATCTACTCCAGCTTCGCCGATGTCGGCATCAGCGACCGCTCGCTGATCTGGAACACCGATCTGGTCGAGACGATGGAGCTCGACAATCTGATCGGCCAGGCCGTGGTGACGATCAAGGGTGCCGCCAACCGCAAGGAAAGCCGCGGGGCGCACATGCACGAGGATTTCCCCGAGCGCGACGACGCCAACTGGATGAAGCACACCGTCGCGACCTTCGACGGCTGGGGCGGCAAGGGCGGCACCACCGAGATCGACTACCGCCCGGTGCACGACTACACGCTCACTGACGACATCGACTATATCAAGCCGAAGAAGCGGGTTTACTGATCCGACCCGGCAATTTGATTCAACATCCGGCTCGACGCTGATAGACGGTTCTCCGCTGTTGTTGACGCGAGGAGCCCGCGGCTGAGACGATGAACTATAGCGGGCGTCTCGTGCTGCTGCTCGGCTGCATTCTCCCGGTGCAGATCGTCGCGGCGTGCGCCTCTCCCGCGCCGGATGTCGCCTCGCCGCCAGCGTCTTTATCGGTCGATCCCTTTTACGCGAAATATGTCGATGCGGACGGCATCCCCGTCCTGTCCTCGGCCAAGGTGCCCGATCGCGCGCTGCTGGTGGCCAGGCAGATCATCCAGGGCATGCTCGATCATCGCCCCGATCTCGCCCAGGGGCTGGCCGCCTCGGGCTACCGCGTCGCGATCATGGCGGAGGACGAGAGCACGCTCGACCTGCCCGAGCAGCGTGACTGGAAGAGGCCCGGCCGCGACGATCCCCGGCTGACCCGCTGCGAGCGCAAGCATTATGACGAGCGCATCGGCCGCATGACCGACCGTGCCTATTGGAACTACCGCGCTCGCGGCATGGCCGGGAAACTGACGAGCGGCGCGGTCGAGGATCTGCTCGGCCAGCGCAACTCGCGCTATTACGGCCAGACGATCTTCCTCCACGAATTCTCGCACGACATCCTCCAGGCGATCCGCGCGATGGACCCGGGCCTCTACCGGCAGGTCGATCGTGCCTATCGCGCAGCCCTCAGGGCCGGCCGGTGGAAGGGCGAATATGCCTCGACCACGATCGACGAATATTGGGCGGTGGGCAGCCAGTTCTGGTTCAACTCGGGCCGCATCGTGATCTTCGACGGCCGCCGTATCCTGTCCCATGACGAACTGCAGGCCTATGATCCCGCGCTCTACGCGGCGCTGGGCAGGGCCTATGGCGCGAGCCACCGGATCGAGGGCGATCCCTTCTATCTGAGCGAGGCGCGCATCCCGCCGGGGCCGCTACCGGCCAATACTGCTGAAGTCTGTTGAAGCTGCTATCCGGTCTTTTCGCGTCGACCCGGAACCTCCCGGTCGCGACTCAGTTAGGGGCGCCATGACCGAACCTCGCTATCCGCTCCTCGCCAAGCCGCACATCCGCCTGTCCGGCCCCGTCGATCAATATATGTATCAGAGCTTCCGCCAGCAGCTCGATACCTGTCCGGAGCAAGGCGCGCTGGTCATCGCGATGACCACGCTCGGCGGCGACCCCGAGGTCGCGCGGACCATGGCCGACGATATCCGCCTGCTCGAGGACCATGACGGCCGCGAGATCCTGTTCCTCGGCAAGGTCGCGGTGTATTCGGCCGGCGCGACCTTCATGGCGGCCTTCCCAGTCGATCGCCGCTTCCTCACGCGCCACACGCGGCTGATGATCCATGAGCGGATCATCTCGAAGCAGCTCAACATCAACGGCCCGCTGCGCATGTGCATCGCCAGCCTGAAGGCGACCCTGCATGAGATCGAGCATTCGATCCTGATCGAGGAAGAAGGCTTTCGCGATATCGTGAAGGGTAGCCGGGTCGATTTCGAGGACCTGCGCGAACGTGCGCCCGCCAACTGGTATATCGAGGCGGAAGAAGCGCGCGACCTGGGGCTGGTGCTGGACGTGATCTGATATTCCTAAGCCCCTCCCCTTCAGGGGAGGGGTTGGGGTGGGGCGGTCCAGTGAGTGGAGTCTCCGTGAGACTCCCCCACCCCCCACCCCCCTGCCCCTGCCCTGAAGGGGAGGGGAGAAGAAGGCCCTGCACGCGTTCTGCACAACCATTCCTCCCGATCCACTTTGGCGTCGGCCCCGGCGCCCCGCTAGCTGAAGGTCTCCTAAAAGGGAGACCATCATGTCCGCACGCCATGCGTCAGAACGCTCGCCCGGGTTCAAGCTGTTGCTGCCGTTCCTGATCGGCACGCTGCTCGCGATCCCGCTCTTCGCCATCTATCTCCTCGTCTATGATCGCCAGACTCAGTCGGAGACCGCCCAGGCATCGATCGCGCAAGGCTGGGGCGGGCCGCAGGCGATCGCCGGGCCGGTGCTCGTCATCCCCTATTCGAAACAGACGACCGAGACCGTCACCGAGAATGGCAAGCAGGTGACCAGGACCAGCACGAGCTGGCACGACATGACCCTGTCGCCCGATGCGACCAGGCTGAAGACCGATCTCAAGCCCGATCTGCGCCACCGCTCGATCTACGACGTGGTGGTGTTCGAGGCGCGCAACCAGGGCAGCGCACGCTTCACGCTGCCGGCCGACCTCCAGCGTTTCGGTGTCGCGCCGGATGCGCTGGCGCTCGATCGCGCGCAGATCCGCTTCGGCATCAGCGATGCGCGTGGCCTGTTCGGCTCGCCGCCCGCGGTGTCGGTCAACGGCAAGCCCGTCTCGCTCCAGCCGGGCAACGGCATGCGCGAGACGGGCGGATCGGGCTTCTACGCCTGGTTCGATGCGAGCGACCTGCGTGGCCGGCCGATCGGCGTGGCGTTCGATTATGCGGTGCGCGGCAACGGCTCGCTGTCGCTGGTGCCGAACGGCGGCGATACCGCATGGCGCGTGCTGTCGTCCTGGCCCAGCCCGAGCTATCAGGGCGGCTTCCTGCCAGTGCAGAAAAAGCCGTTCGGCAAGGGCTTCGATGCCAGCTGGCGCGTCGGCAACCTCGCGCTGGGCAGTCCGCTCGTCGCCTTCGACCAGGCCTCGGGCGACGCGTCGTCCGCCCAGGCCGCCGGCGAGGGGCGCCGCGCTGGCGAGACGGCCGAGCATGAAGCACGGGTCGACCTGCTCACGCCGGTCGATCTCTACAGCCAGGTCAACCGCTCGGTGAAATACGGCTTTCTGTTCGTCGGTTTCACCTTCCTTGCCTTTCTGATGTTCGACGTGATCGGTGGGGTGCGGGTGTCGGCGATCGAATATGGCCTGGTCGGATCGGGGCTGGTGCTGTTCTTCGTGATGCTGCTCGCCTTTGCCGAAGTGATCGGGTTCACGCCGGCCTATGCGGTGGCGGGCGGCGCGATCGTCGCGCTGCTCACCGCCTATTCGGCCGCGGTGCTGGGCAGCTGGCGGCGAAGTCTGTTCATCGGCGCGCTGATCTCGGCGCTCTACGGCGTGCTCTATGTGCTGCTCAGCCTCGAGGACCTGTCGCTGCTGGTCGGTTCGGTGATGCTGTTCGTGGCGCTTGCCGCGGTGATGTTCCTGACGCGGAACATCGACTGGGGCGGGGCGCCGATCCAGCCAGAAAGGGAAGCGGCCTAGTATTAAAAGCCCCTCCCCTTCAGGGGAGGGGTTGGGGGTGGGGGCCTCCGATTTCCTCCAACTCCAGCATTTGAGGGACTGCCCCACCCCAACCCCTCCCCTGAAGGGGAGGGGCTTGAGAAGGTCAGTTCCGCCAGCGCAAATTGCCCCGGGTCAGCTCCGCCACCGACTTCACCCCCATCAGCTTCATGTCCCGCTCGATCTCCGCCTGCAGCCGCCCAAGCACCCGCTCGACCCCGGGCTGGCCCGCCGCCGCCAGCGCATAGAGATACATCCGTCCGCCCGAGCAGGCCTTGGCCCCGACGCTCAGCGCCTTCAGCACATGGCTGCCGCGGCGGATGCCGCCGTCGCAGATCACGTCGATCCTGTCGCCGACCGCATCGACGATCTCAGCCAGCTGGTCGAAGGGCGATCGGCTGCCGTCGAGCTGCCGCCCGCCATGGTTCGACACCATGATCGCCGTCGCGCCGATATCGACCGCGCGCTTCGCGTCCTCGACTGACATGATGCCCTTCAGGCAGAATTCGCCGCCCCATTGTGCGCGCACGCCCTCGGCCGTCTTCCAGTCCATCGACGGATCGAGCATCTTGTTGAAATAGTCGGCGACCGACAGCGCGACATTGGTCCCTTCGGACACATGGTCCTTCAGGTTCGACAACTCGAACTTCCCGCGGAACAGATAATCGAGCGTCCAGCCCGGGTGAGTCGCGAAGCTGATCGCCGAGGCTGGGGTCAGCTTTGGCGGCGAGGTGAAGCCGGTGCGCAGGCAGCGCTCGCGATTGCCCGACACGATCGTGTCGACGGTCAGCGCGATACAGTCGAACTTGGCCTCCTTGCAGCGTTCGACCAGCGCGTGGTTCAGTCCCTTGTCCTTGTGGATATAGAGCTGAAACATCTTGGGGGTGCTGATCGTCCGGCCGATCTCCTCGATGCTGACGGTGCCAAGGCTCGAAATGCCGAAATAGGTCCCGAACTTCTCGGCCGCGCGCGCGACGCCGCGCTCGCCATGCCAGTGGAACAGGCGCTGCAAGGCAGTTGGCGACAGGAACAGCGGCATGTCGATCTTGCGGCCCATCACCGTGGTGCTCATGTCGATCGTCTCGACGCCGGCGAGCACGCTCGGCACCAGGTCGCACGACTCGAACGCCTCGGTGTTGCGGCGCTTGGTCGCCTCGTCATCGGCGGCACCGTCGATATAGTGATACACGGGGCCGGGCAGGCGCTTGCGGGCGAGGGTGCGGAAATCCTCGACATTGTGGCAATCGCTCAGTCTCATATTTTGCCCCGTTTGGTCATATGCTGGACTTCGCCCTACGATTCTTGCCCGGTGCCCGCAACGCCGGCGATGATGCCTGCTCCGTCGCGGAATTTGCAATCATGCGGTGATCCGACGCCGCGGACCGCGCCAAAGGGTTGCACGCGCGCGCCGAAAGGCATAGCCGCTTTCCGCGACGCACCATTTCGTTTCCGCCGGAGACTTTCAGGCATGGCCGAATTCAGACTGCCCCCGAACAGCCGACCCAAAAAGGGCGGCAAGGTCCACAAGGCAGCCGCCGAGGCAAAGCGGGTCAAGAGCTTCAAGATCTACCGCTACGATCCCGATGCCGGCGAGAACCCGCATTACGACATTTTCGAGATCGATCTCGACAATTGCGGCCCGATGGTGCTCGACGCGCTGATCAAGATGAAGTCGGAGCAGGACAGCTCGCTGACCTTCCGCCGCTCCTGCCGCGAGGGCATTTGCGGGTCGTGCTCGATGAACATCGACGGCAAGAACGGCCTCGCCTGCACCACCGCGATCGAGGACGTGAAGGGCGATATCCGCATCACGCCGCTGCCGCATATGGAAGTGATCAAAGACCTCGTTCCCGATTTCACGCATTTCTACGCGCAATATTCCTCGATCAAGCCGTGGCTGCAGACCGTCACGCCGCCGCCCTCGGGCAAGGAGCGGCTCCAGTCGCCGGCCGATCGCGAGAAGCTCGACGGCCTGTACGAGTGCATCCTGTGCGCCTGCTGCTCGACCGCCTGCCCGAGCTATTGGTGGAACAGCGACAAGTTCCTCGGCCCCGCGATCCTGTTGCAGGCCTATCGCTGGCTCGCCGACAGCCGCGACGAGATGACCGGCGAACGACTCGACGAGCTGGAGGATCCGTTCCGCCTCTATCGCTGCCACACGATCATGAACTGCGCGAATGTCTGCCCCAAGGGCCTCAACCCGGCCAAGGCGATCGCCGAGATCAAGAAGATGGAAGCAGAGCGAGTCGTCTGAGGCTCGTCGCGTGACCGAAACCAGCGCGCCCGCTACCTTCCTCTATGAGGAGGACCCGGATCATCCCGGCTGGATGCGGTGGGGCTTCACGGATCCATCGCGCTACAACAGCTTTCTCGGCCCGATGATGGTGCGGGTCGAAGGCGGCATTGCCCGGGTGCGCATGACGCCGGAGCGGCGCCATTCCAATCTGCGCGACAGCGTGCATGGCGGCGCGATGCTCGGCTTCATCGATGTCGCGCTGTTCGCTGCCTCGCGCAGCTTCGGGCTGATCACCGCGGGGTCGGCGGTGACGCTCGACCTTTCGACTCAGTTCATCGGCGGCGGCCGCATCGGCGAGCCGCTGGAGGCGCAGGTCGAACTGCTGCGCGAGACCGGGCGGCTGCTGTTCCTGCGCGGCCTCGTCGTGCAGGACGAGGACAAGGTCGCGAGCTTTTCCGCCACGATCCGCAAATCGGCCCCGAAGCAATGACTTCTATCTCCGTTCGTGCTGAGCGTGTCGAAGCACTGTTCTTTTTCACGTGGGTCGCAAAGAAGAACAGCCCTTCGACAAGCTCAGGGCGAACGGGCGGAGCGCTGTAGTGCCCAACGTCCTCGCCCGCTACCAAGCGCTGATCGCCGCCGGCGAGCTCCGGCCCGATTCCGAACAGGAGGAAGCGGCACGCCGCCTCGACGCATTGGCGACCGAACTCGAGGCAGCGCCGAAGCGCGGCTCGGTGCTGTGGCGCGCGCTGGGCCGGCGGCCCGAGGCGCCGGCGGGCATCTATCTCTGGGGCGGGGTCGGCCGCGGCAAGTCGATGCTGATGGATCTGTTCTTCGGCTGCATCAACATGCGGCGGAAGCGGCGCATCCACTTCCTCGAATTCATGCTCGACGTCCATGCCCGCCTGCGGATCGAGCGGGAGAAGGAAGTCGGCGACCCGATCCTCCCGGTCGCCGCCGCGATCGCCGAGGAAGTGAAGGTGCTCTGCTTCGACGAGATCATGGTCACCAACAGCCCTGACGCGATGATCCTGTCGCGGCTGTTCACTGAGCTGCTGCGCCACGGCGTGACGGTGGTGATGACCTCCAACCGGCCGCCGACCGATCTCTACAAGGACGGGCTCAACCGCGAGCATTTCCTGCCCTTCATCGACCTGATCCAGAGCCGCATGCAGGTGCTCGCGCTCAACGGGCCGGTCGATTACCGCCGCGACCGGCTCGGCCAGGTCGAGACCTGGCTGGTGCCCAACGGGCCCGAGGCGACCGCGCAGCTTTCCGCCGCCTTTTTCCGCCTGACCGACTATCCGCCCGAGGACCGCGACCATGTGCCCTCGGAGGAATTGCCGGTCGGCGGCGGGCGCACCTTGCATGTGCCCAAGAGCCTGAAGGGCGTCGCGGTCTTCTCGTTCAAGCGGCTGTGCGGCGAGGCGCGCGGCTCGGCCGATTATCTCGCGGTCGCGCGGCGTTTCCACACCATCATCCTGGTCGGCATCCCGCGGCTCGGGCCGGAGAACCGCAACGAGGCGGCGCGTTTCGTCCAGCTGATCGACGCGTTGTACGAGCACAAGGTGAAGCTGCTCGCCGCTGCCGATGCGCCGCCGGGCGAGCTGTACGAGAAGGGTGACGGCCGTTTCGAGTTCGAGCGCACGATCAGCCGGCTCGAGGAAATGCGCTCCGACGACTATCTCGAACTGGGTCACGGCGCGAACTGACCTTCGCCATCGCCCGACCATTTGCTATCGTGCCGCGGCCGGCCATGGAGGGAAGAAGATGCTCGTCACCACCACCGAGAATGTCCCGGGCCATACCGTACTCAAGACGCTGGGTCAGGCATTCGGCGTCGTCGTCCGCAGCCGCGGCATCGGCGGCAACATCACCGCCAGCCTGCGCTCGATCGTCGGCGGCGAAATTCCCGAATATACAAGGCTGGTCGAGGATACGCGGCGCCATGCGATCGACCGCCTTGTCGCCAACGCCGCGCTGATGGGCGCGAACGCCGTCGTGATGATGCGCTTCGACTCGGGCGAGATCGCCCAGGCGATGAACGAGGTGGTCGCGTACGGCACCGCCGTCATTCTCGATCCCGCGCCCGAATGATGCTGCGTACCTTCGTCCTGGTGATCGCGATGCTGTTGTTCACCGCGGCGGTGATCGGCGCGGTGATCGATCCGGCGGTGTGGCCGACGCTGATCGCGGCGACGGTCGTGCTTGCCGGCATCATGCTCGAACGCCGCCGGTACGGCGCTTCGCAGGCGAAACCGATCGGCGGCGGGTGGCGCGAGACGTCCGAACGTTTCGTCGACGACGCCAGCGGTCGTCCCGTGACGGTATGGTATAATGACGCGACCGGTGAGCGTCGCTACGTCGATCCCGAGAATGATCAACCGGCGTAAATGCACTTGCGAATTAGTTGCAATAAGCACGTGAAAATATCGGGTTTTAGCGGTTGCCCCTACGGCCAAACGCGCCTAAGCCGCCGCCCAGTTTCGCCGCGCGCGCGGCTTTATCATTGCCGAAAGGACGAGGAATGGCCCGCAAGAAGATCGCGTTGATCGGTGCCGGTAACATCGGCGGCACGCTTGCTCATCTCGCAGCACTGAAGGGCCTGGGCGACATCGTCCTGTTCGACGTGGTCGAGGGCGTGCCCCAGGGCAAGGCGCTGGATCTCAGTCAGTGCTCGCCCGTCGAAGGCTTCGACGCCAAGATCACCGGCACGAACGATTATGCCGACATCGCTGGCGCGGACGTCATCATCGTCACCGCCGGTGTCGCCCGCAAGCCGGGCATGAGCCGCGACGACCTGCTCGGCATCAACCTGAAGGTCATGAAGGCCGTGGGCGAAGGCATCGCCGCCAACGCGCCCGACGCGTTCGTCATCTGCATCACCAACCCGCTCGACGCGATGGTCTGGGCGCTGCGCGAATTCTCGGGTCTCCCGCACCAGAAGGTCGTCGGCATGGCCGGCGTGCTCGACAGCTCGCGCTTCAGCCATTTCCTCGCCGAAGAGTTCAAGGTCTCGGTCAAGGACGTCACGTCCTTCGTGCTCGGCGGCCACGGTGACACCATGGTCCCGGTGATCAGCTACTCGACCGTATCGGGCATCCCGGTTCCGGACCTGATCGAGATGGGCTTCTCGACGCAGGAGCGCATCGACGCGATCGTCGCGCGCACCCGGTCGGGCGGCGGCGAGATCGTCGCGCTGCTCAAGACCGGCTCGGCCTATTATGCCCCCGCCACCTCGGCGATCTCGATGGCGGAGGCCTATCTCTACGACCAGAAGCGCCTGCTCCCGGCAGCGGTCCACCTGACCGGCCAGTACGGCGTCGACAATCTCTATGTCGGCGTGCCGGTGGTCATCGGTGCCGGCGGCGTCGAGAAGGTGGTCGAGATCAAGCTCGACGAAGAGGCCAAGAAGAATCTCGACGTCTCGGTCGAGGCGGTCAAGGAATTGCTGGTCGCGTGCAAGGCGATCGACGGAAGCCTGGCCTGACCTCATTGTGCTCCCGCGAAGGCGGGAGCCCAGTCTGGGTCCCCGCCTTCGCGGGGACCCAAGGAGGCGGGCGGTGCGAGAGGATAAACCCGGCTTCGTCTACATCATGGCGAAGCAGAAGAACGGAACGATCTATATCGGTGTAACCAGCGACCTGCCTGCCCGCGCGTACCAACATCGCAACGGCCTGGTCGAAGGCTTCACCAGAAAATACGACTGCAAGCTGCTCGTCTGGTACGAAGCCCATGATACGATCGAAGGGGCCAGACATCGCGAATTGCAGCTGAAGAAATGGAATCGGCAGTGGAAGCTGCGAGAGATTGAAACGATGAATCCGGACTGGGACGATCTGTTCGAGTCTTTGTTTTAGGTCTGGGCTCCCGCCTTCGCGGGAGCGCGGCAAGTGGGAACGAGAAAAATATGGCAATCCTCGTCGACAAGAACACCAAGGTCATCACCCAGGGCATGACTGGTGAGACCGGCACGTTCCACACCCAGCAGGCGCTGGCTTATGGCACGCAGATGGTCGGCGGCGTGACGCCGGGCAAGGGCGGCACCGAGCATATCGGCCTGCCGGTCTATGACACCGTCGCCGAGGCCGTCGCGAAGACCGGCGCTACCGCGTCGGTCATCTATGTGCCGCCGCCCTTCGCGGCCGACTCGATCCTCGAGGCGATCGACGCCGAAGTGCCGCTGATCGTGACCATCACGGAGGGTATTCCGGTGCTCGACATGGTCAAGGTGAAGCGCGCGCTCAGCGGCTCCAAGTCGCGCCTGATCGGTCCGAACTGCCCGGGCGTGCTGACCCCCGGCCAGTGCAAGATCGGCATCATGCCCGGCAGCATCTTCAAGCAGGGCTCGGTGGGCGTTGTAAGCCGCTCCGGCACGCTTACCTATGAAGCCGTCTTCCAGACGTCGAATGCGGGCCTCGGCCAGACGACCGCGGTCGGCATCGGTGGCGATCCGGTCAACGGCACGAACTTCATCGACGTGCTCGAACTCTTCCTCGCCGACGACGAGACCAAGTCGATCATCATGATCGGCGAGATCGGCGGCTCGGCCGAAGAAGAGGCGGCACAGTTCCTGCGCGACGAGGCGAAGCGCGGGCGGAAGAAGCCGATGGCCGGTTTCATCGCGGGCCGCACGGCGCCTCCGGGTCGCCGCATGGGCCATGCCGGCGCGATCGTGTCGGGCGGCCAGGGCGGCGCCGAGGACAAGATCGCGGCGATGGAAGCGGCAGGGATCAAGGTAGCGGACAGCCCGTCCGAACTGGGCACGACGCTGCTGTCGGTGTTGAAGGGTTAACCAGGCCCCGCCTCGGGCGGGGACAAAGCAGCATCACCTCCCCAGGGATGCGCCGAGGAACAGCCAATGGGCTACGAAGGCCAGGATTTCGCTGACATCGCCGGGGGCGTGAGCCCGGCGTTCATCGATGCGCTCTACGCGCGGTACAAAGTGTCTCCGGACAGCGTCGAGCCGGGCTGGCGCGGCTTTTTCGAAGGCCTTGAGGGCAATGCGACCGGCCCGAGCTGGAGCCAGTCCAACTGGCCGCTCAGCTCGACCGACGATCTGACCGCGGCGCTCGACCCGACCCAGATGGAGCCGGCGCCCAAGCCCGCCAAGGGCGGCGCCAAGCCTGCCGCGGCACCGGCCGCGCCCGCGCCCTCGCAGGACGACATCGTCCGTGCCGCCGCGGATTCGATCCGTGCGATGCTGCTGATCCGCACCTATCGCGTGCGCGGCCATCTTGCCGCCAATCTCGATCCGCTCGGCCTGTCCAAGCGCGAGATGCCGGCCGATCTCACCACTGAATATCACGGTTTTTCCGACACCGATCTCGACCGCCCGGTCTATCTCGGCGGCACCATGGGCCTGCAATGGGCGACGGTGCGGGAGCTCGTCGGCATTCTGCGCGCGAATTACTGCGGCAATGTCGGCCTCGAATATATGCACATCTCGGACGTGGAGGAGCGCCGCTTCCTCCAGGAACGGATGGAAGGCAAGGACAAGGCGATCGAGTTCAGCCCGCTGGGCAAGAAGGCGATCCTCAACAAGGTGATCGAAGCCGAGCAGTGGGAGAAATTCTGCGGCCGCAAATATGTCGGGACCAAGCGTTTCGGCCTGGACGGCGGCGAGAGCATGATCCCGGCGCTGGAAAGCGTCATCAAATATGGCGGTCAGTTCGGCGTGCGCGAGATCGTGTTCGGCATGGCGCATCGCGGCCGGCTGAACGTGCTGTCCAACGTGATGGCCAAGCCGTTCCGCATCATCTTCCACGAATTCGGCGGCGGCTCCGACAATCCCGACGACGTGGCCGGTTCGGGCGACGTGAAATACCATCTCG
The DNA here is from genome assembly GCF_055521495.1 of Sphingomonas sp. BL-S-29. Taxonomy (NCBI): domain Bacteria; kingdom Pseudomonadati; phylum Pseudomonadota; class Alphaproteobacteria; order Sphingomonadales; family Sphingomonadaceae; genus Sphingomonas; species Sphingomonas sp. BL-S-29. Next base: position 1,650,012 of record NZ_CM145482.1, read on the forward strand.
GCACCTCGACCGACCGCGAGTTCGACGGGATCAGCGTGCATATGTCGCTGGTCGCCAACCCCTCGCATCTCGAGGCCGAGGATCCCGTCGTGCTGGGCAAGGTCCGTGCGATCCAGACGATCGCCGGCGACCTGAAGGAGCACAAGGCGTCGCTGCCGGTGCTGATTCACGGCGACGCGGCGTTCGCGGGCCAGGGCATCGTGTGGGAATGCCTCGGCTTCTCCGGCATCCGCGGTTACAATACCGGCGGCTGCATCCATTTCGTCATCAACAACCAGATCGGCTTCACGACCAGCCCGCAATTCGCGCGGTCGTCGCCCTATCCGTCGGATGTGGCGAAGGGCGTCCAGGCGCCGATCTTCCACGTCAATGGCGACGATCCCGAGGCGGTGACCTTCGCCACCAAGATGGCGATCGAGTTCCGCCAGCGCTTCCACCGCGACATCGTGATCGACATGTGGTGCTATCGCCGCTTCGGCCATAACGAGGGCGACGAGCCGAGCTTCACTCAGCCGCTGATGTACGATCGCATCCGTGCGCATCCGCCGGTCAGCGAAATCTATGGTACCAAGCTGATCGAGCAGGGCGTGATCGATCGCGCCTGGATCGACGACAATATCGCGCAGTTCACGACCCTGCTCGAAGGCGAATTCGAGGCGGGCGCGAGCTACAAGCCGAACAAGGCGGACTGGTTCGCCGGACGCTGGTCGGGCCTGCATGCGCCGGCCGATGCCGAGAGCGCGCGCCGCAATGTCGAGACCGGGATCGAACCCAAGCTGTTCGACTCGCTCGGCCGCACGCTGACCACGGTTCCCGACGACCTGACCATCCACAAGACGCTCGGCCGCGTGATCGACGCCAAGCGCGAGATGTTCAAATCGGGCGCCAATTTCGATTGGGCGACGGGCGAGGCGCTCGCTTACGGCTCGCTGCTGTCGGAAGGCTATGGCGTCCGCCTCTCGGGGCAGGATTCGGGCCGCGGCACTTTCTCGCAGCGCCACGCGGTGTGGATCGACCAGAAGGACGAGCACAAATATCTGCCGCTCGCGCAGCTCGAGCATGGCCGTTTCGAGGTGCTGGACAGCCCCTTGAGCGAATATGGCGTGCTCGGCTTCGAATATGGCTATGCGCTGGCCGACCCGAAGACCCTGGTGCTGTGGGAGGCGCAGTTCGGCGACTTCATGAACGGCGCGCAGATCATGATCGATCAGTTCATCGCGTCGGGCGAGGCCAAGTGGTTGCGCGCCAACGGCCTGGTGATGCTGCTGCCGCACGGCTATGAAGGCCAGGGTCCGGAACATAGCTCGGCACGCGTCGAGCGTTTCCTGCAGCTGTGCGCGCAGGACAATATGCAGGTCGCGAACTGCACCACGCCGGCGAATTATTTCCACCTGCTGCGCCGGCAGATGCATCGCAGCTTCCGCAAGCCGCTGATCATCTTCACGCCCAAGTCGCTGCTGCGCCACAAGCTGGCGGTATCGAGCGCGGCCGATTTCCAGGGCGACAGCCACTTCATGCGGCTGTTGTCCGATCCTTCGGCGCCGGCGGACCTGGACGTGAGGCGACTCGTGCTGTGCACCGGCAAGGTCGCTTATGACCTGATGGAGGCGCGTGATGCGGCCGGCGACAAGAACACCGCGATCGTCCGGGTCGAGCAGCTCTATCCTTTCCCGAGCGAGCCGCTGACCGCGCGCCTGCAGAAGCTGCCCAACCTCGAAGAAGTGGTCTGGGCGCAGGAAGAGCCGAAGAACAACGGCGCGTGGAGCTTCGTCGAGCCGTTCATCGAGGAATGCCTGGTCGGGGCCGGGGTCAAGCCGGTGCGCGCGCGCTATGCCGGCCGCGCCGCCGCCGCATCGCCGGCGACCGGCCTGATGAAGCGTCACCAGATGGAACAGGCCGCGCTCGTCGCTGACGCGCTCGGCCATAATGTCCGCGAAGAAATCCGCCGCACGCGGAAGAGCTGAAGCATTGGGGCTGTTCCCCGGCGAAGGCCGGGGCCCAGTCGGGAAACGGATGTGATGACTCGCGGCGCTCGCCAATGATCGCTGCGTAACTGGGCCCCGGCCTTCGCCGGGGAACAAGGGAAGTAAGAGATGGCAACCGAAGTAAAAGTGCCCGTCCTGGGCGAATCGATCACTGAAGCGACGCTCGGCGAATGGCTCAAGCAGCCCGGCGATGCCGTGGCGATGGATGAGCCGATCGCCAGCCTGGAGACCGACAAGGTCTCGGTCGAGGTACCGAGCCCCGTCGCCGGCGTCATGGGGGAGCAGGCGGTGAAGGTCGGCGATACCGTCCAGGTCGGCGCGATGATCGCGACGATCGACGCTGGCGCGGGCGCTCCCAAGGCCGCCGAGGCGCCGCAGCCTGCCGTGACCGCGGCACCTGCTGCTCCCGCTGCGCCCGCTCCCGCTGCGCCGGCCCCCGCCGCGCCGGCCGGTGACGGCCCGGCCGCGCTCTCTCCTTCAGTGCGCCGCGCGGTGCTCGAGCACGGCGTCGATCCCTCGACGGTCAAGGGCACCGGCAAGGACGGCCGCATCACCAAGGACGATGTCGTCGCCGCCGCTTCGGCCGCGCCGGCGCCCGCTCCCGTCGCGGCGGCAGTCCCGGCCGAGCCGCAGGTCGCGCCCTCGGTCGCCGCCTCGACCGGCCGCAAGGAAGAGCGCGTGCGCATGACGCGCCTGCGCCAGACGATCGCGAAGCGCCTCAAGGAAGCGCAGAACACCGCGGCGATGCTCACCACCTTCAACGACGTCGACATGACGGCGGTGATCGAGGCGCGCACCAGGTACAAGGATCTGTTCGAGAAGAAGCACGGCGTCCGCCTCGGCTTCATGGGCTTCTTCGCCAAGGCCGCCTGCCTCGCGCTGAAGGACGTGCCCAGCGTCAACGCCTCGATCGAGGGCGATGAGATCGTCTATCACGATTATGTCGATATCTCGGTCGCGGTGTCGGGCCCGGGCGGCCTGGTCGTCCCCGTCGTGCGCGATGCCGACCAGCTTTCGGTCGCCGGGATCGAGCGCACCATCGGCGACTTCGGCAAGCGCGCCAAGGACGGCACGCTCAAGATGGAAGAGATGAAGGGCGGCACCTTCACTATCTCCAATGGCGGCGTGTTCGGCTCGCTGATGTCGACCCCGATCATCAACCCGCCCCAAGCGGCGGTGCTTGGCCTTCACCGCATCGAGGATCGCCCGGTCGTCCGCGACGGCCAGGTCGTGGTCCGCCCGATGATGTACCTCGCGCTCAGCTACGATCATCGCCTGATCGACGGCCGCGAGGCCGTGACCTTCCTCGTCGCGCTGAAGAACGCGATCGAGGATCCGACGCGGATTTTGATCGACCTTTGACCCCACCGCCGTTCGTCCTGAGTAGCCATTGAGCTTGTCGAAATGGCGTATCGCAGGACAGGCCTCACGCCATGTCCTTCGATACGGGTCTTCGACAAGCTCAGCCCCTACTCAGGACGAACGGGAGTGCTTACGTGTCGTTACGCACCATGCGATTGAGATAGACAATGGCTGACTATGATTTCGACGTCCTGGTAATCGGCTCCGGCCCGGGCGGCTATGTCGCCGCGATCCGTGCCGCGCAGCTTGGGCTCAAGACGGGTTGCGTCGAGAGCCGCGAGACGCTGGGCGGTACGTGCCTCAATGTCGGCTGCATCCCGTCTAAGGCGATGCTGCACGCGTCCGACCTGTATGATGAGGCAGTGTCCGGCCGGCTCGCCAAGCTCGGTGTGAAGGTCGAGACCAGCCTGGATTTGGAGACGATGCACGGCCAGCGCCTCGACGCGGTCAAGCAGCTCACCGGCGGCATCGCGTTCCTGTTCAAGAAGAACAAGGTCGAGTGGATCAAGGGTCGCGCGACCTTCACCGGCAAGGACAGCGTCAAAGTCGGCGATCGCGAATATCGCGCGAAGAACATCATCATCGCGACCGGCTCCTCGGTCACCCCGCTGCCGGGCGTGACCATCGACCAGAAGATCGTGGTGGATTCGACCGGCGCGCTCGAACTGCCCGCGGTGCCGAAGCATATGGTGGTGATCGGCGGCGGCGTGATCGGGCTCGAGCTCGGCTCGGTCTGGCGGCGCCTTGGTGCGAAGGTGACGGTCGTCGAATTTCTCGACCAGATCCTGCCGGGCTTCGACGGCGAGGTCCGCAAGGAAGCCAACAAGATCATGAAGAAGCAGGGGCTGGAATTCCACCTCTCGACCAAGGTCACCGGCGTGGTCGTTAGTGGCGACACCGCCACGCTCACGCTCGAGCCAGCCGCCGGTGGCGAAGCGGCGACGCTCGAAGCCGATGCGGTGCTCGTCTCGATCGGTCGCCGCCCCAACACCGAAGGCCTCGGCCTCGACGCTGCGGGCCTCGCCACCAACCAGCGCGGCCAGGTCGAGACGGACCACCGTTTCCAGACGTCGGTACCCGGCATCTGGGCGATCGGCGACGTCATCCCCGGTCCGATGCTGGCGCACAAGGCCGAGGACGAGGGCATTGCGGTCGCCGAGAACATCGCCGGTCTCACCGGCATCGTGAACCATGATGTGATCCCGAGCGTGGTCTACACCAATCCCGAGATCGCCGGTGTCGGCTTGACCGAGGAGGCGGCTAAAGAGCGCGGTGAGGTGAAGGTCGGCAAGTTCCCGATGCTCGCCAATTCGCGCGCCAAGACCAATCACGAGCCCGACGGTTTCGTGAAGGTCATCGCGGATGCGAAGACCGATCGGGTGCTCGGCGTCTGGATCATCGCCTCGGTCGGCGGCACGATGATCGCCCAGGCCGCGCAGGCCATGGAGTTCGGCGCGACCTCCGAGGACATCGCCTATACCTGCCACGCCCATCCGACGCATTCGGAAGCGATCAAGGAAGCCGCGATGGCAGTGCTGGGCAAGCCGATCCACATCTGACGGGGTGCGCGGGGTGAAGGATCAGATCGAGTTCGAGCCCCCGACACAGTCGACTTGCCAATGCTGCGGCGATGTCACCACCCATCTGGTCCGCTTCGTCAGCCGAGACGAAGCGGCCCTTGCAGTATATTTTGCGGACTACTCGGAAGGGCATGATTTCGTCAGCGTACTGGTCGGGTTTGGCGATTGGGCTGATGACGCAACACCGGACGATCGACTGGCTTTTGCCTTTCGTATCTGGATTGCCGAGAATAGCTATCAGGTCGGCCTCGTCGATGCGGCGGAAGCGATGTATCCGACGTCCTATCTCGGCCGCATCCTCGATCGGGATGAAGCTCTCGGCCATGCCCTGAAATCCGAGGTGTTCGATCTCAGCGACCATATCGTGGCCTGTGATGAGCCGGTGATCGCGTTCCTCAACCGCAAAGCCGCTACCTAAACCGCCCGGGCACCCCATGGCCCGACCGGCTCCGTGCCGCGCGCCATTACCGCGACCACCACCGTCAGCAGCGCCGCCGCGCCGGTCGCCAGCCACAGCGCGCCGGTGTCGAACGCGCCGTAGCAGCGCGCCCCCATCACCACGCCGCTGACGAAACCGAGCCACAGCAGCAGATACCGCAGCCAGGTCCAGCGGTCCGCATCGCCCATCAGCGCCCCGGCCAGCCGCTGCGCCATACGCACGAGCGATCCGGTCATATAGGTGAGCCCGATGCTCACTTCGCCATCGCGCAGGAACAGGCCGTTCTCCGCGCCCATCGCCGCGGCGAGCAGCAGCAGCGCCTTGGTGTTCGGCTCGAAATGCATGATCGTCGCGGCGAGACCAAGCAGCAGCGTCACCGCGATCATCACCGCTGCCTGGGCGTGCTTTGCCCAGCGTCGCGCGATCACCGTCGCGATCATCACCCCGCTGACGAAGCTCAGCAGCAGCGCGCCGGCCATCCGCACCTCGTCATAGCGCTCGGTCGCGACGGCGACGCCCAGCCGCGTCGTATTGCCGCTCATGAACGAGGCGAAGAAACCGCCAAGGCTCGAATAGGCAAGGGCATCGACGAAACCGGCAAGCGCGGCAAGGCAGATGGCAAGGGCGATCATCGACGGGCGATAGCGTTGCATGACACTGCTATGTCGCAGCGCGCGCCGAGTTTCCAGCCGCCTTTGCGCGGAGCCGTCGCTGGCGATAGAACGCGCCATGCTTCCCCACGCCCCCTGGCAATTCGGATCGATCCTCCCCTGGCTCGACCTGTTCGGCATCGCGGTGTTCGCGACCACCGGCGCGCTCGCCGCGACCCGGCGCGGACAGACCTTGGTCACCGCCGCCTTTTTCGCGCTGATCACCGGCGTGGGCGGCGGTTCGGTCCGCGATCTGCTGATCGGAGCGCCGGTCTTCTGGGTGCATGATCCGCTGGTCGCCGCGATCTGCCTCGCGGTCGCCGGTCTGGTCTGGATCGCGCCGCAGATCTGGTGGCAGGACAAGGCGCTCGACTGGCTCGATGCCGTCGGCCTCGCCGCTTATGCCGTGTTCGGCGCGGCCAAGGCGCTGGCGTTCGGCATCCCGCCGGTGCCGGCCGCGCTGATGGGGGTGATGACCGCCTGTGTCGGCGGCATCATCCGCGACGTGCTGGCGGGCGAGCCGTCGATCCTGATGCGCCCCGAACTGTACGTGACCGCCGCCGCGCTCGCCGCGGGACTTCACGTCGCGCTGGTGTCGGCGGGCGTCCCCGCCTTCGCCGCGGCGGTGGTGGCGGCGATCGCCGGCTTCGGCCTGCGTGCGGCGGCGATCCACTGGAGGCTCGCGCTCCCCAGCTATCGCGGGCGGCGCTAGGATCAGCCCTTGGGATCGCCCGGCAGATACTGCCCGGTCACCAGCTTGTAGGCGTCCGACGTGCCGCGCCCGCACCAGCCATCGACCTTGACGACGACACCCTTGAAGCTGCCCAGCCAGGTCTGCAGGGTCATGCCGGCGGCGATCACGGCCGGATCGGTCGGCTTGGCGGTGGCGAAACGCGAGACCAGCGGGCCGGTGACCACGGACGGCAGGGGCTCGTCGGTGAAGCCGATCAGCTGTTTCTCCGCCATGCGCCGCAACAGCACCGCCGCCCCGCATTGCGCGGAGGTCGCCGTATCGGACCAGGTCCCGTCGGCGACATATTTGCCCTTGGTATGGTTGGAGAAGCTCCACAGATAGGGCGACTTCACCTGCGGATGGTATAGCCGGTAACCCGAGCCATTATAGCGTTCCAGCTTGAACAGCGCCCCCGCCACCGACCAGTCGGTCCATGTGTTGAAGCCCTCCAGCGTCAGCGCGTCGGTCGCGCTGGCTTCCCAGGTAAAGGGCGGCGATCCCGTCTTCGGCCGGCCGGCGGGCACCTGTTTCGTGCGCGCGGTCAGCGGATCGCCATTGTGCAGGTGTTTCGCGAAGTTCTGGCTCGCTTCCATATTGTGGATCACGGCGACGAAATGCCAGGGAATGCCGAGCGGCCCGCCGACCGCCTCATAGCGGGCCCGGTTCGCGACGAGCTTGGCCACCAGCGCTTCGACCTCCGCTGCGCGTGCGGGGTTGACGGTGCAGCTGTCGAACAATGCCTTATATTCGACGCGGAGCGCATCGGTCAGCGAAAAGGTCGCCATCTCGTCTCTCCCGGAGGACCAGCGAGCGCGAACTGTGATGCGTTGCCGTACCGAGTCCAGCGGGAATAGAACCGAAAAGGGGCAATCCGTGCCTAGGCGACCAGTGCTTCGCGCCGCATCAGGCTTGCTTCAGGCCAAAGCGCCGCGCGGTCGTAATAGATCTCCACCGCCGGCACCTCCTCGGGGAGCGCGACCCAGGGCAGCTTCGACCGGGTGAAGATATGGACGTCGGGCGGCACCGCGCCTGGCGCGTCGAGCGTACCCACGCGCACGAACGCCAGCTTGCGCCCGAGCGTGGCATAGTGGCTCCACAACGCGACATGACAGTCGGGGCAGCGCATGATCTCCTGACCCGCGCCGCTTTCCGACGGAGTCATCACGGCTTTCGGCGCGCCGGCAAGCAGGTCGATACGATCCCCCTCGATCAGCGCATTGATCACGAAGGCCGATCCGGTTTCGGTCTGGCAGCTCGTACAGTGGCAGCAATGCACGAACATCGGCGCGTCGTTCAGCCGGTAGCGCACCACGCCGCAGGTGCACCCGCCCTCAAGGCTCATCGCTTCAGCCCCTTCAGCACATTGCCTTCGGTCGACAGATAATTGTCGCGATAGTCGAAGCGCGGACAGTCGCTGAAGATCAGCCAGTAATATTTCATCTGCTCGGACCACCAGTAACCGGGGCAGGCATCGTTCCATGCCCCGGCCACGGTGACGTCGCGCAGGCCGGAATAGCCATGGGCGACCTTGCTCGTGCGTTTCATGGCAAGGAAGTGCGTCCGCGCGACCTGCCGCCAATGCTCGTCACGATCGTGCAGCCAGAGCGTGAAGGCTGAATCGGCCAGCTCGGGGCGCAGTGCATTGCCCCTGGACGTGATCGACCAGTTGGTGGGATCGAACGCCTCGGGCAGCACGCCGAACCTGTCCTGCGCCTTTTCCCAGCCGCGCATCGCCGCTCTGGCCTCGCCGGGCTTGCCGCCCTCGCGGAGCAACCCGGGATAGAAAGCGGACAGCTCGCTCTGCACCAGGTCGAGCTTCTCGCCGGTCTCGAAATCCACATTGGCGAACCAAAGGTCGCCGGTCGTGCGGTCGGTGAGATGCACCAGGATCGCGGCGGTGCAACTGGCGTACGCGTCGCGCAGGCGCGTATCTCCGGTCAGCGCCCATGTATCCCACAGATATTCGAAATAGCTGTCGGTCGGCGGGCCGATGGTGGCGACGCGCGTGGTCCAGGCACCGGTGGTCACGTCGATCGTATCGGCGAGCAGGCCGATTTTCGACCGTTTCCCATACAGCGTGAGCATCGCGTCGACCGCCGCTTCGCCGAAGCGCTTCTCGCCGGTGAGTTTCGACAAGGTGAGGAATTCCGGCGCGAGCCCGCCGCCGATCTCGGCGGGGAAGCTCAGCGGATCGCGGGTCTTGCCGGTGCGGAGATTGACGTAGCGCATCGGCATGCCGGTCGGCGTATCGAAGGCGGGCATCATCCGCGTCGCGAGATCATGCGCCAGTTCGAGCAGCTTGGCCTCGCCGGTCGCGAGATGGCCGGAGAGCAGCCCGCCGACCAGCCGGATCGTCGCCTCGAACACCTGCGCATCGCCGTCGAGATCGAAGCGCAGCGACTGCTTGATCCAGCGCACCCCGTCCTCGAGCTCGGCGTCCAGCCCCATCAGCCACAGCGTGTCGAGTGCTTCGACGATCGACAGCCCGACCGTCTGGCCGGGAATCAGGAAGGACTTGCTGGTGCCCGAGACTGGCCTGATCTCGTCCTGGCCCCAGGCCAGTTGGCGATATTCGGCCCAGGCCCAGGCCATCTCCGCGCGGACCTCCCGTGCCAGCGCATGCCAGTCGGTGCGCCCGGTCCGGGCAGGGGCGGGGTAGGCCGCCAGCGCCGCCGAGGCGGCGGCGCTGGCCAGGACATGGCGACGATCGATCAAGGCGCACCCCATGAAGAACGAGCCGCCAACTCTACACCGTCACAGGCTCCCTTCAACTGCGCAGCGTGTCAGCGATTGTGGTCCCTGCCGTTCCCCGGGCCAGGCTGTGGGCGTTGCGCGGCGGCGCGTTGCTGCGCCTGTTGGGCCTGTTGCGCGGCGCGCTGCTGTTGCTGGGCCGCCTGTTGCTGGGCCTGTTGCGCCGCGCGTTGCTGCGCCGCTTGCTGCTGCGCCTGTTGGCGTTGCTGCACCTGTTGCTGCTGGGCGGCGCGCTGTTGCGCCCGCTGCTGGTCGGCCTGTTGGCGCTGTGCCGCGCGTTGCTGCGCCGCTTGCTGCTGCGCCTGTTGGCGTTGCTGCACCTGTTGCTGCTGGGCGGCGCGTTGTTGCGCCCGCTGCTGGTCGGCCTGTTGCCGCTGCGCCGCGCGTTGCTGCTGCATCTGCTGGCCGCGCTGTTCGGCGGCGCGCTGGGCTTGTTGCTGCTGCGCGGCCCGTTGGACGCGTTGCTGCTCGGCCTGCTGGCGCTGCGCCGCGCGTTGCTGCTGCATTTGCTGACCACGCTGCTCGGCGGCGCGCTGCTGAGCCTGCTGCGTGCGTTGCTGCGCCGCTTGCTGCTGGGCCTGCTGGGGCTGCTGCGCGGCGCGCTGTTGTTCGACCTGCTGGCGTTGCGCGTCGCGCTGCTGGCGCATCTGCTGACCGCGCTGCTCGGTGGCGCGTTGAGCCTCGAGGACATGCTCGCGCCGGGCCTGATCGCGCCGCGCAGCCTGTAGCTGCAGTTGCTGCTGCACCGCCGTCTGCTGCCCGGCGGCATCGCGCCGGGCATCGGCCTGCGCGCGCTGGGCGTCGCGTATCTGCTGCTGTGCCGCCTGTTGCTGCTGGCGCTCCTGGATGGCGCGCTGCTGCCCCATCTGGCGCTGTGCCTGCTGCTGCAGCTCGGCCGCGCGCTGTGCCTGCTGGCGCGCCTGCTCGATCTGCCGGGCGCCCCCGCCGCGATCGGCCGGCACATAGAGCTGCGGCGGCGGCCCGGTCCGGCCCTCGCGCTGCCAGGAGGCGAAGCGCTCCGCCGCCCGTTCGCGGACGATCCGCTCGGGCTGGAGTCGCCGGCTTTCCTCGGCCGCATTGCGCTGGCGATAGGCCTGCCAGTCCGGCACCCGCTGCCGCGCGTCGCGCCAGTCGGTACGGGCCGCCGCGATCACCGGGCGGCGTGCCGCCCATTGCGCCGCGGCCACGCCGCGACGGTCGCGGTCCCGCGCCGCCGCGCGCAACGCCTGTGCCCGGGCATAATAGCGCGACGCCGCCTCGGCCTGGCGCTGCGCCTCGGCCGCCGCGAGATAGCGGCCCTGCCGGTCATAGACGCTGGCGATCCGACCGTCGCGATAGCCATAGGTGTAGGAAGGATCGCGCACGAGATACGGATAGTCGGCGCCCGGCTCGTAATAATAATAGCGATAGCCGTCATCGATCGGCTCGGCATAGGTCACGTAATCGCCGCTGGTTTCCCACGCCCAGGGCTCGACACCGTCATAGTCGAAATAATAATCGGGCGGGGCGTCGCCGATCGTGTCGCTGATCCAGTCGGCACGGTCGATCCAGGCGTAGCGATCGTCATGGGGCGCGTCGGCATAGCCGAGCCGCTGTACCGCCGGCAGCGCGGCGGCGCGCGGGGCGGAACGGATCGGTGTCGCCGGTCCCTCGGCCAGCGGCTGGACGACGGGCAGCGGCGGCAGCGCCGCTGCGGCTTGCGTGTTGGTGGGCGCGTCGACGCTCGCCTGTCGGGCCTGCTGCCCGCACGCGGCAAGCACGAGGGCAAGCGCGGTGGCGCTGGCGAGCCTCAGCGTGAGATGGGTCTTTCCGGCCATGGCTTATGCTCCTCTGGCTGTGAATCTGGCCAAGAGGTGGCACAACGCATCTGAACCCGCTCTGGACCCGCGGTTCATCGGAGGTTGTGGGGATCGGGAAAGGGGCTCAGGCCAGCTTGCTGCTCGTCATCCGGTCCGCGACCATGCGCGTATGGAGCAGGCTCATCGCTTCGTGCGCGGACAGTGCGGCGCCTTCCTGCCACGCGCCGATATAGCTCAGATGCTCGCCCGCGAAGAAGATACGGTCCTCCGGCCGGCACAATTCGGCATAATCGGTCTTGCGCTGCTCCGGCGTCCAGCGCGCGGCGATGCCTTCGCTCCACGGCGTCTCGTTCCACGCGACCGTCACGCCCTTGGTCAGCAAGGCCGATTTGCCCGGATGCATCCGCTCGATCACCTCGCGCGAGACCTGCAGCCGCTGCGCATGCGGCATGCCGGAAAAGGACGTCGCGTTGCCCAGGCCGCCCGCGGCATAGGCGCCGATCAGGATGCCCTTGGGCGCATTCCACCCGCCGCTCGGATACCAGATGAGCTGGCTCGGCGCGTCGGTGAAGGCGAGGCCGCCATAGATCCCTTCCTGCTCCCAGAAGCGCGGCGCTTCCCAGGCGACCTTGGCGGAGGGCGCATAGACGGTGTTGGCCAGCGCCGCCTTCTTCGCCGGCGACAGCGGCATGTCGATCTTCTTCACCATGGTGGCGGGCAGGGTGCAGAGGCAATAATCCGCCTCGACCGCGCCGCCGTCCGCCAGCAGCACGCGCACGCCGCGCGCCATCGGCCGCACCGCCTTGACCGGCGTGTTGAGCCGCACATCGTCCTTCACCCGCGCATAGATCGCATAGGCGATGCGATCCATGCCGCCGACCGGCTGGAACATCGGCGCCTGCTGGTCGAACGTCTCCTCGAAGGTCAGCCCGCCGCCCCAGAAACCGTCGGCGACGATCTGGTCGAGCGTCAGCGGATCCATCGGAACGCCGGGATTGGCATAGCCGCCGGGATTGTCGCGAAAGCCCGCCCGGTCCGATCCGCGATAGACGCCCTTGGGGTCGAGCGCCCCCCATTGCTGGAGATAGGCGCGCAGCTTCTCGCGGTCCGCCTGAGTCACCTGCGCATCGAGCGCGCCCTGGTCCAGCGCCTTGGCGATCAGCTCGGCGAAGCGGCCCTTGGTGTCGTTGACCGCCTGGCGCTCCGTGATCGAGCGGCCGCCGAAATCGAGCCGGGCGGCGCGGTTGACGTTGACCATCACTTCGATCGGCACGTCGAATTCCCGGGCATAGCCCAGGATCGCGGTATGCGCGGTCGGCAGCCGGGCCGCGCCCGCATTGAAATAGAATCCGTTGTCGAAGGTGCAGATCTGGTCCTCGCGCCCGGTCTGCTCGATCCGGTCGCCGCCGCGGATCGACCAGACCCGCCCGCCGACTCGCCCGCGCGCCTCGAGCACGGTGACCTTGTACCCCGCCTTGCCCAGTTCATAGGCGGCGACCAGCCCGGCGATGCCCGCCCCCAGGATCGCGACGGAGCGCCCGGTGCCCGATCCCGCCGGCAGGTCGACGATCCGCGTCGCGCCCGTGGCTGGCGTGGCCAGCAGGCCCATCGCCTGCATCGACAGATAGACCGCGCTATAGCCGCCGGCCCTTCCCATCGCCTGCAGGAAGGCCCGGCGCGTCGTCACTTGGCGGGGACCTTGGCCGCGGTCACCTCGACCTCGACGAGATAGTGCGGCGCGACCAGGGCAGCGACCTGCACCGTCACCCTCGCCGGCTTGAGCGGCTGGTCCGGGGTGCCCCACACTTCCTTGTACGCGGTCATCATCCCCGCGAAATCCATCGCCGGCGCGCCGGGCGGGGCGGCCAGATAGACGCGCATCATCACTACATCGCCCGGCCCCATGCCCTTCGCCGCGAGCGCCGCCTTGATCTTGGCGAACACCGAACGCGCCTGGGTCTCCGTATTGCCCCAGCGGCCAGGATCGGTTTCCGCCGTGCCGGGGACGGGATCGGGCAGCAACCCGCTGACATAGAGCGTGGTCGCGCCCGCCGGCACCGTCACCGAACCGGCGATCGCCGCGGTGGGGGCGCCGTCATGAACCACCTGCGCGGAAACGGGGGAGGCACCGAACGCCGCCGCCAGGCTGCCGGCGATCACGCACTTGAGCAACGGTCGGACCATCTCTCTCCCCCTTGAGTCGAGCGTGCAGTCTATGCTGCGGCGCAGCACCCGCAAGGGGAGGGCGAAGATTGCAGGATCGCGCGCATGGGCGGCGATTTCGTGGGGAAAAACGTCAATCCGGAGGGGTGGAAATGCCTTGGCCGCCGGAATTCGCATTCCGGCGGCCGTCGGCGGCCAGCACCCGGGGAGGGGATGCCGGTGCTAGCGCAGTTCGATCCGTGCCGAACTGAAGCGGACATTGGCCTTCGGGCTGATCTGCCGTGCGGCGAGATTGGGGGTGGTGCCCGTCACGCCGGTGCTCGGCTCGATCACCAGGGAGGTGTCGTCGCTGCCCAGCGCCTTCAGCGCTTCGGTCGCGTCGAAGGTCTTTTCGTCAGGCGCGTTCGCGGTCATGCCGGCCATGTCGCCATGGTCGCCATGCGGCGCGGTGAGGTTGAAGAAGTTGATCACGCCCAGCAGCACGCGCTTGCCCCCGGCGCCCTGGATATAGACCTCGTAGAGCACGCCCGGCGCTTCGTCATAGGTGAAGCCGTCGATCACCACCACCGATCGCGGCGCCTCGCCATTCTTCTGCGGCGTCGCGGTCAGCATCGATGCCTTCATCTCGGGCGCGATCTTCAGCGGCAGCACGGTGGTGCCGCGCTGCAACGGGGTCGGGCCGACCAGGGGATAGACGCGTAACGGTTTCTCCTGGAGCACCGCAGTCGGCAGGTTGATCTTCAGCGTCGCCGGACAGCCGCCACCACCGGCATAGCTGTAGCCAAGCTGCGCGGTGGTGAGCATGTCCTTCACCGTGCGCGTCACCAGCGCCCCGCTGCCGTCGATGAAGTTGAAATTGGTGCCCAGCTGGTTCGGGTTGTTCGGCAGCCGCGCCGCCTGGTTCACCTGCAGCCAGCATTCGTAGAGCCGGTCGATATTGGTGTGGTGAGTGTAGAAGATCGGGTCGTTCCCCGCCGCCGGCACCGCGCCCATATAGCCGGTCGGGCAGTTCGCCACGCCGACCGCGCAGTGCACCGCCCCGTGCGGCGTCTGCTCGATCGCGCCGTTGAAGGGGCTGTAGCTGGTCTGCTGCATCGCATTGGTGGTCGAGACGACCGACGGGGCGAGGTTGCTCGTGCCCGCGTTCAGCTGCGCCTGGCGGTTGGGGATGTAGAGCGGATTGGCCACGGTCTGGCCGCCCGAATTCACATAGGTCTGGTCGCGATAGGCGGCCGGCATCTGGGCGTTGGACTCATAGTCCCAATAGGGCAGCCGGAGATTGGCGTCGCCCGCCGCGCTCTGCAGCACCTGCTCGAAATAATAGAGGAACATGCGGTGCCAGGTCAGGAACTGGATCGTGCCGTGCTGGCAGGTGCACCAGGTCGCATTCTCGTCGGCATTGCTCTTCGCCTGGGCCGTCAGCCCGCTCATGCCCGCGGCGCTCAGCCCCGAGACATTGGCGCATCCGGTGCCGAAATAGGCATGCATGTTCGCCCAGTAGATCCAGCTGCGGCGGAAATTGGCGCTGCCGCGCGGCTCGCTGTTCCACGCCTTCATCTGCGCGACGCCCTTGCGCAGGCTGGCCAGTTCGGTCGCGCTCAATTGCAGGACCGACTTGCGCTGGGTGGTGACGCGCACCGGCGTGATCCGCACGCTCTGGAACTTGTTCCCGGGAGGGGCGCCGGCGGGATACATGTCGAAGGTCAGGGTCGATCCGGCGCCCGCCTTGAAGGCGAAGCTCGCGCTGCCCGTGCCGCTGGCGTCGGTACGAACCTGGCCCAGCCCGCGCTGGCATTTCCAGTAGAAATCATAGGAGGTGTTGGGCGTGCCGCGGCTGATCTGCACCGCGGCGGTGGTGTCCCCGGCGTCGGTCTGGGTGATCGTCACCTGGCCGCCATTGTTCGCGGGGTTGGAACCGTCGACATTGTTGTTGCCGCAATCGGAGAAATCCTGGCGGACCAGCGGCCCGGACGCCTGCAGGCTGCCCGATTGCGCCGAGGCTGTGGGGACGGCGGCCAGCGTGCCCATGACAAGCAACATGGCGACGCTTCCATGGAGGGCCGTAAGCCGCCCTTTTGGTATATAAGACATATCAAGCCTCTCCATCTCGTTTTCTCAGAAAACGCGCAGACGCCGGACGCGCAATCCATTAATGGAATGGCACCATGTCTTGGACGACGACTCGATCGCCTGAACTATATTCTTGAAATGTACGCCTGGTGTGACGCGCAGTCTTGCAGAACTGCCGCCAATATCGACAGCAAAGTCTATCCGGAATCCGTTCTATCCGGATCGATGCTTGACGCCGTTATTTGCCGGTCGCGGGTCGGGTCATTGCGCCTCGGAAAAGCTCGTGACGCCCGGCACTTCCACGCTGCTTGTCGCGTTCGGGCCGACAATCCGGCAACGGTCGTACCTCGAACGAAACGTCAGTCCGGAAAGAACAGCTCTTCGATCGTCATCCCGAATACCTTGGAAATATCGAAGGCGAGCGGCAGGCTCGGGTCGTATCGGCCATTCTCGATCGCGTTGACCGTCTGTCGCGAGACCTTGAGCAGCGCCCCCAGATCGACCTGGGACCAGCCCCGCTCCGCCCTCAATGCCTTTAGCCGGTTCCTCACCGGTAACGGAACCACTGAGTCCAGATGCACCCGGTCCAGATCAGGCTGAGCAGGATCAGCGGCACGTACATCGGCAGCCGGGGCCAGCCGACCACTTCGAGCAGGGCATAGGCGACCATCAGGAACAGCGCCGCGCCAAACGCCCAGGCCACGGCTTCGAGCTGCTTGCGCACCAGCATCTCGTCCATCCTGCGGAATTGCCGGACGGTGGCGCGCAGCAGCCCCGCGGCGGGGATCAGCGGCACCAGCATGACGGCGCTACGCCACGCATCGAGCCCGTCGACCTTGAACGCGAGCAGCACGGCCGCCAGCAGGACGGCGATATAGGCCAGCGTCCAGCCGAGCTGCGCCGCCAGCGCGACGCGGATCACGCGCCACTGTTCCGAAGTCATTTTGGGGCCTCCTATGGAAAGCTTCTTTTCCATATCCGAGTCGTTCGGCAATGACAAGCTTCTTTTCCATCGGCGCCGGGACCGCGGCGGAATCGCGTCTATCCCGCGTCGCGCCGATCGGGCATGAATCGGGCATGATCGCGCCAGTCACAGGACAGCCGCCCAGGGGAAACGCGCTCGTCCGGTTCGCCGGAATCTGGGCGATCTGGCTCGTCATCGCGCTGATCACCTCGGTCCAGGGCTATGTCGCCGGGCTCACCGCCGGAACGCCGCAACCCTGGCTGCCCGCCTTCGGCAATGGCGTCGCCTGGTATTCGGCCTGGGCGGTGCTGACGCCGCTGGTGGTGGCGGTGGCGCGCCGCTTCGCCGGGGAGCGGCGCATCGCACGGCTGCTCGCGATCCATCTCGGTGCGGGCGTTGGCGTCGCGGTGCTGCACTCGGCGCTTTACGCGTCGCTCAACGCGATGGTGTACGGCAAGGCGGCCTGGGCGCCGTGGAGCAAGGACCTGTTGCTGCTCAAGCTCACCAGCAGCATCCATGTTCAGCTGATGATCTACGCGATCATCGTCGGGATCGTGCTCGGCGCGCGTGCCTATCGCACCCTGCGCGACCGCGAGGTCGCCGCCGCCCGGCTGGAGACAAGGCTCGCCGAAGCCGAGACGGCGGCGCTGCGGGCGCAGCTCCAGCCGCATTTCCTGTTCAACACGCTCAACGCCATCTCCGCGCTGGTGCCGGACGATCCGGTCACCGCGCAGCGGCTGATCGCGCGGCTCGGCGACCTGTTGCGGCTGTCGATCGACCAGCACCGGTCGCAGCGTGCCGCGCTCGCTGACGAGCTCGACTTCACCGACGCCTATCTGGCGATCGAGGAGGCGCGGCTGGGCTCGCGGTTGCGTATCGTCCGGCGCATCGCGCCCGAGGCGCTGGTCGTGCCGGTGCCGGCCCTGCTGCTCCAGCCGCTGGTGGAAAATGCGGTGCGGCACGGCATCGCGCCGGTCGTGGCGGGCGGCACGCTGACGATCGAGGCGGCACTTCAGGACGGGCAGCTGCGGCTGATCGTGGCCGACGACGGCAAGGGCGCCGCCGAGATCGTCGAAGGCGTCGGGCTCGGCAATGCCCGGCTGCGCCTGCGCCAGCTTTATGGCGACCGCCAGTCGCTCGCCATCGACACCGCGCCGGGCGGCGGTTTCCGCGTGACCGTCGTGATGCCGCGATGATCCGCACCCTGATCGTCGACGACGAGCCGCTCGCTCGCCGCGCGGTACGCGCGCCGATCGAGGCGCATGGCGGGTTCGCAGTGGTGGGCGAGGCGGATCATGGCCGCGCCGCGGTCGAGGCGATCGGTGCGCTGCGACCGGATCTCGTGTTCCTCGACGTCCAGATGCCGGAAATGACCGGTTTCGACGTGATCGAGGCAGTCGGCGTGGAGACCATGCCGCTCACCGTCTTCGTCACCGCGTTCGACGAGCATGCGGTCCGGGCGTTCGAGGTGGAGGCGCTCGATTATCTGCTCAAGCCGTTCGACGATCTGCGCATCGGTCGCGTGCTCGAACGGGTCTGCCGCCAGCTCGCGACCGGCGCGCCGCACGGCGCCAGGCTGCGCGGGATGCTGGACGGGCTGGCCGGGCCGCCCGGGCTGGTGGTGCGGTCGCATGGCAGCGTCAGGCTGATCCCGCTCGACCAGATCGACTGGATCGCGGCGGCGGGGGATTATGCCGAGGTCAATGCCGGCGGCCGCGCCGCGCTGCTCAATGAATCGCTCGCCTCGCTCGAGGCGCGGCTGCCGGCGGAAGCGTTCGCCCGCGTGCATCGCTCGGCGATCGTCCGTCTCGACCGGCTGGCCGAAATCCGCCCGGCCGCGCATGGAGATGCCGTGCTGCGCCTGACCTGCGGCGCCGATCTGCGTCTCAGCCGGCGCTATCGCGCGGCGGTCGATCGCTATTTAGCCCGCTGATCCCGCCCGGCGAGCCCAGGGTCCCGCCCGGCGAAAGCACCTTGCCGCCCGCCGCCGCCGCATGCCCCGATGCGCGGGCAAGCGGGGAGGGTATCCATGCGCCACATAGGATTGTTTTTCGGCCTGTTGCTGGCGCTGCTCGCGGCGCCCAGCCTGGCGGAGGCGCAGAGCCGGCTGGTGACCAGCCAGCTGCGCTCGGTCAGTTTCGGCGAGAGTCGGATCGGGGTCTCGCCGCTGCGCAACGTCACCGTCTATCTGCCGCCGCATTATGCCGACGGATCGCGGCGTTTCCCGGTGATCTATTACCTCAATCATTTCTTCGAGGATCATCGCGAGCCCTTTGCCAGCCATGATGCGCGCGCGCTGTTCGACAAGGCGATCGGCGCCGGCGTGATCGGCGATGTGATCGTGGTGACGGCGGACTTCTCCACGCCGGCGGGCAGTTCCTGGTACGTCAACTCCTCCGCCACCGGGAATTGGGAGGATTTCATGGTGCGCGAGCTGGTGCCCTGGGTCGATGCGACCTACCGCACGCTCGCCACCCGGGATTCGCGCGGCGTCGTCGGGGACGGGGTCGGCGGCTATGGCGCGGTCCGTTTCGGCATGCGTCATCCCGAAATCTTCGGCACGGTGTATGGGATGCAGGCGGTCGGCACCGGGCCGGGCGTGCAGACGACCTATAGCCGCCCGAATTTCGATCTGCTCGCTCGTGCCCGCTCGCTCGACGATCTCGGCGACGACAGCTTTTCGCGGATCTTCACCGCTATCTACCAGGCTTTCTCGCCCAATCCCGATCGGCCGCCGCTCTATTTCGATCCGCCCGCGCGCCGGGTGGACGGGCAGCTGCTGGTCGACAGCGCGGTGATGAAGCGATTCCATGAAGACATGGATCTGGCCGGCCTCGTCCCCGACTATGCGGACAATCTGAAATCGCTGCGCGGGCTGAAGATCGACTGGGGCCGGGGCGACACCATTGCGGATCATATCGCCGGCAACCAGGCGCTGTCGCGGCGGCTCGCCGAATTCGGGGTGCCGCACGAGGCAGAGGAGCATGCCGGCGGCTTTCGCGACCGGCATTGGGGGGAGGACGGGCGAGTCTATACCGACGTGCTGCCCTTTTTCGCCCGGCACCTGCTGTTCGGGCCGCCGACCGCGCCGCGCGACCGCGTGACCGCCGCGCATGGCCGGCTCGGCGCGGCGATGATCGCCGGCGACGCGGACGCGCTCGCCGCGCTGTACCTGCCCGACGCGATCAGCATGCCGGAATATCAGCCGGCCCTGTACGGCCGCACCCGGATCGCGGCCTATCAGCGCGCCATGTCCGTCCGCCGCCGCGTGACCGGCTATGTCCCGGTGGCGGCGGAGGTGATCGATCTCGGCAAGGGCGTGCTGGTCGAAACCGGCCTCTTCACCATCGCCTGGCGGCTGTCCGGCGGCGGGATCGAGGAGGAGCGCGGCAAATATGTCAATGTGTGGAGCACCGGACCGGACGGCGCGCTGAAGCTCAAGGCCGATGTCCGTGGCTATCTCCGGCCACTGGCGGACCCGTCGTCCTTCGTCGTCGCACTGCCGGCGCAGGCACCCCCGGCGTCTCCCGCCGGCGGGCCGCTCGCCGCCCGGCTCGATGCCCTGAACCGGGCCAATGCCCGCGCCGTGCAGGATCATGACGTGGCCGCGCAGCTCGCGCTTTATGCCGATGACGGCATGTTCATGCCCTTCGCCAACACCCCAAGGGCGGGGATCGCGGAGCTCCGCCCCTTTCTCACTGCCTATG
The DNA here is from genome assembly GCF_055521495.1 of Sphingomonas sp. BL-S-29. Classification (NCBI taxonomy): domain Bacteria; kingdom Pseudomonadati; phylum Pseudomonadota; class Alphaproteobacteria; order Sphingomonadales; family Sphingomonadaceae; genus Sphingomonas; species Sphingomonas sp. BL-S-29. The sequence goes on from NZ_CM145482.1 coordinate 1,670,215, forward strand.
TCAATGCGGGGCGCGGCGCGACTTTCGACTCAGTGCGGGTCTGGAATACCGGCTTCGAGGATTTCGGCGGCTATGTCCTGGAATATGGGAAGTTCCGCGTCGCCTGGCGGGCGGGCGGGTCGTCCGGGGTCACCCGGGGCGGCGGGCTGCGGCTGTGGCGCCGGGGCGCGGACGGCGCGCTCACGATGCTGCGCCAGATCGGGACGCATGACCATGCCGGCTGACGGCCTCGCGCGACGCGCGGTCCTGTGCGCGCTCCTCGCGGCGCTCCCCGCGACCGCCGCCGCGCAGACCAGTCCGCGTTCGATGATCCGCCTGCTCGACCAGCGCCGGCCGGCGCCGCCGGCGAGGATCGCCGACATGGCCTGGATCGAGGGCCATTGGATCGGTGCCATGCCGGAGGGGCCGGTCGAGCATGTCGTGCTCGGCGCGGCGTTCGGTCACATGCCCGGTTTCGTCCGCGCGGTCAGCCCGCAGGGCGTGGTCTTTTACGAGATCAGCGTGTTCGTCGAGACCGGCGATTCGCTCGCGGTGCGGGTCAAGCATTTCACGCCGGCGCTTGCCGGATGGGAGACGCAGCAGGGCTATGTCGATCGCCCGCTGGTCGCGCGCGACGGCGATCTTTTCTATTTCGACGGCATCACCTTCCAGCGCACCGGGCCGGACGGCTTCACCGTCTATTTCCTCGACCGCCCCGGCGGCGTGGAGCGTGCCACTTTGGTCATCCCGTTCCGGCGGAAGAGTAACTAAGCCCGGTCCCAATAAGGCGGGTCGCCGAAGCTGCGCCTGAGGCTCGCGGTCAGCGCGGCGATCTTGGTCGAGGCGCTGCGGTCGCGCAGATAGGCGATGAACAGCTCGGCGCCCTCCGCCTCGATCCCGATATCGACGATCTCCAGCGCCCCGCTCGCCAACTGCTCGTGCACGAAGAAGGTCGGCAACAGCGTGATGCCCAGCCCGGCCAGCGCCGCGTCGCGCATCACCAGGCCGTTGTTCACCCGGAGCGCCGCGCGTGGCCGCAGCACCGTCCAGCCGTCCGCCCCGGCGAAGCGCCAGTCGGCGTCGCGATTGGCGTAAAGGATGCCGCAATGCCCCGCCAGTTCGGCCAGGGTCGCGGGCCGGCCCTTCTCCGCCAGATAGCGGGGCGTTGCGACCAGCACCCGCCGGGTCACCGCCAGCCGTTTCGCCACCAGCCGCGTGTCGCCGACCGGGCCGTGGCGGATCACCGCGTCGAACCCGCTCGCCGCCGCATCGACGAATCCGTCGTCCAGCTCCAGCGTCAGGTCGATATCGGGATGGTCGCGCAGGAACTGGTTCAGCGCTGGCCCGAGATGCAGGATGCCGAAGCCGACCGGTCCCGATACCCGGAGCGGCCCGGCCAAGGTCCCGCGCCGCTGCGCCAGCTCGGCCGCCGCCTCGCGCGCCTGGTACAGGATCTGCTGCGCGCGCGGCAGGAAGCTGTGGCCGTCCTCGGTCAGGGTCAGCTTGCGGGTGGTGCGCTGGATCAGTCTTGTGCCCAACGTGCGCTCCAGCTCGGCCAGCCTTTCGCTCACCACCGACTTGGCGAATCCCAGCCGCCGCGCCGCCGCGCTGATCGATCCGGCCTCAGTGATCGCGGCAAAGGCGCTGAGCCCGTCCATCTTCATCATCGTTCGGTTATCCCGGACACAAGTTTCAGCTTTATGCTACTAGTCCGAACAACCGATAGCGATCATTTTCCTCGGCAAGACGGGCGGCCCCGATGGCGCCCAAACAGGGGAAATCCGATGCTTCGTTCGTTGATGCTCGCCGGCGCCGCGCTGATCATGGCGGCGCCCGCCGCGGCGCAAGTGCCGCCTTATCCGGCCGCCTTCCATACCGAGGAGATCGCCACCAACGGCGCGACCATCCATGTCCGGGTCGGCGGCAAGGGTCCCGCGGTCGTGCTGCTGCACGGCTATGGCGAGACCGGCGACATGTGGGCGCCGATGGCGGCCGACCTGATGCGCGACCACACCGTGATCGTGCCCGATCTGCGCGGCCTTGGCCTGTCCTCCAAGCCGGCCGGCGGCTTCGACAAGAAGACTCAGGCGGGCGACGTGCTCGGCGTGCTCGACCGGCTGAAGATCGGCCAGGTCGATCTCGTCACCCACGATATCGGCAACATGGTCGGCTTCGCCTTTGCCGCGCAGCATCCGGACCGCGTGAGGCGCTTCGTGCTGATCGACGCGCCGGTCCCCGGCGTCGGCCCGTGGGAGGAGATCCTCAAGAATCCGCTGCTGTGGCACTTCCGTTTCGGCGGGCCCGACATGGAGCGGCTCGTGGCGGGGCGCGAGCGCATCTATCTCGATCGCTTCTGGAACGAATTCTCCGCGGTGCCGGCGCATTTCACGGAGGGCTCGCGCGAGCATTATGCAAAACTCTACGCCATGCCCGGCGCGATGCATTCCGGCTTCGCGCAATTCGCCGCCTTCGATCAGGATGCGATCGACAACCGCGCCTGGCTCGCCGCGAACGGCAAGCTCAAGATGCCGGTGCTCGCGCTCGGCGGCGAGAAGAGCTTCGGCCTGACCATGGCAGTGGTGATGCGCGCCGGCGCCGAGAATGTCACCGAGGGCGTGGTCCCCGGTTCCGGCCACTGGATCATGGAAGAGAATCCCGACGCGACCGTGAAGCTCATCCGCGACTTCCTGGTACCCGCGAAATGAGGGCGCGGCTCTGGCTGGCGACGGCGCTCCTGCCGCTCGCCGCCACGGGCGCGGCTCAGATGGGAGAGGGCGGTCACCTCCGCCTCGCCCCCGCCGATATCGCTGCGCTCCCCACGCTCGGCGCGGGTGCCGGCACCTCGGGCGTCGCGGGCATCCGCACCCGCATCCTGTCGGGCGACCCGACCAGGGCCGGCCTTTACACCATCGCGCTGACCGTCCCCGCCAACACCCGCATCGCCGCCCACCGCCACCGCGACGATCGCACCGCGACCGTCGTCTCCGGCACCTGGTATTTCGGTTACGGCGACAAGGCATCGGACGCCGCGTTCAAGCCCCTCCCGCCCGGCAGCTTCTACGCCGAACCCGGCGACGTCGCCCATTTCGCCCGTACCGGCGCCGATCCGGTGACGCTCTACATCACCGGCATCGGGCCGACCGACACCCGCTATGTCGAGGCCAGCGCGAGCCCTTGATCGAAAGCAACACGGTCGCGGCTCGAAACCGCGCCGCGCGTTCCTATATTGCCCGGTAGCGGCTCTTGCCGAATCCGAACAAATATGGAACATAACGGTCTATGCTGACCCATATCTCCGTGCGCGGCGCGCGCGAGCACAACCTCAAGGATGTCTCCATCGACATCCCGCGCGACACGCTCACGGTGATCACCGGGCTGTCCGGCTCGGGCAAGTCGAGCCTGGCCTTCGACACCATCTATGCCGAGGGGCAGCGGCGCTACGTCGAGTCGCTCTCGGCCTATGCGCGCCAGTTCCTCGAGCTGATGCAGAAGCCCGATGTCGATCATATCGAGGGCCTGTCGCCCGCCATCTCGATCGAGCAGAAGACCACCAGCCGCAACCCGCGCTCCACGGTCGCCACGGTCACCGAGGTCTATGATTATATGCGCCTGCTCTGGGCGCGCGTCGGCATCCCCTATTCGCCCGAGACCGGCCTGCCGATCGCCGCGCAGACCGTCAGCCAGATGGTCGACCGCGTCATGGCCCTGCCCGAGGGCACGCGCCTGTACCTGCTCGCGCCCGTCGTGCGCGGCCGCAAGGGCGAGTATCGCAAGGAACTGGCCGAGTGGCAGAAAGCGGGCTTCACCCGCGTCCGCATCGACGGCGAGCTCTACGAGATCGACGAAGCCCCCGCGCTCGACAAGAAATACAAGCACGACATCGAGGTCGTGGTCGATCGCCTCGTCGTCGGCCCGGACATGTCCACCCGCCTCGCCGACAGCTTCGAGACTGCGCTGAAGCTGGCCGAGGGGCTGGCTTATGTGGATCTGGTCGATACGACGGTGGCCGAAATATCCCCCTCCCGCTCGCGGGAGGGGCTAGGGGAGGGCCTGTCCGCAAGCAGCGCCGCCCTTGGTGACACGCCCTCCCCCGACCCCTCCCGCAAGCGGGAGGGGAGTAAGGTCAAGGAAGCCCCCCAGACCTTCGTCCCCGAAGGCAAGATGAAGAACACCGGCATCCCCGCCAACCGCATCGTGTTCTCCGAAAAATTCGCCTGCCCGGTCTCCGGCTTCACCATCGCCGAGATCGAGCCACGCCTCTTCTCCTTCAACGCCCCGCAAGGCGCATGCCCCGCATGCGACGGCCTCGGCGAGAAGCTGCTGTTCGACGAGGAACTCGTCGTTCCCAACCACGCGCTCAGCATCAAGAAGGGCGCGATCGTGCCCTGGGCCAAATCCAACCCGCCTTCGCCCTATTACATGCAGGTCCTCGGCAGCCTCGCCCGCGAATTCGGCTTCAGCCTGGAAACCCCGTGGGAGGATCTCCCCGGCGAAGTGAAGCTGATCATCCTGCACGGCACCGCCGGCAAGCCCGTCACGCTCACCTTCGTCGACGGCAAGAAGTCGTACGATGTACGCAAGCCCTTCGAGGGCGTCATCGGCAACCTCAACCGCCGCATGCTCCAGACCGAAAGCGCCTGGATGCGCGAGGAACTGAGCAAGTACCAGAGCAGCGCCGCCTGCGAAGTCTGCCACGGCGCCCGCCTCAAGCCCGAGGCGCTGGCGGTCAAGATCGGCATGCGCGACATCTCCTCGGTCACCCGCCTGTCGGTGGTCGATGCGCTCGCCTGGTTCACCGCCATCCCGTCCGAACTGACCAGTCAGCAGAACGCCATCGCCGAACGCATCCTGAAGGAGATCCTCGAACGGATCGGCTTCCTCAACAATGTCGGCCTGGATTATCTCAACCTGGATCGCACCTCGGGCACGCTCTCGGGCGGCGAGAGCCAGCGCATCCGTCTCGCCTCGCAGATCGGCTCGGGGCTCTCCGGCGTGCTCTATGTGCTCGACGAGCCGAGCATCGGCCTGCACCAGCGCGACAACGACATGTTGCTCAAGACGCTGCGGCGCCTGCGCGATCTCGGCAACACCGTGCTGGTGGTCGAGCATGACGAGGACGCGATCCGCACCGCCGATTACGTCATCGACATGGGCCCCGGCGCGGGCGTCCATGGCGGCGAGATCGTCGCGCACGGCACGCTCGATCAGGTGCTGGCCAACAAGGACAGCATCACCGCGGACTATCTCAACGGCACGCGCGAGGTCGCGGTGCCGACAACGCGGCGCAAGGGCAATGGCAAGAAGCTGACAGTGCACAACGCCACCGCCAACAATCTGCGCGGCGTCACCGCCAGCCTGCCGCTCGGCACCTTCACCTGCATCACCGGCGTGTCGGGCTCGGGCAAGTCGAGCTTCACCATCGACACGCTCTATGCCGCCGCTGCGCGCCAGCTCAACGGCGCGCGCGTGCTCGCCGGCAAGCATGAGAAGATCACCGGCCTGCAATATCTCGACAAGGTGATCGACATCGATCAGTCGCCGATCGGCCGCACCCCGCGCTCCAACCCCGCGACCTATACCGGCGCCTTCACCCAGATCCGCGACTGGTTCGCCGGCCTGCCCGAGAGTTCCGCGCGCGGCTACAAGCCCGGCCGGTTCAGCTTCAACGTCAAGGGCGGCCGGTGCGAGGCATGCCAGGGCGATGGCCTGCTCAAGATCGAGATGCACTTCCTGCCTGACGTCTATGTGACGTGCGACGTGTGCCACGGCGCCCGCTACAACCGCGAGACGCTCGAGGTGAAGTTCAAGGGCAAGTCGATCGCCGACGTGCTCGACATGACGGTCGAGGACGCCGTCGAGTTCTTCAAGGCCGTCCCCCCGATCCGCGACAAGATGGCGATGCTGGCGGAAGTCGGCCTCGGCTATGTCAAGGTCGGCCAGCAGGCGACGACCCTGTCGGGCGGCGAAGCGCAACGCGTCAAGCTCGCCAAGGAACTGTCCCGCCGCGCGACCGGCCAGACCCTCTACATCCTCGACGAGCCCACCACCGGCCTCCATTTCGAAGACGTCCGCAAACTGCTCGAAGTCCTCCACGCGCTGGTCGACCAGGGCAATACGGTCGTGGTGATCGAGCACAATCTCGACGTCATCAAGACCGCCGACTGGGTGCTCGACCTAGGCCCGGAGGGTGGGGTGAAGGGCGGCGAGATCGTCGCGGAGGGCACGCCGGAGAAGGTGGCGAAGACCAAGGGGTCGTTTACCGGGCAGTATCTCGCGCCGCTCTTGGAGCGCGGGCGGGAGCGGGTGGCGGCGGAATAATTTCTCTCCCTAGTCTCTCTCTCTCTCTCTCTCTCTCTCTCTCTCTCTCTCAGAAGGAGGGGAGGGAGCCGTGCAGCCGCGGAAGGCTGAGTGTGACACCCGCGAAATCACCGAGTCGCCAGAAGGCAGGGGGCAAGCAAGAGGGTCTGCATCGACCCGAATTCGAAGCTGCCTTCCGCCCTTCGCCCGCGAGTGAGGCCATGAAACGAGCGGCTGGAATCTGAGATCACCTTCTCCGCTCGCCCTGAGCATGTCGAAGGGTTGCTTTTCTCCGAGGAAAGAAAAGCAAAGTTCGACCAGTCGGTATCACCGTCGCCGCTTCTCTCTTACTACCCCCGCAAACGTCGTCTGCGTTCATCCCACATCCAACTATTCCCGTGACGAGGGATGGCGGAGATGAAAGAATCCTTCGAGAATGCGCTGTTTCGAGATCGCTTTCACATCAGGCGAGGGTCAATCCGTCACGATCCGCCGCAGAAATAGTCGAGACTGTAGCTGCTAGAAGCGGTCAGAGCCGCACCGGGATAAAACGTGATGCCAGACGTCGCCGCGACCTTGGCGACAAGGAGGGGCGTCGGCGGTGCTCCATTTCTTTGCAGGCTGATGGCGCAGTTCGGAATACGGCCCCGTCCGATCCCGAAAGTCAGCGTTAGGACAGGGCCGATTGAGAGTGAGCCGCTGCCCGTATTGAGTGTATAAGTCCCGGAGACTTGATCGCAGCTATGGCCTGTTGCGCAGGCGACGGAGGCTCCGGAGCCGACGAAACCAGGTCCGGCAAGTGTGACGGCCGAGTTGTTCGCGGTCCCTGTAAGGGCAACGGCTGCAACCGGCTGAAGGGCCGTAACCTGCGACGCGTTGATCTGAAGCTGACTGGAGCCGGCAACGACGAACTCCCAGCCTTGGATCGTCGCTTCATTGGATATCCAGTCGTTTCCGAGTGCAGTGGGAAAGCGAAGGTTGGGGTCCGAATTGGTTGTGTTGCCGTAAATGCGCTGGCCCCTCGCGATGGTGAGCGCGGCTTGGTCGGTGCCGAACGTCGCACCTGAGAAATCGAGGCCGAACCGATATTTGCCGGTGGCGCTCCACGCGGTGTCGACAGCTCCGATGCCTTGCTGCTGCAGCCTGACGCCTGCCCACATCGTGCCGAGATTCCCGATCGCGCTTGTACGCCGCAGGTTGAACACCGCACCGATGCCAGCAACGTCATTGCCTTGGTCATCGAGATTGATCTCGATGGGATTGAGATACACTCCGTCTTGACCGGCAAAGGCATCGCCCGCGAACAGGCTGCACGCGGGGTTGGCGAGAAAATTGGTGGCGCCGGCTCGTTGCCCCGTCACGAAGCACGTACCACTGAAATTGATCAGATCGCCTTGCCCCGCCTGATAGCTTTGAATGCGATAGCCGACCGCCGCCGTGCGCCCGTCATTGCCTGACGTTGATTGATTCCAGCCGGATGCATTGTAGATCGAAAGATAATGCGGCGATGCCTCGGGCGTGAATTGGTATCCCGTAGAAGGCTGGCCGAGCGTAGCGGCGCCGTAGATGCGGTACTCTTCTCCAGCGGCGTGACGCCAATCACCATTGAATGCGGTGTCGGGCGATGAATATGTTCCCAAAGCTGATGGTGCCTGCCTTATCAGGTCGAATTTTGGCGCCCGCCAATTTCCCGAGGAATCTCCAATCTGGCCAACCCCTTTCAAAGGAGCGGGCATTACTGAAGAGCCGATATTCGTCGGAAAGCGCCCTTCGGGCACATAGGCGACCCCGGCGGCATTGACTATGTTAGTCAAAGCTGTCGCGTTGATGGACGATGATGCCGTCGTCGCCCCGCCGGGCATTCGAATATCCAACAACGTGGTCGATGCAAGCCAGCATTTTCCGTTTGCACTGGGCACCTGGGACACGCCGTCGCCTGCGCCGCTGTTCAGGGCACACGCGCTGGCACTGGCGGTAAAAGTGACAGGTGGAGAATCTCCCGCCGTCGAGAACCCATCGCGTATGATTCGTTGAAGAGTGACAGTGGATAATGTTTGAAGGGCGGTGTTATTCGAAACATGTTGCAGGGTCGTTTGTGCGCAGGCTGGCCAGCAAATGCCGGAGAGTGTTAAGTACAGCCACCGGGGACGAATTTTTAGAATATACATGAATCATATCTCCCGGTTGGTACGAGGGCATTTCATGGCGACGGCATAACTGAGTGCCATCAGCGTCATCCTTAAAGAGTTCGGTGGCCGTCGCATGAGGCCAATTAATCTCTGGTACCGCACATTTTAATCGAGCGTCGAATTGCACAGTCTTTATCCCCGCATCAACCCGTTGACGAATTACATGGGGTGATCGCGGGCGTTGCGCGGCCAGGCCGCTGACCTCAGCCGGCAGCTCGTCGCCACAGCGCGCACCAACGCATCGTGCCGACTGCTGATGTCGATCCTCGGGGTCGGCACGGTCAGTGCGACGTCCTTTGTCACAGCGATCGAGGAGCCGCAGAACGTCAAGAAAAACCGCGCGATGGGGGCGTGGCTGGGGCTAACCACCCGGCGATATCCAATCGGCCGAGGTCGATTATGACGGCCATATCTCGCGGCGCGGCGACCGGCATCTGCGCAGCCTGCTCTAACGAGGCGGCAACCGTGATCCTGACGCGCGCAGTTGCCGAATTACAGTGACGAATTACAGTGACGGTGCACTAATTGGCCGCAACGCCGCCTTCAGCGTCGTTCGGCCTCAACCTCAACCCCACCTATGCCGATCAGCCCCGCTCCACCGCCTCCGCGATATCGGTCGGGCTGGTGTTGAAGCCCAGCCGCGCACCGGCCGTCGCCGCCGCATTGACCAGCGCCTCAAGCATCGGCGTCGATGCCGGGTCCAGCCGGACGCCACCGCCGATCACGACCAGTTCGGCGGGTCTCGCGGCCAGTCGTTCGCGCAAACGCGCAGCCTCGGCTGCGGGGTCGCCGGAATAGGACACCATCACCCATTCCGCATCGTGCCCGGCCGCCGCCACCCGTTCGCGATCCGCATCGATCCCGGCCTGGATCGTTTGCGCCGTGATCGGCTTCCCGCGAAAGAAGTCGCTCGTGAAATCGATGCTGGCCGGATCGAAGCCGACCACGATTACCTGCTTGCCCATATCCACCCCCATTTCAAAGTGCGCCGCCAAAGCACGCCACTGCTGCGGCGCCCGCAGCCTGGTCGTCGATGCAATGCTCGATCCAGCGCCTCAAGCGCTTCACGGGTCACACCGCCTGGTCGGCGAGAGTAACGTAGACCAGTGTCGCGCTCGTTACAGCAACAAAACAAATTTGCCGGCATGCGGGAATTACGGTGACAGTTTACTAATTACTACCCCGAGCGCCTACCGCAATGGCGCCCACCGAGGGTATTGCAGAGTGGTTTCGAGGACTCGGCACGAACCAAATCCTCGCCGAGCGAACCGCAAGACAAGCCTGTGTTCCCTGCGCTAGCCTGCGTCCATCATGCCACCCGCACACCCATCTCCAGATAGAACCCTCCTCATCCTCGACCTGGACGAGACGCTGATCTACGCGACCGAGACGCCGCTGGCTCGGCCAGCCGACTTCTCGGTCTATGGCTATCACGTCTATCGCCGACCCCATCTCGATACGTTCCTCGCCGTATGTGCCCGGCATTTCGAACTGGCCGTCTGGTCCTCCGCGTCGGACGCCTATGTCCAGGCGGTGGTGGACCGGATCTTCCCCGATCCGGCCGCGCTTCACTTCGTCTGGGGTCGCAGCCGCGCGACGCTTCGCCGCGTGTCGCCCAATGACGATGGCTATATGCTCGATCCCTGGGACCATCTCCATTACCTCAAGCCGCTCACCAAGGTGCGAAAGGCCGGGTGGCCGCTCCAGCGCGTGCTGATCGTCGACGATACTCCCGAGAAATGCATCCGCAACTATGGCAACGCGATCTATCCGCGTGCCTATGATGGCGCGGAGGATGACGCGGAACTGGTCGACCTCGCCCGCTATCTGGCCAGCCTGAAGGACGAGCCGAACGTCCGCACCATCGAAAAGCGGCGCTGGCGCGACAGGCTGAGCACGCCCGACCTTTCGTGAGGTTTTGCTGGGCAGAGGATACGGTGCCCGCTTTCTTAACCCCCGGTGGCCCCGCGCGGGCGCATCCGACGCGGGCGTCGCCGGTTTTGGTCCCGCCGTGACGCTCTGCGATTGTGGTCTCGTCCGTTGACGGCCAGCGGTCTGGATTGCATTACATGGGCGTCTAAGGCAGATTATACACACAGTTGACATATAACGAGGATCATGTATTTTAGCGTTTCCGGCCCTTAGGATGCGCTAATGTCTAAGTATATCAACCTTACGCTTCATCTTGGATCGTTGGACGGTGAATCATGGAATGCCACATTCAACGATGTGGAACAGGTTTTGGGTTTTCCGCTCCCCCCAAGCGCCCGGCAATATGCCGCTTGGTGGGCAAACCAAGACCGCGCTCAAGGCTTGGCATGGCAAAGTGCCGGTTGGAACGCCTTTGATGTCGATCTCGCAAACGAGAAGGTCACGTTCCGCTATGTCGGGGCGCAAGAGACCGGTGACGCGCCTGCCGTGCGCCCGCTCACGATAGCCCAAGCTAAGGCGGGGTTGGCCGCGAATTTCAATGTTCCCGTCGATGCCATCGAAATCCTTATTCGGGGGTGATGGACATCGCGGCCAGGCTCCGGCGGGGCATAAAGCCTCTAGGCTTCGACCCTCGGACGCTCGTTAAACCTAGGCAATGCGCGGTTGGGGCACGTCGGGTCTAGGCGACTTTCCTTCCACAGGGGGAGTGGATGTCATCTGATTTTCTCAAGGAAAGCGCGGGTGCCGCGTGGAGCCTCACATCCGCTGTAATCGCATCGTCAACATGGAGCTAACACTGCGGAATGACAGGTGACGGATCCGGAAGAAGATGATCAGGTTCTTTTATGGAGTTCGCGGTATGAAAAAGGTGAAAAAAATTCCGCGACATGAGGCGAGCGCTGTCCCCAGCCGAGCCGGTAACCACAACGCTAATAAGCCACCGTTGAACAGATGGGGCGCCATGGTGGCCGTCGTACATTCGTTCAACGACAAGGACCGTCCGTTCATGGCGTTAACGGCTGTTGGTATAATAATCGGCTTGCCCGGCGCGAGCCTCTTGATGTCTATTGTAGCGGTGTTGCGGTGATATCGCGGAATCGCAGCAACTGTGCTTTTTGACTAACAACTAAAACCGCACCAAAGCCGTTGACCGCCACCGTAATCTGAGTTCCAATCCCCCCATGCCGATCGACCATGACAGGATCGATGAAGCCACGCTCGCGCTGCTCTATCTCGGACTGCACGACGGTCGCCGCGCCTGGAATGGTTTCGACTGGGGCGCCACCGATCGGCTTTACGCAAAGGGCCTGCTCGACAATCCGCGCAACAGGAACAAGTCGGTGGTCTTCACCGACGAGGGCCTGGTCGCGGCAGAGGCCGCGTTCGCCCGGTTGTTCGGCGAGGAGTGAGCGGCCCGCCTATCCCGGCTCAAGGCCGACCACGATGCCTGCTTCCCCATATCCACCCCCTTCAAAGCACGCTGCCAAAGCACGCCATTGTCACACTCCGGCAGACCGCTCGCCCGATGCAACGCCGGGTCCAGCGCCCGCGCGCGTTCACGGATCAAGCCGCCCACGCCGCGGGCCGCCGCCCTGCCGCCCGTCTCCTGCCGGCCCGGTGCGGCGCGGCCGCCGGGCGGCGTAGCCGCGCCGGCGCTTCACCTGATCATGTTCGCGCTTTCGATCGCCTGATTATACGCTTTGATCATCGACTCCGCGGCCCGCGGCTCGGGATTCTGCTTCAGGTCGCGATAATAGCCGAGCATCGTGGTAAGGCTGCTCTCGGTCGTCCAATAGGTGACGGCGGGCGCCTCGGCCGGCGTCTTGGCCGCTGCCTTTGCCTTGGCATAAGCGGCGCGTTGCTCGTCGAGCGCCTTTTCGATCTCGGCAACCAGCGCATCGCCCTTCGCGATCAGCGCCGGGTTCCGGAGATCGGCTGATCCGTGGAACAGGTCGACCAGCGCTTCCGACTTTTGCAGCGCGAGCTTGGTGGAGTAGGCGAGCGTGTCGCCCTTGTTCTTCATCTCGGCGAGTTCGGCGTCGGTGCGGGCCTTGCGTTCCCGCTTCAGCACGGCGTTGAATGCCTCGCTGCTGGCGAGCGCTGCCCTGAACTCGGCGAGCAGGGGCCCATCTTCCGCCTTGCCGCGGGCGAGATTGTCGTCCTTGTACGCCTTGCTGTCATAATAGACGTTGAGCGGCTGCAGGCGGGCAAGCAGCTTGTCCAGCGATGCGATCAGCGCGTCGCCCGCCTGGTCGAGGTCGGCCGGCCCGCCGGGCAGGGCGCGCGCCTGCTTGAGCTCGGTCGTGGCCTGTTCGATCCAGCCGTCGCTGACAATGATGCTGTCGGTCGCGGACTGGCTCGGAATCTTGGCGGCTTCGTACTTCTCCGCGGTCTCGGGCAGGCCGAACGTGCCGATCAGCTTGTTATATCCCGTCACATAGGCGTTCAGCTTGGCCTGGGCGGAGTCAGCCGCGCCCGCCATGGTCACGGCATTCCCGCCTTTTCCGCTGCCGTCGCACGCGCCCAGCGCGAGCAGCACGGCCATTCCGATGGCGACCCGGTACCGGTGTTGCGAAGTCCTCATGCCGTTCCTCCCGTTCGTTCGCACAGCGAAACGCTCTGCGCGGCAAAAGGGATGCGGCCGGGAAATGATTAGAGCCAGTTCCGCACCAAAGTCAGTATAAATAGTTGAATAATAGGTATAAAATCTCACTGACTCGCACCAGCCGCCGCGACGGGAGATATGACACAGCCAGTGTCCCACATCTCCGGCCGATACCCCGCCCGACACGGCGCGGTCGCTCGATTCAAACCACGCCGCCACCCGGCTACACCGCGCCGCATGACCGAGGCCTGCCCGCCCTATAAACTCGCCTTTGCCCGCCGCGCCCGCGCGCAGGGCGGCGATGGTCTCACCGATCGCGAACTCGCCGCCGAATTCGGCGTCTCGCGCGCCACCATCATCCGCTGGCGCGCCGCTTATCCCGACTTCGCCGAGGCCACCGCGCTCGGCAAGGCCAGGGCGAACGAGCGCGTCGAGCGCGCGCTCTACGAACGCGCGATCGGCTATGTGGAGGAAGCGGTCCGCGTCTTCCTGCCCGCCGGCGCCGTGGCCCCGGTCATCGTCCGCTATGCCCGCGAAGTGCGGGCAGATGTCCGCGCCGGGCTGCAATGGCTGCGGGCCCGCGATCCGAAGACATGGGCCGGCGTCGGCGGGCCCGACGCCGAGTCCGATGGCCTGGTCGAGCGCCTGCGCAAGGCCATGGCCCGCGTCGCCGACAGGCAGGTGCCCTATGTCCCGGGCTGATCATCCCGCACGAAGCGGCAATCCCCGCCACCCTATGCTACCCTCATCCGGCACCGGCGACTCACGCACCGCCATCACGCCATCCACCAAGCGCCGCCGGAACATCGCGCCGCGCCCCATAAGCGGGCCCCGACAAACGATCGGGCCCCGACACGAAAGAACATCATGGAAGACTATCAACCCACCACCCCGGCCCCCAATCGCCGCATCGCGCTGCTGATCGACGCCGACAATGTCTCGCACACCAAGATCGCCTTGATCCTGGCCGAGCTCTCCAAATACGGCACCGCCAATATCCGCCGCGCCTATGGCGACTGGGGCAGCGCCGGCCTGAAGGGCTGGAAGGAGAAGCTGCACGCCTTCGCCATCCGCCCGATCCAGCAGTTCAGCTATTCGACCGGCAAGAACGCGACGGACATCGCGCTCGTCATCGACGCGATGGAACTGCTCTACACCCAGAAGCTCGACGGCTTCTGCATCGCCTCCAGCGACGCGGATTTCACGCCGCTCGTCATGCAGCTCAAGGCCAACGGCCATGACGTCTATGGCTTTGGCGAACGCAAGACGCCCGATCCGTTCGTCAACGCCTGCACCACCTTCCTCTATCTCGACAGCCTCGCTGATCCCGCCGCACCGGCCCCCGCCGCGCCGCCCGCCGAAAAGAAGGACAAGGCCGCCGGCGCCGGCGCAAAGGCCAAGGCCGAGGCGTCCCCGCCGAAATCGCCGGGCAAGGTCCTCGCCCAGGACGCCACCCTCGTCACCATCCTGCGCGGCGCGGTCGAGGCGGCCGCCTGGGACGATGGCTGGGCCTCGATGCCCGCCGCCGGCAGCGCGGCCAAGCGCCAGGCCTCGATCGACCCGCGCAATTACGGCATGCGCAATTTCCCCGAGCTGTTCGAGGCGATCGGCCTGTTCGACATCTACAAGGGCGAGGGCGGCCACAGCTTCGTCGCCGACAAGCGCAACAAGGACAAGGCACCACGGCCGTCGCGGTGAGGCCGGGTCACCGCCGCCGCGGCGGCACGGCGGCGTGGCTCAATGGACCAGCGCGGACTCGGCCGGTTCGTCCGGGCGCCCGCGCCGGAACCTGATCGGCAGGTCGACCCAGGCCCGCAGGCTGCGCGGCTGGTCGATCTCCGCCAGCCCCGTGTCGGGCCATTCGTTCCTGGCGGGGAACCACGCCGTGCCGAACAGGCGATCCCACAGGGTGGTGAAGGCCCCGAAATTGCGGTCGAAATGCTTCTCTTCGAGCGAATGGTGGATGCGATGGAACTGGTTGTCGCAGAAGAACACGCGCAACGGCCCGAGATTGATGCGGGTCGGCGAGTGAAGGAAGGACGCCTGGAGATGCAGGATGATCAGCATCGCCGGAACGGTCGGGCCGGTATCGGTCACGATCAGGCTTACCGGCAGCAACAGGAACACCGCCTGGAAGATCGGCTCGCTGACATGATGGTAGGAATTGGCGGCGTTCAGCTCCCGGATGGAGTGGTGCACCGCATGAAAGCGCCAGGCGAGGGCGTGCTGGGCCCGGTGGAACCAGTAGAAGAAAAAGTCGTAGATCAGCGCGGCCGCGATCGGCGCCATCACCATCCCCGGGATTCCCGCCCAGTCGAAGGACATGGGCAAGCTTATCAGCGGCCTGATGCCGATCGCGACCCACAGATGATGGAACAGCTTGTACATCACCATGCTGATCGGCACGTAGAACGCCCAGATTCCCAGTCCCATCAGCCTCTGGTGCAGCGACTGCTTCTCGCGCGGGAACAGAAGTTCGAGCGCCGTCATCAGCGACAGGCTGAACGCGCTCACGATCGCGACCGGCCGGGCCTGGGCCCATATTTCAGCGAGCAGCGTCACCGTACCGCCCTATGCCGTCGCACGACAACAAGCGGTTAATGCGCGTGTCCGCACGCAAGCCCGGGCACCGTCGCATTGCCGCTTGCCATCCGCGCCGAATCGACCGACCCTCCTCCCGGGAGAGACGATGATGAGACCAGGGATGAGACCAGGACTTTTTCTGGCGGCCGCGATCCTTGGTGGGGCCGCCGTTCCGGCCCTTGCGCAGGATGCGCCTGCACCGCCCCCCGGGCTGGGTGAAGTCGTCGTTACCGGCAACCGGCTCAACGCCCGCTATGCGCAGCAGGACCGCCCGGTCGTCGGGCTCCGCCGGCAGGCGGACGCCGCGGTGCTGCAGATCGCGGTCGCGTCGGACTCGCGCGACGAGGCGACCCGCAAGCGCGAGATCCACACCATGGTGCTCGCCGCGCTGGATCGTGCCGGGGCCGCGGGGGTCGAGCTGGTCACGGGCGGCTTCGAGCTGGTTCCGGTCACCAGGGCGACCTATCAGGATCTGCCGTTGGTCTCGGCCGGGCGCGTCGATACAAGCCAGGCGACGCTCATGGTCAAGGTCAGGCTGGCCGGGTCGATCGCCGATGCGGAAAAGCGCCTCGATGCCTTCATCAAGAGCGTGCCGCGCTCGGGCCGCGGCACCGTGGACAAGTCGGGCGCGCTGGCGCTCACCATCGTCAATCCGGATCAGTATCGCGACGCCATCGTGCAACTGGTGGCGGACAATGCCCGCCATTATGCGGCGATGTTCGGCCCCGATTATGCCGTCCAGGTCAGCGGCGTGGACGGCCAGGTTTCCTGGTCGCAGGTGAGCGGCACCGACGTGTTCCTCTATGTGCCCTATCGCTACATGATCCTTCCCAAATGATGCCGGTCGGGAGAAGAGCCATGAAAGCCTTTGCCTGTGCGGTGCTCGGCTGCCTGGTCTTCGTCGCCGGCCCCTCGTTCGCCCAGGATGGGGGCGGTGAGATCGTCGTCACCGGCCAGCGTATTTCCGCCCCCGGCTCCATCGTCCGCCCGCCGCCGGTGATCGGGCTGAAGCGCATGGCGGATTCGGCCGTGCGCACGATCGAGATCGTGTCGGATTCGCGCGAGGCGGACATGCGCAAGCGCGAGGTCCAGGCCATGCTGCTCGACGCGATCGACCGCGCGAAACGCGACGGGTTCAGCCTCGTCACCGGTCAGTTCGAGCTGGTCGAGGTCACGCGCGCCAACTGGCAGGACCGGTTTCCCGCCCTGGCCGGCAAGGCCGATGCGACCGACGACGAGGATGACGACGATGACGGCGACAAGCCGCCGCCGGGGTTCGAGGATGACGGCAGCATCGCGACCGTGCATCTCAAGGTGAAGACGAAGCTGGAAGGCTCGATCGGCAACGCCCAGCAAAAGATCAACGGCTTCGTCAAATCCGTGCCCGCCACCGGCCGCTCGCAGATCGCGCAAAAGGGCCAGCTCGCGCTCACCATCATCAACCCGGAGCAATATCGCGACGACATCTATCGCCGCATCGCCGCCGGCGCCCAACACGCGCTCAGCTTTTACGGGGCGGACTATGGTCTCGACGTCACCGGTCTGGATCAGGCCATCGCCTGGCAGCAGGTGAGCAATACGGAGCTGTTCCTGTACATCCCCTATGGCTTTTCGGTGAGGAAATAGGGGATCGTCCGGCACCCGCAAAATACCGGGCCCGTGCCGCGCTTGATTCAACCGTGCCGCCCGGGCGCTTATAAGCCGCCATGCGAACCCGAAGGGCGCACCGCTGTTTCTCATCGCCGGCAAAGATCCACCCGCCAGCAAGGGCGTCGCGACCCGCGGCGCGCTCCGGCGCATTAAGATTCACGCGAAGACGCGAAGACGCGAAGACGCGAAGCAACTATCCAGGTGATTGTCCCGTCCGGTCTCCAATTGCCGGACACATCTTCTTCGCGCCTTCGCGCCTTCGCGTGAATCCAATTCGATGCTATGCCGGGGCTCCTGATCCGTGGGGGAATGGGCGATGAGCGGGAATGCCTTGGACGACTCCGGTTTCTTGGCAAGGTTGGTGCGGCGTGTGCTGCGTTTTTTCGGCATCAGGCCGAAGCAGCGGCAACAACAGCAACAACAGCAACAACAGCAACAACAGCAACAGCAGCAACAGCAACAACAGCAGCAGCAGCAGCAGGAGGAATGGGCCCCGGATAGCGCGCCGATGGCCGGGCCGCACGGGTCCGGCACGTCTCCCGACGATTGATGAAGCTGCCGTTCGACATCGCAACCAAGCTCATCCTCCGTCTCGTTCTGCCGGGGGCGCTGTTTTCCGCGATATTGTGGCCGCTCATCACCGCCGCGCTGGCCACGCTCCGGGTCACCGTGGCGGAAAGCGTCAGCTTCCCGGTCGCGATCCTCTGCCTCGGCTGGCTCACGCTCCTGCTCGACATGCCGATCTACATGGTGTTCGAGGGTCGGCGCTACTGGCCCGCCCGGCTCTGCGCCTGGGGCGTCGCCTGGCAGCAGCGCCGCCTCGCGCGCCTGCGCACGCGCGCCGATGCGCTCGACCGCGCCGATCCGCGCTGTACCGAGCTGCGCCTGATGATTCGCGAATATCCCGCGGGGTCCGACGGGGTCGAACGCGCGCTCTACCCCACGCGCATGGGCAATCTGCTCAAGGCCTTCGAATCCTATCCCGACCGGAAATACGGGCTGGACGGCGTCTTCGCCTGGTATCGCCTCTGGGTCTCGATCGACAAGGATCTGCGCGGGGAGCTGGACGACCAGCAGGCGATCGTCGACAGCGCCATCTATGCCAGTTTCGGCCTGGCGCTGGCCGCGCCGGTCTGCGCCGCCTATGCCGCGACCGGCTGGTTGACGGGCACGCGCTATCTCACGGTGCTGCCCCCGCCGCCCGCCTTGCTCTGCCTCGCCCTGCTCGCCCTGGTGATGAGCTGGGCGCTCTACCACATTTCTCTTCACGCCCAGGCGCAATATGGCGAATTGCTCGCCGCGCTGTTCGACCAGCATATCGGCAAATTGCAATTCACCCCGCTGCTCGAGGACCTCGCGGAGAAAATGGACGATCCCGGCCTGCTCGTCGCCGATCGCCGCACGATGAACCGCGCCGCCGTCCGCTTCCTCAAATGGCACCGCCACCGCAACCCCGGTGAGACGGTCAACCGCATCGTCGAGGGCTGGTAACACGCGGCCATTGCCGCGGCCCGTCCACACCTTCTTTCCGCCCCCGCATTCACCCTGTTGCGCTCCGGCAGCTTAATTCCTATCAGATCGATAGGAATACTCCAGCAAGGTGCGTCATGAGCAGCGATTCCGAATTCCTCTGGTACATCCCCAATCAAATCGGCGCCGGCCATCGCGGCGACACCACGCCGGCGGGCGCCAGCAGCCTGGACACGCTGACCGAGCACGCCAAAGCGCTCGAGGATCATGGCTGGAAGGGCGCGTTGCTCGGCACCGGCTGGGGGCGGCCCGATACCTTCACCCTCGCCACCGCGCTCACTGCGCGCACCACCAGCTTCGAGCCGCTGATCGCCATCCGCCCCGGCTATTGGCGCCCGGCCAATTTCGCCTCGGCTGCAGCGACGCTCGACGATCTGAGCGGCGGCCGGGTGCGTATCAACATCGTGTCGGGCCAGGACAATCTCGCCGCCTATGGCGACAGCGAGGGCGATCAGGCGCAGCGCTACGCCCGCACCAGGGAGTTCATGCAGCTCGTCCGCCGCCTCTGGACCGAGGAGGAGGTGACCTATGCCGGCGAGTATTTCCGCGTCACCCGCTCGACCGTGGCCCCGCGCCTGCAGGCCCGCGGCGACCGGCGCCATCCGCGCTTCTATTTCGGCGGCGCCTCCGCCGCGGCCGAGCGGGTCGCCGCGACCGAGGCCGATGTCCAGCTCTTCTGGGGCGAACCGCTCGACGGCGTGCGCGAGCGGATCGATCGGCTGAAGGGGCTGAGCAGGGATCTCGACCGCAATCTCCCGCCGCTCGAATTCGGCCTGCGCATCACCACCCTGGTGCGCGACACCACCGAACAGGCCTGGGCCGATGCCGAGGCCAAGGTCGCCGAGATGGCGAAGGGCGAGGGCAGGGGCTGGAACGACCACCGGACCTGGGTCGCGACCGGCCAGCAGCGGCTGCTCGATCTCCATGCGCGCGGCGAGGTGCTCGACGACAATCTCTACACCGCGCCCGGCAAGTTCGGCGGCGGCGGCGCCGGCACCACCTGGCTGGTCGGCTCGGCCGCCGATGTCGCCGCGTCGCTGCGGAAGTACGAGGCGCTCGGCATCACGCATTTCGTGCTGTCGGACACGCCCTATCTGTCCGAGATCAGGCGCCAGGGCGATCAGCTCCTGCCGCTGCTGCGGCGCGTGCTCGTGCCCGCTTGATCTCGATCAGCGAGAAAAACCCGCGCTGATACGGCCCCATTCTCCGGCGTGCGCGTTCAGTCCGCTCACGCAATCAGGAGCTCTCCATGACTGAGACCAGCCACGACATCCGCACGCTCAACGGCCTGATCGCCACGACGCTCGACAGCGTCGACGGCTATACCGAGGCAGCGAAGGACGCCGAGAACAGCCGTTACGGCCAGCTGTTCACCGCCCGCGCGACGGAGCGCCGCCAGGTCGTCTCCGCGCTCCAGGCCGAAGTATCGCGCCTCGGCGGCAATCCCGAGGATGATGGTACGCTACTCGCCGGTGCGCACCGCGCCTTCCTGAACCTGAAGGCCGCCGTCACTGGCCAGGACGACGCGGCGATCGTCAACGAGGTCGAGCGCGGCGAAGATCATATCAAGGCGAAGTTCGAATCCGCCCTCGACGATCAGGACCTGTCCGCCGGGACGAAATCGGCGATCCAGACTGCCTATGGCTCGGTTCGCGCCGGCCATGACGAGATGCGCGATCTCAAGCACGCGCTCCAGGCCACCGGCTAGACCCTTCGGCGGCGGCGTGGTTCATGTCCGCGCCGCCGTCGATCCTCTTATACCCGACAACCCTTGGCCCGTTGCAGGCCGCGCAGGAAGCCGCGGCGCGCAAAGCCCGCGTCGAACGCCGCATTCAGCCGCCGCTCGGCCGGCGCTGCGCCGCTCACTTCGCGCACGAGCCCGCGGAACGGGATCAGCGAATTGACCACTGCCTCGCCGCCGGCCTTGGCGAGGTTGCGCTTCTTCGGCGTACCGTCGGCATCGAAATCCGGGCCGAGCACGCCGGTCAGCGCCGAGATCGAGCTGGCGATCTGCCGGCAGGTACCGGCGCCGCGCGTTGTGTAAGGCGCCTCGCTCACCTGGACGAGCAGCGGCGGGATCTTGGTCTTCGCCACGCCCACGTCGCGCGCCGGTTGCGAGACGATCCGCCCCGCCTCTTGCTCGGTCGTTCTGTTCTGCTGCGCCTGGCCCGCGCTTGCCGGTGCCGCGATGCCCGCGCACGCCGCGGCGAGTGCCGTTGGCAGGATCCATGCTGTCCGTATCGTCATTGCCGTAAGACTCCTATGGGCGAGATTGCGGCCCACCCCCGCCGCGCCAAAGCGGGAGTATACCCGGCCGGCGCCGCCACGAAACCGTCGCTCGTGATCGGCTGTGCCAAAACGCTCCAACACACCGCGCCTGTTTTGTGTCCGCGTTCCCCTCATGGACTCGCGATTAGGCTACGCCGGAGCGGCGGGCGATTTGACTCATCGCCCAGCAAGGGCGCTGCCGACCTTGATTCAACCCTTCCGCCGCACGCGCTATCCGGCCTTCATGCAATCAGGCTGTAATCGATCGTGTTCGTCAGACCAGCGGGAGCGCCTTGCCGAGCGGTTGGCCGAGATGCCCGTGCAGGACGCGCAGCGCCCGCGCCAGCCGCTCCCGGTCGAGCAACCCGCCCAGCGACACGCGCACTGCCTGGCTATCGTCGCGCCCCACCGCGAAGCTGCCCGAACCCACCACCGGCAGACCGAGCGGTCGCATCGCTGCGGCCAGATCATCGGCGCGGAGATGGCCGGGCAGGGGCAACCACAGATGATAGCCCTCGCCCGCGCGCCCGCCGGCCAGGCCGAGCAATTCGTCGGCCAGCTGCCCCCGCCACGCGATCTCGCCGCGCATCGCCGCGACCAGCCGCTCGAACGTCGCGTCGCCGATCCACCGAGTCACCATCGCCGCGTTGAGCGGCGGCGCCATGATCGCGGTCTCGTGCACGTCCGCGGCGAGGCGGATCGCGCTGCCGACGCTTGGCGTGCGGACAAAGGCGACGCGCAGCGCCGGCGTCACGATCTTCGACAGGCTCGCGACATACCAGCAATGTTCGGGGGCGAAGGCAGCGATCGGCGGGACGGGATTGCGGGCGAGCAGCCCATAGGCGTCGTCCTCGATCACCTGCAGGTCATGGTGCCGCACCACCTGGGCGATCGCCTCGCGCTCGGCCGCGACGATGGTCGCGGTGGTCGGATTGTCGTTGGTCGGCACGACATAGAGCGCGCGTACCGGATGCGTGCGGCATGCCACATCGAGCGTCGCGGCGTCGATCGCTTCGAGCGGCAGCAGGATCAGGCCCAGCCGTTCCGCCAGCGCCTTGAAGCCGGGATAGACGAACTGCCCGCACGCCACCATGTCGCCCGCGCCGAGCGTGGCGGTCAGGATCGCGTGCAGCGCATTCTGCCCACCCGCCGTCACGATTACCTGCTCTTCGCCACTCGCCAGGCCGCGCCGGGTCAGCAGCGCGGCGCCGGCGGCGCGGTCCTGCGCCGCGCCACCCGCCGGCGCATATTGCAGCCACGCCATCTCGGATCCGGCGAGCAGCGCGGCCGATGTCTCGGTGATCGCCCGGCTCAGCAGTCCGCCCGGAATCTCCGGCGGCATGTTCATGCCGGTATCGACCAGCGGCGGCGGCACGATCGGCTCGTGGATCGCGGCGACGAAGCTGCCCGCGCGTCCGCGCGCCTCGATCAGCCCGCGCCGCCCGGCCGAGTCATAGGCCCTGGTCACCGTGGTCAGGTCGACGCCCAGCCTGGCGGCGACCTCGCGCTGCGGCGGCAGCCGGTCGCCCCGGCGCAGTTCCCCGCGTGTGATCGCCGCGTCGATCGCATCGGCGATCGCCTGATATTTGGCGCCGCTGCTCCGCGCGAGATCGGGCAGCCAGGTGTCAGTCATCGAAATTCCCGGCGCCTTCCTCCGGCGTGCGGCCGTGCAGCTTGTTCCACAAGGCGCCGGTGCCCGCTTCCTGCGCCCGGTTCACATATTGCGAGGCGACCAGCCATCCCTTGATCGGCCGGAGCGGCAACAGGCACCCGACCACCATCAGCGGAATCGATGTCACCAGATGCACCCAGAGCGGCGGATTATAGACCACTTCCATCCACACCAGCAGGAAGGTCAACGGAAAGGCGACGATGCATAGCGAGAAAAAAGCCGGGCCGTCATCCGGCGCGGCGAACCGGTAATCGAGGCCGCACACTTCGCATTCCTTCGTCACCTTCAGCCAGGACGTGAACATATGCCCCTTGCCGCAGCGCGGGCACAGGCCCTTCCACCCGGCCTTCAGGATCCAGCGGAACCTGTCCGAGTCATTTTCCAACCGCATCATCGTGCATGCTTTCTGTATCCATACAACAACCCATACATAGTACGGGTCGTTCACGGAATCCAGTGGTCGCGCGATTGCCCACGGTCGCGCGATCTGCCACCTTCCTGCACGAGGACGCTCATGGCCAATGATCTCTTCCTGCACGTTCGCGTCATCGTGGGGGTGATCCTCGGCCTGAGCGTCAGCCGGCTGCTCCTCGGCCTCGCCGCCTTTGTCGAGCATCCCGGCAGGCGGAAGCTGAGCATCGTCCATCTCGGCTGGGTTGCCTGGGCGCTGCTGTCGGTCATCGGCTATTGGTGGTGGGAATTCCGCCTCAGCCACATCACTGACTGGACGTTCGGCCGCTATCTCTTCATCTTCGCCTATGCGTCCTGCTATTTCCTGATCTGCGCGATCCTCTTCCCCGGCGATCTGGACGGCTATGACGGGTATGACGAGTATTTCCTGTCGCGCCGCAAATGGCTGTTCGGCCTGATCGCGCTGACCTTCTTCCTCGATATCGGCGATACGCTGCTGAAAGGCGTGGCCTATTTCGAGGCGAATGGGCTGATGTACTCAGCCCGCGCCCTGCTCTCGATCCTGGGCTGCGCGCTCGGCGCGGTCACCGCCTCGCGCCGCGTCCAGCTCGGTCTGGTCGCTGTGGCCATCCTCGGCCAGCTCGGCTTCTTCTTCGTCTATTTCGACAGGCTCGGCTGACTCAGCGCTTCTCCAGGCGCCCGGCCGGACAATCCGCCGCGCGCCGCACCGGGTTGCACCGCGCCGTCAACCCGCCCGGCAACCGCACCTGATAGCCGCCGGCGAACCGCGCATCGGGCCACAGATAATCGGTCGAGACATAATGCGCCCCGCTGGCGAAGGCCGCTTCGCGCCGCTTGGTGTCGTTGACCCGCGCTTCCTTGGTATCGGCATCCGCCCGCGTCCGCACCAGATAGCCCGCCGCGACGTCGCGGCGGATGCGATCGCCCTCGGCAACCGGATCGTTGATGGTAAGATAGGCCGCCGCTGGCGAGTCCTCGTCAGTACTGATGAAGAACACCCGCCCCTCAAGCGACTTCCGCGCGCCGCGATAGCCCGCCACCTTCTCCGGCGTCTCGTCGAGCGTGAACAGGAAGCGGCCGCGCGCCCTGTCCAGCGTCGGCCAGTTGCCCGCGCGCACCGCGTCGCGCAGCGTGGGATATCTGCCCTGAACCTCGTCCGGCACGATCAGCTTCGTCACCGGCATCACCGAACGGATCTCGGCATCGAGCGCATCCCACGCCGCCGCATCGAACGGAAGCGCGTCGATCCCGCCGCGCCACGCATTCTTCTCGTCCTTGGCGTTGAACATCAGCATGATCGGCACGTGCCCGGGATGCTTGTCGGACCAGCGCAGGATGATCCGCAGGCACTCGGTCAGCAGCACGCAGCTGCTCGAATTGTCGATGCCCGGAATGTGCAGCACCTTGAACCCGGGCTGCAGCAGCTTCGGGTCGTTCGATCCCTTTGCGTAGAAGCCGCCCTTGGGATCGTAATTGACGTCGATCTCCAGCTGCCGCGCGCCCGCGTCGAGCTGCTCGGCCAGCGGCCGGTGCGCATAATCGAGCATCTCGGCGATCGGCACGCTGACCGCCCGCACCTTCGCCATGGTCTCGGCCGGCATCGCCAGCTTGTAGCTGTTGTGCGTGCCGACCACGCTCACATCGTTCAACCGCAGCGGCGCCGGTTTCGGGGCAGGGGGTGGCTCCGCCGCCGCGAGCAGGGCGATCAGGGGAAGGATCATCTGTGTCTCCGGGCCGGAGAGCACCGACTACTCCGTCGGCGCGAGCTTGTCCTGCGTCTTCGTCAGGAAATCCGCCGCATCGTGCCGCTCGTGCAGCTGGCTCGCCGGATCGCCCATCACGCGGTTGACCATCCGCCCGCGCGCCACTGCCGGCCGCGCCGCGATCTGGTCGGTCCAGCGCTGCAGGTTCTTATAGTCCTGCACCTGCAGGAATTCGCCCGCATCATAGGCCAGGCCCTTCGCCAGCGCGCCATACCAGGGCCAGGTCGCGATGTCGGCGATGGTATAGGCGTCGCCGCCGAGATATTCGTTCTCGGCCAGCCGCCGGTCGAGAACGTCGAGCTGGCGCTTCACTTCCATCGCATAGCGATCGATCGCATATTCGATCTTGATCGGTGCATAGGCGAAGAAATGGCCGAAGCCGCCGCCGAGGAAAGGCGCGCTGCCCATCTGCCAGAACAGCCAGGACAGGCACTCCGCGCGGGCCGCCGTCTCGGTCGGCAGGAATTCCCCGAACTTCTCGGCGAGATGCATCAGGATCGCGCCGGATTCGAACACGCGGATCGGCTCGGGTCCGCTGCGGTCCATCAGCGCGGGGATCTTGGAATTGGGGTTCACCTCGACGAACCCGCTGCCGAACTGGTCGCCCTGGTTGATGCGGATCAGCCAGGCGTCATACTCCGCGCCTTCATGGCCCAGCTCAAGCAGCTCCTCGAGCATGATCGTCACCTTCACGCCATTGGGCGTGCCCAGCGAATAGAGCTGGAAGGGGTGCTTGCCGACCGGCAGGTCCTTGTCATGCGTCGCGCCGGCGATCGGCCGGTTGATATTGGCAAAGGCGCCGCCATTCTCCTTGTTCCAGGTCCAAACCTTGGGGGGCGTGTACGCAGGCGTATCGGTCATGCTGGGCTCCTCACTATCGCGCAGGAGATAGTTGCTTTCGGTCGCGTAACCAGTGCGGCTCGAAATAAACCGTGCCGCGTTCGGGTCAGGGGGTCTGGAACCCCAACGCCCGCACTTCAAGGTCCGCCTTGCGCGGGTCTTCGTGGAAGAACAGCCCGCCCGTCGCCTTGCCCTTGCCGGGCACATAATCAATCGTCGCGCCGCTCGTCTCGATCTCGGCACCGCCCGCTTTCAGCACGCCTTCGATCTCCACCGCAGCGGCAGTCCCGTCAGTGCGGTTGCGCGCTTCGAACGAGACGACATAGCCCGATGCCGCCGGCGCCACGTCGGTGACCGCGACCTCGATCTGCGGCAACTGCGCCGCCTCGCCGTTCAGCGCCTCGCGTCCGATCACCGCGATCAGGAACAGCAACAGCACCGCGCCGATGCCGGCGGCGATCCACTCGAGCGGGGGCGTGTCGATCTTCTTCGTCCCGGCCATCGCCGACTCCTATACGACCAGCCGGGCCACGGCCGCGCCGATCGCCGCCGGGAAGCCGAGCACCACTACCGTCGCGGCGATTGCCCCGATCTCGCCGCCGTCCACCCGTCCGAAGGTCCATAGCGTGTAGAAGCTGACCAGCAGCGCGATGGCGTAGCCAGGCACGGTGTAGATCAGGAAGCGCCGGTCGAACCCATAACCTTCGGGCGCCTGTTCCTGCCCGGCAAAGCCGACCGAGAAGACCAGGGCATGCAGCAGCGCCAGCGACGCGGCGATCAGCGCCAGGCTATGCCACGGCGTCATCTTGAAGCCGATCAGGATCATTTCCTCGGTCGGCGCGACGTTGAAGGCGAGGAATAGCGCGCCGGCCATCATCAGGAACAGCTGCCCGGCATAGCCGGCGGAGCGCGCCTTATGCTCCGCATCCTCGTCGCTCTCGCCGGCGCTGAGCTGCTTGCGCGCGATCATCGCGCCGAAGCTCGCCGGCACGCTCTGGATTGCGATCATGCCGGCCATTTCGTCGATCGGCATGGCGGGCTTGAGCACTCCGAACAGCGCCAGCACCGCAGCCGATGCAATGATCCCGACGCCATACGCCGCCAGCCCGTCGAGCATATCCTCCACCAAGGTCGAGGTGCGCTCAAACCCGCCGAAGCGCGACAGGACGACCAGCACGACGAAGTTCAGCACCATGAACAGCAGCAGCCGCGCCGGATGCGTGTAGAGGCCGAGCGACCACATCTCCATCGTCATCAGCAGGGGGAGGCCGAACAGGATCGCCCCGGCAAAGGCCCGCGCCAGGCCGTAGACATAGTCGCGGTTGGGCGTGGCGGCGGTCATGCGGTCCTTCGGACTAATCGGCCATGGTGATCCGGCCGTTTATACGATCGTCTGCCGACACTCGTTCTGTACACGCAACGGGCGCTCCGCTGCCTCACCAGTAGTTGGCGGGGTCGGGCGTCGGCGCCTTGCAGGCGCGATTGCTGCCATGCTTGCAGGCATAAACCTGGCGGCGCCAGTCGCGCATCGCGTCGGCATAGGCACGCTCCTGGCGATCGGCGATGCGGGCGTCGCGCGCGACTTCGCGGTGATGCGCGCGCAGGGCTTCGCGATAGGCGGCGAGATCGGCGGCGTATTGCGTGTCGGCACTCGCCTGCGTGTCGGCATTGACCTCGGCGACGGCGCTCTGGCGGGCGGCGGCCTGCGCCGCGACATCCTGGTTGGCGGCTGCCACGTCCGGGCTGTTGACGTCCTTCTCCGCGCCGGACGTGGCAGGGGCGGGCGGCGCGGTCTGGGCGGTTGCCGTGGCGGCGCTGCCCAGCAGGGCAAGCGCCAGTGCGATGCTTTTCGTTTTCATGATCCAACTCCGTACACGGGGCCAGCTAAACGGATGCGCGAGGTCACTGTTCCCTGTGCGCACCGCCTGGCGTCCCGCCGGACCTGTCGCGATCATCCCGCCGGCCGCGTTCCTCGCCGCATCGCCCAGCGCAGCGCGCGGCGCAGCATCAACAGCGTCGCGGTGGCGCCCGCCAGCAGCAGCAGCGCCACGCCGATCGCGATGACCGGATTGGCCAGCGCCAGGATCAGCAAGCCGCCCGTCGCCACATCCTCGGTCGTGGACACCAATATATTGCTCACGGGTTCGGGGCTCGCATTGACCACCGCGCGCGTGCCGGCCTTCGCGCTGTGAGTCAGCAGTGAGGCACCGCCGCCCAGGATGAGGGCGATCACCTGCCATTTGGGATCGCCGGGGTCGACGATCGCCAGGGCAAGCAACGCCCCGCCAACGGGGCGGATCAGCGTGTGGACCGCGTCCCAGGCACTGTCGATCCACATCACTTTGTCCGCCAGGAACTCGGCCAGCGCCGCCACCCCCGCGACGCCGATCACCCAGGGATTGGCCAGGATGTCGAGTTGATGGAGGTGCGCAGGCAGGGCGAGCCAGCCACTGTGCATCGCGACGCCGGTGGCAAAGATGCAGAGATAGAGCCGCCAGCCCGATAACAGGCTGACGCTCGCAGCCAGGCCGAGGATCTCCGCTACGCCCATGACGCGAGGATCACATGCCGCGTGCCGGTACGCAACCGTCGGAACACGATGCCAGACCGCCCGTTGATGCCGCAACATCCTCAACCAGCATGGGAAAGATCATGGCGCCGCGAACGACGAGCAAAGCCAAACCAAAGCCGCCGATCGGGCGCACCACCGCCATCTCGCTCGGCGCCGCGGCGGTTGCGATCGGCGGGGTGCTCGTCACCCTTCTGGCGCGGGGCCGCAGCTATGCCGCATCGGCCGAGCATGCAGCGCCCGATCTTGCGCTCGACCAGCCTCATCCCGGCCCGCAAGACCGCGCGCCGCTCGCCTTCCGCCCGGATCCGACGGCGGCGGTCACACCCGGCGAACGTGAAGCGCTGCGCCCGCCATCGGGTTTCCCGTCGATGACGACTCACTAGGATTGCAACCATCCTCGTGCCTGCCGCGTTGCGCAGGCATAACGAAACGGGAGAGTGATATGCGTACCATGACCCTCGGCCTGCTGGCCGCGGCTACCCTCAGCGCCGGCCTTGTCTCGGGCTGTACAAGCTATGGCGACGAAGGGGTCGATCCCCGTTATCGTACATACCGGCAATATGATTATAACCGGCCGGACCCCCAATATAACGGCTATTATGCCGACCGGTATTATCGCGATTCGCCGCGCTATCGGGAACGCCGCCTGTCGCGTAACGACCGCGTTTATCGTGGTCAGGACGGCCGTTATTATTGCCGCCGCTCGGACGGCACGACCGGCTTGCTCGTCGGTGCGGCGGTGGGCGGCCTGCTCGGCAACATCATCGCGCCGGGCGGTTCCAAGACGCTCGGCACCTTGCTCGGCGCGGCGGGCGGCGGCGTTGCCGGCGCCTCGATCGACGCCAACAACACGCGCTGCCGTTAACTGACGCGCCGGGCGCGGCCGTGCCGCGCCCGGCCACGTCGCGTTCCTCCTAGCGCGCGATCGGCGGCACCTCTATCAAGTCCCGGTCCGGCCCCATATCGTCGGGGCTGGTTACCGGGGGGAACGATGGCCGATCTTCCAGCGAAGGCAGAACCGCGGGCGATGGTGCCGCAGCCCCGGGGCGGCGCGCTCGCCTCGATGAAACAGCGCTCGGCCGAGCTTTGGGGCAGGACCCGGACTGGTCTTTCCGAAGGGCTGCAGACCGCCGGTGCCACGATCGAGAGCGTTCATCGCCGCCTCGTGCTGGTGGTTGCCGCGATGATCGCGCTGCTTGTAGCGGGCGCCCTCTTCCGCAGCCTCGGCCTGCCGCAGCTCAACTATCTGCTCATCGCGATTTTCGGTGTCGGCGCGCTCTATGCCTTTCTCAACCCGATCCATGTCGTCGGCATGCTGCTGGTCAGCGGTGGCGTCGGCGCGGTGCGTGGGGTGGACGGCGCTCGCGATGCGCTGATCGGTTACGCGAAGCTGCTAGGCCGGGTCATCCTCGCCTTTCTCGTGCCCCTGCTGTTCTTTGCGCTCGCGCCGGGCGACCGCTCGCTCGGCACTTCCCTCACTTTCCTCGTGCTCGCGCCGGTCGCGGTGCTGGTCGTCTGGCTGTTCGGCCGCGTCGCGCCGAAGGTGGAGCGGGCGGTGTTCGTCGTCATCCCGCTGGGCGCGCTGCTGCTCGCCGCCGCCAACATGCTGATCCCGCAGCATGTGCTGGCGGCCGTCGGCGTGCCTGCCTGGCTCCGAGCGGATCGGCCCCAGGACGAGGAGCTGGCGCGGCTCGAGACCCTGATCGAGAAGCGCAGGAATGAGCAGCGCGCGGCCGAACTGCGCGCGATCAGCGCGAAGATCGAGGCCGGGGAAAAACTGACGCCGGAGGACGAGGCGATCGTCGCCGCCGCCCAGGCCGACCGGGTCACGCTGACCGGCTGGATCGGCAAGAATTACGACGCGGCGCTCGCCGGGATCGGTGAACGTGTCGCGGCCCAGCGCCAGGCCGCCGCCGTGGCCAAAGCCGCGCGGGTCGTGCCGCCGCCGGGCCTGGTCCGCCTGCCGGACCGGGGCTGGTCGCTTCCGGTCGCGGTACCGCCCGGGTTCAGATTGTGCCCCCTGGCCGATCGCGGCGCGCGTAGTTACCGGGCGCAATGCCACCTGCGCGGTGCGTCAGATGGGCTGTGGTATGCAGCGGACTCGGATCGCTGCGAGCCGGCCGTCATCGACCGCGCCCGTTTCCGCAGCCGTGGCAGCGCGCAGGACGTCCGTTATCGCTTCGTGGCGCTTGCCGGCTCCTGCGCCGGTCCGGCATGATCGGCGCCGGTAAAGTGCAGTCGGGTCCGGTGCTGCAGCAGGATACGCCATAGCGGGATGGTGATCAGCGCGATCTGGCTGAAGCGCGGATCGACGAAGCACAACAGCAGCGCGCAGGCGGCACCCAGCATCACTGACCAGCCGCGCACGCGGGTCAGCGCTACGGTCAGCGGTTCGGCGTGCTCGCTGACCACTGGCGCGGTCGTCACCATCCGGTTGAGGCGGACGTTGAGCAGCCCGCAGACGATCAGGGTCAAATCGTAGAAGACATGCGGCACCAGCGTGCCGAGATTGCCCGCCATGAAGGCCGTGGCGAAGGGCATGAAGACGATCGCACAAAGAAAGGCGAGGTTGGGTCCAAGCAGCGCGTCGCGGTAATGCGCGGCGAGGCAGAAGGCGCGGTGATGCCCGGCCCAGAAGGCGGCGATCACCCAGAAGCTGACGAAGAACCCGAAAAAGCTCGGCAACAGATGCTCGAGCGCGACGAGATAGTCGTAAGAGGTCGATTCCGGAGGGAGACGCGGGACATGAATCTCGATGATCAACAGGGTGATCGCGATCGCGAACACCGCGTCCGAGAAGAAGACGAGCCGCTCCAGCGCATGCTCGGGTCCGCTCGAATGCTTCATCTCCATTGCTTTCCCCCAGGTCGGTGCCGCTCTTATCGGGCAAGCCCATGCTGCGGCGCAACGCCAAAAACAGGCCCGGATTGCGCACCCGCTTTCGCCATCCCATATGCGCCCCATGAGTGGAAACGACACAACGTGGCACGGCACGACAATTCTCTCCGTGCGCAAGAATGGACGCGTCGTCGTCGCCGGAGACGGCCAGGTGACGCAGGGCCAGACCGTGATGAAGCCCAATGCGAAAAAGGTCCGCCGCCTCGGTGACGGATCAGTGATCGGCGGTTTCGCCGGCGCGACGGCCGATGCCTTCACCCTGTTCGAGCGGCTCGAGCGCAAGCTCGAACAGCATCACGGCCAGTTGCTGCGCGCGGCGGTCGAGCTCGCCAAGGACTGGCGGACCGACAAGTATCTGCGCAACCTGGAGGCGATGATGATCGTCGCCGACAAGGACGTGACGCTGATCCTCACCGGCAATGGCGACGTGCTCGAGCCCGAGGCCGGCGTCGCCGCGATCGGATCGGGCGGCAATTATGCCCTCGCCGCGGCGCGCGCGCTGGTCGATTATGAGGAAGATGCCGAGACGATCTGCCGCAAGGCGATGAAGATCGCGGCGGATGTCTGCGTGTACACCAACGAGCGCCTCACGGTCGAAAGCCTGGACAGCGCGACCTGATCCTTACTCCCCTCCCGCTTGCGGGAGGGGCTGGGGGAGGGGCTGTCCTCCCCCGATCCTTTCATGGCTGACAAGCCCTCCCCCGACCCCTCCCGCAAGCGGGAGGGGAGTTGAGAAGAACCCAGAAGAATGAACGAAGCACTTACCCCCAAAGCCATCGTCGCAGCCCTGGACGAGCACATTATCGGCCAGAAGGACGCCAAGAAGGCGGTCGCGGTCGCGATGCGCAATCGCTGGCGCCGCCAGCAGCTCGGCAGCGATCTGCGCGACGAGGTCACCCCCAAGAACATCCTGATGATCGGCCCGACCGGCTGCGGCAAGACCGAGATCAGCCGCCGCCTGGCCAAGCTGGCCGATGCGCCCTTCGTCAAGGTCGAGGCGACCAAGTTCACCGAGGTCGGCTATGTCGGCCGCGACGTCGAGCAGATCGCCCGCGACCTGGTCGAGGAAGCGATCCGGCTGGAAAAGGAACGCCGCCGCGTTGCGGTGAAGGACAAGGCCGAGGAAGCCGCGCTTGCGCGCCTGCTCGATGCGCTGACCGGCAAGGGCGCCAGCGAGGCGACGCGCGAGGCGTTCCGCCAGCGCTTCCGTGACGGCCATCTCGACCAGACCGAACTCGAGATCGAGCTGGAGGCCCAGGCCCAGATGCCGTTCGAGATTCCTGGCGGCGGCGCGCAGATGATCAATCTCGGCGAGATGATGGGCAAGGCGTTTGGCGGCGGCGGCCAGATGAAGCGCCGCAAGCTGACCGTGCCGGCGGCCTGGGAGAAGCTGGTCGAGGAGGAAGCCGACAAGCGGCTCGACCAGGACGAGGTCAGCCGTATCGCGCTCGCGGATGCCGAGGCGAACGGGATCGTCTTCCTCGACGAAATCGACAAGATCGCGGTCAGCGACGTGCGGGGTGGTTCGGTCAGTCGCGAAGGCGTGCAGCGCGATCTGTTGCCGCTGATCGAGGGCACCACAGTGGCCACGAAATATGGGCCGATGAAGACCGACCATATCCTGTTCATCGCGAGCGGCGCTTTCCATGTCGCCAAGCCAAGTGACCTGCTGCCCGAGCTTCAGGGCCGCCTGCCGATCCGCGTCGAGCTGAAGGCGCTGACCGAGGATGATTTCGTCGCGATCCTGTCCGACACCAAGGCCTCGCTCACGCAGCAATATGTCGCGCTGATCGGCACCGAGGGCGTGACGGTCGAGTTCACCGAGGACGGCATCCGCGCGGTCGCCAAGATCGCCGCCGAAGTGAATGGCGAGATCGAGAATATCGGTGCGCGCCGGCTGCAGACGGTGATGGAGAAGCTGCTCGAGGAAGTCAGCTTCGACGCCGAGGACCGCAAGGGCGAGACCCTGGTGGTCGACGGTGCCTATGTCGACAAGCAGCTCGCCGTGATCGCCCGCAACACCGATCTGTCGCGGTTCGTGCTCTGAGTCTCAGGGTTTCGGCTTGTCATAGGGCGTGAATTTGCCGAGCCGGCAGATCGGGCCGGGCACGACGCTGCCCGGCTCGGTCGGCCGGAACAGGTCGTTGCGGCACATCTGGCTACCATGCGCCTCGATCACCAGGATCGAGGTCTGACGCAGCGAGGGGCAGTTCGCTTCGAGGTCGTTGCGGTAGATGTGGCGACCGGACCGGTAGAGCAGGGTCTTGTCGTCGATGATCTGCGGCCCGCCGGCGAAGGACCGGTCGATACAGTCAACCGCGACACCCGGCGCGCGCCCGGCGAGCGCCTTGTCGAGATCCTTGCTGCTGTCGGCAGCGGTCGCACAGGCCGCGATCGTCACGGCGGCCAGGCCCAAAGCGGGACGGCGGCGCATCACTTTACCTTCCTGTACGGGGTGAACTCGCCGATCGCGCAGCTGCCGGTCGGGAAGCGCGAGGTCGGATCATAGGTCTGGCCGATATCGCCGCTGCACAACCGCCCCGAGGGGCTTTTGGTCACGAGGATGTCGCCGCGGCCGATCTTCTCGCATCCGCCGCCGGTTTCGGTGCGATAGACCAGGTCACGACCGACCTTGTAGAGGATCGTCGGGCCATACGCCTTGATCGAGGCCGATCCGGAATCGCTGATGCAGGACACCGGCTTTTGCGGGGTCAGCCCGGCCAGGTCGGCGGCCAGCCTGGCCTCGTCGCTGACCTTGGCCTGCGGCGTCGCCGACGCCGCGCACCCGCTCAGGACGACGGCAAGCAAGGGAAACAGGATACGCATGGCATGCTCCTCGATCCGGCGCCCCCGTCATCGCCGATATACCCTAATCAGCCGCGAAAATCATCCTTGGCTGCACGTCTAAGACGGAGCTGTTCGGCGGATTCCGCACGCAGGAAGGGGTTGGTCGCCAGTTCCGCGGCGATCGTCGTCGGCACCGTCGCCTCGCCGCGTGCCCGCGCTGCGTCGACCGTTTCCATCCGTTGACGTATCGCGTCATTGTCCGGCTCGGCGGCCAGCGCGAAACGGCCGTTCGACTGGGTATATTCATGCGCGCAATAGACGATCGTCTCGGGCGGCAGCTCGGCCAGGCGCTGCATGTTGGCGAACATCTGCGCCGCGTCGCCCTCGAACAGCCGGCCGCAGCCCATCGCGAACAGCGTGTCGCCGGTGAACACCACCGCATCGCCCGGGAGATGGAAAATGATGTGCCCGGCGGTGTGCCCGGGCGTTTCCAGCACGGTCGCGACATGATCGCCGATCCGGACCTTGCCGCCCTCGGACAGTTCCACGTCGAGCGTCGGAATCCGCGCCGCTTCGGCGGCCGGGCCGGACACGATCGCTCCGGTCGCTTCCTTGATCGCGGCATTGCCGCCGGTATGGTCGGGGTGCCAATGCGTGTTCCAGATCTGCCCGATCTTCCAGCCGCGCCGGTCCGCCTCGGCCAGCACCGGCGCGGCCTCGGCCGGGTCGACCACCATGGTCTCGTCGGACACGGGATCGTGTACCAGCCAGATATAATTGTCGCTCAGCGCCGGAATGCGGACGATCTCGAGGTCAGTCATGCGAGGCTCCCGATAAGGGCGGCACTGCCCAGGCGGTCGGTAAGGGCAGCGGCCGAGTCGGTACGGGCGAGCGCCACGCCCTGGCCGGCCCAGAGCGGCGAATAATCGCCCCGGCCGTCGTGCTCGGCATGGCTGCGCAGCGGGGCCAGCGCCGCGCTCGAATAGGGGAAGGGCGGGGCAGCATCGCTGACCGGGCCAATCGCCTCCATCAGCTTGTTGCGCAGCCCGCGCGCGAGGCCGCCCGAGAACAGATTGGTGAAGATGCTGTCGTCGGCCGTCGCCGTCTCCATCGCGCGGCGCTGCACCGCGCTCGGCCGGGCTTCGGGCGTGCGCAGATAGGCCGTGCCGACCTGCACCGCGGCCGCGCCCAGCGCGATCGCCGCGGCGACGCCGCGCGCATCGGCGATGCCGCCCGCCGCGATCACCGGCACATGCACCGCATCGACGATCTGCGGCACCAGCGCGATCAGCCCGACCGGGCGGTGGCCCATCAGGAAATGCCCGGCATGGCCGCCCGCCTCGAACCCCTGCGCGATCACCGCGTCGCAGCCACGCTCTTCGAGGTAGCGCGCCTCGGCGACATTGGTCGCGCAGCCGAATATCAGCGCGCCGGTCGCCTTCACACGCTTGAACAGGTCCTGATCGGGCAGGCCGAAATGAAAGCTGACGATCTCGGGCCGGACGGTGTCGACGGCCTCGGCCATCGCCGCGTCGAACGGCCGGCGCAGCGGCGGCGCGCCGGTCGGCGGTGCGACGCCTTCCGCGATATAAAAGGGTTCGAGACTCGCCCGCCACACCGTCTCGTCGGGGGGCGGACCCATGTTATGACAGAAGAAATTGAGGTTGAGCGGCCCGCTTGCCGCCGCGCGCACCGTGGCCGCCTGCGCGACCACGGCATCGGCATCGAGCACCGCGCAGGGCAGGGATCCGACCCCGCCCGCCGCCATCGCCGCGATCGCCAGGTCGGTTCCGGCGAAATTGGCCATCGGCGCCTGCACGATCGGCAGGCGCGCGCCGGTCATGGCCAGGAAGGCGCGGGTCGCCGCGCCCATCTTACCAGACGCCGGTATTGGGCATCGACACCCAGGGCTCGGCCGGCGGCAGGTGACCGTCCTGGAGCAGCTCGACCGAGATATTGTCGGGGGTGCGCACGAACGCCATGTGCCCGTCGCGCGGCGGGCGGTTGATCGTCACGCCGCCGTCCATCAGCCGCTGACAGGTCTCGTAGATATTGTCGACGCGGTAGGCGAGATGCCCGAAATTGCGGCCGCCCGAATAGTCCTCCGGGTCCCAGTTGTGCGTCAGCTCGACCTCGGCTTTCCCCTCCTCGCCCGGCGCCGCCATGAAGATCAGGGTGAAGCGGCCCTGCTGGCTGTCCATCCGCCGCACCTCGTTCAGCCCGAGCAGGTTGAAGAAACGGATCGTCGCGTCGGGATCGGTGACGCGGATCATCGTGTGCAGATACTTCATCGGCGTGCCTCCTTGGTCCCCGCGCGAGATAGGCGCGCAGCGCGAGGCTTGCCAGTGCCCTATTGCTTCGCCGGCGTCGTTGCCGGCGCGTCGAACTGCTTCAGCGCATTGCGGGCATTGCGCGCCGCCTCGCTCTCCGGCTTGAGTTTCGCGGCCTGATTCCACGCCGTCTTGGCCCCCGTCTCGTCGCCCAGGGCGGCGGCGATGTTGCCCGCTTCGAGCTGGACCGAGGGGTCGTCGCCGGCGAGCCGGATCGCCTCGGCGATATCCTTCTTCGCGCGCGGCATGTCGCCGGTCCGTCGCGCCAGCGTCGCCGACAATAGCCAGCCGAGCGGATCGGCCGCGGCATCGACCAGGGCATGGTCGAGATCGGTGCGCGCATCGGCCAGATCGCCGCTCGCGACAAAGGCGCGGGCACGGTCGAGATTGGCCTCGCCGCGCTGCATGCCCTGAAGCGTGCCCGAGGCCAGCGCGGCGTTGAGCGCACCGCGTGCCTTCATCGCTTCGCCGCCCGCCAGCCAGGCATTGCCCGCCTGCGCCCAGTAATTCGCCGCGCGCTTGTCCCGCACGATCTCGCCGCCGCGCGCCGCGGCCTCGAACTCCGCCGCGGCGGCGGTCCAGCGCGTCTGGTTGGCATAGGCGATGCCGAGGCATTGATGCGACAGGAAGCCGCCGCCATCGCGCTGCCAGCGCCCGGCCTCATCCTCGGCCGCGCGCGGATCGCTTTCGGCGAGATCGACGCACCGGTCGAAGCGTTGCTCGACCGGATCGGGCGGGCCGGAGACCTGGCCGGGGACGGGGGCGGCACTTTGGGCGGCAAGCAGCAACAGGGGCAGGATCATAAGCGCTGAATCACATCCTCGACCGCCCCGATGAGCAGCGCGATATCCATATCGCGCGACAGGCGGTGGTCGCCGTCCTTGACGAGCATTGTCTGCACATCGGCTGAACGCAGCAGCTCGGCGAGCCGGACGGTGCGGTGCCAGGGCACGTCGGGATCGGCCTGGCCCTGGATCAGCCGCACCGGTCCGTCGAACGGGATCGTGCCGGACATGATCCGGTTGGCCTCGCCCGATTGCCAGAAGCGCGCGGTATAGACGGTCGGCTGGTTCGAATAGATGGAGGGCCGCTCGATCCGGCCGTGCTGCAGCAGCGCCAGCTTCTCGTCGGTGGTGAAGCCCCAATCAGTGAAATCCGGCGCGGGCGCGATTCCGACCAGCCCGGCCACCCGGTCGGGCCGGGCCAGCGCGGCGAGCAGCATCAGCCACCCGCCCATCGACGACCCGACCAGCACGACCGGCCCGGTGACGGCCCGGTCGATCATCTCGAGGACGTCGTCGCGCCAGCCGGCCAGCGTCTGATCCTCGAACGCGCCCTGGCTTTGTCCGCAGCCGCCATAATCGAAGCGCAGGAAGGCGCGGCCTTCCTCCTTCGCCCAGGCCTCGAGCGCGAGCGCCTTGCTGCCGGTCATGTCCGAGGCATAGCCGGGCAGGAAGACGATCGCCGGGCCCGCGCCCTCGGTCAGGTGATAGGCGAGGGCGGGGCGGACGGAGATTGGCGCGGGATCAGTCATGAGGCCCCTTATACCGACTGCCTTGCGCCGTGGAGGGAAAGTCTTGGTCGGGGCATAGCGCCGGCACTGAAATCGTTGAATCGAGCACCGGCCCTGTCGGACCCATCGTTGCCGCGGGGAGATATGGGACACCAGCATGTCCCATATCTTTTTCCCGGGTATTTAATATTATCGTTATATATCAGTATGTTGTCGATAAGGGGCGACGACACGTTCCGGCCGACGGCTTCAGAACCGGAACCCGCTCGCCCCTTTCCGATCCGGATCCGCCGGCAGATCGATCGCAGGCTCGCTTGTTCCTGCGGCGTCAGGATCGGCGTCATTTCGCGTCGGCAAAGGCCTTGAGCGCCGCGGCGAAGGCGGCCGGCTGGTCGAGCATCACGAAATGCGCCGCGTCGCCGACATCGACATAGGTCATGTTGGGCGCGGCGGCATAGGCGCCCTTGTAGAGCATGTCCGCCATCGGCTTTGTTGCGGCGGTGCGCCACGGATAGACGAGCGTGATCGGCGTCCTGATGCCGGCCAGATCGGGCCGGAGATCAGTCGTCAGATCCTCATACATCGCCTGACCAGAGACGCGCGGATCGGCAGCCATCGCCCAGGCCTTCACCTTCGCGCGGGACTCGGGCTTGAGCGAGAGCTGGTTGGCGACTGCCTCGGCCTGGGCCGGGTCGGCCGGCTTGCCCCAGCTTGCCGTCATCTGGTCGCGCATCGCCTTGCCGCGCGGCTCGATCATCGCGACCGTCGCGGTCGGGCCGAACAACATGCCGTAAAAGGGCAGGGCATCGACCACCATCAGCCGCGACAGATGGTCGGGATGCGCCCTGGCGAACATCAGCCCGACCAGTCCGCCGAGCGAGTGACCGACGACCGCCGCGTCCTTGATGTTGTGGCTGGTCATATAGGCGTCGAGTTCCGCGACCACGCCGTCGAGAATGCCCGGCTTCAGGTTCGCGCCCGGCGCGTCGCCGCCGAAACCATTGATCTGCACCACATAGACCCGGTGCGTCTTCGCCAGGTCGGGCACCAAGCCGTCCCACACCGCGCGCGGGCTGGACAGGCCGGGGATCAGGAAGATCGCGGGGCCGGTGCCGGTCGCCTCGATCGAGATATGGTCCATCGTCGTGGCCGGTGCGGCGACGGTCGCCGCCTGGGCCGGCGCGGCATGGGCGGGGAAGACGTTGAGCAGCAGCAGCGGCAGGGCGATGGTCGCGATCAGGCGGCCCCTATTGGACCGAGTCATTTTGGCGGGGGTCATTGCATGGTCTCCTTGGATGGGCTGGTGAAAATGTCTTCGATCGAGAGCTCGAACAGCTCGGCGATCCTGAAGGCGAGAGGGAGCGAGGGGTCGTAGCGGCCGGTCTCGATCGCGTTGACGCTCTGGCGCGAGACGTCGAGCCGGTCGGCGAGATCGCCCTGGCTCCAGTCGCGTTCGGCGCGGAGCACCTTGAGGCGGTTCTTCATGCCTGGCCTCCGCGGTGGACGAGCAACACGCCGGCGGCCGCGCCGGCCGCAAGGCCGATGATGGCCCAGAGAAGCGCACCGGGGGCGCTGGTCCTCCGGATCAGAAGCGGCGTCGCGCAGACCAGGACGACATAGAGGAGGATGACAGGCCCGAAACGGCGCAGATAGCTGCCCACCCCGGGGTCGACGCGATCGCGGGTCATGCCTCACCTCCCGCTGCCTGGAGCTTGTTGACGCAGGCGCCGATGCCCAGCCCGGCGAACCACAGGATCACCGCATAATAGGCATAGACATGCGGCACGAGGCCGAAATTCTCGAGAAACCCCCAGGCGGTGGAAATGCTGAGCGCGAAGCCGGTCGCGATCAGTGCCTGGCGCACCATCATGTCGCGCAGATATTCGTCGGTCTCTTCGGTCAGATACCGCCCGATGACGACCAGCATGCCGATGATCGGCAACGCGGGCAGGATGGCGACGATCCAGGCGACCGGGCCGCTGAGCAGCTGGTGCTTGAAGCCATAGACCGCGCCGATCAGCGCCGCCGCGTAGATCAGGCTCAGAATGATGACCCGGCGATTATACCGCCCGATCGCTTTGCTTTTGGCCATGAGTAAGGCTCCCTTTCGAATCAGTAAGGGAAGCTTTACAGTCAAGGTCGCTTGTCTGTCAAGTGAGGTTGTCAATTAGACGCGTGTGGTTGTCATGCGCGCTGCGAGGAAGGAAGCTTCCGGCCCTTTTCTCTGCTGCGCTTTGTTCTTTACTTGTTCCGATAGAACGAAATGAGCACAAAAGACTCGACTCGTTACGCTTTTTTAACGATAACTCAGCCTGACGTGATTTGGGGCGGCTGTGGCGGCCCCGGCTCGGATCATCCGCTAACGAGTGCAATCCCCAGCGGACTAGCGTGTTATGCCGGGATAAAATGTCCCTTAAAGGCGATAGGCCAAGGCGGTTGCATCATCCCAAGAAGGGAAAATGCACGTCATGCCCAACTATATCGTTACCTACGATCTCAACGCGCCGGGGCAGAACTACAACGCGCTCTACACCGCGCTAGAGGCGTATCCCAACCATTGGCATTATCAGGAATCAGCGTGGATCATTGGCCCGTCAGGTAGCGCCTACGATGTCGCCGAAAGCATCAGGATCCACTTGGATACAAACGACACTCTGTTTGTGACCCGAGTGACAGAGGACTCTGCGTGGTGGAATTTTGACGACAAGGCATCTGACTGGTTTCGCGGGGTGATTTGAACACGCAGCCCGCCATAATGGGCGAGCCGCAGCGGCAAATGTCATTCGAATGGGTCACTGGTATCAGGATACATTCAAGACTTCGCGTTGCCGGAGAAATGACCGCCGGCGTGTCGAATCGCCTTTGGGAGATCGCGGACATTGCGCAACTAGTCGCGAATGCAGAAGTAGCTCCAGAGCGCGCGGCGCTTACAAGAAGCGGACAATGTGATAGCTTTCCCGCGAAGGGGGAAAGCTATGCGAATCACCTCGGTAAAAACCCTTGTGCTTTGCTCGCCGTTCCTGATGTTTGCAGCCCCTAGCGCCGCTCATGCGCAGGCAGGGCCTGTGGGCGCACCCGGACGCTACATCATTGTTCACAGTCCTCACGTTCAGCGTGATACGGTGCTGCTTGATACGGCAACGGGGAAAACATGGCAGCTTCAGACGTATTCGTCTCGGGAAGGCGAGCCTGTGGTGTGGGTTCCATTGGCGAGACAGGACAACCCGGCTGAGATGGCAGCATTTTTCCGGGACAACCCCTCAAAAACCAAACCCACCCCCTGACCCATTCAAACTGACCCGCTACCCGTAAACCCATAAACTTGCACGAACCAAGCTGACGGACATAGACTGAGCGTTCTCTCAGCCGAGCCGGGAGGCAAGACTTGGCGAGGGGATCAGCTGGGGCTCCGAGAGGAGCAAAGGGGTTTCTCCCGCCCTCCCAGCACCAGCTCGCAAACCGCGAGCGCCGGTGCCTTGGTCAGAACCAGAAGACCTGCCTCAGTCGCGTCCTGAATAATTTCGATCCAAACGCCGGCCTGTCACCGGCTGCCCTGCTCATATGCCTGCTTTGTCATGTAGATGACGTCCTGCGTGACTGTTATGCGAGCTTGCCGGGCTCGGGCTGGGGATCGCTTCCCGTGGCAGGAAAAGCGGCAGACAAAACGCACCTCACCCCGAATATCGCTCCGCCATGTACCGCCCAGGCGAAGTACCGAGCGCCTTGCGGAACATCGTGACGAAGCTGGGCACGCTCTCATAGCCCAGGTCGCCGGCGACCTGCTGGATCGAGGCGCCGCCGGCCAGCCATTTCACCGCCAGAACCACGCCGAGTTGCTGGCGCCAGCGGCCGAAGCTCATGCCTGTCTCCCGGCTGATCAGCCGCACAAGGGTCCGTTCGCTCATGCCCGCGCGCTGCGCCCAACTGTCCAATGTGCCCCGGTCCGCCGGGGATGCCATCATGGCGTCGACGATCCCGCGCAGGCGCCTGTCGGTCGGCATCGGCAGGTGAAGGTCCTCGACCGGCGCCCCCGCGAGCTCGTCGAGAAGGACTGCCACCAGCCGCGCCGTCGCGCCGCCTTCCTCGTAGAAATAGGGCAGATGCGCGGCGCGCGTCAGGAGCTCGCGGAGCAGCGGCGTCACGGAGACCGCGCAGCAGGTGTCGGGCAGGCCCGTGCCGGCGTCGGGATCGACAAAGGCGTTGTAGCCTTCGAGCACGCCGGTCGCCCGGATGGCGTGCAACGCGTTGCCCGGTATCCAGATCGCGCTGCGGGGCGGCACGATCCACAGCCCGCCGTCCACCTCGCAACTGAGCGCGCCGCGCTGCACGTACAGCATCTGGCCTTTCCGGTGGCGATGAGGCTCGAGCTCGAATCCCCCGACGTCCGACATCATCGCGCCGAAGGCCACGATCGGCCGGGGCACGTCGTCGGGATCGACCCATTCGAAATCCTGCAGTTCGTTCAGGATCGGCATGACGGCGCACCGGGCAAATGGGAGTGCGTGGCGAGATCGAATAACATTCTGTCCAGCCTTCGTAATGACGCCAAATCCGGTTCCCGGTAATCGATCCGCATGCGCCCGTCGAGGCCGGCGGCGCCCCCGGAATCGAAAAAAGGACATGTCGTGGACACATTGAGCAGCCCTCGCGTCGCGGCGCTTCTGGGCAATTTGCACCGGGACGCCGAAGCGGCGGATCGCGCGCATGCGGACGCGATGCGGGCGGCCATCGACGCGCCGGGCGCGTCGATCGAGCAGCTGGTCGCCGATCTGCTCGCCAGCGAAAGGGATTATCGAACGACCTATCGCAGTTATGCCGACAATTTCCTCGCCGTCTCGCCGGACTATGGCCGCTTTCTCTATGCGACCGCGCGCGCCTGCAAGGCGAGGCGGATCGTGGAGTTCGGCACGTCGATGGGCATCTCGACGCTCTATCTTGCCGCCGCGCTGCGCGACAATGGCGGCGGGCAGCTGATCGGCAGCGAGATGGAGCCGGCCAAGGTGGCGCGGGCACGCGCCCATCTCGACGCGGCCGGCCTGGCCGATCTGGTCGATATCCGCGCGGGCGACGCGCTGGAGACGCTCCGGGACGTCGGCGGCGATGTCGACCTGTTGCTGGTCGACGGCGCCTTCTCGCTCTACCTGCCCGTGCTCAAGCTGATCGAGCCCCGGCTGAGGGCCGGCACGGTGATCCTCGGGGAAAACGCGTTCGAGCCGGGATATCGGGAGTATGTCCGCGATCCGGCGAACGGCTATATCTCGCTGGCGCTGCCGGACGAAGGTCGCGGCAATGAATTCACGGTGAAGCTGTCATGATGCTGGCGGCGGACTCACCCGAACGCCCCGGCACCCGGGAGCCGGGGAGGATCGGCAAGGCGCTGATGCGCCTGCTGATGAAGCGCGCGACGGTGGTCGCGAGCGAGCGGCTGGCCGATCGTTTCTGGCTGATCACGCTCGAAGGCCCCGCGCTCGAGGGTGTCGCCTGGGCGCCGGGGCAAAAGGTCCAGATCGCGATGGGTTCGGCCTTCCTTGCCCGAACCTATACGCCGATCGAATGGAATGCCGCGACCGGGCGGGCCTGCCTTCTCGGCTATGCGCATGGGGACGGCCCGGGAAGCGCCTGGGTCCGGGCGGTCAGGCCCGGCGACTCATGCGATATCTTCGGCCCGCGTGCCTCGCTCGACCTGCGTCGCCTGGCCGGTCCGCTCGCGATCATCGGCGACGAAACCTCGATCGGGCTCGCGTACGCGGCGACTCATCGGGAGGGGGCGCGATCCGTCGCCTGCCTGTTCGAGGTCGACGATGTGGAGGGGGCCGGACAGGTGGCGTCGCAGCTCGGCCTGCATGATGCCGCGTTCTTCGCGCGAAAGCCGGATGACGCCCATTGGGCGGAGATGGAGGCCGCGCTCCCTGCCCTCGTTGCAGGCGGCGCGTCGTTCGTGCTGACCGGAAAGGCCGGCACGATCCAGCGGCTGCGACAGGGCCTGAGACAGCAGGCGGTCCCGGCGGCGCGCCTCGTCACCAAGGCTTATTGGGCGCCCGGCAAGACCGGCCTGGACTGAGCGTGGAACTGACGTGCGTTCGATGAAAAGTTGAATGGCGGGTCTGTAACGGATCGACCTTTAGATTCAGGACACTGGCGATCGCGGTCCTGACAGCGCTCGTTCGTCCGCCGGTTATGGCCAAGCCCGCGCCGGGCGGCTAGGCGGACCGGCAGTCAGAACAATGCGTGCCCGAAACGCCATTTCGGGAAGGTCGGAGACGGATGAGCGGGTCGGGGAAGCGTTGGTACGGAAACAAGCTGGTCATGGGCCTCGCGCTCGCCCTCATCCTGGGTGGCGCTGCGATGCTCGGCGTAACCTGGTCGCGGCTGTTGCCCGGCAAACACGCGCGGACGGTCTCTCAGGTGCTGTCGATCGACATCCCACCGCCCGAAATGCCATCGAAGGTCGATTATAGCCTCCTGGAAAAACGCATAGCCGGCCTCATGCAGGAGCCCGACATGGTCGGCCTGGCCGTCGGCACGGTCGAGCATGGGCGGGTCCGGTTCCTCCGGGGCTATGGCGAGACGGTCGCGGGCTCCGGCAATCCCGTTACGCCCGATACCGTGTTCCGCTGGGCCTCGCTTTCCAAGGCCGTGGCGTCCGCGCTCGTCACCAAGCTGGCGGAAGACGGCAAGCTGTCGCTCGACGCGCCGCTGGCGTCGATGGGCACGACACTCACGCTTCCCGGCGATTCCCGGGCGGTGACGGTCGCCGACGTCCTGTCGCACCGGGTCGGTCTCGTCCGCAACGCATGGG
Source organism: Sphingomonas sp. BL-S-29 (assembly GCF_055521495.1). Classification (NCBI taxonomy): domain Bacteria; kingdom Pseudomonadati; phylum Pseudomonadota; class Alphaproteobacteria; order Sphingomonadales; family Sphingomonadaceae; genus Sphingomonas; species Sphingomonas sp. BL-S-29. The sequence continues at coordinate 1,714,854 of NZ_CM145482.1, forward strand.
ACGAGCGGCTGGAGGCCGGGGAGGATCCGAAGGCGCTGCGCGCGGCACTCGGCACGCTGCCGCCCTTTTGTCCGCCCGGCACCTGTTATGCGTATCAGAACATCGCCTATGACACGGCGAGCGAGATCGTCGAGCATGTGACGGGCCGCGACTATGCCAGCGTCGCGCGCGCAAGGCTGTTCGAACCGCTCGGCATGACTCATGCGAGCATCGGGCGTGCCGGCCTGGAAGGCGCGGCGAGCTGGGCGCATCCGCACCATCGGAACAAGATCCCGGCCACCGTGACCGACATTTATTATCGCGTGCCGGCGGCGGGCGGGGTCAACTCGTCGATCCGCGATCTCGCGCAGTGGATGCGCGCGCAGATGGGCGAGGCGCCGACGATCTTGTCGCCGCGCGCGCTCGAGACGATGCACCGCGCCAGGGTGCCGACCCCGCCGCATGGCCCGCGCGGCCCGATGGATCGCGCCCTGGGGAATGCCGCTTATGGGCTGGGCTGGCGCAGCTTCACGTACGCCGGACATGCCCTGGTCGGGCATCGCGGGTCGGTCGACGGCTATGGCTCGCTCATCCTGTTCGATCCCGCCGAAAGAAGCGGCATCGTGATGCTGTGGAACAGCAGCGGGGGCCAGGCGGCGCGGCTTCAGCTCGAATTCTTCGACATGCTGTACGGCCTGCCGGCGCACGACTGGCTCGAGCTGGCGGCGCCGAAGCCGGGGGTGAAAACCCCGGGCGCCGCGCCGCGATAAAGCGGGGCCCGTCGCGCGGGCGGTGCATGCCGCGTCGGAAAGGGTCTCAGCCCGGCCTGTTGCCCATCATCTCGCCGAGGCGCACGGGCCGTTCGGGTGCCCAGTCCCGGTTGAAGGCGATGGAGCCGCGACGGAACAGCATCACGATCGTCGAGCCAAGCAGGAAGCGGCCCATTTCCTCGCCCTTTTTCAGCAGGATGTCCTGGCCGTCATAGGTCCAGTCGGACATCTTGCCGGTGCGTGTCGCATTGACCACGCCGTGCCAGACGGTGGCCATGCTGCCGACGATGGTCGCGCCGACCAGGACCATGACGAACGGGCCGTGTTCGGGCGAGTCGAACACGCACACCACGCGCTCGTTGCGCGCGAACAGGTTGGGCACGCCGCGCGCCGTGGTCGGGTTGACCGAGAAAAGCGCGCCCGGCACGTGGATCATCCGGGTCAGCCTGCCGTCACAGGGCATGTGCAGGCGGTGATAATCCCGTGGCGACAGGTACAGATTGGCAAAGCTGCCATGGCGAAACCGGGCCGCCAGGTCGCTGTCGCCGCCGAGCAGATCAATGGTGGTGAAGCGATGCCCCTTCGCCTGAAGCATGTGATGGTCGTCGATCGCGCCGAACTGGCTGATCGCGCCGTCCACCGGGCAGGTGAAATCGGCCTCGGCCAGGGGCCGGGCGCCCGGCTTGAGCGGGCGGGTGAAGAATGCGTTGAAGCTGGCATAGCTGGCGATGTCCGGATTCGCGGCCTCGCTCATGTCCACGCCGTACCGCCGGACGAACCAGCGGATCAGCGGGAGCGTCATCGCGCTTCCCTCCGCCCCCGCAACATGACCGGCGAAGCGGGTCAGGCGTTGTTTCGGCAGCAGGTGCTGAAGCAGGATCTTGAGGCGATCGGACATGGTCAGGCTCGAATGAGGGGCTTTTGCGGGGCAAGCGTTACCGCGCGCTTCCCGCGCGGATGCGTCCGAATGGCGGAACTGGTGGTCAGCGGTGCGGCAGCTTTCCGACGATAGTCCGTGGAAAGCAAGGCGGCCCGTCCCGGCAGGGTGATCGCATCTGGAGCGGGGCGGGTTGGAAAGGCGCGGAAGAAGGGGTTCACGCGAAGGCGCGAAGGCGCGAAGATATTCGGATGCCATCGAATGGACCGCGTATCGCGGACGGACGATCCAAAAACTTCGCGTCTTCGCGTCTTCGCGTGAACCAGCTCTTCCTTTTTGCCACGCCAGATACAAGAACGCGGTGCGCTCAGAATTTGAAGGCGGCGCTTACCCCCCATTCGCGCGGCCGCCCATAGCTCGCCTCGGCCAGGCCGAATGCGCCGGAGACGTTTCCGGAGACCAGGTACAAGGTGTTCGTCAGGTTCGTGCCGAACACCGCGAGCGTGATGGCGCGGCCCGGCAGCGCGTAGCTGAGCCGGGCGTTGAGCAGCCCATAGCCGTCGTCAGTGATGATCGGCGAATTGGCGACATCGTGATAGATGCGGCTGTACATGGTGTAGTCGATGCGCAGCCCGGCCTCGCTCCCGTCCGAAAACTCGTGGCTGAGATCAAGACCCGTGGTGACGGTCCATTCCGGCGCCTTGACGAAGTGGCTGGCGAGCGTGATCGGCAGGATCTGGGTCGGGCCGAGGCCCTGGCCGATCGAGGTGTATTTGGCATCGAGATAGCCGACCCCGGCGTTGAAGGTGAGCCATTTCGCCGGGCGCATCACCGTCTCGAATTCGGCGCCGTTGATTTCGCCCGCCGCCGCGTTCGCGACGAAGTTGGTCGGCGTCTGGTTCACCGTCAGCTGGATGTCCTTGTAGATCGAATGGAACGCCGCGATGTTGGTGGTCAGCCGGCCATCGAGCCATTGTGCCTTCAGCCCGGCCTCCCAGGTGGTCAGCTCCTCGGGCGCATATTGCGTGACTTCGGCATCACTCACCAGCGGTCGACCGTTGAAGCCGCCCTGCTTGAAGCCCTTCGAATAGGAGGCGTAGAGCAGCACGTCGTCGGCCGCCTTGTAGTTGATGCCGAAGCGCGGCGTGAACTTCTCGAAGGTCGCTTCCTTGGTCACGTTGGTGAACTGCACCAGGTCGCGCTGGCGCACGTTGATCGAGGTGAATTCCTTCTTGTCGCTGGTGTAGCGTCCGCCGACCGTCACGCTCAGTCTCGGCACGATCTCGAAATCGATCTGGCCGTACGCGGCAAGGCTACGGTTGTTGGTGTAGTTCCGGATGAACACGGCGGGCGTGAAAGGCGGCGGGGCGGCCGGCGCCTGGAGCCCGATCGCCAGGTCAGCGGTCGCGATGTCGGATGCCTTTTCCTTGAAGTAGAAGCCGCCCAGCACATAGCTCAGGCGTCCGTCGAGCGCCTTGCCGGTCAGCTGCAGCTCCTGGCTGAGCTGCCACTGCCTGTCGCGGTTGGTGGTCTGGCGGAAGACGAACGGCGTGTTGTCGCCGTCGCGCGTGAAATAGGCCTTCATGTGGCGATAGGCGGTGATCGACTTCAGCGTCGCGCCGCCGATATCGTAGGAGACGATGCCCTGGACGCCCCACAGGTCGAGATCATTGTCGTTGGGCCCGCCGGCATAGGTCTCGAACGGGCTCGCCGTGATGAAGCTGGGGTTGAGGGTCTTCGCGCCGTTCGGGGCGACGATGCCCCGGCTGGGCGCGACATAGGTGTTGTAATTGGCGAGGAACGGGATGCCGGTGATGCCGGGCGCGTTGCCGACCGCGAGCAGATCGGACGGGGCCGATGTCTCGCGCGCCCGGGTATAGTCGGCGCCGATATCGATCGTCAGGCCGCTTCCCTCGGGCTGGATGCGCAGCTTGGCGCGGATCATCTGCGCCGAGCGGTCGCCCTGGGTGTCGCCGTCGACCAGCCGCTTCACATAGCCGTCGCGGTTGAGCGTGGCGCCGGAGAGCCTGAGGCCGACCACGCCCGGCACGATCGGCACGTTCACCGCGCCCTTGACGTCGATCCGGTCGAAGCGCCCATAGGTCGCCTCGATTCGTCCCGACGTCGTGTCGACATTTGGCGAGGCAGTGTTGATCAGCACCGCGCCGCCGATCGTGTTCTTGCCGAACAGGGTGCCCTGCGGCCCGCGCAGCACCTGCACGCTGTCGATGTCGACCGCATCCATCACGCCGCCGATCGAGCGCGCATAATAGACATCGTCGACATAGAAGCCGACGCCGGGGTCGCTGAAGATCGCGAAGTCGTTCTGGCCGACGCCGCGCACGAAGACCGTGGCGTTGTAGTTGCCGCCCGACAGGGCGGCGGCGCCGTCGAAGCGGATGTTCGGGGTGAACTTGGCCACTTCGTCGAGGGTCGCGACATTGCGCTCGGCCAGCGCGGCGGCGCCGAACGCGGTGACCGCGACGGGAACGTCCTGGAGGCGCTCCGAGGTGCGCCGGGCCGTGACGAGGATGTCGTTCCCGTCGATCGGCACGTCCTGTTCGGCACTGGCCGCGCTGCCCGACGGATCGGCGGTCGGACCAGTATTCTGCGCATGCGCCGCGCCGCTCGCCAGCATCGCCGCGACCGCGATGCCGCTCGAAAGAAGACCCCTCATTTCACCCTCCTCAATAACGCTCTCTTGCTCGATGGCAGGCGTGGTTCGACTGAACTATGTGCTTGGCGGAGCTTGAGCAGCAGGCGCCTGAGCTCGGCCCGTTCGTCCCCGGTGAGCGGCGCGAAGAACCATTCTTCGTGATCCGCGGTCAGCTGGACGACTTCGGCGCGCAGCTGGTGGCCCATCTCGGTCAGGTGGAGTGCGTTGCTGCGCCGGTCCCGCCCGGGCCGCCGCTCGACCACGCCGATCGCGACAAGATTGTTCACCGCGGCCATCGTGCTGGCGCGATTGATGCCGAGGACATTGCCCAGCTCGGTCTGATCGCAGCCGGGGTGCAGGCCGATATAGGCCAGCGCGGTCGCGCGGCCGGGAGGAACGCCGAGCTTGGACATCTCGTCCTGCAGCGCTTCCATCGAAAGCATGTCGACGCGGCGGAGCTGATAGCCCGTCCGATCGGCGATCTCGCCGAGGCGAGCGTCGTCATTCTTCATCGATTCTCCCCTTCTGCCACTCGCGAGCAGTTATGAGAAGAATGTACGTCAGCCATACAGTTATGGCAACTAGCAATTAGAACGGAGACCCGAGCAAGTTTTCGGGCCCTGATTTACTCGAGGGTCCGCTCGGCGCCCGGCCGCAGGCAGGTCTCAATAGGACAGGCTGAGCGTCGCGCGGACGGTCCGGCCGAATTCCGGCCGGGCGAGGAAATAGCTGCCCATGCCGTTCACGTCGAAGGAGCCCGCGCGCGGATTGCCTTCGGTCAGGCCGAGCGTGTTGGTGAGGTTGGTGACATGGAGCGCGACGCTCAGCCGCTTCGTCAGCGTCGCATTCGCGTCCAGGTTGATCAGCGAGAAGGACGGCAGGCGCTGCGAATTGGCGATGTCGGCGAAGCGCGCGGAATGATGCACGACGTCGGCATCGAGGCGCAGCCTGCCATGGAACAGCGTCAGGCTCGGCGTGGCGCGCAGCGACAACTCCGGCACGCGGATCAGCTGGTTGCCGGTGACGTTGCGCGTGACCGGCTGGCCATAGACCAGCTCGACATAGCTGAAATTGCGGTAGCGCGGGTCCTGCAGCGTCGCCTGCACGTCCAGCTTCAGCGGGCCGACCAGATCGGCATGCCCGGCCAGCTCAAGGCCGATGGTCGAGGTGTCGGCGATCGAGGTCCGGTCGACATAGCTGTTGGTGTCGGGATCGAAGCGGTGATCGGTAAAGGGCAACCGCGCGAAGTGGGTGCGGAACGCGACCGCCGACAGGTTCCAGTGCCGATGGCGCAGGGTCAGCCCGGCCTCTGCCATGGTGATCGGCACGACGGCTTCGTCGGTGCGGTTCGGCGCTGCGTTGAACTCGCTCGCGCTGGGCAGCCGGGCGATGCGCGTGACGCGCAGGAACATGCCCGTGCTCGGCACCGGGTTGAAATTGACGCCCGCCGTCCAGCTGAGGCCGGAGAAACGGCGGCGGATCGGCTCGAACACACCAGTGCCGGTCAGCACCGCATCGTCCGCCAGCGTGGTCGGATCGCCCAGATCGACCGGCGTCGAATCCTCGACCCTGCCGCCGATCCGGACCTGCTCCCACCGTCCGCCCAGGTCGATCCGCCAGTGCGGCGCCACTTTCCACTCGTCGGCGAGATAAAGCGCGACGTTGGAGGTGCGCAGCGTGACGGCGTCGAACAGCGATCCGTAGCGCGTGAATCCGTTATCCGTCAGCGCGCCGAGGTCCCGCCCGCTCGGGTCGACCGCCACCACGTCGAGCCGCCGCGCCTGGCCGCGTACGTCGAGCAGCACCGTGCCCATCGTCCGGTCGAAATCGAGCCTGGCATCGTCATAGGTAACGCCCAGGGCAAGGTCGTGATGGCCCCAGCGATCGATGCTGCGCGTCAGCCGGGCGTCGCCAACCCATTCCCGCATCGGCATCCAGACCGACAGCAGGTTGGCGCCGACCACCAGTCCATTGCCATTGCTGCCGGGCAGGAACGGCGCGCCGGTATCGGCGTAGCGGATCCGCGCGGCGGCAGTGCCGGGAAAGGCCGAGACCAGTTGCGGAAGGACGCCGGAGATATAGTCCGTGCCCGCCATCGGCCGGCCGACCGGGAACAGCCCGTTGCGCAAGGTGCTGCCGGTACGCAGCCGCGCCTTGACCTCGAGCGCGCCCCGGTCGCCGAGCGCTAGCCTGCTTGTCATGGTGTAGACGGTGATCCGGCTGTGCGTGCCCTGCGACAGGTCGAAATCGCGCGGGCCGGCGGCGGTCCGGATCGGCACATGCAGATTGTCCGGCCCGGCCAGCGTGTCAGTCAACGGGTCGAAGCCGGGAATGCCGCGGACCTGGCCCGTGCTGTCAAACCGGAGCGGCACGGGCAGATAGAGGATGACGCGGTCGTCGAGCCGCTTCACGTTGAACGACAGCCGGGCATGGCCGTCGTCATAGTCGATCCCCGCGCGGATCTGGCCGCCGCGATCGGCGGGATAGCCGGGATCGCGCAAACCGTCGTCGCGTCGATAGAAGCCGCCGATCGAAACGCCCAGGTTCGGGGCGATCCGCGCGCCGGCGAATCCATCGATCCGCGCATAGCCGGCGCTGCCGCCGGTCGCCGACAGGGCATAGCCAGCGTCGCGCAGCCCAGTGCGGGTGACGAAATCGATGCTGCCGCCCGGCGCGTTGGGTGTGAAGATCGCGGAAGGGCCGCCGCGCACTGCCTCGACCCGCTCGACGGTCGAATCGAGGCGGTAGATCTGGTCGGTGTTCAGATAGCCGAGCCCGCCGTCATATTGCACCGGCAGGCCGTCCTCGAGCAGCGCGACCGAGGAATAGCCGTCGGTCGGAATGCCGCGCGACCGGACATTGTTGCTGGCTTCGCCCCCGGTCGATTCGACCCAGAAACCGGGGATCTGCTTGAACAGGTCGGCGGTGGACAGCGGACCCTTGCGCGCGAGCGTGGCGGCGTCGATCTGGGTGACTGCATAGCTCAGCTCGGTGTCGGCGAGCGGCGCTTCGGCGGCGCGGCCGGTCACCACGATATCGCCCAGCTCGGGCGGTGGGGGCGGCGCGGGTGCCGGTCTCGGCACGGGAGTCCGCCGGACCGTCCGAGCCGGCGCAGGCGCCCGGCGCAAGGTCACCACGCGGTCGCTGAAGCGCGCGATTTCGAGCCCGCTGTCGCGCAGCAGCCGGTCGAGCGCCACGCGCACCGGCATCTCGCCGCGCAGCCCCGCGCCGCGCCGCGTGGCGGCCGCCTCATAGGGATAGAGCAGCTGGACTCCGGCCTGGCGCGCGAACCGGTCCAGCGCGTCGGCGAGGTTCTGCGCCGGAATGTCGAACCGGGCCGATCGCTCCGCCGGCGCCGCGTGCACCGGTGCCGCGAGCATCACCGCCGCGCCGCACAGCATGGCACCGGCCATGCGCAGGGCATGGCCAGCCACTGGCCCGAGAAAAAAGCCTATGCCGCGGATCGGACGCATGAGTCTCCAGTGGCGTCCCTGCGCGACAGCTTCGTGTCACCGCGCGACGACGCGTCGAGTCAGCCCTTTCGGCGGAATAGCAGGATCCGGCCGTCCTGCCGGCGATGGTCGATGGCGAAGCTCTCGTGCAGCGCCGTCAGGAAGCTATCGGGATCGTCGATCAGGAACTCGCCGCCAAGCCGGGTCGGGGCAAGACCTGTGTCCTGCAGTACGATCTTGTCGGGCAGATAGCGGTTGAATTCGGCGACCGCCCGATCGAGCGCCATGCCGTTGAACACGATCCGGCCATTCTGCCAGGCAGTGGCGGCCGCGATCGCGTCGGGCGACCATGGTGCGACGCGCGCCGCGCCGCCATCGACCGTCAGCGCGGTGCCGGCATGGATCGTCTCGGCGAGCGTGCCGCGATAGACTGCGGCGGCCCGGCCCTCCAGCACCAGCAGCTCGCCGCCATCCGGCGCGACCCGGAGGTTGAACCTGCCGCCGCTCAGCCGCGCATCGATCGGGTCGCTGTACACGCGCAACGGTTTCGCTGCCTGGCGGACGAGCAGGGCGGCCTCGCCGCGCTCGATCCACAACTCATGCTCGTCGGCAAAGCGCCAGGCGACGCGCGTATCGGTGTTGAGCGTCGCATGGCTGCCATCGGGCAGGCGGATCGTCTTGCGCTCGCCGACATTGGTCGAGGCATAGGCCCGGCGCGGCCAGGCGAGCAACGCGCCCGCGCCGCCAACGCCCAGCGCGGCAAGCAGGCCGCCGGTCACCGCCCGGCGCGAGAAGGTCCGCGGCATCGCCTGCTCGGCCTCGGCCTGCGGCGGGGGGCTTGGCTCGACCGGTGCATCGAGCATCGCGGACAGACGCGGATCGGCGGTTCGTCGCCACGTCGCGGCGACCTGCGCAAAGGCCGCAGCGTGCCGAGGGTCCGCATCGCGCCAGGCATTGAACGCCTGTTCGTCCGCGGTGCCGCCATCAAGCGCCACCAGCCAGTCGATCGCTTGCTCGCTCAGCTCCGCTCCAGCCTTTCCGTGGTCTCCCATGCAGTCGCTTGCTCCGTCTTCGCCTGTTCTTCTTGCCGATTCAGCGTGCGCGTCAACAGGCGAAGGGCCTTGATGAGATGTGTCTCCACCGTTGAGACGGAGATGTTCATTCTTTCCGCTACTTGGGCCGGCGGCAAGCCCTCAATTCTTCTCAGGACCATTGCCTCGCGCATGCGCGGCGGCATGTCCTGCAGCACCTTGACGACATGGCGCAGCTCGGACCGGTCCATCGCCACCACGTCCGGGGTCGGCTCCTGGTCGGGGATTTCCAGCGCGTGCAGCACCGCGCCCCGGTCGATCCGGACCACGTCGGCCCGGCGGAAACGCTCGATCGCCAGGTTGCGGACGATCCGCATGGTAAAGGCGTGCGGGTTGGCGATGCCGGCCCAGTCGTCGAGCGCGAACAGCCGCGCATAGGCTTCCTGCACCAGCTCCTCCGCCTCTTCCAGCTGGCGGACCAAGCTCATCGCATAGCGGCGCGTCTGCTGGTGGTGGATGAAGACGCGGTCGGCGAACCAGATGTCGATGTCACGCAGCCAGGCCATGTTTCGCGCCCCATCGCAGTATCGGATGAGCGGCGCCTAGTGTCTGCATATGACAGATGGTTGACAGTGCGCGGCGCCTGAATCGCCTAGCCCCGCCTTTGCCCTTGGCGAAAAAATTTTTCGACCGGCGATAGCGGAAACCGCTCCCCGTCCCGTCTGCGCGGCGAAGCACAACCGAAAGCCAATCGCCGTCGCGCACCCGAGCGGCGGAACGACCGGCCGCGTCCGTCGCGGTCCGGGCGATCCCGATTGGAAACCAAAGGGGACTATCATGAAGCCGTATCTGATGACGACGTCGCTGCTCGCCCTGCTCTGCGCCGGCGCGGCGCCGGCATGGGCGCAGGAAGCGCAATCCGGGGCCCAGGACCAGCAGGCGGCACAGGACCAGCAGGCGCAGGGTGACGACGGCGACGACATCATCGTCACCGGTCGCGCCGGCACCGGCCAGCGCACCAAGGCCGAGATGAGCTATTCCGTCACGCGCATCGACGAGGAGGCATTGCGCCTGCAGGCGCCGACCAGCGTGACCGAAGCGCTGAAGTCAGTCCCCGGCTTCTGGGTGGAATCCTCGGGCGGCGAGGCCAGCGGCAACGTCCGCGCGCGCGGCGTGCCGGTCGACGGCTTCGGCTCGATCCAGCTGCTCGAGGATGGCATCCCGGTCCAGCACGATCCCGCGCTCGGTTATCTCAACGCCGACCAGGTATTCCGTCTCGACGAGACGATCGACCGGATCGAAGTGGTGCGCGGCGGCCCCGCCTCGCTCTTCTATTCGAACGCGCCGGCCGGCGCGGTCAACTTCATCCCGCGCCAGGTGAGCGACCATGCCGAGGGCCTGGTCAAGGCGTCGATCGGTGCCGACAGCATGTACCGCGTCGACTTCTGGGCCGGCGCGCCGATCGGCGAATGGAAGTTCGCGCTGGGCGGTTTCTACCGCTCGGAAGGCGGCGTGCGTGATCCCGGCTTCACCGCCAATCGCGGCGGCCAGGTCCGCGCCACCGTGTCGCGCGAATGGGAACGCGCCAAGGTCAGCCTCGACGTCAAGCGCATGGACGATATCGTCGGCTTCTACACCGGCATCCCGATGCGCACCTATCCGGACGGCAAGATCCGCGCGGTGCCCGGCTTCGATGGCCATTACGGCACCGTCGCCGGCCCCGAGACCGAGCGCGTCCGCATGATCCAGGGTGACGGCAGCACCTATAATTTCGACAACAGCGTTGGCACCCAGGTGAAGCGCACCCAGATCACCGGCAAGTTCGAATTCGAGCCGTGGGACGACTGGAAGATCGCCAACACCACGCGCTACAACGACACCCGCACGCAGCGGAACGGCGTGTTCCCCAACACGCTGCAAAGCGCGACGAGCCTGCTGACCGCGCAGGCCGGGCTGCTGAGCCAGGTGCCTGGCGCCAGCAAGCTGCAGTTCCGCTACGCCACCGCGCCTTCGCAGGTCTTCGATACCGCCAACCAGAACGGCAACGGCCTGGTCATCGTGGGCGGCCTGCGCGGCGTGACGATGCCAGTGAAGGAGTTCATGAGCGACACCCGCCTGTCGCATCGGTTCGACATGGGCTCGACCAGCCACGACATCACTTTCGGCTATTATTTCGCGCATATCGACGAGGATTTCAGCCGCTATTCCTCGACCGCGCTGCTCGACGTGCGCGACAATGCCCGGCTGCTCGATCTGGTCGCGGTGGATGCCGCCGGCAACGTCCTGAAGACCTTCACCGACCATGGCATCTACAAATATGGCTATGAGTGGGAAGACGCGCATGGCGAACAGACCACCAATGCGCTCTACCTAGCCGACGAATGGCAGATCACCCCCAACCTGCGCGTCGATGGCGGCGTGCGCTGGGAAACGATGCGCGCACGCGGCACCGTCGCGCTGAAGAAGACGGTCAATCTGGGCACGCCGGCGACCTCGTCGATCATCACCGGCAGCGGCGTCTATGCCAATTACGACAATGATTTCAGCCACACGACCTGGACCCTGGGCGTCGACTATCAGTTCAGCAAGCATGCCGGCCTGTTCGCTCGCTATACCTCGGCCAATCGCCTGCCGAGCCTCGGCAACTACCTCACCAGCCCGACCGCGACGCCGGTCGTCCAGACGATGGACCTGGGCGAGGTGGGTCTCAAATATACCAGCTCGCTGCTCGACATCTATGCGACAGGCTTCTGGACCAAGTACAACAACGTCTCCTTCACCAATTATCGCTTCGACCTGAACGGCCCGGCGATCAGTGAGACGCGCTATGCCGACACACAGACCTTCGGCGTCGAGCTGGAAGGCACATTGCGGCCGGTCCGCTGGTTCGACCTGTCGGCGACCGCGACGCTCGAGGATCCGCGCTACAAGGGGCTGACTTATGTCGATGCCTCGAACAAGACGTTCGACTTCGACGGCAACCGCCTGATCCGCGTGCCGACCGTCAGCCTGCGCCTGGTGCCAGGCCTCAACCTGCTCGACGGCCGTATCCGCCTGCAGGGATCATGGGAATATGAAGGCGCGCGCTATGTCGACACCGCCAATTCTGTGCGGCTGCCGGCCTATGGCACGATCAACCTGAGCGCGCGGTTCGATGTGTCGCAACGGCTGTCGGTCTATGGCTATGTCGACAATCTCAACAACTCGCTCGGCCTGACCGAAGGCAATCCGCGCGCGGGCGAGCTGCAGAATGGCGATGCCGGTGCGAACACCTTTATCGCGCGTCCGCTGATCGGGCGGAATTTCCGCGCGGCCGTGATGTATCGTTTCTGATCATGACCCTGCGACTCGCGTCCGCCTTTCTCTTTGCCCTTGCCTTGGCCGGGCCTGCCGTTGCGCAGGCCGGCCAGGCGGGGCCGCCACCCGGGCGAGCGGACGCGGGTGTGCCCTGGCGCGTGCTCAAGGGCGAACTGACCCGCGCCAGTTTCGAACATTATACCGACGTCCCATTCGATCTGCCGGCCGGGGTGACGCGGATCACCATCCGCTTCACTTATGCCGGCAAGGAACAATGCTCGGTCATCGATCTCGGCCTGCGCGACCCGCAGCGCTTCCGCGGCTGGAGCGGCGGCACGCGCGACCATATGACGCTTAGCACCGAGGAGGCGACACCGGGCTATCTCCCCGGCCCGCTGCCCGCCGGGCGCTGGAACCTGATCCTCGGCGCGCCCAATATCCGCGAAGGTGCACACGCGCCCTATGAGGCGCGGATCTTCATCGAGCGCCAGCCGGCTATCACTGAGTTCGCCGACGCCCCGATCACGGCCGGGCCCGGCTGGTATCGCGGCGATCTCCACATGCACAGCGGGGACAGTGACGGGAAGTGCAAGGCCCAGTCGGGCGCGAGCATTCCGTGTCCGGTCTATCGCACGGTCGAAGCGGCGGCGGCACGCGGCCTCGATTTCATCGCGCTCAGCGATCACAACACTACCGCGCACTATAATGCGCTGCGCGAATTGCAGGGCGCGTTCGACCGGCTGCTGCTCGTGCCGGGGCGCGAGGTCACCACCTTCTGGGGGCACAGCAATGTCTTCGGCCCCACCGATTTCCTCGATTTCCGCATGAACGGCCCGCGCTGGGACCAGGCACGCACATGGATCGACGCCGTGCACCGCGAAGGCGGGGTGGTGTCGATCAACCATCCCGGCGCGCCCTCGGGCGAGCTCTGCATGGGTTGCGGCTGGCGGGTAGACGACCTGCCGGACGGCGCGGTGGATTCAGTCGAGGTGGTCAATGGCGGCACGATGCGCGAGACGCGGGCCGCCGACACCCCGTTTCAGGGCTTTGCTTACTGGACGAAGCTGCTGAACATGGGCCGGCACGTCACCGGCATCGGCGGCAGCGACAGCCATGAGGCCGACCGCCCGGCGAGCGAGCCCGGTGCCATCGGCAGCCCGACGACGGTGGTCTACATGACTGAGCTGTCAGTACACGGCTTCCTCGCCGGCATCCGCTCGGGCCGGGTGTTCATCGATGTCGAGGGGACGAAGGACCGCTTTCTCGACCTGACGGCATCCGCCGGCGAGCTCCATGCCGGGATGGGGGAGACGCTACGCCTGAGTGCTGGCCAGGCCGTGCAGTTTGCCGTCGCCCTCAAAGGCGTGGCGAGCGGTTCCGTGCAACTGGTAATCGATGGGCGCGCAGAGCCGGCCTATCGCGCGCCATTCGAGGCAGGCCAGCCCGTCTCGCTCGCTTCGTGGCGCAGCGACGGACGGCCGCACTGGATTCGCGCCGAAGTCCGCGACGACGGGGGGCGGCTGCTGCTGATCGGCAACCCGGTCTATATCGCGCGGGCGCAATAGGCCGCCCGCAGTCAGATCACATATTCGACGGTGGCCATCTGAGTCTGCGCCGCCCGCGCGGCGTTGCGCTTGGTCACCAGCTCGGCGTGCAGCGCGGAGACGGTGTCGCTGCCGGCGGTCTTGAACAGGAACGGCAGGAAGGCGTGCAGCCAGCAGCGCAGGCCGCCCCACATCATCTTCATCCCGAAGCGCGAGGCCACGCCGAAATGCTCGGTATAGCTTTCGCCGACCGATTTCGGGTGATCGAGGAACAGGCGGCGGAACATGGCGGGCCTCATCATTTGCGCGTGTTGTCGCGATATCATGCCTGTGGCCGGTTGCCAGTCTTGTTCGCGATACTTGCCAGCATATCCGCGGCAAGCTGACTGAGCGTGTCGTCGCGCGCGCCCATCACCACCACACGGTCGCCCGGCCGCGCTTCAGCGACGAGATGCGCCGCGGCGGCCTCGCGCGCCGGGATGTGCAGCGCGTTGCGCCCAGTCGCCGCGACATCGGCGATGATGTCGGCGCTGGTCACCTCGCGGTTGACGGTGCCGCCCATATAGACCGGGTCGGGCAGGACGAGCAGGTCGTCCTCGCCGAGCTTGTCCGCCAGGGTTGCGACCAGCTCGCGGCGCATCACCTTCAACGGGCCGTATCCATGCGGCTGGAACAACACCAGCAGCCGCCCGGGAAAGGCGTGGAGGGTGTCGAGCGTCGCGGCGATCTTGTCGGGGTTGTGGCCGAAATCGTCGATCACCGCCACGTCGTTCGCTTCGCCGACCAGCTCCATCCGCCGCCTGAGGCCAGTGAAGCCGCCGATCGCGCGTGCTGCCTCGGCCAGCGACAGGCCCGCCGCCCGCGCCGCGCCGATCGCAGCGAGCGCGTTCGAGACATTGTGGCGGCCGGGCACCTTCAGCGACACCGCGACCGGTGCCGCGCCGCGTTCGGACAGGCTGAAATCCACGCCGAACGGCCGCTGCACCAGCCCGGTCGCGACCAGATCCGCATCCTGGCCGCCTGCATCCCCGATTCCGAAGGTCAGGCGGCGTTCCGGCGGCATGGTCATCGCCAGCGCGGCGCCATCGCCATTGTCGAGGTTGATCACCGCGGTCCCGGCGCGTGCGATGAACGCGCCGAACAGCGCGCGCAGCTCGTCGAGCGACTTGTGGTCGAGGCTCACATTGTTGAGCACTGCGACCTTCGGCCAATAGAGTGCGATCGATCCGTCGCTCTCGTCGACTTCGCTGACGAACGCGTCGCCCCGGCCGACCAGCGCGCTGGCGAAGGGCGCGTCCGGGCTCGCGAAATTCTTCATCACCGCGCCGTTCATCACCGTCGGGTCGCGCCCCGTCGCGTGCAGGATCCAGCCGATCATGCCCGTCACGGTCGATTTGCCCGAGGTGCCGGCGACGCCGATCGGCAGCGGGGCGGCGTTGAACAGACTTGCGAGCAGCTCCGCGCGGCTCATCCGCTGGGCTCCCACCGCGTCCGCCGCGACGATATCGGCGACGGTCGATTCGACCGCCGCGGAGGCGACCACGGTCTGGCTCGCGGAAGTGATGCCGCTGCCGTCCTGTGGGAACAACGCGACGCCCTTGGCGCGCAGGTCCTCGAACTTGGCGGGCAGGCGAGCCTGGTCGAGGGTCCGGTCGGAGCCGGCGACCTTCGCGCCCTGGCCGGCGAGGATCATCGCCAGCGGCATCATGCCGCTGCCGCCGATCCCGACGAAGAAGTAGGATTTGCCGTCGTGCATGGCTGGGCGCTATCGCGGGATTTCGACATCGGGGCAAGCGAGAGGGAATAATGCGGATCGGAATCGTCGCGCCGGGAAGGCCGATCGACCGGATGATCGCCGATCGTGCCGCCGCGGCCGCGGCGATCTGGTTTCCCGGCGTCGATCTCGTCTTCCATCCGCAATGTTTCGACAGCGACGGCGGGCATTTCGCCGGCGTGGATTCGGTACGCGCGGCCGCCTTCCTGGAATTCGCCAATGACGCGGCGTTCGATGCCCTGTGGTTTGCGCGGGGCGGCTATGGCGCCAACCGAATCCTGCATGCGGTGATGCCGAACCTGTCGGCCGCGGCGGGCAACAAGCTGTGGTGCGGCTATTCGGACGCGGGTTTCCTGCTCGGTGCGCTTTATGCGGCGAGGATCGGGCATGCGGTCCATGCGCCGCTCGTCAGCGACATCGCCCGGGTCGGGGGCGACGCATGCTTTGCCCGGACTCTCTCCTGGATGACCGCACGCGACCGTGGCGTGCTCGAGCCGAGCCTGGGCGGGCAGCCGGCCGTCGCGTTCAACCTGTCGATCCTGAATGCAATGGTCGGCACGACCTGGCTGCCCGACCTGACCGGGCACGTGCTGATGATCGAGGAGATTTCGGAACCGCTCTACCGGATCGACCGCATGCTGTTCCAGATGGCACACGCAACCCGGTTGCGCGGGATCGCCGGGTTACGGCTCGGGCGGATGAGCGACATCATTCCCAATGATCCGCCCTTTGCCGAGCAGGCGCCGCAGATGATCGAACGCTGGTGCCGCGAGATGGACGTGCCGTTCCTGGGGAGGGCGGACATCGGCCACGACGCCGACAACAAGGTCGTGCCGTTCGGCGCCTTCTAGTCGATCGACGCATCCGCCTGGCGCGGCGTGACGTGCCACAGCACGCCGGCCGGATCGTACAGATAAGCCACCACCAGCCCCCAGGGCTGCAACGCCGGCGCGCGCGGCGGCTGCACCCCGAACCGCGCCGGCAGGTCGAGCGACTGGAGATGCGCCCACCACGCATCGAGATCGTCGACCAGCAACTGCATCATGGAGTTTTCCGCCCATTCCTTCTGATAATAGTTCTGGAGGACGAACCCGCCGGCACCGATCCCGAAGATGGCGACCTCGCCATCGAGCAGCTTGGGGAAGCCGAGCGCCTCGTAGAACGCCTTGCTCTGCGCGAAATCCCGTGCCGGCAGGAAGGGACGGGCGATCTCGTTACCATCGGGAACATGCATGGTCGGCTCCATCCGGTAGGAAGGGATTGATTCAATCGCGCGGTAATTCGCGGATTTCGATCGTGCCACCACATTCGAACACGGGATTGCCGGTCAACAAGGCGCGCGCTGCGGTCAAATCCCGGGCTCGTACGCGCAGATAGCCACCCAGATGGGAACTCAAGGTGGCGGGGACACCCTGTTTCCGGAAAGTCTCGCCCGAGCCGATCGCGCTGCCACCATCGAACATGCCGGTTTCGCGCAGGGACGACAGGTAGCTGGACCACATTTCCGGTGTCAGCGGGGCAACGGCGTCATTGTGCATCAGCAGGATGAAATCGCGCATGACCTATCGTACCAGCCTGCTCGGCCAGCCGATGCGGACCAGCGTCTCATCCGGGTCGCTCAACGCGAATTCGTACATGCCCCAGGGCTTGTGAACCGGTTTCTTCTCTTTCCCGATGATCTCGTCGCCGAACGCCGTGGCGAGCGCATCGACTTCCTCGGTGTAGAGATACAGGCCGAACGGGTTTCGGCCCGGCACCAGCCACCCCTCAACCGCGGGCTGGAGATGGATGTCGCCGCCCTTGCCGTCGGTGAGCATGCGATACTCCTCATAATCGCTCGCGCTCCCGGGCGGCCGGGCGAAGCCGAGCCGGTTATAGAACGCCTCGGTGGTATCGAGATCGTTGCACGGCAGGATCGCGGTCAGACGATGCATGTGGGACATGGGGAACCTGCTGGTTGAGTCGCCGCAATCGATACGCTATGCGTATCATTATGTCGAGCGTCGTGGACCGGGATTCCGATATCGCCCTCATCGCCCGCGCGGTGCTCAAGCTCAGCCGGCGGATGCGCACGGACGCGTCGCCGGGTGAGCTCACGCCTGCTATGGTCGGCCTGCTTGCGACGCTCCACCGCGAAGGCGCGATGCCGGGCGTGGCGCTCGCCGCGAAGGAGGGACTCAAACCGCAATCGCTCACCCGACTGCTCGCCGCGCTGGAGACGAGCGGCATGATCGAGCGGGCGCCCGATCCGGAGGACCGCCGCAACCTGATCATTGCGATCACGGTGCCTGGCCGCCAGTCGCTGCGCCGGGCGATGCAGCAGCGCCGCCGCTGGCTCGCCGAGGCTGTGGCCAATCGCTTGTCCGACGAAGAACGCGAACAACTGGTCGCGGCGGCAGAGCTGATGCTTAGAATCGTTCACTGACTTGCCTATATGGGCCTTGCGTGCATAAGCCCGCGCTCCTTGCAGACACAGAAAGTACCGATTTCGTCATGTCCGAGATGTTCCGCATAACGCTGCCCGACGGTTCCGTCCGTGAGGTTGCGCCGGGGACTACCCCCGCGGACATCGCCGCGGCGATCGGTCCGGGCCTCGCCAAGGCAGCGATCGCCGCGCGGGTCGATGGCGACCTGCGCGACATCATGCGCCCGCTCGAGGGCGACGCGCACCTTGCGCTGGTGACCAGCCGGGACGAGGCGGATGCGCTCGAACTGGCGCGCCACGACTATGCGCATGTGCTGGCCGAGGCGGTGCAGAACCTGTTTCCGGGCACGCAGATCACCTTCGGCCCCTCGACCGACGACGGCTTCTATTACGACTTCGCGCCGAAGGACCGGCCCTTCACCGAGGAGGACCTGCCCGCGATCGAGCAGGCGATGCGCGACGTCATCGCCCGCAACGAGCCGCTGGTCCGCGAAGTCTGGCAGCGTGACGACCTGATCGCGCTGTGGCGCAAGCAGGGCGAGACGTTCAAGGCCGAATGGGCCGCCGAACTGCCGGGCGACGAAGAGCTGACGGTCTATCGCGCCGGAACGTGGCTCGACATGTGCCGCGGCCCGCATCTGGCCTCGACCGGCAAGCTCGATCCCCAGGCGTTCAAGCTGACGCGCGTCTCGGGCGCCTATTGGCGGGGCGACCAGAACAACGCAATGCTCAGCCGCATCTACGGCACCGGCTGGCTCAACAAGAAGCAGCTCGACCAACATCTCTTCCGCCTGGAGGAAGCGGCCAAGCGCGACCATCGCAAGATCGGCCAGGAGATGGACCTGTTCCACCTCCAGCCCGAGGCGCAAGGCTCGGTGTTCTGGCATCCCAAGGGTTTCATCCTGTGGCGCCAGCTCGAGGCCTATATGCGCCGCCGGCTCGATGCCGCCGGCTATGATGAGGTAAAGACGCCGCAGCTGATGGATGCGCGCCAGTGGGAGC
This sequence comes from Sphingomonas sp. BL-S-29, assembly GCF_055521495.1. Lineage (NCBI taxonomy): Bacteria > Pseudomonadati > Pseudomonadota > Alphaproteobacteria > Sphingomonadales > Sphingomonadaceae > Sphingomonas > Sphingomonas sp. BL-S-29. The sequence goes on from NZ_CM145482.1 coordinate 1,733,661, forward strand.
AGTCCGGGCATTGGGGCAAGTACCGCGAGAACATGTTCGTCGTGCCGGACGAGATTCCCTCGACCGACGATGAAGCGCCCATCCTGTCGGGCAAGTCCGACCTGATGGCGCTGAAGCCGATGAACTGCCCGGCGCACATCCTGATCTTCCGCCAGGGCATCAAGTCGTACCGCGACCTGCCGATCCGCATGGCCGAGTTTGGCTGCTGCCACCGCAACGAGCCGCACGGCGCGCTGCACGGCATCATGCGCGTGCGCCAGTTCACCCAGGACGACGCGCATATCTTCGCCCGCGAAGATCAGCTGATCGAGGAGATCAAGGCGTTCTGCGACCTGCTCGACAGCGTCTATCGCGATCTCGGTTTCGAGAAATATGCGATCAAGCTGGCGCTGCGCCCGGACAATCGCTTCGGCGACGATGCGATGTGGGACCGGGCCGAGCAGATCCTGCGCGACGCAGTCGAGGCGACGGGCCGCGCGACCGAGGAATATGGCTGGGAGGAACTGCCGGGCGAGGGTGCCTTTTATGCGCCCAAGCTCGAATTCCACCTGACCGACGCGATCGGCCGCACCTGGCAGGTCGGCACGATCCAGGCGGACACCGTGCTGCCCGAACGACTCGACGCCAGCTATGTCGGCGAGGACGGCAATCGCCACCGCCCGGTGATGCTCCACCGCGCGATCCTCGGCACGTTCGAGCGGTTCATCGGCATCCTGATCGAACATCATGCCGGCCGCTTCCCGCTCTGGCTGTCGCCGGTGCAGGCGGTCGTCGCGACGATCGTCTCGGATGCGGACGATTATGCGAAGGTGGTGGCGGACAAGCTCGCCGCGGCCGGCCTGCGCGTCGAGACCGACCTGCGCAACGAGAAGATCAACTACAAGGTGCGCGAGCACAGCCTGGCCAAGGTCCCGAATCTTCTCGTCGTCGGCAAGCGCGAGTCGGAGGAAGGTACGGTCGCGCTGCGCCAGCTTGGCAGCGATCGGCAGCAGATATTGAGCCTCGATGACGCGATCGTCATGCTGAAAAAGGGCGCGACACCGCCCGATCTTTAAGCCGATCTGTGCGTTGTCCCCGGTTAGCGCCGGGGGCATCTTCCCCAACACGCCAAAAATCACTATATCGCCCTGTCCAACCACCAAGGAGCAGTACCTATCCGTCCTCCCATGATCCGGCGCCCGCAAGGGGCGCCCGTGCCGCTCAACGGCCCGCGCTTCAACGAATTCATTGTCTCGCCCAAGGTCCGCGTGATCGATCAGGACGGCGAGAACCTCGGTGTCATGTACACCCGCGAAGCGATGGAGCAGGCGCAGAGTGTCGGGCTCGACCTCGTCGAAGTGTCGCCCAATGCGGATCCGCCCGTCGCGAAGTTCCTCGACGTCGGCAAGTTCAAGTACGAGGCCCAGAAAAAGGCGAACCTCGCGCGCAAGTCGCAGAAGACGCAGGAGATCAAGGAGATCAAGATGCGTCCGAACATCGACGATCACGACTATGACACCAAGATGAAGAAGGTGATCGAGTTCATCGGCGAAGGTGACAAGGTCAAGATCACCCTGCGGTTCCGCGGCCGCGAGCTCAGCCACGGCCAACTCGGCATGGCGCTGCTCCAGCGCGTCCAGGCCGATGTGGTCGAGACCGCGAAGGTCGAGGCCTATCCGCGCATGGAAGGCCGCCAGATGCTGATGGTCCTCGCGCCCAAGTAACGAGCCGGCAACACGATTTTTTCCCGCGGCGACGGCGTCGCCGCGGAACTTTTCGGGCGACCCTGCCCATCTCCAGCATTCCGTAGCGTAAGCCCGTCGGTCAACAGGACCGACCCGGGCCCTTTGTGGCGTCCCTGCATCACCGATATTCAAAAATCGAGGTCGTATCGATCTCGCTTTGGACGAATACGCCTTTCGGGCTATCGGATGAGGATACCCAATACTCAAAAAACAAAATCTGGAGAGAATGTCGCAATGCGTAAATCCGCGTACCTGCTGTCTGTCGCCGCCATCGCGTTCACCGTACCCGCTTTTGCGCAGGACGTGCCGGCCACTCCCCAGTCCGAGACGCCTGCCGCCGCGCAGGATACCGCCGATGAGAGCAGCGCCGACATCATCGTCACCGCGACGCGCCGTGCCGAGCGCCTGGCCGACGTGCCGATCGCCGTCTCGGCGGTGAGCCAGCAGGCCCTGCAGAATTCGGGCGCGACCGACATCCGCGCGCTGGCGCAGCTCGCGCCGTCGCTGCTCGTCTCCTCCACCGGCAGCGAAGCCAACGCTTCGGCGCGCGTTCGCGGCATCGGTACGGTCGGCGACAATCCCGGCCTGGAGAGCTCGGTCGCGGTGTTCATCGACGGGGTCTATCGCAGCCGCACCGGATCGGGCCTCAATGACATTGGCGAGGTCGACCGGATCGAAGTGCTGCGCGGGCCGCAGGGTACCCTGTTCGGCCGCAACGCCAGCGCAGGCCTGATCAACGTCATCACCAAGGCGCCGGCGTTCGAATTCGGCGGCTATGGCGAGGCAAGCTACGGCAATTACAACAATATCCGCGTCGCCGGTGCCGTGACCGGCCCGATCACCGACACGCTCGCCTTCCGCATCGACGGCGTCTATGGCAAGCGCGACGGCTTCTATTACGACACGGTCAACAAGACCGACTATAATGACCGCAACCGCTATTTCGTGCGCGGCCAGCTGCTGTTCCAGCCAAGCTCGGACTTCTCGATCCGCCTGATCGGCGATTACACCTATCGCAACGAGAAATGCTGCGGCGCGGTCTATGTCGATCTGCGCGAGAAGACCGACCCGACCCCTGGCGTGCCCGGCGACTATGCCGTGTCGGCAACCAACCGCATCGTCGACATCATGACGAGCATGGGCGCCGTCTTCCCGAGCGCGAACGATCCGTACAACCGCCGCATCGCGAACACCGCGGGCCGCGCCTATAGCAACGTGACCAAGGATTATGGCGGCTCGGCCCAGATCGACTGGAATTTCGGCGGCGCCTCGCTGACCTCGATCACCGCCTATCGCGAATACAAGGCGGGCGGCGCGTCCGACATCGATTATGGCAGCCTCGACATCGGCTACCGTCCTGCGGACGGCAATAATTACCGCCAGTTCCATACCTTCAGCCAGGAATTGCGGCTGAACGGTTCGGCGTTCGGCGACAAGCTCGACTGGCTGATCGGCGGTTATTACAGCCGTGAGGACCTGCAGGTCGTCGACAACCTGAAGTTCGGTACGCAATACGGCATGTTCGCTGCCTGCCGCGTCGTCTCGGGCGTCAGCCCGGCGGCGGTGCTGCGCAATCCGAACGCGCCGGGCTGCCTGAGCGCGACCGGCATCGCGACGCTGAACGGCGCGCTCGGCGCCGCGGCGCCGCTCGTCATCGGCAACCTGAACCGGCTGAGCACGCTCAACGACCTCGGGTCGATCCGCGATGTCTACAATCAGCGCAGTGAGAATTTCGCGGCCTTCACCCACAATATCTTCAAGGTCACCGACCGGCTGAGCATCACTATCGGCGCGCGCTACACGCATGAGAAGAAGGACTTCAACGCCAGCTTCCAGAACAACAACACGATCTGCCCAGCGCTTCAGGCTGGCACCGCGCAGGGTGGTCTCGGCGGGTTGCTGACCAATCCGGCGCTGGCGTCGACGGCAGCGGGCATCATCACGCTCGGCTGCACCGGCAACTCGACGATCGGGCTCAACGGCAAGACGATCAGCGACAGCCTGAGCGAAGGCGAGTTCACCGGCACCGGCGTCGTCTCGTACAAGCCGGTCGACGGGCTGATGGTCTATGCGAGCTATTCGCGCGGCTACAAGGCGGGTGGCTATAATCTCGACCGTTCGGACCTCGGCCCGGCCTATCTCGCCTCGACCACGGCGACCCCGAATGCGGCGCTGCTGCGCTTCGACCCGGAGACGGTCAATTCCTACGAGGTCGGCCTGAAGTACAGCTCGCGCAAGTTCACCCTGAACGTCGCCGGTTTCCGTCAGGAGTTCAGCAACTTCCAGCTCAACACCTTCAACGGCACCAACTACATCGTCCAGAATATCGGATCGTGCAAAACCAGCCTCAACGGTGCGGACGGCGACAACAGCGCGGCCACCGGTACCTGCACCGCGGGCGTGAAGTACGGCGTGCTGTCGCAGGGCGTGGAGATCGAGGCGGGGCTGTACCCGGCGCGCAACTTCGCGGTGAACCTGGGCTATACCCTCGCCGCGACCAAGTACCGTAACAATCTGGTCGGCAGCAAATCGGGCGAGGCGCTCGATCCGTTCCTCGCGCTGCTGCCGGGGCAGCAGATGTCGAACGCGCCGCGCAACGTGGTGACCATGTCGACCAGCTGGACGCCGGAAATCGGGACCAGCGGCATGTCGGCGCTGTTCTATGTCGATGGCCGCCTCAGCTCCGACTACAACACCGGGTCCGACCTGTTCGTCGAGAAGGCGCAGGACAGCTTCTTCCTGATGAACGCGCGTATCGGCCTGCGCGGCGCCGACCAGAACTGGAGCCTGGAACTCTGGGCGCAGAACCTGCTCGACACCAAGTACGAGCAGGTCGCGTTCAACGCGCCGTTCCAGGGTGCCGGATCGCAGTCCCAGGTGCAGAAGTTCGGCGCGCCGGCCTTTGCGACGGGGAACCAGATCTTCTCCGCCTTCCTGGCTGAGCCGCGTACGTACGGCGTGACCTTGCGCAAGCGTTTCTGATCGAGAGCGGTGGCGTTTCGGCGCCACCGCAGCCTTTGTCGGGGGCTGCCTCCCCCCCGTTCGCCCTGAGCTTGTCGAAGGGCTGTTCTTCCTTTTGCCGTCCAAGAGAAAGAGCAGTGCTTCGACAAGCTCAGCACGAACGGTGAGGGGTGGATCGTACCCAGCGAAGGTTGCTCTACCCGGCAGCGTACGTCGTTTGAATCAAGCCGGCGGCTCCCACAGCTCGATCGCATTGCCTTCCGGGTCGTGGATGCGGGCGAACTGGCCGACCGAGGGGTCGTTCCATTCGGGCTTGGTGATGATGTCGATGCCGGCGGCGTTGAGCTGGTCGAGCAGTGAGTCGAGATCGCTGACGCGCAGGTTGATCATCCACTGCTTGTCTTCGGCGAAATAATCGGTGCTTTCCTTGAACGGCGCGAAGACGACCGGGCCGCCTTGCGTCGTCCACGACCATTCGTCCGGCGTGCCTTCGGCGGTGGCCATGCAGCCCGCCCCGACATTCAGATGCTCGCGGTACCAGGCGGACAGGGCGTCCGGATCCTTCGCGCGGAAAAACAATCCTCCAATTCCCAGTACCGGCATGTCGTTTCTCCCATGTCAGATCAGGCGGCTTCCCTCGCTGGCGTGCCCGCCGCCGCGTCGAGCAGGCGTTTCTCGATGGCCTTGAGGCGCGTCCCGCCGGCGATCTTGTCGCCGATCAGGTCGGTCAGATAGAAGGTGTCCACCGCGCGCTCGCCATAGGTGGCGACATGCGCCGAGTGAATCGTCACCTTGGACTGGAACAGCGCATGCGCCAGCTGATGCAGCAGCGCGGGCCGGTCGCGCGCATTGACCTCGATCACGGTGAAGCGGTTCGAGGCGCGGTTGTCGATCAGCACGTTGGGCGCGATGTCGAATGCCTCGGCGCGGGTGCGCGGCAGCGGCTTGGCCATCAGCCGGTCGGCGAGCCGGGAACGGTTGGCCAGCGCATCCTCGATCGCGCCCTTCAGCCGGTTGAGCTGCGCTGAATCGTCGAACGGGCGGCCGACCGGATCTTGGACGAGAAAATTGTCGAGCGCCATGCCGTCGCGCGTGGTGTGGATGCGCGCATCGATGATGTTGCCGCCCGCCACGCTGATCGCCCCGGCGATGCGGTAGAACAGGCCGGGATGGTCGGCGGCATAGACGGTGACGAGCGTGGCGCCGCGTTCCGGATAGACCTGCGCCGCGATGAACAGCTGGGCCGAGCCGGCTTCCTCGATGATCCGAGCGTTGCGGACCAGCACATCCTCGGGCTCGGCGACCCAATAGGGTTCGGGCAGGCGCTTCACCAGCGCGGCGAAGCGGGTGTCGTCCCAGCCGAGCGCTGCCTGAAGTGTCTCCTGCTTGGCGGCGATGCGCTCGCTGCGGCCCTTCTGCTTGTGCCCGAGCCGGAGCACTTCCTCCGCCGATTCATACAGGTCGGACAGGAGCTGGCGCTTCCAGCCGTTCCATACGCCCGGCCCGACGGCGCGGATGTCCACCACGGTCAGCGCGAGCAGGAGGCGCAGGCGCTCCGGGCTCTGCACGATGTCGCAGAAATCGAGGATGGTCTTGAAGTCCGACAGGTCGCGCTTGAACGCGGTCGCCGACATCAGCAGGTGCCAGCGGACCAGCCAGGCGACCGTCTCGGTCTCGGCCGGGTTGAGGCCGAAGCGCGGGCCCAGGCGATGCGCGACATCGGCACCGAGCAGCGAGTGGTCGCCGCCGCGGCCCTTGGCGATGTCGTGCAGCAGCACCGCGACATAGAGCACGCGGCGCGAGACGATCTGCTTCATGATCGCCGAGGAGAGCGGATGATCCTCGCTGAGCTCGCCGCGCTCGATCTTTGCCAGCAGGCCGATGGCGCGGATGGTGTGCTCGTCGACGGTATAATGGTGATACATGTCGAACTGCATCTGCGCGACGACCTTGCCGAAATCGGGCACGAAGCGGCCGAACACGCCGGCCTCGTTCATCCAGCGCAGCACCGTCTCCGGATCGCGCGGTGACGTCAGCACTTCGAGGAACAGCGCATTGGCCTCAGGATCGCGGCGGATATCGTCGGCCAGCTTCGCGTCGCGCGCGGCGGCGCGCATGGCGAGCGGATGGATTTCCATGTGGTGCCGGTCGGCCAGCGCGAACATCTCGATCAGGCGCACCGGTTTTTTCCGCAGGAAGTCGTCCGAAGGCAAGGCGAGCCGGCCGCGATCCACGGTGAAGCCGTTGAGTTTGCCCGGCGCACGGCGCAGCGTGGGCAGGCCGAAACGGCGGCCGCGCGCCGCGAACTTCTCGTCGAGATGGGCGAGGAAGACGCCGGTCAGGTCGCCGACGGTCTTCGCCTGCAGGAAATAATATTGCATGAAGCGCTCGACGCTCGACTTGCCCGGCCGGTCGGCGAAGCGCATCCGTTCGGCGATCTCGCGCTGCAGGTCGAATGTCAGCCGGTCCTCGGCGCGCCCGGAGATGCTGTGCAGGTGGCAGCGCACCGCCCAGAGGAAATTCCCGGCGCGGTGGAACAGCCGGTATTCGGCGGGGCTGAGCAGGTCCGCGTCGACGAGCTGCGCCGGCTCGCTGACATTATAGGCATATTTGCCGATCCAGAAGAGCGTGTGCAGATCGCGCAGGCCGCCCTTGGCTTCCTTCACATTGGGTTCGACGACATAACGCGTGTCGCCCATCTTCTTGTGGCGCACGTCGCGCTCGGCGAGCTTGTCGGCGATGAACTGGCGGGCGGTGCCGGCCTGGACCTCGGCGTGGAACTTGGCCGCGGCCTCGTCATACAGTAGCTGATCGCCCCAGACGTAGCGCGCCTCGAGCAGGGCAGTGCGGATCGTCACGTCGCCCTTGGCCTGGCGCACCATCTCGTCGAGCGAACGGCTGCTATGGCCGACCTTCAGGCCGAGGTCCCAGAGCGCATAGAGCATGGTCTCGATGACCTGCTCCGCCCAGCCGGTCTGCTTCCAGGGCGTGAGGAAGCCGATATCGATGTCGGAATAGGGCGCCATCTCGCCGCGGCCATAGCCGCCGACCGCGATCAGGGTCAGGCGCTCGGCGACGGTCGGGTTGCTCAGCCGGTAGAGGCGGGTGGTGGTGAAATCGTAGAGCAGCCGCAGGATCTGGTCGGTCAGGAAGGCCTGGGCGGCGGCTGCCTCCAGCCCACGCGACGGAAACTCGATCAGGCGGCGGCCGATCTCGGCACGGCCGGCGTCGAGCGCGGTCTTGAGGATATCGGTCGCGGCGCGGCGAAGCGCGAGCTTGTCCTCACCCTCGAGCGCGGCGAGCGCGTCAGCCAGGGTGCGGCGATCGATGATCGCGCGGCGATGGGGGAGGGAGTCGAAGCGGCCGGTCATGATCGGGAGATAGGGGCTTGGGGGGGCGGCGTCACGTTCGCGCTGTTCCCCCGGACGTTGGCGGGCAGCGGAATTGCGCACGAGCCCTCTTTGGCACAGCATTCACTCGGGCAGGCGCGGGCCGCCGCCGGGGGAGGGAGGACATGGACGCAACGCCATCGCGGCTTCAGTCGCTGATCGATACGGACGGGCTGGCGATCGGCCTGGGCGCGGTGGGGCTGGGCGTGCTGGGGCTGATCTCGCGGGACTTCGCGTTCCAGTGGCAGCCGGTGCCGATGGGCTGGCCGGCCCGTGAGGTGCTGGCGCTGCTGAGCGGGGCGGTGCTGCTGCTCGGCGGGGTGGCGGTCATCGCGCGGCGGACCAGTGTTTTCGGAGCCGCGGTGCTGGCCTTGTGGTTCGGGCTGTTCGCGATCGGGCTGCATCTGCCGCTGGTGATCGGCGCGCCTGGGGTCGCGTCGCTGCTCGGTCTTGCCGAGCAGGGTGCGATCGCGCTGGGCGCGGCGTTGTTGTTCGCGGTGCGGGCGCCCGGGCGTTTGCCGGAAGGGGGCGTGCCGGTGATGCGCGTGCTGTTCGGGCTGTGCGCGATCGAGTTCGGGACGGCGCATTTTGTCTATGCCGACTTCACCGCCGCGATGGTGCCGGGCTGGATCCCGGGGCATCTGTTCTGGGCTTATGTCACGGGCGCGTGTCATTTTGCGGCCGGGGTGGCGATTTTGGCGGGTGTGCGGGTGCGTCTGGCGGCCGGGTTGCTGGCCGTTATGTGCTGGGGGTTTGCGGTCCTGCTGCATCTGCCGCGGGTTGTCGGCGATCCCGGGAGCCGGATGGAGTGGACGATGTTGTTCGTGGCGCTGTCCATTGGGGGCGCGGCCTGGGCGGTGCGGTTGGTGAGGCGACAGTAATTCTTCTCCCCTCCCGCTGGCGGGAGGGGTCGGGGGAGGGCCTGCTGGAGCCGCGTCGGGTCGCGTGAGGACAGGCCCTCCCCTAGCCCCTCCCGCAAGCGGGAGGGGGATAAGGGGCCCGCTCCACTCACGACTCTCTCGCCAGCGCCTTGAGCCGGTACAGCACCTCCAGCGCCTCTCTCGGTGTCAGCGCATCGACGTCGATCGCCTCGACCTCGGCCCTCAATGCGTCGGTTTCCTCCTCCACCTCGGCCGCCATCGCGGCGAACAGGGGAAGGTCGTCGAGCCCCGCCGCCAGCCCGCCGGTCTTGGCGCGCCCGGCCTCCAGCTTGGCGAGGACCGCCTTGGCGCGGGCGATGGTGATCGGGGGCAGGCCCGCGAGGCGCGCGACCGCGAGGCCGTAGCTGCGGTCGGCGGGGCCTTCGCTGACTTCGTGGAGCAGGACGAGCTCGCCCTTCCATTCGCGGGCGCGGACATGGTGGAGGGTGAGCGCCTCGCAGCGTTCCGCGAGGCGGGTCAGTTCGTGATAATGCGTCGCGAACAGGCAGCGGCAGCGATTGTCCTCATGGATCGCCTCGACCACCGCCCAGGCGATGGCGAGGCCGTCATAGGTGCTGGTGCCGCGGCCGACCTCGTCGAGGATGACGAAGCTTGTCGGCGTCGCCTGGGCGAGGATCGCGGCGGTCTCGACCATTTCGACCATGAAGGTCGATCGGCCGCGCGCGAGATTGTCCGAGGCGCCGACGCGGCTGAACAGCCGGTCGACCAGGCCGAGCGTGGCAGCGGTCGCGGGGACATAGGCCCCGGCCTGGGCGAGGACGGCGATCAGTGCGTTCTGGCGCAGGAAGGTCGATTTGCCGCCCATGTTGGGGCCGGTGACGAGCCAGAGGCGCGAATCCTCGGAGAGGTTGCAGTCATTGGCGACGAAGCGCTCGCCGCGGGCGGCGAGGGCGTTCTCGACCACGGGGTGGCGGCCGCCCTCGATCTCGAAACAGCTATGCTCGACCAGCGTGGGCCGGACCCAGCCGCCCTCCGCTGCGCGCTCGGCGAGGCCGGCGGCGACGTCGAGGCGGGCGAGCGCATCGGCTGTGGCGGCGATCGGTTCGCGGCGGTCGAGGGCAGCGGCGGTGAGGTCCTCAAGATGCGACGCCTCGGCGGCGAGGGCATGAGCGCCGGCCTGAGTCACCTTCATCGCCACGTCGTGCAGCGCGGGGGCGTTGAAGCGGACCACACCGGCGAGCGTCTGGCGGTGGGTGAAGCCGCTGTCCGCCTTCATCAGCGGGTCGGCGGCGCGGGCGGGCACTTCGATATGATAGCCGAGCACGCCATTGTGGCGGATCTTGAGCACCGACACGCCGGTCTGGGTGCGGAACTCGGCCTCCAGCGCGGCGATGGCGCGACGGCCGCCGGCGCCGGCATCGCGCAGATCGTCGAGGGCGGCGTCATAGCCCTCCGCGATATAGCCGCCGGCCGCGGCGTCGATCGGCGGCGAGGGGACGAGCGCGCGGGCGAGCAGGTCGATCAGGCCGCCATGGCCGCGCAGCTGCGGGGCAAGCTCGGCGAGCAGGGTGGGGGGCTGATCGATGCGGTCGAGCCGTTCGCCGAGCTTCCACGCGCCGTCCAGGCCGTCGCGGAGCTGGCCAAGATCGCGTGGGGAACCGCGGCCGGCGGCGAGGCGGCCGAGCGCGCGGCCCACATCGGGCAGGCTGCGCAAGGTGGAGCGCAGCGCCTCGCGCAGGCCGCTATCGTCGTGGAGCAGCTGGACGAGATCGAGCCGCGCCTCGATGCGGGCGCGATCGACCAGCGGCGCGCCGATATCGGCGGCGAGGGCGCGGGCACCGGCGCCGGTGACGGTGCGGTCGATGGCGTCGAGCAGGCTGCCCTTGCGCTGGCCGGAAGCGGTCGCGGTCAGCTCCAGGCTTTCGCGCGTGGCGCCGTCGATCGCCATCTGCTGCGCCGCCTGGAGCAGGCGCGGCGGGCGGAGGAACGGCAAGGCGCCCTTCGCGGTGTGATCGAGATAGGCGACGAGCCCGCCCGCCGCGGCGAGCCCTGCGCGGCTGAACTGGCCGAAACCGTCGAGCGTGGCGACGCCGAACAACGCCTTGAGCCGCGCTTCGCCGGTCGCGCTGTCGAACTCGCTGCGGGGGCGCAGCGTGGTCGCGGCTTCGGCAAAGGCGCTGGTTTCGGAGGCGATCGTCTCGGCCGGGGCGAGGCGGGCGAGTTCGGCGCCGAGGCCCGCGGCGTCGGTCTCGATCAGCTCGAACCGCCCGGTGGAGACATCGGCAGCGGCGAGGGCGACGCCGCCTGCCACTTCGCCAATGGCGACGCACCAGTTGGCGGTGCGGGCGTCGAGCAGCGCCTCTTCGGTGAGCGTGCCCGCCGTGACCACGCGGATGATCGCGCGGGAGACGAGCGCCTTGGAGCCCATGCGCGCCTTGGCCTCGGCCGGGCTCTCGGTCTGCTCGGCAATGGCGACGCGGTGGCCGGCCTTGATCAGCCGGGCGAGATACCCCTCCGCCGCATGGATCGGCACGCCGCACATCGGAATCGGCGCGCCGTCATGCTCGCCGCGCGCGGTGAGCGCGATGTCGAGCACGGCGGCGGCGATCTTCGCATCCTCGAAGAACATCTCGAAGAAATCGCCCATGCGGTAGAAGAGCAGGCAATCCGCGGCCTCGGCCTTCAACGCGAGATATTGCGCCATCATCGGAGTCGGGGCGGGGGAAGAGGCGTGCATCCCGGGCTGGGTAGCGGGATTTTCCGGCGTCGTCATGGGGCCTGTGAGCGCGCCGCCGGGGAATGCGCAGTGGCGGTGTTGGAGGGGCATGCGGGCGTGCAGTAACCGGGTGGAACATGTGTTGGAGACGGTCCCGGTTTGCGGAAAAGGCTCGAGTATTCGTCGAATTTCGCGAGGTACCTGCGAAGGGGGAAGAATCGGGTGTTTCTTGGTGACTGTACGCGAATTAGTGGAACGTGCGACATCACAGATCCGCGAATAGGAACGAAAGGCCGCCCGCCGCGCGGTTGCATGCTTCACCCGTATTTTAGATTTATTCGACGAATTACGCGAGGGGTATCGTTTTTTCATCAGGCTCTTCTTCGGGTCGAAAATGAATAGTGTTGGCGGATATCGTCGAGATCGGCGCAGGCCGGCACGTGGCGGGAGATTTCAACAGAGATGGGGCTATGGTTGAATCGACCGGGAGCTGCGCGACCAGCGCCGTTTCAGAGACCTTTCCAACTGGGCCCCGGCCTGCGCCGGGGAAGCAAAAAAAGAATAGAGGCAGGCGCGTCCAGGGGCGCTGCTTCGGCGCAAGATGTGCTTAGGTGCGTGTACCGATGTCGTGATAGCTTCCGCTCGACAGGAGGCACGGAATGGCGGATTCGCAGAGGCTTGTCTTGACACGGCGTGCGGTGCTTGGGGCGGGAGCGGTGGGGTTGCTCGCCGCGGCCACGCGGTCAACTGCCGCTCCGCCGCTGCTCGCCGTGCCCGAGGTCGACAGCCTGAGCGTGCAGGTCGTGACCGACAACGCCACCTTCGGGCCGTTCCTCGAAAATCTGGACTTGCCGGGCATGAAGGTGCTGCGCACCGGCGGCGGGCCGGCGCATGCGCCGCGCATGCTGCCGCACGCCTTGCTGGGCGAGTTCGGCCTGTCGATCGTCGGGGAATCGCGGCTGGCGGGGCAGGTACGCCGGGTGATGATCGATTTCGGCTATTCGCGCGAGGTGCTGGCCAACAATCTGGCACTGCTGGGCATCGATCCGGACTCGATCGACGCGGCCGTGCTGAGCCATGGACATCTCGATCATTATGGCGGCTTTCCCGGCCTGTTCGGCGGGAAGGCGCCGGCCCGGCCAGTGCCGCTGACGGTCGGCGAGGAAGAGACCTTCTGCGAGCGGGTTGCGATGGTCGGCGATCCGCCGCCGGTGATGGGCGCGCTCGATCGCGCGGCGCTCGCCAGGGCCGGCTTTGCCGTCAGCGTGAACCCCCGACCGACGATCATCGCGGATCAGGCCTTCACGACCGGGGTGATCCCGCTGGAGAGTTTCGAGCGGGCGGCGATCCCGACCCGGATGCGGCCGGGCGTGGGATGCGATCGCGCGCTGCTCTCGCCGGCCAAGCGCGATCTTGTCGAGCCGGCCGATGACGGCGAGCACGAGTTGGCGACCTGTTATGCGGTGAAGGGCCTGGGGCTGGTGGTGATCGCCTCGTGCAGCCACCGCGGCGTGATCAATTCGGTGCGGCGCGCGCAGGCGGTGTCGGGGATCGACAAGGTCCATGCGGTGATCGGTGGTTTCCATCTGGTTCGCCCGCGCACCGAGGACGAGGCGCGGCGCACCGTCGCCGAATTCGCGCGGATCGACCCGACCTATATCATCCCGATGCACTGCACCGGCGAAGTGTTCATCGCCGAGGCGCTGCGGCTGATGCCGCAAAAGGTCGTGCGGCCCTATGTCGGGTCGCGCTTCGTGTTCGGGGCGGCTCGCGCTCCGGGATGATAACTGTTTATTGAGCCGGTGGCGTCGGTGGCTCGTCCTTCGAGGGGGTCGGGGGCGGCGCCTTGTTGCCCAGCACCGACGCCCGCAGCCCCTTCCATGCCGCGACCAGCGCAGCCGCCGCCACCAGGACGGCAGTGAGCGCCTTCAGCCAGTCGGGGAAGCCGGTGAGCCAGCCCCACAAGGTCGCCGCGCCGATCGAGACATGGATCGGTTGCGGCTCGACCGTGGGTCGCAGCTCCTGCGCATTGCCCTGGCTGTCGATCATCACGACGGTGGTGCGCAGGACGAGCGAGAGGTCGCCGCGGGATTTCGCGGTGACCGACCAGCGCCAGAGCGCGTTCGAGTCCTCCGACACGGTCTGGATCTCGGGCGAGAGCGGCTTCACCTCGAAGCCGGCGCCTTCGAGCGTCGCCTTCATCTTCTGGCCGACGAACGGGTGGTAATCGACCGTGGTGCCGGTGCCGCCGGCCTCGTCGGCCATCTCGTGCGGGGTGCGGTCGCCGGGCAGGGGGCGCAGCGCCGCGGTCTCATTGCCTTCCGGCGTGCCGTCCTCGGCTGCCGTCTCGTTGCCCGTTGCCGGGGTCTGGCTCGCGGCGGGGGTCGGGGTGGGTGTCGGTGCAGGAGGCGGGGCCGGCGCGGTGCCGAGCGCAAGCGTCACGAAGGTGGTTTCGCCCTGGCGCATCTTCGACGGCGCCTTGAACGACGCGTTGCCGCGGCGCGACCGGTCGAGCCAATATTGCGCGTCGGCGCAATCCTCCTCGGTGAGCCGGGTGCCGGTGACGCGGCACGGATGCAGCGTGCCTGCGGCGACGGCCTCGTTCTCGACGATGGCGACCGTGTTCGTGCTGGCGGAACGCTGGTCGCACCCCGTCTGGGTCAGCAGCAGCGCCGACAGCAGAAGCGTGGTTGCACGCAGGTTCATTGGCGGGTCTCCCCCCATGTTCGGCACCGTGACCATGCGCCTGAGGAAGGCGGCCCGCAATCGGCGCGCGACGGAGAAGCGTCGAACCGGTGGCGTTTATTGCGCGCCATATTGCGGGGCTGGCGGCTGGAGTCGCTTGCAGTCCACATCGGAGGCGAGATGGCGGTTTTGGAATTAAGTAAACTGTCACCGAAATAACCTGTCACCGAAATAACCGCTTTCGCGCGTGGTCGTATCCGGGTTGAAGGGCTGTAACTGGAGTGATTGGCGCCGGTCCGCTTTCCGATCGCGAACGGATCGACCGAGCGGAACGCGCCTGCCGCTGCCGTCTGAAGCGACAGGCCGTCCGCGCCCTATTTCAGCGGCAGGAACAGTTCGGCGATCACATCAGGTCCCGGCGCGTCCGGTGACATGGACAGGTATCGCCGGCAATAGAGCGGGAAGTCGCGCGTTTCCTCGCCGCTGGCGGGGAGCCAGTCGCGATAGAGGTAGAGCGCCGGTGCCTCCAGATTGTGGCTCGCGCCGTTGACGCGCAGCACCGCGCAGCGCCCGCCGGGGATCAGGCCGCCCTTCATCGTCGCATCGTCGGCGGCGATCGGCCGGTCGGTCCCGACGCAGATGTCCATGCTGTACTCGGCCGGGTTCGCCGGGGTGCGTTCCGACCGGAAGATGTTGAAGGTCGGGCTGGTCGCGGGCGACAGGCCGGCGGCCTTGCGCCAGGCGATGAACCGCTCGATCGTGTCGCCGAGCATGGCCCGGTCGCCGCGATGCTCCAGGATCGCCACCGGGATCGGCGGCTCGTCGCGGATCGTCACGTCGTCGTTGGTGAAGGTCTTTTCCATGAGCTTGCTCCTTGCGTTCTCGAAGGGCCCGAAGGCCGCGAGCCACGGCTGCCAGTCCGGCGCCTTGCGGAACGACGATGGCGATTGCCCGAACCGGCGCCGGAAGGCGCGGGCAAAGGCATCGGGCGCGTCATAGCCCGCGTCCATCGCGATATCCGTGACGCTCTGGGCATTGCCCCGATCGGCGAGCCGGTGCGAGGCGCGCTTCAGCCGGGCAAGCTGGACATAGCGATGCACGGACAGCCCGAAGGTCGCCCCGAACTGCCGGTGGAAATGGAATTTCGAAAAGGCCGCGACGCGGCTTACCGTCTCCAGGTCCAGATCATCGTCGAGATGCCGGTCGATATGGTCCAGCACCCGCTGCATCCGGGCATGATAGGTCTCGAGCGCCGCCTTCATCGTCCATTCCTTCCGTGGCGGCGCCAGCTAGGCGCTCATGGCGGGGGCGCGCTCGACCGATCTTGCGCTTTGGCATGGGGCGAGCAGGAAAGGGTGAAGCACGGCGCGCAGGCGAGAGCCGACCGCTGCGGAAAGGCAATATTGGTCGCCACGGGTGGCCGCTCTCGTGCGTGGGCGGCGCGGATCACGAGCCCGCATATTTGATGATGTAATGGACCGCGATGTTGGCCGGGCGGGTTTCGTACCGGCTGGTGCGGATCGGCTGATCCGAGTCCTTGGCCGGGACCGGGCGGCCGGTCGTTTGGGCCGCCTGCAGGGTGGGGCCGCCGGGGGCCGCGCCGGGCTCTCCGCCCGACTGGGCATCGACCGCCTGATAGTTGTGCCCATGATCCTGCAGCGCGCTGTCCTGAGTCGATCCGGCGCCGGTGCCGCTGCCCCCCGCCGGCGCGCGGCGGATGGCGGCGTCGGGATCGTTGCCGCTGCCCAGATCGGTGCCGCGCAGAAAGGCACCGCGATAATCGGGGATGTTGAAGGTGCCGTCGCCGCCGCCATAGAGCGTGCCGAGCACGGCGAAGAGCTGGGGATACTGCGCCGCCGTCAGCGCGCGGCCGTCGCAGATCATCCAGCCCGAGGCCTCGAGCAGCGCGCCGCCCCGGTCCGGATCGATCGCGCCGGCATAGGCCGAGACGGCGCCGACGGGCAGGCCGCCGATGCCCGCCCGGCCGGGAACGGGCGCGTTCAGGGGATGGTCGGTCATGGCACGGCCTTTCGCTGCAAAGCCCGAGCATCGGGCGGGGCGGGGGCAGCGTCAACCGGCCGGCGGTAGCTGTACCCCGGATGACTGCCGCGTTCAGCGTCCCGACGCGATCGCCGGCATAGCTTCTGCCTGCCCGACTCAGCGGGCAGGAAGGGACCAGACGATGAAGATCTCGCACATCTTTGCCGCAACCGGCCTGGCGGTTGCTTCACTCACCCTCAGCACAAGCGCCGACGCGCAGCGATGGGACGGCCATCGCGGCGGCTGGAACGATCGCGGCTATCGCGGCGATGATGGCCGCGGCTGGGACCGTGGCTGGCAGGGCCGGGACTATCGCGGCTATCGCGGCGGCTGGTACGGGCCACGCTATCGGCACCGGCCTTATCGCTGGCGCGGCGGCTATGGCTGGTATGGGCCGCGGTGCTGGACCGAATGGCGGTACGGGTACCGGGTGCGTATCTGCCGCTAATGCTCGCGGATCGGCGGGAGGAGCGGGGCCCGCCGGTCTGGGGGTTGGCTTTGCCGGTTCAATTGGCGGGAGTGGCGCGCCAGCCTTGCTCCGCTACGTCCGGCTGGTCGCGGCGAAACTTTCTTCGAAGCGTCATTTCCCGATGTATCGAACCTGGCGAAGCCACGTCTGACCGCGCGCTCAAACATCCACCGCTAGGTACCCCGTCAGATACCGCCCGCTGTTCGCCGCATAGACTCCCGGCCCGTTCGTCCCGAACCCCTGCTGGTCGAAGATATTGCCCGCCTGCAGCCGAAAGGTCGCCGGCTTGCCCGCCAGTTTGAACTGGTAGCGCCCGCCCAGGTTGAGTTGCGCGCGGGAGGGGATGATCACCAGGTTGTCGATCCGCGCGGCGACGGTGCCGCGGTGGAACAGGGCGGCGTCGAGCGACAGGCCCTCGAGCATCGGCGTGCGCCAGTTGAGGTTGAGGTTGAACAGGTGGTCGGGCAGCCCGACCGGGCGCTTGCCGATGGTGCCGACCGCATTCGCGTCGCGCGTGATGCGCGGGCGCAGGACGAAGCCGCCGGCGACCATGCCGAGCCGCGGCGTGAGGTTGCCCGAGACCGAGAATTCCGCGCCCTGGCTGCGTGTCGTGCCGGTCTGGGTATAGATATTCGCCGTGTCGAAGCTGAAATAGGGGCGGCGCAGGTCGAACACGCCTGCCACCGCCTTGATGTTGCCGGTGACGAGCCAGCGCACGCCGGCATCTTTCTGCTCGGTCAATATGGTCGGCAGCGGCTGGTTGCGGTTGGCGGCGTTGGGCGGGGCGAGGCCGCTTTCCTCCAGCCCGCGGGCATATCCGGCATAGAAGGTCAGCCGCTTGATTGCGGTGATCGCCACCGTGCCGTTGTAGAGCCAGGGATGCGAGCGCGCCGTCACGCCGGGGAGGCCGGGCAGGCTGGTGGTCTTGGTATAATCGGCGCGGGAGACGCCGAAGCTCAGCTCGCCCACATCCTTCCAGCGGCCGTCATAGGCGGCGCCGTACGTCGCCTGGCGCACCCGGTCGTGCGATTGCGGGCCGAACACGAAGGCGGGGCGCGGCGCGGTGACCGGCGTGCCGATGCGGGTCGGGCCGAGATCGACCTCGTCCGATCCGCCGAACATCCGCCGTGCGTCGCGCTGGCGCATGCTGAGGTGGAGGACGTGAAGGCGCGGGCCGTCGGCGATGCTGTGGGTGATGCGCGCCTCGCCGCTGAGCGAGACGTTCTTGGCGCGCGGATCGGCGATGACCAGGCGGCTGGCGGTGCCGTCCGGCTTCACGTCGATCAGCAGGTTGGTGAAGCTGGTCGCCTGGTCGAACACCGAGCGGAACGCGCCCAACCGGATCACCCAGTCCTTGGCCGGGGCGACCGAGGCGAGCACGCCGTGATTGGTCGCGCTGTAGCGGAAATCGGCCCAGCCCGGGCCGTCGAACCGGCGGGCGGGCGGCTGGGGCGGGAGGTACGCGCCGGCCGAGATGTAGAAGGGCCCGGCTTCGTCGTTATAATCGTTGGAGAGCGTCCAGAAGGGCAGGATCTCGACGCCCGGCGCCGGCGTCCAGCGGGCAAGCAGGCCTTGCGCGTGGTTCCAGTTGTCCGTGCCGTCGGGGAATTCGACATGGTTGGCGGTCAGACCATAGCCGAGCGAGAGATTGCCGGTGACGGGGAGCGAGCCGTCGATCTCAAGCCCATAGCTGCCATAGGCATCGCCGTTGAGCACGATCGACGCGGAGGATTTGGCCGAGGGGCGGCGCAGCGCATAATCGACGATGCCGCTGGGCGCGGCGAAGGGATAGCCCTGCGCGGACAGGCCGACCTTGATGCTCGAGGATTCGGAGACGATGCTGGTCAGGGTGAATTGCGGGTCGAAATACAGGCCATCGATCCGGACGTTGCCGGCGGACGTGGGCGAGAAGCCACGGGCGCTGTTGGCGGTATAGATGCCGATCGATTCCCGCCCGACGCTATAGCCGAACGCATCCTCGGCCTGGGTGACGGCGTTGTCGCTGCTGCGGTCCTGGGCGGCGGCGGGGAGGGCGACGAATAGGACGGGGCACGCGGCTATCCCGAGTAGAATTGTCGTTTTCCGGGCCATGAGCGCTCCCCACGCTGCGCGTTATGTTGTTTTATGACACTAGGACGGCGGCGTGCGGGCGCCAATCGGGTTCCCACCAACGACACATAAGCGGGGTCGAACGTCCCGCTGTGTTTAGGCGAGTGGAGTAGGAAGAGGTTTCGCGCGGAGGCGCGGAGGCGCAGAGAATTTGAGGCGCGATGATCGCGCACAAGTTCGTTCCGGACGGGCCAGATCATTAGCACTATCTGCGTCCCGGCTCTTCTCTGCGCCTCCGCGCCTCTGCGCGAACCATCATATCGCGGCTCGTCTTTGGTCGAGCGCGCGTGCTATCCGCGGGGGTGATGCGAACGGGGAGGCACCTTTGATCCACAGCTTGCGCGCCATTGTCGGCCTTGGCGTCCTGTCGATGCTCGCGGCCTGCGGGTCGGCGGAGGAGGCGCAGGCGCCCGCCGCGCCGCCGGCCACGCCGAGCTTCGACCAGACGGTGCCGGGCGTGCGGGCGACGATCGCCGGGCTGGGCGCGCCCTGGGCCAAGCCGAGCAAGGACGAGATCGTGCCCGATCCCGCGGGCGGGACGATCATCGCGACCAGCGGGGATGGAGGCGATGCGAAGCTCTATCGCTTGCCCGATGGCTGGATCCGGCAGGTCGCGCTGACCTCTGGTGTGGGCAAGAAGTGCGGCGATCCGGCGGATGTCGAGCGGGCGATTCCGCTGCTGCTGACCGGGCTTGCGACCAAGGTGAGTTTGACGCCCGCGCAGGCGGTGCGGCTCAAGGTGGGGCTGGCGGAGGCGGCGCCGGTGTCGGTGGATATCGGTGCGGTGCGGATCGCGGTGCAGGGGGGCTGTGTGCAGCAGGTGACGGTGACGGCGATCGGCTCCTTCACCCCGGCGGCCAAGCGGCTTTAGGGACCGATCACCACGTCGCTCGAAACGAACGGAAGGAGGAAGGCCGGTCCGGCTGGACTCAGGTCTGGTTCCGCGTCGATTCCAGCAGATTATCGCGCAGCTTGCCGATCGCCCGTTGCAGGACGGGGAACTCCTCCGCGGTCAGGCCGGTCGCCTCGGCGAGGTTCACGCACAGGCTGCGGCGGTGCAGGTCGCGACCGGCATCGGTAAGGCTGATCAGCACCTGGCGCTCGTCCGCAGCGGCCCGGGTGCGGCTGAGGAACCCCATCGCCTCGAGCTTTTTCAGGATCGGGGTGAGCGTGTTGGATTCGAGGAACAGCTTCTCGCCCAGGCCACCCACGGTCTGATTGTCTTCCTCCGCGAGCGCGACGATCACGATATATTGGGTATAGGTGATGCCGAATTGTTCGAGCAGCGGCTTGTACGCCCGGCCGAAGGCGAGGTTGGCCGAGTAGATCGAGAAGCAGAGAAAGTTCGACAGTTTCAGGTCGGGCGGGATGGCGACGTTCATGGCGGATCCTTGGCGGCGGCGCGGATGCCGTCGATGCATAGTATATATATCGCATGCGATTAAATCGGAAGGGGGTTGACTCGCGTTTTGATCGGCCTATTTAGATCGCATCCGATTGAAGCGGATACGATGAATATTCAACCAAGGAGCCAAACCATGTCCGAGACCAAGACCCTTTACACCGCCAGGACTCACACCACCGGCGGCCGCGATGGTGCCGCGCAGAGCAGCGACGGACGGCTCGACATCAAGTTGTCCTCGCCGGGCAGCACCGGCACCGGCACCAATCCGGAACAGCTGTTCGCGGCGGGCTGGTCGGCCTGTTTCATCGGCGCGATGGGCGTGGTCGCCCGCGCGATGAAGGTGACGCTGCCCGCCGAGCTGGCGGTCGACACCGAGGTGGACCTGGCGAGCGGCGAGGACGGCTATTCGCTCCGCGCGCGGCTGAACGTCAGCCTGCCCGGCGTGGACGTCGACACCGCCCGCGCGCTGGTCGACGGGGCGCATCAGCATTGCCCTTATTCCAAGGCGACGCGCGGCAATATCCCGGTCGAGGTCAACCTGGTCTGAGCTTCGCTTGCGGCGGATGGCAGGGGCGCGGGCGGCTTGTGCCGCCCGCGCCTTTTTCGTGTCCGTGGCGGGCGAACCGCTCCCTGGCGTTCGCGCTTACCCCTGCACGTCGGGTGATCGCGAGGGGACGGCCTATACCTTTGGTCAGCTGCGTGACGCGGCCGGAGGCGTTACCTGTCGGTCGCACCATCCACTGCCAGGGGCGAGAAGATCATGTCCGAGACGATCGACCAGAACCGCCGGCGCCTCATCGGGGCAACGGCTGTGAGCATCGCCGCCGCGCCATTCGTCGCCATCGGATCGGCCCAGGCGAGCCCGCCTGCCGCCTTCGGGCCGCTGAAGCAGGTCGATGCCGGCCCGCTGACCATCGGCTATGTCGATGCCGGCCCGGCCGACGGCCCGCCGGTGATCATGCTGCATGGCTGGCCCTATGATATCCACGCGTTCGTCGAGGTCGTGCCGTTGCTGGTGGCCAAGGGGCACCGGGTGATCGTGCCGCATCTGCGCGGGCATGGCACCACCCTGTTCCGCTCGGCCGATGCGCCGCGCAACGGGCAGCAGGCCGCGCTGGGGCAGGACGTGATCGCACTGATGGATGCGCTGAAGATCGGCACCGCGATCGTCGCCGGATTCGACTGGGGCGCGCGCACCGCGTGCATCGTCGCGGCGCTGTGGCCGGAGCGGTGCAGGGCGCTGGTGTCGGTCAGCGGTTATCTGATCGGCAGCCAGGAGGCGAACCGCATGCCGCTGCCGCCCAGGGCGGAATATCAATGGTGGTACCAATATTATTTCACGACCGAGCGTGGCCGCGAGGGCTATGCCAAATATCGCCGCGATTTTTCCCGGCTGATCTGGGAGACGGCGTCGCCGAAATGGCGGTTCGACGACGCGACCTTCGAGCGCAGCATGGCCTCGCTCGACAACCCCGACCATGTCGCGATCGTGATCCACAATTATCGCTGGCGGCTCGGCCTGGCCGAAGGCGAGCCGGCCTATGACGGCCTGGAGAAACGACTGGCCGCGGGCCCGGTCATCGGCGTTCCGACCATCACCATGGAGGGCGACGCCAATGGGGCGCCGCATCCGGACCCGGCCAATTACCGCGCGAAATTTTCGGGGAAATATGCGCACCGGACGATCGGCGGCGGGGTGGGGCATAACCTGCCGCAGGAAGCGCCGGGTGATTTTGCCCAGGCGGTGATCGACGTGGGTGGGTGGTAGGGCGGACCTTTCAGGACATTCCTTGTGCTCCCGCGAAGGCGGGAGCCCAGACTGGGCTCCCGCCTTCGCGGGAGCACAAGGGGGTTAGGCCATCGAGGCGATTTCAGGCCGCCACGCGCGCCGCGAAGTCGCCGGCGCTGCCCTTGAGCGTGCCGAGGCGGGCGTCGAGCCGGTCGAAACCGCGGCCGACACCGTCGATATCCTCGGCCACCGCCTCGGTATCCTCGCGGATCGCGGCGATGGTGTTGGACATGGAATCGGCGGCCAGCGCCGTCTCGTCGACGGCCGCCGTGATCGCGGTCACCGTCTGCGCCTGTGCTTCCATCGCATAGCGGATGCGATTGGCGCTTTCCTGAACTTCGGTCACGATCGACTTGATCGAAGCGTTGGTCTCGACCGTGGAGCGGGTGGCGGACTGGATCGCGGCGATCTTGCTGGCGATGTCGTCGGTGGCGCGCGCGGTCTGGCTGGCGAGCGACTTCACTTCCTGCGCGACCACCGCGAAACCCCGGCCGGCATCGCCCGCGCGGGCGGCCTCGATCGTGGCGTTGAGCGCGAGCAGATTGGTCTGGCCGGCGATGTCGCGGATCAGCCCGAGGATCGATTCGATCGACTGGGCATGGCCGCTCAGGGTTTCCGACATGCCGACCGCGGCGCCTGCCTCGGAGAGGGCGCGGGTCGAGATTTCGGCGGCGGCCTCGACTTCGCTGCGGGCATCCTCGATCGCGCGGATCAGGCCGGCCGAGGTGCGGGCCGCCTCGCGCATCGCGATAGCCGATTGCTCGGCGGCGGCGGCGACTTCGGACGCCTTGCCGAGCATGCCGCGCGCCGAGGTCGAGCTGGCCCCGGCCTGGCGGCGCAGCTCGCCGCCCTCCTGGGTGGCCGCCTCGACGAGATGGGCGAGCCCGTCGCGGAACTCGGCGGCGAGCCGGTCGCGCTGCCGCTTCGCGTCGAACTCGATATAGGCCGTGAAGAGCGACGCGTAGATGTCGCATTCGAGCGAGCGCAGCCGGAAGAACACGTCGTTGATCTGCTGGCGCTCTTCCTTCGAGCAATCATAGAGCCGCCCGAGGATCTCCAGCATCTGAGTCGCGCCGGCGCAGGTCATCGAGATGAGTGCGGTGAGCGAGACATTGGCGGCAAAGGCCTGGGCGACCATCCGCTCCGCGGCCCGCACCCAATCGAGCTGGTCGGGGCGGTCGTAACGGTCGCGCAGATAGGTGACGCCGGCCTGCACGGTCCATTCGGAGCCCTGGCCGCGATCGCCGAAGAAACGGCGCCACTGCGCCTGCTGAGTCTCGGCGACCCTGGCCAGCTCGGGCTCGGCGATGGTCCACATACGTCGCGCCATGGCGAGATCTTCAGCGCTGAAGCCGAACAGGCGCAGGCGATCGGCGAGATCGATCGCGTCGGCGGCATTTCCGGCGACGGGCATTTGCTTGAGCTGGACGGCATCATTCACGGCGGGGACCCTGTAACGGAGCAAGCAACGGGTGCGGATGACAGAAAGGCCTGGCACCACTGGCGCGGGCTTAGCCGATGCACGGTTAAGGACGGGTTATGCGTGGCGCCGTCAGGAGCCGGGGTGCGCCATGCTTTTCTGCCGAACAGGGGGTTTTTGCCGGGACAGGCTTGTCCCGGCCCGATCCTTGTCGCAAGAGCCCCAGCAACGAGCGGCGGGGTTGGGCCGGGATACAACTCCGGGATGACGTAGGGTCACTTCGTGTCTAAAGGCGATGATCCTATAGGATTCGTGCCCGCTGATGGTGACGAACGAAAGTGAGAGATGCATGGCCGACGAATCGAACGTCCAGTTTTCCGAGCGTGAGGCGCTGCTGTTCCATTCGGAAGGCCGACCGGGCAAGATCGAGATCATCGCCTCCAAGCCGATGGCGACTCAGCGCGACCTCGCGCTGGCCTATTCCCCGGGCGTCGCGGTGCCGGTCCGCGCGATCTACGAGGATCCGGCGACCGCCTATGACTATACCGCCAAGGGCAATCTGGTGGCGGTGATTTCCAACGGCACCGCCATTCTCGGCATGGGTAATCTCGGCGCGCTGGCGTCGAAGCCGGTGATGGAAGGCAAGGCAGTGCTGTTCAAGCGCTTCGCCGATGTCGACGCGATCGACATCGAGCTGAAGACCGAGGATGTCGACCGGCTGATCGATGCGATCGAGCTGATGGAGCCGAGCTTCGGCGGCATCAACCTGGAAGACATCAAGTCCCCCGAATGCTTCATCATCGAGCAGACTCTCCGCGCGCGGATGAACATCCCGGTGTTTCATGACGACCAGCACGGCACCGCGATCATCGCCGCCGCCGGCCTGATCAACGCGCTGTACCTGACCGGGCGCGACATCAAGGACACGACGGTCGTGATGAACGGCGCGGGCGCCGCCGCGATCGCCTGTGCCGAGCTGATCAAGGCGATGGGCCTGCCGCACGACCAGCTGCTGATGTGCGACCGCACCGGCGTGATCTGGCAGGGCCGTACCGACGACATGAACCAGTGGAAGTCGGCGCATGCGGTGAAGACCGAGAAGCGCTCGCTGGCCGAAGCGCTCGACGGCGCCGACGTGTTCATGGGGCTTTCGGCCGCAGGCGCGCTGCCGGCGGAGCTGCTGATGAAGATGGCGGCCAAGCCGATCGTCTTCGCCATGGCCAATCCCGATCCCGAGATCACTCCGCCCGACGCGAAGCGGGCGCGGCCCGACGTGATCATCGCCACCGGCCGGTCGGACTATCCGAACCAGGTCAACAATGTGCTCGGTTTCCCGTTCATTTTCCGCGGCGCGCTCGACGTGCGCGCGACGACGATCAACGACGAGATGAAGGTCGCCGCCGCCGAGGCGCTGGCCGCGCTTGCCCGCCAGCAGGTGCCGGAAGAAGTCGCGGTCGCCTACGGCGTGCGGCACACCTTCGGCCCCGATTACATCATCCCGGCGCCGTTCGACCCGCGGCTGATGGAGATCGTCCCCGCCGCCGTCGCCAAGGCAGCGATGGATTCGGGCGTGGCGACCAAGCCGATCCTCGACATGGACGCCTATCGCCAGACCCTGCGCGGGCGGATGAACCCGACGACGTCGGTGCTCAGCCTGGCCTATGAGGGCGCCAGGGCCCATCCCAAGCGCGTGCTGTTCGCGGAGGGCGAGGAAGAGGTCGTGTTGCGCGCGGCGATCGCGTTCAAGGACGGCGGTTACGGCACGCCGGTGCTGGTCGGGCGCGAGGATGTGTATGACCGTTTGAAGGCACTCGGGGTGACCGATCCGGACAGCTATGAGCTGCACAACAGCCGCAACTCGCCGCTGGTGCCCAAGATGGTCGACTTCCTCTACAACAGGCTGCAGCGACGCGGCTATCTGCGCCGCGACGTCGAGCGGATGATCAACCAGGACCGCAACATCTTCGGCGCGGTGCTGCTCCAGCTCGGTGAGGCCGATGCGATGATCACCGGCATCACCCGCACCTATGCGCACACCATGCGCGAAGTGCGCCGCGTGATCGATCCCGAGGCCGGCCGCACGCCGTTCGGCATCCATCTGATGGTCGGGCAGAGTCACACCGTGTTCATGGCCGACACCACGATCAACGAGCGGCCTTCCGCCGAGGAACTGGCCGATATCGCCGAGCAGACCGCGATGGTCGCGCGGCGCATGGGGCATGAGCCGCGTGTGGCGTTCCTCAGCTATTCGACCTTCGGCAATCCGGAAGGAAACTGGCTGGAGAATATCCGCGCTGCGGTGAAGGTGCTCGATGAGCGCCAGGTGAGTTTCGAATATGAGGGCGAGATGGCGCCGGATGTGGCGCTCAACCCGAAGCAGCTGGCGAATTATCCGTTCGCGCGGCTGTCGGGCCCGGCGAACGTGCTGATCATGCCGGGGCTGCAATCGGCGAATATCTCCGCCAAATTGCTGCGCGAGCTGGGCGGCGACTCCGTGATCGGCCCGATGCTGGTCGGCATGGAAAAATCAGTGCAGATCGCGCCGATGACCTCCACCGCGAGCGAGCTGGTGACCCTGGCGGTGCTGGCTGCGGGCGGCATTGCGCGCTGATTAATTCCTCCCCGAGCTTGCTCGGGGAGGGGGACCAGCGAAGCTGGTGGAGGGGCTTGGAGCGCGGGGCAGACGTTCCGCGCTCCAAGCCCCTCCACCACCCGCTGAAGAAGCGGGCGGTCCCCCTCCCCGTTCCGGGGAGGAGTTAGCATCACGCGTCGATCGACGTCCCCAGTGCCGCGTTCACCAGGCCGCCATCGACCGTGATCGTGTCACCAACCACATAATCGCCGGCGCGACTGGCGAGGTAGATGGCGGCGCCGGCCATGTCCTCGTCGACGCCGATCCGCTTGGCCGGGATGCTCCGCGCGATGGCGTCGCCATGGTCGCGGGCGGCCTTGTTCATCTCGCTGGCAAAGGCGCCTGGCGCGATCGAGGTGACGTTGATCGAATCCGTGATGAGCCGGGCGGCCATGCGCTTGGTCAGGTAGATCAGCGCCGATTTGGACGCGTGATAGCTGTACGTCTCCCACGGGTTGAGCCGCTGACCGTCGATCGAGGTGATGTTGATCACCTTGGCCGGGCGCTCGGGACTCGCCGCCGCCTTGAGCGCCGGGTGGAGCGCCTGAGTGAGGAAGAAGGGCGACTTCACGTTGAGATCCATCACCTTGTCCCAGCCCTTTTCAGGGAATTGCTCGAACGGCTCGCCCCAGGCGGCGCCGGCGTTGTTGACGAGGATATCGAGCTTGTCGCTATGTTCCGCGAGCTGGGCGGCGAGTGCCTTGCAGCCGGCGACGGTGGAGACGTCCTGGGGCAGGGGGATGCATTTCTCGCCCAGTTCCGCCGCGGTCTCGAAGCAGTTGTCGGCCTTGCGCGAGGAGATGTAGACGGTCGCGCCCTGGGCGATGAAGCCGGCCGCGATCATCTTGCCGATTCCGCGCGAGCCGCCGGTGACCAGGGCGATACGGCCGTCCAGGCGGAAGAGGTTGGTGGTGTCCATTGTCGTCTCCTGAATTCCCCTCCCGCTTGCGGGAGAGGCTAGGGGAGGGCCTGTCCTCCCCGCGAGCGTCATTGTTCGGGGACAGGCCCTCCCCCGACCCCTCCCGCCAGCGGGAGGGGAGAAATCCTATCCCCCGCGCTTTATCGTCTCACGGGCGATGATGAGTTGCTGTATCTGGCTGGTTCCCTCGTAGATCCGGAACAGGCGTACGTCGCGGTAGAGGCGTTCGATGCCGTAATCCGCGATATAACCCGCGCCGCCGAAGATCTGCACCGCGCGGTCGGCAACGCGGCCGACCATCTCGCTCGCGAAATATTTGGCAGCGGCGGATTCCATCACCACATCGCGTCCCGCATCCTTCGCCGCCGCCGTCTCCAGCACCAGCGCGCGGGCGGCGAGGGCTTCGGTCTTGGAATCGGCGATCATCGCCTGGATCAGCTGGTGCTCGGCGATCGGCTTGCCGAACTGCTTGCGGTCGCTGGCATAGGCCACGCAGTCGGCGATCAGCCGCTCGGCCACGCCGACGCAGACGGCGGAGATGTGCAGCCGCCCGCGATCGAGCACGCGCATTGCGATCTTGAAGCCCTCGCCCTCGGCACCGAGCCTGTTGGCGGCGGGCACGGGCACGTCGTCCAAGATCACATCGGCGACCTTGGCGCCCTTCTGTCCCATCTTCTTTTCGGGCTCGCCGATTGAGAGGCCGGGCAGGTCGCGCGGCACGAGGAAAGCGGAGACGCCGCGGCCGCCGGCTTCCGTGCCGGTGCGGGCCATCACGGTGAACAGGTCGGCCTTGTCCGCATTGGTGATGAAACGCTTGGTGCCGGTGAGGCGATAGACGTCGCCGTCCTTCACCGCCTTCGTCTTCACGGCGCCCGAATCGCTGCCGACATCCGGCTCGGTGAGCGCGAAGCTGGTGACGATCTCGCCGCTGGCGATGCGCGGCAGCCACTGCGCCTTCTGCTCGTCCGATCCCGCCATCACCAGGCCCTGGCTGCCAATGCCGACATTGGTGCCGAAGCTCGAGCGGAAGGCCGGCGTGGTGCGGCCGAGCTCGATCGCGACGCGCACTTCCTCGCTCATGGTGAGGCCCAGGCCGCCATATTCCTCGGCGATCGACAGGCCGAACAGGCCCATGTCGCGCATCTCGCCGATCACCTCGGCGGGGATCGCATCGGCTTCCTCGACAGCGGCTTCGAGCGGGCGCAGGCGCTCGGTGACGAAGCGGCGGACCATGTCGATCAGGGCGTCGAAAGTTTCGGGATCGAGGGCCAAGGCTTAGTCTCTCATCGTCACGAGTCCGGGTGACGGTTGGTAGTGAAGGGCACGCGGTCCCGCAAGCGCGCGCAAACCCGAAATTCCAAAAAGGCCGCATTGACCGGGTCGAACCCCATACTATGCTGACCAAAATCATGATGCAGGAGAATGAAATGCGCTTTTCAGGCAAGCGCGCCGTGGTGACCGGCGGCGCTTCGGGGATCGGCCGCGCGACGGCGTTGCGGCTCGCCCAGGAGGGCGCGGAGGTGTGGATCGGCGACATCGACGAAGCCGGCGGGGAGGATGTCGCCGCCACCTCGAACGGGCGGATCCACTTCCTGCGCACCGATGTGATGGAGGTCGGGGACATCGCCGCGCTGATGGCGGCGGCCGATGCGGCGGGCGGTCTGGACGTGGTGTTCAACAATGCAGGCGCCGGCGGATCGCGTGATCCGATCGACGAGATCTCGCCCGAGGACTGGGACAGGACCCAGGCGCTGCTGCTGCGGTCGGTCGCGATGGGCATCCGTTATGCCGCGCCGCTGATGATCGCGCGGGGCGGCGGGGCGATCGTCAATACGGCCTCGATCGCGGCGCTGCAGACCGGCGCGGCGCCGACCGCCTATTCAGTCGCCAAGGCAGGGGTGCTGCATTTGACGACCATGGCCGCCGCCGATCTTTCCCGTCACAATATCCGGGTAAACGCCGTATGCCCCGGGTTCATCACCACGAACATCTTTACCGCGGTGCTAGGCATAGAAGGCGAGAAGCGCGAGATGGCCAATGGCGTGATTCGAGGTATAGCGGCGCATGCCCAACCCATGCAGCGCGCCGGAAAGTCCGAGGATATCGCCGCTGCCGTCGCCTATCTGGCGAGCGACGATGCGAGCTTCGTCACCGGCACGCACATCACGGTGGACGGCGGCATGACGATCGGGCCGCGTCACAGCTGGGATCCCGCCGCGCCGTCGCTGTTCGCCGCGCTCGATCGGTTCGCGTCTTGAGTGGAGTCCTGATCGCCGCGCCGCCGCCGCGCACCCTGAGCGCGCGGAGCCGCTGGTCGTTCGGCTTCGGATCGATCGCGTACGGCGTGAAGGACAATGGCTTCGCGACCTTCCTGCTGCTGTTCTACAATCAGGTGATCGGCCTGCCGGCGAGCACCGTCGGCATCGCCATCATGTGCGCGATGGTGGTCGAGGCGTTCGTCGACCCGGCGATCGGCTATCTTTCCGATCACACGCGCAGCCGCTGGGGGCGGCGGCATCCCTGGATGTACGCGTCCGCCCTGCCGATCGCGATCGGCTGGCTGCTGCTGTGGAATCCGCCGCAATGGTCCGAGACGGCGACCCTGTTCTACGTCTTCGGCAGCGCCTTGCTGGTGCGCATCGCGCTGTCCGCGTTCGAGATTCCGTCCTCGGCGCTGGGCCCCGAGCTGAGCTCCGACTATGACGAGCGCACGCGTCTCTTTTCCTATCGCTACCTGTTCGGCTGGGGCGGCGGGCTGGCGATGCTGGCGCTGGCCTATGGTGTATTCCTGGTGCCGGATGCGACTCATCCGGTCGGCCTGCATAATGCCGACGGCTATTCGCGCATGGCGCTGTTCGGCGCGATCGTGATGGCCGTGTCGATCACGCTGTCGTCGATCGGCCTGCATCACGAGATCAAATATCTGCCCAAGGTCCCGAAATCGACTGCACGCTTCGGCACGCACCTCGCCCAGTTTCGCGCGACGGTGTCGAACAAGGCGTTCCTGATCCTGATGGCGGCCGGCGTGTTCGCCTATTCAGCGCAGGGCATCTCCTTCGCGCTGTCCAACTATCTCTATTCCTATGTCTGGCGGTTCGAGGGATCGGACTATCAATGGCTCTCGCTCTCGCTGCTGCTCGGGGCGATCGGTGCCTTCTTCATCGCGCCGCTGCTGACGCGGGGCGGCAACAAGCCGCGTGTCGGCATGATCCTGTCCTTCGTCAGTGTCAGCCTGTTGGTGGCACCCTATGTGCTGCGGCTGCTCGGGCTGTTCCCGGCGCCGGGCTCCGCGCTGATGCTGCCGCTCCTGCTGCTGATCTTCATGGTCAACACCGCGTGCAGCGTCGGGGCCTTCATCCTCGGCGCGGCGATGCTGGCCGATGTGGTCGAGGAATCCGAGACGCGTACCGGCAAAAGGTCCGAGGGCGTCTTCTATGCCGGCAGCTTCTTCGTGCAGAAGATGGTCGGCGGGGTCGGCATCTTCATGGCCGGGGCGATCCTGGCCTTCGCGGCTTTCCCCGCCGCGGCGCGGCCCGGGCAGGTGCCGGTCGCGACGATCGACCGGCTGACCATGGTCTTCATCTGCCTCGAGCTGGTGTTCTACGGCCTGGCCGCGCTGTGCTATTCGCGCTTCCCGTTCGGCCGGGCGGAGCATGAGGCGCGGCTGGCGCGGAGCACCGCGGCGGCGGAACGCGAGGGCGCGCCGCACGCGCCCTGATGCCTATCCCGCGATCAAGCGGATGAACGCGCTCGATACCCAGCCGGACTTGCATGGGCCATTATAGGCGCGCGGCGACGCCACCGGGGCGGCGACGCCGCAATCCGTGTCGGGCGCTTCGGCCGGCGCGACCACCACGCCCATCCAGCGCTGGTCGATCGAACGGGTGCAGACACGAAGCTGGGTGCCGGCCTCGAGCCGCATCAGCTCGTCGGCCTCGGTGAAGGGCGCGGCGCGCACCGGCAAATAGGCTTCACCGCTGGGCAGGTTCACCACGCGGCCAAGACTGTTGCAGGCCTGGAAAGCGGGGCCGCCTTCGCCGATCCGCACCGGCTGCGTACCCGGGCTCAGCGCGACCGACGTTTCGTTCTCGTTCAGCAGGACATTGTCATTGCCGCCGGCGCCGCTCCGGTCCGAACAGGCGAGAAGGAGCAGGCACAGGGCCGGGA
The DNA here is from genome assembly GCF_055521495.1 of Sphingomonas sp. BL-S-29. Lineage (NCBI taxonomy): Bacteria > Pseudomonadati > Pseudomonadota > Alphaproteobacteria > Sphingomonadales > Sphingomonadaceae > Sphingomonas > Sphingomonas sp. BL-S-29. Next base: position 1,764,967 of record NZ_CM145482.1, read on the forward strand.
CGAACGATTTCATATAGGTGATTCTACCGATGATGCGGCGCCTTGGCGAGCGCGCATTGCGCCGCGCGCGCCAATCGGCGTGCGGCGAGGGGCAGTCATCGCCCGGTAAACACGGTTCGTCCTAAAAGGTTCCCTTCGTCGAGCCGATGGGGTTCCCCATGCCGGTTCGACCTGCTCTTACAGGCTCACGAGTTTAGCGGGACCTGAGGGGGCCACATGAATTTCCGGGCGTTTGCAGCGCGTTTTGCGCTGGTGGCTTCGTGCAGCCTGATGGTGGCGACCCCCGCCATGGCGCAGTTCTGGCAGTGCGCTCCCTATGCCCGCACCATTTCCGGCATCGCGATCCACGGCAACGCCAATACCTGGTGGAACCAGGCAGCCGGCCGTTACGCCCGCGGCCATGCGCCGAAGGTCGGCGCCGTGCTGGCTTTCTCCTCGACCGGCAAGATGCGCCTCGGCCATGTCGCGATGGTCAGCGAAGTCGTCAGCGACCGCGAGGTCCTGCTCACCCACGCCAACTGGTCGCGCCGCGGCGGAATCGAGCGCAATGTCCGCGCGGTCGACGTATCCGAGGCCGGCGACTGGAGCATGGTCAAAGTGTGGTACGGCCCGAATGGCGGCCTCGGCACCAGCGCCTACCCGACCAAGGGTTTCATCTATTCGGATCGTGACGCGAGCACCGACATGGTCGAGAGCGAGACGCAGGAGCCGATGGCGCCGCTGACGATCGCGTCGCTCGGCATGTCGGACGAGATCAGCTTCTGATTTCTTTCCCTCTCCCTTGACGGGAGAGGGTTGCGCAGACTTGGTCCGCGTTCTTCACGCGGGCCTAGTCGGAGCTGGGTGAGGGTGCGCGCTCGCCCTTCCGCGAGCGCGTTTGTGGCCCCACCCTCTCCAACTACGACTAGGCAGCAAGCTGCCAAGTCTTCGTATCCTCTCCCGTCGAGGGAGAGGAAGGTCGTCACACCTTACCCGGCCTGAACGTCATCGCCACGCCATTCATGCAATAGCGCTTGCCGGTCGGCTTCGGTCCGTCGTCGAAGACATGGCCGAGATGCCCGCCGCAGCGCCGGCAATGCACCTCGACGCGCGAGAAGCCGAGCGTGCGGTCTTCGCGAGTGCGCACCGCATTCTCCAGCGGCGCCCAGAAGCTCGGCCAGCCGGTGCCGCTCTCGAACTTGGTCTTCGACGAATAGAGCGGCAGCGCGCAGCCGGCGCAGGAGAAGATGCCGGCGCGGTGCTCGTCGTTGAGCGGGCTGGTGAACGGCGTCTCGGTCGCTTCGTGGCGCAGGGTGCGATAGGCGGCGGGGGAGAGCTTCGCCTTCCACTGCGCGTCGGTCATCGTCACTTCGAACGTCTCGGGTGCTCCGGCCGAGGCGCTGCCGCGACAGCCGAACAGCGCGAAGGCCGCGGCGCCGGTGCCGGCAAGGGTGAGGAAGCTGCGGCGGTCTGGGGTCATGATCGTCCTCGAAGGGCTTGATAAGGCATATGTAGGTACGCGGGGCCGCCCCGACGAGATGCACGGCGCGTCCGGAAGGGTCGTCGTGAAACGGAATCACCACGTACGCTATTCGTCGGACCCCGAGTGTCGGTTACGGAGACCCAGCGAAAAAATTCGCTCCCCCATGTCACACTCGCCGGGGCTATCCCGTCATGTTTGCATGCGTGCATGGTGCACGCTTGGAGACAGACCATGACCCCACGTTTGCGCAATCCCCATCTGCTCGCTCCCGAAGCAGTGCAGGCCATGATGGCGCTGGAGGCGAGCTTCGACTCCTCGACGCTCGAATTGGTGCTGCGGAACCTGGTGAAGCTGCGTGCGTCGCAGATGAACGGCTGCGCTTTCTGCATCCACATGCATTCGACTCACCTGCGCGAAGAGGGCGTGAGCGAGATGAAGCTGTACATGCTGCCTGCATGGCGTGAATCGACCCTGTACAGCGATCGCGAGCGGGCGGCGCTGGGCTGGACCGAGTCACTGACCCGTCTGAGCGAGACAGGTGCCCCCGATGCCGATTACGCGCCGGTCAAGGCTGCCTTCACCGAGGCCGAGCAGGTCCAGCTCACCCTGCTGATCGGCGCGATCAATGTGTGGAACCGGTTGCAGGTCGGTTTCCGCGCACCGCATCCAGTGGAGCGCTCCAGTGTCGCCGCCTGACGCGGCCGCTTCGCTATTCGAGGCGCAGCGGCCGCGGCTGCAGCGCCTCGCCTATCGCATGCTCGGCTCGGTCTCCGAGGCCGAGGATGTGGTGCAGGACGCCTGGCTGCGCTGGTCGAAGGTCGAGGAATCGGTCGATGTGCCGGCGGCCTATCTCACCCGCATCGTCACCCGGCTGTGCCTCGACCAGATGCGATCGGCCCGCGCCCGGCGCGAGACCTATTACGGCGCCTGGCTGCCCGAGCCGCTGGTCGGCTCGACCGAGGACGAGCAGGCCGACGACCTGACTCTTACCCTGATGCTTGCGCTCGAACGGCTCTCGCCGTTGGAGCGTGCGGCCTTTCTGCTGCACGACGTGTTCGGCGTCGCGCTGAGCGAAGTCGCCGGCACGCTCGACCGCGATGCGGCGGCGGTGCGCCAGATGGCGGTGCGCGCCCGCAAGCATGTCCAGACCGCGCGGCCACGCTATCCGGTCGAGCAGGCCGAGGCGGACCGCATTGCGCGGGCCTTCTTCGCCGCGGCGCGCGACGGCGATGTCGCGGCGTTGCAGTCGATGCTGGCGGAGGACGTGGCGGTCTATTCCGACGGCGGCGGGCGCGTGCTCGCTTTCCGCAACCCGATTATCGGCGTGGCCAAGGTGCTGCGCATGTTTGCCGGGCTGGCGCGCAAACATGCCTGGCGGCCGGTCATGCTGAAGCCGGTCTCGATCGACGGGCTGCCCGGCTATGTCAGTATCGACCGCGGACAGTTGCTGCAGACCACGGCGCTGGAGATCCGCGATGGGCGGATCGCGGCGATCTACATCATGCGCAACCCCGACAAGCTGGCCCATGTCGCTGTCGCCTTCAGCCAGGGGCAGGCCGCTATTCCAGGAGGACAATGATGCGGGGCACGGTTCCCATTCTCGCCGCTATTCTCGGCCTCGGCGCGGTCGCCAACGGCCTGATCATGCTCGCCGTGCCGGCCGACTGGTATGTCGCGGTGCCGGGCGTCACCACGACCGGTCCGTTCAACCAGCATTTCATCCGCGATATCGGGCTGATCTTCGTATTGATCGGTGCGGCCTATATCTGGGGCGCCGTACGGCCGGTGATGCGGGTTCCGTTATGGGCCGCGGCGAGCTTCTGGCTCGCCGGGCATGCGCTGTTTCATTGGTGGGAAGTGGCGGTCGGCATCTGCGGAACCTCCGCCCTCGCGCGGGATTTCCCGGCGGTGACCGTGCCGGCGATCCTTGGGATCGGGTTTACGGTGTGGGCGATGCGGGCGCGCAGCCAATCGGCGTAAGCTGCACTTTACTCCCTCTCCCAGCGGGAGAGGGAAGGGCCCATCGCTCTTGCGATGGGAAGGGTGAGGCCGACCGGCAGTTTATTGGTCACCCTCATCCGGCGCTACGCGCCACCTTCTCCCGATGGGAGAAGGGAGAAGAGAAGGGTTTTAGTACTTCGAAATCTCCACCGGCAGCTTGCGATAGCCATGGACGAAGCAGGCAGCGACGCGTTCCGGCTCGCCGAGCACGTTCACCCGCATGCGGCGCTTCGCCATCTCCTCGAACAGCGTCGCGATCTGCAACTCGGCCAGCCGCGCGCCGACGCAGCGGTGGATGCCGTGGCCGAACGCCAGGTGGCGCCGCGCATTGGGGCGGTCGACGATGATCTTGTCGGCATTCTCGAACACGCTCTCGTCGCGATTGGCCGAGAGATACCAGAGCGCGAGCTTGTCGCCGGCCTTGATCTGCTGCCCTTCCAACTCGGTGTCCTCGGTCGCGGTGCGGCGCATATGGGCGAGCGGGGTCTGCCAGCGGATGATCTCCTGCACGGCATTGTGGATCAGCGTCGGATCGCCTTCCAGCTTCGCGCGCTCGTCAGGGAACAGGTCGAGGCCGTAGGCCGCGGCAGTCATCGAATTGCGCGTCGTGTCGTTGCCGCCGACGATCAGCAGGATCAGGTTCCCGAGGAACTCCATCTGGTCCATCTCGGCCATCGCATCCGAATGCATCATCATCGAGATGAGATCGGGCGTGGGTTCCTTGCCGAGCTTCTGGTTCCAGAGGTTCTGGAAATAGCCGCCACACTCATACATGTGCTTGAGGCGTTCGAGGCGAAGCTCCTCGGTCTTCACCAGCTCGATATCGCCGGCCCAGTCGGACCAGAAGGTCAGCTTGCGCCGATCCTCCCAGGGGAAGTCGAACAGGATCGCGAGCATCTGCGTGGTCAGTTCGATCGAGACCGTGTCGACCCAGTCGAATTCCTTGTTCCACTCCAGGCTGTCGAGCACCTCGGCCGTGCGCATGCGGATATTGTCGGAGAGGCGGACCATCTCGCTCGGCGTGAAGGCCGGGGCGACGGTGCGGCGCTGGCCGGTATGCTTGGGCCGGTCCATCGCGATGAACATCGGCATGCGCACATCGGTCGGCGAATGTTCGATGAAGTCGGCCAGCGTGATGCCGCCGGCCTGGGACGAATAAATGTCCGGCAACGATTCGACCTGGACGATCGGCTTGTAGGTCGAGACCGACCAATAGGGGCCGAAGCCGGACCGCTCGACATAATGGACCGGCGATTCGGCGCGGAGCTGCCGAAAGGGTTCCTGCCAGATATCGTCGCGGTAAAGCTCCGGCCGGCTTACGTCGAGCGGGTCGACCCTCGTTTCCACCGCGTGCAGCGCCTGTGTCGCCATTTTCGCCTCTCCTTTGGGTGCAGAAAAGCCTTAGCTGACACTCATGTCAATTGCGATGTGCAACGGGATCGGCGAGATGGTGGTTAGCGGCGATGGCCGGGTGACAGCGACGGAGGGGCGCTGACCGCCCCCCGGAGTGTCAGGTCGTCTGTCCGCCGTCCACGGTCAGGATCGCGCCGGTGATGTGCCGTGCCGAAGGGCTGGCCAAAAAGGCGACGGCGGCGGCGACATCGTCCGGCGTGCCGTAGCGGCCGAGCGGGCTGAGGCTCCGCTGGAAGTCGGAGAACTCGCCATTGGCCGGGTTCATCTCGGTGTCGGTCGATCCCGGCTGGACGAGGTTGACCGTCACGTCGCGCGGGCCAAGCTCGCGTGCCAGGCCGCGCGTGAAGGAATGCAGCGCGGATTTGGTCATGAAATAGATCGTGCCGGTATCGCCGACGATGCGTTCGGCACCCGCGGAACCGATCGTGACGATGCGCCCGCCCGCGGAAAGATGGGGGATGGCGGCCTGAGCCGCGAGGATCGGGCCGCGTATGTTGACCTTGAGCAGAGCGTCGATCGCCTCGACACTGACGTCCGCGATGGATGCATAGAGCGCGATCGCCGCATTGTTGACGAGGATGTCGACGCCCCCAAGTGCCGCCGCCGCCTCGTCGACCGAGCGCTTCACCGCTGACGGATCGGCGCTGTCGGCTCGGATCGCTACTGCCTTGCGGCCTTTCTCCTCGATCGCATGGACCACGTCGGCCGCACGCTCGACCGAGCGCTCATAGGTGATGGCGACATCGGCGCCCTTCTCCGCGAGCGCGACTGCGATCGCCGCGCCGATCCCGCGTGATCCACCCGTCACGAGCGCGCGTTTTCCATCCAGTTCCGTCATCATGGTTACCTTATGTAATGATCGATATATAATTAATATGATCGTTGCCGCGTCACGTCAACGGGATTATATAACGATCGATGCAAAATTCTGACGCTCCGCTCCATACCGCTTCGGCCGCTGCCCGCGGCCGGGGACGGCCGCGCGCCTTCGATCGCGATGCCGCGCTGGAGCGGGCGACCTGGCTTTTCTGGTCGAAGGGATTCGAGGCGACCTCGATCGCCGATCTGACTCAAGCGATGGGCATCGGTGCCCCCAGTCTCTACGCCGCCTTCCGATCCAAGGAGGCGCTCTACGCGGAAGCACTGCGGCATTATGCTGAGACCAACGAGGGCTATGTATGGGCAGGCTTCCGCGTGGCCGAAACCGCGCGCGAGGCCGTCCGGGCCTTGCTCATGGATTCGGCGGCCGCGTTGACGGGTTGCGTCGTGGACATTCCCCGCGGCTGCATGGTCACGCTTTCCTCGGTTGGTAGCGAAGGCCATGCCGAGCTCGGCCAACTCGTCCGGTCGGCCCGTGCGGTCACGCTCGAACGTCTTTTGGCACGTCTCGGTCAGGCCGTGGCCGATGGCGAGATTCCGGCCTCGACGGATATCCACGGGCTCGCCCGCTTTGTGCAGACGCTCCAGAACGGCATGTCGATCCTCGCCCGGGATGGCGCCACGCGCGCGGAGCTGGAAGCGGTCACGGATGTCGCGATGGCCGGCTGGGATGCCAGAACCACTGGCGGCGACGGCGAGGAGCGGGGCTTACTGCGCCGGCCGTTCTCACAATAGGCCTGTTTCGCGCGAGGCGAGTTCCCTGACTTGCTGGTCATCCCGTTCGCACGACGGATGCCAGAGTCGCATCAGGCAGACGCGTCAGCGCCCGATCAGGCCCTTCCAGTTGATCTTGCCGCTGCCTGACTGGAGCACGCCGCGGCGGAAGGCACGGGCGGCGATGGTGATGACGATCGCGACCCACAGCAATTGCCAGGCCAGCGCCGCAAGATGTGGCCAGAGATCGGGCAGGTTCGCTGCGCGCCCGGCCATCGCATAAGGCGAGCTGAACGGGAAAACCTCCACCGCGATCGCCATCCAGCTATTGGGTTTGGATACCGCCTGCACCGACAGGCCGAAGATGATGATCTGCAGGATGGTGATCGGCAACGACAGGAGCTGCAGCTCGCGCGGGGTGCTGGCCTGGGCGCCGACGCCCATGAATACGGCGCCGAGCAGCATATAGGCCATGGCGAAATAGGCGACGAACAGCAGCGAGAAGACCGGCATGCCGATCGCCGGGCCGATGTCGCGGAACGCCGCGCCGAGCCCCCCCGGCACCAGGACGTCGAGCTGGCTGGCCAGCGTGCCCCAGAACCCGATGAACAACAGCGCCGACCCGAACATGCCGATCAGCTTGCCGAAGAACACCGCCTCGAGCGGGACGGCGGCGGCGAGGATCTCGACCACCTTGTTGCTGCGTTCCTCCGCCATGGTGCCGACTGCCTGGCCCGCGAGGAACAGGGTGAGGAAGAAGATGCCGAACACGGCGAAAAAGGCCGATCGCTTGTTGCCGGTCGGGCTGGGTTCGGCGCGGGCGATCGAAGTCAGGGTCGGTGTGCTGAGCGCGGCGGTGCCGCTCTTCTCCATGCGCAGGGTTTCCTCGGCGAGCTGGGCGAGGAAGTTCGCGTCGCGCCGGCCAAAGCCGCCATAAAGGATCGTCGGGCGGCTTAGGTCGCCGAACATCGCCGCTGAGGCATCGCTGCCCTTGTCGCTGAACGCGATATGCGCCTGGCCGGCGGGATTGTCGGTGGGGGTCTGTACCACCAGCGCCGGTGGCCGGTCGTCGCGCGCATAGAGCTGGCGCAGGCGCGTGTCGGCGGCGCGCATCGCCTCGTGCCGGGCCGGATCGACGATCGCGACGATGCTCGCCTTTTCGACCGAGGCGCTGGTGACGGAGGAGGCGCCCATGCCGCCGATCAGCCCGAAGGACAGCATCAGCACTGGCGTGAACAGGAACACCAGGAACATCGGCGTGAACACGGTCGCGACGAAATCGCGGCGCGCGATGGTCAGGGTCTGGCGGACGAGGCGGCGGAGATTGCCGGGAGGGGAAGCGCTCATGCCGCGACCTCCGTGTCTTCCGTCCGGTCCTTGAGGGCCTCGGGGCCGACGATGCGGACAAACGCGTCGTGCAGGCCGGGCCGCTCCATCGCGAGGCCGGAGATGCCGAATCCTCCGTCGATCAATCGTTTCAGGATATCCTCCACCCCGCTGTCGGGCACGATGAAGCGCCAGCCATCGCCGTCGCGTTCTGCATCGGGCGGGAGCAGGGCGGCGATGCCCTCTCCATCGAAATGCGGCACATAATGGGCGCGCATCGGCAGCTTGCCGCGCGCATCCGCGACCGTGCCCTCGAACCGCGCCTTGCCGCCGGCGATGATGGTCAGCCGGTCGCACAGCCGCTCGGCATGCGCCATGACATGAGTCGAGAAGAGAATGGTCGCGCCGCGATCGCGCTGGGCGACGATCAGCGCCTCGAGCCGATCCTGGTTGACCGGATCGAGGCCGGAAAAGGGTTCGTCGAGCACGAGCAGATCGGGTTCGTGCACGACGGACCCGAGCAGCTGGACGAGCTGCGCCATGCCCTTCGAGAGTTTGCGGATCTTGCTGTCGACGGCGTGGCCAAGGCCGGCGCCCTCCATCAGCATGACGGCACGCCTGCGTCCGGTCTTGAGGTCGAGGCCGCGGAGTGCCCCCATGAAGGCGATCGCGTCCTTCGCCCGCATGGCCGGATAGAGGCCACGTTCCTCGGGCAGATAGCCCACCCGGTCGCTCACTGCGCGCGGATATTCATGGCCGAGCAGGGTGCGGGTGCCGCCATCGGGCTCGATGATGCCGAGCAGCATGCGCAAGGTGGTGGTCTTGCCGGCGCCATTGGGGCCGAGCACGCCGTAGATCAGGCCCTTGGGCACCGCGATGTCGATGCCGTCCACGACGCGGCGGCCACCGAATTTCTTGACCAGCCCGGTAGCGCTGATCGCCAGATTGTCGGTTATCAAGTCTCACCTTCCGTTCGTCCCGAACGGGACGTCACAGGCCAGATACCAGCGCTTCGTTAATGTGTCTCGACCTCTCGACACTTATGGCAGGTGGGTCGCATTTTACGGCCGCTATGGTAGCGGGTGCGCGTGCGCGACGAGATCGCCCTGAATGAAACACTGAAGGCGAAGGCGGCCGAGCTGGGCTTCGTGGCGTGCGGGATTGCGCGTGCCGATGCGGCGCCGCTGACCGCGCAGCGGCTTCGCCAATGGCTGGGCGAGGGCATGCACGGCGACATGATCTGGATGGAAGCCCGCGCGCATCACCGCGAGAGCCCCGCCGGGCTGTGGCCGGAGGTGAAGAGCGTGATCTCGCTGGGCATGAGCTACGCGCCCGCCACTGACCCCCTCGCGCTGGCAAGTGAGGCGGAGAAGGCGCGCATCTCGGTCTATGCACAGGGCGCGGATTATCACGACGTGATGAAGCGCGCGCTGAAGGCCTTGGCGCGGTGGCTCGTCGCCGAGGTGAAGGACGTGGACCTGAAGGTGTTCGTCGACACCGCGCCGGTGATGGAGAAGCCGCTGGCCGAGGCGGCCGGGCTTGGCTGGCAGGGCAAGCACACCAACCTGGTCAGCCGGGACCATGGCAGTTGGCTGTTCCTCGGCGCGATCTACACGACGCTCGACCTGGTGCCGGACAGACCGGGCCGCCAGACCTGCGGGTCGTGCGACGCCTGCCAGACGGCATGCCCCACGGACGCGTTTCCGGCGCCGTACCGGCTCGATGCGCGGCGGTGCATTTCCTATCTGACGATCGAGCATGCCGGTCCGATCCCGCACGAATTCCGCGCGGCGATGGGCAACCGTATCTATGGCTGCGACGATTGCCTGGCGGTGTGTCCGTGGAACAAGTTCGCGGCGGCGGCTAGCGCGAACAAGGCCTTTGCGCCGCGCGCGGAACTGGCGGCACCGGCGCTGGCGGATTTGCTGGCCTTGGACGATGCTGGCTTTCGCGAGGTGTTCGCCGGATCGCCGATCAAGCGGATCGGGCGGGACCGGATGGTGCGCAACTGCCTGATCGCCGCGGGCAACAGCGGGGCGGCGGGATTGGCCGAGCCGGCGGCAGGATTGCTCGACGACGCGGCACCGGTGGTGCGCGGCGCGGCGATCTGGGCGCTTGGCCGGCTCGATCCGGAGCGCTGGGAAAACGAACGCGCGCTACGGCGCCCGGGCGAGCCGGACGAGACGGTTCTGGCGGAATGGAGCGCCCGTCCGCCCCTGTAAGACGGGCGCTCCGACTCATGCCGACATCCGGATCACGCCGATATGTTGCGCCACGCGGCGTCAGCCGCTTTCGCCAGATGCCAGCCATCCTCTCTACGGATCATCTGCCTTCTGCACCCGGTGCAGACGCTGCGGAAATCCTCGCCGTCATGCTTCACCAATCGTCGATCGCGTTTGTGACGCCCCAAGGCACATCGCCAAAGCTGCAAAATGTTCATGTCCAACCCCCCGCCAGGCGGATTGCCTACGGTCCCTCCGCTTCTAACTTTCCGCTGGCGCGATTCGGACTATCACAGCCTGGCTGCGATTTTTAGTGAAAAGCCCGACATGATGGCGACTATCTTGCGGGGTTTCGTCCCACGCTCAACGCCCCGACACAGCTGGCGCGGTCGATCGGGCTGCCGTTGGTCTGCCGCGCGTCGACATAGGTGACGACGGCCTCGCCGCGGCCTTTTGGGTAGAGATAGGCATCCAGCACGCAGGTCGCATTGCCGAACTGGAGCTTGCGCGCATTGCCCTCGCGCACATCGGCTGCCGGTTTGCCGAACAGGCCGATCAGCGCGTTACCGGTCTGGCCGATCACCCGGTCCAGGCCGGTAGTGCCGCCAGGGATCGGAATCGGTACCGGCGCCGCGCGCGCCGGACGGGGGGCCACGCCCGTGTCGCCGCACCCGGCGAGGATCAGTGCCGGCAGGATCGCGAGGGCCAGTTTCTTCATGACGCAAACACCTTCATATCCGCCGTTTTCCATGGAACAGATGCGTTGCCATCGCGGCGCCAAGCACCGGGGCGACGAGGTTGAGGATCGGGATCAGGAACAGACCGGTCCCGGCAAGCCCGAGCGTGAAACGCTGAAAGCTGGTCGAGCCGCGCCAGCTCTTCATGTCCTTGCGCGGCATATGGCGCGCCGCGACCATGTCGCCCAGATCCTGGCCGAGCAGCCAGCCGTTCACGACAAAGAACAGCAATGCCGTGCCCACCCCGGTGATCAGCAGCAGCAGATAGAGCGGCGCTACGGCGAGGTTGATCAGGATCAGCCGCCCGGCCGAGCCAAGCCCCATCGCCACCGATCGTTCCAACGGTACATCGCGCGCCTCGGCGAGCGCCTCGGGATAATGTTTCGCCTCGACGGCGGCGACCACCTCGTCGGCGAAAATGCCGATCACCGCGACGGCGATCACGCGGAACAGGAAGAAGCCGGCGAACAGCCATAGCAGCACCGCTGCGGCGCCGGCCCAGCTACCCGCCTCTGGCGTGGCGCCCATCCAGGCGACCAGCCGCACCACTCCGTACCACAGGGCGGCACCGACCAGGAGGAGCAGTATCAGCGTCACCCCGAGCGATTTCAGCAAGACCCTGATGATCTTCGGATCGCCGAGCTGGCCGACAGACAGGAAGAAGGCGCTGAGCATTGGGCCGGTGTAGCCGGGCCTTCTCTCAAGTCCAGACGGTTGCGCTCGTCTGCGTGCCCCTTTACGGCCAGCCGGTATTTCCATTCAGGAGACTGACTTGACCAGCCCAACCTATGACGTGGTTGCGATCGGCAACGCGATCGTCGACGTGCTCTCCCAGGCCGAAGATGCGTTCATCACCGAACAGGGCATGGCCAAGGGCTCGATGCAGCTGATGTTCTCGCCCGAGGACGCCGATGCGCTCTACGCCAAGATGGGTCCGGGGATCGAAGCGAGCGGCGGTTCGGCGGCGAACACCGTCGCGGCGATCGCGGCGCTCGGCGGTCGCGCCGGCTTCATCGGCCAGGTGGCGAACGACCAGCTCGGCGAAGTGTTCGCGCATGATATCCGCGCGACCGGCGTCGCCTTCACCACCGCGGCGCGCGACGGCGAGCCGACCACGGCACGCTGCCTGATCTTCGTCACGCCCGACGGGCAGCGGACGATGAACACCTTTCTCGGCGCGTCGCAGTTCCTGCCCGAGAGTGCGCTCGATCGCGAGCTGATCGCCTCGGGTGCGATCCTGTATCTCGAGGGCTATCTCTGGGATCCCGAGGAACCGCGCAAGGCAATGCGCGCCGCGATCGAGGTTGCGCGCAAGGCCGGCCGCAAGGTCGCCTTCACGCTCAGCGACGTGTTCTGCATCTCGCGCCATGGCGGCGATTTCCGCGACCTGATGGCCAAGGGGCTGGTCGACATCATGTTCGCCAACGAGGCCGAGCTGCTTGCGTTGATGGAGACCGAGGATTTCGAGGCGGCGGTCGAGGCCGCGGCGGCGCAGGTGCCGACCCTGGTGGTGACGCGCAGCGAGAAGGGCGCGATCGCCATCTCCAGCGGCCAGCGCGCGTCGGTGGTGGCGGAGCCGATCGAGAAGGTCGTCGACACCACTGGCGCGGGCGATCTGTTCGCGGCCGGCTTCCTGTCGGGCCAGGCGCAGGGCAAGAGCCTGGAGCAGTCGCTCCGCCTCGGCGCGATCTGCGCGGCGGAGATCATCTCGCACTACGGCGCACGGCCGATGTGCGACATGAAGGCGCTGGTGGCGGAGAAGCTGGGCTAAGCGCTCGCCTTCTTTCGAAACCCACGAAAAAGGGGCCGGGGAGTTGATCCCCGGCCCCTTTTCTTTTTGCCGTGCGGGCCGGTTATTCCGTGATCGGCGGAACCGGCTGCGGCGGCGCATCGGCGTCGGTCTCATGGACCTCGACATGCCCGCGGCCCACATGGCTGCGGCTGTAGCTATAGGAGAAATACACCACCAGCCCGACCGCGGCCCAGCCGAGGAACATCAGCTTGGTCTCCATGCCAAGGCTGAAGAACAGATAGACACAGCCAAGGATGGCGACCGGTGCCGTGAACATGACGCCCGGCGTCCGGAACGGGCGGCGGCGATCCGGGTCGGTCTTGCGCAGCACCATCACCGCGATCGACACCGCCGCAAAGGCGAACAGGGTGCCCGAGTTGGAGATGTCAGCGAGGATGCCGACCGGGAAGAAGGCGGCGAATAGCGCCACGAAGACGCCGGTCAGGATGGTGATGACGTGCGGCGTGTGGAACTTCGGGTGGATCTTCGAGAACATCGCCGGCAGCAGGCCGTCGCGGCTCATCACGAAGAAGATGCGGGTCTGGCCGAACATCATCATCAGGATGACGGACGGCAAGGCGAGACCGGCGGCGAGGCCGATCAAATTGCCGATCTGCGGCCAGCCGATTTCGCGCATCGTCCAGGCCAGGGCTTCCTTGGAACAGACGACGGCGGCATCCTTGATCGCCGCGCACTGGCTGGCAAGTTCGGCGCTGCCTGGTGCCAGCGGCAGCCCGGTCGTGCCCGCAACCGGCTGGGCACCGACACTGCCGATGACGCCGGCGGCGACCAGCAGGTAGAAGACAGTGCAGATCGCAAGCGAGCCGATCAGGCCGATCGGCATGTTGCGTTGCGGGTTCTTGGTTTCCTCGGCTGCGGTCGAGACCGCGTCGAAGCCGACATAGGCGAAGAAGATCGAAGCGGCAGCCGCCGATATGCCGGCAAAGCCGAGCGGCGCAAAGGGCGTGAACTGGTCCATGTTGATGACGGGTACGGCTAGGATGATGAACAAGGTCAGCGCCGACACCTTGATCGCGACGAGCACGGCGTTGACCATGGCGCTTTCCTTGGTGCCGATCACCAGCAGCCAGGTAACCAGCCCCGCGATCAGCATCGCGGGCAGATTGACCAGGCCCCCGTCATAAGGTCCGCGTACCAGCATATTGGGGATATCGATGCCGAACGCATGTTCGATCAGCCCGACGACATAGCCCGACCAGCCGACTGAGACCGCGCCGGCCGCGATGGCATATTCGAGGATCAGCGCCCAGCCGACCATCCACGCGACCAGTTCGCCCATCACCGCATAGCTATAGGTGTAGGCGGAGCCGGAAACCGGCACCATCGCCGCCATTTCCGCGTAGCAGAGCGCAGCGAAGGCGCAGACGAAGCCGGCGATGACGAAGGAGGCCATCATGCCGGGGCCGGCCTTTTGCGCCGCTTCCGCCGTCAGCACGAAGATGCCGGTGCCGATGACCGCGCCGATGCCGAGCATCGTCAGCTGGAAGGCACCTAGCGATCGTGTGAGCGATTTTTTCTCGGCCGTCGCCAATATGGCGTCGAGCGACTTGATGCGTCCGAATATCATGAACGAGGAACCCCCCAGGAGCGACACCGCGGTGCCGCCGGATTTCGCCAATAGCAGCGCTACGGCGCCGCCAAGTTTTTCGATCGCGGGAGCCTAGCCTGAAATCAAGGGGGCGCAATCCCCAAACGCGCGGCGCTCCGGCGGCGCGCCGAAAAGCATCAGCGCGCGAGCATCGGCCCCAGCGGCGCGCCGGCGAAGACATGGACATGGAGGTGCGGCACCTCCTGCCCGGAATGCTGGCCGGTATTGGCGAGCAGCCGGTACCCCGGCGCCACCCCGCCGGCCGCGCGCGCCACCGCACCGACCGCGCGAACGAAGCCGGCGATCTCCGCATCGGACGCCCTGGCGCTGAAATCGTCCCAGGAAACGTAAGGGCCGCGCGGGATCACCAGGATATGCGTCGGCGCCTGCGGATTGATGTCGTGAAAGGCGATGGCGAAATCGTCCTCATAGACGCGCTTCGACGGGATCTCGTCGCGGAGGATCTTCGCGAAGATATTCTGGTCGTCATAGGGCTTGGTGGCGTCGATCGGCATGGCTATTCCCCTCCCGCTTGCGGGAGAGGTCAGGGGAGGGCCTGTCCCCATAGACTCCCGGCGGCATCGATCCTGGACATGCCCTCCCCCGACCCCTCCCGCAAGCGGGAGGGGAGAATTAAGAGGTCCGCCCCGCCTTTTCGTCGATGCCCGACACGCTCTCGCGGCGGCGCAGTTCGGCACGGACATCGTCGAGCGAGACACCGGCATCGGCCAGCAGCACGAGCAGATGGAAGACCAGGTCGGCCGCCTCGCTGGTGATCTCGGTCCGGTGGTCGCGGATCGCGGCGATCACTGTCTCGGTCGCTTCCTCGCCGAGCTTCTGCGCGATCTTGGCGCGCCCGCGCGCGAACAGCTTCGCGACATAGGAGGTGTCGGGATCGCCGCCCTTGCGGGCGCGGATCACGGTTTCGAGCGTGTCGAGGAAATCGTCTGCCATCCACGCGGGCTGCCCCGGACGGGCGCGAAGGTCAATCCCGTTGGGGGTTCAGGCGAAGAGGGGCGTCCGCACCGGCACGCCCGCGGCCGCCAGCGCGGCATGCGCGTCGGCGATGCTTGCCTCGCCGAAATGGAAGATCGACGCCGCCAGCACGGCGCTCGCATGCCCATCCAGCACGCCCGCCACCAGGTCCTGCAGCCCGCCGACTCCGCCCGAGGCGACCACCGGCACCGCGACTTGATCTGCGATGGTGCGGATCAGCGCCAGGTCGTAGCCGTCGCGCGTGCCGTCCCGGTCCATCGAGGTGACGAGCAGCTCGCCCGCGCCGAGCGCGACCAGCTTCAGCGCATGCTCGACCGCGTCGATGCCGGTCTCGCGCCGGCCGCCATGGGTGAACACCTCCCAATGGTCGCCCACCCGCCGCGCGTCGATCGAGGCGACGCAGCACTGGCTGCCGAAGCGGTCAGCGATGTCCGACACCACTTCGGGGCGGGACACGGCGGCCGAATTGACCGCGACCTTGTCCGCGCCGGCGAGCAGCAGCGCGCGCGCATCCTCGGCGCTGCGCACGCCGCCGCCGACCGTGACCGGCATGAAGCACACCTCGGCGGTGCGGCGCACCACGTCGAGGATGGTGCCGCGCGCTTCATGGCTGGCGGTGATGTCGAGGAAGCAGAGCTCGTCCGCCCCAGCCGCATCATAGGCGCGGGCCTGCTCGACCGGATCGCCCGCATCGCGCAGATCGACGAAGTTGACGCCCTTGACGACGCGGCCATTGGCGACGTCGAGGCAGGGGATGACGCGCGCGCGGACGGTCATTCTTCTTGCCCTCCCCCCTTGCGGGGGAGGGTAGGGGAGAGGGGCCGGCCGCGTCTGCGGCCGAAAAGAATCACCCTCTCCCAGCTACGAATAGGGCCGCGTGAAGAACGCGACCCAAGTCTGCGCAACCCTCTCCCGTCAAGGGAGAGGGAAAGGGAAAGGCGTTCTCCCCTCACGCCGCCGCCGCCACGCTCAGCGCAGCCGCCAGATCGAGCCGGCCGTCATACAGCGCCCGCCCGGTAATGACGCCCTCGATCCCGTCCGCCGCGTGCAAGGCGAGCACATGAATCTCGGCAATGCCCTTCACGCCACCCGATGCGATCACCGGGATCCGCACCGCCCGCGCCAGATCGACGGTAGCCTCGACGTTGCACCCCTTGAGCATCCCGTCGCGCCCGACATCGGTGAACAGCAGCGAGGCCACGCCCGCATCCTCGAAGCGCCGCGCAAGATCGATCACTGCGACCGTCGAGACATCGGCCCAGCCGCGCGTCGCGACCATGCCGTCACGCGCATCGACCGCGACGACGATGCCGCCTGGGAAATCGCGCGCGGCCTCGCGCACCAGCTCCGGATTCTCCAGCGCGGCGGTGCCGATCACCACGCGCGACACGCCCAAATCGAACCAGCGCTCGATCGCGGCGCGGTCGCGGATGCCGCCGCCCAGCTGGACATGGCCGGGGAAGCGCTCGACGATCGCCTTCACCGCCTCGCCATTGACAGAAGCGCCGGCAAAAGCGCCGTCGAGATCGACGACATGGAGGTATTCGGCGCCCTGTCCGGCGAAGATCATCGCCTGGGCGGCGGGATCGTCGCCATACACGGTCGCCCGGTCCATATCGCCCTCGGCGAGGCGCACGACCTGGCCGCCCTTCAGATCGATCGCCGGGAAAACGATGAGGCTCATGGCCGCCACTCCAGAAAACGTGCGAGCAGCTCCAGCCCGTAACGCTGGCTCTTCTCGGGATGGAACTGCACGCCAAGCATATTGTCGCGCCCGATCGCCGCGGCGACGGGGCCGGCATGATCGGTGCTGGCGATCACATCCGCGCCTTCGAACGCATAGCTGTGCAGGAAATAAGCCTCGCCCGGCTCGATCAGCGGATGCTGCACGGAAGGGACGACGTCGTTCCACCCCATATGCGGTACCTTGGCCGTGGGATCGGCGGGGGTGAGCAGGCGAACGCTGCCGCTGATCCAGCCCAGGCCCGGATGAATCCCATTCTCCTCGCCGGCATCGGCCATCAGCTGCATGCCGACGCAGACGCCAAGGAACGGCGCGCCTTCCCGCCGCACGCGGCGGTCGATCGCCTCGACCATGCCCGGCACCGCGCGCAGCGCCGAGGCGCAGGCCCCAAACGCACCCACGCCGGGCAGCACGATCCGGTCGGCCCGCGCGACAACATCAGCGGAATCGGTGATCGCGACATTGCCGGCGCCGGCCGCTTTCAGGGCATTGGCGACTGAATGGAGATTGCCCGCGCCGTAATCGATCAGCGCCAGCGTCTCAGCCACCCAGCATCCCCTTGGTCGAGGGAATCGCGTCCGCCTTGCGCGGGTCGATCTCGACCGCGGTGCGCAGCGCCCGGGCCAGGCCCTTGAACGCGCTCTCGATGATATGGTGGTTGTTCCTGCCGTACAGCGTCTCGACATGGAGCGTCAGGCCCGCCGAACCGGCAAAGCTGTGGAACCAGTGCTCGAACATCTCGGTGTCCATCTCGCCGAGGCGCTTCTGCGAGAACTCGCATTTCCACACGAGATAGGGCCGGCCCGAGATGTCGAGCGCGACGCGGGTCAGCGTCTCGTCCATCGGCGACAGCGCGTCGCCATAACGGCGAATGCCCTTCTTGTCGGCAAGCGCCCTGGCGACCGCCTCGCCGATCGCGATGCCGACATCCTCCACCGTGTGGTGCTGGTCGATATGCAGGTCGCCGACCGCCTTCACGTTCAGGTCGATCAGCGAATGGCGCGAGAGCTGCTCCAGCATATGATCGAAGAAACCGATGCCGGTCTCGATCGTGTAGCTGCCGGTGCCGTCAAGGTTGACGGTCACCTCGATCTTTGTCTCCTGGGTGGAGCGCGAGATGGTGGCGGTGCGCATGCGCATCCCCATAGCGTCCACGTGTCATCATGCAATCTTGCTCGGACAATCTTGACGGGCTTTCAAAGGCCGCTAGTCCATGCGCGATGAGCGATGGCCTGCCCGATAGCCTGATTCCCTATGACGAGATCGTCCAGGAGGCGCTGCGCGCCGTGGTCGGCCGTGTTCTCGGCTCCGTCGCCGAGAATGGCGGACTGCCCGGCGACCATCATTTCTACATCACCTTCAAGACCCAGGCGGCCGGCGTCGACATCCCGCAGCGGCTGATCGAGCGTTTCCCGGACGAGATGACGATCGTGATGCAGAACCGCTATTGGGATCTGGTCGTCGACGATACCGGCTTCTCGATCGGGCTGAGCTTCAACCAGGTGCCGTCGAAGCTGGTCATCCCCTACGCCGCAGTCACGGGCTTCCACGACCCCTCCGTCAATTTCGAGCTGCGTTTCCAGGCGCAGGAAGGCCCCGAGGGCCCCGATCCGCACGACGAAGCGGAGAATGACGGCCCGACCGTCACGCCGGTCGAGGACGGATCGAACGTCGTCTCGGTGGATTTCAAGCGGAAGAAGTGACCTTCCGTTCGCGCTGAGCTTGTCGAAGCGCTGTCCTGCCTCCACTTCTGCGGCAAGAAAAGCAGCCCTTCGACAAGCTCAGGGCGAACGGAGGTTTGCGTGACTCAGGAAACCCGCACCGAGACCGATTCGATCGGCGCCATCGAAGTCCCGGCTGACGCCTATTGGGGCGCCCAGACCCAGCGCTCGATCGAGAATTTCCCGTTCGGCGCGACCGAGCGCATGCCGATCGGCATCGTCCACGCCCTCGCGCTGGTGAAGCAGGCCGCCGCGCGGGTGAACCGGGCGCATGGGCTGGACCCGAAGATCGCCGACGCGATCGAAGCCGCCGCTGCGGAAGTCGCGAGCGGCAAGCTCGACGATCAGTTCCCTTTGGTCATCTGGCAGACCGGCTCCGGCACCCAGAGCAACATGAACGTCAACGAAGTGATCGCCGGCCGCGCCAACGAGATGCTGGCGGGCACGCGCGGCGGCAAGGTGCCGGTCCATCCGAACGATCACGTCAATATGAGCCAGTCGTCCAACGACAGCTTCCCGACCGCGCTGCATATCGCCGCGGCGATGGCGGCGACGCAGCGGCTGCTCCCCGCGCTCGACCGGCTGCACGATGCGCTTGAGGCGAAGGCGACTGCCTGGACCGGCATCGTCAAGATCGGCCGCACGCACCTTCAGGACGCGACGCCCGTCACGCTCGGCCAGGAATTCGGCGGCTATGCCAACCAGCTCTATCGCTGCCGCGCGCGCATCACGCCCGGAGTAGTGCACGGCATGTGCCAGCTCGCCCAGGGGGGGACCGCGGTCGGCACCGGCCTCAACGCGCCGAAGGATTTCGGCGAGGCGATCGCGGCGCAGCTTTCGGACCTGACCGGGCTGCCCTTCTTCACTGCCGAGAACAAGTTCGAGGCGCTCGCCTCGAACGACCCCATCGTCCACCTCTCGGGTACGCTCAACACGCTCGCGGTGGCACTGACCAAGATCGCCAACGATATCCGCCTGCTCGGCTCCGGCCCGCGCTCGGGCATCGGCGAGCTCGATCTGCCGGCGAACGAGCCGGGCAGCTCGATCATGCCGGGCAAGGTCAACCCCACTCAGTGCGAGATGCTGACCATGGTTTCGGCCCAGGTGATGGGCAACAATGCCGCGATCACGATTGGCGGGTTGCAGGGGCATCTCGAGCTCAACGTGTTCAAGCCGCTGATCGGGGCGAACCTGCTGCGCTCGATCCATTTGCTGAGCGTCGGCATGGAGGGCTTCGCGGAGCGCTGCGTCGACGGCCTCGAGCCGAATCGCGGGCGCATCGCCGAGCTGGTCGACCGGTCGCTGATGCTGGTGACGGCGCTGGCACCCGAGATCGGTTACGACAATGCCGCGAAGATCGCCAAGCACGCCCATGCCGAAGGGCTGACGCTAAAGGAGGCGGGGCTCGATCTGGGGCTAGTCGACGCCGCGACCTTCGACCGGCTCGTGCGGCCGGAAACGATGGTGTGAAAATTCCTCCCCGAGCTTGCTCGGGGAGGGGGGCCGCCCGCTTCTTCAGCGGGTGGTGGAGGGGCTTGGAGTGCGTGACTGACCTTCCGCACTCCAAGCCCCTCCACCATTCGCCGGAAGAGGCGAATGGTCCCCCTCCCCGTTCCGGGGAGGAACTAAAGGGAACCACCCGCCGCCTCACGCGCTCTCCACCCCGCAACAAGGGAACATCCAATGAAAGCCAGCACCATCATCGGCGGCCTGATCGGCAGCGCGATCGACAAGCGCAGCGGCGACGACAGCAGTGTGGACGGCGCGCTGATCGGCGCCGGCGTGGTGACTGCGGCGCGGGTAATCGTGCCGATCGCGGTGACCTTCGCGGTCGGCTGGCTGGCGCTTCGCGGCCTGAGCAAGCTGACCGATTCAGTGCTCGGCCAGCGTCCCACCGAAAGCTGATCTGCCGCAAGACGGGTTGACGGGAGGAGGGCGCCCGCGCCACTAGCGCGCATGGACGCCCATGATCCCGATCCGCACGGCTTCAAACGCCGCGGTGTACTCTTTGTTCTTTCCTCGCCGTCAGGCGCCGGCAAGTCGACGATCGCGCGCAAGCTGCGCGAGGACCAGCCCGAGCTGGTCGTCTCGGTTTCCTACACCACCCGGCCGATGCGCCCGGGCGAGGTGGACGGCGTCGACTATCATTTCGTCGACCTCGAAACCTTCCGGACGATGGTCGCGAATCACGAATTTCTCGAATGGGCGCATGTCTTCGGCCATCGCTACGGCACGCCAAAGGCGCAGGTCTGGAACGTGCTCGAACAGGGGCGCGACATCCTGTTCGACATCGACTGGCAGGGCGCGCAGCAGCTCCACCAGCTCGCCGGCGGCGATATCGTCCGCGTCTTCATCCTGCCGCCCTCGATGGCCGAACTGCGCACCCGGCTCGAGCGCCGCGCGACCGATACGCCCGAAGTGATCGACGCGCGCATGGACCGCGCGGCGAACGAGGTCAGCCACTGGGACGGCTATGATTATGTGCTGGTCAACGACAATGTCGACCAGTGCTTCGAGTACGTCACGACGATCCTCGCGGCCGAACGCCTGAAGCGCTCGCGCCAGACCGGGATCATCGGTTTCATCCGCAAGCTGATCCGGACCTCTCCAACGGGCGAGTGAGCCTAGCGAATCAGGGTTAGGAACCGAACCCCCGCATCGAAATCCCGACGGCGCGATTCGAGCGCGCCGAGCGACAGCTCGTCCCGGCCCCATTGCTCGGCCTGCCAGTCCTCGTCGAGCTCGACTGCGCGCCACACTTCCTCCGCCGTCGCCGCGCCTTCGGCCAGCGCCAGCGCCGCGACCAGCGATCCGCCGATGGTGACGATGGGGGACAGGCCCGCCAGCTCCCACGCGTTCCGCGCGGCAATCGCTTCGGCCAGCCGCGCGATCGTCGCGGGCGGCTGGGGCTTGTGCATCACGCCCGCGGCGATCTCGAAATGCACATCGTAGCGCGTCCGCGCCCAGTCGAGGATCGGGTCCCACAAGGCAGCCTGCCGCGCGACCAGATCGTCGGGGCTCTCGGCGCGGTAACAGAGCAGGTCGCTCTCCCCGAACGCAGCGAGCGCGGCGGAAAAGGCGGCGGGGTCGATCCGCTCGATCGCTGCATTGGCGAGCCCGGTCAGCGGCATTGCGCGGGGATCGATCTCGGCGCCTTCTGCCACGGCGCGCCATTCCTCGGCGACGGCTTCGGCCAGCGCGGGGGTGGGGAGGACGAGCGGCTGCTTGCCGGGCGTCCGCACCGGCTTGCCGTCGAGCGCGATGCCGCGATCCTCGCCGATCGCCACGCTTTTCCAGAATCTCTTCACATCAGGCCTCGGGCGGGGTCCGCCAGCGCCGGGCGAGCGAGCGCGGCACGGTCGCGATCATCACCAGCGCCGACAGCACGATCGCGACCCCCAGGATCTTCGGGCCCAGCGTCTGCGCGCGGCCGAGCAGCACGACGCCGAAGATCGCGCCGGCCGATCCAGCAACCCGGGTGAGCGTCATCGCCAGCCAGCGGTTGCGGGCGGTTGTATCGGGGTCGGTCATACCGTCTCCATATGGTCGGGCAGGCTCGCCACCGTCGTGGCCACGACATGCGCCCCCGCGGCGAACAATTCTTCGGGCGGATGATAGCCCCAGGCGACGCCCAATGCCCGCGTGCCCGCCGCGCGCGCCATCATCATGTCATAGCTGGTGTCGCCGATCATCACCGTCGTTGCGGGCGAGGCGCCGGCCTCGGCCATCGCCAGCTCGATCATCGAAGGGTGCGGCTTGGACGGGTGGCGATCGGCAGTCTGCAAGGTGACGAAGCGGCCGGCGATGCCGTGATGCGCCAGGATATGGGCAAGGCCGCGATCCGACTTGCCGGTCGCGACGCCGAACAGCCAGCCGGCCTTTGCCAGCGCGTCGAGCGCGTCGATCATGCCCTCGAACAGCGGTTCCTCGTCCATCGCGCCCGACTGGCGCAAGGCGAAGAAGCTGGATTTGTAATCGTCGGCGAGCACCCGGTGCCGCTCTTCGTCGAGGTCGGGGCTGAGCGCCGCGATCGCGTCGACCAGGCTCAGGCCGATGATGCGGCGGATCGCTTCTCGTTCCGGGGCGACGAGCCCGCCGATCCTGAACGCCTCCTCCATCGACTGGCAGATATTGGCCTGGCTATCGACCAGCGTGCCGTCGCAATCGAACAGGGCAAGGCGGTTGGTCATGCGTTCCTCATCGGGCTTTGCCTCATCAGATCGGCGAGCGCGGCGTTGCCGCTGCGGTCGAGCCCGTCGATCGCGCCAAGGCGATCGGCCTCCGGCTTGTTCTGGCCCAGCTTGTTGGTGCCGCGCACCGCCTCGATCGTCACCTCGAAACCGATGATCGCGCGCAGCATCGCGCGGAAACGCGCATCGTCCATCTTGGCGCGGGTCCAGGGGTTTTCGGGGACCACGCGTGGCTCATGGATCGCGGCGAGCGTATCGAGCTGCTCGATCAGGCCCTGCTCGTCGATCGCCCGGGCAACGCCCTCGATCTCGACCGCGACATAATTCCAGGTCGGCACCTGCTGGACCGGATCGGCATACCAGTTGGGCGTGATGTACCCGTCAGGCCCGGCGATGCTCAGGATCACCCGGGCGCCGTCGAGCAGCGGGGCGAGCCGGTTGCCGCGCGCCAGATGGAAGCGGAGGTGCTGGTCGCCCGCCGGCACGATCGGCGCGTGCGCGACCATCGGCCCGTCGCTGGTCGCGGCGAAGAGGTGCGCAAAGCCCCGCACGAACGCCCAGTCGAGCATCGCGGCATCGCTGTCGAAGCGGAAGGCCTTGTTAGGGTGCATGACATTGGCCGTAGCGTCCCGGTCGCGGGAATCAATTGCCTGCTGCGGCGGCAGGTCGATGCCGAGCTCTAGTACGCCGGTTTGCAATGGCCGATATCGAACCCGATGGCGCAAACATGGCTATCCACGATCTGCCGTTTACGCGCGCGATATAGGTCGGCGCTCACCGGATCATGCTCTCCAAAGCGTGCGCCGAGGGCGCGTCGTGTGTTGGCCACCGCCGCCGCGCGCGCATAACCATCACAGTTTCGAGCGAAGCGCGAGGCCTGTGGATAGCTGACCGGACGTAGCGCGGCAGCCGAGTGAGCCCGTTCCACCATGCAACGACGAAAGGCTGTCTCGGGGTTTTCCTCGCCTCCACTACAGCCGGCAAGAGCGGCGAGACACGTTACGGCCGTGAAGAAATGCGTCAGCATATGGCAAGGGTACGGCGCGATTTTGATTTGGACAATGTCGGGCTGACAAGAGTCAGAAGAAGGCCTCAATTAAAGACAATCTCTTGAGTTCTATCAGGTGAATGTCAGCAACCCTGATGATATTTTGAATGTCACGGCTTGGTCCAACCAGATTTCCAAGCGTGGCACACCATCGCCGTGGCATTGCCGTCCCGACCGGCCTTAGGCGCTCCCGCGGCTCCGGCGTTCGCCGCGGCGGGCCTTGCGCACCGTCTTGGCGTGGGCCTTGGCCTGCTGCTTCTTGACCGCCTTGTTCGGCGGGGGCGGGGTGTCGAGCGGCATGTTGTTGCCGAGCATCTCGTCGAAGCCGAGTTGCTTCAGGCTTTCCGCGAAATGCTGGGGCAGCTCAGCCTGGATATCGATCTTGCCGCCATCGGGATGGTCGACCGCGATGCGCCGCGAATGCAGGTGCATCTTGCGGCTGATCCCGCCGGTCAGGAACGCGGCCTGGCCGCCATATTTGCCGTCGCCGACGATCGGATGGCCGATCGCCGCCATGTGCACGCGCAGCTGGTGCGTGCGGCCGGTATGCGGGATCAGCTCGACCCAGGCAGTGGTGTTGCCGGCGCTCTCGATCACGCGGTAGCGCGACCGGGCGAGCTGGCCCTCCTTCTCGTCGACATGCATCTTCTCGCCGCCGCTGCCGGGCTGCTTGGCGATCGGCAGGTCGATCGTGCCGTCCTCGATCGACGGCACCCCGACGATCAGCGCCCAATAGGTCTTCTTGGCGCTGCGCGAGGAAAAGGCCTTGGCGAAGAAGGCGGCCGCGCGGGTGGTCCGCGCGATCAGCAGGGCGCCGCTCGTGTCCTTGTCGAGGCGGTGGACCAGCTTGGGCCGGCTCTCGCCCTCGAACTGCAGGCCGTCGAGCAGGCCGTCGACATGCTCGTGCGTCTTGGTGCCGCCCTGCGTGGCGAGACCCGCTGGCTTGTTGATGACGATCGCCTGCTTGTCGCGGTGGATCACCGTTTCGCGGATGAAGTCGGTTTGCTCCTCGCTGAGCGGCGGGCGCTCGCGTTTCTGTGGCGTATCGGCGCGGACCGGCTCGGCTGGCGGCACGCGGATCGACTGGCCGGCGACGATGCGGTCGCCCGGTGTGGCGCGCGCGCCATCGACGCGGAGCTGTCCGGTCCGCGCCCATTTGGCGACGGTGGTGAAGCTGGTGTCGGGCAGATGCCGCTTGAACCAGCGATCGAGCCGGATGCCGTCATCATCGGCGCCGACGTTGAACTGGCGGACGTTCGTTTCGTCCTTGGTGTTGGGCTTGTCGCTCATGCCGCCACCCGCACCAGCGAGAGGCCGGCGAACAGAGCGACGACCGAGCCGATCACCGAGAGGAGGATGTAGAACAGCGCCATGCCGAGATCGCCGCGCTGGATCATCGTCACCACATCGAGCGAGAAGGCCGAGAAAGTGGTATAGCCACCAAGCACGCCGACGCCGAGCAGCAGGCGCCAGTTTTCGCCTGGAACGGCCATCCGCGCGAGGCTGCCGACCAGCAGGCCCATGGCGAAACCGCCGATCAGGTTCACGGCGAGCGTGCCATAGGGAAAGGCCGGGCCGAACGCGGAGAGCGTCGCCCGCCCGGTAAGATAGCGCGCGCCGGAGCCGACGGCACCGCCGAGCATCACGAGAAGAAGTTGGAACATCGCGCCGCGTTAGCGCGGATTGGAGGAAATGAGAACCTTGCCGGCGAATCGGCGATTTCCGACCCGCCTTTCCCGCATATTTGTTTGCCGCGACATACTTGCGCCGGCGGCCAGGGCCCGCCATCATCGAACCATGGGAATCATCGTCAACATCATCTCGTTCCTGATCGGGCTGGTCGCGTTGCCGATCGCGCTGGTCGGGCTGGTGCCGTTCCTGGGCATCGCGAATTATTTCGCGATCCCCATCGCGGCGTTCGGCACGCTCGTCGGCATATTGTCGGGCTACAAATCGGGCCGGAACTTCAACATCATCGTCATCATCATCGCGATGATCCGCCTGTTCCTGGGTGGCGGCCTCATCTGAAACGCGGGCCCATGGCTCAAACGAAAGGGCCCGGCGATCGCTCGCCGGGCCCTTCGTCGTTTCGGGCCGATCGTCGAGAATCAGGCGTTGAGGCGATGGGTCAGGGTGATTTCCGCGTTCAGCACCTTGGACACCGGGCAATTCGCCTTGGCGTCCGCCGCGATCTCGGCGAACTGGTCAGCGTCGATCCCGTCGATCGTTGCGCTGAGGTCCAGGTCGGAACGGGTGATGGTGAAGCCGTCACCCTGCTTTTCGAGCGTCACCTTCGCGCTCGTCTCCAGCGTGCCGCCCGAGAAGCCGGCGCGGGCGAGGGCGAAGCTCAGTGCCATGGTGAAGCAGCTGGCATGCGCTGCCGCGATCAGCTCCTCGGGGTTGGTGCCCGGGCCTTCCTCGAACCGGCTGCTGAACCCATAGGGCGTGTCGGCAAGCGCGCCTGATTGAGTCGAGACGTGGCCGACGCCGTCCTTGCCGAAGCCCTGGTACCGGGCCGATCCGCTGCGAGTCGTCATATTGGGTCTCCTGCGATGGGGAGGCCCGAATACACGAAGGGCGCGACTTGCGCCGCGCCCTTCACCGTTATTTCCGTAAAAGAAATCGTTTAGCGGCAGCGACGCTTGCTGCCGCCGCGATCGATCTCGCGACCGGCGAGTCCGCCCAGGACCGCGCCGCCAAGCGTGCCGACCGTGCGGTCGCCGCTGGTGTCGATCGTGCGGCCGAGCAGGGCGCCGCCCACCGCGCCGACGAGCAGACCGGTCGTGCCGTCCGACTTGCGGCAATAGGTGCGGCCGTCACGACCGCGCCATTCCTTGTACCTGTACTGCTTGCGGGCTTCGGCGCTGCTGACCGGAACGGCCATGGTTGCCGGGATCACCAGCGAGGCGGCAACAGCCGCCATGATCATCTTACGCATCTTCTACTCCCTTGCCTTGAATCAATATCAGGGGCGTAACGCTTCCGGTTTGGCCGAAGTTGCATGAACCTAAAACAACGTGCCGTTCATCGCCGCGCGGGATCGGAGAGGGAGCGGATTCTTCTCCACGATATCCACGTTATCCACAGCCGCGGCGAATCGTTTGGCTCTTTGCACGACTCGGATTCGATGACAGCATCATGACTGTAAGCGGACGATGAGGAAGCGAGAAATCGCAGAGACATCAGTCACTTGCACCAAGGTTGTGGAAAGGTGCCGCAAGGAAACCGTTCATGATGTTGGGGGAGTGTCGGACCACGCAGGAAGGCCCGCCATCGCGCAAGCGAAGGCCTGGCGGACAGGCGAGGAAAGATGTTCCAAGCGTCCTTTTCGATCCCAGCGATGGGGAAGGGCGTGGCCGTGAAGACCGGATACGCGCCGCCTCGCAACGGGTGGAAGGTGGTTCGGAGATAGTGGCCAAAGCGCGATTGTCGGGTTTCGGCCTGATGATCGAGCTGGCCGCCGGAGGTCGCGGCGCTGAGGCCCGCAAGGGTATCGCGCCCGACCCCGGTGACCAAAATGCGAAGCCTGATGCCGTTCGCGGCATGGGTGGAGCATGCCGCCGAAACCAGAGGGCGCGGGCGTCTCTTCGGAGGAGCCAAGCGGATCGAAGTCCGGCGACAGGGGGTCGGCAGCGATGCCGGCCCCCATTTTGCGTTCGCGCGCTTCCCGGCAGTGCGGATGCGCGAGCCCTGCGCGGGCCAAACTTGCTTCTCCCAGGAACGACGTCGCCCGCGCAGGCTCGCTAGCCGGCCAGCAATTCCTTCGCCCGGGCGCAATCCTTTTCCATCTGGGCAGTCAGGGCTTCGAGGGTGTCGAATTTCGCCTCGGGGCGGAGGAAATCGACCAGCGCGATCTCGATCGTCTGGTTGTACAGGTCGCCGGAGAAATCGAAGAAATAGGGTTCGAGCAGCTCGCGCGGGGGATCGAAGCTGGGGCGGACGCCGAGATTGGCCGCGCCGTCGAGCACGCGTCCGTCGGGCAGCCGCCCGCGCACCGCGTAGATGCCGTAAGCGGGGCGCAGATAATTGCCCATCTCGATATTGGCGGTGGGGTAGCCGATCTGTCGGCCGCGCTTGTCGCCATGCTGGACCACGCCCTCGATCGCGAACGGCCGGGTGAGCAGCCGCGCCGCCCCGCGCGGATCGCCGGCGATGAGCAGGTCGCGGATCCGGCTCGACGATACTTCCTCGCCGTCCAGTTCGACCGGGGCGACGGTATCGACCGAAAAGCCGTTCTTCGCGCCGAGATCGGCGAGGACGTCGACATTGCCGCCGCGCGCCTTGCCGAAGGTGAAATCCTCACCCGTCACCACGCCGCCCACGCCAATCTTGTCGAGCAGGCGATCAGCGACGAACTCCATCGCGGTCAGGCCAGCGAGCGCCGCGTCGAAGCGGAACACGATCATCGCGTCGGCGCCGGCGCCGGCGAACAGCTCTTCGCGCTGGTCGAGCGTGGTCAGGCGAAAGGGCGCGGCATCGGGCTTGAAATGCCGCACGGGATGCGGATCGAAGGTGGCGACCAGCACGGGACGGCCTTCCGCACGGGCGCGCTCGACCGCGCGGCCGACCACTGCCTGATGCCCCATGTGGAACCCGTCGAAATTCCCCAGCGCGACGATCCCGCCCCGAAGTTCGGGAGGCACCACCGAGCCGCCGTCAAGCCGCTCCATGAGTTCGGGCATAGGGATGGGAAGCGAGAGACACAATCCTTCCCGTGCCTGGGCTGGTCAGGAAGGCGCGATCCCCGCTTTCAGTACCCGCAACACATTGCCGCCCATCACCTTGGCGATATCCGCGTCCGAGAAACCCCGGTCGATCAGCGCCTGAGTCACCGCCACGACCTGGCTCGCGTCGAAGCCGGTGGTCACCGCGCCGTCGAAATCGGAGCCAAGACCGACATGGTCGATCCCGACCACATCCCGCACATGCGCGACCGCCGCCGCGACCGCCTCTGGCCTGGTGGAGCAGATCGCCGCGTCCCAATAACCGATGCCGATTACCCCGCCGGTCTTCGCGATGCCGCGGATCTCGTCGTCGGTGAGGTTGCGGTTGACCTTGCAGGTTGCCTGCACGCCGGTGTGGCTGGCGACGATCGGACGCCTGGCCATGGCGATCACCTGCGCCGTCGTCGCATGGCTCGAATGCGCGACGTCGACGACCATGCCGAGCTTCTCCATTCGCCGCACGACCTGCACGCCCAGCGGCGAGAGGCCGCCCTTGGCGACGCCGTGCATCGATCCGGCCACGTCATTGTCGAAGAAGTGCGCCAGCCCCGCCATGCGGAACCCCGCCGCATGGAGCCGGTCGAGATTGGCGAGCTTGCCTTCCAGATCCTGCAGCCCCTCGATCGAGAGCATGCCGCCCACCACCTTGTTCCCCGCGGCACGATCCGCCAGCAGCGTGTCGAGCTGCGCCGGGGTGCGGATCACGCGGAACTGGCCGTTCGACGCGGCGGCATAACGGTCGAGCTTGGTCGCGTGCCACAAGGAGCGTTCGAGCAGCGAAACCCAGGTCCGCGGCGGCTGGAGATCAGCGATGACGAGCGAGGTGATATTGTCACTGTCGGCGGTGTTGGCGTCGTAATTCTGGCCCTTGGGCGTCTTGGTCACCGAGGAGAAGACCTGCAGCGCGTAATTGCCCTGGATCAGCCGGGGCAGATCGACCTGGCTGCGATCGACCCGGTCGAGCAGGCTGCGTTTCCACAACAGCGTGTCGGCATGCATGTCGGCCACTTGCAAGGTCGCGTGGAGCGCGCGGGCGCGCGGCGTGATCTTCAGCGCGACCGGCTCGACCTTGTTCATCGAGCGTTCGATCATCGCCGGGGCCAGGGTGAAGAAGGCGATCGCGGCGATCAGAATCAGGGCGAGGATGCCCCAGAGCCATTTGCGCATGTCACCCCTCCGCGATGTCGGCATCACAGGTGCCGATCTGTCCGATGGGTATGCGGGACGACGGGCCCTGGAACAAGACGGCGATCGCGATGCCCGCTCTGACCAACTGCTCCGGCCTTTGCCGGGGAAAGAGATACCGGCCTATCGTTCCAGCGTCACGAAACCATAGGCCGGTCGCTCACCCTCTGCAGGATGCTCCTCGCGCCCGACCTCGCGCCAGCCGGTGAAGGCAGGGACGGTCGCATCGCCCTCAGGCGCGGCATGGACCTCGGTCAGCTCGACGCGGTCGGCGCGGCCGAGGAACAGCGCGAAGATCTCCGCACCGCCGATCACGGCGATGTCAGGGGCGTCGGCCAGCGCGATGGCGGCTTCGACTGAATGCGCCACTTCGGCGCCCGGCGCCGACCAGCGGCCATCGCGGGTCAGGACGATGTGGCGGCGGCCGGGCAGGGGGGCCGGAAAGCTCTCGAAGGTCTTGCGGCCCATGATCATCGGCTTGCCCATGGTCTGGGCCTTGAAGCGCCTGAGATCGGCGGGCAGGCGCCAGGGCAGCCCTCCATCGCGCCCGATCACGCCATTGTCGGCGCGGGCGAGGTGGAGGGTGATGCGGGGTGGAATCGACATGAGCCGCTTATGCGACGGGCGCGGCGAGGGTGCCACCGCCTTGTGCCGTTCATGACGGGATCGCCCTCGGCGCGCACGTACAGGCAAGTTTCTTCACGGGCTCGGCAGCGGTCTGGCTCGCCAGCAATTGCAGCAGCGCGGCGGCGAGGGTGGCCGTGATGATGGTGTAATGGATTTCCCGCACGCTTTATCTCCCTTTTTCCCTGTCCGACTACACATGTAATCGTTCGACTGAACGGCGGCTGAATCACCGCGGGAGATGGAGCCGGTCGCGGCGATATTGGCCGTTGCGCGAGGCAGGCCGCCTGTTAGGCTCGCCATTCAGGCATCGGGGGGTGGACATGAACGAACTGAAGACGCCGGGCGTCTATGTCGAGGAGCTGCCCGGCTTTCCGCCCTCGATTGCCGGGGTGCCGACCGCCATTCCCGCCTTTATCGGCTATAGCGAGAAGGCGATCGAGCCGGACAGTGGCGCATCGCTCGAGAACCGGCCGACGCAGATCGCCTCGCTGATCGACTATCAGACCTTTTTCGGCATGGGCTGGAGCGGCGACGCGACTGGAATCGCCCCGATTCTCTGGGAGAGCCTCGCCCTGTTCTTCGGCAATGGCGGCGGCAATTGTTATGTGGTGTCGGTCGGCAGCTTCGCCGATTTCACCGCCGATCTGGGCGAGGGCGGGCTGGCGCCGCAGCGTCTCGGCACCGGCCTCGATGTCGTCGCGCGGCAGAATGGGCCCACCCTGCTCGTCGCGCCGGATGCGCTGGCGATGGCCGAGGCGGACTATCATTCCTTTGCCTGCGCGATGGTGAATCAGGGCGCTGCATTGCGGGACCGATTCGCGATCCTCGACGTGCCGGGTGGCCGCGATCCGGCCAACGACACGCCCGCGCTGATCGATGACGCCATCTCCCGCTTCCGCGCCGGCATGGCGCTGGAGGGTGACGCGCACAGCTATGGCGCGAGCTATTTCCCGTTCCTCGACGCGGTGATCGGCGGCAATCGGCGGATCATGCCGGCCTCTCCTGCGATGGCCGGCCTCTATGCGGATACCGATAGCAGCCGCGGCGTGTGGAATGCGCCGGCGAATCTCTCGGTCGCGATGGTCGACGGCGTGACGATCCCGATCAACGATGCCGAGCAGGGCGACATGAATGTGCCGGTGGACGGGCTGGCGGTAAACGCGACCCGGCTGTTCCCCGGCCGGGGCGTCGTGATCTGGGGCGCCCGCACGCTCGACGGCAACAGCAACGATTATCGCTACATCCAGGTGCGGCGGACGCTGATCTATATCGAACAGTCGATCAAGGCGGCGCTCCAGCCCTTCGTCTTCGCGCCCAATACGCAACGGACCTGGGCGAGCGTGACCGCGATGATCTCGAATTTCCTGACCGGGCTCTGGGCGCAGGGCGGCCTGATGGGCGACAAGGCGTCGGACGCGTTTCAGGTCCGGGTGGGACTGGGATCGACGATGACCGGACAGGATATATTGGACGGCATGATGCGCGTCTCCGTCGCCTTGCAGATGATCCATCCGGCCGAGTTCATCGTGCTCGACTTCACGCAGCAGATGGCGGGCTCCGACTAGACCGCGACGGGCGCCTTGATGTGCGCCTGCGCCTCATATCCGACGAGGCGGAAATCCTCATACTCATATTGGTCGATCCCGCCCGGTTTGCGCAGGATCTCGAGCCGCGGCAGCGGACCCGGCTCGCGCGAGAGCTGCTCGCGCGCCTGATCGAGATGGTTGGAATAGAGATGGCAGTCGCCGCCGGTCCAGATGAACTCGCCCGGCTCGAGTCCGCATTGCTGCGCGAGCATATGGGTGAGCAGCGCATAGCTGGCGATGTTGAACGGCACGCCGAGGAAGATGTCGGCCGAGCGCTGGTAGAGCTGCAGCGACAGCCGGCCGTTCGCGACATGAGTCTGGAACAGGCAGTGGCAGGGCGCGAGCGCCATGGCGTGAAGGTCGCCGGGGTTCCAGGCGGTGACGATCTGGCGGCGCGAGGCGGGGCTGGTCTTTATCTGCCCGATCAGGTCCTTGATCTGGTCGATATGGCCGCCATCGGTTGCGTCCCAGTCGCGCCATTGCTTGCCATAGACCGGCCCGAGCTCGCCTTCCTCATCCGCCCATTCGTTCCAGATGCTCACCTTGCGGTCCTGCAGCCACTGGACGTTGGTGTCGCCGCGCAGGAACCATAGCAGCTCGACGATGATCGAGCGGAGGTGGAGCTTCTTGGTGGTGAGGACGGGGAAGCCCTTCGCCAGGTCGAAGCGCATCTGGTGACCGAACACGGAAAGCGTGCCCGTGCCGGTGCGGTCCATCTGTTCCGCGCCGGTGTCGAGCACGCGCTGCATGAGGTCGAGATACTGACGCATGGCCGACCGATAGCGCGGCGCCGGCCCCGCGCCAAGCGATCAGCGCGCGGGCACCGCCAGACCGGCGGCGCCCGCTGACGCCACGACTATTCGGCTGCGACGGTCTCTTCCGGATCATTGGCTGCGGCCGGGCTACCCAGCATCGCCATGCCCTTTTCGGACAGCATCATGCCGATCAGCGCCTGGATCGAACCGCCGTTTTCGCCGCGTTCGCCGCCGGTGTTGATCTGCACCCGCGGGACGATGTCGACGCCCGACTTCTCCAGCGCCTCGGCGAGCCGCTCGATCACCTGGCGCGTCAGCTGATATTGCGCGCCGCCCGAGGCAGCCGCCTGCTTCTCGATCGTCTCGGCCGTCGCCAGACCGGTCTTGGTGATGCGGTCCGCCTCGGCACCTGCCAGCGCCACGACCTTCGCCGCTTCGCCCTCGCCGATGATCCGGATGCGGTCCGACTCGGCTTTGGCCAAGGTGCGCGTCTGCTCCGCATCCTGAGTCGCGCGCTTCACGGCTGCCTTGCCCTGATTCTCCTGCACGGTGATCGAGAGCTCGGACTCGGTGATCGCGGTCTGCTGATGCGCGCGGGCCTGAGCCTCGCGAAGCTCCTTCTCGCCCTGCGCCGCGACGCGCTGCTTCTGATAGGTCGCGACCTGTTCCTCGGCGACCTGGCGTTCGCGCAACTGCTGCAGCACTTTCTCGATCTGGTCGTTGCCGGCGGCGGCACGGGGCGTGCCGATCAGCACCTCCTGCAATTCCAGATTATAGCCGCTGAACTTGGCGCGCATCTGATCGCCGGCCTGCTCCTGGATGTCGGAGCGTTCCTGCAACAGCTCGATCAGCGTGCGCTTCTGCGCGACGTTCTTGAAATAGGCCGAGACCATCGGGTCGAGCGTCTGTTCGACCAGCTTCCTGATGTCGCCGAAGCGCTGAATCACCAGCGGCGCCTTGCGGTAATCGATATGCACCACGACCGAGAGCGGCAGGGTCGGTTCAAACGCGTCGCGGGTGATCAGCGACACTTCGGACAGATTCTCGTCGAGCTTGTGCTGTCCGGTCGTGTCCGCATCCCATTTCAAGATGAAGTTGGTGGTCGGCACGATGACGATCTTGCCGGCATAGGTGTTGAAGGCATATTTGCCCGGCAGCAGCGGATCGCTCCAGACGCCGCGGGTGCCCCGATCGACCAGCTCGCCGTGCCGGTAATCGTCGCCCGAGGTGTCGGCGCCGCTGTCGCCGGTATAGCTGATCACCACGCCGACATGGCCGACCTCGATCACGGTCTTTGCGACCATCTCGACCGTCGCGAACAGGCGGTTGATGAAATAGCTGCCCTCGACCAGCACCTGGAGCTGACGCCCGCGACGTCCGCCCGCAGCGATGAACTTCTCGGGATCCTGAAAGCTGTTGTGGAAGGTGGCGGTGTCCGCCTGATCGACGCCGACCTCGGGCGCGATGATCTGGTCGGCGGTGAGCGCCGGACCGTCATGCACCGTCACCACGCCGATCTGGTCGGACGCGTCCTTGATCACCACCGCGCCGAAGCCGGTGCGGTCCTCGATGACGCTCTGCATCTCCGCGAACAGATCGCGGTCGGCGGCCTCGAGCATCAGGCCATAGATATGCTCGCGCGTGATGATGACGAACTGGGCGAGGTTGATGGCATAGGTGCCTTCACGCAGGATCGTGCGCTGCGGACCCTTTTGCCCGCCCTCGCTCAGGAAGGTGCGGACATCGAGGAAATCGGCGGTGCGCAGGTTGCTCGCCAGCGTCTGGGTCGGGCCGAGCGGTGCGCCATCTCGCGCGAAGACGTAACCGACCTGGCCTTGCGGGATAGTAACCAGCGGCTGCGCGTGAATCCGGTACTGAAACGGGATGAAGAAGTGATAGCCGCCACGCAACACCTCGGGCTGATATCCTGCCTCTCGATTGAGCGCGATCAGCCCGCCGGGCACGGAACCGCGACGACTCCATAGTTTCTCTACGATGGCGACGCGATTGTTCCCGACATATCGCACGCAGCGAGAGATGGTGAAAAGTAAAACGACGACGAGCACCACGACGGCCGATGCGCCGAGCATGTACATATTTGTCATTTTGTGGGGGTGTCCTTGGGACCTTTAGACGAGCGCAAGAGCCGCGCTCCTAGTCTATTTACGCCTGTTCAGGGCTGGTCTCCAGTGAAATCGGAAGGCCCGTATCGAGATTCGACATAGCGTGCGACGGTCAAGGCATCGCCTTCGTCGAGGCGTCCGCGCTCGGCGCGCAGGGCGGCGACTGCGCGGTCGATCCGATCAAGCGCGACGGCCGCCCTCTCCAGGATCGCGTCGCGGCGCTCGGCCGGCGCGGTGGCCAGGGCCGCTGCGGAGGTGCGCACGATCTCGGCGAGGTCCGCCGACAGCGCCTGGCAACGCGGATCGGCATGGTCGCACGGCGTCGCGGCAAGCCTGTCGAGCGCAGGGGGTGCCCGGTCGCCGTACAGGCGCCGGCCTCCGGCAATGGCCCGGGACAGGCGCTCCGCCGATCGCAGCGCCGCGCGTCGAGGGTCGCGCGCGTCGCGCCGGCGCCGCGATCGGCGAAGCGCCGGGTCGAGCAGCGCGGCGCCGAGCGAGAAGAGCGTGCCGAAGGCGGCATAGAGCGCAAGGAACCAGCCGCTGAACGGCAGGGCCAGTTTCAGGACATCCTCGACCGTCGCGGCGGGCGGGGCGGCGAACAGGCAGGCGAGCGGTACCGTGAGGGTATAGGCGGGCACGGCAAAGTGAAGAAAGGCGCCGGCCACGAGGCGCCATGGCAGGATTGCGTGGTCATCGCCGTCAGGGCCTGGGTCGCCGTTGGCCATGATCGCCTGAGTGGTCAGTCCAGAGCGTTTTCGAGCTGGCTGGAACAGTCAGCGGCTCGGAAAACGCGACAACAAAATCTGGAGCGATTCGACCTTGGTCGAACGCGCTCTAGTGGGGAAGCTTGCACGGCTTGATCGCCCTGGGCTCCGGCCTCGGCCCGACCGCGCGGAAGGTGGCGAGATACCCGCCGGCCGAGGGCATGTCGTACATCCCGACCTGGCTATAGCCGACCGCCGCCATCTCGCAGCGCAGCAGGCCCGGCGGGGTCCCGTGATCCTGAGTCGCGCGGTTGGCGTCGACCACCACGACCAGGCCGTCGGGTTTCAGCGAGGGCCGCATGCGCCAGAGGAATTCATAGGGCTGCTCGATCTCATGGTACATGTGCACCATCAGCACCCGGTCGAAGCTCGCATCGGGCAGGCGTGGATTGGCGGGCAGGCCGAGGCGCACGCTGACATTGTCGAGCCGCTCGCGCGCGACGCGCTCGGCCAGCGCGTCGCGGACGCCGGCGACGATATCCTCGGCGAGCACGCGGCCATCCTTGCCGACACGGGCGGCGGCGCGGATCGTGTAATAGCCCTCGCCGGCGCCGATATCGGCGACGGTCATGCCGGCCTTGAGCCCGGCCTTGTCCATCACCTCGGACGCCTCGTTCAGCCGGTCACGGGCTTCCTCGGTCGACCAGCGCGACGAGATGATATGGGCGACCGGGCGATCCGCGGCGGGGAAGGGGCCGGCCTTGTCCTGTTCCTCGGCGACGCGCGCAGGCCCCGGCTCGCAGGCGGCCAGTGCGAGGAGCAGGCCCATCCCCAGGACCGTTCGTTTCGAGCGCAGTCGAGAAACCGCGGCAGGCGCCACGGTCATGTTGCTCGACTGCGCTCGAAACGAACGGCGGGTGAACAGCCTCAATCGACGTCCTCCACCTCGACCGTCTCGCCGGTCACCCGCTGCGACAGGGCAGCCGCCATGAAGGAATCGAGATCGCCGTCCAGCACGTCGGAGGGGCTGGTCGAGGTCACGCCGGTGCGCAGGTCCTTCACCAGCTGATAGGGCTGGAGCACATAGGAGCGGATCTGGTGGCCCCAGCCGATATCGGTCTTGGTCGCGTTCTCCGCATTGGCGGCGGCTTCGCGGATCTGCAGTTCGCGCTCATAGAGCTTGGCGCGGAGCTGGTTGTACGCCTCGGCCTTGTTCTTGTGCTGGCTGCGCTGGTTCTGGCACTGCACCACGATGCCGGTCGGGATGTGGGTGATGCGCACCGCCGAATCGGTCGTGTTGATGTGCTGCCCGCCCGCGCCCGACGCACGATAGGTGTCGATGCGCAGCTCGCTCTCGTTGATCTCGACCTCGATATTCTCGTCGATGACCGGATAGACCCAGACGCTGGCAAAGCTGGTGTGGCGCCGCGCCGCGCTGTCATAGGGGCTGATGCGGACGAGGCGGTGCACGCCGCTTTCGGTCTTGGCATAGCCATAGGCGTTCTCGCCCTTGACCAGCATCGTCGCCGACTTGATGCCGGCCTGCTCGCCCGAATGCTGGTCGACCAGCTCGACCTTCATGCCATGGCGTTCGGCCCAGCGGGTGTACATGCGCTGCAGCATGCCGGCCCAGTCCTGACTCTCGGTGCCGCCGGCGCCCGAATTGACTTCGATATAGGTGTCGTTGCCGTCGGCCTCGCCGGCGAGCAGCGCCTGGATCTTGTCATGCTCCGCGCGCGACGCGAGATCGGCCAGGCTCCTGGTGCCGTCGGCCGCCATTTCCTCGTCGCCCTCGGCCTCGGCCATCTCGATCAGCTCGGCGGTGTCGTCGAGCTCGGTCTGGATGGCGCGCGTGGCGTTGATCGCCTCTTCGAGACGGCGGCGTTCGCGCATCACCGACTGGGCGAGCTTGGGATCGTTCCAGAGCGCCTGGTCCTCGACGCGCGCGTTCAGCTCGTCGAGCCGCCGGAGCGCGCGATCCCAGTCGAGAAAGCGGCGGAGCAGCGCGAGCGCGTCATTGATGGTGTCGACATGAGCCTGCGCTTCGGCGCGCATGGTGGAAACTCCGGAAAATACTCGTCATGCCGGCAGGAGCCGGCTCACAGGGATAGATAGGGCGGGCTAGTAGATTCCGCCCGTCCTTGGCAAGAAGCGGCTGCTACGGGATGCGATTTGGCGCCCGACCGGCGCGGCTGAAGGCGGTTGCCCGATCAATAGATACCGCCTTCGCGCTGGAGGAAGTCGGAATCGCGCGGTGCCGTTTCCTGGCGCTCGACGGGCTTGGCTTCCTTGGGTTTGTCGGCGGCGGCGTCCGTCTCGAGGTCGCGGCGCGCGCGGCGCGGTTCGCTTTCCGGCTTGAACGCTTCCCAGATCACCGCGGCTTTCGGGTCGCTGGTCGGCCAGGCGCCGAATACCGGCTTGCCCGAGGCGCGATCGATCCTGACCATGCGGATGCCGGCGGGCGCGCGGAACGGGATCTTCTCCATGCCTTCATAGGCCTTGAGCGCGAATTCCTTGAAGATCGGGGCCGCGATGGTGCCGCCCTGGGCATAGCCGCCGAGCCCTGTCGGGGAATCATAGCCGATATAGACGCCGCCGATCATCTGCGGGGTGCCGCCGATGAACCACACATCGGTCGGGCCGGAATTGGTGCCGGTCTTGCCGAACATCGGGCGGTCGAGATCGCGCAGCACGGTCGCGGTGCCGCGCTGGATCACGCCTTCGGCGATATGCACCATCTGATAGGCGCTCTGCGCGTCGACGATCTGGCGGCCGCGCGTCACCGGGCGGGGCATCGGCTTGCCGTTCCAGTCGGGCGCGTTGCAGCGATCGCACGCGCGCCAGTTCTCCGGCCAGATCACCTTGCCGTGACGGTCCTGCACGAAATCGATCAGCGTGGCGGGATGGCCGCGGCCCTGGTTGGCGAGGATCGCATAGGCGTTGACCATGCGCATCACCGTCGTCTCGCCGGCGCCGAGCGCGAAGGAGAGATAGGGCGGATATTTGCCGACGCCGATCTGGTCCATCAGCGACACGACATGCTCCATGCCGGTCTGCGAGGCGGCACGCACCGTCATCAGGTTGCGCGACTGCTCGACACCCCAGCGCATGGTGTGCGGGCCGGAGCCGCCGCCGCCGAAGTTGCGGAAGCATTTCTGGCCGAGCCTCGCGCCCTGATAGACGCAGAACGGCCCGTCGACGATGATCGAGGCGGGCGTCATCCCGCCCTGCAACGCCGCGGCATAGACGATCGGCTTGATCGTGGAGCCGGGCTGGCGCATCGCCTGGGTGGCGCGGTTGAACGACTGGAGGCTCGAATCGAAGCCGCCCTGCATCGCCAGCACGCGGCCGGTCGCGGGTTCCTCGACGACGAAGCCGCCCGAGATCTTCGGCACCGAGCGCAACGCGAAGACGCCGCCCTCCGGCGCGACCGCCAGGATGTCGCCGACCTTCAGCGCGGCGAAGGCCGTGCCGCCCTGGCCGCGCACCGGCATCTGCGCGCCCGAGGCGGGCAGGGTGCCGGTCTGGCCGTTGCCGAAGCCGAGCGTGGCGGAACCGCCGCCGATCGCGGTGACGATCGCGGCGCGCCAGTCGAGATAGTCGAGGCGGAGATTGGTGTTGAGCAGCGCGGACTGCCAGTTGTCGCCCGAAATCTCGACATGGCGCAACGGGCCGCTCCAGCCGCGCCCGCGATCGAACCGGACCAGGCCGTTGCGCAGCGCCGTCTGGGCATCGAGCTGAATCTTCGTGTCGAGCGAGGTGCGTACCCACAGGCCGCCCGAATAGACGCTGTACGGCCCGGCCTTCTCGTCCTCGCCATATTTGTCGATCAGCTGGCGGCGGACTTCCTCGACGAAATAGCCGGCACCGGCGACCTCGGTCTTGGGCGTCTGGCGCGGCACCGCGCCAAGCGGCTCGGCCACGGCCTGATCGTGCTGCGCCTGGGTGATGAAGTCGTTCTTCAGCATTTCGCCCAGCACGTAATTGCGCCGGTCGAGCGCGCGCTGGGTGCTGCGGAACGGATCGTAATTGGATGGGCCCTTGGGCAGGATGGC
The DNA here is from genome assembly GCF_055521495.1 of Sphingomonas sp. BL-S-29. Classification (NCBI taxonomy): domain Bacteria; kingdom Pseudomonadati; phylum Pseudomonadota; class Alphaproteobacteria; order Sphingomonadales; family Sphingomonadaceae; genus Sphingomonas; species Sphingomonas sp. BL-S-29. The sequence continues at coordinate 1,804,580 of NZ_CM145482.1, forward strand.
GAGATAGGCCATCTGCGCGAGGTCGAGCTGGCTCAGTTCCTTGTTGAAATAGGCATAGCTCGCCGCCTCGACGCCGAACGCATTCCGGCCGAGCGCGATCTGGTTGAGATACAGTTCGAGGATCTGCTGCTTGGTCAGCGTATCCTCGATCCGGTAGGCGAGGATCGCTTCCTTGATCTTGCGCGTCGGTGAGTAGGTGTTGCCGATCAGCAGATTCTTGGCGACCTGCTGCGTGATGGTCGATCCGCCCTTGGCGCGGCGGCCGGTGCCCATCTTGGTCGCATAGTCGATCACCGCACCGGCCATGCCGGGATAGTCGACGCCGTGATGCTCGAAAAACGTCTTGTCCTCCGCGGCGAGGAAGGCGCGGACGAGCAGCGGCGGATATTCGGCATAGCTCAGCTCGACGCGGCGCTCGCGGGCATAGCTCTGGACCGGCATGCCGTCGACGCCGCGCACATTGGTCGGCAGGGGCGGCTCATAGGCGCGCAGCTTGTCGACCGAGGGCAGGTCGCTGGCGAAGACATACCAGAAGATCGCATAGACGATGGCGATCAGCACCGCGAGAATGGCGAGCGCCTTGACCCACCAGCGCCCCCAGGCCCGCTCGACGAGACCACGAATTCCCTCCACGTCGCGGCGGAGGCGGAACTTCACGCTGGATTCGGTACTGGTCATACAGGGCCGACGCTCTAGCAAGTTTCTCGGGGCTTGCCAGCCTCAGTCCTTCCATCATGCCGCGCGAGAGGCCGGATCGGGCGGGTAGCGGGCGGCGGGCGGGCTAACCAAAGCCCCCGCGCTGAAAGCGGGGCAGGGGCATGAAGACCGGTTTCGGGGCGGCGGCCGCTTGCGGTGGCGACGGGAAGATGGGTGGCGGAGGCGGCTTCGGGCGAGACGTCGGCTTCGGGCCCGGGGGAGACTGAACGGGCGGCCGAGCCGGGTCCAGATAGGAGGCCGGGTCTTCGTCAGGCCGCCATGCGGGCTCCGCGACCGGATCGTCGTCCGGCCAGTCGTCGAGGTCAGCGTCGGGCTCCAGATCGGGATCGGTATCGGGGGCTTCAGGCATCGGCGCCGGCCGTGGTGCCCACTGCTCCCGCTGCGCGGCGGCTTTTGCGGCCTCATATTGTTCGGAGCGGCGGATGGCCTCCGCCAGCGCTTTCCGGCCGGTGTACGGGTCGTCCTCCGGCGCGCCGATGCCCCATTTGTTCGGCTGGCGCACCCGCAGCCAGTGCAGCGCGGCGCTGGTATCGGGCGGGAAGTGATGCCGATAGGTCGCGTAGACGGGTTTGGCATCGCCCGCGCCCATGAAGACCCTGGTGCGCTCGACCGAGCAGCCGACGGCGCGGGAATAGAGCGCGCGTTCGACCCGGGCATCGGCATGCTCCTTGCCGACGACCACGGCCTCGGCGAATTCCTCATGCGTGTTGCGCCAGCGATAGATGGTGCGCACGCACACCCCGAAATGCTCGGCGAGCTCCTCGTCGGTCGCGCCGAGACGGCACATGGCGTCGGCCTCGTCAGCGAATTTCGGCTCGTAGATCATGGCGCCGGGATAGCGGAGTGTGGGGGAGGTTTGAATCGATGGGTGATGGGAGAAATGTCATGCGGGTTGCTGACATTTTCGGGTGGCGGCGATATCCCTTAATATCTGTTGTAAATCAATATGTTATTGGATAAGTCAGAGCCTGACAGCGTCGGAGGTGGGCAAATTGTGTCCGGTAGCGAAGATTGCGGTCTTTGCGCATGGCAGGAAGGCGCCCCAATTGCGGTCGTTTCCACCGTCGATATTTGTCCCTCAAAGCTGCCGTTCTCACGAGCCCTCCGTCGCGCGCCCACGAAGGTCCGCACCTGGGGACAAAGCCGTCGTTCCCGGTTCGCCACTCAAAGGGCCGCTTTTGGCAAGAGCGGACTCTGCATCTTTACGCGGATGCGATAGTCGATTGATTTAATCCGGGCCGGTAGCGGGCGGTCTGCTTTCGCCAGCTGCTGGCGGAATAAGGACGCGCAGTCGGGTCTCTGCCGCGAGGCAAATCCGGCGTCAGATGCCGAAGTCACGCCACCCCATTGCGGCCCTCGCCGATATTGTGTCCTGTGTTGGGATGAACGCCATCATCAACTCCATAAGCGACCGCGAGATAGCATCGGCAATCTGGTTCGCGGTCTTTGTGGCTTTCGTGCTGATCGACAAATCTACGCGCGATAGCTTGGGCGCTGTGATAAGGGCGCTGTTCCAGCCTGCGCTTATCACACCACTTGGGATCGCCGCACTTTACGCTACCGGCGAGATTTTCCTGGTCAGCTATATGGGTTGGTGGTCAGTCGCAAATTTGAAAACCACTATTCTTTGGCTCGTGACGTTCGCTTTCGTCACCATGTTCGAGGTGGCGACGGCCAAGAACCGCAAGGCGGGGCTCGGCAAGATCACAGCGGAAATCCTCAGCGTGGCGGTGTTGGTCACCTTCATCGCGGAACTCTACAGCTTCCCGCTGATCGTGGAGCTGATCGCCCTGCCGTTGGTCACCATCGTCGTCCTGATGGCGGAGATGGCCAAGCATAAACCAGAGCACGCGCCCGTCGCCAAACTTATGGGCTGTCTCTCCGGCCTGATCGGATTTTCCTATATCGGGTTCAGCCTGTGGAAGTCGGTCGAATTGTGGCGCGACACGTTCACATGGACGAACTGGCTTGAACTGGTCATCCCGATCATCTTGTCGGTCGCCTTCCTGCCGTTCCTGTACGCGTGGCGGACCTATGTCGCTTATAATGAGATGTTTACGACCATCTCGATCTTCGGGATCGACAAGGCGCTGGTTCCCTATGCACGGTGGCTGGCGATCACGCGCATTCGAACCGATCTCGATCTGCTGGAACGCTGGCGAAAATCGATCCAATCGGCACGCCCGGCGAACAAGGTTGAGCTGAAGCACACGCTGACGGCGCTGCTGGCATTAAAGGAACGGGAAGCGAGCCCTCCCGCCGTGCCGCCAAAAGAAGGATGGTCGCCCTATCTGGCGACGCAGTTCCTAGCGGACGTGGGCGTGGACACGGGCCATTATAATCACCGGTACGAGGATGAATGGGGCGCTTCGAGCCCGATGCGCGAGCTCGGAAAGGGTGACGGCATCTGGCGCAACAACATCGCCTATTACATTGACGGCACGCAACACGCGGCGACGGTTCTGAAGGTGAAGCTTAACGTCAACGTGACTGCCGACCGCGCCGAGGCCGAAGATGTGTTTATCCTCCACGCCATGCACCTGCTCGAGCAGGCAGTGAGTTTCGACGCCGTGGAACGGCTCAAGATGCAGATCGCGTCGCTGAAGGATTTTCAGGCCGACATCCCGTTCGGATCGGTGTCGCTAGCGCGTGAAAATTTCGACGGCGGCGCCATTAAGAACGGATATTCGTGGATGTTCACAGTGAGACGGGGCATGGCTGCTACGCGGTTGAACGGATGACCGCTATCAGCTGGCTGGGAACTGCTTCGGAACGGCAGCTTTGGGCCATCTATGCCAGGCCGCATTGCGCCGTGCCAATGGCTGGTTCTGGCGGAAGCTGCCGTTCGAAGGCCGATAGGCGAACGACGCATTTTGGTCGTAAGCTGCCGCAGCGAGCCGAAACCGCGAAGAAGGACTTGAACGCGAGAATCTCTGTGGCCAATGACGGCCGTGGAGAAGAACGATGGGACATTCACACTACGACCCCGCCATGCAGAACCGGCCTGCATGGAATGCTGGGAAGATGGTCGGCACTAAGCGGCCACTCACACAGAAACAGATCTGGCGGTGCGATTTTTTCTCGATCGTGAACGGCGGCTCCGTGATCGGGCGCTTTTCGACCTCGCGCTAGACAGCAAGCTGCGTGGCTGCGACCTGGTCAAGATCAAGATCGGCGATGTCGTCTCCGGTGCCGAGATCAGAACCAGGTCGATTATCATCCAGCAGAAGACCGGCCGACCCGTCCAGTTCGAGCTGACGGCCGACGTCCGCGCGAGCCTGCTTGCGTGGTTAGAGCGGCGTGGCGGCACTGTCGACGATTATGCTTTTCCAAGCCGCGTCGATCGCACGGGCCATTTAAGAACCCGACAATATGCCCGCCTTATCGATGAGTGGGTCACCGCGGCCGGCCTGCGACTCGCTGAATATGGGACTCACTCACTTCGGCGCACAAAGGCGGCAATGATCTATCGGGCAACCGGCAACATCAGGGCCATCCAAATCCTGCTCGGACACACCAAGATCGAAAACACCGTCAGGTACCTCGGCGTGGACGTCGAAGACGCGCTCTTACTCGCGGAAAGGACAGAAATCTGATCCCGGCGGCCCGTCGTCGACTCGACGGGCCGTTATAACAGTCGGTCAGAGATGCGCCCCAATGTCGGGCGTTCGAGGGTTCTCGGCCCGGCTTGCAGAGCGGCCGTTCATTGCGCGATGTGCGAAGGACGATAAGGGCGGAGCGCCGACTTTCGCTGCGCACAGAATGAATGACTGCGACACAGGGCAGAGCTGCCAGTCGTCGTTCCCCAGATTATTTTCGATGTTTGCGGAAATTCTCAAAGTGGAAACTGAGGCTCTTCGCGGACACTTCATCAGTGAGCGTCTTACCGCGAAGGCTTTGGTAATCCGACGATGCAATCCGCTCTGAAACCTCGATAATCTTCGTCTCGGGGTCGATCGAAATCAGGTGCGCATCAAAGAGCTTGTGAATGTCGCTCCGCAACAGAAGCCCGTTCTCGGGCTTGTCCCGATCGGCAAACCGTTCGGCGTACGGTATGATATGGGCAGCTTCCAAAACCGAAAGTTCGCTTGTCCCAGTGATCGCGCAGCGGTTCGGGCGTTTGCTCAAGAGGGCCTGCCGGAACGCGCTCTGGTATCGCCGCAGAACCACTTGGCGCAGGGCCGTAGTGTCTTCGATCTTCTCAAGGTTCACGGACTCGTGCGGGTCCGGGTTCTGGTTCTCATACTGCGCGATCTTGTGAACCTTCTCCCGAACGGCGGACAGAAGCGAGTCCACATCGCTATCGGAGATCGGCCAAATCCGGCTGTGGCGGCTCGCTCCCATACTGGCAATGAACGTCCCGTCATCCTTGTGGGCTTCTAAGAGTTCCTTCCCAACGGGGCGCTCGAATAACACCGCATCCAGCACCCGCGCGTGGCGATCCGGCTGCATGGGACCGAACTCTACCAAGGCCGTCAAACCCCGCCCGCGCTCGCCGTCCTTCTCCTGCTCATGCAGCCACACGAAGCCCCGGAAGCCCGTGGTCAAAATCTCGTCTGCATAGCTGTTCTCATTGTGAAGATCGGGCAAGGTTGCATCCCGATCGACCCAGCTTTCGGCCGAGGGGCGAACTCCCGGCTCTCTGAATAGCTCGATTGAGCTGGATTTGACGAAGAACTGAATGTCCTGCCGCCGGAACTCCTGCACCTTGCTCGCCCCGAGCTTTAACCGCTCCTGTGCGGCCGCAATCACGTCCAGGGGGAACCGCTCCGGGTATTTGATGACCAAGGCTTCATAGCTCTGATCCGGGTCAACCTCCTCGAACCCGGCGGAGGCGTTCAAGACCCGGGAGGAAATCACCGAGACCGCGCCCATTAACTTGATGTCCCGGGGTTCATACCCGAGCCCCGCCCGCTGGCCTTGGTTGCGCTTGACCTCCTGCCAATGATCGTAAACCCGGGCGAGATCGTTTTCCAACGGATCGGCGCTGCCTCTCAAGGCTTTCATTACTTCGGACATGCGGTCTCTTGCGCTCGGCTTTTCAAGGGATGATTCTTAGAACTCCGGAGAATAGTCGCAACTCAAATGGTAGTCTCGCTCCCAACGTTGGGTTGCTTGAAATCGCAATTCTTCTTCGAGGAATAACTGCCGCTTCGGGCTGACATCAGTCGTGTCCCGCGCCTCGTTCGAAGGTCCCCAGAGGGCCGAAGCGACTATGCGCCGACTAAGTGCGAATGTCTGCTTCGCCAATCGCCTAGCTCAAAACCTGCGAGTCTTCTGACGGCCCAATACGCGCCCGTCCGCTAATTGCCGCAACCCCGGCAAACGGACCGAGCCAGCGATCAGTTGAGACCCACATGGCAGCACGATCGTGCGCCGGTTCGTTCATGAACGCGCCCAGCGCTGCCAAGCGGCGATCCATCTCCGGTCATTGCCAGTGATGGCGAGCACGCATCCTTGCGCATCGACATTCAGTACAGTGTCCACGAAATTCCCAACCTCGCAGGCATCCAGCCGCTAGCCGAAAACCAAGAGTTTCCCGTCATATTGGGGGCAACGGGATTTGTAGCGATCAACCCGAAAAGATACGTATCGGGCTGACTCGTGCGGATTTTTCGATTCGGGGGGAAGATCATGGGTAGCGCCAAGATATATCTGCAAAACAATACTGATTCCTATGCCGTGCTTTCGCTCTACCATTATAGTACGAACTATGGCTCGACGGGGATCACCCAGGGCAACGTGCCGCCCAAGGGCAAGATCGGACCCGTCACGGTCGACTGGGATACCGCGACGCCGGGCGATTTCTGGTATGCGTCGGTCGCTCCCTCGGGCGGCAGCCGTCCCGGTGTCTATGTCAGCAGCGTGCCCGACGATCCGTTGCTGCCCTATTGGAAGGAATGCATGCTGATCGGCGAGTGGGGGTTCAAGGATGACGGATCGTCACCGACCTTCACCGTCGACTGGGACAATTTCGCGATCAACCTCAATTCGGGAAATTGCGGCGCGAGCATGATTCGCACCGGCAATTACTCGACCATCCAGCATGTCTTCGTGCTGATGCTGGAGAACCATTCCTTCGACAACATGTTCGCCGCGCTCAACGGGACACCGGCGGCGAACAGCAACAGCTACATGGGGCAGACCTACACCGTCAGCGACACCTCGACCCCGACCGGCATGCCGACCGATCCCGGCCACGAGTTCAGCGACGTCCTCGAACAGCTCGGCGGTGAAAAGGCGACCTACACCCCACCCAATTATCCGACACCGCAGATGTCGGGATTTGCGGCGAATTACGCGACCAGCAATTCGGAGAAGACGGGCACGCCGACCGCCGACGAGATCGGTGACATCATGAAGTGCCTTGCCCCGGCGCAGGTTCCCGTCATCGCGCAGCTGGCCAATCGCTATGCGCTGTGCACCAACTGGTACTCGTCGCTGCCCGGTCCGACCTGGCCCAACCGCTTCTACGTCCACGGCGCCTCGTCGGCGTATCAGGACGGCGGCGGCTATACGAGCCTCGACGACAGCCCGTCAGGCACGCAGATTACCGCATGGGAGACGGTCAGCGGCTTCACCTATCGCAGCGGATCGATCTTCGACGCGCTCAACGCCCATGGCATCCCCTGGCGAATCTATCATGACGACACCCTCAACGTCGGGGGCTCGATTCCGCAGGTGACCGCGCTCAAGGGCATCTCGCTTGCTGATCCGCTGGCGGTGAAGAGCATCACCGCGTTCGCCAGCGACGTCGCCAGCGGCTATCCCTATCGTTACACCTTCATCGAGCCCAATTACGGCGACATCACCGGCAACACCTACAAGGGCGGCTCCTCACAGCATCCCGAGGACGACGTGTCGGGCGGCGAGAACCTGATCGCCGAGGTCGTCAATGCGATCGCCTCGTCGCCGCTCTGGCCCTACAGCATGCTGGTCATCACCTATGACGAGCATGGCGGCTTCTATGATTCGGTCGCACCCGGCGGCACTGTCCCACCCGACACGCAGGACAGCCCGGGGACCAACGGCTTCATCTTCAACCAGCTGGGCGTGCGCGTGCCGGCGGTGATCGTGTCGCCGATGGTGACGCGCGGAACAGACCCGACGCCGTACGACCACAGCTCGGTTCCGGCGACGCTCGAGCGATTGCTGGGATTCGGCCCGTTGACCGCGCGCGACGCGGCGGCGAACGATTTCCTGCACCTGCTGGGCGCCGACAGTGCCGAGGCGCGTCCGGCGCCGACGCTTGCCGCCGGACGCACCCCCATGCCGGTGTCGCCATCGGCCGTCGCCGAGCGCGCCGCGCTGATGACGGTGCCGATCCAGGAACAGGGCAATCTGCCCGGATTCCTGCACTGCGCGCGCAAGACCGACAAAGAGTTGTCCGCCGCGGCGCCGGTCACGACGATCGCGCCCGAGGAGCTCATCGCGCCGCTCCCCGCGCCTTCGGTAAGGTCGCCGATGCCTTCCTATGGCGAGGTGGACAGCTATTTCCGCAACGTCATGGCCCGGGTTCAGCAGCGGCGTGCCGGGCATGAGGCGGCTCTTCGCGCGCGTCTGGCGACGCCGGGCGGAAAGAGCCGCGACGCCTAGACTATTCGGGGCCGCGGCGGGCATGAAGCTCGCGGCCCCGCCATCTTGCTATGCGCCTGCGGCGCTACCCGATGGCTAGTTGAGACGAACGGATGAAGCAGGATCGACCTGAAGTCATCTTGCTCTACCGATCAGTTGAGGCCCCACATCGTAGCGCGATTGCGCGCCAGGTCCTTCATGAACGCGTCCAGCGCGGCCAGGCGGCGATCCATCTCCGATGCCGGAACGCCGTTCCACACCGCGTGGTCATAATTCCGGCGCGCCAGTTTCAGGTCGTCGCCCGCCTGAAAGCGCTCGGACATGTACAGGGTTTCGAGCAGCTCGGTGGGGCGTTCGCCCGCGCGCGATTTCACCAGAGCGTATTTGATGAGATATTCGGACATGATGCCGTCGTTGGATGTGCTGACCATGGTCGTCTCCCTCGCGTGAGAGATGGGGAACGGGGTGCGCCCGATCCAGAGGGCGGCAGCTGACAGGAGATGGGTATCGGGGAGGCAGGGGCCTGGCCGGAACGGCGCCTCGCGTCGCGGACGCGCCGGCCAGTGCGGTCGCCGAAGAAAACGGGGCCTGGCTGCAGTAGGAGATTGTACGTCAGGCGGCGTTGTGACAAGCCGGTACCGAAACCGCTGGCAATAGCTGCACAACCTGGAGATCCACATGGAACAGATGCCGGCAAATAGCGAGAAGTCCGCCAAGCGGAAATGGGTGGCGCCGGTATTGATCCGGTCCGAGGAAATTCAGAATGCGACCGCCAAGGACGCTGCGCTTTCTTTCGAGATCACTCTTAACAGCATCCCCTACAGCGCCGGCCCCAGCTAGAGCCAGCCCGTACGGTGCTCAACGCGCGCATCATCCGGTCGAGGTCCGCCGGGGACGCCGGGGCGCCGTCAAAGCGGACGATGCCGCACATTCCGCTCATGATGCTCGGTTCCCCAGGGGTTTGGCGCGTCCGGTCGTTAGCCGATAAATGCCGTATCGGGGACGATCATCGTTGAGCAACGAGTCAATGACACGCCAGCCGTCACAAGCCGCGCCGATGAGCCGGCGCCCCGGGGCCTGCATCATTCTTTCGCCACGAGCCGCCTTGCGAAATGGATCTCGACGGCGCGGCGGACGCTTTCGGCGATGCGGTCGCGGCCTTCGGGCGAATCGATGAAGGCGGCGTCCTTGGGGTTGGAGATATAGCCGGTCTCGAACAGGATCGACGGCATGTCGGGCGCCTTCAGCACCATCAGCGACGCCATGCGGTGGAAGTTGGGCTTCATCGGGATCAAGGGCTGGGCCTCTCGCCCGAGCAGCCGGGCGAAGCTGGCCGAGCTGTTCATCGTCTCGCGCTGGGTGAGGTCGATGAGGATCGAGGAGATATCGGCCGAGGTGGAGGCGAGGTTGACGCCCGCGATGATGTCCGCCTTGTTCTCGCGCGCTGCCAGCCTGGCGGATTCCTTGTCGGACGCGACCTCGGACAAGGTGTAGATGGTCGCGCCGGACGCGTCGCTGCTGTCCACGCTGTCGCAATGGATCGAGATGAACAGGCTCGCCTTCAGCTTGCGGGCGATGCCATAGCGTTCCTTCAGTACGAGGTACCGGTCGTCCTCGCGGGTCAGCGCGACGCGGACCCGGCCCGAGTGGAGCAGTTCGTCGCGGATCGCCCGGGCGATCCTCAGGGTCACGTCCTTTTCGCGGCGGCCGTCGACCGGCGAGATCGCGCCTGGATCGACGCCGCCATGGCCGGCATCGATCACCACCAGCGGGCGGCTGTCGTCATCGCCATAGACGCGCGGCAGCGCCAGGCTGCGGCGGGCCCTGGGGATGGGCACCGATACCTCATATTTGCGCGCCGGCGCGGCCCTCCCCATATCGAAGCTTGGCAGGAAGCGCAGGCGCCGGTCCGCCGTGGCGCGGGCGAAGCGGGCATCGTCGACGGTGCGCAGCGCGAGGGTCAGCTCGCGGCCATCAGCGCCGAAGCTCCCCTCCGTGACGATCGCCGGATGGTTGAGGTCGAACACGATGCGGAGTCCGTCCGCGCCGCGCGGCGACTGGCGCACCGCCGAGACCACGCCCTTTGCCCCGCTTGCCCGGACCGGCGAACCCGGCGTGGCGCCGGTGACGTCGACCGCGATCCGCTGGGGCCGGTTGAGCGTGAAGCTGGAGGCGTCGGCGACGCGCTGGTCAAAACGGATGACGATGCGGTCCCGCCGGATCTCGACCCGCTCGATCGTCGCGGCCCAGGCGGGGGCGCCGCCGAACCAGCAGGCCAGGAAAGCGAGAAGGAACGACACCGGTCGGTAATGCAGTTCCGGCAGGGCAATGGTCCAGCGAAAAGGCACGGGGCGGGATCCCATCGGGTACAAAACAACAACCCGCGGTGCAGGCGGGCACTCCTCCCATCATGGGTAGCAGAAAATGGCGGGTAACGAAATTTGACATGAAATTGCGGCGTACCCGGGGAGAAACGTCCCGGTTGCTGCGCGAGCACAGCGGTGCTAGGCATGAAATTGCACCGGCAAGCGCCTCTTCTGGCGTCTGTTCGGTCCCATGGCCGCACCGGATTTCTCGGTGGCGGCTCTTCAGGTTGACGTTCGCATGATGCATTTTTCCCGCCCCTCGCACCGCCCGGTTCATGCCGGCGGGATCGCGAGCGCGCGGGATGCCCAGGGCCAGATGCCGGGGCGTGGATCGCGAACAGAGGCATTTTTCGAAACCACACGCGGCACGGACAAGGGCGGCAATTCCGCCACCACGTCGCCGCATCACAATCGCGCGCGGCGGATGCCGCCAGGCCCCGGACCGCGCGCCCGGAGAACAATAAATGACCATGCGTATGCTGATCGACGCGCGGCACCGGGAAGAGACCCGGGTTGCCGTCGTCAAGGGGAACCGGATCGAGGAGTTTGATTTCGAGTCCGCCGAGCGCAAGCAGCTCAAGGGCAATATCTATCTAGCCAAGGTTACCCGTGTCGAACCGTCGCTCCAGGCGGCCTTCATCGATTACGGCGGCAACCGCCACGGCTTCCTCGCCTTTTCGGAAATCCACCCCGATTATTATCAGATCCCCAAGGAGGATCGCGACGCGCTGCTGCGCGAAGAGGCCGAGCATGCCGCCGAAGAGGCAGCATTGCGCGCCCAGATGGATGCCGAGGACGATCTTCACGAAGGTGAGGGTGAAGGCGAGGGCGATGACGGCTTCGAGCCCGATCCCGAATCGGTCGAGCGGTTCGAGGACGATGGCGGCGCCGACCCCGAGGTAAGCGCCGAGACCGAGAGCAGGGGCCGCGGCCGCCGCAAGCGCACCGCATCGGACGACGCGGTCGACGATCTGCGCGAGCGCCGCACCAACCTGCGCCATCGCTACAAGATCCAGGACGTGATCCGCCGCCGCCAGGTGCTGCTGGTCCAGGTCGTCAAGGAAGAGCGCGGCAACAAGGGCGCGGCGCTGACCACCTATCTGTCGCTCGCCGGCCGCTATTGCGTGCTGATGCCCAACACGTCGCATGGCGGCGGCATCAGCCGGAAGATCTCTAATGCGGGCGACCGCAAGCGCCTGAAGTCGATCATGGCGGACATGAAGCTGCCTCCGTCGATGGGCTGCATCGTGCGCACCGCGGGCCTCCAGCGCACCAAGGTCGAGATCAAGCGCGACTTCGACTATCTCGCCCGGCTGTGGGACGGCATTCGCGAGACCACATTGTCTTCGTCGGCACCCGCCCTGGTCTATGGCGACAGCGACCTGCTCAAGCGCGCGATCCGCGACATCTACAACCGCGACATCGACGAGGTGATCGTCGAGGGCGAGCAGGGCTATCGGCAGGCCAAGGAGTTCATGAAGCTCCTGATGCCGAGCCATGCCCGCAAGGTGAAGCATTATTCCGACCCGGTGCCGCTGTTCCAGCGCAGCCATGTCGAGGAACAGCTCGCCGCGATGTATCATCCGGTCGTCCAGCTGAAATCGGGCGGCTATCTGGTGATCAACCCGACCGAGGCTTTGGTCTCGATCGACATCAACTCCGGCCGTTCGACCCGCGAGCACAGCATCGAGCAGACTGCGACCGCGACCAACCTCGAGGCCGCGCACGAGATCGCCCGCCAGCTGCGTTTGCGCGACATGGCCGGCCTCGTCGTCATCGACTTCATCGACATGGACAATGGGTCCAACGTCCGGAAGGTCGAGAAGGCGATGAAGGAAGCGCTGAAGAACGATCGCGCCCGCATCCAGGTCGGCCGCATCTCCAGCTTCGGCCTGATGGAAATGAGCCGCCAGCGGCTGCGCACGGGCGTGCTCGAGGCTTCGACCCGCCAGTGCCCGCATTGCGAGGGCACCGGCCTGGTCCGCACCGCCTCGTCGGCCGGCCTGTCCGCGCTGCGCCTGATCGAGGACGAAGCCGCCCAGGGCCGCGGATCGCAGCTGCTGCTGCGCGCCAGCCAGGAAGCGGCCTTCTACCTGCTCAACCGCAAGCGCGCGGAACTGGCCGAGATCGAGGATCGCTATGGCGTGATGATCGAGGTCGCGCCGGACGGCGAGCAGGAGGGCGCGCGCATGTCGGTCGAGGTCTCCGGACCGCCGCCGGCACATGCGCCGCGCTTCGAAGCGCCGATCGAAGAGATCGAGGACGATATCGAAGAGGATATCGAGGACGAGATCGACGAGGTCGAGGACGAGGAAGAAGAGGAAGCGCCCCGCGAGGCACGCGCTCCCCGCGAGCCGCGCGAGCGTGGCGAGCGGTCGGAAAGCGACGAAGGCGGTTCGCGCCGTCGTCGCCGCCGTCGCGGTCGTCGCGGCCGCAATCGTCCCGAGGGCGAGGAGGGCGCTCCGCGCGCCGAAGGCGAACAGGGCGAGCCCGACGGCGATGCCGAGGCAGCCGATGAGGGCGCCGAGGAGAGTGGGGCCGAGGTCGCGGGCGAGCAGCCGGTAGCGGGCGAAGGTGATGGCGGGGCCGAAGGTCGTCGTCGTCGCGGACGCCGGGGCCGTCGCGGCGGTCGTCGCGGCGAGGGCGATCGGGCCGAGGGCGGCGAGTCCGCGCCGGTCGAGGCTGAAGCTGGTGAGGCTGAAGCCGTCGCCGAAGCACCGATAGCCGAAGAGGCACCGGCCGAGGTCGAGGCGCCCAAGAAGGGCCGCCGTCGTCCCAAGGCACGGGAAGCCGTTGAGCCGGTAGCGTCCGAGCCCGTCGTCGAGGCGGCGCCGGTCGTCGAAGCTCCCGCCGCCGAGGCGGAGGCCGCGCCGGCCAAGCCGAAGCGCGCACGCCGCAAGAAGGCGGACGCCGCTGAAGCCGAGGCGGTGGTTGCCGCGCCGGAGCCGGAGCCCGTCGTCGAGGCGGTCGAAGCGCCCGCCGAGGAAGCACCGGCCAAGCCGAAGCGCGCCCGCCGCGCCAAGGCGGCTGCGTCCGAAGCGGCGGCGCCCGAGTCGATCACCGAGGAGGCGCCTGCCGTTGCGCTCGTCGAGGACGGCGCGGCGCCGGCCGATGACGCCGCCGGTGGGATCGATCCCGATCCGGGCGAGGCGGGCTCGCCCCGTCGCGGCTGGTGGCAGCGGACGTTTGGGCAGTAACGACCCGCGCCTCTGACGAGGTATGGAGTGGATCAGCGCCGGCCGGGACTCGATGTCCCGGCCGGCGTTTCCTTTTGGGGAGAGCGTTGTGGAAGCGTGACTTCCCAAACTCCACCCGTCACCCCGGACTTGTTCCGGGGGCCATGGTTCCGCGAACGCAGCATCTGCGGCGCTTGCGGGACGATGGATGCCGGAACAAGTCCGGCATGACGAAGAGGGTCGATGGCGCCTCTGATCGTCGGAGTGCTTCCGTGGCAAGAAACACCACCTTCACCCGCCATTCACCCCTTCCCCCGCAGGGATCGCCCTAGTTCAATTGCCTGTGAGGGATTTCTCGGCGATATGTCGTGCATGAAGCGGCTCATCGCGCTGTTCGCGGTTTCCATCCTCCTCTGGGCGCAACCGGCCTTCGCGCAGTCGATCCTGCGCGATGCCGAGACCGAGGCCATGTTCAACGACATGTCGCGCGGGCTGATCCTCGCCGCGGGGCTGTCGCCCAACAATGTCCGCGTCGTCCTGATCAACGACGATTCGATCAACGCCTTCGTCGTCGGCGGGCAGACCGTCTATGTCCATTCGGGCCTGATCCAGGCGGCCGACAACGCCAATGAAGTGCAGGGCGTGATCGCGCACGAGCTGGGCCATATCGCCGACGGCCATGTCATCCTGCAGGGCGCCGGGACCAAGCCCGCGATCGGCATCACCATTCTCAGCATGGTCATCGGCATCGCGGCGATGGCGGCGGGCGCGGGCGATGCGGGCGCGGGCATCCTCGCCGCCGGGCAGACCGCGGCGATGGGCAAGTTCCTGGCCTTCACCCGGGTGCAGGAGGCGACGGCGGACGCCACCGGGGCGAAGTTCCTGCGCGAGGCCGGGGTCAGCGGGCGCGGCATGCTGAGCTTCTTCAAGAAGCTGCAGAACGAGGAATATTCCTATGGCCTCGCCAATATCGATCCCTTCGCGCAGAGCCACCCGCTGAGCGGCGCGCGCATCGCCAACCTGACCGGCGACGTCATGGCGTCACCCGCCTGGAACAAGCCGAACGACCCGGCGCTGGAAGACCGGTTCCGGCGGGTGAAGGCGAAGCTGCGCGGCTATGTCGCGACCTATCAGCAGACGCTGACTGAATTCCCCGAGAGCGACCAGTCCGCCTATGCGCATTATGCCCGGGCCTATGCGTGGCACAAGGCGGGCTATCCGGACAAGGCCGATGCCGAGGCGGAGGCGCTGGTGAAGGCGGCGCCGCACGACCCCTATTTCCTGGAGATCAAGGGACAGATCCTGCTCGAGGCGGGCAAGCCGACCGAGGCGCTGGCACCGCTGCGCGAGGCGACCGAGCGATCGGACAATTCCCCGCTGATCGCCACGACCTTCGGCCATGCGCTGATCGCCACCGAGAACAAGGCGAACTATCCCGAGGCGATCCGTGTGCTGCGCCAGGCGGTGGCGCGCGACGACGACAATCCCTTTGCCTGGTATCAGCTCGGCACTGCCTATTCCCGGACGGGTGACGAGCCGCGCGCGCTGCTGGCGACCGCCGAACAGGCGAGCCTGACCGGCGATGTCCGCACCGCCGCCTATGCCGCGCGGGGCGCGATGCAGGGCATCCCCCCCAACAGCAGCGACTGGATCCGCGCGCAGGACATCGCGATGACGTCGCAGAACGAAATGGACGACAACCCGAAAAAGTATAAGCGCCGATGATCGAACGCCTGTCGAAGAATCCGCTGGTGCTCGCCGGGCTGGCGCTGGTCGCGGCGTTGGTCGGCGCGGGCGCGTTCTGGCTGTTCCAGCTGGCCGCGCCGTCGTCGCTCGGCAGCGCGGACCAGGCGCGGGTCGAGCGCGTCGTGCGCGACTATGTGCGCGCCCATCCCGAGATCGTCTCCGAGGCGATTCAGCGGCTGCGCGACCGGGCGACGGGCAAGATCATCGACGCCAATGCGGACGCGATCCTGAAGCCGTTCGGCAGCGCCTGGGCCGGCAACCCCGATGGCGACGTCACCATCGTCGAATATTTCGATTATAATTGCGGCTATTGCCGCGCCAGCCTGCCCCATGTCGCGCAGCTCATCGCGTCGGACCCCAAGGTGAAAGTGGTTTATCGCGAGCTGCCGATCCTGGCCGAGACCAGCGCCGACGCCGCCAGGCTGAGCCTTGCCGCGGCCGACCAGGGCAAGTTCACCGCCTTTCACGACGCGCTCTACGCCGCCGGACAGGTGACGCCCGAGAGCATGACGGCGGCGGCGCGCAAGGCTGGCGTCGACCTGAAGCGCGCCGCCGCGTTCGCGCCGCGCGCCGATGCGGAGATCACCACCAACATCCAGGTGATGCGGCAGCTCGGCATGACCGGCACGCCGAGCTTCGTGATCGGCAACCGGGTGGTGTCCTCGGTCCTGTCGTTCGAGGACCTGAAAGAGGCCGTGGCCGCGGTCCGCGCCGACAGCTGAGTTTTCGCGGGCCGGTTGTCCCGCCCGGGGCGCGACCTTATTTGTCGCCCAACGAAAAGGGGCTTCATGGAAACCATCCTGTCCGTAAAGGGCGTCTCCAAGACCTATGCTTCAGGCCAGCGCGCCCTGGAACCGGTCGATCTCGATATCAACAAGGGCGAAATCTTCGCGCTGCTCGGGCCGAACGGCGCGGGCAAGACGACGCTCATCAGCATCATCTGCGGCATCGTCACGCCGTCCTCCGGCACCGTCACGGTGATGGGGCATGACGCGCTGACCGATTACCGCTCGGCACGCCGGCTGATCGGGCTGGTGCCGCAGGAATTGTCGGTCGACATGTTCGAGACGGTGCTGGCGACGGTGCGCTTCAGCCGCCGGTTGTTCGGCCGGCCGGGGCATGACGCCTATGTCGAGCAGGTGCTGCGCGACCTGTCGCTGTGGGACAAGCGCAAGGCCAAGATCATGGAGCTGTCGGGCGGCATGAAGCGCCGCGTGCTGATCGCCAAGGCATTGAGCCACGAGCCCGACATATTGTTCCTCGACGAGCCGACCGCGGGCGTCGACGTGTCGCTGCGCCGCGACATGTGGAAACTGATCCACCGGCTGCGCGAGAAGGGCACCACCATCATCCTCACCACCCACTATATCGACGAGGCGGAGGAGATGGCCGACCGGGTCGGCGTGATCGACAAGGGCAGGATCATCCTGGTCGAGCAGAAGGCCGAGCTGATGAAGCGACTGGGCAAGCGCCAGATGCTGATCTCGCTGCAGGAGAAGCTGGAGGCCGTTCCGCCGGCGCTGGGCGAATGGCAGGTCGAACTGGCCGACGAAGGCTGCAAGCTGCTCTACAATTTCAACGCCGAGGACGAGCATATCCCCGCGCTGCTGGCGAAGCTCGGCGAGCTCGGCATCGGCTACAAGGATCTGGAGACGCACAAGAGCTCGCTCGAGGACATCTTCGTCGACCTTGTCGAACACAAGCCGGTGGAGCAGGCGGCATGAGCGCGGCTGGAATCAACACGCACGGCATCTGGGCGATCTACCGCTTCGAGATGGCCCGGGCGCTGCGCACCCTGTGGCAGAGCCTGGTCACGCCGGTGATCACCACCTCGCTCTATTTCGTCGTGTTCGGCGGCGCGATCGGGTCGCGCATGCAGGAAGTGGGCGGGGTCGGTTATGGCAGCTTCATCGTGCCGGGGCTGATCATGCTGTCGCTGCTGACGCAGAGCATCTCCAATGCGTCGATCGGCATCTATTTCCCAAAATTCACCGGCACGATGTTCGAGCTGCTCTCGGCACCGGTCACCCCGATGGAGATGGTGGTGGGCTATGTCGGCGCGGCGGCGACCAAGTCGATCGTGCTGGGGCTGATCATCCTCGCGACGGCAGCGTTGTTCGTGCCGCTGCACATCGCGCACCCGCTGGCGATGCTGAGCTTCCTGGTGCTGACCAGCGTGACGTTCAGCCTGTTCGGCTTCATCATCGGCATCTGGGCCAAGGGCTTCGAGCAGTTGAGCTTCGTGCCAGCGCTGCTGATCACGCCGCTGACCTTTCTCGGCGGTGCCTTCTACTCGATCGACATGCTGCCCGAGCCGTGGCGGACGGTCAGCCTGTTCAACCCGGTCGTCTATCTGGTCAGCGGCTTCCGCTGGGCCTTTTTCGACAAGGGCGATGTGAGCGTGCTGGTCAGCCTGGGCGTGACGGCGTTGTTCCTGGTGGCGTGCCTCGTGCTGGTCGGGTGGATCTTCAGGACCGGGTGGCGGCTGAAGAACTGACCTTCTTGTTCCTCCCCGAGCTTGCTCGGGGAGGGGGACCGCGCGCTTCTTCAGCGCGTGGTGGAGGGGCTTGGAGCGCGGAAGCTCTGTCCCGCGCTCCAAGCCCCTCCACCATTTGCAGAAGGTGCAAATGGTCCCCCTCCCCGTTCCGGGGAGGAATCAGTCCGGGGAGGAACAAAAATCACATCACCGGCAGGGTCACCTTCGATCCGGCACAGACCTTCTGCGTCGCCTTCACGAAGTCCCCCGCTTTCGCGCGCATGATGTTCGGCACGAACTTTTGCGGGTTGCGGTCGAGCATCGGGAACCAGCTCGACTGGACCTGCACCATGATGCGGTGGCCCTTGAGGAAGACATGGTCGCGCTCGTGCAGCGGCACCTCCCACGCGACCACCTTGCCCGGCACCAGCGCTTCGGGCGCGGTGTCGCTGGTCAGGAAACGCCCGCGGCGGACGTCCATCGCGATCGGCAGCTGATAGCCGTTGAGCGACTTGGCATAGTCGCCCGACTGGAGCTGCTCGGGATTCTTGACATAAGTGTCGGGGAAGACGTCGATCAGCTTGACCACGAAATCGCTGTCGGTGCCGCTGGTCGACGCCATCAGCCTGGCCGCGACGGTGCCCGTGACGGTCAGGTCCTCGGTCAGGGGCGCGGTCATGTAGTTCAGCACGTCGGGCCGGCCGCCCAGGAAACGCTGATCGGCGGCTTCCCACCAGCGCCAGTCGGGGCTGAGATAGGTGCCCGACATCGGCCGCTGGCGGAACGGCACGGGGTTCGCGGGATCGGAGACATAATCGCGGCATGCCTCGTCGGCGGCGGGCGCGGTGAAGGAGAGCGAGCCGTCGGTGTGGAGGAACAGGTCCTTCGCCTTCGCGCCGGCGGCGGGCCACCCCTTGTAATCCTTCCATTTCCAGCTGCCGCTCTGGAAGCTCTTCACCCCGGCCTCGGGGCGCTTGCCCTTGCCATGGAGCCAATAGGCGAAGAACGGCGCCTCGATCTGTTCGAGGAACTGCTGGCCGCTCGGCACGCCGTAGGGGATCGGGCCGAGGGCGTCGTTGGGCGTGCGCCAGGTGCCGTGCGCCCAGGGCCCCGAGACCATCGAGACGAGGCCGTCCGGGTCGTTCTGCTTCTGCTTGAAATAGATCTGCCAGGAGCCCCAGGGATCCTCCTGATCCCAATAGCCCGCGACGTTGAGCGTCGGCACCGTCGCCTTGCCGAGCGAGTCGGTCCAGCGCTGATCGGTGTAGAAACTGTCGTGATTGGGATGGTCGAGCAGCGCGGTGAACATCGGCACCCGGCCCTTAAAATGGAGCTTGTCGATATTCTCGACCGGGCCGATCTTCAGAAACCAGTCGTACGTATCGTACATATCGTACTCGAACGCCTTGTTGTCGTTCTTGTCGATCTGCAGGCCGGACACCCAGTCAGTCGCATAGCTCAGGCGCAGCGCACCGTTGCGGTGGAGATCGTCGCTCATCCAGTAATCGATCCACGCCGCCTGCGGGCTGACCGCCTTCAGCGCCGGATGCGGATGCGCCAGCGCGACGGCGGCGGCGAAGCCGGGATAGGACACGCCGAACATGCCGACCTTGCCGTTATTGTCCGGCACGTTCTTCACCAGCCAGTCGATCGAATCCCAGGCGTCGGTCGCTTCGTCGATCGCCTTGGGATCGTTCGGGTGGACCGCGGTCGACAGAGTGAAGACGCCGTCCGACTTGAAGCGGCCGCGCATCGACTGCGAGACGAAGATATAGCCGTCCTTGTCGAGCGCCGCCCAGTTCTTCGGCACCGAGGCGGGCGCCGAGAGGTTCAGGCCGTACGGGGTGCGCGAGAACAGGATCGGCAGGGGACCGGTCTGGTTGCGCGGGCGCAGGATGACGGTCTGCATCTTCGCGCCGTCGCGCATCGGCACCATCACTTCCTCAAAGAGATAGGGTGATTGCGCGGCGGGGGCGGGGGCCGCCTGGGGGCGGGCGAACAGGGGTGTCGTCGCGCCGAGCAGCAGCGCAGCGCCGAAGGCGAGGGGCGCGCAGGTGGATTTCAAATGATGCACGAAAATCTCCGTCGCTGGATGGCCCGCAATCTGCGGCGAAGGGAAGGGAAGTCAATCACCGCGTGGGGATCGAACCGTCATGCCTGTTTGGCGGCTCGCTTCGCCAGGATGGCGGCGAGCGGGTTGGGTTTCGGCTCCCCGATCCTTTTGAGCGTGTTCTGGTCGCGGTGCGCGAAGGGCTCGGCGCGGCCGTGGACGGTGAGCACGGTATCGGTGACATAGCTGAAGCTGCCGTCCGGGTTGAAGGTGATCTCGATCCGGTAGCTGTCGGTGCGGAAGGCATATTCGAGAAAGGCGGTGGAGCAGATGCCGTTCTCGGTCTGGCCGCGCACCGAGGAGACGACAATGCTGTCCGCGTCCGCGGTCGACTGGCCCGAGGCGAGCGCGACCTGGCCGCGCGGGATCGCGACGGTCTGCAACACCATGCCGGTCGTCGGCTCCCACAGCCAGTAACCGACCTGGTCGTGGAAGGTGATGTCCTCCTCCTCGGTGGTGATGTGGATGTGATAGCGCAGGCCGTAGAGCAGCTGCGGCCCGTTCGCCTGCGGATCGATCGGATCGAAGCTGATCCGCTCGATGAACACGCGACGCTCGGGGCCGTCGGCCTTGGGGTTCAGATCGACGCCCTTGCGCGCCTGCCACCGCCCCGCCAGCCGCCGCAGCGGCCCGAGATTGGCGAGCGTATCGGGATCGACGTCGCTCGGTTCGGTGAAGACGTCTTCGGGGAAGATCATCGGCGTCCTTTCGGGAGCGAGGGCGAGAGAAAGACGTTTCTTCGCGCCGCGGCGACGGCGGCGCAAGGGGCCAGACAGCACGAATATTGAGACCGGAATGGCACTTATTGCCGACTGGGGGGTTTCAGTTCGCAATCGTATCAAACGATTAGAGTCTCAGGAGCGAATTATGAAGATCATCACCCTATGCAGCGCCGCGGCGCTCGCAGCCATTGGTTGCGCCCCGCTCGCGGTACAGGCGCAGGATTGGCGCGGCAGCAGCAACAGCGCATCGAACTGGGACCGCGACAGTTTCTGGCGCGGCGCGCCGGACAGCCCGCGCGAGCGTATCTCCTTCCTGCAGCGCCGGATCGATCGTGGCGTGGCCGATCGCAGCCTCGACCGTCGTGAGGCACGTCGCGCGCAATATCAGCTCAACACGATCCGAGCCGACCTGAACCGTGGCCGTCTGACACCGCAGCGTCGCGAGATGATCCTGACCCGGCTCGACGACCTCAGCCGCTCGCTGCGCTGGGCGCGCAACAACGACTATAACGGCTATGGCGGCGCGGTCGCGGTGCGTGACGACGATCGCCGCTTCGCGACCGATTATGACGCCTCGCGCTATTATCGCGACGATCCCCGTTATACCGAGCGCCGCCTGTCGTCGAACGACGAGGTCTATCGCGGTTCGGACGGTCGCTATTATTGCAAGCGCAACGACGGCACGACCGGCCTGATCGTCGGTGCGATCGGCGGCGGCATCCTGGGCAACGTCATCGATGGCGGACGCAACCGGGCAGCGGGCACGCTGATCGGCGGCGCGCTGGGCGCGCTTGCCGGCAAGTCGATCGACCAGAACAGCAGCGACGTGCGCTGCCGCTAAGGGCGACCGCCGCGACGTGATCGAGAAGGCTCCGCCGGTGTTCCGGCGGGGCCTTTTTCGCGACCTGCTTCAGGCCCGGCAAAAAAAGCCCGTCATGCCGCGCAGGACCGGCATGACGGGGAAGGGGCCGGGGGGACTTAGTTGCGGGCGACCGGGGCCTTGGCCGGCTGCTCGTTGCGCGCGATCTCGGGTGCCTTTGCTTCGCATTTGACGATCGGCGTGACGACGCCCTTGCCATGGGGCGCGCCCTGTTGCGCGAGCACGCACTGCTTCGCTGATTCGGCGCGGGGCGCGTCCGATACGGCGAGGGCGGGGACGGCGGCGCTCAGCAGCGCGGCGCCGAGAAGGGTACGGACAAGCATGGGCTATTCCTCGTAAATGAATGCGAGTATGCCCAATAGCCGGCTGGTCTTTTCTCGCCCGGCACCGGTCCGTGACAAATTGTTTCTGGCCGAGCTACGATCGTCGAAGCGATTGACCCTTACGGAACGGGTACTTACCTCGCACTGCAACATGACAATAATGCACCCCCGCCCAAGCCCCGAAGTCGCCCCCACCATCTTGCTGGTCGAAGACGATCCGGCGCTCCGCACGCTCTCGACCCGGGCGCTGCAGGAACATGGCTATATCGTCCGCCCGGCCTCGGCCGCGCCCGAGATGTGGCTGGCGCTGAAGGCGGGGCCGGTCGATCTGGTGCTGCTCGACATCATGCTGCCCGGCACCAGCGGCATCGATCTGTGCCGCCAACTGCGCAAGACCAGCGACGTGCCGATCATCTTCGTCAGCGCCAAGGGCAGCGAGACCGACCGCGTGATCGGGCTCGAGCTCGGCGCCGACGATTATCTCGCCAAGCCGTTCGGCACGCGCGAGCTCGCCGCCCGAGTCCGCGCCGTGCTGCGTCGTGGCGCGCTCGACCGGCGCAGCGGCGAACGCGAGCAGGGCATGCTCAGCTTCGACGGCTGGACGGTCAACCTGCCGCGCCGCGAATTGCTGTCGCCGGCGGGCTCGGTGGTCGAGCTGACCGGCGCCGAATTCGACCTGCTGACCAGTCTGCTCGACCATGCCGGCCGGGTCATCGCGCGCGAGCGGCTGATCGAATTGTCGCGCACCCGGCTGACCGACAGCTCGGACCGCAGCGTCGACGTGCTGGTCAGCCGGTTGCGGCGCAAGCTGACCCAGGGTGACAAGCCCGCCCCGATCGTGACGGTGCGCGGCGTCGGCTATATGTTGAATACGGGTGTCACGCGCAGTTGAGGCATTTCGTGCGCCCGTCGATCGGCCTGCTCGGGCGGATCGTCGCGATCCTGCTGCTGGTCGTCATCGTCGAGTTCACCGCCAGCACGATCCTTTATGAGCGCGCGAGCCATTTTTCGCTGAGCGGCGACCGGGCGCGGCGGCTGGCAGAGCATCTGGTGATCGCGCGTCGCCTCGTCGCCGAGCTGCCTGCCGTGGAACGTCCGGCGATGGCGGCCGAACTGTCGACCGATCATTACATGATGGCGTGGGAACGCAGCCGCCCGCCGCCCCCGCCGCTCGCCCCGTCGCTGGACAGCATGCGCAAGGAAGTGGTGGCCTGGGAGCCGACGCTCGGCCCGACCGACCTGCGGTTTCGCGTCGTCTCGCTCGGCAGCAGCTCGGTGGTGGTGGGCGGCGTGACTCTGCCCGACGGCAGCTGGCTGCATTTCCAGACGCTCAAACCGGTGCCCAATATCGATTTTGCGCCGAGCCGAATCCTCGTTGCCTCGTTGCTGGCGATCGCCGCGATGTTGCTGGGCGGCCTGCTGATCCGCCGCACCCTGCAGCCAATGCGCCAGCTGGCCGACGCGGCCGACCGGTTCGGCAGCCCCGATCAGGCGCAGGTGCCCGAAGCCGGCCCGGGCGAGGTGCGCCGCGTGATCGGCGCATTCAACCGCATGCAGGCCAGAATTCACCGCCTGATCGTCGATCGCACCCAGGCGCTGGCCGCCGTTGGACATGATCTGCGCACGCCGCTCGCCCGGCTGCGGCTGCGCGCCGACCGAGTCGTCGAGCCGGACCTGCGCGACACGATCCATGCCGACATCGCGGAGATGGAGGCGATGGTCTCCTCGCTGCTCGCTTTTCTCGGCGGCGATCAGGATGCCGAGAAGCCGGCGCTGATCGACCTGGCCGTGCTGTGCGCGACAATCGCCGACAATGCCGGAGATGTCGGCCAGGACGTGCGCTATGTCGGCCCCGATCACCTGGATGCGGTGATCCGGCCGTCGGCGATGCGCCGCGCGATCGGCAACCTCGTCGAGAACGGCCTGCATCACGGCCAGGCGGTGACGATCACGCTTGCCGGGCGGCGCGAGCACATCACGATCTGGGTCGACGACAATGGGCCGGGCATTCCGCAGGAATCGCTCGAGACTGTGCTCGAACCCTTTGTCCGGCTGGACAATGCGCGCCGCCGCGACACGGTCGGCTTCGGGCTGGGCCTGTCGATCGTGGTGAAGGCGATCGAGAATGAAGGCGGGACGCTCCGCCTGTCGAACCGGCGGGAAGGCGGCCTGCGCGCCGAAATCATTCTGCCGCTCGGGAGACATGATTCCTTACAGTGATGCGGCATCGCAGCAAAACTGCCCTCCTAGATACCCTGCCTAAGCCGCGCCCGACCTGTTGGGCCCGGCAGCAGGAGCCAAGCAGTGAACGACCTTATCGGCCGCGTCCTCAGTTTCGAGAAGCAGGTTTTCCCCAACCAGAGCGCCCTGTTCGCCAAGCTGGTCAATGACGGGCAGAGCCCCAAGGCCCTGATGATTTCCTGCGCGGATTCGCGCGTGGTGCCCGAGCAGATCATGCAGGCTGGCCCGGGCGACCTGTTCGTATGCCGCAACGCCGGCAATATCGTCCCGCCCTTTTCCAATCACACCGGCGGCGTCTCCTCGACCGTCGAATATGCCGTGATGGCGCTCGGCGTGCGCGACATCATCGTGTGCGGCCATTCGGACTGCGGCGCGATGAAGGCGCTGATGAACCCCGAAGGGCTCGAGCGCATGCCCAATGTCGCGGCGTGGCTGCGCCACAGCAATGCAGCGGCCAGCGTGGTCAATGAATGCTACCCACATATGGAGGATGCCGAGCGGGTCCGCACGGCCGCGCTGGAAAATGTCGTCGCGCAGATCGCGCATCTGCGCACGCACCCCTCGGTCGCCTCCGCGATCGCCCGGGGCGAAATGACCCTGCACGGCTGGTTCGTCGATATCCGCGAAGGCGCGATCCTGGCGCTTGACGGCACGACCGGCCGCTTCGCCACGGTGCGGGACGATCGTCCGTTGCCGGTCGCGCTGCCGGCGGCGCAGCGCCTCGCCAACGGCATCGAATATCTGGAGGCGGCGGAATGAAGATCGCCGGTTTCGACCTGCCCTCGTTCAGCACCGTCTCGCGTGATTTCACTGCTTCGATCGTCGTTTTCCTGGTCGCGATGCCGCTTTGCATGGGCATCGCGGTCGCCTCCGGCGTGCCGCCCGAAAGAGGCCTGATCACCGGCATCATCGGCGGTGTCGTGGTCGGCTTCCTGGCGGGCTCGCCGCTGCAGGTCAGCGGCCCCGCCGCCGGCCTTGCCGTCATCGTGTTCGAGCTGGTGCGCGACAAGGGATTGTCCGCGCTGGGCCCGATCCTGATCCTCGCCGGCATCATCCAGGTGATCGCCGGCATCGCGAAGCTGGGCGGCTGGTTCCGCGCCATCTCGCCCGCCGTGGTGCATGGCATGCTGGCGGGCATCGGCGTGCTGATCGTGGTCGGCCAGTTCCATGTGCTGTTCGACGCGACCCCGCTGTCGAGCGGCCTCGCCAATATCGCCGCGATGCCGGGACGGGTGCTCGGCCTGTCGATGGACGTGTCGGGCGTCGAGCGCGCCTTTGCGATCGGCCTGCTGACGATCGGTACCATGCTGGGGTGGGAACGCTTCCGTCCCGCCGCGCTGAAGCAGGTGCCGGGCGCGCTGGTCGGCGTCGTGGCCGGCACCCTGGCCGCGTTCACGCTTGGCCTCGACGTGACTCGCGTCAACGTGCCGCAATCGATCGCCTCGGCGATCGCGCTGCCGGGCCCGGATCTGCTGCAGAAGTGGATGGACCCGTCGGTCTTGGTCGCGGCGCTCGCCATCGCCTTTATCGCCAGCGCAGAAACATTGCTGTCGGCCGCCGCGGTCGACAAGATGCATGACGGCGTTCGCACCAACTATAACAAGGAACTGCGTGCCCAAGGCATCGGCAACCTGTTGTGCGGTTTCGCCGGCGCCTTGCCGATGACCGGCGTGATCGTGCGCAGCTCCGCCAACGTCCAGGCAGGCGCCACGACGCGCCTGTCGACGATCCTGCACGGCGCGTGGATCCTCGGCTTCGTAGCGCTGTTGCCCTGGCTGCTGCGCGAGATCCCGATGGCAGCGCTCGGCGCCGTTCTGGTGGTGACCGGCTGGCGCCTGGTCAGCATCGCGCATGTCCGTCATTTGTTCGGCAATTACGGCGTGCTGCCGGCCGCGATCTGGGCGATCACGCTGATCCTGGTCGTGGTCGAGGATCTGCTGACCGGCGTGCTGGTCGGCATCGGGCTCTCGCTGCTCGAGCTGATCCCGCATGTCCGGCGCCTGCGCCTGAAGGTCGCGTCGCACGACGACGATCAGGGCAGGGCGGTCCAGCTTTCGGGCAGCGCGACCTTCGTTACCCTGCCCAAGCTCTCCGATGCGCTGGAGGAGCTGCCGCAGGGCCAGAAGGTACGGCTCGACATGTCGCGGCTGGCGACGATCGACCATACGTGCGCCGAACTGCTCAAGGATTGGCTCAGCCGTCGTCGCGCGTCCGGGCACCCCGTCGAGCTTATCGGCGCGCCGTCCAAGCTGGCGGCTGCCGCGCACTAGAGGCCGACTCTCCCCACCGTCGGCCTTTGGCGGCCCTCTTCCTCCCCTCGGGCGAGGAAGGGGGCCGTTCGCTCGTTGGGGACGGGCGTCGCAAGCAACACTTCGTTACGAAGCGGCAACCTAGGCAAACAAGCGCCTCGCTAGAAACATTCCTGCCCGGGCCGACCCTTTCCTACCCCGTTCCGCCGGGGGGCGAGAGAAGCGGCGGTCCCGGCCGCAGGAGGGACCCTATCCTAACAAAGGGGTGTCCCATGAAAACTCTCTATGTCCTTGGCGCGGCCATGATGACCATCGCCGCACTGCCTGCCGCCGCGCAGGACACCGCGCCGCCACCACCCGTCACGGTTTCCGGCAGCGTCGCGCTCGTTTCCGATTATCGCTTCCGCGGCGTATCCCAGTCCGACAAGGAAATGGCGATCCAGGGCGGCATCACCGTCTCGCACGAGAGCGGCTTCTATGCGGGCGTCTGGGGATCGAACCTGGCCGGCTGGGGCACGTTCGGCGGCTCCAACATGGAGCTCGACCTGATCGGCGGTTACAAGCGCTCGTTCGGCGGCGCGACGGTCGATGTCGGCCTGACCTGGTACATGTATCCGGGCGGCGCCGACCTGACCGATTTCGCCGAGCCTTATGTGAAGGTCAGCGGCACGGCCGGTCCGGTCACCCTGCTGGCGGGCGTGGCCTATGCCCCCAAGCAGAAGGCACTGGGCAACTTTTCCAACACGCCGCAAAGCGCCGGGCAGAGCGAGGACAATTTCTACATCTGGGGCGACGCGAGTGCGGGCATCCCGAGCACGCCGATCACCGTGAAGGCGCATGTCGGCTATTCCGACGGCAATCCCGGCCTGGGCCCAAACGGCACCAGCGTGGCGCCGACCGGCAAATATGTCGACTGGCTGCTGGGCGTCGATTACGTGCTCGGCCCGGTCACGCTCGGCGCGGCCTATGTCGATACCGATATCAGCACTGCCGAGGCGGCTTATCTTCAGCCGAACTTCTCGAGCACGAAGGACGGCTCGTCGATCGCGAGCAGCCGGCTCGTGGTGTCGGTAACGGCGGCGTTCTGAGCAATCAGGTCGGCCCCTTCCCCGAAGGGAAGGGGCCGACCAATTCGACTAATCCCGCAGCTTGCCGAACAGCGGCTTGGGTTGCGCCCCGGCACCCGCATAGCTCGCCTTCTGCTGGAGCAGCCAGGAGAAGTCCGCGGTCAGCTGACCGGATTTCGTGCCGGTGCCGCTCGTGGGATCCCAGCTGGTCCAGATGCCCGCCGAGCTGTGGCAGCCAGTGCAGCTTTCGGTGATGAAGGACAGGGTGTTGACCCCCGGCGTGACGGGCTTGCCGAGATTGTTCAGCGCCGAGTTCCACACCGGCGGTTCCACCGCGCTACCATCCGGGCAGTTGACGCCGTTCGGCAGCTCTTCGCTGTTGCACGCCGCCTGATTGCCCTTCTGGAAATAGGTTTCCATCGTGATGTTGGTGAGGAAGGTCGGGGTCGGATGACCGCCGGGCTTGTTGGTCACCGCGCCGGGCAGGCCGGCGTCCCACGCGGTCGGCGGCGCACTCGGGTCGGTCGGCCACTGCGTGTCGATCAGCTGATAATATTGCCAGACGCTGCCCAGTTTCTTCAGCGCCGCCTGCGCCTGGGCATTCAGTGCCACCTTGTCCCCTGGGATGGGGATGGCGCGCCATGCCTGAGTCGGGATGCGCGGGTAGACGCCGTTCACCTTGACCGGCAGCTGGTTGACCGCGCAGCCGGGGCAGTTGGTGTCGACGAAGGACGGCTTCAGCGTCGGATGCGCGACCGGATCGACATCGAGATTGTCGATCTGCTCGAAGGTCGACCAGATCCATTGCGGCGAGGTCGAGCTCTTGTGGCCGATATGCATGCCGACCAGGCCGACCGTCACCTTGCGCTCGACCTGGGCACCGTCAGGCCCCTGGTCGATCACCACGGCGGGTTGGGTGTGGAAGCGGCTGAAATCGTCGCTGCCCTTTTTCAGGATGCGCCAGGCGAATTTCAGCTCGGTCGATCCGGTCCAGTCCTTGTCGGGGGTGCCGAACGGCATCTGCACCTTGCCGCCGGCCTGGCTGAAGGCGACCTGGCCGTTGATGTTGTAGAGGCTGTTGGCGCAGAGATAGTCGACCTCGTTCGGGTCGATCATGATCTCGTAATAGACGAATTCGCCATTCTGATCGATCAGCGGGCCGGAAAAGGCCTGGTCGATCTCGCTGAGGTTGGACGCGTTGAGTTCGCCCACCGCGGACACCACGCCGAGGAAGCGGGTAAGGCGGGGATCGGCGCCGGAGGTCGCCTGAGCCGAAAAGGCCTTCAGCCCGCGGCTCACCGGCTTGCTCAGGTCGCGGCGCAGCACCAGCGTGCGCGCGGCGGCCTTGGAGGCGCAGGCGGCCGGCTTCGCGCCGTCAGGCTGGAAGATCGCATTGGAAGTCTGCCACAAGGTCCAGTGCGGCGCGCCGAAACTGGTGTCGGTCAGCTTGGGCGCTGCCTTGCCCTCGTTATCGGTGGGCCAGTTCAGCGCCAGGAACATCTGCCAGGAATAAAGGTCGAACTCGCGCTGGACCTGGGCGAACTTCTTCTCGCCTTCGAGTTTCTTCTTGAGTGCGATATCCACGTCGCCCGGGAATTGCGCGGTCACGTCCGGCGCGAAATCCGGGAAAGCGGCAAGATAGGACGGCCCGGCCGGCTTGTCCGGCTTCGTCGTGCAGGCGGCCAGCAGCCCGATGCCCGCGATCGTGGCCACCACGACGGCGGCACCGCGCCGGCCGATACGGCGCCCCTTGATCAAGTCTCTCATCATCGTCCCCTATGCGATTTCTGGTTCGAAATTGGGCGACGATTACGCGGTCGCCGGCGTCGCGCGGCCTGCAGCACAAGGCAGGGGCGCGGTGCCGGGACGATATGCCCGGGGGACGTTTATGCAATCGGAGACGAAATCGTTTCGGTGGCAACCCGAATCGGGGAGGCGGTCAGAGCGCGCCCGGCCGGACGATGCTCATCATCCCGCCGGACCCGAGCACGACCACCCAGTCGAGCGCGCGCAGGTCCTTGCCCGCGGTGCAATGCACGATCCAGGCATGATGCCCCTCGACCGGCGCCTGCACGGCCGACCCGGTCACCGCCGGGCATTCGCCGCCCGCATCCTTGATCGCCTTGAGCAGCACGGCATCGCGCTGCTTGTCGGTCAGCGCGTTGATGCGATCGGCATAATAATCCTTCTCGGCCGCCTTCACCGGTGCGGCCGGGGCGGCGGCGCCATTGTCCGGCGCCGGGGCGGAGGCCTGATCGCACCCGCCGAGCACGAGCAGGGTGAGCGCTGAGGCAAGTGCTGCGGTCTTCATCGATGCGAACTCCGATTGGCGTGACCCGGTTTGCCACAGGCGCTCCACCCGATCCAGAGTGCGGCGCCGGTCAGAAGGTCACCCGCCCTCCCAGCGAGAACACCAGGGCATGCGCATTGCGCAACTCGCCCGAAGTGAGCACCGGAGTCTGCGCCGCCGTGCCGACATAGGCCGCGGTGACGCGATCGATGCTCTGATCCTCGAAGTCGACATAATTGGCGCCGGCATCGATGGTGAAACGCGAGGTGAGCTTGTAGCTGCCGCCCGCGCCGAAGTTCCAGCGGTTCGAATCCGGCACGCGCGCATCGCGCTGGCCATTCTGGGTCGGGGTCTGGCCGCGCTGGACGCCTGCGCGCAGGGTGAGGCGGGAGGTCGCGTCATAATCGACGCCGCCCGCAACGCTCAGGCTGTTGCGATACAGCTCGGGGATCACGGCGTTGACCGGCGCCCCGAGGCGAATCGCGTCGAAATCGGCCCAGGTGAAGCGCGTCGCCTGGGCGTTGAGAGTCAGCTTCGGAGCGACCTTCACCCGGGCGCCGACGATGATCTGCGCAGGGGTGTCGAAGCGCGCTTCGATGCCGGAGAGCGACATGTTCGATCCCGCCAGCGGGCCGACCAGCCCGTCGATCGTCAGATCGCCTTTCAGTCTGTGCTTGATGCCCGACTTGTAGGCGATGCCGACCGTGATGACATCATTGTGGAGCTGTACGCCGGCGCTCCACCCCAGGTCCCAGCCATGGCCCTTGAGTTGCTGGTGCCCGTCCGGCAGCGAGGCGAGCACATTGGGCAGGGCGTTGCTGAGAAAGGCATCGGTATATTCGACGTTGAGCCCGGCACCGACGCGGAGCCAGTCGGTCACCGCCACCGCGACGGACGGCTGGATGTCGATGGTCAGCAGCTTCGTGCGGTCCGCCGAATAGCGCGCCCAGCTGTCGGCATCGTAATCGGTGGTGAAGCTGTAGGGTGACGTGACCGCCAGGCCGAACGCGACGCGGTCGTTGAGTGGAATCGCGATGGCACCCGAGGGCAGGATCCCGTTGGTGATCGGGTTGCGCGAGCGCTGCTGGCCGCCGACCGGCGCGAAGGGCTGGCCGGGGCGCCCGATCAGCGTGCCGGTGTCGACGACCTCGCCGCGCGGCAGGATCGCGGCGACGGCAAGCGCCGCCTCGGCATCGGTCGAGCCGGCAATCGCGGCGGGGTTCCACCATAGCGACTGGGCGCCGGTATCGGCGACTTCGCCCGAGAAGGCGCGGCCCGCGCCGCGCGCCGATTGCTCCTGCAGGTAGAAAGCCTGGGCATGCGCCGTGCCGGCAAAGGCGAAAAGCGAGGCGGCAGTGGAGGCGGCGGCGAGGGAAGTCTTGAGGTACGACATGGCATCAATCCTGTAAGCAATACGCGCCTTGCGGCAGGGTTCGGAAATGGGTGTCAGCGCACCCTGGTCCAGGTCTGGGTCTTGCAGAACGGCTTGAACACGCAGCCGCGCAGCTTGAGCTGGTTCGCGCCGGCCAGGGTGATCTCGGCATTATAGGTCTTGCCGTCCTCGGCATTGTAGATCTTGCCGCCGACCCAGCCGGCGTCCTGCCGCGTGAAGCCGCCGAGGATCTGCAGGCCGCGCAACGGGCGGTTGCGCAGGGCGGGGTTGCCGTTCTTCTCGTCCCTGAAATTGGGATCGGTGCGCAGTTTGTCCGACGTGACCAGGCGGCCGCAGATCGACGCGCCGCAGCGCACGATCTCGACCACGCCGCCGCGGGTCTCGGTCTTCCAGCTGCCGATGACGGAATCGGCGGGCTGCGGCGCGCCCGCAAGGGTGAGGGCGGCCAATAGCAGAGTCATGGGACGATCTTTCCTGTTGCCGGGCCCTCGGGTTGGGGGCGCCTCATCGCGCGGTGCCGGGCTATGCTGCAAAGCGCGCCACGACGCTTGCGGGTCCACCGGAATCCCGATTTCTTTTTCCGAGCAAAGCGCGATCCGGAAGCCATGGCGGTTTATAACGCGCGGGGAGCGCGGCTTGCCCTATACCTTTGGTTTAGGTGGTACCCGGCGCGCTTCGACACCATATTAGGGGCCCATCACCTTCGGACAGGCGGATGACCATGCGCATATTGCCCACTCTGCTTCTCGGCGCGGCCCTGATCGGATCGGCCGCCCCAGCCGTCGCGGCGCAGCGCGACAATGCCAAGGGCGAAGCGAAACTCGCCAGGGCGCTGGCCGGGCGGGTCGCCGGACAGCCGGTGAACTGCATCGCCCAGTACAGCATCACCTCGAGCGAGACGATCGACGGCGTCGCGATCCTCTACCGAGTCGGCAGCACGATCTACGTCAATCGCCCGCGGATCGGGGCCGACTCGCTCGACAGCGACGATATCCTGGTGAGCAAGACCCAGGGCAGCCAGCTTTGCTCGCTCGACTCGATCGACCTGGTCGACCGCAGCTCACGCATCCAGCGCAGCTTCGTCACCCTTGGCGATTTCGTGCCCTATCCCAGGCCGCGGAAATGAGGCTGTGCGGCTGGAGCGCAATCGCTCCAGCTTGTTGAGTGTCGCGTTTTCCGAAGGACGCATCCGCGCCATGACTCGCGCATAGAGCGCGTCGCCCGTGACCCGGTGCTCGTAAAACGGCTCGTTCGGGTCGGGGTCGACACCGTCCCCGGGGAAATAGCCGATGCGATCGGTGACCACGCGGGCGCCGAGCGCGCGATAGCGCGCGGCGAGATGCTCGACCGCCAGCTTGGCCCGGCCATAGGGGCTGTCGGCGCCGATCCAGAGCGAGGAGGGGACAAAGATCGCCTCATAGCGACGCCAGTTCTCGAGATGCCCGACCACGCGGTCGACATGGCCGTCCGGATCGCCATGTTGATAGGCCAGATCGAACAGATACAGCCGCTCGCCGGGCGTCGATGCGCGGTCCTGCGTCTCGCCCACCTCCACGCCGTGGACGTCGAAGCCGTCGGACGAAAGGCGAGAGGCGAACGCCCGGCCGAGGCGCCCCCGGGAGCCGGTAACGATCGCGGATTGTTTCATTCCTCCATCGTATCGATCGACCCGCCCCGGCGATAGCGAAAGCTGCGGCCGGGCTTTGAAAAGCGGCTGCCATGGGAAATGTTGACCGAGCGCGGGGCGGAACTAGGATCGACGGCGTGCCAAACGGCGGGGAGCAGCGGTTGATGGCAGAAACGTTGCAGGAAGCGGGGGATTGCCCTGCCTTCGTCCTCGACACCAGCTTCGTCCACCTCGACGACAAGGGCGGCGCATTCCTGTTGCCGGTCGATGCCGGATTCTGGGAAACACCGGACCCGCGGCTCGACGAGGGGCGCATGGTGTCGATCTTCACCAGCGAGAGCGACTGGCCGAACTGGGAGATGCATCCGGAAGGCGACGAACTCGTCTATCTGCTTTCGGGCCGGATGACGCTGATACTGGAAGGGAAGGATACGCCGCATCGCCGCGTCGACCTGGTCGTCGGCCAGGGGGTGCTGGTGCCATGCGGCACCTGGCATACCGCGGACGTCGCCGAGCCGGGCAAGGCGCTTTTCATCACGCCGGGCAGGGGGACGCAGGGGCGGCCAAGAACATGCTAGGGCATGCTCATTTGCGCCGCTGGGGGTAGATCGTCTCGCCGCGCTCGAGCATCTCGACAAAGGTCTCGATCTTCTTCTTCCGGCCGGCTTCGGTCTTCATATTGTGCATGCGGAAGGCGAGGGCGAAGCGGTTCTGCGCGGTCAGCGTCGCCAGCATCGCCCTGGCCTTGGGCTCGGCATCGATCGCGGCCTGCAGGTCGTCGGGGATCTTCATGTCCTTGCCGCTGCCATAGGCGCGGTCCCAGCGGCCATCGGCCTTGGCCGCCTCGACCTGGTTCAGGCCGTGTCCGGTCATGCGGCCCTCGTCGACCAGCCGGGCGACATTGTCGATGTTGATCTTGCTCCAGATGCTCTTTGCGGTGCGCGGCGTGTAGCGCTGGAGGTAGCTCCGTTCGTCGAAGCTCTTGCGCACGGCATCGATCCATCCCCAGCACAGCACGACGTCGATCGCCTCCTTCGGTGTGATGGACGGGAGGCCGGAGCCGACCTTGTGCAGCTTGATCCACACCTCGTCGGCGCTGTCGTGATGCTTGCCCAGCCAGGCGTGGAAGGCGGCGCTGTCCTTGAACTCGTGGACTTTCGCCGGGTCGACTTTCACCGCTGCCATGATTGCTCCTGATCGCCCTCGGCCGGAGGAGCTGAATAGCAGAGCCGGCGGCCGCGTGGGGCGCGATAGAGCCCGGCTCGTTATTTTTCTTCGGGCTTTTTCCGCTGCGCTGCGTTGGTACAGCGCGCGTCCCTGCGAGGCGCGACCGGATCAACGGCAAAGGAATATGGATGTACACCGACAGGATGATCGCCATGGCCGCTGCGGCAAGCCTTCTCGCGCTTGGCGCCTGCTCCGGCAAAAGCGACAAGGCGGCAGGCGGGGCCACCGACGCCGGTGGCGCGTTAGCGGATGCCCCGAAGATGCCAAAGGCCGGATTGTGGAAGATGACCGTCACTGCGGCCGGCATGCCGCAGCCAGTCAAGATGGAGGTTTGCATGGGCGCGCCAGCCGCCGGCAGCAATCCGTTCGCCCCGCCCGCACAGCCCGGTCAGAGCTGCTCGAAGAATCTGGTGAGCCCCACGGCATCGGGTTATGCAGTCGACATGGAATGCGCCGCGAACGGGATGACGATGGCGATCGCCGGCACCGTCAGCGGCGATTTCTCGTCACACTATCGCACCGAACTGGTCACCAAGATGAGCGGCCCGAACCTGCCGCCCGCGGCCCAGGCGCCGATAAAATCGTCGGTTGAATCGACCTATGCCGGGGCATGCCCGGCCGGCATGAAACCTGGCGAATCGCGGCAGGGTGTCTGATCGGCCACCGCCCGGCCCAGACAATGTGGCCGGGCGGTACCCCATAGAGTTGGATGCGCTGACGCGTCGAGGAATTGCATGAAAAAGAACCCGTTGATCCTGATCATGCTGGGAGTGCTGATGCTTGTCGGCGGCGCCGTCATGAAATTTACCGGCGGCCCGCCGGGTGCCGATGCGGCCACTATCGCGCGTTGCGAGGAACGGCTGAAGGACCAGGGCGCCGAGATGCTGCGACGGTGCGAGGAAAGAGCGTTCGCTACGGCGATGACCGCCACGGATGCCAATGCGGCAGCCCGGGCGATCAGCGGCGCCAACAGCGACGAAATCGGGAGCAGCGCCCTGGCGATGTTCCTGATCGGCCTGGGCATCGTCGCGACGGCGGCCGGCGTGCTCGCAGCGCGACGCCGTACCATATGACGGATGTTGGCAGTGAAAGGATGGGCGCATGGGGTTGATCACTCAGGGTGCGGTACTGGCCGCCTTGCTGTTCGGCGCGTCGGCCGTGGCAGCGCCGGGGGATCCGACCGCGGCAGCGCTCGCCAGATGTCTGGACGATGCCGCCAACGCCTCCACGGCAGGCCAGACCGACTGCGAGGTGAGCGCATTGCGTGCCTATGACCAGCGGATGAACCTGGCCTATGCCGCGTTGCTCCGCAGCCTGCCTGCCGGAGCCGGGCAGCAGCTCAGACGGTCGCAGCGCCTGTGGCTTGCCTTTCGCGACTCGGAGCGGGGCACCATCGGCGCGATCCACGCCACGCGGCAGGGGACGATGTATGTTCCGATGCAGGCAGCCGAAGTCACCAGCCTGACGCGCGACCGCGCGCTTCAGCTGGAGACCTATCGCCGGATCATGACAATCGAGCCCTGACGGCGCGGGCGCCGCCCGGTGACCGCGCGGTCAGATGCGGTGCTCGCCCTTGACCCAGCGCACCGTGCCGGAGCTGGCGCGCATCACCACGCTCTCGGTGGTCATCACGCCGGCCTTGCGCTTCACGCCTGCCAGAAGCGAGCCGTCGGTCACGCCGGTCGCGGCGAAGATGCAATCCCCCTTGGCCAGTTCGGTCAGGTCATACTGCTTGTCGAGATCGGTCACGCCCCATTTATGGGCGCGGGCGCGCTCGTCGTCGTTGCGGAACAGCAGCCGGCCCTTGAACTGGCCCCCGACGCAGCGCAGCGCCGCGGCGGCGAGCACCCCTTCGGGCGCGCCGCCCGAGCCGAGATAGATGTCGATCGTCGTGTCGGGATTGGTCGTCGCGATCACCCCGGCGACATCGCCGTCGCCGATCAGCATGATGCCGCACCCCAGCGCGCGCAGCTCGGCGATCAGCGCCTGGTGGCGCGGACGATCGAGCACGCAGGCGATGATGTCACCGGGCTCGACGCCCTTGGCCGCGGCAACCGCCTTCACGTTTTCGGTCGGGCTCTTGTCGAGATCGATGATGCCGTCGGGATAGCCCGGGCCGACCGCGATCTTGTCCATATAGACGTCGGGCGCGTTGAGCAGGCCGCCCTGTTCGGCGATGGCCAGCACAGCGAGCGAGTTGGGGCCGGCGGTGGCGCAGATCGTGGTGCCTTCCAGCGGATCGAGGGCGATGTCGATCTTCGGGCCCTTGCCGATGGCGGAGCCGACCTTTTCGCCGATGAACAGCATCGGGGCCTCGTCGCGCTCACCCTCGCCGATCACCACGGTGCCGTCCATGTACAGCTCGTTCAGCGCCTCGCGCATCGCCTCGACGGCGGCGGCGTCGGCTGCCTTCTCGTCGCCGCGACCGACGAGTTTGGAGGCGGCGATCGCCGCTGCTTCGGTCACGCGGACCATTTCGAGCACGAGAACGCGGTCAAGGACCTTGCTGGCGGTGGTCATATGGCGTGGATTCCCCTCAGGTGTCGGGCGGGGGGATAGGAGGGGCTCGTGACGTTGTCGAGACGCAAGCTGCCGCTTTATTTCACTTCTCCGTGCGGCAGGGCGCACGGATTATCCTTTTGGGGGCCTGATCTCGAACAGGACGGGCCATTGCTTGCCCGTGACGTACAAATGCCGCCCCTTTTCGTCCCAGGCGATGCCATTGGGTACCGCGTCGGGATCGGTCGCCCCAACCGTGTCGATCAGTGCCTGCAGGTCGATCCAGCCGACGACGTGCCCGTCAGCCGGATCGATCCGCGCGATATATTGCGTGCGCCATATATTGGCGAGAATCTCGCCATCGACATATTCCAGCTCGTTGAGCTGATCGATCGGCCGGCCGTTCGCGGTGACGGTCACGCGGCGGCGCTCCTTCATCGTGGCGGGATCGAGGAAGCGCAGCTGCGCGGTGCCGTCCGACATGATGACGGCCTCGCCGTCTCTGGTCAGCGCCCATCCTTCGCCGCGATAGCTGAACTGGCCCTTTTTGCGGAAGCCGTCGAGCGTCCAGCGAAAGCCGAGATGATGCTGCCAGGTCAGGCTGACGATCTGGTCGCCCACCGCGGTGATGCCCTCGCCGAAATAGGGCGGCGGCACCGAAACGCTGTTCAGAACCTTGCCGGTGACGAGATCGACCTTGCGGATCGACGACTGGCCGACCTGCCCCGTGCTTTCGTACAGATGGCCGCGCATATAGAAGAGGCCCTCGGTAAAGGCGGCCGGATCATGCGGCAATGTGCGGACCACCTGCGCCGGATCGATCGGCACCGGCCGCACGGCCGCTTGCGGCGCAGGAGCGGCCGCCAGCAACAGCAACAGACAGGCGAGCTTGCGGATCAATCCCGCAACAGCTCGTTGATGCTGGTCTTGGAGCGCGTCTGCTCGTCGACCCGCTTGACGATCACGGCGCAGTAGAGCGCGGGCTTGCCGTCTCCGCCGCCGATGCTGCCGGGCACGACCACCGCATAGGGCGGCACTTCGCCGCGGAAGATTTCGCCGGTCGCCCGGTCGACGATCTTGGTCGAGGCGCCGAGATAGACGCCCATCGACAACACCGCGCCCTCGCCGACACGCACGCCCTCGGCGACTTCCGCGCGCGCGCCGATAAAGGCGCCGTCGCCGATGATCACCGGATCGGCCTGGAGCGGTTCGAGCACGCCGCCGATGCCGGCACCGCCCGAGAGATGGACGTTCTTGCCGATCTGCGCGCAGCTGCCGACGGTGGCCCAGGCATCGACCATCGTGCCTTCGCCGACATGGGCGCCGATATTGACGAAGCTCGGCATCAGGATCGCCCCCCTGGCGATGAAGGAACCGCGGCGGGCAACGGCGCCGGGAACCACGCGGATGCCGGCGGCGCGGAATTCGGCCTCGCCCCAGCCGGCGAATTTGGAGGGGACCTTGTCGAATGCCGGCGCGCCGGCCGCGCCGCCATCGATCAGCGCATTGTCGTTGAGGCGAAAGGACAGGAGCACGGCCTTTTTCAGCCACTGGTTGACGCGCCATCCGCCCGTGCCATCGGGTTCCGCGACCCGCGCCGCGCCCGAATCGAGCATGCCGAGTGCGGTCTCGACCGCGTCACGCACCGCGCCGGTGGTGCCGGTGCCGATCCCGTCGCGCGCGTCCCATGCCGCTTCGATCGTGCCCTGCAAGTCGCTCATCATGCCCCCAATATGTCTTCCAGCCAGTGCCGGATATCGTGTGTGGTGAAATCGATATAGCTGCGGTCCATGTCGACCGTCTGCTCGGAGCCGTTGTCGACCCACACCGTCGTCATGCCGATCGCCTTGGCCGGCTTCAGGTTGCGCGCCATGTCCTCCACGAACAGGCTTTCGGCAGGGTCGATCCCGAATGCCGCGCACAGGCCGGCATAGGCCGATTCCTGCGGCTTGGGCTTCAGGTCCATCGCATGGATGTCATGCACCGCCTCGAAGCTCGCGCCGAGGCCGAGCCGGTCGAGCACGCGGCCGGCATAGGGCGTATCGGCATTGGTGAAGACGATCTTGCGCCCCGGCAGCCTGGCGATCGCGGCGGCGAGCGGCAGATTCTCCTCCAGCACGTCCATCTCGATATCATGGACGAAATCGAGGAACTGGTGCGGATCGACGCCATGATCGGCCATCAGCCCGGCCAGTGTGGTGCCATGGCCGTGAAAATAGCCTTTCTGGATGCGGCGGGCCTCGGCCAGGTCGCAGCCGAAACGATCCGCGATATAGGCGCCCATCTTGCGGTCGATCTGGTCGAACAACCGCGCGCTCGCTGGATAGAGCGTGTTGTCGAGATCGAAAATCCAGTTGCGGATGGGGTCGAGACGCGCAAGCATGGTGCCGGGCTCTAGGCGTGCACCGCGCCATGGGCAAGGTGGGTGCGAGGGACGGTCGCATTCACCCCCAGGGCAAGGAATCCTTGCACCGCTGAAATCTTTGGATGCCGCGGCGCGCCGATCGGGGCTTCCTCCGGCCGCATTCCGTCCCCATCTTCTGCCCATGACAGCTTATTCCCTGCTCGATCTCGTTCCCGTCACTGAAGGCGGCAGCGTTTCCCGATCCCTCGCCAATGCTGCCGATCTCGCCCGGCACGCCGAAGGCCTTGGCTTCAGCCGTTATTGGGTTGCCGAGCATCACGGCATGACCGGCATTGCCAGCGCGGCGACCGCCGTGGTGATCGCGCATGTCGCGGCGGCGACCGAGAGCATCCGGGTCGGCGCCGGGGGCATCATGCTGCCCAATCATGCACCGTTGGTGATCGCCGAGCAGTTCGGCACGCTCGACGCGCTGTTCCCCGGCCGGATCGACCTCGGGCTCGGCCGCGCGCCGGGATCGGACCAGATCGTCGCGCGCGCGCTGCGGCGCACGCTCGACAGCGATCCGAATGCGTTTCCGCGCGATGTGGTCGAGCTGCAGAGCTATTTCGCCGATGACGGCCAGACCGGCATCCGCGCGACGCCAGGCGCGGGCGCTGATGTCGCCTTGTGGATATTGGGATCGAGCACCTTCGGCGCGCAACTTGCGGCGATGCTGGGCCTGCCCTATGCCTTCGCCTCGCATTTCGCGCCGGATGCGCTGGATCAGGCGATCGCCATCTATCGCCGGGATTTCCGCCCCTCGAAGGTGCTGGCGAAGCCGCATCTGATGGCGGGGTTCAACGTGTTCGCCGCCGATACCGACGAAGAGGCCGAGCTGCTGTCGAGCTCGCAGCAACAGGCGTTCGTCGCGCTGCGCACCGGCAACCCCGGCAAGCTGAAGCCGCCGGTCCCGGGATATCGCGCGACGCTCGGGCCGCAGGGCGAGCGGATCCTCGATCATGTGCTGCAATGTTCCGCGGTGGGGAGCCCGACGACCGTCACGCGCGGGATCGCCGCGTTCGTGGAGCGCACCGGCGTGGACGAGCTGATGATCGCGAGCTCGATCTACGATCATGAGGCGCGCAAGCGCAGCCTGACGATCACCGCCGAGGTGATGCGGGAGCTGAAGGTGGCGGCGTAAGGCTCCTCCCCGGAACGGGGAGGAATCTAGTTGGCCGCCGGCAGTCTCAGCCTGACCAGCAGGCCGCCCAGATCCTCGCTCTCCTCGAGGCTGACCGTGCCTTCGTAAATCTCCGCCACGTCGCGCACGATCGCGAGGCCCAGGCCGGTCCCCGGCTTGCCGGTATCGAGCCGCACGCCGCGATCGAAGATGCGGATGCGCTCTTCCTCGGGAATGCCGACGCCGTCGTCCTCGATCAGGAATTCGACGAAGCCCGCCTGGGCGCCGACGGTGACGAACACGCTGCCGCCGCCATATTTGGCGGCATTCTCGATCAGATTGCCGAGCATCTCGTCGAGATCCTGGCGCTCGACATGGACTTGCAGGGTCTTCGGCCCGGTCACGTCGATCCGGACATGGCGGTAGAGCCGGGCGACCGCGCGCTCGACCGATTCGAGGCTTGGCCACACGTCCGCACGGCTGTGCGCCGAGCCGCGACGGCCGACGGCGCGGGCACGGGCGAGGTGATGGTCGACCTGGCGCCGCATCGTCCGCGCCTCGCGCACCACCGTCTCGCCGAGATCGTCGGCCTGCGCGGTCGCGGCATTCATGATGACGGTCAGCGGGGTCTTGAGCGCATGGGCGAGGTTGCCGGCGTGGCGCCGCGCTTCCTCGGCCTGTTTCTCGTTATGCTCGATCAGCGCGTTCAGTTCCTCGACCAGGGGCGCGACCTCGTTGGGCATGGCGCGTTCGACCTGGCGCGACTTGCCGGCGCGCATCCGGGCGATCTCCTCGCGCACCCGGCGTAGCGGCCACAGGCCGTAAAAGGTCTGCAGCGCGGCCATCACGATCAGGCCGAGCGCCAGCAGCAGGAAGCTGCGGATCAGGGTCCTGCGCAGCACGCTGATCTGCGCGTCGAGCCCGTCGCGGCTCTGCGCCACCTGGAATCGCCAGCGGATTGGCGATCCCGGCAGCTTCACGTCGCGTTCGAGGATGCGCAGCTTCTCGTCGCCGAATTGCGGGCTGTCATAGGCGTGGACCGCCATGTCGCTGTGATTGCTGCCGAACGCCATCCGCCGATCCCACAGCGAGCGCGAGGAGAAGGGTTCGCGGCCCTTGGCGCTGACCTGCCAGTACAGGCCCGAATAGGGTTCGAGGAATCGCTGGTCGGCGGGTTCGCGGTTGAACACCACCTCGCCATCCGGCCCGATCTCCGACGAGACGATCAGCGCGGTCAGCACATATTCGAGCTGGTCGTCGAAATTGCGCGTGACCGCCGTGGCCAGCACCCGGTCGAGCGCAAAGCCGCCGCCGGTGAGTAGCAGGACGATCCAGCCCGCTGCGATGAAGATCATCCGGCGGCTGAGCGAGCCGGTGGTCTTCTGCTTCGGGTAGACGGTCGGGGCCGGACGCTGTTCCTCGACCGGTTTCGCCGTCGTGACCGGGGTGTCGGCCGCCAGCGCAGCCTCGCCGTCAGCCACCGGACGTCACGGGCGTTCGATCAGGCATCCGGGTCCTCGAGGCTGTAGCCCAGCCCCCGGATGGTGGTGATCACGTCCTGGCCCAGCTTCTTGCGGATGCGCGTGACGAACACTTCGATGGTGTTCGAATCGCGATCGAAATCCTGGTCGTAGATATGCTCGATCAGCTCGGTACGGCTGACCACCTTGCCCTTGTGGTGGAGCAGATAGCTGAGCAGCTTATACTCCTGCGCGGTCAGCTTCACCGGCTCGCCGGCCAAGGTGACCTTGCCCGACCGGGTGTCGAGCCGGACGTCGCCCGCCATCAGCTCCGACGAGGCATTGCCCGAGGCGCGGCGGATCAGCGCGCGCAGGCGGGCGATCAGCTCCTCGGACTGGAAGGGCTTGGCGACATAGTCGTCGGCACCGGCATCGAGCCCGGCGACCTTGTCCGACCAGCTGTCGCGCGCCGTCAGCACCAGCACGGGCGCGGTGCGGCCTTCCTTGCGCCAGCGGTCGAGCACGGTCAGGCCGTCGATCTCGGGCAGGCCGAGGTCGAGCACGATCGCGTCGTAATTCTCGGTGGAGCCGAGGAAATGGCCTTCCTCGCCGTCGGTGGCGAGATCGATGGCATAGCCCGCGCCTTCCAGCGTGTTCTTCAACTGCTGGCCCAGGCTGGGCTCATCCTCGACGATCAGAACGCGCATAGGTTTATCCCTTCAGACGACGCCTTGGTGGCGTTCAATTACCGTCCTGGCCGATGACTTTGCCCGAACGGGCATCGACATACACCCAGATGACCGTTCCCTTACGCACGAACTTCAGCGTGTAAATACTGGTGCTGCTGTCCAGCTCGACACCAAGATATTGCGAGCCGGCCATGCGCGGCAGCACACGCGCCTCGATCTCGCGCAGCGGCATGATGCGGCCCTGGCGCAGCTGATCGAACGCTTCCTGCTGGTCGCGCCGCTGGACGGGTTCCGCAGGGGCGGAAACCGGGCCAAGCGCAGCAAAGGCGGATAACGCAAGCGGTACGAGCATCTTCATTGCGTCTCGCATAGGGAGCCGGGCTTGAACAGCCTGTGAATGCAAGCGTCAGCTACCGGTCATGCGAGTGCAGCGCTCGGGGCAACTTGCGCAGAGACCGAAGGCTGAGTAGCGCTGCCTTCAAATCCCAACCGTTCGTGTCGAGTAGAGACCGAGCTTGTCGAGGGCTCGTATCGAGGCACTTGTCCCTCGATATGCCTTCTCGACAGGCTCGAAGGCTACTCGGGACGAACGGCAGTTTGAGTCAAAGCCATGGCAGCCCCAATCCTCGCATATGAAAATCTCGGCATCATCCAGGGATCGGGGTGGCTGTTCCGCGGCCTCGACATCCACGTCCAGCCGCGCGACCGGCTCGCGCTGATCGGGCGCAACGGCGCGGGCAAGACGACCCTGCTCAAGCTGATCGCAGGCAAGATCGAAGCGGACGAGGGCCGGCGGACGATCGTGCCGGGTACGCGCGTGATCCTGCTCGAGCAGGAGCCGGACCTGCGCAATTTCGCCACGCTCAGCGATTATGTGCTGTCGGGCGATGACGCCCCGGAGCGGCACGAAGCGGAGGCGATCGCCGACCAGCTCGGCATCGACCTGACACGCGAAGCCGCCAGCGCCTCGGGCGGCGAGCGGCGCCGGGCGGCGATCGTGCG
Source organism: Sphingomonas sp. BL-S-29 (assembly GCF_055521495.1). Lineage (NCBI taxonomy): Bacteria > Pseudomonadati > Pseudomonadota > Alphaproteobacteria > Sphingomonadales > Sphingomonadaceae > Sphingomonas > Sphingomonas sp. BL-S-29. The sequence goes on from NZ_CM145482.1 coordinate 1,847,939, forward strand.
CGCGCTGGCGCAGGACCCCGATGTGCTGCTGCTCGACGAACCGACCAACCATCTCGACATCGTCGCGATCGACTGGCTCGAGGACTGGCTGTCGCGCTTCCGCGGCGCCTTCATCGTGATCAGCCATGACCGCACCTTCCTGACCCGGCTGACCAAACAGACCCTGTGGCTCGACCGCGGCACGGTGCGACGCGCCGAGATCGGCTTTGGCGGGTTCGAGGCGTGGACCGAGACCGTCTTTGCCGAAGAGCAGCGCAATGCCGAGCGGCTCGACGCCAAGCTGAAGATAGAGGAGCACTGGCTGCTGCGCGGGGTTACGGGCCGGCGCAAGCGCAACCAGGGGCGGCTCGCCAAGCTGAAGGACATGCGCGCCGAGCGTGCGTCGATGATGGGGCCACCGGGCACCGCGAACCTGACGATCGGCACGGATGATGCGCGGTCCAAGGTCGTGATCGACGTGAAGGGCGTGTCCAAGAGCTTCGGCGACCGCACGATCATCCGGGACCTGACCCTGCGCGTCACGCGTGGCGACCGGATCGGTATCGTCGGCGCGAACGGCGCGGGCAAATCGACCCTGCTCAAGCTGCTGACGGGTGAGATCGCGCCGGACGAGGGGCATATCCGCTTCGCCAAGACGCTCGACGCGATCGTCATCGACCAGCAGCGCAGCCTGATGGCGCCCGACAAGACGGTGCGCGAAGTGCTGGCCGACGGCGGCGACTGGATCGAGGTCCAGGGCGTGAAGAAGCACATCATCGGCTATCTCAAGGAGTTCCTGTTCGAGCCCGGGCTGGTCGATGCGATGATCGGCACGCTCTCGGGCGGCGAGCGCTCGCGCCTGTTGCTGGCGCGCGAGTTCGCACGGCCGTCGAACCTGCTCGTGCTTGACGAGCCGACCAACGATCTCGACCTGGAGACGCTCGACCTGCTGCAGGAAGTGATCGGCGATTATGACGGCACCGTCCTGATCGTCAGCCATGACCGCGACTTTCTCGATCGCACCGTGACGATCACGCTCGGGCTCGACGGGTCGGGTACGGTCGATGTCGTCGCCGGCGGTTATGAGGATTGGGAAAAGCGCCGCAAGCTGCGCGCCTCGGGCGGCAAGCGCCCCAATCCGCGCAAGGCCGAGCCGACCGCGCCGCCGGCGCCCAAGGTGAAGCTGACCTACAAGGACCAGCGCGATTACGATTTGCTGCCCAAGCGGATTGAGGAATTGGACAAGGCCATCGCGCGCGATGTGGAAGCACTGGCCGATCCCGATCTCTACACAAGGGATCCGAGCGCGTTCGACCGGCTGATGAAGGCGATCGACAAGGCGCGGGAGGAAAAGGACGCGGCCGAGATGCGCTGGCTCGAGCTGGCGGAAATGGCCGAGGGGCTGGGCTGAGCGTCGGTTGCTTCCCGCGCTTCGGCGCTCAGGCTTCCAGCTCCATCACTACCCGCGTCCCGCTATCGTCGCTCTCGGTGCGCAATGTGCCGCCGGCCTGGCGGGCGAAGGCGGCGACCAGGCGGGCGCCCAGGCCGCCGCCCTTTTCGGACCGGGCGGCATGTTTCGGCATGCCGACGCCATCGTCGGTGACGGTGAGGCACCAGCCGCCTTCGGGGCGGTTGCGCAGGCCGACGGTGATCGTGCCGAGATCGCGCCCGGGAAAGGCATGCTTGGCCGCGTTGGTGACGAGTTCGTTGACGACCAGCCCGATCGAGACGGCGCGGTCGCGCGGCACGGCGGCCTGGTCGCTGTCGCACGCCAGGGTGATGCCGCCCTGGAGGAACAGTGATTCCGAGAGCGCGCCGCAGAGATCGGTCAGGTAATCGCTGATCTCGACGGTGCCCGGCTGGCCGGTGCCGCGATACAGGTGGCGGTGGGCGCGGGCGATGCTGTCGACGCGCATCTGCGCGGTTTCCAGCGCCGCCGCGGTCGCGGGCTCTGCCGCCCGGCGCTTCTGCAGGTCGAGCAAGCCGGCGACGATCGCGAAATTATTCTTCATCCGATGGTCGACCTCGGCGAGGAACAGGTCGCGATCGGCGATCTCGCGGTCGCGGTCCTGCGTCGCGTGACGGGCGGTACGGCGGAACAGCTCGGCGATGACGATGGTCATGATCGCGGTGACGATCACGATGCCGACCGAGAAAGCGCCCGCGCTGTTGACGAATCTGAACGAGCGCTCGATCGGGTAGAGGAAATACCAGATATAGACGATCATGATCGTCGCGGTCAGCGCGCCGGCAAAGGCGCGGGCGAACAGGGTGGCGAGCATGATTGCCGGATAGATCAGCGCGAAGGGCGCCGCACCGCCCGCGACCATGTCGAACATCAGCCGGACGATCCGGGCAGCGAGCACGATCAGCAAGGTGACGCCGACCTGCGTGACCCAGACGGGTATCGCCGGCGACAATCGTTCACATAGATCAACGGCGCCGATGCGGGACATGGGTTCAGTCAGCCCGCAGGGGGTGCCGAGTCAAGGCGGGTTCCGACAAAGTTGAACCAAATCAATGACTATCTGAGAGATCTTCCATTTCGTCCGGCCAGATCAGTGATGTAGTGCCAGGCCACCCGCCCGGAGCGGCTGCCGCGCCGCGTTGCCCAGCCGACCGCCTCGACCGGATCGAACGGCAGGCCATAGGCATCGGCATAGCCCCGGACGATCGCGAGATAACCGTCCTGATCGATCGCATGGAAGCCCAGGCTGAGCCCGAACCGGTCGGCCAGGGCGAGCTGATCGTCGACCGAGTCGCGCGGGTTGATCGCGCTTTCCTGCTCGGCGATGTCGCGCGGGATGAGGTGGCGGCGGTTCGAGGTGACGATCAGCCGCGCATTGGCGGGCCGGGCCTCTGCGCCGCCCTGAAGCATCGAGCGCAGCGCACGGGCATCGCCGGCCGCATCGAAGCCGAGATCGTCGATGAACAGGACGAAGGAGCGCGGAAGCGGCGCAATCGCGGCAAAGAGCGCGGGAAGGGTATCGAGCCGGGTCGTCACCACCTCGATCAGCGCGAGATTGCCGCCCGTCGCCTGGACATGGGCGACCACGCTCTTGACCAGCGCCGACTTGCCGGTGCCGCGCGCGCCCCACAACAGCGCGTCGTGCGCCGCGGCGCCCTTTGCCAGGCGATCGAGATTGTCGACCAGCGCGGTCTTCTGGAGATCGATGTTCTGGAGCTGGTCGAGCGGCAGGCCGGCAAAGTCGCGCGCCGCGGTCAGCGTGTCGCCGCGCCAGATATAGGCCGGGTGGGTGAGCGGATCGGCCGCCGGCGGTGCGGGTGGCGACAGCCGATCGAGCGCGTCGGCGATGCGGAGGAGCGGATCGGTCATTCCCGGCCTGTTACAACCACGCGCTTTCCAGGCAACAGCTTTTGCCGGGGCGGCGGCTCAGGCGTGGAGGTCATAGCTTTTCAGCAGGTCGTACAATGTCGGACGGCTCACCCCGAGCAGCTTGGCGGTATTCGAGATATTGCCCTCGGCACGCGTCAGGGCGTGGCGGATCGCCTTGCGATCGGCGGTTTCACGCGCGGCCCTGAGGTTGAGCGGCATGTCGTCCGCGCCCTCGGCAAGGTCGAGATCGGCGGCGGTGATCAGCTTGCCCTCAGCCATGATCACCGCGCGCTTCATGCGGTTCTCCAGTTCGCGGACATTGCCGGGCCAGCCCCAGGCGTCGATCGCCGAGCGCGCGTCCGGTGCAAGCCCGGTGACCGCGCTGTTCATTGCCTTGGCGTATTTCTTGAGGAAATGCCGCGCGAGCAACCCGGCATCGCCGGTGCGCTCGGCGAGCGACGGGATGCGCACCACGATCTCGGCGAGGCGGTAATAGAGGTCCTCGCGGAAACGGCCCTCGGCGACCATCGTGTCGATATCCTGATGCGTCGCGCAGACGATGCGGGTGTCGACCGGGATCGCCTTGCGTCCGCCGATCCGCTCGATCACGCGCTCCTGCAGGAAGCGCAGCAGCTTGACCTGAAGCGGCAGCGGCACGTCGCCGATCTCGTCGAGGAACAGCGTGCCGCCATTGGCCTGCTCGATCTTGCCCTCGGTCGTCTTCACCGCGCCGGTGAAAGCGCCCTTTTCATGCCCGAACAACTCGCTTTCCAGCAACGTCTCGGGGATCGCCGCGCAATTGATCGCGACGAAAGCGCCCTTCGCGCGGTGGCTGGAATCGTGCAGACCGCGCGCCAGCAGCTCCTTGCCGGTACCGCTGGCGCCGAGCAGCATCACCGAGACATCGGCGCGGGCGACCCGTTCGATGGTGCGCGTCACTTTCAGCATCTCGGGCGCGGCGGAGATCATGCCGCCCAGGGTCGTCTCGCCTTCCTGACGCTCGGCGAGGCGGCGGTTCTCCGCTTCCAGCGCATGGACATGGAAGGCGCGCGTGACGATCAGCCCGAGCGCGTCGATATCGATCGGCTTGGCGTAGAAATCCCAGGCGCCGTCGCCGATGGCCTTGAGCGCGCTGTCACGGGCGCCGTGCCCGGAGGCGACGATCACCTTGGTATCGGGCTTGAGCGCGAGGATCGCCTCCAGCGTGGCGAAGCCTTCGGTCACGCCGTCGGGGTCGGGCGGCAGGCCGAGATCGAGCGTGACGACCACCGGTTCCTCGGCGCGCATCGCGTCGAGCGCTGAGGCACGGTCGCTTGCGACGATCACCTCATAATCCTCATAAGCCCAGCGCAGCTGGCGCTGCAGGCCGAGATCGTCCTCGACGATCAGCAGCTTCGGTTTGGGCGCGCCGTTGCCGTTCATGCCGCTTTCCCGATCATCATCTCGCGCGCGGCGGGCAGGGTGACGCGGAAACGCGATCCTTCGCCCGTGCGGCTCGTCACGTCGATCGTGCCGCCCATCGCCTCGACGAGCTGGCGCGCCTCATAGGCGCCAATGCCGAAGCCGCCCGGCTTCGACGAGACGAAGGGTTTGAACAGCTTTTCGCGCAGGAAGGCAGGCGACATGCCGCAGCCCTTGTCGATCACGTCGATCTCCACTCTTGAATCCTTTGCCGTGACCGCGATCGTCACGGGTTCCGTCGGGTCGCTCGCTTCGATCGCGTTCTGGACGAGATGGCCGAGCAATTGCTCGAGCCGGGCCGGGTCGGCGCGTGCCACCGCCGGGCCGCGCGATATGGTGGCGATGGGGTGCTGGCTGCGCCGCCGGGTCGCGACCCGCTCGACCAGCGGCATCACTTCGACCGCGCGCGGTTCCTCGGCACGGCCGGCATGATGCTGCGACAGACGGGCGAGCAGATCGTTCATGCGGCCGGCGGATTCCTGCAGCGTCGCGACCATGTCGGCGCGGAACGCGGGGTTGTCGGCATGGCGCTCCGCATTGCGCGCGGTCAGGGTCAGCTGGCTCACCAGATTCTTGATGTCGTGCATGATGAAGGCGAAGCGGCGGTTGAACTCGTCGAAGCGTTGCGCGTCGGACAATGCTTCCTGCGCCCGCGCCTCGGCGAGGTAGCTCGCCACCTGGCGGCCGGCGATGCGCAGCAGATCGAAATCCTCCCAGTCGAGCGAGCGGTCGACCGGCGGCCGCGCGAGCAGGATCGCGCCCTGCAGCCGGTCCAGATGGACCAGCGGCACCAGCGCCCAGGCGGCGCTCGCGTCCATCATCCACAGGGGCACGCTGGCGAGTTCGCCCGGCTCGCCGGCATCGGCGCGCACCATGTCGAGCTCGATGATCCGCCCGGTCGTGGCGAGATAGGTCGCGAGCGCTTCGTCGCCGCCCGCTGGTGGCAGGTCGTCGCGTGCCCAGTTCCAGTCCATGCCGATGCCGAGGCCCGGCCCTTCGGGGACGAGCAGCACCCCGGCGGGCGAATCGGTGAGGTCCGCCACTGCCTTGACGATTCGCTCGTCGAGCGGCGCTGCGCCTTCGCCGGGCTTGCCCAGCGTATCGGTGAAGCGGATCCATTCGGCGCGATAATCATAGCGGTGCCGGAACAGGTGCTTCGCGACCTTCACCTTGGTCCAGGCACGGACCCAGGGCGTGGACAGGATGGTGAGCACCGCGGCGGTCGACCCGAAGACGAAGGCGGTCTGGAGCATCCGCGCATTGTCGCCGCCAAGGGCCGCGATCGCGCTGGTCGCAGCAAGCATGGCCAGCGCGTAGAACAGGGTGATGGCGAAGGTCAGCGTCTGCCAAGCGACCGTCCGCGACAGGTGCAACGTCCAGTCGCCATTGCGGTGCACGGCGATCGCGAAGGCCGGCGCGGCCAGCACCATGACCACCCCGCGGCCGACGATCAGCGCGCTCGGCGTCTGGCCGGTGAGATAGACGGTCGCATGGAGCAGCAGGTCCATGCTCCACATGCCCGCCAGCGCGATCACCACGAGCGAGATGCCGCCGCGCGCTCGCGGCGCGACGGCCGAATAGAGGTGATTGACCAGCACCAGCGCGCTGATCGCGGCCATGGTGCCGAACAGCGTGCGCACCGTGGCGAGCGCCAGCACCGAGCCCCGCCCGATCGTCTCGTCGGCGACCGCGAGGCCGGTCCCCACGACCAGCAATATCGCCACCACGCCGTAGATGGTCGCGACCGCGCGTTCGGCGGGACCCGTGCCGTTCCGGCGGACCAGCGCGAACATGAAGCCGAGCCAGGCGATATCGCGCGCGCCTTCGGCGATGCGCGTCACCAGATCGAACGGTCCGATCCCGGCCACGGCCAGCGCCCAGAGCGCGGTGACCCCGAGCGCGACCACGAAGGTCAGGCGGGGCAGGGCCGTTCCGGCATCGCGCAGGCGCGTGAGCGCCACGCCCGCGAACAGCAGGGCGGCGAGCGCGTGGCTCCACAGGATGGCCGTCACCGGCATCGAATCAGCCCGATCATCATCGTCGAGCCTTGTGCGCATGAAAGTGTAAACAAATCCGACACGCGACGCGCAGCGTCGCCGAAATTGACAAACACCGGCCGGTCGCGCGGTTTTATTCGCTGATCGTAACGAAGTTGCCATGGCTTGGACCCGGATTGATCCAGGGCAGTTTCTATGCGGCGCCTCCGGCTCTAGAGGGGGGTGTCTACAGGAGATTCGCGAATGCCGCTTTCCAAGCCGATCATCCCTGTCATCCTGTCGGGCGGGTCGGGCACGCGCTTATGGCCGATGTCGACACCCGAACGGCCCAAGCAGATGCTGTCGCTGACAGCGGAAGACACGATGCTCCAGCTGACCGCGCGTCGCGCCTGCGGGGAGCGGTTCGCGGCACCGATCGTGGTCGCCAATGCACGGCATGCCGACATGGTCGAGGAACAGCTCGCCGCGGTCGAGGCGGCGGCGCAGGCCCTGATCCTCGAGCCGATGGGGCGCAACACCGCGCCGGCGATTGCGCTCGCGGCGTTGGCGGCCGGCGGGGGTGCGGACCCGTTGCTGGTGATGCCGTCCGACCATGTCATCACTGACGTGCCGGCGTTCCATGCCGCGATCCACGCCGCGATGCCGCTGGTGGCGGAAGGATGGCTGGTTACCTTCGGGATCGATCCGCACACCCCCGAGACCGGCTATGGCTGGATCCATGTCGGCGAGGAGATTTCCGGCGGCGTCCACCGCGTCGCGACCTTCGTCGAGAAGCCGCCGCGCGACAAGGCCGAGGCGATGCTGGCGGCGGGCGACCATGCCTGGAATGGCGGCATCTTCCTGTTCCGCGCCGACATTTATCTGGGGGCGCTGGCGGCCTATGCGCCCGACATGCTGCTCGCCTGCCAGCGGGCCATGGCGGATGCGCGCACCGAGGACCGCCGCATCTATCCCGACGCAGATGCCTTTGCCGCGTCGCCGGCGGATTCGATCGACTATGCGGTGATGGAAAAGGCGGAGCGGGTCGCCGTGGTGCCGGTCAGCATGGGCTGGAGCGATGTCGGCAGCTGGGATGCGCTGCACGAGATCAGCCAGGGTGACGATTCGGGCAATGTGCATCATGGCGAGGTGATCGCGATCGACACCGCCAATTGCCTGGTGCGCAGCGACGGCGTGCGCATCGCGATCGTCGGGGTGGAGGATCTCATCGTCGTCGCCAGCGGCAACGATGTGCTGATCCTCCCGCGCGGACGCAGCCAGGAAGTGAAGAAGCTGATCGAGGCGATGAAAGGATAAGCGGGCGCACGGCCTGTTGGAGACTTTTGTCACACCCCCATGAGGGCTTCTGTCAGAAATCCTCAGACATTGTCGATGTATATCAGTTGTTTGTTGGGGGAGGTCATATTGGCCGTGTGACAAAAATCGTCTGTTCGCGTGCCACTTGCATATCAATACCGTGTTATATAATGCGTTATGTGATGTGTAGGGAGTAGCCCATGGCTGGCGATATCGTTGCTGAACTCGGGCATCTTTTCCTCGGAACCCGGCTGAAGCGGCTGGCGGAACGGATGCAGGCAGATGTGCAGAAAGTCGCGGCTGAGGCCGGTCTGCCGATCCAGCCCAGCCAATATCCGTTGCTCGCCCTTATCGAACGCGAAGGCAGCGTGACGGTCGGCCAGATCGCCGAGACGCTCGGCATCAGCCAGCCCGGGGTGACGCGCAACATGGCCCGGCTGATCGAGCTCGGCCTGGTCGAGGTGACGCGGGATGGGCGGGACCAGCGGCAGAAATCATTGTCCCTGAGCGATGCGGGCAAAGCGGCGATGGAAGTGTCGAAGCGCGAAGTCTGGCCACGGATCGACATGGCGGTCGCCGCGATGTGCGAGCCCTTGTCCGGACCGTTGCTCGGTCAGATCTCGGCGATCGAGCGCGCGCTCGACGAGAAGCCGCTCGATCGGCGCGCCGCCGATCTCGGGCTGACGATCCTGCGCTATGACGATGCGCTGGCGCGCCATTTCCATGACATCAACGCCGAGTGGATCGAGACGATGTACCGGCTCGAGCAGACCGACCGCGACGTGCTGGAGAATCCGCGCGCGCGGATCATCGATCCGGGCGGCGACATCCTGTTCGTCGCGGCGGAGGGGCTGGGCATTGTCGGCACCTGCGCGCTGCAAAAGACCGGGCCGGGGCGGTTCGAGCTGACCAAGATGGGCGTGCTGGCCTCGGCGCGCGGGCGCAAGGCCGGGGAATTCCTGCTCCGTGCCGTCATCGCGCGCGCCGCGGACATGGGTGCGGAGACGCTCTACCTGCTCAGCAACCGCAAGAGCGAGGCGGCGATCCATCTCTACGAGAAGCTGGGCTTCGTGCACGATCCCGACATCATGCGCGATTTCGGCGCGCGCTATGCGCGGTGCGACGTGGCCATGCGCTACCGGCCGGCCGACACCGGCCGGTAGCCGCAGGCTCACCCCATCAGGGCTTCGGCCTGGTCGAGCGTGTCCCTGAACGTCGCGACCACTGCCTGGTACGGCGCGGGGCTCGCCATATCGAGGCCGGCGCGCTTCAGGATGTCGACCGGATAGTCCGATCCGCCGGCCTTCAGCACGCTCAGATAATTGTCCCGCTCCTTCGCGCCGCCCTTCAGGATCGAGCGAGCGAAATAGGACGCGGCCGAGATGCAGGTCGCATATTGGTACACGTAGAAGCTGGTGTAGAAATGGGGGATATAGGCCCATTCCGACGCGTAAGCCGGGTCGATCGCGACCTTGGGGCCATGATAGCGCTTCAGCAGGTCGAGATAGATCGCGGTGAACTTCTCGCCCGACAGGCCTTCGCCCGCCTCGGCCTTGTCGTGCACCGCCAGCTCGAACTCGGCGAACATCGCCTGGCGGTAAAAAGTGCCGCGCATCGCCTCGAGCTGCTGGCCGAGATAGAAGAGCTTCTCTTCCTTCGTTTTGGCCTGCTTGACCATATAGGCGGCGAGCAGCTGCTCGTTGCAGGTCGACGCGATCTCGGCGAGGAAGATCGGATAATCCGTCTTTTCGTAGACCTGGTTCCTGTTGGACAGCAGCGAGTGCATCGCATGCCCCCATTCATGGGCATAGGTCGTCATCCCGTCGTAATTCTCGCCGAGATTGAGCAGCAGATAGGGGTGCACGTCGTAGGATGCGCCGGGGTTCATATAGGCGCCGGCTTTCTTGCCGGGACGAGGGAGCGGATCCATCCACTTCGCCGCGGTCGCCTTCGCGAACAGCGCGCCATATTCCGGACCGAGCGGCTTGACCGCCTCGATCGTGGTGGCGCGCATCTCCGCCAGGGTCACCTTCTTGTCGAGCTGAACCAGCGGCGGATAGATGTCGTAATAGGCCATGTCGGGCAGCTTGAGCATCCGGCGGCGCAGCTCGAAATAGCGGTGGAGCTGGGGCAGGCCGTTGTTCGTCTCGGCGACGAGCGAGCGGTACACTGCTTCGGGCACGTTGTTGCCGGACAGGTACATTGCCAGCGACGTCGGGTATTTGCGCGCTTTCTTGCGGAAGATGTCGGCCTTGACGTGGCTGAGATAGGCGGTGCCGAGCGAGCTCTGAAATCTACCATATTCGGCCCAGAACGTGTCGAATACCAGCTTGCGGTCGGCGCGGTTGGGCGCGTCGCGGGTGAGCGTATAATTCTGGTCGTCGAGCCGCACCTGCTTGCCGGTCGACAGGGTGACGGTCGGCCAGGGGATGTCCGACGCGACCAGCTGCTCGCGCGTGTCGCGCGCGCCGGAGAAGGGCGAGGAGGTGCCGGCAAGCAGATTCTCGCCTTCGGGCGACAGGGTATGTTCTTCCTGGCGCAGGATATCGGCGAGGTAGAAGTCGAAGCGTTTCTTCAGCACGTCATTGGCGGCGACGAAACCGTCGATCTTCGCCTTCCCGACCGCGAGCAGCTCGGGCGCGATCCAGGACGTCGCCTCGCCGAACGCCGTGAACATGTCGTTCGCCTGGGCCTGCTTTTCCTGGGCGGGGGCAAGGCGAAGATCTTCGTCGGCCTTCAGGCTGATATAGGTATAGACCCGGCTGGCGACACGACCGAGATCCGACTGGGCGACCAGCGCCGCGGCGAGCGCGTCGGCGCTGGTGCCGAGCGTGCCCTTGAACGTGAGCAGGCCGGGAATCTTCGCCAGCACGTCTTTGCGCGCGGCGTCCCAGGCGGCGTCATTGGGATAGAGCTCGCTCAGGTCCCAGGCGGCGACGGCGCCGGCGGTGCTGGCGTCCTGCGCCCAGGCGGGCATGGCAACGGCGAGCGTGGTCAGGGCGGCGGCGGCGAGGGCCTCGCGGCGCGAAAGACTGGTCATGTGACGGGGATCCCCAAAGTATCGATCGCAACGACTTTGTCCCCCTTATCGGCTGTTGGAAAGGGGGTGGGTCGATAAACCAGGGCAGGTCTGCTGCGAACGACCTGCTCAACCGGCTCAACGGCACAGGGTGGGCGGCGGTGCGCGCCGTGCCGGCGGAATGAAGGCGATCCCGTCCAGCACCCGCACGCGCGCCGCGAGCGCCGCGGGGGCATTTTCGCCTTGATAGAGAATGTAGAGGCGCGTCGGATCCAGCCTGCCGGCAAGGAAGGCGCGGCGGTCGGCGTCGATCCGCTGTTGTGCAGACCTGGGCACGCGCGACACATACATGTGGCGCATCGGGCGGCAGGCGCGCATCGCCCGCCAGCCGATCTCTTCGATCAGCTTGAGGTTGCGGAACGGATCGGGCGGCTGCATCTCGATCGCCGAGGCGCTAGCGATCACCGCATCCCAGCGCGGATCACGCGTGAGTTCATAGGTACCGGGCTGGCCTGCCCGGGCGGTGAGGCCGCGCAACGCGGCGAGCATCGGCGTCATGTCGGCGACCTGCAGCACGAGCGCCGCCGCCAGCACCAGGGTCCGTCGTTCGAGCCGGTAGACGATCAGGATCGCGACGTAGATCAGCGTATAGGCGACCGGCCAGAACAACCGCCCCGAGGCGCGGACGATGTCGAGCACGTCGACCACCGTCTGGGGCAGGGGCACGAACAGGATGCGCTCGCCGCGAAACAGCACGACATTGCCGATCGCGAGCAGGGTCAGCACGACATAGGCGGGCGCGAGCCAGCGCAGATCGTCCATCGGAACGCGCGTCGCAGAAGTGGGAGACTGCGCCGGCCCTCGCACCGCACCGACCAGCGCGACCGCGACCAGCAGGATCAGCCCGGCCCCGAGATACTGATAGCCTTCGAAGCCGCGGCCCTCGTCATTCGCGGTCGACGGCCAGAACAGGCTGTAGCCTGGATTGGCCGGATTGATCAGCGCATCCAGCGCCATCGGGAAGGCGCCGAAGGTGCCGGTGGACAGCGGCGGATCGGCCAGGCCGTGGAGTAGTGCGAGCCCGGCCACGCCGAGCCCGACAACGCCGACCAGCCCCGCCGCGCGACGGCGATCACGCGCGGTGCCGCTCCCGATCTCGCGCAGCATGGCGCTACCCCAGATCGTACCGACCAGCAGCAACAGATAGCTGTGCACCAGCCCGGCCACGCCGATCACCGCAAGCCAGTGTCCCCAGCGCCGCGACCGGTCGCGGTCGAGGAAAATCCATAGCGCCCACAGGATCAGCCAGTGGGAACACAGGTTCGAATGGACCGAGCGATTGTAGAGCGTTGGCAGCAGGGTCATCAGCGCCGTGCCCATCCAGGCACTCCCGAAATCGGGCGCCCGGTCGCGCAGCAATAGCCAGGCGAAGCGTACATGCAGCGCCAGGCTGATCAGCAGCCACCAGCCGATGAATTGCACGCTTGCCGGCAGGAAAGGCGCCAGCGGTTTCAGCAACAGTCCGAGCAGGGGATTGCTGTCCATCATCAGCAGATGGATTCCCTCGGGCGACAGCACCAATGGCGTGCCGGTGCCGGGCCAGTCGCCCGCCCGAAGATAGGCCGCCAGGCCCAGCGCATTGGGCCCCCAATCCTGTCCGCCGAGCACCCAGCCGACATTGGTGATGTCGAGCGTCGCCGGGTTGATCCACGCCAGGAAGGCGCAGGCGACGATGGCCGAAAGAGCCAGGAAGCGGGGAAGCGCGGCGGTCATGACCCGCTTCTGCCGAATTTGCGCGACCATAGGGTTAACGCGGGCGTGTCGCCGCTGGAATGATCGAGACGCCGTCGAGCTTTCGCACCCGGCCGGCGAGGATCGGCGGGGCCTTGCCGTCGAGCAGCACATAGAGCCGGCGCGGGTCGGTCTGGCCGATGACGAAGGCCGCGCTGTCGGCGTTCAGCCGGCGCCGCACGGCAACCGTCTCGCGCGAGGCATAGAAGAACCGCACCGGCTTGCCGGCGAGGATCGCCCGCCAGGTGACTTCCTCCATCAGCGCCAGGTCGCGGTACATTTCGGGCGGCTCGAACTGGATCATGTCGGCGTCGGCGATCACCTTGTCCCAGCGCGGATCGAGCGTGCGGTGATACGGGCTGGCCAGTTCCGCCCAACCGCCGCTCTCCCGCGCGGACCGGAGCAAGGGCTGCAGGTCGACGATCTGGAGCAACAGCGCCGCCGCCAGCAGCCAGGTGCCGAAGCGCATCCGCCCCACCACCACGATCGCCGCGAAGGCAAGCGTATAGAGCACCGGCCAGAACATCCGGCCCGACGCGCGGATCGGATCGAGCATCTTGCCGACCCAGTCGGGCATCGGCAGGCTGGCGATCACCGCGCCGCGCCAGATGAGATGCGGCGCGATGGCGACGAGGGTCAGCACGGCAAAGGCGGGCAGCAGCCAGGCGAGGCGGCGGAAAAGCATGTCGTCGCGGATGTCGGCGCGGTGGCGCAACCCCTGGAAGATCGCCATGACGATCAGCGCGAGCAGGCCGAGACCGGGATAGTTCATGCCCTCGAGCGCCTGGCCCGGATCGAGCGCGCGGGCGGGGAGCAGCGCGGAATATGCCCGGTCGTTCGGATTCCACAGCGCATCCAGCGCCATCGAGAAACCGCCATAGCCGCCGACCGTCAGGGTCGGCTCGCTCACCGTGCCGAGCAGGATGGGAATGATCAGCAGCGGCGCGACGACGATCGCGACATCCCCGATCATCGCGACCCGCGCCTTGCCGTCGCGCGCGGCGAGGAACTGGCGGAGCATCGCGCTGGCCCAGATCGCCGCGACCATCACCAGGATATAGGGGTGGATCAGGATCGCGGCGGTGATGACCGCCACCCACCAGACCGGGCGCTCCGATCGCGCGGCATCGACATAGATCCACAGCGCCCACAGGATCAGCCACTGCGCGCACAGATTCACATGCCCGAAGCGCGCGAGGAGCACCGGCATCAGGGTCAGCAGCGCCGCGCCGATCCATGTCGCTAGCGGGCTCGGCATAAAACGGCGGACCAGCGCCGCGGCGAAGGCGGTGTGGAGCAGGATGCAGACGAACAGCCACCAGCCGACATATTGGATGCCGGCCGGCAGCATCGATGCGAAGGGCCGCAGCACCAGGCCGAGCAGGGGGTTGCCGTCGGTCAGCGAGAGCGGAATGCCGTCGGGCGCCATCAGCAGGTTGGAATGGAGCGACGGCCATGGCGGCGGCGCGCGCAGATAGGCGGCCATGCCGATCGCGGCCTGTCCGTGATCATTGCCGTCGAGCAGCCAGGCGATGCGCGTCGGGTTGAGGACGGCCGGATTCTGCCAGCTGAAGAACGCGGCGATGCTCAGGGTGAGCCAGGGCAGGATCCAGGTGAACAGGCGGCGCATCGGCGAGGGTCATGGCGGAGTAGAGGCTGAAAATCCATGGCCCCTGTTCCTCCCCTCCGTTCCTCCCCGAGCTTGCTCGGGGAGGGGGACCGCGCGCTTCTTCAGCGCGTGGTGGAGGGGCTTGGAGCGCGGGAACCTCTGTCCCGCGCTCCAAGCCCCTCCACCATTTGCAGAAGGTGCAAATGGTCCCCCTCCCCTGGTTCCCAGGGGAGGAATGAAAAAGAAAAGGGCCGGAGGTTTCCCTCCGGCCCTTTGCTTATTTCCAGCCAGTCGGCCGGGCAGTTCTGGAATTCCGGCGCGGGCCCTTCGACTGCCTGCCAAGGCAGGCGCTCAGGGCCGGCGCTGTCGTCGGCCGGGTTCGGCGGCTTGCCGCCGACCCGCCGTCCGTCCTCGGGCGAGTCCTGCGCCAGCTTGCGCTGGCGCAGGCCGCCCTTCGGATCAGAAGTCCATGCCGCCCATGCCGCCCATGCCGCCGCCGCCCATGGGCATGGCGGGCTTGTCTTCCGGCAGCTCGGACACGGCGGCTTCCGTCGTGATGAGCAGGCCCGAAACCGAGGCCGCGTCCTGGAGTGCGGTGCGGACGACCTTGGTCGGGTCGATCACGCCGCTCTCGACGAGGTTCTCATACTGGTCGGTCTGCGCATTGAAGCCGAGCGTCGGGTCGTTGCCGTCGAGCAGCTTGCCCGAGATCACCGCACCGTCATGGCCCGCATTCGCCGCAATCTGGCGAACCGGCGCGTAAAGCGCCTTGCGGACGATATCGATGCCGCGGGTCTGGTCGTCGTTCGCGCCCTTCATGCCCTCGAGTGCCTTGGTGGCATAGAGGAGCGCCGTGCCGCCGCCGGGGACGATGCCCTCTTCGACCGCTGCGCGGGTTGCGTGGAGAGCGTCGTCGACGCGATCCTTGCGCTCCTTCACTTCCACTTCAGTCGAACCGCCGACCTTGATCACGGCAACGCCGCCGGCGAGCTTGGCAAGACGCTCCTGGAGCTTCTCCTTGTCGTAGTCGCTGGTGGTGTTCTCGATCTGCTGGCGGATCGCGTCGGTGCGGCCCTTGATCGCGTCATGGTCGCCAGCACCATCGACGATGGTGGTGTTGTCCTTGTCGATCGTGACGCGCTTGGCGGTGCCCAGCATGCCGATCGTGACGCTCTCGAGCTTGATGCCGAGATCCTCGGAGATCATCTCGCCCTTGGTCAGGATCGCGATGTCCTCGAGCATCGCCTTGCGGCGATCGCCGAAGCCCGGTGCCTTGACCGCTGCGACCTTGAGGCCGCCGCGCAGCTTGTTGACGACGAGCGTGGCCAGAGCCTCGCCCTCGATGTCCTCGGCGATGATCAGCAGCGGACGGCCCGACTGAACGACGGCTTCCAGGATCGGGAGCATCGCCTGCAGGTTCGACAGCTTCTTCTCGTGGATCAGGATGTACGGATCGTTGAGCTCGACCGACATCTTCTCCGGGTTGGTGATGAAGTAGGGCGAGAGATAGCCGCGGTCGAACTGCATGCCCTCGACGACGTCGAGCTCGAATTCGAGACCCTTGGCTTCCTCGACGGTGATCACGCCTTCCTTGCCGACCTTCTCCATCGCCTCGGCGATCTTCTCGCCGACGACGGTGTCGCCGTTAGCCGAGATGATGCCGACCTGGGCGATTTCCTTGGTGCCCGAAACGGGCTTGGAACGTGCCTTGAGGTCCTTGACGACTTCGACGACCGCGAGGTCGATGCCGCGCTTCAGGTCCATCGGGTTCATGCCGGCGGCCACCGACTTCATGCCCTCGCGCACGATCGCCTGGGCGAGCACGGTCGCGGTGGTGGTGCCGTCGCCGGCGACGTCGTTGGTCTTCGAGGCCACTTCGCGCAGCATCTGCGCGCCCATGTTCTCGAACTTGTCCTTCAGCTCGATCTCCTTGGCGACGGTGACGCCGTCCTTGGTGATGCGCGGCGCGCCGAACGACTTGTCGATCACGACGTTGCGGCCCTTCGGCCCAAGCGTGACCTTCACTGCGTCGGCGAGGATGTCGACACCGCGCAGAATGCGTTCACGCGCGTCACGCGAAAATTTTACGTCCTTGGCTGCCATGTGAGGCTACCCTTTCAAATTGGAAAGTTGAGGAAAATTGGAAAGGTCGTGGCTTAGCCGACGATCCCCAAAATATCGGATTCCTTCATGATCAGCAGGTCTTCACCGTCGATCTTGACCTCGGTGCCGGACCATTTGCCGAACAGGATCTTGTCGCCGGCCTTGACGTCCAGCGGGGTGATCGTGCCGTCCTCGGCGCGAACGCCGGTGCCGACGGAGACGACTTCGCCTTCCTGCGGCTTTTCCTTGGCGGTCTCGGGGATGATGATCCCGCCCGCGGTCTTCTCTTCAGCCTCTACGCGGCGGACGAGGACGCGGTCGTGCAACGGACGAAAGGTCATATGCGCTAGTCCCTTTTCAATGGGGTCGATGAATCGTTGTTAGCACTCGCCTCAGGTGAGTGCCAGCACGGCGCATATGTGCCCGGCCTTGTCGCGCGTCAACCGCCGCTGGCTGAAAAATGCCACCAATCGTCGTTCCGTCGAGACGGCGCACAGGGGACCGGCCAGGGGCCAGGCTGGGGCTTCCGGGGCTGGCACGGAAGTTTACTCGCGTTCGCGCTTGCTCTAGCGGTTGGGGCGTAACCGCATGTGCAGGGGTACCGCTTAGTGAAACTCGTTCGGGGCGCCTGGAAGATCCTGGTCGGCATCAAGGACGCGCTCGTCCTGATCGCCATGCTCATCTTTTTCGGCCTTATCTTCGGCGCGCTTTCCGCAAGGCCGGGGCCCACCGTGATCCGCGACGGCGCGCTGGTGCTGCGGCTCGACGGGCGGATCGTAGAGCAGCCGGCCGAGGCCGATCCCTTCGCGGCGCTGGGCGGTTCGGCCCCGGTGCGCGAATATCGGCTGCGCGACCTGGTCCGCGCGCTCGACAAGGCGAAGGACGATGATCGGGTCAAGGCGGTGGTGCTCGATCTCGACTCGTTCGCCGGCGGCTACCCCGCTGCGGTCGACGAGGTCGCCAATGCGGTGCGGCGGGTGCGGGACGCGAAGAAGCCGGTGCTCGCTTACGCCACCGCCTATACCGATTCCGCCTATCGCCTGGCCGCCAATGCCGGCGAGATCTGGATGAGCCCGATGGGCGGCACCCTGTTCATGGGCCCCGGCGGATCGCAGCTTTACTATAAGGGGCTGATCGACAAGCTCGGGGTCAACGCGCATGTCTACCGCGTCGGCAAGTATAAATCCTTTGTCGAGCCCTATACCCGCGCCGACGCCTCGCCCGAGGCGAAGGAAGAGAATCTGAAGCTCTACGGCGTGCTGTTCAGCCAGTGGCAGGAAGCGATCGCCAGGGCGCGCCCCAAGGCGAAGTTCGCCGATTTCCTGACCAGGCCGGGTGAAGTGGTCACCGCCGTCCAGGGCGATATCGCCAAGGCGAACCTGCAGGCCGGGCTGGTCGACAAGCTCGGCACCCGCTTCGATTTCGGCAAGCGCGTGGCGGAAATCGTCGGGTCCGACGGCAGCAAGCCGGCCGGCACTTTCAACAGCATCAAATATGCCGCTTATGTCGATGCCAATCCCCTGCCGACCGGCGGCGCCGCGATCGGCGTGCTGACCATTGCCGGCGACATCGTCGACGGAAAGTCCGGCAGCGGCACTGCCGGCGCCGACACGGTGAGCAAGGCGCTGCTCGACGGGCTGGCGAAGAAAGACCTCAAGGCGCTGGTCGTGCGGATCGATTCGCCCGGCGGCTCGGCGCTCGCCTCCGAGGACATGCGCCGCGCGATCATGGAGGCGAAGGCGCAGAAGCTGCCGATCGTCGTGTCGATGGGCAGCCTAGCCGCGTCGGGCGGCTATTGGGTGTCGACCGCGGGCGACGTGATCTTCGCGCAGCCCAACACCATCACCGGATCGATCGGCATCTTCGGTATCATCCCCTCGTTCGAGAACACGCTGAAGAAGATCGGCGTCACCACGGACGGGGTGAAGACGACGCCGCTGTCGGGCCAGCCCGATGTGATGGGCGGCTTCACCGCGGAGACCGATACGATCTTCCAGGCGGGCATCGAGAATGGCTATCGCCAGTTCATCACCCGCGTGTCCGAGGCCCGCAAGCTCAGCCCGGCGCGTGTCGACGAGATCGGCCAGGGCCGGGTGTGGGACGGCGGCACCGCGCGTCAGATCGGCCTGGTCGATCGTTTCGGCGGATTGCAGGACGCGATCGACGAAGCGGCGAAGCGCGCCGGCCTGAAGCCGGCAGACGTCCATGCCGAATATCTCGAAAAGAAGCCGGCCTGGTTCGGACAACTCGTCCAGAAGTTTCTCGGCGACAATGACAATGACGACACCAGCGACGGCACCGACGCCTTCACCCGGATTTCGGCCGAGCGCCGGGCGATCTTCGCGCGCGCGCTGGGCGATGTGAAGCGCATCGGCACCGGCGCCGCGATCCAGGCGCGCTGCCTCGAATGCGAAGGGCTGGGCGGCGGCTTCGGCACCGCCAGCGCTTCCGCTTCCGACATCAAGCTGCTCGATTTCGTACTCGCAAAGGTGACTCAATGATCGCAATCCGCGCCGCCCGATCCGACGACGCCGCCGCCATTGCCGGAATCTACGCACCCTATGTCGAGACCGGCACGGTCTCGTTCGAGCTCGAGCCGCCGGACGCGCGGGCGATGCGCACGCGCATGACTGCGTCCGACGGGCTCTATCCCTGGCTGGTCGTCACCAATGGCGACGAGGAGGGCGGAGTGCTCGGCTATGCCTATGCGACCAGGTTCCGCGACCGGCCGGCCTACAAGTACATCGTCGAGACCTCGGTCTATCTCGCCAGCGGCACCCAGGGTCAGGGCAATGGGCGCCAGCTCTACGAGGCGCTGGTCTCGACCTTGCGCGCGCAGGGTTTCACGCATGCGGTCGGCGCGATCGCGCTGCCCAACGACCATTCGATCCGCCTGCACGAATCGGTCGGCTTCCGCCGCACCGGCGTCCTGCGCGAAGTCGGCTACAAGCAGGGCCGCTGGATCGATGTCGGCTTCTGGCAGCGCGAGCTGAACCCGGCGACGATCCCGCCGCTCGAGCCGAAGCCGTTCAGCGAAGTGGGGCTGGTACGGAGCTGACGTCGCTCTTTCGGGCGGCTGGCCTGGCGATGAGGCCAAACAGGCGTACCGGAACAGGTCGTTGCTTGTTGGAGTAGATGGCCTTCGCGGGGACACAAGGAAGCAGACGTCGCGCCCGGTACCGGGAAGGCGGTCGATTCAAGCCGCTTTGGTTTGTTGATATGGCCATCGCGCCATCTCGCACGAGGCGCGAAGTACAGCATGAAGATAAACCGATACCCCTCGCGTAATTGTTACTTGCCGGCAGTAATGATGCGCGACTCGTCCGGCAGTCCCCCGAAGCTGCGCGCGTTACTTGCAAGATCGCGCTCTGCCGGTGCCGCGAAAAGATTCTGCAGGCCCGAAATAGCGTTCGATTCCGGCCCCTTCGCAGGTGGGTCGCAAAATTCGTTCGTTGTTTGGTCTGGTTCGCGGGCCCATCTTGCGCGTTCCCGAACAGCCTCGAGAAATAGTATCTCTCCAACACCGCGTCTTGATCCGCTCTCGCACGGCACGGGTCTTTCAACCCATCATCCTCTCGTCTAAAGCCCGCCCACTCATGACCGACGCATCCGACACCCAGCGCGATTATCGCGACACCGTCTTCCTCCCGAAGACCGATTTCCCCATGAAGGCAGGCCTCGCCCAGAAGGAGCCCGCCATTCTGGAGCGCTGGGCGTCGATTGGCCTGTACGATCGCCTGCGCGAGCAGCGCAAAGGACGCGAGCGCTTCATCCTGCATGACGGCCCGCCCTACGCCAATGGCGACATCCATATGGGCCATGCGATGAACAAGGTGCTGAAGGACATCATCGTCCGCAGCCAGTCCCTGCTCGGCAAGGATGCGCCCTACGTTCCCGGCTGGGACTGCCACGGCCTGCCGATCGAATGGAAGGTCGAGGAAGCGTATCGCGCGAAGAAGCTCGACAAGGATCAGGTACCCGTCGCCCAGTTCCGTGCCGAATGCCGCGCCTATGCCGAGAAATGGGTCGCGGTGCAGCGCGAGCAGTTCAAGCGCCTCGGCGTGATGGGCGACTGGGAGGACCCGTACCTCACCATGAAGTTCGAGGCCGAGGCCGCGATCGTGAACGAGCTGCTCAAGTTCGCCGAAAGCGGCCAGCTCTATCGCGGCGCCAAGCCGGTGATGTGGTCGCCGGTCGAAAAGACCGCGCTGGCCGAGGCCGAGGTGGAATATGAGGACGTGGTGTCGACCCAGATCGACGTCGCGTTTCCAATTTCGGATTGGCCATCGCAGCCGCAGTTTGGCAGCACTGCGCATGCGGTGATCTGGACGACGACGCCTTGGACCATTCCCGTAAATCAAGCGATCTCCTATGGTCGTGACATCGACTATGTCGGCGTCATGTTCGAGCCGTCCCTCGAGTTGGAGGTTGGGCACGACACTGGTCATCCCGATCTGACCGGAGCAAATCCCGTTTATGAGGCGCTAAGGGGCCAGGTATTTATTGTCGCAGAAGCGCTGCAGGCGAGCTTTGTCGCTCGCGTCTTGCGTCAACTTCAAAGCGGCATGGCTGATGTCAAAGCGCGCTTCGTACTTGGGGAGGCGAGCATTGTTTGGCGCGGCAAAGGCTCCGACCTCGCCGGAGCCACGGCCCGCCACCCGATGCATAAGCTCGGCGGCTTCTTCGCCAAGCCGCGCCCGTTCCTGCCCGGCGACTTCGTCACCACCGACGCCGGTACCGGCCTGGTCCATATGGCCCCCGATCACGGTGAGGACGATTTCCTCCTCTGCAAGGCGCACGGCATCGATCCGGTCTTCGCCGTCGATGGCGCGGGCATGTACCGTCCCGACTGGTTGTGGCTGGGCGGGCAGGGCAGCGTCATCAACAAGAAGTTCGTCGCCTCGGACGGGCCGATCTGCACTGATCTGCGCGAAGCGGGCGCGTTGCTCGCCGCGTCGGACGATTTCGCGCACAGCTATCCGCATAGCTGGCGCTCCAAGGCCAAGGTGATCTTCCGCGCCACGCCGCAATGGTTCATCCCGATGGACGAGATCAAACAGGATCTCGCGGTCGCCGAGCCGATCGAGCTGGGTGCCGATGCCGGCTTCGCGCCGATGCTCGGTCACGCCATCGGCAATGGGCCGACCCTGCGCGAGATCGCGCTCGATGCGATCGAGCGGACGCGCTGGGTGCCCGAGCGTAGCCGGAACCGCATTCGCGCGATGGTCGAGGGCCGGCCCGACTGGGTCATTTCGCGCCAGCGCGCCTGGGGCGTGCCGATCGCGCTCTATATCGAGAAGAAGACGCTGTTCGATCCCAATCCGAGATATCTCAACGACCCAGCTGTCAACGCGCGCATCGTCGACGCGTTCAAGGCGGGCGGCGCGGACGCGTGGTTCATCGCGGATCACCAGGCGTTGCTTGGCCCCGGCTATGATCTCGCGGACTGGCAGCCGCAGAACGACATCCTCGACGTGTGGTTCGATTCCGGCTCGACTCACGCCTTCGTGATCGAGCAGCGCTACGGCGAGGGTGTCCGCGCCAATCTCTATCTCGAAGGCTCGGACCAGCATCGCGGCTGGTTCCAGTCGTCGCTGCTGGAAAGCGCCGGCACGCGCGGCCGCGCGCCGTACGACGCGGTGCTGACGCACGGCTTCGCGCTGGACGGGCAGGGGCGCAAGATGTCGAAGAGCCTCGGCAATGTCGTCGATCCGCTCAAGATCATCCAGGAATCGGGTGCCGACATCCTGCGCATGTGGGTCGCCTCGACCGACTATTTCGACGATGTGAAGATCGGCAAGGAAGTGCTCGCCACCGCCTCCGACGCCTATCGCAAGCTGCGCAACACCTTCCGCTATCTGCTCGGCGCGCTCGACGGGTTCAGCGATGCGGAGAAGGCCGACACCCGGCACATGCCCGAGCTGGAGCTGTACGTGCTTCACCTGCTCGGCCGGCTCGATGTCGAGCTGAAGGCGGCGGCCGAGAATTTCGAGTTCAACCGCTATCTGCGGCTGCTCACGGATTTCGCGCAGGACGATCTGTCGGCCTTTTTCTTCGATATCCGCAAGGACAGCCTCTATTGCGACGCGCCGGACGATGCGAAGCGCCGCGCCTATCGCACGGTGCTCGACATATTGTTCGATGCGCTGGTGCGCTATGCCGCGCCGATCCTCTGCTTCACCGCGGAGGAAGTGTGGCAGGCGCGCTATCCCGATGACCAGGGCTCGGTCCATTTCCTCGAATGGCCGGTCCTGCCGCCATTGCCGGGCGACGATGCCGTTGCGACCGTCTGGGCCGATGTCCGCGCGCTGCGCGTTCAGGTGACCGAGGCGATCGAGCCCCTGCGCCGCGAGAAGATCGTGCGCTCCAGCCTCGAGGCCGAAGTGGTGGTGCCGAAATCGCCACTGTCGAACGAGGCGCTGGCCGAACTGTTCATCGTGGCGAAAGTGACGACGGGCGATGCCGTGTCGGTCACCCGCACCGCTTTCCACAAATGCGGCCGTTGCTGGCGCCATCTGCCCGACGTCGCGGAAGATGGCGCGCTCGACGATCGCTGCGCAAAGGTCGTCTCGCGATGAGCAAGCTTCCCGTCACCGGCCTCGCCACCGGCGCCGCCCTGTTCGTCGTCGATCAGGCGGCGAAATATGGCATCACCGACATACTGGGTCTCAATGAATCCAGCCTGGGGCGGGAGATCACCTCCTTCTTCACCCTGCGCTTCGTTGCCAATCACGGCGTGTCGCTCGGCCTGCTGCATGCCGATACCGAGGCGATGCGCTGGGGCCTGGTCGCGCTGACCGCGGCGATCGCGGTCGGCGTGCTGGTGTGGATGCTGCGCGAGCCGAACCGGAACGACCAGATCGCGCTCGGCCTGGTGCTGGGCGGCGCGATCGGCAATATCCTCGATCGGGTGCGTTTCGGCTATGTCGTGGACTTCGCGGATTTCCATATCGGGGCATGGCGCCCCTTTTTGGTCTTCAATGTCGCTGATGCGGCGATTACGATAGGGGTGCTCATCCTGCTTGTGCGAGCGCTCCTGGTGCGCGACAAGCCGCGTGCAGGGCGTGCTTCAGTGGAGAATATGAATGCGTAAGTTGGTGTCGATCGCAACCGGGCTCGGCCTGTCCGTCCTGCTCGCCGGTTGCGGCCATGGCGGCATGGACCGTACCCGCCCCGACGAGTTCGCCGTCGCCCGGCAGGCGCCGCTGGTGATTCCGCCCGATTTCTCGCTGACCCCGCCCCAGCCCGGCGCCGCGCGCGCCAATGACGTGAGCCCCAACGCCCAGGCGCTCGACGCACTGTTCGGCGGCAAGTCCGCCCGCTCCGCGTCGGAAAGCGCGACGATCGACGCGGCCGGTTCCGACGTCGCCGATCCGGGCATCCGCTCGGCCGTGGGCGACCCCGGCACGACCGTAGTGGACAAGGGCTCGACCACCCGCGACATCGTCGCCGCCCCCGAAGGCGACGGCCAGGACGCCCGCGCCGCAACGCCGAATCCTTGAGCCAAAACTCCCCTCCCGCTCGCGGGAGGGGGCGGGGGAGGGCCTGTTGGACAAAGCCTATGGCAGACCAACACTCCGCGCCCGCGAATTGCGCGCCAACGCGACGGATGCGGAGCGCTTGTTATGGGCTCACCTCAGCGCCCGCAAGGTGGCCGGGGTGCGCTTCAATCGGCAGGTACCGATAGGCCCGTTCATCTGCGACTTTGTATCGCGTGCGGCCAAGCTGATCGTCGAGGTGGACGGTGGCCAGCATGATTCAAATGCGTCGGCGGATGCGGCACGAACACGATACCTTGAAGCGCAGGGCTTTCGAGTCATCCGCTTCTGGAACAATCAGGTTCTGGAGCAGGCGGAGGGTGTAGTGGCGGAAATCGAGCGCGCCCTTACTGACATGCCCTCCCCCAACCCCTCCCGCAAGCGGGAGGGGAGTAGAGTTAGATGCGCGCGATCCTGATCCGCAGGCTCGCGACCGCGGTTCCGACGCTGCTGGCGGTCATCCTGCTGTCGTTCGTGCTGATGCGCACCGCCCCGGGCAGTCCGTTCGATGGCGAACGGCCGCTCGATCCCGCCACCCGCGCCGCCTTCGCGGCTGCCTATGGCCTCGACAAGCCCCTGCCCGAACAGGCCGCGCGCTACCTGGGCGGCGTGCTGACCGGCGATTTCGGACCGTCTCTGGTCTATAAGGACTTCACCGTCGGTGCGCTGATCGGGCAGGGCCTGCCGGTGTCGCTCACCCTCGGCGGCCTCGCGCTGCTGCTGGCGCTGGCACTCGGCATTGGCGCAGCGACCCTTGCCGGGACTCATGCGGGCGGCCGGATCGACCGGGCGATCATGAGCGCCGCGACTCTGCTGACGGCGATCCCGACCTTCGTGACCGGCCCGGCGCTGGTCCTGGTCTTCGCGCTTTGGTTTCAGGTGTTGCCGGTTTCCGGCCTGGACGGCGCCGGGTCGCTGGTGCTCCCGGTGGTCGCGCTGGCGTTGCCGGTCGCCGGCGCGATCGCGCGGCTGGCCCGCGCGGGGCTGGCGGTGGCGCTGGCGCAGGACCATGTGCTGACTGCCCGGGCGCGCGGCCTCGCGCCGCGCACGATCCTGTGGCGCCACGCGCTCAGGCCGGCGCTGGTGCCGGTGGTGAGCTATCTCGGCCCAGCCGCCGCCGGACTGCTGACGGGCGCGGTAGTGATCGAGACGGTGTTCGGCCTGCCCGGCCTCGGCCGCTATTTCGTGCAGGGTGCGCTCAACCGCGACTACCCGCTCGTGCTCGGGGTGGTGATCCTCTATGCGGGCCTGATCCTGCTGTTCAACCTGATCGCCGACCTTGCCTATGGCTGGCTCGACCCACGGGTGCGCGGATGAAGGTCGCGGTGTGGACCATCGCTGCATTGGTGCTGGCGGCGTTGCTGCTGCCCCTTGCGCTGCCCTGGGGCTATGACCAGATCGACTGGCAGGGCGTGCGCGCCGCGCCCTTCACGCATGGCCATCTGCTCGGCACCGACAGCGTCGGGCGCGATCTGCTGGCCCGGACCCTAATCGGCACCCGGATCACGCTGACGGTTGCGGCGGCGGCGGCGCTGGTCGCATTGCTGATCGGCACGGCCTGGGGCGCGGTCGCCGGTTGGGTCGGCGGGCGGGTCGACGAGGCGATGATGCGCGTGGTCGACGCGCTCTATGCACTGCCCTTCATGTTCGTCGTCATCCTGCTGATGGTGGTGTTCGGCCGGTCGATCGTGCTGGTCTTTCTCGGCATCGGCGCGGTCGAGTGGCTGACCATGGCGCGGGTCGTGCGCGGGCAGGTGATGGTGCTGCGCCATCGGCCCTTCGTCCTCGCGGCGGAAGCGGCAGGCGCGCCGCCCGGCGCGATCCTGCTGCGCCATGTCCTGCCCAACGTCGCCGGCGTCGCGCTGGCCTATCTGTTGCTGACGGTGCCGCAGGTGGTGATGGTCGAAAGCTTCCTGTCCTTTCTCGGGCTCGGCGTGCAGGAACCGCTGACCTCGCTCGGCATCCTCGTCCATGACGGCGCGGAGGACATGGACGTCGCGCCGCTCGCGCTGCTGGTGCCGGGCGGGGTGCTCGTCGGTCTGATCCTTGCCCTGACCGCGCTGGGCGAGCGCCTGCGCGATCGGCTCGCGCGGTGACGCTCTACGCGGTCGAGCGGCTGGGCGTGGCGATCGGCGAGGTGCCGCTGGTCCATGACATGAGCTTCGTGGTCGCGCCCGGCAGATGCACCGCGCTGGTCGGGGCGTCAGGCTCTGGCAAAAGCCTGTCCTGCCTTGCGCCGTTCGGCCTCAGCCCGGGCGTCGCGGGCGGATCGGCGCGGTTCGAGGGGCGCGAGCTGATTGGCCTTGGCGAGGCGGATCTCCGCCCGATCCGGGCGCGGGCCGGCTTCGTGTTCCAGCATCCGTTGACCGCGCTGACACCGCATCTGACGATCGGCGCGCAGCTGACCGAAGCCGCGACGGCGCTGGGCGGGGCGCGGCCCGATCGGACAAGGCTTGCGGCGATGCTCGACCGGGTCGGGCTCGCCACGCCCGACGCGAAGCTCGACGCCTATCCGCATCGCCTGTCGGGCGGTGAGCGCCAGCGCGTGCTGATCGCCGCGGCCATCGCGCACGGGCCGTCGCTGCTTGTCGCGGACGAGCCGACCAGCGCGCTCGACGCGCATCTGCGCCACGCGATCATGGCGGTATTGGCGCGGCTGCGCGATGACGGGCTTGGCCTGTTGCTGGTGAGCCATGATCTCGGACTGGTCGCACACCATGCCGACACGATCTTGGTGATCGAGGCAGGGGCGGTCGCTGAAGCAGGCGTCACCGATGACGTCATGACGCACCCCAATAGCGCCGCGGCCCGCGCGCTGATTGCCGCCAGCCCCAGGCTGGACGATCCGGCGCCGGATCCGCCGGCGACGGGCGGGACTCTGGTCGAGGCCCAAGGGATTCGTGTCGGCTTTCGCGCGCCGGGCTGGCGCGGCGGGCGGATCATGGCGGTCGACGGCGCGTCGTTCGCGCTCGCCGAGGGCGAGGCGCTGGCGATCGTCGGCGCCTCGGGATCGGGCAAGTCGACCCTTGCCCGGGCGGTCGGACGGATCGGGCCGTGCGATAGCGGTCAGGTGCGGTGGCGCGGCGAGGCACTGCCTCCACGTCAGGCAATGCGGCGCGAGCACCGCGCGCGGATGCAGGCGGTGTTCCAGGATCCGGCGGCGAGCCTCGATCCGCAATGGACAGTGGCACAAAGCGTCGCCGAACCGCTGCGCCATCTCCTGCCCGGACTGACCGCCGCCGAGCGCCGGGCATGCGCGATCGAGGCCCTCGAGACGGTCGATCTGGGCGCGGCTTTCGCCGACCGGCGCCCGGCCGGGCTGTCCGGCGGGCAGGCGCAGCGTGTCGCGATCGCGCGGGCGCTGATCGCGTCGCCCGACCTGCTGATTCTCGACGAGGCGACCTCGGCGCTCGATGTGCTGGTGGCCGGACGCATCCTCGAGCTGCTGGAGCGGCTGCAACGGACGCGCGGGCTCGCGATCCTGATGATCACGCATGATATCGCGGTCGCGCGCCGCCTGTGTCACCGCATTGCAGTGATGGAGGCGGGACGGATCGTCGAGGACGGGCCGGCCGATGCAATCGTCGCGGCGCCGCGATCGCCGGCGGCGAAGGCGCTGATCGCGGCAAGCGGGCAAGGAAAAGGGGACGGCGCAGGCCATCCCCTTCCGCCCGTGACGATTGCTTAGAAGGCGGCGCCGACCGAGAACACCACGCCCGATCCGCTCAGGTTGCGGTTGCCGAGATAGACGTCCTTGTTGGTGTCGACATAGCTCGCACCAAAGGTCAGGTGGTTCCAGGTGACGGTCGCGCCAAGGCCCCAATCGGTATATTCGTCGCCGATTGAGATATAGCTCGGCCCGAAGGTGTGGCCGAGATGCGCGGTGAGGCCGATCGGCGTGTTGGGAATGCCGGCCGACAGATCGCCGGCGAGATAGAGATTGTCCTCCTTGCCGTTGCCGACACTGAGCGCATCCGCCTTGGGCGCATAGTTCGCGGTCACCTTGCCGGTGACCGGTCCCGACGTTGCGGAGACCGAGATATAAGGCTCGACGAAGTCGGTCGGCGCATGGCCACCGCCCGGATAATAATAATAGAGAACGCCGCCATCGAGCTTCACGCCATTACCGAAGGTGTGCGAATAGCCCATGATCAGGTCGAGCTCCTGGTCGCTGCCGGCAGCGACATAGTCGTCGATCGAGGAGCCCCAGACGGTCGCGTAGAGGCCCGACTCGTGGCTCACGGTGAAGGTGCCCTGCAGCGCCACCTTCTTGTCGGTCTGCGAGATGCCGCGGAAACGGTAGTCCGACACGACGGTCGCGCCGCCGGAGACGGTGAAGGCCGGCGGCGGCGCGGTTTCTTCCTGCGCGAAGGCCGGCGTGGCGGAGGCGAGCATCAGCGCGCAGAGGCTGATCGTGGAAAAGCGCATGGGTGTCCCTTTCGATTGAAAACGGGTCCCCACCTGCAGCCGACCAGACCAGGCATCTATGGAAGGCCGTGCAACGACCCGTGCCAATGTTTCCGTTCGGTAAGGAAAGATTGCCGAAACACGCTGCAGCGCACAACATAATTCTGTCACACGCCCGCCGGTTTGCGGAGCATGTTGCACCAGCGCAACAGTGGTGAGGCGTCAGATCAACGGATTTACGGACAGCGAATCGTTGCTGACATGTATCTGGCGATGCGCGAACGGGATCTGGATTCCATGTTCCTTGAACAGCACCAGAACCGGTCGAGCACGTCGGAGCGGACATTGCCGACCCCGCTTTCGGGATCGCTGACCCAGGGGGGACGATGCGCGCAACCTGTCGTCCACGCCCGGAGCTCATTTGCGGGATCGTCGCCAGCCCTGCGCATGCGGTCAGGCGGCCGGATTTATGCCAGCGCGGCCCGGAAGCGTTCGAGCCCGGCGGCGAGATCATGGATCAGGTCGTCGGGATCCTCGATGCCGATCTGCAGCCGCACCAGCAGCCCCGGATCGCGGCGCCTAGTCGCGGTCCGGTAGCGCGCCGGATCGACCGGCAGCGCCAGGCTTTCGAACCCGCCCCAGCTATAGCCGATGCCGAAATGCTCGAGTCCGTCGATCAGCGCGGCACGGGCCTCGTCGGTCGCGTTCCTGAGGGTGAAGGAGAACAGCCCGGTCGACCCCTTGAAGTCGCGCAGGAACAACTCGTGGCCCGGACAGTCGGGCAGGGCCGGATGGAAGACGGCGGCGACCTCGGGTTGCTCCTTCAGCCAATGGGCGATCTTCAGCGCGCTCGACTGGTGCTGGGCAAGACGGATGGCGAGCGTGCGCAGGCCGCGCGAGCCGAGCCAGCAATCGTCCGGGCTGGCGATCTGGCCGAGCTGGAAGCTCGTATCGCGCAGTTTAGTGAAATGGCCGAGTGCGGCGGTGACCGATCCGAGCATCACGTCCGAATGGCCGACGATATA
Organism: Sphingomonas sp. BL-S-29; assembly: GCF_055521495.1. Lineage (NCBI taxonomy): Bacteria > Pseudomonadati > Pseudomonadota > Alphaproteobacteria > Sphingomonadales > Sphingomonadaceae > Sphingomonas > Sphingomonas sp. BL-S-29. The sequence continues at coordinate 1,877,501 of NZ_CM145482.1, forward strand.
TTTGGTGCAGGCGAGGATCGACAGGTCGATGCCGCGTTCGATTGCCTGGAAATAGAGCGGCGTTGCCCAGGTATTGTCGAGCAACGTCACGATGCCGCGCGCCTTGGCCGCGGCGACGATGGCGGGGATATCCTGCACCTCGAAGGTCAGGCTGCCCGGGCTCTCCATGAGGATCGCACGCGTCTTGTCGCCGATCAGCTCGGCGATGCCGGCACCGACCATCGGATCGTAGAAGCGTGTCGCGATGCCCAGGCGCTTGAGCAAGCCGGTGCCCATCGACCGGGTCGGATCATAGGCGCTGTCGGGCAGGAGCAGCTCGTCGCCCGGCGACAGCACCGAGAGCAATGCGGCGGCGATCGCCGCGACCCCCGAGGGATAGAGGAAGGTCGCTTCGGCGCCAGGCTCCAAGTCCGTCAGCGCGTCGGCGAGCGACCATTGGGTGGGGGTGCCGCGCCGGCCGTAGAACAGGCGGTGGTGCGTATCGCGCCCGCCCGCCGCGCGGAGCTCCGCGACCGAGCCGTAGAGGATCGTCGATGCGCGCCACACCGGCGCATTGACGATCCCCTGGGTCCATTCAGGCCGACGGCCAGCGGAGACGACGCGGGTCGCGTCGCCCTTGGTGTGGCCGTCCTTCTCACTCATTCGATACGCTCACGCTGTTCCCATTGCCTTGGGGGTTGATCGGTCGGCGCCCCATTCGGACCAGCTGCCGTCATAGATGGCGGCCTCGTTGCCGAGCAGGTGGGCGCCGAAGGCGAGGACCGCGGCGGTGATGCCCGATCCGCATGTCGTGACGAGGGGCTTGGCCAGATCGATACCCGCCGCGTCGAATTCCGCCTTCAGTGCTTCGCCTTGTTTCCAGGTACCGTCAGCATTGAACAGCTTGCCATAAGGCAGGTTCTTCGACCCCGGGATGTGCCCGGCATGGGTGGCGGCGCGTGGATCGGGCTCCTCGCCGGTGAAGCGCGGGGCGGAGCGGGCGTCGAGCACCTGCTCTGCACCGCTGACGAGATTGGCCTTCATCTGGTCGAGGTTGCGCACGCTCTTGTCGTCGGCCCAGACGGTGAAGTGACGGTGGCGCAGGCTTTCCTTGCCGGTGGCGACTTCACGCCCCTCGGCTTGCCATTTGGCGAGGCCGCCATCGAGGATCGCGACGTCGTGCGCGCCGAACAGGCGAAGCATCCACCAGGCACGCGCGGCGGTGTGGTGCGGGGAATTGTCGTAGAGCACGACGCGGCTGCCGTCGCCCAGACCGAGCGACTGCATGCGGCTGGCGAATTTCTCGGGCGGGGGCAGCATCGAGGGCAGGGGGTTCGACGTGTCGGACAGATCGGCCAGGTCCATGAACACCGCGCCGGGGATGTGCGCCGCCTCATATTCCGCCGCCGCATCGCGCGGCGCTTCGCCGGGCAGGGTGGTGAAATAGGTGGCGTCGACGATCCTGAGGTCGTTCGCGCCCATCTCGTTCGCGAGCCATTCCGTCGTAACCAGCGAGTCCATGTGTTCCTCCTAAATAGTCCGCTCGGGGCGAGCATCCGGTGACTCCCCTCCCTCCACCGTCCCGGGGAGGAAGAACGACCCAAGGCCGGAGCGCTGGGCGGAAGGAAAGGAATCTCCTGATCTTGTGTCTAGCCAGTGGCAGAGGCGGCGTCGAGCCGGAGCGCGCGATTCCGCCGTTTTCCCGCAATCGTTCCATTTTACGCGCCGGCACCCTAGATAGTCGTCATGACTCCCAAGCATCTCGGCCAGTCCAGCGCGCTGCCCGCTTCTCCCGCAGAGGCAGTGCTCGATTATGTTCCCAATCCGCGTCCGGGGCGGCCGTATCTGGTGCGCTTCACCGTGCCCGAGTTCACCTCGCTCTGCCCAGTAACGGCACAGCCGGATTTCGCGCATCTGGTGATCGATTACGCGCCGGGCGAGACGATCGTCGAGTCCAAGTCGCTCAAGCTGTTCCTGGGCGCGTTCCGCAACCATCAGGCGTTCCACGAGGATTGCACCGTCGGCATCGGCGAGCGGCTGACCGCGGAGATGAAGCCGATCTGGCTGCGAATCGGTGGCTATTGGTACCCGCGCGGGGGCATTCCGATTGACGTGTTCTGGCAATCCGGCCCGCCGCCGGAGGGCCTCTGGCTACCCGTGCAGGACGTCCCGGGATATCGCGGCAGGGGGTGAGCCGTTCATTTCGGCTTAATCTTGACGTAAGTTATCGCGAATCTCTTGTTGCGTTGCAGCAATGGTGCAACCATATTGAAACTTGGCCGTTCGTGGGAGGCAATTTCGGGGCTCCCAGCCCCGTTTCACAAGAGGTTTCAATCGATGGCTCCTTCGGAAAAGGTCGTGACCCCGATCGATCACCTGGCATTGATCGGCAATTTCCTTCCCCGGAAATGCGGCCTTGCAACATATACGACTGACACGTTCACCGCGCTGAAGGGCCGATTCCCCGACCTGAAGATCGACGTCTATGCGATGGACGACCATCCCGGGCGCTATCACTACCCCGCCGAAGTGACCGCGAGCATCCCCGACCAGGACCGGTTTGCCTATATCGATGCTGCCCGCGCGATCGAGCGCAGCGGAGCGCAGGCGCTGTGGGTCCAGCACGAATATGGCATCTATGGCGGGCCGGCGGGCGAGCATCTGCTCGCCCTGCTCGACCGGGTGTCGATCCCCGTCATCGTCACGCTTCACACCATTCTCGAAAAACCCAGCGCCGATGAACGTCGGGTGATGGAAGGGCTCCTGCGCCGGGCCGCCAAAGTCATCGTGATGGCCGAGCGCGGCCGCGAGATCCTGGAGCGCGTCTACAGCGCCAATCCCCGGTCAATCGTGATGATCCCGCACGGCGTGCCGGATCGCGCGTTCGTCGATCCCGCAACGTTGAAGGAGCAGTTCGGCTGGCAGGGGCGCAAGACGCTGCTGACCTTCGGCCTGCTCGCGCCCAACAAGGGCATCGAGACGATGATCGATGCACTGCCGGCGATCGTCGCGGAGCATCCAGACGTGCTGTACGCGGTGCTTGGCGCGACTCACCCCAATCTGGTCGCCCATGAGGGCGAGGCGTATCGCGACCGGCTGAAAGCGCTAGCCGCCGAGCATGGTGTCGGCGCGCATGTCGAGTTCATCGACGCGTTCCTCGAGCATGACGACCTGATCGACTATCTCCAGGCGGCCGATATCTATGTAACGCCCTACAACAACCCGGCGCAGATCACCTCGGGTACGCTGTCCTATGCCGTCGGCGTGGGCAAGGCGGTCGTCTCGACGCCCTATGTGCACGCGACCGAAATCCTCGCGGACGGACACGGCGTGCTGGTCGATTTCGGTGACAGCGCTGCCTTTGCGCGAGAGATCAACGCGCTGCTGGGCAGCGAGGGCGACCGCACCGCCTTGTCGCAGCGCGCTTATGCGCGGGGGCAGACGATGATCTGGCCGCGCCTCGCCGAGGTGGCGATGGGCGAGATCGTCGAGATGGTCGCGACCAAGCCGCGCCGGATCGCATCCAGGGTGCGCCTGACGGTGCTCAAACCGGATATCGCCGCGGTCGAGCGGATGAGCGATTCCACCGGCATGCTCCAGCATTCCATCTATTCGGTGCCGGACCGCCGCCACGGCTATTGCATCGACGACAATGTTCGCGCGCTGATGCTGATGACGGCGATCGACACGCTCGACGAGGGCGTGCGCGACAAATGGATGACGATCTATGCGTCCTTCATCCAATATGCCTGGAATCCGGACAAGCGCCGTTTCCGCAACTTCATGAACTTCGATCGAACCTGGTGCGAGGAATATGGGTCGGAGGATTCCAACGGCCGTACGATCTGGGCGCTGGGCGTGACCGCGCGGCGCGCGACGCTGGTGAAGCATCGCGACTGGGCGGTGCGGCTGTTCGACGAGACGGCGTCGCTTGCCTTCGAGCTGCAAAGCCCGCGCGCTCAGGCCTTCGCCATGCTCGGTGCCGCCGCGATGCTCGGCGCGCATCCTGGGCATGAACTGGCGCTCAACATCCTGGAACGCTTCTCCAACGACCTGCTCGCGCTGGTCGAGGAAGCGCGGCGGCCGGAATGGGAATGGTTCGAGATCGTGCTCGCCTATGACAATGCGCGGCTGCCGGAGGCGCTCATTCGCGCCGGCATGATGCTCGGCCGCGAGGATCTGCTGAAATGCGGTCTTTCGACGCTGAGCTGGATCGTGGCGCAGCAGACGTCACCCGAAGGCCGTTTCCGGGCGATCGGCACGGAGAGCTTCGGCCGCGCCTATGAAGAGCCGCTGCCGTTCGACCAGCAGCCGCTCGAAGCGCAGGCGACGATCGATGCCTGCTCTGCCGCGTTCAAGGCGACTGGTGATGCGCGCTGGGTCGAAGAGGCGATGCGTGCCTATCGCTGGTATCTCGGCCAGAACGACCTCGATCTGCCGCTCGCGTCGGCTCAGGATGGCGGCTGTTTCGATGGCCTCATGCCGACCGGTTTGAACCGCAACCAGGGCGCCGAGTCGATTCTGGCGCTTCAATTGGCATCTTGCGCCATTTCGGGGCTTTCAAAGCGGGCCGAAAGCATGGCAGGACCTGACGGACGCGCCGCCGCATAGCCTCGCTAGCGACGTCGCCAGGACGTCATTACGCGAGGCCATACGTGATAGAACTGTTTCACCACGCACTGCGGCTGCATGCCGATCCTTCTCGTGTCGTGGTGCGTCCCTTTCATCTGGCCTGGGCCGGCAACGGCGGGAGCCGTACCGAGCGACTGGTGAAAGAGGTGATGGAACTCGACACCGCGGCGACGCGGGCCGAGCTTGAGCTGGTGCTCAAGGATTTCGAGGCGCGCCACTGGCAGACCCGGCGTGTGTTCATGACCCGCTATGACGAGATCGAGGAAATGCTCGGTCTCGACGGGACCGAGATCGGGGACGAGAAGCGCCAGCTGATCGGCGCGTATTTCTGCCACGAATACAGCTATGCCGCCGCCGCGCTGATGAACCCGAGCGCCGTGCCGCATTTCGACCAGACCGGCATGCCGGAAGGATCGCTGCGTATCCTGATGTCGCTGCGCGCGGTGGGGGAGGGCCACATCTCGTCGGTCGCCTTCCGCGAAGGCATCATCACCAGTCGGAACGAGCTGAAACTGGCGCCCGAGCCCCCCTTCGCCACCGCGACCGATGCGGTCGGCCAGGACGAGGAGGAGCTGCCCGAGGGCGAGATCACGGTCTTTCGCCATCGCGATTCCACCCTGTCGGGCACGGTGATCTTCCCGATCACGGCGGCGCAGTCGAAGGGGCTGGAGGATCTGCGCCTCGTCAAGTTCACGCATGACGACGGCTCGGCCGAATGGCTGGGCACCTATACCGCCTATAACGGCTCGTCGATTCAGTCCGAGCTGCTGCGCACCCGCGACTTCCGCGCGTTCGATCTGGTGCCGATGACCGGGCCCGCGTCGCGCAACAAGGGCATGGCGCTGTTCCCGCGCAAGATCGGCGGACAATATATGATGATGGGGCGGCAGGACGGGGAGAATCTGTTCCTGCTCAAGTCCGATACCCTCACCCATTGGGAAGAGGGCGAGAAGCTGCTGACGCCGCATTATCCGTGGGAGCTGGTGCAGATCGGCAATTGCGGGCCGCCGATCGAGCTCGACGAGGGCTGGCTGATGCTGACTCACGGCGTCGGCGCGATGCGCAAATATTCGATCGGCGCGGTCTTGCTCGACAAGGACGATCCGTCGAAGGTGCTCGGCCGCACGCGCGAGCCGATCCTGGCGGCGGCACATGAAGACCGCGAGGGTTATGTGCCGAACGTGGTCTATAGCTGCGGCGCGATCCGCCACGGCGACAAGCTGTTCGTGCCGTACGGCGTGGCGGACAGCTCCGTGGCGTTCGCGTTCATCGACATCAAGGTGCTGCTCGCGGCGATGTGAGCCCCTCCCGCGAAGGAGGGGCTTGAAGGGTCAACGCGCCATCGATTTGGTGCGGTTGTAGAGCAGCCAGATCAGACCGGCGAACACGACCGGCGCCGCGAACAGCGCTATCGTCGCGAAGCTCGCGCCGACCACCGCCAATGGCGCGTCCTTGCCCGTGGCGCCGACGATGCCGGCAAAGGCTACGCCGAACAGGCTTTCGCCGACGATCAGGCCGGTTGCCGCGAGCGTGCCCATGCGCTCGGCAAAATCGGGGTTGCTCTGGCGCCTGGCCCATTTGTCGTAGAAATGGCCGATCAGCGCGCCGACCGGGATGAGCAGGGTCAGCGCCATCGGCAGATAGATGCCCATGCCGACGCCGAGCGGGGGCAGGCGCATCTTGCCGGCGCGGCCGAGCATCTCATCGAGGAAGATCACCACCACGCCGATGCCGGCGCCGACGCCGATCAGCCGCCAGTCGAGATCGCCGCCGAGCACGCCCTTGGCGAGGGACGAGATCAGCGCCGCCTGAGGCGCGGCGAGCGCAGTCTCCTTGGCATTGGGTGCGCCCTGGAAGGTGAAGGCGGTGTTGAGCAGGTCGAGCACCGGCGGGATCACGAGCGAGCCGAAGATCACGCCGAGCACCAGCGCGAACTGCTGCTTCCACGGCGTCGCGCCGACCAGCTGGCCGGTCTTGAGATCCTGCAGATTGTCGTTGGAGATGGTCGCGACCGAGAAGACGATCGCGGTGGTGAACAGGGCATAGGCGATCAGCGCGTTGGTGCGGGCGACGTCCGTGCTGTGGCCGTAGATCGCGACCAGCAGCAGCGAGGCGCCGAGCACGGCGAGGATGCCGACGCCCGAGACCGGACTGTTCGACGCGCCGATCAGCCCGGCCATATACCCGCAGACCGCGGCGATCACGATCCCGATGACGAGGATGTAGAGGATCGTGCCGAGGATCACCGCAAAGCCGTGATCGTGGATCGGGCCGCCCGCCGAGAAGCTCCACAACAGCCAGGCGATCGGGGGCAGGGTGCCGAGGATCGACAGGCCGACAATGCCGATCGGCAGGTCGCGCTCGGTCAGTTCGAGGATCGAGCCCGCCTGCCGGGCGCGCGACGCCGCCATGGCGGAGCGGATGCCGCCGATGATCGGGCCGAGGATCTTGAGCAGGGTCCAGATCGCCGCGACGCCGATCGTGCCGGCGCCGATGAAGCGCACTTCGGAGCGGAACACGGTGCTGACCACCGTGTCGAGCTCGCCCGGTACGCCGCTGGTGAGATAGGGCATCAGCACGCCCCAGGCGATCACCATGCCGAGGAACATCGCCGCGCCGACCGACAGGCCGACGAGATGGCCGACGCCGATCAGCGCCATCGAGAAGCTGGTCGACGCGCCGGTCGCGCTGCCGCCGATGCGGAAGTTCTTCACCGCTTCGCCCGCGACGAGCTTCATCGCGGCGAGCAGGGCGAAGCCGGACGAGACGAGCGAGCCGAGGATGATGACCTTCAGTCCCTTGGCATTCTCCTCGTCGCCATCTTCCGCGGCACCGACCTTGAGCACTTCGGCGGCGGCGACGCCTTCGGGATAGGGCAGGTCCGATCCGGTGACGAGCGCACGGCGCAGCGGCACCGAGAACATCACGCCGAGAATACCGCCGACCGCGCAGACCGCCGCGGTGGTCCAATAGGGGAAGCCGGTCCACCAGCCGACCAGGATCAGGCCGGGCAGCACGAAGATGATCGCGGCCAGCGTGCCCGCGGCGCTCGCGATCGTCTGGACGATGTTGTTCTCCAGGATATTGGCATCCTTGAAGAAGCGCAGGATCGCCATGGAGATGACCGCCGCCGGGATCGAGGTGGCGAAGGTCAGGCCGACCTTCAGGCCAAGATAGACATTGGCGGCGGTGAACAGGACGGTGATGAGCCCGCCCAGGATGATGCCGCGAACGGTAAGCTCGGCGAGCGGGCGGGCGGTTGGGGTCGTGGATGCTTGCATGGCATATCGTGGCATAATCGGGCGGGTTTGGGACAGTGGTTTCTGTCGAAACCTGTCTGCCGCGCAGGATGACCTGCCCGTAAGCGCGGCAGAGGCCGCGTCCGATTCTGGCGCTGCGCATCGCTGTTATCGACCCCGTAACAGCGAAGAACAGGGAAGAATTTTATTTTTTCGGCCTTTTCGTCCGTTTTGTTGGAAATATTAGCTTTATTTTATAATAGTTTAATGGCCATTATCGCTGTAATTCCATAACAGGGAAACGGGTGCGCGGAACAGCGAAAGGCCGCGACCAGAACAGGGACCGGCGAGTCCGACGGGGTGACGACCAGGCTGACTCAGTGTTCATGCGGCGGATCGTGATCCACCGCGGCATAAAGTTGAATCGAGGTCGCCAGGGCCAAAGCGCGCTGTGCCGCCAGATCAGGCCCGCGCGTATTGCCGCAGATACAGCCGGCCGCCCAGCCATACCGACGGGAATGCCGTCACTGCCAGCGCAATCGGGTACCAGCGCGGGGCGAGGTTCAGGTTCCAGCTCGCCAGCACGCCGACGATCCCCCCCAGCGTGCCGATCACTGCCAGGATGATCACGTGACGCATCCGCGCGCGCGGGGCGAGCCAGGCGGTGACGAATCCGCCGGCGACGGAGAAGAGGCAGCGATAGGCAAGGGCTAGGAGATTGTGCCACGGGTTCCACATCGCGCCGCGCGGAATGATGCCGGTGCTATGCATGATCTCGTCGGTGCCGATGTGAGTCATCACGATGAGGATGAAGCCGGCCAGCACGGCGGCAACGCTGCGGAGATAGAGCCATGGCATGCTGGCTGGTCGATCGGTCATGCGCGCTCCCCCGGTAGTCCGTCGATGATGCCATAGCTCGCGGAAGCTGGACAGGTCGCCCGCCCGTTCATTCGCTTCATTGACCGGCTACCATGATGCATATACATCATGCGTGTGACCGCTCTCCCTTCCGATTCTCCCTGCGCGTGCACATCGTTGCGCAAGGCCGCGCGCGCCGTGTCGCGCGTCTATGACGAGGCGCTGAGCGGGACGGGGATGACGATCGCGCAATTCTCGGTGTTGCGGCACATCGCGCGCGGCGGGGAGGCTCCGCTGAGCCGGCTGGCCGAGGCGCTGGTGATGGACCGGACCTCGCTGTACCGCGCGCTCGCGCCGCTCGAGCGGCAGGGCTGGATCGAGGTCGCGCGGGCCGCGCGCGGGCGCACGCGGATCGCCTCGCTCACCGACGCGGGGCGCGCCGCGATGGAGGGCGCGACCGGCCCATGGCGCGCGGCGCAGGAGCGGCTGATCGGCGCGTTCGGCGCGGACGACTGGACCCGGCTCGAAACCCTGTTGCGCGGCGTGGTCGATGTGGCCGGCCCGGCGCATGACTGACCCGCGAGGAACCCGCATGCCCCTGACCCGACTGGCCGGCCGAGCGCCCTATATCGTCGTCGGCGTGACCTTCCTCGCGCTGCTCATCTCCGCCGGGCTGCGATCTGCGCCCGGCGTGATGATGGTGCCGCTCGAACTGCATTTCGGCTGGGACCGCGCGACCATTTCCTTTTCGGCAGCGGTCGGGATCTTCCTCTATGGGCTGGTCGGTCCGTTCGCCGCGGCGCTGATGATGTCGCTGGGGATCAAGCGGACCATGCTCGGCGGGCTGTTGCTGATGTCGGCCGCGACCCTTGCCAGTCTGTGGATGACCGCGCCGTGGCATTATGTGCTGACCTGGGGCGTGCTCTCGGGCGTGGGCAGCGGCGCGGTCGCCTCCGTGCTCGGCGCGGCGGTGGTCAATCGCTGGTTCGCGACGCGGCAGGGACTGGTGATGGGCATGCTGAGCGCGAGCACGGCGACGGGCGCGCTGGTGTTCCTGCCGCTGCTGGCCTGGCTGTCGAGCGCCGGCGCGTGGCAGCCGGTGGCCATCGCGGTCAGTATCGCCTGTATCGCGCTGGTTCCGCTCGTCCTGTTCTTCGTGCCCGAGCGGCCCGGCGATGTCGGCATTCGTCGCTTCGGCGAAACCGATGCGAGCGCGCCGCCGCCGCCGCTGAAACAGGCCGCGACGCCGATGCTTGCCTTTGACGCGCTGTTCCGTGCCGCGCGCACCCCGATCTTCTGGCTGTTGTTCGGCACCTTCTTCGTCTGCGGCCTGACCACCAACGGGCTGGTCGGCACGCATATGATCGCCTTTTGCGGCGATCACGGTATCGCGCCGGTCGCGGCGGCGGGGCTGTTGTCGATGATGGGGCTGTTCGACCTGGTCGGCACCACCGCCTCGGGCTGGCTGACCGACCGCTACGATCCGCGCAAGCTGCTCTGCGTCTATTACGGCCTGCGCGGCCTCTCGCTGATCGCTCTGCCCTTCATCGATTTCGGCGCCGTGAGCCTGACGGTGTTCGCGATCTTCTACGGCCTCGACTGGATCGCGACGGTGCCGCCGACGGTGAAGCTGGCCAATATGTCGTTCGGCGAGCGCGATGCGCCGATCGTCTTCGGCTGGATCATGGTCGGGCACCAGATCGGCGCCGCCACCGCCGCATTCGGCGCGGGCGTGATCCGGGAGCAGACGGGCACCTATCTGCCGGCCTTCCTGATCGCGGGCGGGTTCGGCGTGGCAGCATCGGTGCTGATCGTCGCGACTGGGCTGGCGGGGCGCCGAGTCGCGCGGGCGATCTGAGGGCACATTGTTGACAGGAGGCCTTGTGTCTCCTTGTGCTCCCGCGAAGGCGGCAGCCCAGCCTGGGCTCCCGCCTTCGCGGGAGCACAAGGAGGCTGGACGGCATGGCTTATTTGGCCAGCGCCGCCGCGATCTCCGCGCCCTTTGCCGCCTTCAGGTCGCCGCAGTGGCGGATCGATTCCACGGTGCGCTCGAAGTCGAGCACGCCGGCGCCGGCTGCCTTCACCTTCGGGCCCAATATCGTCTCGATCCGGTCGGCGCGATCGGCGCCGCATTGGAAGATCAGTGCCTGGGGCAGGCGGCTGGTGATGAACACGCCGTTGCCGCTGGCGAGCAGCGAGTCGTAATGGGCGAGGATCCATTCGCCGGCATGCTCGACCGTTCCCTCGGTCGTGGCGAGGGTCTGGATCAGCATGAGCTTGTCATAGGCGCGCAGCCGCGCGTCGGTCAGGCCGAGCAGATAATCGGCGACGTCGGTGCGGCCGCTCGCGGCCGCGGCGCCCAGCGCCGCGCTGCGCAGGACCGGATCTTCGCTCGCCAGACCGGTCTCGATCAGTTTCCGCGCGGCGGGAACGCCGCCCTTCGCCACCGTCACGGACAGCGCCGTGGCGAGATAGGCCTGGTCGAGCGCCTGCTTGTCGCCCGCCAGATATTTCTCCGCGGCCGCCTGTAGCGTCGCGGTCAGCGCCGCATCATGGCCTTCGCGCACGACATAACCGACCAGGCCCTGGCGCAATTGCTGCTTGCCGGGACTGTCACCCTTGTGGGCGCCCGCTGACGGATCGAAGCCGATCGCGGCGAGATGCGGGGCGTAGGTCGTGGCCATCAGCCGGCGATAGGCAGCGTCGGATTCCGGCGCGATCAGACCGCGCAGCTTGAGCCCGGCGAGGCGCGCGGCACCGTCGACGCTGAGACCGGCATCCGGATTGGCGGCGAGGTTTTTCGCGGCAGTGATCAGCCAGGCGGCAGGGGCCTTGCCGGCGCGGAACGCGGCCCAGAGGCTGTCGTCGGCGGCCAGGCCCTCGGCCGGATCGATCGCGGCGAAGGTGCCGATCAGCGCCTGCCAGTCCTTTGGCTCCAGGTTGAAGCGATAATAGCCGGTGCCGCCGACATTGGGCATGATCACGCCCTTACTGGCCGTGGCGAGCGTGGTGACCGGCTTGTCGAGCAGGGTACAGCTCTTCGTCGTATCGACGCGCAGGCAGAACGGGATGGTCCATTGCTCGGGCTTGGGCGTGCTGCCGAGGAACGCGTAGCGCGACTGAGTCGCGACCAGCTGGCCGCCCTTGTGTGCGATGTCCACGACCGGCACGCCCTGCTGATCGACGAAGCTCTTCATCGCGGTCAGCACGCGCGGGTCCTTCGCGCCGTCGGCGAGCGACTGGAAGAACTGTTCCGAGGTCGCATTGCCATAGGCGTGGCGCTTCAGGTGGAGCCGCACGCCGGCCTTGAACTTCTCGTCGCCGAGATAGGCGGCGATCATCGAGATGACGTGCCCGCCCTTGCCATAGGTGATGTTGTCGAACGCGCCGTCGATCTGGCTGTTGTCAGTGATCGCCTGGTGAATAGGACGGCCGACCTCCAGCGCGTCGGTGTTCATTGCGCGGAAGCCCTCGTCCAGCGCGCCGACACCGATATTGAGCTCGGGCCGCCATTCGTTGCCGATGCGATAGCCCATCCAGTTGGCGAAGCTCTCGTTCAGCCAGATATCGTCCCACCAGGCCGGTGTGACGAGATCGCCGAACCATTGGTGCGACAGCTCGTGCGCGACGATCATGCCGAAATCCTGTTTCTGGCCGGTGGTCGCGCCCGCATCGAGCAGGATGATGCCGTCGCCATAGATGTCGGCCCCGGCATTCTCCATCGCGCCCGGCATCACCGGCGACGCGATCTGGTCGAGCTTGGGGAAGGGAAAGGGCTCGCCGAAATATTTCTCGAGCAGGCTGACGATGCGCGGCGTCTCCGCCATGACATAGCCGAGCTTGCCGGCATGCGCGCGGGTCGCGACGGCGCCGAGCGGCAGTGGAGCGGCACGCTCCGGGGTCGGCGGGACCATGCCCTTTTCGTGCAGGAACGGACCAGTCACCACCGCGACGAGATAGGTCGGCAGCGGCCTGGTCGGCTCGAATTCATGCCGTGCCATGGCGGCGGGCGAGGTCGTGCCGGTCGCGCGGGCGTGCTTCGCCGCCGCGGAGTCCGGGTCGATCGCGATCGGCGTGACCCTGGTCTCGCGCGTGTTGGTGACGACCTCGTTGCCGGCGGCCGTCAGCACCGAGACGGTGAAGGGCGTCTTGAAGCCGGGCTCGTCGAACGACGGGAAGGCGGCGCGGGCATCGATCGATTCGAACTGGGTCCAGCTATACCATTGGTCGGCGACCTTGATGCGATACAGGCCCGAGGCGCCGTCGCCGAAGCTGCCGTCATAGTCGAAGCTGAGGGTCGCCTTGCCGGCGGGCAGGTCGCTGGCGAAATCGAGCCGGGCGACGCCCGTGGCATCGACCTGAGTCCAGCGCGCCGGGATCTGCTTGCCGCCGACGGTCGCATAGGCGCCCTGCACGCGGAGATCGCGGCCGTGCAGGTAGAGGGTCCTGGTCGCCGCCTTCACCGTGACGTCGATCTCGTCATGGCCGGAGAAAGTCGGCTGATCGGGCAGGATGGTGAAGGTCAGGCGGTACGCGCTCGGTATCGCGGCATCGGACAGCTTGCCCCTGGGCGCGGCGGCGTCCGCGACGATCTGCGTCGCGGCGGGCGGGGCGGCGGGCGTCGCAGCGGTCTGGGCGAGCGCGCTGGTGGACAGGAGCGACAGGCAGGTCGCGGCAAAGACGGCACGCATCGGAAAATCCCCCAAAAGGTGAGGCTTGGCTAATAGAAGGTCAGCTCGGCGGCAAGCGGCCCGGCGAGTCAATCGAGCCCATTGTCGAGGAATCGTTCGGCGACGGCGCAGTGCATCGCCACACCGCGCGCCATGACCTCTTCCTCGATCGTCATGCGCGTATTGTGCAGCGGCGGGTTGGTCGGGGCATCGCTGCCTTTGGGCGCTACGCCGAGAAAGGCCATGGAGCCGGGAATTTCGCGCAGGACATAGGAGAAGTCCTCGCCGCCCATGATCGGCGCCTGCATCGTGCGCCAGGCGTCGGACCCGCCCAGCTCCTCGGCGACGCTGCGCATCAGGCCCAATGCGCGCGGATCGTTCATGGTGACGGGATAGCCGTCGTCGATCACCACCTCGGCGGTGCAGCCATGCGCGAGCGCGATATGCTCGGCGATGCGGGTGAGGCCCTCGCGCGCCTTGGCGCGGGTGGCGTTGGACAGGGTGCGCAAGGTGCCCTTCATCTTCACCTCGTCGGGCACGATATTATAGGCGGAGCCGGCGTTGATCTGCGTGATCGACAGCACCGCCGGATCGCTGACCGGAATGTGGCGGGCGACAAAGGCGCTGAGCGCGGTGACGATCTCGCAGGCGACGGGGATCGGATCGATCCCCTCATGCGGCATGGCGGCATGGCCGCCCTTGCCGCGAACGGTGATGTTGAGCGCATCGGTCGAGGCGAGCAGCGCGCCCGGGCGGCTCCAGAACATACCGGCCGGCGCGTTGGGCATGATGTGGAGGGCGAAGGCCGCTTCCGGCCGGGGCTCGTCGAGCAGCCCGTCCTCCATCATGTAACGGGCGCCGTGATAGCCCTCCTCGCCGGGCTGGAACATGAAGACCACCGAGCCCGACAGCCGGTCGCGTCGGGCGCAAAGCGCACGGGCGGCGCCGACCAGCATGGCGCTGTGCGCGTCATGGCCGCAGGCGTGCATCGCATTGGGCACCTGCGAGGCGAAGGGCAGGCCGGTTTCCTCCTGCATCGGCAGCGCGTCCATGTCGCCGCGCAACAGCACGGTGCGGCCATTGTCGCGGCCGCCGCGCAGGATGGCGACGAAGCCGGAGGTGCTCGTGCTGTCGCGCAGTTCGAGCGGTAGGCCGGCGAGAGCGGCCTTCAGCTTCTCGGTGGTGCGGTCGCAATGCAGCCCGATCTCCGGGTCGGCATGGATCGCGCGTCGGAGCTCGACGACATCGGCCAGCTCGGCCTCGGCCGCGGCGCCCCAATCCTGATGAAGATCGAGAGTGGCGTCCATCGTTCGAGTCCCTTGCTGCATTGCCGAAGGGCGAGCCTACGCCTCGGGCAGCGCCGCTTACAAGCCCAGCCCTACAAGCCCAGGGCCGCCTTGATCTGCCCCCAACGCACCAGCTTGAAGTTCTGCGCCCGGGGCGGGTTCACGCCGTCCTGCGCGATCATGATGCCGTCGGGAAAAGCGGGGCCGAAATCGCCGGTCGCGATCTCGATGCCGTCAGTCTCCTCGGTCGCGCCGAAAATGCCCGGCGCGATGCGATAGCGGCCAACATAGCGATCGTCGGCGAGGCGATAGACGGCATAGGCATTGTCGCCCTGGCTGGAGACGACGAGATAGCCGCCATCGCCTTCCTGGGCGATCGCCACGCCTTCGGCATCCGCCACGATCTGCCTGCCGTCGGCGGCGGCGATCTTCACTGGCTCGACCGGGCCATCGGCGCGCGCGTCGAATCGCCAGAGACCGACATCTTCCTCGGCGACATAGAGTCGCGCGGTACGCGGGTCGGCGACACAGCCTTCGGACTGAGTGGCGAGCTTCATGGTGCGGACGATCTCTGCCTTTGGCATCGCACCGGTCACATCGAGCGCGAGCTGGCGGATCGTGCCGTCCTTCGCGACCATGAAGGCGTAGAGCGCGGTCGGTGCGCGGTATAGGCACATGCCGTACGCCTCGCCCGCGCCCGCTGCCACCTTGCCCAGCGCGGTCAGCTTCGCGGACACAGGATCGAGCGTGAACAGCGCGACCTGCGCGTTGAGCGGATCGTTGCGGTCGCTGGCCGCGACGATGATCCGGCCATCATGCTCGGCGAGCGCGACATTGTTGACCCGGCCGGCGTCGTGGAAGTCCCTGACCTTGCCGTCCAGGCCGTAGACATAGAGCCCTGCCTTCTTGTCGGTGCCGACGATCAGGCTTGCCGCCGGGTTGGCCGCATTGCGCCAGATCGCGGGGTCGTCGGCCGCGTCGGCGTTCGCCGTGGCGACCGCTTCGGTTTCTCCCGATGCCTGGACGGTAACCGCCGGCAGGGCGTGCGCAATGCGCGCGGCCAGGGGAGTCTCCGTTGCAGTGCAACCAGATAGCAACAAAAGAGTCATTGAAATGTAACGGATATCGCACTTCCAGGTCATGTTCGACTCCTACCGGCGGCTTCGAGGCGCCCGTTCGCACGCGCCGCATAACCGGTCAATTCAGCACAAAGGGGGTCCGTCATGGTTCGCAGGGGAACATTTCTAGGGGGCTGCGCGCTTGCCGCGCTCCTGACACCGATTAATGTCGCGGCAGCGCAGGATGTGCCGGGCGCAGCACCGGCGCGCGGCGAACCGGCATCCGACGACACGAACGATATCGTCGTCACCGGCTCCCGCCCGATCGCGGAATCGGAAGCGTCCGCGCTCGCGGTGCAGAAGAATTCCGTATCGCTCGTCACGGTCGCCGCGGCCGACAGCGTCGGTCGCCTGCCCGACCAGAACATCGCCCAGGCGACCGGACGCCTGCCCGGCGTGGCGGTCGAGCGCGACCAAGGCCAGGCGCGTTACATCTCGCTGCGCGGCGCCCCCAATTACTGGACCACGCTCTCGTTCGACGGGATCAACATCGTCAGCCCCGAAGGCCGCGATGCGCGGTTCGATTCCATCCCCTCCGCGATCGCGTCGCAGATCGTGGTATCGAAGGCGGTGACCCCGGAAATGCCGGGCGAGACGGTGGCGGGCAACGTCAACGTCATCACCCGCTCCGCCTTCGACTATTCGGGCGCGCACTTCGCGGGCAAGGCCGGGTTCGGCATCGCCGAGCTCGGCAACCGCAAGCAATATGAAGGCTCGGCCGTCGTGTCCGACCGCTTCAACCTGGGCGGCGGCGAAGTCGGGGTGCTGCTCTCGGGCAGCTATTACCAGCGCGAAATGGTCACCGACAATTTCGAGAATGATTACGAGCGTCTCGCGCAGGATACGCGGCCCGGCAATGCGACGCGTTTCTGGGCGCATGAGACGGAGAACAAGCTGTACCGCCTCACCCGCCGCAACTGGTCGGTGTCCGGCCGCGTCGACTACAAGCCCGATTCCGACAACACCATCTCGCTGCGGTCGATCTACACGATCTTCACCGACGATGAGGCGCGCGACAATTACCGTTTCGATCTCGACGACCGCCAGGGCGACCTCGTCGCCAACAGCGCCGCCTGCCCGACGACGGTCAACACGACCCCGACGACCAGCGGTTACGCCGATATCTGTATCGGCAACACGCCGCAAAAGGGCACGGTCTACGGCATCGATATCCGCCAGCGCTCGACCCTGCGCGCCTTCCGCCAGTCGATCTTCACCAACACCATCGCCGGGGATCATGATTTCGGCGACAGCTGGCACCTCGCCTGGGTGGGCAACTATACCCAGTCGAAGGACGATCGCTCGGTCGTCGGCGAAATCGCCTGGGACAGCCCCAGCACCCGCACCCTGCGCCCCACGGTCAGCTATGATTTCAGCGACCCGAATTTCTCGCGTCTGACGCTGTTCACCACCACGCAGCTGAGCGGCCCGACGCGCTATCAGGCCGGCACGCAAGTGACCGCGATCGACAGCTTCACCAAGCCGCCATCGTCCTTCACCGTGCTCGATGCGGTCGACACGACCGATGCCTATACCGGCAAGCTGGTCCTCTCGCGCGAAACCGCGCTGTTCGGCGGCGACGCCGTGTTCAAGGCAGGGTTCCAGTTCGATCAGCGCACCAAGACCGCCGACGAAGAGCAGATCCTGCTCAGCACGGCGGCGCAGTTCGCCACGGTCGGGCTGCCCAACGACTTCAACCAGTTCGCGCTGAACGATCCCTTCGCGGGCAAGATTCCGCTGGGCTACAGCTTCCATTATTTCGACACGGACAAGATGCGCGCCGTGTCGGATGCCGCCCGCGCCAACTTCACTTTCGCGCCCAACACGGCCAACAACTACAAGGTCCGCGAGCAGGTCTATGCCGGCTTCGTGATGGGCACGGTGAAATATGACTGGGGTTCGGTCCTCGGCGGCGTTCGCGTCGAGCATCTGAAGAACCGCGGCGAAGCGATCGCCACGGTGGGCGCCGTCACGGGTCCGGTGGTAGCGGAATCGAGCCAGACTCTGGTTTTCCCGAGCCTCCACCTCAATTTCGACGTCGATGACAGCAAGAAGCTGCGGCTGTCGTTCAATTCGGGTGCTGCCCGCGCCGATTATGATCAGCTGCGCCCCAATGTCGTGGTCAACGATACCAACCAGTCGATTTCGGGCGGCAATCCGGCGGTGAAGCCCGAGCGCGCCTATGGTGTCGATGCCTATTTCGAATGGTATGTGCGGCCGCAGGGATATCTGATGGCGGGCCTGTTCTACAAGAAGGTCAAGGACGTGCTGTATCGCCAGACGCGGACCTTCGGCTCGAATGCGCTGGACACCGCCGGGTTCGACCGGTCGTCCTACACCTTTACCGGCATCACCAATGGCGGCGACGGGCGCGTGTTCGGCGCGGAAGTGGCGGCCCAGCTCCAGATCGAGCCCTGGACCAGCGATCTCGGCCTGCCCGGCTGGATGGGTGGCTTCGGCATCTCCGCCAATCTCACGGCCAATGACAGCGAAGTGACCAAGCCGGTGATCGGCGCCGTCCCGGCGCGCAAGGTGCGGCTGCCCGGTACGTCCGACCTGATCTACAATGTCGGCGCCTATTACGAGAAATACGGCCTGTCGCTGCGCGTGCAATATCAGCGCCGCAGCACCTGGCTCGACGGCATCGCCGACGACCTGACCGATGCCGGCGACACCTATTGGGCGGCGGACGACGAAATGGACATCTCGGCGCGCTACGCGATCACGAAGAATTTCGAGATCTATGCGGACGTCTCGAACGTGCTCAACCAGCCGGGCCGCCGCTATTCGGAGCCGGGCAATCTGCTGACCGCCACCGGCACGCCGAGCCCCACCAGCACGATCCAGACGATCGAATGGGAGCGGTTCGGCCGGCGCTATTCCGGCGGGGTGCGAGTCAACTTCTGAAGCCTGGCCATCGCAGGGTGGCCCTGATGCGGGAGAGGGGCGGTGACCGCGCGGTTACCGCCCCTTGAACAGCCCGCCCAGAATGCCGCGCACCAGGCCGCCGACGATGCCGGCACCCGCGCCGCGTGATGAGCCGAACACGGCCTTCGACACTTCGGTCGCGACCGAGCGGCCGACCGCCGAGGAGGCGGAGCGGGTGGCGGAGGTGATGGCGCGGTTCCAGGGCGAGTTGGCGGCGGTGCGTTCGGCCTCTTTCTGCTGCTGGGCGGCGAGCTTCGCCTGGCGGTCCGCCTCGCGCTGGTCGGCGATGCGCTGGCGCTCTGCTTCCTTGGCGGCGCGGGCGTCTTCCTTGGCCTGGAGCGCGGCGGCCTTGTCCGCTTCCGTTTTCGCGGCGGCCTCGGCGGCGGCGGCGCTGGCTTCCTGCGACTTGGCGGACAGGATTTCCTCGGCGGATTCGCGATCGATCAGCGTGTCGTATTTCGACCCGATCGGATCGGTCTGAATCATCACGCCGCGCTCGACCGGGGTGACCGGGCCGACGCGCGAGGCCGGCGGCTTGATCAGGGTACGCTCGACCGGCGCGGGGGCGCCGTCGGGCAGGAGCAGCGAGACCAGGGCTTCGCCGACCTTCAGTTCGGTGATCGCCTTTTCGACATCGACGCCGGGATTGGCGCGGAAAGTGGTGGCGGCCGACTTCACCGCTGCCTGGTCGCGCGGGGTGAAGGCGCGCAGCGCGTGCTGGACGCGGTTGCCGAGCTGGCCGGCGACGGTATCGGGGATGTCGATCGGGTTCTGCGTGATGAAATAGACGCCGACGCCTTTCGAGCGGATCAGGCGCACGACCTGCTCGATCTTCTCGAGCAGCGCCTTGGGCGCATCGGCGAAGAGCAAATGCGCTTCGTCGAAGAAGAAGGCGAGCACCGGCTTGTCGGGGTCGCCGACCTCGGGGAGATGCTCGAACAGCTCGCTCATCAGCCAGAGCAGGAAGGTGGCGTAGAGCTTGGGGCTCGCCATCAGCTTGTCGGCGGCGAGGATGTTGACGATGCCGCGGCCCTTGTCGTCCACGCCGATGAAGTCGCTCATCGTCAGCGCGGGTTCGCCGAAGAATTTGTCGCCGCCCTGGCTGCGCAGCTGGAGCAGCGAGCGCTGGATCGTCCCGATGCTCTGCTTGGAGACATTGCCGAGCGTGGTGGTGAGCTCGTCGGCGCGCTCGCCGCAATTGACCAGCATCGCCTGGAGATCGTCCAGGTCGAGCAGCAGCATGGCCTCCTTGTCGGCGACATGGAAGGCGATGGTCAGCACGCCTTCCTGCACTTCGTTCAGGTCCATCAGGCGCGACAGGAGGAGCGGGCCCATCTCGCTGACGGTGGTGCGGATCGGGTGGCCCTGCTCGCCATACAGGTCCCAGAACTGCACGGGATTGTCGGCGTAATGCCAGTCGTCATAGCCGATCTCCTTCGCGCGGGCGGCGAAGATCTCGTGCATCTTGGAGGTAGGGGAGCCGGCCATGGCGAGGCCGGACAGGTCGCCCTTCACATCGGCGACGAAGCACGGGACGCCGGCGGCGGACAGGCCGTCGATGATGCCCTGGATGGTGACGGTCTTGCCGGTGCCGGTGGCGCCCGCGATCAGGCCGTGGCGGTTGGCGCGCTTTAGCTCGAGCTGCTGGCGCTGCCCGTTCGCATTGCTGCCGATGAAGATGCTGGTGCCGTCCGCCATAAGGTCCTCCGGAGTTGGGCCGGCGGTATTGCGCGATTCAGCGCGGGACGGAAGGTGCGGCCGTTAAATTCCTCCCCATCGCCGATGGGGAGGAAAAGAGGCTTACTTGATCTTGACCGCCAGGAAGCGGCCGGGATTCTTGCCGCGCTGGACCAGCAGCGCGATCGAGGTGCGGCCGGCCGCCTTCGCCTGAGTGATGACCCCGGCGAGATCGGCGGCGGTGCGGGTGGGCACGCGGTTCGCCGAGATGATCACGTCGCCGCGCTGCAGGCCCTTGGTCGCCGAGTCGCTCGACTGGTCGACATCGACGATCACCAGGCCCTGCACCGTCGGATCGAGGCTGAGGCTGCGCGCGATGTTCGGGGTCAGCGGCTGGACCGACAGGCCGATTGCATTCGCGCTGGCCTGCTGGCTTTGCGTGCCGCTCTCGGGCAGGCCGTCATCGTCGTCGCCGCCGTTCAGGCTGGCAAGCGTCTCTTCCGATGGACGCGTGCCGACCAGCGCGGTGAGCGTCTGGCGCTTGCCGTCGCGGATGATCTCGAGCGGGACGCGCGTGCCTGGCGCCGTGTTGGCGACGAGATAGCTGAGCGTCTGATCGGGAGTGACATCCTTTCCGCCGACGCGGACGACGACGTCGCCCTGCTTCAGCCCGGCCTTGTCGGCGCCTTCGCCCGGCTCGACCCGCGCGATGATCTCGCCCTGGTTGGCGGGGAGGCCGAACGCACCGGCGATATCCTCGGTGATCGGCTGGATGCCGACGCCGAGATAGCCGCGCTTGACCGCGGTGCCCTTCATCAGCGTGTCGATGATCGGCTTGGCTTCCTCCGCCGGAATGGCGAAGCCGATGCCGACATTGCCGCCGGTCGGCGACAGGATCTGCGAGTTGATGCCGATGACGTTGCCGCCGAGATCGAACATCGGGCCACCGGAATTGCCCTGGTTGATCGACGCGTCGGTCTGGATGAAGCGGTCATAGGCGCCGCCCTGGCCGGTCACGCGGTGCAGCGCCGAGACGATGCCGGCGGTGACGGTCGAGCCCAGGCCGAACGGATTGCCGATCGCGACGACCCAGTCGCCGACACGGGCGCGGGCCGAATCGCCGAACTTCACGAAGGGCAGGCCCTTGGCCTCGATCTTGAGCAACGCAAGATCCGACGCGGGATCTCGGCCGATCAGCTTGGCGGTATATTCCTTGCGGTCAGTCAGGGTGACCTTGATCGATTCGACCGTGGCGCCCTTGGCGCCGGCCGCGATCACATGGTTGTTGGTCACGACATAGCCGTCGGGCGAAATGATGAAGCCCGAGCCGAGCGACTGCGCCTCGCGCGTGATCGGCTGGCCGTTATTGCCCTGGCCCTGACCCTGACCCTGGTTGAACTGGCCGAACAGGTCGCCGAACGGGGTGCCGGCAAACGGATTGGTCTGCTGCACGGTCACGCGCTGCGTGGTCGAGATGTTGACGACGGCCGGCTGGAGCGTGGCGACCATGTCGGCAAAGCTCATAGGCGCGCCGGCCTTGGGGGCGGTGGCGGCGATGGTGCCGGGTTCGTTCTGCGCGACCTGACCTGCTGGCGGTTCCAATGTCATGGCGGCGGCGGCGCCGCTCAGCAGCAGGGCACCGGTAATGGCGTAAGCATAGCGCACTTGGGTCGTTTCCTCTCGTCTGCCGTATCGCGACAACCGCCCGTTTTGCGGATGGTTGCTGAACGGCGATTGAATATGAACCGTCTGAAAGCTTCCGGGGAAGATTCAGACTCAGCGGCTCCCCTTGAATTCCTTCAGATAGGCATTGTCGGTCGACAGGACCATCGACGTCGTGCCCTTGGTCGTCGGATCGCCGTCCGCGCCGAACGTGTGCCGATAGGACTGCATCGCCCGGTAGAAGTCGTAGAAGCCCGGGTCCTTGCTGAAGCTCTCGGCATAGATGCGCGCGGCGTTGGCGTCGGCTTCGGCGCGGATGATCTGCGCCGCCTTCTGGCCCTGTGCGATGGTCGAGGCGCGTTCCTGCTGGCGCGCGGTGCGCATCCGGGCGAGCGCGCTTTCGAGCGGGCTGCCGTCGGGCAGGTCGGCATGCTTGATGCGGACGTCGACGATCTGAACGCCATACTGGCCGGCGAGGCGCTGCAGGCCGGCCTGGATATTGTCCATCACCTGGCCGCGTTCCGGGCTGAGCAACGCCGCGAACGGACGCTTGCCGAGCTCGTTGCGCAGCGCCGAGCCGAACAGCGGCTGCAGCGCGTCGATCACGCGCTGTTCGGTGTTGGACGAACTGCCGGTCGAAACCACTGCCTTGAGCGGATCGACGATCCGGAAACGGGCATAAGCGTCCACCTCGAGCCGGAGCTGGTCAGTGGAGATGACCGGGGTATTCTCCAGATCGACGTCGAGCACACGCTTGTCGACCCACACGAGCCGGTCGATAAAGGGCACGCGCGCGATCAGGCCGGCGCCGGTGCTGCCGAACTTCTCGTTCGGGCGCCAGCGGTTGATCGCGTCGCCGACCGGCTGCTCGAAGCGCAGGATCACTGCCTGCTTGGTCTCGGGCACGATCGCGAACGTGCTCGCGGCGAGGATCACCAGCAGCATCAGCGAAATGCCGATGGCGACCGGGTTGCGGAAAAGGGCGTTCATTGGCCGCCTCCCTGCACGGGCGCGGGGGTTGTCGCGGTCGCCGCGGGAGCATCCGGCAAACGGCGGGCGGTGCCCGACAGCGGCAGATAGGGAACGACGCCCGAGGCTTCGACGATCGTCTTGTCGGTCTTGGCCAGAACCTGCTCCATCGTCTCGTAATACATGCGCCGGCGAGTCACCTCGGGCGCCAGCTTGTACTGTTCGTACACCTTGTCGAACGCGGCGGCTTCGCCCTGGGCGTGGGCGAGCACCTGCTGCGCATAGCCGCGCGCCTGGTTGGTCATGCCCTGCGCTTCCTGCTGGGCGGCCGACACCGATTTGAAATCGTCCATCACCTGCGACGGCGGGGCGGCCTGCTTGATCGCGACGCCCTGGATGCGGATGCCGGCATTATAGCTGTCGAGGATCTGCTGCATCGTGTCCTGCACGCGCAGCTCGATCGCGTTGCGGCCCTGGCCGATCGCGTCGTCGAGCTCGGTCGTGGCGATCACGGCGCGCATCGCGCTCTCCGCCGTCGCGCGCACCGTCTCGACCGGATTGGCGATCTGGAAGGCGTAATCCTGCGGATTGCTGATGTCCCAGCGCACCGAATAATTGAGGTCGACGATGTTCTGGTCGCCGGTCAACATCAGATTCTCGCCCGCGCCGCCTTCGGCCGGGAAGGTTTCCGTGTTGATCTTGCGCACGTCGACCTTGGTCACGCTGGCGAAAGGCGCCGGCGGGGTGAGGCGGATGCCCGGCTCGATCGTGCCGGCATAACGGCCGAGATAGGTGACGACGCCGCGCTGCTGCGGGCCGATCGCGTGGAAGCTGGTGAAGACCAGCCAAGCGAGCACGACCAGGCCGATGCCGATCGTCCACAGGGTCCTGCCGTTCGGCGTGCCCGGGATGCGCGGGCGGCCGCCGCCCGATCCATTGCCGCCACCGCCGCCGCGGGCACGGCGCAGAAACTCGTCGAGCGCGCTGGGAGCGGCGCCGCGCGGCCGGCCCTGCGGCGGCACCGACCAGGGGTTGCGCGGGCCGCCGTCATTGCCGTCGCCCGAACCAGCCTTGTCCGGACCACCGCCGCCCCAGGGGCCTTTCGGATTATCGGACTGAAGGATGGTGAAGCGCTGTAGCCAGCGGGGAAGGGTCGTCATGACTCCTTTATAGGACCGTAGCGGCGGAAAAACAGTGGCAAGCGCCGTTAACGCCCCTATCTGCGCAACGATGACCGATATCGCCGCCCTGAACGCCGCCCTCGACCCCATTGCCGGAAAGCGCGTGACCGCGCGGATCGAAGGCGACAAGGCGAGTATCTTCCTCGACGTGACCGGGCTGGACGAGGCGGGCCGCGAGGCGATGGAGGCCGATGTGCGCGCCGCGGCCGAGGGCGTTCCGGGGGTCGCGACCGTCCGGATCGCGCTGACCAGCCAGCGCACGCGTAGGCTGCTGATCGCGGTGGCGAGCGGCAAGGGCGGGGTAGGCAAGTCGACCGTCTCCGCCAATCTCGCCATCGGCCTGCAAGCGCTGGGGCGGCGCGTCGGGCTGGTCGATGCCGATATCTACGGGCCGTCGCAGCCGACCCTGATGGGCGTGCAGGGATCGCGGCCGACCGCCAAGGACAAATTGCTCGAGCCGGTGGCGACACCCTATGGCGTGCCGCTGCTGTCGATGGGGCAGCTCGTCGCGCCCGACCAGGCGATCGCGTGGCGCGGGCCGATGGCGGCGAACGCGCTCGGCCAGCTGATCGATGCCGACTGGGCGGCGCAGGACACGCTGGTGATCGATCTGCCGCCCGGCACCGGCGACGTGCAGCTGTCGATGATCCAGAAGCACAAGCCGGCCGGCGCGGTGATCGTCTCCACGCCGCAGGACCTGGCGCTGATCGACGCGCGCCGCGCGATCGACCTGTTCGCCAAGGCGGGCGTGCCGGTGATCGGCATCATCGAGAATATGGCGGGCTATATCTGCCCGCATTGCGGCGAGGTGTCGGATCCGTTCGGCCGGGGCGGCGCGGAAGCCGCGGCGGAAGAGCTGGGGATCGAGTTCCTCGGCCGGATCCCGCTCGACATGGCGATTCGCTCGGCCTCCGACGCGGGCGTGCCGCCGGCCAGCGGGAACGGTGTCGAGTCCCTGGCGTTCTCGGGCATTGCCCAGCGCGTGTTCCACTGGATCGAACAAGGACGATAGCATGCCATTGACCAGCGATGCAGAGATCAAGGCGCTGCTCGAGAGCGTGCGCACCATTGCCCTGGTCGGCGCCTCGGACCGGCCCGACCGGCCATCCTACCGGGTGATGCAGTCGCTGCAGGTGCATGGATACCGCGTGATCCCGGTCAATCCGCAGATCACCGGCGAGCATGTGCATGGCGAGTTCGTGTTTCGCGAGCTGGCGCAGCTCGGCGATCCGATCGACATGGTCGATATCTTCCGCAATGCCGCCGCCGCCGGCGACGCGGTCGACCAGGCGATCGCCGCGGGGGCGAAATCGGTGTGGATGCAGCTCGGCGTGGTCAACGAGGAAGCGGCGGCCCGCGCCGAGGCGGCGGGGCTGAAGGTCGTGATGGACCGCTGCCCCGCGATCGAGATTCCCCGGTTGGGCGTGGCGCCGATCGCCGATTGAACGGCGCTGGTCGCGCTTGCGCGCGGGAGGGCCGCACTGCATGATGACCGCGACTTCGGGAGTCGCGGATCATGCTGGCATTGCTCACGATTCTGGCGCTCCAGGCGGCGCCGGCCACCAGGGCCGAGCCGGAGCGATGGTCGATCCTGGTGCCCGTGGCGGACGAACCGTGCCGGCCTTCCCGCAAGACCGATAGCGAAGACGGGAACGGCGCGGCCCAGACAAACAGCAACGGCGATGTGGTGGTATGTGGCGACGCGCTGCCGAGCCAGCGCCTGCCGCTTCCCGGAGAAGCCGTTTCCGACGGCCCGGTGCCGGTCAATCGCGACCTGACCGGTCGTGGCGCGCTGGCCGCGGAAGGGACACCCTGCGCGGTGCGGCAGGGCGGATGCCAGTCGAGCTTCGGGCCGCCGATCATCCCGATGATCGTCGGCGCGGCCGGGCTGTTGAAGGACGCGCTGAGGAAGCGCCCCGACAAGACGGGCCGGATTCCGATCCCGCTCGACGATCCCCAGCCACCGGCAACCGCCGCGCCCGCGAAATGATCGGCACCGCGCTGCTGATGCTGCTTCAGGCCGCCCCGGACGAGGCGCTGGTGCGCTACCGCGCGAAGACCGCGGCCGGGCCGCGCTGCGCCACCGCGGCTGACCCGGCCGAGGTGACGGTGTGCGGGCGGCGCGACGCCGATCGCTACCGGGTACCGCTGATCGAGCGCGACCCGGCCGACCCGAAGAATGAAGGCGTGCCGATGGAGCGCGAGCGCCTGTTCGCCCGCACCTCCAATTGCGAGGAAAAGTCGGTCTTTCTGGTCGGCTGCGGGAAAGTGGGCGTTTCGGTCGGCACCAATGGCTTCCACCTGGCCGGGGAGCGTCCGCTCGCGCCCTGACAATGCGCGCAACCTATTGATGGTCCGGCAGTTGTGTTTCCCGCAGGCGAACAGGGAACCCGACCATGATTGTGCTCACCATGTTGTTGATGGCGGCTCCACCGGTTGCGGATCACGTGCGGGTGAAACGTCCGGCGGTGGTGCGCACGGTGAAGGCCAGGCGCAAGGGGCGGCGCCCGCGCAGGCCGATCTCGATGTCGGTGATCAAGCCTCGGACGCTCGGCTGTGCGGGCGACCCGATCTGCGTCACGGGGAATTCCCAGTCGCGCTATCGCCTGCCCCTGCCGCAGACGCCCGAACCGACGACCAAAGATATGGCGCTGGCCGAGGACGGCACGCGGTGCGCGCTGATCGGCCAGACGATCTGTCCGCGCCGAACCCGCACCATCATCCATATGGGCGAAGCAGCGCCCGGGGTGCCGGCCTCCGCCGTGATTAAATGACCGCGTCTCAGCCGAGGATGTGCATCCACATCGGCTGACCGGCGAGGCTCTGCGACCCGCGCAGCTTCTCCAGCGCCTGGGCTACCGCGCGCTCCGGCCCTTCATGGGTGACGATCGCGACGAGCACGGTGCCGTCTGGCATCGCGCCGCGCTGCATCAGGCTTTCGATCGAAACCCCCGCGTCGCGCATCGCCGCGGCGATCTCGGCGAGCACGCCGACCTTGTCGGCGACGGTGAAGCGGACATAGGCGCGGCCGCGGCGTTCGCCGGTATCGGCGGGCGTGTGCACCGCTAGCGCCCTGGCGGGCATGGCATAGGCCGGGCCGAACTCGCCGCGCGCGATGTCGATCAGGTCGGCGACCACGGCCGAAGCCGTCGGGCCGTCGCCCGCGCCGGCGCCCTGGAACAGCAGGCGGCCGACGAAATTGCCCTCGGCCACGACCGCGTTGGTCGCCCCGGTGACGTGCGACAGCGGGTGGCTGGTCGGCACGAGATGCGGATGGACGCGCTGGAACAGCCCGCCCGGACCGTCCTCGGCGATGCCGATCAGGCGCACGCGGTAGCCAAGCGCCGCGGCCTCGGCGATATCCGCGCCGAGCAGGTGGCGGATGCCGCTGGTCGCGACATCGGTAAAGGCCGGGCGCGTGCCGAAGGCGAGGCTGGCGAGGATCGACAGCTTGTGCGCGGCGTCGACGCCGTCGATGTCGAAGCTGGGATCGGCCTCGGCAAAGCCGAGCGCCTGCGCTTCGGCCAGCACTTCGGCAAAGTCGCGGCCCTCGGCCTCCATCTTGGACAGGATGAAATTGCAGGTGCCGTTGAGGATGCCATAGACGCGCGCGATCTCGTTCGCGGCGGCGCCTTCGCGCAGGCCCTTGATCACCGGGATGCCGCCCGCGACGGCCGCCTCGAACTTCAGCGCGACCTTGGCGGCTTCGGCGGCTTCAGCCAGCTCCAGCCCGTGATGGGCGAGCATCGCTTTGTTCGCGGTGACCAGGCTCTTGCCGCCGGCGAGCGTCGCGCGGGCAAGGGCGAGCGCAGGGCCATCCGACCCGCCGACCAGTTCGACCACGACGTCGGCGCCCTCGTAACGCGCGAGCGCGCTGGTGTCGTCGACCCATTCGAACCGGCCGATATCGACGCCGCGATCCTTGGCGCGGTCGCGCGCGGAGACCGCGACGATCTCGATCGGCCGGCCGGCGCGGCGCGCAATCAGCGCGCCGTTCGCGTCGATCAGCCGGATCACGCCGCCGCCAACGGTTCCAAGCCCGGCAAGTGCGACGCGTAGCGGTTTGGTCATGTCAGCCCCAATTCGTCATGCTGAACTCGTTTCAGCATCCATGCGCGATCATTCGTCGCGCGCGTGCGGCCTATGACCGCGCTTGGACCCTGAAACAAGTTCAGGGTGACGTTGATTTTCTTGAGGCCGCCCCGGTTACTTCTTCACCAGGCCGATCTCGACCAGGCGCTCGTGCAGATAGTCGTGCGCGGTGATCGGCGTCGGATAGCGGTTGGGATTTTCCGGCGTGATGCAGCCGGGCAGCGTCTCGATCAGGAAATCGGGCGCAGGGTGCAGGAAGAAGGGCATGGAATAGCGCGAATGACCGCGGCGCTCGGGCGGCGGGTTGACGACGCGGTGCGTGGTCGAGGGCAGGACATGATTGGTCAGGCGCTGCAGCATGTCGCCGACATTGACCACCATCGCGCCCTCGGGCGGGCGGATCGCCAGCCAGCGACCGTCGCGGTCGAGCAGTTCGAGTCCGGCCTCCTCGGCGCCGAGCAGCAGGGTGATGAGGTTGATGTCCTCATGCGCGCCGGCGCGGACACCCTCGGCATCGGCCGGAATCGGCGGATAATGCAGCAGGCGGAGGATCGAATTGCCGTCCTCGACCGCATGATCGAACCAGTTGGGCGCGAGCCGCAGGTGGCGCGCGATCGCCGACAACAACCGGTCGCCGGCACGGTCGAACGCGGTGAACAGCTCGAGAAAGGTCGCGGTAAAGCCCTCGGGCCGGGTGGGCCAGATATTGGCGGGCATGTCCGCGGCGAAACGGTGGCCGGTGGGGAGCTCGCGGCCGACATGCCAGAATTCCTTCAGGTCGACATGCTTCGCGTCCTTGGCGATCTCGGTCTTGAACGGCGTGTAACCGCGCTGGCCGCCACCGGCGGGCGTGAAATAGCCGCGCTTTTCCTCCTCGGGCAGCGCGAACAGTTCGGCGGTCTCTTTCCAGGCGCGCGCGATCAGTTCCTGCGAAATGCCGTGATCGGCGATGACCGCGAAACCGAAGCGTTCGAACGACCCGCCGAGCGCGGCGGCAAAGGCATCGGGATCGGCCGCTTCATCCTTGAGCGACAGCGCGGGGACCTGGGCGGAAGGGGTATCGAGCATGACTGGTGTCCGTGATGGGGGATGAGCCATGATAGCGCCATCCCCCGGACACGAACAGTGCGCGGAACCGGAGGTTCCCCGACGCGCCGATCCGTCAGGCGGCCGCGCGCTCGGCGACAGGCCGGCGGCGCAGGGCCGCCTGCACGATCGACGGCGGCGAATAGGCCGCGCTTTCCAGCGGCGCCACGTCGATTCCCGGCGGCACGATCGCGTCGATGCGATCGAGCAGCTCGTCGCTCAGCACGACCCCCGCGCCCTCGAGCAGGCCGTCGAGCTGCTCCATGGTGCGCGGGCCGATGATCGCCGCGGTGAGCGCCGGGTGCGCCACGACAAAGGCCAGCGCCATGTGCATCAGCGAGATGCCGGCGCTCTCCGCCAGCGGGATGAGTTCCTCGACCGCATCGAGGCTGCCCTCGTCCGACATCGCCTTGGGAAAATAGCGCGTGCGGATCGAATCGGGCATCGGCGCGCCCTTGCGATATTTGCCGGTGAGCATGCCCTTTGCCAGCGGGCTCCACGCCATCACGCCCATCCCGTAGCGCTGGCAGGTGGGCAACACCTCGCGCTCGATCGAGCGGTTGAGGATCGAATAGGGCGGCTGTTCGGTGCGGAACCGCGCCAGCCCGCGCCGCTCGGCGATCCACTGCGCCTCGACGATATCGGATGCCGGGAAGGTCGACGCGCCGATCGCGCACACCTTACCCTCCCGCATCAGATCAGTGAGCACCGACAGCGTCTCTTCCACGTCCGTGTCCGGCGCGGGGCGGTGGATCTGATAAAGGTCGATATAGTCGGTTTGCAGCCGGCGCAGCGAATCCTCGACCGCCCGGGTGATCCAGCGCCGCGAATTGCCCTGCATGTTCGGATCGTCGCCCATCGGCCCATGAACCTTGGTCGCGAGCACGATATGCTCGCGCCGACCTTTCAGCGCCTTGCCGACGATCTCCTCGGATTCCCCGGCGCTGTAGCGATCGGCGGTGTCAATGAAGTTGATGCCGAAATCCACGGCCTTGTGGATCATGCGGACGCACTCGTCGTGATCGGGATTGGCCAGTTGCCCGAACATCATCGCGCCCAGACAATAAGGGCTGACCTTGATCCCGGTCCGGCCGAGGGGGCGGTATTGCATTTGTCTTCTCCTTCATCACGCGCTGGCGGATTGCCGGTCGGCGCCCTATAAGCATCAATCGGAACCTGTTTCCGTTTATACGGAACGTTGTTCCGTTTATCAAGGGCGGATGGAGAAGCGTGAGCAAGGACAGTTTCGACATGGTGCAAGCGACCGCTGAGCAGGGCCGGCCGGTCAGGGCCGATGCGCGCCGCAATCTCGATGCGCTGCTCCGAGCGGCCATGGCCGCGTTCACGGAATTGGGCGTGGACGCGCCGATGCGGGAGATCGCGGCGCGCGCGGGTGTCGGGGTCGGAACGCTGTACCGCCACTTTCCCCAGCGATCGGACCTGATCAAGGCGATCATCCGGCAGGAAGTCGATGCCTGTGTCGAGGCCGGCGCGGTCTTCGCGGCAACGCAGGCGCCGGGCGAGGCGCTGACCTCCTGGATGCTGCGCCTGATCGATTTCGTCGCGACGAAACGGGGCCTGGGGCCTGCGCTTCATTCGGGCGACCCGGCCCTTCAATCGCTTCCCGACTATGTGTTCGGTCGACTGACGCCGACGCTGCGCGGCTTGCTCGATGCCGCGGCGGCGGCCGGCCTGATCCGTGCCGATGTGGACGCCGGCGAGCTTCTGCTTGCCGGCCTCCAGCTGGCAACGCCGATCGCCGGCGGCGACACCGCGCAGGCGCGGCGCATGATCGCCCTGCTGGTCGACGGCTTGCGTTACGGCGCGAGTGGGCCCGCGCAAAGCAAAGGCTAGTGTCCCGAGTCGGAAGGTCGTTGCATTAGAAATCCGCCGTCAGCATGATGGAAGTAAAATATTTACCAGCGACCTTCCGATTCAGGGCATTAGTTGACCGTGATGACGCCCTTCGACTTGTCGCTGCCGTCGCTGGTCAAGTCGAGCTTGAACGGCTTCTTCTCGTCGGTGGTGCCGGTCAGGCCGTTGCCGTCCGGCACGACGGTGAAGCCCGCGCCGTTGAGCTTCTGCTGGAACCAGTCGCGCACCGTCGCCGGGGCGGCCGGGCTCTGGAAGGAGACACGCACGCGGCCATTGTCGTCCTCGCGGGACTTGCCCCCGTCATGCGCCTCCACATTCATCCCGGAAATGGTCGAGCCCGGATAAAGATGGACGCCGTTCATCTCGAAATCGTCCGCATCGAGATGAATCTTGGGCAGGTTGAGCTTGCCCGAGAAGCCCGGCACGTTGATCGCCACCGCACCGGTATTGCCGTCCATGCTCGCCACGACATTGCCGTCGGAATCGGTGCTGTTGATCGAGATCGAGGTGCCGGTCTTCGAATCGTCGCAGGCGGAAAGCGTGGCGGCCAGAGCGATCGCTGCCAGCGGCGCGGCCAGGGAACGAAGCATGGGGCAGTCTCCAAGGGTGAATTAGTTAAGTAACACACTAATTCCTGACAGGAGCGGCGTCAAGCATTTCCGGCGAAACTTGGGGGTGACCTGCGTCGGCGCATCTGCGACAGGCCTCCGCATGACTGCCGCTTCGTCCCCCGACTCCCGCAACATGGCGCCGTTCGGCTTTCGCGAATTCGTCGTGATGGTCGCCTCGCTGATGGCGCTGGGCGCGATCGGGGTCGACACGATGCTGCCCGCGCTGCCGGCGATCGGCGAGCGGCTGGGCGTCACGACCGAGAATGAGCGGCAATATGTCATCGCGATCTATCTGATCGGGCTTGGCGCCGGGCAGCTGATCCATGGTCCGCTGGCCGACCGGTTCGGCCGGCGGCCGGTGATGATGTGGGCGCTGTTCCTCTACGGGGTCGGCAACGCGGTGGCGGCGGTATCGGGCAGCTTCCAGCTGCTGCTGCTCGCCCGGCTGCTCGGTGGCGTCGCGGTCGCGGCGACCCGGGTGGTGACGATCGCGATCGTGCGCGACTGCTATTCGGGCCGGCCGATGGCGCGGGTGATGAGCCTCGCGATCATCGTCTTCATGATCGCGCCGGTGTTGGCGCCGACCCTGGGGCAGTTCATCCTGTTCTTCGGATCGTGGCGGCTGATCTTCAGCGTGATCGCGGTGCTGACCGCGATCGTGCTGGTCTGGTTCGCATTGCGCATGCCCGAAACGCTGGCCGGCGAGCGCGTGCCCTTTTCGGTCGGGCGGCTCGCCGAGGGCTACCGCACGACGCTCACGGATCGCTGGTCGCTCGGCTATACGCTGGCGGGTACCGCGCTGCAGGGCGCGCTGTTCGGCTATATCACCTCATTGCAGCAGATCGTGACGACGGTGTTCGATGCGGAGAAGCATCTGAATCTCGTCTTTGCCGGCACCGCGGGCATGATGGCGGCGGCGAACCTGCTCAACTCGCGCCTGGTGATGCGGCTCGGCTCGCGCTTCCTGTCGCACAGTGCCGTGGTCTTTCTGATCCTGATCTCATCGGTGAACGTCGCCAACTGGTTCCTCGGCGGCGAGAGCCTGATCCTGTTCGTGATCCTCCAGGCGCTGACCATGGGCTGTTTCGGCCTGGCCAATGCGAATTTCAACGCCATGGCGATGCAGGATATGGGCGATATCGCGGGCACGGCCTCCAGCATTCAGGGTTTCATCAGCGTGACCTTCGGCGCGGTGATCGGCATGTCGATCGGCCAGTCCTTCGCGGGTACGACCCTGCCGTTGCATATCGGTACCTTGTGCTGCGCGCTGATCACCCTCGTCATCATCGCGGTCACCGAGCGCGGCAGGCTGTTCCGGCCGCATTGACTTGCGCTTCGTCGCAGACGGCGGAACCGCTTTGATGTAATCTCGTTCGCCTGATGATCCGCGATTCCGCGGCTGGGAGACGGACGATGAGCATGGGTGGCTATCAGGTACCTGGCGAAGGCACCGGCGACGACGGGTTCGACGAGGAAGGCTATGACGAGAGCCAGCGCGCCGAGATCCTGGAGGTCACGCGCGACGGACCGACCGACGGCACCATCCTGACGGATCTCAATCCGGACATCGGCGACGAAGACGATGACGACGACGATGTCGAGATGGAGAGCGACGAGATCGGCGACGAAGACCCGGATGCGGATGAAGACGAAGACGACCTTGTCGAGGACGAGCTCCAGGAGGATTTCGAGGACGACGATGTCGACGAGGACGATCTGGGGGATGCGGACGACGCGACGCTCCGCCCATGAGGTGGCGCGGGAGGGCCGGATTGACGGCCCCTCCCGCCGCTGAATAGGATCGTCGGCGCAAGGAGTTCCGCCATGCCGACCGATCCCCGTATCGACGCCTATATCGAGAAGCAGGCCGAGTTCGCGAAGCCGATCCTGCGCCACATCCGGACGCGGATGCATGCCGCCTGCCCGGACGTGGTCGAGACGGTGAAATGGAGCCGCCCCTTTTTCGATTACAAGGGCAGCCCGCTCGCCATCATGTCCGGGTTCAAGGCGCATGCGAGCTTCGGCTTCTGGCGCCGCGATGCGCTGGCGACTGGCCAGGAAGGCGAGGCGATGGGGCAGTTCGGACGGCTGACCTCGATCGGTGATCTGCCCGGCGACGCCGAACTCGACGCGCTGATCCGCGAAGCGGCGGCGCTGGTCGATGCGGGCGATGGGGCGATCAAACGCAAGGCAAGGCCCGCCAAGCCTGAACTGGAGGTGCCACCGGAACTGGCCGACGCGCTCGCGGGCGACGCCGTCGCGAGCGCCACGTTCGATGGTTTCCCGCCAAGCTGCCGCCGCGAATATGCCGAATGGATCGCGGACGCCAAGCGCCCGGAGACGAAGGCCAAGCGCGTTGCCGAAGCAATCGGGATGCTGCGCGAGGGCAAAAGGCGGAACTGGAAATATGAGCAGTGATGCGTGGGCGCAGCCAGGCGGCGGCCTCCGGCTGACCTTGCACTATCTCCCGTAATATTTCGCGACCGGTCGCTTGCCGTGTGTGTCTTCCATGTTATGGTATAACGTCACCATTGCGAAGGAGGACATGATGAGCGCACGAGCCCTGGCCTATCGGCAACCCCGCATCGACCATTCCGAGCCGCTGTCGGCGTTGAACATCACGCCGCTGATCGACGTGTTGCTGGTGTTGATCGTGACCCTGATCCTCACCATCCCGATGATGACGCACAAGGTGCCGATCGACCTGCCGACCGGTGTTCCCGGACCGACCCAAACCAATGTGATCCACCGGATCGACCTGAACGCCGCGGGCCAGATCGCGCTCGACGGTACTCCGGTCGACCTGGTCGAGTTGCGGACGCGGCTCGATGCGATCCGCGCCGATCCCGATGCGCAGCTGCAATTCAGCACGGACGGCGCGGCGCGCTACGAGCGGTTCGACCAGATTCTCGCGGTGATCAAGCGCGCCGGCATCACCAGGCTCGGCTTTGTCGGGAACGAGAAGTTCCGGAACTTCGACGCGGTCGAATAGCGACCAGCGACGGGATGCCGGGGAACGTTGCCGCGTGGCGCGGCGTTGGGGCGTTCCCCTGCAACCGACAAGGTCTTCATCCCATGCGCTATTTCATCGCGCTTCCGCTGCTGCTCGCGGCGGGCTGCTCGCCCGACAAGTCGGGTAGCAACTCGGTCGACATCAATACGGCCGCCGAGCAGGCGCAAGGCAGCGTCGATGCGTATGCCAACAGCCAGGGGGCCGATAGCCAGGGGAACGAGACCGCGCCGGTGGCGGAGGTGGCGCCCGGCGCGGCGGCGACACCCGCGCCGCTGACCCCGCCCGAGCCCGGAACGCCCGGCGGCCTGCCCGACGATCGCACCCCGATCTCCGAGGCGCCGTTCACGCCCGACAGCGCGCAGGGCGCGTCGAACGTGGTGCAGACCTATTATGCGCTGCTCGGCGAGGGCAAATACCGCCAGGCCTGGGCACTGTGGGACGATGGCGGCAAGGCATCGGGGATGAGCGCCGAGGCGTTCGCCGCGAGCTTCGCCAAATATACCGAATATCACGCCAATATCGGCGCGCCGGGCGAGATCGACGCAGGCGCGGGGCAGCGCTACGTCACCGTGCCGGTGCAGGTCTATGGCCGGCTGAAACAGGGTGCGGCGCCGGTCTATATGCTGGGCAGCGTCACCCTGCACCGCGTCGGCGACATCGACGGTGCCACCGCGGCGCAGAAGAGCTGGCATATCCGCAGCGCCGACATCAAGCCGCGCCCGGGCGGCAAGCCGACGCCGGTCGCGAGTGTCCCCGCGACGGGCATCGTCACCGCCACCTATCGCTGCGTCGACGGCAGCCGGATCAATGTCCGCTTCGACAAGGGCGCCGATACCGCCACCTTGCGGTCGGGCGGCAAGCTGGTCGCGGTGCTCAAGGGACAGCGGCCGGCCTCGGGCATCTGGTATGCCGCGCGCGGATACGAGCTGCGCGGCAAGGGGCAGGACGCTACCTTCACGCAGCCGGAGATGCCGCCACTGGCATGCCGCGCGAACTAGGCTAGTCGTACCGGGACTTTTGACGGATCCCGCTCATGCCGACTCTGCTGCTTCTCGTTGCCTCCAACTGCTTCATGACGATCGCCTGGTACTGGCATCTCAAGGGCGGGATGACGAAACCGCTGATCTGGGTGATCCTGATCAGCTGGGGCATCGCGTTGTTCGAATATTGCCTGGCGGTGCCGGCCAACCGGCTCGGCTATGCCTCGGGCTGGAGCGGCGGTCAGCTGAAGGTCGCGCAGGAAGTCATCACCCTGCTGGTGTTCGGCGTCTTCATGGTCGCGGTGCTTGGCGAGCCGCTGAGCTGGCGGCATGCCGGCGCGTTTCTTTGCCTGATCGGTGCCGCGGCATTCCTGTTCGCCGGCCGCTAGAGGAGCGACGGCGTTGACGTTCCATATCTCCGGTGCCTCGTGCAGTCAGATGTCCGATATTTATATCTATTTGATATATAAGGATATTATATGAGATTCGCACTGGCCAGGCCAGACAAGATATGAGACAGGCTGGTGTCCCATATCTCCCGTTGGCGCGCACGGCACGGTCGCTGCCGGCGATTCAACCATGAGGCCGGATCTGGCATTGCAGCCATGCCGAACCCTTGCCGGCCCGCTCTTTCTTATCGTCGGAACAGATTTGCCAGGCGCTAACGCCCATTCAGCGCGGCGGCGAGGGCAATGAGGTCGCTGTTCTGAATGGCCTCCCCGGTCGCATCGGTCGGCACGGCAGCGGCGGTTTGATGGCCCTGCCGTGGGGCAGGCGCGTAGCCGGCGACGTCAATGGCGGTCCACAGGATGCCGCCCGCCCAGATCAATGCCGCCCATCGGCTTCTGAACAGTTTGGCGAAGGGCATTGTCCGTTGATGGATCGAGAGTAGTTAAGACCGTCCTCGACGTCATGGTAAATACGGCAGCTATTTCGGCCGCTTCTCCATCGACTGAAGCTGCGCGAGCCTTGCCGCCTCGGCGATCGCGCTCGCCGATTTCGATGCCGCGTCCGGCGTGAAGGAAACGGCGAGGCCATCCGGCCCGTCGAGCATCACTTCCCCTTCTTCCGCCGTCACCGTGGTGGGAATGTCATGGACTTTTATCGACATGGCGAAATAACCTTTCCCGGATTAACAAAAACGCAGGCGCGACCGCGTCGGTTCCGATAAGGTTTGGGGATGTACACACGAAATTTCCTGAAAACCCACCCAACACCGAAACTTAGCGACGCCGAAGCGGCATCGCTCGAGGCGGCGGTGGGCCGCACCGCGGAGTTTCGCGCGAAGCAGATCATCGTGCGTCAGCAGGTTCCGCTGAGCCAGTGCACCCTGCTGCTGGAGGGATTCGTCGAACGCTACAAGGATACGCCGGAGGGGCGGCGCCAGATCCTGGCGATCCATGTGCCGGGCGATTTCGTCGATCTGCACAGCTATCCGCTGAAGCGGTTGGAACATTCGGTCGCCGCGCTGACCGCGGTGAAGGTGGCGCTGTTCCCGCATCCGGCGATCCGCGCGCTGACCGAGCAATCAGCGACGCTGACGGAATTGCTGTGGCGATCCACCCTGATCGATGCGGCGATCAACCGCGAATGGATCGTGTCGGTCGGGGCGCGTTCGGCGGCGGTGCGGCTCGCGCACCTGTTCTGCGAGATGTACATGCGGCTCGACCGGGTCGGCCTGACCGACGGCCTGCGTTTCACCTTCCCGCTGACCCAGATCGACCTTGCCGATGCCACCGGGCTGACGCCGGTCCATGCCAACCGCATGCTGCGGCAATTGCGCGAGCAGGGGCTGGTCGAATTCCGCGCGGGCATTGCGACGATCCTCGACTGGGATGGCCTGCGCAGTTTCGCGGAG
This sequence comes from Sphingomonas sp. BL-S-29, assembly GCF_055521495.1. Lineage (NCBI taxonomy): Bacteria > Pseudomonadati > Pseudomonadota > Alphaproteobacteria > Sphingomonadales > Sphingomonadaceae > Sphingomonas > Sphingomonas sp. BL-S-29. The sequence goes on from NZ_CM145482.1 coordinate 1,915,215, forward strand.
TTCGATCCGGGATATCTGTTTCTGGAATGATCTTCGCGCCCCTCCCCCGAAAGGGAGGGGCCTGGGATCAGCGGGCGTCGCCGCCGAGATAATGCGCCTGCGCCGCATCCGTCGCGTTGACCGCGAGGATCGAGCGGGCATCGCCCGGCGCACGGGGACGGCCCTTGCGGTCGCCGGCGGCGTGGATGACGCGGTCGAGCAGTTCCTGCCCCTCGCTCCACCAGCCGATCCCGCTGGCGGCGTTGATATGCCCCTGTTCGCCCGCATCGACGAAATGGCTGCCCCAGGTCGCCGCGAGGCTGTGCGCGCGCTCGATGGTGATCCACGGATCGTCGCGGCTGGCGACGAGGATCGAGGGGAAGGGCAGCGGCGCGACCGGCGTCGGCGCGAAGGCATGCAGATCAACCTGGGCATCCGGGCGATCGACATCGGCCGGCGCGACCAGCAGGGCGCCGGCGACCGGCCAGCCATAGGGCTGGCGCGTCAGCTCGGCCCACCAGGCGACGGCAAGGCAGCCAAGGCTGTGCGCGGCCAGGATCACCGGCGCCTGGGCCGAGCGAATCGCCTGGTCGAGCTTGGTCACCCAGGCATTGCGATGCGGGGTGTTCCACATGCCGAGCTCAACGCGGACAGTGTCGGGCCGGGCGCTTTCCCACAGGCTCTGCCAGTGCGAAGGCCCCGATCCCCCCAGACCGGGAACGGTCAGGATGGTCGGTTGGGCCGGGTCGTGGGGCGAAAAGCTTCCCATGATACGCACTCCTTGAAGAGGGGAGAGACGTGGCCGCGCGAAGCTCTAGGGGACGCCGAGCGACCACGCCTCCCGAGGTGAAAAGCTATTCCTACTATTCCGATAGGCAATAGGCCCTGCGACCAACCGCGCAGGCGCTGCGACAGTCCGAAAGGGCGGCATGATCCGGTCGCAAAAGGGGCCGGATTCGTCGTGTCCAACCGGACCGGGAATGGGCTATCGCGGCGCGACTCGGCTTGGTAGGGCTGGGCATGGCCAAGCTTCGCGCCGATCAGATGCTCGTCGATCGCGGCCTCGCCGAGAGCCGGACGCGCGCACAGGCGCTGATCATGGCGGGGCTGGTATTCGCGGGCGACCGCAAGATCGACAAACCCGGGCAACAATTTCCGGACGACGCGGTGCTCGACGTGCGGGGGCGCGATCATCCCTGGGTATCGCGCGGCGGGATCAAGCTGGCGCATGGGCTCGATCATTTCGGCTGGGACGTGACCGGCGCAGTGGCGATCGACGTCGGCTCCTCGACCGGGGGGTTCACCGATGTGCTGCTCACCCGCGGTGCCGCACGAGTCTATGCGGTCGACAGCGGCACCAACCAGCTCGCCTGGAAGCTGCGTCAGGACGCGCGCGTGATCGTCCATGAACAGACCAGCGCGCGCATCCTGACCGCGGCGCATATTCCCGAGCCGGTCGACCTGATCGTGTGCGATGCGAGCTTTATCGGACTCGCCAAGGTGCTCGACGTGCCGATGGGCTTCGCCAGGGACGATGCGCGCCTGCTCGCATTGGTCAAGCCGCAGTTCGAGGCGGGGCGCGAAGAGGTCGGCAAGGGCGGGGTAGTGCGCGATCCCGCCATCCATGCGCGGGTATGCGCCGAGGTTTCGGCCTGGGTCGATTCGCGCGGCTGGCATGTCGAGGGGGTCGTGGAAAGTCCGATCACCGGGCCCGAAGGCAATGTCGAATTCCTTCTGGCCGCGACGCGTTCGGTGGCGGGACGGAAGCTGAAAGGGCTGGAAGCGTGAGGGACATCGCATCGAAGCAGCCGCGCGGGCTGGCATTCCTGCGCACGGCGATGGTGACCGTTCCAGCCATCCTGCTGCTCGGGTTCGTCTCGGCGCGGCTGGCGCCCGGCGGATCCGGCAACAGCTGGTATGCCGCGCTCGCCAAGCCGCCCGAAAACCCGCCGGACTGGGTGTTCCCGGTGGCCTGGAGCACACTTTACGTCCTGCTCGGCCTGGCGCTGGCGATGGTCATCCAGGCGCGCGGATCGCGGTGGCGTGGCGCGGCGATCGCCCTGTTCTCGGTCCAGATTGCGGTGAACCTGATCTGGTCGCCGCTGTTCTTCGGCCTGCATCAGGTGCGCTGGGCGCTGGTCGCCATCGTCGTGATGCTGGTTCTCGCCGGCGCGACGACGCTGGCGTTCGGACGCGTCAGAGCCGCTGCGGCGTGGCTTTTGGTGCCGTATCTGCTATGGCTGGCCTTTGCCGGTTTGCTGACCTATCGCATCGCGCAACTCAACCCCGGGGCAGAAACCCTTGTGCCGTCGTCCTCGACGCCCCAGATCACCCCTATCTGACACGAATTTACGGGATCATCCGATGCAGTCCGACAACAAGATTTTCGACGATTTCGCGAAGTTCGTGAACGGCGCCGCGGGCACGCTGGCCGGCATGGGCCGCGAGGCCGAACAGGGCGCCAGGTCCAAGGCTAAGGAATGGATCGGCGGTCTCGACTTCGTCAGCCGCGACGAATTCGAAGCGGTCAAGGCGATGGCCGCGGCGGCCCGCGACGATGCCGATGCGCTGCGCGCCCGGATCGATGCGCTCGAAGCAGCAGCGGCTCCTGTCGCCCCCAAGAAACCCAAGGCAGGAGCCTGACGATCTTTTCCACAGCTTTTTCTACAGGCCTATCCACGCTTGACTTGTGCGTCCCACCGTATCGGGGCACCACATCTGGTGTCACGACGGCGGCACGGGAAGGGATGGCGTGATGCTTGACGAAGCCGATTACGAACGCGACGACGCGGCCCCCATCGACATGCTCGAAAGCTATTTCGCGGCACATGGGTGGGAGCATGAGCGCCAGGACGACGAAGTCATCGCCAAGGTGAAGGGCAGCTGGACTCAATATGAGCTCCGGGCGCTGTGGCGTGACGAGGACAGCGTCATCCAGTTCCTCGCCTTTCCCGACATTCGCGTCACCGATGAGCGCCGCAGCGCGATCTACGAGGCGATCGGGCTGATCAACGAGCAGCTCTGGGTCGGCCATTTCGAGCTATGGTCGTCGAGCGGGATCCTCCTCTATCGCCACGCCGCGATGATCGAGGGCGAGAACGGCACCATGTCGCTCGGCGCGGCGGAGTTGCTGGTGGAATCGGCGATCGACGAGTGCGAGCGTTTCTACCCGGTGTTCCAGTTCGTGCTGTGGGGCGGCAAGACGCCGAAGGAAGCGCTCGCCGCGGCGATGACCGAGACCCAGGGCGAAGCCTGACCCGGTGACGATCGAGACGATCTGGCTGATCGGCTGCGGCAATATGGGCGGCGCGATGCTGCGTCGCTGGATCGCCAGCGGCGTGATCGCGGCGGACCGGGTCGATGTGGTCAACCGGACCGATCGCGCGCTTCCCGAAGGCGTACGCCAGGCGCGCGACCTGCCCGAGGGGCCGCTGCCCGACATGGTGATGCTCGGCATGAAGCCCCAGCAGATCGACGAGATCACGGACCGCTTTGGTGCCCGACTGGCAGGGGTGCCGGTGCTGGTGTCGATCCTGGCCGGCGTGGAGAGCGCGACCCTGGCCCGGCGTTTCGGCGCAGGCTCGATCGTGCGGGCCATGCCGAATCTGCCCGTCGGTATCGGCAAGGGAGTGGTCGGGCTTTACTCCGACGACGCAGATGCGGACACGCACGATGCCGTCTCGGCGCTGATGGCGCCGCTCGGGCTGGTCGAATGGATGTCGGACGAGACGTTGTTCGACGTCGTGACCGCGCTGGCCGGAAGTGGCCCCGGTTTCCTCTACCGGGTCATCGATGCGCTGGCCGCAGGAGGCGAAGCGCTCGGCCTGCCCGTGGATCAGGCGCAGCGCATGGCGATTGCGACGGTCGAGGGGTCGGCGATGCTGGCGTCGGCGGCTGACGTATCGCCCGCGATACTGGCGGATCGTGTCGCCAGCCCGGGCGGATCGACGCGCGAAGGGCTCAACGTCCTGGATCGCGACGACGCCCTGAAGACGCTGATGCGCGACACGCTGGCCGCAGCCACCCGGCGCAATGCGGAAATGGCGGCTGCAGCGCGCCAGGCTTAGGCCAGTCGGGGGCGCATCCTCCCGAAATGGTTTCAACTCCGATTGCCCAAATCCGCCGGACATGATGGTGTCCAGGCCGGAAGCGCGTGACTTGTCCGCCTTCCTGGACTTGCCGAAATCTCGTTCGGCCAGCCGCGTATTGCGTAGGCACTTTCGTCCGGGGATTGGTGATGCGCAAACTCTTCCTGAAAAGCTGTATTTCGGCGTCGCTGATCGCGGTGAGCTTTGGCCTGCCGGTCATGGCGGGCGGCCAGGTGACCTATGTCGACCAGGGCAGTTCCTGGACCGACTCGACGCGCAGCGACTTCTATTCGCGCGACCAGGGATCGCAGATGATCCCGCTCGCCTGGCTGAACGCGCTTACCACCGCCGACGGCCAGCCTTTCCTGGGCGATCAGCTCGCGCGCTATGGCTATCTGCCCAATCCCGGCTCCGACCTGCCGATCGGCTTCACCAAGGCAGGCGCACCGGGGCAGGAAGTGGCGGGCATGACCTGCGCTGCCTGTCACACCAGGCAGATCGTCGTCGGGACTCAGCAATATCGCATCGATGGCGGCCCGGCGCTGGTCGATTTCCAGGCGTTGCTGACCGATCTGGTCGATGCGGTCGGCCGGGTGCGCGCGACCAATGCCTCGTTCGCGACCTTTGCGACGGCGGTGCTCGGCCCCAATCCTTCGGCGAAGCAGGTCAAGCAGCTCCGCTCGGACCTCGATCTGTGGTATCATCGCGAGAATGCCCTGCGGAACAACGCCTATCCGACCCCTTTGTGGGGGCTCGGTCGGCTCGACGCAGTCAGCATGATCTTCGACCGCCTGACCGGCCTCGATCTGGGCAAGCCGCCCAGCTATCTGATCGAATCGAACATCAAGATCGCCGACGCGCCGGTGCGCTATCCGTTCCTGTGGAACGCGCCGAAGCAGGATTACACGCAGTGGCCGGGCTTTTCCGCCAATGGCAGCGACATTTACGGCCTGGCGCGCAACACCGGCGAAGTGATGGGGGTGTTCGGTACCTTCCGGCCGAAGAAGTCCTTCTTCCACCTGTTCGGCATCGACTTCATCGGCAAGGGCACCTCGCATCAGCAATCGACCGATTTCGATGGGCTGTTGAAGCTGGAGGACCTGGTGCAGCTGATCGGCGCGCCGAAATGGCAATGGCCGGTCGACCCCGCGCTCGTCTCGCGCGGCCAGGAAATCTACAACTGGTCGCAGGCGCAGGGCGGCTGCGTCTCCTGTCACGGCCAGACGCCGGGCAAGAAGCGTCTGCCCAACCAGGCGACCTGGGCGACCCCGCTGCTGGATGTCGGCACCGACTCGCACGAGTATGACATCCTCGCGCGCGAATCCGATCCGGGCGTGCTGAAGGGCGCGCATATCCCGTTCCTGATGCCGCCGATCAAGAATCCGGCGACCTCGTTCAGCCTGCTCGGCGTGTCGGTCGGCGGGTCGATCCTGCAAAGCGGATCATGGGTGCCGGCGATCTGGGGCAATCTGATCGCGAAGCAGCAGAGCTCGAAGGGGCCGATGCCGTCGGACCAGGTGAAGCAGGCGCTGAACGATGCGTTCGACGACGACGCGGCCGCGCCGACCGACGGCAAATACCGTTACGAGTCGCGTGTGCTCTACGGCATCTGGGCAGCCGCGCCCTATCTGCACAACGGATCGGTCGCGACTCTGGCGGACCTGCTCAAGCCGGCGGACCAGCGTGCCGCGTCCTTCCTGGTCGGCCCCTATTACGACACGCAGGCGATTGGCCTTGCTGCTGCCCAGCCCGGGCTGAACGGCGTGCGCGTCACCACGGGATGCGACCAGCGCAATTCGGGCAACAGCCGATGCGGGCATGAATTCGGCACGACCTTGCCCGACGCGGACAAGCTGGCCTTGCTGGAATATCTGAAGACGCTTTGAAGGGGAGAGGGGCGGCTAGTCCCGCAGGCTCTCGACGCGGGGGCGCTCATGCTCCGGGATGAGGCCCTCGAGCACTGCCCAGAAGCCGCTCACCGCTGATTGCCCGGCGCTGGCATACGCAGCGGAGAGCCGCTCGCGCAGGGCCTCGAACAGCTCGTTCTCGAGGCCCCTTCCAGCGTCGGTCAGGCGGAGCAGGCGCTGCCGCCGGTCGCGCTCGCCGGGGCGGGTCTCGACCAGCCCACGATCGCCCAGCTCGGTCAGTACCCGGCCGAGCGACTGCTTGGTGATCGCGAGCAGCGCAAGCAGTTCGCTCACGGTCATGTCGGGCTGGCGGGCGATGAAATAGAGCGCGCGGTGGTGCGCACGGCCAAGGCCCTGCGCCGCGAGCCCGCGATCGATCGCGCGCGTGAGGTGGCTGTTGCCGAAATAGAGCAATTCCATTCCGCGGCGAAGCTCGGGCTCCCGCAGGAAAAGCGGTGAAGCGGTCGTTGACGGGGCTGCCATGTTGACCGGATTTGGCGCCTTCCCTACTAGGCTTCAACCCTAGAAATTGTATCAAATTGTAAGAATGGAACCATGCTCGATATAACGACCGACGGGAGCAAGGGCAGCGGCCTGACCTTCACCCAGGAGCCGCATCCCGGTCTGGTCGACGCGAACGAGCGCGCGCGCCTGTTGGAAGACCCTGGATTCGGGCGGGTTTTCACTGATCATATGGTCACCATCCGCTTCAATGAAGCGCAAGGATGGCATGACGCCCGCGTCCAGCCGCGCGCGCCGTTCCAGATGGATGCGTCCTCCGCCGTGCTGCATTACGCGCAGGAAATTTTCGAAGGCATGAAGGCATATCGCCTCGCCGATGGCGGAACGGCCCTGTTCCGGCCCGATGCGAATGCGGCGCGGTTCCGCAGTTCGGCCCAGCGGATGGCGATGGCTGAATTGCCGGAAGAGCTGTTCCTCGAGTCGATTCGCCAGCTGGTGCGGATCGATCACGACTGGATTCCGACCTCCGACGGCGGCTCGCTGTATCTGCGGCCGTTCATGATCGCGAGCGAGGCGTTCCTGGGTGTGAAGCCCTCGGCGGAATATCTCTATGCGGTGATCGCCTCCTCGGTCGGCGCCTATTTCAAGGGCGGCGCATCGGCTGTCACCTTGTGGGTGTCGGAGGATTATACCCGCGCCGCGCCCGGCGGCACCGGCGCTGCGAAGTGCGGCGGCAATTACGCCACCAGCCTGGTCGCCCAGAAGGAAGCGATCCGTCAGGGTTGCGACCAGGTGCTGTTCCTCGATGCGGCCGAGCGTCGCTGGATCGAGGAGCTGGGCGGCATGAACATCTTCTTCGTGTTCGACGACGGTTCGATCTCGACGCCGCCCCTGACGGGCACGATCCTGCCCGGCATCACGCGCGACTCGATCCTGAAGCTGGCGAAGGACATGGGCCTCACGGCGCGGGAAGAACCCTATGCGATCGACCAGTGTCGCGCCGATGCGGAAAGCGGCCGGCTGCGCGAGGCGTTCGCCTGCGGCACCGCCGCGGTGGTCGCGCCGATCGCGCAGATGAAGATGCGGGGCGGCGATTTCACCATCGGCAGCGGCGGCCCCGGCCAGACCACGCTGCGCATGCTGAACGCGCTGACCGACATCCAGCGCGGCAAGGCGCCCGATCCGCATGGCTGGGTGGAGCGGCTCGACCAGGCCTGACGATCACGCCCGTTGCGGGAATCGGTTGGGGTGCCTAAAGGCCTCCGCTCACCGGTTCCCGTCAGGTCGTTCCGACAGGGTCTCACTGGGGCGTCGCCAAGTGGTAAGGCAGCGGCTTTTGATGCCGCCATTCGCAGGTTCGAACCCTGCCGCCCCAGCCAGACCTTTTCCTGAACATGCAGCCTAGATCAGGCTGATTCCGCCAGCCAGGTCACGACCAGCGCGTCCCGCCATGCCGGCTCATCCGGATCGATTGGCCGGATCGGCGTGACGCCGTGACGGATGCGGCGGTCGTCGAGCAGAACCCCGTCGCCGGGCGTCGCCAGAGTGAACTGGCCGATCCGCCGGCCGGCCTCGTCGCCGATCTCGGTCACGCCGTCCGAGACGTTCCTGCGATCGACCAGCATCACGAACACCCAGTCGACGCCGTCCCGGTGAAGGCCCTCGGGCGTCGGCCTTCCCGTCTCGGCCGCTGATGTCTCGATGCGAAACTGGTGAAGCTCGACATGCCAGGCCTGGTCGGCCGGATATTCCCCCACCGCGCAAAGGAGGGGCGTCCAGACCGCCAGGATCGCCTGCAGGACGGGATTGGCCAGCGTCTCGGGCAGGACAGGCTCGAACCATCGCTGCACGTCCCCGTTCAGCGGGTTATAGTCGCGGCTCTGGAAATGGGGCTGACGCGGCTTGGGCTCGATCGCGCCGCCGGACATCCTGAGCGCGGCGTGCCGGCGTCGCCGGTACCGGCCGCCATCGGCCATATAGAGATCGGGTCCCAGTGCGTCCCAGGAGCGGGCGAACCCTTCCCACGCCCGACGAGCCTCAGGGCCGAGCCGCGCCAATACCGTGTCCGCGGAGAGGCAGACATAGCCCTGTTCGCCAAGCGCTGCCGCCAATGGGTCCGTCAGTCCGGTCCGGTCCGTCGCCTCAGTCAATCATCGCCTCTTTCCCCTGGCCTCAAAGCCCTTGGGGAAATCGCTCTATACGCGCGCCGTTGGAACAGAAAGGGGAAGGCCCTTGTCCGCTCTTCGACGCCGCCGGTGCAGGGAGGGAGCTGCCCGCACCGGCGGCGCCGCGCGCCGCGCCCCTTCGCGGGCTTACGGTCGCACGCCGGTTACCGAAGTCGTGCCGCTGCACCGGGTGTTGCCGGGACCGGCATAGCTGAAAGATCCGCTGCCGGTGAGCTGGGAGCTGTTCGGGATACTGGCATTAAGCGTTTCAGTCGTCTTGCCGGGACCATCGTCATAGGTGACGGTGGTCGAACCGCTGAGCCCCGCCGGATCATCCTTGCTCGACATGGTCAGGGTGATCGGGAAGCCGCCATAGGAAGTGGTGTACTGCGTATCCGAAACCTTGCTGACCATGATGGTGAAGCTGTTGGTCTCGTTCGGGCAGAGTCCCGCCTGGGACTGGCTGGTCGTGGTGGAGCGGCTGGTGACGCTCCAGGCGCCGTCAAACTTGCGCTCGATCGTCACCAGCACCGTGGCCGCCTTGGAATAACCATTGGCGTTCTTGCCACGATAGGTGAACTTGTCGTCGCCGAAATTCTGGCCGGTCGGCGTGTAGATGAAGCTGCCATTGTTTTGCAGCGCGACATTGCCCTTGGTCGGCCGGTCGACCAGCTCCAGCGTATCCGCGCCGCTTACCTGCAGGCTCGACGAGGTCGGCTGGCCCTGCGTCACCTTGATCGCCGCGTCGTTCACCTTGGGCAGCGCCAGCGTCAGCGTCGCGTCCACCGGCAGCGCCTTGCTGTCCGCCGGGGTGAGGGTGAAGCTGAAGTCGATATTCTCCTTGTCCGGGTTAACGGCCTTGAAGCGGAGCGTCAGCACGTCGCCGCTGCCCGACGCCGAGCCCGTCACGCCGGAGGTTATACCGCTGAGCGCCACGGTCGAGGCGGGCAGGTTCTCGTCATAGCCGCCGACCCTGCTGACCATCTTCGCTAGCGATTCCGGCACATAATTGTTGGCGACGGCGAGTGCGTACAGCTTGTCGGTCGACGACTTGATGGCACCCGCGACGCTCGCGAACAGCGATTTGTGCTGCTGGACCTGGAAGGTGCGGGGCACGTCGTTCGAGAAGCCAAGGCGCGTGGCCGCCGTGGTCGCGGTTACGTAGCGCACCTTCTGTCCGGCGATCATCGCGCCGCTGGGCTGGTAATTATAGTTGGAGAGGCCAAGCTTCTCGATGTCGAAACAATAATCGGCGATCGCATCGAGCGACTTCAGCACGCCCTTGTCGAAGGCGAGATAGGTCAGCAGCGCGCCACCGGCGAAGACGATCGCACCGAGCCCGGTGCCGATGCCCGCGGCGGCGAGGGTGGTGACCTTCGCCGCCGCAATGGTGGTGACGACGCTGTAGATGAAGATGTCGGCGGCGGCGTTGCACTTCCGGTCGTCGGCCGCGCTCGGGACGAGCGACCGTGCCGCCAGCGTCGACGCGGCCAGGAATTGATTGGCCTGGATGTAGATCGCCGCGTTGCGCAGATCCTCCGCGGAGAAGCTGTCGATCGTGCTGATGCCAGTCTGGAGCTGAGCGATCTTCGCGTTGATGTCTGCCTTCGCCGTCGCGTTCAGGCTCGCACCCGCCGATGCGAGAAACGCCTGGGCCTCGTTCTTCCGCGTCGTCAGGAAATCGAGCACGACGTTGCGGGCGTTGGCCACTTCGGCCGGCGCCGAGACCTGGACGGTGAAACTGTAGCTGCGGCTGCCGATCGTGACTGTCATCGTCTGTGCGCCGGCCGAAAGGCCGGTCGGCGTGACGAAGACCAACGTCCTGGCGTCGTCGCTGCGATAGAGGGTGACGTCCTTGCCGCCGAGCTTGCCGGTGTAGCTGGCCTGTTCGAGGGGCAGGTTCTCGGCGAAAAGCGCACCATATTTGCCTTGGGAGAGAGTGCTCGTCCCGGGCGCCTGCTTGAGCGAGACGGTGGTGGGCTGGACGCTGATCGAGGCGGTCGCACGACCGGTATTGCCCGCCGCATCGGTCGCGCTGGCGGTGCAGGTAATGGTGGTGGCCGCCGTCACCACGGGCGTGACCAGCATCGTACCGGTCAGCGTGCCACCGTCGCAGGCGATGGTCGGCGTCAACCCCGTCGTCACATTGTCCGTTGCCGTCGCGGTCAGCGCGAGGGTGAGCCCGCCTTCGACGGTGGCCGGCGCGGCGAGGCTGACAATCGGCGCCTGCGTATCGGCGGTGCTGCCGCCACCGCCACCTCCTCCGCCGCCCGATCCGCCGGAGTCGCCCCCGCTGCATCCGGAAATCGCCCCGAGGATCATCAGGCTGGCTAAGGTACGGCGCATGGGAATTCCTCTAATTCAATGATTGTCGAGGCCGTTCGCAGGCCCGGGCGGTTCAGGAGGTGACGCGGGGGCCGGCACTGCCGCTGTTGGTGCGGATGGCGCCGACATCGGCGCGGGACACGGCAAGGCTCTTGCTCCGGTCCGCTCCGCCCCGGGCACGGGCCGCCATCGCGGAATCGGTGTCGACCGGCAGGCCGGCCAGGGTGGTCAAGATACGCATATTTTCCCCCCCGATAGGATGGTCGTGCGGCTGGCGCCGTTGCGATCCGGTACGACACGGTTTCCCCGGGCTTTCAGTGAAGAAAGTCGTTGAAACCGGCCGTGAGTTATTGATTAGACGGGGGACTTGGACGAGCGTATCGGCCGCGTGGCCGAACCGAATGGCCGAGGCGCGAAGGGGGACGACGACCGGATGGCACTGCGCATCATGCCCGAACCCGGTGTGAAGCTGCGCCTCGAAGAGGTCGAGGAGATGCGGAGCAAGAGCCGCACGACGATCGTCGGCATCGTCGTGATGGCGACGGTGCTCATCTTCATCCATGCCCAGTTCTCCGCGATCGTCGATGCCATGCTGCTGCGGGGCTGGCTCGCCTTCATGGGTGGCAGTGTCCTGTTTCTGTGCCTGTTGCTGGCCGCCTTTGCCGTTCCGCGCTGGCGTGCGGCGCGATCGGCGCGCTTCTGGGTCCGCGCGTCGCAGGTCGTGACGGTGAGCTTCTGCGCCGGGATCGCGGCCAGCGTGTGGATCCTCCTGCCGCCCGCCGACGACGATCTGCGCATGTTCGCGATCTTCCTCTATGTCTGGTTCGTCGCGATGGTGATGATGACCGGGGGCGATGGGCTGTCGGTACTGGGCTGCCTCGCGCTCATCGCGTCGCTGTCCGCATTCGTGCTGACTCACGACGTGCCGTTCGCCACGCCGCTGGCACTCTTCCTGATCATGGCCGGTGCCGCGATCATCGGCATTCGCGGCCTCATCTGGCGCGCGGCCAACGACGCGTCCGACGCGCGGGCCATGACTCAGCGCGCTGCGGAATCGCTCGAGCGCGCGCTCGCCATCGTGCGAGCCGAACGCGACGCCAAGACGCGGTTCATCGCCTCGGCTTCGCACGATCTTCAGCAGCCGATCCAGGCGGCGCATTTGTTCATGGATCAGGCGCTGGAAAGCGAGGACCCGGTATCGCGCGCCCGCGCGGCGCGCGGCGCGAAGAGCGCGTTCCAGTCAGTCCAGGCGCTGCTTGAAACGATGCTCGATCATTTGCGGCTCGACGCGGGTGCCGTCATCGCCCGGGTCGGCGACGTGCCGATCGACCACATTGTCGGCGCGGTGGTGATGGAACATGGCCCGGCCGCCCAATCGGCGGGCGTGCGTCTGATCCTGGTAAAGAGCCGCATCGTCGCGCGCGCCGACGCGCGCCTGTTGCAGCGGGCGCTGGCCAATCTGGTCGGCAATGCCATCCACCATGCCCACGGCACGCGCGTCCTGGTCGGGGCTCGTGTGCGGCAAGATGCGGTCGAGCTCAGCGTGATCGACGACGGACGCGGCATCGCACCGGGCGATGTGGAGCGGTTGTTCGACGATTTCGCCCAAGGGTCGGACCATGGGCTCGAGAATCGCGGTGGCTTCGGTCTCGGGCTGTCTTCGGCGCGGCGCCTGATCGAATTGCAGCGCGGCACGCTCGTGCTGGATCGGCGATGGCGCCGCGGCGCCGCTTTCCGTATCCGCCTGCCCCTCGGTCAGCGTCTTGCGCCCGAGCCGGCCGTCCTTCGGGAGCCGACATGCGAAGCTGCCTGATCTGCGACGACCATCAATTGGTGCGCGAGGCGTTGGCGGGTGCGGTCGCTCGACGCTGGCCCGACGCGACGATCGCGCAGGCGGGCAGTTTTCCCGAGGCTTGGCATCAGGCGGCGGCGACGCCAGACCTTTGCCTGGCTGATCTTACCATGCCGGGCGCCGCCGAACGCGAGGGCATCGCGCACCTGGCGCGCGTGGCACCGGGCACACCCATTCTCGTGATCACCGGTTCGCATGACGACCAGCTGTTGCTTGATCTGATCGCGGACGGTGTCGCCGGATTCGTGCCCAAGACGTCCGGCACTGACATCATCCTGGCGGCGATCGAGCTCGTGCTTGCCGGTGGCCGCTATCTGCCGCCGCGCCTCGCCGAACTGGCAGCTGGCGCGCAAGGCGATGGCGAGACGCCATCTACCCGTACCGCCAGGCCAGTCGTGACGGCACGCCAGGCCGATGTCCTCAGGCTGGTGGCCCAGGGCTATTCCAACAAGGAGATCGCGCGCGACCTCGATCTGTCGCCGGCGACGGTGAAGACTCATGTCGCTCAGGCCCTGTCAGCCATCGGCGCCGCGAACCGCACCGACGCCGCGATGCGCGCACGGGCGTTGGGCCTGATCTAGCGCGGCAGCTTGGTGAACCGGCATGGCGGTATCAAGCAGCGCCGGTTGCACTGTTCGATCGAACGAACTAAAAGCTGAGTCGTGAAAAGCGAACCTCTTCTCGACACTGCCATCGAGCAGTTCGGCCGGCTCGGCTTCGAAGGTGCCAGTACCCGCCAGATCGCCAAGGCGTCGGGCGCTGCGATGTCCTCGATCACCTATCATTTCGGCGGCAAGGAAGGGCTGTACCTCGCCGCGGCCGAGCGGATCGCGTCGGGCATTTCGGAAATGCAGGCACCGTTGTTCGCGGCGGCGCGCGCGGCGGCGATCGAGTCGCGCGAGCAGGCGGTCGACTGGCTGCTGCGGCTGATCGACGGCTTTGCCCAGATGATGCTGCGCCCGGAAACGGAACTCTGGGCGCGCTTCATCATCCGCGAGCAGCTCGACCCGACCGAGGCGTTCGACCGCCTCTATCGCGGCGCGATGGAGCCACTGGCCGAGACGTTCGTCGCCTTGCTCGGCCGTATCCGCACCGATCTGGACCAGAAGGACGTGCGTGCGCTGGCGCTCTTGTTCTTCGGCCAGGCGCTGGTGCTGCGCGCCGGCCGCGCCTCGGTCTGCCGGGTCATGGGTATCGACCGGATCGACGAGGCAACCGCCACCCTGTTGCGCGCGCGCTTGCGCGCGAATGTGCACTGCATCCTGATGGAGACGCTGGCATGAACCGCCGCATCATCGTGTTGATCGTCGTGGCCCTGGGCCTGATTGTCGCGGCCGTCGCCACCCGTGGCTTCGGCCTGTTTCCGCGCGCGGGCGACGGCGAGCTCACCCTGCACGGCAATGTCGATATCCGCGAGGTCGACATGGCGTTCCGCGTCGGCGGACGGATCAGCGGCATCGCGGTCGAGGAAGGCGCCAAGGTCAAGGAGGGCCAGGCGCTTGCCACGCTCGACACCGCGACGCTCGATAGCCGGATCGGCCAGGCCGATGCGCAACTCGCCCAGGCGCAGGCGCAACTGGCCAAGCTGCGCAACGGCAATCGCAGCCAGGACATCGCCCAGGCCCGCGCGCGGGTCGCCGCGGCGCAGGCAGTAGTGGAGAATAGCGAGCGCGACTATCGCCGCCGCGAGCCGCTGGTCGGCCCCGGTGCGATCAGCCGCGATGTCTGGGACCAGACGGTGGCGGATCGCGACCGGGCCCGCGCCCAGCTGGCCGAAGCGCAGCAGGGCCTGTCGCTGCTGAATGCCGGTACCCGGCCCGAGGACATCCAGGCGGCGAGGGCGCAAGTCCAGGCGGCGGCCGAGGCGCGGCGCAATGCCGCGACCGACCTGTCCGACACGCGGCTCATCGCGGCATCGCCCGGCACGGTCGTCACGCGCGCCCGCGAGCCCGGCGCGATCGTCCAGCCGGGCGAGACGGTGCTGACGCTGTCGATCGACCGGCCGCTGCGCGTGCGCGCCTATGTCGACGAATCCGCGCTCAGCCGGATCAGCCCCGGCATGGCGGTGCAGGTGACGGCGGACGGCAACCCCAAAACCTATCGCGGCACGATCGGCTATATCTCGCCACGCTCCGAATTCACGCCGAAGTCAGTCGAGACCGAGAGCCTTCGGACCGACCTGGTCTATCGCCTGCGCGTCATCGTGACCGATCCCGACGATGCGTTGCGGCAGGGCCAGCCGGTGACCGTGCGCGTGCCCGGCGCCCGCCCGGCGCACCGGAACTAGGCGGGTGGCCGATGCCGTCGCCAGCGTCGAGGGCCTGGTCAAACGCTTCGGCGCCGGCCAGCCCGCGCTCGACGGCGTCGGGCTGTCGATCGTGCCGGGGCGGCTGACCGGGCTGGTCGGACCGGACGGCGCGGGCAAGACCACGCTGATCCGCATCCTCGCCGGGCTGATGGCGCCGACCGAAGGCAAGGTGGAGCTGCTCGGCAAAAAGCCGGCCGACGCGCTCGACGATCTCGGTTACATGCCGCAACGCTTCGGCCTGTATGAAGACCTGACGGTGATCGAGAACCTGACGCTCTATGCGCGGGTCCGCGGGCTTCCCGAGGAAGAGCACCGCGCGACGTTCGACCGGCTGCTCGATTTCACCGACCTCAGGCGATTCCAGGACAGGCTCGCCGGCAAGCTGTCGGGCGGCATGAAGCAGAAGCTGGGCCTTGCCTGCGCGCTGGTGCGCACGCCCAAGGTACTGCTGCTCGACGAGCCGAGCGTCGGGGTCGATCCGGTGTCGCGGCGCGAGCTCTGGTCGATGGTCGGCGACCTGACCGGCGAGGGCATCGGCGTGCTCTGGTCGACCGCCTATCTCGACGAGGCGGAGAAATGCGACTGGGTCTATCTGCTCAGCGAAGGCAAGTTGCTGTTCGAGGGCCCGCCCGCCGAGCTGACCGGCAAGGTGAAGGACCGCGTGATCCGCGTGACCGGGTTCGAGGAACGGCGGCGGCAGTTCCTCACGCACGCGCTCGACCGCGACGACGTGATCGACGGATCGATCCAGGGGCGGTCGGTGCGGCTATTGCTCGCTAAAGATGTGCCGGCGCCTGATGCGGCGGCGTTCGAGGCCGGGCCGAAGGTCGGGGTCGACAAGGCCGAGCCGCGCTTCGAGGACGGGTTCATTGAAATCCTGGGCGGCGGGCCGCCCGGCACGAGCGCGCTCGCCCATGCCTATCGCACGATCGAGCAGACCGAGACGCCGGCGATCGAGGCGAAGGGGCTGACCAAACGCTTCGGCGACTTCACCGCGGCGCGCGACATCAGCTTCGAGATTCCACGGGGGCAGATCTTCGGGCTGCTCGGGCCGAACGGCGCGGGCAAATCCACCACGTTCAAGATGCTGTGCGGGCTGCTGACCCCGAGCAGCGGGACCGGATCGGTAGCGGGCAACGACCTGCGCTCGGCCCGGGCGGATGCGCGTGCCTCGCTTGGCTATATGGCGCAGAAATTCTCGCTCTATGGCGATCTCAGCGTCCGGCAGAATCTCGATTTCTTCTCGGGTGCCTATGATCTCGACCGGGCCCGGGCGAAGCGTGCGATCGACGAGATGATCCATATCTTCGCGCTGAGCGAGCATATCGACGAGAATGCGGCGCTGCTGCCACTGGGCATCAAGCAGCGCCTCGCGCTCGCGTGCGCGGTGATGCACGAGCCGCCGGTGCTGTTCCTCGACGAGCCGACCTCGGGCGTGGATCCGGTGGCGCGGCGCGAATTCTGGACTCACATCAACGGGCTGGTCGAGAAGGGCGTGACCGTGCTCGTCACCACGCACTTCATGGACGAAGCCGAATATTGCGACCGGGTGACCCTGATCTACCGGTCGGAGCAGATCGCGACTGGCACGCCCGATGCGCTGAAGGCCGATGCGGCGAAGATCGCGGGTGTCGACGATCCGACGATGGAGGACGCTTTCATCGCGCTGATCGAGCAGTCGGATCGCGACCGCGACACGGCGGAAGCGGCATGAGCGGCATTCGTTTCGACCGTCGTCGCCTGGCGGCCTTGGTACGCAAGGAAGGCGCGCAGATCCTGCGCGATCCCTCGACCTTCCTGATCGCCTTCGTCCTGCCGCTGATCCTGCTGTTCCTGTTCGGCTATGCGGTGTCGCTCGACACGCCGCGCACGCGGATCGCGCTCGTGCTGGAGGACAGCAGTGCGCCGGCGCTCGGGCTCGCCCAGGCATATCAGAACTCGCCCTATTTCGACGTGACCACGGCGCGGTCGGTGGCGGCGGTGCGCGGCATGATGGTGGGCGGCGAGGTCCGCGCGATCATCGTCATCCCGCAGGATTTCGGCAAAGGCGCGACTCGCGGCAAGGCGCCGCCGATCCAGATCATCACCGACGGATCGCAGCCCAACACCGCCAATTTCTCGGCCGCTTATGGCGAAGGCGTGCGCGCGAGCTGGGCTGCGGCCGAGGGGCTGGACGACGGAGGACAACAGGCGACCCCGCCGATCAGCGTCAATCCGCGCTACTGGTACAATCCCGGCCTGCGCAGCCGGTTCTTCCTCGTGCCCGGGTCGATCGCGATCGTCATGACGATGATCGGCACGCTGCTGACCGCTTTGGTCGTCGCGCGCGAATGGGAGCGCGGCACGATGGAGGCGATGATGGCCACGCCGATCAGCATGGTCGAATTCATCGCGAGCAAGGTCATCCCCTATTTCCTGCTTGGCCTCGCCTCGATGGCGTTGTGCAGCGTGATCGCGGTAGTCGCCTTCGGGGTGCCGTTCCGTGGATCGGTGTTCGCGCTGTTCGCGATCGCCGCTGCCTTCCTGATGCCGGCATTGGGGCTCGGCCTGTTCATCTCGTCCGCGACCAAGAACCAGTTCGTCGCGAGCCAGGTCGCGTTGCTCACCGCGTTCCTGCCGACTTTCCTGCTGTCGGGTTTCCTGTTCGAGATCGGCTCGATGCCGTGGCCGATCCGCATGATCACTTACGCGGTGCCGGCGCGTTATCTGATCCCGTCGCTCCAGACGGTGTTCCTGGCCGGCGACCTATGGGCGCTGATCCTGCCCAATATCGCGATCATGCTCGGTTTCGGCGCGTTCTTCTTCTTCCTCAGCTTCCGGGCCACCCGCAGGAGTCTCGACTGATGCGGCGGCTTCGCGCGATGATCGTCAAGGAAATCTGGGCAGTGCTGCGCGACCCCAAGTCGCGGGTCGTGCTGGTGGTGCCGCCGCTGCTCCAGCTCTTCATCTTCACCTTCGCGACCACGCTCGAGGTGCGCAACGTCGATATCGGCATTCTCGATCGGAGCAGCGGCGCGCACAGCGCGGAGATCGTGTCGCGTATCGCGGGCAGCCCGAACTTCCAGGAGATCCGGCGGCTGGAATCGCCCGAAGCGCTGGAAAAGGCGATCGACCGGCAGGACGTGATCGCCGCGGTGGTGATCGACGAGGATTTCGACCGCGCGGTGACGGCGCATCGTCCGGCGACGATCGGCGTGGTGCTGGACGGGCGTCGATCCAATGCGGCGCAGATCGTGTCGGGCTATCTCTCGCAGATCGCCGGGAGCGTGGGTGCCGACCTTTCGCCGAACGTCCGTGGCGATGCCACCGGCGGCAGCGTCGTCACCAACTGGTACAATCCGTCGCTCGATTATATCTGGTTCACCCTGCCGTCGCTGATCGCGATCATCACCTCGGTGGCCGGGCTCGCCGTCACCTCGCAGACCGTGGCGCGCGAACGCGAGCTGGGCACGTTCGACCAGCTGATGGTCTCGCCGCTGCGCGTGCACGAGGTGCTGATCGGCAAGATGGTCCCGCCGATCCTGGTCGGGCTGTTCAACGGCACGCTGTATCTGATCGTCGCGCCCTTGGTGTTCGGCGTGCCCTTCACTGGATCGCTGATCCTCTTCTACCTCTCGCTGGTCGCGTACATGCTGGCGCTGATCGGGATCGGCATGCTGGTCTCGGCAGCCTCGGCGACTCAGCAACAGGCGTTCCTCGGATCCTTTCTGGTGACGACGCCGCTGATCCTGTTGTCGGGCTATGCCAGCCCGATCGACAACATGCCGGGCTGGCTGCAGGTCGTGACCTACGCCAACCCCGCGCGTTATTTCCTGGTCATCGTCCAGGGGCTGTTCCTCAAGGCGATGCCCGCGGCCGCGGTGTTCCATCAGCTCTGGCCGCTGATCCTCATCGCCTGCCTGACCCTGAGCGCGGCCGCCTGGCTGTTCCGCGCGCGCATGGAGTGATCCCGATGCCTCGTTTCCTTGCCGTACTGCTCGCAAGCGCGGCGCTGGCCGGCTGCACCGTCGGGCCGGATTACAAGCGGCCCTCGACGCCGGGCGTCACCGCGAACTGGGTCGAGGCCGGCACGCCCGGCGCGGTCGATCTGGCGTGGTGGAATCGCTTCGGCGATGCGCAGCTTTCGGCGCTGGTCGCGCGCGCGGTCGAGAGCAGCCCGGATCTGGCGGAGGCCGAAGCCCGGCTGGCCGAGGCGCGCGCCAACCGCGATGCGGTGGCGGGCACGCGCCTGCCGTCCGTGACGGCCAAGGGATCGGCGACCGAGAATGTGCTGAGCCGGAACGGGCAATTGCCGATCGGGCAGATCCCGGGATTCCAGCGCGAGTTCCGGCTGTTCGACGGTGGCTTCGATGCGAGCTGGGAGATCGACCTGTGGGGCCGCCAGGTCCGGCAGGGCGAAGCGGCGGCGGCGCGCGAGGATGCCGCGCTGTTCGCGCGGCGTGACGTGATGCTGTCGCTGGTCGCCGAGGTGGCGCGCAATTATCTCGATCTCCGCAATGCGCAGGCCGTGGTCGCCACGACCAAGGCGACGGCGGAGGCGGATGCCGATCTCGCGCGGCTGACCCGGCTGCGGTTCGCGGCGGGCGAGGCCTCGCGGCTCGATGCCGAGACCGCCGAGGGCGCTGCCCGGGCCAGCGCCGCTGCGGTGCCCGATGCCGAGGCAAGCGCGACCGCGGCGGCCTATCGAATCGCTGTGCTGGTCGGGTCGACGCCCGAAGATGTCGGCAAGATGCTGCGCGCGCCCGCGCCGCTGCCGGCCAGCCCTGACGAGATACTGGTCGGGCTTCGTTCGGAATTGCTCGAACGCCGCCCGGACGTGCGCCGTGCCGAGCGCGAGCTCGTCGCCGCCACCGCTGACATCGGCGTCGCCACCGCTGACCTGTTCCCGCGCTTCAGTCTGTTCGGCAGCCTCGGCCAGCAGGCGCGCAATCCCGGCGACCTTTTTTCCGGCGACAGCACGCGGCTTCAGATCGGCCCGAGCATCTCCTGGCCGATCTTCTCCGGCGGCATGATCCGCGCGCAGATCCGCGCCGCCGATGCGCGCGGGCAGGGCGCCGCCGCGCGTTATGAGAAGGCCGTGCTGGGGGCGCTGTCGGACAGCGAGACCGCGATCAACCGTTTCCTGAATGCGCGGATCGCGGCGCAGGAAGCGGGCGCGGCGCTGGACCGCGAACGGGCGGCCTTCTCGCTCTCCGAGCGGCGCGTGGCCAGCGGCGAGGACGA
This sequence comes from Sphingomonas sp. BL-S-29, assembly GCF_055521495.1. Lineage (NCBI taxonomy): Bacteria > Pseudomonadati > Pseudomonadota > Alphaproteobacteria > Sphingomonadales > Sphingomonadaceae > Sphingomonas > Sphingomonas sp. BL-S-29. Next base: position 1,935,524 of record NZ_CM145482.1, read on the forward strand.
CCGGCTGGCGCTGGCGCGCGGGCGCAAGGCAGTGCTGGTAGCGGAACGGCGCGAGAGCGACGCCGCGGCACGCAAGGCGCAGGCAGCGGTGGCGCTGTTCAAGGCGCTTGGAGGCGGGTGGAGCTAGTGCGCGTCGACCGGTGCCGGGCTCGCCTGTTTCGGCGGACGGCAGAACGGCACCATCACCAGCGCGGCGATGAACAGCCAGGCCATGATGCGGAACACGTCGTTGAACGCCAAGGTCAGCGCCTCGCGGCCGACGACGCGGCCCATCACGGCCTCCGCCATCAGCAGCGCACGAGCGGGATCGGGTGTCATCTGCTGCATCATCCGCGCGAGGTTGCCGAGCGTATCGGTCGCGATCCGTGACGAGGCGCCGAGCGACTCGCTGATGCGCAGCGCGTGGAGGCGCGTCATGTCCTGCAGCCAGGTGGTGACCAGCGCGATGCCGATCGCACGACCCAGGTTGCGCATCAGGTTGAACAGGCCCGAGGCGTAGCGCAGTTCCGGCCCGGCAAAGCCGTTGAGCGCGAGGCCGACGCTGGGGACAATACACAGCATGATCGCGAAGCTGCGCACTGCCTGGGGCACGAGCAGGGCGGCGAAGCCCCAGTCGGGCGTCATATAGGAGAAGAGCCACAGCCCCGCGGCGAACAGGCCGAGGCCGAAAGTGATGACGATGCGCTGGTCGATGCGCTGCGAGAGGGCCGCGGCGATCGGCACGCCGCAGAGTTGGACGAGGCCGGCGACGAACACTGTGGTGCCGATCTCATTGGCATTGTAGCCGCGCACCCGGCCGAGGAAGAGCGGCACCAGATAGGTGCCGGCATAGAGGCCGAAACCGATCACCAGGTTGAACACGCAGGCGAAGACGAAGGTCGGCTTGCGGAACGGGGAAAGCTTCACGATCGGGCTGCTCGAGCGGAAGGAGCGTTCGAGGAACAGCAGGAAGGCAATGAACGCCACCCAGGCGGCGGCGGCGATGCTGGTGTCGCCGAACCAGTCGTTCTTCGGGCCTTCCTCCAGCACATATTCGAGGCCAGCGAGGAACACCGCCATCGACGCGAGATGGACCCAGTCGATCCGCTTGAGCATCGACAGGTCGGCGCGGTCGACCCTGATGACCGAAAGGGCGAGGATGGTGACCAGCGTGCCGGGCAGCACGTTGACGTAGAACACCCAGCGCCATCCAGCCGCGTCGGTGATCCAGCCGCCGAGCGTCGGCCCGAGCGTCGGCGCAAGCACGGAGACCATGCCGAGGATCGCGGGGATCATCGCGCGCTGCTTGCCGGAGAACATCGCGAAACCGGTGGCGAACACCGTCGGGATCATCGCGCCGCCGACGAACCCCTGCAGCGCGCGAAAGGCGATCATCGATTCGATGCTCCAGGCGAGGCCGCATAGCGCGCTGGCCACGGTGAATAGGCCGGCGGAGAGCGCGAACAGCCAGCGGGTCGACAGCGACTGGGCGAGGAAGGCAGCGAAGGGGATCATCACCAGCTCCGCCATCAGATAGGCGGTCTGGACCCAGCTGATCTCGTCGGGTCCGGCAGACAGGCCGGCCTGCACTTCGTTCAGCGAGGCGGCGACGATCTGGATGTCGATCAGCGCCATGAACTGGCCGAACGCCATTACCCCGAAGATCAGGAATTTCCGCGCGTCGGGCAGCGCCATGGGATCGATCGGCGCACCGACGGCAGAGGTGGATGACATCGGTACTTGTCCTTGGGCTTGCCCCTGGCGGCCTTTATATTATATGCGTCATATAAAGGAGATCGACAAGGCCATGCGCTACGACAGCGATCACAAGAGCGAGACCAGGCGCCGTGTGCTCAAGGAAGCGGCCCGTGAAATCCGCGCCAAGGGCCCGGGCGGCGTCGCCGTTGCCGGCATCATGGCGCGGGCGGGGCTCACCCATGGCGGTTTCTACGCGCACTTCGAATCGAAGGACGCGCTGATCGCGGCGGCGATCGAGGCGATGTTCGAAAGCGCCGGGCGCCGGTTCGATGTGACCAAGGCCGCGAGTGACCCGCAGGGTGCGCTGATGGCCTATGTCGATTTTTATCTGTCGACCGGGCATCGCGATTCGCGCGAATATGGCTGCCCGCTGCCAGCCTTGTCCGGCGATCTCGCGCGGCTCGACCCGGAAGCACGGGTGCGCTTCGGGCAGGGCGTGGCCGGCCTGACCGGACGACTCGCGGCGTTGCTGGGCGGGCACGGTATCGCCGACCCGGAGAGTGCGGCCGCATCGATGCTGGCCGAGATGGTCGGCGCGGTGACGCTGTCGCGCGCGGTCGCCGACGCCGCGCAGTCCGATGCGATCCTCGCCCGGGCACGGCGATCGGTGATCGAGCGCTTCGGGCTGGAGAAGGCGCAATGACCGACATTGGCGATCGTGCCGCGATGAGCGGCATCGAACAGTTGCGCGCGATACTCGACACGAGCCGCCAGCCGCCGATCGGCGAGACGCTGGGGTTCTCGCTGGTCGAGATCGAGGAAGGTCGCGCGGTGTTCGAGGGCAATCCCGATCACCGGGTCTACAACCCGATCGGCAGCGTCCATGGCGGCTATGCCGCGACCCTGCTCGATTCCGCCTGCGGCATCGCGGTGCATTCGAAGCTGGCGCCGGGGCAGGGCTATACGACGCTCGAGCTGAAGATCTCCTATGTGCGCGGCATGACGGTCGATACGGGCGTGGTGCGTGCCGAAGGGACGGTGATCAGCATGGGGCGCCGGGTGGCTTTTGCCGAGGCGAAGCTTACCGATGCGGCGGGCCGGATTCTTGCGACCGCCACCTCCACCCTGCTGGTGATCTCGTCATGAACATGGCCGCGACGATCGATGTGCCGGTCGAGGCGACGCAGCGCCGCAGGATCAGCCGCAACCCGCTGATCGCCGCGGCGATCGCCATCCTGATCGCGGTGGCCGGTGTGGCCTGGCTGCTTTCGCCGCGCACGGTGGAGAGCACCGACAATGCCTATCTCAAGGCCGACAGCAGTTCGGTCGCGCCCAAGGTCGGCGGCCTCGTGTCGGCGGTGCTGGTGCGTGACAACCAGGCCGTGAAGGCCGGCGATCCGCTGGTGCAGATCGACGCACAGGAATTCGACGCGAAGCTGGCGGCGGCGCAGGCGGCGGTGGCGGATGCCGATGCGGGTGTCGCCACCGCGCGGGCTGCGCTGGCGGGGCTTGGCGCTGATGAAGGCCTTGCTGCCGCGCAGGTCCGTGCGGCGCAGACCTCGATCCAGTCGGCCGATGCCGAATATAGCCGTGCCGCCGCCGATCGAGTCCGCTTCGAAGCATTGGTGGCGCAGGGTTTCGCCACGCGGCGCGATATGGAACGGGTCCGCGCCACCGCGATCGGCGCCCAGTCGGCGCGCGAGCGCGTACTGGCCGATCGCGACGTGACGAGCGAACAGGCCGCGGTGACTCATGCCCGCCGCCCGGTGCTGCTGGCGCAACTCGCGCAGGCCGAGGCCGCCGCCCTGCGCGCGCGAGCCGCGCTCGAGCTGGCGCGGCAGGATCAGGGTCATACCGTCATCCGCGCGCCGGTCGATGGCGTGGTGGGCAATCGGCAGGTCCACACCGGCGATTTCGTTCAGCCTGGCTCGCGGATGCTGACCTTGGTGCCCTCTCAGGCGCTCTATGTGGTCGCGAACTTCAAGGAGACTCAGACCCGGGCGATGCTTCCCGGCCAGGCGGCGACGATCAGGGTCGACGCGCTGGACGGGGATCGCCTGACCGGCAAGGTCGAGAGCTTTGCGCCGGGCTCGGGGTCGGAATTCACCCTGCTGCCGTTCGAGCCGGGATCGGGCAATTTCACCAAGATCGTCCAGCGCGTGCCGGTGCGGATCAGGCTCGATCCGGGTCAGCCGGCGGTGGCGCGCTTGCGGCCGGGGCTGTCGGTGACCGCGAAGGTGAGCTTGCGGTAACTTCCGCGACCCATTCCAACTCCATCGTCACCCCGGACTCGTTCCGGGGTCCATCTCTCCTCTCGCGACGGCAGTGCTTGTTGCACGATGGATGCCGGAACAAGTCCGGCATGACGGAGGAAGTGGTCAAGCCCCGATCAATTCCCGCCCGATCAGCATGCGCCGGATCTCGTTCGTCCCGGCACCGATATCGAGCAGCTTCGCATCGCGCAGGAAGCGTTCGACCGGCCAGTCCTTGGTATAGCCGGCGCCGCCCAGCGCCTGGACTGCCTCGCCAGCGACGCGGAAGGCGTTCTCGCTCGCCAGCAGGATCGCGCCGGCCGCGTCGAAGCGGGTGGTCCTGCCGCTGTCGCACGCCCGGGCCACTGCATAGACATAGGCGCGGGCCGAGTTGAGCGCGACATACATGTCGGCGACCTTGGCCTGCATCAGCTGGAACGCGCCGATCGGCTTGCCGAACTGTTTCCGCTCGCGCAGGTAGGGAATCACTACATCGAGGCATGCCTGCATGATGCCAAGCTGGATGCCCGCGAGCACGGTGCGCTCGTAGTCGAGGCCCGACATCAGCACGCCGACACCGCCGTTGAGCGGGCCCATGATATTCTCTTCGGGCACTTCGCAATCGTTGAAGACGAGCTCGGCAGTGGGGGAGCCGCGCATGCCCATCTTGTCGATCTTCTGGCCGATCGAGAAACCGGGCATGTCCTTTTCGATCAGGAACGTGGTGATGCCGCGGCTGCCGTCACCGGTCTTGGCATAGACGACCAGCGTGTCGGCATAGGCCGCATTGGTGATCCAGAACTTCGTGCCGTTGAGCACATAGCCGCCCTGCACCTCGTCGGCGCGCAGCTTCATCGAGACGACGTCGGAGCCGGCCCCCGCCTCGGACATGGCGAGGCTGCCGACATGCTCGCCCGAAACCAGCTTGGGCAGGTATTTCGCCTTCTGCTCGGGATTGCCCCAGCGGCGGATCTGGTTGACGCAGAGGTTGGAATGGGCGCCGTAGGAAAGGCCGATCGAGGCCGAGGCACGGCTGACTTCCTCGCAGGCGATGACATGCTCGAGATAACCGAGCCCGAGACCGCCATATTCCTCCTCGACGGTGATGCCGTGCAGGCCGAGCTCGCCCATGGCGGGCCACAGCTCCCTGGGGAACCAGTCCTCGGCATCGATCTTCGCGGCCAGCGGCGCGATCTTCTCGCTGGCGAAGCGCTGCGTCACGTCGCGGATCATGTCCGCATTCTCGCCAAGGGCGAAGTCCAGCGTCATGTCCATACTCGTCTCTCCTGAAACCTGTTGGCTGGCGCTGTAGCGCCCCGCAATCGCCCGCGCCAGCATTGCACCGGTGCGGCGAACACGCCTAGGCTTGCGAAAAATGCGGGGAACGAGATGCGCAGCCTGTTCAGATTGAAGACGATCGTCGCGGCGGAGGACCAGCCGGAACCGCATCGCATGGCGCGGACACTTTCCTGGCCGCATCTGGTCGCGATGGGCGTCGGCGCGATCGTCGGCACCGGCATCCTCACCCTGATCGGCGTCGGCGCGGATCGCGCCGGTCCCGCGGTATTGCTCAGCTTCGCCGTTGCCGGCGCGATCTGCGCCTGCGCCGCGCTCTGCTATGCCGAGATGGCGACGATGATCCCGGCCTCGGGCAGCGCGTACACTTATAGCTATGCGGTGCTGGGCGAGATCCTCGCCTGGTTCGTGGGGTGGAGCCTGATCCTGGAATATTCGCTGGTCGTATCGACCGTCGCCGTCGGCTGGTCGGGTTATGCGGTCGGGTTCCTGAAGGGGCTGGGCATCATCCTGCCCGACTGGATGACGCACGGGCCGACTCTGATGACGGAAGGCGGCATGCATCTCACCAATACGGGCATCAACGTGCCGGCGATCCTGATCATCGCGGTGGTCGCGGGGCTGCTGATGCTCGGCACGCGGGAGAGCGCGCGGATCAACAGCGCGCTGGTGATCCTGAAGATCGCGACGCTGACCCTGTTCGTCGCGGTGGCGCTGCCGCATTTCGATCCGGCCAATCTCCACCCGTTCGCGCCGAGCGGCTTCGGCAGCGTGCCGGACGATCACGGCGTGAAATATGGCGTGATGGGCGCCGCGGCGATCATCTTCTTCGCTTTTTACGGCTTCGACGCGATCTCGACCGCGGCGGAGGAAGCGAAGAATCCCGAGCGCGACCTGGCGATCGGCATCGTCGGGTCGATGCTGGCCTGCACGCTGATCTATATCGTCGTCGCGGCGGCGGCGGTCGGGGCGGTGCACTATACGGTCTTCTCGAAAAGCGCCGAGCCGCTGGCGCTGATCCTGCGCGAGCTGGGCAGCGGCGGCGTGGCGACGGTGGTCGCGGCTGCGGCGGCGATCGCCCTGCCGACGGTGCTGCTGGCGTTCCTGTACGGGCAGAGCCGCATCTTCCTGGTGATGGCGCGCGACGGCTTCCTGCCGCCCTCGCTGGCCGCGATTTCGAAGCGTGGGACGCCGGCGCGGATCACGGCGGTGACGGCGGTGTTCGTGGCGATCCTGGCGGGGCTGCTGCCGCTCGACGTGATCGCGTCGCTCGCCAATGCCGGGACGCTGGTGGCCTTTGTCGCGGTGGCGGCGTGCGTGCTGGTGTTGCGGCGGCGCAGCCCCGATGCGCGGCGGCCGTTCCGGACGCCGTTCGCCTGGGTGGTGGCGCCGGGCGCGATCCTCGGATGCTGCTATCTGTTCATGAGCCTGCAGCATGTGACTCAGATGTCGTTCCTGGTGTGGAACGGGGTCGGGCTGCTGGTGTATTTCCTCTACGCGCGGGCTCGGGCGGTGGAGGGGCTGCGTTAACGACCATCGTCATGCCGGACTTGTTCCGGCATCCATTCATCCGCGAGCGCTGTCGCTACTGATACGCGAGCCATCGCCAAGAGGAGGGATGGACCCCGGAACACGTCCGGGGTGACGGTGTGGTTGGGGATCGCGATGGGGAAGAGCGGCCATGCGAATGCCGCTCTTCCACGGCCGGAACCTCGCCTCTTGACTCAACCCGTACAGACCAATGCCGCGATCTCGTCGCCCGAGGGCTGGTCGCTCATCGGTTCGATGAACGGCTTGGCCGGGTCGGCTTCTCGCGTACCCGTCTGGACCCCGTTATTGTAGAGCGCGACGCGGCCGAGCATCAGCATCTTGCTTGGGCAATCGAGCACGGCGTCGGCGACCGCCATATGGGTGTCGCCGACCTTGCCCAGGCGCAGGCGGAAGGCGCGCTGTGCGCCCGCCGTCTTGATCGACCCGGTCTCGATGGCGCTCGAATAGCCGTCGGCCGTCACGAACTGCTTCCAGTCCTCCGCCGCCGCGACGGGCGCGGCGGCGATGGAGAGGGCGAGCGACCAGACAATCGCCTTACGCATATGTCACTTCCTCAGGCAGCCAGCTTGCGCAGCACATATTGCAGGATGCCGCCGTTGAGGAAATATTCTAGCTCGTTGATCGTGTCGATACGGCAGCGCGTCAGGAAGGTTTCGGTCGTGCCGTCGGCGCGGGTGAGGATCACTTCGACATCCTGGCGCGGGCGGATGTCCGCGACGTGCTGGATGGTGAAGCTCTCCGAACCGTCCAGAGCCAGGGTCTGGCGCGTGATGCCTTCAGCGAACTGCAGCGGGAGCACGCCCATGCCGACCAGGTTCGAGCGGTGGATACGCTCGAAGCTTTCGGTGATGACCGCGCGGACCCCGAGCAAGTTGGTGCCCTTGGCCGCCCAGTCGCGCGACGATCCGGTGCCATATTCCTTGCCGGCGATGACGACGAGCGGCGTGCCGTCTGCCTTGAAGCGCATCGCGGCGTCGTAGATCGGCATGATCTCGCCTTCATACTTCGACATGCCGCCTTCGACGCCGGGGACCATCTCGTTCTTGATGCGGATATTGGCGAAGGTGCCGCGCATCATCACGTCATGGTTGCCGCGACGTGCGCCATAGCTGTTGAAGTCGGCGCGGCTGACCTGATGCTCCTGCAGATAGGTGCCGGCCGGGCTGTCCGCCTTGATCGAGCCCGCAGGGCTGATGTGGTCGGTGGTGATGGAATCGCCGAGGATCGCGAGCGGGCGCGCCTCGATGATGTCGGTCACCGGCGCCGGGGTCATGGTCATGCCCTCGAAATAGGGCGGGTTGGCGACATAGGTGGAGCCTGCGCGCCAGGTATAGGTGTCGGAGCCTTCGACCTCGATGCCGCGCCATTTCTCGTCGCCGGCATAGACATTGCCGTAGCGCGAGCGGAACATGGTGTCGTCGATGTTCGCCGCCATCACTTCGGCGATCTCGGCGTTCGAGGGCCACACGTCCTTGAGGAACACGTCATTGCCGTCCGAGCCCTTGCCGAGCGGCGTCTCGACCATGTCCTCGGTCACCGTGCCCTTGATCGCATAGGCGACGACCAAAGGCGGCGAGGCGAGGAAATTGGCGCGCACGTCAGGCGAGACGCGGCCCTCGAAGTTGCGGTTGCCCGACAGCACCGAGGCGGCGACGATGTCGTTCTCGTTGATCGCGGTCGACAGCTCGCTCGCGAGCGGACCCGAATTGCCGATGCAGGTGGTGCAGCCATAGCCGACCAAGTTGAAGCCGAGCGCGTTCAGGTCCTCGGTCAGGCCGGCCTTGTTGAGATAGTCGGTGACGACCTGCGAGCCGGGGGCCAGCGACGTCTTGACCCAGGGCTTGGAGGTCAGGCCGAGCGCGCGCGCCTTGCGGGCGACGAGGCCGGCGGCGACCAGCACCGAAGGGTTGGACGTGTTGGTGCAACTGGTGATCGCGGCGATGACAACGTCGCCGTCGCCGATATCGTCCGGACGGCCCTCGACAGCGGCGCGGACCGGCTGTTCCTTGTGATAGACCTTGAACAGGTCGCCGTTGAACACTTCGTCGACCTTGTTGAGCGAGACGCGGTCCTGCGGGCGCTTCGGCCCGGCCAGGCTGGCCTGGACGCTGCTCATGTCGAGCTCGAGCGTATCGGTGAAGACCGGATCGACGCTGTCGGCATCGTGCCACAGGCCTTGCGCCTTGCAATAGGCCTCGACCAGCTCGACGGTTTCGTCGGGGCGGGCGGTGAGCTTGAGATACTCGATCGTCTTGGCGTCGATCGGGAAGAAGCCGCAGGTCGCGCCATATTCCGGCGCCATGTTGGCGATGGTCGCGCGGTCGGCGAGCGTCATCGAGTCGAGGCCAGGGCCGTAGAACTCAACGAAGCGGCCGACCACACCCTTGGCGCGGAGCATCTGGGTCACGGTGAGCACGAGATCGGTGGCGGTGATGCCCTCGTTCATCGCGCCGGTCAGCTTGAAGCCGACGACCTCGGGGATCAGCATCGAGACGGGCTGGCCGAGCATAGCGGCCTCGGCCTCGATCCCGCCGACGCCCCAGCCGAGCACGCCCATGCCGTTGACCATGGTGGTGTGGCTGTCCGTGCCGACCAGCGTATCGGGGTAGGCGACCGTCGTGCCGTCGCCATGCTCGCCCCAGCTCGCCGAGGACCATACGCCCTGGCCGATATATTCGAGGTTCACCTGATGGCAGATGCCGGTACCCGGGGGGACGACCTGGAAATTGTCGAGCGCCTTGGAGCCCCATTTCAGGAATTCATAGCGTTCGAAGTTGCGGCTATATTCGAGATCGACATTGTCCTCGAACGCCTTGGGCGTGCCGAACTCGTCGACCATCACCGAATGGTCGATGACGAGATGGACAGGGACCAGCGGATTGATCTTCGCCGCGTCGCCGCCGAGCTTGGTGATGGCATCGCGCATCGCGGCGAGATCGACCACGCACGGCACGCCGGTGAAGTCCTGCATCAGCACGCGCGCGGGGCGATACTGGATCTCGCGGTCCGAGCGGCGCTCCTGCTGCCAGTCGATGATCGCCTTCACATCGTCAGTCGTGACGGTCTTGCCGTCCTCGAAACGGAGCATGTTCTCGAGTAGCACTTTCATCGAGAAAGGCAGGCGGCTGATGTCGCCATATTTCTCGGCCGCGTCGGCCAGCGAATAATAGTCGTACGACTTCGAGCCGACCTTGAGCGTCTTGCGGGCGCCGAGCGTATCCTGGCCAATGGCGGTCATCTGGAGCGGGTTCCTTCCCTGTCTGGCCGGGCGCGGCGGGGAGGCGGAAGGTTCCGCGCGGGCGCGCTCCGGGATGTGCGAATGCGAAGAGTCGCGCGGGCCTTAGCAAGAGGGGTTCGGTTGGGGAAGGGTGGCGATGACGATCGGATCAGCCATTGCGCCCGGATGGCGGCGACGCCGTCAGGGTTGAATCGACGCGGTGCGTGTCGGGAATGTCAGTAAGGTCGCTGACATTTTTGTTGCCCCTGACCGTCGGCTGAACTAAGTTCACTTGGTTTAGTCTGGAGGCTTTATGCTCACCGTCAATATCCACGAAGCCAAGACGCACCTGTCGCGCCTGATCGAACGCGCGTTGCGCGGCGAGCCGTTCGTGATCGCCAAGGCGGGCAAGCCGCTGGTGAAAGTGACCGCGCTCGATGTCGTCGAGCCGGCGGAGAAGCGCCGGACCGGGTTTCTAACGGGCATGATCGAGGTACCGGACGATTTCGACACGATGGGCCGGGACGAGATCGAGTCGCTGTTCGAGGGTGGCGCCAGGTGAGGCTGCTCCTCGACACCCATCTGCTGCTCTGGGCGGCGGGCGACCCCGCGCGGCTCTCCGCCGAAGCACGCGGGTTGATCGAGGACTCGCAGAATGTGCCGCTCTTCAGCGTCGCCAGCCTGTGGGAGATCACGATCAAACGTGGGCTCGGGCGTGAGGATTTCCAGGTCGATCCCCGGCTGCTGCGCCGCGGGCTGATCGACAATGGTTATGAGGAGCTGGCGATCACCGCCGAGCACGTGCTGGCGGTCGACGCGCTACCGCCGATTCACCGCGATCCGTTCGATCGCGTGCTGGTCGCGCAGGCGACGGCCGAGGGTGTGACATTGCTGACGGGTGATGCGTTGGTGAAGGAATATGGCGGGGTCGTTGTTGGGGTGTGAGCCTCGCCCTTGTCAAAAATCACTCTGACCCCTTTTTCTCGTTACGGCAGCGTCACCCAGATATCGACGGGCGCGATGAACTTGCCCGGCGCGGGCTTGCCGATATCGACGCGCTGCGCGGTCACGCGCTCGCCCGAGGCGAGGACGAAACCGGCACCGGGGCGCGGCATGCGGCCGAAGGTCATTTTCTGGATGGGGGCGCCGGTGGCGGCGTTCATGATGGTCGCGATGATGCTCATCGCCGGGCGATAGACGCAGGCCGGGGACACTGTCGATGGGGTGAAAACAGGCACCTCACCCGTTCGCCCTGAGCTTGTCGAAGGGCTGTTCTGCCTTTGCCGGAAGAAAAGGGCAGTGCTCCGACAAGCTCAATACGAACGGGGATAACGGCGTCCGGGGCCTCCGGTGCTTACTGAATCGTCTCGTTCGCCGACGCCTCGTCGCGGCGGACGCGGGCGGTCATGCCGGTCGCGTCGGCATCTTCCTGCGTCTGGGCATCCGGATCCGGTGGGGTCTCGCGCGGTGCCTCCACCGTGGCGGAGTTGAGCGTCTCCGGCACGGGCACCTCCTCGGGCACCACGACGTTCACGGTTTCGGCGTTGTCGGCGATATTCTCTGCCGGCGCGGCGGATTCCGGCGTCGACGAGTCGCAGCCGGCCAGCGCCGCGAGCGCTATCAATCCAGCCGCCAAACCTGCGATCTTGCCCCGGTTCATGCTCATGATCGTGTCATCTCCTCGAGTTCAGGCAGAACCAGCCGGCCGGACGACCGCGCCTCGATCTTCGCGGCGAGGGACTTGTCCCAGCCATAAGGGTCGGCACGGAAATTCATCTGGCCGCTCGCGCTGGCGAACGCCGTCCAGTACAGCAAATAGACCTCGACCGGCCGGGTCAAGGTCACGCGCAGCGTCTTGCCCTTCGCCACCTGCGCCGCGATCGCCTCGGGCGGCCAGGCCGGGTCGCCCTTCAACAGCAGTTCGGCGAGCTCGGCGGGCTTTTCCAGTCGCACGCAGCCATGGCTGGCGAGGCGGCTGAAGCTGGCGAACTTGGCACGCGACGGTGTGTCGTGGAGATAGACGGCATAGCGGTTGTTGAAATCGAACTTGAACCGGCCGAGCGCGCTCTGGTCGCCGGCTGCCTGTTGCAGTCGGGTGCCATCGATCACGGTGAACCCGTTGCGCTTGAAATAGCCGGGGCTCTTCTTCTCCTTCGGCCACAATTCCTTCGTCGCGATCGAGGTCGGCACGTTCCAGGGCGGGTTGATCACGATGCTGTTGATGGTCGAGGACAGCATCGGCGTCTCGTCGCCGGGCCGGCCGGTGACCGCCCGCATCGACATGACGGGCGTGTCGCCGTCGAACACGGTCAGCACCGCGGCGGCGATGTTGACCTGAATGCGGTCGCGCGGAAGCTCCTGCGGCAGCCAGCGCCAGCGCTCCAGATTGGCCATGATCTGGTGGACGCGGTCGATCGCCGGCACGTTGAGCGCGGCCAGGGTCTGGGTGGAGACGACGCCCGCCGGGTTCAAACCGTAGCGGCGCTGCGCGCGCTGCACCCCGGCGGCGAGTTCGGCGTCGAAAACGTCGCCGGTGGCCACGACCTGCGAATCCTCCACCGCCAGCCGCTGGCGCAACGCGAGCACGCGCGGCCCCTTGGCGCCGAGGGCGAGATCGGGGCCTGCAGGTACCGGTTGCCAGCCGCCCGCGGCCTCGATCGCGCGGTAATTGGCGAGGCCCTTCAGCAGCCCGTCATAGCCGGCATAAGGTGGTGGGAGGTTGGCGATCCATGAAGCGACCCGGTCGCGCCGGAGCGCGTCCACAAAGCCTGGCAGGGGATCGTAAGGTGGCGGGCGCAGGCCCCAGTCGCTGTTGAAATCGGCGGTGTCGAGCCGGCCGGCATGCACGGCGCGCGCATGATCGAGCACGGCGTGGACAAGAGCATCGCCATCGAGCCTGCCCGGCGCGGCAGCGGGGACGGCGCGAAGACCCTGCGCCATCGCATTGGCATCGAGCATCGCGCGAAGTTGGTCCGCCTGGGCCGGGCTGGGGACCGGCAGCGGCATCGGTGCGGCGGGCGGCAGCAGTTGCTGCGGCGGGGGGACGGTCCGGACGATGGGCGGGGGAGCGACGGTCTGCCCGGCCTGGGCCGGCGCGGCCAGCAGCGCGGGCGCGACCGCCAGGCTGGTGAACCACCGCGCAAACACGCGTCCTTGCCTGTCACCCTTGTCGAAGTCGCGTGCCATCATCTTCCTGTCGTTTCGTGGCGTCGGGGCCATGTGGCACGCCGCTGATCGCCCTAATATGAATGGAATAGGGATTTCCAGTGCAGGCCGCCACCCGTGGCCAACAATGTTTGCGGGCATTGGAGTTTCAAGGCTTGGGAGTCGCAGTTGGTTCCGGGCGGTCGTCGATCAGCCAGCTATGATTCTCGACGATGACCGATTCGACCGGCGTGCCGTCCTCGTCCTTCGACGGCTTGAAGCGGAAGCGTTCCTTGATGAGGCGGCAGGTCGTCGCGTCGAGTTCGGCGTTGCCGCTCGATCCGGTGACGCTGCATTCGGTCACCCGGCCGCTCACCGCGACGACATAGCGCACCGCGACGGTGCCGGAAATCAGCGCTTCCTTCGCGGCGGGTGGATAGTCCGAATCCTTGAGACGGCCGCGGATCCAGCGCGGGGGTGTCCCGCCGCCATCGCCGTCGCCGTCACCCGCGCGGCCGCTGCCGGTGCCGTTTCCTTCGCCGCCCGCGCCCGTGCCGGGACCGGGCACGTCGGACGCGCCGCTCGAGGCCTGGGTGCCGATGCCGGGTTTCAGCGCCGCGACCACCGGCGGCGGCACGGTGACCTGCACGATGGGAACCGGCGCGACGATCTCGGTCGCTTTCGAGCGCAGATTGGCGGGCGACGCGGCGCCTTCGGGTTTTGTGCTCCGGATCGGGTGGGGCGTGATCTTCTCGGGCGGTGGCGGGACGGGCGGCGGCAGCACGCCGAACAAGGTGAGCGGGCTCTCGGCCGATCCGGGCATGCGTACCGCGAGCCCGGCGATCAGGGCGTAGACCAGCAGCCCCATCAGGGCGGCGGCGGCAAGCGCGGCCCTGATCCGGTCATTGGGGCTGGATTGCCGGTAGCTCATGATCATTTGCGGGCTTCCACGGGGAAACAACGATCCTGAACGCAAAAGGGATGAACCCGTGCTTGCCAGTCCTCTGTTCGATCCGCGTCGTTTCTTTTTGCGCTGCAACATAACGGTCACGGCACTGCAACACAGGCGACGCGGTCGGCACCTAGGCGCCCCTGCAACAATAAAGGGGCCTATCATGACGATCCGTTCGACGATTCTCGCGCTCACCTGCCTGCCCGCGCTGGTGATCGCTCAATCCGCCCATGCCCAATCGGCCCAGACACAGTCCGCGCCCGCGATCGATCAGGCCGCGCCCGAGCCAGGCGCGACGGATGACGGGGGCGACATCGTCGTGACGGCGCAGCTGCGCAGCCAGAATGCGCGCGAGGTGCCGATCGCGCTGACCGCCTATTCGGGCCGCTTCCTCGACGAGCTGGGCATCACCGATTTCGAGAAGCTGTCGCGCTACGTCCCCGGCTTCGTCGTGCAGAATCAGTCGCCCAACAATCCCGGCTTCGTCATTCGCGGCATCACCTCGGACAGCGGCAGCGCGTTCAACGAGCCGCGCGTCTCGGTCTTCCAGGACGGCGTCTCGATCTCGAAGTCGCGCGGATCCTATGTCGAGCTGTTCGATCTGGAGCGCGTCGAAGTGGCCAAGGGCCCGCAGTCGACGCTTTATGGTCGCGGCGCGCTGATCGGCGCGGTCAACATCGTCCAGGCCAAGGCCGATCCGAACGAGCAATACGGCTATTTCCGCGCCAGCTACGGCAATTTCAACGCCTATCAGGTCGATCTCACCGCCAACGCGCCGATCACCGATACGCTGGCGATCCGCATTGCCGGCCGGTCGAAGAAGCGCGACGGTTTCTTCGACAATCTGCTGGTCAAGGGCAATGACCGGGATTTCAACTCGGTCGACACCCAGGCGATCCGTGGCTCGCTGCGCTGGGCGCCGGGCAAGCTGACCGTCGACCTGATCGCCAATTATCAGGAAGACCATGCGAACGGCACGCCGTTCAAATCGATCGCCTATAATCCGACCGATCCGGTGACGGGCGCGGTGATCGGCGATCGCGGGCGCAATTCGGGCGCGGCGCTGGCGCCGCAGCCGGGCTTCGAGAACAGCGCGCCGCTGGGTCTCAACCGCACCGTCTGGGGCGCGACCGGCATCGCGAATTACGCGATCGACGATCACTGGTCGCTCAACGCGATGGGGTCCTATCGCCGCTTCGACGCGCTGGAGATATTCGATGCGGACGGCATTTCGCTGCCCGCGCTGACCGCGGCGGAGGACGCCCGCGGCAACCAGACCATGGGCACGCTGCGCCTGAGCTATGACAGCGAGCGGCTGACCGCTTTCGTCGGCGGCACCTATTTCCATGAGGACGGCCTGCAGCGCACGCCGGCCTCGTTCGACGAACGCGTCGCGCTGGCGCGGGTGGCGAACGCGCTCAACGGCGGCGGGCTGATCCCCGGCCGTCCGGCGACCGACCCCGCGCCGATGAGCGTGCTCGGCAATCCGGCCTTCACGTCGCAACTGCTGCGCGGCATCGCCGGCGCGAGCGGCTTCGTGCTCGACGCGGCGACCGCGACGGGCATCGCCAACAATCTCAAGGCGAACCACCTCGAAAGCTCGACCAACTTCGCCCGTACCAACAGCATCGACCTCTTCGCCGATGCGACCATCCACGTCACTGACCGCTTCGATATCGGCGGCGGCATCCGCTACAGCCATGACGACAAGTCGACCGGCATCACCGCGGCGGTGCTGAACGGCCGGTCGATCCTGGGCGGCTTCATCGGCGCGCTGGGCCTGCCCGCGGCGCAGCGCACGCCGCTGCTCCAGGCGCTGGCGCTGCCGGGCGCGGTCCTGAACACGCTGCCGGCCAGCGTCGTGCCCTTTTTCGGCATCGGCCTTCAGCCGACCGCGGCCAATGGCACCCGGACCGACCGGGGCCTGAAGGACGAAGGCCTGACCTGGCGCGCCACCGCGCACTACGAGGCGAGCGCCGACGCGAGCATCTACGCGACCTATGCAAGGGGCCGTCGCCCCGAAGTGCTGAGTGTGTCGGCGCCGGGCGTTCCGTACGGCGCCCCGAATTTCAAGGTCCTGCCGTCCGAAACGGTCGACAGCTATGAGATCGGCGCGAAGACCGCTCTGCTCGATCGCCGGCTGTTCGCCGACGGATCGGTCTATCTGTACAATTACACCAACTTCCAGACGACCGAGCAGATCGGCACCCAGTTCATCCTCACCAATGCCGGCAAGGCGCGGACCTATGGGTTCGAGGGCCAGCTCCGCTATGTACCGTCCGAGGCGCTGACCGTGTTCGCCACCTATGCCTATACGCATGGCCGCTTCACCGAGGGCGCCCGCGACGGCAATCATTTCCGCCTGTCGCCCGACAATGCCGCCTCGGCCGGCTTCGTGCTGAAACAGCCGGTCGGTCCGGTGAAGATCGATTTCACCCCGAGCGTGACCTGGCAGTCGAGCGTGTTCTTCGACGACGACAACGACAAGCCCTCGCTCCAGACCGGCAACCTGATCCCCGATCTGGTGCAGGATGAATTCCAGAAGGGCTATGCGCTGGTCGATGCGCGGCTCGGCGTGGAATCGGCCAACGGCATCTGGCGGGTCGAGGGTTTCGTGACCAACCTGTTCAACCGCAAATATATCAAGGATGCCGGCAATACCGGCGACTCCCTGGGCCTGCCGACCTTCATCGGCGGCGAGCCGCGCTTCTATGGCCTGTCGCTCACGGTGCGCAGCCGCTGAGCGGTTGCGCGGAACCGTGCCGGCCCGTAGCGGTTGGAAATGGCGGGACGCCAACGGGAGACATCAGATGCGGATCGTGACGATCGGAACTGCGGCAATCATGGCGCTCGGACTGTCGGCTTGCGACAAGCATGGCACGGAGGTCGGGGCACCGATCGCCAATGGCGCCGGCGCGACCGCGACCCTGCGCACGGGCACCGGTGCCGATGCCGGCCGGGCCACCGCGCATGAAGTCGCGGGCGGCCTGCGCTTCACCATCGACGCGAAGGGCCTGCCGCCGGGCACGCATGGCGCGCATGTCCATATGACGGGCGCGTGCACGCCGCCCGACTTCGCGAGCGCGGGTGGTCACTGGAACCCGACCGCGATGAAGCATGGATCGATGAACCCGGCAGGACCACATGAGGGCGACCTGCCCAACCTGATCATCGGCACTGACGGGCGCGGCACGATCGGCATCACCATTCCCGGCGCGACCATGGCCGGGCTGCTCGATGCGGACGGCTCGGCGATCGTGGTGCATGCCGCGCCGGACGATCTGATGACCGACCCGTCGGGCAACAGCGGCGCGCGGATCGCGTGCGGCGTGTTCGCGGCGGGATAATTTTTCCTTCTCCCCCTGTGGGAGAAGGTGGCCCGAAGGGCCGGATGAGGGGGAGTAAGGTTCGCGACACGAGCGAGTGTCCCCCTCACCCTTCCGTCGCTTCGCTCCTCCCTCCCTCTCCCACAAGGGAGAGGGACTTTAGATCGCCTCTCCCGCTTCCCGCGCCCAATTCTCGCGATTGGCCTCTGCCTTGGGCACGAGCCGATAGGCCGCGATCGCTGCCGCCAGGGTGATCGGCACCGTCAGCAACAGGGAGAGCACGCCGACCGACAGGCTGCCGCTCAGGGTCGAGACCCGGCCGGCAAGATACGGCCCCATCGCCAGCCCAAGCAGCGTGGTGCCGATGAAGAAGGTCCCCGTCGCCGTTCCGCGCATCCTGGGCAGCACCAGATCCTGCATGGTCGCCGCCGAGGCGCCGAGCGCTGACGCCGCGAGGATCTGTGCGATCGGCAGCATCGTATAATAGAGCCACAGGTCGTGCGTGGTGAAGGCGACCCACACGGCCGGCACCGGGGCGACCGCGCCGAAGATGATCACCATCACGCGGCCATTGGCGAAGCTCCGCCGCAGCCGGTCGGCGACGATGCCGCCGATCGTCACGCCGATGAACCCGCCCGCCGCGCCGCCGCCGCCGATCAGGAGACCGGCAGTGGCGGGGGAGGCGGCGAGATCGCGCAGCGCATGAGGTGCTGCCCAGAAGCTCACGGCATAAGCGATGAAGGCGTTGAGGCCATAGGCCACGACCACGCAGAGAAAGGCGGGATTGCCGATGATCAGGCGGAAGGTCGGCGGATCGCGCCGCTTGAGCGCCGAGGCCCAGGAGAAGACGGCATAGACGCCGATTCCGATCGCCACCCATTGCGGCCAGGGCTCGCCGATCGAGATCAGGCCGAACACGCAGGCGATAATGATCGCCAGGCCGGTCAGGTTGATCAGCAGGGCGCGGGTGCCGCCCCGTGCTGCCCCGATCAGCGTGAGTGGCGGCAAGATGGTGAGCAGTTCTTCGAGGAACTCACGGAACGGGGCGGGGTGGGGCGCCGGTTCCGGCAGCCCTTCCGACGCGCCGCGCTTCGGCTCGCGCAGGGTTGCGATCCACAGCGCGACGAGCAGGCCGGGAATGCCGACGATCAGGAACGCCGCCTGCCAGCCATGCAGGCCGAGCGGCCCGCCCTCGGGCCAGGCCTTGTTCCAGCGCTGCACGATCAGCCCGCCGATGCCGAGCGACAGCCCGCCGCCGACGTACAGGCCAGAGGAATAGATGGCGAGCGCGGTGGCGCGCAGCCGCTTGGGGAAATAGTCCGAGATCAGCGAATAGGCGGAGGGGCTGGCAGTCGCCTCGCCCACGCCGACACCAATCCGCGCCGCCGTCAGCATCGCACCGTTGCGGGCGAACCCCGAAAAGGCGGTCATCGCCGACCAGAGCGCCAGGCCGACCGTCATCAGCCGCACCCGGTTCCAGTTGTCGGCGAGGCGGCCGAGCGGAATGCCGAACAGCGAATAGAACACGCCGAACGCGGTGCCATAGAGAAAGCCGAGATCCTCGTCCTTCAGCCCCAGGTCGCGCTTGATGTCCTCGGCCAGGATCGAGATGATCTGCCGGTCGACGAAATTGAGGATGTAGACGAGGAAGAGGATGCCGAGGACGTACCAGGCATAGGCTGGCGTGCGCGCGGGCGCGCCGGTGGGCGTGGTGGCCATGATCCTCCCCAATTGTTCTTGGGGGCAAGGCTAGCAGAGCGGCGGGGATACGGAAGCCGGATTCGGCTCAGTCGAGCCGCCAGCGCTCCACCACCTCGTATCGCGCGGCTTCGCCGCCGAGATGGCTTTCGAACAGGGTCATGTGCCCGATCGTGAAGCTTGGGCTGGCGAGGCCCGCATGCGTCGCCAGCCAGCGCTCGACTTCGGGGCCGAAGCCCGCGCCACGGCTGATCCGCGCGACCGTGATGTGCGGCAGATAGGCGCGGCCTTCCGGCGGCAGGCCCAGGCGGACCAGTGCGTGATCGACCTTGCGATGGAGCGCGGCGAACGCGTCGTGCGGCGCGACGCCGGCCCAGAGCGCATCGACCCGGCCCTTTTTGTCGAACGCGCCGACGCCCGACAGCGCGACCTCGATCGGCGGCGCATGAACCTGGCCCAGCGCGAGCACGACATCCTCCGCCATACGCCCATCGACCTCGCCAATATAGCGGACGGTCAGGTGAAGTTGATCATCGTCCTGCCAGCGTGCCTGGGGCACGCCGTCCATCGTCGCGGAAACGGCGGCGCGGACCGCGGGAGGCGGGCGCAAGGCGACAAACAGGCGGTGCATGAAGCTGATTTTACCGCACTTCCCGGTATTGTCATCCGCAAGCTGGTCAATTGTAATAAAGTGTTGCTGGCCTCTGCTGGGAGCCCACCGGATTATCTTGAAAACCCCCCTGATAAGGGCGATATTCCCGTTATCCGGTATGATGCCGGGTCAAAGGAGCTTATTCGAAATGGCTAACTGGTCCGACCCCCAATCTGGCGCGACTTCCTTCGCGACGGCAACGGGCGCACGCACCGAGGCGTTTGACGCGGGTCTGCGCCGCTACATGCTGTCGGTCTATAACTACATGTTCTCGGGCATCCTGCTGACGGGTATCGTCGCCATGGGCTTTGCCGCCAGCGGCATCGCCGCGCAGGTGTTCGGCGGCCCGGGTATCCTGAAATGGATCATCACGCTCGCGCCGCTCGGCTTCGTGTTCGGCATGAGCTTCGGCGGCGGGCGGATGTCGTCCGGCGCGCTGCAGGCGATGTTCTGGGGCTTCGCGGTGGCGATGGGCCTGTCGCTCTCGACCATCTTCCTCGCCTATACCGGCACCTCGATCGCGCAGTCCTTCTTCGCGACGGCGGCGGCGTTCGGCGGTCTCAGCCTCTATGGCTACACCACCAAGCGTGATCTGTCGGCGTTCGGCACCTTCCTGATCATGGGCCTGGTCGGCCTGATCGTGGCGAGCCTGCTCAACCTGTTCTTCCAGTCGGGCCCGTTCGCGCTGGTGATCAGCATCGTCGGCGTGCTGCTGTTCGCGGGCCTCACCGCCTATGACACGCAGCGCACCAAGAGCATGTACGCTCAGGTTGCCGGCACCGGTGCCGAGCAGCATGTGGTGATCATGTCGGCGCTGAACCTGTACCTCGACTTCATCAACATGTTCCTGTTCATCCTGCGCCTGTTCGGCAACCGGAACTAGAACGGGGCTTGAACGCTCAGGCGAGAGGCCCGGCGGGGAAACCTGCCGGGCCTTTTGTTTTACCTCCCGCAAAGGACCGCCATGCGCCTCGCGATCGACGTGATGCTCGATTACTGGATCGAAGACGCCGCCGATGTGCTGTTGCTGGTCGAGGCGGCGGCGATGGCGGACCAGCGGCTCGAGCAGCAGGACCTGCGCGTCTATTGCCCCGAGCCGCTGCGCGCGGTGCCGGGCGAGGAAGGGATCGGCCAGCGGACCTGGGCGCGCGGCCAGGGCAATTTCCGCGTGGAATATAAGGCGGTGGTCGCGATCGAGCGATCGGCGATCGATCTCGCATCGCTGGCGCCGACGGCGGCCAGGATGCTGCCGGCCGAGACCGTCGCCTATCTGCTGCCCAGCCGCTATTGCGAATCCGACTCGTTCGAGGGCTTTGTCGAGCAGCAGTTCGGCGGGCTCGAGGGCGGGAAACTCGCCGCCGCGATGCGCGACTGGGTGCGCACCAACCTGACCTATGCCTCGGGCGCGAGCAGTGGCGTGACCACCGCGCTGATGACCTTTGCCGATCGCCGCGGCGTATGCCGGGACTATGCGCATCTCCTCGTGACGCTCGCCCGCGCCGGCGGCATTCCGGCGCGCTGCGTCTCGGCCTATGCGCCCGGGGTCGATCCGCCCGATTTCCATGCGGTTGCGGAACTGTGGCTGGACGGGGCGTGGCATCTGGTCGACGCGACCGGCATGGCCTCCTGCGGCGATCTCGCCCGGGTGGCGGTGGGGCGCGATGCGACCGATATCGCCTTCATGACGGTGTTCGGCCGGACCACGATGAACGAACAGCGCGTCACAGTCCGCCGGATCGACGGCTGAACCGATTCCGGCGTCTTTGGGTCTCATGCGCAGGAACGCATCTGCGGAGTCGTTCGTTCTCCCCTCGTAACAGCCCAGGAGAGTGGCGATGACCGAGGACCAGAAGATAATCGATCAGAAGACGCCTGACAGCCAGGACGTGGCGCCGGGCCATCCCGAGGAGAATCAGGCGATTCATCATCCGCGCCAGGAAGCGGGCCAGGATGCGTCGATCGCCGCGCGCCTCGAGCGCAATCCCGAGAGCAAGGAAGCGCGGCTCGACGCAGCGCTGGACGAATCGATGGACGCGTCCGACCCGCCATCCTCGACTCAGCCCGTGCACAGCCATGAGCCGCCGGCATCCTCCGGCTATGACGCGGCCGAAGAGGCGCGGCTGAAGGAAGAAAAGGCGGGCTGATCCGCACGGATTGCCGGAATGGAATCTTGCCGCCCCCGTCCGCCCCGCGGGCTGGGGTGGCGTTGTTTATGTTGCTTAACTAGCGCACTCCACAGCCGTTTTCGTCGTGCGACGCACCGTTCGTCGCAACCTTTGTTGCATCGCAGCAGAAACTATGATTCGATGCTTAATGCCGGACGACGGCGCGTTAAGGGAGCTGCCAACTAACCTGGCGCATCATCGGCACCGGTTCCACATTTGCGGGGTGGGGTGACGATATGAGTGCAAAGATGAAACCGGCGAATGGCGCGATGACGCTGGCCGAAATGAAGGAATTTGCGAGCTTCAGTTCCTCGACGCAGCGCTATATCCGGCGCTCGCTCGACATTGGCCTCGACCGCGACGATGCGATGAGCCGCTGGTCGCGCGATGTCGTGGAAGCCGCCAGCATCCGCGCCCAGGCGCGCCTTTATGCCCGTCTCCCCGACATTCGGGTGATGATCCCCGATGACAGCGGCCTGGATGCGGTCGAGCCGTTCCTGGCGCCGCTGATGACGGTGACGGCATTCGATCTGGGGCAGGGGCGCCTCACGACCTTTTCCGCCTATCGTTTCCTCTATGAGCGGCTGATCGGCGCCGAGGTGCGGCCCTGGCTGCCCGCGGCCTTCTGCTCGGCGGCGGCATTGCCGCATCTGCATCCCGATCTGCGGCGCAAATTGCTCCAGTCGATCAGCGAAGCGGCCGCGACCGCATCGGGCTGGTCGAACCGCCAGCCTGCCTTCTTCCCCAAATGGGTGGAGAAGGTCGAGGCAGCCGCGCTGCCACACTGAGATCCGCCAAAAAGCCCCTCCCTCGGGGGAGGGGTTCTTTCCTATCTGCACGCCCGCCAGCCGAACTCCCCCCGCTCGGCCTGGTCGAGATGAAGATGGTCACGGTGTGCCGCATTATAGTCCGGCGACAGGGTGGTCGAGAACAGCCGGCAGGCACCGTTGCGCACTTCGTGCAGGAAGGTCGCTTCGGGCCCGTCGCCCTTCCAGTCCGCCGCCACCGTGACGCGCTTGCCGCTCGCCAGGCGGAAGCCGGCGATGTCGATCGCGTCGGCGGTGGCGTGCTCGCTCCAGCTGTTGCTGCCGCCGATGCGGCGGCAATTATAGCTGCCGAAATGCTCGATCGAGGCGACCGGGCTTCCCAGCAGCCGCCGCGCCGCGGGTTGCACGACATTCCATTCCCATACCGACAGCGCCGCCGCGACCGGGCAGGACGTGCCGAGATCGGCGGGCGCATAAAGCGTCCGGCGCGATCCGCCGGGCGCGAAACGCACGCCATCGGCATAGCTGCAGGTGCCGTATTTCACCGGCGCGAGCACTGTGTAACGCACCCCCGCCTTGTCGAGCAGCGCCCGGCAATGCGGAAAATCGTCCGTCAGCCCGGCGAGCTTGCGCCCGGTCATCATCCCGACCGGCTGGCCGAGATCGAGCGGCGTCCAGGGCAGGTCCTGCGGCCGGCCGCGCACCGCCGCGAACAGCAACAGCCCGACTGTCAGCACGATCGCGGCGATCGTCATGCCGGCGACCAACCTTCGCACTGCCAGCATCAGCCGCGCTCCCTCAGCCTCGCATCGCGCTCGTGATCGGCTCGAAGGTGACGGGATAGCCCAGATCGTCGGGAATGCGCAGGTGCGGCACGCCGTCGATATCGTCGGTCCAGGGCGTGACCGGGCGGATCGGATAGCGCGCCGCATCGGCGGCCGCCTCCTCGAAGCTGGCGAAGCGCGCGAGCCGTTCGAGGTTGCGGCGCGTGGGGAAGATGATCCGCACGCGCCCGGCATCGGCATCGTCGAGCACGCGCTGCGCGGTCGCCCAGAAGACGCGGACATTCTCGGTGTCGTCGACCACCGGCTCGGACACGCCCTCGGGCATGCGCGCGAGATAGAAGCGCGTGTCGAAGATCCGCATATGCGCATGCGCCGGCAGCCAGCGCGCGAAGGGGATCAGCGCCGGATCGAGCGCGAGGCCGGCGTCACGCAGCGCCTCGCCAAGCGAGATGCCGGAGTGCAGCGCGGCGCGCAGGGCCGACAGTGTCGCGCCGTCCGGCACCGGGTTCAGCCCGATCGGCACGCCGACTTCCTCGATGGTCTCGCGGATCGCGGCGATGCGGGCCGCGATATCCTCGGGCTCGCCGAGAAAGGTCAGGGCGAGGGCATGGTCGCCCGGATCGACCCGGCCACCCGGGAACACCAGCGCGCCGCCGGCGAACACCATCGCCTTGGATCGCTCGACCATCAGCAGCTCGGGCGCGCCGGGCCCTTCGCGGAACAGGACGAGCGTGGCGGCGGGAATGGGCTGCGGCGTTTCGGACATCGTCCGGGTGTAGGCCGAGGGACTTCTATTGTCATTCCCGGGCTCAACCTGCTGTCGATATCATATACAATATGATTGGCACCCCACTCGTCTCGTTCTAGGAAGGCGTTGCGACGACTCCGCGGGAAGGGGCGCGCGAAACGAAAAGGGGAGAGAGAGATGCGATCGCGCCTGTTGTTCGCCGCCCGTAGCGGCATCCTTGCCAGCTGCCTGATTGTCGCCGCGGCCACGCCCGCTTTCGCCCGGGATGGCTTCTTCTCCCGCGAGCAGGTGATCTCCTACACCCCCGAATGGACCGGCGAGCGCTTCCCCGACGGGCGGCCCAGGGTGTCGGACGACATCATCGAGCGGATGAAGTCGGTGACCCTGGAAGAGGCCTGGGCGACGTTGCGCGGCGCCGGCTATAATTACGAATATGAGGATGGCTGGCTGTCGATCTTCCCGGACAAGGTGCTGGTCGGCCGCGCGCTCACTGCACAGTGGATGCCCGGCCGCCCCGACATCCAGAAAGTGATCGAAGCACAGGGCAAGCAGGATGCGCGCAAGGGCGCGATGAACGCCTGGCCGGTCGACATGCTGCAAAAGGGCGACGTCTATGTCGCGGATCATTTCGGCCTGAAGAAGGACGGTCCGTCGATCGGCGACAATGTTGGCAACGCGATCTACGCGCGCAGCGGCAACGGCATCGTTTATGACGGCGCGGTGCGCGATATCGAAGGGCTGAAGGAACTGCCCAACTTCACGTCGTTCGTGCGCTCCTATGATCCGTCGCACCATTTCGGCGCGATGGCGACGGGGGCGCGGCTCAACTCGACCATGGTCGGCATCAACGGTCCGACCCGGATCGGCATGGCGACGGTGATGCCGGGCGATGTGGTGCTCGGCCGGGACGGCGGCGTGGTGTTCATCCCGCCCCAGCTCGCCGAGCGGGTGGTCAAGCAATCCGAGATCACGCGCCTGCGCGACGAGTTCGGCCACAAGCGCCTGGCCGAGGGAAAATATACCGCGGGCCAGATCGACGCGAAGTGGAGCGAGCCGATCGAGGCGGATTTCACCGCCTGGCTCAAGGCCAATCAGGACAATCTCCCGGTCAAGAAGGAAGTCATCCAGGAGATGCTGAACAACAAGGCCAAGGGCATCCCTTACGAAGGCTGAGCCTTTCCTCCCGCGCGGATAAAGCCATGATCAATCGACGGACGATGCTCGGCCAGGCGGCCGCGCTTTACGGGACCTTCCTGCTCGCGGCGAATGCCGGGGCGGCGACGCGCCCACCCAGGCTGAAGATCAGGGAGATCCGCGCGGTGCGGCTCAAGAACGGGTTCAACAGCCGGTTTGTCCGCATCTATACCGAGGAAGGGCTGACCGGCACCGGCGAATTCCTCGACACGGTCGGCGCCGAATATATCATCAATAACAACTTCAACCCGCTGCTCACCGGCCGCGATCCGCTGGCGATCGAAGCGATCATGAACGATCTGTGGGGCTGGCGGCGCGGCAATTTCGCCGGCGCGCCGTCGCCTCTGTTCATCCGCGGCACCGGTGGGCCCTATTATGCGGCGATGAGCGGCGTCGAGATGGCGCTGTGGGATCTGGCGGGCAAGGCGCTGGGCGTGCCGATCAGCCAGCTGATGGGCGGGCGCCTGCGCGAACGCATTCCGGTCTATCTCCATGCCAACGACCCGGCCGATGCGAAGCGTATCGTTGCCGCGACCAGGGTGCGGGCGCTGAAGATCGGCACTGACTACACGCCCGATGCTTGGCTGGTCGGCAAGGGGCTGAACCCGGACCGGCTCTGGGGCCAGCATCTCACCACCGCGCAGCTCAGCGATGTCGAGAAGTTCGTCGGCGGTTTCCGCGACGCGCTTGGGCCCGATTACGATATCGGGGTGGAACTGCACGCGCGCTACGACGTCGAGACCGGCATCCAGATCTGCAATTTGCTCGAGAAATTCCGGCCCTTCTTCGTCGAGGAGCCGGTGCCGAGCGACAATGTCGATGCGATGGTTCGTATCCGCGACAATGTCCGCGTACCGCTCGCGGCGGGCGAGAATGTCTATGGGCGCTACGGCTTCCGGCCCTATCTGGAAAAGCAGGCGCTCAGCATCATCCAGCCGGACATGGCCAAGGCCGGCGGCCTCGCGGAAACGCGCAAGATCGCGGCGATGGCGGAGACGTACAACATCCCCGTGGCGCCGCACGGCGTGGCCTCGCCCTTCGCGACCATGGCGTTCGCGCAGGTGTGCACTACCATCCCGAACTTCCTGATCCAGGAATTCACCTATTACGAGAACAAGGCCTATACCGAGCTGTGTGACCCGGTCGCGCTGGTCGACGGCTATCTGCCGGTATCGACCGAGCCGGGGATCGGGATTTCGGTCAACGACGAGGTGCTGCGCGCCCGGACGGATCCGGAGTTCAAACCGCTGTGAAGATTTCCCCTCCCTGAAAGGGAGGGGGCAGGGGTGGGTCAGCGGCGAGCGGGGCTCGATGCCCCGATCGGCGCTTCGGAGCTTGGCGACCTGATTCTTTTGGCGCGCAGACGCGCGCACCCACCCCCAACCCCTCCCTTCCAGGGAGGGGCGTAAGAAGGCACTCGCCGCCGCGCCTTAAAAAGCATCGAACCGCCCACTGCGCCCGATTGCGCTCCCGCCCGCGAGTGGCGCATGCTGCACCCACACAGGTCGCAGGGGGATTCACGGACATGGCGAAGCTCGGATTTCTGATGGCGGGCGCGTGCGCCCTGGTGCTGGCGCAGGCCGGCCTCGCCGCGCCGCTCGACCAGAAGGCGAATGAGGCGGCGTTCGATGCCGGCGTCAGCTCGCAGGACCAGCTCGACTGGCTGAAGACCATGTCCTCCGCGCCCAACCATGTCGGCTCCCCGCACGACAAGGCCAATGCCGAGTTCATCCTGGCGAAGTTCAGGGAATGGGGCTGGGACGCGAAGATCGAGACCTTCCAGGTGCTCTACCCGACGCCGATCTCGACCACCGTGGAAATGGTCGCGCCGGAGAAGATCATACTCGGCGGCCAGGAACCGGCGGTTCCGGGCGACGACACCTCGGCCAACCTCGCCGGGGCGCTGCCGCCCTATGTCGCGTTCCAGGGCGATGGCGATGTCACGGGCGACCTGGTCTATGTGAATTACGGCCTGCCCGACGATTACAAGGCGCTGGAACGGCGCGGCGTGGACGTGAAGGGCAAGATCGTCATCGCGCGCTACGGCGCCGGCTGGCGCGGGCTGAAGCCCAAGCTGGCGCAGGAACATGGCGCGATCGGCTGCATCATCTATTCCGACCCGCAGCAGGATGGCTATGGGGATGGCGACACCTACCCCAAGGGCGGCGCCCGGCCCGATTTCGGCGTGCAGCGTGGGTCGGTGGCCGACATGACCGTCTATCCCGGCGATCCCCTCACGCCGGGAGTGGGCGCCACGGCGGATGCCAAGCGGCTCGACCGCAAGGATGCGGCGACGATCCTCAAGATCCCGGTCCTGCCCATGTCGTATGGCGATGCGGGCAAGCTGCTGTCGCGCCTGGGCGGTCCCAATGCGCCGAACGGCTGGCAGGGCGGCCTGCCGCTCGCCTATCACACCGGCGGCGACGGCGCGGTGAAGGTGCATCTCGCGGTCAAGTCGGAATGGTCGCTCAAGACCGTCTATGACGTGATCGCGAAGCTGAAAGGGTCCGACTATCCCGATCAATGGGTGATCCGCGGCAATCATCATGACGGCTGGGTGTTCGGCGCCTCCGATCCGCTGTCGGGCAACGTCGCCATGCTGTCCGAGGCCAAGGCGCTGGGCGGGCTGTGGAAGCAGGGCTGGCGGCCAAAACGCACGATCGTCTATGCCAGCTGGGATGCCGAGGAGCCGATGCTGCTCGGCTCGACCGAATGGGCCGAGACTCATGCCGCCGAGCTCAAGGCCAAGGCGGTCATCTATATCAACACCGACGGCAACGGACGCGGCTTCCTCGGCGCCGAAGGCAGCCATGATTTCCAGCACCTGGTCAGCTCGGTCGCGGCCGACGTGACCGATCCGCAGACCGGCGTCAGCGTCGCGGAACGCGCGCGGGCCGCGGTGCGGGTGCGCGCCTATGACAAGACCGGCCAGGTCAGCGAAGCCGCGCTGGCGGCGGCGGAGAAGGGCGGGGACCTGCCGATCGGCGCGCTGGGATCGGGGTCGGACTATTCCGCCTATCTGCAGCATCTCGGCCTGCCGGCGCTGAACATCGGGTTCGGCGGCGAGGACGAGAGCGGCGGCGTCTACCATTCGGTCTATGACAGCTATCATCACTTCACGACCTTCGACGATCCCGGCCTGAAATATGGCGCGGCACTGTCGAAGACGGTCGGGCGGCTGGTCCTGCGCGTCGCCGATGCCGACACGCCGCCGCAGCGCTTCGGCGATTTTGCGGATACGGTCTCGACCTATCTCGGCGAAGTGAAGAAGCTCGCCGAGGACCGCCGCACCGAGGATCGCAAGCGCGAGAAGCTGCTGACCGACAAGGCTTTCCTCCTGGCGAGCGACCCGACCAGGCCGGTGGCCCCGGTGCCCGTGGAGGCGAGCACGCCGCACATCGAACTCGCGGCGCTCGAGGATGCGGTCGACCATCTCAAGGCGGCGGCCGCTGCCTATGACAGCGCCTATGCCGACAAGGGCGCGAAGCTCGATCCAGCCCGGCGCGTGAAACTCAATGCGCAGCTTCGCGACATCGATCAGCTGCTGCTCGACGACCGCGGCCTGCCGGGACGGAGCTGGTACAAGCACCTGATCTATGCGCCCGGCCGCTTCACCGGCTATGGCGCGAAGACGCTGCCCGGCGTGCGCGAAGCGATCGAGGAGCGCCGCTTCGACGACGCGAATGTCTATGCCGGGCGCACCGCCAGGGTGCTCGAGGCCTATGCCGCACGGCTCGAGGCGGCGAAGGCGACGATCGAGGGGAAGTAGAAGTAACGGAGAGGGATTTCACCCGGGTGAGATACCCTCTCCGTTCGTGTCGAGCGAAGTCGAGACACCTTGAGCCTGGCGGGCGGATGGTTTCTCGACTGCGCTCGAAATGAACGGAAAGAAGAAGTCCGCGATCGGATCAACCATCATGCCGGAACACGTCCGGAATTATGGTTCGGCTTGATCAGGTCCGACCCGCCACCGTCAGCACGTCCCGCACCCGCGCCAGCGCGGCGCCTTGCGGATCGGTCTCGCCGAGGAGCGCGAAGGTGCCATTGAGCGCGAACTCGCAATGCCCATGGACCAGGGCGACCAGCGAGCGGGCGAGGGCGGCGGCCCTGTCGCGCCGCTCTTCGGGCAGTAGCAGCGCGATCTCGGTCTCGACGATGCCGGTCAGGCCGCTGCGCAGCCGGCGGTAGCTTTCGGGCATCTCGGTACCCGGCGGCCGGCGATGAGCGTAGATCGCGACCCACAGGTTGGGATTGCGCTCGGCGAAGTCGAAATAGCCCGCGACCAGCGCCGCGATCCGGTCGTCGCCCGCCGCCGCCAGCTTTTCGCGAAGCCAGGCGGCCCACAGGGTGAAGGTCCGGCTGTTGATCGCCAGCAGCAACGCATCGAGGCTGCCGAACACATTGTAGATCGTGCCGATCGAATAGCCGATCCGCTTCGCCACCTCGCGTGCCGAGAAATCGGCATAGCCCCTTTCGGCCATCAGCGCATGGCCCTCGGCGAGGATCAATGCCTCGAGCTGTTCGCGCGAATGATCCGATCTCCGTCCCATGAGGAGGGAAATAGGGTTAAAACTGAACACTGTCTAATTTATTTATTGAACAGTGATCAATTTTGTCGCATTGGAGCGTCGTCCGGCGAATCGCCGGGATGTTGTCGGGTTCGGACGCGGTGAAGGTACGCCTTGGTGATGAGGCCCCGGTCCGCCATGATGCCCGCCCGCTGGGAGAGGCACAGCATATGTCGGCACCCGATTTCTCGTTGCTCGCGAAACGTCGCTTCGCGCCGATGTTCGTCGTCCAGTTCCTCGGGGCGTTCAACGACAATGTCCTGAAGTTCGCGATGCTCAGCCTCGCGACCTACACGCTGTTCCCGCAGGACCCGAACCATGTCGCCCTGCTCGGCAACATTGCGACCGGCCTGTTCATCCTGCCCTATTTCCTCTTCTCGGCGATGGCCGGGCAGATCGCCGACGCCTGGGACAAGGCCCGGCTGGTCCGCATCATCAAGGGGGCGGAGGTGCTCATCATGGGGCTGGGGCTGGCCGGCTTCTGGTTCCAGTCGGTGCCGGCGCTGATGGCCGCGCTGTTCATGATGGGCATGCACTCGACCTTTTTCGGGCCGGTCAAATATTCGGTCCTGCCCCAGCATTTGCAGCATAACGAGATCGTCGGCGGCACCGGGCTGATCGAGGGTGGCACCTTCCTCGCCATTCTGGGCGGTCAGCTGCTCGCGGTGACCGGCGTGCTGCCCGCCTGGGAATGCGGCGTGGCGGCGACGGCGCTTGCCGGCGTTGGTTTCGCGGCGAGCTGGGCGATTCCGCCCGCGCCGCCGGCCGCACCGAACCTGAGGATCGACCGCAACCCGTTCCGCAGCACCTGGCAGATCCTGAAATCGGCGCACCAGGGCGAAGGGGTGTGGCTCTGCATTCTCGGGATCAGCTGGTTCTTCGCGGTCGGGGCGATCCTCGTCACCAATTTCCTGCCGCTCGTCTCCGGCGCGCTGGGCGGCACTCAGGGCGTGGTGACGCTGTTCCTCATCATCTTCTCGGTCTCGATCGCGCTCGGCTCGACTCTGGTCAACCGGCTGCTCAAGGGCGTGGTGTCGGCGAAGTTCGTTCCGGCTTCGGCGCTGGCGATGGCCGCGTTCATGATCGACCTGTGGCTGGCGACGCGTCATTATCCGATCCCGGGTACGCCGGTGACGTCCTGGGAATTCGCGCGGAACCCGGGCAACTGGCGCGTGCTGGTCGATCTGGTCGGCATCTCGGCGGCGGGCGGCATGTTCGTCGTGCCGCTCTACGCGATCCTGCAGACGGCGACGGCGCCCGAGGAGCGGTCGCGCATCATCGCCGCCAACAATATCGTCAACGCGGCGATCATGGTCGCGGTGGTCGCGGTCGTCCTGTTCATCCAGGCACAGGGCGCGAGCATTCCCGGCGTGATCGGCGCGCTCGGCTTTTCCACCCTGGCGATCGCGCTCATCTCCTGCTGGCTGCTGCCGGAAACGGTAATCAAGGCGGTGCTGCGCACGATCCTCCGGCTGATCTACCGCATCGAAGTGCACGGCGCCGAGAACATGCCGCAGCCGGGCGAGCGCGCGGTGGTGGTGGTCAATCACGTGTCCTGGCTGGACGGGCTGCTGCTCGCGGTGTTCCTGCCCGGCAAGCCGGTGTTCGCGGTCAACAGCCAGGTGGTGAAGCTGTGGTGGATCCAGCCCGCGCTCAAGCTGTTCCGCGCCTTTCCGGTCGATCCGACCAACCCGATGTCGGCCAAGTCGATGGTCAAGGCGGTGCGGGGCGGCAACACGCTGGTGATCTTCCCGGAAGGGCGCATCACCGTCACCGGCGCGCTGATGAAGATCTTCGACGGCCCCGGCATGGTCGCCGACAAGGCCGACGCGCCGATCGTGCCGGTGCGCATCGACGGTGCGCAGTTCACCCCTTTCTCCTATCTCAAGGGCAAGGTGCGCCAGCGGACCTTTCCGCAGATCAGCCTGACCATCCTGCCGCCGCGCCGCTTCGTCATCGAGGGCCAGATGAGCGCCCGCGCCCGCCGCGCCATCGCGGGGCGGCAGCTCTACGACGTGATGAGCGAGATGATCTTCGCCACCTCCGACATCGACCGGACCCTGTTCCAGGCGCTGCTCGACGCGAAGGACATTCACGGCGGCAGGACCGCGGTGGTCGAGGACATCAAGCGCGATCCGCTGACCTACAAGCGCCTGATCACCGGGAGCCTGGCGCTGGGCCGCGCGTTCGAGCGCGGCACGAAACAAGGCGAGGCGGTCGGCGTGCTGCTGCCCAATGTGTCAAGTGTGGTCGCGACCTTCTTCGCGCTCCAGGCGATCGGGCGCGTCCCGGCGATGCTCAACTACACGGCGGGCCTGGCCAACCTCAAAGCAGCGTGCGTCGCGGCGGAGATCCGCACCATCGTCACGGCCCGCGCCTTCGTCGCCCAGGCCAAGCTCGAGGCAGTGGCCGAAGGGCTGGCGGCGGACGGCATCAGGGTCGCCTATCTCGAGGATATCGCCGCCGGGATCGGCGGCGGCGCGAAGCTGCGCGCGCTGCTCGCCACGCGCTTTGCCGGGCGGCTGCATCGCCGCCGCGGCGTTTCGCCCGGCAGCGGCGCGGTGATCCTGTTCACCAGCGGATCGGAGGGGCTGCCCAAGGGCGTGGTGCTGACTCACCGCAACCTGCTCGCCAACTGCCTGCAGCTGTCGGCGCGGATCGACTTCAACCAGAGCGACCTGGTGCTGAACGCCCTGCCGGTGTTCCACAGCTTCGGCCTGACCGGCGGCACGCTGCTGCCGATCCTCAGCGGCATCAAGACCTTGCTCTATCCGAGCCCGCTGCATTACCGGATCGTGCCCGCGCTGGCCTATGATGCCAATGCGACGATCCTGTTCGGCACCGACACCTTCCTCGCCGGCTATGCGCGCATGGCGCACAGCTATGATTTCTATTCGCTGCGCTACATCTTCGCCGGGGCCGAACGCGTGCGCGACGAGACGCGGCGTGCCTATGCCGACAAGTTCGGCCTGCGCATCCTCGAAGGCTATGGCGCGACCGAGGCCGGGCCAGTGATCGCGGTCAACACGCCGATGTATTTCCGCAGCGGCAGCGTCGGCCGGCTGCTGCCCGGCATAGAAGCAAAACTGGAGGATGTGCCCGGCATCGCGGAAGGCGGCCGGTTGTCGATCCGCGGTCCGAACATCATGGCGGGCTATCTCAAGGTCGACGCGCCCGGCCAGCTCCAGCCCCCGGCGGGCGGCTGGCACGACACCGGCGACATCGTCACCATCGACGCCAATGATGGAATTGGGGGCGGTTTCGTCACCATCCGCGGCCGCGCCAGGCGTTTCGCCAAGATCGGCGGCGAAATGGTCTCGCTGCCCGCGGTCGAGGGTTATGCCGCGGCAACCTGGCCCGACGCCGAGCACGCCGTGGTCACCCGGCCGGACCCGAAGAAGGGCGAGCAACTCGTGCTGTTCACCACCCACGCCGGCGCGAAGCCCGCCGATCTGCTCGCCTGGGGCAAGGCGAACGGCGTGGCCGAGCTCGCTCTCCCGCGCGAGATACGGGTGGTGGAGGCGCTGCCCGTGCTCGGCACCGGCAAGCTCGATTATGTGACGATGGAGGAGATGGCGGCGGGTTGATCGCTGGCATCACATGGGCGGGCGCTGAGGAGAATCGAACTGCCCTGCTGCAACCATTGGAACAAAAAGACTTATTCTAGCCCCTGTTACGATTAGCATGCCCGAATGTAATAGTTTTGGCATTGCTAGCAACCACTATATCATCAGTCGATGATCTTCACCCGACGATATATTCAGGACTGCATTAATGGGCTCAGCCGCCATCTCTCCCATAAGGCGCTCGTTACCCTCGTCGCTAAACTGAACACTCCGAATGAGGCGCGCCTGCCCGCTATGTGGGAGGTGGTGATCCTCCACGCTCTCTCATCGCTGGGGCGCTTGAACTATGAGAAGGAACTTCCATCCGGGCGCACTCCCGACATTGCGTTCGCGAAGCGCAACTCTGTGGCCTTCACCGCCGACATCACCACGATTTCAGATAGCGGGCTCGCTAAGGCTAATCCCGTGGACCGCCTCAAGGACGAAATTGAAGCCTGCAAACTTCGGCTCGGTCTGCCTATCGGCGGGCTCAATCTAGAGGTTGGATCGGAGCTAACTAAAACCAACAAGGGGCCGCGCACTACTCTGTTGCTACCTCCTCAGAAGGACATCCATCGATTTGTCAGGGAGAGGATCGAACCGGCGCTCAAGGCAAAGATAAAATCCGGTGAGCCCCTGTCGGTAGCGATTGACGAACCGGGCGTGAGCGTGAGGATCAAGATAACAAGCAGTAAGTACACCTCGGTTTCTCACGCCTCATACGACATGGCGGAAACGTTAACTCGAAATCCTCTGTACAACGCTCTGGAAAGAAAGAAGAGACAGCTCCGCACCAGTTCTAGCCTTACTGGGGTAATCGTATGTGATGGCGCGAGCCGCTCGGTATCGCGCGGCGTACACGACCATCATGCATTCACATCTCGTCAGATTGCTACCGAGTTTCTGCGCCAGAACTCATCCATCGATTTCGTTCTCATTGTTGGGGTCGATGAGAAGCACTCTAGCTGGCCGCATAACGCCACCGAAAGGAAGATGGCCTACATGCTTCAAACTCAGTTGAACTTGGCCGCAGCGGCAGACGTAGAGGCCATTTTCCAAGCCATGGCGGAAGGGATCGGACAACCGAAACGCTCAGCCACAAACGCCGCGCATCGCGCGCGAGAGCCGGGCTATGGATGGGGTCATCATGGGGGGGGGGGCGGATGAGTGGATCGAAGGTTCGGCTAAGCAGTCGGTTGGTGATGGAAGTGCTGAGCGGACGACGCTCGGTACAGGAAATGAACAAGCTTCAAGGTTGGCGATCATCGAGCGATCCACCAGACAGCCATACCATGTTCAACCCGTTTGAAAGATGGCTGGACGACGGGCGGCTGCCTGTGAACGCAGAGATTGAACTGGACGCCGAACACGATGACGACTGGATTGAGTTCGAAGCGGGCGGAAGAGATGCCGCAGTGTCCGATTTTGTAGTCCCCGCTAAACACAAGTGGGTTAGATCGATCGTATGGAGAGTTTCCCGCTTATTCGGTGGTCTCTGATGTTGGTCCGCTACAATATACGCACTGACAATATCCTTGTATCGGGGAATCTCGTCCATGAATCGATCGGGCCACGCCCTTAGCTTCCCGGCAGTCGGAGCTAGGACAGGCCAATAGCGCGGAGAGGCCGAGGTGCACCCCAGCCTCCCACGCAAGTCTACGCCCAAGTACGAGCGTCATCGTTCAGCCAGTTTTGCGGTTTGCCCTGGGATAAGGCGCTTGGCCTGCTCGCGGTCCTGGTTTGTAGTGACCACATGAACTCAGTCCGGCCTTTCAAGGCCCTCTGAGATCGGCGGGAATCACGCGCCTGAAATAGTAGGTAGAACCGCGCTTCGCGAGATAGGTACACATGGCTTTCGTTCCTGTTACAAATGTAACAGCCGCCTGTAAAAAGCCTAGGTTTTCCAGCTATCTAGCGCGTTTTCAACGACGTGCGGGCGCTGGTGGAGCTGAGGGGAATCGAACCCCTGACCTCTGCAGTGCGATTGCAGCGCTCTCCCATCTGAGCTACAGCCCCGCACCCGCTCCGCGCCCATCTTTCGGGCCGGAAGCGCGCGTTTAGCGAGCCTTTTCGGGCGATGCAACCGGGTCGCCCCGGCCTCTCCAACTTTCGCTTTGTCCAACCGTCCCCGAGGCGCGGCGGGATATCGCTACGGCGGCGTAACTATCGGAACAAACACGGCTTTCGATCCTTTCCTGAGTGGTCGAGCGGGCGCGCCAATGCGCTCGCCGCCACCGCAGAGTCGAAGGAAGGACGCCGTCATGGATAATGGACGCTATCTCCGTAACACCAACCCGCAGGCCGATTATTCGGATCGCGGCGAGGGTGACTATACCCGCGACTATGGGTCCGGGCAGGATTATACCTATTCCAGTGCCCGCGAATATCAGGCGGCCGGAGAGTTCGGTCGCGGCCGGGGTCGGGAATATGGCCAGCGCGGCTATGGGCAGCCGGATTATGGCCAGCAGAACTACGGATCGCGCGATTACGGGCCCCGCGAATATGGCAATTCGGCCTATGGCCAGCGCGACCAGCGCAGTGTGAACCAGCGGCGTCGCGACGCCGGGTTCCAGGGCGAGTATCGCGGCAGCCATGGCTCTGACGGCCGCCGTTTCACGGAAAGCGGCGACCGCGACGACGGGCGAGCCTCCTATGGTGCGCATCGCGATCGCGGCCGGCCCGAGGGGTATGACTATCAGGACCGCGACTTCTTCAGCCGCGCCGGGGACGAGGTCCGTTCCTGGTTCGGCGACGAGGAAGCCGAGCGTCGCCGCGAGATGGATTCGCGCTATGACGGCCGCCAGGGCGGCGGACGCTGGGACAGTCCCTATGCGCGCGACAGCCACCATCAAGACGGGGACTATCACAGCTGGCGCCGCTCGCAGATCGATGCGCTCGACCGCGACTATGACGAATATCGCCGCGAGAACCGCTCGAAGTTCGAGAACGAGTTCGGCAGCTGGCGGACCGAGCGCCAGACCCAGCGCGGGTCGTTGGCCAAGGTCACCGAGCATATGGAAGTGCTCGGATCGGATGGCGAGCATGTCGGCACGGTCGACAAGGTGCGGGGCGACCGCATCCTGCTCACCAAGGGCGATACCGACGCCGGCGGCCGGCACCATTCGATCCCGTCGCGCTGGATCGAGTCGGTCGACGACAAGGTGACGATCCGCAAGACCGCCGAGGACGCCAAGGCGCATTGGCGCGACGAGGAACGCAGCGGCGCGTTCTTCGGGGACGAGCAAGCCGGGGATCGCAACGAGGATAGCGACAAGGGTCCGCACATCCTCAACCGGAGCTTCTCGGGCACGTACTGAGTCGCGGCCGATGTCACTCCTGGCCCCTCTCCCCGCAAGGGGGGAGGGGTTTGGTTTGCGTGATGTTGTCGCCACCCTTCGGCCGTTTCCGAAGCATGTCAGCGGACCCGGTGGCAAAGCGGACGCATGACGCATCTAACCTATGTCGAGCGCTGGTTCATGACGCCCGCGCTATTCCATCGCCGGATCGGCGCCACGCCCGGACGGGTCGAGCGGCTCATCGAGGCCCGTGCGATGCCGGGCGCGATCTATGCGGAGCATGACGGCGTCTGGTGGAGCGCGCTTGGCGCGACGGAGCCTCCTGCCGGCACGACCTGGTATGCTCCGGCCGCCTTGTGGTGGGGTCGACGGGCGATGCTTGGCCTGAAGCAGGGACTGTCCGTGGAGGACGCGGCGGCGCGGAACCGGGCCTGTTTCATCGAGGCTTTTGTCCGTGCCCTGGCCGATGAACCCCTTGCGCTCGTCGCCTTTCCCGCGGCCTTCCCGAATGAACGCCTCGACTCTGGTGCCGCGGTGCGCTGCGCCGCGGCTGAATGGGAAAACTGGATTGACGGCGGCTATGCCGTCTGCCTGCGCCGCTTCTCCGGTGAAAGCTGCGTGCGCAAGGAGTCGCTGGCGAAGCGCATCCGCCTGCATCTGGATCAGGCGCCGGGATACCATCTCGACGCCGCGGCGCTGTTCGACCTGGTCGAACGGCTGGAGAGCCTGGTGCTGCCCTTTGCCCCTTGGCAGCGCGACGGGGGAACGCCCGGCAGGGCCATCGACGCGCCGCTCGCGCAGCTGGGGCTGGGCGTCGAGCTTCCCTACGAAGCTGAGGGGGAGTCGCGCGGCGCTTGATTGATTGTTATATAAGTATTTGATTTATATGGATATTATGTGAAAAATGCCGTGAAGGGACGGATGAAGATATGGGACATGCTGGTGTCCCATATCTCCACCGATCCTCGCCTCAGATCGCCCCGCTGAACGTGTCGCACTGGTTCGGGTCGCCGCTGTCGAGCCCGCGCCGCAGCCAGGCCATGCGCTGCGCCGAGGTGCCATGGGTGAAGCTGTCGGGCACGACGCGGCCCTGTGCCTCTTTCTGCAGCGTGTCGTCGCCGATCGCCTGCGCGGCGGTCATGCCTTCCTCCAGATCGCCCGGTTCCATCCGGTCGCGATTCTGCGCGGCCCAGACGCCCGCGAAACAGTCCGCCTGAAGCTCGAGCCTGACCGACAGTGCATTGCCCTCGGTGCGGCTGGCGCGGGCC
This sequence comes from Sphingomonas sp. BL-S-29, assembly GCF_055521495.1. NCBI lineage: Bacteria > Pseudomonadati > Pseudomonadota > Alphaproteobacteria > Sphingomonadales > Sphingomonadaceae > Sphingomonas > Sphingomonas sp. BL-S-29. The sequence continues at coordinate 1,973,685 of NZ_CM145482.1, forward strand.
ATCTGTTGCTGGACCTGGTCCGACGTGCCGAGCAGGTTCTGGATGTGGTGGCCGAATTCATGCGCGATCACATAATCCTGCGCGAAATCGCCCTTGGCGCCGAAGCGGGTGCCGAGTTCGTCGAAGAAGCTGGTGTCGAGATAGATGCCCTGGTCGGTCGGGCAATAGAAGGGGCCCATCGCGCTCTGCGCGGCGCCGCAGCCCGACTGGCCCTGGCCGCCGTAGAAGACCAGCTTGGGCTGGGCGAAGCGCTCGCCGCCCTTGCTGAAGAGCGCCGCCCAGGTCTTGTCGGCCGAGCTGAACGCGTTGCAGGCGGCCTTGCTGGCGGCGTTGAGCGTGCAGCTCGATGCCGTGTCGCTTCCCGCGACCGGGCCGTTTCCGGCGCGTTCGGTCGGCGCGGATACTGAACTGCCCCCTCCGCCGCCGGTGAGCGAACCGAGCCCGCCGAACAGCGCGAAGGCGATCAGCAGCACGACCACGCCGCCGCAGCCGAAGCGGCTGAACACCAAAGGCAACAGGCCGAACAGCATGCCGCCGCCCCCGCCGCCACCGCCCAGTCCGAATCCGCCGCCCTGACCGCGCTGATCCTCCACATTGATATTGGGATCGAAATCGTCGAGGCGCATTGCTGGTATCCCGGGATCGTTGCCGATGCGGCATGAATGCGCGGGAGCGCCAGTTGTTGCAAGGACCGCGCATTTCGTCACCGTGCGGCGGTGAAGCGCTTTTCATCAAACTGCCCGTTGATCCGGCCGCGCGGGCGGCGCATGGGCGCAGAGATGGCCGATGCCGAACCCACCAGAACGCGCCGCCGCGTCGAGGCCCTGCCGCTGCCCGACTGCGTGGCGCTGGTGCTGCAGGGCGGCGGCGCGCTGGGCAGTTATCAGGCGGGCGTGATCGAGGGATTGCAGACCCGCGGGATCGAGATCGACTGGGTCGCCGGCATCTCGATCGGTGCGGTCAACGCCGCGATCTTCGCCGGCAACCCGCCGGAAAAGCGCGTCGAGATGCTCACCGCCTTCTGGGACATGGTGACGTCCTCGCTGCCGAGCTTCCCGATCTATCCCGACGATCATGTGCGCGAATGGCTGCACGAATGGTCGGCCGGCTATGTCATGGCGGCGGGCGTGCCGGGCTTCTTTGCGCCGCGCATGGTCTCGCCCGTCTTCGCCGCACCGGGCACGCCCGAGGCGCTGAGCTTCTATGATTCGGCGCCGCTGAAGGACACGCTGGAGTCGCTGGTCGACTGGGATCTGCTGAACAGCGGCGCGGTGCGCCTGTCGGTCGGCGCGGTCGATGTCGAGAGCGGCAATTTCAACTATTTCGACACGACCGATACGCGCATCGACGCCCGGCACATCATGGCGTCGGGCGCGCTGCCGCCGGGACTGCCGCCGATCGAGATCGACGGGCGGCTGTGGTGGGATGGCGGGCTCGTCTCGAACACGCCGCTGACTCACATACTCGACCATCAGACCGGGCCATTGCTCGCCTTTCAGGTCGACCTGTTCGCCGCCGCCGCCGAGCGGCCGAGGACGATCATGGACGTCGCCGCGCGCGAGAAGGAAATCCGCTTCTCCAGCCGGACGCGGCAGGTGTCGGACCAGGTGATCCGCATCCGCAAGGATCGCGAGATCGCGCGCAAGGTGCTCGCCAAGCTGCCCGAGGCACTGCGCGACGATCCCGACGTGCTGGCGCTTGCCGGCCGCTCGGCGGAGCATCCGGTCAGCCTCGTCCAGCTGATCTATCGCACCAATGCCTGGGAAGGCGGCTCGCGCGATTTCGAGTTTTCCGCGCGCACGATGCGCGAGCATTGGCATGCCGGGCAGGAGGCGGTGGCCGAGACGATGGTCAATGCGCGCCTCGTCGCCGCCAATATCGAGACGGGCAAGAGCGCGGCGTTCGACCTGACGGCGCGTCCGCCGACCATCTGAGACTTTCAACCACGGAGAACCCCCATGTTCCTCAAGGGCAAGAGCGCGATCATCACTGGTTCCACCTCGGGCATCGGCCTGGCCTATGCCAAGGTCCTGGCCGGCGAAGGCGCCAGCGTGATGATCAACGGCTTCGGCGATGCCGCCGCGATCGAAACCGAGCGCGCCGCGCTGGAAGCGACGAGCGGCGCCAGGGCGCTGTACGATGCGGCCGACATGACCGATCCGGCGGCGATCGCAGCGATGGTCAGGCGCTGCCATGACGAGCTGGGCGGGCCGGACATCATCATCAACAATGCCGGCATTCAGCATGTCGCGCCGATCGAGGATTTCCCGGCCGACAAGTTCGAGGCGATCATAAAGATCAACCTCACCTCGGCCTGGTACATGATGCAGGCGGCGGTGCCGTACATGAAGGCAGCGAAATGGGGCCGGATCATCTCGACCGCCTCCGCCCATTCGCTTGTCGCGAGCCCGAACAAGAGCGCTTATGTGATGGCCAAGTTCGGCATCGCCGGCCTGACCAAGACGATCGCGCTCGAGACGGCCACGCACGGCATCACCGTCAACTGCATCTCGCCCGGCTATGTCTGGACGCCGCTGGTCGAGAACCAGATTCCCGACACGATGAAGGCGCGCGGGCTGACCCGCGAGCAGGTGCTCAACGACGTGCTGCTCTCCGCCCAGCCGACGCGCGAATTCGTGACGCCGGAACAGGTTGCGGCGCTCGGCCTGTTCCTGTGCCGGGACGAGGCGAAGTCGATCACCGGCGCCAATCTGTCGGTCGATGGCGGCTGGACCGCGGCCTGACGGAACGGACCCCGTTCTCCCGGGTTGGCAAGTGGGGCAGGGCGTGGTTAGCTGCGCCCTCGCTGATGAAAGAACCGGTCGCTTGAAAAGATTTTCCCTCGGTCTGTGCGGCTGCGCGCTTCTTGCCGGATGTGGCGGCAAGGCGGAGAAGCCGGTCGAGGTCGCCGCGGCACCGCCGCCCCCGGTGGCGATCGTCCCGGTGACGACACCGCCGCCCGTACCGGTGACCGTGACCCTGAAGGTCGCGAGCATGGACTGGCACCAGGTGGCGACCGACAAGGATCGCGAGCGGCTGCGGACCTGGCGCAATGCCTGGGTTGCCGCGCTCGGCAAGATCCGCGCGGCGGGCCGGGCCGCCGACCTGACCGGGCAGGGCGCGCTGTTCGATCCCGATCGCGCGCTGACCAACGCCGCGCCGCCGCCGGGGCGCTATCGCTGCCGCGTGTTCAAGCTCGGTGCCAACGGCACGGCGATGCGCGACTTCACGGCCTATCCGCCCTATGAATGCCGCATCAATGACGAGGGCGAGGTGTCGAGCCTGTACAAGGTCGGCGGATCCCAGCGACCGATCGGCCTGCTCTTCTCCGACAGCGCCTCGCGCCAGATCTTCCTCGGTACGATGATGTTCGGCGACGAGAAGAAACCGATGGATTACGGCCGCGATGACGGCCGCGACATGGCCGGCTATATCGAACGCGTCGGCGACAAGCGCTGGCGGCTGGTGCTGCCCTGGCCCAGGTTCGAATCGATCGTCGACGTGGTCGAACTGGTGCCGGCGGAGTAAGGTCGCAGTCCGAATTCCCTGACGATCCACTGGTAGAGCTTTGGCGACTTTTCCCGAACCTCTGCCCGCGAGAAGGGTGGTCGTGCCAGCTTGCCATACAGTACCGCGCTCGCCGTCATCGCGAAGAACTCGATCGGATGGCTGAGCATATAGGCGCCCGGTGGATAGAGCCCCGAAGCACGCGCCGCCCCATAGAAGCGCAGCACGTCCCGGTTCTCATAGCCATCGCTCAGCCGCAGCAAATGATAGCGATGCAGCATCTCGTGCAGCAGCACCGGATTGTCGGGCGGCACCGCGCGCCGCTCGAAATGCACGCCGTCCGGCGCGACGCGCGACATGCTGCCGGGCATCGGGTCGACCGCGATGCGCTGCCCCGCGAAGAAGGCGATGATGGCCGGGTCGATCGGCAGGGCTTCGATCAACGCGATCTGCGCGGAAAGCGCCGCGGCGATCTCCGGCGTTTCGGGGGCGCCTTGCCAGTCGATCGGGAAATGCGGGTCGAGCGCCAGCGCCCGGGTAGAGGGCAGCACCATCATGCAGAAGCCAGCCGCCAGCAGATCGCGGCGGCCGACCTGTATCAGCAACCCCCCACTGCCTCATCCGGATGAAGCGCGGTCGCGTCCTCCCGCCGCTCGGGGCGGATATAGATGGACGACAGCTGCGGCAGCGCTGCCTTGAGGTCGGTCTCGATCGCCTCGATCAGCAACTCCGCCTCGCCCATGCTGAGCGAATCGCGGAAATCGGCGCTGATCGCGACGAAGATCCGGTCGGGCGCGGTGTGCAACGTGCGGACGTGATTGACCCAGGTGATCTCCTTGCGCGCGTCGACGATCTTGCGCACCTGGGTGACGACGGCGGGATCGGCGCCTTCCCCGATCAGCAGGCCCTTCGCCTCGCGCGCCAGCAGCGCCGCCACGACGCCGAGCAATATGCCGATCGCGATCGAGGCGAGGCCGTCGATGCGGGGATCGCCCCAGGCATGGCTCGCCCAGACGCCGACGGCCGCGATCAGCAGCCCCGCGAGCGCCGCCGAATCCTCGAACAGCACGATGAAGCCGGCCGGGTCCTTCGAGGCGCGCACGGCCTGCCACCAGTTCGTGCCGCGCACCGATCCGGCGAATTCGCGCATGGCAAAGATCCAGGACGCGCCCTCCATCGCGAAGGCGACCGCGAGCACGACATAGTTGATCGTCGGATCGCGCAGCGGCTCGGGTTCGGCGATATGGACCCACCCTTCATAGATCGACACGCCCGCGCCGACCGCGAAGATCAGGATCGCGACGACGAAGCTCCAGAAATACAGCTCGCGCCCATAGCCGAAGGGATGGTCCACATCCGGCGGGCGCTGCCCGCGCTTCTGACCATAAAGGAGGAGCACCTGGTTGAGGCTGTCGACGACCGAGTGGAACCCCTCGGTCAGCATCGAGGAGGAGCCGGAAATCGCAGCCGCGACGAACTTCGCGACCGCGATGCCGAGATTGGCGGCGAGGGCCGCGTAGATGACGAGATTGGAGCCGTGCTTCGTCGCCGCCAACGTGGAACTCCTTTTGTGCAAGCTACCCTAAGCGCAGATGACAGGAGCGCACCAGCGATTGAAACGATCCGGATGCGTGTGTTATAACCGGCGTATGAACAAGCCGATCTCCGATAGCGACCTGCGCGCCAAAAAGCTCAAGCTCATCAAGGTCGGCAATTCGACCGGGGTGATCTTGCCGCGTGCCGTGCTGGATCGCCTGCGCGTGTCCCAAGGGGACGCGTTATTTCTGAACGAATCGCCTCAAGGATACAGCCTGTCGGCCCACGATCCTGACTTTGCTGAAGCGATGGGCGCGGCGGAGGAAATCATGCGTGAGGATCGCGACGTCCTGGCGGTGCTTGCTCGCTAGACGATGACGGATTTCCGATTTTTGAGTGCCGAGCTGGCCTTCGCCGTGCACGAGCGCCAACTTGCCGAACATGGCGGGCTGGATGGCACCAAGGATTCGGGCTTGCTTGAATCCGCAGTGAGTCGGCCATTGAACAAGCACGCTTACGGAGAGAATGATCCCTGCGCGCTGGCAGCCGCTTACGCTTTCGGCATCGCTCGCAACCATCCCTTCAACGACGGCAACAAGCGCACCGCTTGGGTGATGGCGCGCTTGTTTCTGCGCCTGAATGATGTGGCCATCGCCTTCGATAAGGCCGATGCCATCAGGATGGTACTGGCTCTTGCCTCAGGCGAACTCGAAGAGAGCGCCGTCGCCGACTGGTTCCGCGCCAGGCTGGTGCGCTAACGGAAATGGCCGCCGGCGTCTCCGCCGGCGGCCATCCTTTCCTCCCCAGGAAACTTTCAAGGCGCCGCTTTAAGCGGCTGCCAATGGTCGAATAATTCGCAACGGGCCGCCTAGAGGAGCCGCCTTGAAGTGCGCACTATCGCGCGGCATCGACGAAGTCAGGCGCGGCGGCGGCCTTTGTGGTGTCGCGTTGTCGCGCCCGCACGCAGGCTTCCTGAAATTCTGTAAACTATTGACTCCGGCCGCCCCGCTGGTGAAGGCGGCAGACGAAGGGACGTGCATATGGCGGACAGAAAACTCTTTGCCGGGCACGCCGTGCGGCGGTTGCGACGCCAGGCGGGCCTGACCCAGGCCGCCATGTCCGACGTACTGACGATATCGCCCAGCTATCTCAATCTGGTCGAACGCAACCAGCGGCCTTTGTCCGCGTCGCTCCTCGTCAAGCTGGCCGAGAGCTTCGATTTCGATCCGCGCGCCTTGGCGGCTGGGGAGCCCGGCGGCGGCGAGTCGGGTATCCGGCGGCGTCTGGCCGATCCGATGTTCGCTGATCTGGAGATCGATCGGAACGAGGTGGAGGAATGGCTGGCCGGCGCGCCCGGCGGGGCGGAAGCTTTTGCCCGCGCCTATGACCGGATCGGATCGGGCGCCGTGGCGGGCGAGGCGAGCGTCAGCGATCCGATTGCTGAAGTACGGCGCGAGATCGAGCGCTGGCGCGGACATTTCGCCGATCTGGACGCGGCGGCCGAGAAGCTGGCGGATGAGCTGCGCCTCGGCGCCGGCGACCTTTATGGCGCCATTGCCGAACGGTTGCGGGTCAAGCATCAGCTCACCATTCGCATCCTTCCCGTCGACGTCATGCCGGATCTGTTGCGCCGGCTCGATCTTCATGCCCGGCAATTGCAGTTGAGCGAGATGCTCGATCCCGCATCGCGTACCTTCGCCGCCGCCTTCCAGCTCGCCCAGATCGAGGCGCGCGGGGAAATCGATGCCCTTGCGAAAGGCGCGGTGTTCACTGACCGGGCAGCGGAGCGGCTCTATCGCCGCCATCTCGGCAGCTATTTCGCCGCTGCGGTCATGATGCCCTATGCGCGCTTCCTGCGGGCCTGCGAGTCGACGGGCTATGATCTGGAACTGCTTCAGCGTCGTTTCGGCGCAGGATTCGAGCAGGTCGCGCACCGGTTGTCGACGTTGCAGCGCGTCGGTGCGCGGGGATTGCCCTTCTTCATGGTGCGGATCGACCGCGCGGGCCAGGCATCGAAACGCTTCTCTGGCGCGAGCGGGTCGCCCCTGGCCGAAGCCGAGGGGCGCTGCCCGCTATGGCGCCTGCATCACGCTTTCGACCGCCCCGGCAGCCTCGCCGTGCAACTGGTCGAGCTCGAGGGCGGGGCACGCTGGCTCACCATCGCGAGGACGGTCGCGCCGCAGGGGCGCCGTTATGGCGCAGTGCCGGCCGAGTTCGCCATCGGATTGGGTGTCGCGGCCGAGTTCGCCGGCGGTCTGGCGGTGGCGCGGGGCATCGACCTGAAAGGCGAGGCGACTCCGATCGGCCTTGGCTGCCGCGCCTGCCTGCGCGAGCGTTGCCCCCAGCGGTCGGCACCGCCCATCGGGCGCGCGTTGCTGATCAACGAGCGCGAGCGAGGCGTGTCGCCCTTTACCTTCGGTGGCGATTAAGCGTCGATAATTTACAAATTTACTCCAGTATCGGGCAAAGTGTGACAGCTTAACGCGGTTCTGTCTCCTGTCTGGGGTTTGATTGTTGTCAATTTGTGTACTTGTCCTCGCATCACAACCGAGGGACGTACCGTGACCTACCAAAGCGACATCGCACAGATCGGCCAGCTCATCGGCGGCAAGAACGGCACCTGGGACGGGATCGATGCCGAGTCGGTCGCACGCATGCGACTTCAGAACCGCTTCCGCACCGGGCTCGACATTGCGCGCTACACCGCCGCGATCATGCGCAAGGACATGGCCGCCTATGACGCGGATCCGGCCAATTACACCCAGTCGCTGGGGTGCTGGCACGGCTTTATCGGCCAGCAGAAGATGATCGCCATCAAGAAGCATTTCGGTTCGACCGAGCGGCGCTATCTCTACCTCTCCGGCTGGATGATCGCGGCGCTGCGCTCCGAATTCGGGCCGCTGCCCGATCAGTCGATGCACGAGAAGACATCGGTCCCGGCGCTGATCGAGGAACTCTACACTTTCCTCCGTCAGGCCGATGCCCGCGAACTCGGCATGATGTTCCGCGAGATCGATGCCGCGCGCGAGGCCGGCGACCAGCTCAAGGAGAAGCAACTGCTCGCCGCGGTCGAGAACCACCAGACTCACGTCGTGCCGATCATCGCCGATATCGATGCCGGCTTCGGCAATGCCGAGGCGACCTATCTGCTCGCGCGCAAGATGATCGAGGCGGGCGCCTGCGCGTTGCAGATCGAGAACCAGGTCTCCGACGAGAAGCAGTGCGGCCACCAGGACGGCAAGGTCACCGTGCCGCACGAGGACTTCCTCGCCAAGGTCCGCGCCTGCCGCTACGCCTTTCTGGAGCTGGGCGTCGAAGACGGCATCATCGTCACCCGCACGGATTCGCTCGGTGCTGGCCTCACCAAGCAGATCGCCTTCAGCAAGGAACCCGGTGACCTGGGCGACCAGTATAACGCCTTCCTCGATTGCGAGGAGATCACGCCCGAGAACGCCCGCAGCGGCGATGTCGTGATCAATCGTGACGGCAAGCTGATGCGGCCGAAGCGGCTGGCGTCGAACCTCTATCAGTTCCGCGCCGGCTCGGGCGAGGATCGCTGCGTGCTCGACAGCATCACCTCGCTGCAGAACGGCGCCGACCTGTTGTGGATCGAGACCGAGAAACCGCATATCGAGCAGATCGCCGGCATGGTCGACCGCATCCGCGAGGTCATCCCGAACGCGAAGCTGGTCTACAACAACTCGCCCTCGTTCAACTGGACCTTGAACTTCCGCCAGCAGGTGTTCGACGCCTGGGCCGCGGAGGGCAGGGACGTCTCGGCCTATGACCGGGCACGCCTGATGAGCGTCGATTATGACGGCACCGATCTGGGCGACGAGGCCGATGAGCGCATCCGCACCTTCCAGGCGGACAGCGCGCGCCGGGCGGGCATCTTCCACCACCTGATCACCCTGCCGACCTATCACACCGCCGCGCTGTCGACCGACAATCTCGCCAGGGAATATTTCGGCGAGGCCGGCATGCTCGGTTATGTCCTCGGCGTGCAGCGCCAGGAAATCCGCCAGGGCATTGCCTGCGTGAAGCACCAGAACATGTCGGGCTCCGACATCGGCGACGATCACAAGGAATATTTCGCCGGAGAGGCCGCGCTGAAGGCCGGTGGCGCGCACAACACGATGAATCAGTTCGCCGCGTAAAGCGGACGGGTAGTAGCGAAGGCGGCTCAGACGAAGTCCCGGGCCGCTTTCCTTCGACCGTCATGCTGAACTTGTTTCAGCATCCATGCGCGGTCGCTTTGAGCTAAGAACGGCGCTCCTCAGGCCGCTGCCCGCGCATGGACCCTGAAACGAGTTCAGGGTGACGACGGTAAAAAGCGACGCCTAAATCTTCAGCAACAGGATCGGCACGATCACGCCCGCTACCAGCATGATCGTCGACACCCGTCGCGTCGCGCGGTTGTTCAGCGCGATGACGATGCCCAGCACTGCCGACAGGATCAGCCCGACCGACATCAGCACCGCGAAGATCTTGAATGGCAGCGCGGATGGCTTGGGTTTTTGCGGTGCCTTGGGAGCAGGCTTCGCCGCCGGCTTGGCATGCTCGTCGGCACCCTCCGCTTTCGCCTGAGGCAGGCGGTCGTCCTTGTGGACGCTGGCCAGCCACACGATCCAGGTCGGCGGCGTGCCGCCCCATCCCTTTTCCTCCTGCAGGCGGAAGGTCTGCAACGCGCCGCTGAGCGAGAAGAAGATGATCGCCGGCGCCAGGAACATCCCGATATAGAGATGATAGCGGCGCAGGGATTGCTGGGTCTTGGCTTTCATGAGAATCGCCCTAGCAGGCGGCAAGCCTGGGGCAAGTGCGTAGATTCACTGATGGTCGCGCGCCCCGCTTGCGGAACTCTCCACGATGATTTTCGCCTGAAGCTGCGCGAGCCAGCGACCGCGCAACTGTCCGGGCCGCAGCGGATAGCGTGCGTCGAGCACGTCCGCGGCGACGATTCGGTCGAGCCGGAAACTGCGGAAATCCTCGCGCAGTTCGCACCACGCGATCAGCGCCCGCGCGCTGTCGTGATAGCCGATCAGCGCGGGCCAGACGATGCGCTCGGTCGGCGCCCCGTCCTGCGCGCGGTAGGCGAGGGCGATCTTGCGCCCCGCGCGGATCGCCCGGCGCAGCATCGTGGCGTCGACCGCGTCCTCGGGCATCTTCCACGCTGGCGGAGTCCGCGCGGCGGGGTCGTCGACCAGCGCGCGCATCTCGGCCGGCACCACCGCGGCGATCTTGGCGATCAGGTTGCGCGCGGCATTGGCCAGCGCCGCATCGCCATGCCCGGCCACCCATTGCGCGCCGAGCACCGCCGCCTCGACTTCTTCCGGATTGAGCATCAGTGGCGGCAGGTCGAAGCCGCTTTCCAGGACATAGCCGATCCCGGCCTCGCCCCGGATTGGCACGCGCTGCGCCATCAGCGCGGCGATATCCCGATAAACTGACCGTTTCGACGTCTCGAGTTCGATCGCGATCGCATCGGCGGTGATCGGCCGGCGCTCGCGGCGCAGGATCTGGACGATCTCGAACAGGCGGTCGGCGCGGCGCATGATGGGGTCCTAGTGCCAGGCTGCTGCCACCATGCTGGCAGCAGGGTGGCAGTATGTCGACTCCCGCAACCAAGGGAGACCATCATGCTCAAGACCTATCATGGCAGCTGCCACTGCGGCGCGGTCGCGTTCGAAGCCGATCTCGATCTCGAGGCCGGCACCGGCCGCTGCAATTGCTCGATCTGCACCAAGCGCCGCGCCTGGGGCATCAACATCAAACCCGATGCCTTCCGCCTGCTGCAGGGCAGGGACGCGCTGTCCGACTATCAGTTCGGTACGCTGTCCGGTCATCACCGCTTCTGCAGGACCTGCGGCTGCGCGCCGTTCGGCGACGGCCATGTCGAGGCGATTGGCGGCGATTTCGTCAGCATCGCCATCAACTGCCTCGACGATGCGACGCCGCAGGAACTGGCCGAGGCCCCGGTCAACTATGCCAATGGCCGCGACAATCTCTGGTGGGAAAAGCCGGCGGTTACGTCCTATTTGTAGGGGAAACGACGCGTCCTTTCCCGCCGTCACCCTGAACTTGTTTCAGGGTCCATGCGCGACCAGCGGTTCCGTGAGCGACGCTCTTGGTTCAGGTGGCCGCGCATGGATGCTGAAGCAAGTTTAGCATGACGGGTTTGCGGGAGAGGCATCAGGCTGTTTTGCGGGCAAGTCCATCAAGGCTGAGCCGGCTCCGCCGGCCGTCACAGCTTGACGAATGCCAGTGAATTATTGGCATTCATCGGAATGACGAGCTGATTGGCCCCCGTATCGAGGCACATCGACGCCGCGCTCGGGATGCCCGTCGCGATCAGTTGCGCCGGCTGGCCCGGGCGGATGCGCGAGACGCCGCCATTCACCACGCTGCTCACATATTTGGTGCCGTCGGGCATGATGACCAGCCCGTCATTGCCCGGCTGCGCCGCCTTCTCGGTCCTGATCAGCGTCGCGGCGGGCGAGAAGGTCAGCACTGAATCGTCGCCGATGTTCACCACGACGATATTGCCGTCCTTGTCGATCGCGACGCCGTTCGGGCGCGACAATGGGGCGCCCTCGATGAAGATGGAGGTCTTGCCGTCGGGCGTGATCCTGTAGATCCGCCACGGCGTCTGCGCATCGGCGCTGCCGGTCTGCGACCCGTAGATGGTGCCGTCCTTCGCGACCGCGATATCGTTGAGCCAGGCGACATCCGGGCTGGCGATCTCCCCCGCCGGCGCGCCGGTCTTCAGGTCGAACATGCGGACGACGGAGACGCGCTTCGCCCCGTCCGCCGTGTCGCCGTCGCTGTCGGCGAGGTAGAGCTTGCCGTCATGCACGACACTGCCAAATGGCTGGTTGAGCACCAGCCCGTTGCGGGTCGCGCCGATCCAGCGCGAGGTGTGGACCGATCCGTCATGGTTGATCAGCGAGACGAAGCCGTCGTTCGGCGCCTCTTTCTGCGTGCCGCCGCGATTGACGGCCATGATCAGGTTGCGCGCCGGGTCGTAGCTGCAGCTCTCCGCGCTGACGATCGCGCCATAGACCTTCACGTTGGACGACATGGGATTGAACTTGCCCTCGGCCGTCACGCCGAGCGGCGAGCCGGCGACAAAGGGCTGCGGTGCGGCTGGAGCGGCGGCCTGTTGCGCCAGGGCCGATGCCCCGCCGAGCAACAGGCTCGCGAGTGCGGCTGCGAACACAGTCTTCATATCCTCGTCCTCCCCCTAGGCTATGTGAAGTCAGGCGCCGGCGTTGGTCAGCCGATCGAGTTGCCCCTCGGTCAGGCTCAGGTCCATCGACCCGGCAAGCTCGTCCATTTGCGCGACGCTGGTCGCGCTCGCGATCGGCGCGGTGACGCCGGGCTGCGCCGCCAGCCAGGCCAGCGCGATCTGCGCGAGCGTCGCGCCGGTCTCGGCGGCGACAGCGTCCATCGCGGCCAGCACGGCCTTGCCCCTGCCTTCGAGCAGGTCAGTCATCCGACCCCCGCGCACGCTCTTGCCCAGGTCATCGGCCGAGCGGTACTTGCCCGTCAGGAAGCCCGAGGCGAGCCCGTAATAGGGCACCACGCCGATATCGTGGACGACGCAATAATCCTGCAATTCGCCCTCGAACTTGTGACGGCTCACCAGATTATATTCGGGCTGCAGCACCTGGTAATGCGGCAGGCCGTGCGCTTTGGCTGCGTCGTTCGCCGATTTGAGCCGCCCGGCATGGAAATTGGACGCGCCCAGCGCGCGAATCTTGCCCGCGTCGATCAGCTTGGCGAAGGCAGCGAGCGCATCTTCCTGCGCGACCGCGTCGTCGTCCTGATGCGCGAAATAGAGATCGATCTGCTCGACGCCCAGCCGTTTGAGCGATGCCTCGGCCGCGGCGGCGATGCGCGCGGGCGCCAGCTTCTCGCCACCCTCGCCGGGCAGCATGCCGACCTTGGTCGCGATCAGCACCTTGTCGCGCTTGCCGCCGCTGCGCAGCCATTCGCCGATCACGCTCTCGGATTCGCCGCCCTGATGGCCGGGCGCCCAGGCCGAATAGACATCCGCGGTGTCGATCATCGTGCCGCCTGCGGCGACGAACGCATCGAGGATGGCGAAGCTGGCGGCCTTGTCCGCGGTCCAGCCGAAGACGTTCCCGCCGAGTACCAGCGGGGCGATGTGCAGGTCGGTCGCGCCCAGGCGGCGTAGGGTCGTCATGGCGGCTATTCCCTTTCGATCTCGTTCGCCGAAACGGCGTTCATATCGACGCTGTTGGCGTCGAGCATTGCGGCGGCGTCGTTCAGCGCCCGTGCCTCGGCCGGCGTCGTGGCACCGGGGGTATCGTTGCCGCCGCTGCAGGAGGCGAGCAGCAATGCGCCGGCCAGCATGCCGGACCTGAACCAGGCCATCCGTGTCTCCGTTCTTGCCGAGCTTGTCGGAGGACGGCCCGGCGAGGCAATATCAAACTTGTCCGGGCACTATGTCGAAACAGTCGCCGCGGCCGCCGGGAGATCAGTCCTCGATCACGTTGCCGGCTGCCTTCATCGCATTGCCGGTCCTGTCGAGCGCCGAATCCGTCGCGTTGCCGATCGCCGCGCCGCTATTGTCGATCGAGGCCTCGGCGGCGCCCAGCGCTCGATCGGTCGCCGCGCTCGTGTCGGCGGCGGCCTCGCTCATCGTCGCATTCGCGTCGGCGGCGATCGTGTCGGCGGCCTGGGCGGTTTCGTTCTGCGCCTTGGGGCTGCAGGCGGCGAGGCCCAGCGCGGCGGTCATTGCAAGCGGCAGGATCAGGGTTTTCGTCATCTGTCGGCTCCTCTTGTGGGATGCATATCGGCGTCGACGCATCACGGCGACGCTATCGAACGGGCTGGACGCGCGCAATCGGCTTCAGTTCCCTGGCTTGGGTCGTTGACCTCATATAAAGATATCTTTATATCTAATTCGACCATGACCCTCGCTCTCGACATATTCCGCGCGCTCGCAGACGGCACCCGCCTGCGTATCCTTGCGCTGCTGCGGTCGATGGAGCTGTCGGTCGGCGAGCTGGCGCAGGTGCTCGGTCAAAGCCAGCCGCGCGTCAGCCGCCATGTGAAGATCCTGTGCGACGCCGGCCTTGCGGAACGCCGCAAGGAAGGCAGCTGGGTGTTCGTGGCGCTCGGTTCGGCGTCGAAGGTCGATCCGGTGCTCGCCTCGCTCGACCAATGGGGCAAGCTCGAGCCCGATCATTGGGCGGTGGCGGATGCCGCGCGGCTGGCGGCGGTGCGGGCCGACCGCGCTTCCTCGGCGGCGGGCTGGTTCGAGGCCAATGCGGGGCAATGGGATGCGATCCGTTCGCTCCACATCGCCGAGAGCGAGGTCGAGGCGGCCATGTCCGCCGTGCTCGGCGATACGCCGATCGGCCAGCTCATCGATATCGGCACCGGCACCGGCCGGATGCTGGAATTGTTTGCCGGGCGGGCGAAGCAGGCGCTCGGCATCGATCGCAGTTCGGAAATGCTGCGCCTTGCGCGGGCCAAGCTGTCCGAACGCGGATTTGCCAATACCGAGTTGCGCCAGGCCGATCTCTACGCGCTGCCGCTCGGCGACGGTGAGGCGGATGCGGCGATTCTCCACCACGTCCTCCATTTCGCACAGCAGCCCGGCGCCGCGATCGCCGAGGCGGCGCGTGTCCTGTCCGACGGCGGACGGTTGCTGATCGCCGATTTCGCGCCGCACGACCGCGAGGAACTCCGCACGCGCGACGCGCATACCCGGCTCGGCTTTTCCGACGATCAGATCGCCGCCTGGTTCGAGGCCGCCGGGCTGGTTCCGGCCCGCACCGAGACGCTCGAGGGCGGCGAACTGACGGTGAAGCTCTGGCTGGCGCGCAAGGCGACCGCGCAAACACAAATACCGGTACGAGAGGTTAAGGCAGCATGACGACCCGGAATCCGCAAAGCGAAGCGCGTCGCGCCCAGGCCTCGCCGCTGTTCGCTGATCTGGCGGGCGACGCGCAGGTGTCGTTCGAATTCTTTCCGCCAAAGACGCCCAGGATGGAAGAGAGCCTGTGGGAGGCCGTGAAGACGCTGGAGCCGCTAGGCCCGCGTTTCGTCTCGGTCACCTATGGCGCCGGCGGATCGACCCGCGAGCGCACCCACGCCACGGTCGCGCGAATCCAGCGCGAGACATCGCTGGCCGCCGCCGCGCACCTCACCTGTGTCGAGGCGAGCAAGGCCGAGATCGACCAGGTCGCGGAGGAATATTGGGCGGCGGGCGTGCGGCACATCGTCGCGCTGCGCGGCGATCCCCCCGTCGCCGGCGCGAAGTTCGTGGCGCATCCCGACGGGTATGAGAATGCGGCGGCGCTCGTCGCCGGCCTGAAGAAGCTCCATCCGTTCGAGATCTCGGTCGCTGCCTATCCCGAATGTCACCCGGATTCGCCTGACGCCAAGGCTGACATCGACAATCTCAAGCGCAAGCTGGATGCCGGCGCGAACCGGGCGATCACCCAGTTCTTCTTTTCGCCCGAGGCTTTTTTCCGCTTTCGCGACCGCGTCGCGGCGGCGGGCATCACGGCGGAGATCGTGCCCGGCATCCTGCCCGTCTCCAACGTCGCGCAAACCCGCAAGTTCGCGGCGATGTGCGGCGCGGAGATTCCCGACTGGATGGGCCGGCTGTTCGAGGGGCTCGACGATCATCCCGCGGCACGCCAGCTCGTCGCGGCGACGATCGCGGCGGAAATGTGCCGTCGCCTTTATGCCGGCGACGTGCGCAGCTTCCATTTCTACACGCTCAACCGCGCCGAGCTGAGCTTCGCGATCTGCCACATGCTCGGCCTGCGCGCGACGGATGGGGTCAAGGTAGAGGCGGCATAAACTACCCGTCATGCCGGACTTGTTCCGGCATCCGCCGTTCCGCAGCATCTGCGATCGGTGAGTGTGCGGGACGGTGGACCCCGGAACAAGTCCGGGGTGACGAAGGAAGAGACGATGACGACTGCACGCGAAAGATTGCTGGCCGAAGCCGCCAGGCGCATCCTGATCACCGACGGCGCCTTCGGCACCGAGATCCAGAACTGGAAGCTGAACGAGGCGGATTATGCCGGCGCGCTCGGCCTGGCGAAGGACCAGAAGGGCAATAACGACATCCTCGCGCTGACCAAGCCCGAGGTGCCGGAGACGATCACCCGCGAATATCTCGATGCGGGATCGGACATCGTCTCGACCAACACCTTCAGCGCCAACGTGATCAGCCAGGCAGACTATGCCGCGGAGAGCCTGGTCAGGGAGATCAATATCGCGTCGGCGCAGATCGCCCGCCGGCTGGCGGACGAATATGAAGCGAAGGATGGCCGTCCGCGCTTCGTCGCCGGCGCGATCGGGCCGACGAACAAGACCTTGTCGCTGTCGCCGGACGTCAACGATCCGGGTTTCCGCGAGATCGACTTCGATTACCTGAAGTCGGTGTACCGCGAACAGATCGATGCGCTGCTCGACGGCGGGGTGGACTTCATCCTGATCGAGACGGTGTTCGATACGCTCAATGCCAAGGCCGGCGTCATGGCGGCGCTGGAGGCGGCGGACGATCTGGGTCGCGACGTGCCGATCATGCTCTCGATGACCTTGACCGATCTGTCGGGCCGCAACCTTTCCGGCCACACGGTCGAGGCATTCTGGCACGCGGTGCGCCATGCCAAACCGATCACCATCGGGCTCAACTGTTCATTCGGGGCGGAACAGCTTCGCCCGCATGTGCGCACCCTGAGCGACATCGCCGACACGCTGATCATGGTCTATCCGAACGCCGGCCTGCCCAACGAGCTCGGCGAATATGACGAGCAGCCGGTCACCACCGCAGGGCTGGTGCGCGAATGGGCCGCGGCCGGCCAGGTCAACATCCTGGGCGGCTGTTGCGGGTCGACCCCGGCGCATATTGCCGCGATCGCCAAGGCAGTGGCCGAACTCGATCCGCGCACGCCGGTCGTGCCGCCGGTAAAGACGCGGCTCGCCGGGCTGGAGCCGATGACGATGGCAGCTTAACTCCCCTCCCGCTTGCGGGAGGGGCTGGGGGAGGGCCTGTCCTCTTCCGCGCCGACCGTAACTTACAAGCCCTCCCCCGACCCCTCCCGCAAGCGGGAGGGGGGAAAGTCGAGAATGACCACTCCCTCCACTGCCCAGTTCGTCAATATCGGCGAGCGCACCAACGTCACCGGATCGGCGCGCTTCAAGAAACTGATCATGGCGGGCGACTATCCCGCCGCGGTCGAGGTCGCGCTGCAGCAGGTCGAATCGGGCGCGCAGGTGCTCGACGTCAACATGGACGAGGGCCTGCTCGACGCCGAAGTGGCGATGACCACTTTCCTCAAGCTGATCGCCGCCGAGCCCGATATCGCGCGCATCCCCTTCATGATCGACAGCTCGAAATGGTCGGTGATCGAGGCCGGGCTGAAATGCGTCTCGGGCAAGCCGATCGTCAACTCGATCAGCATGAAGGAGGGCGAGGCCCAGTTCCTCGCCCAGGCCAAGAAGGTGATGCAGTACGGCGCCGCCGTCGTCGTCATGGCCTTTGACGAGGTTGGTCAGGCGGATACGAAGGCGCGTAAGGTCGAGATCTGCGAGCGCGCCTATAACCTGCTGATGGGCATCGGCTTTCCCCCGGAAGACATCATCTTCGATCCCAACATCTTCGCGGTCGCGACCGGGATCGAAGAACATAATAATTACGGCAACGATTTCATCGAGGCGTGCCGGGAAATCAAGGCGAAGCTGCCGCATTGCCACATCTCGGGCGGCCTTTCGAACCTCAGCTTCTCGTTCCGCGGCAATGAGCCGGTGCGCCGCGCGATGCACTCGGTGTTTCTCTATTATGCAATCCCCGCCGGGCTCGACATGGCGATCGTCAATGCCGGCCAGCTCGACGTGTACGACACGATCGATCCCGAGCTGCGCCAGGCCTGTGAGGATGTCGTCCTCAACAAGGACGATGGCGCGACCGAGCGGCTGATCGCCCTGGCCGAACGCTACAAGGGCACGGACGAAGTCGCCGAGAAGCAGATGGCGGAATGGCGCGGCTGGCCCGTCGCCAAGCGGCTCGAGCATGCGCTGGTCAAGGGCATCGACGCGGACGTCGTCGCCGATACCGAGGAAGCGCGGCTGCTCTACGCCCGCCCGATCGAAGTGATCGAAGGCCCGCTGATGGACGGCATGAACGTCGTCGGCGACCTGTTCGGCTCGGGCAAGATGTTCCTGCCCCAGGTGGTGAAATCGGCGCGCGTGATGAAGAAGGCGGTCGCCCATCTGCTGCCCTTCATCGAGGCGGCGAAGGAGCCCGGCGCGCGCGGCAAGGGCAAGATCATCATGGCGACCGTCAAGGGCGACGTGCATGATATCGGCAAGAACATCGTCGGCGTCGTGCTTCAGTGCAATGGCTTCGACGTGGTCGACATGGGCGTCATGGTGCCCTGGTCCGCCATTCTCGCCGCCGCCAATGAGAATGACGCCGACATGATCGGCCTCTCCGGCCTGATCACCCCGTCGCTCGACGAGATGGTCACCGTGGCCGAGGAGATGAAGCGCGCCGGCATGAAGATGCCGCTGCTGATCGGTGGCGCCACCACCTCGAAGGTTCATACCGCTTTGCGCATCGCGCCGGCCTATGACGGCCCGGTCGTGCACGTGCTCGATGCCAGCCGCGCGGTCGGCGTCGCCTCGACCCTGGTCAGCGACACGCAGAAGGACGCCTTCGTCCTCAAGACCGCCGACGAATATGAGGCAGTGCGCGTCGCCCGCGCCGGCCGCAGCCAGAGCGAGCTGGTCCCGCTGCAGGTCGCCCGCGACAATGCGTTCGAGGCGGACATGAACCTCAAGCCGCCGACGCCGAAACAGCCGGGCGTGCATATCTTCCGCGACTGGGACCTGGCCGAGCTGCGCGAGATCATCGACTGGACGCCCTTCTTCCGCGCCTGGGAACTGGCCGGCAATTACCCGGCGATCCTGGACGACAAGGTCGTCGGCGAGAGCGCGCGCAGCCTGTTCGCCGACGCAAATGCGATGCTCGACAGGATCATCGCCGAGAAATGGCTGGTCGCGCGCGGCGTCGCGGGGCTTTGGCCGTGCCGCCGCGAGGGCGACGACGTCATCATCCATCTCGATGACGAGAGCCATGTGACATTGCCCTTCCTGCGCCAGCAGATCGCCAAGCGCGAGGGCAGGGCGAATATGTGCCTGGCCGATTTCATCAGCCATGACGGCGACTGGATCGGCGGCTTCGCGGTCAGCATCCACGGCATCGAGCCGCACCTTGCCCGCTTCAAGGCAGCGATCGACGATTATTCGGACATTCTGCTGAAGGCGCTGGCCGACCGCTTCGCCGAGGCATTGGCCGAGGCGCTGCACCGCCATGTCCGCACCACGCTGTGGGGCTATGCGCCGGACGAGCAGCTCACCAACGAAGCGCTGATCAGGGAGCAGTATCGCGGCATTCGCCCGGCACCGGGCTATCCCGCCTGCCCCGACCACAGCCTGAAGCCGACTCTGTTCAAGCTGCTCGACGCGCACCACGCGACCGGCATTTCGCTGACCGAAAGCTTCGCGATGCTGCCGACCGCGGCGGTCTCGGGCTTCTATTTTGGTCATCCCGAGGCCGAATATTTCGGCGTGGCCCGCGTCGGTCGCGACCAGCTGGAGGAATATGCCGAACGGCGCGGGATAGATCTGCCGACGGCGGAGCGCTGGCTGCGGCCCAACCTGGACTAATTAGGTCCATACTGGCCCTGACTCCACCTTTTCGCGATCGCCCATCGGTACGATAATGGGATCGAGGGGACAGGCACATGCTGGATCGCGAAACAATCCTTGGCACCGTCGATCGCGCTTATGCGGCGCGCCAATCCGGCGACAAGGAAGCGCTGCGCGCCTTTTTCGCACCCGGCGCGGCGTTTCGGATAGTCGGGCAAGGCCGGCTGATTGCGGGTTTCCCCGTCGGCCCGGCGGATGCCCTGGAAACCGTCGACGAACTGATCGACCTGTTCCGGTTCCACCGCATGGACCGGCTCCAGGTGATGATCGATGGTGACGCCGTGATGATCCGATGGGCTGTGGAGACATCGTGCGCGGGTGGCCCGTGCGTCGAGACCGAGCTTTGCGACATCTGGACTTTGGGCGATGACGGCAAGGTCACCTCGATCGTCGAGTTCGCCGACACCGCGCTGATCGCCGACATGCTGGCAGCACGATCCGAGACCTTGGCCTGACCCCTTCCGCCGAAGATCGGAACGGGGCCCCCACGCGCTATGTCGGCAGGGGCAGCGCTTCGCCTACCCGATCCTCGTTGTCCGCCACGCCCGCCAGTGCCTGCAACGCCGCGACATGCCCGCGAAATGCCGTACGTCCGGGCCGGGTCAGCGATGCCCAGGTCCGCTGCCGCCCGTCCATCGCCGCCTTGCGCAGCCGGACATAGCCGGCCTCGGACAAGGCGGAGAGGTGCTTGGATAGCACCGAATCGCTGACATCGGCGGTCTCGCGCAGCATCGCGAACTCGGCATCCTGCACCGCCGCCAGCACCGCCATGATCTGCAGCCGCGCCGGCGGGTGGATGACCGGATCGAAGGCCAGCCGAGGCACGCTCACGCGGCCAGGCCCAGCTCGCGGCGGAAGGCACGTTGCCACAGGGTGCTGGCATAATAGGCCAGGCCGGCGGTCAGCACCCCGATCGGGATCGGCGCCCAGTATATGCCGCGATCACGGGCCAGCCAGAAGCTCGCGAGATAGAGAACCAGGAACACGCCCAGCATCGTGAAGGTAATCGGCCGCGTCTTTCCCGCCCGGTAGCCATTGATGAACATGCCTGTCCGCCGGCGATCCCAGCGCACGATCAGCGCAATGCAGACCAGCAGCGCCGCTTCCGCCATCAGCGCGTAGACTGTCGGCAGGGCAGGGGTGGCAGCCAGGCACCCCATGACGGCGCCAAAGGCGAGATGACGCGCGGGCGGGCAATCGGCCGCAACGGCCAGGCGAGCCTGTGAGGCGCGCATCGCGGCCAGCGCCTCGGCTGCATCGGTTGACGAAGTGGACATACGAATCTCCCTTTCCAATATGGAAAGTGATGCCCGTCACTTTCCAAATCGTCAAGTGATAATTTTCCATATTGGAAAGTGACGGGCGGTCGTCGTCGCGACGGCCCGACACCGGAGGGCGGATGGCAAGCCTGTCATGGCCTCCCGACGCTCGACCCTGTACACCCCACTCATGCCCTATCTCTTCCTCGCCATCGCGATCGCCTCGGAGGTCTGCGCCACTTCCTTCATGAAGCTGTCCGAGGGGTTCACCCGGCCGGTGCCGTCGCTCGTCACCGTGATCGGCTATGCGATCGCCTTTTATTTCCTGTCGCTGACCTTGAAGACCATACCGACCGGCATCGCCTACGCGATCTGGTCGGGCGTCGGCATCGTCCTGATCGCGGCGATCGCCTGGATCTTCCAGGGGCAGAAGCTCGATATGGCCGCTATCGCGGGCATGGCGCTGATCATCGCCGGCGTCGTCGTGATGAATGTCTTCTCCCGAACGGCGGCGACACACTAGCCCCGCGAACAGGCAGTTCGTTCCATGACAAAACCTGCCGTCATGCTGAACTTGTTTCAGCATCCAATATGGAACAACCAATGCCGCCGCTTATGGAGCGTTGGATGCTGAAACGAGTTCAGCATGTCGGAAGTCAAAAATGTATCAAACGAACTTCTGATTCAGAACAATAGTGCCGATCGCGTTCGAGTTTTACCTTCCAGTTCGATCAATGAGTCCACGCGAAGGCGCGAAGACGCAAAGAGGATTTGGAGAATCGGACCCCGAAGGTTGCATGTTGCTCGGGAGCCGGCGGCAAACCGCTGGAATACCTCCTTCGCGTCTTCGCGTGAATCCAATGGAAGGCCGCACGAATCAGAAGTCGAGCGCCGGTCGATTCAAAATCGCCTCCATTTGCCGCAGCATGATCCGGCATGCGCATCACCCTCCGATCCTGATCAAACACCGCGATTTTCCAGTTCGGGCAGGGATTTTCCCTGTTATCGGACAGTGAAATCCAGCAAGGCATTGAATATATTAAACAATGATGCTTCTCACTGACGCGAAATAAAAAATTCCCTGTTATTTTCCCTGTTAATCCGAGGAACAGGGAATTTTCCGCTACCCGGCCGGGCCCGACGCGCCGGTGGCGTCGTCAGCGCCACACCGGGTTGGCCGTCAGGTCCGCCGGATACATGGTCAGATATTGCGCCATGCGCGGCCGGTCGGTGCGGTTCGGGCTCGCGCCGTGCGGCAGATCCTGTCGCCAGATGATCAGGTCGCCCGCGCCCGCCGCGATCGGCACGGCGCCCGCGCTCAGATCGACGGCGCGCGGATCGCCGTCGCCGACACTGTCGAGCCAGGCCTCGATGCCGTGATGAAAGCCCGGCACCACCTGAAGCGCGCCCTGGTCGGCGGTCGTATCGGTCAGGTACAGGATGCCCTGCGTCGCGAACGGGATGGGCAGCGCGAGGCTCACATCGAAATGCAGATGCGGTCCCGGAAAGCTGTAGCCGGGCCGTTCGGGCGGGTTGAAGCTCAGCCGGTCGGTGAGCGCCCAGAGATCGGCCGTTCCCCAGAGCTGGGCGAACGCCTTGTGCACGCGCGGCGATTGCCGCGCCGCGTCCATCGCCGGATCCTGGAAATGCTGGACCATGATCCCGTTGGGCCGGCGCTCGTACCAGCTGTCGCGATCGTCCGGCGTGGCGTTGACCTGCCGCCAGAGCAGCGCCTCGGCCGCCCTGGCCTGCTCCCTGGTGATCGCCTGGCGCAGGATGACGAAACCGTCCCGGTCCCACTGCGCCAGATCCCGGGCATCGAGAACCGGCGGCGCGGCGTCGATCGCCCGCAGGTGTTGCGCGATTTCCTCGGGCGGCGGAGCACCGTCCAGCCACGCATGATAGCGCGCGACCTTAAGTGGATCGGGTATGCCGGCGGTTGCTTCGACCCAGGCCTGGAATCCAGCAAAGTCCGGTCTTTCCGACCCGAGATATTGCAGCGTCTGCTCCAGCCCGAGGCCCAGCACGTCGAGCAGGGGCCGCAAGCGGGCCTCCCGGGACGGCTCGGCGTGCGATCGCAGGCTGTGCCGCGCCCAGAATTCCTCGACCCCCCGGATAGGGGACAGCAAATCCGGAACGGGGGCGAGCGCGGCGGAGGAGGCGGTCATGTCGGCGCCAACATCGAACAGCCTCATCCCCCCGTCAATGACCTGCGACCGTCAGGGACAGGTCGAACCAGGCCCCGCATCGAGATCGAGGCAGCGCCCGTCCGGCTGCGGCGCGGAGACCGGCAGGCCGATCAGGCCGGCAAGCGTCGGCATGATGTCGACCGTCTCGACCGACAGCGGCTGCTCGAACCCGGTCATGCCCTTGCGCCAGAACAGGATCGGCACGCGCCGGTCATAATCCCAGAAGCTGCCATGAGTGGCGACGCTGCTCTTGGTCGGGTCGGCGATCGGCGTGACGCGCGGCTTCATCGCCACCACGATGTCGCCCGATCGCGGCGCATAATAGGAGGCACGGGCGCGCTGGAGCAACGTCCAGGTCTCGGGCGGGCCGCTCGGCGTGGGCGTCGCGACGATCTGGTCCCGGCTGAAAGCGGCATAGACCTGCGGATGGGCGCGGATGCGGAGCAAAGCTTCCTTCAGCACCGCGGCACGCTGCGCCCTGGTCAGCTTCGGGTCGATCCAGATATCGCCCGATCCGGCATCGCCGTAGAGCAGCGGGCCGGTCACCTTGAGCTTCAGCCTGGCGATGATGTCCTTGCCGATCGCGGCCGGGGTGAAGGCGGGGTCGATCCGCGCGGCTTCGGGCGCGGCATGTTCGCGGTTGCGCTCAGGCAGGTCGTGGCCGCCATGGTCAGCGGTCAGGACCACGGCATAATCGACGCCGGTCCTGTCGAGTATGTCGAAGAAGGAGCCGAGCGAACGATCGAGATTGGCGAGCTGAATGCACATCTCGCTACCTTCGGTACCATAGCCATGGCCGACATAGTCGGTCGCCGAGGCACCCACGATCAGCAGGTCGGTCGCGGCGCCCTGGCCGAGCTTCATGTCCTGCAGCATGCCAGCGGCGAGCGCGAGGATCGAGGCGTCGAAGGCGGGCGAGGCGCGGAATCTGTTCGTATCGCCGGCGGCACGCTCGAAGCGGCCGCTGCCGACCGTCTTGCCACCGCCGACTGGGATGGCGCGGTCGTGCGGCGCGCAGAAATCGGGTTCGTCGAGCGGGCCCTGCGCCTGGGCGAGCAACGCGGCGACGGTGCTGTTGGTGCGCGCCACGACTGGCGGAACGGCGCGGCCGGCATAGGAGACGAACGCCTTGCCGTCCCACCACCACAGCTCGTCGACCTTGTGCCCGCCCATCATCACCGCCGCGCGGTCCTTGCCCGCGACCGAGACGACGCGCGCCGCCGGATTCGCCGCCTTCATCCGTTCGCCGAGCGTCGGCACCAGCAGATGCTTGTCCGACACGGTATATTTGGACGAGGTGCTGCCGGGGACGCTCTCGTCCTCGGCGCAATAGATCTGCTTGTCGGCGCGAGGCGTCTTCAGGTCGGCCCAGTTGTTGGCGATGATGCCGGTATGCTCGGGGCGGAAGCCCGACAGGATCGTCGAGTGGCCCGGGCAGGTCTCGGTCGCGGCATGGCTCTGATATCCCGACGGGAAGACCACGCCGTCGAGCAGCCGTTTGAACCCGCCAGTGAAACGGTTGCGATATTCCGCGAACAGGTCCGCGGAGAACTGGTCGACCGAGATGGTGACGATCAGCCTGGGAGGGGTTGTCCGCGCGGCGGCCGGAGCGGGTGGCGGGGCATCCTGGGCGGAAAGGGGCGTTGCCATCGCGATGGCGGCCAGGGCGGCGAACGATGCCAGTCTTTTCACGTAGTGATTCTCCGCGCTCAGGTGCAATGCACCGCGCTCACCGCTATGGGCGAGCGGGTGACTGCCGACAAGGATGGCCGATGCGCGCGTTGGGTTACCTGATTGTGACGTTTATGGCCGGGCTGGCCGCGCTTGCCGTGCCGGCAGCCGCCCAGACGCCCGGTGCGCTGGGCAAGGGGCCGCACCTCGCGATGCGACTGGTCGCGGAGACGACGACCCCGGCCGCCGGGCAGGACGTGACGCTCGCGCTCGACTCGCGGCCCGAGCCGGGCTGGCACGGCTATTGGCAGAATCCGGGCGATGCGGGTTTCCCGGCGACGCTCAAATGGACCCTGCCCAAGGACGTCACCGTCGGCGAGCCCGCTTATCCCGTGCCGGGCACGCTGCTGATGGCCGGGCTGATGAACTATGTGTTCGAGGCGCCTTATGCGCCTTTGGTCACGCTCAAGGTGCCCGCCGGCCTCGCGGCCGGAACGCGCCTCCCGGTCAAGCTCCACGCGCAATATCTCGTCTGCACCAAGACGCTCTGCGTGCCCGAGGAAGCCGATCTGTCGGTCGACCTGACCGTGGGTGACGGCACCGTCACCGCCGAAAGCCGCGCGCGCTTCGATGCGTGGGGCCGCGCCATCCCCAAACCGCTCGACGCGAAGGGCAGTTTCCAGAAGGAGGGAACGCAGGTCCGCATCGCCGTGCCCTATCCGGCCAGCGCGCCGCTGGCGGATGCCTATTTCTTCCCCATCACCACGGGCCTGGTCGATTACGCGGCTGCGCAGCAGGTGACGCGCGACGGCGACCGCGTCGTGGTCGAGACCAAGGCCGGCACCGGCGGCACCGGCCCGCTGGTCGGCGTGCTGCGCCTCGCGCCGGGGCAGGGGTTGATGGTGACGGCAGCCCCCGGCACCGTCGCGACGTCATCCTCCTCGGCGAGCGTCCCTGAAGGCGTGCTGCTGGCGACCCTGATCGCCTTTGCCGGCGCAATGCTCGGCGGGCTGATCCTCAACATCATGCCCTGTGTCTTCCCGATCCTCAGCCTCAAGGCGCTGAGCCTCGCGCGCGGGCATCTCGACGAGCGCTCGGCGCGGCACGAGGCGCTGGCCTATACCGCCGGTGTCGTCGCGGTCTGCGTGGCGCTGGGCGGGGCGATCCTCGCGCTCCGCGCGGGCGGCAGCGCGGTCGGCTGGGCGTTCCAGTTGCAGGATCCGCGCGCGATCATCGTGCTGCTGTTGCTCACCGTGGCGCTGGCGCTCAATCTCGGCGGCCTGTTCGAGATTCCGACGCCGGGCTTCGTCAATCAGGCTGGCGGCGCGAGCGGCGCCTTCGCTACCGGCGCGCTCGCCGCCTTCATCGCCACGCCGTGCACTGGCCCGTTCATGGGCGCGGCGCTGGGCGCGGCGCTGGTCCTGCCCTGGCCCGCGGCGCTCGCGGTATTCGCCGGCCTCGGCCTCGGCCTCGCGCTGCCCTTCCTCGCGCTCGGCTTCGTGCCGGCGCTTCGCAAGAAGCTGCCAAAGCCCGGCGCCTGGATGGAGAATTTCCGCCGCTTCCTCGCGATCCCGATGTGGCTGACCGCCATTGCGCTGGTCTGGGTGCTCGGCCGCCAGACCGGCGTCGACGGCATGACTCAGGGCCTGCTCGTCGCGCTCGGCGCCGCGATCATATTGTGGGCGGCCGGCCGGCGTCAGGCGCGCGGCCTCGGCTTCGGTATCGTCGCGGTCGTGATGCTGCTGGCGATCGTCGCCGGCGGCATCTGGCTCGCCGCCACGGCGCACCGCCCCCAGGCCGGCCAGGTGCAGGCGACCGGTTCGGCCGAGCCTTTCAGCGAGGCCCGGCTCGCCACGCTCCGTGCCGAGGGCAGGCCGGTCTTCGCCTATTTCACCGCTGACTGGTGCCTGACCTGCAAGGTCAACGAGAAGGTCGCGATCGAGACCGACACGGCGCAGTCCGCCTTCGCCGCGCACAAGGTCGCGGTGATGGTCGGCGACTGGACTGACGGCGATCCCGCGCTGGGCCGCTTCATCCAGGCGCATAATCGGGCGGGCGTGCCGCTCTATCTCTATTACGCCCCCGGCGCTGCCGAACCGCAGGTGCTCCCACAGGTTCTCACGCCCGGCATGCTGGCGGAACTCGCCACCTGAAAACGGCCCCCTGAAAACGCGCCCTGAAAACGGGCCCTGAAAACGGACCTTGTGCGGCGCAGCAAAACATCGCAGCATGGAACTTGGCGGTTCATGGGGGCTTTACCGTTTCGATGGTGACACGACGCGCGTTTGACGAGATCATGGGGCAGAGCGGCTCGACCACGCCGCGACCCGAACTCGCCGCGCTCGGACACTGGCTCGACGAGACGCCCGACGCGGAACTCCGTCGACGCCAGCAATCGGCCGAACAGACCTTCCGCCAGCTCGGCATCACCTTCGCGGTGTATGGCGACAGCGACGCGTCGGAACGCATCATCCCCTTCGACATCGTCCCGCGCATCTTCCTGGCCGACGAATGGTCGCGCCTGTCCGAAGGGTTGGTGCAGCGCGTCGAAGCGATCAACGCGTTCCTCGACGATATCTATGGCGATCGGAAGATCCTCCAGGCGGGCGTGCTTCCCGAGGACCTGATCTTCGGCAATCCGCAGTTCCGGCCGGAGATCGCCGGCATGCGGCCGCCGCACGGCATCTGGGCGCATATCTGCGGCATCGATCTGGTGCGCACTGGCCCCGACGAATTCTTCGTGCTGGAGGACAATGCGCGCACGCCTTCCGGTGTCAGCTACATGCTCGAGAATCGCGAGGCGATGCTGCGCCTCTGCCCCGAGCTGTTCCGCGATTTCCGCGTGGCGGCGGTCGACTCCTATCCCGATCGCCTGCTCGAGACGATGAAGTCGGTCGCGCCGCACGGCTCGGGCCAGAACCCGGTCTGCGTCGTGCTGACGCCGGGCCATTACAACTCGGCTTATTACGAACACAGCTTCCTCGCGGATTCGATGGGCATCGAGCTGGTCGAGGCGGCCGATCTGGTGGTCGACGATGATGTCGTCTGGATGCGCACCATCGCCGGCCGGGTGAAGGTTGACGTGATCTACCGGCGGATCGACGACGATTATCTCGACCCCCTGGTGTTCCGCCCGGATTCGATGCTCGGCGTGCCCGGCCTGATCGCGGCCTATGCCGCGGGCAATGTCGCTTTGCTCAACGCACCCGGCAACGGCATTGCCGACGACAAGGCGATCTACAGCTACATGCCGGAGATCGTGCGCTTCTATTCGGGCGCCGAGCCCAAGCTGCCCAATGTCGAGACCTGGCGCTGCCGCGAGCCCCAGGCGCTGAAATATGTCCTCGATAATCTGAAGGACGTGGTGGTGAAGCTGGTCGACGGCTCGGGCGGCTACGGCATGCTGGTCGGCCCGACCGCGACCAGGGCGGAGATCGAAACCTTCCGAGCCGCGCTGATCGCCGAGCCGCACCGCTATATCGCGCAGCCCACCCTGGCGCTGTCGACCGTGCCGACGCTCAGCGACGCCGGCCTCGCCCCGCGCCATGTCGATTTCCGTCCGTTCGTGCTGACCGGCTCCAAGGGCATCCAGGTGGTGCCCGGCGGCCTGACCCGGGTGGCGCTCAAGGAAGGCTCGCTGGTGGTGAACTCGTCGCAGGGCGGCGGCACCAAGGACAGCTTCGTGCTGATGGACGGCGGGAATACGCAGGGCCAGGGTCAGGGCGGCATGAGCCAGGCCCAGGGGACCGTGGCATGATCCGGACCTCTTCCGTTCGTTTCGAGCGAAGTCGAGAAACCGATCTTGGCGATTCCTCGCTGCTTCTCGACTTCGCTCGAAACGAACGGTGGGGGGGAGTCAGCGCCTGATGCTCTCCCGCACGGCCTCCTCGCTCTACTGGCTCGGCCGCTATATCGAGCGGGCCGATTTCATCGCGCGCCTCGTCGAGGCGACCGTCCGTCTCGACGTGCTCTCCTCGCGCCCTGCCGGCGAAGCCGCCTGGGCCAGCGCGCTCGCCGTCACCGAGACGGATGATACCTTCAAGGCGACCGGCGAGACCATGTCGCAGCAGCATGTCGCGCGCTTCCTGACGCTCGATGGCAGCCATCCCGGCTCGATCGTCCGTTGCCTCGACATGGCGCGCAACAATGCGCGCGCCGTGCGCACCGCGCTGACCCGCGAGGCCTGGACCGCGATCAACCGCGCCTGGCTGATCTTCCACAGCCGCTCCAGTCCCGGCGGTGCCACCGCCACGCTCGGCCTGGTCGATGCGGTGAAGACCGAGGCGCGCGGTTTCGAAGGCGCGATCCATCGCATGCTGCGCAACCAGACCACCTGGTTCATCCGCCTCGGCCAGGCCGTCGAGCGCGCCGACAACACCGCGCGCCTGCTCGACGTGAAATACCATCTGCTGCTGCCGGAGGGCGAGCAGATCGGCGGCGTGGTCGATCGCGACCAATGGACCACCATCTTGCAGACCGTCTCGGCCGTCACGGCCTATCGCTGGCTCTATTCGGAAGGGCTGCGCCCGGCGAACGTGATCGACCTGCTGATCTCCCGCGCCGAGCTGCCGCGCAGCCTCGCCGCCTCGGCCGAAGAGACGCTGGAGATCCTCAACCTGCTCGCCAAGCGCACCGGCCTGCACGGCGAGGCCGACCGCATGGCCCGCATGCGCCAGCAACGCCTCGCCAAGACGCGGTCCGGCGAAGTCATCGCCAGCGGGCTGCACCAGTATCTCCAGGCCTTCAACGCCGAGAATGATCTCCTCCACGAGGCGATCGGCCGGCAGTTCAAGTTCAGCTGATGCGGATAACGGTGGATCACCGCACGATCTATCGTTTCTCGGTGCCGCAGGGGCGCCTCACCCAGATGCTCCGCCTCACCCCGGAGGACACGCATGACCAGACCGTCGCCGGCTGGCAGTTGCACGTCGATTGTGATGCGCGGATGCGCCCGGGCCGCGACGGCTTCGGTAACCGGGTGACGATGCTTTATGTCGAGGGTCCGGTCGAGCATATCGAGATCGCCGTGTCGGGCGAGGTGCTGACCAACAGGTCGAACGGCATCGTCCACGGGGCGCATGAACCGCTGCCCCCGCCGCTGTTTCTCCGCGCGACCCCGCTGACCGAGCCAAGCCCGGCACTGACCGATTTCGCGGCGGAAGCGGCGGGTGACGAGGGCGACCTCATCGAACGCCTCCATGCGCTCAACCTGGCCTTCCACAACCGTTTCGCGCTTGATCGCGGGCGGCCCGTCTCGGGGCGTAGCGCGGCCGAGGCGTTCGCGCTGGAAACGGCGACGCCGCGCGATTTCGCGCAGATGTTCGCTGCCGCGGCGCGCGGGCTGGGCGTGCCGGCGCGCTATGTTTCCGGCTATAGTTCGGTCTGCTTCATCGGCGACACGCCGCCCGCGCCGCATGGCTGGGCGGAGGCGTGGGTCGCCGGGCTCGGCTGGGTCGCGTTCGATCCCTGTACCGGCATGTCGGCGGACGAGGCCCATGCGCGGGTCGCGGTGGCGCTCGATTCGGCCGGCGCCGCGCCAGTCGCGGGATCGCGGCTGGGCGAGGGTCATGAGGAGCTCGATGTGGATCTGCACGTCGGCCGGGGCAGCGCCCAGGATTAGAGCGGCGATCGTTAAATCTGATCCGTTCGTCCTGAGTAGGGATCGAGTAGCCGAAGGCGTATCGAGAGCCCGTATCGAAGGACAGGTTGTCGCGCGGAACCTGTCCTTCGATACGCCCTCTCGATACGCCGCTGCGCGGCTACTCGATGGCTACTCAGGACGAACGGGTGGTGGTGGCTCTGATGTAATGCAAGCTACTCTAAGCCAGCTCGTTGGCCATCAGCACGTTCTTCTGCGCCGGCGGCGCATAGGTCGCGTCCTCGTCGGTCAGGAGCGTCCAGCCGGTCGGGCCGAGCACTTCGATCGGGCGATAGCGCGTCTTGTACGCCATCCGCTCGGACCCTTTCACCCAATAACCGAGATAGACATAGGGCAGGCCGATGCTGCGCGCCCGCAGGATATGGTCCATGATGATCATGTTGCCCAAGCCGGCACGCAGCGGATGATCCGCGTCGAAGAAGCTGTAGATCATCGACAGCCCGTCCGCCTGCTGGTCGGTCAGGCACGCCCCGATCAGTCGCCCGCGCATGCCGTTCCGCGACGGTTCGCGATATTCGATGATGTAGCTGTTGACCGGCGAATGCTCGACCATGTCAGCATAATCGCCTTCGTCCATATCCGCCATGCCGCCACCGGGATGGCGCGAGGCGAGATAGCGGCGCAGCAGCTGATATTGCTCGTCGGTCGCCCAGGGGCGGCAGGCGGTCACTTCCATGTCGCTGTTGCGCCGGATCTGCTTGCGCTGCGTCGCGTTGGGCACGAATTCCGACGCGACCACGCGGACCGAGACGCAGGCGGTGCAGCCCGCGCAGCTCGGCCGGTACGCCACTGACTGGCTGCGGCGAAAACCGATCCGGCCAAGCGCGTCGTTAAGGTCGCCCGCATGCGGGCCGTTGAGTTCAGTGAAGACCTTTCGTTCCTGCCGTCCCGGAAGATAGGGGCAGGGCGACGGGCTCGTCACGAAGAAGCGCGGAAAACGAAATGGCGCGGTCACCGCCTGTAACCCCTTTTCCACCCCGGCCCGATGCCTGGCTGGCCCCTGTTATGAATCGCTTGAGAGGTGATGAAAAGCGGCTTTACCATGAAAGAGAGTTAACGCGGCGCTAAGGCTGAGTCTTGCAGATTCACGCCGTGAGGCGGACTTGACGGGCATCATAACGCATCCCGCGACTCGCGAATAGAGTCGCGGGAATCGTTTCACCGCAGCTGTGATTCATTTCGTCAGGCGAGTTCGACCGGACTGACCTCGTACCCGGCCTCGCGCAGTGCTGCCATCAACCGGTCGAGATGGGCCTTGTCGCGCGTCTCGCATTCGATATCGGTGATGAGGCCCTTGGCCGGCAGCGTCGTGAAGACGCGCTGATGGTAGATCTCGATGATGTTGACGCGCTCGGCATCGAAGATGCGCGCGACGTTGAACAGCGCGCCGGGCTGGTCCTGCAACCGGATACGCAACCGCGCGAGCCGGCCCGACCGGGCAAGGTCGCGCAGCAGCACATTGGCGAGCAGCCGCGTGTCGATATTGCCGCCGCACAGGATGACGCCGACGGTCTTGCCGCGGAAGCGCTCGGGATGCTGCAGCAGCGCGGCGAGGCCGGCGGCGCCGGCGCCCTCGACCACCGTCTTCTCGATCTGCAGCAACAGGCTGACCGACTCCTCCAGGCTGCGCTCGCTCACCAGCACGATATCGTCGACCAGTGCCTCGACGATGCGCGCGGTGATGCCGCCCGGTTCCTTCACCGCGATGCCCTCGGCCAGGGTATCGCCGGCGCAGGGCAGGTCGGTGCCGTTGATCCGGTTGTACATCGACGGGAACAGCTCGGCCTGCACGCCGATCACGTCGACCGGATGGTCCGCCGCCCGCGCCACCGTCGCCGTGCCGGAGATCAGGCCGCCGCCGCCGATCGGGATGATGAAGGTGTCGATCGCCGGCGCGTCCTCGAGCATCTCGAGTGCGACCGTTCCCTGGCCGGCGATCACGCGGACATCGTCGAACGGATGGACGAAGGTCAGGCCGCGCTCCGCTTCCAGTTCGCGCGCATGGGCATAGGCAGCGTCATAGGTGGTGCCGAACAGCACGACGGTCGCGCCATGCCCCTCGGTCTGAGTCACCTTCACCGTCGGCGTCGTCGTCGGCATCACGATCGTGGCCGGGATGCCCAGGCGATTGGCGTGATAGGCCAGGCCCTGCGCATGGTTGCCGGCCGAGGCAGCGATCACGCCTTTCGTCTCCGGGGGAAGCTGGAGCAGCGTGTTGAGCGCCCCGCGCTCCTTATAGGCTGCGGTAAACTGCAGGTTCTCGAACTTCAGATAAACCGTCGCGCCGGTCAGCTTCGACAGGGTCTGGCTGATGAAGGTCGGGGTGCGCACGATCGAGGCGGCGATCCGCGCATGCGCCGCCTTGACATCGGCGAGGGTGACGGGAAGCGTTTCGGCGGCGGGCAAAGGTTCGGTAGCCATAGGCGGGCGAGGTAGGCCCTGAAATCGTCAGCCGCAATGGTCGTTACGGCCCGCGCGGCGCGACTCTCAACTAGCGTGACGCGGAAACACCCCTTATCGCGATCCTCCATGAGCAACATCGCATTCATCGGAACCGGAGTGATGGGCGCGCCGATGGCGGGGCATCTCGTCTCCGCCGGCCACGCCGTCACCGTCTACAACCGCTCGCGCGCCAAGGCGGAGGCCTGGGCCGAGAAATACGGCGGCACCGTCGCCGCCACTCCGGCCGAGGCCGCGGCCGGCAAGGATGCGGTGTTCAGCTGCGTCGGCAATGACGACGATCTGGCCGAGATCACGCTGGGCGCGGACGGCGTGTTCGGTACGATGCCCGCGGGCGCGCTGTTCGTCGACCACACCACCGTCTCGGCGAAGATCGCGCGGCGGCTGGCGGAAGATGGCGGGGCGAAGGGCCTGCTCGTCGTCGACGCCCCCGTCTCGGGCGGCCAGGCGGGGGCCGAGAACGGCAAGCTCTCGATCATGTGCGGCGGCACCGCCGAGGCGATGGCTGCGGCCGAGCCGCTGATGCAGGCCTATGCGCTGCGCATCGTCCATATCGGTGAAGCCGGTGCTGGCCAGACGACCAAGATGGTCAACCAGATCGCGATCGCCGGCGTCGTGCAGGGCGTGGCCGAGGCGTTGCGCTTCGCTCAGGTCAGCGGTCTCGACACCGACAAGGTGTTCGAAGCGGTGTCGGGCGGCGCGGCGTCGAGCTGGCAGATGGTCAATCGCTGGTCGACGATGAGCGAGGACAAGTTCGACTTCGGCTTCGCGGTGGACTGGATGCGCAAGGATCTCGGCCTCACCCTCGACGAGGCGCGCCGCAACGGCGCGACCCTGCCGCTGACCGCGCTGGTCGATCAATTCTATGCCGACGTCCAGAAGATGGGCGGCGGCCGCAACGACACGAGCTCGCTGGTGCGCAGGTTGCCGCGGTGAAACGACTTGCCGCGGCTGCCGTCGCGCTCTCATTTGCCGCCGTCCCCGCCTTCGCCGACTCCCTCGTCGACAATGTAAACGGCATGACGCTCGACAAGGACGGCAAGGTCATCCACTTCAACGGCGTGCTGATGACGCCCGACGGCAAGGTCATCCGGCTGATGCAGCCGGGCGACAAGCGCCCGGAAAAGCTCGACTGGCGCGCCGACATGAAGGGGAGGGTGCTACTCCCCGGCTTCATCGACGCGCATGGCCATGTGATGGACCTGGGCTTTCGGGACGTGGAGCTGGACCTCTCGGGCACGAAATCGCTCGACGAGGCCAAGGCGAAGATCGCTGCCTATGTCGCGGCCAATCCCGACAAGAAATGGGTCCTTGGCGGCGGCTGGAACCAGGAGCTTTGGGCGCTCGGCCGCTTTCCGACGGCGGCCGATCTCGATTCAGTGGTCAGCGACCGCCCCGTCTGGCTCTCGCGCGTCGACGGCCATGCGAGCTGGGCCAACACCGCCGCGATGAAGGCGGCGGGGGTGAGCGCGAAGAGCGTATCGCCTGCCGGCGGCCGCATCGAAAAGACCGGCGCCATGCCCAATGGGGTGTTCGTCGATGCGGCGCAGGATCTCGTCACCAAGGCCGTGCCGCAGCCCCTGCCCAAGGATCGCGACGCCGCCTTCCTCAAGGCGCAGGCGAAACTGCTCAGCCTCGGCGTGACCGCAACCGCCGATATGGGCAGCTCGCTCGACGACTGGCTCAGCTACCGTCGCGCGGGTGACGCGGGCGCGCTGCGCATCCGCATCATGAGCTATGGCAACAGCGTCGAGACGGCCGTGCGGGTCGGCGGCGCCGGCCCGACTCAGTGGCTCTACGCCGATCGGCTGCGCATGGGCGGGGTGAAGCTTTATGCCGATGGCGCGCTCGGCTCGCGCGGGGCGTGGCTGAAGGCGCCGTACAGCGATGCGCCCAAGGAATCCGGCCTCGGCTTCCTCGCCGACGACGTGATCCGCAACCTGATGAGCCGGGCGGCGATGGACAATTACCAGGTCGCGGTCCACGCGATCGGCGACAAGGCCAATGCCCAGGTGCTCGACGCGATCGAGGAACTGTCGGAGACGTACAAGGGCGACCGCCGCTGGCGGATCGAGCATGCCCAGATCGTCGATCCGGCCGATCTGCCGCGCTTCGGCCAGCACGGCACGATCGCCTCGATGCAGCCGGTCCACCAGACGTCGGACCGGGTGATGGCCGAAGCGCGGCTCGGGCCGGACCGGCTTGCCGGCGCCTATGCCTGGGCGTCGATGCTGAAGAACGGCGCGGTCCTGGCGTTCGGCTCGGACTATCCGATCGAGAGCCCGGATCCGTTCGCCGGCTGGGCCGCCGCCTTCACCCGCCAGGATGCCGAGGGCCAGCCCTATGGCGGCTGGCGTCCGGAGGAAAAGCTGACGCGCGAACAGGCGTGGTGGGCCTTTACGGGCGCCGCCGCCTATGCCGGTTTCGCGGAAGACAAATTCGGGAGGCTCGCGCCGGGCCAGCGCGCCGACTTCATCATCGTCGACCGCGACCCGCTACTGGCCGGCCCGAGCGAGCTTCGCGCAACCAGGGTGGAGGAGACCTGGGTCGGCGGCCATAAGGAGTATGTGCGGAAATAGGGGGAGGGGCTGCTCCACCCTTGCCGTCATGCTGAACTTGTTTCAGCATCCATGCGCGGTCAGTCGATGCGGGGGTAACGTGAATGGAACGCGTACCAGCAGTCTACATCGTCGCCAGCCAGAAGCGCGGCACGATCTATACCGGCGTGACCTCGAACCCGATCGGCCGCATGATCCAATACCGTCAGGGGATCACCAAGGGCTTTGTCACCAAATACGGTGCCACGCGCCTCGTGCTTCTCGAATTCTTCGGCGACATGGAGAACGCAATCCGCCGAGAAAAGCAGTTGAAGGCATGGCGCCGCGCCTGGAAGATCAATCTGATCGAAGCTACCAACCCGGGTTGGCGCGATCTGGCGTTGGACTATGGCCTCGATCCGCTCTCCAAGCCGCGATGGCCGCGCGTGGATGCTGAAACAAGTTCAGCATGACGAATTAGGAAAGGTCGCGCTCCCCCAACAAAAAGAAAGGGCCGCGGCACCCCCCGATGCCGCGGCCCGAACTGCCGTAAGCCGATACCAGCAAGCCTGGATCAGGCGACCTCGGCGACCGGCGTCCCGATCTCTTCCGGGTCGCGCAACACATAGCCACGGCCCCAGACGGTCTCGATGTAATTCTCGCCTTCGCAGGCCATGCTCAGCTTCTTGCGGAGCTTGCAGATGAAGACGTCGATGATCTTGAGCTCGGGCTCGTCCATGCCGCCATACAGGTGGTTCAGGAACATTTCCTTGGTCAGCGTCGTGCTCTTGCGCAGCGACAGCAGCTCCAGCATCGCATATTCCTTGCCGGTCAGGTGGACGCGGCTGCCATCGACTTCGACCGTCTTGGCGTCGAGGTTCACGGCAAGCTTGCCGGTGCGGATCACTGACTGGCTATGGCCCTTGGATCGGCGCACCACGGCATGGATGCGCGCGGTCAGTTCCTCGCGATGAAAGGGCTTGGTGACGTAATCGTCGGCGCCGAAGCCGAAGCTGCGCACCTTGGAATCCATCTCGTTGATGCCCGACAGGATCAGCACCGGCGTCTGCACCCGGGCGACGCGGAGCCGCTTGAGCACGTCATAGCCATGCATGTCGGGCAGGTTGAGATCGAGCAGGATGATATCGTAGTCGTACAGCTTGCCCAGATCGAGGCCTTCCTCGCCCAGATCGGTGGTGTAGACGTTGAATCCTTCCGTGGTGAGCATCAGCTCGATCGCCTTCGCGGTCGTCGGCTCATCCTCGATCAGCAATACGCGCATCCTGGCAGTCCCCCCGTCACGTCGCTACGCTCGATACCCCCGACGGCTCGGCGCGCCCCTGCACTAACCATTAACCTGACTGGGGATGAACGCAAAAGGTTAATTCTTCGCTAACCGGCTGAAATGCGCGAGTCGCGGGGTTTTTGGGGCGCCGGAATCGAGCCTGGCGGGGTCGTCTCAGCCGCTCCCCGGGCCTTCCGTGGCGCAGATATGGCGAAACCTCTCGGTCAGGAATGCGATCAGCGCTTCGACGCGCGCGGGCCGCAAATTGCCCGGCGGGGTGAGCAGGTGCAGTGCGATCGGCGGACTGTGCCAGTCGGTCAGGAACGCCTCGAGCGTGCCCGCCGCCAAGTCTCCGCCAACGATGAAATCGGGCAGGATGCCGATGCCGAGCCCAGCCCTCAGCGCGGGCAGGAGCGCATCGCCGCTGTTCGACCGGAGCGGTCCGGCCGGCCGCACCGCGACCTCGGCACCGCCCGGTCCGATGAAGCGCCACGGGCCGGTGACATTGGTATAGCCTAGGCATGCATGCTCCCCCAGCTGCGCGGCATGAGTCGGGCGCCCGTGCTTTTCGAGATAGGAAGGCGCCGCGACGATATGCATCGCGATCGGCCCCAGGCGCCGTGCGCGCAGCGAGCTGTCGGGCAGATCCGCGATGCGCAGCGCGACATCGATGCCCTCCGCGACGATATCGACTTTCGCATCGGACAGGTGGAGATCGATCTCGATCCCCGGATGAGCGCTCAGGAACTCCGCAAGGGCGGGCGTCAGGCTGACCAGCCCGAGCGTCATCGGCGCGGTCACCCGGATCAGCCCGTGCGGTGCCGTCGCCGCATCGTGCGCCGCCTCTTCCGCTGCGACCGCTTCGGCCAGGATGCGCGCGGCATGCTCGGCCAGGCTCTTGCCGCTCTCGGTCAGGGTCAGCCGCCGCGAGGTGCGGTGGAACAGCGACTGGCCAAGATGCGCCTCCAGTCGGGTCACCGCCTTCGACACGGTCGCCTTCGACACCCCGATCGCGTCCGCCGCGCCGCTGAACGAGCGATGTTCGACGACGGAGGCAAAGATCGCCCAGGCTTCGAGATCCGGCAGACGCATCGGTTCAGGCACTCCGTCACCCTGAACTCGTTTCAGGGTCCATGCGCGGTCGTCTGCCTCAGGAGCGCCGCTCATTGGGGCCACTGACCGCGCATGGATGCTGAACCAAGTTCAGCATGACAGCAAGAGGCGAAACGATCAGTTTCCAGCGTTTCCATTTACGCCCTGATCCAAATCCCTATCTTGGTGGCAACCCAATTCCTGCTTTTAGGGACACACCCCATGATCGAGAAAAGATCGTTCGAGAGCCTGGGCCATGCCGATCATGGCTGGCTCAACGCGCGCCACCATTTCAGCTTCGCCAATTATTACGACCCGTCCCGGATGGGCTGGGGAGCGATCCGCGTCTGGAACGATGACGAGATCGGGCCGAACGCCGGTTTCCCGGCGCATCCGCACCGCGACATGGAGATCATCACCTATGTCCGCAAAGGCGCCATCACGCACAAGGATTCGATGGGCAACGAGGGCCGTACCGGGGCGGGCGACGTCCAGGTGATGAGTGCCGGCACCGGGGTCCGCCATGCCGAATATAATCTCGAGCCCGAGACGACCACGCTCTTCCAGATCTGGATCGAGCCGAAGCGGACCGGCGGCTCGCCGAGCTGGGGCGCCAAGCCCTTCCCGAAGAGCGATCGCAGCGGCAAGTTCGCGGTGCTCGCCAGCGGCTTTGCCGAGGACAAGGACGCGCTGCCGATCCGGGCGGATGCTCGGGTGCTCGGCGCGACGATCAAGGCCGGCGAGACGATCACCCACAGCGTGGGCGAGGGGCGTCACGCCTATCTCGTCCCTGCCACCGGCGCGATCGAGATCGATGGCCAGCCCTTCAAGGCGCGTGACGGCGCGGCGATCGGCGGCGGCCGGACGGTGGAGATCAAGGCGATCGAGGATGCCGAACTGGTGCTCGTCGATTCAGAATAACCGAATTCCGTTCCGCCCATTCCCCCCGGGCGGAACGGACGGGGGTGGGCATTCGTCCTCCCCGAAAGCCCCGGCCAGTTGCGTGTCGGGCGCCTACCCCCAGTTCCTCCCGCCCGGATTTCCCACGGGCGGGAGGGACAATCTTCTCAGGAGGTTTTTATGACCAAGGTTCTGGTGCTCTATTATTCGTCCTACGGCCATATCGAGCAGATGGCTGATGCCGTCGCCGAGGGTGCCCGCGCCGCCGGCGCCGAAGTCGATATCCGCCGCGTCCCCGAAACCGCGCCCGCCGAGGTTGCGGCCGCAGCTGGCTTCAAGGCCGACACCGCGCACGCCGTCATCGAAAGCGTCGAGGCGCTGGCCAATTACGACGCGATCATCGTCGGCGCGCCGACCCGCTTCGGCCGCATGCCGAGCCAGATGGCGTCCTTCCTCGACCAGGCCGGCGGCCTGTGGTTCCGTGGCGCGCTCAACGGCAAGATCGGCGGCGCGTTCAGCTCGACCGCGACTCAGCATGGCGGGCAGGAGACGACGCTCTTCTCGATCATCACCAATTTGCTGCATTTCGGCCTGACCATCGTCGGCCTGGACTACGGCTTTGCCGGCCAGATGGGCGTCAAGGAAGTGCACGGCAATTCGCCCTATGGCGCGACGACGATCGCCGATGGCGACGGCAGCCGCCAGCCGAGCAGCCTCGAACTCGATGGCGCGCGCTATCAGGGCCGCCGTATCGCCGAAGTCGCGGCCAAGGTCTTCGGCTGAACCAGCGGTAACAGTACGACGAGGGCGCTCGCGGCTTGCCGCGGGCGCCCTTTCGCATGACGGCCTAATAATAGACACCTGGCCAGACGAACGGGATAGGCAGGATACGCGGCGCCGGTTTCTTAGGGACCGTCTCGATCAACGGTCCCGCGATTCCCGGCCGCGCGGGAAATTGCGCGCGGGCGCGGGCGAAGATCGCGCGGGCACGCGTCGCGCCCGGCGATCGGGCGGTGCGGCCGACCCAGCGCCAGTGCCACGGCTCCCACCCGACATTCTGGCTGTTGTTCGCCGGGAAGGACAATTCGAAGCCGAAGTCCCGCGCATGGGCGATCAGCCACAGGCCCGCCGGCGTGCTCGCCATGCACCATTGCAGGTCCGGGCAGCCGGGCGACGGGTGAATGCCGAAGTCGATCGCATAGCCGGTCGCATGCTCGCTATAGCCGGGCGGCCCCACGTCGCGCGATCGTGCCGCCACGTCTCCGCAGGAATCGCCTGGGCCGGTCCGGCAGAACACCGACCGCTGATAGGCGATGGTGCGGTAGCAGGAGACGCCCCGGAGCCGGTGTGCGACGCTCGGCACCGCATTAGTGGCCTCGATCAGCGCAGTAAGATCGGCCGCGGCGTCCTTTTGCAGGCGGCAGGTTCCACCCAGCGCGAAGCCGGGAACGGCGACGGGCACCATCTCGCTCGCGGCCGCTTC
The DNA here is from genome assembly GCF_055521495.1 of Sphingomonas sp. BL-S-29. NCBI lineage: Bacteria > Pseudomonadati > Pseudomonadota > Alphaproteobacteria > Sphingomonadales > Sphingomonadaceae > Sphingomonas > Sphingomonas sp. BL-S-29. The sequence continues at coordinate 2,014,026 of NZ_CM145482.1, forward strand.
GGCATAGGGCAGATGACCGAACATGCGGCCATCCGCCCCGGTGACACCGATGCCCGGCACCATGATCGGCGCCACGGGCAGCGGTGTTGGGGTGCTCTGGGCCTGGGCGGGCACCGGCATCGCGCCGAGGCACGCGGCCGACAACAGGGCGCGGATCGCGGGCGTCGTGCTCGGTTTCACTGGAGATCCTCTGGCATGTGGCCGCGCGGAGTGGCAAGGGCTGCAAATGCTTCTGGATAGAGTCCTGTTCCTCGATGGCGAGGCGATCGTGATCGACAAGCCTGCCGGCTTGCCGGTCGACCGGCCCCGCGATGGCTCGATCAGCCTCGAAAACCATCTCGAAGCGCTGGCCTTCGGTTTCCGCCGCTGGCCCCAGGCAGTGCACCGGCTGGACCGCGACACCTCGGGCTGCCTGCTGCTGTCGCGCAACCCCAAGGCGCATGCGCGGCTGCATCACGCGTTCGAGGCGGGCATCGTCGAGAAACGCTATATCGCGGTGCTCGAAGGCGTGGTCGAGGGCGAGAGCGGCCTGATCGATCTGGCCTTGTCCAAGGTGAGCACGGCTGAAACCGGCTGGCGCATGCGCGGCGACCCGAAGGGCAAGCCCTCGCGCACCGCCTGGCGCGTCATCGAGGTGAAGGACGGACGCAGCTTCGTCGAGTTCCGCCCCGAAACCGGCCGCACCCACCAGATCCGCGTCCATGCCGCCGAGGCGCTCGGCGCGGCGGTGGTCGGCGATCCCGTCTATGGCGACGGCAAGGGCGAGAGCCTGCTCCATGCCGCCTCGCTCATGGTGCCCCGCACCGGCAAGGACCCGATCAAGGCCGAGGCACCGCTGCCCGAACGCTTCCTGAAGGCCGGGTTTAGCCTCTGATCCCCGGACACCCCCGTTCGTGCTGAGCTTGTCGAAGCACTGTTCTTTCTTCCTCACGTTGAAAGAACAGCCCTTCGACAAGCTCAGGGCGAACGGCGGGATACTGGGTCCCTATTCGATCGGCTTCCCCCGCAGCGACTTCACCGTCGACCGCTTCGCCTTGCCCTCCATGCGCCGCGCCTTTGCTGCCTTGGACGGCTTGGTCGGGCGCCGTTTCTTCGGGACGATCGTCGCCTCGCGGATCATCTCGATCAGCCGCTCGCGCACTTCCTGCCGGTTCAGCAACTGCGACCGCGCGCCTTCGCTCCTCAGCACCAGCACGCCCTCGCGCGTCATCCGCGATCCGGCGAGCATCGCCAGCCGGTTCTTCACTGCCTCGGGCAAATTCGGTGAGGCGCCGACATCGAAGCGCAGCAGCACCGCCGAATCCGTCGTGTTGACATGCTGCCCGCCCGGCCCCCCGGCGCGTGTGAAGGATTCCTCCAGCTCATCGCTGTCGATCGAGATCGATCGGGTGACGGGAATGGCGACCATGGCCCCCGGTTAGGCGATTCGGTGGTTCGGGCCAATCAGATGCTTGCATGCGGCACGAACCAGCCTCATCTCGCGCCCTCAGACGAAGGAAGACGCGTGTACCAGTTCGACATCTCGGGCGGCTCCAAGGCCGATCTCTATCATGATCTCGAAGCCGCGCTCGGCGCGCTCACCGCCGACGAGCCGGACGCGGTCGCCAATATGGCGAATGCCGCGGCGCTGATCTGGCAATATCTGCCCGATCTCAACTGGGCCGGATTCTACCGGCTGGTCGGTGGCGAGCTCGTGCTCGGGCCATTTCAGGGCAAACCCGCCTGCATCCGCATCGCGATCGGTGCGGGCGTCTGCGGTGCCGCCGCCGCCACCCTCGAGACGCAGATTGTCGAGGACGTGCATGCCTTTCCCGGTCATATCGCCTGCGACGCCGCGAGCCGGTCGGAACTGGTCGTACCGATTGTCCATGACGGGCGGCTGATCGGCGTGCTGGACCTCGACAGCCCCGAGGCGGCGCGCTTCGATGCCGAGGATGCCGCCGGGTGCGAGGCGCTGGTCCGGCTGCTCGCGCCCCGTATCGCCTGATCCGCCGGCGGATCGGCTCGATCCTCAGGGCCCCGCGAACGTCACCAGGCTCTCCGCCCCGTTGGCGCCCAGCGCCGATACGCCGACGAAATGGTCGTCGACCGGCACGCCCTTCAGCACCTCGGTGGCCGCGCTCGCGGGAAGATCGACCGATTTCTGCCAGTCCTGCGCATCGGTCCTGCGCCAGTGGATGCGATACCCGGTGGCGCCTTCGACCGGCAGCCAGGTGACCGTCGTGTCATAGCCCAGCGCGCCCGCTATCTTCACCCCCGACGGTGCGGCCGGCGCGGCCGCCAGCCGCCTGACCGTCGCGACGTTGATCGCGGTCACCTTGGCCAGATAGTCGAAGTCCATCTTGTCGACCGTGTCGCCATAGGCGATCCCGTTCTCGACCCGGACGTCCTGATGTTGCGCCTTCCAGTTCTCCGCCGCGACGGTGAAGCGGATCGCCGGATAGCCAAGCGCCAGGAACGGGCTGTGGTCCCCGCCGCGCCCGAACCGGTCGGGGCGCCGGTCGACGAACACGTCGATCCCGCCCTTGATCGTTCCGGCGATCCCGTCGACTGCCTTGGCCAGCGCCCGCGACGGCCCGTCATCCTCGCCGCCATTCTGCCGGCGCTTCTGCACGGCCGGCAGATCCTCCGCCGCGCCGATGCCTTCGGAAAAGACACGCACCCGGTCCGCCACGCGCACGCCGTCCTCGCCGATCGTGTTGCCGACGATGTCGTTGTTGAGCATCGCCGAGACGACCCAGTTCTTCTGCCTGGCGGTCTCCGCCAGCAGGGTACCGCCCCACAATCCCTGTTCCTCGCCCGAGAAGAGCGCATAGACGATCGTCGCGCGGAATTTCTGTCGGGACAGGATGCGCGCCGCCTCGAGCACCAGGGCCACGCCCGATCCATCGTCGTTCGCGCCCGGCGCGTCGCCAGTCGCGTTCATCGCGTCGCTGACCCGGCTGTCGATATGCGCGCCGATGATGATCACCCGGCGCGGCTCGATCCCTTGCTGGAAGCCGAGCACATCGACGATCTCCACCCCGTTCGGCGCGCGCGGCCCGATAAAGGTGCGCGCGATATTGGCGCTGGTGATGCACCCGCCGCATCCGTCCGAGATGCGCGTCAGTTCCCCCGCCGCCCAACGCCGCGCCGCGCCGATGCCCCGGACAGGGTCGTCGGTGGAGGACAGGCTGTGCCGCGTGCCGAAGCTGACCAGCTTCTCGACCGTCGCCTTCAGCCGGGTGGGGTCGGGCGCGTCCTGCGCGGCGGCAGGCGTGGCGAGAAGCAGGGCGGTAAGAGGGATGAAGCGGTGCATCGCCGGATGGTGGCGGGCCACTCGCGGAGCATCAACCCCATTCGTCACCCTGAACTCGTTTCAGGGTCCATGCGCGGGCAGGGGCCACGCGAATGTCGCCCGTGGTTCGCATGGCCGCGCATGGATGCTGAAACAAGTTCAGCATGACGGCATTTCGGCGATCAACTCAGCCGGTCGATCGCCTCGCGACTGAGCGACCCCGGAATGATCATCAACGGAATCGGCAAGGCGCCCGCATCGGCACCCGCGAAATGCGCGACCAACGCCCCCGGCGCGCCGCTCGCCGCGGCGCCGAGCACCAGAGCCGCGATGTCTGGATTCTCCGCGATCATCTCGCGGATGATTTTCGGGCCTTCGCCCTGGCGCACCGTGATCGACGGTCGCAGCCCCGATTCCTCGAGCAAGGTTCCCGCCGCGCCGGCGACCAGCGCCTCGGCATGGATGCGGGCCTCGTCCTCGATGGTGGCCTGCACGCCACCAAAGGCGACGAACTCGGCCGGCGCGATCAGGGTGAGTATCTCCACCCCGCCACCAGTCTTCACCGCGCGCCGCGCCGCGAAGCGCAAGGCGATCTCGCTTTCCGGATTCTCGTCGATCACGACCAGATAGATACGCATGCTTTCCCCCTCTGCCCGCTAGGTGGGCCGGGCCCCGGTTTTACGCAAGAGTAGCCTGGTTCAGCGCGCCCGGTCTTGACCCCGCCCGCATCGGGCGCGAAGGGAACGAGCCGCTACGGATTCGGTTAGAGGAAAGCCTCCCCATGTCGATCGAGATCAAGATGCCTGCATTGTCCCCCACCATGGAGGAGGGCACGCTGGCGAAATGGCTCGTGAAGGAAGGCGATGTCGTCAAGTCGGGCGACCTGATGGCCGAGATCGAGACCGACAAGGCCACGATGGAATTCGAGGCGGTCGACGAAGGCGTGATCGGCAAGATCCTCGTTGCCGAGGGCACTGACAATGTGAAGGTCGGCACCGTCATCGCGACCCTGCTGGAAGAAGGCGAGAGCGCCGATGCGGCCCCCGCCCCCAAGGCCGCCGCGCCGAAGGAGGAGCCCAAGGCGGAAGCCCCGAAACAGGAAGCCGCGCCCGCACCCGTTGCCGAGGCGCCCAAGCCCGCCGCGATTCCCGCACCGGCATCGGACGACCGCGTCAAGGCAAGCCCGCTCGCCCGCCGCATTGCCGCCGAAAAGGGCGTCGAGCTGTCGGCGCTGGCCGGCTCCGGCCCGAACGGCCGCATCGTCAAGGCCGATGTCGAGGGCGCCAGGCCCGGCGCGGCGCCCGCCGCTGCCGCGACGCCCGCGACCGAAGCCGCCGCACCGGCCGCTGCCGCGGCGCCGGCCCCCGCCAAGCCCGCGGTCATCCCCGACATCCCGCACACCGCGGAAAAGCTGTCCAACATCCGCAAGACGATCGCGCGCCGCCTCACCGAATCCAAGCAGACGGTGCCGCACATCTATCTCACCGTCGACATCCGCCTCGACAAGCTCATGAAGCTGCGCACCGAATTCAACGCAGCGCTCGAATCGCGCGGCGTGAAGCTGTCGGTCAACGACCTGCTGATCAAGGCGCTCGCGGTCAGCCTGATCCAGGTGCCCAAGTGCAACGTCATGTTCACGCCGGACCAGCTGATCACCTTCCAGCGCGCCGACATTTCGGTCGCGGTCTCGACGCCCTCGGGCCTGATCACCCCGATCATCGCCGAGGCCGACACCAAGGGTCTCGCCGCCATCTCGGAGCAGATGAAGGATCTCGCGGGCCGCGCCCGCGACAACAAGCTGAAGCCCGAGGAATATCAGGGCGGCACCGCCAGCCTCAGCAACATGGGCATGTTCGGCATCAAGCAGTTCGAGGCAGTGATCAATCCGCCCCAGGCCATGATCATGGCGATCGGCGCGGGTGAGAAGCGTCCCTGGATCATCGATGACGCGCTCGGCATCGCGACGATCATGTCGGCGACCGGCAGCTTCGATCACCGCGCGATCGACGGCGCCGACGGTGCGCAGCTGATGCAGGCGTTCAAGGCGCTGGTGGAGAACCCGCTGGGCATGGTGGCGTGAGGGCGCGGTGAAGCGGACGCTCTACGAATTGCTGCACATCGCCGCCGGCGTGGTCGGCACGGCGTTGCTTGCTTCGGCCGCTGCCTGGGGTGTGCCCAAATCGGCGGGCGCGATCTGGGACGTCGCCTATGTCGTGGTCGCGGTGGTCGTGTTCATGGGCGTCCGGCCGCTCAGGCTCGCCTGGCGCGCCGATCAGGAGGCGAAGCACGGCCAGCCCCGCGCCAATGGCTGACGGCCCTCCCGGCACCGAGCCGGTCATCCGCGCGACCGCGATGGCAGCCGATGCGAATCCTTACGGCTTCATCTTCGTCGGCTGGCTGATGGGCCAGATGGCGCTCGCCGCCGGCTCGGTCGCCTCGCGCCGATGCGGCGGGCACGCACCCGTCGTCGCGGCGAACGGTTTCAGCTTCACCATGCCGGTCAACATCGGAGACGAAGTCTCCTTTCATGCCGAAATCGTCGCGACCGGCACGACCTCGATGACCGTCGACGTCGACGTCTGGCGACGCGACCGCCACGGCGAGGGCACTGCACGCGCGGCGCGCGGCACCTATATTCTGGTATCGATGGGCAAGGACGGCAGACCAAAGGCGCTGGCGGCGTGATCGGCACGACCTCTTCTTCCCCCTCCCCCCTTGCGGGGGAGGGAGGGGCCCAGCGCGAAGCGTTGGGAAGGAGAGGGGGGCGCTCGACGAAGACGAGCGCGCTTGGCAAGGCGAAGCACATGCGCACCAACCCGACCGAGGCGGAACGTGCGCTTTGGCAGCTCCTGCGCAACAAGCGGCTCGCCGGCTGGAAGTTCAAACGCCAGCAGCCGATCGACTCGTACATCGTCGACTTCGTCTGTTTTGCTGAACGATTGATCGTCGAAGCGGACGGATCGCAGCATATCGAGAATGCCTATGACGCGCGTCGCGACGCCTGGTTGAGATCGCAGGACTTCCGCCTCCTGCGCTTCTGGAACAACGACATACTGAACAATCCGGAGGGCGTGCTTACGTCCATCCTCGTTGCGCTCGAAGGAGACGAAACCGGCATCGAGCCGGTTTCGTCTCCGCCCCCTCTCCCCAGCCCTCCCCCGCAAGGGGGGAGGGAGAAGAAGGACCTACCACGTGGCTGACAGTTTCGACCTCATCATCCTCGGTTCGGGCCCCGGCGGCTATGTCGCGGCGATCCGCGCGGCGCAGCTCGGGCTGAAGACCGCGATCGTCGAGCGCGAGCGGCTCGGCGGCATCTGCCTCAACTGGGGCTGCATCCCGACCAAGGCGCTGCTGCGCACGTCGGAAATCTATCATTATATCAGCCACGCCGCCGATTACGGCCTCAAGGTCGAGAATCCGGGCTACGATCTCACCAGGATCGTCGAGCGCTCGCGCAAGGTCGCGGGCCAGCTCAATGCCGGCGTCAAGGGCCTGATGAAGAAGAACAAGGTGACCGTGTACGAAGGCACCGGCACCATCACCGCGAAAGGCAAGCTCAGCGTCAAGCAGGGCGACAAGACGACCGAGCTCGAAGCGAAGAACATCATCATCGCGACCGGCGCCCGCGCCCGCGACCTGCCCTTCGCCAAGGCCGACGGCAAGCGCGTCTGGACCTACCGCCACGCCATGGTGCCGGAGGAAATGCCGACCAGGCTGCTGGTCATCGGCTCGGGCGCGATCGGCGTCGAGTTCGCCAGCTTCTACAACGACATGGGCGCCGACGTGACCATCGTCGAGATGCTCCCGCGCATCTTGCCCGTAGAGGACGAGGAAGTCTCCGCCTTCATGGAGAAGGCGCTGACCAAGCAGAAGATCAAGATCGTCACCGGGGCCGGTATCGAGGGCCTGACCCCGGGCGCGAACGGCGTGACCGCCAAGATCAAGGGCAAGGACGGCACCGTCACCACCGAGGAGTTCAGCCACGCCATCGTCGCGATCGGCATCGTGCCCAACACCGAGGATATCGGGCTGGAAGCACTCGGCGTGAAGACCGATCGCGGCCATATCGTCACTGACGGTTACGCCCGCACCAATGTCGAGGGCATCTACGCGATCGGCGACGTCACCGGCCCGCCCTGGCTGGCGCACAAGGCCAGCCATGAGGGCGTAGTCTGCGTCGAGGCGATCGCCGGCGAGAAGCCGCATCCGTTCGAGACCTGGAACATCCCGGGCTGCACCTATTCGCGGCCCCAGGTCGCCTCGGTCGGCCTGACCGAAGCCAGGGCGAAGGAAGCCGGCCATGAGGTAAAGGTCGGCAAATTCCCCTTCATCGGCAACGGCAAGGCCATCGCGCTGGGCGAGGCCGAGGGTTTCGTGAAAACGGTGTTCGACGCGAAGACCGGCGAGCTGCTCGGCGCACACATGGTCGGCGCCGAAGTGACCGAGCTCATCCAGGGCTATGTCATCGCCCGCCAGCTCGAGACGACCGAGGCCGAGCTGATGGAAACCGTCTTCGCCCACCCGACGCTGAGCGAGATGATGCACGAGAGCGTGCTCGGCGCCTATGGCAAGGTCATCCATATCTGACCGGAACGCGGACTCACGCTGACGGGCGTCGCTGCCGCGGCGCCCGGATCGTGTAGCGTTCCACCAGATGGAAGAAGAGCAGCGCAAAGCCGATGGCGATCCCGGCGCATGCAAAGGCGTAGAGGATCGATGCCGACCGGTACGCGCCGGTCGCCGCGTTGATCATGTGGAATACGGGTAAATGCGTCGCGTACAGCGAATAGCTGGCGACGCCGATAAGGTAGAAAGCCCGCACGCCGATGGTGTCGCGGCGGCACAGATAGCCGATCGCGGGTATCGCGACGCCGACGAGCCCGGCGGCGCCGACCGCGAGGAACAGGGGACTCCACCCGAAGGAGCCGCGTAGCTGCAGGACGATGCCGATGAGGAGCGCGGCGATCCACCCGGCATGCCACGGCCGCCCGCGCAACGCCGGCGCCCGGCCGGCCTTAATTTCCGCGAGATAGGCGCCGGCGGTCCAGAGGAACAAATGGCTGGTGAAAAGGGGACTCCCGCCGCGCGCGTGGACGAAGACCCGGGACAGATCGAATGCCCAGTACGCGCAGGCGGTCACCACGCTTATCCCGGCGGCCGCGGCGAGCGCCTTGCGGGGGCCATATCGGCGGAACAACAGGAACATGACGGGATAGAAGAGATACAGATGGAACTCGATCGACAATGTCCAGAAGACACCGTTCGAGCCGAAGTTGCCGACGAACAATTCCTGCGCCATCAGCAGGTTGAAGACGAAACTCGCCAGGTTCGCGTTGATCCACGCCGATGGCGATTGCCCCTGCTGAGACGCATAATCGACGATCGCCGTGAGCAGCATGGCCCCGACATAGACGGGGTAGATGCGCAGGAACCGGCGCTTGTAGAACTGGCCGACATTCAGCGTCGTCACGGGCGACGCCTGCAATTTCGCGGCGAATCCAAGATGGATGCAATAGCCGCTGAGCACGAAGAAGATCGGCACGCCCAGCCAGCCCAGCGAAAATATGCCCGAGCCATAGGACAGCCAGACATCCGGTCGGACCGTATGCAAGCCATAGGTCGCATAAACGTCGCGCAGGCCGACCCAGAATTCGGCCCGCGCATGATAGAGGACGACCGCAAGCGCGGCGAGCGCACGCAGGACGTCAATCGAATGCGAGCGGTCTATACCCGCTTCCACCAGCGTGGGTGGCGCTGACATCGCATCGCTGCCATCAACGTCGGTCAACAGAATCCCCATTTCCTCAGCCCATCGATGGAGCCGGCTGGTGCGTCAAGTAAGGATGATGGCATGCGCGACCGCGATGGCGAAACGATCAGTGAACGCCACGCCGCGACGATCATCGCGGCGGGGGCGGCCCTTCTCTGTGCCGCGACGCTGGCCCTTTGGTGGCCGGGCGTCGTCGAATATGATTCGGTCGAACAATATCGCCAGGTCCTGAGCGGTATCTATCTGGACTGGCACCCGCCGGTCATGGCGCGGCTCTGGGCGGTGCTGCATCCGTTGGGGCAGGGCGCGGCCCCGATGTTCGAGCTCCAGCTCATGCTCTACTGGCTCGGCCTCGGCCTGCTGGCGGCGGCGCTGGCGCGGACCGGCAGGGCATGGGCAGGCGCAGCGGTGCTCGCCATGGGCGCTCTCCCGCTCTTCGCCGGATGGCAGGCAGCCGTGCTGAAGGATACCCAGATGCTCGGCGCGATGCTCGCCGCGGTCGGGCTGGTCGGCTGGTGGCGGCTGGCGGGGCTTCGGATGCCGGTCCCGGCCATCATCGCCATGGTCCTGTTGCTGGCTTATGCGACGCTGGTGCGCGCCAATGCCGTCTTCGCGGTAGTGCCGCTGGTGGTGATGCTCGCGCCCTGGCCCACGCGCCTCTGGCAGCGCGGCCTCGCAATCGTCGCGGGAGTCCTCATGGTGCTGGCCGTCACGCCGCCGATCAACCACGGCCTGCTCGGTGCCGGGCAGACCGAGGTCACCCGGACCCTGCCGATCTTCGATCTGGCCGGCATCGCGCATTTCTCCGCGGCCGACGATCTCCCGCCGGCGGAACGCGCCCTGATCGGGCGCCGCCATTGCTACCAGCCCTATTTCTGGGATCCGCTCGGCGACGACAGCCGCTGCGGCAGCATCGCCCAGCGTCTCGATCTCGTGCCCGCACGCACGCTCGTCACCCTGTGGCTGGGGTCGGCGCTCCACCATCCCATCGCCTATCTCGAACACCGCCTCGCGCACCTGAATTCGACCGAGCGCCTGTTCGTGCCGCCGGGCAGGCCCGATGCCGCGCCGCCGCTCCGGTCGGAGCCGAACGATCTCGGCCTCGACTCTCCCGGCCCGGCCGCCGCGGCGATCGCGCGGGCAGGGGGCTGGCTGGCCGAGACTCCGCTTGGCTGGCCCATCGCCTGGGTCGTCGTGGCTGCGACGGCGCTGGGCGTCGCGATCGGCCGGCCGGTGAGCCCATCCCGCGACATCGCGCTGGCGCTCGCCGTCTCCGCGCTGGCGCTCGAGGCGAGCTTCGCCATGGTCAGCATTGCGTCCGACCTGCGCTATCACCTGTGGCCGATGATGGCGGCGGCACTCGCGGCGATCCTGCTGGCCGGCGAACGACCGCTGCCGCGCCGGACGTTGGTGCTGGGCGGTGCGATCCTCATCGCGGTGGTCGGCGCAGGGACCGCCGCGCGGGTGTCGCTCCCGCGCAGTCCCGGCACCTATCAGGGCATGCTGGGCTGAACGGCGCCGGGCCTCACTCCGCGAACCGCCACCAGCGGGGAGGATCGGCATCCTCCGGCATGCCGCGCAGCTCGACCAGGCGTCTGTTCGGCGGTCGCCAATGCGAGCTGATCAGCAGGCCGATGTCGTTCAGGATGGACCGGCTCGACGCATAGGCGCCGTGGCCGAGGCCGAAGATCTCGGCACCCACGGCGGTGATGTCGATCGCATCCACGCCATCGACCAGCAACGGCTGGCCTTCGCGCACATCGCCCGCGCGCTGGACGTTGCGCCGGAGCCGCTTGGACAGGGTGAGCGCCTTGTCGGCGGAAGAGGCGTAGAGCGTAAGCCCCGGCACCACCTTGCACAGCTTGGGCATCTTCTTGAGGTAGGCGTCGCGGTCGACATCCGGCGCCGCCATCATCAGTTCCGCGATCGAGAGCGGCGTCGCCGCATGATCGTGCCGTTCGAGCGCGTTGACGACGAGCTGATTGCCCATGCTGTGCGCGATGACATGGATCCGCGAGATGCCGGCATCGAGCAGATGGGCGAGCGTCTCGCAAAACGCATCCTCGCCGTGATCGGCGCTGTCATAGTCATAGCCATAATCGGCGGTCCGCCCGCCCGAGGCCCAGGAGAAGAGCAGCGGAACGCCCTTATATTGGAGGTCCCAGAAAATCTGGGCGGCGCGGTACACCGCATCGGGGAAACTGGTATTGAAGCCATGGACGAAGACCAGCGCGTCTTCCCCGCCATGGCCCCGCGCCATGCCCTTCCAGGCATCGAGCGACAGTTCCTCGACGCTGTTGATGATGAAATGCTTGCGCGCCTTTTCACGCTCGATCGTGATCTGGACGATCGGCAGCTTGAACGGCCGGCCGAGTGTCCCGAAATGGCGATCCTCGGGCACGCGCACCTGGGCAACGCCATAGCTCGTCGTCTCGGCGCGCTCGTGCGAGAAATACTCAGCGCCCTCCAGGTCGTGCTTCCGGCAGGTGGCGAAGAGAAAGTTGATGAAGCGGCCTTCGCGGCCGAGCATCGGCTGATCGTCATCGGCCGCGGCGAGCACTTCGTCGTCAAGCCCGTCCTCGACGATCGGCGCTTCCGCGGGATCGCCCTCCGGCCGGAGTCCGAAACGCCCGGGATTGCGAACGCCCGGCGCGGGCGCGGGCGCGAAGGCGCTGATGCCGGTGATGACGCCCGCGCCGACGGTGCGGCCGCCTTCGCGCATGGTGAAGCGCTGGCCCAGGTCCATGGCGATCGGCGCGATGAGCTTGACGCCCAGCGCGACGGTCTCGCCCGGCACGACCATCTCGGTGCCCTCGGGCAGCTCGACGGTGCCGGTCACGTCCGTGGTACGGAAGTAGAATTGCGGACGATAGTTGGCGAAGAACGGCGTGTGACGGCCACCCTCGTCCTTCGACAGCACATACACTTCCGACTGGAAGTCGGTGTGCGGCTTGATCGAGCCCGGCTTGCAGAGAACCTGGCCACGCTCGACCTCGTCGCGGCTGACACCGCGCAGCAACAGGCCGACATTGTCGCCGGCCTGGCCCCGGTCGAGCAGCTTGCGGAACATCTCGACGCCGGTGACGATGGTCTTGCGGGTGTCGTGGATGCCGACGATCTCGACGTCCTCGCCGACCTCGATCATGCCGGTCTCGATCCGGCCGGTGACGACGGTGCCGCGACCCGAGATCGAGAACACGTCCTCGATCGGCATCATGAACGGCTTGTCGAGCGGACGCTCGGGCTGCGGGAGGTACGCGTCGACCGCCGCCATCAGCTTGAGCACGGCATCGCCACCGATCCTGTCGTCCGATCCGTCGAGCGCCTTGGTTGCCGAACCCCGGATCACCGGGATCTCGTCGCCCGGATAGTCGTAGGAGCTTAGCAGCGCGCGAATTTCCAGCTCGACCAGCTCGAGGATTTCCTCGTCGTCGACCAGGTCGACCTTGTTCAGGAACACGACCATCGCCGGCACGCCGACCTGGCGGGCGAGCAGGATGTGCTCGCGGGTCTGCGGCATCGGGCCGTCGATGGCGGATACGACCAGGATCGCGCCGTCCATCTGCGCGGCACCGGTGATCATGTTCTTCACATAATCGGCGTGGCCCGGGCAATCGACATGCGCATAGTGGCGCGCGGTCGTCTCATACTCGACGTGTGCGGTCGAGATGGTGATGCCGCGCTCGCGCTCCTCCGGCGCTTTGTCGATCGCGTCGTAGCTGGTGAAGGTGGCGCCGCCAGTCTCGGCGAGCACCTTGGTGATCGCCGCCGTCAGCGACGTCTTGCCATGGTCGACATGGCCGATCGTGCCGATGTTGAAATGCGGCTTCGCGCGTTCGACCTTCGCCTTCGCCATTTCCTACCCCATACAAGCACGTCGCATGCTGATGCGGCGCTGGCCGCCGGATTCGACCCACGGGACCGATTACCAAGCGATACCGGTGATTCGTAACGATGCCCAAGGATTCCGCTTGGCGATTTGCGCCATTTCCCGCGCGATCGCCTTGGTGACAAACCTGCCGTCATGCTGAACTCGTTTCAGCATCCAACGCTCCACAAGCGATGGCATTGGTTGTTGCACATTGGATGCTGAAACGAGTTCGGCATGACAGAATTCATTACATATGGAACGACCTTCAATTCCGGACCACTAGTGGCCGGGCTGTTGGTCAACGACCGCCCGAAGTCGGGACTGCCTCTGCGTGCTCCGCGCCTCTGCGCGAATATCATCTTGGCGCCCCGAGCGCCGCCGAAGGTCGATCGGCGCGGGCCCCATCAATCAGGCGTCGGCGCCAGCAGCCCCAGCGCCAGACGCCGATACGCCGCCCTGACCGCGGCACTCGTCACGGCAGGATCGTCCGACGCGGCGATCTGGAGCACGCCCTGCCGGAACGCACCCGAGAGAAGGTGCGCCAGCGCCGGGACCATCTCCCGCTCGATCAGCCCGGCATCGGCAACATGGTGCAGCGCATGCTCGCCCAGTTCGATCCGCAGCCGGCTCTGCATCGCAATCCATTCGCTCATGCCAAGCACCGCCGGTCCGTCGATCAACAGCAATTGCCGCGTCTCGCGCCCCTCATAGGCATCGAACAGGATGCCGCTGCCGGTCACGATCTCGTCGACGCTGTGAGTGGCATGGTCCATCGTGCCCCGCGTCACATGGCCGACGATCTCGTCGATCACGGCCTGGCAGGCGGCACGGAACAGGTCGCGCTTGTCCTTGAACTGATAATAGACCGCGCCCTTGGTCAGCCCCGCGCACGCCGCGATCTCGTCGACCGACACCGCCGCATAGCCCCGCTCCGCAAACAGCGCGCGTGCCGCGCCGACCAGTTTCGCGCGATTGTCGATTGACTCCATACTCTCGGTATGATGACATACCGCCGGTATGACAAGGCCCGCTTTCTCCCCGCCGGTCGCCATCGGCATCGCCACCCTGCTGGGGCTGGCCATCGTGGCGGGCGCGTTTCAGGCGCATGGCGGCTGGACCTATGATGGCGCCGCCGCGGCTGCCCGGCTGACGGCCCGCGCGTCCTTTCTGTGGTTCGTCACGGCCTGGTCGGCGTCGGCGCTGGCGCGGTTATGGCCGGGCGGCTGGCGGGCGGCGCTGCTTCGCCGCCGCCGTTCGGTCGGGCTGGCCTTCGCGGCGACTCATACCGTGCATCTCGCCGCCCTGCTCACCGCGATCTTCCTGTTCGGCCATGGCACGAAGATGGTGACCGTGATCGGCGGGGGGATCGGCTATCTGTTCGTCTTCGCCATGGCGATCACCTCGAACGACGTTGCGGTCCGCCGCCTCGGCCCGCGCCGCTGGCGCCTGCTCCACGCGACCGGCGGCTATGTCATCGCCGCGATCTTCGCCTTCTCCTATCTCGGCCGCGTGCCGGCTCAGCCATGGCTCGGCGTGCCGACGCTCTCGCTGCTCGGCTTTGCCGCGCTGCTGAGGGTCCTGGCCTGGGCACGCCGGCGAGATCGCGGCAGCGCCCTTCCGGCTTAGGGGCCGTCGAGCGTCTCCGGCCGGGGGAGCCGATATCATCCCCGCACGTTGACGTTCTTTCCGGAAGAGACGCACGCGATGCCCCATGACAGCATGATCGTTACCTGCGCCGGCCCCGATAGCCCCCATGCGTTCGACATCGTCCCGCTGCAGCCGCGCAACGGCACGCTCGATGCGCTGTGCCCGGTCTGCAAGGGGCATGGGCAGTGGAATGTCGAGATCGATCTGGTGAGTTTCCGCTGCAAGCGCGCGATCTGCGATCATTGCCATGGTGCCGGCTGGGTCGAAACGGGCGCGGACCCGGTCGTCCTTCCCGATATCGAGATGACGGTCGGCGGCTATCCGCAATGGACCACACGCTTTGCGCCAAAGGAGGATGGGGCGCGGGATCCCGGTCTGCCGAGCCTGATCCAGCCCTGATCGCTGCCCGCTTGATTCAACCATCGCCGAAAATCGTGAACATGGCGCGGCGGAACCCTCGCCGGTGCCGCTGGCTCTTTGATATGACTGGTCAGCTGTTGGAGGGAGGCCGGTTCCCTGTTCGGGACGATATTTTCCCTGTTCCGAGCATCGCGTTCCCTGTTCTCGATAACAGGGAAACCTCAATCAAGCATTTGATAAAAAATGAGACTTTTACGAATACCGCGGCGATCCGGCGCAAATGAAAATGCTTTCCCTGTTATTCGCTGTTATCGGCGCGGAACAGCGATGAACCCGGTCCGTCCTGTTGGAGCGTTCAGCCGACGCCAGCGGCATAGTCGGCGAGCAGTGCCGGATAATCCGCCATGTCCGGGAACATGTCGTAGCTGTGTTTCGCCGAGGTCGCCGCCCAGGGAAACGCTTCGCTGCGATAGGTCTCGATGAACGGCGCGAACCAGTGCGTATCGTCGAGCATCGTCGCCCGGACATTGACGAAACCCAGTTCCGGCGGAAGGCGGGTGAACACCCAGCTCTTGCACCAGTCGCAATGATGGTGGCGCGACTGGTCGCCGTGCAGCCCGCCGATCACGGGTTCGCCCTGGATCACCTCGAACCCGTCGCTCGGCACCGCGGCGCTCAGCGAATAGGCGCTGGCGCTCATCTTCTGGCAGCCGGTGCAGTGACACGCCATGGTCAGCATGGGCGGCGCGGAGACGCGGAAGCGCAGCTTCCCGCAGCGGCATCCGCCTTCCATCGGCAGGGTCATCCCGGTCATTATCGCTCTCCCGTTCATGCTGGACTCCGCTGTCCTGCCACGGGCACAACCGTCGCAAAAGGGGGAGAAGGTGCATGCCGTTCGCGATATTGTGGCCGACCTTCGCGCTGGTGGCGCTGATCGTCCTCATCTGGTTCTGGCTCATGCTGGAGCGGATGCGCCATGTGCGGCGCAATCCTCCGACGGCGGAGGATTTCGCCAGCGGAGAGGCCGCGCTCCGCTATTTCCAGCCGGTCGAGATGCCCGCGAACAATTTCCGCAACCTGTTCGAGATGCCGACACTCTATTTCGCGATCGTGCCGCTGCTGCTGATCACGCACCAGGCCAGCCACGTCCAGGTGCTGCTCGCCTGGGCCTATGTTGTCCTCAGGGCTCTCCACAGCTTTATCCACATCGTGGTGCGCAAGGTGCAGTTGCGCGCGCCGGTCTATTGGCTGTCCAGCGCCGCGTTGATGGCGATGTGGATCGGCTTCGCCATCGACATCGCGCACGCGTCGGCCCGCTATCGGGACGCGATGGGCAATATCGGCATGTGAGGAAAAGGGGCGGCTTGGGAGCCGCCCCGGGAAGGGTCAGGCCGCCGCGCCGTTCGAGGCGACCAGGCTGATCTCCGGCGCGCCCCGCTCGAAATTGCGGGCGCCGGGGGAGAGATGCTTCAGGTGGCCGTCGATCGACGCGCCATTCTCGATCGAGATCGTCTCATATTCCACGTCGCCGTTGATCCGCGCGCTCCGCTCGACAGTAAGCTGGCGTACCGAGACGGAGCCCTCGATCGATCCGGCGATGCGCGCGGTCTCGGCCTTGAGCGATCCGGTGATGTGGCTTTCGGTCCCCTGCACGACGTTGCCGCAGGTCACGTCCCCGTCGATGCGCCCGTCGATATGCAGGTCGGCGGTCGCCACGACATTGCCGGTGACGGTGACGTCCGGCCCGAGCACCGAAAACATGCCGCGCTTGCCCGCTGACGCCTGCGTTGCCGGCGTCGACGGCACCGTCATTCCCTGATCGCGACCATTCTTGTTGAACATCGACATTCGAGTGAACCCCCCACTTCCGAACCCTGCGAATCGACTGGATAGCTAACATACGTTACCGTTTTGCCGCAGCGTCGATCGTCAGACCGCCCGCGCCATAAGGCGATTTTCGTTAACGGACGGTGTGAGCAGCGGACGGGCGAGCCGGATGGTCGCGACGATCATCGCCACGCTCCCCAGCATGACCAGTCCGGCGATGCCGCTCAGATAACCGAACAGCGCCAGGGTCGAGCCCGCCTGCACCAGAATCGCGATGGTCTGGCTCGGCTTGTCGCGGCACACCAGCGCCAGGCACAGCGCCAGCACGTCCGCCAGGAAGAAATATCGCTCATGCATGCGCGGCAACAGCCCGGCGGTGACGAGCGTCGCCAGCAGGGCGGCCGACAGCAGCGCCCTGTCGTCGAGCGCCCGGGTCGAGAAGCGCGCGATATAGGCCGCGGTCCCGCCGATCGCCACGGCGGTGGCGATGCCGGCCAGCGGCAGGCCGATCGGAAAGGCCTGCAGGATCGCCCAGATATTGGGCGCATTGAACGACAGCATCTGAAACGTGTCGGCCTGGCGGAGATAGATGGTGACGAGGTCGGCCGCCGGCCATCCCGCCGCCCAGGCCGGCACCATGGTCGCCAGGGTGACCGCGGGGGCGATCGGCCAGAGCCATGGCGGCACGCGGCGGCCGATCAGCACGGCGAGAAAGAAGGGCGCGATCAGGATCGCCTGTGCCTTGAAGGCCACCGCCAGGCCGAACCAGGCGAGCATGGCGGCGTGGCGACGGTCCAGCGCGGCGGCAACCGCCATCACGCAAGGGGCCGCCCACATCGCGTCGCACTGGCCCAGCAGGGTCGCGTTGAGCAGGATGCTCGGCATCGCGAAGAGCAGTATGGTGGCCCGGACCGGCTGCAACGCGTCGAACCGGGTCAGCAGATGCCGCACGGCCAGGGCGAGCGCCACGGTGCCGGCGACTGACAGGAGCTTGATCAGGGTCATCGCCGGCAACACGCCCGAAAACAGGCTGAGCGCGGCGAGCAGGTAGAGATAGGCGGGGGCGTAGTTGGAAAAGGGCTGCGCGAACGACGCGACCGGCCCGGTGGCGACGATATGGTCGAACCAGGGGAGCAGATAGGCCGGCATGTCACTGGTGACGAGCGGCATCGTCACCCACAGCATCGTCAGCGCCACACCGATCGTCAGCGGGATCGGCGGCAAGCGGGAAATGGGGTCGCGCAGCATCGTCATATGGCCTCCTTGCGCGAGCGCTGGTTGAGGCCGGGTTAAGGACGGTCGCATCGGCTGCTTCCCCGGTTGCGCCCGGGCTCCGGCTGTGTTCCACTGTCGATCAACGACAAGCGCCCTGGAGCACAGGGGGAAGGTGGGAGGATGGCGACAGCTGCGGTCGAGCGGCCGGTGATTCCGTCGCCACCGGGCCTGCCCGTGGTCGGGCACCTCCACCAGATCGCGCGCGCCGGGCTGATCGGCCATCTGCTCGCCGTCAGCCGCGATTTTCCGCAAGGCATCTTCAAGCTGAAATTCGGCAGCCGTATCGGGCTGTTCGTGACCTCGCCCGATCTCGTCGCCGAGCTGTGCGACGAGACGCGCTTCCGCAAGATGCCCGGGCCGGGCCTGCGCGTGGTGCGCAAATTCGCCGGGGACGGCCTGTTCACCGCGTTCAGCGAGGAACCCAACTGGGGCAAGGCGCACCGCATTCTGCTGCCTGCCTTCAGCCAGCGCGCGATGCGCGGCTATTTCGACATGATGCTCGAAGTGGCGGACCAGCTTGTCGGCAAATGGTCGCGGCTCTCCGGCACGGACGTGCTCGTCGCCGACGACATGACGCGCTTCACGCTCGACTCCATCGCGGTCGCGGGCTTCGGTCACCGCTTCAACAGCTTCGAGAAGGAGGAACTCGACAGCTTCCTCGAAGCGCTGGGCCGGGCGCTCGGCGAATCGCTCAACATGATCACCCGGCTGCCGATCCAGCAGCGCTTCGCGAAGAAGGCGATGCGCCAGTACGAGGCCGACATCGCCGAGATGAACGCGCTGGTCGACGGCATCATCGCCGAACGCCGGCTCCATCCCAATGACGGCAAGGACCTGCTCAACCTGATGCTGAGCGCGGTCGACCCTGAGACGGGCGAGGGGCTCGACGATATCAACATCCGCTATCAGGTGCTGACCTTCCTGATCGCCGGGCATGAGACGACCTCGGGCCTTCTTACCTTCTCGCAGCACCTGCTGCTGCGCCATCCGCATGTGCTGGCCCAGGCCTATGCCGAGGTCGACCGCGTCCTGCCCGGCGACAAGCGCCCCGATTATACCGATGTGGTGAAGCTCGAAGTGATCGAGCGCATCCTGAAGGAAGCGATGCGCCTCTGGCCGACCGCGCCGGCCTTCAGCGTCGCGCCGTTCGAGGATGTCGTGATCGGCGGCAAATGGCACCTGCGCAAGGATCGCCCGGTCAACGTCTTCTCGCCCGGCCTGCACCGCGATCCGGGCGTCTGGACCGACCCTGAGGAGTTCGACATCGACCGCTGGCTGCCCGAGGCCGAGGCCGCACGGCATCCGCATGCCTACAAGCCGTTCGGCAATGGCGAGCGCGCCTGTATCGGCCGGCAGTTCGCCATGGTCGAGGCAAAGCTCGCACTGGCGATGCTGCTGCAAAAGTTCGCGATCAGCGATCCTCATGCCTACAAGCTGCGCATCAAGGAGACGCTCTCGATCAAGCCGGACGACTTCTACATGCGTGTCCGGCTGCGCATGCCGCATGAGCGCCTGAGCGTTGCCCCGGTCGAGCAGCACGTCGAGGAAACGCCCGTCGCCTCGGTCTCCGGCACCGGCCAGCGTTTCGCGGTGCTCTACGGCTCGAGCCTCGGCACCGCGCGCGACATCGCCGAGGAGATCGCCGAGCGCGCCAATCTCGACGGGTTCGAGACGATCGTTCGCTCGATGGACGAAAGCTTCAAGGGCGGCGCCGCGCCCGAGGACAAGGTGATCGTCATCGTCACCGCCACCTATAATGGCCGTGCCCCCGATACCGCGCTGGCGGTCGAGAAGGCGCTCGATGGCGGCGCGTTCGAAGGCGCCGACTGGACCGGCGCGCGCTTCGCCGTGCTCGGCATCGGCAACAGCCAATGGCCCAACTACCAGATCTTCCCCAAGCGCATCGACGCCGCGATCGAGGCGACCGGCGCGAGCCGCCTGTTGCCCCGCGCAGAGGCCGACGGGCAGGGCGATTTCGACGGCGCGGTCGCCGGCTTCGTGCGCGACCTGTGGAAGGCGCTGGGCAGCGACGCCGCGCCGAGCGAGTCCGTCTCGACGCTTTCGCTCCAGCCGATCGACACCTCGGCCGCCCGCGCCGCCGCGCTGCCCGAACATGCCCAGCAGCTCGAGATCGTCGCCAATGACGAGATGATCCGGCCCGCCGATGGCCTGTGGGATTTCACGAAGGAACCGCCACGTCCCTCGACCCGCTTCATCCGCATCCGCCTGCCGCAGGGCCAGCACTACCACACCGGCGATCACATCGCGGTCTACGCCCATAACCGCCCCGAGCTGGTCGAGCGCGCGATCGACCGGCTCGGCCTCAAGGGTTCGACCCAGCTGCGCGTGGACGGGCAGGGCGGCCGCTTCCGCCATTTGCCGCTCGGCCAGACGGTGACGGTGCGGCAATTGCTCACCGATTTCGTCGAGCTGTCGGACCCGTTGCCCAAGCGCGCGCTCGCGGTGATCGCGGGACAGACGCGGTGCCCCAACACCAGGCGCGAACTGGCCCGCCTGGAAGACACCTTCGATACCGAGGTCGCCGGCAAGCGCCTCAGCCTGCTCGACCTGCTGGAGCAGCATCCTGCCGCCGAGCTGTCGCTCGATTCCCTGGTCGAACTGTCGGCGGCGATCTCGCCGCGCTTCTATTCGATCGCCTCGAGCCCTTTGGTCTCGCCCGAGGTCGCCGAGTTGATCGTCGGCACCATGGCCGCACCAGCCTGGTCTGGTCTCGGCGAGCATCGCGGTTTCGCCTCGGGCTATATGCAGGGCGTGGCGCCGGGCGATCAGGTGTTCGGCTATGTCCGCCGCCCCAATCCACCCTTCGCGCCGCCCGCTGACCCGAGCGTGCCGATGATCCTGATCGGTTCCGGCACCGGCTTCGCGCCCTTGCGCGGTTTCATCCAGGAACGCGCCGCGCAGAAAGCGGCGGGCGAAGATGTCGCGACCAGCCTGCTCTTCTTCGGCTGCCGCCATCCCGATCACGACTGGTTCTGCCGCGAGGAGATCGAGGCCTGGGCGAGGGACGGGGTGATCGCCCCCTATCTCGCCTTCTCCGCCGTCGACACCCACCCCTGGAAATTCGTCCAGGACGCGCTGTGGGCCGAGCAGGAGCGGGTCTGGGCCGCGCTCAGCGCCGGCGCGCAGATCTTCCTGTGCGGCGACGGTCGTTTCATGGCCCCGGCCGTGCGCGACACGCTGATTCGCATCCAGATGCAACAGGCCGGCGACGAGCACGCGCAAGGCTCGGCATGGCTCGAAGAACTGATCGAGGACGGACGCTTCCACCAGGACGTGTTCGGCTTCGGGAAATAGAATTCCTCCCCGAGCTTGCTCGGGGAGGGGGACCATTCGCTTCTTCAGCGAATGGTGGAGGGGCTTGGAGCGCGAGACAGGCGTTCCGCGCTCCAAGCCCCTCCACCGGCTCCGCCGGTCCCCCTCCCCGTTCCGGGGAGGAACAAGAAGGGGAGTAGGCAATGCTTCAACTGTCAGGCCAGGACGCATCGTTCGTCTATCTGGAGACGCCCCATACCCCGATGCATATCGGCTCGGTCGCGATCTACGATCCCTCCACGGCGCCGGGCGGGTTCGTCCGCTTCAAGGACATCCTGAGCTTCATCGGCTCGCGCCTGTCCGGCGCGCGCAGCTTCCGCCAGCGCCTGGTGCGCGTGCCGTTCGATCTCGATCATCCCTATTGGATCGAGGATCCGGAATTCGACCTCGAATTCCATGTCCGCCACATCGCGCTGCCCAGGCCCGGCGACTGGCGCCAGCTCTGCATTCAGGTCGCGCGGCTCCATGCTCGCCCGATGGACCTCAACAAGCCGCTGTGGGAATTCACCGTGATCGAGGGGCTCGACAATGTCGAAGGCCTGCCGCCCGGCTGCTTCGCGCTGGTGTCGAAGGTCCATCACGCCGCGGTCGACGGCATGTCCGGCGTCGAGATGTCCACCGCCGTCCATGATCTCGATGCGGAGATGAGCCCGCCTGGGAAGACGGACGACTGGAAGCCCGAGCATATGCCCAATGTGGCCGACCTGCTCACCCGCAGCTATTTCAACTCGCTGCTTCAGCCGATGCGCGTGGTGGAGACGATCGGCCGGTCGCTGCCCGGCATGGCCAAGCTCGCCGCCACGGTCGGCAAGGGCGAGGTCAGCCTGTCCAACACGAAGATGGCGCCCAAGACCCGCTTCAACGGCAAGGTCTCGCCGCACCGCGTGTTCGACGCGGTGCCGTTCAAGCTCGCCGAGATCCGCGCGATCAAGGATGCCGTGCCAGGCGCGACCGTCAACGACGTGATCCTCGCCATCGTCGGCGGCGGCTTGCGCACCTATCTCGAGGACAAGAACGAGCTGCCCAGGGAATCGCTCACCGCGATGGCGCCGATCTCGGTGCGCGGCGAAGGGGAGAAGGCGGCGCTCGGCAATCTCGTCTCGGCGATGGTCATCCCGCTCGGCACGCATCTCGCCGATCCGCTCGAACGGCTGAACTATGTCCATGGCGAAGCGGTCAATTCCAAGGCGATGACGAATGCGGTCGGCGCGCGCAGCCTCGCCGATTACAGCCAGCTCATCCCGTCCGGCCTCGCCGGCCTTGCCGCGCGACTCTACACCCGGGTGGGCGCCGCCAACACGCATGCGCCGGTGTTCAACACCGTCGTCACCAACGTGCCGGGCCCACGCGTCCCGCTCTATTTCTGCGGCGCGCAGATGCTGGCGAGCTACGGCACCGCGCCGGTGTTCGATTCCATGGGCCTGATCAACCCGGTCTATTCCTATGGCGACACCATCGCGATCTCCTTCACCGCCGACCGGGACATGATGCCCGACCCCGAAAAATACGCCGCTGCGCTCAAATCCTCCTTTGAAGCGTTGAAGGTGGCGACGCTCGGCGGAACCGAGCCCGCAAAACCCAAGGCACCACCCAGACCCAAACCGGCGGCGAAGCCGGCAACCCGCAAGAAAGGAGCAGCATGATGGCCGAGAAGAAAAGCACCCCGGACAAGAACATGGGGGAAAAGGTCAAGGACACGATCAACGAGAAGATCGTCGATCCGGCGAAAAAGGCCGGCGAGGCAGTCCGGGCTTCAGGCGCCAAGGTCGCCGAGGGCGGGTCGACCGTCAGCATGAAGCTGATCGACCAGGCGGAAAGCAACGCCCGCGACGCCTTTGCCGCGCTGCGCGCCGCCGCCGCGGCCAAGGACCTGTCGGAAGTGATGAAGGTCCAGGGCGATTATCTGCGCGAGCAGGGCAGCCGCAGCATGAGCCAGGCGCGCGAGATCGGCGAGCTGATCATGCAGATCGGCCGCGAAGCCGTCCAGCCGCTGAAGGGCAAGGACTCTTAAATCCTCCCCGAGCTTGCTCGGGGAGGGGGACCATTTGCTTCTTCAGCAAATGGTGGAGGGGTTTGGAGCGCGGGACAGAGGTTCCGCCCCCAGCCCCTCCACCACCCGCCTGAAGAAGGCGGGTGCGTGAGCGAGATCGTGTCCCCCGGACACGATCTTGGATTGCCGGGGGCAATCCAAAGCTCACACACCCCCTCCCCGTGCCGGGGAGGAGCTAAAAGCTACGCATGCCCCGCGAACGGATAGACCAGCGCCTTCAGCCCGCTGCGCTCGAACGGGCGCCATTCGCCCTCGGCCTGGGCCAGCCGGTCGGCGATCGCATAGAGCACCGCCGGATTCACCCCGAGCCCGCAATGGCTGCCATGCACTTCGATATTGTCGGTCTCGGGCCCGCGCGGCTCGACGCAGTTCTGCCACGCGACCACGCCGTCCTCGCGCGAATAGATCGCGGTTGACGGCACCGGCGGCACTTCGGCGCTCTCGCGCATCTGGCTGCGCACGGAGGGATCGTCGATCTTCTGCCCGGTCAGCACCTCATAGGCGCGCCACACATTGGTCGCGCGGGGTGTACCGGTGAAGGGCGATCCGAGCGAGATCACCTGTCGCACTGCCTCGGGCGCGCGCCGGGAGAGCTGACGCGCCATCACCCCGCCCAGGCTCCAGCCGACCAGGCTCACCTTCTGCCCTGTCGCCTCGTGGATCTCGCGCAGCCGCTCGACCAGCTTTTCGCCCTCATAGCCGATCGCCTTGGGCCCGAGATTGCGGCCGAGCCCCCATTCATGCGCATCATAACCGAGGTTGCTCAGGAACCGCCGCAGCACCGTCGTCGACCGGTCGCTGGTCACGAACCCCGGCAACACCATCACCGGATGCCCGTCGCCGCGCGGCGCGGTGGCGAGGATCGGCGCCGCGATGCCCAGCGAGCTGAACTCGGCCAGCGCGCGCGGCAGTTCGGTGAACGCCAGAAGCGCGGACGGCGGCCGTATCGCGTCGGCCTGGGGTTCAGTCATTCGGTCATCCTTCCAATAGCTGCAGTCTTAACTCGCTGCACTGCAATATAGTTCATTCATCCATCCCGAACGCCCGGTGCTGCGCTGAAACGCGCGCGACGTCGTGCGCCAGGATGGCAAGGTCGTGCGGCTTGCCATCGCGGTCGCGGACATGGTCTTTCAGCAGCGCCTCCGCGCGGAAGCCGAGGCTCTCGAACAGCATCACCGATCCGATCTGGTCGGGGGTCATCTGCGCGGTCAGCTTCTCCAGCCCGCGCTCGATCGCGACGGCATAGATCGCTTCGAGCAGGTCGCGCCCGATGCCCGATCCGCGCTTGCCCGGCGCGACGAGCAGCCGGATCTCGCCGACATGCGCGCTCCAGCCGAGCGGATCGCGCACCAGCGCGGCCGTGCCGACGAACTGCCCGCCATCCTCGGCGATCAGGCTGTCGATCCAGCCGTCTTCGATCGCCGACTGCCAGGCGTCCACCACGCGCGGATGCTTCAGGTCGCGGCCGAGGAACAGCAGGTCGTGTTCGGGCAGGGTATTGGCGAAAGCGAGCATCGCGTCCCGGTCGCTCGGTGCGAACCGCCTGATGTGATGACTCATGTCGACCTTTCCCCCAGCCAGTCGACCAGTTTCGGCCATAGCCGCTTGATCGCGTTGCCCCCGGCGACGAGGCTGACATGGCCGCCCTTCATTGTCACCTGTTCCTTGTCGGCCGATCCGATCTTGTCGATCAGCGGGGCCGAGGCCGCGGATGGTACGATATGGTCGTGCTCGGCGGTGACGTGGAGGAAAGGCGCGGTGATCCGGGCCAGATCGACCGGCCGGCCGCCGACGTCCATCGTGCCCTCGTTGAGCGCATTGCCCCACATCAGCTTCTTGGTCGTCTCGCGGAAATATTCGCCGGCGAGCGGCAGCGTGTCGCTCGCCCAGCGGTCGAACATGCGGAAGGATTTGACATATTCGTCGTTCCACAGGTTGTCGAGCAGCCGGATATTCCCCGCGATCCGTGCGCCCGGCCGCAGCATGTCGAACGCGGTATAGAGATAATCCGCCGGGCAATTGCCGAAGGTATCGACCAGCCGGTCGACATCGAAGAAGCGCTTGTCCGCCCAGGCCTGGAACATCTCCATCCTGGAGAAATCGACCGGCGTGGTAAAGGTGACGAGATTCTTCATCGGCGCGTCGGGATGCAGCGCCGCCCAGAGCAGGGAGAGCACCCCGCCGAAGCAGTAACCGACCAGGGTGAAATCGTCCTCGCCGGTCTCCCGCTGCACCCGCGCGATCGCGTCGGGGATGAAGTCGAGGACATAATCGTCGAGCGTCAGGCCCTTTTCGTCGGCGCGCGGCGGGCTCCAGTCGAGCATGAACACGTCGAACCCGGCCTTGAGCAGATATTCGACCAGGCTCTGCCCGGGCACCATGTCGAAGATATAGCCGCGATTTGTCGTCGCCATCACCAGCAGCAACGGCACCCGGTACACTTCGTCGGTCATCGGGCGATAATGATGGAGGTTCATCGTGCCGCGCTGGATCAGCAGATCCTTCGGGCTGGCCCCCAGCACCGGCGCGGGCGAGGCGAAATAATCGAGCCCCTTGAAGTTGCGCTGGAGCGCGCGGTCGAACGCGGTACTGGCCTGGGTGAACAGGTCGGGGGCGCTCTGCTCGGCCATGGTCAGCGCTGCGACACGCTTAAGCCGGCTTGCCCGGCGGCGTGCGGGTGCGCTTCGGCTTGGGTCGTTCCGGTGGGGCGATCCCGGGCGGAAGGTTGGAGGCCTGGGCCATCAGCAACGCCTCGATCCGCCCGACCGACTCCTCGATCCGGCGGACTCGCGCGGAGAGATCCTCCACCTCGCTGCGGCTCGGCATGTTGGCGGCGGCCAGCGCCTTGTCCATCATCTGGTGCGCGGCGGCCTGGGCGGTCATCGTCGCGCTGCTGGCGCCCTGCATCACGCGCGAGAATTCGCCCGACTTCATCACCTGGCCGCCGAACTGGTTGGCCATCTGCTCCCACTGGCCGAGCATCTCGCGGAAGAACGCAGCCGGATCGGGTGGGGTCGTCATGCGGGCACATCCTTTACCCGCTTGAAGCATCCGTCAAGCAAGGGTGCGGCGCAGCATTACCGCAGCAATCAGTTGCCGGTCGCCCCACTCACCGGCTTCGGCCCCGCCGCCGTAGCGTCCAGCGTCGAATCCCCGCCCAGCACGCGGTAGAGCGTTACCAGGTTGGTCGCCGCGGTCAGTCGCGTCGCAATAAGCTGCTGCTGCGCGGAATAGTAAGTGCGCTGGGCGACCAAGCTCTGCAGGAAGGTATCGATCCCGCCGCGATACCGCGCGTCGGACAGGCGATAGCTGTCAGCCGCAGCGGCGGTGAGCGCCTGGCTGGCCCGGGTCTGCTCGGCAATCGTGCCGCGGCGGGCAAGCGCATCGGACACTTCGCGGAAGGCGGTCTGAATGGCCTTTTCGTACGCCGCCAGCGCCGCGTCGCGCTGCGCCTCGGACAGGCGGACATTCGCGCGCCCGGCGCCGGCGTTGAAGATCGTGTAGTTGGCATTGGCGCCGGCCGAATAATTGAACGATCCGCCCTTGAAGAGGTCGCCCAGCGACCCGCTCGCCAGCCCGAGCAGGGCCGTCAGCGAGATGCGCGGGAACAAAGCGGCTCGCGCCGCGCCGATCTCCGCATTGGCGCTGCGCAGCTGATATTCCGTCTGCACGACATCCGGACGGCGCAGCAGCACGCCGGAATCGAGCCCGGCGGGAAGTTCGGCAACGGTGCCGGCCGCTTCGTCGATCGAGGCCGGGAGCGCCGCGGAATCGATTGGCGCCCCGACCAGCAACTGCAGCGCGTTGATGTCCTGGGCGAGGTTGGTGGTCTGCTGCGCCAGATCCGATTGCGCGGTGGCCAGCACCGTCTCCGCCTGGCTGAGGTCGGTGCGCGGCGCGATGCCGCCCTTGAGCCGCGCCTGAGTCAGGGTCACGCTGCGCTGGGCGTTCGCGGCGGTGTCCCGTGCGATCGCGAGCAGGCTCTTGTCGGCGGCATAGTTCAGCCAGACCGTGGCGATGTCGCCGACCAGGGTCAGGCGCGTCGCCCGCGCAGCCGCTTCAGTGGCGAAATAACTGTTCTGCGCGGCCGTGCTCAGCGACTGGATCCGCCCGAACAGGTCGAGCTCGAACGCGCTGATGCCGCCATCGACCGAGAAGTTGGTGCGCGCGCCGCTGCCATTGCCGTTATCGGACCGCGTGACGCCGGCCGAAGCGCCGACCTGCGGCAGCAACTGCGCTCGCTGGATGCGATATTGCGCCCGCGCCGCCGCGATGTTCGCCGCGGCGATGCGCAGGTCGCGATTGTTCGCCAGCGCCTGCTCGATCAGCCCCTGCAACCGCGGGTCGCGGAAGATCTCCCGATAGGTGACCGCCGGCAGCGCCGCTTCGCTCTGCTTCAGATAGGAATCGCCGACCGGCCAGGAGGGCGGCACCGGCAAGTCGGGCCGTACATATTTCGGCGCCATCGAGCAGGCGCCGAGCGACGTTGCCGCAAGCAGCAGGACAAACCGGCGCATCATGCTTTCTCCCCGCTAGGCTGTTCGGGGGGCTGGGCAGGGGGTGCCGGATGCTCGTGGTGCAGGCGTGCCAGCACGTCGCGCGTGCCGCGCCGCACCAGCACGAAGAACAGCGGGATGTAGAAGATCGCGAGGATCGTCGCGGTCAGCATGCCGCCGATCACCGCCGTGCCGATCGCGACCCGGCTGTTCGCGCCGGCGCCGGTCGAGACGGCGAGCGGCAGCACGCCGAAGATGAAGGCAAGGCTGGTCATCAGGATCGGGCGGAGACGGATGCGGGCCGCCTCCAGCGCTGCCTCGATCACGCGCTTGCCCTGCTTCTCGGCCTGTTCGGCGAACTCGATCATCAGGATTGCGTTCTTCGCCGCCAGGCCCATGGTGGTCAGCAGACCGATCTGCAGGAACACGTCATTCTCGAGGCCCCGCAAGGTCACCGCGAACACTGCGCCGACCAGGCCGAGCGGAATGATCAGCAACACCGCGATCGGGATCGTCCAGCTTTCGTACAGCGCCGCCAGGCACAGGAACACGACCAGCAGCGACAGCGCATAGAGATAGGGCGCCTGGCCGGAGGACAACCGCTCCTGATAGGACAGCCCGGCCCAGGCCACGCCGGTCCCCGGCAATTGCGCGGCGAGTTCCTCCATCCGCGCCATCGCCTGGCCCGAGCTGATGCCCGGCGCTGCCTGGCCCTGGATCTCATAGGAGGAGAATCCGCCGAACCGGCTGAGCGACGAGGGCGCCGTGCCCCAGGTGACATTGGCGAAGGACGAGAAGGGCGCCATCTCGCCGGTCGATCCGCGGACATACCAGGCAGCGATGTCGTCGGGCGAGGCGCGATACGGCGCGTCGCCCTGGACATAGACTCGCTTCACCCGGCCGCGGTCGTTGAAGTCGTTGACGTATCGGCCCCCCCAGGCGGTCGACAGCGTCGCATTGACGTCGGCCTGGCTCAGCCCGAGCGTGCTGAGTTTCTGCGGATCGACATCGACCTTCAGGGTCGGCTGATCCTGCAAGTCGGTCGGGCGGACTGCCTGGAGCGAGGAATCCGCGCGCGCCGTCGCGAGCAGCTTGTCGCGCGCCGCCTTGAATTCCTGGCGGCTCAGGCCGCCGGTGTTCTGCAACTCCATCTGGAAGCCGGCCGACTGGCCGAGGCCACGCACCGCCGACGGCACCGTCGCATAGAATTCGACGTCGCGCAGGCCGCCCAGCGCCTGGGTCGCGTTCCGCGCGATCGCCTGCGCGCCATTCTTCTCGCCCTTGCGTTCCGACCAGTCCTTCAGCGCGACGAAACCGCGGCCGGTATTCTGGCCGCCGCCACCGCCGCCCGCGACGGTCATGATCGCGTCGGTGTTCTTGCCTGCGGTCTTCAGGAAGTATTTCTCGATCTCACGCTGCGCCTGCTGAGTCTTGCCGATCGTCGCGCCCGGCCCGAGGTTGAACTGGATGCTCGTCGTGCCCTGATCCTCGGTCGGCAGGAAGCCCGTCGGCAGCTGAATGAACATGATCGCCAGGATCGCCACGGTGACGCCGTAGATCGCGAGGAACAGGATCTTGCGGTCGACGACCTTGGCCACCGCCCTGGTATAGCGTTCCTGATTGCGCTCGAAATTGGTGTTGAACCAGGTCTTGGCCTTCTCCATCCGGTGCTGGACCCACCGGATCGATTCATATTTGCTCTCGCGCTCCTCTTCCTTGCGTTTGAGCAGGGTGGAGGTGAGCGCCGGGGTCAGCACCAGTGCGACCACGACCGACAGCACCATCGCCGACACGATCGTGACGGAGAACTGGCGATAGATCACGCCGGTCGATCCGCCGAAGAACGCCATGGGCAGGAACACGGCGGACAGCACCAGCGCGATGGCGATCAGCGCGACGGTGATCTCGTTCATCGACTCGATCGTTGCGTCGCGCGGGCTCATGCCCGGATTCTCGTCCATCAGGCGCTCGACATTCTCCACGACGACGATCGCGTCGTCGACCAGCAGGCCGATCGCGAGCACCAGCCCGAACATGGTCAGCGTATTGATGGTAAAGCCGGCAATGGCGAAGATCGCGAAGGTGCCGAGCAGCACGACCGGCACTGCGATTGTCGGGATCAGGGTCGCGCGCCAGCTCTGCAGGAAGATGAACATGACGATGACGACCAGGATGATCGCCTCGATCAAGGTCCAGACCACTTCCTCGACCGACAGCTTGATGAACTCGGTGACGTCCTGCGGGAAATCATAGGCGAAGCCGGCCGGGAATTTCTTCGCCTGGGAAGCGATCTCGGCCTTGACCAGCTCGGCGGTCTTCAGCGCGTCGGCGCCGGGCGCGAGGCTGACGGCGATGCCGGCGCCGGGATGGCCGTTGATCCGGCTGACGATGCCGTAATTCTCGGAGCCGAGCTCGACCCGGGCGACGTCCTTCAGGTGAAGCGTCGATCCGTCGGGCTGAGTCTTCACCACGATATTGGCGAATTGCGCGGGGGTCGACAGGCGGCTCTGCGCCGTCACCGTGGCGTTCAATGCCTGGTCGGGGCTGTTGGGCACGCCGCCCACTTCGCCGGCCGCGACTTCGGCATTCTGCGCCGTGATGGCGGAGATGATGTCGCTCGGCATCAGCGAATAGCTGGCGAGCCGGTCCGGGTTGAGCCACACGCGCATCGCATATTGCGATCCGAACACGTTGATGTCGCCCACGCCCTCAAGCCGGCCGATCGGCTCCTGCAGGGTGGAGACCATGTAATCCGACACGTCCTGGTTGGTGCGCGTGTCGGTCGTGTCGAAGATCGCCGCGACCATCAGGAAGTCGGGGTTGGACTTGGTGACGGTCAGGCCCTGCTGCTGCACCTGGGAGGGCAGGCGGGGCAGCGCCTGCTGCACCTTGTTCTGCACCTGCACCTGCGCGATGTCGGGGTCGATGCCCTTGGCAAAGGTCGCGCTGATGTTCACGCCGCCGCGCGAGTTGGAGTTCGAGCTGAAATAGAGCAGGCCGTCGATGCCGGTCAGCTGCTGCTCGATCACCTGGGTGACGCTGTTCTCCAGCGTTTCCGAGGAGGCACCGGGATAATTGGCGCGGATGTTGACGTTGGGCGGCGCCACGTCGGGAAACTGCTCGATCGGCAGGGTGAAGATCGCCCCGACGCCCGCCAGCATGATGATGATCGCGACGACCCAGGCGAAGATTGGCCGGTCGATGAAGATGCGTGAAATCACTGTCCGATCAACCGCGCGTCTGGCCGGCCTGGTTGCCGGTACCCCCGCCCGCACCCCCACCAGCACCCCCACCAGCACCCTTGCCCTGCGGCGGTCCGATCCGTTCCGGCTGGCTCGCCGGCACCGGCCGCACGACCTGGTTGGGCAGGGTCTTGCCGACGCCCTGGACGATCACCTTGTCGCCCTTGTTCAGGCCCGCGGTGACGACCCAGTTGGTGCCGATCGCGCGCGTCGCGGTAACGCTGCGCTGGAGCGCCTTGTCGCCCGGCCCGACGATGAACACCGTCGCATTGCCCTTGGGGTCGCGCGACACCGCCGGCTGCGGGATCAGGAAGGCATTATTGTCGATCGACTGGGCGAAGGTCGCCCGCACGAACATGCCCGGCAGCAACTCGCCCTGCGGATTGGGGAAGCGCGCACGCAAGGTGACGGTGCCCGTGGTCGGGCTGACCACCACTTCGGAGAATTCGACCGAGCCGGCATAGCCATAGTCGCTGCCGTCCTCGAGCTTCAGCCGCACTTCGGCATTGGCCGGGCTATGGCCGCCGCTTGCCAGTTCGCGCCGCAGCCTGAGCAGGTCCGCGCTCGATTGCTGGATGTCGACATACATCGGGTCGAGCCGCTGGATCGTCGCGAGCGGATCGGCCTGGTTGGTCGTGACCAGCGCGCCTACGGTGTAGAGCGACCGCCCGATCCGCCCGGTGATCGGCGCTGGAACGGTGGTGAAGCGGAGGTTGACCTTCGCGGTGTCGAGCGCGGCGCGGTTCTGCGCGACGGCGGCCTGGGCCTGGCGCGACTGGGCGAGCGCGTCGGTGTAATCCTGCTTGGCCACGGCTTCGATATCGGCGAGCGGCTTGTAGCGCTCGGCCTTGATCCGCGCGGCTTCGGCGCTGGCGGTGGCGCTGGCGAGATTGGCCTGGGCCTGGTTCGCCGACGCGCGGTAGAGGCTCGGATCGATCTGGTAGAGCGGCTGGCCCTGGCGGACGAGCGCCCCCTCGGTGAAGAACCGGCGATAGATCACGCCTGAAACCTGCGGGCGGACCTCGGAACTCTCATAGGCGGTGGTGCGGCCGGCCAGTTCGGTCGTGATCGGCACGCTGGTCGGCTGAATGACGACGAAGCCCACCTGGGGCGGACCCTGCGGCCCGCGCCGCCCGCCGCCCTGCTTGCTATTATCCGCCTTGCCGCAGCCGGACAGCAGCAGCACCGCCGCCATCGCGGCGAGCGAGGACATACGCCCAAGGGATATACGCACGGGGGACATACGCACGGGGGTAAGCGATCGCACGGTCATTCAATCTCCATCGCGTCGCTATCCGCACACTGCGATGGAAGATTCCCGCGCAAGAATATGCCGAACACCACGCCTCAGCCTTGGTTCCTGTCCTGTACGCGTCGGTACAGGCAAATGCTTTGTTTATCCTATATCCTATATCTTACCGGAGTTTCGCGATAGACAGGCCGTCGGCCTTGGCGCGATCCTTGGTAGATTCCTCGCTGCGCTTCAGCGCCTTGGCTATCGCCTTCAGCGCCATGCCTTTTTTGGCGAGGACATGGAGTTTCTGGATTTCGTCGCTGGTCCAGGGCTGGCGGTGACGTTCGAACTTGTCCTGGCTCATGATGGGCGAACCTTGCGCTTCAGCGACACCAAAGCCTGATCGAGCGCCGAGAGGAAACGCGACCGGTCAGTCTTCGAAAAGGGCGCGGGCCCGTCGATCGCGTCGCCGCCGGCGCGCAGGTCGGCCATGATCGCCCGGGTCGCGATAGCCGCGCCGATCGAGCTGGTGGTAAAGGGTTTGCCGGTCGGCGCGATCACCGTCGCGCCGGCTTTAAGACACCGGTCGGCAAGGAGAATGTCCGTAGTAATCACCACCGCGGCAGCGTCCGCGCGCTCGGCGATCCAGTCATCGGCGGCATCGAACGCGTCGCTCACGATCGCCCGCTCGACCAGCGGATGAACCGGAATGCGCATGATGCTGTTACTCACGATGGCCACCGGCACCTCATGGCGAAAGGCCACTTTATAGACCTCATCCTTTACGGGGCATGCATCCGCATCCACAAGGATTCGGATTGTCGCAAAGTGTGTCAGACCTGTTACTCCCGTTCAGATACTTCGCGGGGCATACTGCCGACCTCGACGATCTCGATCGCGTCGCGCATCCCGCCAAAGTCGATCAGGTCGCCTGGCTCAGCACCCATCATCGCTTTCACCAGCGGCCCGGTGAAGGCAATGCGCCCTTCCGCCGGGTCGGCCTCGTCGCTGCCGACGATATGGATCGTGCGCAGCGCGCCGTTGAGGCGGAACGTGACGCTGGCGCCGAACGCGACCTCCTCGCCGCTCGGCTCGGGCGCCACGATCGCGGTCGTCTGGCGTGTGTTCCAGTAGCGTAGCGCGCGCTTCAGCACTTCGCGTGCATCGTCGTCGGCTTCAACCTCGATCTCCGCCTCCAGCGCCTTCACCCGCGCATCCATCAGCGCAAGGCCCCGCGCCGTCACCAGGTTTGGCCCCGGCGGCAACGGCAGCTCGAACTTGGGCTCCTTATGCTCTTCGTCGCTCTCGCGGCGGAATGCGACGCTCATGTCTTCCTCCCGGGGGCAAATATCGGCGGGCGCAGCGGCCCCGTCGCTGATTCCTTCAACCATTCCAGCACCGCATCGATCCGCGCGAGGCGTCGCATGTCGCTATGCGTCACCAGCCAGAAGCTGCGGACGATATCGACCTGGTCGGGAAACAACATGGTGAGGCCGGGATCCTGATCGGCGATGAAGCTGGGCAGCACGCCGATTCCGGTGCCGTTGGCGATGGCGCTATACTGCACGTTGATGCTGGTCGAGCGGAGATTGGCGTCGAGCCCCGGCGCGACCTCGCCGAGATAGTCAAGTTCCGGCGAGTAGAGGAATTCGGGGACATAGCCGATCAGCGTGTGCCGGCTCAGTTCCTCGATCGATCCGATCGGGCCATGCGCCTCGAGATAGCGCGTCGCGGCATAGAGCCGCAGCCGGTAGTCGGCGAGTTTCGCCGCGATCAGCCGGCCATGCCGCGGCCGCGCCATCATCACCGCGATATCCGCTTCGCGCTTCGACGGGTTGAGGAAACCCGATGCGGTGACCAGGTCGAGCCGGATATCGGGATGACGGCTGCGGAACTCAGGCAGGCGCGGGGCCAGCACCCAGGTCGCGACCCCCTCGGCGACGCTCAGCCGGACATGCCCGCTCGCCTGAGTCGATCCGCCCGCCACTTCGCCCAGCGCATGGAGCGCCGTGCTCTCGATCGTCTCGGCATGCGCCAGCAGCGCCTGCCCCTGCTCGGTCAGCCGCCGCTCGCCCGCCTCCACCTCGAACAATTCGGACTGAAGCGCCGCCCCGAGCCGCCGCAACCGCCGGCCGACGGTGGTCGCATCCATGCCCAGCGACCGCGCCGCCGACGCCAGGTGCCGCGACCGCGCCACCGCCAGGAAAATCCGCAGGTCGTCCCAATCGAACATCTCGTCTTACCCTGCATAATTGCAGGGCTCACATGCACCCCCGGCACCTTGCCTGCAAATTCTCCAAGCGTAAGGAAGAGCCACAAAAGTTTTGGGAAGGTTGGATATGCGCCTCATCGATCATCACGTCGCGGGCCTTTCGGGCGGCGGTTCGGGCCGGACGGCCGATGTGTTCAACCCCAATACCGGCCAGGTTCAGGCGACGGTGCAGCTCGGCGATCAGGCCGTGCTCGATGCCGCCATCGCCGCCGCGCAAAAGGCGCAGCCGGCCTGGGCCGCCACCAACCCGCAACGCCGCGCCCGCGTGATGTTCAACTTCAAGGCGCTGGTCGAGAAGAACATGGACGAGCTGGCCGAGCTGCTCTCGTCCGAACATGGCAAGGTCGTCGCGGATTCGCGCGGCGACATCCAGCGCGGGCTCGAGGTCGTCGAATTCTCCTGCGGCATCCCGCATGCGCTGAAGGGCGAATATACCCAGGGCGCGGGCCCCGGCATCGACGTCTATTCGATGCGCCAGCCGCTCGGCATCGGTGCCGGCATCACCCCGTTCAACTTCCCCGCGATGATCCCGCTCTGGATGTCGAGCGTCGCGATGGCCGTCGGCAATGCCTTCATCCTGAAGCCGAGCGAGCGCGACCCGTCGGTGCCGGTGCGCCTCGGCCAGCTGTTCCTCGAGGCTGGCCTGCCCGAGGGCATCTTCCAGGTCGTGCACGGCGACAAGGAAATGGTCGACGCGATCCTCGATCATCCCGCCATCTCGGCGGTCAGCTTCGTCGGCTCCTCCGACATCGCACATTATGTCTATCAGCGCGGCGGCGCGGCGGGGAAGCGCATTCAGGCGATGGGCGGGGCGAAGAACCACGGCATCGTCATGCCCGATGCCGATCTCGACCAGGTCGTCGCCGATCTGTCGGGGGCCGCCTTCGGCTCCGCCGGCGAGCGCTGCATGGCGCTGCCCGTCGTGGTGCCGGTCGGTGAGAAGACCGCGGTCGCCCTGCGTGAAAAGCTCATCCCGGCGATCGCCGCACTCCGCGTCGGCGTCTCGACCGACAAGGATGCGCATTACGGCCCGGTGGTGAACGCCGCGCACAGGCAGCGTATCGAGAACTGGATCCAGACCGGCGTCGACGAAGGCGCCGAGCTGGTGGTCGATGGCCGCGGCTTCGAGCTGCAGGGCCATGAGCAGGGCTTCTTCATCGGCCCGTCGCTGTTCGACCATGTCACCCCCGACATGCAGGCCTACAAGGAAGAGATTTTCGGCCCCGTGCTGCAGATCGTCCGCGCCGACGATTTCGAGCATGCGCTCCGCCTGCCCAGCGAGCACCAGTACGGCAACGGCGTCGCCATCTTCACCCGCAATGGCCACGCCGCGCGCGAATTCGCCGCGCGCGTCAATGTCGGCATGGTCGGCATCAACGTGCCGATCCCGGTGCCGGTCGCCTATCACACCTTCGGCGGCTGGAAGCGCTCCGGGTTCGGCGACACCAACCAGCACGGTATGGAAGGCGTGAAGTTCTGGACCAAGGTCAAGACGGTCACCCAGCGCTGGCCTGATGGCGGTGTGGGCGATGCCGCCAACGCCTTCGTCATTCCGACCATGGGGTGAGGCAATTGCTCGGCTGCCTCGATCTTTGTCGCCACGGACCCATCGAGGTCCGTGGCGATAAGGTTCAGGCAGTGGCCGGGCTGCCTTCCACCTCATTACGCCCCGCCACACTCTCGAACCGCGCATGATATTTCGGATGCTCGGTGCCCATCCACCGGTCCCACCAGGTGAAGTAGAGGCCAAAATTATACCGGCCCTCACTGTGGTGCAGGTCGTGGTGGGTGGTCGTGGTCAGCCAGCCGGTCCAGGGCGACCGGGTGAAGCCCGACCAGGCCAGCTCATGTCCCGAATGGCCGATCGCGTTGCGGGCGATCTGGTGGCCGAGGAAGATGAAGATGGCGAGCGGATAGATCGGCCCGAACAGCGACAGGAGCAGCAGGGCGATCGGCACGTAGAGCGACTCGAACACCGCCTCGATCGGCGCAAAGGCATAGGACGCCCAGGAGGTCGGGGTGCGCGACTGGTGATGGGCGGCATGCGCGCGGCGGAACATCGCGCGCAGATGCAGCCCGCGGTGCATCCAATAGAACCAGGCGTCGTGGGCGATCGCCAGCGCGATCACCTGCAGCGCGATCAGCCACGGATTGAAATCATGCGCGATGGCGATCACGCCGCCCGCGATCAGCGCGAAGGCGATCAGGTCGACCACGCCGAAGACCGCGATGGTCTGCACCGACAGCATCACCTCGCGCCGGCGGTCCGCCATGGTCGCGGCGCGTTGCTGGATGCGGCGGGGCGCAGTCCAGCGGCGCAGCAGCCAGTAAAGCAGCGCGATGCCCGCGGCGCCGATCAGGTAGCGGGTCATCTCGATGGTGAAGCTGTGCAGCCAATGCGCGCCGATGCTTTGCAGGATTCCGATCACGCTGATGCTCCGTTCGATTGCGGTCGGCCGGCTTCCTATGCCACCGCGCGCGTCCAGGCTGCGCGGGGCCGAAAAATGCCGATCGATTCCGGAATCGATCGCATCTTTTCAGTTCCGCACGATGTTCGCCCGGCGGTATTCGCTCGGCGACTGGCCGACGGTTTCGCGAAAGGCGCGGTTGAACGGCGCGAGCGAGCCATAGCCCAGGTCCATCGCGATAGTCAGGATCGGCAGGTCGACATGGGTGGGATCGACCAGCAATGCCCTGGCCTCGCCGATGCGGTGATGGTTGAGGAAGGCCGAGAAGTTGCGATAGCCCAGCCGCTGGTTGATCAGGCTGCGCAGCCGGTGCTCGGGCGTCTCGAGCAACTCGGCCAGCGCGCCGATGCTGAGGCCGGGCTCGCGATAGACCGCTCCGGCGATCGCGGCCTCGAGCTTGCGGTTGAGCACATGTTCGGACGGGCTGAAGCTCGGGGCAGGGGCGGGCTCCGGCTGGGCGGGATCGAACAGCAATTCGGGATCGCTCTGCAGCAGCGCGACGCCCATCGCCATGGTGGCGATCAGGATGGCGACGGCCTGGGCGAGCGCGATGCCCGGGTCCGCGCGGCGAAACCCGAACAGCATTTCCAGCACGATCACGACAAAGGCCAGCGTGCCCACCACGATCACGAATCCGACACGCAGCTGGCGCCGCTTCTCGATCAGGTCGTCGCCCCGTTCGCTGATCGCGATCAGGATCGCATGGCCGATAAAGACCAGCGATACGCTGCGCTGGATCGTCGAGACCGCGTTTCGCAGGTCGAGCTGCGCGTAGCGGGCGAAGAAGAAGCAGGCCCAGCAGCCAATCGTCACGGTGATGCCGACGATCAGCGCCCGCCGGTCGATCGCGCGTTCGAACAGGAGGTGCGCGAAGATCCACAGCAGCAGTGGCACCGACTGCGCGGCAAGCTGGATCAGCGCCCAGACCGGTCCCTCGGTCGGCCGGAACAGATACGTCGCCAGCGTCTGATAGCAGCACACGCCGATCAGCAGCATCGCCGTGGCGGCGCGGATCGGCATCGGCGCCCGGCCGCGTCCGATCACGATGGCGATCAGCAGCAACTGGCCGATCGCCAGCACCCGCATCACCGTGTCGAGGAGCATCAGCTGCGCCATATCCGCACCGTTATGGCTTGGCCGCGGAACCCCGTCCATCGCGCCGGTGGGAAATGTCGACCAGGCGCGATAGACATGGCCGCGTGTCCGGAAATGCCGTCGTCACGTGGGCGATCCAGGTTTTTTCTCTCGGGAATATCTCAATGACTCAGCAATTCGACATCACCGACGATCAGCGCGAGATCCAGGATCTGGCGCGCAAGTTCACCGCGGATCGCATCACGCCCTTTGCCGCGGAGTGGGACGAGAAGCACATTTTCCCGCGCGAGACGATCAAGGCCGCGGCCGAGCTCGGCTTCGCCTCGATCTATGTTTCGGAGGAAAGCGGCGGCATCAATCTCGGCCGGCTGGAATCGGCGCTGATCATGGAGGCGATGGCCTATGGCTGTGCCTCCACCTCGGCCTTCATCTCGATCCACAACATGGCGTCGTGGATGATCGATCGCTTTGGCAACCAGGCGGTAAAGGACAAATATCTCCCGCGCCTCGTGACGATGGACGAGATCGCCAGCTATTGCCTGACGGAGCCCGGTTCCGGCTCCGATGCCGCGGCGCTGAAGACCAAGGCAGTCAGGGACGGCGACGACTATATCGTCACCGGCTCCAAGCAGTTCATCTCGGGCGGGGGCGAGAACGAGATCTACGTCACCATGGTCCGCACCGGTGAGGAAGGCCCCAAGGGCATCTCCTGCCTGGTGATCGAGAAGGACATGCCCGGCGTCAGTTTCGGCGCGAACGAGCGAAAGCTCGGCTGGCATTCGCAGCCGACCGCGCAGGTGATGTTCGATGGCGTGCGTGTGCCGAAGGAGAACCTGGTGGGCGGTGAAGGAGAGGGGTTCCGCATTGCGATGATGGGGCTCGACGGCGGCCGTCTCAACATCGGCGCCTGCTCGCTCGGCGGGGCGCAGCGCTGCCTCGACGAGGCGATCAGATACACCAAGGACCGCAAGCAGTTCGGCACTGCGATCGCCGATTTCCAGAACACCCAGTTCATGCTCGCCGACATGGCGACCGAGCTCGAGGCGGCGCGCGCGCTGCTCTACATGGCTGCCGCCAAGGTAACGGCCAATGCGCCCGACAAGACCAAATTCGCCGCCATGGCCAAGCGTCTCGCCACCGATACCGGATCGTCCGTCGCCGACCGCGCGTTGCAGCTCCATGGCGGCTATGGCTATCTGATGGACTATCCGATCGAACGCTTCTGGCGCGACCTGCGCGTCCATTCGATCCTGGAGGGCACCAACCAGGTCATGCGCATGATTGTCGGCCGGGACCTGACACGGCAATGAGGAAATGGCCTGTTTGTGTTCCCGCGAAGGCGGGGACCCAGTCTGGACCGCCTTCGCGTGGGTACAAATTGTGAGCGACGTCCTCACCCAGCAAGACGGCAAGGTCGCTCGCATCCGGCTCAACCGGCCCAAGGCGATCCATGCGCTAAACACCGCGATGTGCGCCGCGATCCTCGACGCGCTGGAGGCATGGCGGATCGACCTCGACATCGAGGCGATCCTGATCGACCATGCCGAGGGCCGCGGCTTCTGCGCGGGGGGCGACATCCGCATGCTCGCCGAAAGCGGCGCGAAGGACGGCGCGGAAGCGCGCGAGTTCTTCCACACCGAATACCGCATGAACCACCGGCTGTTCACTTATGCCAAGCCAATCGTCGCCTTCATGGACGGCATCACCATGGGTGGCGGCGTCGGCCTGTCGCAGCCAGCGACATATCGTGTGGCGACCGAGAATACCCGGCTCGCCATGCCGGAAACCGGGATCGGCCTGTTCCCCGATGTCGGCGGCGGCTGGTATCTCTCGCGCCTACCGGGTCGCACCGGCCAGTATCTCGCGCTGACCGGGCACCGGCTCGACGGCGCGGAATGCCTCGCGCTCGGCCTCGCCAGCCATTATCTGCCGAGCGATCGGCTGGAAGAGGCCAAGGCCCGCATCGCCGCCGATCCCCAGCAGATCGCTACGATCCTGGAAGACCTGTCGGCACCCACGCCCGACGCCCGTATCCTCGCGCACCGCGATGCGATCGATCGCCTGTTCGCCTCGGACCTGCTCGAAGACATTTTCGCCGCGCTAGAGGCCGATCCTGGCGAATGGGCGCAGCAACAGCTCGCCACCTTGCGCACCAAGTCGCCGCAGACGATGAAGGTCTCGCTCCGCCTGCTCCAGGAAGGCACGATGATGCCGACCTTCGAGGACGAGATGCGCCAGGAATATGCCGTCGGCGCGCATGTCGTGC
Source organism: Sphingomonas sp. BL-S-29 (assembly GCF_055521495.1). Classification (NCBI taxonomy): domain Bacteria; kingdom Pseudomonadati; phylum Pseudomonadota; class Alphaproteobacteria; order Sphingomonadales; family Sphingomonadaceae; genus Sphingomonas; species Sphingomonas sp. BL-S-29. The sequence goes on from NZ_CM145482.1 coordinate 2,054,509, forward strand.
AGCGGCACGATTTCCTCGAGGGCGTCCGCGCGGTGATCGTCGACAAGGACAATGCTCCCCGATGGGATCCGCCAACGCCCGAAGGCGTGACCGATCACGTCATCGACCAGATCTTCGCCCCCTTGCCTGACGGCGAGGCGTGGACTCCCGCATAAGGACTCAACCCATGGCAGATTACGAAACCCTCCTCGTCGAGCAACGCGGCGCCGTTACGCTGATCACACTCAACCGGCCCCAGGCGCTCAACGCGCTCAACAGCCAGGTGCTCGCCGACCTGATCGCCGCGACCGCCGCGTTCGACGCCGACGACAGCCAGGGCTGCGCGGTCGTCACCGGCAGCGAAAAGGCCTTCGCCGCCGGCGCCGACATCAAGGAGATGCAGGCCCAGGGCTTCGCCGACATGTACGGCCACAACTTCTTCGCCGGCTGGGAGAAGTTCACCGCGACGCGCAAGCCGATCATCGCCGCGGTCGCCGGCTTCGCGCTGGGCGGCGGCTGCGAGCTGGCGATGATGTGCGACTTCATCCTCGCCGCCGACACCGCGAAATTCGGCCAGCCCGAGATCAAGCTCGCCGTCGCGCCGGGCATGGGCGGCTCGCAGCGGCTTACGCGCGCGGTGGGCAAGGCCAAGGCGATGGAGATGTGCCTCACCGGCCGGATGATGGGCGCCGAGGAAGCGGAGCGCGCCGGGCTGGTCAGCCGGATCGTCCCGGCGGCCGATCTGGTCGAGGAAGCAGTGAAGACCGCGGCGGCGATCGCGTCGATGGCGCCGCTCGCGGTCAAGGCGAACAAGGAAATGGTCAACGCCGCGTTTGAGACGGGGCTCGCGATGGGCATCCAGTTCGAACGGCGCCTGTTCCACGGCCTGTTCGGCTCGGCGGATCAGAAGGAAGGCATGACGGCGTTCGTCGAGAAGCGCCCCGGTAACTGGACGGGAAAATAACAATGGCACGCGTCGGATTCATCGGTCTTGGAAACATGGGCGGCGGCATGGCCGCGAACCTCGCGAAGAAGGGGCATGACGTCCGCGCCTTCGATCTCTCCGCCGAAGCGCTCGAACGCGCCAAGGCCGCGGGCTGCTTGCCCGTCACCAGCGCGGAAGAGGCGGCTGACGGCGCCGAGGCGATCATCACCATGCTGCCCGCCGGCAAGCATGTCGAACAGGTCTATACCGAAAGCCTGTTCGGCAACGCGCCGGCCTCGGCGATTCTGATCGACTGCTCTACCATCGACGTCGCCACCGCCAAGCGCATCGGCGAAGCAGCGCTCGCCAAGGGCCTGACCTCGGTCGACGCGCCCGTCTCCGGCGGCATCGGCGCGGCCAATGCCGGCACCTTGACCTTCATGGTCGGCGGCAGCGCGGAAGCGTTCGACCGCGCTCAGCCCTTCCTGTCCGACATGGGCAAGGCCGTGATCCATGCCGGCGACAGCGGCACCGGCCAGACCGCGAAGATCGCCAACAACATGTTGCTCGGCGCGACCATGGTCGCGACCTGCGAGGCGTTCCTGCTCGCGCGGAAGCTCGGGCTCGATCCGCAGAAATTCTTCGACATCTCCTCGGTCTCGTCAGGCCAGAGCTGGTCGATGACGACCTATGCGCCGCTGCCGGGCGTCGGCCCCGATACGCCGGCCGACCATGACTATCAGGGCGGTTTCGCGACTGCGCTGATGCTCAAGGATCTGCGCCTGGCGATGGAAGCCGCGGCCGAGGCGCATGCCGACACCCCGATGGGCGCGAAGGCGGCCGAACTCTATGAGAGGTTCGCCGCTGAGGGGCAGGGCGGTCTGGATTTCTCCGCCATCATCAGAATGCTCGACCACGCGGAATAAACCGTCGCAAAACACCGCCTCGGCATCTTGCATGCAACATTGATGTCATGCATCCCTATCACAAGGGCGGGCAACGCCGCTGGAGGGAGAAGGTGATGAAGGCTTTGTTGTATCTCGGCGCGACGGTTCTGGCAGTATCCACTGCCTGCATGGCGGTCGCGCAATCCGCGGCGCCGACCGAGCCAATGCCCGCCGGGCCGAAGGTGGCGGAGAATTTCTGGTCCGCCAAGCCGACCCGGCCGACGCCCTATGTCGCGCCCAACAAGGTCCATTGGAAGCTGTCGGAGATCCTCGCCGCGCATCGCGGCCAGAGCGACTGGGTCCAGCCGATCATCCGCAACCAGGAACAGGATGCGGACTATATCTCGCTCGGCGCCGGCAAGAAGACCAAGACGCGCATGTATGCCGACGACCGGGTCGTCTGGATCGTGCAGGACGGGTCGATGAAGGTGACGATCGACGGGGTCGCGCCGTTCGTCGCGACCAAGGGCTTCATGGTCAGCGTGCCGTTCCGCCATCTCTACTCGATCGAGACGGTCGGCGATCAGCCGTCGCTCCGTTTCGAGGTGCGCCAGGCCGGCTCCCCGCCGCTCTTCCCGCTTTCCGAAACGCCCGATGCCTATCCTGGCCGCACCTATATGAAGGTCCGCGGCAGCCCGGGCCCCGCGACCATCCCGACTGGTGGGACGAGCAACCCGATCTGGGTCGATTTCCTCAAGGACATCGCGATCGGCGACAAGCCCTATAACGGCAAGTTCGTATGGGACGATCACTTCACCTCGAACATCCTGCGCAGCAAGGCCGCGCCGGTGCCGCCCGCGACCAACAAGGGCCATTTCCATGTCGACTGGACCGAGTTCTGGTTCATCATGGAAGGCAAGATCGGCTACCAGATCGAAGGCTTCCCCTATTTCGAGGCCAATCAGGGCGATGTGGTCACGGCGGCCAAGGGTCGCTGGCACCGTGCCGGCAACAGCCCGCTGACGCCGATGTCAACGCGCATTCCGTTCAACCCGCGCCCGGTGATCCTGCACAATTTCGAACCGGAGTGATGAGGATCTGATCGAACCGGGTCATACCAAGGTGTAGTCCTGGCACCGGTGCGGACGATAGGCAGTGTCGTCCGCACCGGTAGTGATGGCGCAGGCGGATATCACCCGATATCGTGCCGCAACCTTGAAGGAGACCGCTGATGACCGTCCTGATCCTGGCCTTGCTCATCGGCGTCGTCGCCGGCCTTCGCGCAATGACCGCGCCCGCCGCCGTCAGCTGGGCCGCCCAGCTCGGCTGGCTGCATCTCGACGGCACCTGGCTCGCCTTTCTTGGATATCGGTTCACCCCCTGGATCTTCTCGCTCTTCGCCCTGGCCGAGCTGGTGACGGATCAGTTGCCGTCCACCCCGAGCCGCAAGGTGCCGCCGCAGTTCATCACGCGAATCCTGATGGGCGGGCTCAGCGGCGGGGCGATTGGTGCTTCGGCCGGATCCCTGATCGCCGGCATCGCCGCCGGCGCGGTCGGCGCGGTGGTCGGTACCCTGGGCGGTGCCGCGGTACGGGCGAAGCTGGCGGCGTTGTTCGGCAGCGATCGGCCGGCGGCGCTCCTCGAAGATGCGGTCGCGATCATTGGTGCCTTCCTGATCGTCTCGGCCGCGGTATGAGCCGCCGGTTCGACGCGATCATCATCGGCGGGGGGCAGGCGGGTCCGTCGCTCGCCGGCCGGTTGACCGAGAAGGGCATGACCGTCGCGCTGGTCGAGCGCGACCGTCTCGGCGGCACCTGCGTCAACACTGGTTGCACACCGACCAAAGCCATGGTGGCGAGTGCTTATGTCGCCCACGCCGCGGCCAGGGCGGCGGAATATGGGGTCGACCTGCCGGGCTCGCCGACGACGGACATGAAGCGCGTGCGCGACCGCGCGGCGGCGATCGCGTCAGACTCGCGCGGCCGGCTGACGGACTGGCTGGTCGGGATGGAGGGGCTGACCCTGATCCATGGCCATGCCCGCTTCACTGCGCCTGACACCATCGAGGTCGATGGCGAAGCGCTGACCGCGCCGAGGATCTTCCTCAATGTGGGCGGCCGCGCCAATGTGCCGCCGATGCCGGGGATCGACCTGATCACCCCGCTCACCAACGTCTCGATCCTCGATCTTGCCGAGCTCCCGCGGCATCTCGTCGTGGTCGGCGGCAGCTATATCGGCCTGGAGTTCGCACAGGCGTTCCGCCGGTTCGGCGCTCAGGTGACGGTCGTCGAGATGTCGCCGCGCCTCATCGCGCGCGAGGATGAGGATATCTCGGAGCTTATCCGCGACATGCTGGTCGCCGAGGGGATCGAGGTGCGCATCAACGCGACCTGCATCGCCTTTTCAGCCCATCCGGATGGCACCGCGGTCAAGGTCGATTGCACCGAGGGCGCGCCCGAAGTGATCGGGTCGCATGTGCTGCTCGCGATCGGGCGGCGGCCGAACACTGACGATCTCGGGTTGGACAAGGCTGGGGTGGCCACCGACGCACGCGGTTATGTGGCGGTCGACGACCGGCTGGCGACCAATGTGCCGGGCATCTGGGCGCTGGGCGACTGCAACGGTCGCGGTGCTTTCACGCATACCGCCTATAATGATTACGAGATCGTCGCGGCGAACCTGCTCGACGGCGCGGACCGGAAGGTGAGCGAGCGCGTATCGGCATACGCCCTCTATACCGATCCGCCGCTGGGGCGCGTGGGCATGACCGAGGCGCAGGCGCGCGAAACGGGACGGCCGCTCCTGGTCTCGACCCGACCGATGAGCCAGGTCGCCCGCGCGATCGAAAAGGGCGAGACCAACGGCCTGATGAAGGTCGTCGCCGATGCAGAAACGCACAAGATCCTCGGCGCGGCGATTCTCGGCGTCGGCGGTGACGAGGCGATCCACGGCATTATCGACGCGATGCATGCCGATCTCGCTTATCCGGTGCTGCAATGGGCGGTGCCGATCCACCCGACCGTTTCGGAGCTCATCCCGACCCTGTTGGGCGGGCTTCAGCCGCCAAAGGGCTAAGTCGCGCCGGTGCCTGGACCCGGATTGCCCAAAATGTCAGGCAGTTCACTGACATTTTTGATGGCAAGACCTTTTCGGAACTATAGTTGTAAATCAATGATTTAAGATGAATTGTCGAGAGAATTGGCACGCTCGGTCAGGCCGCGACCTTCATTCTGCTCATCATGTCCCGTTCGTCGGCGCGCAGCGTGAGCACCGACACGCCCGACGCGGTGACGGCGACGGTGTGTTCGAATTGCGCGGACAGCGACCCGTCGTTCGTCACGACAGTCCAGCCGTCCTCCTCGGTCCTCACGCTCCGCCGGCCGCGATTGAGCATCGGCTCGATCGTGAACACCATGCCCTCCCGTAAGGTGAGGCCAGTTCCCGGTTTGCCGAAGTGCAGGATCTGCGGTTCCTCATGCATCTCCCGGCCGATGCCGTGACCGCAATATTCCCGCACCACCGAATAGCCGTTGCGCTTGGCATGGCGTTCGATCGCCCAGCCGATGTCCCCGAGCCGCGCGCCCGGCCGAACCGCGCGGATGCCCATCCACAGCGCTTCGTAGGTGGTCTGGACCAGCCTCCTGGCGGCCGGATTCACCGCGCCGACGAGATAGGTCTTGCTGGAATCGGCGATATAGCCGTTCTTCTCGAGCGTGATGTCGAAATTGACGATGTCGCCGTCGCGAAGCATTTCGGTCGGCGACGGGACGCCGTGGCAGACCACGTGGTTCACCGACGCATTCAACACGAAGCCGTAGCCATATTGGCCCTTGCTCGCCGGCCGGGCCTGGAGGTCATGGACGATGAAATGCTCGACCATGTCATCGACCTGAAGCGTCGACATGCCGGCGAGCGGGGTGCGATCCAGCAACCCGAACACGGAGGCCAGCAGCCGACCGGATTCGGCCAGCAGCGCCAGTTCCTCAGGCTGCTTGGTCATGCTCGACCACGGCCAATGGCTGAGGCGAGAAGCCGGCGGAGCCAAGCTCGCGTGCGATGATCTCGGCGAAGCTGAGCGTCGGATTGGTCTCGCACAGCATGCCGACCTTGATCCAGAAGGCGGCCTGCGCATTGATCGATCGAAAGGTTACCTTGCTCGCCCTTCGCACCTGATCGTGCAGATCGTCGTCTATGTTCACAATGCCCATCAGGGTCTCCGCATATGATTCGTTTATATGGCGTATACAGATCGTATATGCGCAGGCCAAGGGGTGTGTCTGACGCTCGAAATAGCGGGCGAACGCCGTTGCAATCCTGCCCTTTCCCGGCATGAAGCAGGCTGGAAAAGGGGAAGCGCGTGAAGCTCTATCACTGCAAGGATGCGCGATCGCTGCGTCCGTTATGGACCTTGGAGGAGCTTGGCCTGGACTTCGAACTGGTGACGATGCCGGCACCGGCGCGGTTCGCCTATCCCGGCTATCTGGACATCAATCCGCTCGGCACGGTGCCGACACTGATCGATGGCGCGTTGACGATGACCGAATCCACCGGGATTTGCCACTATCTCGTCGACAAGGTCGAAACGACGCCTCTGCGCGTCGCGCGCGACGAGCCGGCCTATGGCGAATATCTCAACTGGCTGTACCGCAGCGATGCCACGCTGACCTTCCCGCAAACGATCGTGCTGCGCTATTCCGAGCTGGAGCCGGAGGAACGCCGGCTTCCCCAGGCGGTCGAGGATTATACGATCTGGTATCTGTCACGGCTGCGCAGCGTGGAGGCCGCGCTTCGGGATTGCGAATTCCTTTGCGCCGACCGGTTCACGATCGCGGACATCGCGGTGCATTTTGCGCTGTACATGGGGCGGTCGCTGGGGCTCGACGCGCGCTACAAGCCCAATTGCATCGCCTATCTGGATCGCCTGAGCGAGCGCCCGGCCTTCAAGCGGGCATTGGCCAGGCAGGAACTCGCCGGATGACCCGCTCGAGCATTTGCTGAAAGACCGCGGCGGTTGCGGCCACGTTGGTCGCGGATACGCATCGGGCATCGTCGCCCGCGCCGTGATGGAAGCGGTGGATGCCGAAGACCGCGGCGACATTTCGATATCCGGCGGCAAGAATCTCGATCTGCTCTCCGGCCGAAAGCAGCGCGCTCGAATAGGGCGCTTCCAGTCCGACATGGCCGGCAAAGAGGGTGCGCGCCAGCGGCAGCAGCGCCGGGCTGACCGACAGGAAGCGCTGGGGGTCGATGCTGGGAAGCCGCGCACCGGTGATCTCATGCCAGTCCTGCGCGGCGACATTGGCGCCGAGGTGCAGCCAGAAATGCGTGTCTTCGGGGCGCGGCGCGGTGGCCTTCAGCGCCTCCGCGGCGCCGAGATTTTCATATTCATGGCCGGTATTGCAGATGAAGGCGAGGTTGTAGTCCAGCACGGCGCGGCTGGCCCAGCGCGCCAGCCACAGCCAGGCCGCGATCCCCGGGCCGCGCTCGCCCGCGCAGCCATACCAGCCCGATCGCGGCGTCGAGACCGCCAGCCAGCTTTTCCTGCCGCGATCGATCCGGCCGATGAAGTTGAAGGCCGGGCGGCGGCCGCCCTTGCCGGTGACGTACAGCGTCGCTGCTTCCTTGCGAATCGCCGCGGTCAGAAACGGCCGGGCGTCGTCGGGCGCGAGGAGTGCGACCGGTCCGGGAAACATCGGTTCGCGCCCGTCCGCGTTGAGCGCGATCACCTTGCCGGTCGGGCCGTTGGTGATGGCGATGACTGCCTTGGCGCCGGCGGCGAAGGCAGCGGCGATCGGCGCCCGGATCGGCTTGGCCAGCGCGGTGGACCACCGGCCGAACGGCAGGTCGACCAGCGCGATCGCCCCTGCCAGCGGCGCATCCGCCTGACCGCCGGCATCGATGCGGACGAGCGGGCCCGTCGCGCCTTCGGGCCCGGTGGGTGTCACGATTGGCTGTGGCCATACCGCGGCCCTGGCCGCGCCGCAGAACAGTTCGCTGCGCTCCGGCTCGAACCAGGGCGTCGAGACATCCTGCCGCTCGACCTTGAAGCCGAGCTTCTCGATTTCCGAGGCGAGCCAGGTGCCGCAGGCGTTGTCGCCCATGCCGCCGGCCTGCTTGCTGCCGAAGCCGATATATTTCTCGAGATCGGCCGCGACCATGGCGGAAAGCCGGGCAGGGACCTTCGCCATCGCCGCTGTCACCGGTAACGCGGCGCTGCCGGCGAGAAAGCTGCGCCTGTCAGGCGTGAGCATGGTGCGTTTCCTTCTTCATCCGGCGCGAGCAGGCGCGGGTTTGCCCAGCAGCATGATACTGACCAGCGATACCACGCACATCGCCCCCAGATAGATCGAGATCGGCGCGCTGCTTTGATAATGCGCGAACAGGGCAGTGGCGATGATCGGCGCGAAGCCGCCGCCGAACACCGTGCCGATCTGATAGCCCAGCGACGCGCCCGAATAGCGCACCTCCTTCGGAAAAAGTTCGGCGAACAAGGCGGCTTGCGGGCCGTACATCATGCTGATGAAGATCAGCTCGAGCGTGATCGCCAGCACCACCGCCAGCGGCTCTCCCGTATCGATCAGCGGGAACATCGCGAAGGCCCAGGCGCCTGAGAGCACCGCGCCGAGGATGAAGATGCCGCGCCGCCCGAACCGGTCCGACAGCGCGCCGCAGAGGATCAGCGCGGGGATCATCGCGATGCTCCCGACCATCACCGCCAGCAGCATCACGTCGCGCGCGATCCCCACCGTGGCGGTGCCATAGGCCACCGCATAGGTGATCGCGGCATAGAAGCAGGTGTTGTTGGCGACGAACGCGCCGCCGGCGAGCAGGACGACGCGGGTGTGGCCCGTGAGCAGGGTTCGCAGCGGCGATGGCGGTTTTGGGCCGGTCGCGGCTGGGGACGCGCCGGGCTCTGCGTCCGGCTCGGGGATGGTCCAGTGGATGATCAGGCCGATGAAGATCAGCGCGATGCTGACGAGAAATCCGATCCGCCAGCCCCAGACGAGAAAGGCGTTCGAATCGATCAGCGCGCTGGTGATGAGGAACACCGAGTTCGCCAGCACCACGCCGAACGGCACGCCGACCTGGACGAAGCTGCTGTAGAAGCCCTGACGATGTGCCGGCGCGCTTTCGATCGCGAGCAATGCCGCGCCGCCCCATTGTCCGCCGACGGCGAGCCCCTGGATGAAGCGCAATATCACGAGCATGAGTGGCGCCATGCTCCCCGCGATCGCATAGCCTGGCAGCAGGCCGATCAGCGTCGTTGCCAGACCCATGAGGAACATGGCGAGCACCAGGGCGCGCTTGCGGCCATACCTGTCGCCGAAATGGCCGAAGACCATGCCGCCGAGCGGCCGCGCGATGAATCCCACCGCGAAGGTGCTGAACGCCGCGATCTGCGCGACGAACAGCGGCAGCTCGGGCGGGAAGAACAGCTTGGGGAAAACCAGCGCGGCGGCGGTGCCGTAGATGAAGAAGTCATACCATTCGACCGCTGCCCCGGCGGAGGCGATCAACGCCACCTTGATGCTCGGCCTGGCCGCCGGCGGCTGTTGCGTTGACAAGCTCTTCTCTCCCAATGGCAAGCGGCACGGATCTTTTGGTGCCGGATTACCAGCGGTACGACAGGTTGATTCCGATGGTCCGCGGCTTGTTGTAGCGGACCGAGAGCGGGTAGCCCGCCTGGGTGAATTTGAGCACCTCGATCTGGCGATCGGTGAGGTTGCGCACGAAGACCGCGATCTGGGCCTTGCCGATGTTGAGGCCCGCGCGCGTGCCGAAAATATCGAAATCGGACATCGGAATGAGCGGCGTGGCCGCGGTGATGGTGTCCTGGCTGCCGCCGCGCTGGCCGGCATAGCTCAGGTTCACGAAGCCGACGACATTCCTGAAGATCGGCCGCCGGTAATCGAGCGACGCCGACATCGTCCAGTCGGGGATCTGCGCGACCGCCGAACCCTGCACCGGAAGACCAGTGACGCCCGCCGGCACCTTGGCGAAAGAGGCGCTCTGGGTGGCGGCGTTAAGGCCGACCGAGAACAGGCCGCCGGCCAGCGGGAAGCGCCCGTCCATCGCGGCTTCGAGGCCGCGGGCATGGATGGTGCCGCCGTTGATATTGAAAATCTGTCCCGCGGTGAGGCACGCATTGGTCAGCGTGCAGCCGTCGTTGATGCTGGTGATCGCATCGCTGGTACGCGACAGATAGGCCGACAGGCGGAAGAAGATTTTCGGGATGATGCTGGTCTTGATGCCCGCTTCGTATCCGATCGTGTTCTCGTTGCCATAAGTGAAGACGAATGGGTTCGGCGCATTGGCGTTGAAGGTGCCGTTGTTGACGCCGCCGGCGCGATAGCCGGTTCCGACCTTGGCATAGAGCAACGTCGAGGCCACGCCGGGCACCTTGTAGCTCGCGGTCAGGGTGAAGACCGGCTGGTTGGAGCTGAACGCATAAGTGGTCGGCAGCTTGGTATAGGTGGTCGTGTACAGCGCGGTGATGCCCTGGGTCGCCGTCTTGTAGTCATGCGAGAACCGGCCCTCGCCGACGAGCATCACGTCGCCGATCTCATATTGCAGCGAGGCATAGCCGGCGAGCGAGTAGATGCGCTGCTTGGTGCGGCTGTCCGTCCCGAAGATCAGCGGGAAGGTCGCCGGGCAGTTCAGCGATGTCGGCAGCGGCTTGACGCAGACTGGCGCAGTGGGCGTGCCGGTACAGAAGCTGCCGGCCAGCGTGAACGCGCAGGGCGAGGAGCCGATCACCAGCGCATAATCGTCATTCTGATAGAGCCCCTCGGCACCCGCGATCCAGGTCAGGCGCCCGCCGGCGGCGGTGCCCTGCAGATGAAGGTCCTGGTAGAGCGTGCGATCCTTCACATCGGTCCGAACCTGGCCGAAGGGATAGATACCGATCTCGCCCTTGGTCCGCAGGCTGATCGCCGTCGCAAGGTCGATCGCGGCCGCATATTGCTGACTGGAATACCATTTGGTGGCCATGCTGGTCGATTCGAGCGTGATGCCGCCGCCAAGGTCGTAGCTGACCATGAGCATCGCCCGCTGGACCTTTTGCTGCAGCCCGTCTTCGCCCGTGTGGGGCAAGGTGAAGCGCGACTGGGTGAAGCCCAGCGGGATCGCGGGGTTCACGCCGCCGCCCGGTACCACCAGGCTGTTCACGAAGCTGGGCAGCTTCAGGTCCTGCGCATCGACCAGCAGGGTCGCGTCGATCGGGCCGCTGCGGAAGCGGATCTGCCCGCGCGCCGTCCACCCTCTGGTGCTGTCATAATATTTGTCGTGATTGGGGTCGTAGTAGAAGCCCTTGTCCTGCGTATAGCCTTCGGCGCCGATGCGAATGGCGACCTGGTCGCTCACGGCTTCGTTGACGACCACGGCAAGCCGGTTCTGGTTTTGCCCGAAGGTGAAACCGTCCCGGATATAGCCGCTGTCCTGGAATTTGGGCTTGGCGAGCACGATGTTGACCACGCCGAATTCGGAGTTGCGCCCGTACAGCGCGCCCTGCGGCCCTTCGAGCACCTCCACCCGCTCCAGATCGAAATAATCGAGCGTCTTGAAGTTGCGGCCGCCCAGCGTGCTGCTGCCGGCATAGGCGCCGTTGACGAACAGGCCGACGCCCGAATCCGCACCCGTGGCGCGTGCCGTCCCCGATCCACGCACTGAAATCTCGGCGAGATTCTCGCTCGCGACATCGTTGAAGCGGACCCCCGGGACCGTGCTCAGCAGATCGCCCGAACCGGCGACCGGCCCCTTGGAGTCGAGCTGGTCGGCGGTCACCGCCGAAATCGTGCCCGGCACGTTACGGATGCTCTCCTCGCGCCGGCGCGCGGTGACGACGACATCGCCATCCGATCTGGGAGCGACACTTTCGCTGGCCTGGTCAGCGGGGGCGGCGGTGACACCCGGCGCGCCTACAGGGGAATCCTGTGACGTGCCGGCCGACGTCTGGGCAAGCGCCGGCGTGGCGACGACGAGCGCAAGGGTTGCGGTCGTGGCAAGAAAAGCTCGCATGCATCCTCCCATTGGCGCTCGTTCATTGCGGCGCTGTGGTTCAATCATCCGTACATCGCACATCCATGTCAACAGATTGTACGACAATCTTAGATCAATGGTTCGACAAAACATCTTGCGGCTGAGCGGTGGCCGCAATAGGAATGATGGTGCAAGATCGGCGAGCATCCCGACCGATGCGGCGATCTTGGGAGAGGTACGGCGTTGACCAGCAAGGAAAAACCATCAGCCTTAAGCCCGGGCGGCGACGCGGCGATCGAGAGTCGGCCAGATGCCTCACCGCAGCCGGCGCCGACTGCGGACGATGTGGCAACCGCGCTGCGCCTGAAAATCCAGAGGAGCGAGCTTGCCCCTGGCGAGTGGCTTCGCGAGGCCCGGCTGTGCAGCGAATTCGGCGTTGGGCGGTCGATCGTGCGCCGCGCGCTGAGAGCGCTTGGCGACGACGGCCTGGTCGAATTGGAGGAAAATCGCGGTGCCCGTATTTCCGCGACCACGGTCGAGGAAGTGTTCGATCTCTACGAGCTGCGTGCCGCGCTTTACGGTCTGGCGGCTCGCTTCGCCTGCCGGCGGGCCTCGGACGCGACGATTCGGCGGATGCTGGTCAAGATCGATCAGATGCTGAGCGACGCGGCGAGCGGCGCGCCGGCTGATCAGATCATCGAACTGAGCGAGTCGATCTTCAGCGAGATGGCGGAATCGGCGAGCCTGGACGCCCAGAAGATGATCGAAGCGGTCCGCCGCAAGACGCGGTTCCATTTCTCCTATGTCGCGCTCGCCATCACGGCGAACACGCCCGGCCCCTATGGCCATTGGCGCCGCGTTCGCGCGGCGCTCGTCACGCGCGACGCGGACGGGGCTAGCCAGGCCGCGCGCGACATTCTGTATTTCATGCAAGGCGAAGTCGCGCGGATCATGCTGGCGCGCGGTTCCAGCGTTCGGGAGGACGCGCCGTCTGCGCCTGCCAAGCCAGTCAAACGCCGCGCCGCCGCCAACCGGAGATAGACATGATCCTGCGTTCGTCCATCAAGGCAATGCTTGTCGCGGCGGCGCTGGCCACCACGGCCGCAGCGCCCGCCGCGCCGCCGGTTCCGGCCGGGCAGGCCGAAAAGACGTCCTCGCCGGCAATGACGAACCTGCTGGACTATCTGCGCAACCAGAACAGCACGGGGTTCCTGATCGTCCAGGACGGGAAGGTCCTGGTCGAAAAGACCTGGCCGGCCCCGACCGGTGACCCCTTGTTCGCCAGCTTCGTCTATGAGCGGAACAAGCAGGGCGAACTGCTCGAGGATGTCGCCTCGCAACAGAAGAGCTTCGTTTCCGTCCTCGTCGCGGTGGCGATCGACAAGGGGCTGATCGACGTGGAAAAGCCGGTCTCGGCCTATATCGGCACGGGCTGGTCCAAGGCTTCGGCGGAGCAGGAGGCCCAAATCCGCGTCATCGACGTGCTGACGATGAGCTCGGGCCTCAACGACAAGTTCGGCTATCAGGCGCCGCCGGGAACGACCTTCTATTACAACACCCCGGTCTATGCGATCACCAAGCGCATCGTGACCGCGGCGGCGAAACAGTCGCTGGAGGTCATCACCCATGATTGGCTGACCGCGCCCTTGGGCATGAACGATACGGCGTGGCGCAAGCGGCCGCTCGCATTGGCCTCGGTCGGCAACGATACCGGCCTGGTGACGTCGCCGCGCGATACGGCGCGGTTCGGGCTGATGATCCTGAACGGCGGCGTCGCGAAGGACGGCAAGCGCCTCGTTTCGGAAGAGAGTTTCAAGGCGATGTTCACGCCATCTTCGACCAACCCCGCTTATGGCCGGCTGTGGTGGCTGAACAGCGGCGCCTACAGCATGCGTGCGCTGGGCGGTCGCAAGGAGGGCCCACTGGTCCCCGCCGCGCCGACTGACATGGTGGCCGCGCTCGGGGCGTTCGAGCGTCGCCTCTATGTCGTCCCGAGCATGAAGCTCGTCGTGGTGCGCATGGGCGCGGCCGCGGGCGACAAGGATTTCGACCAGCAACTCTGGCTGCGGCTGACGAAAGTGATCGGCTGACCAGCCGGTTGCCGCAAGCGGATCGCTGCGCGTCCGCCATCGATAACGAAAAAGGGAGGGTATAAATGGCGATTGCGCATCGCATCGCGGCGCTGAGCGCGGCAATGCTCTGCGGGGTTCTGTCCCCGGACTCCGGCGCGGCACCGATCGTGCGCGCACCCGCGGGCGCGGTTCGCGGAACCGAGGCTGACGGGCAGCGGGTGTTCAGGGGCGTGCCCTATGCGATGCCGCCCGTCGGGGAACGGCGCTGGAAGCCGCCCGAGCCCTTTCCCGCCTGGCCCGGCGTGCGCGACGCGACCAGCTTCGGCGCCGCCTGCCAGCAACCACCGGCGCCCGCGGGCAGCATCTATGCCGAAACCTATCCGGCGATGAGCGAGGATTGCCTGACGCTCAACATCTGGGCGCCGAGCGGGGCGAAGAACGCGCCGGTGTTCCTGTGGATTCACGGCGGCAACCTGATCCGCGGATCGTCCCGGCAGGCGATGTTCGATGGCGCCGGTTTCGCGAAACGCGGCATCATCATGGTGTCGATCAACTATCGCCTCGGTGTGTTCGGCTATCTCGCGCATCCCGAATTGAGCGCCGAATCGCCGGACGGAGCGTCGGGCAATTATGGCCTGCTCGACCAGATCGCCGCGCTGCGCTGGGTGAACCGCAACATCGCCGCGTTCGGCGGTAATGCCGGCAACGTGACGATCGCCGGGGAGTCCGCGGGCGGGCTAGCCATTCTGCATCTGCTTGCATCGCCGCTGGCGCGGGGGCTGTTTGCCAAGGCCGTGGTCCAGAGCGCGTCGCTCATGAACATCCCCGAGCTGAAACAAGGGCGCTTCGGGGTGCCATCGGCCGAGGCCCTGGGCGAGCATTTCGCCGCAGCCGCTGGGGCGAAGAGCATCGCCAACCTGCGTGCGATCGATTCCGCCGAGCTTGCCGAGCTGGCGCGGAAAGCTGGCTTCGCCTCGACGGCGGTGGTCGATGGGCATTCGCTGACCCGCCAGTTGATCGAGACGTTCGAGCGCGGCGAGCAGGCGCATGTGCCGTTGATGACCGGTTTCACCGCCGGCGAGATCGGGACGATGCGCGCGATATTGCCGGGCCTGCCCGACCCTGCACACTATGATGCCGCGCAGTATGAGGCCGCCATCCGCCGCAATTATGGCGACCTGGCAGAGACCTTCCTGCTTCATTATCCGGCGAAGAACGTCGCGGCGACGATGGTGGCCGCGGCGCGCGACGGGTTTTTCGGATGGACGTCGCAGCGCCTGGTGCGCGATCAGGCGGCGATCGGCATGCCCGCCTATCTCTATTATTTCGACCATGGCTATCCCGCGGCCGACGATGCCGGCATTCGCGCCTTCCACGCATCCGAAGTGCCCTATATGTTCGGCACGATCGATCGTGTCACGCCGCTATGGCCGGCGATTCCCGACACGGCCGCCGAGCGCGCCCTGTCCGATGCGATGGTCGATTACTGGGCGTCCTTCGCGCGATCCGGCGCCCCGGCCGCGCGCAACCAGCCCGCCTGGCCATCCCATGGTGAACGATCCGCCTATATGATTTTTGCCGGCACGCCGCAGGTCGCGACGGATCTCATGGCCGGCCAGTTCCGGCTGCACGACCAGGTCGTGTGCCGCCGACGGGCGGCGGGAAACATCCCCTGGAACTGGAATGTCGGCGTGGCGGCACCGGTTCTGCCGGCCGCATCGGAGAGGTGCAGATGATCGATGGTGCGATGCAGGATTTCCCGCTGACGCTGGACCGGATCCTCGACCATGCGGCGAAGTGGCACCCCGATGCCGAGGTGGCGACCGCTCGCGAGGACGGCACGATCGAGCGGATCGGCTATGCCGGGCTGAAGGCGCGCGCGCTGAAGGTCTCGCGCGTCCTTGGCGATCTCGGCGTTGAAGTCGGCCAGCGGGTGGCGACGCTCGCGTGGAACAGCCAGGCGCATGTCGAGGTGTGGTACGCGATCATGGGCATGGGTGCGGTCTGCCACACGCTCAACCCACGGCTGACAGCCGCCCAGCTGTCCGCGATGCTCGTACAGTCCGAGGCGCGGATAGTGATCGCGAGCGCCGACCTGCTGGGGCTCGCGCTCCAGGTGGCGGAAGGCGCGCCGGGAATCGAGCGCGTGCTGATCATCGATGGCGATGCGGCGCCGACCGACAACGATATCGTGGCTGCGCTCGCTCCCCTGATCGAGCTGGCGGACGAGACGGTGCGCTGGGGTGATTTCGACGAAACCGCGCCGAGCGGCCTGTGCTTCACGTCGGGATCGACCGGCGCGCCCAAGGGCGTCACCTACACGCATCGCTCCAGCTTTCTGCACACGCTGCGCCTGTTGCAGGCGGACGTGCTCGGCATCAGCAGGGCGGAGACGGTGCTGCCGGTGGTGCCGATGTTCCATGCCAATGCATGGGGCCTGCCGTTCGCCGTGCCGGCAGCGGGCGCGAAACTCGTGCTGCCCGGCCGCCGGACCGATGGCGCCAGCCTGGCCCGACTGATCGAGGCCGAGGGCGTTACCGTCGCCGTGGGCGTGCCGACCGTATGGCTGGGGCTTTGCGAGCATCTCGGCGCGACCGGTGCCCGGTTGCCGTCCCTCCGGCGCATCATCGTCGGCGGCGCGCCGATGCCGCCCGCGCTGATGACCCGGATCGAGGAGCAGCTTGGCGTGGTGGTCCAGACGAGCTGGGGCATGACCGAGCTGTCCCCGGTCGGCACCTTCGCGGTGCTCAGCGACCCGGAACGCAGCGCGGCGATTTCGGGCCGGCCGGCGCTCGGCGTCGATCTCATGCTCGCCGACCAGAATGGCGATCCGCTGCGGCAGCAACGCGATCAGGAAGGCCGGCTCCATGTTCGCGGCGCCGCCGTGATCCAGCGCTATTTCGGGCAGAGCCAGCCGGCGACCGATGCCGGGGGGTGGTTCGATACCGGCGATCTGGCGAAGATCGACCGGAAGGGCAATCTGATGATCACCGGCCGCGCCAAGGATCTCATCAAGTCCGGCGGGGAATGGATCAACCCGGCGGAAATCGAAGCGGTCATCGGTGCGCTGCCGCAAGTCTCGCTGGCTGCCGTGATCGGTCGCAACGATCTCAAATGGGGCGAGCGCCCGATCCTGCTGGTCGAGCTGCGCGGGGATCAGGAAATTTCCGACCAGGAACTGCTGGCGACGCTGCGCGGCCGGGTGGCGTCCTGGTGGATACCCGATGCCGTGGTGCGAATCCCCGCCATGCCGCTGGCCGCCACCGGCAAGGTCGACAAGATCCAGCTCCGCCTGGCCCATGGCGCCGGCTGACCGGGGGGAGATAGCGCCCGCTTACGGGTTCACTCGGGCGGAGCGTGAACTGGAAAGTGCGGGGCGCACGCTGCCGCCAACGCAGCGATAGCGCCTTAGCCCAGAAGCGGAACGAGGCATTGGAGCGCCGCAGCGTAATAGTCGGTCGCAAGCGGTCTCGGTGCGACTTTGCCCAGAGCCCGGTCGACTACCGCCATGCCGCCGGGCGAGAGCGGATAGGGTGCCGTACTACCCGTCGTCACGTCGATCCAGGCGGGGATCGGTGTGCCCTTTGCCAGGAGCCCGCGCCACCAATCAATGGTGGGCTTGACCAGGGCGCCGCGGCCGCTGGTTGCGGCGAAAAGCGGGACGCGGATGGCGTCGAACCCGAAACGCGGCGGTTTGTCGGCCGCCGGCGAGATCGTGCCGTCATTGCCCACGTCGATCCAGTCGGCGGGAAGCCGGTTCGGGCCGAATTGCGCCGCGCGCAGCAACGCTTCCCCATCGGCAATCACCGGCCGCCAGACGCGTCCATCGCGCCGCGCGCAATCGTCCAAGGCCGACCAGATATAATAGCAAGGATTGAGCGTCGTACGGGTGCCGCTGGCGAACCCTTCCAGCCCCGGCAGCAGCAGATGCCGGTTTCCCCGGACGACCACCAGCTTCTGCAGGATCGCCGCGCGGATCGCGGCTGCCCGATCCTTGTAGCGCGCATCGTGCCAAAGGTCGCCCGCCCGTGCCAGCGCCCAGGCGATCATCAAGTCGCCGTCGGTGGCGTTGTTGCGATCGGCCACCGGTGTCGCTGCGCCAGGATCGTAGCGCCAGGCGTACAGCGCCAGATCGGGCCGCGCGAGATGGGCCTCGGTCCATTGCCAGACCTGGTCGAAGCCCGCCCGGTCGCCGGCCGTCACCGCCAGCATCATCGCGTAGCTCTGGCCCTCGCTATGGCTGATGCCGCCATTGCCGGTGTCGATGACGCGACCGTCCACTGCGACGAAGGCTGCCTTGAAGCCCTCCCAGCCCGGCATCACAGACGCGGGCTGGGTTTGGGCGGGCGAGCAGCCGCTGATTCCGAAGCTTGCAATCGTACCGACCATGGAAAGACAAAAATAGCGGCGATCAACGCCCATGCTTCAACCTTATTTCGGCGTCGTTCCAGCGGATGGTCCGCGTGCGCAGCGTGGGACCGCCGCCCATTTGCCGCATCCAGCCGCTATAGATGCCTTCCAGCACGGGACGAAGCACGTCTTCCAGCCGACCGCCGACCAGCATCCCGAGCGCCGTGGGCAAGCCGGAATGCGTGATCAGGATTCCGTCCTCATCAAGCGCGAAACGCGTCGAGCCGCAGCCATGCCGGCTCCAGAAATCGTTCACGCGGACAGTGAGCGCGGTCAGGTCGTCCACCCCTGTCAGCGGCGCGAGCGTGGCGATACGGACACCGGCGGCGCGAAGAAGGGCGTTACGCTGCGCGTCGCTCGCAGTTGCGCGTATTTCGGCCACCATGCCGGCGAGCAACAGCGCGCCGGCAGCCATTGCATCACCATCGGGTCCCGATCCGGGCGTGACCATCAACGCTCGCTTCCCAGCGTCTGTCGAATGCCGATCGATGACCGGTATTCATCATAAGTTCCGAAAGTATTCACGCCAAAAGAACCACCTATCTGAGTCGAAGGCGTTACCCGGTAATAGAGAGAGCCGTCCGCGGCAAAGGCAAATCCGGTTTTGCTCAGGCTGTCATAATATGAGCGAACATCGGTATTCTGTGCCTTGAGCGCGTCGAGCGTCGTCTGAGCCGCCGGATCGGTCGGATAGATCGACACGCGGTCCTGTTCGAAGCTCTGATAACCCGGCGTCACGCCGAGACGGCCCTCGATCCGAGGCGAATCATAGCTGTAGCGGATCGGCAGGCCCACGCTCAGGAAGCTTTGCGGGCTGAAATAGCCGCCATGCCCATAAGTGAAATAATTCTGGTTGTTGCGGAAGCTTTGCCAGTTGACGTTGAGGCCGCCGGTCAATTGCGACTGACCGCCCCGGATGATGGGAAGATAGCCGCCGACATTGGCCTGCAAACCGCGATTGTCGGCGACATTGAGTCCCTCGTAGCGATAAGCCGACAGATCACCATACAGTCCCGTGCCGGCCCGGTCCCAGGAAAGCGCAAGTCCGCCGCCGGTCCGCATCACTTCGCCCCAGCGCTGTCCGGTGACGGGATCGCGAGCGCCCGCATACGCGACGACGCTCTCGGTGACCGGCTCACGGCGGACCCAGCCGCGAGCGCTCGTATTTTGCGAGAGGCGCGGCTTGGCGGTAAGGCCGAAGGTAGCGCGCGTCGTCTCGAATCCGATCGGCGTCGTACCGATTTCGGCCTGGATCCAGGGGCTGTCATAGGAAGCGGCGACCGCGACGCCTGAGGCGTGCTGAGTGTCCGCCTGAATCAGCTTGGACGGCAGTTTCGCAACGATTCCCTCCGCCTCCGGAGTCGCATTGCGGCCAAAACGGGCCAGCGCCGATCCGCTCGGACGGCCCGCATCGATGACCTTGGCGGTCGCGCTGACCCCGATGCGGCCGCCGAGCAGATCCGTCGAGGCTTCCGCGGTGCCGGACAGTTCGCGCAACTCGCTGAGGCCGGTTTCTCCGGAGCGCTGACGATAGCCCGTGGTCACGTCGGCACGGGGGCCCGTATTGGTGGACAGCGCGGCGATGTCGGCCTGGAGCTTGGCCATGACCGGGTCTGCGGGCACGGTGCCCGAGATGGGGCGATAGACCGGAGGATAGGCCGGGCCCGCCCCGGGTATCGGCGTCACCTCCGCAGCCGTCCCGCGATCGGGCGCACCATAGCCTGGTGCGACCCTGAACGGCACGGGATCAGATCCCGACGGCACATAGGGGGCCGGCTCGGCGGCGGCGACGCGGCCGCCGCTCAGCGCGAAAGGATTTGCCACGACAGGGGCGGGCGGCGCGGATGCTTGTCGGAAGGGGTTGGAGTCGGCCATTCCCGCCGCGAAGGGATTGGTGCGATCGAGCATGCCGGCACTCTGGTTACGGGCGGCATAGCTGGCCTCGGCGTGGCGCATATATTTGATGGCGGCGCTGCGGTCGCCCCGCGCCTGCTCCATCTGCCCGGCCGCCAGATAGACCTCGTAGTCGCCCGGATAATATTGCAGCGCTCGGCCGATCGTTGCGACCGCAAGGCCGTGATCGCCATTCGCCCCCGCGGTCCCGATCAGTCCGATCAGCGCGCCCTTGTCACGTGGCCGGCCGGCGAGCACCATCCGGAAGGTCTGCGCTGCCTGCGACGGCATGTTGCCGGATTGATAGAGCCGCGCCAGCGCTGCGAGCACATCGATATTGCCCGGGGCGGCGCCCCAAGTCTGCTGCAGCAGATCGAAGGCTGAGGCATATTGCCCGGCCAGGCGCAACCGGTCCGCTTGAGCAGCGGCGCGGATGCCTTCCAGCCGCGCGACCGCGACAGCGCCGTCGGGCGTGCCCTGAGCGGAGAGGCGCGCGCGTTCGATTGCCGTCGCGGTTGCGTCGTCCTGGCCGGTCCGGGCCAGGATCCGGACAACCGGCTCGAAGCTGTCGGGCGACGATGGGCCAGCGGCCAGCGCCTGTTGCGCGACCTGTATCGCGGTAGCCGAATCGCCCAGATCGTCGAGCGCGCCACCGATCATCGCCAGCGACCCGGCGCTGAGCCCCGGCGTCGCGGCAAGTTGACGCAGGCCGGACGTGGCCGACAGGGCCTGGCCCTGGGCAGCGAGCGCCCGTGCGCGCTTGATCGCCGCTTCGACCTTGAGCTGCGCCGCGAAGCGTTGCATCGCTGGAGTCAGGCGGCTGGGGGGAATCTGATCCAGTAATTGCTGCGCCGCCGCATTGCGGTCGAGCTGCCCGTCCAGTAGCGCCGCGGCGTAGAGCGCGTCAGGCGTTCCGATCGACTGGAGCGACCGGATCAGCGATTCGGCCTCCGGCGCGCGACCCCGGCCGATCAGGTGGCGCGCATATTCCAGCCGGATCCAGGGGTCGGACTGGTCGGCCAGCAGGCCGCGCTGGAATTGCTGTTCCGCCTCCTGAAAATTGCCCTGCGCCGCGGCTTGCAACGCTGCATTGCGGATGACGCGGCTGGCGAGCTGAGCTTCGCCGCCGCCATCGGCCCCGACCTGGCGTGCAAGGTCGGCGGCGTCGGCATAGCGTCCCTGCCGCTCATAGATGTCGGCGAGCAGGGCCAGTGCCGGGCGGCGGTCCTTCACCGCCTCCCGGGACAGCGCCTCGGCATCCGCCTGCGCGCCAGACAGGTCGCCGGCATCAAATTTGGCGCGCGCTGTCGCCAGCCGGCTGAAGAAGCGCGCCGACGCCAGGGCCTCGGCCCATTTGCCTGCGTTGCCACGCACGGATGCTCGTTCCAGTAACTCGACCGCATCGCTGAATCGCGATTGGCGCAGCCGGACGATGCCGAGCCCGCCCGATGAATCGGCGTCGGAACGGTTGCGGCCAAGGGCGGCCTCGAAATTGCGACCTGCGGCCGCCAGGTCGCCACTGTCGAGCGCGCGAAATCCCGCGGCGCGCGCGTCGCCGCCACGATCGATGGGCGTGGTGACCGCCTTCGGTGCGGACGGGCCCGGTCGGATGGCAGGCGCGGGACGGGGCGCCTGTGGCGCTGCCTTGACCTGTACCTCAGCCTTGATCGGTGCCGCCGCGTTTGGTGCTGGAGAAGACGCGGAGACTCCGCGCCGCGCTTCCGCATTGGACGGGTCGAGCGCCAGCGCGCGCCGATAGGCCTGCCTGGCCAGGTCTGCGCGCCCGTGCGCTTGCCAGTAGCGGCCCTGCTCGAGCAACGCCGGGACTCCTGGCGCCTGGGCCAGCGCCGGGGTGGCGACGGTGGTCAGGAGCAGCGTCGCAATAGTGCTGATTCGCATCATGCCGCTTCTCCCTTCAATCGCCGGCGTTGTTGCCGCGCGAAAAACAGATAGAGCGGTCCGCCCAACAGCAGCGCGGCAACGATGCCCCCAAGCGCCATCAGCAGAGGCCGCTGGCTGAACCACCAGGCGACCCGCATCCAGCCGGGCAGTGAGCCGGCCCAATAGCTGGGCCCGACGGCAAAGCTCCGCATCCCGTCGCCGCTCGTGACCGCCAGGTCGCCCTGCACCTGGGCATTGATCCGTCGGTCGGTGAGACCCTGGACAAGCAACGGCAGCTCCCGCGGGTCATTTCCGATCACGGCGACCACCGTGCGGGCGGAGTCGTAGGGCGATCGGAAGCTGACCAGCCCGCTAAAGGCGTCGGTCGCCTGTAGAAACGTGTCGGCGCCATCCGGATCGGCGATGCTCGAAGAGAGCAGCCCAAAGATCCGGTTCAGCGGCCCTCGCTCCATCACGCGGAGGCGTGTGCCGTCGGCGCGGACTGGAGCGTTCGCAAAAAGCGCCGGGGCCGACCGCGTGACTTCGAAGCCGCCGATCACCAGCACATCCCGCCCGGCCATCGTGGCATCGCTCACGGATTGCGTTACCATCACGGCGGTGGGGGGGGTGCCGGTCGAATCGCCGAACCGCCCCATCAGCAGCAGATAGGTCTCGACCACGCTCGGCGAGGGCGCTCCGCCCATCAGCACCGTCGTTTCCGCCAGATTGGGGCTTACGGTGAACGGATACCCTGCATTGGCGAATGTCGCGAGATTGGGCATGACCTGGGCGTGATAGGCGTGCGTCAGATCGATGCTGCTGTCCGGATCGATTGCGACGCGGACATTGTCAGGGATCGTCCCCTCGCACCGCTTCTTGTTCGCGATGATCAAATTATAGTCGAACGTCAGGTCATTCTGGCCGAACAGATTGTAGCTGGGAAGTTCGACCGTGGCTTTGGCAATACGCGTTCCCGCCCCTTCGGTCTGGCCAAACAGCGGTAGCCACCAGTTGTCGCTGGTCAGCGGCAGGGTCCGCAGGAAAAGATCATTGAGCGAGACGTCAAGCCGCGACGCACGCTGATCGAGCCAGACAGCGGTCGGATAGCGGTAGTGCAGCTCGAGCTGAGCGCCGCCCCGCGGCCAGAAGAAGAGATCGGGTGGTGCGCGGAAGCCGGTGATCAATGGCCCGGGCGGCAAGCCCTGTCCCTGCAACCGGGCGGGAGCGATCAGTTCGCCAAGCTGCACCGGACGATCGGTCCTCAGCCAGCGCCGAGCCGCGTAGCGGGCATAGGTCGGAATGCGCACGCCATCGAATGTCGCGAGAGTGCCACCCGTCGCACCGCGCCCGATGGCCAATGCCGCCGCCGCCAGCTTCAGTTCGCGATCGTCGCGGCCCATGATCAGCAGCAGATTGCCATAGGAATCCGACGGATTGCGCATGATGAATGCCGATGGGCCGCCAATCGTCGGCACGAAATTGCCGATCCGCATGCCGGGCCGCACGAAGACGATCGCGTTGCCCCGCGGCAGAGCCCCGTAGACGGGCTTGAAGGCAAAGCCGCGATAGCTGGCAAGGCTGCCGAACCAACCTGCGATGCTGGCCGCCGCTTCCAATTCTCCGTTGCGCGGCGCAGAGGCGAACACGAATGGCAGGGTGAGCGGAAGATTGTCGCCCCGGTCGAAAAACGGCGACGGCAGCCGCGCCAGATCGGGCGCCAGCGGCAATGTCTGGATCGTCAGGTCGAGTCCGGACCGCACATTGCTGATATTCGCCCATAAGGAGCTATGGAACGAATCCTCGCAATCGCGGGCATAATGGCCGACGAGCCGCAGGTTGAGTTGATTGTCGCCCGGAAGGAACAGCGCCGGGTTGATCGGGATCGCGATACGCTGACCAGCCGCGCCATCGGGAGTCAGGGCGACGGTACGCACGGCTTCGCCGTTGACGATCACCACTAATTGGCTGAGATCGGCGAGCAATGCGGGCGACCACGCCATCGTCAGAGTCAGGGTGGCACCCGTCACGACCTCGTTGGCGCGCATGCCGAAGGGAATGCTGATCTCGCCGCGCGTGCCGGCAAGCCGGATGGCGGATCGCACCTGCAGGTCCCGAAAAGTCAATTGCTGTCTGCGTATGCCGGCCGCAGGCGCGGCAGTTGCTGTGGTGCTCCTTGCCGGGTTTTGCGCGGGCTGTGCCCGGATTCCCGCCGGGTACGCCATGACCAGCATGGCCGCGCTAACGGTAGCGGTTGCGATGGCACCGGGCACCCGCAGCCGCCTTTCCTTACGCCGTTCCGCCCGATTCAGCCTCAGCAGCCGCTTGAGCGTGACCAGATCGACCTTCACGACGTCGCGCAGCGACCGCAGGACGGAAACCGACGGACGTGGCTCGGCGCTCTCCCACGCGTCTGCCCGACCCATGATCGAGCGGACAAGCTGGCGTCGTTGGAGCATGTCGAGTTCCTTGAATCGCATCTTGGCGGTGCTGCCGGTTGTTCGCAGCAAATCGACCGGCAACGTCAGCATCTCGTCGCCCAGCGGCAGGGCGATGTGCGTGATGGACCGATCCAGCAACGAAACGTCGGACGGCGCTGTCACAGAGAGGCCGCCCATCGAGACATCGTTGGTTGTGGCGTCCAACACATGCCCATCGGCGAAATAAAGCGTGGCAACAAGCCGCACGGGAATGCGGATATGCTCGCGCGTCTGGCGCGTTTCCCGCCCGACCGAGACCGCGGCGAGCAGGATGACCAGGCTGAAGCTCGCCCATAGTGTGTTCAGCACCAGCGTATCGGCCTGAATGTTGAAATATTGCGGGAAAAACAGTAATTTACAGAATCCGAACGCAATGCCGAAGACGATCAGCGCGATACAGAAGAGATGTGGCCGCACGGTCGATCGGTCGAAATAGGTCTTGTCGAGCAACGCACCCTTGTCGGTCACGTTGAACTTGCCGCCATGCGGGCGAAAGAAGGTCTGGAAGGTCGGCCGCACCAGATGAAAGGCAAGGATGGTTTCATAGATCTCGCCCCAGAAGGGGCGCCGGTCGCCGCCCTGGAGAATGCCGCTCGACACCTGCGAACAATAAAGATGGGCGGCGGCATAAGCGAAGATCAACGACGCCGAGGCGTGCATGATATTCTGCCCCAGGATGAGATAGGCCAGGGGGCTGGTCAGGAAGACGATCCGTGGCAGCGGAAACTGGAAGTGCAGCAACGCGTTCAGATAGCAAAGCCGCTGCTGCCAGCTGAGACCCGGGCCGGTCAACGGGTTGTCGATGCGCATGATTTGAGTCATGCCGCGCGCCCAACGGACCCGTTGGCGGATATGGAGGACGAGCCGCTCGGTCGCGAGGCCCGCCGACAGGCGTAGCCCGAGATAGGCGGTGCCCCAGCCCCGACGCTGGAGCTTGAGCGCAGTATGGGCGTCCTCCGTGACCGTTTCGAACGCAAAGCCACCGATATCTTCGAGCGCCGCGCGTCGAAGGACCGCGTTGGAACCACAGAAAAAGGCGGCGTTCCAAAGGTCGTTGCCCTTCTGCACCGCACCGTAGAACAGATCGCCTTCACCCGGCAGCTCGCGCACCGTGCCGAGGTTCCGCTGGACCGGATCGGGCGAGTAGAAATGGTGCGGTGTCTGCACCAGCGAAAGTTCCGGGTCGCGCTGGAACCAGCCAATCGTCATCTGGAGGAAGGCGCGCGTGGGCACATGGTCACAATCGAAGATGGCGACCAGCGCGCCATCGGTCCGCGCCAGCGCGGCGTTCAGGTTTCCTGCCTTGGCGTGACGGTTGTCGGACCGGGTTATGTAGCCGCAGCCAACGGAATGCGCGAACGCGCGAAACGCGGGGCGTCGTCCGTCGTCGAGCAGATAGACTCGCATCTTGTCGGCCGGATAATCGAGATCGAGCGCCGCGAGCACGGTCGTGCGGACGATGTCGAGACTTTCATTCAAGGTGGGAATGAAGACATCGACGGTTGGCCACGCGTCCGGTTCTCCCCGCAGTTCGACCGCGTCGCGCTCCAGTGGCCAGGCCGTCTGCAGGAACCCCAGCGCCAGGATCACCCAGGCATAGAGTTCCGCGAGATACAGGCCGATGCCGAACACAGCGCTTACCGGACTGTCGAAATCAAGCGTCGCGGTGGTGCGCCAGAACATGTAACGGCTCGATGCGACGACGGTGAGGATGGCGAGCGAGAGCATTGCCCGCTTCGAGCGCGCCCGCCGCAGCAAAAATGTCGCCGCGATGGTGACCAGCGCGAAGATCCATTGGGAATTCAAATCGAGCGGGACGGTCACGACGATCAACGTCATGGCCAGCGCGGCGGCTAGCATCGACCATTGCAACACCCGTGCGGCAAAGGTCACTCCACCGACTCCGCGGGGATCAGCTCGCAGCGCCGTTCGACCGCTGCCGCCATGGCGCGCAGATCGGGCAGAACCACGCTGTGCGGCGCGTACCGGACGATCGACTGGAATGATGCGAGCGCCTCGTTGACCGCCTCGTCACGACGCACCGTCGCGATCAGCCTGGCGCCAAACAACTCGCTCAGGAAAACCTTGCTGTGTCGCGACAGCCGGCGGGTATCGTCGATCTGGTTGAGCACGAAGGCCGTCCCGCTCAGCTCGATGGTCGGCGTGCCGGGCTCGACCTTCGCCAGCGCGGCCAACGAGGCCGGCCGCGGCATCAACGTGCACAGATGGAGCGCCGCAAAAGGCAGCAGGCGATGCTTCAGCTCGATGTCCGCCGACGCTACATCGGCGATCACCACCCGGCCAGGGCCAAACAGCGCGCCGTGCCCGTCGCGAATCACATCGGCAAAGGCTGGCGCGCGCGACGCAGTGTAACCGGACAGCAGCGTCACGCCCTCGACAACCACCTTGTCCTCGTGCGGGTCGTCGATGCGTGGCAACTGGTCGACCGGCTTCAGCCCGAAACACAGCTTGAGCGCATCCGCGTAAGTGAAGTCGATCGCCGTGACGTCATGGCCCCGCTCCGCCAGCCCGAGCGCGAGATGGGCGGTGAGAAAGGTCGTGCCGACGCCGCCAGTGGGCGAGTGGCACAGGATCAGCGTCACGGTCGCGGGTTCGACAGCGTCTGGAGGAAAGCGCGCAGACCCTCCTCCGCCTGTCGGACATCGCCACTGCGCGCGGCAACCGGATTATCATAGCCAGCGAAGAAGCCGACCGGGTCGTCGCGGACCGGGGTGTCGATCGCCCGGCGCCGCTTGCCCGTCACGCGCTCGTCGACGAGCAGCGCCTCGAACAGCGGCCAGGGTTCCAGGTCGGCAATGGCATCGGCAAACTGGCGATAGCGGAAGTCAGGCCGCTCTAGCTTGTCGAGAAGCGAAGTCACGTCTGCGCGCATAATCATCCCACCCTTTAACGCCGCGCATCAGGTATCCTCTCCCATCGCTTTGTTACACGCTCTTTACAGGAACGTTCTTCTCGCCGTTCACTGATTGTACCCGATCTGGGCCGCTCAAGCGATTTAATGGCATTGGCCGTGCAATATTTTGCGACGACCCGCCCTCTAGAGATATAACCATTTCGGCACAATCTTTATTATCGAGGTTGGAGTCAATCTTATGATTCCGTTAGGAAGTTCGGTTCCGGGGTTATGGGTCGAGGCGCTTCTTTTCGGGGGACGTGCGGAGGTATGATTCTCGTAAACCATGCGTCGCTGCCCCAGGCTGCGCTGACAGTTTGTTGCTTTGAGATCGACGCGATCCGAGTCCGCATGAGCCGTGTCCGGAGCGATGTCGTACCGGCGTCGACCCGACTACCGCGCAAAAATTCTACGCGACTCGGCGGCGATCAGCCGAGTCGCCGATGATTCGGCTCGCCCTGCTTTCTACGGCCGCACGACCAGCCCAATCCATGTCGCCCGCCTCCAGTCGATCGCGGCCCTCAGCGGTAGCGCAGTCGCCGTACCATGGCGGCGAGCTTTTTGGCCGGCGGACGAAGGAAGCGGTTGGGAAAGGGCGCTCCTTTCGGCCCGTTCGGATCACGCAGCTCGTTGCGTTCACCGGCATCCGGGCTCAGCGGAATCTGCATTCCCGCCGTCTCCTCGAGCTTTGCGAAGAGCCTCGTGCTCATGCGCTCGGCGAGTTCTTCATGGCCTGGCCGTGCGAGGAGGTTGTCCGTTTCCCTCGGGTCGGCCTGAAGGTCGTAAAGCTCGTCGATATCCCAGATGCCGTGGAAATGCATATATTTGTACCGGTCTTCCCGTAGCGCATGAACGGTCGGCGTCTGCGGAAAATTGCGCTCCCAATAATATTCGTAGAGGAGTTCGGTGCGCCAGGGGATCGTCTTGCCCTGCGCGAGCGGCAGGGCGTTGGCGCCGGCCATCGAACCGGGCGCAGCCAGGCCTGCCGCCGCGAGCATCGTCGGCGCCACGTCGATATTGGCGACGACATGGTCGACCGTGCCGGGGCCGAACAGGGCAGGGCACCGCGCCAGCATCGGGACTCGCATCGAATCCTCATAGGCGGTGCGCTTGTCGATCAGGCCGTGCTCCCCGAACTGGAAGCCGTTGTCGCCCATATAGAGGATCAATGTGTCGTCGAGCTCGCCGCGCCGTTCGAGCAGATCCATGATGCGGGCCAGGCCCTCGTCAACCGCCAGCAGCGTCTCCATGTACCGCTTGTAATAGTCGCCGACGTCCAGCGTGCCGTGATAGGGATAGTCGACGCCGTGCCAGCTGTTGCGCTGGTTCTCCACCCACATCGGGCGGCCCGGCGCGCCGGCCTTCATCGTCTCGGGGTAGCGGAAGGTTTCTTTCGCATAACGGCCCGCATGTCGCGGCGCGGGAATGAACTCCGAATGCACCGCCTTGTGCGCGAGATGCATCATCCAGGGCCGCTTGCGATCGCGCTTGCCGATCCAGTCCAGGGCATAGTCGGTGAGTTCGTCGGTGATATAGCCCTTTTGCGGCACGTGCCTGCCGTCGACGTTCAGGCCGTCCTCGCTCGGCCAGTAAGTGCCCTGTCCCTTGAAACTGACCCAATGGTCGAAGCCGGGCTGCGGCGTGTCGGTCTCGGCGCCCATGTGCCATTTGCCGATAAAGGCGGTCTCATATCCGGCGGCCTGCAGATATTGAGGATAATAGGTCAGGCCCGGCGGGATCGGGTGGTTGTTGTCGACCACCTTGTGCTGGTGCGCATAGAGGCCGGTGAAAATCGAGGCCCGCGACGGCGAGCACAAGGCGGTCGTCACGAACGCGTTGCGAAAATGCACGCCTTCGCGCGCTAGCCGGTCGAGCGTCGGCGTGTCGCCGAAGTCCTGGGCCTTCATGAACCCCATGGCGTCGAAGCGGTGGTCGTCGGTCAGGACGACCAGAATGTTGCGCGGGCGAACACGGGCGTTTCGCTTCAATATGAGCGACTGGCGCTGCGGAACGGCCGCTGTCGCGCCGGCCGCCCAGCTGAACAGGCCGAACGCGCCGCCGCTCCCGGCAAGCAGGACGCCGCGGCGGGTTGGATCGTCGTTCATGCTCATCCTCATTTTTCGCCGGTGGCGCGCCCGCTATACGCCATCGCGGACAAGTTCCTCAAACGCCACCGGTTCGGTCCGAGCCTGCCGGTCGTTACGCCGCCGCTTTCCCCGCCCGTGAGGCCGAAGCCTCGGTGCCGGGCTCGGCAAATAACAGGCGTTCGCTTCTCGCCTGGCTGATGGTGCTTCCCGCCGGAATGCTTTCGGTAAGCCACACATTGCCTCCGATGGTCGATCCGCGCCCGATCGTGATGCGACCAAGCAATGTCGCGCCGGCATAAATCACGACATCGTCCTCGATGATCGGGTGCCGATGAAGGCCCTTTTCCAACGCGCCGTCGGCTGTCGTCGGGAAGCTGCGCGCGCCGAGCGTGACCGCCTGATAAAGCCGAACACGCTTGCCGATGATCGCTGTCTCGCCGATCACGACGCCGGTTCCATGATCGATGAAGAAGCTCGATCCGATCTGCGCGCCCGGGTGGATGTCGATGCTTGTCTTCGAGTTGGCGACTTCCGCAATGATGCGCGCCACCAGCGGCGCGCCGAGGACATGCAGCCGATGTGCAAGACGGTGATGGATGATGGCAAGCATGCCGGGATAGCACAGCAGGATCTCGTCGACGCTTCGCGCTGCCGGGTCGCCGGCATAGGCCGCTTCGAGATCGGTATCGAGCAATTCGCGAAGACCGGGCAGTGACGCGGCGAAAGCGCCGATGATGCGAGCCGCGTCGTCGGGCACCGGCGGCAGTCCCTCCGCGCTGAGAGCATAGGCACATTCCAGCCGAATTTGTCCGTACAGCCGGCGCAGCGCGATATCGAGCGTCTCGGCGACATAGGCGTCCTCGTTTTCGAGGCGCACGAAATTGGGACCGAGGCGTAACGGGAACAGGGCCCCGCACAGGATGCCCATGATCTTGTCGATTTCGATCCGCGACGGAAAACCGACCGCGCCATATTCCGCATGGCGCTTCTGCGCGGTACGCCACCGCGTGCGTGCCGCCTTCAGGCCATTGGCGATGTCGTCGAGGTTCCAATAATCGCCATTCGTCGGTGCGTCGTCGTCGACGGACATCATGTATCTCCGACATATGTCCGCCGTAGCGGGGACAGGCTGATCATGAAGGAACGAACAGAAACTCCCCTAATTTGATAGAGATTGAAATCAAGTTTACCTATGCCTTGCAAAAGGCAAATCCATCCCGGGTGACAGTCGTGCGCCGTCCGCGCTCAGCGAAAACGCCAACGCGATGGCGCTTCAGGGTTCCAGGCCCAGTTCCGTCATTTCCACGACGCGGTGCTCACGGGCGCTGATCTCGGCCGCGACGCCGATCGCAACGGCGCGCAGGCCGTCATCGGCAGTCACCTCGACCGGTCCCTTGCCGCGGACAGCCCGGGCGAATGCCTCGTGTTGATAGAAGGTGGCGCCGTGATGCGATCCGGCGGCCATCGCCGTCTCGTCGACGGCGACGGTCTCGCGCTCGACTGCCTTTTGTGCGCGAAAGCCGACGCGTGGGGAAAAGACGAGGTCGCCGGGCGGGACGATGACGTCGAGCCGCGCGGTGTCGCCGGTCGCGACGATTTCTTCCTGATGCTCGGCGCCATCCGCGAACATGCACAGGTCGAGCAGCGCGCGCACGCCGTTGGAGAAATCGACCACGGTATAGCTGTTGTCGATGATGTCGGGGCGCTCGCCGCCATATAGTTCGTCGCGGTGGTTGACGTCCATCGCACCCGAACAGAACACACGGACTGGTTCGGCCTGGATGATCAGCCGCATCAGATCGAAGAAATGACAGCATTTCTCGACCATCGTGCCCCCGGTGTTGCGCGAGAAACGGTTCCAGTCGCCGACCTTCACCAGGAACGGGAAACGGTGCTCGCGCATCGCCAACATCTGCAGACGGCCGATGCGCCGGGCATGAACATCCGTAATGAAGCGCGCAACCGGCGGCATGTAGCGATATTCCATGCCGGTCCAGACCGGCGCGGTATGCGACGCCGCGCGATCGGCGATCCAGCGTGCATCCGCGAGCGTCGTCGCCAGCGGCTTTTCGCACAGGATGGCGAGACCGCGCTCGAACAGGGGAAGGATGGTTTCGCGGTGCGTATTGTTGGGGGATGCGATCACGACCGCGTCGACCTCGCCCTTTTCCGCCAGCTCTTCGGCCGTGCGAAAACGTTGGGGTCGCGCGTCGCCCAGCGACGCGTCGGCCCAGCCGAGCGAGGTCTCGACCGGATCGGCGATCGCGGTGATGACGGCATTCGGCAGCAACCGGATGTTCCGGATATGCTCGCATCCCATCATGCCGGTGCCGACGATGCCGTAACGGATAAGCTCTCCCACCCTGTCGTCCCTTGTGCCATGAGCGCGCATGCTCGCGCGTGGTGATGAATCGCGCCCGCTCGGCAGGAGTGGGGCTTCCATCTCCCCGCTGGCATGGGGCATGGCGCGATTCAAGGGCGAACGGCGCGTCCGGCCTGAAGCATCGATCGGAGAATATCTGCCATGAGTCCGTGCGAAGTCAGCTGGTTCTCGGCGCTGTGCGACGACGATTACGAGTTTCTCGGCGTGCCCGATCCGAAACTGCAATCGAGCTGGGAGCATTGCCGCGATATCGTGCTCCAGGCCGAGAGCGGCGGGTTCGACAATGTCCTGCTGCCATCCGGCTATGCGCTGGGCATCGACACCACTGCCTTTGCCGCGGCGATCGCGGCACTGGTCCGGCGCATCCGGCTGCTGATGGCGGTTCGGATCGGCGAGAGCTGGCCGCCCCAGCTCGCACGCCAGATCGCGACGATCGATCGCATCCTCGGCGCGGGTGCGGGCGGGCAGGGGCGTCTCACGGTCAACATCATCTCGAGCGAGCTGCCCGGCGAGTCGCTGGCGAGCGGACCGCGCTACGCGCGCACCGTCGAGGCGATGCACATCCTGCGCACGCTGCTCGACGGCAAGCCGCTCGACCATGATGGCGACTTCTGGAAACTGAAGCTCGACCCGCCGCGCATCGGCACGGTTTCGGGCCGCGCGCCCGCATTCTATTTCGGGGGGCTGTCCGAGGATGCGCGCGAGGCCGCCGCGAAAGGCGCCGATGTCTATCTGATGTGGCCCGACCGGATGGACGCGGTGCGCGAAACGATCGCCGACCTGCGCGCGCGTGCCGACAAGGCCGGTCGCAGCCTGCGCTTCGGCTACCGTGTGCATGTCGTGGTGCGCGAGACCGAGGCGGCCGCGCGGGAGGCGGCGGATCGCCTGTTGTCGCGGCTCGACGATGCGGCGGGTGCCGCGATCCGCGCCAAGTCGCTCGATTCCCAGTCGGCCGGCGTGCGCCGCCAGGCCGAGCTGCGCGAAGCGGCTGGCGGCGAAGGTTATGTCGAGGACAATCTGTGGACCGGCATCGGGCGCGCCAGATCGGGCTGCGGCGCCGCGATCGTCGGCGATCCCGATCAGGTACTGGCCAAGCTCGAGGCGTACAGGGCGGCCGGGATCGAGGCCTTCATCCTCTCGGGCTACCCGCATATCGCCGAGGCCGACCTTTTCGCGAGGCACGTCCTGCCCCGTCTCGACCATGGGCCACTGGTCATAGCATAGCCGCGTCGCCGCATAGAAAATCTCCGCTAGCCAATGCCCGAGGCGCCGCATAGCGTCGTCGCATGGAGACGGATCAGGCGATAACGGCGCACGCCGGGACTTTTGCGCGCGACGGTTATGCGGTGTTTCCGGCCATCCTCGCGGGGGATCTGCTGGATCTGTTGCGGGAGGAATGCGACCATTTCGTCGCGCGCGAAAATGCCCGGATGGATGCGGCCGGCGTCGATGCGCTTGGGCTCAGCCATCGTGGGACCCGCTATTTCGCCAACGAATGCCAGCGCGAGCAGCCGTCGTTGCGCCGGATGCTGTTCAGCCGGACGATGGCGGACATCTGCCGGGCGACGCTCGGCCCCGACGCCTATTTCTTCTTCGATCAATATGTCGTGAAGGGGCCGGATCGCGGCCTCGCCTTCAGCTGGCACCAGGATTCCGGCTATGTCGTCGGCAATGGCGGGCCACCCGACCATCTGCCTTATCTCACTTGCTGGTGTCCGCTTGACGACACGACGGTGGAGAATGGCACGGTCCGGGTCATTCCCGGCAGCCATCTGGATGGTATCCGCGCCCATGGCCGGCAGGCGGCAACCAATGATCTGGCGGTCGCGACCGGAGATGAGGGCGTCGCGATCGAGGTTCCCGCCGGCAGCGTGGTCGCTTTCTCCAGCCTGTTGCTCCACGCGACCGGCGCGAACCTCAGCGCTGCGCCCAGGAGGGTCTATCTCGCGCAATATACCGCCGAGGCGATGCTCAATCCGGGAACGCGCCAGCTTCGGCGCAATGCCGTGCGAATTCTCCAGAATGGCGAGCAGGTCACCTTCGCGTGATCATGTCGCCGCAGCGCCGCGCGCTTCTGTTCGCGCTGATCCTCACCGCGGGCATTCTGAACCTCGTCGACCGGCAGATCATCTCGATCCTCAAACCCGTCATCAGTGCCGATCTTCACTGGTCCGACAACGACTATGGAACGCTCGCCGCCTGGTTCCAGGGCGCTGCTGCCGTCGCTTTCCTGTTCACCGGCACGATCGCCGACAAGCTCGGCGTGAAATGGGCCAATCCGGTCGGGGTCGCTGCGTGGAGCGTCGCGGCCATGCTGCATGGCTGGGCCAGCAGCTTCACCCAGTTCGTGCTGTGCCGCGTGGCGCTTGGCGCGACGGAGGCAATGGGCACGCCGAGTGGCGTCAAGACGATCGCGACGATCTTCCCGCCAAGGCTTCGATCGACCGGTTTCGGGCTGCTGAACGGCATCAACAGCATCGGCGCGATCGTGACCCCCCTGTTCATTCCCGCGGTTGCCGCCCTGTGGGGCTGGCGCTCGGCTTTCGTCGTCGCGGGCATAGCCGGATTGCTATGGGCCGGAATCTGGTTGCTGGTGACTCGTGGCCTCGACTTCGGCGCCACGCCGGAAGTCGCACCCGATACCGAAGCAACCACCGAAACCTATGGCCCGATCCTCACCGAGCGGCGGACCTGGGCGATCGCCGTCGGCAAGATCCTGTCGGATTCGACCTGGTGGCTCATGCTGTTCTGGATGCCCGATTTCTTCAACCGGCAGTTCGGCTTGACCGGCACCGCGCTTGGGCCGCCGCTTGCCATCGCCTATACCGGCGCCGCGATCGGCTCGCTCTGCGCCGGCGCGATTTCCAGCGCGCTTCTCGGGCGCGGCTGGAGTGAGAACCGGGTCCGCAAGGGCGTCATGTTCGTCTCGGCGCTGTGCGTGGTGCCGGTGTCGCTGGCGCTGCATGTCGAAAATTACGGACTGGCGGTCGCGTTACTCGCCCTGGCACTGGCCGGACATCAGGGCTTCTCGACGACGCTGTTTGCGCTGATCGCCGACGTGACGCCGCACGACAAGGTCGGGCGGGTCACCAGCTTCGGGGCCTTTTGCGGGAATCTCGGCGGCATGGCGATCGCCAAGATCGCCGGGCTCGTTCTTGCGGCGGGCCTTGGCTACGGCCCGTTGTTCGCCTTTGCCAGCATTTCCTATCTCCTCGCGCTCGGCTGGGTTCACCTGTTGTTGCCGCGCATCCGCCGGGTGGGGTGCTTAATTCCCCGGTCCGGCGGCTGACGGCCGGTCCGCCGCTACAGGCGAGGGAAGGAAAACTTTCTTCTCCCACTAAATAGGTAGGGTAATGGCCGCCGACAGAGTCCAAAAAAAGGGGTAGATCGATGACCAGCCAGCGTTCGAAATTCATCGCCTTCACATTGCTCGCGACGAGCGGCGCTCTGGTGCCGGCAATGGCGTGGGCCCAGTCCGAAGCGCCTGCCGCCGTCGAAGAGGCGAAGAGCGACGATATCGTCGTGACCGCGCGGTATCGTTCGGAAGCGGTCAAGGACGTGCCGATCGCCATCACCGCGATCAGCGGAGAATCGCTTGCCGAGCGCCAGCTGAACAATCTCCAGTCGATCGCGACCTCGGTCCCCTCGGTCGAGTTTCGCGCGGGCTCCTCGAACAAGGATCGTACCGTCTTTATCCGCGGCGTCGGCACCATCACCACCTCGCCCGGTGTCGAGCCATCGGTATCGACCGTGCTCGACGGTGTCGTGCTGACGCGTCCGGGCCAGTCGACGCTGGATCTGGGTGAAGTCGAGCGGGTCGAGGTGCTGCGCGGGCCGCAGGGCACGCTGTTCGGCAAGAACGCGTCGGCCGGCGTCGTCAACATCGTCACGCGCAATCCGACCGAGCAGTTCAGCGCGTTCGGCGAG
Source organism: Sphingomonas sp. BL-S-29 (assembly GCF_055521495.1). Classification (NCBI taxonomy): domain Bacteria; kingdom Pseudomonadati; phylum Pseudomonadota; class Alphaproteobacteria; order Sphingomonadales; family Sphingomonadaceae; genus Sphingomonas; species Sphingomonas sp. BL-S-29. The sequence goes on from NZ_CM145482.1 coordinate 2,090,322, forward strand.
GCGGGTCTCACGACCGACGAGGAATATCGGCTGAAAGCTGGTGTCTCGGGCGCGCTCATCCCGGGCAAGCTGCTCGCCCTGATCGGTGGCCTCTACACCAAATGGGACGGGAATGTCCGCAACCTGGCCACTGGCCATGACGTGAACGGGTTCGAACGCTATGGCGGCCGCGGCAAGCTGATTTTCACCCCGAACGACGATCTGAAATTCACGGTCGTCGGGGATTATCTCCAGTCGCGCGATACTGTGCCGACCGCGATCTACGCATCGACCTCGCAGACGGCCTATCCGACCAACGTCGTCACCAACTCCGCGGCTCTTGTTGGGCTGCTGGCGGGCGCCGGGGTCGTGCCGTCGCGCGACAACCGCACCATCTCCTCGTCTTTCGATTCGGACGTCCGCGACAAGAATTTCGGCGCATCGCTTACCGGCGAACTCGCGCTCGGCGACTATCATGTCACCTCGATCACGGCCTATCGCAAATGGCTGAACCATCAGCATCAGGATTTCGACGGCATCTCGACGCTCGCGGTCGGCTTCCCGCAGGGCGAGGATTTCGGCGATGTGGATTCCCGCCAGTTCTCGCAGGAACTGCGGCTCACCTCGCCCAAGCAGGGCCTCATCGACTATGTGCTCGGCGCCTATTATCTCCATGCCGATACCGATGAGCGCTATCAGCGGACGATCACGACCCTGCCCGGGCCGCTCACCACGGTGGGCATCGCCAATTACGGCGTGACCAACGACAATTACGCGCTGTTTGGTGAGGCCAACGTCAACTTCACCAGCTTCTTCCGCGGCATCGCCGGCTATCGTTCGACCTGGGACGATGTCGATTTCTACCATGTCCGGACGTCGACCAACGATCCGACCAATCTCGGGGCCGCGGCGCCGGCGGTCGATCGACCCGGCATTCGCGGCTATCACAATGCCACCGGCTCGACGAGCCGGCGCGGCGACAGCTACCGGCTTGGTCTCCAGCTCGACCTGGGCGAAAACGCGCAGACCTATTTCACCTATTCGCGCGGCTATAAGGGGCCGGGCTACAACGTCTATTTCAACATGCGCTCGCAGCTTGTCGGCACGGCGGTGCTGCCACTCGATGAAGTACCGCTCCAGCCCGAAACCTCGAACTCCTACGAAGCTGGCATCAAGGGCAACACGTCTGACCGCAGCTTGAGCTACGCCCTGGCGGTCTATTCGACCAGCTTCGAGGGTTATCAGGCGAACTTCGCCGATACGGTCGGCGGGCTGCAGGTCACGCGGCTGATCAATGCCGGTTCGGTCCGTTCGCGCGGCGCCGAGGCCGACGTGACGCTCCGGCCGACCAAGGGCTTCACGGTCGATCTGTCGGCTGCCTATACGGACGCCAAGGTAGTGAATTTTAACTGCCCGGTCGGCGCCGCGGTGAGCTGCAACATCAACGGCCAGCCCCTGCCGTTCGCTCCCAAGGTGAAGCTCTACGGCAACGCCGCCTATCGCTTCCCCGTGACGGATACGCTCAACCTCGAACTCCAGAGCGACCTCTCGTTCCGCAGCAAGACGCAATATTCATTGTCGGAAACGAAGAACACGATCGAGCCATCGGTTGCGATCTGGAACGCCAGCGTCGCCGTCCTGTCCGGCAGCTCGGGCTGGCAGGTGCGGGCCTATGTGAAGAATATCACGAACACGCATTATTCGAGCTTCCTCGGCAATGGCAGCGCCGCCGGCACCGCGCGCTTCGTTCCCCGGGATGATCAGCGCTATGCGGGTCTATTGCTGCGCAAGGACTTCTGAGCTCAGCGGGCAGAGTGCGGTGGGGCGGTCTGGATCGGGAACACCGCCTCCACAGCGTGACGGCTTCAGAGGATTGATTACTCCTCTGCCAGCGCGCGGATCACATGCGGCCATCTGGCCACGCCATGGCCAAATCCCGCGCGGCGTCCCGCGCCGCGAGCCAACGCTGATGCTCTTCCTTGGCGTCGGGGAGCGCGCGGTGGGCGCGCGCCGTATGAGGCGGGAGAACAGCCATGGATTGGACTAGGGTGTCCAAGGTTGAGGCCCGTTGCTCCGGCGGCCCGAGGCCTTCGAGGATCGCGGCAGCCGTTTCGCGGATCGCGTCGTCGGTGTCGCGAAGCCGCAAGCTGTGCCGTGGATAGCCGGCCGCGCGGAGCAGAACGCTCAGCCATTTGCCATCCCAGGAGGGCGCGCTGGCAAAAAGATCGTGACCGGTCAGCTGGTCGATCATCGTCGCGGCAACGATGTCGTGAGCCCAGCCGCAACGGATCAGGGCCGCGCGATCGATCCGGTGGATCGCCTCGGCGCTCTGATCCCAGTCGTCCCATCCGGGGGCGGGTCGGATCAGGTAATCGGCAGATCGGCTATCCTCGAATACCCACGCCACTTCGATCGGCACGCTCTTCCTGCCGAGCGACGACGCCTCGAAGTCGAGAAAGACCTTCATCGGCGCACGCGCCCGGCTCGGACCCGGTGCTCAGGCCGCCTGGGCAAGCGCATAACGGCGGCAATGCTCGAGATAACCTGCCTCATGGCTCGCCGTGAGATCGACGACGCTGTCCCACAACCAGGTCGGCGCGTCGATGCTGCCACTCTGGCGCCGGCCGATGGCATCGGCCCAGTGCGCCCGCGCTGACCTGTCCATTTGGCGCGCATGCGCGACCCCGACGACATAGGCGAGATAGCGCGCGGCCCGCGTCGCTTCGCTGCTGGAGAATTGTTCGATCTCCAGCTTCAGGTCCTGCGGAAGGAGTTCGCGCAACACCATCGGCGTGCCGAGCAATCTCGTCGCCAGCATGCGCTCGCCCAGATTGGGTGCCAGGGCTGCGGCCCCCGTCACCACGCGCACCGCATGATCGCGCGGCATGTCGGCATCTCTGGCGGCAGGCGCCGCTGCGGCGACTGCCTCCTTGAGGTCGATCAGGGCATATTCCGTGGGGGCTTTTTTCGAGCCGCCGATCGCGACCAGCGCGGCGAAGCGTAGATTGCCAAGCGAACTGCAGCCCTTCTTCCAATAGGCGGCGTCGACCAGGCGCACATGGTGCCCGTCCTCGCGCCGGTTGAGCGACAGGATCATGGCGATGACCGACGGCTCCCGGAACAGGGTGTCAAGCGCCGCGCGCTCCTCGTCTTCCAGCGCCCAGAATTTTCGACCGAGCGGCAGGCGAGGCTCGACGTCGCTTAGCCGTTCGTCGGCGAGATGGCGCCAGCGGCGCCCAAGCGCTCGGCGCCGCACGGCCCGGATGATATTCGGCTCTGGCGCCAAGTCTGCATCGCCTTCTGCCATGGCATGCGTATAGCCTTCCACCATTTCCTCGATCATCCGCGCCGTGGTGACGCCTGGCAGGTCCGACCCCCGCGCCGCAGTCGCCAGGCTCAGGCCGAGTCGGATGAGGTCGTGCGCCGGATTGCCGATGACGCTTTGGTCGAGATCGCGGACCTGGACCGCGACGCCCCCGTCCGCATCGGCGACCGGACCCAGATTGCCGAGATGGCAGTCGCCGCAGATCCAGATCGCGGGCCCCTTGGGAAGCCGGCGTGCCGCGCGCGACTGGGCTAGCCATTCGTAGAATTTGACAGTGTTCCCGCGCACAAAGGCGTGAGTGGATCGTGCCATCTTGAGCGCGCGGCTGCGTTCGAGTGTGTCCAGCCTTCCATCGGTAATCGAGTTCATCGACGCTCCTTCGACACAGTGACACCTGCACAGAGTGCAGCAACGCGCCAGCAACAATAATGTCGCCTGCGACCTGCATCGTGCTGCGTGATGAGATGCGGCGGTCTCCCAAGCCTGACGTTCAAGCAAGTGGCGGCGCGATTCTACGGTCGCTTCAGCGGCATTGGGAGGCCGGCTGCGATGAACACGACTTCCTGAGCGGCGGCCGCGACCGCCTGGTTCACGCGCCCGGCCGCGTCGCGGAACCGGCGGGCCAGCGCATTATCGGGCACGATGCCGAGCCCGACCTCGTTCGAGACAAGGATGAGATGCCCGTCGAACCTGATGATCGAGGCGCAAAGCGTGCCCGTCGCAGCGTCGATTCCCTCATCCGCCAGCATGATGTTCGTCAGCCAGAGGGTGAGGCAGTCGACCAGGACAACGCTTCCCGGGCCCGACTGCGCATCGATCGCCGCAGCCAGTTCGCGCGGTGCGTCCACCGTCTCCCAGCGCGCGTCCCGGTCGGCACGATGGCGGGCGATGCGGTCGCGCATCTCGTCGTCCCAGGCTTCGGCCGTGGCAATATAGACGTGCCGCCCGTCGATCGCCTCCGCGCGCTGCTGCGCATAGCGGCTCTTGCCGGAGCGAGCGCCGCCAAGGACGAAGAGGCTGGTCGAGGTCATTGCGGTAAAGGCTCCGGCGTGACGGCGAGACGCAGCAGCGCGTCGATATCGATATGGCGTTCGAGTTCGGCGGCGATCTCGTCCAGCGCCGCATCGACATCGCCGGCATAGTCGATGCCCGCGCCAGCCACGTTCAGCTGCGCGAGCAGGGCATGGCGCAGCTCCGCCGTGGCCAGCAGCCCGTGCAGATAGGTGCCGATCACGCTGCCGTCCCGGCTGATCGCACCGTCGGGCGCGCCGTCGTCGAGACGGGCGAAGGATCGAGCGGCATCGGGGCCCTCGGTCAGCCCCATATGCATCTCATATCCTTCGACGGGTGCGCCGAGCGCCTCGCCGCGGACATGGCGCAGCACCTTGGCGGGGGAGAGGCTGGTGGCGACGTCGAGCATGCCGAGCCCCTCCACGCTGGAGGCGGGTCCTTCGATGCCGAGCGGATCGGCGACGCTGCGTCCAAGCATCTGGTAGCCACCGCAGAGCCCCAGGATCATGCCGCCGCGGCGATGATGCCCGAATATGTCGATGTCCCAGCCCTGGGCGCGCAGAAAGGCAAGGTCGGCGATCGTCGCCTTGGAGCCGGGCAGGATCACCAGCGCAGCCTCGGCCGGGATCGGCTTGCCCGGCGGGACCATGACCAGTTCGATGCCGGGCTCGAGCTTGAGCGGATCCAGATCGTCGAAATTGGAGATGCGCGGCAAGATCGGGCAGGCCACGATCCTGCGTCCCGCGATGCGAGCGGCGGCGCGTTCCAGGACCACCGCATCCTCGCTCGGCAGCCGTGCGGTGGCGGCAATCCAGGGCACGATCCCGAACCCGCGCCAGCCCGAGCGTTTCTCGATCTCGCGATAGCCGTCTTCGAACAGGGCAGGGTCGCCGCGGAACTTGTTGATCAGGAAACCGCGGATCATCGCGGCATCCTCCGGATCGATGACCGCGCGAGTGCCGACGATCGAGGCGATCACGCCGCCGCGGTCGATATCGCCGACCAGCACCACCGGCACCTTGGCGGCGCGGGCGAAGCCCATATTGGCGATATCGCCGGCGCGCAGGTTGATCTCGGCAGGAGAGCCGGCGCCTTCCACGACAATGACGTCGCATGCTTCGCTGAGGCGCCGGTAGCTCGCCAGCACTTCGCCGAGCAATCGCCCGCGCGCTTCCCGGAAGTTGCCGGCGCGCAGGACCCCACGAACCTGGCCGTGGACGATGAGCTGCGAGGTGCGGTCGGCCTGGGGCTTGAGCAGCACCGGATTCATGTCGGTGTGCGGCTCGACCCGGCAGGCGATCGCCTGCAGTGCCTGCGCGCGGCCAATCTCGCCGCCGTCGGCCGTCACCGCCGCATTGTTCGACATGTTCTGGGGCTTGAACGGACGGACGCTGAGCCCGCGATTGGCGAAGGCGCGGCAGAGGCCCGCGACCAGCACTGACTTGCCGACGTCCGAGCCGGTGCCCTGGAGCATCAGAGCGCCCATGCGACGCCTCCCGCGATCAGCCAGAGAAGGAGGCACGCCCGCCCATAGATTGCGAGCGCCCGGGTGATGTCGCGCGTGTTCGCGTCAACGCGTCCGTCGCCGATCCAGGGCTTGTCGTGCATCACGCCGTCATAGGCGATCGGGCCTGCGAGGCGCAGCCCCAGCGCGCCGGCCATCGCCGCTTCGGGCCAACCGGCATTGGGCGAGGCGTGCTGAGCGGAATCGCGCCACAGCGTCCGCCAGCCGCCGGCACCGGCGATGCAGAGCAGCACGCCCGAGAGACGGGCGGGGATCAGGTTGAGCAGATCGTCGGTGCGTGCCGCCGCCCAGCCGAACGCGCGCCAGCGTTCCTCGCGGTGCCCGATCATCGAGTCGGCGGTGTTGATCGCCTTGTAGACCCAGACGCCGGGCAGGCCGAACAGCAGCAGCCAGAAAAAGGGCGCGGTAACCCCGTCGCAGAAGCTCTCGGCGAGGCTTTCGATCGCGGCGCGGGACACGCCGGTCTCGTCCAGCGCAGCAGTGTCGCGGCCGACGATCCTGCCGACGGCCTGGCGGGCGCGGGGCATGTCGCCTGCGGAAAGCGCTGCGGCGACCGGACGGACATGGTCGAACAGGCTGCGTTGGGCCAAAGCGGGCCAGGCGAGCAGGGCCACCGCAAGCCAGCCCCAGGCGCCGAGATGGCTCAGCAGCAGGTGCTGAGCGATCCAGGACGCTCCGCCAATCGGGACGATCAGGAGCAGGACGGTCGCAATGCCAAGCAGGCGTCGGATCTCGAAGCTGCGTTCATCCCGGTTCCAGCGTCTCTCGCAGGCCTGGATCAGCCAGGCGAAGAAGCCGACCGGGTGGCCGATACGGGCATAGAGTGCGCCCGGCCACCCAATCGCCGCATCCAGTGCCAGCGCAGCGAGCGTCACCGGTTCAGCCACGGCCGAGCGCCACTTCCAGCCGCGCCAGTGCGTCGTCGGTCGTCGGGAGGCCGATGCGCAGCCATTGCGGCTGGTCGGCGAAAGGGCGGGTAAGGATAGCGTGGCAGGCGAGCTGCTCGAACAGCTGCATGCCGTCCGCAGCGTTGATGAGGCGGAACAGCGGACAGGCGCCGATAGTCTCGTACCCGGCCCTGGCGAGCACCGCGTCGAGCGCGGCGGCATCCTGTTTCAGCTGGGTACGGGTCTCGGCAATCCACGCCGCGTCGCGATAGGCGGCGGTGCCGATCGTGATTGCCGCGGCGGATACCGGCCAGGCGCCCAGCGAGCTGCGGACTTTCGCGATGAGCCCGGCAGGCCCGAGCACGAAACCGAGCCGCACCCCGGCAAGGCCGAAGAACTTGCCGAAGGAACGGAAGATGACGAGCCGGCGTGCGTCGGTGATCGCACCGGCGATGCTGAGCGCCGGATCGACATCGGCAAAGGCTTCATCGAGCAGCAACCATGCGGCGTCCGCGCGGTGGTCGGACAGTTCGACCAGGCGGTCGGGCGCGAGCACGCGGCCATCAGGGTTGTTGGGATTGGCCAGGATGAGCGTCCCGTCATGGGCATCTAGATCATCGAGCGCGATCGGCGTGCCGGCGATCATCTCACCATGCGTGCGGTAGGTCGGTCCGAGAGAGCGGGCCGGGCCGCCGATCAGGCTACCGGCGAGGCGAAGGCCAACCTCGGTGCCCGGCACCGCGCAGACATGGCGCGGATCGAGGCCGAAGCTGGCCGCCGCGGCGGCTTCGAGCTCGGCGAGCGCATGGGCCTCGGGGAGGCGCTGCCAGTCGATCGCAGGCGCATTCACGACAGGCCAGGGACGCGGGTTGATGCCCGTAGAAAGGTCGAGCCAGTCGCTCCCGCCGAAATGCCGCCGCGCCGCTTCGAGTCCGCCGCCATGCCAGGTCCAGCTCATACTCATAGGAGCTTCGCCAGGATGAGGGCGGCGAGCAGCAAGCTGCTTTCGGTGATCTCGATCCCCGCGCCATGGCCGTCGCCCGAAATTCCGCCGAGTCTGGCGCGGATCCAGGCGCCCCAGCCGAACAGGAGCAGCGGCGTCGCTACCAGACTCGGGGAGGCCCAGGCTGCGACCAGCAGGAGCAGGCCCCAGATCGCGAAGTCGATCGGCCGAACCACATTGCGGAAGCGCGAGGCGAGGCCGGAATGAAGATCGGGCAGCCAGCGCGACCAGAGCAGCGGGCCGATCCGCGCTGCGAACGGCACCAGCGCAATTGCCGGCCCGGCGCCGAGATCGACCAGCCCGTGCAACAGCACCAGCTTGGCGAGGAGCTGGACGCCGATCGCCACGGCACCAAAGCTGCCGAGACGCGGATCGGCGAGCACGGCGAGGACGCGCTCGCGGTCCTTGTGCGCCGCTCCGCAGGCATCGGTGACGTCGCCGAGGCCGTCGAGATGCAGCGCGCCGGTAACGAAGACCCACAGCGCGAGCCCGAGCAGCGCACCCGTCCAGGGATCGACGCGTGCGCCGGCCCGGGCACCGCCGGCGACGATGACGCCGACGAGGAGGCCGACCGCCGGGAACCAGCGCATCGACGCAGCGAACTCTTCGCTGCTGACCGAGAGGCGCGGCGTTGGCAGACGCGTCAGGAACTGGATCGCGATGATCAGCCCCTTCACGGGTAGACCCCCACTATTTGAGCGCTCGGCTGTTCGCCCGGCCACACCCGGAGCGAGACGAGCACGTTATACGGAAGGTCGAACGCCCAGAGCTGGCGCTGTTCGAAGCCGCACAACAGGTGCAGCGCCGCGCGGATCGCGCCGCCATGCGTCACCACGAGAGTGGTGGCCGGCTCCAGCGCGCCAAGGGCTCCCCCGACCCGCGCGACCAGGGCCGACCAGCGCTCGCCGCCGGGCGGGGGATTGGCGTCGGGGTCTTCCCAGAAGCGGCCGAGTGCGGCGGCATCGACGTCGATCGCCGCCTTGCCGTCCCAGTCGCCGAAATCAAGCTCGCGCCAGCGCGGATCGATCGCGGCTGCAACCCCGCTTATGCGCGCGATCGCATTGGCGGCACAGTGCGCGCGCTGAAGGTCGGAGGTTACCAGACGTTCCAGGCCCAGGTCACTCGCCTGATCGACGCACGCGGCGATGCCCTCGGGTGTCGATGCTTCGTCCGTGCGTCCCATCAGCCTGCCCGGCTGGGCCGGGGCGCCATGGCGCAGCAGATGGAGCGCGAAGGGATTCACAGCGAGGCGGAGACCTGGGCTTCGGCGAAGGTCGCCATCTGGTCGTGCGCGGCGAGCGCGGCACGGATCACGCTGACGGCGACTGCTGCGCCGCTTCCTTCGCCGAGCCGCATGCCGAGCGACAAGATCGGGTCGAGCCCGAGCGTCGCCAGCAACCGGGCATGGCCGGGCTCGGCCGAGCAATGGCCGGCGATGCAATGCGCGGTGATCGCCCGGTTGTCAGCTGCAAGCGGCGCGATCGCGGAACTGCTGATGAAGCCGTCGAGCACCACCGGGATGCTGAGTTGGCGGGCGCGCAGCACGGCACCCGCGATCGCGACGATCTCGCGCCCACCGACCCGGCGCAGCGTCTCGAACGCATCGCCTGGCGCGTCGGCGTGAAAGGCGAGGGCAGCTTCGACAATGCGGATCTTGCGGGCGATGCCTTCGGCATCGACCCCCGTACCCGGGCCGACCCAGTCGGCGACGGCACCGCCGAAGCTGCGCGCGCTGAGCGCCGCGGCGGCGGTCGAGTTGCCGATACCCATCTCACCGACCGTGAGCAGATCGAGATCTTCGGCGACATTCACGGCGCCGACATTCAGCGCCGCGAGGCATTCTGCCTCGGTCATTGCCGGCGCGACCGTGAAATCCGCAGTCGGCGTGTCGAGGTCGAGCCCGGTTACCTGGAGTTCGAGCCCCGAGGCCTGGGAGAGCGCGTTGATCGCAGCGCCACCGGTCTGGAAATTCGCGACCATCTGTGCGGTGACGCTTGGGGGAAAAGCGCTGACCCCGTGCACCGTCACCCCGTGATTGCCGGCGAAGATTGCGGCGCGCGCTCGATCGATCCGCGGGCGGGAATTGCCGTGCCAGCCCGCGACAAAGACCGCGAGCTCTTCGAGCCGGCCGAGCGAACCCGCGGGCTTGGTCAGCTCGGCCTGTCGGGCACGAGCCGCTGCGATAGCATTCTCGTCGGGCGAGGAGAGGGCGGCGAGCGCGGCGCGGAAGGCGGCAGGAGAGGGAAATGGGGTCATTCGGCAACGAATCCCGGAGGCGGGGTGCGGGTGATGAAATGGCCCTTCACGCCCTGTGGCCAATTCTTGAACGGCACACGGCCATGCTCGCTCGCGGCATATTCGACGGCATAGTCGAGGATCGCGCGCGCCGCGACCTCGTCAGGCGTGAAGCGGCCGAGCACATAGCCGACCTTGCTGGGTGCGCGCAGATGGACGGTACAGAAGTCCTGGCATGCGAACAGGCACGGCATCTCCTGCACCGCGACACCGGCATAACGAGGATCGCCTTCCTTCACCGCGCGGAGCGCCGCGACCAGCTTCTGGCCGCCGCGCACGCCCTCGGCATCCTCGCGCGCTTCGGTCGAATGCCTGCAGGTGTTGCAGGCGACGACCGCCGGCCCGTCCTCGACACGGGTCAGCATCGCTCGCGCTCCTGCTTCACGGTCACGCGACAGCCGCCCCGCGCTGCGGTGCGGGCACGCCGAGCGCAACCAGCACCCGATAGAGCAGGTAGAGCCCGGCCAGGATCGCGCCGTTGCGAAGCAGCTGGTTGAGCAGGATGCCCGGATTGAGGGTGGTGGCGACGCCGCCGAGGATGAAGGACCAGACCAGCACGGCCGCCTTGAAGGAGAGGAATGCCGCGGCATAGGCGACCGCCAGGCGAGCGAGCACGGGCGCGCGTTCGACCGCCCGCAGTGCCACATAAGCGCCCAGCGCCGACGCCACGGCGGCGGTGGCGAGCGCGGCAGCCCAGGCAAGCGTCCTGGGATCATGCGGATAGTGGAGCAGCGTGAAGCCGACGACCTGGCTGGCGAGCCAGGCGAGCAGCATCAGGGCGACGCCGTCGCGCTGGCGCATGTGCACCGCGGCGAGCGCCGCGAGCGCGGGAAAGGGCGTTGCGCAGGCGAGCACCAGCGTGGTCGCGGTGCTCGCTACGGTCAGCAGCACGATCCAGAGCGTCGAGGCGTTGCGGGCCGAAATCGCATTGGTCATCAGAACCTCCCCCGAATGCCGGCATAGATGCTGCGGCCGAGCGTGCCGTAGCGATAGGTAGTCATATATTGCTCGTCGAACACATTCTCGGCGCGCGCGAACAGCTTGAACCGCGGCGTGACCTCGAATTCGGCGCGCAGATCGACCAGCGTGTAGGGATCGAGCACCTGCGCGTTCGAGGCATTGTCGTAGCTCTTGCCCGACCAGCGGACCGCGGCGCCGGTCGTGAGGCCGAACGGGAAGCGATAGCTGACTGAGCCGTTGGCGGTGTCGCGCGGCCGGCGCGGCAGCCATTTGCCGAAAGTGGCGGTGCCCGGCGAGCGGTCCTCGGCCACGGTCCAGCTGTAATTGCCGTCGATTGTGAAGGCGCCGAAGCTGGCTGCCGCCTGCGCCTCGATTCCGTGTGCCTCGGCGCGCGAGACGTTCTCGTAATAGCCCGAGCGGCGGGTCGTCGAGCCGGGCTGGAAGCACAAAGGCAGGGTCGAGGTGGCGGTGCAGCTGTTGAAGATGATCTGGTCGCTGGTCTTGCGCTCGAAATAGGTCCCGCCGAAGCTGACATGGCGGCCGAACAGATGCTGCTCGACACTCGCCTCCCAGCCATGGGCCTGTTCCGGGTTGAGCGTCCTGTTCCCGAACTCGGAGAAGAGTTGATAGAGCGTCGGCGCCTTGAAGCCTTCGCCATAGCTCGCGCGCAGTGTCGTGCCGGTCTCCAGGTTGAGCACGCCGCCGGCCTGGAACAGCGTCTTGCCGCCGAAGCGGCTGTGATCATCGTTGCGCACACCGCCGGTCAGCGTCAGCCCCTTGAACGGCTGCGCGCTCAATTGTGCATAGAAGCTGGTGATCTCGGCCTTGCCGATTACCGGCGCCGGCACGGGCGTGGCCAGCGATGCGGGCGGCGACACGCTGCGGAAACGCGAGCGCTCATTCTCGGCACCGGCGAGCAAGGTCCAGCCCTTGGCGATCGCGAAGGTGCCCTGATATTCGAGGCGCTCGTTGCGGCCGGCAGCATCGAAGGTCTGCGGTCGCGCCCGACTCGGATTGTAGTTTTCGCGATCGGTGTTGGTGTAGCCATAGCCGAAGCGGTTGCGGAACCGGCCACCGAGCAGGTCGATATTGGCGCCGGCATAGCCGACGAATTCCTTGTTGCGCGAATATTCGGGCGTATCGCCGGTCGTTGCGTCGATGTCGGTGCGGCCGCTCGAATAATAGGAACGCAGGTCGAGGCTGATGTTGCTTGCCACGGCGACCTCTACGCGTGCCGACACGTTTTGGTTGGCATAACCGTCCGCTTCCTTGCCACCGAACGCCGGAGCGATGGCGGAGATGCCACCCGTGGTGAAGGTCTGGCCGCCGAGCCGCCAGGTAACGGGTCCGGTCTTGCCGCCGATCGCGGCACGCGCGCTGACCGTCTCGCGCGAACCCGTCTCGATATCGAAGCTTCCCTCCAGCGCCTTCTCCGGCCTCGCGGTCACGACATTGACCACGCCGCCGATCGCCTGGCTGCCCCACAGGATCGACTGCGGGCCGCGCAGCACTTCGATTCGCGAGGCGTCGCCGACCAGCAGATTGGCGAAATTATAGCCGCCGCCAGTCGAGGACGGGTCGTTGAGCTTAACGCCGTCGATCACCACCACGGTCTGGTCGGTCTCGGCGCCGCGGATGCGCACCGAGGTCGAGGTGCCATAGCCGCCGTTGCGCGAGATGCTCACCCCAGGCGTGCGCAGCAGCAACTCGCTGACGCCGATATCCTGGCTGCGGTCGATCGCGGCCTTGTCGAGCACGGTCACCGAAGCGGCGACCTGATCCGCGGGGGTCGGGACGCGCATGGCGGTGACGACGACCTCGCCGGCGTCCGCATCGGCGGCCGCGTCGGGCGCCGGCGCTTGCTGGGCATAGGCGATGGAGGCCACGCCGAGCGCAGCGATGGAGACGGTAACGCGGAAAACGAATTTCAACATGCAAACCCTTATTCGACAGTGCCGCGGGTCGCGCGACCGATGCCGAGCCGTTCCAGGCAAGCGACATCGGCCGCGCGCGCGCGGTCGTTATCGTCGTCGCTCGGGTTTACCCCCGTCCGCCCGGAACACCCTGTCCGCACGAAGGACGACCGCGACGGGCAGGTCTCCTGGCTCGCGGGTCTATGCCGGTCCGGCCGCCTTCTCGGGATCGCTCCCAATGGCATGTGGCCGGTGGCTCGCCGCTTACAGTTGCAGGGGCAGCCGGGTTCTTCCCGTTCCCATTTTAATCCCCGTCTCCGGGGAACCTGTCGCAAGGCGGGCCATACGCATTGCGCACGGCCAAGGCAATCGCTGCGGTGCAACGTCGCGGTCAGGCCGCTTTCATCCAGACGACCAGCGCGAAGCGCGCGGGGCCCGCGGGAAGGGTACGATGCGGGGTGAAGCGGTCGAGCAGCAACACGGTACCGGCCGGGCATTCGGGCTGGAGCCGGGGCAGGCCGGCGATCGCCTCGTCGGGGATCTCGAAGCCCTTGTCGGTCAGGCGGGCAAGCGGTTCCGGGCGGCGGCCGGGAATGAGTTCGAGTCCGCCATTGTCGGGTCCGGCGTCGCTCAGCGGAATCCACGCCGTGGTCCAGACATTGCCACAGGAGGTGCCGTCGTCGCGCGCCACATCGGAATGCCAGGCATGGCGATGCTCGGGAAAGCTCGCAATGCTCGCCCGCACGCGAACGACCGAGCCGGAGAGGGAGCGTTCGCTGATCCGCTCGGCCTGGGCGAGCAGGCGCGGATCATTGGCGATTGCCTGAAGCCGGGGCCCGCGATGCGCGTCGGTGCAGATCGCGATACGCAGGAGATTGGCCTGGCTCTGGTCGGTCGCGAAGATCCGGTCGAGCCGCTCGTCGAGCGGAGCATCGGGACAGCTCTGCTCGAAAGGCAAATAGAGCGCGCGCGAGACGCGGTCGATATGCTCCGCGATGTCCGCCTGGGCAGCTTCGACCAGCGCGGGATCGAACAGCGGTACCGTCGCGTATCCCTGCTCGCGGTAGAAGGCCGCGTCGCTCATGGCCTGCTCCGCCCCAGCGTCGTAATTGACGGCCAGTCGCCACCCAGCTCGACGCGCGCGTCGATACCATAGACTTGTCGGAGATTAGCCGGGGTGAGCACCTCGGCGGGCGTGCCATCCCCGACCAGCGTGCCGCCATCGATCAGCACCAACCGGTCGCAATAGCGCGCCGCCATGGTGAGATCGTGCAGCACCGCAATCACCAGGGCGCCGGCACGGGCCTCGCCCTGGAGCAACTCCATCACATCGATCTGATGGCCGGGATCGAGGCTCGCGAGCGGTTCGTCCGCGATCAACGCAGGCGCCTGCACCGCGAGCGCGCGGGCGAGCAGGACGCGGGCGCGCTCGCCGCCGGAAAGTTCGGTGGCGACCCGCTCGCGCAGATACAGCACGTCCGCCCGTTCCATCGCGCGGTCGATCGCGGCGGCGTCATGCGCCCCGATCCGCGACATGGGGCCGAGATGCGGCAGGCGACCGAGCCCGACCAGCCGCTCGACGGACAGCGGCCAGTGCAGGGTCTGGCCTTGCGGCAGATAGGCGAGCTGTCGGGCGAGCTCGACGCGCGTCATCGATGCGGCGTCCGTGCCTTCGACGAGGATCCGGCCGGAATAGGGCACCAAAGCCAGCATCGCGCGCGCAAGGGTCGACTTGCCGGCACCATTGGGGCCGACGATGCCGGTGAGTGTCCCGGGCTGCAGCTCGGCGCTCACGCCGCGCACGACACTCCGGCGGCCGAGACTCACCTCGACCTGTTCGAGGCGAATGCTCACCACAGGCGCCGCTCCCGCATCAGATGGACAAGGAAGACGGGAACTCCGAGGAACGCCGTGACCACGCCCAGCTTGAGCTCGTTGGAGGTCGCGATCAGTCGAACGGCGAGATCGGCGAGGGTGAGCAGCGCAGCGCCGCCGATCGCCGAGGGCAGCAGGATCGCCGAGGGACTGCGATCGGTGAGCGGACGGATGAGATGCGGGACGATCAGCCCGACGAATCCGATCGCGCCCGAGACCGCCACCGCGCCGCCGACCCCGATCGCCGTGCCCAGCAGCAGGCGCAGCCGCGTGCACTTGAGGTCGACGCCCAGCGCCTGCGCGCCATCTTCGCCCAGGGTCAGCGCATCGAGTGCGCGCCCGTTCCAGAGCAGCAGCGCCATGCCGATCGCGATGCAGGGCAAGGCGATCCAGACATGCTCGAATGAACGGTTCTCGAGGCTCCCGAGCAGCCAGGTCATGATCTCCATCGCCGCGAAGGGATTGGCCGAGAGGTTGAGCGCGAGGCTGATTCCGGCGCCCGCGAGCGTCGCCACCGCAATGCCGGCGAGGATCAGGGTCAGCGGGCTTTCCGATCGTCCGGCAAGGACGAACAGCAGGACCAGCGAGACCATCGCGCACAGTATCGCCAGCAGCGGCAGGATCGCTGGATGAAGCTCGGACAGGCCGAAATACAGCGCAGCGACCGCGCCGAGCGCCGCGGCGTTGGAGGTGCCGAGCACCGAGGGCTCGGCGAGCGGATTGCGCAAATAGCCTTGCAGCGCCGCGCCGGCGAGCCCGAGCATCGCGCCGACCGAGAGGCCGAGCAGCGTGCGCGGCACGCGCAGGTCGAACAGGATCGCATTCGCGATCTTGTCGCCGTGCCCGGCAAGGGCCGCCAGCATCCTGGGGAGGGAAAGGCTGACCGGCCCGAGCAGGAGCGAGGCGATGGCGGCCAGCAGCGTCAAACCGATCAGGCCGGCGAGGAGAAGGGAGCGGGAATTGGTCATGCGGGGACTCTGAGGCGCTTGCTGGCAGGATCGCGGCCGCTATGGAAGCGGTGATGTACTGGAATAGACTTGTGGCGCTTGCCTTGCCGTTGCTGGCCCTGGGTGGCGCCGGGCTTTGGGCGCGCGGGGGCACGGACCCTGCGCCGGCGGGCAAGCCCAGGCGGATTGTCTCGCTGAACCTCTGCGCGGATCAGCTCGTCCTCGCGCTGGCCGATCGCGATCAGATTGCCGGCCTCACCCATAATGCGGCGGACAAGAATATGTCCGCGGGCGCGGCCAAGGCGCGCGGGCTTCCGATCCTCTCGACCTCGGCGGAGCAGGTGCTCGCGATCGATCCCGATCTTGTGATCGGCATGCCGGCGCGGCGCAGCGCGGCGATGGGCGTGCTCAAGGGGCAGCATTACCATATGCTCGACCTCAAGACCGCCAACAGGCTCGAGGACATCTATGCCTCGATCCGCAAGACAGCGGCAGCGGTCGGGCATCCCGAGCGTGGCGAGGCGATGATCGCGCAGATGGACGCCGAACTCGCGAAGATTCCGCGTCCCGGTGCCGGCAAGGTCGCCGCCTATTACCAGCGCCGCGGCTTCATGACGGGTACCGGCACGCTGATCGACGACCTGATGAAGCGCGTCGGACTGGTGAACCTCGCGGGCAGGCTCCACAAGCCGGTGCTCGCGCAGGTCCGCATCGAGGAGATGGTCGCAGCCCAGCCCGACTTCCTCATCGTCGAAAGCGCTACCGACACGGTCACCGACCAGGGCACCGAGATGCTGCACCATCCTGCGCTGGCCGGCATTCCCCGGATCAGCATCCCCCAGGCCTGGACGGTGTGCGGCAGCGCCGCCTATGTTCAGGCGGCGCGCGCGATGGCGGAGCAGATCAGCGCACACTGACATTGCCGCGCCAATCGAGGCGTCCCTGCCAGCCGCGCCGCTCCAGTTCGGGAACGGGCAAATCCTCCACGGGGTGCCCGAGACAGAGCAGGGCGATCAATCGCCAGCCCGTCGGGACCTCGAGCAACCGTTCCACGAATTTGGGATCGAGGATCGACACCCAGCCCAGTCCGATCCCGCGGGCGCGGGCGGCGAGCCATAACGTGTAGATCGCCAGCACCACCGAATAGGCGCGGGTCTCCGTCATCGTTGCAGCGCCCAACCCGTGACCGGCCTGCGTCGTCTCGTCGCAGAACACGGCCAGGATTTCGGGCGCTTCGCGCAAGCCGTGGAGCTTGAGCGCGGCATAGGCGTCGTCCCGTCCGTTCACATAGGCCGCGCCCGCGCGTGCCACTTCGATATCGACATGATCGGCCAGGCACTCGCGCAGCGACGGCGAGCGTACCCGCACGAAGCGCCAGGGCTGCGCATTGCCCACGGACGGCGCCTGTTGCGCGGTCTCCAGCAGCGCCAGCACGGTCTCGTCGGATAAGGCGTCGGTACGGAAATGGCGCACGTCGCGGCGCCAGGCGATCAAGCTGTCCAACTGGTCGAGAAACGCTGCATCGAAACGCGGTGGCGCGGCGTGGGCGTTCAAAATTCGATCCCGGCCTGCGCCTTCACGCCCTGCTCGCGGAACGGATGCTTCACCAGGGTCATCTCGGTGACGAGATCGGCCACATCGATCAGTTCCTGTTTGGCGTTGCGCCCGGTGACGATGACATGGGTCTTTTCGGGCTTGGCGGCGAGCACCTCGAGGACTTCCTCGACCGGCAGATAGTCGTAGCGCAGCACGATGTTGAGTTCGTCGGCGAGCACCAGCTTGTAGCTGGGGTCTGCGATCATGCGCTTTACTTCTTCCCATGCCTCGCGTGCGACGGCGATGTCGCGGGCACGGTCCTGCGTATCCCAGGTGAAGCCTTCTCCCATCGGCTTGAACTCGATCAGCTCGGGGAAGCGGTCGAACACCGCCTTCTCGCCGGTCGCCATCGCCCCCTTCACGAACTGGACGACGCCGACCTTCATGCCGTGCCCGATCGCGCGGACGACCATGCCGAGCGCTGCCGAGGTCTTGCCCTTGCCCGGGCCGGTATGGACGATGACCAGGCCTTTCTCGAGCGTCCGGGTGGCCAGCTTCTTCTCGTGCGCCGCCTGGACCTTTTCCATCTTGGTCTTGTGTTCTTCGTCGCTGCGCTGCTTCATGACGTTTCTCCAGCTAGCTCGGCGAGCAGGACGCCCGCGCTGTTCGATTTGGGCTTCCATAGCCCACGCGACAGCGCCTCGGCGAGGCGGCTGGCCGTCTCGCGCAGCGCCGCGGGGTTCGCATCGGCCATGAAGCCGCGCACGGCCTCGTCCTCGATAAAGGCGGCGTGGACCGCGTCGAAATGATGGTCGCGCACTGCATGGGTGGTGGCCGCGAAGGCGAACAGATAGTCGACGCTCGCGGCGATCTCGAACGCGCCCTTATAGCCGTGGCGCATCACCCCGGCGATCCATTTGGGATTGGTGACGCGGGCGCGGACGACGCGGCCGATCTCGTCCTCGAGTGTGCGCACGACCGGGCGCTCGGGGCGGCTATGGTCGTTATGATAGCTGAGCGGCTTGCTGCCCTTGAGATGCTCGACCGCCGCGGCGATGCCGCCCTCGAACTGATAATAATCGTCGCTGTCGAGCAGGTCGTGCTCGCGATTGTCCTGGTTCTGCACGACGGCATCGGCCTGGGTAAGGCGCTCGGCGAACAGGTCGCGCTCGGCATCCCCCTCGACCCCGGCGCCATAGGCATAGCTGCCCCAGTCGAGATAGACGTCGGCGAGATCGGCGCGGCTATGCCACAGACGTTCGTCGATCATCGCCTGGAGGCCCGCGCCATAGGCGCCGGGCTTCGACCCGAATACGCGGAAGCCGGCACGCAGCGTTGCGGCCTTGGGCTCGACGCCCCGATCGATCAGCCTGGCCGTCTCGACCCGGTGGCGCGCGGCGGCGGGATTGTCATGGTCGCTTTCGTCGAGCGCCATCACCGCGCGCGCCGCGCTGTCGATCAGGTCGATCTGCTCCGGGAAGGCGTCGCGGAAGAAGCCCGACACGCGGAAGGTGACATCGACGCGCGGGCGGCGAAGCTCGGTCACCGTCATCATTTCGAACCCGATCACCCGGCCCGAGGTCCAGTCCCAGCGCGGCCGCACTCCCATCAGCGCCAGCGCCTGGGCGATGTCGTCGCCGCCGGTGCGCATGTTCGCAGTGCCCCACGCGCTGAGCGCCATGGCTCTGGGATAAGCACCCTCGCGCTGGAGAAAGTCGTCGACCAGCAATTGCGCGGAGCGCTGGCCGAGATCCCAGGCGGTCGCGGTCGGGACTGAGCGCGTATCGACCGAATAGAAGTTGCGCCCGGTCGGCAGCACGTCGGGCCGTCCCCGGGTGGGAGCGCCCGAGGGGCCGGGCGCGATGAAGCGCGCATCGAGGCCGGCGAGCAGCGCGGACTGTTCGGCATCGCCACAGGCGTCGACCCGCGCGGCGAGATCGCCGAGCACGGCCTGCAATACCGTCGCTGACGCGGGCCCCGGGGCTTCCATGCCCTCGACCAGCGCGATCGCCAGCAGTTCGAGGCGCTCGACGGTGTCCCCGAACGTCCGCCACAGGTCATTCGACATCTCAGCAAGCGGCGCCGGTTTCGGTCCGTCCCAGACATCGCCCATGACGCAATCGAGCGGATCGAAGCCGAGCCGCAGATCGTCCGCCATCGACCGCAGCAGCGAGGCCTGGCCGGGACTGTCATAGCCGCGCGGAGTGCGCGACAGCGCGATCAGCAGGTCGGTGCGCAGCCGGCCTTCGGGCGAGCGGGTGAAGATGTGCAGCCCGTCGCGGATCTGCATTTCCTTCAGCTCGCACAGATAATTGTCGAGCGCGGCGAGCGCATCGTCGCCATCGCCGACCGCGCCGGCATCGGTATCGAGACCCTGCGAGCGCGCGAGGTTGAGAATCTCGCCCTTGAGATGCGCGATCCGGCGCGGGTCCATGCCGGCGGCGAGATAATATTCGTCGACCAGCGCTTCGAGCTGCTTGAGCGGCCCATAGCTTTCCGCACGGGTCAGCGGCGGGGTGAGGTGGTCGACGATCGCTGCGCCGATCCGGCGCTTGGCCTGGGTGCCCTCACCGGGATCGTTGACGATGAACGGGTAGAGTTGCGGCACCGGGCCGGCGCAGATCTCGGGAAAGCACGTCTCGGACAGCGCCAGTGCCTTGCCCGGCAGCCATTCGAGATTGCCGTGCTTGCCGACATGGACGACTGCATGCGCGCCGAAATGCCGGTTCAGCCAGAAATGGAAGGCGAGATAGGCGTGTGGCGGCACCAATGCCGGATCGTGATAGGTCGCCTTTGGATCGACATTATAGCCGCGCGCCGGCTGCACCGCGACCGCGATATTGCCGAACCGGTGCGCCGCGAGGCGGAAAGCACCGTCCCGCACGAACGGGTCTGCCTCGGTTGCACCCCAGCGCTCGCTCACCGCGTTGCGCACGGCCTGGGGCAGGGCGTCGAAGGCTTGGGCATAGTCGGCGATCGCCAGTGCGATCTCGCCCGGCCGGTCGATCGAATCGAGCGCATTGGTGACGCCCGCCAGCATCGTGTCCATCAGCGCCGCACCGTCGGTCGGCGCTTCGCCGATCGCGTAGCCGGAGCCGCCGAGCGCGGCGAAGATCGCCGCCGCGCTGGCCGGTGTGTCGAGGCCGACCCCGTTGCCGATCCGGCCGTCGCGATTGGGGTAGTTGGCGAGGACCAGCGCGATCCGGCGTTCCGCTGCCGGCGTTCGGCGCAACCTCGCCCAATTGGCGGCAAGTCGGGCGACGAAGGCGACCCGGTCCGGTGCGACCCTGGGCACGATGATCCCGCATTCGGTGCGCGCGTCGAACCGCTCGGCGGCCTTGAACGCGACCGCGCGGCTGAACAGCCGGCCGTCGATTTCGGGCAGCGCGACGTTCATCGCGAGATCGCGCGGGCCGAGGCCGCGTGGTGAGTCGGTCCAGGCCGATTGCTCGACACCGGCGAACACGGTCTGGAGGATCACGCAGTCCGCGGTCTCCAGTACGCCGCCGATCCTGTTCTCGCCCGGCGACGATGCGGCGAACGAGGTGGCGTTGAGGATGACGTCGGGCCGCAGTTCCGTAATCAGCCCGCGCAGCCAGTCGACCGCGAACGGTTCGCGCAGCGCCCGGACATGGACCGGGGCGACGTTCAGGCCCTGCGCCTCGAGTTCGGCGACCATGGCATCGACCGCGTCGAGCGTGCCGGCGATAGTCAGGGCGCGGTAGAAGACAAACAGGGCGACAGGCCGTCCTTCGGTCCAGCGCGCATGCAGATCGGCCAGGGCAGGGCGATCGACCCCCTTCACATACAATCCCGCATCGGCAACCGGAACCGGATCGTCGGGTGTGCCGATGTCTCGGCCGATCAGGCGAGCGGCGGTACGCAGGAAACCGGTTGCGTTGGCGACCCCGCCCTGGCGCAGATAGTCGCGCAGCCGGGCACAGGTCTCGGGCGGCAGGGTCGAGGCGGCGTCGAGCGCCGGATCGTCCTCGCGTCCATCGGCGATCGCGGCGAAGGCGATGCCGTGCGCGCGGGCAACCGCGGCGATCTCGTCGATCCCATAGGGCCAATAGGCCTTGCCGCCGAGCAGGACGACGCAGACGAACTTCGCCTTCGCGATCACCTTCTCGACATAGAGATCGACCGAATAGGGATGCTTGAGCTGGAGCAGGTTCGCCAGTCGGATGCGCGGGGCGCCGTTGCCCAGCGCCTCGGCCGCCCGCGCGAAACACGCCAGCTCGCTGTCCGCCACGGTCAGGAACACGATATCACCCGGCGACTGGTCGAGGTCGATTGCCTCGTCACCGTTCGAAACCGTCCCCGGCGTGGCGGACAGCAGATGCATCAGCCGAGGACGCTCGCGAGTTCGGTTTCGATTCCCGCGCGGTCCAGCCCCTTCTGGCCGATCACGACCAGCTGGGTGCGGCGCGCTTCTCCGGGCTTCCACGCGCGATCGAAGAAATGCTGGACGCGCGGGCCGACCGCCTGGATGACGAGGCGGCTGGGCTTTCCCGCGACCGCGACCATGCCCTTGACGCGCAGTACATCGTGTTTGGCGATGACCTCGCCCAGCCGGGCGACGAGCGCGTCGAGATCGGCAACTTCACCGCCGGTCGCGACGAAGCTGTCGAAATCGTCGTGATCATGCTCCTCGCCATCGTCGATATGCGACTCGCGCGAATCGAGATCGTCCTCGGCTGCGGCGGTGATGCCGAGCAACGCGGCGATATCGACCGCGCCGTGATCGGCGCGCACGATCCGTACGCCGGGCCGCGTCTCCGCGTCGACCAGCGCCTCGACCCGCGCAAGCGTCTCGGCATCGACCAGGTCGGTCTTGTTGAGCACGACCATGTCGGCACAGCCGAGCTGCTCCTCGAACAGCTCCTCCAGCGGCGAATCATGGTCGAGATTGGGGTCGGCCGCGCGTGCCGCCGCCAGTGCCGCCTCGTCGGTGGCGAAGCGACCGGCCGCGACCGCATCGGCATCGATCAGCGCGATGACGCCGTCGACGGTCGCACGGGTGCGGATGTCCGGCCATTGGAACGCCTTGACCAGCGGCTTGGGGAGCGCGAGCCCGCTGGTCTCGATGATGATGTGCTCGGGCGGGTTGGGCCGGTCGAGCAGCTTCTGCATCGTCGGCAGGAAGTCGTCGGCGACGGTGCAGCAGATGCAGCCATTGGCCAGCTCGACGATGTCATCTTCCGGGCAGGCCTCGTCATTGCAGCCCTTGAGCAGCTCGCCATCGACGCCGATATCGCCGAACTCGTTGATCACGAGCGCGATGCGACGCCCCTGCGCATTCTCCAGCAGATGGCGGATCAGCGTGGTCTTGCCGGCCCCCAGAAATCCGGTGATGACGGTAGTGGGCACTTTGCTCACGCTGCTTCTCCTTCTTCGACGTCGACAGGTGCGCGATCATGGATCGCACGCCAATGGGAAACTCTTGCGTCGCCCGCAGCGGCGAGGCGCCGCAGCGCGATCCGCGAAGGCGTCATGACCAACATCGGTGGCGGGGGCGTGCCGTTCGCCTGGGCGAGCGGTCGATGCACGACGACGGGCGGACGCCAAAAGCACCCGGCACCATGCACCGATGCGGCCCCAGCCGCATGGTTCGTCGCTCAGACGGAGTTCCGTGCCTTGGCCATTCCCTGGACCAGGGCAAGAGCGACCGGTGCGCTGGCAGGTCTCCTGGCTCGCGGGTCATAGCTTGATGCACGGCCTTCCCAAGCCTTCGCGCTCGCGCGTGATCGGCCCAGTGGCTTGCCTCTCGAAGAGAGGCGGTGTGCATCGCGCTCGCCGCTTACAGTTGCAGGGACAGCCGCGGAGTTGGGCGGCTGAAGCCGTCCGCACCGCATTCCCGATTAAGCCCCTTTCGGGGCACCGGCGCGATCACGAGGCGCGGGGGCAACCCCGTTCCTCAAGCGCGCCAATAGGCGGTTGCCAACCCATCGGCAAGATATGGAGATTTCTTTATCCGCTGCCGGTGATGGGCCCGAGCGACTGCAACCGCCAGATGCGATTGAACGACAAGACCGTCACCGAGAGGGGCGCGACATCGATCCGCCACGTCGCGCCGATCGGCAGCGACAGGGCAGCGGCGATCGCCGCGCGTACCACGGCCGGGTGAGTGATCGCCAGCACGGGCACATCCCGTCCGGCCTGGCTGGCGAGCCACTCGGCGACACGCACGCTGACCGCCGCCATCGTCTCGCCGCCGGACGCGCCCGCCCCGGGATCGGCGATCCACGCGGCAGCAGCCTCGGGATCGGCGGCATTGATCTCGGCAAGGCTTTTCCCGCTCCAGTCGCCATGATCGATATCGCCGAGCGCCGCATCGATATCGGCGGTCAGACCAAGCGCTTCCGCCGTCTGGCGCGCGGCCGACGCCGGGCTGGTGGCGACACGCCGTGGGGAGGGCCCCGGGATGCGCAGGCCGGTCGCTGCGCGCAGCCCCCCCGTGTCGAGCGGCTCGGCGGGATCGGCGAACCCGCCGACGCGGCTCATGGCGGTGGCGGCATGGCAGAGCAGGGTCAGTCGCGTGGCCAGGCGGGCCTCCCGATATCGTTGACGTTGCGCTCGGTTCTGTCCTAGGGCGATGCCGAAGGACCGAGGAAGAAGCCGGTGGAATTCCGGCACGGTCGCGCCACTGTTATCGGCAGCACCTCCCTGCTGTCGAGAGTCAGACCTTCCTCGCGACATTATCCCCGCGGGACGCGCACATCCCGGTCAAGGAGCTGAACATGCCGGCCACGACTCTCTTCGCCGACGACGTCTTTATCCCCGTCCGGGGCGAGACGGCCATTCCGATCGGCGAGATCCTGCCCTGGGCCGTCTTCGGCACGCTGCTCGCCCTGATCTTCCTTTATTTCGTCAGCACCGAGCAGGGCGCGGTGTCGCTGTTCAGCGGCAAATATGTGCACGAGCTCGTCCATGACGGGCGCCATCTGCTCGGCTTTCCCTGCCACTAAGCGTCGAACATGGCGCGTACCCTGTTGATCCGCGGCATGCTGGTGGGCCTGGTCGCTGCCTTGCTGGCGTTCCTGTTCGCCCGTGTCGCCGCGGAGCCACAGGTCGATCTGGCGATCGCATTCGAGGCCGCGCGCGACCATGCGATGGGCGCGATGGACGAGCCCGAGCTGGTCAGCCGCGCGACTCAAAAGGGGTTCGGCCTGATCATCGCCGTGCTGCTCTACGGCGCGGCGATCGGCGGGATCTTCTCGCTGGTGTTCGCCGGACTCTATGGGCGCTGGTCGCGGCTCGGGCCGCGCTCGCTCGCCTTGCTGCTCGCCCTGGCGGGTTTCGTCGCGATCGCCCTGGTGCCGGCGTTCAAATATCCGCCGAACCCGCCCGCGGTCGGCCTGCACGAGACCGTGGCGTTTCGGACGATCACCTATTTCGCGATGATCGCCTTGTCGGTGGTCGCACTGATCGTCGCCGCGAAGCTCGGGCGCGGCCTGACCCGGCGTCTCGGCGCCTTCAATGCGATGCTCTGCGCCGCCGGCTGCTATGTCGGGCTGGTGACCGCGGTGCAGCTCGCCTTGCCCGCGATCAACGAAGTGCCGACGGATTTCCCGGCAGTCGTGTTGTGGAACTTCCGCATCGCGTCGATTGCCATGCAGGCGGTGCTGTGGACGGCGATCGGCATCGGCTTCGGCGCTGCTGCCGAGCATGCGCTGCGTCATGGGGCGAGCCGCCGCGGCTAGCGGCTCGGGCGTCGCGTCGGGGCGATCGTTTCGCACCTGCTAAAACATCTTGCCTCGGTCGGACATGGGCCATATCGCATCCCTTGATCGCGTCGGTACCCCGAAAGGGGTTTAAAATGGGAACGCGGTGAGGGTGGTTCGCCACCTGAATCCGAGGCTGTCCCTGCAACTGTAAGCGGCGAGCGCGATGCATGGCTCCTTTCGAGGGAGCAGCCACTGGGCCGGACGATATGTGCCGCGAGGCCTGGGAAGGCATGCATCAAGCTGTGACCCGTGAGCCAGGAGACCTGCCGGCGTCTGGTCGCTCTTGCCTGGTCCAGGGGATGGCCGAGGCACGGTGAACTCCGTCTGAGCGACGAACGAGCGGCTGGGGCCGCATCGGAGACGTGCGGTGGCCGCCCTTGGCGTCCGGCCGCCGCGCGTACCGACCGTTCGTGTGACGGCACGCCCCCGCCCAACGTCGGACGACGCCTGGGGGGTTGCCAATGAAGAAGATCACCATCGTATCGCAGCTGGCCCTCGCGGCCGTTCTCGCAACATGCGCCGGCACCGCCGCCAGCGCGCGGACCGCGGAGGACCGAGCCGGGAGCCACGCGGTCGACGGTCCCGACCGGCCTGACGGAGACATCGTCGTCACCGGTACGAGCCTCGAAGAGACCCTGCCGCAGGAGCTTGCCCGCTACGGCAGCGACATCGAAACCGTCACCGGGAAGCAGGTTCGCGACCGCGGCGTCGTCGACATCGCCAGCGCGCTGGAGAGCGTCCCTGGCCTGTACATCAAGCCGGGTGCCGGCCCGTTCAGCTATGTCGACCTCTCGCTCCAGGGTTCGCGCACCCAGGACGTGCTGTGGACCGTCGACGGCATCCGCATCAACAACCGCCTCTATGGCGGCACCTCGCCCAACGACACGCTGCCTGCCAGCATGATCGAGCGGATCGAAGTGCTGAAGGGCGGCGAGAGCCTGTTCTACGGCACCCAGGCCGCCGCCGGCGTCATCAACGTCGTGACCCGTGGCTTCACCGACGATTTCAACGGCCAGGTCAATGCCAATGTCGACAGCCGCGGCGGGACCAATGTCGACGGCTATGTCCGGGGCAGTCTCGGCGAGCACAAGTTCGTCGCCTGGGCCTCACGCAACGACGCCGACGGCTATCGCCCGTACAGCGTGATGCAGCCCAGCGCGACCGACCGCGAGCGCGGATATCACCTCTGGTCGGTCGGCGGGAAATACCAGTTCGATGTCACGCCGGACCTGCGCCTCAACGCCGAATATCAGCACACGGAGGCGAATCTCGACAATCTCTCGCCGACCCGGGTCAACAGGAGCCGCAACGACCGCAACGAGGAGATCGCCAGCCTCCGCCTCGATTACACCGGCAGCGACACCGTCCAGTTCTACCTGAAGGGCTATTATCACGACTGGCGCACTGCCTATGTCCAGATCCTCAACCCGATCCCGGCGGGTCCGCCGATCACGGTCTATCCCGACGGCACCTTCTGGGGCTTCCAGGATTATGGCGGCAGTGCAGTGGTGAAGCTGCACCTGCACAAAGGCCTCGAATATCTGGTCGGCTACGACTTCCAGAACTTCAATGGCCGTGACGACGTGCTGCTGATCGGCAAGCTTACCGAGCAGATCCATGCCGGAATCTTCCAGGTCCGCACCACCGACGAGATCAGCAAGCGCGGGCGGCTCACCGCGGGTGTGCGCTATAACGAGACTGGCGGCGCGAAGAAGACGATCTGGAACGTCAGCGGCCGTTACGACCTGACCGACAGCCTCTATATCGAGGGCAATGGCGGCACCTCCTTCATCCTGCCCGACGCGTCGTCGCTCTACGGCATCGATCCATGCTGCGAGATCGGCAACCCGAACCTCAAGCCCGAGCAAAGCCTCAATCTCAACCTGACAGCCGGCGGCAAGGTCGCGCTGGAGGACGGTGCGCTCAACTGGAAGGTCACCTATTTCCAGCGCCGGATCACCGACCTGATCGACTATGACTATGACAATCCCGCCTTCCCGAACGGGACCTACATCAACGTCGGCGACAAGGTGAACGTGCACGGCGCCGAGATCGTCCTCGACGCGCAGGTGGCGCGCGACTGGCAGGTGATGGCGAGCTACACCTTCAACCGCACCCGGAACGAGGGATCGACGACTCAGCGCGACCGCACGCCTGAGCAGTTCGCCAAGGGATCGATCGCCTATGCGCCCCAGGACCTGCCCTTTGGCGCGAATGCTTCGATCAACTGGGTGGGTGATGCCTTCTCGTCGCCCTCGGGTTTTCCGCGCCAGAACTACGGCAATTATGCGGTCGTCGATCTCGGCGCGCATCTCTATGTCGACGGCGCTGCCCGCCGGCACCGCTTCGGCGTTAACATCGAGAATGTCACCGGCCAGGAATATGCGACGCGCGGCTATGGGTCGGCACCGGCCGATACCGGCGGGCGCTTCCTCTATTTCAACCGCGGCGTGCCCCGCACGCTGCGGGTCAGCTATGGCCTGAGTTTCTGAGCCATGCTCCGTCCCGTCCTCTTCCTCCATCGTTGGCTGGGCGTCGTCATCGGCGCACTCATGACGCTTTGGTGCCTGTCGGGCTTCGTCATGATGTATGTCGATTATCCCCGGCTGATGCCCGCCGACCAGCTGCGCGGGCTCGCGCCCGTGCAGCTGCCGGACGCCGCGGCGCTCGGACGCATAGACCTGGCGGCGGACACGCCGGTCGCGTCGGTGAAGATGGAGATGATGGCGGGGCGGCCGGTGCTGCGCGTGGTGCCGGCACTGGACTCGAGCCGCACGATTTCCCAGATGCGCATGTCGCCGGGCAGCTATGACCTGTCGACCGGCAAGCTGATCGAAACATTGGCGCCGGGCGACATCCGCGCCATCGCCACGACATTCGGGCAGCGCTTCGGCATCGCCGGGATGCCGGACACGGTGGCGATCACCGGCATCGACCAATGGACCGTCCAGACCTTCCGGCGCAACCAGCCGCTCTACCGCGTCGATTATGCCGATCCCGCCGTCACGACCGTCTATATCGCGGGCAATAGCGGTGAGGCGGTGCAGCGGACGACGCGGTTCCAGCGATTCTGGGGCTGGCTCGGCGCGGTGCCGCACTGGCTCTATCCGACGATCCTTCGCCAGAATGGCGAGGCGTGGAATCAGGTCGTCATCTGGACCTCGTTGATCGGCTGCTTCCTGACGATCACCGGCCTGTGGGTGGGCATCTCCCGGCTTCGGCGCCGGCGCGACGGGAGCATCGGCTCGCCCTATCGCGGGTTGTGGTGGTGGCACCATATGTTCGGCCTGTTCTTCGGGCTGCTGACCCTGACCTGGGTGGCCAGCGGGCTCTTCTCGATGAACCCATGGGGTTTCCTCGACAGCATGGCAGGCCTCGCCGAAAGCCAGCGCCTCGCCGGCCCGATGACCTGGGGCGATGTCCGCGGTGCCGCCGGACAGCTTCCGGTCCTGCCGGCGGGCACGGTGCGAGTGCAGGGCGCGCCGCTTGGCGGACGGGTCTTTCTGGTCGCGATCGACCGGGACGGCCGCATCACCCGCTTCGATGTGAGCGGCAGGCCAGCACCGCTCGGGGAAGCGGAGCTGAAGGTTGCGCTGCGCAATGGCCCGCCGGTCGCCTCGCTCGAGAAGCTTGGGCAGGAAGACACCTATTATTACACCCACAAATTCCCGATGAAGCTGCCGGTCTGGCGCGCGATCCTGTCCGATCCCGAGGCGACCCGGCTCTATATCGACCCGGGCTCCGGGGCGTTGATCCAGGCGATCGACAGCAACGGCCGCGGCTTTCGTTGGCTGCAGAACGGGCTGCACAGCCTCGATTTCCCCGTGCTGCGGACGCGGCCGCTATGGGACCTGGTCGTGCTTCCACTGCTGCTGGCCGTGACCCTTGTCTGCGGGACAGGGACCTGGATGGGCATCCGCAAGCTCGGCAGGGACCTGCGCCGGCTGCGCCGCCGGCTGGGGCGAGGCAGGCGAACGTCTATCGGCGGGGAAGGTGTCGCAGGATTCTAACTTGAACCGTATCGGTCGCCATCCGGCCGGGAGGCTCGCACATGCCAGGCGCCTTTAGGCTAAAAGCGTCGACACATACCTTAAGTGGATTCCATAGCTGGACCCTCGATGGAGCCCATGACGATGCTCATCGTCGCGGGCCTCGACACGTTCATCGAGCGCAATCTAGTCGAAGGGATATCCGCGAGGCAGTGCCCGCCGGGCAAGGAGCCGAGACGTCCGATTCGCAGCCGATTCCGTCTCCATTGGTCGCAGTTTACTGCTCCCAAAAACGGAAGTGCCATTCTGCACCAATATTCGACGGCGCGAGATTCTGTCTCGACAATGGCCCGTAAGCCAGTGAAATCGCTGGTGACCCCTACGAGAATCGAACTCGTGTTTTCGCCGTGAGAGGGCGACGTCCTAACCGCTAGACGAAGGGGCCATACCTTGCGGAGCGGCGCATCTACGGTGAGCGGGGCTCACCGTCAAGATGGCGCACGCCTGTCAGCGCAGAAGCATGTCCGGCGACAGCGTCTTCACATCGGTCTGGCCGGTCAGCGCCATCGCCACCGCCATCTCATGGCGCAGCAGCTCGAGCATCTGCGCCACGCCCGCGCCACCTCTGGCCGCCAGCGCATAAGCCCAGGCACGGCCGAGCAGCACGCCCTTCGCGCCCAGCCCCAGCGCTCGCAGCACATCGACGCCAGAGCGGATGCCGCCGTCCATCAGCACATCGGCACGACCCGCCACGGCATCGACCACGCCCGGCAGCGCTGCGATGGAGGAGGGCGCTCCGTCGAGCTGCCGCCCGCCATGGTTGGATACCACGATCGCGGTCGCGCCGATGTCGCAGGCGGCGACCGCATCGGCCGGGTCCATCACGCCCTTGATCACGATCGGCCCGTCCCAATGCTGGCGGATCCAGTCCATGTCCTTCCAGGTGATCGACGGATCGAAATTGCGCGCGACCCAGGCGGTGAACTGGTCGAGCCCGGCACCCTCGGGCATCACCGGGGCAAAATTGCCCAGGGTATGCGGTCCGCCGAACAGGCCGACATCGAACGCCCAATGCGGATGCGTGGCGATCTGGGTGAAGCGCTTGATCCGCGCGCCTAGGCCCTGCTTGCCGGTCAGGCTCGATCGCACGTCGCGGTACCGCGCGCTGTGCACGATCAGGTCGACGGTCAGCACCAGTGTCTCCACGCCGATCGCCTTGGCCCGCGCCAGCATGTCCTTCATGAACTCGCGGTCGCGGATCATGTAGAGCTGGAAGGCGAAGGGCTGGGTGACGCCCGCCGCTACCTCTTCCATGCCGCAACAGGCGGAGGCGGAGAGGATGAAGGGCACGCCCGCCGCCTCCGCCGCGCGCGCAGCCTGCACTTCGCCGCGCCGCGCATACATGCCCGCCAGCCCGACCGGCGCGAGCGCGACGGGCAGCGATGCGGGACGGCCCAGCAGGGTGGTGGACAGGTCGATCTGCGAGACGTCGGTCATGACCTTCTGGCGCAGCTTCAGCCGCTGCAGGTCCTCGACATTGCTGCGCATGGTCGATTCCGAATAGGAACCGCCGTCGATATAATCGAACAGGAACAGGGGCAGGCGCGCTTTCGCGAGCAGCCGGAAATCATCGATGCAGGCCGGTGTCACCGTGTCGATCTAGGTCCCGGGCCCGGCCCCCGCAATGTCATTGTTGCGCGGGAGCCGGGCGCCATTCCTTACCGGCTGCTCGGGGTTGCGATCGCGCCCGGGCGCGCGTCGAACTTCAGGGTCGCCGCTTCGTCGCGGGCCAGCGTCCGGCCGTTGAAGCGATAGACTTCGATGTCCTTGTCCACCGCGCACTGCAGCAGCACCGTCTTGGCATTGTCGCTGAAGGTCGCGCCCTGGCACCAGGCGCCGGTCTCGGTCTCGGTGATCGGGGTCAGCGTCATGCCCTTCACGCCATAGATCTTCAGCGCGCCATGCGGCCAGTAACCCGCCGAACCCGGCGCGCCGCCCGATCCGTTATGCACCACGACCGCGAGATAGCGCCCGTCGCGCGACAGGGTCAGATGCTCCGGCGTGAAGCCCACCTCGACCGGATTGACCTTGCCCGTCGCCAGCTCGACCGCAGTGACGGTGCCGACGCGCGGGCCGCGGGGCGGGGTGGTGCCGGCCGGCGGCGTATTGCCCTGCAGGTTGGTGTTATAGGCATAGCGTCCGTCGGGGCTGAACGAGATGCCGTAAGGCTGAACGCCGGTGGAGATCGGCGCGCCGTCGAGCGTCACGCTGTCGCCCGATACGGACAGGCGCATCAGCTGCCCCGCGCTCTGCGCCACCGCGACGGCGCCCTTGCCGTTGGGCAGGAATGCCACGTCGGTCGGCCGTGCCTTGGCGGGCAGCTGCACCTTGCCCGCGGGCGTCAGGCGCTTGTCCTTGATCGTGAAGATCGAGACCGTGTCGTCGCCCGTGCTGACCACCAGCGCCAGCGTGCCGGCGCGGTTGATCGCGACGCCGCTCGCGCCCGGGCCTGCCTGCACCGTCTGCGCCAGCGCCGGCGCGGTCGGGTCGGCGAGGTCGATCACCGAGACGCCGTCGTTCAGTTCCAGCGTGCCGTCCGTCTTCAGGCGCTGCGCGGCGGATACCAGCGCGAAGCCGCCATTGCGCGCGACCGCGACGGCCGTCGGCGGGCCGATCATGCTGGCGGGTGCCGCGACCGTGCCGATCGTCTTCGGCGGATAGCTGCGCAGGTCGATCACCGACACGCTGTCGGCGGTGCGCCCGGCGTCGCCGGGGCGCAGCTGCTTGCCGTCATTGGCCGACACGGCGAGCTGCGCCGAAACTGCGCCGGGCACGGCAAGTGCGATGACGGCGGCGGCAAGGCTGATGCTGGTCTTCATGGGCGTCCCTCTCTTCTCATGAAGCAGGCCGCGCCTCCCGGCGCGGCCTGCCGATGTCGGTATTCAGGTCGGATCAGAAGGGATCGGTGCGCTTGGTATAGGCACGGCCCTTGTCGGCGGCAGGCGAATCGCCGCCGGTGCAGATCATCACCCCGTCCTTGATCTGGTCGATCACGTCGCGCTCGCCGCACGCATTGAGGAAGCGCAGGCCGTTCGCCTTGGTCGCGGCGAGCACGCGCGCGCGCACCGCCAGCATCGATGGCGGATAGCCCTCAAAGGCAGCGCCCGGCGCGCGCGGCTTGGGCGCGCCGACCAGATAGAAGCCGTGATCGCCCGGGCCCCATTCGGCAAAGGCCAGGCCCGGGGTGCGCACGGTCGATTCGACATTGGCGTCGGCGCGGGGATTCTCGATCTTCACGCCGAAGATCAGCTCGCCGTCCGGGTTGAGCGGCCAGGGCTCGGCCAGGCGGAGATAGTCATTCTGGGAAACCCCCCAGATCTCCGAGGCGAAGGCCTGGCTGCCATTGCCGCGAAAGCCCTGGGCGAGGCCCTGCACCACCGGCGCGAAGGGATAGCGCGAAGCCTCGACCATGATCTTGGCCGCCTCGGGCGACTCGGCGTTGCACAGCAGGATGCCGTGGACGCCGGCGGCGAGCGCCTGCTGGATCATCCAGGCATTGGCGCGGACGGCGTCGGGCGTGCCCTGGATCGGCAGTGTGACGATCACGGCGGGGGTACGGTGCCCGGTACGGGTCGGCCCCGCATCGACCAGGCCGCGCATGAACTCGCGCAGCTCTTTGAAGTCGAGCGGGCCATGCTCCATCTCATAGGTGATGTAATCGGCCTTGGTCGCCGCCTGCTTCTTGCCCTCTTCATATCCGCCGCCGGAAATCTGGGTGTAATAGACCGGCTGGCCCTTCATCCACATGTCGATGATGCGGTTGATATGTTTGCCGGTGCGTGTGGTCTTGGCCGGCATCGCCGGCTGGGCATCGACCGCAAAGGCCTGGCCGGGCGCCTGTTGAGCATGGGCCGGCATCGACATCAGCGCGAGCGGCGCAGCGGCGGCAAGCAGGAACAACCTGTTCATATAGCATCTCCCCTGGTGTTGGTTCTTTACTGAACCCTATAGGATATAGCATGTCACGCACGACTCGCGGGCGCAATGGGGAGAATTGCATCCAAAATCGCTTTTTTGTGTACTTTATTTTTCGGGGCGCACGAAGCCGAGGCGCTCAAGTCTCGGACTCGAGCGCCTGACCGATGATTGTCGTTGCTTAACCTGAGCCGGTCAGGCCGCTGCCCGACGCCGCTCCGCCATTTCGACGTTGAGCATCTCGGCCAGCAGGAATGCGAGTTCCAGGCTCTGCCCGGCGTTGAGCCGCGGGTCGCAATGCGTGTGATAGCGGTCAGCCAGCGACTGCTCGGTCACGTCGACCGCGCCGCCGGTGCACTCGGTCACATTCTGCCCGGTCATCTCGGCATGGATGCCACCCGCGATGCTGCCTTCGGCACGGTGCACCGCGAAGAAGCCGCGCACCTCGGCCAGGATCCGCTCGAACGGCCGCGTCTTGTAGCCGTTCGACGCCTTGATCACGTTGCCGTGCATCGGGTCGCAGCTCCACACAACGGGATGCCCTTCGCGCTGGACGGCGCGGATCAGCTTGGGCAGGCCGGCCTCGATCTTGTCATGGCCATAGCGGGTGATCAGCGTCATGCGCCCCGCAACGCGTGCCGGGTTCAGCGTGTCGAGGAGGCGCAGCAGCGCGTCGGGCTCGAGGCTCGGCCCGCACTTCATGCCGATCGGATTGCCGATCCCGCGCAGATATTCGACATGCGCCGAATTCTCGAAGCGGGTGCGGTCGCCGATCCACAGGAAATGCGCGCTGGTGTCGTACCAGTCGCCCGTCAGCGAATCCTGCCGGGTCAGCGCCTGCTCGTACTTCAGCAGCAGCGCCTCATGGCTGGTGTAGAAATGCGTCTCCGCCAGCTGCGGCACCGTTTCGGGGCTTATCCCGCATGCCGCCATGAACTCCAGTGCCTCACCGATCCGGTCGGCGGTCTCGGCGAACTTCTTCGCCCAGGGGCTGCGGCCCATGAAGTCATGAGTCCAGCGATGCACCTGCGCCAGATTGGCGTAGCCGCCGGTCGCGAAGGCGCGCAGCAGGTTCAGGGTCGCCGCCGATTGGCTGTACGCGCGGATCATCCGCTGCGGATCGGGCGCACGGCCTTCGGCGGTGAAGGCGATGTCGTTGACGATGTCGCCGCGGTACGCCGGCAGCTCGACGCCGTCCTGCACTTCGGTATCGGACGAGCGCGGCTTGGCGAACTGGCCCGCCATGCGGCCCAGCTTCACCACCGGCAGCTTCGACGCATAGGTCAGGACCACCGCCATCTGCAGGATCACGCGGAACGTGTCGCGAATGTTGTTCGCGCTATGCTCGGCAAAGGACTCGGCGCAGTCGCCGCCCTGCAGCAGAAAGGCCTTGCCCTCGACGACCTTGGCCAGGTCCGCGGTCAGGTTGCGCGCCTCGCCGGCGAACACCAGAGGCGGAAAGCTCTCCAGCGTCGTCGTCGCGGCGTCGAGCGCTGCGCTGTCGGGATAGGTCGGAAGCTGGCGGGCTTCTGCCTGAGTCCAGCTGTCGGGGGCCCATTTGGCGGCCATGATGCGAGTCCAGTGGTGAATGAGGGCGGTTCCCTTGCGGGAAATCGCCTCTTCGCGCAATCAAGGAAAACTATTCCTCCCCGGCACGGGGAGGGGGACCGCCCGCTTCTTCAGCGGGCGGTGGAGGGGCTTGGAGCGCGGAACACCCGTCCCGCGCTCCAATTTCCCTCCACCAGCTTCGCTGGTCCCTCTCCCCATCTGCGATGGGGAGGAACGAGTCAGGCAGCTACCCAATTCCCATGGAAGCCCGGCGGCACCCGGTGCGGGATACGGATGCTCGCCACTGGCGCGCCCCCGAAATCCTGCGCATCAAGGATCACAAGATCGGTCGTCTCGTTCGGCAGATCCACGACCAGCCCGATCATCCAGCCCTCGCCTTCAGCCGCCGCATCGGACGCCGGTACGAACACGAACTCACCGGGATAACGGCCCTCGCCGAAATCATGCACGGTGCGCGCGCCGGTCTCCAGATCGTGTTTCAGCAGGTAGCTCTCCCCGATGAACGCCTTGTCCGCCTCCGGCAGTCCCATCGTCCAGGCATAACGATAGGGCTGGCCGAGACGCCGTTCGTCCGGCCGCGGGAATTCCTGCGGCGTCGCGTCGATCGTACGCCGCTCGACCGTCTTCGCGACAGGGTCGATCGTCCAGCGCTCCAGCCCGCGGGATTTCGCGTCCGGCCCCTGCGAACTGTCGGCGAACATGGTGTTATAGACACAGGCGTCGAGGATCACCTTGCCGTCCGCCGTGTCGAACGCATTGGCGACATGGAAGATATAGCAGGGATCGACATCGACCCAGATCGTCTCGCCGCCGCTGCCGTTCCGCGGCAGCAACCCGATCCGCGCCTGATGGTCCGGGTTCCAGCGATAGGGAAAGCTGTGCCCGCCGATCAGCGCCTTCATCGAGAAGGTCACCGGCAGGTCGAGGATCAGCACGTACCGCGCCGTGATCGCGCAGTCATGGATCGACGGCCCGTGCTTCACCGCGATCGGCTCTTCGCGAACCACCTTGCCGTCGGGCGAGATCACCACATGGCGCACCATTTCGGGATTGGTCGCCTCATAGGCGATGGCATGCTGCTCGCCGGTCAGCGGGTCGAGATGCGGGTGCGCGGTGAAGCTGCCCAGCAGCGTGTCGTCGAACGGGTTGAAGGTCTGCTCCTCCAGCGTGTCGGACAATTCCACCGGATAGCTGCCCGCCTCGACCAGCGCGAAGGTGCGCCCGCCGATCGCCAGCACATTGGTGTTGACCGTCTCCGACATGCCGTGGCGCGGCCCCGGCGCCGCGGCCACGCCCATCGCGGCGGCAACCTTCTTCGACCGGATCCAGCGGTTGCGATACCACAGCGCCTTGCCATCCTTCACCGCCACGCCGTGCACCATGCCGTCGCCGGTGAACCAGTGATGCCCGGCGGGATCGGGGGCGATCGGGTTCGGCCCGATGCGCAGGTAACGGCCGTCGAGCGCAGCAGGGATCGTGCCGGTCACGGGCAGGTCCTCCAGGGTCAGCTCCTGGTCCATCGGCTTGTGGATGCCGGTCAGGAAAGGATGGTCGGTCGCCACCAGCCGCTTGCGATTATACTCGTCGACCACGCCGATGCCCTTCGTCACCGTGCTGCGGATTGCGGTTTCGATCATGCTTGCCATTATGGCCTCCACGTCTAGAAGTTGACGGTGTTCACATACGACTCGAAGGTAACAGTGTCAACATCTGAATCGACCGCACCGAAAAAGGCCTATCATCACGGCGATCTGCGCGCGGCGCTGGTCGAGGCAGGGCTCAAGCTGCTCGAGACCCGCACCGCCGACGACCTGTCCCTGCGGGAAGTCGCACGCGCGGTCGGCGTGAGTGCGACGGCGGTCTACCGCCATTTCCCCGACAAGGGCGCGCTGATGACGGCGCTGGCGGGGGAGGGGCTTGCCCGGCTCGCGGTGGCGCAGCATGACGCGGCCGATGCGGTCGGCGGTGGCGTCGCTGGGTTCAATGCGACGGGCGCCGCCTATGTCCGCTTCGCGCTCGCCAACCCCGCGCTGTTCCGGCTGATCTTCGCCAATCCCCAGGCGATGCCGTCGCATTCCGGCAAGCATGAGGACGATGCGATGGCGTTTCTGCGCGCC
Source organism: Sphingomonas sp. BL-S-29 (assembly GCF_055521495.1). Classification (NCBI taxonomy): domain Bacteria; kingdom Pseudomonadati; phylum Pseudomonadota; class Alphaproteobacteria; order Sphingomonadales; family Sphingomonadaceae; genus Sphingomonas; species Sphingomonas sp. BL-S-29. The sequence goes on from NZ_CM145482.1 coordinate 2,126,955, forward strand.
AACGCGGCGCTGCTGGCCGAAGGCAAGGGAGGCGATGCGCAGGTGATTGCGCTGCAGGCCTGGGCGCTGGTGCACGGTTTGTCGATGCTGATGCTCGACGGCCAGATCCCGCTTGACGAGACGCTGATCGACCGGGTTATCGACGTCCGGGCAATCGGATAGCCCGTCGCCGCAGCATCCGCGAATGCGGCTTCCTTACCCAAAACGAGCCAGTTCGCGCCGGAAACGGGGGCAGCTTGAGACCAGGTCGCGCACCGGAGTCGAAGCGCAATTTGTCCCGTTCGATCGGGCGAAGATCGTTAATGTCGACCAAGTTCTGATATGCAATACTATATTGGCATCCGTCAAAAAGGTGAGCGGCTGGAGATATGGGACAAGCTGGTGTCCCATATCTCCTGCCGCTCGTCCCTTCAGCCGATCTGCCGCGGGCCCCGTTCCAAAGTCCCGCGCTACTTCTTCGTCTCGGACAGGAAGATGAAGGAATAGTCCGCGGCATATTGCGGTAACCCGTCGACGCCTGCCTTTGGCACCTTGCGCAACCCGCCGGGCGCGGTCGCCTGCAGCATCGCCGGTGTCGCGATCGATGCGAAGACATGGCAGTCCATGCAGCTGTTGGTGGTCTGCTGGAAGGATTCCGCCGTCGTGTTCGCGACGATCTGGCCTGGCCCGCCGGCGCTGCCGCTCGGCGCCGGATGGCCCATGGTCAGCGGCACCCTCAGCCCCGGCCCGGGCGGCGTGCCGATATTGGCCTGCGGCCATTGCACGTTCACCAGCCGATAATAGTTGAACACCGATTGCGCCGGCAACAGGCTCCACACATAGGCCGTCACGCTGTTCGCCGGCTGGCCGACCTGGTTGATCCGGGTGATCTGCATCGGCGCCGAGTACGGCATGCACACGCCGCCCTTGCCGCACGGCACCGGCGGGACATTGTGCCGGCACTGATAGATCCGGTCCTTTTGCGGCGTGCATTTGGGATCGAAGAAGGTGAAGCCAGGCGATGGCCGCTGGTTCGGATTGGCCGGCAGCACAGGGGGCGCGAAGCCGCCGCCCGGCGTCTCGTCCGGCGTGTTGTCGATATGCTCGAACGTCGCCCATATCCAGGGCAGGCGCGGGAAAAGCTTGCGTGCGATGTGCAGCCCGACCAGCCCGACGGTCACCTGGCGCATCTTGCCCGTCGTCGGATCGCGGATTTCGGCGACCGCCGTCTTGTAGCGATAGTCGAGCGAATGGTCGGCCGGCAGCGGCGTCCAGGACGCCTTGATCTCCATCGCCCCGACCTGCTGGCCGAACGCGGCCCGGTTGCCGACGCAATCGGTATCGTCCCAGCCATTGGCAAAGCCCGCCGGGAAGTTCAGCCCGCCGCGCAATGGCCCCTTGGGTGGGGGCGGGGGCCCGTCGGAGATCACCTTGCCCGGCTGGGTCGCGCATTTGAGCTGGCCGGCGGCGGTGGTCAGGTCGAACCCGGTCTGTTTGGTGATGAACTCATACTCGTCCTGGTTCATCATCACTTCGTAATAGGTCACATCGCCGCGCTGGTTGGTCAGCCAATGGTCGCCGCCGCCCGCCTGGACGATGTTGGACAGGTCCAGACTGCCCAGCTTGGAGATGCGGCTCAGCGTCCTGACCGCCGGCCGCTTCTCCTGCCAGGTGCCTTCCAGTGGCTTCATGCTGCCGAACACGTCGGCGGCTTCGCGATAGCTTTCCCACACCGTCGGGCTGGTGTCGCCCGGCGTACCGAAGCTGCCCCAGGGCGCGCCCGGATCGGGAAAGCCGTTCTTCTTCGGGTCCGCCTTCCAGTTCAGCGCGATGAAGGCCTGCCAGGCGGAGCAATCCACCTCGGTCTGGTTGAGCCCGGCATTGGTCGGCAGCGCCGATGTCCTGTTCGGCGCCAGCGCGCCGCACGGATTGGTGGCGGTCGCTTGCGGCGCGGGAACGGGGGCGCTGTGGCAGCCGGCGAGTCCGATGCCGGCAGCGACCAGCGGCAGGACCAGCACGGCGATTGGAAAGCGGCGGTCGTTCCGGCGCGGACGTGAAGTCATGATCCGTCTCCCCCTGACGCGCGGTTGCGCGTTTTGCCGGCGCTCGCGGTGGGCCGCCCTGCCGGACGATGGCCAGCATCGCGCGAATGCCGGGTGAAGGAAACCGATTGCCGGCATATACCCCCATAACGACGATAACTCTTCCCGCTTCCCGTGTGCCGGATAGCGCCGTTCTGGCCTCAACTCGCCTCGACACGACCCGGCCGGCAACCCAAAACATGAACGGGGTTGGCCGATCCGACCGACACAGGGAGGGGATGTCATGTCGCTATTTACGCGCGTTTCACGTGCACGGCTGATGGCCGGCGCGATCGGCTTCGGGCTGGCCTTGGGCGCCATGCCCGCCAGCGCGCAGGAGGTGCCTGACGACGACGTCAGCAACCCGCCGCTGCTCAAGGCTCGCGCCGAGCCGCCCCGGCCTCTGCTCGCCCTGACAGTGGGTGCGACGCCGGGAATTGAAACGACGGCGGCGCAGCCCGTGCAACGCCGCGACAAGATCCTCGACCTGACCATCAAATATCTCGACGGGCGGATCCGCAATCCGGCGAGCAAGACCCAGCATTTCGACAAGGTGCATCTGCGCAGCTATGTCGGCACTGATACCGATCCGAAGAACCCGTTCATCTCGCCGATGATCGAGGTGGCGCCCGGCGACACCGTCCGGATCGACCTGCACAACAAGCTCGATCCCGATCCCTCCTGCCTCAGCATGAGCGATCACAATGCGGATACGCCGCATTGCTTCAACGGCACCAATCTCCACACCCATGGCCTGTGGGTGAACCCGGCCGGCAATGGCGACAATGTGCTGCTGTCGATCAACCCGGGCGTCGACTTCACCTATGAATACAACATCCCCTCGGATCATCCGTCGGGCACCTTCTGGTATCACACCCACCGCCACGGCTCGACCGCGCTTCAGGTGTCGAGCGGCATGGCCGGTGCGCTCATCGTGCGCGGCAACCGGCTGCCCACCACCAGCCGCCATGGCGACATCGACACTCTCCTGCAGGGCATGACCGAGCGCGTGCTGGTGATGCAGCAGATCCAATATGCCTGCCGCGGCGAGCCGAAGCCCGGCGAGAAACTGGGCCCGATCAAGCAGACCAAGGAAGGCCGCTATATCTGCGACAAGGACGATGTCGGCGGGATCGAGGGCTATGATCAGTTCGGCCCCAATACCTGGCCGAACTCGGGCCGTTTCACCTCGATCAACGGCAAGGTGCTGCCCTTCTTCCGCGCGACCCAGGGCAGGATCGAGCGCTGGCGGATGATTCATGGCGGCGTGCGCGACACGATCAGCCTGCAATTCTTCAAGCTCCGGCCCGGCAAGCTCAAGGCGGCGCTGCCGACGCTCACGCCCGAGAATCAGGCCAAGGCGATCGCCGATCTGTGCAGCGGCACGCCGCTGCCCTACACGGTCATCGCCGCCGACGGGCTGACCATGGCGCACGGCCACCAGACCGCCATCACCACCTTCCAGCCGGGCTATCGCTACGACGCGCTGGTCGTGTTCCCCGAGGCCGAAGCCTATTGCGTGGTTGATTCGTCAGCGCCGAAATCGGGCACGGTCAACGGCATCCAGGTCGGGCCGCAGCTGCTCGGCATCGTCCGCGTCGCGCCGGGGACGGCGGTGCCGAATATCGGCGACTATGTCCGCGACGCGCTGGTGGCGAACGCGAAACAGGCGATGCCGGATGACATGAAGACCGCCGTGGTCGACGATCTGACCAACGGGCTGAAATTCACCAGTTTCACCCCGCATCCGGACATCGCCGACGATGAGGTGACCGGCAAGCAGGAGCTGACCTTCTTCATCCAGGTTCCGCCCAAGCCGCTCCAGTTCCAGGTCGGCAACACACTCGAAACCAAGGATGCGCAGCCCTATGATCCGAACCGCATCGACCGCAAACTGACGCTGGGCGGCGTCGACGAATGGACGCTGCAGTCGCATTATGTCAGCCATCCGTTCCACATCCACGTCAATCCGTTCCAGATCGTCTCGATCAAGGATCCGATGGGCAACGAGGTCAGCACGACCGGCTCGCAGGACAAGGGCGACGGCGTCTCGATCGATCCTCAATATGAGGGGCTGCAGGGCGTCTGGAAGGACACGTTGTGGATCAAGAGCCTGATCGGGGAGGAAAACCCGCCGCCCCCCGGCTCGTCGGGCATCTACACGATCAAGATCCGTACCCGTTACGAACGCTATATCGGCGAATATGTGCTTCACTGCCACATCCTCGACCATGAGGATCGCGGCATGATGCAGAATGTCGCGGTGGTAGTGCCGCAGGTGCCGCTGCGCGAAGCGCCGAAGACGCCGCCCGGTGCGCTTCCGCCTGGTGGCGCTGCCATGCCCATGCCGGACCACCATCATGACTAGCAAGGACGACACCGACACGGCCCTGTTCGGCTATGCCGAGGTTCAGGAAATCCTGCGCGGGGCGGCCGATGGCCAGGCGCGGCCGCCCGAGGATCCGCTCGGCGCTTTCTGGGACCTGCCGTTGCCGGCATTCCTGGCGCTCCGGCTCTCGGGCACGCCGCTGATCGAGCCGGCCGCGTCGGGCGGCGCCTGTTGCGGCGGAGGAAGCTCGGCGCGCGGTGCCCGCTCGGCGTTGGTGCGGGGCCTGCGCGGCCAGAGCCCGTTCGACGGCACGCAATATCCGCGCCTGCCCTGGGGCGGGGCGCCGGTGGCGGATGCCGATATCGACCGGATCGAACGCTGGATCGACGAGGGCGCGCCCGGGGCGGTGGTCGGCACGCTCGAGATCGGCGAGGTCGAGATCGCCGGCAGCAGCCGGGTCGAGGTCAAGGGACTGGCCGGGCCGGTCTTCGCCCCCGCCGCCGATCCCGCCGAATGGCGCTACCGTGCCGGCGAGCTGCGCCAGCGCATGGACATCGACGCAATGGGCGACGGGCAGATCGCCCGGCTGCGCCATGCCTTTCGCGAGATCTACAATCTCAACAAATGGCCGGGCGACTGGCGCAGCTACAATAACCTCGCCCTCATCCACCAGAATCACTGCCAGCATGGCTGGGAACGCTTCCTGCCCTGGCACCGCATCTATCTTTATGAATTCGAGCAGGTCCTGCAGGATTTCTGCCCCGACGTGACGCTCCCCTGGTGGGATTTCCCCGCGGCGCGCTATTGCCCGGACGATCCGCCGAGCGGCGAGCGCATCCCGCGCGCGCTGAAATGCTTCCTGACCGAGGCGTCGCTCCATTTTCTCGCCGGAAAGGGCATCCCGACGGACGGGCTGCGCGGCATGGTCGGCGTGCTCTATACCAGCCTGCACGATTTCCTTGCCGCCGTCGCCGACGCGATCGGGCCGGATTATACGAAGGGCGAACCGCGCGAGCGCTTCATCGACGCACTGCTCGAGTCCAATGCGCTCTGGTATCCGCTGCGCTATCCGGGCGAGTTCGGCCCCGGCCAGACGATCAACAGCCGGATTCATTATCATTACCCGACCGCCGCCGATCTCGACGAGATCCTCGCGCTGCGCACCTTCCGCGATTTCGGCGGCGGCAGTCTTTACGTCGACAGCTTCGGTTTCCTCGACCAGAACCCGCACAATACGATGCATATCTGGACGGGCGGCTTCAACCCGGACTTTCCCAAGCCGCCGCCCGAGGCGCTGGTCGATCGCAACCGCGCGGTCAGCGTCGCCGGGCGCAAGTTCCACCAGCGCGAGGATCTCTATTCCCAGCCGCCCACCGGCGACATGCTCAGCAATCTCACGGCCTCTTATGATCCCGTCTTCTGGCCGATCCACGTCAATATCGACCGGCTGTGGTGGCACTGGCAGCAGGAGCATCCCGAGGGTGTGCCGGCCGATCTCGATTCGGCGCTGACGCCGTGGAGCTATTCGGTGCGCGACACGCTCGACATGCACCGCTTCGGCTATGAATATGTGCGCGGCGGCTGCATCATCCCGGTCGGGCTGGGCACCACGGTCAGCCGCTTCGTCTCGGCGCCGGTCGCGGTGCCGGACACGGTGGAAAAGGGCTTCCGCTCGGCCGAGGTCCGGCTCCACCGGGTGCCGCAATTGCCGCGGTCGTGCTTCATCCGCGTCTTCCTCAACGTCCCCGATGCCGATGCGTCGACACCGCTGACTCATGAGGGCTATGCCGGCTATGCGGCGGTGTTCGGGCACGGCGACTGCTATGGCGGGCCGGGGCATTGCGACCTGCCCGGCGACCGCAGCCGCAAGTTCGACCTGCGCGAGCGCAGCATGAACACGCCGCGCAACCACCGTATCGACGTGACGCGCGCCGCGCGGCGCCTGCTCGCGGCGGGGGCCAGGACGATCACGATCAGCCTGGTGGTGATCGACGCCTCCTATCAGGAGGACCCCGACCTGCTGCGGCTCGACGGAGTGTCGCTCAACTTTCTCGACTGAACATGGGCGCGCGCCAGGGTGCGCGCGGGGAGATCAGCATGCCGGCGCCATCGGTCTATCGTATTCATCCGGCCATCGGCATCGCCCGCCTGGGCGACAGTCCGGACAGCTTCTGCATCTCGCCCGAGGGGCCGGCCCGCCTGCCGATCGAGTGCGACGGCGCCGGCAATCCGGTCCACAAGGACGAATCGACCAGCAAGTCGTTCAAGTTCAAGGACGCGGAAGGGCGGATCAAGCGCCAGGCCGCGCGGTTCCAGATCTATGTCTATGACGCGGAAAATCCCGAGGGGAAGCCGCTGCGTATCGGCGATCCGATCGAGGGCGGCGGCAATCAGGGCACGCTGGTCGACATCCAGTGGCGTGTGCAGCTCGCCAACAAGAAATCGGCCTGGTTCACCTTTGACGGTCTGCGCGGCGAGATCGGCTATCCGCCCGGCACGCCGCTGCGCAACCCGACGATCACGGATCCCCAGGCCCGGCAGAAGCTCATCACTGATCCGGGGCCGCAAGCAGTCGATTGCGGGTCGCGCCGCAAGGCGAGCTTCAGCCGCGACGGCAACCCGATGTATGCGGCCAATTTCCCGCCGACCGGCATGGCGCCGCACGACATTGACACCCTGGGGGATCTGCTCACCGACGATCTCGGCCGGTTGCTCGTGCTGGGCGGCCATGGCCGCAGCGGCAGCTTCCTGACCGGCTTCGGCCATCCGCGCATCGATCAATATGCCAATAGCGATGGTTGGTTCGACGATATTTCGGATGGACCGGTGATGGCGCGGCTCGTCATGCACGCGGAAAATGTCGATCAGCTGCGCTATGTCGATGTCGAATATCCCGCCTGGGTGGTCGTCGGCTATCCGCGCTACGCGCCGCAGGTGCTCGACATGATCACGCTCGAGGACGTGGTCGAGGACATGTCGATCCGCGAATTCGCCTATCGCACCGACATGTTCGGCACCGCGGGTACCTTCGCCGATCCGCAGCGGATCGATCCGACCGACCAGGCCGCGCTGCTTCACTGGAAGGCGGGCTCGGTCGAATGGCATGCGGCCTATCGCCCCTGGTTCTGGCGCGACATCTGGCCGATCCTGTTCCGCGCTGACGAATTCTCCTATTTCACCAACATCCTCCAGCAGTCGAACTTCCCGCACAACCAGTCGACGCGCGGTTCGTTCGATCCCTATCAGCTCTGCCAGCCGCCCCGGGTCGCGCCGCGCCAGCTTGCCCGCAAGCAGCAGGCGGCGATCGAGGATCATGTGTCGGGCCGGCTGGTCGAGGCCGCGCTCGAGCCCGGGCTGATGCTGCTCGATGCCACCCAGGCGCCCGGCGCTTCGGCCGCGGCGGAAGCGGCGGCCGGCCCGCTCGCTCAGGCCGCGGCGGTCTTTGCCGCGGCCGTCTGTCCGCCGGAGGCCGGGGAGGATGCGGCGGTCTATGCCGCGCGCTGGCACGCGGTCCATGTCGAGAATGCAGACGTGCCGTCGCCCTTCTACGCCGAGGCGAAAGCGGCGTTCGATGCGGCTATCGCCGCCGCGGTCGCGACCGTCGCCGATGCGGTGCCCAGGCCCAAGGCAATGCTGCTGGCGCTGGGGCGCAGCACGGCGCGGCAGGAACCCGCCGTACACGATCGGCCGCAGGACCCGGACGAGCCGATCGAGCGGGTGCTGCAGAGGCTCGGGTTCGAGCACCGCGCGGGCGTGCTGCTCGACCGAGCGCTCGATCTCGCCGGCGCCGAGGCGGTCACTGATCCCGGCCGGCCCAAGCGCCAATATCTGTTCGACCTGCTGCGCAAGCCCGGCGAGGAGAATGTCTTCCGGCTCGACGGCAACCCGGCGACGCGGACCTATCATCTGCCGCTGATGCCGCTGCTCGCCGGCGACAACCCGATCAACAACCAGGCGGTCAGCAAATTCCTGCGCCTCACCGACCTGCAGCTCTTCCTGTTGCGGCAATGGGCCGACGGCCTGTTCATCGACGAGGTCGAGGCCGGCTTCGCGCCGCCGGTCGATCCGTGGAAACCCTATGAGGGGTGGGTCGCGCGCACCGGGCGCGATCTCGATCGCGGCGTGCTCTCCAACCTGCTCGGCGGCGCCTTCTGCCCAGGCGGGGAGACGACCTGGATCATCCGCAACCCCGCGATCTGGCGCGAGCCCTACCGGCTCAGGGCCGATCCCGAATGGTATGGTTTCCAGCTCACCGCCGCACAGCAGAACGCCAACCGCTGGGGACCGGGGCTCGGCGAGGAAGGCTATGTCGCCTATGCCAGCGATCCGCTCTCGCTGGGCAGCAATTTCAAGGTCGGGCTTCAGCCGGGCGACGTCACCAAGCTGTCGGGCCTGCCCTGGCAGGCCGATTTCAACGAATGCTCCACCCAGACGATCGACGTCACCTATGAGGAATGGAACAAGCTCTATCCGGGCAGCGTCGGCAATGATCTGCTCGTCAAGGAACAGCGCGTCTGGGAAACGTTGTGGTGGCCGGCGCATCGCCCGATGCAGGTCTATTTCCCGGTGTCCGGCGGCGGCAATCCGCAGATGCGCAACTGGGCGCGCGGCATTCCGCAGACCAATGCCGGCGACCTGAAGATGGTCACCGAATGGTCGAAGCTCGGCTTCGTCGTGCGCAATGACGGCGCCGGCATCGACGCACCGTCGCCATCCTACAAATATATCTGTGTCGAGGATTCGGAGGAGTGAATCATGGGAAACCTGTTCGCCGGTGATTGGACCTATCGCAGCCTGCTCAACGATCCCGATGTGCAGACCGATTTCAAGGATCTCGAATTCGGCCGGGGCACCTTGTCCTTCACCGAGCCGGCACCGGGCGAGATCGGCGGCACGATCGGCGGGCCGGGTTGGTCGCTCGCTCTGCATGGCAGTGCCGGCTATGGCTCGCCGGCACAGATCCGCATCCAGGGCAAGGGCGTCGTCGGCGGCGAGCAATGGATCTATGACTATATCGGCTGGCTCGTGCCGGTCTGGCCGAACAGCACCGATCAGCTCCAGACCGCTGCGATCGTCGGCTCGGTGACTCGCACCATCCCCCATTCCGGGAGCGGGGGCAGCACGCATCCGGCGGGCGTGGTCGCGTCCTTCTATGCCGTCCGCGCCAGCTGAGGCAGCGCACACCACCGATGTCGCGATCATCGGTGGCGGTCCGGCGGGCGCCGCCGCCGCGCTGACTCTCAGGCGGCACGCGCCGGGATTGCGCGTGCTGCTGCTCGAGGCGGGCCGCTACGACGCGGCGAAGCTGGGTGAGGTCCTGCCGGCGCTGGCGCGCGGGCTGCTCGACCAGCTCGGCGTGATGCCGGCTTTCGAGGCGGCCGGCTTCGTCCCGGGCCGCGCGGTCGATTCGGCCTGGACCAGCGACATGCTGGTCGAACGCCCCGGCATCTTCTCGGCGCACGGCGCTGGCTGGCAGCTCGACCGTGCCCGTTTCGACCGGTTGCTCGCCGAGGCTGCCGCGGCGGCGGGCGCGGAGCTTCGCCTCGCGTCGCCCGTGCGATCCGCCGCCGAGACCGCCATCGGCTGGCGCCTCGATCTGGCCGATGGCGGCAAGGTCGATGCAGGACTGGTCGTCTGGGCGACGGGCCGGCGCTGGCGGCTGGCGCGTGGCTTCGGCGCTGCGCTGCAGGCGGGAGAGCCGCTCGCCGCCTTCGCCCGCTTCTTCGTCGGTGCGCCCGGTGACTCCCGCATCGTCATCGAGGCCAGGCCGGAGGGGTGGTGGTACAGCGCCGACCTGCCCGGTGCCCGTCGGGTGGTCGCCTGCATGACGGATCCCGACATCGCCGCCGGTCTCGGCCTGCGCGAGGCCGAAGGCTGGCACCGCGCGCTGGCGGCTACCCGCCATATCGCCACCCTGGTGCCGCCGGGGGCTCGCGCTGACCAGGCGATCGTACGCGCCGCCGGCACCGCCACGCTGGACCGCGCGGTCGGCCGGCGCTGGATCGCGACGGGCGATACCTTGTTCGCGGCCGACCCGTTGTCTTCGCGCGGGATCGTCCATGCGCTGCGCTCGGGCATCCTCGCCGCCTATGCCGCCGCCGACACGCTGGACGGCCGGGGCGAGGAGGCAGCCCGGCGCTACGCCCTGATCGCGGCGCACGGCATCACTGACTATCGCCGCGCCCTGGCCGATCATTATGCCGCCGCGGCGCGCTGGCCGGATGCGCCCTTCTGGCAGCGGCGCATGGCGGCCATGGCCGCCTGAGGGTTGAGCCATTGAGGCTGCCCTATCTCCGTTCGCCCTGAGCCTGTCGAAGGGCTGCTCTTTCTTTCATGGCGGAGAAGAACAAGGCTTCGACAGGCTCAGCCCGAACGGGGAGGAGTGGTTTTCAGCTGCCCGCCACGCTCCGATCCACCAGCCGGGTATAGAGATGCCAGCTCGCATAACCGAGCACCGGCAGCACGACCACCAGCCCCATGAACAGCGGAATGCAGGCAAGCGCGAGCAGCACCGCGACGATCAATCCCCAGATGGCGATCTCGACCGGGTTGCGCCACGCGGCGCGCAATGAGGTCTGGACCGCGAGAACGAAATCGACCGGCCGGTCGACCAGCAGCGGGAAGGACACCACCGTCGTCACCAGCGTGATCGCCGCAAAGACAAACCCGGCAAGGTTGCCGAACAGGATGAGCTGCCATCCCTCGGCCGTGGTGAAGAGCAGCCGGACGAAGCTGCTCAGCTCGGTCGGCTGAAGCGTGTCGAGCGTTTCCCGGTAGATCGCCCAGGCGATGCCGATCCAGGCAAGGAAGAGCAGGGCGAGGAAGGTGCCAAGTGCCGCGATCTGCGGTGCCGACGGTCCCCGGAACGGATCGAGGAAATGCACCCATTGCGTGTCGCGGCCTTCCTCGCGCCGCCGGGCCAGCTCGTAGAAACCGACCGCGATCAGCGGGCCGAGCAGCGACAGGCCGGCGATCAGCGGCAGCAGCAGCGGGAACAGCCTCGCCCCGAGCGCCACCCCGGCCACGACCAGCATCAGCACGGGGTAGAGGATGGCGGCGAGGATGATGTCGCCGCGCTTGTCGAGGAAGTCGGACCAGCCCTCGTGCAACGCCCAGGACAGGTCGCCGCGACTGATCTCGCGCACGACGGGGGGCTGGGATGACGACGCGGCGGGCGTAGCGGGAATGGCAACCATGGCGAGCCTCTCCTGGCGAGGCAGAGCGGGCCGCCGCCCGTCTCGCGTTCAGGTTATTCCGTGGCCCCGATATGGCCACACGGCCCGATCGCGAACGATACACTTTTGGCGGGCGGAGATAAAGCGACGTTGCTCGCTGGCCGGTTCAGCCGGCATGGCGACGGGACTCCGGTTTCCAGCCCCCTTCGGTGCGCACCATTTCGATGCCGCACCCGATGCAGGCACTCCGGAAATCCTGGCCGTCATGTACGACGCGGCGTCCGTTGCGATGATGGCGTCCGAACAGGCACAGAAAAATCCGCGTAAAGCGCACCGATGCTCTCTCCCATTGTCGACGGCTCCGCTCCGGAATCGCTGCGCCGGCCATAGGCTTGATGCATCCGCGTCGCAATATAAATCGGCATTTGTTGTGCCAATTGTTTGCATCGCCACGCGTGCGCTTCGCAGCGACGATAGGTGTCATTTGCATCACCGGCGAAGAGTGCCGGGGAGGCAGGTTTGCACGCACGGCTGGCCGCACGTAACGTCGCCACCATTAAAGGACGCGGTGTCGTGCCGCGTGCCTTTGCGGGCTCAGTCAGCCCGCAAAGGGTCGGCGCTCCATTCGCGAGACGGCGCTTCAGGATTTCAGGAACGTCAGCAATTCCGCGTTCACCCGGTCCGCATGAGTCACGCACATGCCGTGCGGCGCGCCCGGTATCTCGACCAAAGTCCCCCTGGGCAGGATCTTGATCGACTTGCGCGACGCGATGTCGATCGGCACAACCTGGTCCTCGACGCCGTGCAGCAGCAGGGTCGGGATCGTCATCTTCTTCAGGTCGCCGGTGAAGTCGGTCTCGGACAGCGCGGCGATGCAGTCATATTGTCCTTCGATGCTGCCCATCATCGCCTGCGCGAAGAAGGAATCGATCTGCCCCTGCGAAACCTTCGCGCCCGGCTTGTTGTAGCCGTAGAACACCATCGGGAAGTCCCGGTAAAACTGCGCCCGGTCGGAGAGCAGGCCCGCGCGCAGCCCGTCGAACACGCTCATCGGCGCCGCGACCGGGTTGGTCGGGGTCTGCAGCATATGCGGCGGCACCGCGGAGATCAGCACTGCCTTGGCGACGCGCGCCGTGCCGTGCCGGCCAATATAATGCGCCACCTCGCCGCCGCCGGTCGAATGGCCCACCATCGTCGCGCCCTTGATGTCGAGCGAGTCGAGCAGGGTGGCGAGATCGTCGGCATAGCTGTCCATGTCGTTGCCGTGCCAGGTCTGGTCGGACCGGCCATGGCCCCGGCGGTCATGCGCGATCACCCGATATCCCTGCTTGCCCAGGAACATCATCTGCGCGTCCCAGGCATCGGCGCTCAACGGCCAGCCATGCGAGAATGTCACGACCGGGCCGGTGCCCCAGTCCTTGTAATAGAGTTTTGCGCCGTCTTTCATGGTCATGGTGGACATGGTCTTTGCTCCTGTCTTGATCGGTGCGGCGAATGCGTCGTGCGGCAGCGCCAGCGCGGCCGCCGCGGCGCCGGCGCCGGCGATCACCGCGCGCCGGCTGGGGGAGGGGGTGGTGCTCATCGGCGTTCGCCTTTCGATGGGGGATCAGTCGAGCGTCAGCAGGCCGAGCGGCCAGAGCGGCCCGATCGGGATCAGCTCGAACACCATCATGCCCGCCTGGCCGAGCGGCAGCGCCTCCAGCAGCGCATGCGCCTCGGCGGGATCGGTCACGTTCATCAGGAAGACCGCGCCTTCGCCGTCCGACCGGGCAAACCACTGGTCGATCTTGCCGGCGAGCATCAGCCGCATCGTGTCGCGTGCCTCGAACGGCATCACAGGCCCGCGCTTTTCGGGCGGCGCCTTGTCAGTCCAGCGGCCCAGCGCGAGCACCCGGGTCACGGGCACATCCTGCAGGGCTTTGACGGTCTCGGGGCTCGGGGGATTGGTGTTCATGACAATATCTCCTTGGCGACCAGCGCCGGTTCGTCGGATTGCAGCCAGTGGCCGGCGGCCACCGGGTGGAAGGACCCGTGCTTGAATCGGGCCGCCCGTTCCTCGCCCATCGGCGCGGAGAAATAGGGGTCGTCGGTTCCCCAGATCACCCTGACCGGCATTTCCAGCGCGGCGAGCTCGCTCAGCCGCCCGGCATTGCGCTTCAGCTCGGCATAGAATTGCGCGGTCATCTGCACGAAGGCCGGGGCGGAACTGGGCTGGGTGATGAAATTGTCGGCGATCAGGGGCCCGATGACGCGCTCGAAATGCGCGCGGTGCTCAGGTGAAAGCGCGGCGGCGAACCGCCCCTGTTGCCATTGCAGCAGCCAGCCGAACTGCGCCGGGCTGTGCCGCAACGCCTGGGCAAGCGCGGCGAGCGAGGGATCGCCGAACAGGATGATCATCTCCGGCCACACCGCCAGCGGCGAATCCTCGAACGCCGAATTGAGGATGCACAGGCCCGCGACCTTGCGCGGGTGCGCGATCGCGAAATTCACCCCGACGATGCCGGAGGAATCGTGTGGCACCAGGACGATATCGCCCAGATGCAGATACTGGACCACTGCCTCGAGATCGCCGAGCTGCTGATCGAAGCCGTAGGTCGCGCCGGCCGGCTTGTCCGACCCGCCGAAACCCAGGAAATCGAAGGTGACGACCCGGCGCCCCGCCGCGGTCAGATGGGGGATCAGGTCGTCATAGATGCCCTGATTGTCCGGGAAGCCGTGCATCAGCACCAGGGTCGGGCCGGCGCCCGGATAATCCCGGGCAAGGACATTGCCCTGGCTGGTCGGGATGCGATGCTCGTCATAGGCTAGCGGACTGGTCATGGGGTCCTCGCAGCCGGGCGATCCTTCCGGGATTGCTCGTCGACCGCGACTATCCGCTACGGCGCCGCCGGCTGTATTGGACAATCAGCCGGGCGGATTTTGGGATATTCCTGCGGTGCGAGGGCTCAGGAGTGCCTGGCGTCCGGACGTCCGGTCAGCGATGCCGCCGCCGCCAGCGCCCTGGTGTCTCACCCTCGATCCGGGCGAAGAGCCGGCTGAAATGGCTCTGGTCGACAAAGCCGCATGTTGCCGCGATGTCCGCCAGCGGCAGGTCCCCGGCCAGCAACAGCTCCCGCGCGCGTTCCACCCGCCGGCGGATCAGCCATTGATGCGGGGTGGTGTCGGTCGTCCGGCGAAAGGCGCGCGCGAAATAGGCGGGGGAAAGGCCGCATTCCCGGGCAAGCTCGGCGACGGTCGGGTCGCCGTCCAGATGGGCGGTCATGAAGTCCAGCGCACGGCGCACCTGCCATGGGGCAAGGCGGTCGCCGTTCCGCGATGCGGGGGCCCGCCGTTCGCCGTAGACGGCGGTAACATGGGCATGGAAGGCGAGCCCGATATGGTCGATGAACAGCGTGCTTCGCTCGCTGGGCCGCTCGACGCTGTCGATCAGGGCGCTTGCCAGGCCGTGCATCACCCGGTCGTCAGCGCTCAGTTGCGGCAGCAAGGTCACCGGGCCGCGAATCCCGTGGTCGAACGCCAGCTCGTCGAGCGAGGCCTGCGAGATATAGAAACGCAGCGTATCGAACGGCGTGTGGAATTCGGACACGGGGTTGGAGGCCAGGTCGAACAGAAACGACCTGCCCGTCGGCACGGCAGCCGCAAAACGGTGTTGCCCGTCGATCCAGAGGTCGACCGACGACGGCGCGAGCGACACGTGCAGGCAATAGGCGCGCTCGGTCGGGACCTCCCTGGCCCGTTTATGGGCGGGGATATCGCTCTTCAGTCGGGCAAAGCCGATCGGCGCCACCGATGCGGTCCGCGCGAGCGCCGTCGGCACGCGCGGCAGCTGAAAACGCTCGCCCAGAACCATGCTGTCGTAACTGCCGGTCACTCGGACCTCCACAGCCGGATGTCGGGGTGCGTCCCCCTGCATTGACTAGCTGATTTTGGTCCCGACGGACAGCGCCAAAGCCCGTGCGCACGCTCAAACGGGCGCGCCGATTCCCTCGGTCCGGCGTCTCGCCCCATCGGCCGCGCGGCGGGAGCGGCTGCGCACCGGCGCCCAGCGGCAATTGTCCGGCTGGAAATCGTCATCGGGGTCGATCCGGACGAGGATCTGGCCGGCCGGGCGCTCCCCCAGATCGGCCAGGAACGACTCGAAATCGGCGCTCCAGCCAGGGCAGACGCCGATGCCGCGTCCGCCAAAATCGCGGTACCGCGGCGAGTCCCTGTTGGTGCAGAAAGTGTTGATCTCCTGCCATGCGCGATAGGTCGGGTCGTGGCGCTTCTTCGCGCGCCGGCCATGCTTGAGCAGCCGCGCCGCGCAGATTTCCCGGTGCAGACATCCGCAGCTGGCGGTCTTGCCCGCGCGCACCGCAGTGCCGTCGACGGTCGTCTCGTTGCCGCAGTCGCACAGGAAACGCCAATGCGCATGGCTGCCGGCGCGGTGGGAAAACTCGATCCCGACCAGGCGGCCGTACCGCAGGCCAGTCATGTCGATCCTGATCTTACGGGCCATTCGCCATCTCGTCGCCAACGGGTTGAGCTATATACAGCCATATATAGTGATTCGCCACAAGACCGGAGGCCCCCGCGATCGCGGAGGCTCCTGTGAGCGTCGAGCAAGGAAGGCGCGGCGCCGCCTCGCATTTCAGATTGTTCAGTAGCCCTGGCTGCGGCCCCATATGAACGCGAATTCAAAGCGATGAATGCTGCGACGCCGCCTCCCGCGGGGGAGAATTCGAACTTCTTGATGTGAATGCGCGGGCGTCGCAACGTCGGAGAAGCTGGGTGCGGGTGCGATCGTTTCTGCTACAGATCCGATACAGTTGCAGTTTTGTATTTGAAGCATCCTGCATATGTTACACATATGAATGGAATATTGGTGGTAGTGAATCGCGAGATATTCATCCGCCCTGTCGAATCTTGGTATCGTCGTGTAAAGCTGTTTGATGGGGTCATTGTGAATGAGGATTTAACTGGTATCGTAAGGAGGAAGTCATGTCTGAGAGTAGCAATTACTTCGTGGCGAACGGTGCTGCGGCCATGGCCTTCAAGACTAACGGAGCGAGGATAGATTATGGCGTCAACGTCGAAGGGCGGCGTTGCGGGGTTTATGGTGGAAGCGGTGCCGAGTTCGGTCGCGAAGCGGTCACCGCCGGAGTGGGGGTCTGGGGCGCGGGCAAGGTCGAAGGCGTTCATGGCCGAGGCTCGTTCGCCGAAGGCTCCAGCAGCGTGGGGGTCAGAGGCGAGGGCACCATGTGCGGCGTGATCGGAACCTGCGCCGAGGGAGCTGCCGTCGAGGGCGTGAGCAGCCGGGGGCGGGGTGGTGTATTCGCGTCTTGGCGTGCCCAAATACGGCTCGTGCCCGAGAGGCGGGAGCAGCGGACCGAACGGCCGATCGACGAGTTGCTGCCCGCTGACGGCCAGACCCGTGATCTTCTCGCCCTGTCGACCGACTCCCTTGGAGCAAGCCTCTGGTTTTGCGACCGGGGTGCTTTCCAGGATGGCAATGAAACCGTTAACGCTCTCTGGAGACAGGTGGAACTCGGAACCGCCCTCACCGGTAAAAGGAGTTTTGATTGAGCGCCCCCGTCGTTTCTGACCTGTCGCGGAACGCGCGGGGCCTTTTAAGCTCGAGGCTCGACCGTGAAGGGGTCGACGAACGCGATCATGTCCGCTTCCTTTCCGGACGATCCCCTCAATACCCCGCCTCAAGATCCACCACGTTCCGCATCGCCCGCCCGCTCATGAACGCCTCCAGATTCTCCAGGAACAGCGCCGCCGCCCGCTGAAACATCTTGGTCTGGCTCCGCCCCGACAAATGCATGGTGTGGATCGTGTTCGGCGCATCCCATAGCGGATGCTCCGGCGGGAGCGGTTCCGGCGTCACCGTGTCGAGGAACGCGCCTGCGATCCGGCGTTTGGTCAGCGCTTCGATCAGCGCGTCCTGATCGACCATGTCGCCGCGCGCGATGTTGATCAGCCAGGCGCTCGGCCTCATCGCCGCCAGTTCGTCCGCGCCGATCAGGGCCTTGGTCTCGCCGGTCGAGGGCGCCGCCAGGATCACCCAGTCGTAATCGCCGATCCTGGAAGCCCAGGCATCGGGCGTCAGCGTGCCGTCACGGCCCGATCGGGTCACGCCGGTCACCTCGACGCCGAACGCCTTCAGCCGATCGCCGATCAGCGCGCCGATCGTGCCGTATCCGACGATCAGTGCCTTGGTCTCGAACAGCTCGATCTGCCCCGGCGGGGTCAAGGTCCATTCGTGGCGGTCGGCGATGCGCACCACTTTGTCGAATCGCTTGGCGGCGGCGAGAATGCCCATCACCGCGTATTCGGCGACCGCCAGCGCGTTGATGCCGGTGCCGTTGGTCACGATCGTGCCCTGACGGCGCAGCGCGGGCAGGTCGAGGAAATCGATCCCGGCCAGGATCGTGAACAGCCATTTGAGATGCTTGGCGCGCAGCACCGCTTCGCCGATCGTGCCGGTGCGCTGCATGTCGACCCAGGCGATGTCGGCGTCGACGATCATCTCCATCGCGTCCTCGCGGCTGGCGAACCAGGCGACATCGAGCCCGGCGGGCAGGCGCGGTTCGATCAGCGGACGGGCCAGGGCAGGGAGGACGGCTTTCATCGGGACACCTCTCATGGCCCCGGATGATCTTTCCGGGATCGCAGCCGGTTCATGCCGCGCGGCTTCCGCCGCGACAAGCCCGGCAGCCGCGCGGGCGGATCGATTCAATGCTCCACCGGAAGCGCGCAGGATGGGCCCGGGCAAAGTCTCCACCGACCGCGCACCTGCTCTTTGATATCGTCGACCAATGTTGGACGTTTTTGCCGCGGTTTTTGCCGCGGAACAGCGGAAGTTCGGCTGTTTCGCGGCGATTTTACCGCTGTTACGCGATAACAGGGAACCCGTCCGCAAGCCGTTGCAGCGCAAGCGAGAATCCGCATCGAAAATCCAACATAACAGCGGAAAGAAAAAATGCGGCGCCTATGACCGAGTCGTGTTGGAGAGCTTTAGGGCTGATGACCTGGGAACTGTTCGTTCGATACTATTGAATTGCGTCATGCTGAACTCGTTTCAGCATCCAATGCTCCACAAGCAGTGGCATTGGTTGTTGCGCCTTGGACGCTGAAACGAGTTCAGCATGACGGGAGGTTCGTCATGGAGCGACCTTCAGATTCAGCACGCTAAAGCGTCGGCTTCCAGTCCCAGCCCAGCGGATCGCCGTCCATCACCTCGACGCCCGCCGCCGACAGTTCGTCGCGGATCGCGTCGGATCGCGCGAAGTCCTTCGCCGCGCGCGCTTCCTTGCGCTCGGCCAGCCGCGCCTCGATTTCCTCGGGCGAGATCGCCGTATCCGCCGGCTTCACCCGCAACGCTTCGCGCGTCAGCGTGGCGAGCTTCAGCCCGAGCACGTCGTCGAACACCGCCAGCGTCTTCAGCCGCGTCGCCGGCGACAGCTTCTTGTCGCCGAGCATTTCGTCGAGCACCGGCAGGGCGCGCGGCGTGTTGAGGTCGTCGGACACGGCCGCATCCAGCGCGTCGAGATAGCGCGACGCATCACCCGACTCGGTGCCGTCACTACGCGCGCGGAGTGCCTGCGCCGTCATCACCAGCCGCTTCAGCCGGGTCGCGGCAGCGGCGAGATTATCCGGGCTGAATTCCAGTTCGCTCCGGTAATGCGCGCTCAGGCACATCAGGCGATAGGCGAGGGGGTGGATGCCGGCATCGATCAGCGTCTGCAGCCGGGTGAAGTCGCCCGACGACTTGCTCATCTTGCCCTTCTCGCGCTCGACCAGGAAGTTGTTGTGCATCCAGATCGTCGCGCCGGTGTCCGCGCACTCGCAATGCGCCTGGTTCTGCGCGATCTCGTTGGGGTGGTGGATCTCGCGGTGGTCGATGCCGCCGGTATGGATGTCGAAGCGCGCGCCGAGAAAATGCTGGCTCATCACCGAGCATTCGAGGTGCCAGCCCGGCGCGCCGCGGCCCCAGGGCGAGTCCCATTCCATCTGCCGGTTCTCGCCCGGCGGGGATTTGCGCCAGATCGCGAAATCCTGCGGGTTGCGCTTGCCGGCGACCGGATCGATCCGCCCTTCGCGCTCGTCATCGGCCACGCGGGCGAGCCGGCCGTAATCGGGCACAGTCGACACGTCGAAATACAGGCCGCTCTCCAGCTCGTAGCAATGCCGGGGCGCGATCTGCTCGGCAAAGGCGATCATGCCCTGGATATGGTCGGTCGCGAGCGGGAAGTGAGTCGGGGTGCGGATGTTGAGGTCCGCGATATTCTCCTTGAACGCCGCGGTATAATGCGCCGCGATATCCCAGATGCTCTGGGCGCTGGCCTTGGCTGCCGCTTCCATCTTGTCGTCGCCCGCATCCGCGTCGGAGGTGAGGTGGCCGACATCCGTAATGTTGATGACATGGGTGAGGGGATAACCCTTCCAGGTCAGCACCCGACTCAGCGTGTCGGTAAAGACATAGGCCCGCAAATTGCCGACATGGACATAGTTGTAGACCGTCGGCCCGCACGAATAGACGCGCACATTGGTCGGGTCGATCGGGCTGAACGACTCGAGCGAGCGGGTCAGGCTGTTGTACAAGGTGAGGGGCGTGCCGGTCATGCGGTGGCCATAGCCGCGAGGGCGGGCGCCCGCAAACCCGGTTGGCGACGTGCCAAATTGCTTGAAAATGCGCCTGAGCGCTGGTACGGGCCCTCCCACACGGCGCAAACCCATGTTTGCGACGACCTATTTCTATTGACCGGAGACCTGCGGGTTTATGCAAATCATCGTTCGCGACAACAACGTCGACCAGGCGCTGCGCGCCCTGAAGAAGAAGCTGCAGCGCGAGGGCGTCTATCGCGAGATGAAGCTGCGCCGTCATTACGAGAAGCCCAGCGAGAAGCGCGCCCGTGAGCGTGCCGCTGCCGTCCGCCGCGCCCGCAAGCTGGAGCGCAAGCGGCTGGAGCGTGACGGGGCGCGGTAAAACCGCCGGCGCGGGGGCTTGGCCCTCGCGCTTCCTGTCTTCTCAATCCCGGCCGCCCTTCAGGCGCCGGTTAAGGGTGCCTGACGATGTCCACGATCACCGCAGTGCCGCTGCAGCCTACGAAGCGTAGCGTTCTGGTGTATCTGTGGATCGGCATCCTGCTCGCGGTGCTGGCGGCGGGCTGGCTGGCGACTCGCGGCACGGCCGAGGTCGTCGCGCTCCGCGGCTCGAACGCGCAGTTCCTCGCCTGGAACAAGACTCGCCCTAACGTCGTCGAGACGGCGTCGGGCCTGCAATATCAGGTGCTGAAGCCCGGCGAGGGGCCGCGCCCGACCGCGACCGACCTCGCTGGTGTCATGTATGTCGGCAAGCTGCGCGACGGCACCGTGTTCGACGCCTCGCAGCAGCCCGTGCCGATTCCGCTGTCGGCGGGCGGCGCGCTTCCGGGTTTTGTCGAAGCGCTGAAACTGATGCCCAAGGATGCGAAGTACCGTGTGTGGCTGAAGCCAGAGCTGGCTTATGGCAAGCAGTCGCCCGACCCGGCGAAGATGCCGAGCGACTCGCTTCTCATCTTCGATGTCGACATGATCGGCTTCATGCCCGAAGCGGTCTATCGTCAGCGCGCGATGCAACAACAGCAGATGCAGCAACTGCCTCAGGGCGGCCCGCCCGCGGCACCCTGATCCGCTGATCCCTTTTCCAGCCGCCGCGCGGGCCCCCGCGCCGCGGCGCCCAGGAGCCTCCCCATGGCCACCACGCCCCCGACCGCCAAGAAGCCCTTCGACGCGAAGCCGATCCTCTATATCGCGCTCGGTATCGTCCTTGGCGTGCTTGCCACGCTCGGCGCGATTCAGGGCATCGCCTGGTGGAAGGTGCAGAACGAACCGTCGGTCGTCTTCCTCAAGAAGAATCGCAGCAGCGACAAGACCGTGGTCGAGCTGCCCTCGGGTCTGCAGTACAAGGTCATCACGCCCGGCAAGGGCGGGCCGAAGCCGACCGAGACCGACGTCGCGCTGGTCAATTACGAAGGCAAGCTGACTGACGGCACTACCTTCGACAAGTCGCAGCAGCCGACCCCGATGAAGGTCAATGAGGTCGTGCCGGGCTTCTCCGAGGCGCTCAAGCAGATGCCCAAGGGCTCCAAATATCGCTTCTGGATCAAGCCGAGCCTCGGTTACGGCGACAAGGTGACGGGCCCGATCCCCGCCAATTCGGTGCTGGTGTTCGACGTCGAGCTGCTCGACTTCCTGCCCGAAGCAGTGATCCGCCAGATGCAGATGCAGCAGCAGATGCAGGGCGCGATGCCTCCTGGTGCAGGCGCGCCCCCGCCGGCGGCACCCGCACCGAAGAAATAAGCCTGGCGCTAGCCGTCCGGCGTCGGGCGGCTGTACCTCGGCATAGGTCGACCTGGGCGTTCGGTCCACTTGCCCCAAGGTCGGATCGGGAGCAGAGCTGAGCGAACCAGGGGGAAGCGCTCATGTTCGATGCCGTCGATCCGATCGTGCTGGCCCGTGCTCAGTTCGCCTTCACCGTTAGTTTCCATTTCATCTTTCCGTCCTTCTCGATCGGCCTGGCGAGCTATCTCGCCGTGCTCGAGGCGCTGTGGCTGCGGACGGGCAAGCAACTCTATCTCGACATCTTCCGCTTCTGGCTGAAGATCTTCGCCGTCACCTTCGCGATGGGCGTCGTGTCGGGCATCGTCATGTCCTATCAGTTCGGCACCAACTGGGCGGTCTTTTCCGACAAGGCCGGGCCGGTGATCGGGCCGCTGATGGCCTATGAGGTGCTCACCGCCTTCTTCCTTGAGGCAGGCTTCCTCGGCGTGATGCTGTTCGGCATGGAGAAGGTCGGCCGCAAGCTGCACTTCGCCGCCACCTGCCTCGTCGCCATCGGCACCACTATCTCCGCCTTCTGGATCCTCTCCGCCAACAGCTGGATGCAGACCCCGGTCGGCTATGCGATCAACGCGCAGGGCCAGTTCGTCGTCGCAGGCTCCTGGGCGGCAGTGATCTTCAACCCGAGCTTCCCTTACCGCCTCGTCCACACCGTGATCGCTGCTTACCTCACCACCGCTTTGGTCGTCGGCGCGACGGGTGCCTGGCACCTGCTCAGGGACAGCAGCGATCCGCATGCGCGGAAGATCTTCTCGATGGCGATGTGGATGGCGGCGCTGGTCGCACCGATTCAAATCTTCGCCGGAGACCAGCATGGTTTGAACACACTCGAACACCAGCCGGCGAAAATCATGGCGATGGAAGGTCATTATGACAGCCACCCGGACGGCGCACCCCTGATCCTGTTCGGCATCCCGAACGCCAAGGAGAAGCGGATCGACTATGCGGTCGAGATTCCCAAAATCGGGTCGCTGATCCTGAAGCACGACCTGAACGCCCCACTCGCCGGGCTCGATACAATCCCTGCGGATCGCCAGCCGCCGGTGTGGATCGTGTTCTGGTCGTTCCGCATCATGGTCGGCCTCGGCCTGGCGATCTTCGGGCTCGGCCTGTGGAGCCTCGTCGCGCGGTGGCGGGGCAAGCTCTATGACTGGACATGGCTGCACCGGGCTGGCGTCCTGATGGGGCCTGCCGGCTTTGTCGCGGTCATAGCCGGGTGGGTCACTACGGAGGTCGGGCGTCAGCCCTGGACGGTCTATGGCCTGCTCCGCACCGTCCATAGCGCCTCGCCGCTTGCCGCGCCGGCGGTCGGCGCCTCGTTGATCGCCTTCGTGCTGGTCTATTTCGCGGTGTTCGGTGTCGGCATCTGGTATATCCTGAAGCTGATCGACAAGGGCGTCGAGCGGGGCGAATCCGAACTCGGCAATGCCCCGATCCGGACGGCGGGGATCGTGCCCGGGCCTGCCCAACGTGGCGGAGGTGCGTCATGAGCCACAATTACGATCTCGCCACGATCTGGGCTTTCCTGATCGCCTTTGCTGTCTTCGCGTATGTCGTGCTCGACGGGTTCGATCTCGGTATCGGCATCATCTTCCCGGCCTTTGGCATCGGGGAGGAGCGCGACGTCGCGATGAACGCGATCGCGCCGGTCTGGGACGGCAACGAAACCTGGCTGGTGCTGGGCGGGGGAGGGCTGATGGCGGCCTTCCCGCTTGCCTTCGCCGTGCTGATGCCGGCCTTTTATCCGCCGATCATTGCGATGCTGCTCGGGCTGGTATTCCGCGGTGTCGCCTTCGAGTTTCGCTGGCGCGATCCACGGCACCGCGCCTTTTGGGATTTCGGCTTCACCGCCGGGTCGATCGTCGCCGCGCTGGCGCAGGGCATCATCCTCGGCGCGCTGTTGCAGGGCGTGAAGATCAGCGGGCGCGGCTATGGCGGCGCCTGGCTCGACTGGCTGACGCCGTTCACCCTGTTGACCGGTGCCAGCGTCCTCGCTGGCTATGCGCTGCTCGGCAGTTGCTGGCTGATCGCCAAGACCGAGGGGCAGGCCCAGCAACAGGCCTATCGGCTCGCCCGGCGCTACGGCGTGATCACGCTGATCGCCATCGCCGCGGTCAGCGCGGCGACGCCGTTCCTGGCGCATGATTATTATACGCGTTGGCTGACCATGCCGGGAATCCTGCTGACCGCGCCTGTTCCAGTGCTGGTCGCGGCGCTCGGATGGATGTTCTGGCGCGCGCTGGGACGGGGGGCGCAGTCGGCGCCGTTCCTGCTCGTGCTTGCCCTGTTCGCTTTGTGCTTCGTCGGACTGGGCATCAGCATGTATCCGTACATCGTGCCAGACCAACTGACGATCTGGGATGCCGCCGCACCGGAGAATGCGCAGGTCTTCATGCTGATCGGCGCCGGTGTGATGCTCCCGCTGATCCTCGGCTATACCGGCTGGGCCTATTGGGTGTTCCGCGGCAAGGTCGGCACGCACGGTTATCATTGATGCAGGCCGACACCGTGCCTCTGTGGAAGCGGCTTGCCTGGATGGCTGCGATCTGGACGGCAAGCGTTGCCGCCCTGGGCGTTGTGGCAGGCGTGCTTCGGTGGTGGCTCAAGGGCTGAGCTGTCTTTTTCCGGCGCTGACGCCGTGTTACTGGCATCGGGATGGGGGAACAACGGATGAACGGGGAAGCTGACGGGCATCTCGTAAGGCTCGACGTATTACGCTTTCCGCTCATCGTGCTGATCGTCTATCTTCACGCCTGCGGCGTGACCGCCAACTTCGCCGAGGGCGCGCGCGGCATGACGGATGCGCGAACCGTCGAGAATGTCCAGGTTTTCACCGCCTCGATTGCGCGTATTGCCGTCCCGCTCTTCTTCCTGATGTCGGGTTTCCTGTTCTTCCGGGGCGTGTCCTTCTCTCCCGCAATCTATTACGCCAAGCTTCAGGCGCGGGTGCGCAGCCTGCTGGTCCCGTTTCTCTTCTGGAACATCGCGTTGCTCTTGCTCGTGGCAGTTGCTCAGTCAGTCCCCGCATTCGCGCCGCTCTTCAACAGCCAGAACCTTGCGGTGCGGGGTATGTCTGCCTTCCAGTTGATCGACGCGATCTTTGGTTTCACGCGCTATCCGATCGCCTACCAATTCTGGTTCATCCGCGACCTGATGATCCTCGTTGTCGCCTCGCCGCTGGTGTGGCTGGCGGCGCGCTATCTTGCCTGGCCGACGCTGATCGTCCTGCTCTGCGCCTGGGTGAGTGTGGTCTGGCCGTTGCTGTTGCCGGAAGGTGAGCCAGTCCTGTTCTTCTATCTCGGCGCGATGATCGCAATCCGGGGCGGCTCGCTGTTCGTCGTCGATCGTGCCAGCTGGTGGATCGCGCCGTTCTTCGTGCTCGGACTATGGGGCTTTTATGTCAGCCACGGCGCGGGGCTGCTCAACTATCTGTTACGACCGACGGTCGCGATTGGCGTGGTCATGGCGTTGAAGGCGAGCCGCTGGCTGGCGGAGTCGGATCGTTGGCGCGGGCCGCTTGCCTGGCTCGGCGGAACGTCCTTCTTCGTGTTTGCCGTACACGAGCCGCTGGTCACGGTCGGCAAGAAGCTGACGTTCCGCGCACTGCCGATGACGGCGGAGGCAGTGCTGACGGCCTATGCCGTACTGCCGGCGCTGATCATTGCCTTCGCTGTCCTGGCCTATTGGGTGCTGCTGAAGACGATGCCGGGCCTATTGCGTTTCGTCACCGGCGGCCGGTGAGTTCGTTGTGTCGCGATGCTGACGGTACTTCCCTTTCGCCTGCCGCCCGACTAGGGGCGGAGGAGTTGATTCCCACGATACGACGTCGTCGTTTCCAGCTTCATGAGTGAGACAGGATGCCGATCAAGCCGCTGCGCAAAGCCGTGTTCCCTGTGGGTGGTCTTGGTACCCGCTTTCTGCCGGCGACAAAGGCATTGCCGAAGGAGATGCTGCCGGTGGTGGATCGCCCGCTGATCCAGTACGCGGTGGACGAGGCGATCGAGGCGGGGATCGAGCAGATGATCTTCGTCACTGGTCGTGGCAAGTCGGCGATCGAGGACCATTTCGACATCGCCTATGAGCTCGAGACGACCATGGCCCATCGCGGCAAGTCGATGGAGCTGCTGCATCAGACGCGCCTGCGGCCAGGTGCTGTCGCCTATGTCCGCCAGCAGGAGCCGATGGGCCTGGGTCACGCGGTGTGGTGCGCGCGCGATATCGTCGGCGACGAGCCATTTGCGGTTCTGCTCGCAGACGACTTCATGGTCGGCAAGCCCGGTTGCCTGAAGCAGATGGTTGACGCCTATATGGAGGTCGGCGGCAACATGATCTGTGCGCAGGAAGTGCCGGACGATCAGACCCATATGTACGGCGTGATCACAC
This sequence comes from Sphingomonas sp. BL-S-29, assembly GCF_055521495.1. NCBI lineage: Bacteria > Pseudomonadati > Pseudomonadota > Alphaproteobacteria > Sphingomonadales > Sphingomonadaceae > Sphingomonas > Sphingomonas sp. BL-S-29. Next base: position 2,153,270 of record NZ_CM145482.1, read on the forward strand.
CGGGGGTCCGCGCCGGCGCGCTGACGCAGGTCAAGGGCCTGGTAGAGAAGCCGAAGGCCGGCACGGCACCCTCCAATCTGTCGGTGATCGGCCGTTATATCCTTCAGCCCGAAGTGATGCGCGTGCTTGAAACCCAGGAAAAGGGCGCCGGCGGCGAGATCCAGCTGACGGACGCGATGGCGCGGATGATCGGCGATCAGCCCTTTCACGGCCTTACCTTCGACGGTCGCCGCTACGATTGTGGTGACAAGGCTGGGTATGTCCAGGCCAATCTGGCCGTTGCCATTGCCCGTGAGGATATCGGCTCTTCGGTGCGCGCGTTCGCGGTCGACCTGCTGCGCTGAAGCTGGTCCTCAGATGCCGTGGTAGTCGCGGTACCATTCGACGAATAGGGGTACGCCGGTCTCGAGCTTGGTCGAGGGCTCGAAGCCAATGTCGCGTTGGATCGCGCTGATATCGGCATAGGTCGCGTGGACGTCGCCGGGTTGCATCGGCTCCATGACCTTGATCGCCTCCCGATCGCATGCGACCTCGATCAGCGCGATCAGCCGGTGGAGCTCCTCGGCACGGTGATTGCCGATATTGTAAATGGCGTGGGGCGCCACGCTGCCTCCGGCCTTGAGCGTACCGTCATCGCGTGGCGGCTTGTGCAGGCATGAAACGACGCCTGAGACGACGTCGTCGATGAAGGTGAAGTCGCGGCGCATGTCGCCGCCATTGAACACACGGATCGGGTCGCCGGCGAGTATCGCCTTGGTGAAGAGCCACATCGCCATGTCCGGCCTGCCCCAAGGGCCATAGACCGTGAAAAAGCGCAGGCCAGTCTGCGGCACGCGATAGAGATGCGCATAGGTCTCGCTCATCAGCTCGTCCGCCTTCTTGGTGGCGGCGTAGAGTGACAGCGGGTGATCGACACGGTCTTCGACCCGGAAGGGGAGCGCCGCATTGCCGCCATAGACCGAAGACGAGGAAGCGTAGACCAGGTGATCGGTCTTCCGGTTGCGGGCGAGTTCCAGGATGTTGAGATGCCCGGCGACGTTCGACGTGACATAGGCTCGTGGGTTATCGATCGAATAGCGTACGCCTGCTTGCGCGCCGAGGTGAACGATCCGGTCGAATTCCAGGTCGAAAAATGCCTCATCCAGGCTGCGCCAGTCCGAGAAATCAACCCGGGCGAACTGGAATCGGTCACCGCCCTGCTTGGCGAGTTGCGCCAGCCGCGCCTGCTTCAGCGCGACGCTGTAATAATCGTTGAGATTGTCGATTCCGATGACCGTATCGCCATCTGCGATAAGGTGTCGAGCCACGTGAAAGCCGATGAAGCCGGCCACGCCGGTCACGAGAATGCGCATCAGGTCATTTGCTCCCCACCTCGGGGCCTAGGAAGAGGTGGCCTGATTGGCAAGCGTCAGGCGGTAGTCGTAGCGCTTCAACCCGTTGCGATAGCCAGACAGCTAAGGCTAGGAGAGGAGGAAAATAGAAATATATTGCCACGTCGGCGGGGAGCACCGTTGAAAGGCAGCACCATCATCATACGAAAAGGGGCCGGATTTTCATCCGACCCCGTTATCGTTCGTTATCGGCTGCAGCGCTTACGGGCTGGCAGGCTTCGAATCGTCGTTCTTGAAGCCGAAATAGGCGCCGAGACCGGCCGCAATGATGCCAAGGCCGAGCACGACACCACCACCGGCACCGCCGCCGCCCGCGCCTTCTTCGCCCGAGCCGCCGTCCTGAGCGAACGACTTCGGAGCGGTCGCGCAGCTCGACGAACTGACCGAGAGCACGGAGGTCGGCGCCATGGTGTAGCTGCAACCTGGGAAGGCGACCTTGGCCTGGGCCTGGCCGCGCGTCACGACGCGATCACCGGCATAGAGCGACTGGCCGACGCTCGCCGGAATCAGCTTGCCCTCGCGCGAAACGAAGGTGCCCTGGCTGGCTGCCGTCAGCTTGCCGACCGACTGCTCAGCACCGGCAAACAGCGGTGAAGAAAGGCTCGCCATCAAGATGGCGGCGGTTACCCGCGAAAATTTCATATTCAGTCTCCTCCTGAACCGCTTGGAAGTAGGCTCACGGTCTGGGGTTAGCCTCAAGCCCGTATTTTGTCCACCCAAAACGTTCGCATCTGCACAGTGTCTCGAACTGATGCCGTAACGCCACACCGTGCAAAAGGTTTCCCGTAATGATGTGTGACGTCGTATGTCGTTTCTATACCAAACAAATGGTTAAGCCGTTTGATGCGGCTGTCATGAGCGTCCTCCGGATGGGCGCGCGGGTGTTCGAATCGCTTGGCAAGCGCTGGTTTCCGCCGCCTCTCGATTCGGAGCATCGCCTGTTGGCGTTCTTGGGGCCGGGGACGGCACCGACCGATCGGACATGCTCTGTCGCGGTGGCGACACGGTGATGATATAGAGGCGATCACCGCTCGATCGTTCTTCCGACCGATCGAGGCCTTGATGAGAATATCTCGCACTTGCGGGAGGTGGCTGGATTTGGCCGAAGATTTGGATCAAGGATGGGTGGCGGTGCGGGCGGATGACATATGCCTGGCATCCGCTCGTGTTCACGGCTGGAGTAGCGCGATGGCAATTGTTTCGGGGCGATGGGATCGGGCCTGATTCATGCTGATGCAACGCAATCTGTCCAGCCTTGTCGGCAACGCGCGGTGGATTTCGTCATTGCGGTTGCAGCTCTGTGTCGAGGTGTTCCTGGGCGTGCTCCTGCCGCTCGCCGCGCGCTACGGCCTGCATTCCAATTACGATCAGCATCCATCGGCTCCGGCCAGCCTTGTCCTTTCCCTTTTCAGCGTCGTCAGTGCGACATTGTTGTCGCGCCGGATCGGCGGCTTCCCGGGTACCCGCACCTTCATTTACGTGCTCCCGACATTCTCCATGTCGTTCGGGCTGGCGATCCTGACCGCGGTGGTCTTGCGGCTCGACTATAATCGAACGGTCTTGATCGCGAGCTTCACCCTCAGCGTGGCCGCGGCCTACGCCCTTGCCTATCTCAGCGCGCGCCGGGCGGTCCGGCGCTTCCATGTCGTGCCGGGTGGGCGGACGGGCTTCCTCGAGGATATCGAGGGGGCGGAATGGCTGCCGCTCGCTCGACCCGAGGTTCCTGTCGGACGAGATGTGATGATCGTCGCCGACCTTCACCACGATCTCGATTCGCCCTGGGAACGGATGCTTGCCCACGCCGCGATCAACGGCGTCCCGGTTTACCATGTGAAGCAAGTCCGGGAATTGCTCACCGGGCGGGTGCAGATCGAGCATCTGTCGGAGAACAGTTTTGGATCGCTTCTCCCCAACCTCGCTTATCGCAAGTTCAAGCGCCTGCTCGATCTCGCAGCTTGCCTCGTCGTTCTACCCCCGCTGGTGATCGCGATGGCGATGATCGCCACTGCCATTCGCCTGGATTCTCCAGGCCCCGTCTTCTTTCGCCAGCAGCGTATGGGGTATCGCGGTCGTTCCTTCACGATGATCAAGTTCCGCACCATGCGTCCGCGGAGCGTCGAGGCCGATCAGGACGCGCGACGCAGGAGCTCGATCACTCATGCGGATGACGATCGCGTCACCCGCATCGGCCGTTTCCTTCGCCGTACACGGGTGGACGAACTGCCACAGGTCTTCAATATCCTGACCGGCGAAATGAGCTGGATCGGTCCGCGACCGGAGGCGATGGACCTGTCGACATGGTACGAGGCGGAGATACCCTTTTATTCCTATCGCCACATCGTCCGGCCGGGCATCACCGGATGGGCACAGGTGAATCAGGGCCATGTCGCCGATCTCGCCGAGATCAACATGAAGCTTCAATATGATTTTTTCTACGTGAAGAATTTCTCCGCCTGGCTGGACGTGCTGATCACGATGCGAACCGTGGTCGTGATGCTCAACGGCTTCGGCTCGAAATAGTCGGCCCGTGGTTTCGGATTCTTCCAGGCGCCTGCCTGCGCGAGAGATCGCTGGTCGCCGCATCGTCTTCGTCAATCGCTTCTACGCGCCGGATCATTCGGCGACCGCGCAGATATTGACCGATCTCGCCGAATATCTGGCGGGGCAGGGCTGGGTGGTAGAGATCGTCACCAGTCGGCTGATCTATGGGACCGTGGGCGCAAGCCTGTCGCCGCGAGAGCGAATCAACGGCGTGACGGTCACGCGGGTCGCGACGGTGAACGGCACGAACCTGGGGATCATCGGACGGCTGCTCGCCTATGTGACCTTTTATCTCAGCGCCGGCTGGACTCTTCTGCGCATCCTCCGCCGGGGCACGATTGTGGTCGCCAAGACCGATCCGCCCCTGATCGCGCTCGTCGCGCTCGTCGCGTGCAAGGTGCGCGGCGCGCGGCTGGTAAACTGGGTTCAGGATCTCTACCCGGAAGTCGCGGTCGCAATGGGCATGAGCGCATTGCGCGGGCCGGTCGGCAGTGTACTAGGCGCCCTCCGTGACGTCGCGTTGCGGCGCTCGGCACTCACCGTCGCGATCGGCCGGCGCATGGCTGATCGGATTGCCCGCCGCGGCGTGGCCGCGGAGCGGATCGTCACTATCGCCAACTGGAGTGATGATGAGGCCATCGCGCCCTCCGCGTCGAACAGCCCGGCGTTGCGCGCCGACTGGGGTTTGCCGGCCGACGCGTTCGTCCTCGAATATTCCGGGAACCTCGGCCGCGCACATGAGGCCGATACGCTCCTTGCGGCCGCAGGGCTGCTCGCGCATCGATCGGATATCTGGTTCCTGTTCGTCGGCGGCGGCCATGCTCAGACCGAGCTTCGCCGCAACGCGGTCGCCGCGGGACGAGAGCGCTTTGTTTTCCAGCCTTATCAGCCGCGAGCGCGGCTGTCGGAGAGCCTTGCGGTGGGCGATGCCCATTGGTTGTCGCTCCGCCCCGAATTCGAGGGGTTGATCGTCCCGAGCAAGGTGTTCGGCATCGCAGCGGCGGCGCGGCCAATCGTTGCGGTGTGCGATCCGATGGGCGAGGTGCCGTCAATGATCGGTAGTCCGGGAGCAGGAATGGCGGTGGCGCCCGGCGATGCGACCGGTCTCGCCGCTGCGATCACGGGGTTGGCGGACGACCGGGCCGCGTGTCGCGCGATGGGCGATCGCGCCCGTGCGATGCTGCAACACGGTTACCGGCGCGATAGCGCACTGGTTCGATGGGCGCACGCGCTTGAGAGTCTCGTCGCGCGGGGCTAGCTGCGGCTACAAGGTACAAAAAGGCTCGAATGATGTTCTCGCGTTTCAGGCAATCGCGTGCCACGCGCAAAGCACCCACCGAATGGCGCGGCCCTTCGGGTGCCCGCGCCTATGCGATCGGCGATGTGCACGGGCGGCTTGACTTGCTCGAGCGCATGATCGCAACGATCGATCGCGACCGCCACGATAATGGTCGCGCCCGCGACTATCTGATTCTGCTGGGCGACCTGATCGACCGGGGCCCGGATTCGCGCGGCGTGATCGAATTCCTGATGCGATTGCCGTCGGAAGGGATCCGGCCCATCTTTCTGATGGGGAATCACGAAGAAATGATGTTGCGCGTGCTGGGCGATGAACCTGAGGCAGTGCATCAATGGCTTACCTATGGCGGCTACGAGTTCGCGCAAAGCTATGGCGTCGAGGTCGGACGCCTGGCCACCCTCGCACCGACTGAGGCCGCCGCCATGATTCGCACTGCCGTTCCGGCATCCCATTTCAGCTTCATTGAAGGGTTTGCCGACAGCTTCACTTTCGGCGATTTCCTGTTCGTCCATGCTGGGCTGAGGCCGGGCAAGTGCCTGGCTGACCAGGATCCGCATGATCTGCGCTGGATCCGGGAAGAGTTCCTGAACGACGAAACCGATCATGGTTGCATGGTGGTGCACGGCCACACGATCTCGGCAGCACCTGAGGAGATGGAGAACCGGATCGGGATCGATACCGGCGCCTATCAGACCGGCATCCTCACGGCATTGCGGATCGAAGGGGCGAAGCGGCGCATGATCAGCATTGACGAGCGCGATATATGATCAGGGCGGCTCAAACTGTGCAAACGCAGCATTTTGTGCCCATGCCGTCTGGTGCGACGGGGTTCGAGCCTGTAGCAGCGAGATAATTCGGGCCAGATCGGGCAAACGGTGCCCAGGTGCCGTCGAACAAAAGGCCTGTTTCACTAGGCGGGGACATCACGAACGTGGCAAGACTGTATAACAGCCGCAGGCGCATCATGGTCACCGGCGGAGCGGGGTTCGTGGGTTCCCACCTGATCGATCGACTGCTTGAGCGCGGTGACGAAGTGCTGTGTGTGGACAATCTCTTCACCGGCACGAAGCGCAACGTCGACCACCTGGCCGGCCATCCGCGCTTCGAGTTCATGCGCCACGACGTATGCTTCCCGCTCTATGTCGAGGTTGACGAGATCTACAACCTCGCCTGCCCGGCGTCGCCAGTTCATTATCAGCATGATCCGGTCCAGACGACCAAGACCTCGGTGCATGGCGCGATCAACATGCTGGGCCTGGCCAAACGCCTGCGCTGTAAGATCTTCCAGGCTTCGACGAGTGAGGTCTATGGCGATCCCAGCGTGCATCCGCAGACCGAGGCCTATTGGGGCAATGTGAATCCGATCGGCATCCGCTCCTGCTATGACGAAGGCAAGCGCTGTGCGGAGACCCTCTTCTTCGATTATCATCGCCAGCACGGGCTTGAGATCAAGGTTGCCCGTATCTTCAACACCTATGGCCCGCGCATGCACCCGGCAGACGGTCGTGTTGTTTCCAATTTCGTAATGCAGGCGCTGAACGGTGAGCCGATCACATTATATGGCGACGGCCAGCAGACTCGCTCCTTTTGCTATGTTGACGATCTGGTCGCTGGCTTCATGGCGTTCATGGATACAGCCCCGGAAGTGTCGGGACCGATCAATCTGGGAAATCCGGTCGAGTTTACCATCCGGGAGCTGGCGGAACTGGTCGTCGAGATGACTGGCTCGAAATCGGAGCTGGTGTTCCGGCCATTGCCGCAGGACGACCCGATGCAGCGCAAGCCCGACATCACTCGTGCCCGCGAGACTTTGGGCTGGGAGCCATCGATTCCGTTGCGGCAGGGCCTGATCAAGACGATCGACTATTTCTCCGAGCTTCAGAAGGGCTGAGGCACAGCCGCCACAATCATGGCAATTCGCCGCAACAGTTTCGTCAATCTGGCAGGCAGCCTTGTAGGGCTGGTGCTGTTCGCGACGCTGACGCCGCTGTATTTCCATGTCATCGGCAACGAACGTTACGGTATCCTGGCGATCATCTGGGCGTTCCTGACCTTCTTTTCCGCGTTCGACCTGGGGATGGGCTCGGCCCTCACCTATCGGATCGCGAGCGAGAGCAAGGATGATCGAAGCCGTCAGTCGGACTATTTCTGGACGGCAATGGCAATCAGCGTGCCCGTTGGTGCGGTGACGGGTGTCATCCTGTTCGGTCTGGTCGGCGGCGGTTTCGGCAACCTGTTCAACCTCAGCCCTGCGGTGAGCGACGAATTGTTGCGCTCGACGCCCGCTTTGCTCGCGATCGGGCTCTCGACAGTGCTGAATTCCACGGCGGGGGGGCTGCTACGAGCGCGCGAGTATTTCGTCACCAGCGCCGTGCTCGGGGCGATCAACCTGGCGCTGTCGATTACCATGCCGGTGCTGGCCGCAGTGCTGATCTCGCCATCGCTTGAATCATTGATCATCGCGACGCTGATCGGCAGATTGATACTTGTCATCGCTTCCATGACGATCGCTCAGGTAATCCTCCTGCAGAATGCGCGGCCCACCATATCGCTGGCGTCGGCGCGGGCGCTGCTTGGATATGGATCTTCGGTGTCGATCGGTGGGCTGCTCGAACTGGCCATCTCGTCAGCCGACCGGTTGATTCTCGGCGCCGTGGCGGGCTCCGGCGCGGTCGCCTATTATGCGGTGCCGTCGAGCGCGATTTCCCGCGTGATGGTTTTTCCCGCCAGCCTGGGTCAGGCGGCCCTGCCGCAACTGGCCGCGCGTGCTGTCGAGGAAGAGAAAATTCTCGGGCAGAAGATGCTTCGAATGATCGCAGTGCTCAGCCCGGTCTTCGTTATCGGCATCTTTCTAACCAGGCCCTTTCTCACCCTGTGGATGGGGGCGTCGTTCGCGCTGCTGGCGACTTTACCCATGCAGATATTGCTGGCCGCGTTCTGGCTCGAGATGTTCTCCGGCTCGCTCTATTACCGCATCCTCGGGCAGGGACGGCCGGCCGCCAACATCTATGTCGCCGGCGTCATCATCGCACCCTATTGCGCCTTGCTGTTGGGCCTGTCGCATCTCTGGGGTGTCTCCGGCGCGTGCGTCGCTTATTTTGGTCGCAACATCATGTATCTCAGTGGCCGGGCATTCTTCACGAAATCGGGAAAGACCTTGCTTGCCACCATCGCGCCGGAAGGGAGTGTCGTTTTGGCGAGCCTGGTCGTCTGCCTCTTCGCACTGCCTGAACAGCCACCGGTGGCTGTCGGCATCATCCTTTCGATTATTTCCATCGGCATTTTTGCCCGGCGCCGTCCGGTTGAATTCGACACACTAATTCATGATCTTATGGGGCGATTCCGGCTTTCCTCCTTCATGCCCCATTCCTTCCGAGAACGGCCATGAGGCCTGCCTGCCCAGACCAGGGGCCTCTCTTCAATTTGGGAAAGAGCAGCGTTTGAAGATTATCTGGTGCGCCACGTCGTTCCTGCCGCGCGTCGGTGGAATCGAGAACATCGCCGACATGATGGCGCAGGCGCAGGCGCTTGCCGGCGATGACGTGACTGTGCTGACTCTTTATGACGGCCCTCCAATGCCGGAGCGTGCCTATCGCCTGATCCGGAATCCCTCCATGCTGACGGTCTTTCGCATCTGTCGTGAGGCGGATGTCGTCATCATGCCCAATATTGGGCTGAAGCTGGCCATGTCGGTCGTTGCCTCGGGCACGCCGCTCTTCGTCTGGCACCAGCATGAATATCGATTGTCTGACCGATCGGATCGGCAGCAATCCTACCCGACGCAACTCAAGGGCTTGCTTATCAAGCGTTATGTCACGGCCAATTTCGGGTGCAGCGATTACATCACCGCCACTCTGCCGCCGGGTCGGCCCCGCCTCACGTTGCTCAACCCTTATGACGCGGATGTGATCTACGAGGAAGAAGGCGTCGAGCGCGACCAGGATATCCTCGCGCTTGGCCGGCTCGTCGACGAAAAAGGCTTCGATGTGGTGCTGCGGGCGATGGCACTGCCGGGAGGCCCGCTGGATCACGCCAGGCTCACGATCGTCGGCGAGGGCTCAGCTGAAGGAAAACTGCGGGATCTTGCAGCGTCACTGGGTTTGTCCGATCGCGTGGAATTTTTCGGTCCGGCCCGCGGTGCAACGATCAGAAAATTGTTGAACGCGCACAGGATTCTCGTCGTCCCCTCGCTCTGGCCGGAACCCTTCGGTATCGTTGCGCTTGAAGGACTGGCGGGCGGTTGCGCCACCGTGGTCTCGGATGTTGGGGGATTGGCCCAGGCCGCGGGAACACAAGGGCGGTTGTTCCGTTCGGGCGATCCCGTTGATGCGGCACGGGCGCTCGCGGCTGCGTTAAGCGAACCGCGCGACCCGAATCCGGCCGCGCGACAGGCCCATCTCGCCCGGCACACGGCGCACGCCGTGGCGAAGGAAATGCGTCGACTGATGGTTTCTTTCCTGCCGGCGTAGAGCCTGGTCTGGGATGCCGGACGGGCTATCTGCCGCGCCGTCGCATGGGCGTCGCATGGGCGATGCCGTCAGGGCTTGATGTTGCGCGCGGCAAAACGGCGTTCGATCAGGAAGAGGGCGATCATCGCTTCGTAGAGCGCGTTCATCACGCAATAATAAAGACCGACGCGGCCGTCCAGAAAGCCCATGCGCAGCACCGTCATGTAGAAGAAGCGCGCAGGCGGCCGGGCAAGGGGAGGGAGCCTGTTTGCCATGCGTTTCATCGCCCGGCGCCGATTGGTCGAGCTGAGCTGGCCTGCTTCGTCCGGCGCCACCGCCTCGGCCCGTGATTGGACAATCTGATCGGCCTCCGCACGGGCATAGCCGACATGCTTGACGAACCAGTTTCTCAGCCCGTGGGAAAAAGCATAATGATTATAAGGCGTGTCGAGCGTGGCGACTTGGCTGGCCGTCAGGTTTTCGCGCTGGCCATGGCCATGTTCGTGGAAGGTACACAGGTCGCGGTCGCCGAGCCGCACCTGATAGACCGGATACATGCCCGATCGCCGGAGCCATTTGCCGAACAGGATCGTCCTGGACGGAATACGATATCCGTGGATGCCTGCCGGCGGAACGAGCCGTTCGACCGCGGCCCTGAATTCGGGCGTTACTTCCTCGTCGGCATCGAGGTGGAGCACCCATTGGCAGCGAAGGTCGCCGTTGGCGAGCGCCCAGTTGCGCTGCGTCGAGAAATTGACCCAGGGATTGTGCATCACACGCGCGCCATATTCCGCGCACAGCGCGAGCGTGGCGTCGGTGCTGCCGGAATCGACGACCAGGATATCGTCGCACCATGCCAGCGATTGCAGGCACCGCGCGATATTGCCCTCTTCATTGAAGGTCAGGATGACCGCCGAGACCTTCATCGTCAGGCCGTATGCCGCGCAGGATTGTCGGCGGCGCGCAGCCACGCCCAGGCGCTACGCATGATCGTGTCGATATCCGAATGCCGTGCCTGCCATCCGAGCGTCGCCAGCGCCTTTGCCGGATCGGCGACCAGCACCGGCGGATCGCCGGGCCGGCGTGGCTTGATGTCAACGGCGATATGGCGACCGGTGATGCGCTCGGCCGCGGCGATAAGCTCGCGGACGGACAGGCCATATCCCGTTCCCAGATTGATCGCGTCGAATCCGGCGGTACCGCTCAATCTTTCAAGGGCGCGACAATGGGCGTCGGCCAGATCCTCCACATGGAGGAAGTCACGTACGCAGCTGCCATCGGGCGTGTCGTAATCGACGCCGAGGATGGAAAAGCGCTTCGCCGGATCCGCGGCCGCCTGAAGGATCAGCGGAATGACATGGGTTTCCGGATCATGCGCTTCCCCCAGATACCCCTCCAGATCAGCACCCGCGGCATTGAAATAGCGGAGCGCGACGCAATCGATCTGGTGCACGGCGCTCACGCCGCGCATCATCGTCTCGCCGAACAGCTTGGTATCGCCATAGGGGTTGATCGGGCGCTGCCGTGTGGCCTCGTCGATCGGCACGACGTCGGGGATCCCATAGGTTGCGCAGGAACTGGAGAAGACAAATTTGGTGACGCCGGCCTCCACGGCCGCTTCCAACACGTTGCGCGTTCCGCCGACATTGTTGCGGTAATATGCCAACGGCCTGGCGATCGACTCTCCCACATAGGCAGAGGCTGCGAAATGAATAATCGCGTCAGGCAGATGCCGCGCCAACGCAGCGTGAAGCGCGCCGACATCATTGATGTCGCCTTGGACCAACGGACCGAAACGGGCGAAGCCGCGGTGGCCCGTAGACAGATTGTCGAAGACGATCGGTTCATGGCCCGCCGCCGCAAGCTTCTTGCAGGTGTGACTGCCGATATAGCCGGCGCCGCCGGTGACCAGGATTCTCATCGCCTTCCGACCTCGCGCGCGGGGTTGCCCGCCATCACCGCACCAGCGGGCACATTACGCATCGCCACCGCCCGCGCGCCAACCACTGCCCGCGCGCCAATGGTGACGTGTGGACCAACGAAGCTATCGGCGCAGAGCCACGCCTCATCTTCCACCCGGATCGTCGCGCGAATCAGAGGCATGTGGGGATCGCGAAAATCATGCGTTCCAGCACAGAGATGTGCGCCTTGCGAAACCGTGACCCGCTCGCCGATGCTGATCGCGGCCAGATTGTACAGGATCGCCCGGTCGCCTACCGACGACCAGTCGCCGATCTCGAGCTGTGACGGCATGAAGATTCGCACCGTCGGATAAATCTGGCAATGCCTGCCGATTCTGGCACCGAACAGGCGCAGCCAACTTGCGCGCGCGGCGAAGAAGGGGCGAGGGATCGCCGCGAAAACCAGCCTTCCCATGCTCCAGGCGATCCGCGCAAGGCGCTCACGTCTCGTATAGTTCGAGGTGCGCCGGTTCGCCGCGATGTCGATGCGGGGTGCGGTCCGGTCGGATGGAGGTGTATCCGCCATGATCAGCTCGCGATATGATGCGGGCGCGGCCCCCGGCCTGCCAGCCACGAGAACAGCCCGATGTGCTGATCCACGATTCGCTCCCAGGTGAAACGTTCCTCCACCAGCCGACGGCCGCGCTCGCCAGTCCTCACCAGAGCGGACGGCTGATCCAGATGATACTGAAGCGCGGTGGCCAGGGCGCCGGGCTCGTTGTCGATGCGACAGGCCGCGCCGGCAACAAACCCCTCCGGTATGTTGCATGCATCGGTCATCAGGACCGGCTTGCGGTGGGCCCATGCCTCCAGCACGGTCATGGGCATGCCCTCGCTATAGGATGGCAGGATGAACGCATCGCATTGGGCATAAGCGGCCTGCTTTTCCTGCCCGTACAAGGGGCCCGGGAATGTCACATTGCCGAGCTGTCGCTCCTCTGCAAGCCGCGTGAGTTGCTGGAGATGATTGCCGTCGTCCCATCCGGCGATCTGCAACTCCCAGTCGTCGCGGATTGCGCGCGACGCTTTCCCCGCGATCGCCCATGCTTCGATCAGCTCGGCGATTCCCTTTTTCGGGTGAATCCGCCCAAGAAAAAGCAGTTTCTTCCGCGACGGATTCGCGGATGAAGATTCCGGCTCGTCCATGGGCAGCGCGACGCCATTGGGAATGACGGCGATCGGCACCCCGAGACCCAGCGCTTCGATGGCATCGGCCTCCGCCCAGCACAAGGCACGCAGAACAGCGGCGCCGCGCAGATTGGCATTTTCAAACGCCCATTTCGCGACGCGCTTCTTCACATGGCTGTTTCGCTGTGCCCAGGGGTCGAGCATGCCATGTGGCGAAATGACCAGAGCGCCCTCGTTCCGCCGGTTCCAGCGACGCGCGGCGACGGAAGAATAGTTCCAGAGGCCATGCAGGTGGAGGGCATCGTAGCGGTTTGCGCTGAGCTCGCGGCCCAATCCGGGAGCAAAGGCGAACCGTTTCGGCCCGACCACGGGAAACGCGCGAAAGCGATCCACCTTCCATGCATCGCGGCCGACGTTCAGGCCCTCGTCGACGACGCCGTACACCGACACGATGTGTCCGCGATTATGCATCAAATTCGCCGGGAGCCTGACCGATTCGAACAAGCCGCCGGCCTCCGCACTAAGCGATGCGGTCAGGATACCGAGGTTCAACGGGCGAATACTGCCGGTCATTGCAGCGACCGCCGCCACATTGCGAAACCGATCGCAATTCGCGCCATCGCTGATGGGCGCTTGCGCGGCGTTGCCACCGCGTAACGAGCGGCATCGGCCATACCCTGCCCGAACCGGCTCGGCTCCCATGCCGCGATCAGCGACCGGCTTGCTTCTCGCATGGCGGCCAGACTTTCGGTGGCCGCAATCGCCTTCATTCCCGTAACCAGTGCCTCTGTGTCGAACGGGGAGAAAGTGAATCCATTGACGCTGTCGCGAACGAGCACCGAGGTGCAGCCGCACCGGTCCGAGACGAGAACCGGCAGACCCGACGCCATCGCCTCGTTCACTACCAATCCCCATTGTTCGACCGTGCTGGCGTGGACGAAACACCCCGCAGTTCCGTAATAGGCCGGCAAAGCGTCATACTGCCGAAAGCCGGGCATATGAACATGGCCCTCGAGATTCAGCGCCGCGCGCTGCCGCTCCAGTTGTGCGCGAAGGTCTCCGTCACCGAGCAGGACCAACGGCCAATCTGCGGGGTCATCGGTACGGGCTTGCCGGAAACGGGCATAAGCATCGAGGACGACGGCGAGGTTCTTCTTGGGGATGAAGCGGTTTGACGCGAGGAAATAGCGACCCCGCGCCGCCTCGGGAAGACGCTCGTCCCGATTGCCTAGGGGCATCGCAGCATCGCGGGCGGCATTTGCCATCCGCCGGAAATAGCCGTTGTCGACAATGTTATAACCGCGAAAAATCGCCTCGGACGGCAAGCCGAGTGTGTGGAGATACGCCGCCTGCCCGTCACTGCTGCAAAGGCCAGCGGTAAAATATTCGAAAACCTGCCGCTTCAGGAACTCGGTGGCCCATTTGCGCCGAAAATCCCATGGGTTCGTCTCGGACATCGTTATGACAGGAATATTGCGCGCGACCGCCCAGCTCGCGAGGGCAAGCGCCATCTGGGACGACCATCCGGGAACCGCGATCACGTCCGGCTTGAAAGGGCCTACCTTTTCATCGATCGCGGCAAAGATGTCGCCGGGGCGATCCGAATTTTTTGTCGTGCTCAGCACGACCCGGGCGAGCCCTTCGGGAGCGTCAGGAGAATCCCACGCATAAAGACTGCTTGTCGACGCCCGCTCGACGGCAAGAACATCGACCTCCTTCGCCGCCGCGGCGAGACGGGCGATATGATATGGGCCGAAATTGTCGAAGGCGATCGCTACGCGAATATTACCGCTCCCTGCGTACTCAAGGCTGGTATCGCGGTTTTGTTGCAACCGCGAGGGAAACTTTGTGGGCGATGATCTTGCTCAGGCAAACGCACCGAGATAGCCCCGCAGCCTGGTAGCCGCCGCCTTCCAGGTGAATCCGGCGCCGCGTTCCAACCCACGGGCGACCAGCTCGGCGCGGGCCGAATCGTCGGACAGGAGGCTGTCCAGCGCCGCCACATGCTGGGCGGGCGACGATGGATCGACCAGCAAGGCTGCGTTGCCCGCGACTTCGGGGATCGAGGAACTGTTGCTGGCGACCACCGCGGTGCCGCAGACCATCGCTTCGATCACCGGGATGCCGAAACCTTCGTAAAGCGAAGGAAACCAGACGAGCTGGGCTGCGTGATACAGCGAGCAAAGCGTATCGTCGCTGACGAAGCCCGGCATGATGATCGATGCGCCGACCGCCCTTGCCCGCTCGGCATAGCCGGGCGTGCATTGGCCCGTAATGACCAGCAGGAGGTCGGGGTGCATCGCTCGCACTATGGGCCATGCCGCCAGCGCGACATCGGCGTTCTTGCGGTAGGACAGGCCACCCGGCAACAGGATGAACGACCGACCGCTCAGGCCCAGGTGTCCCAGCTCCGCCTGACCCGCTGCGTCAGGCGGCTGGAAGAAGCGCTCGGTTACGCCATTGTGAACCACGCGGAGACGATCCCGCATTGCCGGATGGAAATGCGCGATGCGTTCGGCGGAGAACTGCGAGACAGTGTGGAACATGTCCACCTTGCGTTCGAGCTTGCGGTACAACATCTGCCACTTCGCCTTTTGCCGGGCGAAGCCCGAATCGCGGGGCAGGGCGCTGGGCTCGAAATAAGACGCGTCGTGAAGCGTGACCGCGCTCTTCGCGCGTCGAGTCGGTACGTAGGATTCGCTGGTGCAGTAGACGATCTCGGCGTCCGGCCACCAATGCTCGGCACGCGGTCGATCAGTCGCGATCCACAAGGCTTGCTGCCAGGACGTGTCCAGTGAAAAGTCGAGATAGCGATAGTCGCTCCAAGGCTTCCCAACCTTTGGAATCACCTCGCGACGATCAGCACGGTCGGCCAGGATTCTGATCTCGTCCTGGCCCAGGAGATCAAGCTGTTCCACGATGTTTCGTATGACGCGTCCTGCACCGGTGGCGTTATGAATCCGGCGCAGATGCACATAGGCGAGCAGCTTCATCGCGGAGTGGCTAGCCAATTCTCCAGCGCGATGCCCGATATTTCGTCGATCGCCGCGTGCGTCAGCGCGCCGCTGTCGGTCAACCGATAAAGGTCATAGCCAGCGTCAAGCAGTATCCGCGCCGGGTCGGCGGGGTCGAAGCCAGCACGCTCGGTCAGGGCCGGGCATACCTCGAAATAGATCGCCGCCGGGCGAATCTTGTTCAGCACCTGCCGAGAGCCACGTAGGACGAGCGTCTCATATCCTTCGACATCGATCTTCAGCAAGCCGATGTCGGTGATCCCGTGCCTGGCGGCGAAGCTGTCCAGCGTCGTCGCGGGCACTTCAGCCGCATGGCCGCCACCATCCTTGCTGATGCTCGCTGTGCCGCGTTTGACCGGGTCGTTGTCGAACATCACCGTTCCATCCGCATCCGACACGGCATAGCGATGGCAGGACACCTTCTTCGCGCCATTGCGCGCGATATTGGCTTCGAGCGTTTCGAAGGTCGTCGGATTAGGTTCGAATGCGTGAATGGTCCGATCCGGGAACCGGCGCGCGAGCACGAGGCTGACCAGCCCGATATTCGCGCCGACGTCGATGATCGGCCCGTCGCCGAACGAGCTTTGTTCGAAGAAGCGCCGCTCCGCCGCGTTGATGAACTCGGGCACCGAGTGATATTCGGAGAAACTGGAGAAGCCGCCCACTTCGATGCCGTCAAGCAGATGCCGGGAGGGATTGCCCCCCGATCGGGCGGAACTGGCAATCCACGCCAGATACTCTCCGACCATGGCGGGATCGCGAGCAAGGCTGGCCGCGTTGCGGGCTAGTTTCGAACCGAAGCCAGCCATTTCAAGCGAGACCTTCGGACCGGTTTTTGCAAGCGTGGTCCATCGTGAGATTCTCCTGTCAACGCGTCTATATTAGCTGGAATTCGATCTGTCCTGCCTCAACTTCCTGGCCGCGCCTTCGAATCCAGGGCGGTCGGCAGATCGGTGTTTTCAGCCATCGCGCGAAAACTCCCGCAACGCGCCGACAAAGGCGTCTTCCCAGGCGCGTTCATCATACGCCATGAATTCCGCACGCGCTGACCGCGCCATCGTATTGCGCCGCCGCCGGTCGCCAACAATTGCCAGGATGGCGTCGGTCAGCGCATCCACATCGGTCGGAGGAACCAGGATTCCGCTCTCGCCGTCGCTGAAATCGACCCCTGCCTCGCGCGTGGTGACGACCGGCAGTCCAGCGGATATCGCCTCGAGCACGACGCCCGCCGACCCTTCGGCCAGCGATGGGAAAGCGAGAATGTCGGCGCGCAGGAACTCGGCGCGCATCCTGTCGCGCGAGATATGCCCCAGTATCTCGATATTCGGGGCGCGAAGCTGCTCCGCCGCCGCAGCCGTCACCCCGCCGGCGAAAATGAACTGGATTGACGGATCGCTGTGGGCGATCTTCGCCGCGGCGAGCGCGAGATATTGTGGCCCTTTGCGGAGATGGATCGAGCCGGCGAACAGCACGCGCTTGGGGATCGGATCGTTGGGCTGTTCGAAGGTGAGGCTGGACCCGTATCGAACCAGTCGGCATTTGGCTCGCGCTGCGGGATTATAGGTGGCGACATCGTCGATCACGCTCCGTGAAGGGCAGAACAGGCCGTCCGAACGGTCGATCATCGCCTGGCTGACCAAATCAAGGGCCGCGGCCGCCTCAGGCGAGTAGGGCGTCTCGCGCCACTGGGGGAATTTCTCTGCCTCGCGGTTCACGATCCGATGGGCCGAGGGCATGATGAATACGTCCGAGACGAACCTTGCGCCGTGCGTCGTCAATTCGTCGAACTGCAATCCACCAGCGAAATATTGGGAATAGATGACATCGGCTTCACGCAGGTCGCGCTCCCGGAACGCCCATCGTTCAGGCTCGTCGGGTGCGCGCTTCTTGGCGAGCAGAGAGCCCATCGGAAGGCGGCGCAGCGCTGAGCGCGGCAATCCAGAAACCACGCGCCGCGACAAGGGCTGTGCTTTTGAATGACCCGCCATCGCGGCCTTTACCAGAAATTGCTCGATCGACCCTTCCGCGACGGCAAAGTCGGTATAGAGCGCCTGCAGCGCGCCTGCCCTTTGAAGGAAGCGGGCAAGGGCATAGCCGTGCCGCGCGCCAGGCTGGATCAGGATCGTCTTCACCGGCGCGGTTCTCCTTGCGGAGCGCTTTGAGGCAATCCAGTATCTTTCAACCAGGGCCCGAGCACATCGCGGGCCGCATGCAGCGAAAGATGGTTACTGTCGCTGTAGAGGGGGCGACCATCCGATTCCAGCGCGCAAACCACAGCGCAGAAGGGTGCCAGCAATGGCACGTAGAGAGCTCCTTGTCGCTTGGAGATCATGTCGAGGACGGTGCCGGCGGGGGCGTCAGCTAGTCGGGCACGTTCCATCGTGTTCAGCCGGACCTGTCCGACGCCGTTATGGCGCGCGAGTGCCAGTATGGATGGTACGTCGAAGCCTGGTTCGGGAACGCTTCCGATAACGACAACCGTCTTACCCAACGCCCGCATCTGATGGATCGTGCGATCGAGCGAGCGTTCGAAGACCCGCAACGTCTCTTGCGCGGTGGGGACACTCGTCATCTCGTCCCTGAGGAAGGTCCGCAACGTACCGCCGACCTCCGGCACCGTCCCGCTCACCAACGGAGCCCAGCGTCCGGCGAGGAAGACGGTATGGATCGAAGGCGAACGGGCGAGGTCGGCCAGGAAATGCTGACGGAAGGCGTCGCATGCCGGGTCATTCATCGGCACCATCTCCGCGCCGAGCAGCGGCGGGCATCCCTGGTACCACCATAGGGTGCCCCGACCTTTGCCCGCCATCGCATATTCGATCGCCGGACGCAGTGCCGCGGCATGCGAATCACCGATGATCACATAGCTGGGGTCTCCCTGGCCTGGGCCGAACCGGCATTCCCGTGAACGGCCGCCAGTCTCATAGCCGGTGCAGGGCGTACGCAGGGGGTCGATGTCGAGCGCCGCAGCCTGCGCCGCCAGCACGGGCGGGCTAAGGCGCGCCGGCAGGCCGTTAAAGCAAGTGACGACAAATCCGGCCGAGATCAGAACCAGGGCACCGCCCACCGAAAAGCGCGCGATCGCCTTTGCTGGCCATCGCCGGGCGTCTCGAAACGGGCGCTCGACGAAGTGCCAGCTCACCGTAGCCAGAACAAAGGAGGTGAGGAGGGCGCCGAGGATCGCTTGCCATCCGAGATCGATCGCTGCGGTGAGCATCCTCGCGAACGAAAAGATCGGCCAATGCCAGAGATAAAGGGAATAGGAGATCAGTCCGATGAATACCAACGGCTGCCAGGACAACAGGCGCGCGGTGACGGTTGACTGGACGCCGCTGTGCAGCAGCGCAGCAGCGCCGAGGCATGGCAAAAGAGCAACAAAGCCCGGAAAGGGCTGCTGGGCATTGATCAGGAATACCGATCCGACCACCGACGCCAACCCGGCCAGTCCGACCCATTCGCTCGCCCGACGCGTCAATGGCGGGACGGCACCTATGCCAAGCAAGGCTCCAATCAAAAGCTCCCAGATCCTGGCCGGCAACAGGTAGAAGGCTCCAAAGGGACGGGTAAACGACAAATAGACGCTTCCCGCAAAGGCGACGACAAGGAGCAGCCAAAGGGCTCGATTGATGTTCATGGGCGCGCCACGAACCAGAATCAGGATCAGGGGGAATAACAGATAGAATTGCTCCTCAACCCCCAGCGACCACGTGTGCAGGAGCGGAGCGAAATTGAGATCGGGCGCGAAATATCCGGACTGCCGCCAAAAAAAGATGTTGCTCACCGACAGGACGGCGGCAATGGCGGATTGGGCGAAGCCGTCATAGTGCGTCGCCAGCATCAGCCGGTAACCGATCAGGAAACAGGCCGCGATGACGACGAACAGCGCGGGCAGGATGCGTCGAGCGCGGCGCTCGTAGAAGCGCAAGACCGAAAATCGGTTTTCCTGGAGCTCCGTCCAGATAATCTTGCTTATCAGAAATCCGCTGATCACGAAGAATATGTCGACGCCGACAAAGCCCCCCTGAAACAGGGGAAGGCCGCTATGGAAGAGCAGCACGGGCAGCACAGCAAGCGCCCTGAGGCCGTCGATGTCCCGTCGGTATTTGATCGTCGCACGACCCGCCATGGTCGTCACGTCAGGCCGCCAGCGACCGTCGAGAACGGGCGAAACGCATCAGGTGAACATGCTGCGCATCGACATGTCGGTGCCTCCGCTCGAAATAGCGGTCGGGCTCACGATCCGCCCTGCAATTGGGGCGCAAGCTTCAGGCGTTTCCCTTCGGCAATGGTGATGCGCGCGTAGCGGAAGGGCAGCCAGACGACGAGCAGCAGGAACGGCAACGAGCAGATGAATTCCTGAAAGGCATGCGTAATGCCGTGGAGGCCGGTACCCAGCAGGGACACATAGAGATACTGATCCCTGAGGCCGCCTACGGATGCCATGCTGAACAGCCAGCCGAAGATCCCACCCAAGAGAGCGAAAGCGAAGACACCGAAATACCAATAGTCGAGAAAGGTGTCGGAAAAGCCCGTTCTGGTTGCGCCGGCGGCGTAGTAGCGGTTGCTTAGCGGATTATCTGCGGTCTTGATCATCACTGCATTTTTCGCCTCACGCCCGAATATGAGCGCGGGAAAGTACCGGGACATCATGCCGTTATATAGCGATACGAAGGGGCGATAATCGCCCAGGTCAGTGGCGATCGCGATGTCCGTCACCGCGCCGGTGATCTCGGGCGCGGCAGCGACCTGCATATTCTTGCCATATTCGCCCGAAAGTACCTCGCCAGAGGTAAGCGCGCCAACCAGCGTCGTATCGTTGTTCTTTACATAGCCACGCAACATGCCCGCCTGGTTGACGATGAAAGCGCCGATCAGGCAGGCTGCAAAGAGGAAGAACCTCGGCATGACGAAGTTGCGGACGAGAAAGAGGCTACCGAAAACGATGATAGCGAATTCGAAGATGAATTCCCGTTTGACGGCGACGAGCAGGCCCGGGGAGAATATCCCCGCGGCGATTAAAAACAGGATCAGCGAGATGCGGCTTCTCGTCCTGAGAAAGATAAGGAAATTCAGCGCGGCGCCGAACACCAGCCCTTGGGCCAGCATCGCGTAGACGAGGACGATGCCGGTCCACCCGCCTTCATAGGTGGTTGACGCGGCGGTCCGCGTCATCATGAAGAAGCCGGCAGCGCCGACCAGGATCAGGACCAGCGACGCCTGCGCCATGCGCTTCTCGCTGTACATCGTCGCGATTTCGGCCTGCTTCTTCTCGGCAGTCTGTTTGCCCAGCATGCGCCCGAGCTGATATCCTACGAAGAGAAAGATGATCGCAAGGGTCATATAGGTCCAGGCGATCGTTGGATCGAACGGATCGGCCAAGCCGTCCTTTTCGACCGCCCAAGCCTGCGGCAGAAGCCACACCGACAGGAACATGCCGACGACGAAGGGGTATTCGAACATCTTGCGTGGCGCGAGAAGGGGCACGGCGCCTAATGCCAATATCAGCCCCGACAGGATCATCAGCGAAGGGCTCACAGGCGTTTCTCCACCATTGTCATGGGGTTATCGACGCGCAAGGAAGGACAGTGGGCCTTCCGCAAGATCGGCTCGAACGGCAATGAAGTTTGCCTGAATGAAATTGTCCAGCGCCGGCGCATATTCAAAATACTCGATTCTGTCACGCAACAGCCGGCCGATCCGCATCTGTGGCGCGAGCGACGCGAAGAAGTCGCGCAGAAAGGTTCGCGAGAAGATCGACATGTAATTATATTCGAACTGGATCACGTCGACTCTGCCAGCATCGATCAGGCTCCGGAAGCCCTCGATCACCTTGAGATCGTGCCCCTCGGTGTCGACCTTGAGGAACCTGATATGGGTGATGCCCAGTTCCGCGCAGACGTCCTCTCCGGTGCGACGCTGTACTTCGACGACTTCGCTCGCCATCGACATATCCTCGCCGATCGTCTCGATCGACGAAAAATGCGAATTGCCAGGCGTATAGTTGATTTCGACGGTGCCCACCGCGTTGGACAGGGCGTAGGGCAGGATTTCGGCCCCTCCACGCGCCAGATTGGCAGCGAGTCGCTCGCGGACCTGTGGCACGGGTTCGAACGCAATCAGCCTCGCGCCGGGCGCGTAGTCGAGCACCAGCCGGCTCCAGTCGCCGACATTTGCGCCGACATCGACGAATACTGCATCCTTTTCCGGAGCGCGTTTGGCGATCGTCTCGACCAGCCAGCGCTCGCCATTCAGATCGATGTCGGTCTCGGCGTTGCTCCACGCCATCACATAGCGCCGGCAGAAGACGTAAAGGGCGTTGCTGAACGGCGCACGGGTCGCGGCATGCCACGACATCAGCTGGCGGATCTGTTTGGCGATCACGCGGTGTTTCCTAACTGATCCAAGGCGCCAGCGACGCCACGCGGTCGTCCCAACTTTCAAGGCGCGGGCGTCGCCCCCGCGCCGCGGCCGTCTTAGCAGAGCGAATCGATCGATCAAGCGCGTCACCCGGCGCGACGACGAAAATGCCATCCTGCCGCACGATCTGGTCGCAGGCATCGGTCGCGATGATCGGCTGGCCGATCGCGAGATGATCCCAGAGCCGCATCGGCGAGCAGAAATGGTTGAACCGGGTCGGCGCATAGGGGATCACGGCAATGTCGATCCCGGACATCCATGCATGAATTTGATCGTGTGGACGGGCGCCGAACCAATGGACCTTGGGGTTGTCGCGTAGCCGCGCGATCAATCCGTCGGGATCAGGGCAATCCTGTAGCGGCCCGACCAGGGCGAGCGAACCGACCTCGCCGGAACAGGCCAGGCGATCAAGAAAGCCGAAATCGATCCGGTCGTTGAACACGCCGACGGTGCCGAAGACGGGGCCTGGCAATCCGGCCAGTTCCACAGGGCGCGGGGTCGTGTCGATAAAGCGCGGCTCCGATGCATTGGGCGCTATGACGCAGGCGCTCGGATCGAGGCCATATTCAGCCACCGCGCGGTCGCGCAGGGCGGCGCTGACGAAGATGGACAAGGTGGCGATCCGGCAAAGCTCCGCTTCCTGCGTGATTGCCGCGTCACCGTCCCAGCCGACATAGCTGCGATAATCGTCGGAGCAATAATAGAAGATGCGGGCCTGGTGGCGAAGGCGTTTGGCAAGGGGAAGATAGTGGAAAGAAGTGAAGATCGCTGTGTCGATCTTCCCGCGTCGTGCCGCAGCCAGCGCGCTGGCCCGGCGGAGCAGGATCGGCATCGCCAGGATCGCGGTGCGGGTTGCCCAGCCCGGCGGCAGGGAGACGGGGGTCAGTCCTTCCTCCTCGGGCATCGCGCCGACAGATCTCCAGGCGCGGGGGGCGAACAAAAGCGTGTCCGGCTTGCGGCGTTGAAGCGCCTGGCCGAATTTCCGACGCCAGATGGTGTTCACGTCGAACTGCGCGATCACCGGGTATGCCCATCGCGGTGAAGAGCCGTCATTGCGGGGTGCTCATTCGGCCTTCAGGTGTCGACCACCTGATGAGGCTTCTTCGCTTTTCACGTCGGGCCTTGGCGCCATCAGCGCCAGACAGGCCGCCAAGATCGCCGCGATCGCACTCGTGCGCGCCGGATAATCGACCATGCTGTGCGCCAGGATGGCGGCGCTCGCGACCACCGCCGCGCGATCAATTCTGGTCGGCGTCCGGACAAACCATATCGTCGCTGCGCGGCGGGCCCACCAGAGAGCCAGGCAGGCTATTACCAGCACCCCGACGATGCCGCCTTCGAGGACGAACTCAATATAGTCAGAATGGGCGTGGTTGACGAAGAAATTGGTCACCATGCCCGGTTCTTCGAACAGCTTGAAGACCGGCACGAAGCTTCCGGGGCCGCTTCCCAGGGGCCAGAAATGCCAGAGGGCGTTTGCCGCGATCTTGTACATGGCTGGTCGCGACAATTGGCTTTGCGACAAGGCCGGATCGATGACGATAGCGGGGCCGATGACGATGACTGCGACAAGGGCTCCGATTGTCACGACCGCTATCGCGGTACCGATATAGCGTGCAGGCCCAAGCGAACGTGGCCTGGCGATCGCCCAGCTTGCGACGGTGACCGGCAGGGCAAGCACATAGGCTGCATAGGACTGCGAGATGGCGATACCCATCAGGAACATCGCCACCATCGCCGCGAAAAGCAGCTCCCGACCCTGGCCTTTGGATCCGACCGTCCTTTCCGAGCCGGCCAGCGATGCGACAAAAGGGATCGCGCATAGCATCAGCGTCGCCTGATGGTTCGCGTTCGCCATCAGGCCGACAGGAAGGCCCTGGTTGCTCGTGCTGTAGAAATACAGGGGGGATGTAACCCCGCCGATCAATTGGGCCACGCCGAGCAACAGCGATATTACAGCCAGAAGGGGAATGAGCCATCGGAGCCCGTTTGAATCGGCGGCGGGACGGGACAGGATCGCGGCGCCGATCGCCAAGGGCGGCAGCAAGGACGCCAGATGCGAGATCGTGCCGGCCGGATGCAGCGATAGCGGTAGCCAGGGCTGCGTATTTCCGCCCGCCGCGAGCCTCTGCACCAGAACATCGCGGCCCGGCGCCAGCACCCATATCGACGGGGGCAGAGGCAGCAGCTGCAGGCATGTCCACAGGAGCCAGCTCGCAACAATCACGATGAGCAATGTCGACGTCCGTGACAAGGGCGTCGCCCCGAAACGTGCCACGCTATACCCGAATAGGAGAGCAGCGATCAGTTGCAGCATCGCATTGGCCAGATGGCCGCCGCTGCTTGATCCACCCAGCAGGATACAGAGTGCCATGAAGCCGGGGATCAGCAACTGACCGATCATCGTCGCCGGTGTCGTGGCGACTGTGCGGGTCGAACGGCGAGTGGTGGATCTTGGTTTCATCGCTTCATTTCACCAGCTCGACCATGACCGACTCGAACAGCACGCTCGTGGTCCGTGGAAACTCGGCAGGCGACCCCATCAGAGCGAGTCGTTGCGCACCGCAATCGGCGGCCGGGACATCAAATTGGGTGGTGTAGCGTTGATGGTTACCGTTTAGGCCAGTGATCTTCATCGTTTGCAAAGGCTCACCGACACCCGGACAGGTTACCGTCCATGAAAGCTGGTTGTTTTCATCGGAGCCAGATGCGACCGCTGTCAGGCGATAACGGCCCGGCGACAGCAGCAATGTCTGTTCCGTAAGGGGCGTGGCACTACCACCCAGATAGGAAACGTTCAGCCCGTGCGGTTTGCTGAATTCGCTCGATCCCTCCGCACTGTCGGTCAATTGCCAATTGAATGGCAAAGGTCCAGGAAGCTTCTGGAACTGCGGATCATAGACCGGACCGAGCTGTTTGAGCGATGATTCAGGCAGGAAATTGATCCAAGCCAGATAGGCGCGCTCATATTCCTTGTTCTTCAGCAGCGACTGAAGCAGCGCTGCTTGTTCGAACAGCACCTGACTCTTGGCCGAGTCCTGCGGTGTCAGCTGATAGATGACGTCGGGCGACACGCCCTGCTGGTTGAGTGCGTACAGAAAGGTGGCGCGCCACGGCGGGTTGGTCGCCAGCTTGCGAGCCAGCGGCGCGCGGCTCGCGGGATCGCGGACAACGCCGGCCATCGCATTGATCAGCGCGGCGGTCCCGGGAGGACCGATCCTCACCAGCCGGTCGAAATGCTCGATCGCCGCGCGATAGTCGCGGTGGCGCAGATCCTGATCCAGGAGCCAGAGCCGAGCGCGAAGGGCGCGCCCGTCGCTGCGCACGGCCAGTGTCATCAGTGTCCGGGCGCGGATCGTGTCGCCCTTTCGGTCCGCAGCAAGCCCGAGATAGGTCAGTGCCACGGGATCGAGCGGGTCGGCGACCAGCAGCCGCTCGGCTCTGTCGGGAGCATTGATCGCGATATTGGGGCCGTTAGCTGGCGCGAGCTCGGCGGCAAGTTCATGACGCAGCGCCGCAACGCTGTCCTTCGCCAAGCCCGCCAACCCCGTCGGACGCGCATCACTCACCGATGCACTGACCAGATTAGCCAGGGCCGCCGCAAGTCCAACCGCCGCTGCCGACGCGCCGAGAAGCGCGAACCCGACCGACCTGGTCCTGCTTCCCCCTGTTGCCGTCATCCCGTTTACGACATCAGCTCGATGCGCCGCTGCCGATCCTTTTCGTTCTCGCCCTTATCGGCACCATAGCCGTAGCTGTAGCCGTATCCATAGCCGTATCCATAGCCATAGCCTTCGAACTTCGGGTTGAACTTGGTCAATACCACACCCATCACCCGGGCACCGGCAGCGCGCAGGTGCTTGATCGAGTTGAGTGCCGCAGGCCGGCGAATCGCGCCGGATTCAATGATCACCACCGTCCCGTCGCATGCCGCGCCAAGCAGCGGCGCGTCGGCCAGGCCAAGGATCGGCGGACCGTCCACCACGATCAGGTCGAAACGCTCCCGCATGATCGCGAGCAGCCGCGGCAGATTCTGGCTCGCCAGCAATTCGGCCGGGTTGGGCGGGATCGGCCCGCTGGGTAGCAGATGCAGGTTGGTGACGTTGGTCGACAGTATTTTCGGCTCCGCGAGATTGCCGCCCGCCAGGAGTGCGGACAGGCCAGTGCCGTCGCCCTCCTTGGCGGTGAAGGACGGTTTGCGCATGTCAGCGTCGATCAGGAGAACCTTCAGGCCAACCTTGGCGAAGCTTTGCGCCAGGCCGAGTGCCGAGCTCGACTTTCCTTCCGAAGGCTTGGTGCTCGTCACCAGCAGTACGCGAGGGGTGCCCTCGGGCGACGAAAACTGGAGCGAGGTCCGGGCGGTAAAATAGGCTTCGGATATCTTCGATCGCGAGACCGACAGTTCCTCGATCAGGGTCGTGTCGCGAGCCAGCTTCGGGATCACGCCGAGCACGCTGACCTTCAGCTTCGTCTCGACATCCTCCGGCACCTTGATGGTGTCGTCGATATATTCGATCGCCAGGATCACCGCGATGCCGAGCAGCGCGCCGATCAGCAGGCCCATGATCAAATTGGTACCAAGACGCGGGCTGAACGGACCGCCCGGCGGGATCGCGTGATCGACCACCGAAGCCTGGCTCTCGCCAATGCCGCCGGCGACGCCGATCTGTTTGTAGCGCTGGAGCAGCGCGTCATAGAGCGAGCGGTTGGTATCCACCTCGCGCTGCAGGATATTGTACTGGATACTGCGGTCGCGCAGATCCAGCACTGATCCCTTGAGTTCGTTCACGCGGCTCTTGAGCGCGGTTTCACGAGACAGAGCTGCCTCATATTCCGACCGGAGGGCGCTGGACACGGCCGCTCGCTCGCGCGCGATCTGCGCGTCGAGCACGCCGATGCGGGCCTGCATGTCCTTCATCTGGGGAAAGTCGGGTTTATAGATACCCAGCTTCTCCTGATAGTCGGCGGACAGGCGGGTACGCTCTCCCTGCAGCGCGCTGATCGTCGGGTTGGTGAGGGCCTCGGTCGTCATGCCGTTGCCGCGGGCCTCCCTGTACCGACCCTCGGCAGCCATCCGGGCGTCCTGTGCCGCGGACAGAGATCCATTGAGGGCGGTCAGAGAGGAGGCGTCGAGCGAGGTTCCAGTACCCTGACGGCCGTCCGGTCCCGGCGCGCTCTCGATGTTCACGATCCCCTGCTGGCGCGCATAGGCGACAAGCGCACGATCGGACTGATCAAGCGCTGCCTTCACTGCGGCGATGCGCTGCTGCAGGAAGTTGCGGGCATAAGCCGTCGCGTCATAGCGCCGCTCCAGCCCGCTCGATATGAAACTGTCTGCAAAGGCGTTGGAGATGCGCGCCGCCTCGTTACGGTCAGCGCTGACGAAATTCACGTTCATCAGGCGGCTGTTGCCGACCGGTGCCACACTCAACCCGCTGCGCAACCGTCCTACCGCGATGTTCTCACGCGCTTCGCGTGGAAGCGATTGGGGTGCGTAGGCCGGATTCGACGCCAGGTTCAGGCGCTGCGCTACACGCACTGCGAGGTCGCGGCTCTGCAACAGCCCGAACTGGGTCGCCATCGCCGCCGGGTCGTTGACCGCGACCGGCTCGAGCGAAGACTCCTTCATGATCTGCGATTCCTGCCGCTTAATCTCGATCGTCGAGGTCGCGCGGTAGAGCGGTGTCGCCAGCAATGTCATCGCGGTGGCAGCGGCGAGGCCAGCGACCACGAATGCCACGAACAACCAACGCCACTTCAGCAGGATTCGCAGGATCGTGCGCAGGTTCATTTCGAACTCTGGCGTCTCAGGCGGTGGAAGGGTCAGTGCGGTCGAAACCGCGCCGCCGGTCTGGGCGGTCGGAAGCGATGTAGGACCACTGCCGCGGAAAGCTTGGATCGTATCGGTCATAACGGGAAGCAATCCATTTCGTCTTTAAGATCGCGGACTTAGAAGGGTCGGAACAGGGCGAGCAATGGAATGGTCTGGACGACGTTCTTGAACGCGCTCTTGGATTCGGATCCGTCGACCACGACGATATCGTCCCCAAAGACGGGTGTGTCGGACATCTCCCCGCGACGGATCGACTTGAGATCGAACGCCGCGGCCTGGCGCTGACCGTTGATCTGACGGAAGATGACCACGCGGCGCGGGTTGGCATCTTCTGTCGTGCCCTTGGCCATCGCGACGGCCTGGAGCAGCGTGGTGGGGCCGGCGATCGGGTAGATGCCGGGCGCGCCAACGGCACCGTCGACCGTGATCCGTGCGCTGGACGCCGACTTGACGATGACCTGAACCTCGGGGTTGTTGATGTACTTCTCGCCGAGCTTTTTCTTGATATCGCCGGCGAGCTCCGCGGAAGTCTTTCCGACAGCGGTCATCTCGCCGATCAGCGGCATCGTGATCTTGCCGCTGGCGTCGACCGGCAACTCACCCGAAAGATCAGGAACACGGTACACGGTGATCGCGAGCTGATCGAGCGCGCCGATCCGGTATTCGACATCCGCCGCCGCTGCCACCGGAGCATCCGGCCGCCCGAAATCCTTGACCTCATAGGGAACCGAACCGCCTCGCCCGGTCGAACAACCAGCCAGGACAACCGGGACGAGTAGGGCCACGACCATCGTGCGCAGACGATGCATGATTGTCATTCTGAATATCCTACGCGTGACGAATCGCGACGATTTATCGCCGCCGGTTTATGTGGTTATAGGCCCCTCGAACCTTTAACCGCGCGGCTGCGTCCGTCAACCCTGCCGCACGTTGCATCACGGCGGGAAAGGCCGGTCGCGGGGCAATTTCGCGCCAGGAATCAGGCGGCTGTTGTGCCCATTCGCACGACGTTACCCGTATCCAAAAACCAGCGATAGGTGTCCGCGATCCCCTCACGCAACGAACGGTGCGCATTCCAGCCAAGCGCGTTCAGCTTGCCGGTGTCGACCAGCTTGCGCATCGTGCCGTCCGGTTTGGACGCGTCGAACACGATGTCGCCCTGAAAGCCGACGATGTCGGCGGTCATTCGGGCGAGCTCGCCGATGCTGATCTCGTCACCCGATCCGACATTGACGATCTCCTCGCCTGAATAGGATTTGGCGAGAAAAACCAGTGCATCCGCCAGGTCGTCGACATGCAGGAACTCACGCATCGGTGTACCGCTGCCCCAGACCGGCAGGGTTGCGGCGCCAGCCAGCCGCGCTTCGTGCGCCTTGCGGATCAGCGCGGGCAGGACATGGCTTCCCCGCAGATCGAAATTGTCGAAGGGTCCATACAGGTTGGTCGGCTGGGCCGAGATATAGTCGCACCCATATTGGCGGCGATAGGATTGAGCGAGCATGATCCCGGCGATCTTGGCAATCGCATACCATTGATTTGTCGGCTCGAGCGGGCCGGTCAGCAGCGCGTCTTCGCGCATCGGCTGGTCGGCGTGTTTCGGGTAGATGCAGGACGATCCGAGGAACACGAGCTTTGCTGCACCGGTGCGGCGCGCGCTCTCGATCACATTCGCCTCGATCATCATGTTGTCGTACAGGAATTCTGCCGGCAAGGAATCGTTGGCAGCAATTCCGCCGACCTTCGCCGCGGCGAGAAAGATCAGGTCGACCGGGCTGGCCGCCATCCAGGCAAAGGTCGCCGCCTGATCGCGCAGGTCGATACGCGTCGTGGGAGAGACGATCTCGCATTGTTCGTTCGCAAGGCGCCGGACGATCGCCCGGCCGACCATGCCACGCTCGCCGGCGACCCAGACTCGCTTGCCGGTCAGGGAAAACACTTCGCTCATCTTGATCTTGCCACATCCCTGTTCTGGTTGAAGGCGCCGTGCGCCTTACAGCAATTTCGCCTACTCGCCGATGATCGCCGCACGCGGATAGGCGCTTGCACAGGCGCCCGCAATCTCGCCTGCACGCCATTCGGCGAAGGCGCGGACGATGCCCGCAGCGGCATTCCGAACACCCTCGCGCCCGCGCGTTCGATCTCGCTGACTGCGGGCAGGTTGGTCAGCAGGTCGAGCGGATATTCAGCCCTTGATCGCGTACAGCGAGCTCGGTCGCTCCTCGTCGGGCCGGCGGGTCTCGGCCTCGCGCGCGATGACCTTCAGGTCCTCGCGGACCATTTCCGAGACGAGCTCGGCAAGAGTGGTGGTCGCTGCCCAGCCCAGAACCCGCTTGGCCTTGGCAGGGTTGCCGATCAGCAGATCGACTTCCGTCGGGCGGAAATAGCGTGAATCGACCTTGACCAGCGGATTGCCCGTCCTGGTGCATCGGCCAACCTCTTCGACGCCTGTACCGGTCCATTCGATCTCGATGCCGACTTCGGCGAAGCTCAGTTCTACGAAGGACCGGACGGTCTGGGTGTGTCCGGTCGCCAGCACGAAATCGTCGCCTTTGTCCTGCTGAACGATGCGCCACATGCCCTCGACATAGTCTCGCGCGTGACCCCAGTCGCGCTTGGCATCGAGATTGCCCAGCCAGAGAATATCCTGCAGCCCGAGATGGATCGCCGCGACGGCACGGGTGATCTTGCGCGTCACGAAGGTCTCGCCGCGCAACGGGCTTTCATGGTTGAACAGGATGCCGTTCGACGCGTGCATGCCATAAGCTTCGCGGTAATTGACGGTGATCCAATAGGCGTAGAGCTTCGCCACGGCATAAGGAGAGCGCGGATAGAAGGGGGTCGTCTCCGACTGCGGCACCTCCTGGGCGAGTCCGTACAGCTCGGATGTGGAGGCCTGGTAAAAGCGGGTTGTCTCGTGCAGCCCCAGCAGGCGGAGCGCTTCGAGCAGGCGCAGCGTACCGATCGCATCGGCATTGGCAGTGTATTCCGCGGTATCGAAGCTGACCTGCACATGGCTCTGCGCGGCGAGATTATAGATCTCGTCGGGCTTTACCTCCTGGACGATCCGGATGAGGTTCGTCGAATCCGTCATGTCGCCATAATGGAGATGCAACCGCGCGCCCTTTTCGTGCGGGTCCTGATAAATATGGTCGATGCGTCCGGTGTTGAACGAGGACGAGCGACGCTTCACGCCGTGCACGTCATAGCCCTTGGACAGCAGCAATTCAGCCAGATACGCACCGTCTTGCCCGGTGACGCCGGTGATCAGGGCGGTCTTGGTCATCGATACAGCTCCATGCTTGGCGCGACCGCGATCGTACCAGTTCAGCCTGCCTTACCAATTTGGTGCATGGGGTCCAGTTCTACCGTCGGCGCCGAGCCGTTTGCGGTGCCCGCCGAGGCTGGCATGGGCTTGCCGATTGACCGGGTAGACGCCGCGGCGCGCAGCAGCTTATCGACGCGATCCGCGTACGCGCCGCTCGGGCGTGCCTTCTTCGCCGAACAGCGTGAGCTTGCGGGGCCGGTGATCCTCCGGCCTGGACTTGCGCCATTTGCCGGTCTTGGGATCGCGGAACAACTCCCCGGAGCAGACCTTGCACCGGGCGAAGACATTGCCTTCGAAACCGCGCCTGGACCCGGCTGCGGGCTTATGTTTGAACGCCATGCACCATAAGCCGAATATGCGCATGCGAGCCTTTTCCTCCCTATGGTTCTCGATCTGATTCGAGGTCGTTTACCGGTCTCAGCCTGCAACGTCGTGAATGAAAATCAATCTCCCGTCCATCAGGCCAGGCGGGTTTTCATTTCCGGACTCGACGAAGACGGACTCCCCTTGGCGCGAACGGGCTCAGGGTCATGCTGGCCGCAAGCGGCGCAGCCGGGGTCCTTGGGAAGGGTGAGAGTACGGAAGCGGAAGGCCAGTGCGTCCACCAACAGCAGTTTGCCCGCGCTGTCCTCGCCAAAGCCAATGATGGCGCGCATCGCTTCGAGCGCGGCGAGGCTGCCCAGCACGCCGGTCATCGCGCCGAGCACGCCTGCCTCGGCGCAACTCGTCTCGGGCCGGTCGGGATCGCCGCCGACGAAGCAACGATAACAGGGCTTGTCGGCTTCCCACCCGCGGAACAGGCCGAGCTGACCTTCGAACTGGCCCACGGCGGCCGAGACCAGCGGGATGTGCAGCGCGAGCGCGGCATCGGCGACGGCGAGGCGAGTGGCGAACGAATCGGTGCCGTCGAGCACGACATTGGCGCCGGCGATGAGGTCGCGGGCGTTGGTCGCGTCGATTCTGGTGCGATGTGTCTCGACCGCGACGCCGAGGTTGAGCCGCGCGACTGCGGCGGTGGCGGCCTCGACCTTGGGCGCACCGATATCGTCGGCGCCGAACAGGGTCTGGCGCTGGAGGTTCGACAGGTCGACATGGTCGTCGTCGATCACGACCAGCCGGCCGACACCGGCGGCCGCTAGATACTGGATCGCGGGCGACCCGATCCCGCCGGCCCCGATGATCGCGACCGTCGCCCGGCGCAGCTTTAGCTGGCCGGCTCCGCCGACCTCCTTCAGGACGATGTGGCGGGCATAGCGCTCCAGCTCGGCGTCAGTGAGGCTCATCCGCGCCAGTCATAGACGATGGTCGCGCGGTACCAGAGATCGGTCGCGCTGGCATGGGGCTGGGGATTGGCCCGGGCGGCGCCGACGACGAGGCCGGCGCTGTACTGCTCGACCGTCGGGCAATCGATCGCGCGGGGCAGCGAACGGCGGATCGACCCGTCGGTACCGATCAGGGCGGCAACATCGACCTTCAGGACATAATGGCCGTCGGCCGGCTTCGGCTGGACGCAGCGCCCAGCCGCGACTTCGTCCGCCACGAAGCGGGTGAGCGGCGGCGTCACCTGTGGCGCCATCGCGGCGGGCAGCGAAGGAAGCGTGGACCAGTCGGCCGGCACGGCCGGCGAGGCGATCTGAAGAAGGAGAAAGAACAGCATCAACGCCCAGTCGAGCCGAATCCTCCGGCTCCGCGTACGGTATCCTCCAGCGTCTGGACTTCGTCCAGCACGGCGCGTTGGACCGGGGCCGGAACGAGTTGAGCGATCCGGTCGCCGCGCGCGATGACGAAATCCTCCTGGCCGAGATTCGCGAGGATCACCTTCACTTCGCCGCGATAGTCGCTGTCGATCGTACCCGGCGTGTTGAGGCAGGTGACGCCGAACTTGAGCGCCAGCCCCGAGCGCGGGCGCACCTGCACCTCATAGCCCGGCGGGATCGCCACCGCGAAACCCGTCGCGACCGCGGCCCGCGCGCCCGGTGCGAGAGTCAGGTCCTCGGCGGAGACGACGTCCATGCCGGCGGCGCCCTCCGTCGCATAAGCGGGCAGGGGAAGGCCGTCGCCGTGCGGCAGGCGCTTGATGTGGATCGACAGGGAAGAGGTCATGCTCCCCTCCTACCGCTCAATCCGCCTTTTTGAAGGCGGTTCCGCTTCGCCGGGGCAAAGAATGGGTTGAACCGCTGCCCCGTCAAGTGCCCGCGTCACTGGTTGCACACCACCGCCAGCTTGTTGCCCGTCGGATCGCGCAGATAGGCGGCATACCATTTGGGGCCGTAATCCGGGCGCGGTCCCGGCGGGCCCTCGCAGCTACCGCCATGCACCATCGCCGCTGCGTGGAACGCATCCACCTCGGCGGGCGACTTCGCGTTGAAAGCCATCATCGTGCCGTTGCCCGCGCTGGCCGGCGCGCCATCGAACGGCTTGCAGATCCAGACCGTGAATCCCTCGCCGGTGCCGCGCTCGGAATAGGCGCGCCATTCCCCGAAGGACATGTGCGAGGACCAGCCGATGATCGCCAGCGTCGCATCGTAAAAGGCGCTGGATTTTGCCGAATCCAGGGCGCCGAGCGTCATGTAACCCGACATGATTCTTCTCCCTTATGTGCAGGGCGAAATACCGTGGCGAGCGGAACGGATCAAGAACAAATGCTATCGGGTCAGCGCCGCCGCAATCCTGTCGGCCAGCCGCGCCGCCACGTCTTCCTTGGGCAGCCGTTCCCAGCTCTCGACCCCGTCGGCGGTGACGATATGCACCGCATTGGCGGTGCCGCCCATCACATCGCCCGACACGTCGTTGGCGACGATCCAGTCGGCACCCTTGCGTTCGCGCTTGGCGGTCGCGTGCTCGATGACATGCTCGGTCTCGGCGGCGAAGCCGATCAGCAGGCTGGGCCGGTGGGGGCTCTTTGCCAGGGTGGCGAGGATGTCGGGATTCTCGACGAGATGGAGGACAGGCGGCATTACGCCCTTCTTGATCTTCTGGCCGGCGGTGTCGACGCGCCAGTCGGCGACGGCGGCGACCATCACGGCGGCATCGACCGGCAGCGCCCGGGCGACGGCATTGGCCATCTCCACCGCCGTCTCGACATCGACGCGGTCGACGCCGGGCGGCGTGTCGAGCGTCACCGGACCGGCGACCAGCGTCACGCGCGCGCCGAGCTTCGCGAGCGCGCCGGCAATGGCGAAACCCTGCCGACCGGAGGAGCGGTTGGCGAGGTAGCGGACCGGGTCGATCGGCTCGTGCGTCGGACCGGCGGTGACCAGGATATGCTTGCTCGCCAGAGTCACGAGGCGGCGAGCGCCTGCTGGATCGCAGCGAG
Source organism: Sphingomonas sp. BL-S-29 (assembly GCF_055521495.1). Classification (NCBI taxonomy): domain Bacteria; kingdom Pseudomonadati; phylum Pseudomonadota; class Alphaproteobacteria; order Sphingomonadales; family Sphingomonadaceae; genus Sphingomonas; species Sphingomonas sp. BL-S-29. The sequence goes on from NZ_CM145482.1 coordinate 2,187,944, forward strand.
GATCGCCTCGGGTTCGGGCAGGCGGCCGGGGCCATATTCGCCGCACGCCATCGGGCCTTCGTCGGGCTCCAGCACGGTGACGCCGTCGCCGCGCAGGGTGGCGACGTTGCGGCGGGTCGCGGCATGGCCCCACATGCGCACGTTCATTGCGGGCGCGGCGAGCACTGGCTTGTCGGTCGCGAGCAGCAGGGTGGTGGCCAGATCGTCGGCGATGCCGGCGGCCATCTTCGCCATCAGATCGGCTGTGGCGGGGGCGATCACCACCAGGTCGGCCTCGCGGCTGAGCTGGATATGGCCCATCTCGGCCTCGTCCTTCAGGTCCCACAGGGTGGTGTAGACCTGGTTCTCCGACAGGGCGGCAAGCGTCATCGGCGTAATGAAATGCTGGCTGCCAGCGGTGAGCACGCATTTCACCTCGATCCCGGCCTTGCGGCACAGCCGGATCAACTCGCAGGCCTTGTAGGCAGCGATGCCGCCGCCGACGATGAGCAGGATCTTCATCGCGCCATCCTATCTGACCATTCGCGTCACGATGATCCGCCGTCGGTGGAATGCGGCGGTGACCAAGTCGCGCAGGGCGTCGGGCACGAAGGCCAGGCCGACCAGGATCACGGGCGCGATCATCAATCCCCAATAGAAGGTGTCGGTGCGCCCGAACAGGCTCAGCAGCACGGCATAGGCAGCAAAGACGGCCACCGCCCGAAGCGCGAGTTCCTCCTGCCATCCGGCCCAGCCGAACAACGTCAAGGCAACGAGCAGAGCGGCGAGCCAGGTCGGGGCGAGGTTCAATGCGGTCGACAGCGACATGGTCTTCACGAAGAAACCGAAGCCGAGCATGCCCGACCAACCGGGCGAGGCGGGGTCGATCGGCCGGACGACCAGGCTGACGGCATGCGCGTGGAAGCCGACGACCACGGCCAGCGCAAGGATTGCAACGCCCCAGCCGATCGCCTCGCGGCGACGCCCCTCGGCGAGCGCGAGCACCAGCATGGTTCCGACATAGAGCGCCGCGGTCTCGCGGATCAGCATCGCGATCAGGCCGAACGCCACGGCCTCGACCCAGCGGTCGCGGCGCCGGAGCGCAAGCGACAGCGCGATCAGCAGACCCGCCCATATCTCGTGGAAGCTCGCCAGCTCGGGCTGGACGAACGCCATCATGCCGCCCGCGAGCAGCACCAGCGCGATGGCCAGCGGCGGCGCGCGGGCAAAGGCGGGGCGCAGCCGGACGAACCAGGCGAGCATCACTGCCGCTGCGAGCACATAGAGCAGGATCACCGTGCCGATCGGCGGTATCGCTGCCTGCAGGGTCGCGAGCGTCGGCAGGCGGAAGGTAACGAAGGGGCGAAGGGGATAATTGCCGCTGCGCAGCGCCTGCGCCGTCACCGCATAATAGTCGCCGCCGCCGCGCACGCCGGCGACGATCGTCTCGTACAGCACGACATCGGCTTCGTCGTCGGCGCGCTGGGCAGGATCATGGCTGACCGGCGGTGGCCCCGGGGCGACCAGCGCGGACATGCTCGCAACGAGCAGGATCGCGAGCAGTGCCAGAACGATCTGCGCGGTCGGCCGCTTCAGCGCTGCGAAGCGGGTGGGGCCGGTTAGCCAGAGGGGAGCCTGCGGGCGCGCCATTTTATTCAAGCCCCTCCCTTTTTACGGAGGGGTTGGGGGTGGGTGCGCGCGTCTGCGCACCTACAAAGACTCGTTTCACCAAGCGCCGAAGCGACGATCGTGGCACCGAGCCCCGTTCGCCGCTGCCCCACCCCTTGCCCCTCCCCTGAAGGGGAGGGATTGGAAACAGGAAGGGAGCGATCACTGCAGCACCAGCCATGTCGTCGCGACCGCGATCGCGGCACTCACCACCGACACGACGACATAGCGCCAGCCGCCGCCGATGCGGACGACCTCGATTTCCTTGAGCGGCGGGGCAGGGGGCGCGCCGCCGGGCGCGGGATAGCGAAGCTCGATGTTGCGGATCAGGTCGGGCAGGCGCGCCAGCGTGCGAAGATCAGTGATGATCCGGTCGGCCACCGCGGCCTCGGGCCCAAGTTCGGTCCTGATCCATTCGCGCACGAACGGCGCGGCCGCATCCCAAAGGTTGATATCCGGATCGAGGCTGGTCGCCACGCCTTCGACCATCACCATGGTCTTCTGCAGCAGCAGCAGATGCGGCTGAGTCTGCATGTCGAAATCGCGGGTGATGTTGAACAGCCCGTCGAGCATCATGCCGATCGACATGTCCTTGACCGCAAGCCCGCGCATCGGCTCGCCGACCGCACGGAGCGCGGTCGCGAACTCGGCGACATTATGGTGCGCCGGCACATAGCCTGCCTCGAAATGGATTTCGGCGACGCGTTTGTAGTTGCCGGTGATCAGTCCGTAGAGAATCTCCGCCAGCCACACCCGGGCGCGCCGGTCGATCCGCCCCATGATGCCGAAATCGATCGCGGCGATCCGCCCGTCGGGCAGCGCGAACAGATTGCCCTGATGCATGTCGGCATGAAAGAAGCCCTCGGCGATCGCCTGGCGCAGAAAGGCATGGACGAGGGTATTGGCGAGCTTGGGCAGGTCATACCCCGCCTCGACCAGCGCCGCGCGGTTTGCGATCTTGATGCCGTCGACCCAGGCGATGGTCAGGACCTTGCTGGTCGTACGCTGCCAGTCGATCGCGGGCACGATGAAGTCGGGCTGGGCCTCCATCGCTTCGGCCAGTTCCGAGGCCGAGGCTGCCTCGCGCCGCAGGTCGAGCTCGCGCGCGGTCCAGCGCTTGAACGTCTCGATCACCAGGCGCGGGCGCAGGCGCGACAGCTCGCCGCCCAGTCCCTCGATCTGCGCCGCCGCCCATTGATAGGTGTCGATCGCCTTGGCGAACTCTTCCTCGACGCCGGGGCGCAACACCTTGACCGCGACATGCCGGCCGTCGGTGGTGATCGCACTGTGCACCTGTGCGATCGAGGCGGCACCGACCGGCACCGGATCGATCGTGGCGAACAGATCCTCCGGCGAACGCCCGAAGGCCCGCGTCATCGCCGCGTAGATCGTGTCATAGGGCAAAGGCGGCAGCGAATCCTGCAGCCGCATCAGATCCTTCGCCGCGGCCTCGCCGACGATGTCGGGGCGGGTCGCGAGCGTCTGGCCGAGCTTGATCGCGGCCGGGCCGATCGCCTGGAGCGCATCGGCATAGGCCGGCGTCTCGGGAACGCGTGCGCCCAGCCGGGCGACGCGGACGAGGCGGCGGATTCGCGTCGGCGTGTTCGGATCGCGCTCGATCCCGCGGAGCGCGCCGTGACGCGCGAGGATTCGACCCCATTTCAGGAGCCGCCAGAGATGCACGGCGGGTGCGGTCATGAGGACTGACTCAAATCTTCCAGCCGCTATGGATCGCGACCAGCCCGCCCAGCATGGGCTCGACACTGGTCTGCACGAAGCCGGCCTCGCCGATCATCCGCTCGAAGGTCGGCATGTCGGGGAAGCGGCGGATCGATTCGATCAGGTAGCGATAGCTTTCGGCATCGTGCGCGAGCAACTGGCCGACCTTGGGCACCACCTTGTGCGAATAGGCGTCGTAGATGTCGGCGAAGCCCGGCCACAGCGTCGTCGAGAATTCGAGGCAGAAGAAGCGCCCGCCACGCCGCAGCACCCGTTGTGCTTCGCGGAGCGCCCTGGGGATGTCGGTCACGTTCCGGATGCCGAACGCGATCGTATAGGCGTCGAAGAAACGATCCGGGAAAGCCAGCGTCTCGGCATTGGCCTCGGTCCAGACCAGGCCATCCACGCCGCGCTTCTGCGCCCGCTCCATGCCCACTTCGAGCATCTGCGGGTTGATGTCGGCGACCGTCACCGAGGCGCCGGACTTTGCCAGCCGGAAGGCGATGTCGCCGGTGCCGCCCGCCATGTCGAGAATCTGCTCGCCCTCGCGCGGCTTCACCCGGCGGACGAAACGGTCCTTCCAGACTCGGTGCATGCCGCCCGACATCGCATCGTTCATGATGTCGTAGCGCGAGGCCACGCTGGAGAAGACTCCGCCGACCCGGCGCGTCTTCTCCTCGGGGGCCACGTCTTCATAGCCGAAGGAAACAGTGTCGCTCATTCGCGTCGCTCTAGCGGAGGGCGCGGCCAGAGCAAACCGTCACGTTTGACTTGTCTGTGCTGTTCCCGTGAAGAAGCGCCATGCCAGAGCTTCCCGAAGTCGAGACCACCGTCAACGGCCTGCGCCCGGTGCTGCAGGATCAGCGGATCACGCTGGTCCAGATGCGGCGCCCCGACCTGCGCCGGCCGTTCCCCGCCGATCTGGGCCAGCGGCTCACTGGTGCCGTAGTGACGGGACTTGGGCGGCGCGCCAAATATGGGCTGATCGATACCGATCGCGACGATACGATGATCTTCCATCTCGGCATGTCGGGCCGATGGCGAGTCGATCCGAGTGAGGTGCTGCCGCACGATCATCTGATCCTCGAGACGACAAAGCATCGCCTCGCGCTCAACGATCCCAGGCGATTCGGATCGCTCGACCTGGTGCCGACCGAGTCGCTCGCCCGCTATCCACCGTTCCTCGCGATGGGCCCGGAGCCGCTCGGCCCCGATTTCACCGCCCGCTACCTGCTCAAGGCGCTCGACGGGCGGATCGCGTCGATCAAGCTGATGCTGCTCGACCAGCGAATCGTCGCGGGGTTGGGCAATATCTATGTGTGCGAGGCGTTGCATCTCGCCCGCATCGCGCCGATGCGCCCGGCAGGGCAGATATCGCCGGCGCGGCTCGAACGGCTCGTCGTGGCGGTGCGCACCGTGCTCGAGGCAGCGATCGAGGCGGGCGGATCATCCTTGCGCGACTATGCCCGACCCGACGGCGAGCTCGGCTATTTCTCCAAGCAATGGCGGGTCTATGGCCGCGAGGGCGAGCCCTGCGACTGCGGGGGCAAGGTCGCCCGCTACACCGAGGGTGGACGATCCACCTTCTGGTGCCCGAAATGCCAGCGTTGAACGAGAGGATCGGACGATGAGCGGACCACGATTCGAGAATCAGAATCTCGGCGGCATCCTGTTCGGCAACTGCAATCTCGCCGGGGCGAGCTTCGACGATTGCAACCTGTCGGGCTCGAGATTCAACAACATCAACCTTTCCGGCACGACCATCACTGACGTGAACCTCTCGGGCGTGACGATCGATGCCGCCAATGTCGAAGGGCTGACGATCATGGGCCACGATATCGCCGCGCTGATCAGGGCGGAGCATGATCGGGGCCGGTCCTGTTCCTGAGGAACGGGGGGAATCGTCACACGACCGTCATTCGGCCGGTTGACCGACTCAGTCTTCGTGGGTAAGAGGCCCGCTTTCCGGGGCTGCGGGCTTTGCCGTCCGCGCCCTTTCTTTATTTCAGATCAGAGGGCTTCATGGCGAACACGCCACAGGCGAAAAAGCGAATTCGGCGCAACGCACGTCGCGCTGAAGTTAACGGCAACCGGGTTGGCCGTATCCGGACCTTCGTGAAGAAGGCCGAGGCCGCGCTGGCGTCGGGCGACAAGGATGCCGCGAGCGCCGCGGTTGCAGCGATGCAGCCCGAGCTGGCCAAGGGCGTCGCGAAGGGTGTGCTTCACAAGAACACCGCTTCGCGCAAGTTCTCGCGCCTGACCAAGCGACTCACCGCGCTCGCCTGATCTCTACCGATCGGTCGGAACAAAGACCCGCCGGGACATTTCCGGCGGGTCTTTTGTCATGAGCACGCAACACGTTTATGGTGCCATGCAAGATTTGGTACCATTTTGGGTCCGCTCCGTACCCGAATCATGAAAAGTCAGGATTCCCCACGATTCGCAATAGTCGCGCTTGTTGCGATAGGGAATTATCGATGATTCACAGTATCTTGTAAGATTTTTGACGGGAATCCTTGGCGTATCCCGAGTCAATCCCGTTTATTTCGGTTTTGTTACGCGCGCGGCTCTTGCCCGACTCGCTTCGATCTTCATAATCGAGGTTTGCAGCGCGGACGTTCAGTCCCGCAGCCTTATTGAGACCTTCGAAGTCAGACGGACCGTGATTCCGGCTGGGGGGAGGCTTGTCTGGTTGAAGTCAGGCGGCCCGGGGCGACGTGCCCTGGTACCGGGAGAAGGATTGAGTGTTGGCGGGGACTGTTACCGGAGAGGCGGCTCGATTGAGCGATGCAGCAAGGGCGTGGAACACGGTACGAGGCCATCTGCGTGAATCTGCCGGGGTGCGCCTGTTTGATCAGTGGCTCAAGCCGATCGAGCTGATCGACGACGCCGAGTCGGACACGATTCGCCTCGCGCTGCCGTCCGCCTTCATGACGAACTGGGTCCGCAATCATTATGCCGACCGGCTGTTCCAGGAATTCCACGCGATCCTGCCGGATGTGCGCAGCGTCTCGATCGAGACTCGCTCGGCCAAGGCTACACCTGCGGTACTGACCATCGTCGCGCCCGTTGATCCGGTTCCGGCCTCAGCGGCTCCTGTTGCCGCGGCGCGCCCTTCGCTTGACCCGCGTTTCACCTTCGACCGGTTCGTGGTGGATCAGTCCAATCGAGTAGCGTTCAATGCGGCCCAGGCGCTGGCCGAGGCCGGCAAGCCTCGCTTCAGCCCCTTGTTCCTTCACAGCGGCACCGGGCAGGGCAAGACTCATCTGATGCACGCGATCGGCGCCGCCTATCTCGAGGCATGCCCGAGCGCCAACGTGGTGCTGATGTCGGCCGAACGATTCATGTTCGAGTTCGTCCAGTCGCTGCGCGCGCGCGACACCCACAGCTTCAAGGTGCGGCTGCGCGCCGCCGACCTGCTGATGATCGACGATCTGCAGTTCATTGCCGGCAAGGACGGGACCCAGGAGGAATTCTTCCACACCGTCAGCGAAGTGATGGCGGCCGGCAAGAGGCTGGTGATCAGCGCCGATCGTTGCCCCCAGGGACTCGACGGGGTCGAGGCGCGGATCACCTCGCGCCTGTCGGTCGGTCTGGTGGCGGACATCAAGGCGCCCGACCTGGCGCTGCGGCGCGCGGTGCTCGACCGCAAGCTGTCGGACGTGCCCGACGCCAGGGTCCCGGTCGAAGTGCTGGATCTGCTGGCGTCGCGTATCACCGCCAATATCCGCGACCTGGAAGGCTCGCTCAACCGGCTGGTCGCCTATGCCCAGCTGACCGGCGAAACCATCGACATGGATTTCGCGGTGGCCACGCTTGGCGAGGTGTTGCGCGGGGCCGAACGGCGCGTGACGATCGACGAGATTCAGCGCGCGGTTTCAACGCATTTCGACCTCAAGCCGATCGATCTGGTGTCTGCGCGGCGCGCGGTGGTGGTGGCGCGTCCGCGCCAGATCGCCATGTATCTGGCCAAGCGCCTGACGACCCGGTCGCTGCCCGAGATCGGCCGCAAGTTCGGTGGCCGCGACCATTCGACCGTGATCCATGCGGTGCGCCGCATCGAGGAACTACGCGACAAGGATCGCGAGATAGACGGTGCGGTGCGAACCCTGCTGCGCGAGCTTGAGGGGTGATCTTGCGCGCCCCTCCCTGAAAGGGAGGGGCGAAGAGGGCTATTTCTTCTCGGGCGCGATCGTGATCTTCACCGTCTCGCCCGAATTGCCCGGGAAGCCAGTGAACATCGCCTCGACCAGCCGCGGAACGAGATAGGGCAGGTCGTCATTGCGCGACTGGGCCTTGGCGGTGCCTTCGAACACGCTCTTGCCATTGTCGGCGCGGTCGATCCGCAGGTCCAACTCGCTGGTATAGATGGTGAAGCTGCTTACATCATTGTCGAACAGGAACGGGTCGTAGAAACCGAAGGCGAAGCGGCTGCGGCCATAATAGCCGAAGGGGCCGCCATAACCGCCATAGCGGCCGAAGCCCGGACCATAACCGCCATAGCCGAAGCCGCCGCCAAAGCCCGGCGTCGTCACGACCTTCTCGCGGCCCTTGTCGACGCCATAGCCGATCTTCACCACCAGATCGGCGCGCGTCGGGTCGGCCGCCGCCTGATAGCCCTGCGCCGCCAGCTTGGCCGACACGAGCTGGGCATATTGGCCGAACTCGATGCCGCCGTCGTTGCGCGGGTCGATGGCCTTGACCACGAAGCTCTGGCCCTGCGCCTGGGGCAGCTGCTGGAAGCGGGAGACCCGGGCGTTGAACGGCGTGGCGCAGCCGCCCAGCGCGAGCAGGGGGATAGCGGCGATCGAGAACATCTTCATGGGCTTGCGACCTTGAGCAGGAGAAGGCGAGAGATCGGGAGAAAGCGTCGGAAAGTCAGTCGGTTGCAATTGTGCTGCTGCCGTTATGAATAGCGCTTGAATGGCGCGATGCAAATCCCCCGGAAAACACCGGTCCAACCCAAGATGGGGAAGCCGATCAGACGTGCAAGCCCACAGCCCGTTGCGCCGCCAGAAGCGTCGGCGCGGCGATGGCATTTGCCCGCGCACCGCCCTTGGCCAGCGCCGCGCTGACCGCCGCACGGTCGCCCAGCAAGGCCGTCAGCCGGTCGCGGATCGGCCCGAGCTTGGCCACCGCCAGATCGGCCAGCGCAGGCTTGAATGCGCCGAAGCCCTTGCCGCCATACTCCGCCATCACCGCATCGGTGGTGGTGTCGGCCAGCGCCGAATAGATAGTGACGAGGTTCTTCGCCTCGGGGCGTTCGGCCAGCTCGGCGAAGGTCGCGGGCAGGGGCTCGGGGTCGGTCTTCGCTTTCTTGAGCTTCTGCACGATCATGTCGTCGCTATCGATCAGGTTGATGCGCGACGCGTCCGACGGATCGGACTTGGACATCTTCGTGCTGCCGTCGCGCAAGGACATGATGCGCGGCGCCGCCTTGGAGACGAATGGCTCGGGCAGGGTGAACAGCTCGACCCCGTAATCATTGTTGAACTTGGTCGCGATGTCGCGCGCCAGCTCGAGATGCTGTTTCTGGTCCTCGCCGACCGGCACGTGAGTCGCCTGATAGAGCAGTACGTCGGCCGCCTGCAGCACCGGATAGGTGAACAGGGCGACGCTCTGGCTCTCGCCGCTCTTGCCCGCCTTGTCCTTCCACTGAGTCATGCGGTTGAGCCAGCCCATGCGCGCGGTGCCGCCCAGGATCCAGGCAAGCTCGCTATGCGCCGGCACGCGCGCCTGGTTGAACAGGATCGCGCGATCCGGATCGATGCCGCAGGCGAGCAGGGTCGCCGCCATCTCGATCGAGTTCGAGGCCAGCTCGGCGGGCACCACTGGCTGCGACAGGGCGTGGAGATCGGCCAGGAAGAACAGGCAATCCTCGCCCGGCTTCATCGAGTCCTGCATCGCGACCCATTGTTTGATCGCGCCCAGATAATTGCCGAGGTGGAGATTGCCGGTGGGCTGGATGCCGGAGACGACGCGCATGATGTTCTCGTGTCAGGGGGCGCGTTTGCGCCGCAGGAAAGCAAGATCGTCACGAGTGAAGGCACCCAGGACGAAGGTGGCGACCGCATAGACGAAGCCGCCCGTGGCGACCAGCGCAAGCATGGCGCCGGTGCGGATCACCCAGCTGCCATGGAGATAGGGGGTCAGCAGCCCTTCGAGCAGCCAGAGGATGCCGCCCATCACCAGGGCTGCAGCACCGAGCCGCCAGGCGCGGTGGAGCAGACGCCGGTCGGGCTCGAAATGACCGCGCAGACGCAAGGTGCGATAGAGCAGGAACACATTGACGGTCGAGGCAAGCGCGGTCGCGAGGGGCGGGCCCATATGCTGGAGCGGCACGATGAGGGCGAGGTTGAGCACGAGGTTCACCGCCATGCTGATCGTTGCGTAGCGCACCGGTGTCTTCGTATCCGACCGGGCATAATAGCCCGGCGTCAGCACTTTCACGAGAATGTAGCTGGGCAGGCCGATCGAGAAGGCGGACAGCGCCTGGGCCGTGAAATAGGTGTCCTGCGCCGTGAACTTGCCATGTTCGAACAGCGCCGCGACGATCGGCGCGCCGCACAGCACCAGCGCCACGGTGGCGGGCAAGGTGAGCAGCAGCGCGAGCTCCATGCCGCGATTCTGCGATTCCATCGCGGCTTTCTCCTCGCCCGCGCCGAGCTGGCGGGAGATGAGCGGCAGCAGGACGGTGCCGAGCCCGATGCCGATCAGGCCGAGCGGCAACTGGTTCACCCGGTCGGCGGTATAGATATAGGTCACCGAGCCGTGCGGCAGCAGCGAGGCGGCGAGCGCGGTCGAGACGACCAGGTTGATCTGCACCGCGCCGGCGCCGGCGGCGGCGGGCCAGATCAGCGCCATCAGCTTCTTCACGTCGGGGCTGAACCGGGGAAGCTTGAGGCGGAGCCTGACCCCGTTCGACCAGCAGGCATGGGCCAGCCAGAGGAATTGCAGCACGCCGGCCACGCTGACCGCGATCGCCTGGTTGCGCGCGGTCAGATACGGATCATGGTTGTGGAAGAACAGCAGCGCGGCGATCAGCGTGAGGTTGAGCAGGATCGGCGCCGCGGCATTGACCCAGAATTTGTGCAGCGAATTGAGGATGCCGCCGAGCAGCGACACCAGGCTGATGAACAGCAGATAGGGAAAGGTGAAGCGCGACAGCTCGACCGCGAAGGCGAACTGATCGTTGCTGATCCCGTTGAACTTGCCGGACAGCGCCAGCGTGACCGGCCAGGCGAAAATCTCGACGATGATCGTCATCACGATCAGCACCGGCAGCAGCACCGACAGCGCGTCCTCGGCAAAGGCGACGCCGGCGGGAAGGCCGGGGCCGTCCTTGTCCGCCACCTTGCGGTTGAACATCGGGATGAACGCGGCCGAGAAGGCGCCCTCCGCGAACAGCGCGCGGAACAGATTGGGCAGGCGGAAGGCGACCAGGAAGGCGTCCGACGCGAAGCTCGCGCCGACGAAGCGGACGAACAGCGAATCGCGCACGAGCCCCAGCACGCGGCTGGCCAGGGTGAGACCCCCGATCGATCCCAGCGCGCGCGTGAGGTTCATGGAATAGCCTGTCCTGTCACCGTTCGTCCTGAGTAGCCGCTGAGCTTGTCGAAGCGGCGTATCGAAGGATATGCCCGGCCCATCTCCTTCGATACGGGCCTTCGACAAGCTCAGTCCCTACTCAGGACGAACGGAAGAGATAGAATTCGGAATCAGGCGGTGCCGATTTCCCCGGCGGCGGCCTGATCGCGCGCTTCTGCCTGCTGCATGTAGATCGCGGCGAAGTCGATCGGCTCGAGCAGCAGCGGCTGGAAGCCGCCGTCGCGGACCGCATCGGCGAGCACACGGCGCGCGAACGGGAAGAGCAGGCGCGGTGCCTCGGCCAGCAGGAAGGGCTGGACATGCTCCTCGGGGATGTTGCGCAGGCCGAAGATGCCGGCATAGGTCAGCTCGACGATGAACGCGACCTGGCCCTCGGTCTCGGCGCGGACCTCGACGCGGAGCACCACTTCATGGACCTCCTCGCCGACCTGGGCAGTGCCGATGTTGAACTGCACGTCGATCTGCGGCGGGGTCGTGATCTGGAAGATCGCCGGCGCGTTGGGATTCTCGAACGACAGGTCCTTCACATATTGCGAGATCAACCCGGCCGCCGGCGTCGTGTCGGCACCGTTGGGGAGGGGCTCGGTGCCCGTGATGATACCGTCGTCCTGCTCGCTCATCGAAAGTCCATTCCTTGAAGATCGAAATATCGGCCGCCCCCTGTGGCGTGCCGGCGACCGCGCGCCTAGCAGGGGGCGGCGGGCAGTTCAACGGCTGCTGCCCCTATCTTGCGTTGGGCCATTTGAAACGTTGGCGCGTTACGCCTATGTAGGCCATTAGCCGATAATGGAGGCAAGGTGCTCTTTGTAGTTCTTCTCGCGATGGTCGCCGCCTTTCTGGCGTTGCGTCTCTATATGGTGCTTGGCAAGCGGACGGGGCATGAACAGGTCCTTCCCAAGCCCGCCGAGGAGCGCGCGCCGGTAACGCCGCTGCCCCGCCCGATCGAGATCGCGCAGGAGCCGCGCGAGGTTTCGACTCGCAATATCGACCCGCGTGCCGAGGCCGGCCTTCGCGCCATCGTCGCGGCCGAACCCGGTTTCGACGTCGCCCAGTTCCTCGAAGGCGCCCAGTCGGCCTATCGCATGATCCTCGAAGCCTATTGGAAGGGCGAAGAGGATACGCTCGGCTGGCTGGTCGACGACGAGGTCCGCGGTGCCTTTGCCGAAGCGATCGCCGAGCGCGCAGCCGCCGGCCATGTGCTCGACAACCGGCTCGTGTCGATCGAGCGCGCGCTGATCTCCGACGCCTCGGTCGAGAATCGCCAGGCGCGCATCACGGTGCGCTTCGACGCCGATATCGCCGCGGTGACGCGCGATGCCGACGGCAACCTGGTCTCCGGCTCGATGAGCGACGCCGTCGAGACTCACGACATCTGGACCTTCGCCCGCACGCTGAAGAGCAGCGATCCGAACTGGAAGCTCGCCGACACCGACGAAGCGTGATCGTCATGCGGCGCGGGGGGACGGTCGCGCTGGCGCTGATGCTGAGCGCCTGTAGCAGCGGGGTCGTGCCGCGCCCCGCCGGACCATCGACCATCGCCGAGCCGCCTGCGCGCAAGCCCGTCGCGGCAATCCCGATCGCGCCGGCGCCGGCGGTGGTCGCGCCGGGCACCGCCACCGCCGCCGGGGCGGGTGTGCTGGCCGGTCCGCCGCTTACCTCGCTGCCCCTTACCGAAGCCCAGGCCGTGCGGGCACTGACCGCGTTCCGCACCAGCTGTGCCACCCTGCAACGCCGCACCGATGCCTCGGGGCTGACCCGGGGCGCCGACTGGCAGCCTGCCTGTTCCGCCGCGGCGACCCTAGGCGCGGCCGGCGCGCGAGGCTTTTTCGCTGACTGGTTCGAGACGGTGCAGGTCGGCGACGGCAAGGCCTTCGCCACGGGCTATTACGAACCCGAGATCGCCGGGTCGCGCGAGCGCCGGACCGGTTACGACGTGCCGATCTATGGCCGGCCAGCCGATCTGGTCGATGTCGATCTCGGCCAGTTCAGCGCCGACCTGAAGGGCAAGAAGATCCGCGGCAGGGTCGAAGGCAGTAATTTCGTGCCCTATTTCGACCGCACCGCGATCGAGCAGGGCGCGCTGGCGCAGCGCGCGCCGATCATCGCCTGGGCGGCGGACCCGGTCGAGCTGTTCTTCCTGCAGGTCCAGGGGTCGGGGCGGCTGAGGCTGCCCGACGGATCGGTGATGCGGATCGGCTATGAGAGCCAGAATGGCCGCGACTATACCGGCATCGGCGCGCTGATGAAGCAGCGCGGGCTGCTCGGACCCGGCCAGACATCGATGCAGGGCATCGTCGCCTGGCTGCGCAGCCACCCCGTGGAGGGCGCCGCGATCATGCGCGAGAACAAGAGTTATGTGTTCTTCCGCGAGCAGCAGACGCCGCCGATCGGCGCGCTGGGCCTGCCGGTGACCGGCGGGGTGAGCGCTGCCGCCGACCCCCGGTTCGTGCCGCTCGGCGCGCCCGTCTTCCTGTCGATGGACCGCACCGACGCGACCGGGCTGTGGGTGGCGCAGGATACCGGCGGCGCGATCCGCGGCAGCAATCGCTTCGATACGTTCTGGGGCGCCGGCGACGACGCGCGCGCGATCGCGGGGGGCATGTCGGCGCGGGGCACGGCCTTTCTGCTACTGCCGACCGGCACCCTGGCGCGGCTCGCAACGGAGAGGGCCAGTGGCGGAGCGCCCGTTAACCCCTGACGAAGCCGCGCTCTGGGCGAAGGTGATGGCGACGGTGCGGCCGATCCGGCCCGCGCCGAAGGCCGCGCCCAGGGCTGCCGTGCAGGCACAGTCTTCCAAACCCCTCCCCGTCAAGAAAGCGGTTCGGCGTGGGGCGAGCGAAACACCCGGTTTGCTGATTACCGGGGCGGTGGGTTCCAAGAGCAAGAGTCTTTCGAGCGCGCAGACGCGCGTGCCCATCCCTGCCCCTTCCCCCGAAGGGGAAGGGCTTAAGAAAGGGGGAACGCTCGACGGCAGCTGGGACCGGCAATTGTCGCGCGGCCTGGTGTCGCCTGACGACACGATCGATCTCCACGGCCATAATCTCGCCTCTGCGTACGCGCTGCTCGATTCAGCGCTCGACCGGTCGATCCGCGCGGGCGACCGGCTGATCCTGCTCGTCACCGGCAAGCCGCCGCGCGCCGAGAGCGAGCGGCCGCACGCGCGCGGGGCGATCCGCGCGGCGGTGGGCGACTGGCTGGCCGGATCGCGCCACGCCGCCGCGATCGCAGCGGTGCGCGGCGCGCATCCGCGCCATGGCGGCGCGGGGGCGCTGTACATCGTGCTGCGCCGGGCGCGGGGTGGGCGTTAATCAGAGACACAATCCGGTTGGCTGAGATATTCCCTCTCCGTTCACCCGAACGGTAAGAACTTCTCGACGATGGCAAAGAGCGCGCCGACACGACCGGCGCGGGATGCTGTGCCAGATCCAGCGCCCTGGTTGAATCGATGCCAGGACAAAAGAAAGGGGCCGCTTCCGGATGTGGAAGCGGCCCCTTTGCCGGTCAGGAACAGGCCATCAGAAGGAGAAGGTGACCGTTCCGTGATAGCTCTGGTTGGTGACATCCTTGCGGCCGATCGTGGTGTTGGCGCCGACCGAGAGGCGGAGCTTGTCGCCGGCCGCGATGCTCAGGCCGCCGCTGATTTCCCCCCAGTCGCGGTCCGAGGTCGCCACCGCGAACAGCGCATTGGGGCCGACCCCTCCGACGAAGTTGGCGCCGATAAAGCCGGGCTGGCGGCCGAAATCATGCACCCAATAGGCGGACACATAGGGCTTGACCGTCGCGCTGGTGCTGTGGGCGTTGAACCCGGCGCGGGCCTGGGCGCTGTCCAGGGTGCCCGGCTTGTAGACCAGCGCCGGGCCGCCGCCCGTTTCGTTGATGGTGTCGAACATGATCCGCGTGCCGCGGATCGAGACGCGCGGATCAAGGGCGATCATGCTGGCGACGGGAACGGAGCCGCCGACCCCGACCTCGCCCGACATGAAGAGCGACTGATCGTCACCGACCAGGCGATAGCTGGTCCCGGCCAGGCTGACGTTGCGCACGGTGTGCGAGTCGAACACGCCCGCGCTGAACGTGCCGTCGACGAACAGGCCGCCCGGAGTCCTGAGCTTGCCGTACAGCGTGCCCTGGAACAGCTTGCTGCGCGCTTCCTGGCCGGCGAAGGACGGCGTGGAGTCGAGATCGGTATAGGCGAAGGAGAAGCCGAGCAGCCCGCGCTCGCCGACCTCGGCCTCGAGACCAGCGGCGACGAACCAGCCGTTGAACTGGTCGCGGCGGGCGACCGGAACCGCGGTCGGCATGGATTCGCTGTCGCCGTCGATATAGCCGCCCGCGAGGAACGCGCTCATCGTCTCGGGCAGCTTGCCTTCCTGCGTGACCATGCCGCCGCCCGCGTCCGTGCGGCTTTCCTGCGTGCCGGGTAGGCCGGACGAGGCGAGCGCCGCGATCTGGAACGGCTTGCCTATCATCGCGACCGAGCCGCCGAGATTGCCGACCTCGAGCGCGGCGAGGCGATCGCGGTAGAAGCGGCCGGTATTGTCGACCGACGCGGTCGCCAGTGCCTGGCGAGTGGTCGCGGCGCGCGGCGCCAGGCCTTCGAGCGTTGAACGGATGGTCGCCGCGCTCTGCAGGTCGAGGATTCCGTAGAGGTCGCGCAGCCCGTTATAGACCACGCGGTCCTGGTCGAGCAGCTTCGCATAGGCCGTCTGCACCGGCGTATTGCCGACGACATTGGCATAGAGCCCGGCATCGATCGTCACCGACACCGACTGCGCCTGATAGGTGAGGCGCGGCGTCAGGATGGCGCTGAGCGCTGCCGGCGTGGCGAACCTCCCTTCGATCGGCCGATCCGCCGTGAGGAAGGTATAATTGTCGCCGGCGCGGATGATATAGCCGGCGGCCGGGGCGAAGGTGACGAAGCCGCCCAGGCTGGCAATGCCGTTGGTCGGCACGTTGCCGGTACCGAAGGTCGTCGCCTTGACCGCGATCTTGTCCGATACGCCGTTCGCGCCGAGGTTGATCGCCACCAGGCTGCCCGACGACAGGATGATATTGCCTTCGAAGGTGAGCGTCCCGGTGGTGGTCGAGGTGCCCGGCGAGATCGTGCCCGCCACGTTGGTGAAGAACGGGCTGCGGATCGTGCCCGCGCCGCTGAGACCGCCGGTCATCATGAAGAAGTCGCCCGGCGTCCGCAGCAGGCCGTCGACATTGATCGTGCCGGCAAACTGGTTGATGTCCATCAGGCTGGTCAGCGAGCCGGCCGAGGTGATGTTGAGCGCCGCAGCGCCGCGGATGGTGAAGCGGTCGACCGTCACTGCCGTGTCGAGCGTCGTGGTGCCCGCCGCCGACAGGGTCACGTCGAAATAGCGCGACATGGTGTTGGTCAGGCGATCGCCGTCGCTGTTGTTGGGCACGAAATTGGTCGCGCCGGGCAGGCCGTTGGCGAGCGTCGCGGACGGCAGCGCCGCCACGGCGACCGCCGCGCTGGTCTGGGAATCGCTGGCGCTCTGGCTCCCGGCGCTGCCGGTCAGATCGGCGACCGACGCCGTGCCGCGATCGTCGCTCGCGACGCCGGGCGTGTCCTGGCCGATCGGGCGCACGACCACCTTTTCGGTGCCTGTCGCGATGTCGAGACAGTCGCTCACACCGCCGCTCTCGAAACAGGCCTGGCCGAAACCGGGCTGTTCGGCGGTGCCGGCACCGGGGCTGGTCGGCACGCCGTTCACCAGCTGGCCATTGGGGCCGATGATCTGGTAATTGGGATCGAGATTGGTCACCCAGTGCGCCGCGTCCGACCATTTGCCGTCGCCGGCCTTGGCCGAGACATAATGATAGGGGTTGTTGGCGGCGATCCAGTCCCAATAGAGATAGAGCGGCTGGTAGAAGCTGGCCGTGCCATAGCCGTTCGGCGCCTGGCCGTTGAAGAAACGGGTATAGCCGCCGGAGAGCACGCCGATCACGACCTGCTTGGCAAAGGTCTTGTCGAGGATCAGCGGACCGCCCGAATCGCCGCTCGCGGTGATGCCTTCGCTGGGCAGCGCATTGTCGCGCCATGCGTTGAAGTCGAACGGGCTCGCCTGGGGCGTGCCCCGACGGGGATCGTCGAAATCGATCCAGTAGAGATTCTGGTGGAGGCCGTTCGGCTCGCCGAAGATGAAGGTCTCGAACTCGTCGAGCGAGGCGAGGGCGCCGAGCGTGTTCTCGGCGATGCGCCGCCGGTAATCGATGCCGCCGGTCGAGCCGGTGGTGCCGGTGCCGTTATTGCCATAGCCGTCGATCACGACATGATAGCCGGTGCCGGCGGCGGTGATCGTGGTGGCGGGCAGGGCGGAGAAGAGCAGCGCCCAGGTCGGGATGTCCTCGGCCGGCGTATCGAGCGAGGCGAGCGCGACGTCGCCATAAAGGAAGCCGGCCGACTCCGGCTCGAGCGACAGCGGGTTGTAGCGGACCTGGTTGACGTCATACATGTAGCGCGAGACGTTGGTCGCGTAATTGCCCAGCCAGCCGCCGAATGCGCTGGCGCCCGCGACATTGTTGTTGTTGCCGAAACCGAAGCCGATCGGTCGCCCGCCCGAATTCTGGCCATAGCTGGTGGCGGGCATTTCGTTCACGCAGTGCGCGGCGAAGATCACCGTGCGCGGGTTGATCAGCGTGCCGGTGCACAGGCCGATAAAGCCGTCCTGCGTGTCGACGATCATCTGGCCGACGCCGGTGACGTTGTTCGGGTCGCGCGCGGTGGTCGGCGTGCCCGGGTTCGCGATCACGATCTGCGGCTCCAGATAATCGCTGACCGGTGCGCTGATGCGATTGTCCTGCGCCTCCAGGAATGCGCTGGTCGGTGCGCCCGCGCCGCCATCCTGCGCGCTGAGATAGCTGTTGGTGGGAAGCTCGACATTCGAGCTCTGCGCCTGGGCGGAGCCTGCAATGACGATCGACATCGTGGCGGCCGTAGCGAGCAGCACCGCGCGCGAGCGTGCGGATAACGCGAGAGAAGCGGTCTTAGTCATTGATAATCCCCCGTTTTCGGAACGCGTCCGAAACCTTTCATTTAGATGAACAAAAGCTATTCCCATGTTTTCGAAGGTCAAGTGAGGATATGACCGTTACGGCCATGTAAGCCGGCAGGGCGCATATTCGCCCGGCAGTGTGGCGCGCCGGCAACAATGCACATCAATGCCGGCGTGGCGCGTCATGAGTCGAGGACGGCATCATCCGGCGGGCTTCGCTAACCGAAGGTCGCGGCGCTAGCGGGGTTCAGCCCCCACCGTTTGGGGGGTTACCAATCCTCCCCGGAACGGGGAGGGGCGCGTTCTCCCTCTCCCCTTGTGGGAGAGGAGCGTCGGGTGAACAGCGCCCCGCGCTGTTCAGGTCATGCCGGGGGCATGACCGACCCGACGCTGGGCCCGCTGCCGAAGGCAGTGGGAAGGGTGAGGGGGACATTCGTCGTTGCGGCCCCGAACCTCACTCCCCCTCACCCGACCTCGCTTCGCTCGGCCACCCTCTCCCACAGGGGGAGAGGGAAGGGAGGATGAAACGTCCCGCCAGCCTCAGTCCGCCTCCCGCAGCTCGCGGTAGAGATCGTAGCCGTCGTCCAGGTCGCGGTAGAGATCCTCCTCCTCGTCCCGGCTCCGCCGCTGCTCCGTCACGCCGTAGCGCGACGGGTCGAGCCAGCTCGGATCGCGGTGCAGCACCGGTTCGGCGAAGGTCAGCGCCAGCGCGTCGGCATCGTCGGGGGAGCCGAGCCCGCGCGCCTTCATATGCTCCTTCTTCTCGAGCAGGATCGACACCTGGTCCGCGGCATAGCCATATTCGACGCCGGTCAGGTCCGCCGCCAGCGCCTCCTCGTCGGGAATCGCCCCGCCGGACAGCCAGCCGCGCATGTTGGTCCACATCTCGGAGCGCTTGTTGGCGCACTTCACCCGCATCTCGCCGGCCCAGATCGCCTCGCGCCCCTTGCCGCCGAACCACACCTCATGCACGTTCGGCACGCCGAGCTGGCGCAGCCGGTCGACCACCGCGCCGCCGATATTGCCGGCATCGACGAAGATCGCATCGGGATGGAAGCCCTGCACCTGCAGCGCGACGTCGCCCGCCATGGTCATTGCGTCCACTCCCTGCCAGCGTTTCCACGGCCGCGTCCGCGCATCCCGCCCGCAGCGGATGGCAAGGGTCGAATGATCGTCGCCGAAGCGCGCGCAATCCAGGCCGAAGATCACCGGATCCCAGGTCACCCCGCCGAACAGCTCGCGTGCCCGCGCCGCCGCGACCAGGTCATGCCCGATGAACTGCATCGAGGAGTTGGACGGGAATTGCCCGCGCACCCGCACCCGCACCACGTCGCTGTCCTCGCCGTACGTCGCGACCAGCTCGTCGAGATAGGCGCGGTTCACCCCCTCGACCGAGCGGCTGTCGATCTGCCGCCCGTTCCACAAATGCCGGTGCCGCCCGAAACAGTCGCGGAAAGGCCCCGTATTGTGCGTCGGGTTGCCGAAGGCGAGGAACAGGATCTCGGTCCCCTCGTCGGTCAGCGCGCCCAGCGCCACCTCCCACACTTTCGGCGCGATGCCCGATGCCTCGTCGAAGATCAGGATGATGCGCTTGCCCTGGTTGTGCAGCCCGGCGAACGCCTCGGTATTGGCGACGCTCCAGGTGACGAGATCGCACCGCCAGCTCCGGTCGTGCCCCGCCACGGTGGAGACGAGCGACGTCGCCGTCGCGCTGAACCAGTCCTTCGTGATCGACAGATTATGCCATTTTACGATCTCCGGCGCGGTCTTGGTCAGCAGCTGCACCTCGGTATTGGCGGTGGCGACGATGCGCGTGTCGATGCCGGTGTCGAGCCCCCATTTGATCAGCATCGCGATCAGCGCCGACTTGCCGATGCCGTGGCCGGAAGCACGCGCGATGCGGCACGGCATGTGCCGCGTGGCGGGATCGGACAGATGCGCGCCGATCGTCTCCATCACCTCGCGCTGCCACGCGCGCGGGCCCGAGACGCCGGCGAGCGGACCTTCGCCCCAGGGATAAGCGAAGCGGGCATGGGCGAGAGGATCGTGCCGGAAGGCCTTCATAAGCGCGAAAAGACTGTCTTCCGCCGCTTCCCGGGTTTCGGGCAGGGTTGGCCTGGAGGGGGTCAGCCTGGATTGGGTCGGGGGGGCGCCCGCTGCCTTCCTCCTGGATGTCGGTTCAGCTCGTCTCATAGTTTGCCTCCCGGTCGGCGACGCGCGCCATGGCCTTGCGCATGCGCTCGATAAAGCCGTCTGCATCATCGTCGGATTTGTTCAGGCCGCCCCATGTCTCGCGATCGCGGACGCGCAGCCAATGGAGCTGGGCACGGATATCCGGCCGCACTTCGCGGGCGAAGCGGACGATCTCCGGGGCGGCGGCGCCCGCGGGCATAAAGACCTGTACCGCTTCCTCCTCATAGCCGATGGCGCGTTCGTAGAGCGCGCGCTCGACACGCTCGTTCGCCGTCGCCTTCCCGAGCGCGGTGGCCTCGGCGAAGTCGGGATAGGCAGCGCGCCAGCGGAAGATCGTGCTGCGCGAGACGCCGAATTCGGCGGCCAGCTCGCGATCGGTAAAGCCGTGAGCATATTGCTCGCGGGCGCGCCGGGCATAGGCGGCTTTGTATGTGGTGGGGCGGGTTTCGGTCATGCAGCGCGGTTTAACCGCGCGGTTTGGTAGTTTGAATCAAGCGGCATGGCGTGTGGTAAAGGGTTTTGCGGGAGATATGGGACACCAGCTGTGTCATATCTCCTGCGCCGCATTACCAAGCTGTCGCACGATTAAATTGTTATATTTCAATTAGATGTTCGGGCTCAATCCATCGCCCAAGCGGCGATGGCGAAAGGCTCAGGCGGCGGCGGTGCTCAGCGGGCGCCGTGCCGGGCGGGCGATGCGGATGCTGTCGCCCACGCCGCTGCGTTCCATCCGGCGGCGCAGCTTCTCTGCGAGGACTCTGCCGACAAGTTCGTGATCGGCGCGGAAGTAAATGGTACCGTTCATGTCAGTCTCCGTAACCTTCGCTCAGTCAATCCTCGATTCAGAGTGGTTAATCCCACTTCCTGCACATCTCGTCTCATAACGCAGCGGAACTACGCTTTGTTCCGAATCTGCATCGAACGCGAGTCGTGTGCGACCGGGCATCGACGAAAATGGGATGGCCAAGGTGACGGTCAGAGGCTGATCCCACATTTAATTAATAAACTGTCACCGAAATAGCGGTTTCGGTGACAGTTTACTAATTAGCCAATTCCGGCTACCAATAAGGATATGGCGCGCCTGGCTAGAGTCGTGATCCCTGGAGTTCCGCACCATGTCACGCAGCGGGGCAATCGGCGCGATCCGACCTTCTTCGAGGACGCCGACTATGCGCTCTATCGCAAGCTGCTCGGCGAGGCGGCGGGCAAGGCCGGCGCGGAGGTGTGGGCCTATTGCCTGATGCCGAACCATGTCCATGTGATCCTGACGCCGTCGGACGCGGATGGACTGCGCCGGACCTTTGCCGACCTTCATCGCCGTTACACCAGCATCATCAACGCGCGACAGGGCTGGACCGGGCATTTGTGGCAGGGGCGGTTCGCTTCGGTGGCGATGGATGACGCGTATCTGGCCAGCGCCGCGCGGTATGTGGCGATGAACCCGGTCCGGGCGCGCCTGGTCGAGAGGCCGGAGGACTGGCGCTGGTCGAGCGTCGCCGCACATCTGGCGGGCAGGGACGACGGCGTGGTCAAGGTGCGTCCGCTGCTCGAGCGTACGGGGGACTTCCGGGCCTTTCTGGGGGATGAGGAGGATGCCGCGGCCTATGCCGCCCTGCGGCAGTCGGAGACGACGGGCCGGCCCCTGGGGGGAGCGGCGTGGATCGAGGCGGTCGAGCGGCAAACCGGCCGCAGCCTCGCGCCGCGACGACGGGGACCGAAACCAAAGGCCGTTAATTAGTAAACTGTCACCGAAATAGGATGGGCGGGGATGACGAGGCTTCTTGTGGCGGGCGCTACCGGGTTGGTCGGCACGGCGGCGCTGGCGCTGTTGCTGGACGATGCGCGGGTGACTCAGGTGGTCGCGCCGACGCGGCGGGCGCTTGCCCCGCATGCGAAGCTGCTGAACCCGATCGTGACGAGCGGGAACCTGCCGCTCGACGCGGCGTGGTGGGCGGTCGACGGCGCGATTTCCGCGCTGGGCACGACGCGGGCGAATGCCGGGTCGGCCGCGGCCTATCGCGCGATCGATTACGACTATGCGCTCGCCATCGCGATGCGGGTCCGTGAAGGCGGCGCGACCGCCTTTGCGCTGACCTCGTCGATGGGGGCCAATGCGCGCTCCTGGTTTCGTTATCCGCGCACCAAGGGCGAGCTCGAGGAAGCGATCGATCGTCTCGGCTTCCCGTCGCTGACGATCCTGCGGCCGGGCTTCCTCGGCGGGGCGCGCAGCGAGCACCGGCCGATGGAGAAGACCATCGGGCGATTGCTGGATATGGCCGCGCCGATCCTGCCGGCCAGCGCGCGGACCAGCCCGGCCTCGACCGTCGCGGCGCTGCTGGTCGAGGCAGCGCTGCAGGGCAAGGCGGGCCGGCACGTGATCAGTTCGCGGGAGATCGCGCTGGCAGCCGAAGGCCGGCGTTGACCAGCGGCCGGGAAGACTGCGCGCGCGCAGCAGGCCGCCGATCTTTTTGGCTTGATCGCCGGTCGCTGGCCCGCTAGGCGCACCCCCCTGCAATGTGTCGGGGCGTGGCGCAGTCTGGTAGCGCACTGGTCTCGGGGTCCAGGGGTCGTAGGTTCGAATCCTATCGCCCCGACCATTGCAGCTTTCTTTCCCGGCGGTCTTTTCGCGGGAAGATGAATTCCCCGATCAGCCTCTCGCGCCGAGCATGTCCTCGATACTGGTGAATTTCTCGCGCGGGGCGCCGTCGCGGGCGCGGGCGATTTCGGCGGCTTCGATCTTCTGCCAGTCGCGGAAGGTGACGACATCGACGTTCCGACTGGCGAGCAGCGAATCGAGCCCCGCGCGGCCGGCCTTGCCGCTGTCATCGCCAAGGTCGGCGGCGATGTGCTCGGCGATCAGGAAGCCGTCGGGGCGGTTGGTGCCGATCGTGCCGGTCGGGCCGCGCCGCGCCCAGCCGACTGCGTAGAGGCCCGGGCCGATCCGCCCGTCCTGATTGGCGAAGCGGCCGAGCTTGTCGTCATAGGGCACGCCGTGGATCGGCGGGGTGCGATAGCCGATGCAGCTCACCACCAGGCCGGCGGGGATGGCATAGGTCTCGCCGGTGCCCAGCGCGCGGCCTTCGGCGTCGATCGCGGTGCGCTCGACGATGACGCGCTCGGCCCTGCCCCCATTCTCACTGCTGCCCTCGACGCGGACGGGCATGGCGTAGAAGTCGAAATCCACCTCGATCTGACCGCGGTCAGCCCGCGTCGCGAAGTCGCGCAGGTGCGCGACCGCCTTGCGCTGGCCGGGGTCGAGCGCGGCGTCCTCCTCGATCGGCGGGAGATCGGCCGGATCGACATGCGGCACGGCGCGGGCGAGATGGCCGAGCTCGCCCAGTTCCTTGGGGGTCATCGCGATCTGGTGCGGGCCGCGCCGGGCGAGGATGGTGATGCGATCGTGAGTCGCGGTGCCGAGATGGTCGAGTGCATGGCCGACAATGTCCGATCCGGCGAACTCGCTCTCGGCCTTGGCGAGGATCCGCGCGACGTCGAGCGCGACATTGCCGGCGCCGACCACCACCGCGCCGGGGCCGTGGAGCGAGGGGTTGAGCCCGGCGAAATCGGGATGGCCATTGTACCAGCCGACGAATGCGGCCGAGCCGACCACGCCGGGGAGATCGTCGCCGGGCACGCCGAGCGGCTTGTCGGCGGGGGCGCCGGTCGCCAGCACCACCGCGTCGTAGAGGTCACCCAGTTCGGCGATGGTCACGTCGCGGCCGACGCTGACATTGCCGACGAAGCGGACATTATCGGTGAGCGCGACCGCCTCGTAACGGCGCGAAACGCCCTTGATCGACTGGTGATCGGGCGCGACGCCGGTGCGGATCAGGCCGTAGGGGACGGGCAGGCGATCGATGATGTCGACGCGGACCTGATCGCCGAAAATCTTCTGGCAGGCTTCCGCGGTGTAATAGCCGGCCGGTCCGGAACCGATGATCGCGATGTGACGCAAGCCCGCTCTCCTGTCTTTTGCCCGATGCTAGCGGACATGGGCGGCAGAACAAGCCGCCACGGGCCGCGCCGGGGCGGGGAGGGTGAGAAAAGGTCTTGTCCCGCAACCGGTTCGACTCGGGCCGACCCATTGCACCAGCAACGGGCCTGGTTGAATCGACCGGTGCGGGAGAAGGATGGCGTCAGCCGCGGCGCTTGGCGCGCCAGGCCTTGACCGCGGCCATGGTGCCGGTGACGTGGCCGGCGGGGCTCATCTCCGAATGGACGAAGATGATCTTGCCGTCGGGCGCGATGACATAGGAGGTGCGGTTGGTCATCGTCTTGCCCTTGGCGATGTGCACGTCATAGCCGCTGACGGTTTCGGGCTTGGCCACGCCGACCGGGAAGGCGTCGCGGCATTCGACCTTGGAGAAATCGGCGAGCTTGTCGATCGGATCGGCGGAGAGGCCGATCAGGGTCGCGCCGTTCTTCTGGAACTCGGCGGTGGCCAGGGCGAACTCATGCGCCTCGATCGTGCAGCCCTTGGTGAAGGCGGCGGGGAAGAAATAGAGGACGACCGGGCCTTTGCGCAGCGCGGATTTGAGCGCGAAGTTGAACTGCTTGCCGCCAAGCGCCGCCTGGGTGGTGAAATCGGGCGCCTTGGCCCCGACGGGGAGCGCGGCGGTGGCGGGGACGGCGAGAGCGAGGGTAGCGAGCAGGGCAGCGGTGAACCGGGGGGCGTGCTTCATGTGAGTCTTCCCTTGGAGAGTCACCGGCATCCTAGCCCGCCCGACGATATGGCACCATCGGGAAAAGGGGCCGCCGCGCTAGGGACGCGACGGCCCGCTCCAGGCCCGAGGGTTCGGGCTTTACTTGGCCAGCGGCGCTGCGTCCGCGGCATTTTCGGGAAGGCCGCCGAGCTGGTCGACGAGCTTGATATAGGCATCGAGATAGGCGAGCACGATGACCTGGCCGATCGCGGTATCCTGATAGCCGCCGCCGCCGGCACCGCCGAAGGCGCCGCCGCCGAACACCGCGCCGCCGCCGCCGAAGCTGACATCGGACTTGCGGGCATGGCCCTCGGTCAGCGCCTCTTCCTCGGTGGTGCGGGCGTTGACCACCGACAGGGTCACCGCCGCTTCCTTCTTGTTGACGTTGATGCCGCCGGCGACCGCACCGAGGCCGCCGAGCAGGCCGCCGCTACGGCCGAGAAAGCCGCCCAGCGCCGCGCCCGCGCCGCCGCCGCCCGAGCGGTTGTTGGCGGTGACGATATCGGGCTGGAGGAAATAATCCGCTGCCTTGACCTGGCCCTTGCCGAGGTTCGAGCCGTCCTGCAGCTCGCCCGAATCCGCCATGGCGCGTTCCATATTGCGGCTGGCCATCGAGCGGCCGCGATTGACCAGGCCGAAGCAGCCGGATTTCTGGACGAACACCTTGATGATCGCCTCCGGGCTGCCGAGATTATATTCGCGCCACCACTGGCTGTCCGGCTCGACGATCGCGATGGTGCCGATCCGCTTGCGACAGACCGGAATGTTCAGCTCGCCATTCTTCTGCATCTGATAGGCCGACGAGCCCTTGTCCTTGGCGAGGGCGGGCGTGGCGGTGAAGGCACTGGCGGCGGCGAGCGCGCAGAGTGCCGCGCCTGTCAGGAAAGTTCGCATGGTGATCCCCTAAGTCTTCGCGCGCCCTGTTCTTGCCGGTGCGAGCGTTCAACGATGGTGCGACCCCGTGACGGCGCCGATATTAGCACCGCCCCGATAGCCGCGCTAGGCACTTCGGACCCGATCAGGGCGCGGGAGACGATCGCCGTCCCCTTAACCATCACCGTCGAAGCGCCTCTGCCCGGCGTCGTCACATACGGCTCTAGCCGCCCGGCGGATGCGCGGTGAAGGCAGGTGCGACGGAGAGTCGACGGGCGCGCGATGGCGGCGACGAAGAGCGGGCGCACGCGACCCCCTTCGCAGACGCCGCCGCGCCTGCTAACGCGCGTCCGATCATGTCGACCGACCTTTCCCGAATCCGCAACTTTTCGATCATCGCCCATATCGACCATGGCAAGTCGACGCTGGCCGATCGCCTGATCCAGGCGACCGGGGGCTTGAGCGACCGCGAGATGTCCGAGCAGGTGCTCGACAATATGGACATCGAGCGCGAGCGCGGCATCACCATCAAGGCGCAGACCGTGCGCCTGCGCTACAAGGCGAAGGACGGGCTCGATTACGAGCTGAACCTGATGGACACGCCCGGCCATGTCGACTTCGCCTATGAAGTGAGCCGGAGTCTCGCCGCGTGCGAAGGCGCGCTGCTGGTGGTGGACGCCGCGCAGGGCGTCGAGGCGCAGACGCTCGCCAATGTCTATCAGTCGATCGAGCACGACCATGAGATCGTGCCCGTCATCAACAAGATCGACCTGCCCGCGGCCGACCCGGACAAGGTTAAGGCCGAGATCGAGGAAGTGATCGGGCTGGACGCGTCCAACGCGGTGCTGACCTCGGCCAAGGCGGGCATCGGCATCGCCGACGTGCTGGAAGCGGTGGTGACGCGCATCCCGCCGCCCAAGGGCGATATCGACGCGCCGCTGAAGGCGATGCTGATCGACAGCTGGTACGACCCCTATCTCGGCGTCGTCATCCTGATCCGCGTGATGGCCGGCGTCCTGAAAAAGGGCCAGCAGATCAAGTTCATGCAGACCGGCACGCTGCATCTGGTCGACCGGGTCGGCTGTTTCCGGCCGAAGATCGAGCAGCTGAGCGAGCTGGCGGTGGGCGAGATCGGCTTCATCACCGCGCAGATCAAGGAAGTGGCGCAGACCCGGGTCGGCGACACCATCACCGACGCCAAGCGTCCGGCCGACGAGCCGCTGCCCGGCTTCAAGGAAGTCCAGCCGGTGGTGTTCTGCGGGCTGTTCCCGGTCGACGCCAACGACTTCGAGAAACTGCGCGAGAGCATTTCCAAGCTGCGGCTGAACGATGCGAGCTTCAGCTTCGAGATGGAGACCAGCGCGGCGCTCGGCTTCGGCTTCCGCTGCGGGTTCCTCGGGCTGCTGCACCTCGAGATCATCCAGGAGCGGCTGACCCGCGAATATGACCTGGACCTGATCACCACCGCGCCGTCGGTGGTGTATCAGATCGAGCTGGCGCACGGCGCGGGGCATGTCGAGCTGCACAACCCGGCGGACATGCCAGACCCGAGCCGCATCGCGAGCATCGCGGAGCCGTGGATCGAGGCGGTGATCTATGTGCCCGACGAATATCTCGGCAGCATCCTGAAGCTGTGCCAGGACCGGCGCGGCATCCAGAAGAACCTGACCTATGTCGGCGGCCGCGCGCAGGCGACCTATGAACTGCCGCTCAACGAAGTGGTGTTCGATTTCTACGACCGGCTGAAGAGCATCAGCCGCGGCTATGCCAGCTTCGACTATCACCAGATCGGCTATCGCGAGGGCGACCTGGTCAAGATGAGCATCCTGGTGAACAACGAGCCGGTCGATGCGCTGAGCATGATCGTGCACCGCGGCACCGCCGAGGCGCGCGGGCGCGGGATGTGCGAGCGGCTGAAGGACCTGATCCCGCGGCATCTGTTCAAGATCCCGATCCAGGCCGCGATCGGCGGCAAGGTGATCGCGCGCGAGACGATCGCGGCGCTGCGCAAGGACGTGACGGCGAAATGCTATGGCGGCGATGCCAGCCGCAAGCGCAAGCTGCTCGACAAGCAGAAAGAGGGCAAGAAGCGGATGCGGGAATATGGCTCGGTGAGCATTCCGCAGGAGGCGTTTATCGCGGCGCTGAGGATGGGCGACGACGCCTGAGCGCCCGAGACCGGGGAGGGGATTGCGCCAGCAATCGCCGAGCCGGGCGAGGATCAGCGCCAGGCCGGCCGGCGACCGGTCGAGCTTGTCCTCGACCGGATCGTCCGGCGACGCGGCTTTGCCGCGGCGCCACCCGCTATCCCGGGCGGTTTTCCGACTTTTATTTTTCCGCTGTTATGTTGGAGTTTCGGGCGGGAATAGGCGTGTGAATTCAGCGGCTTGATGTCCGTTTTCCCTGTTACACCGTAACAGCGGAAAAACGCGTCGATTTTCAGCGATTTTTTCCGCTGTTCGTGACGAATTCGCAGAGTTCCGGTGACAGTCCACTCAATTGATAAGTCAGTGGGGCGGCGATATGAAGCGCGCCCAGTTAAGTGAAGAGCCACTGGAAGCGCTAATTAGTAAACTGGCACCGTAATTCCTGTAATGCGGGATCGTGCAGCGAGGATGATATCTGCTGCGAAAGTCGATTCAGCTGCCCGGTGAGGTAAGTAAGTGGACTGTCACCGGGTTCCCCCATGTAATTCCGTAACGCGACGATCCCCCGCAGATCAACGCAGCGGCAACGTGCCGGTGAATGTACCGTCATTACCGCTGTTGCCGTTCAAGCGATTGTTGCCATAGGAATAAATGACACCGCCGCCTGACGCATTCACGCCGCCGCCATTGTTGTTGATGTTGGAATTGTTGACCAATATACCGGCCAGCGTGCCGGCTGCGGTTATGCCGAAGGTTTGACTACCCGCGACCACGACGCCGTCGAGCGAAATAGTCGAAAAGGCGGCGGTCCCGTTGCTGGTGCGGACACCCGTCTGTCCGCTGTTGGTGATATTGGTATCCTTCAGGGCGATGAAGATCGAACCGGTGGTGCTGCTGCCGACCGCCAGAATGCCAAAGCTGGCGTTGCTGAACTGGCTGCGCGATACGTTGGCGCGAACCGAAGCCGCGCCCGTCGGGAAAACGTTGATCGCCCCGTATCCTCCGACGTTGCCGACATTTAAGATCGTGGTGTTGTCGACCGTGAGCTTGGAACTGGCTGCAGGCGAGAAATCGATCCCGGCCCGGGCAAAGTTGCGGATCACCGTGTTGCGCACGATCAGCGAGCCGCCGGCAATAAAATCGATACCGTTAAGGCCGACGCCAGCACCGTCGATTTCGAGGCCATCGATGATGACCACGTCGCTTGCCCCGGCATTGATGATGATGCCCGCCGTACCTGTAGACAAGATGCCGCCGTTGCCGAGTCCGGTGCAATAGATCGTGATTGATTTGGTGATGGTGACGGCGCCGAACCCACCGGGATCAAGGCAGTTGATCTCGCCGCTGACGGCAGTATTGCTGATTGCGCCTGCGAAGGTCTTGCACGGTGCCGTGCGGCTGCATGGGTTCGCATCGTCACCGACGCCCGACACCCAGGTTCGGGTAGCCTGCGCAGAAGCGGGTGCCGCGGCGGCGATGCTCGCCAGGAGGAGCGCCATACCCAGCGCCAGCCAACGAGATAAGCGATTACCCAGAATAGCCATGGTACCCCCCAGAAGAGTCGTGTGTTGACCATAGGTCTCATAGATCCAACAAAGTGGCAACTCTTGATTGATGCATGCCGTGCCAGTGAAATTCCGGAACAACGGTGAGAGCTTCCATTGGGTAAATAGGGGTCCGGTCTTTGTCAGGATGTGGTTGCTGACACCAATCTCGGGTGTCTAGGTGGCGCCGCACGTACTCCACCCGGGAAATACCTTGCTTGTTCCGGAGGACGATGGACGTTTGACGTCTCCGGGGGGGCCATCGTGAACTCGTTTTCGTGAGTCGCAAACCACAAGGAAAGTCACGATGAGCGAGCGGCGTCACGCCACGCGACTTGGCAGCGCCCCGCGACGATCGCGTTAGAATTACTCCGCGGGTTCCGGTGACAGACCACTCAATTGACCGAAGCGCGCGGTCGTGCTTGCACGCTCTTAGATACCTGCGCCGCCACCGGCATTCGCAGCCGCGCGCCGATCGCCCAAAGTCCGCGCGATCAGCACCGCCAGCACCGGAATGAGCACCGCGTAGATATATTGCGTCCGCGAGACCCCGATGCCGAACGGAAACCAGATGCCCGGCACGCCGATCGGGTCCAGCAACTCGCCGCCGAAGAAGGCGAGGGTGGTCAATGCCAGAGCGATGATGGCGTGACTCCGCATCGGCCCGCGCAGGGCGATGCGCGCGCCGATGACGACGAAGAGCGCGATCGATCCGAGGCGGCTGGCGCTTGTCACGCTCGTCGCGTGCGTCACGGCAGCGACGATCTGGGCGGCCGCGAGCGCGAGCGCCGTCACATCGATGATGCGCCATGGACGCTCGCACCAGCGATTCCACGCCAGCGCCCAGGCGGCCACCGTCGGTATCCACATGAACGTCGCCAGCCACGCGTAGGTGGGCAGGTCCATCAGGTCGGTCCAGGCAGTGATCGCGTTATTGAGGCGGCGGACCCCCGCCAGTGCAAGCGCGATGGCGGCAAAGATCAGGAAACCCCGGAAACTGCTGCGCGTCCGGCACCAGAGCGCCAGAGCGGCGAGCAGGAACATCGCCAGCGGCTCGATCGCGTCGACGATATAACCGGCGATCGTCCGCTCCCATTGCGCGCGGTGAAGCCCGTCGCTGACCGGTCGGGGCGCGAGGATGGGCGGGCTGTGCAGGCCGCCGGCTTCGGCACTGGGCGTGGAGCCGGGCAGCATGAGGGTGCGGACGGCGAGTACGCCGCGCGTGCCTGCCGCATCGGCCGGAAGGGCAAAGCGCATCGGTCGCGTGCCGACGACCCTCGGAGGCGGGCCGAGCCTGCCCGAGCCGCCCAGCAGCTTGCCGTTCCAATAAAGTTCGTATCCGTCCTCGACGAGCGTCGGCCCGAGCATGTCCCATGAGGCGCGCCCGGCCGGCACCGTCACCACGCGCCGGTACCAGGCGTAGCCGGTATAGCCCGGATGGCCGTGCGCCATCCAGCCGCCGACATAGTCGGGCAGGCCGACATCGCCGTCATGGCTGCCGGGCGTGGCGGTCAGGTCGATCGTTTCCCAATCGCTGTCGTCCGTTTTGGCGTCTGCCCAGTGCGGATCGCCACCGATGTGGAATCGCCAGGAGCCGTCGAGCAGCGTTGCCGCAGCGCGCAGCGACGGCGGATCGGGCCGGCCGCCGCGCGCCAGATCGGCGATCACGACGGCCCAGGCCAGCAGGGTCGCCAGGGCGATCCAGACGAACAGCGTGCGTCGCGTGGCGTCGATCGGTCTTTGCATGGCGCGGGCAGGTTAGGGCCGGAACGGCCGGAGACGCAACCGGTGCGGGACGAGCGGACCGTTTGGGCATTCGAGCGTCGGGCACGCCTGTCCCAGCTACCCCATCGAAGGGACCGCCACCGAGTTCGGTGGCGTCAAAGCGCTTCGTATCGACCTGTGCCGGCAGTAGAACCGATTGCTTACCGGCAGATGAGTCGTCGGGTAGGGCGATCATGTCGGTACGGGGGCGAGCATGCGGACAATCGGAACGGCAACGTTATTCGCGATCGTGACGCTGGCAAGTGCCTCCGCGACCGCTGCAAAGGCCCAAACCCTGCGCGACGAAACGATCGCCACGATCAAGGCCGCGTTGCCGAGCGCTGAAATAACGACGCCCGACCCGCTGACCATCAAGATCAAACCGCCCGCCGGCGAAGAGATGCAGATCAACCTCGATCGCATCCAGCACTTTTGCGACATCAACAGCGCTGCGGACTGCGCGATGGAGAAACAGCATTTCCTGGGCGGGATCGCCGAGGCCCTGACGATGGAGGAGGCGATCAAGCCGGCGCAGCTCCGGTTGCTCATTCGCTCCAGTGACTATGCCGCGGCCTATGCCAGGGAAATCGGCGATGCCGCAGAAGGGACCAGCGGCAAGGCGGACCCACCTATTGCCAGACCCTTTGCCGAGGGCGTCTCGGTGATTCTCGGCGCGGATTACCCGAATACGACCAAGATCTCCGGTCATGCCCAGTTGAAGGAACTTGGGCTCGGCGAGGACGACGCCATCGCCCTGGCCACGCGACAGGTGCTGGCAACCCTGCCCAAGCTGCCCGAGCCCGGCGAGGTCGAGGGCAAGCTGCTGGTGGTGGCGGGAATCGACTATGGGGCGAGCATGATGCTCGAACCCGAGCGGTGGCGGGCGCTGGCGCTTGCCACCGGCGGACGGCTGTTCGTCGCCATTCCGTCCGACGACAATGTGCTGATCGGCACCGTCGCGCCGGGCAAGGACCTGCGGAAGATCGAAAAATTGGTGGCGGAGAGCTTCGCCACGGCGGGGCGGGGGATATCGCCCTATGTGTACCGGTGGTCGCCGCAGGGGTGGGTGGTGGCAAAGTAAGGGGTAATTTTACGCGTAGCGCCGGCGTGTCAGGCCTGTTGGAAGCGCGTCAGATGGGAAGCCGTGACGCGCCTGCTTCCGGCAACCGCCGGTATCCACCCCGCTCGCGGGAGCACCGGCGGATGACAGGCGGATGGGGTGCGGCTAGTGTCCCGAACCGGCGGTTCGTTTACCTGCCGTCATGCTGAACGCGTTTCAGCATCCAACGCTCCACAAGCGGCGGCATTGGTCGTTGCGCCTTGGATGCTGAAACCAGTTCAGCATGACGGACTTACATATGTATCGAACGGCCTTCGGATTCAGGACATCAGGATCGTTTATGCCCAGCCGTTCCCGACGCCCGGCCCTGCGCCGCCTGCTTCCCGCTTTGCCGCTCGCGCTGGCCTCGACGCCGGCGCGCGCGCAGCAGGAGGACGAGCAGGTCTGGCTGCAGGTCAACACCAATGTGCCGCTCGCGAACCGGGTGCGCGTCACGCTCGAGCAGATCGCGCGGTTCAGCGACCGGCAGGATGGGTTGTACCAGACCGAATTCGGCGCCCTGCTCGGCTATCGCGTGTCGAAGAAGATCGAGCTGGGGTTCGGCTATCGCTGGGTCGGGGCGCATAACGGCAATAGCGGTGCTGACGAGAACCGGTTGCGCCAGCAGATGGTGGGGACGTTCGGGCCGGTCACCACGCGTTTCCGCGTCGACGAGCGGTTCAACCCGCGGGGTAGCGAGGTGGGTTTCCGCATCCGTCCGCTGATCCGCTACAATCACGAGGTCGGCGACAAGGGCGTCGCGCTGTTCGCCAGCCATGAGAGCTTCTTCCTGCCCAACAGCACCAGCTGGGGGCAGCGCAGCGGTTATGAGCGGATGCGCAATATCGTGGGGGTCACCCTGCCGCTGGGGCGGGCGGTGACGACCGATATCGGGTATCTCAACCAATATCGTCCGGGCCGCAGCGGCGCCCGCGCGCAGATGGACCATGCGCTGAACCTGCAGCTGACGATCAACCTGCGCGGTTTTGCCGGGGCGCACATCAACGACTGACGGGCGCGCGCGACATTATTTCGGCCGACGTGACGCTTGTGGAGCGTTGGGTGCTGAAACGAGTTCAGCATGACGGCAGTTTTGTAGTGGAAGACCTTCAGTTCCAGGCCGCTAACGGCTAGGGGCATGTGCCTGTGTTCGCGTCCAATCCCCTTCAGGACATTCCGCCGCATCGCCGGGTGGCGCGGTTTTTCGGCGAGGCGGTCGTCGAGCGGCTGCTCGCGCATGTCGCGGCGCGGGAAGGCGATTTCGAGACGACCCGGCTGAGCGAGCAACGCGTCGACCGGTCGATCCGCGCGTCGCGCCTGTTGCGCGATTTCGGCGATCTCCGGGCCGAGGTGGAGGCGCGTTTCCGGGGCCTCCTGGAAGAGGCGGTGCGCGACCTGGCCTTGCCGCCGATCCGGCTGGATTCGCTGGAGCTGGAGCTGGTGCAGCATGGCGACGGCGCCTTTTACCGCGAGCATATCGACACCGCGACCGACCGGCCCGGATCGGCGACGGCACGCGTGCTGGCGGCGGTCCATTATTTCCACCGCCGGCCACAGGGCTTTTCGGGCGGCGCGCTGCGGCTGCATGCCATGGCGCCGGGCCCGGACGGGCGGCGCGCCTTTGCCGATATCGCGCCCGATCGCGACCTGCTGCTGCTGTTTCCGGCCTGGGCACCGCATGAGGTGCGGCCGGTATCCTGCCCGTCCGGCGCGTTCCTCGACAGCCGTTTCGCGATCAATTGCTGGTATCGCCATCGCTGGGAGAATGGTCGCTGACGCGCAGGTCGCCTGACCCGTCGCGCGTCGTGTCGCCCGAAAAATCCGTGCCTTGGGTTGCCATCGCGGGAGAAGTATTTGATTGCGCGGGACAAGCCCCGTCGCGGGTTGTTCCTGTACCCCGACGAGCGAGGTCCCGATCCAGATGTCCGATGTTCTGAAGCTCACCGACCGGGTGGCGCAGGGGCGCAAGCAGCTGGCGACCGAGGCGGGCGGCACCATCCTGATGATGAGCGTCGACAATGGCGTCTATTGCGGGCTCGACGCGATCGGCAGCGACATCTGGCGCCGTCTCGACCAGCCCATGACGATCGACGCGCTGTGCGACGCGCTGGCCGCCGATTATCGCGCCGATCGCGCCCTGATCGCCGCCGATGTCCTCGAATTGCTGTCGTCGCTGCACGCCCGGGGGCTGATCGATGTCGTCTGACGTCGGGGCGATGCCGGCCGACAGGTTCCTGTGCGGCTGGCGCGTGCGCACCCGCATCGCCATGCCCGAGCTCGCGCCCTGGACGGGAGACGATCGCCAGCCCGACCTGCTGATCCATAGCGGGACGATCCCGCCGCGGCTGGCGGAGGCTGAGGACGTCTCGCCCCTGCTGCAGGTCAATGCCGAGCGGCAGGCGCGCCTCTCGATCGAGGGAGTCGCGACCTATTGGCTGCGCAGCGATCATGAGATCGTGATCGATCCCGACATCGACGTGGACAGCCCCGATGTGCGGACCTTTCTGTTCGGCACGATGCTGGGTCTGTTGTGCCACCGCCGCGGCCTGTTCCCGCTGCACGCGTCGTGCGTGGTCGTCGCGGGCAGGGCGATCGCGATCTCGGGCGTCTCCGGCGCGGGCAAATCGACGCTTGCCGCCGCCCTGGTCCGGCGCGGGCACCGGCTCGTCTCCGACGATGTCTGCGCGATCGATGCCGGCGCGGCGGGCGGGCCGGTGGTGCGCCCCGCCTTTCCGCGCGTGAAATTGTGGCAGGATTCGCTCGAGGCGATGCGCGTCGCCGCCGACGGGCTCCACGCCAACCGCTTCGGGCAGAACAAATATTATCTGCGGTTCAGCGATCCGGCGGACTTCCAGGCGACCCCGGTCCCGCTGGAATCGGTCTATCTGCTCCAGACGCTCGCCGCGCCGATCGCCGGCCGGGCGGAGATCATGCGCCTGGCGGTCCCGCAAGCGGCGATGGCGCTGCACGAACAGGTCTATCGCAAGCGGACGGCGCTGCGCTGGGGGCGCGCGGCCGAGCTGTTCACCGCGGTCGGGCAGATCGTCGGCGCGACCGCCGTCCACCGCCTGACGCGCGGCCCCGATCTGACTGGGCTCGACCCGCTGGTGCGGCGGATCGAGGCGCATGTCGCGGCATGAGCGGGGTCGGCCTGATCGCGTCCTATCCGCGATCGGGCAATACCTGGGTGCGCGCGGTGCTGACGGCGCTGGTGCGCGGGGACGACGCGCTCGATCTCAACGCCCTTGAAGGCCCGATCGCGGCCGACCGCGCGTTCATCGACGATGCGCTGGAGATCGAGACCTCGGACCTGCTTCCCGACGAGGAACGGCGTCTGCGCCCAATCGCGTACCGGGCCGGGCTTCCCGCGGGCAGGCGCGCCTTTCCGATCAAGACTCACGACGCCTGGCTGCCGGCGGCGGGCGCGGCGGAACCGCCCTTTCCCCGCGAGCGGATCGACCGGGTCGTCCTGATCGTGCGCGATCCGCGCGACGTGGTGGTGTCGTTCGCGCGCTATTTCGGGTTCACGATCGACGAGGCGATCGATGCGATGGCTCATCCGCGCTTTTCGCTCGGCACGAGCAGGACGGGACTGCGGCCGCAGGTCTCGCAGCTCGTGTCGAGCTGGAGCGGGCACGCGGCGAGCTGGCTCGGTTCCGGCCTGCCGCTCACGCTCATCCGCTATGAGGATCTGGTCGCCGCGCCGGTTAAGGGGTTCGCGGCGATTGCCGGGGCGTTCGGCCATGCGGCCGACCCGGCGCGTCTGGCGGGGGCGATCGACGCGGCCAGGCTCGACCGGCTCGCCGCCGCCGAGGCGCGCATGGGGTTTCGCGAATCCTCGCCGCATGCGCCCAACCGCTTCTTCGGCCCGGGCACGCCGGGCGGGTGGTCCGGCACGCTGACCCCCGCCCAGGCGGCGCGGATCGTCCGTGATCACGGCGCGATGATGCGCGAATTGCGGTTTATCCATTGAAAACGGGCGTTAACGCCGCGGACACGGCTGTACAGCATGCGACACGTCCGCTACCGGTGACGAGCATCGGAAGATACAGGGGTAAAGCGTGCAGAAACCTCAAGAAGCAGCAGAGACGAAGCCCGCTGCGGCGGAAGCCCCACTCAGCGACTGGCACAAGCCCGTCGCCACCTTCGTTGAGGCCAGCAGCGCCGAAAACGCCCCAGGTTCCACCCCGGACGCGGGCGTGGATTACTCCTGATCCGGATCAGTCGTTTCCGCCTTCGAATTGGCGCAGGAAACGGCCCGTCGCCACGCCGCGCATGAGCGCCAGCCGGTAGCTGCGCATGACGTGCAGGCTATGCCAGCCAGTCTCGGGCCAGCTGTCCAGCAGGCCGCGCAGGCGCGGCAGATCGAGACTGGCGCTGGCCAGCGGGCTGCGCTCCAGCCTGTCGAGTTCGGCCGCGATCTGAGCCCGTTCCGCATTGAGCGTCAGCGCCCAGTCGGCGCCCTGCAATCCCCGGCGGCGTTCGAGCCGGATCTGATCGGGCAGAATCCCCGCCATCGCGCGCCGGACGAGCGAGCGGCTTTCGCCGTGCAGCAGATATTGCTCGGGCGGGATGGCTAGGCAGAATTCGACGAGCCGGCGATCCGCCATCGGATCGCGCTGGACGAAGCCGAAGCGCCGCCGCTCCGCGCGGAACAGCATGCCCGGATCGACCCGGCCGAGCACGGCCATGCGCGCCGCCCGGCTGGTGGCGTCATGGCCGACATTGCCGGCGACCCTCTCGGCTTCGTCGAGTACGCCCAGATCGTCGGCGAAGCTGGTGCGCAGCGCCGAGAAATCGCGCAGCCGCTCCTCCGGCCGGCCGATCAGCCGCCGGGTTCGCTGGCGCAGCCGCCGGGGCAGCGCGGGCAGGATCACGCGACCGGCGAGCGTGCGCCAGCCATGGCCGGCGCGGTGCAGCGCTGCCATGTGCCGCCCGAGCGCGATCCACCGGCCGCGCCGCGCGAGATCCGTGAGCGATCCGAAGCCGTCATAGCTGATCGACATATTGCCCTTGCCGGCGCTCAGCATCACGGTGACGCCGCGCTGCTTTGCCGCATGGCCGATCGCTTCGACCCAGGCCTGGTTGACCGGCACCAGCGGCGGCATGCCCGCGGTGCCGGAGACGCGATCGAAGGTGTCGAACAGCGGTCCGGTCCGGTTGGGCACCAGGACATGATCGATATTGGGACAGGCCCGGGCGAGGCGCGCCGCGAGCGGCCCTTCGTTCCAGAGGTGATCGCGATCGGAGCCGCCGTCGAATCCGGCAACGGGCACCGCGGTGAAGCTGGTCAGCCTGAGTCCCCGTTCGGCCAGCTGGCGCGCTGCGAGCGCGGTGACGCTCGAACTGTCGAGGCCCGCGCTCAACTGACTGCCCACCGTGTCGACCCCGGCGATCCGGCACCGGATCGCCTCGTCCAGCAGCGCGCGGGCGGCTTCGGCATAATCGGCATCGCGCGCCAGCCTGACGGGCGGCAGTTCCTCCGGCTTCCACGTCCGGACCTGCCGGACCGCAACCTCGTCGAGGATCGCGACATGGCCGGGCAGCACGCGATCGATGCCGCGATAGGCGGTGCCGGGCTCGTCCTGCGGCAGCAGCGCCAGCCAGCGCGCGACCCAGCGCCGGTCGATCTCCCGCGCCACCTCGGGTAGCGCCAGCAGGCCCTGCGGTTCGGTCGCGAACAGGATGGAACGCCCGTCGCGCCAGAAATGCAGCGGCTCCGCGCCGAACGGATCGCGCGCGAGCAGCAGGCGCCGCGTCGCGCCGTCCCAGATCGCGCAGGCGAAATCGCCGATCAGCTGTGCCGGAAAGTCAGCGCCCCAGCGCCGATAGGCCTGGATCGCGATCGCGGCGGCGGCGCGGCCCTGGAGACCATCCGCCTGATCGAGACGGCCCTGGAAGAGCGCGACGACAGGGCCCTCGACCGCGATCTCGCCATCGTCACACGCGCCGAGAAGGATATCGGTCTCGCGGTGGAGACGGGGTTTGCCGGGGCCCAGCGCCATTGCCCGAAGCGACCGGGCGATATCGGGCATGTCGCCGACGAAATGGAGTGCGCCGGCAATCGTCACGACAAAGCCTCTGGATGAGCGGCCGCGGCTAGCATGGCGGCCCGGGCCGGTCACTAAAGATTGCGCGGCGCGATCAGGCGGCGGTGACGAAGCCCGCGACCGCCAGCCCCGAGCCCAGCAGCAGTGCCGCCGCGAGCGACCGGCTGAGCAGCTTCTCCAGCTTCCCCGGCGCGGGCATGAACCAGGCCGAGACGAGCAGCGCGGCGGTGGCGAGCCAATAGGTCGCGACGAGCGGCACGCCGTTGCCGGCGAGCTTGCGCAGGATGAAGGTGGCGGTGAGGATCAGCGGCGAGCCCCAGACCACGGCATCCCACATCGTGCGCAGGCGCGGTTCGTCGATGCCGCGGCGGCGGCGCTTGCCGAGCCAGATATAGCTGCCGGTCGCGCAGATGCCGGTCAGGGCGAGGCCGAGGATGAAATAGACGATCTTGACCGGCAGGCCGCCGAAATTGCCGAAATGGAGATTATAGGTCGACGCCGAGGCCTGCTGGCCGAGCGCGCCGTCGGACAGGCCCGCGGTGCCGAGGAAGCGGCCGTGCCCGTCGAAGTTGTAATATTCGCCGAAGACCAGCCGGCGCTCGGGCGTGCCGAGGATCTGGATATGCTGACCCGCGGTCATCGGATCGTGCAGGGTGACATAGGTGAGGCGCAGACCGGGATGATGCGTCTTCATATAGCCGAGCGCGGTCGCGACATCGGGCACGGGCGCGGCCTTCTTGTCGGGCTTGCCTTCGGCGCCGAAGATCGGGGCGTAGACGGCGAGGAGATCGCCGCGATAGCTGAGCTGCGCCACGCCATAAGCGGTGACGCTGGCCAGGCCGATCAGCGCGCCGGTGAGCGCGATCGCGACGGTGAAGGGCAGAGTCCAGACGCTCAGCCGGTTGTGCCAGTCGGCGAGGCCGAGGCCGTTCGCGTCGCGGGCGCGCAGGCGAAAGGCGTCGCGGAAGATGCGCGGATGGGCGATCACGCCGGACAGCGCCAGCGCGAGCATCATCACGCCGAGGATGCCGACGATGGTGATGCCGATGACGCCGGGAATGTTGAGGATATAGTGGAGCTCGACGAGGAAATCGGACCAGGCGATCTCCTCCTTGCCCGCGACCTTGCCATTGGCATCGAGATGCACGGCCTGGCTGTCGGTGGTGATGGTGGCACGGGGCAGGGATTCGACCGGCAGATGGACATAGAGATGCGTGGTGCGGGGCTTGCCCGCTTCGCTCGCCAGCACTGCCGCGACGCCGCGCTGGACGGCGTGGGGATCGATCGCGGCCATTTCCGGCGCGTTGGGCTGCTCGATGCGCTGCCATTCCTCGTAGAAGACGGCGACGGTGCCGGTGAGGCTGACGATATAGAGCAGCATGCCGGCG
Source organism: Sphingomonas sp. BL-S-29 (assembly GCF_055521495.1). Classification (NCBI taxonomy): domain Bacteria; kingdom Pseudomonadati; phylum Pseudomonadota; class Alphaproteobacteria; order Sphingomonadales; family Sphingomonadaceae; genus Sphingomonas; species Sphingomonas sp. BL-S-29. Next base: position 2,227,686 of record NZ_CM145482.1, read on the forward strand.
AGCAGGCCGATCGCGGCATGCGCCGACAGGGCGCGCTTGACCGTGGAGCTTTCGGGGGCGACCGTCATGTCGCCACTCCGGCGACGACGGCCAGCAGGCCGGGGACGGCGCACAGCGCAAGCAGACGCCATTGCCGGGCGCGGCGCTCCTCCATCAGCAGCGCGAAGGCGAGCAGGGTCCAGGCAAGCGGCATGACGAAGAAGCTCGCGACATTGGCATTGGCGTCGCCCGCGCCGGACCAGGCGATAAGCCCACGCGCCGCGACGGCGAGGCCGACCGAGACGATCATCGCGACGAGGACGACGATCGCGAAGGTGCCGATCCGGCGCCCGATCCGCCAGGGCTCGCCGCCTTCGGGCAGCGCGCCGGCGCGGCGGTTGGAGGCTTTGGCGGTTGTGGCCGGCGCAGTGGCGGCTGCGTAGGCGAGGAACAGCAAAGCCGCGCTCATGCCGAACAGCGACGCGACGGCCGCGCCCCAGGCGCCGGCGCTGAGCCAGCCCAGCACCGCGCCGAGCGCGAACAGGCCCCAGCCCAGGCTGTTCCAGGCGCGCGAGCGCCGGGGCAGGGACCATGCGAAGCGCAGCGTGGCGCTGCCGCCCGCCGCGCTGGCACTCGCCGCGATGAGGAGCGCGTCGGTCATCAGAAGCGGTAGGTTGCGCCGAGGGTGAAGCTGCGCGGCGCGCCATAGCGATACTGGCTGTAGAAGCCGATCTGACTGTAATAGGTCTTGTCGAGCAGGTTCTCGATATTGGCCTGGAGCTGCAGCTTCTCGGTGAGCGCGTAGCGCGCCATCAGGCTGACCAGCGCATAGCCGTCCTGCTGGAAGCGGAAGGCCGCGTTGGTGACCGGGTTGGCGCCGGTCGAATAGGCCTTGCTGCGATAATTGACGCCGCCGCCGACCGTCAGGCCACTCAGCGCGCCTGGCAGGGTGTAGGTGGTGAACAGCTTGACCAGGGTGCGTGGCTGATCGGTGTTGATCGGGCCGCCATTCTCGTCCTCGATCTTGAAATGGCTGAGGCCGAAATTGACGTTCCAGCCGGGTAGCGGCTTGCCGGTGACTTCGAGTTCGAAGCCCTGGCTGACCGTATTGTCGGCGGCGCGATATTGGCTCACCGGCAGCCCACCGCCGGGCGGTATGACGGGGTCGCCCGGGAGCAGCACCGCCAGATTGTCCTGCTCGATGCGGAACAGCGCGAGCGAGGTTTGCAGCGCTTCGTTGAAGAAGGCGCTCTTCAGGCCGATTTCATAGGCCTTGCCGTCGAGCGGGGCGAGCTGGCGGAAACTGGTGTCCACGGCGTTCTGCGGCTGGAAGATCTTGGTGTAGCTCGCATAGAGCCGGTGGTTCGAAGTCACGTCATAGAGCGCGCCGACATAGGGGATGAAGACATTGTCGTCACCGTAATTGCTGGTGATGCCGAAGGAGAAGCCGGTCTGTTTCCAGCTCGACAGGCGGCCGCCGCCGATCAGCTTGAGCCGCTCGCTGACGTTGAGGCGCAGCGCGCCATAATAGCCGGTCTGCTCGACGCGTTCCTTGACGTCCAGCGAGCCGGTGGTCGAGAAACCGGGATAAGGATAGGCGCTGCCGCCGAGCGTGGCGAAATCCGTGCCGGGCAGGAAGGCGAGCGCCGAATAGGTCGTGTCGTCGCGGTTCTGCACGCTGTGCAGCGCGCCCAGCACCAGCTCATGATCGCGGCCGAACAGGCTGATCCGGCCCTTCACCTGCGCGTCGAAGCTGTTCTGGATGCTCTTGCCCTTGTCCTTGTAGGGATAGCCGTATTGGATATCGCCGGTCGCCTTGTCGACCAGGCCGGAGAGGTAGAGCAGCTCGGTGGACTGCGAATTCTTGATCCGGTTGTAATTGGCGGTGACGCTCCAGCCGCCGCCGAAATCATGGCTCAGGGTGGCGAAGATGTTCTGGTTGACGGTGTCCCAGAAGGTCCAGGGCGCCGCGGGCGTATGCGAGCGCGGCCATACCGCGAAGCTGCCATCGGTGTAGAAGCTGGGCAGGGCGCCCCAGGTCGGCGCATCCGGCCGGCCTTCCTGGTGGCTGATGCCGGCGCGCAGCAAGGTGTTGTCGGTGATGTCGGCATCGACCACGCCGTAGAGGACGAATTTCTGGTTCTTGTAGAGATCGATATAGCTTTCGCCCTCTTCGTAGCGGCCGACCGCGCGGACGCGGATGCGGCCGTCCGAAGTGAGCGCGCCGCCGACATCGCCCGAGACGCGCCAGGTATTCCAGCTGCCATAGCTGGCATTGGCATAGCCGGTCCAATCGGTGCCGTCGGCATGCTTGCGGACCAGGTTGACCGAGGCGGACGGGTCGCCCGCGCCGCTGAGCAGCCCGGTCGCGCCGCGGACGATCTCGACGCGGTCGTAGATCGACACATCGGCCATGGTCTCGCCCGCGCCACCGGCGAGCGTCCAGGCGGTCGGCACGCCATCGACCTGATAGTTCCGGATCTCGAAGCCGCGCGCGTAGAAGCTGTTGCGGACATCGTCGACTTCATTGACCGTCACGCCGACGCCGTTCTGGATCACGTCGGCGACGGTGGTCAGATTCTGGTCGAGGATGCGCTGCGCGGTGATGATGCTGACCGATTGCGGCGTCTCCCGCACCGTCAGGCCGAGGCCGGTCGCCGTGTCGATCTTGTCGGGCAGCGTATAGGTGCCGGTGACGACGATATCGTCGCCTGACTCCACCTTTTCCTCCGCGGTCTGCGCGGCCGCCGGAAAGGCCAGTGCGAGCAAGGAGCCGCCGAGAAGCAGTGATGCGGTGCGTGTCAAACCATGTCCCCAATATATGCGCGCGAACCCGGCGCGGCGCCGCGGTTCGTTCGACCCTCGAATCACGGAGTTGCTAGTGCAACTGAGAAGCGGTCGCAATAACAATCGTGCCGGTGCGGGAGGTGGCTGCGATCGCGATAATAAGGGGACCGTCGCCGCGCGCCGGACAAAGCGTCACATATCTCGCATAAGGCTCGCCGGGCATTCGGGGAGACGGTGATGGCGATATGGCGGACCTTCATGACGGCCCTGGCCCTTTGCGCCGGTGCCGTCATCGCCAGCCCGGCGATGGCCCATGCTGCCACGGCGCCGACGATGGTCGCGACAAAGGCCGGCCGCGTCGAGGGTGTGGCGGTCGAGAACGGCATCCTCGCCTTCAAGGGCATTCCCTTCGCCCAGCCGCCGCTCGGCGCGTTGCGCTGGCGTGCGCCGCTGCCGGCGCTGCCGTGGCGGGGTGTGCGAAAGGCGGCCGCGCCCGGCCCCGCCTGTCCGCAGCACAATCCGGAAACGGGTGGCTATGGCCCCGATCCGGTGCAGAGCGAGGATTGCCTGACCCTCAATATCTGGAAGCCGCGCGCCGCCGCCGGTCCCCTTCCGGTGATGGTGTGGATCTATGGCGGGTCCTTCGTGCGCGGCGATGGCGCCAATGCCATGGTCGACGGCGCGAGGCTGGCCGGCAACGGCGTGATCGTGGTGACGTTCAACTACCGGCTCGGGCGGCTGGGATGGTTCGCTCATCCGGCATTGACCCGCGAGGCGGCCGTCACCGGCAATTTTGGGATGATGGACCAGATCGCCGCGCTGACGTGGGTGCGCGACAATATTGCCGCCTTTGGGGGCGATCCCGCCAATGTCACCATTTTTGGTGAATCCGCCGGCGCCATGTCGGTGAACCTGCTGATGGTCTCGCCGTCGGCGCGGGGCCTGTTCGCCAAGGCGATCACCCAGTCCGGGCTCGGGCGAATCGACGCCAAATCGCTCGCCGCCGCCGAAACGCAGGGCGACGCCTTTGCCAGGGCAACGGGCGCGGCGGACATGGCCGCGCTCCGCGCGCTGCCGCTCGAGACGATATTGGCAGGACAATCCGCGCCGACCGCGAGCGACGCCAGGCCGGGGCCGATCGTCGACGGCGTGCTGGTTCCGGGGAATGTCGACCGCGCCTTTGCCGAGGGCAGGCAGGCCCCGGTTCCCTGGCTGATCGGCTCCAACGATTATGAGGCTGATCTCTTCCCGGCGCTGCTCGAGCATCCGGACGTCACGGTCTTTCCGCTGATCCCCGAACCGGCGCGCCCGCTGGCGATGAGTCTGTTCGATCCGGGCAGGACCGGGGACGAAAAGGTCGTCGCCGCCAATCTGATGACCGATTATGTCTTCACCGAGCCGGCCCGCTTTCTCGCCGCCGCGCAGGCGCGGCTGGGCCAGCCGGTCTATCGCTATTTCTTCACCTATGTGCCGCACGATTATCGCAGCGCCACGCCGGGCGCGGGGCACGGCGCGGAGATCCAGTTCGTGTTCGGCAATCTGGGGACCTTCCCCTGGTCCAGCAGCACCTATGTGCCGTTCGACCGGCGCATCGCCGCGGACATGGGCCGGTACTGGACCAATTTCGCTAGGACCGGGAATCCCGGTGGGCAGGGCCTCGCGGCCTGGCCGATGGACCGGGGCGACCAGGTGCTGGTGGTCGACGCAGCGGGCGAGCATGCCGAAACAGGGCTGCGCAAGCCGCGCCTCGACCTGCTGGCGGCGGGCGCGAGCGTGAAATAGCGGCGTTCGGCGGAAAGCCCCCCTGCGAAAATCCGCTGACCGTCACATATCCATTACGGAGTCGTTCTATTGCGCCAGGAGCGGGCATGCCGCCGGCGATGATGGGTGATGTGAATGACCGCAGGATCATGACGACGACCATCGAGTCCGTGACGCTGAACAAGGTCGGCGCGCGCGTGATCCCCTTCCTTGCCCTGCTCTATTTCGCCGCGTTCATCGATCGTTCGAACGTCAGTTTCGCGGCCGAGGGCATGAACCGCGATCTGGGCTTCTCGGCCTATGTCTATGGGCTGGGCGCCGGCATATTCTTCATCGGCTATGTCCTGTTCGAGGTGCCCAGCAACCTGATCCTGCACCGGGTCGGGGCGCGACGCTGGATCGCCCGGATCGCGATCACCTGGGCGCTCGTCGCCGTCGCCATGGTCTTCGTGAAAAGCGCGACGAGCTTCTACATCGTCCGATTCCTGCTGGGCGTGGCGGAAGCGGGATTTTTCCCCGGCGTCATCTATTACCTCACGCAGTGGGTGCCAGCGTCGCAACGGGCGCGGCTGATCGGCCTGTTCATGACCGCTATTCCGATCTCGACCGCGCTGGGCGGGCCGATTTCCGGCGCCATCCTCAGCCTGGACGGCGCCTTTGGGCTGGCCGGATGGCAGTGGCTGTTCCTGCTGGAGACGATTCCGTCGCTGCTGCTGGGCGTCGCGACGCTTTTCTATCTGACGGACGCGCCGGCGCAGGCAACCTGGCTCAACGCCGAGGAGAAGGAATGGCTCGTCCGCACCCTCGCGGCCGAGGCATCCGAGCGTGAGGCGCGCTACGGCTCCGGCTTCCTGCGCATGCTGACCGACCCGCGCACGCTCCTTTTGTGCCTCGCCTATTTCGGGGTCGAGATCGGGCTGTACGGCGTCATCCTCTGGCTCCCCCAGATCTTTCGGTCGACCGGCATTCCCGTGTCGATGGTGGGTTATGCCGTGGCCATTCCCTATGGGCTCGCCGCGATCGGCATGGTGCTGTGGTGCCGTCATTCCGACCGGACCAACGAGCGGGTACTGCATATCGCGGCGGCGTCGGTCGTCGGTTTCCTCGGCCTCGCGGCAAGTGCCTTCCTTCCCGACGCGCCGCTCCTGTCGGTGGCGGCCATCACCGTCGGCGCCGTCGGCACGCTCGCGATCCTGCCGATTTTCTGGACCTTGCCAGCGGCGCGGCTGAGCGGCCCGGCGGCGGCGGGCGGTATCGCCCTGATCAACGCCGTCGGCAATATCGGCGGCTTTGCCGGCCCCTTCGTAATCGGCTGGATCAGGGACTCGACCGGGGACTTCACCTATGGCCTGCTGGTGGTCGCGGGCGGCGTGCTGCTGACCGGGATCGTCATATGGCTGATGGGCCATGATTCAGCGGCGGAACGGGCGGGCGCCGAGCCCGCCGCCGCCGCGGCATAGACAGGAGGCGAGATGAACTTCGACCCGGGCGAGATCGCCTATGTTCCGACCACGGGCGTCCGAAAGGTCCATGAGACGCCGCTGCTGATGGCCACCGACGAAAGCCTGCAGGGTTATGGCTGCCTGGTCGACGAGCCCGCAAGCTTTCCCATCGAGATCGTGCGCTGGCCGGCCCAGGGCTGGCGGCCGGTGGACGCGAATTCGGGCGACCAGGGCGGCGTCACCGAGGGACTGTTCGAATTCTGGTGGAAGGGCGAAACGCTCTACGCCCGCAACAATGCGGTGGGCGACAGCTATCTTTTCGGCTGGAGCAACTGGCCCGAAGAGGCGACGTCGGAGGGCACGGGCGGCGCGCGCGACCGGGCGCTCATCTGGCGCGCCAACTATCATCCCGATGGCGGGCAGCTTTTCTATCCCCTGAACGGACAGAGCTTCGTGGTGCCGCTTGCCCTGCCCGGCGACGATGTCACGCCGGACAAGTTCACCACCTTCCGCTCGGACGGGCGGGGCCTCTATATCCATCCGGGCGTCTGGCACGGCGCCTTCGTGCCGATCGACGATCATGGCGAATTCCTGGACCGCCAGGGCCGGGTCCATGCCCGTGTCTCGGTCGATTTCGTGAAGGAATTCGGTTGCTATCTGTCCGCTCCGCTGACGAGCCCGCGCTGACGGGCGGCCGCCGGAGGGGCGGTCAGGCCGAGCCGGGGATGTTCGCGGTGGCCGCACGAGGTGTGATGGTCGCATATGGATCGGCGAAGGTCATGGCGATCGAGCCCGAGGGTGTCGATCAATAGGCTCGCTGACCGTTTATCGGCCTTCGCTCGCCCCTGTGAACGACAGGCAAGCGACCATTTGATTGCGCCGCGATAAGTCTGACAAGTTGGCAGCAGCGTCGCTGGATCGGCCGTATTTCGGCTGCGCGGCCTCTTGCAGCGTTGCCGATGTCTTGCAATAAGTCCGAGTAATAAGAGCAACGCGGGCCTCAAGACCGCGACATTCCTGGGAGGATCGTTTGAAAAGAGCTGCAGCCATATTGTTTGCCGCGATTGCCGCCGTCGGATCGGCGTCGGCGCAAACCGCCGCGCCGGCGATCGTCGAGGATTTCAAGCCGTCTTCCGTAAACCAGCCGGGGCAACAATATCCGCAGGTCAATTCGCAGGGTTATGTCCGCTTTCGCGTCACGGCGCCCGATGCACAGGCCGTCAAGGTGAGCCTAGGGCTGGGCGGCCGCGGCGGCACCGTGCTGACCAAGGGCGCCGACGGCACCTGGACCGGCACCACCGAGGGGCCGCTCGACGAGGGATTCCATTATTATCATCTGACTGTCGACGGCGGTACGTTCAACGACCCGGGGACGCTGAACTTCTACGGCTCGACGCGGTGGGAGAGCGGCGTGGAGGTTCCGGCGCACGACGCGGATTTCTATGCGCTGAAGGACGTGCCGCACGGCCGGGTGGAGCAGGTGCTGTTTCCGTCCGCCAGTACCGGCACGCAACGCCGCGCCTTTGTCTACACCCCGCCGGGATATGACCAGAACCAGCGCGCGCGCTATCCGGTCTTGTATCTGCAGCATGGCTGGGGTGAGGACGAGACCGCCTGGTCCAACCAGGGCCATGCCAATCTGATCATGGATAATCTGATCGCCGCCGGCAAGGCGAAGCCGTTCATCATCGTGATGACCTATGGCATGACCAACAACGTGCGCCCGGGCAGCCCCGGCGGTCTCGCCAGTTTCGACATCAAGCCGTTCCAGACGGTCCTGGTCAAGGAACTGATCCCCTATGTCGATACGCACTTCCGCACGGTGGCCGATCAGCGCCAGCGCGCGATGGCGGGCCTGTCGATGGGCGGTTTCGAAACCAAGCTGATCGCGCCGAAGAATCTCGATACATTCGCCTATATCGGCCTGCTGAGCGGTGGGACGGTCTCGGTCGACGACGTCAACAGCACCCCGGGGTACAAGGACAAGATCAAGCTGACCTTCGTCAGCTTCGGCAGCCGCGAACTCGAAGGCCGGGGTATGGCCGGGCCTCCGGGTGCGCCCCGCGCCGACCCGCGGGCGAACGCAGAGGCGCTGAAGGCCGCCGGGATCAACAGCGTCTTCTATGTGTCGCCCAATACGGGACACGAATTCCTGTCCTGGCGGCGCAGCCTGTACGAAATGGCCCCGCTGCTGTTCCGGAACTGAAAGAGCGGGCCGGCCGTGAGCCCATAGGCGCGGCACCTGCCGCGGCCTGGTTGGGCGGTTTCGGCCGGCCCTGATGATCCCTGCGCGCGGTTCAATACGCCGGACGCGAACGAGATGGAGAGCGCGATGAAGAAACTGCTGACCGCGGGGCTGATGGCCGCGCTCTCCGGATCGTCGCTGTCCGCGGCTCCGCCCGATCCGCTGGCGCCGACCGGGCGCTGGTCGGCCTATACCGCCGGGCGTGCCGCGACGCCGCCGATGGGGTGGAGCACCTGGAACGCCTTCGCCACCGCCATCGACGAGGACAAGATCATCGGGTCGGCGCAGCAGATCGTCGATAGCGGGCTGGCGGCCAAGGGCTATCGCTACATCAATATCGACGATGGCTGGGCGCTGAAGCGTCGGATGCCCGATGGCCATATGATCATCCGCACCGACAAGTTTCCGTCGGCGCGGGCGGGCGGCGACACCCCCAGTTTCAGGCCGTTTACCGATCGGCTCCATGCGATGGGCCTGAAGGCGGGCATCTATTCCGATCTGGGCCGGAACACCTGTTCCGAAGCCTGGTCGCCGACCGACGACGATCTGCCCAAGGGCAATGTCCTGGAACGCGAGGTCGGTCTTTACGGGCGCATCGATCAGGATATCGCGCTCTATTTCGCCAAATGGGGCTTCGACTTCATCAAGGTCGATGGCTGCGGCCTGCGCGATTATGCGCCCGACAATGACCGGGTGCGCTCCGGCAAGTTCCGGGCGCTGGGGCCGATCCTGGATTCCGGCGCGGTGACGCGCACCGACATTCCCGCGATTCAGGCACTGTTCCGGCAGATCAACGCAGCGCTGTCACGCGAGAATCCGGACGGCGACTATCTGTTGTCGCTGTGCATCTGGGGCGCCGCGAACGTGCGCGCCTGGGGCAAGGATTATGGCGGGATTTCGCGCACCAGCGACGACATCTCGCCGGCCTGGGGAAGGCTGCTGGTCAATTACGACACGGCGGTGACGCGGTCGCTCTATGCCCATCCCGGATCCTGGAACGATCCCGACATGCTGCACATCGGCGCGGGCGACTTCGACGCGGATCACCTGACCGAGGCGCGATCGCATTTCGCGCTCTGGGCGATGCTCAACGCCCCGCTGATGATCGGCACCGACCTGCGCAAGACGCCCAAGGCGCTGCTCGACATCTTCGGCAATGCCGACATCATCGCGCTCGATCAGGACCCCGCCGGCAACCAGGCGACGCTGGCCTATGATTCCAGCGACCTGCAGATCCTGGTGAAGACGCTGGCGTCGGGCGACAAGGCGCTCGCGATCTTCAACCGAGGCTCGGGCGACTATGACGTCGATCTGAGCGCGGCGCATCTCAGGTTCAGCGACGCAGCGCCGGTCGAACTGACCGATTTGTGGAGCAAGCGGCGGACCAGCTTCACCGGCAAGACCAGGCTGCGCGTCAAACCGCGCGAGACGCTGATCTTCCGCGCCAAGGGCCTTCGTACACTGCAGGGGGGCTATTATCTGTCGGAACAGCCGGGCAGCGTGAACCCGGCGATCGACGGCGTCGTCCGCCCGACCGTCGACCCCACGATCTTCCGCACGGCGGCGGGATGGGCGGGCACCAACGGCGCCGGCGACAGGCCCACCTATGCCGGCTGGGGCGGCGCGCGCGCCGACAGCGCGCCTTATGGGCAGGTGCTCCACGTCGCGGGAAAGCCGTTCGACGCAGGCATCGGGGTTCTCGCAAACTCACGGCTGGAGGTGCGGAATAGCCGCGCGCGGCGCTTCACCGCGATGGTCGGCGTGGACGATAGCGCGACGGACAAGACCCACCTCGTCACCTTCGCCGTCTATGGCGACGGCAAGCTGCTCGCCACCAGCCAGCCGCTGAAATGGGGCACGGCGGCGCGGCCGCTCTCGGTGCCGGTTGTCGGCGTGAAGCTGATCGAACTGGTCGCGCGCAGCAGCGGCGCGGACAACCAGCGGCTGCCCGTCACCTGGGGAGAAGCGGCGCTGATGGAGCGCTGACACGACGGGCGTGCCGGCGTGGGGGGGAGGGTACCTGTCGTCGCGGTGCACCCGGATAGAATATCTGCGTAGCAAAATCGCGCGCCGTCGAGGAGAGAGCGCCCGTCCTGCCGCATTCGGAGCGTCGATGAGTATCAGTTTTTTCAGGCCGTTGCTGGCGGGCGCCCGTCTTGGCGACAGGGTCGTCGCCAGTGTCGGCGCAACCATCTGCATCGCCCTGACGATCGTCGTCTGTGCGCAGTTTCCGATGGCGCCCCACAATCTGCCGATCATCCTGGCGCCGCTCGGCGCATCCGCGGTGCTGGTGTTTGCGGTTCCGTCCAGCCCGCTCGCCCAGCCCTGGCCGGTGGCGGGCGGCAACACGCTCTCGGCACTGGTCGGGGTGGCCGCGTTCCACGCCATTCCGGAGCCGACGATCGCCGCCGGCGTCGCGGTCGGCGCGGCGATCCTGGCCATGTCGCTGTGCCGCTGCCTCCACCCGCCGGGCGGCGCCGTGGCGCTGACCGCCGTCATCGGCACGCAGGACATTCATGCGGCGGGGCTGGCGTTCGCCTTCGCGCCCGTGGCGCTCAATTCGATCGCGCTGGTTTCGCTCGGGATGTTCTTCCATCGCGTGTCCGGCCACAGCTATCCGCACGTCGCTCTCCCGATCGGGCCGCCGCTTCAGGCGTCGGGGCTTCATCTCGAGGATATCGACCGGGCACTGGCCGACCTTCCCGACAGCTTCGACATCGGCCGCGAGGATCTCGACGTGCTTCTCTCCTGCGCCGAAGTCCATGCGATCGAGCGCCGGAGCGGGCGGGGCGCGTCTGTTCCGGGGAAGCTATCCCGTTAGAGCGTTTTCGAGCTGAATTGATCCAACGCCGTTCGGCCCCGGACTTGATCCGGGGTTGTCGAAGCCCTGCTCTTTTCTTCCGCAAAAGAAAGAACAGCCCTTCGACAAGCTCAGGGCGAACGGGAGGGGAAGTTCCAGTAGCTAAGTTTCGCTGCCCTTATTCCTCCAGGCTATGATATTTCCGCAGGACCGGCGGCGGCGCGGCCAGTCGGGCGAGCTGCGGCGCGAGGTCCTTGGGCGGGATCACCACCTCGACCAGCGCGGGCACGTCCGTCAGCCCGCCGATCTCGGCCAGCGCGGTGGCGAGCTGGTCCGTGGTCTTCACGCGGTAGCCTTTGGCACCGAACGCCTTGGCCAGCGCGAGATAGTCCCAGTCGGGCAGCACGTCGAAGGGCGCGAACTCGCCTTCCGGCGTGAAGGCCTTGATGTCGACGAATGCCTGTTCGATCGCATAGCCCTGGTTGCTCATCACGAACACCACGGCGGGGACCTTGGCCCGGGCGAGGCTCGATATCTCCTGGCAGATCATCATGAAGCCGCCGTCGCCGGCGATCACCCAGGGGCGCTTGCCCGAGGCCAGCGCCACGCCGAGCGCGCAGCCGGTTTCGTGGCCGAGCGAGCCCCAGGCGGCCTGCGCGACGAAGCTGTCGCGCGGCAGGCCCATGAGGTTGCCCCAGACATAGAGCGAGGTGCTCTCGCCCAGGATGAGCACGCTCTCGTCGATCAGCTTCTCGTGTTTCAGCCAGTGGGAGAACTGGCGGTAGAAGACATTGTAGGTAAGGCCGTGGCCGGCGCCCTTCTCCGCGGTCTCGTCGGTGTCTTCGGGGACGTCGGGCGCCTCGAAGCTGCGCGGGAAGGCGTCGTCTTCCTCGAAGCGGGCGACCAAAGCCGCCAGGAAATCGGCCAGCGTGATCTGCGCGAAATAATCGATGCCGACGCGGGTATCCTCGTCGTTGCACGACACCATGTCGGCATAGCGCGCGGCCATGATGTCGAGATAATCGTCGGTGATGATCGCCCCCAGCGCGACCGGGCAATCGCAGGCGCCCATGATCGTGCGGGTGAGCGCGGGCGAGGCGGGGCCGGCATAGGTGCCGATGAACTGGGCCTGCGCCTCGTCCAGCACGGTCTTGCCGAGGCTGGTGGTGGTGAAGGGCAGGCCGCTGACATCGACCAGCTTCTGCGCGAGCTCCTGCAGGCCGAAGCGCTGGATCTCGACGCCGAACCACAAAACCGGCTGTTCGGCGCTGAGGATGCGGCCCCAGGTCGCGGCGATCGCCTTGGCCAGATAGGTCGCGTTGCTGGTCTGCGGCACCGGGGCGAGCGTGCCGACCGGATCGGCGCAGGCCTGAGTCCAGACATTCTGCAGCACCTCGAGATAGATCGGGCGGCGGAAGGTGAGCATCGCGGTGATCGCGCGGTCGATCTGGGCCGGGGCGAAATCGGGATCGACGACGATCTCCGACGCGACCGTGACATGGGCGAACAGCTTCGCGTTGACCTCCAAATCCCCGGTCGAATGATGGAACAGGATCTGCTGCTGGCGTTCGGGCAGCCGGTTGTTGTTCGATGGTGCGGCGGAGATGATCGCGACCGGCACACGCTCCACCCAGGAGCCGGCGGCGCAGTTGAGCGCGCTCATCGTGCCCACCCCGTACTGCACGCAGGCGGCACCGATGCCCTTGAACCGGGCATAGCCGTCCGCCGCATAGCCCGAGCCGAGCTCGTTGATGTTGGGCACGCGCTCGATCGCGGGATCGTCGTCGAGCGCGTCGAGAAAGGGCGAGGCGTAATCGCCGGGGACAGCGAAGACATGGCTGAGGCCGGCCTGTTTCAGGCGCTCGAGGATATAGTCGGCGACGTTCATTTCAGCCCTCCTCGACGGCGCACAGGCAATTGGGGGTGATCGACGAGAGCATCGTCCCGCAATCGAAACAGGGCAGGCAGGCGTCCAGATCGGTACCGCAGCCGACACAGGGATCGCCGGGCGGGCAGGGATTGGGCATCAACGCATAGCTCGGGTCGAGCCAGGTCGGCGGCGTCATGCCGAAGAAATCCTGCAGGGTGGATTCAGCGATGTCGAGCGCCCCCTCGACCCAGCCCTGGCCGAGCGAATAAGCCTCGCCGACGATATGGATGTCGTATTTCGCGACGGGCTTGCGCATCTGGCACATGATCTGGTCGAGGCGGAAATTGGCCTTCCATTCGTGCCAGCCGCCGCCATAGGGATCCTCGTTCCAGGTGTGATAGACCGCGGCATAGGGATCGGGGATCTGCGGCAGGGCATGGACCTGCGCGACCTGGCGGTTGGCGACGTCGACCATTTCCGCGGTGGCGCGGAAACCGGTCTTGGGCCCGAGCGGGAGGACGTTCTCGACGCCGCCTTCGAGGCAGGCGGGGCGATAGCCCTCATAGGCCTTGCCGCGCTCGAGGCCCTTCCAGAAGGGCACCGTGCCGAGATCGTTGTAGCTCGCCATGAGCAGCGAGTTGAGGAAGGGCTCGCCGCTTGGTTGCTCGCCCTCGGTGCCGAAATAATAGACCTGGCGGACGGGAAGGTCGGTGACCGAGCGGCCGGCGACGAGGCCCTGCGAGCGCCACCACGGGGTTTCGTACGCGAGCAGCAGCTTGAACGCGCTCTGGATGAGGACCGAGGGGATGTTCTTCTTCAGCCAGGGATCGTCGAAGAAATCGCTCTTGATCAGTTCCAGGCTGCGGCGGGGCATGGCGAGGATCAGCTTCTTGCAGCGGACCTTGATCGTCTTGTCAGTGTCGACATCGCGGGTCTGCTTCTCGTCATCGGTATGCGTCTGGCGGAAGATGAGGGTGTAGGGCCAGTCGCCGGTGCCGAGGATGATCTCCTCCAGCCGGTGGTTCATGAAGACGCGCTTGCCCTTGGCGGTCTTGCCGGGGAATGTGTCGTTGAATTCCCTGGCGAGCTGGATGGGGAGCTGGTCATAGCCTTCCGCGAGCGTGAGGAACTGAGTCTCGTCGCTATATTCGGTGGCGGGGAGCTGGGTGACGGCGCAGGCATTGGCGACGTTCGCCTCGTAACCGCCGGCGTCGCGCATGAACTGATAGCCCTCGTTGGAAAGCACGCGGAACATCAGGTCCCAGAAGCCGTATTTCCACATCGGCTTGCCGAACACCTTGACCTGCATCTGCTGGCACAGGCTGAGATTGGCGAAGCCGGGATAGAGGTTGTTCATCACCTGCACCTGCAGGTTGGTCGGGCCGAGGCCGCGTTCGGACCAGGCGAGGTTGTAGGGGACCTTGTCCGGATCATCGAGCTCGTGCAGCCGCAGATGCTTCCCGCGCAGATAGAAGAGGTTGCAGTTGGAGCCCACGGGTGCGGGCGCGCCCATCGGGAAGTCCTTGGTCTGCAGATTGAGGTGCTTGACCAGGTCGGCGACCATGATGTGCTGGGTCGGGATGTAGCGCATGCCGCCCAGTTCGGCCTTGACGTTGGGCAGGCCGGGCAGGGTGGTGGTGTAGAGCCGGCCGCCGATGCGGTCCGAATATTCGAACAGGCCGATCGCCTGCTTGTCGCCGCGATCCTGCTGGAGCCGCCACGCGCTGTACGCGCCGGACACGCCGCCGCCGACTATCGCTACATCGAGATCCATGCTGCCCTCCCCATTTCAGACACAGCGCGGCACGCACCATCGACGGATGTCGAGCCGCTGATTTTTCCAAAAGATGGTCTGTGCCGAACGAAGGGAGACGCTAGCGCTGGGGGTCCGGGGTGTAAATCTGGCCGGGGTGGGAGACGAAACCGAAACTGGGGCTAGTTGACGTCGCGCGGGTCTGGAGGGGGCAGGTCGTCTAGGGGAGATCGAGGTTCATGCTCCCGCTCCTTTGCGACGTGCGATATCCCCACCGAGGGGCTGGTACCGCTACCATTTTTTGATTAGACCGCTCAAAAAGCCGGAGAGGGATCTCATGAAATTCAAGTTATTGGCCGCGGCCGCGACGATGTCGTTCCTCGTTTCGGGTGCCGCGAGCGCGCAGGATGTGCCGGCGACCCGGGTTGCGGGCGGCAATGTCGAGCAGCGCGCGGCGGCGATCGTCGCGAAGATGACCCTGGAGGAGAAGGCGGCGCAGCTGGGCAATGTCGCGCCCGCTATCCCGCGGCTCGGCGTACCCGCGTATAACTGGTGGAACGAAGGGCTGCATGGCGTCGCGCGCGCCGGGATCGCGACGGTTTTCCCCCAGGCGATCGGCATGGCCGCGAGCTGGGACACCAATCTTATGGGCAAGGTGGCCGACACGATTGGCACCGAATTCCGCGCCAAATATGTTGAGCGCGTCCATCCCGACGGCAGCACCGATTTCTATCGCGGGCTGACCGTGTGGTCGCCCAACATCAACATCTTCCGCGATCCGCGCTGGGGCCGGGGGCAGGAGACGTATGGCGAGGATCCGTTCCTGACCGGGCGCATCGGCACTGCCTTCATCAAGGGCCTGCAGGGCACCGACCCCGATTATTACAAGACGATCGCCACCTCGAAGCATTTCGCGGTGCATAGCGGGCCGGAATCGAACCGGCACCGCGAGGACGTTCACCCGAGCGCGCACGACCTGGAGGACACCTATCTCCCCGCGTTCCGCACGACGGTGACCCAGGGCAAGGTCCAGTCGATCATGTGCGTCTACAACGCGATCGACGGCGTGCCGGGCTGTGCCAATGATTTCCTGATGAACCAGCGTCTGCGCAAGGACTGGGGCTTCAACGGTTATGTCGTGTCGGATTGCGGCGCGGCGGCGAACATCTATCGACCGGACAGCCTGCATTACCGCAAGACGCCGGCCGAGGGTGTCGCGGTCGGGTTCCAGGCGGGCATGGACGTGATCTGCGGCGATTATCGCAACCATATGACGACGGACGCGGATTCGATCGTCGAGGCCGTGAACAAGGGACTGTTGCCGATCGCGACGGTCGACCGGTCGCTGGTGCGGCTGTTCTCGGCGCGCATCCGGCTCGGGCTGGTCGACACGCCTGTCCGGCCCTTCGCCACCATCACCGCGGCGGATAACGACACCGACGCCCACCGCGCGCTCTCCCGCAATATGGCCGAGGCGTCGCTGGTGCTGCTGAAGAACCAGGGCAATCTGCTGCCGCTGGCGGGCGTGCCGAAGACCATCGCGGTGATCGGGCCGAACGCGGATTCGATGGATACGCTGGTCGGCAATTATTACGGCACGCCGTCGCGACCGGTGACGGTGCTCGACGGCATCCGCGCACGCTTCCCGCAATCGACGATCGTCTTTGCCGAGGGCACCGGGCTGGTCGGCCCGGCCGAGCCGGCAGTGCCCGACAGCGTGTTGTGCGTCGATGCCGAGTGCAGGACGCCGGGGCTGAAGGCGGAATATTTCGCTGGCACCAATCTGGAGGGTGCGCCGGTCGAGACAAAGACTCAGGCCAACGCCATCATCGAATGGAATGGCGACAAGGCGGCCTCGGCGCGCTGGACCGGCACGCTGGTGGCGCCGGAGAGCGGTGAATATCGCTTCCGCTTCGCGAGCGAGAATGGCTACCGCGTATATGTCGGCGACAAGATCGTCGTGGACGAATGGGGCGTGGGCGACGCGCCCTCGATCCTGTCGGGCGCGATCACGCTCGAAAAGGGCAGGAAATATCCGATCCGGGTCGAGGGCTTCCAGCGCGGCGCGCGGGGCGAGCAGCATCTCGTGTGGAGCCCGCCGAGCCAGAATGGCGACGATGCGGTCGCGGCGGCCAAGTCGGTCGATCTGGTGGTGTTCGTCGGGGGTCTTTCGGCGCGGATCGAGGGCGAGGAGATGAAGATCAAGGCGCCGGGCTTTGCCGGCGGCGATCGTACCAGCCTCGACCTCCCGGCACCGCAGGAGGCCTTGTTGAAGCGCGTGCAGGCAGTCGGCAAGCCGACCGTGCTGGTGCTGATGAACGGCAGCGCGCTGAGCATCAACTGGGCGGATGCGAACGTGCCCGCGATCGTCGAGGCCTGGTATCCGGGCGAGGAGGGCGGAAACGCCGTTGCCGGGCTGCTGGCGGGTGATTTCAGCCCGGCCGGGCGGCTCCCCGTCACCTTCTACAGGAGCGCCGAGCAGCTTCCGCCGTTCGAGGATTATGCGATGGCGGGGCGGACCTATCGTTACTTCAAGGGCGAGGTGCTGTATCCGTTCGGCCATGGGCTGAGCTACACCAGCTTCGGCTATGCCAATCCGCGGGTGCAGACGAAGGGCGTCGTCACCGTGTCGGTCGACGTGACCAATAGCGGCGCGCGCGATGGTGACGAGGTGGTGCAGCTGTACCTGTCGCATCCGGGGGTTGTCGGCGCGCCGGTGCGGGCGCTTGAGGGCTTCCAGCGCGTGCATCTGTCTAAGGGCGAGACGCGCAGCGTGACCTTCACGCTCGACGACCGGACGCTGAGCGTGGTCGACGACAAGGGCGTGCGCAAGGTCGTGCCGGGCATGGTGGATGTCTGGGTCGGCGGCGGTCAGCCGGTGTCGCGGCCCGGCATGGCGCAGGCGGCCGGCGTGAAGACCAGCTTCAAGGTAACCAGGTCGGCGGTGCTGCCCAAATAAGGATATCTGGCGCAGCTCTGGAAAAGGGGTTTGCCGCGGCGTGTGAGCCGATGCGCCGCGGCAAACCCCATGCAACCCCGCTATCGCCGGAAAGGATTTACCCGAGCGCCACGGAGCCGGGAAACGACCGTCGACGGAGATGCGACGGGTGCGATGAAGGTGCTGCTTACCTCAGAACCGGTAGACGCCGCCCGCCTCCGCCGCGACGAAGTGCGCGGCCGCTATCGCGGCGGCTTCCAATGCCGCCGCCAGCCCTTCGACCGGGGCATCGCGCGGTTCGTCGGTGAGCTGAAAGGTACCCCAATGAATGCCGAGCGCACGGGCCGCGCCGACGTCCTGCAGGATCGCCACTGCCTCGGCCGGATTGACATGCTGGTCGGCCATGAACCAGCGCGGCTCATAGGCGCCGATCGGGATCAGCGCGACGTCGGGCGCGCCGTGGCGGTCGCGGATGTCGCGGAAGATCGCGCCATCGCCATAACCCGTGTCGCCGGCGAACCACACAGAGCCGGCCGGGGTGTCGATCCAATGGCCCGCCCATAACGCCATGCGCCGGTCGCCCGGGCCGCGCGCCGACCAGTGGTTGGCGCGAGTCAGGGTCGTGGCCAGTCCGGGGGCGAGCTCGATCCGGTCGTGCCAGTCGCCGACCGTGATCCGGGCATCGGGTACCGCGCGCCGGACGATCGCATCATTGCCGAGCGGCATCACCATCAGCGGCGCATGCGCGGCGTGAAGCCGGCGAAGCGTGGCGAGATCGAGATGGTCATAATGGTTGTGGCTGAGCAGCACGGCGTGGATCGGCGGCAGATGCTCGAACGCGACGCCCGGCGCGGTCACGCGTTTCGGGCCGACATTGGAAAAAGGGCTCGCCCGCTCCGACCAGACCGGATCGGTCAGCAGGTTCACCCCACCGGCCTGGATCAGCAGCGTCGCGTGGCCGATCATGGTGATCGTCAGCCGTTCCGGCGCGGGGTCGGGGCGTGCCTGCTCGACCGGCACCCTCTTCGGCCAGCGGGCCGGGCGTTCGCCGAGCTTCCAGCGGAGTATCTGCGACAGGGCGCGATCGGTGGCGGGCTGGCCTGGATTGAAGAAGCGGACGCCGTCGAAATGGTCGCTAGGCGGCGCGGTGAGATAGCGGTTCTTCGGCATCGCCGCGGTTCTGACGCATCGCGGCTTGCAGCGCCAGCGTCGCTTTCAGGCGCGGTATCGTTAATGATAATGCGATTGACTCGCATTATAACTATCCCCTAGCGGCCGGCGCATCACGTCAGCAAAGGATCCGCCGAAATGAAACCGTCCGTGCGACATGCATTGCTTGCGACCGTCTTCAGCCTGTTGCTGCCGGGCACCGCGCTGGCCGCCGGGCCGGGGGACGAGGATGTCCAGGACCGGGGGGACATCATCGTCACCGGCACGCTCGACACGCCGAGCGCGGCGGCCACCGGCCTGACGCTCACGCCGCGCGAAACGCCGCAATCGGTGACGATCATCGACCGGACGCGGATCAGCGATTTCGCGCTGACCAACGTCAACGATCTGCTGAACCAAGTGGTCGGCATCAATGTCGAGCGGGTCGAGACCGATCGGACCTATTTCAATGCGCGCGGCTTCGACATCACCAATTTCCAGGTCGACGGGATCGGCCTGCCGCTGCTGTGGGGCATCCAGTTCGGCGATCTCGACACCGCGCTGTTCGAGCGGGTCGAGGCAGTGCGCGGCGCCAACGCGATCATGACCGGCATCGGCAACCCGTCCGCGACGATCAACTATGTCCGCAAGCGCCCGACCGACACGCTTCAGGCCAATCTGTCGGCGCAGCTCGGTTCCTGGGACCAGAAGCGCGTGGAAGCCGATGTCTCGGTGCCGATCACCGATACGCTCTCGGTCCGGGGAATCGTCGCACATGAGGACCGCGATTCCTATCTCGATTACAATCATGTCGACCGGAACGTGTACGGCGCGCTGCTCAGCTGGGAAGCGACGCCGCGGCTGAAGGCGACGGTCGGGTACAGCCGGCAGGACAATCGCGCGGACGGCGTGTTGTGGGGCGCGTTGCCGCTGACCTATACCGACGGCAGCCGGATCGATTTCCCCGTCTCCGCTTCGACCTCGGCCGACTGGACCTATTGGGACACGCACGACCAGAGTGTCTTCGGCGAGCTCGCCTACAGCTTCGCCGGCGGCTGGTCGGCCAAGGGCGTGTTCACCTACAAGCGCTTTACCGAGGAATCGAAGCTGCTCTACGCCTATGGCTATCCGGACAAGGCGACCGGGCTCGGCGTCGGCGGCATGTCGGGCATCTATCCGTCAACCTATGACCAGTATCTCGGCGACTTCACCGCCTCGGGGCCGATCAAGCTGTTCGGGCGCGAGCATGAGCTTGCATTCGGCGTATCGACCGCGCGATCGGATGGGCTGGAATATGAGAATTTCTCCTCCGATCCGATCGACTTCCCGGCGGTGCAGGACTGGGGCCGGGTGCAGGTCGCGGAGCCGGTCTATCCCGGAGCCTATCTCGCGGCGGATTATGGCGACCGGCTGACCCGCGTCTATGGCGCGGCGCATCTCAACGTCGCGGACAATCTCAAGGCTGTGGTCGGCGCCAGCGCGATGTGGCTGACATCGACCGGCACCTCCTATGGCACCGATCAGTCGCGCGACGACAGCGCGGTCAGCCCCTATGTCGGCGCGGTCTTCGATCTCACGAAGAACGTCTCGCTCTATGCGAGCTATACCGACATCTTCAATCCGCAGGCCGAGACCGGCATCGACAACCGCAAGCTCGATCCCGCGGCGGGCAGCAGCATCGAAGGCGGCATCAAGAGCGAATGGTTCGGCGGTCGGCTCTACGCCACCGCATCGCTGTTCCGCGCCAGGCAGAAGGGCCTCGCCTCGGCGATCGGCACCTATGGCGATCCGGACGGCCCATGTCCGGAAGGCCCGATCGGCGACACCTGCTATGCCGGGGTCGATACGACATCGAAAGGATTCGAGATCGAGGTCGCCGGGCGGATCACCGATCGCTGGAGCGTGAGCGGCGGCTATACCGGGCTGAAGATCGAAGATCAGGCGGGCAACAGGGTACGCACCTATCTGCCCACCAAAACGCTGAAGCTCGCCACCAATTATGTCCTGCCTGAGTTCAACGATCTGAGGTTCGGCGCGCAACTGCGCTGGCAGAATGCGATCAGTTATGCCGATGCCGGCGTACAGGCCTACGGCGTGGTCAACGGCGACGTGATCCTGAAGCAGGAAGCTTATGCGGTGGTCGACCTGATGGCGGGCATTCGCCTGATCGACCGGGTGCGCGCGACGGTGAATGTGCGCAACGTGACGGACAGGAAATATCTCGGCAGCCTGATGTGGGGCCAGGCCTTTTACGCTGCGCCGCGCAGCGCGAGCGTCACGTTGAGCTTCGCCTATTGATCCGGTGACGCACCGGCCTTGCGCATGAAATGACCGCCGGAGAGGCCGCGGAGCAGGGCGAGGCGGTATTTCGCGTGGATCTCGGGCGCGTTCCAGTTCCCGCTCGGCCAGTCGGCGATCAGGGTGCGCAGCATCGCCAGGTCGAGCGGACCCGCGCTGTCGACCGCGGCGGCGATCCGGTCGAGTTCCGCCGCTGCCTCGTCCCGGGCTCCGGCGAGGCCTTCGTGCCAGTCGGCTGCCTGGAGCCCCTTGCGCTGCGCATTCAGCACGGCGGCGGGCAGGCGATCGGTGAAGGCGTTGCGGGCGATCGCGCGGGGGCGGCCGTCACGCAGATATTCGGTCGCAGGGATGGACAGGCACAGCTCGATCAGGCGGCGGTCGGCGCTGGGGTCGCGCGTGTCGACGCCCCAGCCGGCGAGATAGCCCTTGTTGTAATTGCCGAGGTCAGCGCGCTGCAGCGCATGGACTCGCGCCGCGACGGGGTCGCGCGGCGGATGGTAGCTGAAATCGGCATCCGCCCGCCTGGCGCGCGCCGGGTTCACTGCGCTGTGGTCACGCAGATCGAGACGCCGGCCGCGGGTGCGGTCGAGCAGGCGCCACAGGCCGGCGGGAAGCCATGGCCCGAGCGTATGCGCGGCGCTGTTGCGCAGGGACACGCCGTTGCTCCGCAAGTCCCGGAGATGGCTTGCGAGCTGGATCAGGCGACCGCGGGCGAGAAGATCGGGCAAGGCGGAGAAACCGGTGAAGCTGAAGCTCATATTGCCCATCTGGCCGGTGAGCATGACCGTGACGCCCCGCCCCTTTGCCGCGTCCATGATCGCGTCCATCCAGGTGCCGTTGCACAGGTTGAGCACCGGACGGTCGAACAGCAGGACGTTGCGGTCGAGCGCGGCGAGCGGAGACCGGCCGCCGGTACGGACCAGCACATGCGCCATGTTCGGATAGAGCGCGGCGACGGCGGCGGCCATGGGGCCTTCATCGGCGACATGGTTGCGCGGGACGGCGCCGTCATAGCCGGCGCGGGGCACGGCGGTGAAGGCGGCGAGCCGGCCGTCGGGGGCGAGCAGCCGCGCGGCGGTTGCGGCGACGGCGCCGCTGTCCAGCCCGCCGCTGAGATGCGTGCCGGTGAGCCCGCTTATGCTCCTGAGTCGCGCGGCGACGGCGCGGTCGAGCTGTTCGCGGACCGCCTCGTCATAATCGGCGGCAGTGCGGAGCCGGAGGAGTGGCGGCGCGGGGTTCCAGTAACGACGGGTCGAGAGGCCGGCCGGGGTGACCGCGACGACATGGCCCGCCGGCACGCGCTCGACGCCCTCGTAGAAGCTGCGTCCGCCGGTCTCGGGGAGAAGCGCGAGGAATTCGGCGACCATGTCCTGGTCGGGCCGGGGTGGGACATCGGGCAAGGCGTGCAGGCCCCTGGGCATCGAGGCGAAGGCAAGGAAATCGCGCCCGCGATGATAATGGAGCGGGCGCTGGCCGAGGAAATCGCGCGCGAGCAACAGGCGGCGATTGGTGCGGTCCCAGAAGGCGAAGGCGAAATCACCGGCGAGGCGGTCGACCGCGGCCTCGCCCCAGCGGACGAGGGCGGCCATCAGGACGGCGGCGTCCGACTGACGGTTCAGGTCGTGCGGCGGGAAGTCGAGGTCGCGCCAGAGATCCTCGCGATTGTCGAGGCGGAGATCGGCGACCAGGGCGAAGCGGCCGTGATCGATCACCACCGGGCCGGTGTCGAAATCGTCTTCCGGCAACGTCGCGTGGAGATCGCGCCCCATCGCCAACATATCGTCAGCCCAGCAGACGGGCTTGCCGCTGCCGTAGAGGCGCTGTGCGCCGAGCATCCGGCCGCAGGCGCCGGACAGGTCCGGACGGCCGGCAAAGCTCAGCATGCCGGCGAGGGCGGTCATCGGACGGTGTCGGGCGTGGAAGGCAGGCGCATCGGGAGAACGGTAGCGGCGTCTGGGCGAACCCGGAAGCTCTCGCAAACAGGCATTTCCAACCCTTCTCCGTTCGCCCTGAGCTTGTCGAAGGGCTGTTCTTCCCTTTTGCCGCGAGAAAGGAAGAACGGGGCTTCGACAAGCTCAGCCCGAACGGGAGAGGGGTGGCGGGCTCCCGCCCCCGCTACGCCGCTTGCGAGACCCACCGCTCCGCCAGCACATGCGCCTTGGGATCGTCCACGTCGATCCAGCTAATGCCCGTGCAATCCGCCACATGGGCGAGGCCCTGGCCGGCAAGATAGCCAACCCCCGCACTGAGCGATGGCGCCTCGAAGCGCTTCAGCGCGTCGAACAGGGCAGGGCCGATCGCGAAGACGCCGGTGTCGAAGCAATCGAACACATCTATGCCCTTGCCGATCGCGACGATGGCGTCACCGTCGGTTGCGACCCGAGTGACGTCGTCCATGTCGACCGCTTCCTGCTCGAGCAGCCGGTCGATGCCGAGGGTCAGCCCGCCCTGCGCGCCGATTTCGGCGAGCCGCCGGTAGAGCGCCGGATCGACCAGGTGATCGCACATCGCGAGCAGCGCGTCGCCACCCCGCGCCGCCGCTTCCGCCGCAAGCACGGAGACGCCGTTCGGTTTGCGATAGTCCTCGGACATCACGGTCTCGACCGTCACCGGCCAGTCGCGTGCGCCAAGCGCGGCGGTGATCGCCTCCGCGCCATAGCCGAGCACGACGATGACGCGGGTGATGCCCGCGGCCGCGAAGCCGGTGATGGCGTGTTCGAGCAGGGTCTTGCCGCCCACGACGCAGAGCGGCTTGTAGGGTGCCAGCGCCCGCAACCGGCTGCCTTCGCCGGCTGCGAGCAGGATCGCGGTGTCGATCACGCCGCGATGAATTCCTCGACGGCGATCTGGGCGAGGTCGTCGGTCATCTGCGTGCGTGGATGCTTGCAGAAATAGGCCGAAGCGCCGTCGATCGGGCCGCCCAGGCCGCGGTCGAGCGCGAGCTTGGCGCAGCGGATCATGTCGATCGCGACGCCTGCGGAGTTCGGGCTGTCCTCGACCGAGAGGCGCAGCTCCAGGTTCATCGGCACGCCGCCGAACAGCTGGCCTTCCATACGCAGGAAGCAGATCTTGTTGTCGTTCTGCCACGCGACATAGTCGGACGGGCCGACATGGATGTTCTCGTCTTCCAGGCGCTCGGCCGCGACCGACTGGACGGCTTCGGTCTTCGAAACCTTCTTCGAGGCCAGGCGCTTGCGGTTCGACATGTTGAGGAAGTCGGTATTGCCGCCGGTGTTGAGCTGATAGGTGCGATCCAGCTTCACGCCGCGCTTGGCGAACAGGTCGGTCAGCACGCGGTGGACGATGGTCGCGCCGAGCTGCGCCTTGATGTCGTCGCCGATGATCGGCACGTTCGCATCGCTGAAGCGCTTGGCCCATTCGGGGTTGCTGGCGATGAACACCGGGATGTTGTTGACGAAGGCGACGCCTGCTTCGAGCGCGCATTCGGCGTAGAACTCGCTCGCTTCCTGCGAGCCCACCGGCAGATAGTTCATCAGCACGTCGGTGCCAGATGCCTTCAGCTCGGCGACCACTTCATCCTTGGTCGGCTCGGCCAGGTCGGCGACCAGGAAGGTGCGATCGTCGGCATAATTCTCCATATGCTCGGCGACGCCATCCAGGATCTTGCCCATCTTCACCTTGGTGCCGGTCGGCTTGACGACCGGCGAGAAGATCGCGGTGCAATTCGGCTTGGCAAAGATCGCCTCCGCCACGTCCTTGCCGACCTTGCGCCTGTCGACGTCCCAGGCAGCGACGACCTGGATATCGCTCGGACGGTAGCCGCCGAGTTCCCAGTGCATCAGGCCGACATTGTCATTGGCGCCGTCCCGGTAATGCTCCAGGCCCTGCACCAGCGAGCTTGCGCAGTTGCCTACGCCCACCAGGGCGATCCGAATGCTGTTCATGGTCGATTGATATCCTTGGAGTGAATAGAAAAAGAAGGTGTGGCACCCACGGGTGCGGTTGCCGAGAACTGACGCAACAAAACGGCCTCGATATGGCGGTGCCAGCCGATGGCGATGGCGGTGACGAGAAACAGGGGCACGAGCTCGAACCACCAGAACCAGCGCGGATCGCCGGAAAGGCAGGCGAGAAAGATCGCATAGACGCGAACATTGGCCGTCAACAGGATCATCAGGCGCATCGGCCCCGCCGCTCGTGCCGAATAGGCCGTGGCGAGCCGGGGGGCGATGGCGCGGTCCTCGAACAGGGCGTCGAAGCGAGTCGAGGCGCGATCGATCGAGGTGGCGATCCAGTCATAGGCCCGGACCACCAGATTGCCCGATCCGGCAACCACCGGTCCGCGCGCCAGCCCACGCGCGCGGCGGTGGAAACGGGCGCGTTCGCCCTCATACAGGCTGGACTGGACGATATGGGCGCCCCCGGCACCCAAGGCCCAGGCCCAGCCTTCGCCGGTGCCGATCGAGGTGGCGATGACGACGTAGATCAGGATGAACACGCCGTGATCGCACACGCCGTCCAGAATCCGGCCGATCGCGCTGGCGGTGTTGGTCGCGCGGGCGACCATGCCGTCGAGTCCGTCGGCGATCAGCCAGCAGATCGAGAGAGCGAGACCGACCACAGCGAAGCGCCAGTCATGCCATTGGGCATAAGCGGCGGCGGCTATGATTCCGAAACCGAGCCCCATCACGGAGACCAGATTGGCGGAGACGCGGTGCTCCACCGCCCAGGGCAAAAGGGCGCGCCCGGCAGGGTGAATGATCCAGAGGTTGGTAGGATCCTCTATCCGGCGATCCCGCGACCCGTCCGGTGGAGGCGTTGTCATGCGGACGTCATATATTCTTCACCACGCCGAAGTCCAAAGAATGTTAATGTAGCACAGGAAATTCGCGCCAGACCGTTAGCCCGGAATGTCCCGGAACGGGAGGAGAAAGCGGTAACAAGCCGTGATTCGCGCCAGAATGGCGGTGTCGATCCTGCAACACGCGTTGCGCCGCGCCCATGTCCCACCAACGCATTCCCCCATTGTTGTCACCGCGACTCGGTGGCGTTCACGCCGTCTCGGCCGCGATCCTGCGCAATGCCTGTTCGAAGGCCTCGGGCGGCTGGCCGCCGGAGATGAGATAACGATCGTCGATGACGATGGCCGGCACGGCGCTGATGCCGCGCGATTGCCAGAGCTGTTCGGTGCGGCGAACCTCCTCGGCATATTGGCCGGTCGCGAGAACCTCGCGCGCCGCCGCCGGATCGAGGCCGGCCTTCTCCGCCGCCGCGACCAGCACATCATGGTCGGACGGGTCCTGCTGGTCGGTGAAATAGGCATCGAACAGCGCGTGCTTGAGCGCGGCTTGATGGCCCTCGATCTCGGCCCAGTGGAGCAGGCGGTGCGCGTCGAACGTGTTGTAGATGCGGCTCTGGTCGGTGCCGCGCATGGTGAAGCCGAGCTCGGCCGCGCGGGCGCGGATCATCTCGCGATTGGCGGCCGACTGCTCCGGCGTGGAGCCATATTTCTCTGCGACATGCTCGACGATGTTCTGGCCCTCCGGCGGCATCGCCGGATTGAGCTCGAACGGCTGGAAAATGATGTGCGCATCGACCACGTCACTGGTCTTCGCCAGCGCCTCCTCCAGTCCGCGCAGCCCGATGATGCACCAGGGACAGGACACGTCGGAGACGAAATCGATCTTCATCGGGCGGGGCATGGGGAATCCTTCGCGAGCGGTGCGCCCCTCATATGAGGAGTGCTGAGCACGATTTCCAATGGAGGGCGAGAAGTTCCCGGTCAGCTCGCCTTGCGCAACGCCGCAACCTGTTTCGGCGTCACGCTGGACGGCTTCGATCCGAAGCGGGCGGTGACATAATTCGCCACGGCGGCGATCTCCGCGTCGCTATAGGCATGACCAAAGGCCGGCATGACCATGTCGCCCTGCGCCGTGTGCCGCCGCGCGCCGAGGATCACCACCTGCGCGACATTGGTCGCCTCCGGATCATTGACCGCGCGCGATCCGTTGAGCGTGGCGAGGCCGGTCAGCGCGCCATTGCCGTTCCAGGCATGGCAGCCGATGCATGCGCCCTCGAAGATCTTCTTGCCGAGCGGCGCAGCCTCGTCCGCGGCGGCCAGACGGTGGCCGACCGGTGCGGGGCCGGGGGCCGGGCGGGGCTGGTCGGACGTCGAGACGGCGGGGACGCTGCGCAGATAAGTGACCATCGCCGCGATGTCCGACGGCGTCAGGTAGCGCAGGCTGAGGTCGACCGCTTCGCCCATGGGGCCGGTGGCGGTGCCGCGGCCGGGCGCATGGCCTTGCGAGAGATATTGGGCGAGCTCGCCATCGCCCCAGTCGCCGACGCCGGTCGCCTTGTCGGCGGTGATGTTGAACGCCCGCCAGCCGGCGGTCACCGCGCCGGCATATTTGCGGCGATTGTCGAGCGCCTGCATCAGGTTGCGCGGCGTGTGGCACTCGCCGCAATGCGCCAGCGCTTCGCTGAGATAGGCGCCGCGATTCCATTCGGGGCTGCGGTCGGTGTTCGGCTCGAAGCGGCGGTTCGGGTTGAACAGGCCGCCCCAGACCGACATCAGCCACCGCTGGTTGAACGGGAAGGAAAAGGTCAGCATCGGTCGCTCGAAGCGCGCCGGGGGCAGGGTGGCGAGATAGGCGCGGATCGCCAGGGCATCCGCATCCGTCATCCAGGTGTAGGCGCTGTACGGCATCGCCGGGTAGAGATGGCCCTTCGGCCCCTTGCCTTCGCGCAATGCGGCGAGGAACTGCGCATCCGTCCAGCCGCCGATGCCGGTTGCCCTGTCTGGGGTGATGTTGGGCGACCAGATCGTGCCGAAGGGCAGCTTGAACGGCAGGCCGCCCGCAAAGGGCACGCCGCCCTTGGCGGTGTGGCAGGCCTGGCAATCCGCGGCGAGCGTCAGATATTTGCCCCGCGCGACCGGATCGGCCGAGGCGAAGTCGGCGGGTACGCCAGTGACGTTGGGGCCGCGATATTTCGCCAGCGACACGCGGTGCCCGCCGGCGAAATCCATCGCGCCCGGCCCGAAGGCGATCCAGGCCAGGGCTCCGGCGCCGGCCACGACGATGGCGGCGATGACGCTTGCGATGATGCGACGGCGGCTCATGCTTCCTTCCTCCCGGCCAGCACATCGCGGTCGATCGGCAGGCGGCGCAGCCGCTTGCCGGTCGCAGCGAAGATCGCGTTGGCGAGCGGTGCCATCGAAATCGAGGTGCCGGCTTCGCCGATGCCGCCCGGCGCTTCGCGGCTGCGCATGATGTGCACTTCGATCGGCGGCGTCTCGTTCATGCGGAGCATGCGGTAGTCGTGGAAATTGCTCTGCTGCACCCGGCCCTTCTCGATCGTGATCTCGCCGTGGAGCGCCGCGGTCATGCCGAAGATGATGCCGCCCTGGAGCTGCGCGATGATCGTGTCGGGGTTCACCGCAATGCCGGTATCGACGACGCAGACCACACGGCGCAACGTGACCTCGCCGTCTTCGGACACGCCGACCTCGGTGACGGTGGCGATCCAGCTGGCAAAGGCGGGCTGCACCGCGACGCCCCGGCCGACGCGCGGGGGCAGCGGACTGCCCCAGCCCGATTTCCGCGCGGCGACGCGGAGCGCCGCCTGGAGCCGGGGCGCCTTGCCCAGCATGTTCAGGCGGAACTGCACCGGGTCGATACCCGCCTTGTGCGCCAGCTCGTCGATGAAGCTTTCGATGACGAAGACATTGTGCGCCGGGCCGACGCCGCGCCAGAAGCCGGTCGGCACGGCGGGTGGCTCCTCGCGCACGAAATCGACCCGGAAATTGGGGATGTCGTACGGCATGTCCTGTGCGCAATCGACCGCGTCGAAATCCTGGCCGTTGACGAAGGCAGGCGGCAGCCAGCGCGCCAGCACCGACGATCCGGTGATGACATGATGCCAGGCGCTGATCTTGCCGTCCTCGAGCGTCGCGCTGAAGCGGTCGTGCCAGGACGGGCGATAAACGTCGTGCTGGATATCCTCCTCGCGGCTCCACACGACCTTTACCGGCGCGTCGACCTGCTGTGCGATGCGCACGGCCTTTTCGACCTGGTCGACCTCGAGCCGCCGGCCGAAGCCGCCGCCGAGCAGATGATTGTGCACTATGACCTTGTCGAGCGGCAGGCCGGTGACCTTGGCGGCCACCGCCTGGGCGCGGCTCATCACCTGGATGCCAGTCCAGATCTCGCACCCACCGGGCGTGATGTGCACGGTGCAGTTCATCGGCTCCATCGGCGCATGGGCGAGGAACGGCACGTCATAGGTGGCCTGGATCGGATCCTTGCCGAGTGCCTTGGCGACGTCGCCGATATTCTTGGCGTTGACGCCGGGGCGCTGGCTGGCCTTGACCAGATTGGCGCGGATCTGGGCGGTGTCGACGCCGGCGTTGCTCCCCTCGTTCCAGGTGATGTTGAGCGCGGCGAGACCCTGAAGTGCTGCCCACATATGATCGCCGACCACCGCGACCAGATCGTCCAGCACGACAACCTGCCGGAAGCCGGGCACCAGCTTCGCGGCGCTGTCGTCGACATGGCCGACCTTGCCGCCGAATACGGGGGAATGGGCGAGGGTCGCGAACTTCACGCCCGGGGGCATGGCGTCGATGCCGTATTTGGCCTGGCCGTTGACCTTTTCCGGCGTGTCGAGCCGGCGGAGCGGCTTGCCGATCAGGCGGAAATCCTTCGGGTCCTTGATCTGCGGTTCGGCCGGCGGCTTCAGCCCCGCCGCACGGCCGGTGAGCGCGCCATAGCCGATGCGGCGACCGGTCGCGTCATGGATCACTTCGCTCGCTTCGGTGCGGCAGCTCGCGGGATCGACCTTCCAGCCGGCAGCGGCGGCCTGGATCAGGATCGCGCGGGTGCCCGCGGCGGCCTTGCGCAGGGGCAGCCAGAAAGCGCGGATCGAGTTGGAATTGCCCGTCGCCTGCAGGCCGAACACGGGGTTGGCGTAGAGTGCGTCGCTCGGCGGGGCATGCTCATAGGCCACCCGGTGCCAGTCCGCGTCGAGTTCCTCGGCGAGGATCATCGAGATCGAGGTGTAGGTGCCCTGGCCCATCTCGACCTGGGGCATCACCAGGGTGACCTTGCCGGCCGGGTCGATGCGGATGAAGGCGTTGGGCGCGAAACCCGGCGTCGCGGCGTCGGCCGCCATGATGCCCGGCGCGACGAAGCCGATGAGCAGGCCACCGCCCACCGCCGCGCCGACCTGAAGCAGGCTGCGGCGGGAAAGGATGGGGCCAGTCGGCGAAGGATCGGTCAGGACGGACATGGGCAGGGACCTTGAAGAAGCGGGAGCGCGAAGGTCGGCTGATGTCAGGGCGTCGCCGCGGCCTTGATCGCCTGGCGGATGCGGACATAGGTGCCGCAGCGGCAGATATTGCCCGACATGGCGGCATCGATATCGGCATCGTCGGGCGCGGGCGTGCCGGCGAGCAGGGCGGTCGCCGCCATGATCTGGCCCGACTGGCAATAGCCGCACTGAATGACTTCATGATCGAGCCAGGCGCGCTGAATGCGGGCGCCGGCCGGCGTCTCGCCGATCGCTTCGATCGTGGTGACCGCACGAGTGCCGAGGGTCCCGACGGGAAGTTGGCAGGAGCGAAGCGGTGCGCCATCGACATGCACGGTGCAGGCGCCGCATTGCGCGATGCCGCAGCCGAACTTGGTGCCGGTCAGGCCGAGCAGATCGCGCAACACCCAGAGCAGGGGCATGTCCGCAGGGGCATCCACCTCATGCACGGCGCCGTTGACAGTCAGCTTGAGCACGATGCCCCCCTTGTCCCCGGTCGAAACCGGCCATGGTTGCCACCCGCGATACGCCGGGCGACACGTTCCAACGTCACGCTACGCCTGCGTTCCGGGCCGCGTCCATCATACCATTGGATGGGTGCGGAAAATAGCGCATGCTGCGTCCCTGGTGCCAAACCTTTGCATGATGGCGCCTGGATGACAGATTTGTCATGTAATCGAGCGAGCAATGCCATCCCGTGAATGAAATAGGCGACATCCGATACTGACGATTGCACCGGGAACCCCATGAACCTCACGCCGATCTTCTATGACGCTTCCGGCCGCCGACGGCGGCGCTTCGCGTTTGCGGTCGGGGCGTTTGTTGCACTGGTCCTGCTGTCCTTCGCTGCATTGGCGCTGTCGATCGGTGCGGTGCCGAGGGCGCCGCTGCTTCCGGTCGATGCCGAACATCCCGCGCTGACTCGCTTGCCGCCGCCGCACGAGCCGCTGCTAAAGCGGGCACGGCACGGCCTGACGCATTATGCCCGGCTGCTGACCGGTCGCCCGGCGCGCGGCGTGCGCGAGAATGCGCCGATCGCGATCGGCTTCCACGTACCCTGGGACGAATCGAGCGCCGCGTCGCTGCGCCGGCATATCGAGGACCTCGACTGGCTGATTCCCGGCTGGGTCTCAGTGACGGGCGCCGACCACCGCATCACCGTGTTCCGCGACCAGGCGGGGCGGGCGATCCTCAATCGCGCACCGCACCGGCCGCTGTTGCTGCCGATGATCCAGAATGCTCTCCAGGGAAATTGGGACGGCAAGGGCATGGCGGCGCTGCTCGACAGCCCGATGCAGCGCCGGGCATTGCTCGACAAGCTCGAACCTTGGCTGGCCGCCAACCAGGCGGGCGGCGCCTTTTTCGATTTCGAGGAACTGCCGCCCAGCGCGCAGCCCGATTACCGCGCGTTCCTGCGCGAAGCGAAGGCGCGGTTCGGGCGGCATGGCTGGATCGTCGCGATCGCGGTGCCGGTCGGCGAGGATTCGGGCTGGGATGTCAAATCCTATGCCGCGATCGTCGATCGGGTGTTCCTGATGGCCTATGACGAGCATGAGCTGGGCGGCGAGGCCGGGCCGATCGCATCGCAGGCCTGGTTCGAACAGGCGGTCGAGCGCGCGTCGCGCGGCGTGGCGCCGTCCAAGCTGGTCGTGGCGATCGGCAATTACGGCTATGACTGGCACGGCAAGGGCGGCGATCCGCTGGCGATCGACGAAGGCTGGCAGGCAGCGCGGGAATCGAGCGCCATGCCGGTGTTCGACAAGGCGAGCGGCAATAGCGGCTTCGCTTATGAAGAAGGCACCGAACGCCATGTCGTGTGGATGCTCGACGCGGCCTCGGCCTATAACCAGATGCGATTCCTGTCGCGCGCCGGGATCGGCGCGGTCGCGGTGTGGCGGCTCGGCTCCGAGGATCCGGGCCTGTGGTCGATCTTCGGTCGCACGCACCGCACCTTGCCGGCGCCATCGGCGATCAACGCAATCCCGGCGGGTACCGATGTCGATATCGAGGGCAGCGGCGAGATCTTGAAGATCGCCGGCGTGCCGGTGGAAGGCGTGCGGCACGCGGTCGCGGCCAAGGACGGATCGCTTGCGTCAGTCGACTTCGTCCGGCTGCCATCACCCTATGTCGTGGCGCGGACCGGATACAAACCGGGCGAGGTGGCGCTGACCTTCGACGACGGGCCCGACCCGGAATGGACGCCGCGCATCCTCGACATATTGAAGCGCGAGCATGTGCCCGCGACCTTCTTCATCATCGGCGAGAATGCGCTGACCGAGCGGCCCTTGCTCGAGCGGATGGTGCGTGAAGGGCATGAGGTGGGCAGCCACACTTACACCCATCCCAATCTCGCCGGCGCGACCGACAGCGAGACGGCGTTCCAGCTCAACACCACGCAGCGGCTGTTCCAGGCCTTTACCGGGCGATCGCTGCGACTGTTCCGCGCACCCTATTTCGGGGATGCCGAGCCGACCACGGCCGACGAAATCGAGCCGGCGCTGCAGGCGCAGAACCGGGGCTATACCTCGGTCGGCCTGCACGTCGATCCGGGCGACTGGAAGCGGCCGGGCGTGCAGACGATCATCGACGAGACGATCAAGGGCGTCGAGGCGTCCAATGTCGAGCGCAGCGGCAATATCGTGCTGCTGCACGATGCGGGCGGCAACCGCGCGCAGACGGTCGCGGCGCTGCCGGTGATCATCGAGACGCTGCGCGCCAAGGGATATCGGTTCGTGCCCGTCTCGACCCTCGCGGGGATCCCACGCGACGTGGCGATGCCGGTGATTTCCGAGAGCGACCGGGTCGCTGCGGAGACTGACCTGTTCATCTTCGGCGCGATCGGCGCGACGATCACGGCGCTGGGCTGGATATTCCTTTTCGCGATCAGCATCGGCATCGCCCGAGCGATCACGCTGTCGGCGCTGGCGCTGATCCAGGCGCGGCGCGAGGGGCGGACGATTTTCCCGGCGATCGACCCCAACCGCTTCGTCACGGTGATGATCCCGGCGTTCAACGAGGAGACGGTGATCGTGCGCGCGGTGCACGGCGTGCTCGCGAGCGTCGATGTGCGGATCGAAGTGATCGTGATCGACGACGGCTCCAGCGACCGCACCAGCGCCGTAGTGACCGAAGCCTTTGCCGACGAGCCGCGCGTGCGGCTGCTGACCTTGCAGAATGGCGGCAAGGCGCGGGCGCTCAACGAAGGGCTGAAGCTGGCGACGGGCGAGATCGTCATCGCGCTCGATGCCGATACGCAGTTCGAGCCGCAGACGATCGCGCGGCTGGCGCGCTGGTTCGTCGATCCGGCGCTGGGCGCGGTGGCGGGCAATGCCAAGGTCGGCAACCGGGTGAACCTTGTCACGAAGTGGCAAGCGCTCGAATATATCACAGCGCAGAATCTGGAACGGCGTGCGCTGGCCCGGCTGGATGCGATGACGGTGGTGCCCGGCGCGGTCGGCGCGTGGCGGCTGTCGGCGATCCAGAGCGTCGGGGGCTATCCCGACGATACGCTGGCCGAGGACCAGGACCTGACCATCGCGATCCAGCGGGCCGGCTGGAAGGTGACCTACGATCAATATGCCGTCGCCTGGACCGAGAGCCCGGAGAGTTTCGCCGGGCTGGCGAAACAACGCTTCCGCTGGGCCTATGGCACGTTGCAATGCCTGTGGAAGCATCGCGCGGTGATGGCGCATGGCAAGCCGAAGGGGCTGGCGCGGGTCGGCCTGCCCCAGGCGATCGTCTTCCAGATCGTGCTGGCCGCGATCTCGCCGATCATCGATCTCGCGCTGATCCTCAGCTTCGTCATGACCTGGATCTCGGTCGAGGCGCATGGCTGGGCGCAGACTCAGCACGATGTCGAGAAGATGCTGATCTATTGGCTGGTGTTCACCGCGATCGACATGCTCGCGGCGGTGATCGCCTTCGCGCTGGAGCGGCGGGAGAAATGGAGCCTGTTGTGGCTGCTGATCCCGCAGCGCATCGGCTACCGGCAGGTAATGTATTATGTCGTGCTGAAGGCGATCGCCCAGGCGCTGCGCGGCCCGCGGGTCGGATGGGGCAAGCTGGCGCGAACGGGGCGGGTGACGGCGAACTGACCTGTTCGTTTCGTACCCGTTCCGATCCACTTTTTTTCTTCCGCTGTTATGTTGGATTTCAGCGGTATTTTTCGCGTTCGATGCCAATGGCTTGAGGCAGGTTTTCCCTGTTACTGAATAACAGCGGAAAAACATGCTCCAATCGCGCAGTTTTACCGCTGATCCGCAGCAAAAATGCCCCTCTTATTCAACCGACAATGAGAAGGAGGGGGGCG
This sequence comes from Sphingomonas sp. BL-S-29, assembly GCF_055521495.1. Taxonomy (NCBI): domain Bacteria; kingdom Pseudomonadati; phylum Pseudomonadota; class Alphaproteobacteria; order Sphingomonadales; family Sphingomonadaceae; genus Sphingomonas; species Sphingomonas sp. BL-S-29. Next base: position 2,262,290 of record NZ_CM145482.1, read on the forward strand.
GCGCACCGAAGGCGCCGCGGGGCGCCTACTCAGCATTGTTCGTGTTACTATTGAATCGAAGGACAGATTCCGCGCGACAACCTGTCCTTCGATACGGGCTCTCGATACGCCTTCGGCTACTCGATCCCTACTCAGGACGAACGGGTGGGGTAACGCTCGCCGCCCTAGAAGAAGACGGTCGCGTCCATGAAGCCATAACGAGTGTTGCCCGTTTGCGGGGCGTTGGGCGCGTCTTTCATGAAGCGGCCCTTGAACAGGATCGCGCCGCCGGCGCCGAGCTGCAGCCGGTCGGGGATCAGCCAGTAGCGCACCCGCGTATCGAGATGCGTGCCGACATAATGGCCGGCCGCGCCGGAAGGGTCGCGCACGCCCGAATTGCCGAAGCTGTCGGTTGCGGTGGCGAGCCAGATCGGGCGCAGGTTGAGATGCAGGTCGAGCCGCGCGCTCGGCTTTGCCTCGATCCGTGCCGAGACGGTCGCGATGTTCGAGCGGATGATCAGCGAATAGAGGCCGGACGGGGTGAACTCATAGGCCGGGTCGCCGATCAGCCCATCAAAGCGGCTGAAGCTGCCGCCGGGCTTGTCGCCGGTCATGTAGTCGGCGTTGAACGACAGGCGCGGCGACCAGGCGACCTTGAAGCTCCAGCCCAAGGCGCCGTGGAACATCCAGGCCGAGACGCGGTGATCGACGAGGTCGCCCACAGCCGGGCTGAGTCGGGTAGTGCCGGTCTGCCATGCACCTTCCATGTCGTAGTCGAGCCTATTCGCCTTCGGTGCGCGCGACAGGCGGATGCCCGAGGTCAGCAGGCGGCGATTGCGGGTGGCGAAGCCGGGCGCATCGGTCTCGACGAAGCGATAACTGTAAAGCTCGGCCGTGCCGCCCATCACGCCGGCCTTGGTGCCGATCGCGCCGAACAGCTGGCGCTCGATCCGTTCCTCGTCCAGTTCGAAGCGGTTGCTGTGCACACCCGCCGAATCCTCCGGCACGCGGGTTTGCGGCATCGTCCAGAAGCCGGTCAGCTTGTCGCCCGCCTTGTTCTTCCAGTCGAGCCGGACGCCAGTGAAGCTGTTGAAGTCGTTGCGGTTGATCGGCCGCGCGACGAGCCGCCGCGAGCCGAGGTCCATGGTGAAACGCCCGGCCTGCATGCTGACGCCGGAACCGAGATCGGCCGCGACATAGGCCTGGATCGGTTCGAGTGCATCGACTTCGTTGGCGCTGATCGAGCTGTGCTTGCGCTCGAAATAGACGCGCGAGTCGAGGATCTCGAGGCCGAACCTGATGGGCCCCCTCGTGTAGGTGGCGGAGATGTCGGTGCGGAACAGCAGCGCGGCGTCATCGGCGGGAAGGCCGGCGCGATACTGGCCGTCGATCGCCTCGGCGCGTGCCCGAACGCTGCCTTCGATCGCGACCTTGCCGTCTTCGGCACGCACCGTCGAAGCACTGCCCAGCGCCATCATGGCCGCCAGGCAGCCGATCCTCTTCCGCACAGGCTCCCCCAGCCAATGGTTTCGGCCGTGCGCTAGGCTATAGAAGGGTAAATCGCCAGAGAAATTGTATACAATGACGGGACGCGTTGGATGAAACACCTGGTTAGGATGCTTGCTGCGTTGCTGGTGCTGACGGCCGGGCCGGTATGGGCCGCGCCGGCCCGTGCGCCGTTGGTGCTGGCGGCTGCCTCGTTGCAGGAATCGATGACGGCCGCGGCCGATGCCTGGGCGCGCAAGGGGCATCCGAAACCGGTGATCTCGTTTGCCGCTTCCTCGGCGCTGGCGCGGCAGGTCGAGGCGGGGGCGGCGGCGGATCTGTTCGTGTCGGCCGATGAGGAATGGATGAATGCGTTGGCGGCGAAAGGGCTGATCGTGCCGGCGACGCGGGGCGATTTTCTCGGCAACCGGCTGGTGATCGTGGCGCTGGCCGGGAACCGGGTGAAGATCCCACTGGCGCGGGGACCATTGGCGCGCGTGCTCGGCGCGGGGCCGCTGGCGATGGCGGATACGGAGAGCGTGCCGGCGGGGAAATATGGCAAGGCGGCGCTGACGAAACTCGGCGTGTGGGACGCGGTCAGCGCGAAGGTGGTGCGGGCGGAGAATGTGCGCGCAGCGCTGGCGCTGGTCGAGCGCGGCGCGGCGCCGCTGGGGATCGTCTATGCGACTGATGCCAGGGCGTCGGCAAAGGTGCGGATCGCGGGGGTGTTCCCGGCGGCGTCGCATCCGCCGATCACCTATCCGATCGCGCGGTTGAAGGCCTCGGCCAATCCGGAAGGGGAGGCGTTCCGGCGCTTCCTGGTGTCGCGTGAGGGCAAGGCGATTTTCGTGCGCTACGGTTTTTCGGCGCGATGAAGCTCGTCCGTCATGCCGGACGTGTTCCGGCATCCATGTCACCGCAGGCGGCAGTGCCTGTGGATCGATGGACCGCGGAACAAGTCGGCGATTATCGCCGTCGGACAAGAGGCCATTGTGTCCCCGCGAAGGCGGGGACCCAGTCTGGGTTCCCGCCTTCGCGGGAGCACAAGGAGGCAGGTGGCGCCGTTTCAGTAATTTCGCTTGCTTGGCTGAAAAGGATAATCACCGAACAAGTCCGGGGTAACGCAGTGGGTGGGGGATGGCACGCTCATGCTCAGCCCTGACGAATGGACCATCGTGCTGCTGTCGCTGAAGGTCGGGGCAGTGGCGATAGTAGTGACCTTGCCGATCGCCTTCGCGTTTGCCTGGGTGCTGGCGCGGTGGCGCTTTCCGGGAAAGGTGCTGCTCGATGCGTTGATCCATTTGCCGCTGGTCGTGCCGCCGGTAGTGACCGGCTGGCTGCTGCTGATCGCCTTCGCGCCGGGCGGGCCGATCGGCAGCTGGCTGATGGACTGGTTCGGCGTCTCGGTGCTGTTCCGCTGGACCGGCGCCGCGATCGCCGCGGGGGTGATGGCGCTGCCGCTGATGGTGCGCGCGATGCGGCTGTCGATCGAGGCGGTCGACCGGCGGCTCGAGGGCGCAGCACGGACGCTCGGCGCCGGGCCGGGCAGGGTGTTCCGCACGATTACCCTGCCGCTCAGCGTGCCCGGAATCCTCGCCGGCGCCGTGCTCGGTTTCGCGCGGTCGATCGGTGAGTTCGGGGCGACGATCACTTTTGTCTCCAACGTGCCGGGCCAGACCCAGACCCTGCCGCTCGCCATTTATTCGGCGCTCCAGCAACCGGGCGGCGAGGCGATGGTGTGGCGGCTGTCGGCGATCTCGGTCGCGTTGTCGCTCGCTGCGCTGATCGCGTCGGAATTGCTGGCGCGCCGGGCGGGGAGGGGGCTGCATGTCCTTTGACGTCTCGCTGACGAAGCGGCTCGGCGACACCGAGATCTCCGCCGAATTCGCCGCAGGCGAGGGGGCGACCGTGTTGTTCGGGCCCTCGGGCGTGGGCAAGACGAGCGTGCTCAACATGATCGCGGGGCTGCTCGTGCCCGATGCCGGACATGTCCGCGTCGATGGCGAAACGCTGTTCGATGGTGCCGCCGGGATCGACCTGCCGCCGGAGCGCCGGCGCGGCGGCTATGTGTTTCAGGAACCGCGGCTGTTTCCGCATCTCAAGGTACGGGCCAACCTGCTGTACGGGGCGCCGGGCGGAACGGCGATCGGCGACACCCTGGCGTTCCTTGGCATCGACGCCCTGCTCGATCGCTGGCCCCGCAGCCTGTCCGGCGGCGAGGCACGACGGGTGGCGATCGGCCGGGCATTGCTGAGCGCCCCGCGTTTCCTGCTGCTCGACGAGCCGCTCTCGTCGCTCGACCGGCCACGGCGCGAGGAAGTGATGCGGACGATCGAGCATATTCGGGACGGGATGAAGATACCGATCCTGATGGTGACTCACGACCCGGAAGAGGCCGAGCGGATCGGCACCCGGATCGTCCGGCTGTAGCGCCGTCCGATAGCGGACAGCGACTGTCCGCCACCGATCATTCCTGTCCGAATCCTGAATGGGAAGGCGCGCCCATGATTGGTGAAAATAGCCAATCTCTTGCAATTTCTGGTTCGTATCGTACCATTAAATCAAGCTAAGTCATTGATTATACGTAACGGTACCTGTTTGGCATGGGTAATGCAGTAGTACAGGTGCGGGTAGCAAATCCCGCCTGTGTTACCGCCAAGGAGGACCCCTGAGATGACCCGTTCGACCCTGACCCGCCCCGCTTTCGCCATTGCCGCCTTCGCGATGCTCGCCACCGCCGCCGTCCCTTCGATGGCAAGCGCGCGCGGCAATGCCAACACCAACGGCAACGCCCAGCCGACGACGACCGAGCAGGCGCCCAAGAAGATTTGCCTCTCGCCGACCGTGACCGGCGACCCCTCGGTGACTGGTTCGATCCTCGCCAAGCGTTCCTGCCGCACCAAGGCGGAATGGGAAGCCAAGGGCGTCATCTTCCAGTCGAAGTAAGCGCTCCGGTCCGCAAGGGCTGAGCCAAACCAAGAGCCGCCGCCCGGTCGACCGGACGGCGGCTCTTTCGTGTTTGTAGCGATGGCGGCGCTCGCCGCGATCCTGGTGTCCTGAATCTGAAGCTCGTTCCCTTACAAACCTGACGGAATTCAAATACCTATCGAGCGAACTTCAGTTCCACGCCACTAGAAGCTGAACTTCACCTCGCCGCCGATGATGCGGGGCTCGTTGATCATGCCGGTCAGGTTGTTGAAGTCGATCGCGCTGATGCTGCGGATCTGGTTGGTGATGTTGCGCGCGAAGGCGCCCACTTCGAACCCGCTATCCGTCTTGTAGGCGATCTTCAGGCCGCCTTCGAGCAGCGCGCGGCCGCGGAACTCGACCGCTTCGTAGAGGAAGTAGTTGATGGTGCTGCGATACGCCCAGTCGGTATAGACATAAACCTCGCCATTGCCGACCGGCACGCCGTAGCGCGCGGTGACGTTGGCGACCCAGCGCGGGGCCTGGGGCAGGTCGTTGCCGTCGATCTTCGCCAGGCCGCCGACGATCGGATCGATCATCGTGCAGAGCGAGCCGCACGGCCCGACGCCGATCGAGGGATCCCGGATCTCGGTGAAATTATAGCTGCCACTGGCAGTCAGGCTCAGCTCGGGCACGGGCCGCGCCTCGAATTCCGCCTCGACGCCGTAGCCGATCGCGTGATCGGCATTGAGCAGCCGTGCCGAATTGGTGCCGCCGCCCACCGCAGTGAGCTGCAGGTCGTTGGTGCGCGACCAATAGGCATCCAGCGCGAAGCGCACCGCGTTGTTGAGCAGCGCACCCTTGATGCCGCCCTCGCCGGAGATCGTGGTCTGTTTCTTCGCGCTCGTCTGCTTGCTGCCGAAGGTCACGCGATCCTGGATGGCCGGCCCCTGATAGCCCGTCGCCACCCGCGCATAGAGACTGACGTCCGGGTCGATGGCGTAGGTCGCGCTCAGATCCCAGGTGAAGGCGCCGTCCTTGACCGCGAGGCGCGACGGCAAGACGGTGCCGAACAGGTTGGGCGAATAGCCCGAGATACGATCATCGCGCTTGTCGTGCGAATAGCGGCCGCCGGCGCGCAGGGTCAGCGCGTCGGTCGCCTTGTATTCGACCGAGGCGAAGATGCCGTAATTCTCGTTGGTGTTGTTGTGGAAGATGTCCTGGTTGTTGTCCGCCGTGCGCGATCCGGTCGCGGCCGCGTAATTATATTCGTGGTAGCGCAGCTTCTGGTGGAAATAATAGACGCCGCCCTGAGCGCTGAAGCCGCCGAAATTCTCCGTCGCGAAGCGCAGTTCCTGGCTGAATTCCTCCGGCCGGGTGACGCCGCCCGTGTTGGACGGGAACAGCGCATTGTTCAGGCCCAGCGCGGGGAAGACATAATTATTGCCGCCGTCGATGTCGCCGGTGCTCTCGACCTTGGCCTTTTCGAACGCCGTGACCGAGTAGAGCGTGCCGACGCCGTCGAAATGATAATCGAGATGGAGGTTGGTGCCCCATTGGCTCATCGACTGGCTGGTATAGCCGTCGAGCGCGACCTTGCTCTTGTCGAAACCGGGCGAGAAATCATTGCTGCCCTGCTTGAACAGGCCGGCGCGGAAGATGCGCGGCGTGCCCTCGAGATCGCGCACGTGGAGATTGACCAGCGCGTTGAAATCCCCGCTCGAATAGCCGAGCAGGAAGCGTGCCGCGGCATCGCGATAGCCTTCGAGCTTCTTGTCGGCGACACCGGTGGTCGAGGTGTTTGTCACCCAGTCGTCGCGCCGCTGGAGCAGGCCGGCGGCGCGGAACGAGAAGCCCCCGCCGAGCGGGCCGCCAACCGCTGCCTCCGCGTTGACCGTGTTATAGGTCGCCCAGGAAGCGCTGGCATAGCCGGAGAAAACGTCGCCTGGCTTGGTCGATTCAAGCTTCACGACGCCGGCCGGCGTGTTGCGACCGAACAGCGTGCCCTGCGGACCGCGCAGCACCTGGACGTTCGCCAGATCGAACACCGGGAAGGATTTGAGCATCGGGCTTTCCAGCGCGACGTCGTCATAGACGACCGACACCGGTTGCGCCGCGTTGGGATCGAAATCGGTGTTGCCGAGGCCACGGATATAGAAGCGCGGGAAAGTGCGGCCGAACGAGGATTCGATCTGAAGGCTGGGCGTGCGGGACGACAGGAAGCGGACGTCCTGGCCGCCGGAATTGAGCACATCGAGCTTCTCCCCGCTGATCGCGGTGACGGCGACCGGCACGTCCTTGCTCGATTCAGCGCGGCGGGTCGCGGTGACGACGATGTCGGGCACGCCCTGCGTATCGGCCGCCTGGGCCGGTTCGTCAGCGGGAGGCGCCGTTTCGGCAAAGGCGGGTGCGGCCAGGGCCATGGCGAGAAGCGAGGCGCCCGCCGCGAGCGAGCGGACGGAAGCGTTGACGCGAGAGGCGTTGGAAAACATCGATATCCCCTATTTTATGGGGCACCCGCTCCCTGCGATCCCGCGAGTCCCGGAATTCACGCGAAATCGTAACATGGCTGCAATGGTCATCAAGGGGAGCTGCGACCGATCCGGCACTTCTTGGCCGGGGCGTTGCTTCAATGTCGCAGTGGCCGCCGGTACAGGGCGCGCATCGCCGCCTCCATCGCGGTCCTGTCCACCGACAGGACGACCTTCTGGGCCTGCTCGCCGAGATGCGGGCGATAGGCATCGGTCCACGACAGGGTGTCGCCATAGCTCGCCCCCTGGCCGGTGTCGAAATCGACATAGAGCGTATCGGCGCGCGTCACGATCTCCGGGTTGAGCCAGACCATCGCGGCGATCTCGTCCCACATCGGATAACTGGGTTCGAGCCCGGTCTGGAGAATGTCGGTGAGCGGCGTCTTCGCGTCCTTCAGGCTGGTCAGGAAGTCCCGCGTCCATTCAGTGCCGGTCGAGGGATCGACCGGGATCATCGTGATCCTCGGCCAGGGCGCATGGGCAACGATCCGCGCCGCTTCCGGGTCCCAGCGGATGTTGAACTCACGGCGGGGCGTGTTGACGAACTCCCGGGCGAACTGCTCGGCGGAGGGGCCGGTGAGCACCTGATGGGGCAGCAAGCTGCCGCCCATATAGACCAGCTCCTTCACATTCGCGGCGAAGCCCGGATCGAGGCTTTGGGCGATCGCGATATTGGTCATCGGCCCGGTCGCGAACAGGGTGATCTGGTGCGGATGGGCGCGGACCATGCGGACGAGGAAAGCGGCGGCGATCTCGGAAGAGGCCCTGGTGGTCGGGTTGCCGATCGGGAGCGCCGGCACGACCTCGGGCGAGGCATTGCCCGGATGGCTCTGCACCGTGTCGCCGGGCCAGTAATCGGTCCAGGGGCCCTTGAAGACGAGGCGGCCGTACAACCCCTCCCAGCGCTTCGTCGCCTCCTGGGTGTTGAGCAAAGGATAGGTCGCGCCGGGGACGATGGGGATGTCGGTGCGGTGGAGGATCTCCAGCGTGCGCAACCCATAAGCGGTCGCCGTGTCGCGCCACACCGAGCCGCTGGTGGTGGTGATGCCGAGCACGTCGACGTCAGGCGCCTGGAGCAGGAGGGTGGGCACGCCGTTCAGGCCGATCAGGTCGTCGTCGATCAGGACGAGGCGTTTCGCCGGGGCGGACTGGGCAAGCGCCGGGGCGGCTGGAAGCAGGGCGAGGGCGGCAAGGCAGAGAGTGAGAAGGCGGCGCACGGCAAGGCCCCTGATGCGAGAGTGGCGATGTCTCTCCCGGTCCGGCGCCTGTCGCGCTTCTGGCATCAAGCATCGCCGGACACGCGTGCGACGTCAACGCGGTGTGGCGGATCGGCCGTTTTCGGAACTTGGGTATGGTGCGTCAGCGGTGCCGCAATCCGGCGGCCATATCCCGATCTTGCAAATTAGTGTTGATTATCAGTCAGATAATATGAGCTGAAAAAACGATAGCGTTCGCTACAAAGTAGCGATAGCTTCCGAGTCGTTATCGCGTTCGGGGAGAGCAGTTGATGACGGCATTGCGCAAGACGGCGTTGCTGGTGGGCGTGGCTGCAATCTGGGCAGTGCCCGCGGCCGCTCAGGTCACGCCGGAAAATCCCACGCCCCCTGCCCAGGCGGAAGGCCCGCAGGTCGAGGACATCGTCGTCACCGCGCAGCGCCGCGAGCAATCGCTGCAGAAAGTCCCGATCAGCGTCACCGCGTTCAGCGCGGCGACCATCGCCTCGCTCAGCGCGGAATCGATCGGTGATCTCGACAGCTTCACGCCCGGCCTGGCGATCAACGACACCTCGGTGACTCAGCCGAGCTTCGCGATCCGCGGCGTGCAGACCGACGATTTCGGCATCGGCACCGAGCCGTCGGTCGGCATCTTCGTCGACGGCATCTATTCGGGACGGTCGGGATCGTCGCTGATCTTCTTCAACGACATCCAGCGCGTCGAGGTGCTGAAGGGGCCGCAGGGCACCTTGTTCGGGCGCAACACCTCGGGCGGTGCGATCTCGATCATCACCAACAAGCCGAGCCCCAACCGCGAGCTGGTCGGCACGCTGCAGGTCGGCAATTACAACAAGGTGCGCGCCGATGTGACGGTGAACATCCCGCTGACCGATACGCTCTTTCTGCGGCTCAACGGCGTCTCCAATTATCGCAAGGGCTATCTGACCGACGCGCTGACGGGCGAGAAGCGCGAGGGCGAGAACAACAAGTCGGGGCGCGCCGCGCTGCGCTGGGCACCGACCAGCGACACTGATTTCGTGCTGACGTACGATCATGACGACACCAACAAGGATGGGCCGTTCGCGATCGGGATCAGCAAGAATGCGCTGAGCACTGATCCCGCGGGCCCCTATGCGAACGATGTGATCGGCGACAAGGAAACCCGAGTCCTGAACGCCGTGTCGTTCACGGCGACACATCACGCCGGGCCGTTGACCTTCACCAGCATCAGTTCGTTCAAGCATTTCGAGACGCACAACCGCGAGGACGAGGACGGCACGGCCGACCCGACGCGTTATTTCGATACCGAGAATATCGAGAAGAACAGCAGCCTCTACCAGGAATTCCGCGTCGGTTTCGACAATGACCGGCTGAGCGCGATCGCCGGCGTGAGCTATTTCCACGAGCGCGGGCGGCAGACCAGCGCGGCGACGCTGCTGACGGATTCGCTCGATCGGCTCCTCGACGGCGCGGCCGGCTTCCCGGTGTTTTCGCTGCTGAATTTCTATGGCGGCCTGCCGGTGTTCGGGCTGCAATATCGCGAGGACATGAACAACCGGGCGGCGAACGATTCCTATGCCGCGTTCGGCGACGCGACCTACAAGGTCACCGACCGGCTGAGCCTGACCGCCGGTATCCGCTATACGCACGACCTGAAGAAATTCACCTGGTCCAACGGGACCTTCATTGCCCCGGGCCTCGACGCGATCTCGGCACCCGGATCGCTCTACAATGCGATCATCGGCGTCGACGCCTTCCCGGATGTGCCGATCAGCGTGGGTGACTTCTACCGCACGGTGATCGGACCCAATGGCGTGATCTTCGACGTGGGGGCGCTGGAGGGCGTGCCCTTCACCCGGCGCGCCGCGTTCAGCGACGTCAGCCCGCGCTTCGTGGTGCAATATGACGCGACCGACGACGTGCATCTCTATGCCTCGGCCTCGCGCGGCTACAAGGCGGGTGGGTTCAATTCGACCGAAGTGAATTCCTTCTTCGAGCCGGAAAAGGTGTGGAATTTCGAAGGCGGCTTCAAATCGGAGCTGTTCGATCGGCGGGTGCGGTTCAACCTTTCGGGCTATTATTTCAAGTACAAGAACCGCCAGTCGATCAGCCTGGAGCCGAACACCAACCCCAATTGCCTGCTGAATCCGATCCCGGCGGGAACGGTGTGCCTGCCGCAATATGTGACGCGATCCGGCGACTCCGAGGCCTATGGCGTGGATCTGGAGAGCCAGTTCGTGCTGTCGAACGACTTCCGGATCGGCGTGACGGCGGGCCTGATCGAGTCGAAATGGGTGACGCGGATCGAGCAGGGCGTCGACATTTCGGGCCAGCCGACCGGCGAGCCGGCATTCCGGGGCATCGTCAGTGCGCATTACGACCATGACATGGGCGATGGATCGATCTTCGCCGATGCGAGCTACAGCTATACCTCGCACCAGCGGCTGAACGATGCGCAGCGCGCGATCGACGCCGCGATCGCCCCGTTCGTCGACTGGTCGAAGCTCGGCGCGCTGCGCTCGTCGCGCAATATCGTCAACGCGAAGATCGGCTGGCGTTCGCCCGACGATCATGTCTCGGTCGCGGTCTATGCCGAGAACCTGCTCGACAAACGCTATTACCGCACGCTCAATACGATTTCGGCGGATATATTCCAGACGCCCTATGTCCGTGCCGACCGGCCCGGCTTCTACGGGGTCGAACTTGGCTTCAAGTTCTAGAAAAATAGGGAGAGGGAATGATGGCGAACAGGATCGCGTTTCTCGGCTGCGTCGCGGCGCTGGCTTTGGTGGGCGGCTGCAGCGGCGGGCCGAAGACCGATGCGCAGGGTTTCGTGATCGATCCCGATTTCGAGAAGAACCTGCAGCAGAAGCTGCTCGACGCAAAGCCCGGGGCGGTGATCGAGATTCCGGCGGGCAAATATGCGCTGAGCCGTAGTCTCAGCCTGACCGCCAATGGCGTGACGGTGAAGGGCGCGGGCATGGACAAGACGATCCTGTCCTTCGCCAAGCAGACATCGGGTGCCGAGGGCATGCTCGTCACCGGTGACGATTTCACCATCCAGGATCTCGCCTTCGAGGATTCGAAGGGCGATGCGCTGAAGGTCAATGGCGTGAAGAACACGGTGATCCGCCGCGTGCGCGCGGAATGGACCGGGGGCGGCAAGACATCGAACGGCGCCTATGGCCTCTATCCCGTGCAGGTGACCAATGTGCTGATCGAGGGCGCGGTGGTGAAGGGCGCGTCCGACGCCGGCATCTATGTCGGCCAGTCGAACAACATCATCGTCCGCGACAACCGCGCCGAAGGCAATGTGGCCGGCATCGAGATCGAGAATTCGAACAATGCCGACGTCTATGGCAACACCGCGACGGGCAATACCGGCGGCATCCTGGTGTTCAACATGCCGAACCTGCCGGTTCCGGGCAGCAAGACGCGCGTCTACAGGAACAATGTCGTGGCCAACAACCACGCCAATTTCGGCGCCAAGGGCAGCGCGGTCAGCTCGGTGCCGCCGGGATCGGGCGTGATCGTCAATTCGAACGACGAGGTCGAGATCTTCGACAATGACGTGAAGGACAACAAGACCGCCAACGTCATCATCTCCAGCTATTATTCGACCGGCTTCGACACGACGCGGGGCATCGCCGCGGCCTATGATCCCTTCCCGGAGAATATCTATGTCGCGGGGAACCGCTTCTCCGGCGGCGGCGACGATCCCAGTGGCCGTTTCACGCCGATGAAGGCGCTGGGCGGCGGCAGGCTGCCGGACGTGCTGTGGGACGGCTTCGTCAATCCCAAGCTGAAGACGCCCGGGATCTGCGTGCAGAATGGCGAGGCCAAGCTGCTCAACGTCGACGGCCCGGGCAAGTTCGCCAAGCCGCGGATCGAGACCAATGTGGATTGTGCGCCTGCCAGCCGCCTGCCCGAGATCAAGCTGCCCGAAGCGATGACGAAGGACAGCGGCCAGCCATCGTGATCGGCCTGACATGACCTTGCGTTTCCTCGCCGTCCTGCTTGCGGCGCTGTTGCTGAATGCGTGCGGCGGGCGGCCCGATGCGGTGACTTTCCACGCCGAGGGCAATCCGGAAAAACTGTCCGACTGGGGGCTGTTTACCGTGGCGGGCGGGCGCATCGCCGCCCGTCCCGGCATGGTGACCTATGAGCTGCAGACGCCGTTGTTCAGCGACTATGCGCAGAAATGGCGGACGGTCTGGATGCCGAAGGGCGTGCACGCGACCTATGATCCCGATCGCTGGTTCGACTTTCCGGTCGGCACCATCGTCACCAAGACCTTCTATTTCTCTACGCCCGCCGGTGCCGCCGCGCCGCAGACCAGCGGCGAGGTGCTGAAGGTGACGCCCGCGACCTATCAGACGGGGGTGGACGGGCTCGATCTGGGGCATGTCCGGCTGATCGAGACGCGGCTGCTGGTGCGGCGCGAAAGCGGCTGGGTGGCGCTGCCCTATGTGTGGAATGCCGAGGGTACCGATGCGATTCTGGAGCGGACCGGCGCCGATGTGCCGCTCACCCTGGTCGATGGCGGGACGCGCACGCCGTTCGATTACAGCGTGCCCAACCAGAATCAGTGCGGCGGGTGCCATGTGCAGGATTTCCGCACGCGTGCGATCGACCCGATCGGCCTGAAGGCGCGCCATCTCGACCGGGCCTTCCCGGGCGAGGGCGGCGAGATCAACCAGCTCAAGCGGCTGGTGGCGAAGGGTTATCTCACCGGCGTGCCGGGAGGCGCCTTGCCGCGGAACGCCAATTGGCAGGACGAGACGGCAAGCGTGGATGCGCGGGGGCGGGCCTATCTCGATATCAATTGCAGCCATTGCCACAACCGCGTCGGCGCCGCGCGGACCTCGGGGCTGTGGCTCGATGCCGCGACGAACGATGCGCGGCTGCTCGGCATGTGCAAGCCGCCGGTCGCGGCGGGGCGCGGCACGGGCGACCGTCCGTTCGACGTGGTGCCGGGCAAGCCCGATGACTCGATCCTGCCCTTCCGCCTGGCCAGCACCGACCCGGGCGTGATGATGCCCGAGCTTGGCCGGAGCCTGTCGCACAAAGAGGGGGTCGAGCTCGTGACGCGTTACATCACGGCGCTGAAGGGCGACTGCACCGAAGATACTGGCCCGAAAGAGGATGCGCGATGAGCTGGGCGAACTGGTCCGGCAGCGTCACGGCGAGCGCGCCGGTGCTGCGGCCAAAGACCGAGGCCGAGCTGGCGGTTGTGGTGCGGGGGGCGTGCAGCGTGCGGGCGGTTGGGGCAGGGCACTCGTTCATGCCGCTCGTCCAGTCGGACGGGGTGATCCTGTGCCTGGAGGACATGGCGGGCACGATGACCGTCGCGCCCGATCGCAAAACCGCGCGCATTCCCGCCGGCTGGAGCATCAAGCGGCTGACCGCGGCCTTGTGGGACGAAGGGCTGGCACTCGCCAACCAGGGCGATGTGAACCCGCAATCGCTGGCCGGGGCGATGGGCACCGGCACGCATGGCACGGGCCGCGACCTCGGCAATCTCTCGACCTTCGCGCGCGGTTTCCGGCTGATCGGCGCGGACGGCGAAGCCGTGTGGTGCGATGCGACGACCAGCCCGGACCTGTTCCAGGCGCAGCGCCTCTCGCTCGGCCTGTTCGGCATCGCGACGGAGATCGAGGTCGGGGTGGTGCCCACCTTCCACCTTGCCGAGCGGATCGCGAAACGGCCCTGGGGCGAGATCCGCGAGCGTTTCGACGAGCTGGTCGAGCAGGAGCGGCATGTCGAGTTCTGGCTGTTCCCGCACGCCGACAGCGTGATCCTGAAGACGCTCCGGACCTGCGACCCGTGCGATCCGCCTGCCTCGACGAGCGACATCGAGGAAGCGACCTTCCGGCGCCTGCTCGATCTCGGCGCCTGGGTGCCGCGGCTGATTCCGACGCTGCAGCGGGTGATGATGAGGACCAACATGGACGGCGGCCGGCGCGGGCCGGCGCATGCCATCTTCCCGTCCGACCGCACGATCCGGTTCGAGGAGATGGAATATGAGATGCCCCGCGCGGTCGGGCTCGAGACGCTCGACGAAGTCGTGAAGTGGATCCGCCGCAAGAAGCTGCCCGTGGCCTTCCCGTTCGAGTTCCGGGTCGTCGCGGCCGACGATATCTGGATGAGCCCGATGAACCAGGGCCCGGTCGCGGCGATCTCGATGCATCAATATGCGAAGATGCCGTGGCGCGGCCTGTTCGCCGATGCGGAGGCGATCTTCCGCGATCATGGCGGCCGGCCGCACTGGGCCAAGCGCCACACGCTGACGCGCGCCGACGTGGACCTGCTCTATCCGATGGCCGAGCGGTATCGCGAGGTGCGACGTTCAGTCGATCCGGCGGGCAAGTTCCTGAACGCGCATATGACGGAGCTGTTTTCCTGATGGACGATCTCGCCCTACACGCGCACCTGATCGGCCAGCAGGGCTCGCGCAGCGCGCTTAACACGCCGGTGCTGGTGCTCGATATCGAGAAGCTCGACCGCAATATCGCGACGATGCAGGCCTTTGCCGACGCGAAGGGCGTGGCGCTCCGGCCGCACGCCAAGACTCACAAGAGCGTCGATATCGGCCGGCGCCAGATCACGGCAGGCGCGGTCGGCCTGTGCTGTGCCAAGATCGGCGAGGCGGAGGTGCTGGCCGATGGCGGGATCACCGGGCTGCTCATCACCTCGCCGATCAGCGCGCCGGCCGCGATCGAGCGGCTGTCGGCACTGGCGAAGCGCGGGATCGGCCTGATGGCGGCGATCGACAATCCCGAGATGGTGAAAAGGTGGGACGATGCGCTGACCTCGGTCGGGGCGATGCTGGAGGTGGTGATCGATGTCGACCCCGGCATCAGGCGCACCGGCGTCGCCTCGCCCGAGGCAGCCGTCGCGGTGGCCGAAGCGATCGCGCGATCCTCGAACATGACCTTTCGCGGCGTCCAATATTATTGCGGCATGCAGCAGCATATCGAGGATTATGCCGTGCGCCGTGCCGCGATCATTGACCGCACCGATTATCTGCAGAGCGTGATCGCCGCGCTGACCGAGGCGGGATATCAGCCCGAGATCGTCACCGGATCGGGCACCGGCACGCATCATATCGATCTCGAGTTCGGCCTGTTCACCGAGCTTCAGACCGGGTCCTATGTCTTCATGGACAAGCAATATCTCGATTGCGATCTGGCCGATGGGCCGTTGCCGCCGTTCGAGACGTCGCTCTCGGTCGATGCGCGGGTGGTGAGCGCGAACCATGACGCGCTGGTCACCATCGATGCCGGCTTCAAGTCGCTGTCGACCGATGGGGGCGCGGCGCAGGTTCAGCGCGGGGCGGCGCCCGAGACGATGTTCCTGTTCATGGGCGACGAACATGCCGCACTGATCGCGCCCGATATCGGCACGCGGCTGCGCCCGGGCGACCCGGTGAGCCTGACCGTGCCGCATTGCGACCCGACGGTGAACCTGTACGATTATTACCATGTCGTCCGGGGCGACACGCTGGTGGAGATGTGGCCGGTCAGCGCAAGAGGCCGGGCGCGGTGAATCCGTGAATATCCGGCACGAAACCATTGTGTCCCCGCAAAGGCGGGGACCCAGTCTGGGCTCCCGCCTTCGCGGGAGCACAAGGAGGCGGGCGATGCCGCTTCATCCATTGTCCCTGACCTCAACCGGGCCAAGTTCCTGATGAATCTCTCCGCCGATCGCGTGCTGGCGATTTTCGTCGTCGGTGTGATCGGTGTGCTGATCCCGGGGTTGCAGCCGCAACTACTCGGCGCGCTGGCAGCGGAGGGCCGGCTGTCGGTCGCGGCGCTCGGCATCCTCGCCACGGTCGAACTGCTGGCGATGGGGATCGCGGCCGGTGCAGCAGGTTTCGTGCTCTCCGTGACCAGGCTGCGCACGATTGCGGCGACGGCCCTGCTGGTCACCGCCGCCGCGGATCTGCTGACTCCGTTGCTCGGCACCGGGCCCCTGTTCGCGGCGCGGATCGTGGCGGGGCTGGGGGAGGGAGTGCTGATCTGGATCGTGATCGGCTTCATCATCCGTACCGACCGGCCCGAGCGCTGGTCGGGCATCTATCTCGCGGTGCAGACGCTGGCGCAGTTCGCGCTGGCCAGCGCGATCGGCTATGTCGCGGCCACCAGTGCAGGCGGGTTTACCGCCCTGGGGACGGTCACCCTGGCCGGGCTGCTGGCATTGCCCTGGCTGCCGGGTGCCTATCCGCCGCTGACGGCCAGCGACGACACCGGCGGCCTCCCGCCGGCGCGTGGGCTTGTCGCGCTGGGCGGCGTCGTCCTCTATCTCGCCTTCATCGTCGCGGTCTGGGTCTATGTCGAGCCGCTCGGGCTCGAGCGGGGGATATCCCAGGCGACGATCCATCTCGTCGCGCCGCTGTCGCTTGGCATGCAGGTGCTGGGCGCGGGCGCGGCGACGCTTCTTGCCGGGCGGTTGCCGGCGCGCGGAACGATCGTGACCGTGGGCCTGATCAATCTCGGCCTGTTGGCGATCATGGGGGCGCCGCCCTCGGCTACTGCATTCGTCTTCGCCACGGCAGCGTTCGGTTTCCTGTGGTTGTTCGCCCTGCCGTTCCAGATCCCGATCGTCATTGCCGCCGACCCCAGCCGGCGCGCGGCCTTGCTGATCGGCGGGGCGCAATTGACGGGATCGAGCCTGGGGCCGTTGCTTGCGGGCGTGTTGATCGGCGACAGGGATGTGGCGCATGTGTTGTGGTTCGGCGCGGTTTGCGCGATTGCGGGAATAACGGCGCTGATCGGCGCCGTCGCAATGCAGAGGAAAACGGGAGAGGCGTGACGATATCGGGGCTTGCCACTGACAAGCGCCCGCTCCCCAAACAGGAGCGGGCCCAGCAGACCTATGAGCTGCTGCTGGACGTTGCCGGGAATCTGCTTGCCGAAGTCGGCATCGACCGCATCTCGACCAACATGATCTGTTCGCGCGCCGGGCTCACGCCGCCCGCGCTGTATCGGTACTTCAAGGACAAATATGATGTGCTGGAGGCGCTTGGTCTGCGCCTGATGGCGCGCCAGAACATCGTGCTCGAGCAATGGATCGCGCGCCACGCCGACGAGGGGATCGACGCGCTGCGCGGCGGCATCGAAGAATTGCTGCGCGATACCGCCGCCGTGACGCAGAGCGAGCCGGGCGCGGTGTGGATCCTGCGCGCGCTGCACGCCTCGCCGCGGCTGGTGCATGTCCGCCTGGAATCGCACCGCTACGTCACCGACAAGCTGGTCGAGGCCTATATGCGGTGGCTGCCCGACGCCGATCGCGATGCGCTATGGCAGGAGGTGCGGCTATCGGTCGAACTCGGCTTCGCGGCGGACGAGATGCTGCAGGAGGAGACGCGCGTTTCAGCCGACGCGGTGTTCAGCCGGGTCGCCCGTATCCTGCAGGCCGACAGCGCGGTCCGGCCCGCGGAGTAGACATTTCTCTCCGTTCGTTTCGAGCGAAGTCGAGAAACATTGATCGGGCGCCAAGCACGGTTTCTCGACTTCGCTCGAAACGAACGGATGGGGTGGCTCTGATTTTACGCTCGATGCGCTAGCGCGACCTCAACGCATAAAGAAAAACCGCCGCCCGGGTGGCCCGGACGGCGGTGATTCATGTGAGCACTGAACCAGTGGATTACTTGTTCAGATACTCGCCGGCATCCGCGTCGGTGCCGGTGCCCGAGGTCGTGACCGAGGCCAGGGCATCGCTGCCCGTGTCGTCCGCGACGTCGCGCAGCTTCTCGGCCGCACGCTCTTCCGCCGCCGAATTAGGGGCGATGAGCACTTCCTGCAGGCGACGCTGCTGGACGCGAAGAGCTGCGTCGCGGCTGGAGGCCGCGACCCGCAGGCGGTTCATGCCCGCGCCGGTACCCGCCGGGATGAGCCGGCCGACAATGACGTTCTCCTTGAGGCCGATCAGCGTGTCCTGCTTGCCCTGGACCGCTGCCTCGGTGAGGACGCGGGTGGTCTCCTGGAACGACGCCGCCGAGATGAAGCTGCGGGTCTGCAGCGACGCCTTGGTGATGCCGAGCAGGACGGGCTTGCCCTGTGCCGGGGTCTGCTTCTTGTCGATCTTCGAGTTGATGTCGTCCATCTCGTCGCGATCGACCTGCTCTCCGGCGAGCAGCGTGGTGTCGCCGCCATCGGTGATCTCGACCTTCTGCAGCATCTGGCGAACGATCACCTCGATGTGCTTGTCGTTGATCTTCACGCCCTGGAGACGATAGACCTCCTGGATTTCCGACACGAGATATTCAGCGAGCGGCTCGATGCCGAGCACTTCGAGAATGTCGTGCGGATCGGGCGAGCCGCCGATCAGATTGTCGCCGCGCTTGACGTAGTCGCCTTCCTGGACGTCGATCACCTTCGACTTCGGCACCAGATACTCCACGACCTCGCTGCCGTCCTCGGGCTGGATGCCGATCTTGCGCTTGGCCTTGTAGTCCTTGCCGAACACGACGCGGCCCGAGACCTTCGCGATGATCGCGTTTTCCTTGGGCTTGCGTGCCTCGAACAGCTCCGCAACGCGGGGCAGACCGCCGGTGATGTCACGCGTCTTCGCGGCTTCGCGGGAGACACGAGCCAGAACGTCGCCGCCCTGGACCTGTGCACCGTCCTCGACCGAGAGCGTAGCGCCCGGTGCGAGCATGTAACGGCCGGCCTCGCCCGAACCTTCGTCGAGCAGGGTCAGGCGCGGACGCAGATCCTCCTTCGACTTGGTCGCGGCACGATATTCGGTGACGACGCGCTGCGAGATGCCGGTCGCTTCGTCAGCCTGCTCGGTGAGCGTCTTGCCCTCGATCAGATCGACATATTTCACGATGCCGGGGTTCTCGGTGATCACCGGCATGGTGAACGGATCCCATTCCGCCATCCGGTCGCCCTTGGTGACGATATGGCCGTCATCGAACAGGACATAGGCACCGTAGGGGATGCGATGCACCGCCCGCTCGCGCCCGTCCATGTCGACGATCGCGACTTCGCCCGAACGGCTCAGCACGACGCGACGGCCGCGCTGGTCCAGGATGATGCGAAGGTCGCGATACTCCATCGTCCCATCGGCAACTGCCTCGAGGTTCGACTGCTCGTTGAGCTGCGCCGCACCGCCGATGTGGAAGGTCCGCATCGTCAGCTGGGTGCCCGGCTCGCCGATCGACTGAGCGGCGATGACGCCGACAGCCTCGCCGATGTTCACCGGCGTACCGCGGGCGAGATCGCGCCCGTAGCACTTGCCGCAAACGCCGATCTTCGTCTCGCAGACCAGCGGGCTGCGGATCTTGCAGGACTGAGTGCCGATCGCCTCGATCTGCACGATCATCGGCTCGTCGAGCAGCGTGCCCGAGGGGATGATGACCTCACCGGTCTTGGTGTCGACGATGTCCTCCGCGGTCGTGCGACCGAGGATGCGCTCGCCGAGCGACGCGATGGTCGAACCGCCCTGGACGATCGCACGCATTTCCAGCGCACGCTCGGTGCCGCAATCATTCTCGATGATGACGCAATCCTGCGACACATCGACCAGACGGCGGGTCAGGTAACCCGAGTTCGCGGTCTTCAACGCCGTGTCCGCGAGACCCTTGCGGGCGCCGTGGGTGGAGTTGAAATACTCGAGGACGGTCAGGCCTTCCTTGAAGTTCGAGATAATCGGCGTTTCGATGATCTCGCCCGACGGCTTGGCCATGAGGCCGCGCATACCGGCAAGCTGCTTGATCTGCGCCTGCGAACCGCGGGCGCCGGAGTGGGCCATCATGTAGATCGAGTTGATCGGGGCTTCGCGGCCGTTCGGCAGCTTTTTCACCGACTTGATCTCGTCCATCATGGCGTTCGCCACCTGGTCGCCGCAACGGCTCCAGGCGTCGATCACCTTGTTGTACTTCTCCTGCTGCGTGATCAGGCCGTCCTGATATTGCTGCTCGAAGTCCTTCACCAGGGCGCGGGTCTCATCGACCAGCGGAACCTTGGCGTCAGGAATGATCATGTCGTCCTTGCCGAACGAGATGCCCGCCTTGAACGCGTGCTTGAAGCCCAATGCCATGAT
The DNA here is from genome assembly GCF_055521495.1 of Sphingomonas sp. BL-S-29. Taxonomy (NCBI): domain Bacteria; kingdom Pseudomonadati; phylum Pseudomonadota; class Alphaproteobacteria; order Sphingomonadales; family Sphingomonadaceae; genus Sphingomonas; species Sphingomonas sp. BL-S-29. The sequence goes on from NZ_CM145482.1 coordinate 2,282,457, forward strand.
CGCGTCGGCGAACAGCACGGTCTCCTTCTGGCCGGTGTGACGATAGACCTCGTCGATCACGTCGCCCACGTCCTTCTTGGTGAGGAGGCGGTTGACGGTGTCGAACGGCACCTTCGAGCTCTTCGGGAGGCACTCGCCGAGCAGCATGCGGCCCGGGGTGGTCTCGTAGCGCTTGAGATACTGGTTGCCCGCTTCGTCGGTCTGCGGAACGCGGCTGATGATCTTGGTGTGGAGCGTCACCGCGCCGGCCTCGATCGCCTGATGGACCTCCTGCATGTCGGAGATCATCATGCCCTGGCCGGGCTCGTCCTCCTTCATCATCGACAGATAATAGAGACCGAGCACCATGTCCTGCGACGGCACGATGATCGGCTTGCCGTTCGCCGGCGACAGGATGTTGTTGGTCGACATCATCAGGACGCGCGCTTCGAGCTGGGCCTCGAGGCTCAGCGGGACGTGCACGGCCATCTGGTCACCGTCGAAGTCGGCGTTGAAGGCCGAGCAGACCAGCGGGTGAAGCTGGATCGCCTTACCCTCGATCAGCACGGGCTCGAACGCCTGAATGCCGAGACGGTGAAGCGTCGGCGCGCGGTTGAGCATGACCGGGTGCTCACGAATGACTTCGTCGAGGATGTCCCAGACTTCCTTGCGCTCCTTCTCGACCCACTTCTTGGCCTGCTTCAGGGTCATGGAAAGACCCTTGGCGTCCAGACGGGCGTAGATGAAGGGCTTGAACAGCTCGAGCGCCATCTTCTTCGGCAGGCCGCACTGGTGCAGCTTGAGCTCCGGACCGGTCACGATGACCGAACGGCCCGAATAGTCGACGCGCTTGCCGAGCAGGTTCTGACGGAAGCGGCCCTGCTTGCCCTTGAGCATGTCGGACAGCGACTTCAGCGGACGCTTGTTGGCGCCGGTGATCGTGCGGCCGCGGCGGCCGTTGTCGAACAGGGCGTCGACGGCTTCCTGCAGCATGCGCTTTTCGTTGCGGACGATGATGTCCGGCGCACGCAGCTCCATCAGGCGCTTCAGGCGGTTGTTGCGGTTGATCACGCGGCGATACAGATCGTTCAGATCCGACGTCGCGAAGCGACCGCCGTCCAGCGGCACCAGCGGGCGCAGCTCGGGCGGGATGACCGGAACGACTTCGAGGATCATCCATTCCGGGCGGTTGCCCGAATCGATGAAGCTCTCGACGACCTTCAGACGCTTGATGATCTTCTTCGGCTTCAGCTCGGACTTGGTGACGGCCAGCTCTTCCAGCAGGTCCTTGCGCTCGCCCTCGAGATCCAGGCTCTCGAGCATGATGCGGACTGCCTCGGCGCCGATGCCGGCCGAGAACGCGTCCTCGCCATATTCATCCTGCGCGTCGAGCAACTCGTCCTCGGTGAGGAGCTGATACTTCTCGAGCGGGGTGAGGCCCGGCTCGATCACGATGTACGCCTCGAAGTACAGCACGCGCTCGAGCTGCTTGAGCTGCATGTCGAGCAGCAGGCCGATGCGCGACGGCAGCGACTTCAGGAACCAGATGTGCGCGACCGGGGCGGCCAGCTCGATATGGCCCATGCGCTCGCGGCGGACCTTCGAGACGGTGACCTCGACGCCGCACTTCTCGCAGACGATGCCCTTGTACTTCATGCGCTTGTACTTGCCGCACAGGCACTCGTAGTCCTTGATCGGACCGAAGATGCGCGCGCAGAACAGGCCGTCACGCTCGGGCTTGAACGTGCGATAGTTGATGGTTTCCGGCTTCTTGATCTCGCCGAACGACCAGGACCGGATGCGCTCTGGCGAAGCGATCCCGATCTGGATCTGGTCGAAGGTTTCCGGCTTGGCCACCGGATTGGCGAAGTTGGTCAGTTCGTTCATGTCTCAATTCCCTCCAGGGAAAAATTCTGTGCGGACGGGGGAGGGGGCGCTGCCCGACGGCAGCGCCCGATCCGTCATGCCGCCGCGATCGCGACGCCGTCCGAGTCGAACTGCTCGACGCTCTTCAGCTCGACGTTCAGACCCAGCGACCGCATTTCCTTGACCAGCACGTTGAAGCTCTCCGGAATACCGGCCTCGAACGTGTCGTCACCCTTGACGATCGCTTCATAGACCTTGGTGCGGCCGACCACGTCGTCGGACTTCACCGTCAGCATTTCCTGCAGCGTATAGGCAGCGCCATACGCCTGGAGTGCCCAGACCTCCATCTCACCGAAGCGCTGACCGCCGAACTGGGCCTTGCCGCCCAGCGGCTGCTGGGTGACGAGGCTGTACGGGCCGATCGACCGCGCGTGGATCTTGTCGTCCACGAGATGGTGCAGCTTCAGCATGTAGATGTAGCCCACCGTCACCTTGCGATCGAACTGATCACCGGTGCGGCCATCGAACAGGTCCGACTGACCCGAGGTGTCGAGCCCGGCGAGCGTGAGCATCGCCGAAACGTCAGCCTCACGGGCACCGTCGAACACCGGCGTCGCCATCGGCACGCCGCCGCGCAGATTCTGCGCCAGTTCGATGATCTCGGCGCTCGAACGGGCGTCGATCTCGGCATGATATTGCTCGCCATAGACGGTCTTGAGGCGATCCTTGACCACTTCGGGCATGGCGCCTGCGGTGGGGTTCGGATTGGCCTCGCGCCAGTCTTCCAGGGCCTGCGAGATCTGCCCGCCCAGGCCGCGCGCGGCCCAGCCGAGATGAGTCTCGAAGATCTGACCGACGTTCATGCGCGACGGCACGCCCAGCGGGTTCAGCACGAGATCGACCGGCGTACCGTCGGCGAGGAACGGCATGTCCTCCGCCGGCAGGATGCGGCTGATGACGCCCTTGTTGCCGTGACGGCCGGCCATCTTGTCGCCCGGCTGCAGCTTGCGCTTCACCGCGACGAACACCTTGACCATCTTGAGCACGCCCGGGGGCAGCTCGTCGCCACGCTCCAGCTTCTCGCGACGATCATGGAACTTGTCCGTGATCAGCTTCACTGCATCGTCATACTGCGCCTTGACCGCTTCCAGATCGCTCTGGGTCTTGTCGTCGGCAACGGCGAACTTCCACCACTCGTGGCGATCGACGCTGTCGAGCAGGTCGGCGTCGATCTCGGCGCCCTTCTTCAGGCCCTTCGGCGTGGCGGTCGCGGTCTGGCCGAGCAGCATCTCGCGAAGGCGCGACCAGGTCGCGCGGTTCACGATGGAGCGTTCGTCGTCCGAGTCCTTCTTCAGGCGCTCGATTTCCTCGCGCTCGATCGCCATCGCGCGCTCGTCCTTGTCGATGCCGTGGCGGTTGAACACCCGGACCTCGACGACGGTACCGGCAACGCCTGGCGGCAGGCGGAGCGACGTATCGCGCACGTCCGATGCCTTTTCACCGAAGATGGCGCGGAGGAGCTTTTCCTCCGGCGTCATCGGCGATTCACCCTTGGGGGTGATCTTGCCGGCCAGGATGTCGCCCGGCTCCACTTCGGCGCCGATATAGACGATGCCTGCTTCGTCGAGGTTGCGGAGCGCTTCCTCGCCGACGTTCGGGATATCGCGCGTGATGTCTTCCGGCCCGAGCTTGGTGTCGCGTGCCATGACTTCGAATTCCTCGATATGGATCGAGGTGAAGACGTCGTCCTTCACGATACGCTCGGAGATGAGGATCGAATCCTCATAGTTGTAGCCGTTCCAGGGCATGAACGCGACGAGCGCGTTGCGGCCCAGCGCCAGCTCGCCGAACTCGGTCGACGGGCCGTCGGCGATCACGTCGCCGACATTGACCACGTCGCCCACCTTCACCAGCGGACGCTGGTTGATGCAGGTGTTCTGGTTGGAGCGCTGGAACTTCATCAGCGTGTAGATGTCGACGCCCGACTGGCCGGCTTCGACTTCGCCCGTGGCGCGAACCACGATACGCGCCGCGTCGACCTGGTCGACGATGCCCGAGCGCTTGGCCGAGATCGCGGCGCCCGAATCGCGCGCCACGGTCTCTTCCATGCCGGTGCCGACGAACGGCGCCTCGGCGCGCACCAGCGGCACGGCCTGGCGTTGCATGTTGGAGCCCATCAGCGCGCGGTTGGCGTCATCGTTTTCCAGGAACGGAATGAGCGATGCGGCGACCGAGACGAGCTGCTTCGGCGATACGTCCATCAGGGTGATGTTGTCCGGGATCGCCATCAGGAATTCGCCTGCCTGACGCGACGACACCAGGTCCTCGACGAAGCCCTTGGTCGAATCGAGCTCGGCGTTGGCCTGCGCGATCGTGTGCTTGGCTTCTTCCATCGCCGACAGATAGACGACATCGTCGGTGACCTTGTGGTCGACGACCTTGCGGTACGGCGTCTCGATGAAGCCGTACTTGTTGACGCGGCTGAAGCTGGCGAGCGAGTTGATCAGGCCGATGTTCGGGCCTTCCGGCGTCTCGATCGGGCAGATGCGGCCATAATGCGTCGGATGAACGTCGCGGACTTCGAAACCGGCGCGCTCACGGGTGAGACCACCCGGCCCAAGTGCCGAAACACGACGCTTGTGCGTCACTTCGGAGAGCGGGTTGGTCTGATCCATGAACTGCGACAGCTGCGACGAGCCGAAGAACTCGCGCACCGCGGCGACCGCGGGCTTGGCGTTGATCAGGTCGTTCGGCATGACGGTCGACACATCGACCGAGGACATGCGCTCCTTCACGGCGCGCTCCATGCGGAGCAGGCCGACGCGGTACTGGTTCTCGAGCAGCTCGCCCACCGAGCGCACGCGGCGGTTGCCGAGATTGTCGATGTCGTCGATCTCGCCCTTGCCGTCCTTCAGGTCGACCAGCGTCTTCACGACCGCGAGGATGTCCTCGGTACGCAGCGTGGTGACCGTGTCCTCGGCGTCGAGGTCGAGACGCATGTTCAGCTTCACGCGGCCGACGGCCGACAGGTCGTAGCGGTCCGGATCGAAGAACAGGCCGCTGAACAGCGACTCAGCGGTTTCGAGCGTCGGCGGCTCGCCGGGGCGCATCACGCGGTAGATGTCGGACAGCGCCTGCTCGCGCTCCTCGGCCTTGTCGGCCTTGAGCGTGTTGCGGATCCACGGACCGGTCGCGACATGGTCGATGTCGAGCAGCTCGATCCGGTCGATGCCGGCCTTGTCGAGCAGTTCGAGATTCTCGGCGGTCACTTCGTCGCCGGCTTCGATGTAGATCTCGCCGGTCGCTTCGTTGATCAGGTCATAGGCCGAATAGCGGCCGAAGATCTCTTCGGTCGGGATCAGCAGGTCGACGAGACCGTCCTTGGCGGCCTTGTTGGCAGCGCGCGGGGAAATCTTCTGGCCCGAGGCAAACACGACTTCGCCGGTCTTCGCATCGATGATGTCGAACATCGGCTTCTGGCCGCGCCAGTTCTCGGCCTGGAACGGGATGATCCAGCCGCCCTGGCCGCGAACGAAGGTCACGCGGTTGTAGAAATAGTTGAGGATTTCCTCGGAGTTCAGGCCGAGCGCATACAGCAGCGCCGTGACCGGCAGCTTGCGCTTGCGGTCGATACGGACGTTGACGATGTCCTTCGCGTCGAACTCGAAATCGAGCCACGAACCGCGATACGGAATCACGCGCGCGGCGAACAGATACTTGCCCGAGGCGTGAGTCTTGCCGCGGTCATGATCGAACAGGACGCCCGGCGAGCGGTGCATCTGACTGACGATCACGCGCTCGGTGCCGTTGATGATGAAAGTGCCGTTCTGCGTCATGAGCGGCATGTCGCCCATGTACACGTCCTGCTCCTTGATATCGAGGACCGACCGGGCCTCGGTATCGGCGTCCACCTCGAACACGATCAGGCGCAGGGTAACGCGCATCGGCGCCGCATAGGTGATGCCGCGCTGGCGGCACTCGTCGGTGTCGAACTTGGGGGGCTCGAGCTCGTAGTTCACGAAGTCGAGTTCGGCGGTGCCGGCGAAATCGCGGATCGGGAAGACCGAGCGCAGGGTCTTTTCCAGGCCCGACACATAGCCGATCGAGGGATCCGACCGCAGGAACTGTTCGTAGGATTCGCGCTGAACCTCGATCAGGTTCGGCATCTGCACCACTTCGTGGATGTTGCCGAACACCTTGCGGATGCGGCGCTTAAGCGTGCCGCCCTCGATTGCTTTGGTCGCCATGGAGTTTTTTGCCCTACCAGCCAGAATGTCATGCCCGGAATCCACCGGGCGGGCACGCATGAAGACGCAAAAAGCCGCTCGTTTTCGAAATGTCGAAAACAGCAGCTCCTGGCGTCTTATGAACCCATAGCCTCCAATTCGATCGACATGCTGCGCGACGGCACATCATTTCCCGAAAGCTGTGGTGAGGAGCGCGATATAGGGAGCGTGTTGGAAACTGTCAAACGCCGCGCAAAAAATCGCTTCGTCGGCAGTCAGGAACGGCTCGGCGTGATTTCGGTATTTTAGCGGGTCCGATTGCGGGTTCCCTTCATTGAGTATGCGTCATGAAAAACAAACCCGCAACCCGCCGCGCGTTCGCCGCGCTTGTCCCCGCCACCTTGTTGCTGGCCGTTCCGGGCTATGCACAGGAGATCCAGCCCGCCGCGCCAGCGGCCCCGCCGGTGCAGCAGACGGTAGCGCCGCCGCCAGTGGTCCCGACGATCGCGCCGCCTGCCGCTGCGGTCGCGCCGCCGCTCGTCACCGCCGCGCCGACTGTGACCACTGAAACGGAAACGCCGGCGCAGGCCGCGACTGCCCGCACCACGCGGACCGTCACCCGCTCGACTCGTGTGGTCCGTGCCCCGGCGCCCGCGCCGGTTCGCGCGGCTCCCGCACCGGTCGCGGCGGCGCCCGTTTCGACGCCGGCGGAAGTCACGCCGGCACCGGTAACGCCGGCACCGGTCGAAGCGGCCGCCCCGGCACCTGCGCCCACGCAGGAGGCCGTCACGCAGAGCACCACCGCGACTCAGGGCGCCCCGATCTGGCCGTGGCTCGCCGCGGGCCTGGTCGCACTGATCGCCGTGGCCGGTTTCCTCGTCATGCGCCGCCGCCGGGTCGAGGATGATGAATTCTATTACGAAGAACCGTATGTCGACGAGCATGCAATCGAGGCCGCGCCGATCCGCAGCGAACCTGCGCCGTTTGCGCCCGACACCGAGCCGGAGTTCCTGCGTACCGCGCCGCTGGCCGCAGCCGCCGTCCTGAGCGACGAACCGGCGCCGGTCGCGGCGGAGGACGCGACGCTGGTCAAGCCCGAGGCAGGGGAAGTCGCCTCGCTGACAGAGGGCGAGGCGCCGGTTGCCGATCGCCCATGGCTCGAAATGTCGCTGCGCCCGGTGCGGGCCGGCACCAATGTCGATGAGGCGCTGGTAGAGATCGAGCTGACCGTCGGCAATTCGGGCTCGGTCGCGGCCGAGCACGTCCGTATCTCCACCTTCATGTTCGCGTCGCAGCCGGCCAATGGCAGCGATATGGAGCGTATGCTGATCGAGCGCGGCAACGATGGCGTGCCGCTGGTGACGATCCGTCCAGGCGAGGGCACCCGCGTCGATGCGACCTTGGCGCTGTCCAAGGCCGAGTTGATCGAGAGCACCAATGGCTCGATCCTGCCGATCATCGTTGCCGATGCACGCTACACGCTGCCGGACGGTAGCGAAGGACGCACCTCCGCCTCGTTCACCATCGGCGTGAGCGAAGAGGGTGGCCCGGAAATGGCGCCGATCCAGCTGAGCGAGCGTGCGATGCACGACGATGTCGAGGCCAGGTTGCACGGGGTTCCCGAACACGCCTGACACCCGATCGATGAGAATGCCGGGCCTGCCTTCCGATCCGGAGGGCAGGCCCGGTCGCATTCGCTGAACGATTTGCCGCAGGGGAAGAAGCTGTCGTATCGCGTTCAGAAATGCCGGGCTAAGGCAGTGACGTGGGGATAATGTTCAAGTTCGCCGCCCGCCATGTTCGGGCCATGACGCTTCCGTTGACGATGTCGGCTGGTGTGATCGCGCCGGCCTTTGCGCAGAGCGCGCCCGCTCCGACACCGGTGCCGACGCCCCACCTCATTCCGGGACTGGAGAAGTTCAGCCTGACGCCGAGCCCCGGCTCGACGGTGACTCAGCCGGCGACGCCGCCGCCTTTCGTCCGGACTCTGCCGACGCCCGTGCCGTCGCCGACACCGGCTCGGCCGGTAACGGCGTCACAGGCCCAGGCGAGCGGGACTCCGCTGCGTCGGCTTCCGCCGAAGGCCGTGCCCCTCCCGACGGCGCAGCGCCCTCTGGTCGCCACACCGACATCAGCCCCGCTTCCGGCAACCACGGCGGCGCCCCTCCCCGAAGGGGCAGAGACCGCCGCGGCAGTGACTCCTGCCCCGGTCGCAAGCGTGACGGCGGCGCCAGCGCCCGTTGTCGCGGCAGGAGAGGATGGCCCTTCGTGGCCGCTCCTGGGTGGAGCGGGAGCGATCGTCCTGCTTATCGGCGGGCTGGGTTTCTGGCTCCTGCAGCGGCGGGAGCGATTCGAGGACGATGACGCGCCTGCGTCCGAGAATGGGAAACACGCGCATTTCGACCTGATCGCGGACAGGCCGGACTCGCCACCCGCAACCGCACCACGCGCTCGCGATGTGGCGGCGGCCGCCTTTGCTCCTCCGCCGGTCGCCCTCGATATCGGCACGCCGCCAAAGCGAGGGGCACACGCGATATTCGATCTTGGAGCTGTCGCGCCCGAGCCGGCCACGCCAGAAGCCTCCCGGATCGCGGAAGATGAGGCTCACGCGGAAGCGGAGGACCCCGTGCCGAAGCCGGCGCCGGTTGAGGCGGTGCCGTCGCCGGTCGCGCCGCCTGCAACCGTCACGGTGCCGGTCCGTGCCAGGCTCGACATCGAACTTTATGCGAAGCGCGCCGGTACCAATTTATTGAGCGCCGCGGTCGAGTACGACATTGTCATCAGCAATATCGGCGAAGCGATCGCGCGGGCGATCCAGGTCGATGTGCGGTTGCTGAGCGCCGGGACCGAACAGGATGGCTGGATCGGGACGCTGTTCTCCAGCCCGATCGAGCGGCCGACCACGGCACCCTTCGATTTGCCGCAACGCGGCTCGATCGAGCTGACTGGCATGGCGATGATGCCGAAGGAGATGGTCAGCGTGATGGCGGTGCAGGATCGCCAGCTGTTCGTGCCGGTGCTGACGATCAACCTGCTGTACGATTGGGACGGCGGCACGGGTCAGACCGCGACATCCTATGTGGTCGGGGTTGATCGGGGCGAGGGGACCAAGCTGGCGCCGTTCAGGCTCGATGGCACGCCGCGCATGCATGAGGGCGTCAGTACCTTGCCCTACACCATTTCAGTGCGGCGCTAGCGCCGCCCTGTCGGGCCGTCCATTCCGAACGGCGAGTCAATCAAGGGAAGCCCGGCCGGATCTGCTACACCATTCCGGCCGGGCTCCGCGATTACTTCAGGGTAACGGTCGAGGTCGGCAGGCCCGGGCTCGCCGTATCCGGGCCGAGCCGATTGTTGCCGAACGACTGGACGGTTGCGACACCGGTCGTCTTGATGCCGAACAGGTTGTCGTAAAGCCCGACGTTCGACAGGCGGATTGTCGTTCCGTTGGTCGCAAATACGCCCGCATCCAGGCTGCCAGCGATCGTCACAGTGTCCAGAGACGCCGTCGCTGCGCCCGAAGCGGTCCACACGCCGCGGCCGTTGTTCGACAGGTTGCTGTTGGCGATGGTCGCGACACCGCCGGCTTCGACCTTGACGGCGATTGCGGCTTGCGAAACCGTGACGTTGTTCAGGAATGCGGCAACCGCGACGCCGTTGACCGATTTCACGCTAACGCCAATGTGGATGACGTTGATGATGTCCACATCCGTCATATGGAGCGTTGCGCCGACGCTGCCTGCTTGCGGTTCGAAGCTGATCGCCGGAACCGATCCGGTGCCCTGGTTCGAGATGCTGACATTTTGCAGCGTGAGCGATTTGCCGCCCAGGAAGCGAACGGCATAGGTGCCGACAGTCACGCCCGCACCGTTGATCGTGAGGTTGCGCAGAACGACCTTGATGGTCGGCGCGGTCCCGCCGTTCGGGTCGTTGATGATGACGCCGGGAACGCCCGAGTTCAGGATACCGCCGGCCCCGCCGTCAGTGCCCTCGGCACAATCGAGCGTGATCGACTTAGTGATGGTGACCGAGCCGAAGCCGCCCGGATCGAGGCAATCGATCTCGCCGCCGCTGGCGGTCTTGGAGATCGCGCCGGCCCAGGTCTTGCACGGTGCAGTGCGGCTGCACGGATTGGCATCGTCGCCGACACCTGAAATCCAGGTACGGGTGGCCTGGGCGCTGGCCGGCGCGGCGAAGCACAGGCCAAACAGCATCGCCGTTACGGCGAGACCGATCGTCTTGATCAAACGAGTCATGGAACCCCTCCCCAAATGCGCATCATGCGCGACTTAGCCGGCGCGACGTCGCTGCCCGGTCCGGCGTGAAGAACGACGGCGCGAGCGGCGCTTAACGGCCTGTCACGGAGCGCTTTAACCCAATTCCGCCTGCAAAAGCTATTGGAAAGGATTCGACCTTCTTCAGTACCTTCCCAGCATTACGTGCTTGAGAAGCGCAGGTTTTCGTCATGTGTTGGGACCAAAAAAGGGCGGCCCCTTGCGGAGCCGCCCTTCTTTTGTCTCTGATTCCGGATTGATCCGGAATGACTTACGCCGAAGCGAAAGATTACTTGACTTCGACGGTCGCGCCAGCGGCTTCGAGCTGGGCCTTGATCTTCGCGGCCTCGTCCTTCGAAACGCCTTCCTTGACGGCCTTGGGAGCCGACTCGACCAGCGTCTTGGCTTCGGTCAGGCCGAGCGAGGTGATCGCGCGGACTTCCTTGATGACGTTGATCTTCTTGCCACCGTCGCCGGTGAGGATCACGTCGAACTCGGTCTGCTCTTCAGCAGCCGGGGCGGCGCCGGCGCCACCAGCGGCCGGGCCGGCAACGGCAACGGCAGCGGCGGCGGAAACGCCCCACTTCTCTTCGAGCAGCTTCGAAAGCTCAGCGGCTTCGAGGACGGTCAGTTCGCTCAGCTGGTCAACCAGCGCGTTCAGGTCTGCCATGTTCATTCTCCGTATCGGGGCAGGTGCCCCATTGGGTTCAGTTCAAAAAGTATCGGTGCCTTTTCAGGCAGCTTCCTTGTCCTTGTCGGCGTAAGCCGCGAACACGCGTGCGAGCTGCGCCGCAGGAGCCTGGGTGACGGTCGCGAGCTTGGTTGCGGGTGCAACCAGGAGGCCCACTATCTTGGCACGCAGTTCATCCAGCGAGGGCAGCGTTGCGAGCGCCTTCACGCCTTCGACGTCGAGGACGGTCGCGCCCATCGATCCGCCCACGATTTCGAACTTGTCGTTCGTCTTCGCGAAATCGACCGCAACCTTGGCTGCGGCGACGGGATCGATCGAGGTGGCAAGGCCTACCGGCCCGGTGAGCATGTCGCCCAGCGAGAGATAGTCGGTGCCGTCGAGCGCGATCTTGGCAAGCTTGTTCTTCGAGACCTTGTAGGTCGCGCCGGCGTCACGCATCTTGTTGCGCAGCACCGTCGACTGAGCGACGGTGAGGCCGAGATTGCGGGTGACGACCACCACGCCGACCTCGGAAAAGGTGCGGTTCAGTTCGGCGACGAGCTCGGTCTTTTGAGCACGATCCATGCCATTCTCCACGTGTCTGACCCGCTGGCCGAAGCCGCCGGGCCGGTTGAACCGGAGACGCGGAAAACCCGCGCTTCCGGGGTGTCCGTCGATTGGGGCATGGGAACTGATCGCAAATGCGGCAGCAGACCGGCCGCGCTGACGCGCGAGCGGAAAAATTCCATTCCCCGTCTAGGCGGGAAATTAAGGCCGGAGGATTCCGGCCACCCACTGTCTCGGACGGTAGCTTGCCGGGTGCGAACACCTGGCGAGCGAGCGCGGGTCCTTAGCGACATCTCCGCGGAAGTCAACAAATGCGTGGACCATTGTCGCTGTCCCTGAATGGACGCCGATCTGTCACGGAATCGTCAAGGAATATCCATCACGCCGTCAGGTGGGCCGCACAAGAGGAACCGGACAGCGAATCCGAACCGGATCGCGATCCACCGGGGGTATCCTTATGACTGACTCGACCACCGTCACGTTCGGCTATGACGACGGCGACATCGACACCAATCGCAGCGGCGGCGTTTCGCTGAACGACATGGTCGAGCGTCGCTATTCGCGGCGCGACGCCCTGCGCGGTGGTGTGTCGGCGGCGGCGTTCGCGGTGTTCGGCGGCGCCGTGCTGGCGGCATGCAGCGACAAGGATGCGGCGGCCGACCCCGCCCCCACGGTGACCGCGGGCTCGTCGGGCACGACCAGCTCGGGCCGGGTCGTGACCCTGACCGGCATCGCCGCCGATAATGGCGGGATCGCGTCGCAGAGCTTCACCCAGGTTTCGGGGCCTGCCGTCACGCTGACCAACGCGGGCAGCGGCGCTGCGACCTTCGTCGCGCCCAGCGTGAGCGCCAGCACGCCGCTCGTCTTCCGTTATGCCGCGGTCGACTCGACGGGCCAGACCTCGTCGGTCGAGACCACCGTGACCGTGACGCCGGCGACCCTGGGCTTCACCCCGGTCGCCAAGAACCGGCTCGACAAGGTCAGCGTGCCCGACGGCTACAGTGTGTCGATCCTGTATCGCCTGGGCGATCCGATCGCCTCGGGCACTGCGGCCTACAAGAATGACGGCACCGACACCGATTTCGCCAATCGCGCGGGCGACCATGGCGACGCACTCTACTGGTTCGGCCTCGCTGCCGCAGGCAACGCCCGCGAGGACACCAGCAGCACGCGCGGCCTGCTCGTCATGAACCATGAGAACATCAACCAGCCCTATCTCCACGTCGCCGGCGCCACCACCGTGGCAGGCGCGCGGCCCGAAGCCGAAGCCCTCAAGGAAATGGAGTGCCACGGGCTCAGCATCGTCGAAGTGTCGAAGGCCGGTGCCGCCTGGAGCTACAATCAGGCCGGCGCGCTCAATCGCCGCATCACGCCGCTGACGCCGACCGTGTTCAACGGCCCGGTGCGCGGCGCCGCTCAGCTCCGCACGGTCTTCTCGCCGACCGGCGTCGCCGGTCGCGGCACGATCAACAATTGCGCCAACGGCTATACGCCCTGGGGCACCGACCTGACCTGCGAAGAGAATTGGGCCGGCTATTTCCGCCGCCCGACCGCCGCCGACAATCCCCGCCGCACCCCGAAGGAAGTGGTTGCGCTCACCCGCTATGCCGTCACCAGCGCGACCGGCAATTTCGGCTGGGCGACCGTCGTTCCGGCAGATCCGGCGAGCACCATCTACCGCCGCTGGGACGCGCAGGCGACCGGCGCCGACGCACTCTCCGACTTCCGCAACGAAGCCAACCAGTTCGGCTGGGTCGTCGAGATCGACCCGTACGACAAGACCGCCGCGCCGCGGAAGCGCACCGCGCTTGGCCGCATGAACCATGAGGGCTGCTGGCCGTCCAACTTCGTCCCCGGCCGCAAGCCCGCCTTCTACATGGGCGACGATGCGGTGAACGAATATCTCTACAAGTTCGTCTCGGCGACCGCATGGTCGGCCGCCGATGCGAGCTCGGCGGACCGCCTCGCCATCGGCGACAAATATCTCGACAATGGCACGCTCTATGTCGCCAAGTTCAACGCCTCGGGCAGCGGCGAGTGGCTGCCGCTGATTTTCGGCACCGGGCCGCTCACATCGGGCAACGCGACCTATGCCTATGCCGACCAGGCGGACGTGCTGACTCACGCCCGTCTCGCCGCCGACGCGCTCGGGGCGACCAGAATGGATCGTCCGGAGTGGACCGCGGTCAACCCGGTGACTGGCGAAGTCTATCTGACCCTGACCAACAACTCGACGCGCACCCCGGCCAACACCGACGCGGCCAACCCGCGCGCCTATATCGATCCGCCGAGCACCTCGGTCTCCAATCGCAACGGCCATATCATCCGCCTGCGCGAGACGGGCGACACCTCGGAAGCGCTCAACTTCTCCTGGGACATCTATCTGTTCGGCGCCGGATCGGATCTCGACGCGACCAACATCAACGTGTCGGGCCTGGATGCGACCAATGATTTCTCCAGTCCGGACGGCCTGTGGTTCGGCCGCCCGTCCAACGCCTCGGGCCTGGTCAAGCCGGTGCTCTGGATCCAGACCGACGATAGCGCCTATACCGACGTCACCAACTGCATGATGCTTGCGGCGATGCCGGGCAGCGTCAACGATGGCGGGGTCAAGACGATCACCAATACCCCGACCGGCGGCGCCGGCATCGCCCAGGCCACGCGCGTCGGCGCGGCGCCGGGCACCTTGCTGCGGCGTTTCCTCGTCGGTCCGCTGGAGGCGGAAATCACCGGCGTCGACTCGACGCCGGACGGCAAGACGCTGTTCGTCAACATCCAGCACCCGGGCGAGAACGGCAACACCGGCAACATCACCAGCAACTGGCCGGCGAGCCAGGCCGCTCCGGCCCCGGGCAACCGCCCACGCTCGGCCACGGTGGTGATTACCAAGAACGACGGCGGCGTGGTCGCGCTGTAAGCGACTATTGGGCAAAAGAAGGAAAGGGCCGGGGTCATTCCCGGCCCTCTTTGTCAGGCGAGCAGCGCAACCAGAGCGGCGCGCAGCGCCTGCGGATCGTCGGGCGCGACGAAGGTCAGACCTGGTTGCGGCGGCAGACCGCAGGCCCGGGTCGCGATCACTGGCAGGCCAGCTGCCAGCGCGCGAAGCAGCGTGTGCGGGCGATGCTCGACAATGGCCGGGAGCACCACGGCTGCCAGCGTCGGGCGTTCGCCCGGCGCCAGGTGCCGGACGTTCAGCCCGCGCCAGAAGTCCGGGCCTTCTGCCGCGCTGCGTTCGATGAGCAGTTCGATCTCCAGACCCGCCATGGCCTCCCGCATGGCATGAGTGCCCTTGCGCGCGAGGCCAGGGCCGGCGAACAGGACGCTGCGGCCCCCGCGCATCGCTCCGAGTGGCGGGGCAGGGGCCCAGTCGATCAGATCGACCCGGCCAGCGGGGAAAAGCTCGGCGACGGCATGATGCGCGGTGACAAGACGGGTTGCCGCACCCAGCGCCTCGCGCTCTGCAGCGACGATCGATGGCGGCGCCCGGAAATCGCCCAGCGTGGAGTTGTCCGGGTGACGGGTGAATGCCACGTCGAGAATGCGATGGAGCGCCTCCAGGGGAAGCCGCTCCATCAGTACCTCGAAGCTCCGGCCTTGCAGAGCGCCGAGCCGCCAGAGATGGGGGAGCAGCGACTGAGCCACGACGAGATGGGTGTGGTCCGGTGACAGGCGGCGGGCATGGGCGGCAGCGAACCGCGCGTCTGCGGCCAGCATCACGCGCGCCAGTGGCATGGTCGCCCGCGCCCTGAGCGCAACGGCACGGTAGAGAGCGGTGATATCGGCGGTTCGCTCCTGGCCGAGGCCAGGCCAGGCATGTGCCGCCTTGCCGAAGCGGCGCGTCGAAAGATGCAGCATGTCGCCCGGAGTCGCGCGCGCCGTGTACAGGGCGGTGAATTCGGGCGTCGCCGCATCGACCAGCCAGGCGGTGGGTAGCGACGCCGCCTCCCCATCGGGATCGTGCCGGTGACAGGCGATCTGGCCGCAGCGCAGACAGTCATGCGCCGCGATGCCGGGGGCGAAGGCGAGCATCGGTGGCTCGGCCTCGGCGCCATGGCCGCGAATGGTCAATTCGAGTTCGTCGGCGGTCAGCCGGGCTTCGATCCGGAACGGACGACGGCCGCGCAGTCGGAGGTCGAGATAGTTCCAGAACACCGTGGCGTCACGCCCGGCCGCCGCGCGCGATCCGGGCACGATGCGCGTATGCGCATGGCGCTCGACGATCTCGAGCCCCGCCTGCAGGCCCGCATCATACAGTGCGTTCGACAACTGGCAGAGTCCGCCGCCGATCGTCGCGATCATGCAGCCCTCGCGCAATTCCCGCCCGGCGACGTAGCCACGCCGGCGGATCGGGCGGCCGACCTGCCGCCAGAAGCTCAGGGTCCGCCCGGCCTCGACTTCGATCCCGTCAAGGCCGCGCAGCGCGCAGCGCAGATTCTGGATCTTCCCGGCATTGAGCGCGCGGTCTTTCTCGCCACCTGCATTGGTCCAGAGTGGCGTGCGGACGGTCGCCAGGATTGGCGCCTCGATCAGTGCGTTACCATGGCGGTGACGCATCGGCGCGAGGCCGGGCATGACGTCCTGGACGGTACGACGGGCGCGGAGCAGGCTGGCCTTGGCGGCGAAGACGAGCGCGCTGATACGGGTCGGCACACCCGAACGGGGCATCGCCGCTGCCGCCATGAGCCGGTCGTTCATTCTGCGCCTTCCTCGAAGAAGCGCAGGATTCCCGTTCCCGGGCTCGCCGTCAATCATGCGGTGCCGGTGTTGAACGCAAGAAGCGGGATGCCGCTCGACGCACCGGCGCTAGCCTCGACAGCCTTGACCCCGTTCAGGAGAGATGAACCATGGCGACGTCACCCATCGGCCCACGCGAGGCCGTCATGGCCTTTTATCAATCCTATGCGACGCGCGATGCGGATCGGATCGCGGCGTGCTTCACCGAAGACGTCGTCTGGGTCGCGCCGCCGGGCAACGCGACTCAGGTTGCACTGGGGCTGGGCCATCCGGACGAGGCCGGGCCGCCGGATGGATCGAACAACCTCGATCGCGATGCGATCGTCGATTTCATCGCGCATGATTTCGGCCGGCTGTTCGTCAGCGACATCGCCAACGACTTCAAAGGCCTTCACGTGGCGGGCGATCATGTCATCGCCGAGCACCGCATGTCCGCGGCGCTCGCCAATGGCCGTTCCTATGTGAACGACTATTGCTTCGTCTTCCATGTGGTCGACGGCAGGATCGCGGCCGTCCGGGAATATATGGATACGCGCGGCGGCTGGGTTCAGATGTTCGGCGATGCCGAGCCGGGCGCGATCGTACCGCCACGCCGGCCATGATGGCCGCATAAGAAAAGGGCCGGGGTTTCCCCCGACCCTTCGCTTCAGTTCTCAGACCCGGATCAGACCGCGGTGACGTCCGCAGTGTCGACCTTGATGCCGGCGCCCATGGTCGAGCTGATCGCGACCTTGCGGACATATTTGCCCTTGGCGCCCGACGGCTTGGCCTTGACGATCGCATCGACCAGTGCGTCGAAATTGGCGCGCAGGTCTTCGGCCGGGAAGCTCGCCTTGCCGATGCCGGAATGGATGATGCCGGCCTTCTCGACGCGGTACTCGATCTGGCCGCCCTTGGCTGCCTTCACGGCTTCAGCGACGTTCATCGTGACCGTGCCCAGCTTCGGGTTCGGCATCATGCCCTTCGGGCCCAGGATCTTGCCCAGGCGGCCGACGACACCCATCATGTCCGGGGTCGCGATGCAGCGATCGAAATCGATCGTGCCGCCCTGGACGATCTCCATGAGATCCTCGGCACCAACGACGTCGGCGCCAGCCTCACGGGCTTCGTCAGCCTTGGCGCCCTTGGCGAACACGCCGACGCGGACAGTCTTGCCGGTGCCCTTGGGCAGGGTGACGACGCCGCGGACCATCTGGTCGGCATGGCGCGGGTCAACGCCCAGGTTCAGCGCGACTTCGATCGTCTCGTCGAACTTGGAGGTCGCATTGGCACGGGCCAGCGCGATCGCTTCGTCAATGCCGTGCAGCTTCTCGCGATCGATCGCGGTGGCGAGGGTCTTCGCCTTCTTGGTCAGCTTTGCCATTGTATCAGCCCTCCACCACTTCGAGGCCCATCGCGCGGGCGGAGCCTTCGATGATGCGGGTTGCCGCGTCGATATCGTTGGCGTTCAGGTCCTTCATCTTCGTCTCGGCGATCTGGCTCAGCACGGAGCGCTTGATCTTGCCCGCGGTCAGCTTGCCCGGCTCCTTTGAGCCTGACTTCAGGCCAGCCGCCTTCTTGATGAGATAGGACGCCGGCGGCGTCTTCGTCTCGAACGAGAAGGAACGATCCGCATAGACGGTGATGACCGTGGGAAGCGGCGTGCCGACTTCCTGGTCACCGGTCTGCGCGTTGAACGCCTTGCAGAATTCCATGATGTTCACGCCGCGCTGACCCAGGGCTGGGCCGATCGGCGGGCTGGGGTTGGCCTTGCCGGCCGGCACCTGCAGCTTGATGTAACCTGTAATCTTTTTTGCCATGACTCACTCTCTTTCAAGTTTAGCGGTCCAAGCGGCTTTTGACGGCCTCCCGCACTTCACAGTGTCCCCGCGACGGCGGGGACCCAGACTGGGCTCCCGCCTTCGCAGGAGCACAATTTCTTCTTACTTCGCGCGCTCGACCTGTTCGAACTCGAGCTCGACCGGGGTGGCGCGACCGAAGATCGACACCGACACCTTGACGCGGCTGCGATCGAAATCGAGCTCTTCGACGATGCCGTTGAAGCTCGCGAACGGGCCGTCGAGCACCTTCACCGAATCGCCGATCTCGTAATCGACCTTCATCTTCTGCTTCGGCGCGGCGGCTGCTTCCTCCTTCGAGTTGAGCATCCGGGCCGCTTCGGCTTCGCTGATCGGCTGGGGCTTGCCCATCGATCCGAGGAAGCCTGTCACCTTCGGCGTGTTCTTCACCAGGTGATACACGTCGTCGTTCATGTTCAGCTTGGCGAGCACATAGCCCGGCATGAACTTGCGCTCGACCGCGATCTTCTTGCCACGACGGGCTTCGGTGACGGTCTCGGTCGGGACCTCGATCTGCTCGACGAGCGCGTCGAGGCCCATGCGGGTCGCCTCCGCCATGATCGAGTCGCGCACCTTGCCCTCGAACCCGGAATAAGCGTGAATGATGTACCAGCGCGCCATGTTTCTATCCAAAAATCAGTTCGCGAGGCTTAGCAGCAGCTTGACGATCGCCTCGAAGATCGTGTCGATCCCGAAGAAGAAGATCGCCAGCAGCGTCGTCATGATCATGACCATCACGCCGGTCATGATCGTTTCGCGCCGCGTCGGCCAGACGACCTTCTTGGTCTCTGCCTGCACCTGCTTGATGAACTCTAACGGTGTCGTCTTCGCCACGCTGCTCAGCTCGCTTTTCAAAACGCACGAGATCGAGGCATGGAGCCGCTGCCCGGTCCCAAGGAACCGGCGCCGTCCAATCCTCGATTTCGGATTGACCGCGCAGATAACCCCGGCGCGCCGGGAAAGCAAGAGAGGCGGGGTCGTTTGCGGACGTGTCCCGCTATCGGTCTCCTTCCTCGGGCAGGCCCTTGATCTTCCGGCCGAGCACAGAGTCGCCGATCTTCTCCGGCACGCCGAACACTTCGTCCTCGGGGTGGGCGGCCCAATACGCTCTGCCGTTCATGTTGATCACCGTGACCCGACCCAGATTGAGCGGAATGAGCGACTGGGTGAAACTGCGCGGTTTCTTCATCAGCTTTTTGTCCTCGACCACCACGAGGCCTGCCCGCCGTGCTGCCTCGGCGACGAAATGCACGCAGTTCCGGTTATTGAGATTCCAGCGCGACTTTGGTCCGTTCCATTCCGCTATCATCGCCTTGACGGACTCATATTGCGCATCCGTGAGACGAATGGAGAATTGCGCTTCGCTAGCGCGGATGTAGCTTTTGGGAGTAATGTCTACATGAGCCTTCACCGACGCAAATAGCGCCATCGGTGTGGTAGAATTGACCGTAAAGCCATAGCTCGTGTCGACCACCTCGCCACTCGAATCGGCCACACCCTTCAGGGTGACGAAGGCGTGCGGGAAATAGGTGGTGGTATCGTGCGACCAAAAGATCATGCGAACGTCAGCTCGCGCCTCTCCCGAGACGATCGCCATTACCAGCACCAGCCCGGCAAGGCTCCGCCGCAAGCCCGTGGTCAGCTTTTCCAGCATGGTGCCCCCCTTTTTGTGTCGGCTCCTCATTCGCAGAGCCGCGACCGGGGGAGCAAGGGGAAACTGCGGTTGTCCACATCCCGAGCGACGTGACTGGCAAACGCGGGAGGATGGGGAAGTGGCAGGCCATCGTGGATGATATTCGAACTTCTTTCTGGGAAGAAGCGGATGATATCGCCGCGCGGCTGCTCAGTTTACGGTTGGTCGGTGCATTGCTTGTGCCTGACCCCGTCGTCGAGAAATGATAACCGCTAATGGTGGCTTCGATCCGCCGAGAGCCCAGAAAGCGATCTAGATGTCATGTGCGGACGATGTTGCTCGGTATTAGCATCGGCCCGCTCAGCGCGACCGAGCTAACAGGTCCTTTATGCCAGCCGCGAGGGTCTCAAGTTTATAAGGCTTCCTCAAGATGGGGAATTCTCGCTTATCCGCGGGAATGAACTGCTTGCTGCTGTAGCCGCTCGCCAGGAGTACCGGCAGGTCGCCTCGAACCTGCTTGATGCGATGCGCGAGCTCCATGCCATCCATGCCGGGCATCACGATATCGGAGAACACGATATCGAACTGGTGCTCCTTCATTAGCGCCAGAGCCTCGTTGCCATTCGATGCCTCGACCACCGTGCATCCCAGGTCTTCGAGGATCTGGCGAGCGAAGTAGCGGACATGATCCGCATCCTCCACCAGCAGGACCTTCAGGCCGCTTGGGATCGAGAGCACGGCGCGATCGACCTTCTCTTCCAGGAGCTTCTTCGCGGTAGACGGCAAAAACATCTCGACCGTCGTGCCTGTTCCTACCTCCGAGGCGATGCTGACCGACCCTCCTGACTGAGCGGCGAACCCATGAATCTGCGAAAGGCCGAGCCCGGTGCCCTTGCCTGTCGGCTTGGTCGTGAAGAACGGTTCAAAGACGCGCTCCAGCTTTTCAGGCGGGATACCTTCGCCCGTGTCGCTGATCGAAAGGCTGACCATGTCGCCCTCGGGCAGCGAAAGGTTTTTCGTCGACAGGGTGATCTGCCCGCCATTCGGCATGGCGTCCCGCGCGTTCAGAACGGCGTTCAGCAGAGCTGTCTCCAGGCCGGTAGGGTCAAGCTCGACGCGCCATAGTGCCGGGAACAGGTCGAGCTTCAGGTCATACTGGCTACCGAGCGTTCGCTGAAGCATCTCGCCCATCGCATCGAGGCGGACGCTCAAGTCGATAACTTCGGGCTCGAGAGGCTGGCGTCTGGCGAACGCGAGCAATTGCGACGTGAGGCTGGTCGCGCGTTCCGCGGTTTCCAACATCACATGCAGGTAGCGATTGCGTTTTTCGACCGACAGATCCGTCTGCCGCAGGAGAAAGTCGGCTGACCCTTGCATGACGGTCATCAGATTGTTGAAGTCGTGCGCTATTCCACCCGCCAGTTCGCCGAGCGCCTGCAGTTTCTGCGACTGCAGCAGCGCGGATTGTGCCAGCCGTAGCTCGTCCTCGGCGCGTTTTTTCTCAGTGATGTCGCGCGTGATCTTCGCGAAGCCGACATGGTCGCCCACGTCGTTGTAGATCGGATCGATCACGACGTGGGCCCAGAGCAGCGAACCGTCCTTGCGCACCCGCTGTGCTTCCGCTTCGAACTTTCCTTCAAGCAGCGCCGTTGCCAGGGCCGCATCCGGGGCGCCGCGTGCACGGTCTTCGGCAGTATAGAAGCGAGAAAAATGCTGTCCCAGCACTTCCGCTTCCTCATAGCCTTTGATGGCGCGGGCACCGGAGTTCCAGCTGGTAATCCTGCCACTTGGGTCCAGCATATAGATGGCATAGTCCCGGACGCCTTGTACCAGCATCCGAAACTGCAGATCGCTGTCGAAGCTCGCCTGTTCCAGGCGACGCTTCTCAGTGATGTCCCTCGTGATCTTGGCAAACCCAAGAAGCGATCCGTCGTCAGACCGGATCGGATCGATGACGATGTGCGCCCAGAACCGGGTGCCGTCTTTCCTGACCCTCCAGCCTTCCGCCTCGAACCTGTTTTCCTGTGCCGCCGTTTCGAGCGAGCGCTCCGGCAGCCCTGCGTCCCGATCGGCCTCGGTGAAGAAGCGGGAGAAATTCTCGCCGATAATCTCGTCGGGGGAATAGCCCTTGAACCGCTCGGCGCCTGCGTTCCAGGTGACGACCTGGCCGTTTGGGTCGAGCATATAGATCGCATAGTCGGTGACCGACTGGACCAGCAGCTCGAACCGCCGGTTTCCGGCATGGTCATCAAAGGCAGTCGCAGCCATGCTTAATCCCAAGCCTTTTCTGTCTGAGTGCCTTGCGGGCGAACGGCAAGCGAATCAAGCGCGGCGCGAATCGGGACGGGATCGGTTGTGAACTGGACGGTGCAGCGTCGACACTCTCAGGACATAGTCCGGGCGGTGGGCGCGGGCTAGGTCGCGCGAGCGCGAGGTTAGGTGGTACTGTCGATGGCGCTGCGCAACATCTCGACGCTCACGGCGAGACACTGAAGGCGCACCGGTCCGCGTCCGATATTTCCGAAATGCTCCTCGCGATGGCACGTCGGCCGGCTGGAGCGCGCGCAGGCGAAATGAACCAGACCGGGTTCATCCCCCGGGCCTGCCGGCCCAGCGAAGCCCGTTATCGCGATTGCGACATCGCCGTGAGATCGAAGCAATGCGCCCTCCGCCATCGCGATGGCCGTCTCGCGGCTCACTGCGCCGCATCGCTCCACCACCTGCCGGTCAATGGCCAGCAATTCGCATTTGGCCTCATCGGTATAAACGACGAAGCCGCGCTCGAACGCCCGGCTTGCCCCCTCGACATCGGTAAGCAGCGACGCAACGAGCCCGCCGGTGCAACTCTCCGCGGTGACGATCGACAGTCCCTGTGCGCAAGCACTCTCCAACAGGTCGCGCGCCGCCGCTTCGACATCGTCCGGCACGATCGCGAGCAGCTCGCTCATCGCTTCTCCTCATGCTGCTGCACCTGGTAGGAGATCCAGCGCAGGAGCATGCCGGCTGCCGAGGCGAGCATGCCGACAATCAGGCACATCATAAGGATCGGCTGCTCGGACGCTGCTTCCCACGATACGACGCCCAGCAGTACGACGCTGAGTGTCGAGACCAGATAGCCGGTGGTCTTGATCGCATTGGACGAGCGCATCGCCGGGTCAGCTCAGCGCCAGCTGCGACGTCTCGGTAAGTTCCTGCGCTCGTCTGGCATATTCGTCAGCAAGTTTCAGATGCACCAAAGCAACTGCGTTGTCCTCGCAGACGGCGGCCCTGTCCCGCTCTTCTCGCGCGCGCCTGGTGAAATAAGCCCGATTATCGATCATACCTCGCGCCGACATTCTAGCCTCCAAAGACGTGCCCCCACGCTCCGGAACTGTCAAAAATGCACCGAGTCCTTTCGAGGGTCAATATTTCACGAGATGTTGAGCAGTCATCGCTTGCGATCCTTCCGAGCCGATGGCGGAGGCGTCGTGGAGTGCGAGCAAGCCCGTCCTCGACAGGATGCGCCAGCGCTGCCCGTCCTCATGCGCTGCCGTCCTCCCTATTTGGGTCTCGGATCTTTCAGGTCACTGCCCGGTTCGATGAAGCGGCCCGCGCGCTTCGCCAGGACCGCCTCGCGCAATACGCGCGCCGCGTTGCGCACCTCTTCCTGCATTGCGGTATCCCGGTCGAGCGCCTCATGGCTCGTGGCATAAGGCTCCCAATATCCGATATAGCGGTCCAGCTCTCCCTGCGATCCTGCCGACTGGAGGTGCATGAAGCTGAGCCAGTCGCAAATCGCGCGGCGTACATTCTCGGCGCCCTCGACGTCGCCATGCACCACCACCGAAAAGAGCCGGCCCTCCAGATGGCGCGGATAGGGCCAGCCCTTCAGCTCCTCGCGCTTGGCCTGTGCAGCATCCTTGCCGTGCGTCAGCGAGGGATCGGGATTTCCGCCGTCGGCGCAGACCAAGCGGTCCATCATCAGCTTGAGCGGCGACGAGGTCTGGTACCAGTTGACGGGTGTCACGATGAAGATCGCATGCGCTGCGGTCCACATCGGATAAATCTCGTTCATCCAGTCCTGCGTCTGGCCGAGCGAGTGGTTGGGGTAGCAGGAGCAGGGCCAGTGGCAGAGCGCCGCCGCGGTAGAAAAGCACGCCTTGCAGGGATGGATGTTGCGGCCATACTCCGACGCCAGTCGGCTGAGGTCGAGAAAGTCGATGTCGCACAGACCGTCTTCCTCAAGCACCTCGCGGGCCAACTGGACCAGCCGCCACGATTTGGAGAGCTCGCCCGGGCAGGTATGCTCCGAGCGGGACGAGCCGTTGATCAGCAGCACGCGGGGTGGAGCGTCGGGATCGTCATGGCGCCGCTGCGCTTCGGCAATCGCGTCGCGGGCGACGATCCAGTCGACGGAAAGGTCATAGTCAGGATCGGCATAACCCGGGCCTGCCTTGCGGGTATGCGGGCTCTTGCGTTCATGCAGATAGGCGTCCCAGGCGACCGCAGCGATCCGGTCCGGCTCAGGACCGACCGCTGCATAGCCCTGATCCTGAAACTGGCTGAGAAAGCGCTTCCTGAACGCAGCCTCGTCCAGCTTCGGACTTGCCGAGCCCTTGCGGGGCTCAGGCGCGGTGGTTGCCCCGACTACTGCCTTGGCGATTTCTTTCAGCCGCATGGCGATCCTCTCTCCGGTTTCCATGACCTAACTGCCGGAATCCTTCCAAGGTCCCTGCGTCGTCCTGTGGCGGTCGGCGTTGTCAGAGGTCGGGAAGAATCTGGTCGGCCCGGCCCCAGCCGGATAATGCCTTCGACCCGGCACGCTTCACCAGTTCAGCCGCGTCGCCGACATGGAAGTGTGAGGGCCTGTCGATCGTCTCCATCTCCTTCCAGGTGATGGGAGCGGCAACGGGCGCTTCCGGACGGGCGCGAACCGCGTAGGGCATGACGGCTGTCGCGCCGCGCTGGTTGCGCAGATAATCGACGAAGATACGTCCCTTGCGCTGCGCCTTGGGCAAGGCTGCGGTGAAATTCTCGGGGTCGCTCTGGGCCACGGCCTGGGCAAGCCGGTGGGCGAAGTCCTTGACCTCGGGCCATTCGGCCTTGGGTACGAGCGGGGCAATGACATGAATGCCCTTGCCGCCGGTGACCATCGGGAAAGTCTCGAGTCCGATGGACTTCAGGATATCGCGGAAATGGAACGCGGCCTTGCGGACCGCTTCGAAGTCCAGACCCTCGTCCGGGTCCAGGTCGAACACGAGGCGATCGGCCTTCTCGACGTCCTCGATCCGCGCACCCCATCCGTGGAATTCGATCGTGCCCATTTGCACACAGGTCAGCAGGCCGTCGGCGGTGTCGATGAACAGATAGGGTTCCTCGTGGCCGTCCTTTTCCAGGATGCCGACATGCTTGACCGTATCGCCGAAGCTGCCGGCATCGTGCTTCTGGAAAAAGCATTTCTTGGCCCGACCCTGCGGGCAGCGCACCAGACTGATCGGCCGGCTGGCAACCCAGGGCAGCATGATCGGCGCGACGGCAGCGTAATAGTCGGCGAGCTGGCCCTTGGTGATGCCCGATTCCGGAAAGATCACGCGGTCCGGGTTGCTGACCTTTACCTTGCTGACGGCCGGAGCGGCTATCTCCGCGACGGGCGCCTCGGTCTCCAGGACGACGGCCTCCGCCTTCTTGTCCTCGCGCAAGCCAAGATAGCTGGGGTGCCGCAGCGTCCCCTCGTTGGTCATCTCGGTATAGGCGATCTCGGCAACCAGCACGGGCTTCAGCCAATGCGCACCGCGCACCTCGGCGCGCGGTGCCTTGACGGTCGGATCCTTCTGCTCGAGCGGCGCCATGATCTCCATCAGGCGGAACAGCTCGTCATTGTTGAACCCCGTACCGACCTTGCCGGCGTAGCGCAGCACGCCGTCCTCGTGGATGCCCAGGATCAAGGAACGGAATGAGCGCGACTTGTCGGAGGGCGTCCAGCCGACGACGACGAATTCCTGGCGCTTGATGCATTTGGTCTTGAGCCAGCCGCCCGATCGCGATCCGATATAGCGGGCGTCGGCACGCTTGGAGATGACGCCCTCGAGATTGGCGTCGCAGAAGCTGTGGAGGAGCTTCTCGCCGTTGCCGACGATATGTTCGGAGTAGCGGATGCGTGGATCGCCCTCGGGCAGGATTTCGCGCAGCTTTGCCTTACGCTCTAGGAGAGGCAACCGGGTCAGGTCCTCACCGTCGAGCTCGAGCAGGTCGAACGCGAAAAAGTCGATCGTGGCGGGCGCGCCTTTCAGTGCGCCCTGCAGGGCCTGGAAGCTCGACCGTCCATTGGCGTCCATCACCACGGCCTCGCCGTCGAGCAGCGCCGAGCGGACATCAAGCTTCGCGGCCTGCCCGGCAATCTCGGAAAACTTCTCCGACCAGTCGAGACCGGATCGGGTATAGGCACGCGCCTGGCCCCCGCCGACCGCTACTTCCAGTCGATAGCCGTCATATTTCATCTCGTGGAGCCAGCGGTCGCCGGTAGGGACGCTGTCGACGAGCGTGGCAAGCTGGACCGGCCGGAACGGCGGGGGCTTTGACTCGCCTTGGCTGGCGCGGCGCGGCCGTTTCGGTGTGGCCTTCGACGCGGTCACTTCGCCTGGTTCTTGCGGCGCGTGTCCCAACCCTTGCGGGCTGCGGCCGAGCGCTGTTCCGGCGATCCGGACTTATGGGCCTTGCCGCCGCGCGAGGACGACACATGGGTGTCGGGCTTGCCGCGACCCGAGCCCGCCTTGTTGCCGCCGCCGGACTCCTTGTTCACGGTCGCCCACGCGCGTGCTTCCGCTTCGTCCTTCGGGACGCCCCGGTCCTCATATCCTTCCTCGATATGCTGTGCCTTGCGCTTCTGCTTGTCGGTGTAGGCGCCCTTGTCTCCACGCGGCATCGTCCATCTCCGGAACTGGTTCCTGCCTCAACGCAGCAGGGCGGGTAGGGATGCAGGTGTTTGCATGTTCTCTTTCTGTTCTATATATCTCCTGCGACTCATAAACATGGAGGCGCGGCGTGTCCGTCATCGAAAGCATCAAGGACTGGCTGGCGACCGATGCCAGCGAGGAAGAGCGCGCCCGGATCGAGGAACAGGTCAATCCGCCCGGTGGCGCGATCGCAGCAATCAACTCCGTGGCGCTGACCGGACCGCAGCTGCGCGCTGCGATCGAGACGATCCAGCACATCCCCGTCCGCAGCGAGACCGACATGGTCCGCCATGCCAAGCTGCTGAGCGCGTTCGCCGAGGAATACGGGTTCAAGCCGGAATTCTATGCCGGGCCGGCGCTGCACGCGCGTGCGATGGCGCTGGATCGCTGGGGCCATCGCTACGACCCGTGCGGCCTTACCGACAAGGACGCCTTCTTTGAGGCCGGTGCCCGCGCGCCGCTGGTCGAGACGCCGCAGGGGATCGGCTTCGAGCCGGTGGCCTTTGGCGAGCTGGTCGCAGCGCTAGAGGACATGCCTTTCTGACCGCGATGCTGCTCGACCTGTTCGACACGCCCATCATTCCCGGCTTTTCGTCGACCGGGGATTTCCTGAGCGAAGCGGAAGAACGCGACCTGATCGCGCGGATCGAGGGCGAGGGACTGACGCAATTCCGTTTCCACGAATGGACCGGCAAGCGCCTGACCCACAGCTATGGCTGGAAATATGACTTCCAGACCGAGGCGCTCAGCCGGTCGGCGCCCACGCCCTCCTGGCTCGAGCCGGTACGGGATCGCGCGGCGGCGCTTGCAGGTCTCCCGTCCGGGTCGATCGTGCAGGCGCTGCTCATCCGCTACGATGCCGGAGCGGGCATCGGCTGGCACAAGGACCGGCCGATCTACCAGGACGTGATCGGGATATCGCTCGGGAATCCTTCCGCGATGCGCTTCCGGCGCCGGGCCGGTGACGGATGGAAACGGGCATCGGCCCCGCTCGAACCGCGGGCGCTGTACCGGCTCGCGGGCGAGGTGCGTCACGACTGGGAACACAGTATCGCGCCGGTCGACCGGACTCGCTACGCGATCACGCTGCGCACCTTCTCGGAACGTGGCCGGCGTCTCGCGGAGCGTGTCGGAGCGACAGGGTGAACCGACCGCGCGCGAACGGTTGAAAGCCGGTTCGACGTCAGAGCAGCGCCGTCTGTACCGGCCGCTTCGCGCCGATCTCCTCGACGATGAAGGTGCGTGCCGGCGGCGTGACCAGCAGGTCGATCTCGGGCACCGTCCCATCGAGCCACTTCATGACCTCGCGGCGGTGGATGATCGCGCCGTGCCGTTCCTGATAATGGGCGACCTCCGGGTTCGCGGCGACGGTGACGATCCGGTAGGAGAGCGGCCAGTCGCCCATCGCCGGTTCCCAGACGGCGGCCAGGTAGAAGAAATTGCCGCCGTCGAGCGTCACGCGGTAGCGCTTGTCGCCGACCGCGAGCTGGAACTCGGATGCGGCGATGAGGCAGCGATGGGTGGGGAAGGTCTTTCCCTCCGAACGGACGAACCGGTAAGCGACCCCGGCGCTGAACCGCGGGTCGGAACCCCAGGTCGCCTCGATCATCTCAATCTCTTGCGGATCATCGGGGTTTCGCCGGATGATGGCGCGGCGCGCGCCGAGCGGTGCGTCCGAATCGAAAGGCGTGGGCGTCAAGGCCATGGCTGGAACATAATGGGAACGACGCCAAGTCGCAAGGTGGGAGAGGCAGTGTGTGCAACGACTATCGCCTGGAAGTGGACATCGCGTCGATCGTCGAGGATTTCGAGGATCTGAAGATCAAGATCGAATTCTCCGACGGTGTGCCCAATGTCGAGCCGCGCGCCGACATCAAGATCACCGATCCTGGTGTCATCGTACGCACTGCTGAGGCGGGGAGGGGAGTCGGCGATCTCGTTCAGCGGCGATGGAGCTGGCCGGGGCCGGGCGGCAAGCCGGTCTATAATTTCCGCTCGGATGGTCGGGAGTTCACGAGCGGGCGATGCCTGATCGTTGCCGACGGCTTCTACGAGTTCACGACGCCCGAGGATCCGAAGAAGAAGCGCAAGGACAAATGGCTGTTCACGAAGCGCGGCGAGCCGATCTTCTGCATCGCGGGAATCTGGCGCGCCGATCCCAAGGTGGGCGAAGCGTTCACGATGCTGACCATGCCGCCGGGCCCGGACATCGCGCCTTATCATGACCGGCAGATCGCGCTGCTCGATCGAAGCCGTTGGAGTGACTGGCTGGATCCCTCGATTCCTGCGGGCGATGTTCTGCGCGCGTTGCCCGCGGGCAGTCTCGAAGTCGTGCAGGTAGGCTGAGGGCGACGCCGTTCAACGAGGCGGTCAGCCCTGGGCGCTACGCATTCTGGCTGACGTCAAATTCCGACCGCATTCCCCGCTCCCGGCGCCTCGCCGCCGACCCTTTCTGTCCCTTACTTGGGTTTGCCCTTGTTGGGACGTTGCGTAAGCGCTGAACCAGCGGCGGTCTTCGAATCCTTGCCGGTACGTCCGTCCTGCAAGACTTTCGAGGCTGCCTTGCCCGCCTTCGGGCTGGTTTGCTCGTTCTTCGCCATTATTGTGACTCCAAGCCATCACATCATCTTGTGAAGCAATGCCAAGAACGGCCCATTAGTTGATTTGGTTCCCAGTATGTTCTGGGCCGGTCGCAAAGTTCCGCGCGACCGCAGCCGCGGAACCCGCTGGGCGCCGGCAGGCACTTCATCGTTCGGTGCCAACGGCTTAGAATGCGCAATTCATTCGTGACGACCTCCCGCTTCGTCAGCCCGGTCGCGCAGATCAGAACGGCACGCGAAATATCGCTGGTGCCGAGCATGCTGGTCGCGCGTTGGACGCGAGCCGCATCCCGTGGCCTGACGGAGATCCTGATGACCGACGCCATCGCCGACACTATCGCCGATGCTGACACCACTGCTCCTGCCAGCCATGGCAAGACCGGACTGAGCGACGCGCTGCGCGAACATTTCTCTGGCGATGCGCCGCTGACCGAAAAGGCAAAGAGCTTCGCCAAGGCGCGCCCCTGGGCCAGCGCCGCCCTTGTCGGGGTCGCCGCGCTTGCGATCCTCAACACGCTGCGCGGCAAATAGGCCATGCAGGAAGCAAGCTGGGGCGATCGCACGATGTCACCCGACATCGACTGGCGAATGAGTGCGGCATTGGAGAATGTTCCGCGCGGCGACAGTGACCTCGCGGAAGTGACCAGTCTCGCCGGCGCGATCGCCGCGTGGCAGGCGCTCGATCCGGCGCACCGGGCCGGTGCGGTCCTGACCCCTGAACGCGCGCTAGTAATCGACGGGGTGAGCCATGTCTCGCTTGCAGGGGAGGCGATCGCCGCACTCGCCGAGCGGCTGCCCGCGGTCGGCGATGCGGACGGCGCCACGCCAGAGTAAACGGAGGCGCCAGGCCAATGCACCGGGACGATTGCGGTGAACCGTAAGGAGCGCCGCGCGCTCGCTGCCCAAACGCGTCTGCCAGCATCTCGGCAGTGTGCCTGCTGCCTGCCTGCGGGCGGGGGAGAAACGGTGCAGGCGGGCCACCCAGCGCGCCATCGCGATCATCCCGGCATGCCATCCAAGGTTGGCGCCGTTCGCTAACGCTGCGCGCCAGGACATCCCGAGCGCAACCCGCCCGCGCGGCACGGGAAATGCACCTTCCAGCCGATCAGGCGGCCGCGCCGTGGTGAGGTATGCCGGGTTTGTCGGCACCTTGCCCACGCGCTCATGCGGCCACCCGGTTTACGATTCAGACATCGTCTCGTCGTCGATCGCGGCGAGGATCATGCGTTCCCAGACGGCGACGTCGCCGACCGCGGCCATGCGCGCACTGGGCTCGCGCAGCGTCCTGAGCACCGCCAGCGCCGCGCCGGCATGATCGGGCCAAAGCCCGTCGACCGCGTCGCTGGCCGAAACCATGTCGCCTTCGCCATTCCTGCTCAGTTCGTGCCCGGCGAGGACGCGCGCGACGCGCTCGATCGGTGACGTGTTAGCCGTATCCATGTTCAATTCCTCAAATGCTCGTCCGCTGCAATCCTGCCTTCGGCAGCAGCGGCGTTACCGGTTCGGGTTTCAGTCCTTGCCGATCTCGCGCCAACTTTTCTCCGACACCTCGACATCGAACTTCTTCGCTGCCGCCTCGATCCGCTTCCAGGCTGCATCCCGCTCGTCGTCGGTGACGTCCTTCACTTGGTTGAAGCGCGAGATCGCGTTGCGGACATGGCTGGCATTCTCAAGCGGCTCCTTGCGCTGCTTGGGGAAGGCGAAGTCGCCCTTGTCGAGATCATTGCGGTCGTCAGTGCTGAGCTCGGTCATCGTCGTCTCCTTGGGGTCGCGAAATGTGATCCGATATCGGCGATCGCGCCTGCCAGCTTGGCCGCCAGGCGATCGAGCAGCGGCGCCTGGCTCGCCAACATATGGGCTCGCGCGTCGTCCAGGCCGAACCAACGCGCCTGATCGACCTCCGGTACCATGATCTTTCGGCCGCTGCGCGGAGGCCAAGCGATCTCGACCATGTTGCTCACCAGCAAGGCGGGATCAAAGTCCTGCGCAGCCGCAAACCCGACGACGATCTTGCCTGCGGCCTGACGGATTTCTCCGAGCGGCATGAGGGGACCGTTGACCACGATCCCAAGCTCCTCGGCTACCTCCCGGCGGGCCGCGGTATCCTCATCCTCACCCGCTTCGACCATGCCTTTCGGCATCTGCCAGGCGCCGAGATCCTTGTTGCGCCAGAGCGGCCCGCCGGGATGGACCAGCAGCACCTCCAGGGAGCCGAGCGATGTTCGATACAGCAGGATGCCCGCGCTTCGTGCCGCCATTAACCAGGCCGCACTTGGAGAGGGCCCGCGGGACTGATTGCCCGCCATCCCAGCCGCACAGATTTGAAAGAAGCGCGCGTTGCCACGCGCCCTAGACTCATGCCGGGCATGACTCGTTCCGGCAGCTCGTCACCAACGCCGTTTGCTCCGAATGCCCGAGGAGCCTGCGGAAAAGCCTGGCGACTTATTCGTTGTGCAACTCTCCGGCCGGTTCGGCCCGCGGAACGCCGCCGATGCCAGGTCGTTGCAAGGGGAAAGGAGTTTTCCCATGTCCGACACGATCAACGCCACCGACCGGAACATTTCGACCGAGCACCAGAAGGTCGGCGACGCGCAATTGCCGAAGGACACGCTGGACCGCGACCAGGGGCCGGCCGGCGGTCTCGAGCAAGAGGATGTCGAGGACCGTCCGAACGTCAGCACGGTTAAGCCCGAGGATTATCCCAAGGACCAGCCCGACGCCTGAGCGTTGAACCTGCGTCGCCCCAGAGCGGTGCACCATAGGAGAGAGTGGATGGCAGACAGCAAGACCGAGGTCGGATCTCCCGACCGCGACCGGATCAGCCTTTCGGAGGACTATGAGGTCCGCGACTGGGCGAAGAACTTCGGGGTCAGCGAGGAACGGCTACGCGAGGCGGTCCAGGCAGTAGGAAACTCCGCCGACAAGGTACGCGAGTATCTGAAGTCGTGAACCAGACATTCGGCTCCCTCGCACGGGGCCGCTTCGGCGAGACATAAGATGGCCAATGGCTGGGCGCCGGACGGCGCGGTCCAGGATCAGATCGAGGACAGCATCAAGGATGCACTGTCGAGCGCGCGGTCTCGCCTGCCGAGCGGCGAGGGCCTTGATGACTGCGAGGCATGCGGCGACCCGATACCGGACAAACGCCGCGCTGCCCTGCCTGGCGTGCGCACCTGCGTCGCGTGCCAGGCCGCCCGCGACAAGCAGCCGAGCTTTTCGGGCATCAACCGGCGCGGCAGCAAGGATAGCCAGTTGCGCTGATGCCGGTGCAATATCCGGTGACGCCCGATGGCCGCTATTTCGTGGTGCGCGGGCGACTGTGGAGGACGTCCGACCCCGTCCTTGACCCGGAGGAACGCGAACGGCTGGTCCATGATCTCATGGTCGCGCGCCGCGCCGTCGGCATGGCGAAGCGGACGGGCGACGAAGTCGCGAAGGCGGCGGCGCGCCGGGCCGTCGACACGGCAAAGCGAGCGCTTGGCGAGCGCGGTCCGGTGTGGTGGGGCGATGGAGCCCCTGACTTCAACCGCCACATGGCACGCACCACCTGCTATGCGAGGTGGTTCGCGGCTCTCGGCCCGAACCTCTAAGGGTTGCACGTCACGCTCGACAATTCAGAATGGCGCGTGCTTTTACGCCTCGCTGATTTGCCTCTGTGGCCACAACCGCTGATTAACGGCGACGGCACCGCCTGCCCCTTCCGGCGCTCGACCGGTATCGCTGCTACCGTTTGTTCCGACGCGGGAAGCTCGTCACCGGGTTGTAGCGAGGATCACGGCAACCGTGTCGTCTGGCTGGTCCCACATAGGGAAATGTCCACTGGCCTCGAACCAGTGCAGATCGGCGGAGGGGAAGGCGACCATTGCCCGCGCCGCCTGTCTCGGCAGACACAGCCGGTCATGGCGACCCCAACCGATGACGATCCGACGAGAGGGATCGGCTGCTGGACCAGTTTGCTCAGGTCCGCTCGCAA
Source organism: Sphingomonas sp. BL-S-29 (assembly GCF_055521495.1). Lineage (NCBI taxonomy): Bacteria > Pseudomonadati > Pseudomonadota > Alphaproteobacteria > Sphingomonadales > Sphingomonadaceae > Sphingomonas > Sphingomonas sp. BL-S-29. The sequence continues at coordinate 2,315,746 of NZ_CM145482.1, forward strand.
GGTCACGGACCAATGCGTCGAAGGTCGGCGTCGTGCTCAGGCTTTCCAGCTCCGTCGCAACCACGTTCGGATCAAGCGCCCAAGGGCGCGCGGACAGCTGTGCCAGCAACGCAGTGCGTGATGCGGCGTTCTTGCTCAACGTCGGCAAGAGGGGCCGGATTGCCCGAAGCAGCCGCCCTGAAAGTCCTATGGTAGTCTTGAAGAACGTGCGCTCCCAACCGCGCCAAAAGCCGCCGGGATCGAGTGCCACGACGTTGCCGACGCGGCCACGCCGGGCAAGTTCAAGAACGATCCGCGCGCCCATCGAGCTGCCGACGACGTCGATCCCGTCCAGTCCCTTGTCGGCAATATAGCGCTCGACGCTGCCGACAAGACCATCAAAGGTGCCGCTATCATGTTCCGCCGGGGTGGCGCCATGTCCAGGAAGGTCGATCGCTATCACCGCCCGTTCGACGCTGAGGGCTCCCATGACGGCGCTCCACGATTGCCAGCTTCCGCCCAGACCGTGCACAAGTAGAAGCTTGCGGCCGGCGCCGCGTTGGACTTCGTTCATTCAGGAGCACTCTCATTGGTTGAGATCCTGAACGATCGTGCTCAGCTTTCGGGGCCGATAGGCGTCTCTGCATATCGCGCACCACATGTACCAGGAAGAGGGGACGTGGTTCATCGAGCTGTCGGAAAAGGCGCCGGCGGCGGATCAGGCGATGATCACGCAGCGGTATCAGGAGGAATGGTCGCGCTATGTCGGCGCGGATGCCTGACATTCCACGATAAGGTTTCGTACCGCTGATGCAGGGGCCGTCCCGCGAGGGGCGGCTCTTTTCGTTCGGGCGCGTCGGCGGCGCGCGCCTCCACCACTCGCTCACGCGAGCGGTCTCCTCCACCCGATTGCGGACATTCGTGACCGGCCGAATGAACGGCGGCTTGGAGGTGCGCGGGCGTAAGGCCTGAACGACTGAAATTGGGGCGCAAAGCCGCTCTCAGCGGAAGTCCCGCGTCCTGACCTTGATGCCCTCGACCGGCTCGCCCGGAATGATCCCCGAGCCGAGGCGCAGATCGGGGATGTAGATCTCGCACGCCGCCTTGCCCAAGTGCCGCTGGGCGGGGTCGCGCGGATCGGGGCCCATGCCGTGCTTGACCACGTCGGCGCGGCTGACGCGGTAGACGTCAGCCACGTCCTGGCGAGTGCCGACGCTCGCGAGCAGGGCTGAGAGATCGTCGAGCCGCTGCGCAATGACATGGATCACGTCGCCCTCGCGCTGGATCTGCCCGCGCACGCCCATCATCGACGCGCCGAGCACGGTTCGGCGGTTCTTCTCGAACACGTTGGTCCAGACGACCAGGTTGGCGACCTCGGTCTCGTCCTCCAGCGTGATGAACATGACGCCCTTGGCCGAGCCGGGCTTCTGCCGGACGAGCACGATACCTGCTAGCTCGACATAGCGGCCATCCCTGACCTTCTGCAGTTCCGCGCAGCTGATCATGCGCCGTGCCTTGAGTTCGTCGCGCAGGAAGGCGAGGGGGTGCGCGCGGAGCGACAGGCCGGCCGCGCGATAATCCTCGACGACTTCGGCGCCTTCTCCCATCGGCGCGAGCGCCACCTCGGGCTCGACTGCCTCGGCCAGCAGCTTGCCGGCGCGTTCGTCGGCTGCGGCAAACAGCGGCAATGCCTCGTCACCGAGCCCTTTCACGCCCCACAGGCCGGCGCGGCGGCTGAGATCGAGGGATCCGAACCCATCGGCATCGCCGATCCGGTCGAGCGCGCCCCGGCCGACATGGGCCCGGCGCTGGATTTCCTCGACCGAGCTGTAGGGCTGGTCACCGCGCGCCATTGCGATCGCGGCGCCGTCCTCGTTCGAGAGGCTGCGCACCATCCGCAGGCCGAGCCGGACGGCCATGTAGCGGCCGCCGGTCGGCTCAAGGGTGCAGTCCCAGCGGCTGTGATTGACGTCGATCGGGCGAACCTCGACGCCGTGATTGCGCGCATCGCGGACGATCTGCGCGGGCGCATAGAATCCCATCGGCTGGGCGTTGAGCAGCGCGGCACAGAAAGTGTCGGGGTGATGGCACTTCACCCAGGACGAGGCATAGGCGATCAGCGCAAAGCTGGCAGCGTGGCTCTCGGGAAATCCATAGCTGCCGAACCCCTCGATCTGCTTGAAGGTCTTCTCGGCGAACTCGCGTTCGTATCCGCGCGCGACCATGCCATCGATCAGCTTGTCGCGGAAATGGCTGACGCCGCCGGTCAGCTTGAACGTCGCCATCGCACGGCGCAGCAGATCGGCCTCGCTGGGCGAGAACCCTGCGCATTCGATTGCGACGCGCATCGCCTGTTCCTGGAACAACGGTACGCCCAATGTCTTCTCGAGCACGCGGCGGAGCTCGGGGGTGGGATAGGTGACCTGCTCCTGGCCGCTGCGTCGCCGGCGATAGGGATGGACCATGTCGCCCTGGATCGGACCGGGGCGGACGATGGCGACCTGGATGACGAGGTCGTAGAAGGTGCGCGGTGCCATCAGCGGCAGGCTCGCCATCTGCGCGCGGCTCTCGATCTGGAAGACGCCGAGCGTATCGGCCTTGCGGATCATCGCATAGGTGGCCGGATCCTCGGCCGGGATGGTCGCGAGATCGACCTTCACTCCCTTGTCGGCTTCCATGAACTCGAAGGCGCGGCGCATGCAGCTCAGCATGCCGAGCGCGAGGACGTCGACCTTCATGAAGCCGAGCGCGTCGATATCGTCCTTGTCCCATTCGATGACCTGGCGGTCGTCCATCGCCGCGAGTTCGATCGGCACCAGCTCGTCGAGCCGGTCGCGAGTCAGCACGAACCCGCCGGGATGCTGGGAGAGGTGGCGAGGGGTATTGATCAAGGTGCGGGCCAGCTCGAGGGTCAGCGCCAGGCGCTTGTCGCCCAGATCCATGTTGAGCTCCTCGGCATGCTTCGCCTCGACGCCGTCGCGGCTGAAGCTCCAGACCGCACCCGCAAGGCCCGCAGTCATGTCCTCGCTCAGGCCCAAAGCCTTGCCGACCTCGCGTACCGCGCCGCGCGCGCGGTAGCGGGTGACGACGGCAGTCAGCGCGCTCCGGGTTCGGCCATAGGTCTCGTAGATCCACTGGATCACTTCCTCGCGCCGCTCATGCTCGAAATCGACGTCGATGTCGGGCGGTTCGCGGCGCTCCGCGGAGACGAACCGCTCGAAGAGGAGCTCGGTGCGCACGGGATCGATCGAGGTGATGCCGAGCACGTAGCAGACCGCGCTGTTCGCCGCCGAGCCGCGCCCCTGGCACAGGATATCGCGCCTGCGGGCCTCGGCGACGATCGAATGGACGGTCAGGAAATAGGGCGCATAGTCGAGATCGGCGATGAGCTTGAGTTCATGCTCCAGCTGGTCGCGGACCTTGCCGTCCAGGCCTTCCGGATAGCGCTCGGGCGCCTTCTCCCAGGTCAGCCGCTCCAGTTCCTGCTGGGGCGTCCGGCCGGCCTCTCCGATCTCGTCGGGATATTGATATTGGAGCTCGTCGAGGCTGAACGTGCAGCGCGCCGCCAGCTCGAGCGTGCGCGCGACCGGCATACTGTCGTTCAGGTAGCGCAGGAACAGCCGCTCCATTTCCTGGGCGGTCTTCAGGTGCCGGTCGGCGAAGCGCTCACGCCGTTCGCCCAGGTCGTCGATCGTGCATTTCTCGCGAATGCAGGTGACGACATCCTGGAGCAGGCGGCGGTCGGGCGCATGGTAGAGCACATCGTTGGTAGCGATCGTCGGCACGTTCGCAGCCAGCGCCATGGCCGACAGGTCGCGCAACCGGATCGCGTCGCGAGGCCGCCGCCGGATCGACAGCGCCATATAGGCGCGGTCACCGAAAATGCGCGCGGTCCGGGCGAGCGCGGCTTGCGCCATGGTGTCGGCGCGATCGGGCACCAAGACCGCGATCAGTCCCTCGTTCCAGGCCTCGACATCGCTCCAGTCGAGATGGCAGGCGCCCTTGCCGGCGCGGGCCTTGCCGACGCTGAGCAGGCGGCACATGCGTCCATAGGCGGCCCGGTCGGTCGGATAGACGAGCAGCGCCGTGCCATCGATCAGGTCGAGCCGGCACCCGACGATCGCGCGGACGCCGGTGGTCTTCTCCGCGTCCCAGGCCCGAACGATGCCGGCCACAGAGTTGCGGTCGACCACGCCGATCGCGGGGATGCCCAGCAGGGCGGCTGCGGCGAACAATTCTTCCGGCGACGAGGCGCCGCGCAGGAAGCTGAAATGGGTCGTGACCTGAAGCTCGACATAACCGGGTTCGGCGTACGCTTGCCGGGTCACGCCCCGTGCCTCCGTCTGTTTGCAGCGGGCATCATGCAAAGGCGCCGTGGATGAACCAGCGCATCGGGCCGGTGGCGCCGTGCTCGCCATCGCCCAGGCGGAACAGCCAGTAGCGCCCGCCGGTCTCGGTCTCGACCTGATAGTAATCGCGCACCGCAAGCGGCAGCTCGCCCTCGGCACCACCCTCGCGCCACCACTCGCCATGCAGCCGTTCGGGCCCGTCGCCCTGGGTCACGCGGTATCTTTTGCCGCGCCATATGAAGAGGCGCGGTGCCTCGTCGGGCAGCAGCGCGATCACGTCGATCGGCTCCGGCCGCGCCAGCATCCGCGAGGGGCGGGGGAGATCGTCGTGCCAGCTTGTACCGGCCAAGGGATCGAGCGCGGGCACGTTCGATATGGTTCGCTCCGGCATCGCGCTGGCGCGCGGACCCGTGCGGTGCAGGTTGCGATGGCCGAAGCGATTGGCGAGGGCGTCCACCAGCGCGGGAAGGTCCGGTCCCTTGCGACCCAGTCGCTCGAGGCTCTCGCCCTGCGCGGGAGACATCGCTTCGATCAGCGGGGCGACCAGCGTCATCGCCTCGATGCCGAGTCCGGGCTCTATCGTCTCGACCTTTGCCGACAGCAGCTTCGCGAGGTGGCGCGGATCGCGCGATGGCGCGGCGGTGCCGACGCGGATCGCCTGGGTATGACCATCGACGCGGTGGAAATAGCAATCCAGCCGGCGGGCACCCTTGCCGAGCCTTGCCAGCTGGGCGGCGATGTCACCGGCGAGATCGGAAAGGACGCGGGTAAAGGCTTCGGCGGTCGCGATCGGCTCCATGAATCCGCGGCGCACCCTAGGCAGCGCTTCGGGAAAGATCGGCTCGATCGGCTCAGGCAGAAATCCCAGCGCCTGGTCGAGACGGCGATGCAGCTCGCGGCCGAACCTTTTGGCGAGCGGGCCCCGGGGTGCGCCGATCAGTTGCTCGACCCGCTCGAAGCCGAGCTTGCGCAGGCCCTCGACATCGGCGGAGGCAATGCGGAGCGCCGAGATCGGCAGCAGCGCGATCGCCTTGCGGCTGTGGCCGGGCTCGATCGTCACCGGCCGGCCCGCAGGGACATAGCGCGCAACCGCATGCGCGCAGCCGGCGGTATCGGCGACGGCGATCTGCACCGACAGGCCGAACGCCGCGACGCGGCGGTGCAGGTCCTTCAGCAAGGCGCGCTCGGTGCTGAACAGCGATGCGCAGCCGGTGATGTCGATCCACAGGCCGTCGGGCAGGTCGGGGGCAACGACCGGCGAGTATCGCGCACCTGCCCACAGTGCCAAGCGGCGCAGCCCGTCGGCATCGGCCTCGGGCGCGGCATCGACCACCTCAAGGCCCGGCGCGAACGACCGCGCCTGGGTCACCGTCATGCCTTGGCGGATGCCGAGCAGCCGCGCCTGCACGTCGACCCCCGCGACGACGCGGCGGCCATGATCGGGGATCGCCGTCACCAGCGGCGTGCATGCCGTTGCACCGCCGTCAGGCGGCGATTTGCCGGTCTTCCGCCGCAGCCGGTCGGTCGACCAGTGCGGCAGGAAGAGCGATACGACCCGTCGCATCGCACCCCTCCACGATCCAATGATGGGGATTGCCGCCCCGTGCGCGTTCGAGCTCGGCGCGCCAGCGCGGCCGGCCGAGGCTGGGAATGCCGAGATCCTCGCTCGGCGCCGCGGTGATCCGCCAGCGCGTCACCGCGGCCGTGCCCTCTGTGGCATGGTCGGCTCGCGAGGCACGGCGGAAGACGAACGCCGGGACGCCCGATCCTTCGGCGGCAAGCTGGAGGCGCTTCGAGGCCGTCGTCGAATATCTGGTGATCTCGCCAACGACGCCGGCAAGGCCCGGATTGCGCAGGCATTCCTCCATTGCGAGCAGGACGTTCGCGTCGCTGCCGGCCTCGACATGGATCACCCGGTCGGGGTGAAGCCCGGCAAGATGCAGGGCAGGGGCGAACAGGTCGCGCCAGCGCAGGCACCAGAAGACCGGTCCTTCGACCCGGGCGAGAATGCCGGCGAGGAAGATCGTCGCGCTGGCATCGTCGGCGAGGTCGGGACTGCCCGCTATTTCGTGAAGCGCGCCGGTCGCGATGCCGCCGCCCGGCAGCCGCGAATCCATCGCCTCGACGCCGAACGGGATAGTGCCGTGCCGCGCGCCCGCGCCCTCGATCTGCGCGACACGCGCTCGCAGATCCTCGAGGACGATTGATTGGTGCATGGCATCAGCAGACTCACAGGCGGTTGATTCGTTCCTTGTTTGTTCTATCGTCCTGGTTCAAGTCAATCGCCGGGCCCGAAACGATGGCGGGCCGATCAGGACCAAAGCGGTGCAAAAGTGGCAATTTCGGCGGCGAATATTTTTTACGGGCCATCGGATCGGCGGCGTGAATCCGCTATCAACGAGCGTTCGATGACCGATCCGTTCGACCTCGACCGATTCGTGGCCGCCCAGGCCGGAAGCTACGAGACCGCGCTTGCCGAAATCCGGCGGGGCGCCAAGCGCAGTCACTGGATGTGGTATATTTTCCCACAGATCGCAGGGCTCGGCCGGAGCGACATGGCGCGGCGATATGCGATCCGGTCGCTCGACGAGGCTCGCGCCTATCTCGGCCACCCCATCCTCGGCGCACGGCTGCGCGAGTGCGTGGCAGCCCTGCAGGATCTCATCGGGCTGACTGCGGACGGGGTTTTCGGCGATATCGACGCCGTGAAGCTACGATCCTCGCTGACGCTGTTCATCGAAGCCGGCGCCGGCCCGTTATTTGCCGCGGCACTGGATCGCTGGTTCGACAGTGCGAAGGACGAAGCAACCCTCGCGCGGCTCGGCGAGGATCGGGGGACGCCCCCATGAGTGCCGCGCGGTGCTGACTGCTCTGTTGCTATTGCTGGCCGCGCCAGGCGCGGCCGATGTCCGCTGCACCGCAGTTGATGGCGACACGCTTCGCTGCGGTGCCGAGCGCGTCCGTCTTCTCGGCATCGACGCCCCGGAACTGCCGGGTCATTGCCAGCAGGGCAGGCGTTGCGCGCCCGGCGATCCCTATGCTTCGACGCGCTCGCTGCGCGCTGCGGTCGTGCAGGGGCCGATTTTGATCCAGCGCATCGATACCGATCGCTACGGCCGAACGCTTGCGCTGGTGCGGGCGGGCGCGACCGATTTGAGCTGTTGGCAGCTCTCGCAGGGCCAGGCGATCTACAAGCCCTATTGGGACAATGGCGGCGCGCTCGCGCACATCTGCCCCGCAGCGCGTTGAGCTAATCTTCCGGGACCGTCTCCCGCATCGTCAGGCTAGGGGCCTGCACCACGTATGAGTGACGGCAGCATCACGTCGCCGGCTGCGTGGAGGCCCGGCACTGATGGATGCCTGGGCAAAACGATCATCGACGATGCCGCGCGCGCTGCAGAAGAAATTCTACGAGGATCGCGCCACCAAGGGCGTCGCTGCGCCGGGCGAGGGGGCGGACATTTTCAACATCATCCCCGACTGGCATGATCATCTCCGCTTCAGGCGCCTCGCTGACCGCCTGTCGCGCGCGGGCTGGTCGGCGGGTCAGGGCGACAAGGCCCTCGGCGGCAATTTGCTGCGACTTTATGGCGAGACCTTGGCTGAATGTGTCGTCGCGCGCCTTTACAGTTGCGCGCTGGTGCGGAGATTGTGGTTAGCCGTCAGGTCGAAAGCGCCGTTCGTGGGCGTTCGCACCATCGGCGGTCCCGGGAAAAGGTCAAGGCATACGCTGGATCGACCGTCTGTTGTCTTCCATCTTCATTCTCGGCGCGGCGGGGCATACGATCGGCGTATGGACCTTCTATCACGACAAGCCCGACACGCTGTTCTGGTCGCTGGCTGCGACACCGCTCATTCTGCTGCTTGCGGCGATCAATATTCTGCGAATCTACCGCACAATGACCGGGCGCTGGCCTGTATCGCGACAGTTGGGATGGTCGCCTATCTCGCAGTCACCATAGGCTTTGGCAGGCTCATCTACGACATGCTTGATCCGCGTGTCGTCACGTTCGGTGTGGTGTCGCTGGGGCTGATCGCCTTTGGTGTTCGCGATGCGCTGCTTGCCGGGAGCCGCTGAACGGTTTTACTAGCTCAGGCACGGCGGACGAGGTGTGAAAAGCATTCGACGGCCGCTTTACGCAGGTTGATGGTCGGTGACGACCGTGCCGAACGCCAACGAACCACTCTTTTGTTCTGGACGCTAACCAGTCGGACGCACCCGAGCTAAAGGCCAGTCGCCGTCCACGGCCGGCCGGCCCTTCGAAGCTGCATGCGAACTCGGACACCGACACCTTGCAGCGACAAGGCGATGCCATCGCAGGGATTGGCCGCAATCGCAGGCAAGCGTCAGGGCGTCAGGGCCTTGGGCCGGTCCTACAGGGCGGCGTAAGAATCGCCGTGTCATGCAGACCGACGCCACCACCCTATGGGCTGCTCTTCAGCAATGCCGGGAGGATGTCGAAATCTTCCCAAGGGAGGGATCGTCGAGCCGGCGGGACTTATCCGCAGTGGCGGCGGCCGCCCTCCCGGAACCTTTTTTACGTCTCGTTCATTCCTTCTTGATGATATGAGTAATACAAACTAGACATCACTCGAATCATCCAGAGGTGCCATAATGTCAGGGGAACACATCGAATCTGCAGGGGGGAGTGACGGGCCATGGGCAAGCGCCGGGATCATCGGGCTGAACCAGTCGATCGCGGTTATCGAAGGCGCGCGCCTGCGTGAGGTCGTGGCGAATTCGATCCATCTCGCGTTTAAGGCGGAGCGTACGAATCCCGACACCGAGGAGGACGCCGGGCAGGGTGCCTCAGACCGGGTCACCGCACGGGTGATCGAGGAGCTCGGCAAGTTGCTCGCGCAGCCCCAGTCGCGCCCTGAGTTGAAGACCGCCGCTGAACTGTTCGAATACGTCTCGCGGATTGCGAAGGAGGAGCACCAGGCCCTCCAGGACCGTGAGGTCAAGGACCTGGCGCGCGCCATCGCCCAGATCAACCGCAACGAGGATCCGCTCGTCTATTCGCGCGACATGCTGAAAGAAAACGCCCGTCAGCGTGCGCGGCTGCTCGAATCCTGGCCGTCCTATAACAGCCGGGATCTGACCCAACTCGCCGGTCACAAGGCCAAGAATTCGAGTGCGACTGCGAGCAGGTGGCGCCAGGCAAAGCGCGTCTTTGCTATATCGACCGCGGACGGGGTTCTATTTCCGGCGTTCCAGTTCACCGACAGTGAACCGCATCCGGTGGTCGAAGAGGTGCTGGCGGCGCTGCCCAGCCGCATGAGCAACTGGGAGATCGCGTTCTGGTTCACCTCTCCCAACGGCTATCTCGACGGGCTGTGCCCGGCGGAGAGCTTCGAGGACCGCGATGCGATCATTGGCGCGGCCGAATATGAAGCTGAAAGGCTGGCGGGATGACCCTGGTCGTCCCGTCACCCTTCCCGGCGGTCAGGACCTTGCCGCTCAAGGCGGGAACGCCGCTCGACCGGATCCATGACCGCGGGTTCAAGGGCGACGCGTTCAATCCCGGCCTTGGCCGACGGACCCGTTTCGCCCCCCTCCGGAGGCCGACCGGGCCGGTCGGCACGATGTACGGGGCAGATGATCTTGATTGCGCGATCTTCGAGACGCTGCTCCATGACATTCCCACCGGTGCAGGGCCGACAACGATCGGATGGAGCTCGATCGAGCCGCTCGACCACTCCGAACTGGTCGTGAAACGTGGCCTCGTCCTTGCGCAATTGAACGAGCCGGACCTGAAGAAGATGGGGACGTCGAGGGCCCAGCTCATCGATACTCGCCCGCGGCAGTATAAACATACCAGCGCCTGGGCGCTCGCCCTCCATGACGCGCATCAACATATTCAGGGCATGTGCTGGACCTCGTCCAAAGACGATTCCAGCATTTCCTATATTTTCTTCGGTGACCGTATCGATGTCGATCAGGAACTGGAACTCGTCTCGACGACACGTATGCGCGATTGCAGCAAAAGGCTGGACGCAATTCGTCATGCTTGTGATCGAATCGGGTGTTCGGTGATCTGGTAAACAGCTGACATTCGTGTTAGTATGACGGCAACTATGGTCAATACAGGGTTAAATACAAGGTTAGAGGCGACGATCGGGTAACAGTACGATCGAATTGGGGTTCGAAGATGGGCTACGAAGGCTCAGGTCGGGTACCTTTCGAAGACGCAATCATCGATTGCGGACGCTATACCGCTATGATCGACGCTCTTCCGTTGCCGCTTCATGTTCGCGCCTGGCAATTTTTCTACGACATCGAACTGCGCTGTCGCCGCCGGTTTCAGTTAGGCGCTTCGTCCGGCGGGTTCACCGACAAAGTCGGTTATAACGGGTTCTTCGCACGGTTTCGCTATACTGTGAGGCAGGTCGGCGAACGGCTTGTTCCAACGCTCAAATTATTGCTCTTCAGAATTGGGCAGCCTTCCGGCCCATCGTCCGACGGCGACAATGAAACCGTCATCATCGTGCGCGACGGCAAGGAAGTGTCGATCCCCGTGACCGACCGCCCGAAGAAGCGCCGTAATTCCAACCGACTGGTGAATGAGATCGCTCGCCATGCGCTTGCCCCGTCACGCTTTGGCGGCAAGGCGATGGCGCTGCTGCTCGCCGGCACGATGCTCGCCGGCGTGCCGGTCGCGGTCAGCATTCTTGGCAGCGCCCACCAGGAGTCCGTCCAGCAGGCCGCGCCCGCGTCGGTGCACCGTCCGATCCCGGTCGATCAGGTCGTTCGCGCGTTGAGCGTGCGGACCATCCATACGCTGCGCGTCGAAGGCACGCAGCGCGTCGAACCCGAGACGGTGCTGGCTTATACCCGGCTGGGGATTGGGCAGGATGCGACGCACGAACTGCTCGATCAGGCGATCAGGGATCTCTATGCGACCGACCTGTTTGCTGATGTGACGGTCAGCGGCGGCGACACCGGCAACATCGTCGTGCGCGTTCGTGAGAACCCGGTGATCAACCGGGTTGTCTATGAGGGCAACCGGCGCGTGAGCGCACACGACCTGGGCAAGGTCGTGGCGATTGCGCCGCGGCAGATCTTCACCCGCAGCGCCGTCCGCGGCGATGTCGCGCGCATCCTCGAGCTCTATCGTGGTCGGGGGCGGTTCGCGGCGTCGGTTTCACCCAAGTTCGTCGCGCTCGATCACAACCGCGTCGATCTGATCTACGAGATCGCCGAGGGCGCCAAGTCGAAGGTCAGCAGGATCGACACCGTGCGCGGCGGCGCCTCTTCGTCGGGCAAGCTACGCGGGTATGTGGCGACCGGGCCGAGCCGCCTGGTGACCTTGCTCGACGCGACCGCAAGGTTCGACAGTGTCCGCGTGGCCTATAACCAGCAGATGCTGCGCCAATACTACCTGACCCAGGGCTATACCGATGTCCGCTTCACGTCGGCGATGGCCGAACTGACCCCGGACAAGACGGACTTCATCATCACCTATGTGGCGCAGGAAGGTCAGCGCCGTGACTTCAGAGCCACCGCCGTCGACAGCGAGTTTGGTAACGACGACACGATGAAGTTTGCCACCACGTCGCAGGTCAACCGCGTCGTTTGGTACGACACTGCCAAGGGCGCGATCGACAATCGGGCAGAGCCGACTGGCTTGTTCGCCTATGCCTTCACCGAGGTGAACCCCGAGCTCGATCGCAACGGTCAGTCCCCGACCATGGGGAACAATTCACCTACCTCGGACGGCAGGCAAGCTTATGTCGAGCGGATCGACATCAACGGCAACGCCCGGACGCGGGGCAAGGTGATCCGCCGCGCGGTTGGCCCGCGGAAAGGTGACGCGTTCAACAGCTTCCAGGTCAAGCGCTCGCAGGACCGGATCAATTCGCTCGGCTTCTTCCAGGAGAAGTTCGAGGTCAGGAAGACGCAAGGTTCTTCGACCGACCGCGTCGTGCTGACCGGTGACCTCGAAGACAAAACGGCCGGCGAGTTGTCGCTGTCGGCTGGCTATTCGAGCCTCGAGAAGTTCATCATCGGGGCTTCGGTCAAGCAGCACAACTTCCGCGGCAAGGGCCAGGAACTGCGCGCCAGTATCAACTGGTCGGTCTACGCCAAGTCCGCCGAGCTCGGCTTCACCGAGCCCTATCTGTTCGACAAGAATATCGCGATCGGCGGCGATGTGTTCGGGCGCGAGTATGGGGCATTCAGCTATACCGGTGACGCGTGTCAGACGATCTACACGCAGGTAGCGGCCGGTTTCCGGGTCGTTGCCGGTGCGCCCGTGCTCGGCGACCGCCCGTCATCCGGCGGCTCCGGCCTGTCTGGTTGCGACGTTGACCTCGTCAAGCCGGCCGATGGCGCCAAGGCCGTCACTGCGCCCGGCAGCGAGGTGCTCGGCACCCGCATGACCCTATCGAGCGACCGGTACGAGCGCGGCAATAACGCGCTCCTGCTGCTGGTCGGCGCCGAGGCTGCCGCGCTCGCGCATCGTGACGGACCGGACAGCGGCGCGACCAGCGACGCCTATGGTTTCGGTGGTGGCGCGATCGGGCGCCGCAGCACCGACAATCCCGGGGCCGGGCGGTGCGCTGAACGCTACGCATCCGGCGGCGGTGTCCAAGCCGTGGTCACGCGGATCGGCGGCGCGACCGCTTATGCCGACCATGCGTTCGGCGGCCATCTCACCTATCTCGGAAGGTCCGACCTCGAGATGCCGCTCGGCACGCTAGGCGACGAAACCCGCCTGATCCCGGCGATCTCCGTCACGATCCCGCCCGGCACGCTGATTTGCAAGACTGGCTATGCGATGACGCTCGACACTCGCGTGACGCCAGAGCGCGCAGTCTCGATCGGGGGCGCCGCGTCCGGCACCACGATGGCAATCGCCAACCTGATCGGCGTCGGTTCCAAAGGCGCCGGCCTCCCGGTCACTACGGCTCAGGCTAAGGCCACGCCCTCGCCACGCTTGTGGACCGAGATCGCTTTTCACTTGTCCGGCGGGACGCGATCGTGACCAACATAGGGACACAATCCTGCCGACGTGATCGGCTGCCGGCGCAGCATCCGGCTGGTATCGGAAGCGTGTCGCTCACTTGGCGGTCGTTGCCCGATCGTCGCGCAGGTCATTGAAGCCCGGAAACGGTATTCAACGCCTCGGCAGGAACGGTGTCAGCCGCGCGGGGAGCTATCCGCCGCGCGCTTCGGGTCGTTGGCTCAGCGCATTGCCTGGCGTACGGCCGCGTTGACTATTGTTTCACCCGAGGCGGACACCGCCAGGGGTGCGCTCGACCGCCCCATCAGCGATCAGCGGCAGGCTCGGGCAGAGAGAAATGGCTCTGCATCCACATTCAACGCACGCAGCTTTGCGCGCAACAGGGATCTCAGGTCGACGTCGCGCGCGAGCGTTGCGCGAAGGTCATATCCTTCCATCAGCAGGATGGCCTTTGACGGATTCTGCCTGAGCATCGGCACGACGTGCTCGGACCAGCCGCTGATCGACAGAAACAAACCCATGGTCTGCCGTCCCGACCTGTTCACCTGACCGATCAACCCGTCCAGATCGCGAGTATCGGCCGGCTTTTGGCGCCATCGGCATTCGACGAGATAGTGCCAGCCGTCCATTTCGAACGCGCCATCGATCTGCTCGGCGCCGTCGTTGCGGAAAAAGGACTTGGTCACCGGGAAATCGTGCAAATCGAAAAGCCGATTGAGCAAGTCCTGCAATAGGAAGCCGCGTTCGTGCGGTTCCCCGTTTGAGGTGGCGTGGTCGAACTGGCCGAGCAGCAGAGCACTCTGCTGTCTCACCTGCGCCGACTTTTCGGTCGCTGCGTCCTCTGCCGCCTGCCGCGCGCGCGCGGCGGCGACCTCTCGCTCTTGCGCATCCTGCTCGAGCATATGGCCTTTGACCTCGCGGGCCTTTTGCACGGTGCCACGCGCGACATATTCGTCGGCGGCTAGATGGTAAGCGTCCCACTCGGACGCGATCGCGATGAGACGGGAGACGATTTCCTCGTCACCGCCGTCCCGCGCCAGCACGTCGAGCACCATCGTGCCAGCCACGCGCTTCGAAAGACGCTCGTTCGTGGCGGGATCACGGTCCTTCAGGAAGCGCTTGATCAGGTCTTCGGGAACGCCGGCGCGGCGTAGCAGCTGGTCGGCCGCCGACCGTTTGATATTCACCAGGGTCGCGATGATCTCCAGCGCCAGACGGCGGCGGTCCGCAGCCGAGACGGTCACGTTTCTGGTCCAGACGCGCTCGCGTATGAACTCTCAGTCTCGCTCATCTCTGCGTCCGTGAGAGTCCCGAACTCATCGCCGCCCGCGCAATAAAAAGGGCGTCCGCCATTCTCGTTCGGGAATGTGTGCAGCACGTTATACTGACCTGGGGGCATGTTCATGATCCGCTCCACGCCGTGGCCGAAAGTATCGAAGGACGCAAGGAAGCGAACGTCGTCCGGCGGGAGGTGATTGCTGGTTTGCGCGGCACGATCGGGAAGAACGCGGCAGGAGCATGCGCGTCGAAACAGCGATGCCAATCGCCGCTCTCGAGCAGCGCTTCGACATGCTGCCACTCGCCACTAGAATGTAGTTATCCAACCTCACATTGGCCGATGCGGGAAATTGCGATACGATTTCCTGGAGGCAGAAGGGTACGAGACGGCGTATAGAATGCTCTTAGCCGCCGTGGGCCCCGACAATACCTATTCTCGACGTGTCGAAGACTCACTTTCGTCGCTCGGCGATGGCGGGGAGCCCGTCGGGCCGATTTGAGGTGGTGCGCACGGGCCGTCAATTTTCCTACAGGCCTTTGTGCCAGCCGTCGAATTAAACGAGGCTCCCGTGCTACGGTCAGACCAGACTGGCGCCAGCCCACGGCGGAGGGCGCGACGGTAGCCCGGTTCGACGCCGCTGATCCCGCCGCTCTGCCGGGTGCCAGCCTTTGTTGGCGGTTGGCGGCGGCTGCGCCGTCGGTGCAAGCGGACGCCGCTTCGCGGCGGCGTGGTTTGGGCCACTCCCAACAGCGGAAGTGAGCGGCGCTCCGTGCTAGGCCGCCCGCGGTCCGGTGTGGCTGGCTATTGGCTGGGGTCGAGATTGTCGATCGTGTCGTCGGCTCCCTCCAGCCCGCCGCTGCTTTCCTCGGTAGCGGCCGACGCCGTCACATCGACCGCCGCAGCGGGCGGTCCGATCCTGGCTTGGAGAGCGCTAAGCCTGGTGTCGGCTTCGTCCGCCGCTTCGCCTGCGCCTGTCGCCGCGGCCAGATAGCGTCCGGCCGCGACTTCGTTCTGGAAATAGGCGGTTTCCTTCTCAAGCCCCGCCACGTCAGTTTCCGGCAGCGACTGGACCGCAAGCATGTCGAAGGCGCCGCAGATATCGAGCTTGCCCCAGCCAAAGGAGCGGCTGAGCGCATCATAGCAATTCTGGCTGTATATCATCGCGCCGGAGACGCCTTCCGCTGCAAAGGCGAGCCGCTCATGGGCCATGCCGCGCTTGACGCTCTTTCGGCTGAGCGGCTGGACGGGGGGTGGCGTCTGCGCCTTCACTGCGTCGCTCAGGCTTTGCGCCATCGCGGTCGGTGCCGCGCTGCTGTTCTGCGTGCCGGTCGGCGTCGAGCAACGGGAAAGGCTCCAGGCGATGCCGATCACCACGATGATGACGACGGTCATGGTGCAGCCATTGTCAGGCGGCTGCGGGCCGGTGCCGGAAGGGGGCGAGGGTTTCACCATTGCCGCACACGCTCGCGCGCTTGTTCGATCATCCCGCATCCTCCCGAAATATTCGAGCAGTCTAGCCGCGCCGGCGATGCGCGCAATCGTCTGATCTCTCGCACGCGCTCAATATTCGTTCTTGTTGAGGGCAGACGCGCGGCCTAGTCTAGTCATCTGCCGCGCTTTGGGAGGAGCGCCTTTATGCCTGATACTATCCAATGCGACCTGCGGCCCGAGTGCCTTTCCTTGTCGCAGACTGCTTCAGGCTGGGTTCGAGCTTTTTATCCCGACGTGACACTGGAGCTGGAGGGAACAACCGTCAGCCTGTCCTCGACGGTCAGGCGAGGCGGCGAGCTGGCCCTCATCTGGAAGTCGGCGCTCGCCAACGAGCGCCTGCTGGCGCGCGGCGCCGTCGCGCGCAGCGTCGTGCTTGCGCGGTTGCTAGAATGACCTTCCTGCCGATCCGCGCCACGCCTATGCGAGGCGACCGGGCACTCCTCGTGAGCGACACAGGGGGCTTTTGCACCGTTTCCTACGGCTTGCTCGACCGGCTCGCCGAAGATGCATTGTCGAGCGAAGACCTTCATGTCCTTGAACGCCATGGCCTTGCGATCGTCGACGAGGACGCGCTCGGCCATGTCGCGCACGCCTACGGCCTGGCGGAGCGGCTGACCCGTCCGGGACCGCTCGATTATCTCATCCTCGTACCGACGCTCAGGTGCAATCTCAGCTGCTCCTATTGCCAGGTGTCGCGTGCAGGCCTTGCGCAGAAGGGCTATGACTGGAGCGACGCTACGCTTGGCGCGGTTCTTCGCCAGCTTGACGCCCTGCCGACCAAGCGCATCAAGATCGAATTCCAGGGCGGCGAACCGACGTTGCGGCCCGACCTGCTGCGCGCGGTGATCGACGGTTGCGCGCGCTTCGCCAAGCGTCAGTTCGTCATCTGCACCAATCTGCACGCGCTCAGCGACGAGATCCTTGCGATCTTCGATCGGCCTGACGTCTATATCAGCACCTCGCTTGACGGCGACGCCGCCACGCACGGCCACAACCGCACCGGCGATGCCGCGGAGACCAGTCAGTTCCTCCGGAACCTCGACGCCGTCATCGCGCGCTATGGGCCCGAAAAGGTGTCGGCTTTGCCGACGATCAATCCGCTTTCACCGCCCGCGATCGACGACCTGATCGACAGCTATGCAAGCCGCGGCCTCGACAGCCTGTTCCTGCGACCGATCAATTTCCAGGGCTTCGCCAGGAAGCGCCACCGGGACTCGCGCGAACAGGACGCCGCCTGGCGCGATTATTATGAACACTTCGTCCGCCGGATCATCGAGCGCAACTGGGCGGACCGGAGCCGCGTGCTCGAGGAAACGTATCTCAGTATCTGCCTCAGGCGGATCTTCCAGCCCGGGCGCGATCGTCATGTCGATCTGCGCAACCCCAACCCGATGGGCACCGATTATATCGTCGTCGACCATGACGGCACGGTCTATCCTACCGACGAAGCGCGGATGCTGGCCCGGTCGGGCGTGATCGATCTCGCGATCGGCGATATCGCCTCGGGTTGGGACACCGAAAAGCGGGCGTTGCTGAACGCCCACGCGACCAACCAGTTCGATCCGGCCTGCCAGCGCTGCGCCTACCAGCCCTATTGCGGCCGTGACCTTGTCGACGACATCGCACGCTATGGCCGCATCGACGTGCCACGCGCCGAGACCGATTTCTGCCGGCGGCACTTGCACCTGTTCGATTTCATCTTCGAGCTGATCTATTCGAACGACCCGGCGGTGCGCCATTCGCTCAGCCGCTGGCTGCGTCTCCCCGGCACCCCGTCGGAACTCGGCGTGTCAGCCCTATGATCCCGCTCAGTCTCGCAGCGCTTGCCGAGGCGGACCGCCCGTTCGTCACCCGGCTGCGGTCGGACAGGAGTGCCGGGCTCGTCGAGTGGGATTCAGTCCTGGTCGACCACGAGGAACTTGGCGCCTGCTATGCCGGTAAGCACGGCCTGGTCGCGATCGACGGTGCCGCGGCCACCGACCTCGATGGCGATATCATCCTGGTGCAGCCGGGTACAGGCCGCGCCGAGCGCCTTTTGCGCAGCGGGTCCGCCCACAACACGCTCCTGGTAACGGAACGCTGTGACCAGCTTTGCGTCATGTGCTCGCAGCCGCCCAAGAAAACGCACGTCGACCGGTTCGACCTTTTCGAGCAGGCCTGCTTGCTCGCCGAGCCGGGCACGCTGATCGGCATCACTGGCGGCGAGCCGACCCTCTACAAGGAGCAGTTATGCGGTATGATCGAGCGGGTTCTCGCCGCCCGGCCCGATCTCGAATTCCACGTGCTTACCAACGGTCAGCATTTCGCGGACGACGACATCGAGCGGCTGCGCGACCCCCGTTATGCGCGCGTGAGCTGGGGCATCCCGCTTTATGCATCCGACGCAGCGCTCCATGATGAAATCGTCGGCAAGACGGGCGCATTCGTCCGCCTGCAGCAGAGCCTCGCGATTCTGGCGCTCGCCGGCGCGAGGATCGAGCTGCGGACGGTGTTACTCACCACCAACCTCGATGCGCTGCCTGGGCTCGCCCGCCACGTCGCGGTCCGTCTTCGCTTCATCGAGGTCTGGTCGATCATGCAGCTGGAAAATACCGGCTATGCACGCAACCGCTGGGGGAGGCTGTTCGTCAATCACGCAAGCCGGTTCGATCCGATCGCACAAGCGCTCGACCTGACAGCCCTGCACGGCATGGACGCGCAACTGTTCAACTTCCCGAGATGCACCGTGCCGCAGTCCTACCGCCACCTGGCAATTGCCTCGATCTCGGACTGGAAACGCAAGTTCACGCCGGCGTGTGAATCCTGCCGTGAACGCGATGCGTGCAGTGGTTTTTTCGAATGGCACCCCGATGCTGACGCGCTTGCCGGAGTATCGCCACTATGAAGCGAACCCGTTTCCTGATCTCGAGCATGCTGGCCGCTGGCTTCGGCACGCAGGATGCCGCCAACGCCGCGTTCATCAGCGCAACGACCACGGGTGTCGATGATCCCAACAAGGGCACCCTGTTTCGTGTGTTCGGCCAGGATCACCTGATGATCCTCGCCCAGCATCGCAGCCATAGCAGCCACTCAAGCCATTCGAGCCACCGGTCGGGCTATGGCGGCGGGCATTACAGCCATACCAGCCACCGCTCGAGCACGGGCGGCGGTTACGGCGATTCGAGCTATACCGCCCCCGCCTACACGCCGCCGGCACCGAGGCCAACGCCGAGCCCGACGCCTGATCCGGCGCCGCAGCCGCTCGTCGCACTGTCCGAGCGGGCGACGGCACCCGCGGAACCCGCTACCTCGACGCTGTCCGGGCGGACCAAGCGCTTTGCAGCGATCGTCCGCCGGGTCCAGATCGCCCTGCTCGCGCAAGGCTTCTATAATGGACGGATCGACGGGATCGTCGGGCCGGCATTGCGCTCGTCGCTTCGCCGGTTCCAGGCGAGCAGGTCGCTGGCGGTCACCGGGACGATAACGCCCGAGGCCCTCGACGCATTGATGGTGTCGAGCAACTGAGTCCAGCCGGGCGGCGATCTGCCGCAACTCTACCAGGTCGCAGTACGTGCTATTCCTCGACGGCGGCCGGGGTCATTGCCAGAAGGGCAGGCCTTGCGTGCAGCGTCTCATAGTGTCGACCGCCTGGTCCGCGAACGCCAGGGCGCCGGTGACGGCAGCGGTAGCGGCCGCTCAGCGTGGATGGCGTCTCGACTGCATATAAGTTCCTTCTTCCTCGAACTTCGGAGTGTATTGCCCGACTACGCGGCCCAGGCCTTGGTATGCAGTGTGAGCATCAGTGTTGCGCGCCGGTGCCGTCGATGGCTCGCAGGGCGGTTGATCACGCCAACTACGTCGTAGTACGGACCTGAAGGGCTCAACGCTGCTCATGGCGGGCAAGCCGGTCAGGTTTTGGGACCGCTGAGTATAGCAAGCGGATGTCGTTTCGACAGGCTCGAACCTCCGGAATCTTGACCAAGTGTAAGGGAACTGAATTGGCCGAACCAGGCGCACCGCAGATCGGGCCAGAGATCCAACGGCTGCGCAAACAGGAGAGCCTGACGCTCGAGCAACTGGCCAAGCTTTCCGGAGTGTCGCGTTCGATGCTTTCCCAGGTCGAGCGAGGTGAGACCAATCCCACGCTCTCGACGGTGTGGATGCTGGCAGAGGCCCTCAAAATCGATATCTCGGAACTGATTGGCGGTCGCCAGTCGGTTCCGCGCGTTGCGATCGACGTCGCTACCGCGTCCTTCACGCCCCAGATCCGGACGGACGACGAATTGTGCTTGCTGCGCATCCTCAGCCCCGCCGATCGTGCAGGCTCCGTCGAATGGTACGAATTGCGTTTCTTGCCTGGTGGGGCTTTGGTGTCCGCACCGCATGCAAAGGGCATGCGCGAGCACCTGACGGTATTGGATGGGGAGATGGAAGTCGCCGCGGGCGACCAGCGGAGCGTGGTATCAGCAGGCTCAACGGCTCGTTATCCGGCGGATGTCGAGCACGCCATCCGCAATGTCGGGAGGGCCGACGCCAGAGCATTACTGGTCGTAATAGGTTAGAGAGAATTCCTAATTCCATTATATTGGATAATGGTTCCGCCATATCGTAATCATCCGTCATCTTGTGAAGGAAAGCTCGATGGATCTCGGATTTTACGACCGGATAGGTGCCGAACTCGGTGCGATCGCTGAAGCCGGCCTCACCAAGACTGAACGCATCTTATCATCGCCTCAAGGCGCCACCGTACGGGTGGCGACGCGCTCGGGCCCGCGGGAGGTGCTCAATCTGTGCTCCAACAATTATATGGGCCTGGCGGCAGATAGGCGTGTGATTGCGGCGATGCAGGACGCAACCGCGAAGTGGGGCGCGGGCCTCGCTTCGGTCCGGTTCATCTGCGGAACGCAGGATATCCATAAAGACCTGGAAGCGGCCCTTGCCGGCTATCTTGGCTTCGAAGACGCAATCCTTTTCGCTGCTGCATTCGATGCCAATGGCGGCGTATTCGAGCCATTGCTGGGCGAGAAGGACGCGATCGTCTCGGACACGTTGAATCATGCGTCGATCATCGACGGCGTGCGCCTGTCCAGGGCGAAGCGCTATCGCTTCGCTACCAATGACATGGCTGATCTGGAGCGCCAGCTCATCAAGGCCCGATCCGAAGGGGCGCAGTCGATATTGGTTGCAACTGACGGCGTATTCTCGATGGACGGTACGATCGCTGACCTCGTTACGATCACAGACCTCGCCGAGCGCCATGGTGCGCTGACGCTGGTGGACGATTGCCATGCAACCGGCTTCCTCGGGCCCCAAGGGCGGGGCTCGGCTGCTTATCGCGGGGTGGAGGGGAGGATCGATATCCTGACTGGGACCTTTGGAAAGGCACTTGGCGGCGCAATGGGCGGCTATGTTACCGCGCGGCGGTCAGTCGTGGAACTGCTGCGGCAGCGGGCGAGGCCCTATCTGTTCTCTAATGCGCTAGCGCCGGCAATTTGCGGGGCGAGCCTCGCCGCGATCGAGATCGCGAAATCAACCGAAGGCGATGTCGCAAGACGGCGCCTGATGGAGAATGCCCGGCAGTTTCGCGCAGGCCTCACCGGTCTCGGCTTCGAGCTCCTGCCCGGTGAGCATCCGATCATTCCGGTGATGCTGTTCGATGCCGTGAAAGCGGAACGCCTGGCGGCGGCTCTACTCAACCAGGGCGTGTACGTGACCGCCTTCTCGTTCCCCGTCGTGCCGAAGGGGCAAGCGAGGGTCCGGACGCAGGTGTCTGCCGCCCATACGCCCCATAATATCAGCGAAGCCATCTCCGCCTTTGCAGCGGCGGGCCGCGCGGAAGGAATTATCCAGTGACCATGGCCACGACCTTTTGTCCGGACGCCGCTGTCGATACAACCATGTTCGGCCTCGCCAAGCTCGAGGCGAGAGAAGGTGTATGGGCGACGCGCGCGCCGATCCCTTCGCCCGCCGCGGATGAAGTGCTGATCAGGGTCCGCCGCACAGCGATCTGCGGTACCGACATCCATATCTACAATTGGGATGAGTGGGCGGCCCGCACCGTACCGGTACCAATGATCTTCGGCCACGAATTTGCCGGGGAGATCGTCGAAATCGGACGCGCCGTCACCCGGCCGCTGCGCGTCGGCCAGCGGGTATCGGGCGAAGGCCATGTCATCGACCCAGACTCCGTCGCTGCCCGCGCGGGGCGTTTCCATCTCGACCCCAATACGCGCGGTGTCGGCGTCAATCGCCAAGGAGCCTTTGCGGAGTATCTGTGCATTCCGGCCTTCAACGTCGTGTCGCTGCCAGACGAGGTAAGCCTGGATGTCGGGGCGTTGCTCGATCCATTCGGTAACGCGGTGCACACCGCGCAGCAGTTCGATCTACTGGGCGAGGATGTGCTCGTCACCGGTGCGGGGCCGATCGGGATCATGGCTGCGGCGGTCGCTCGCCGGGCTGGAGCGCGGTCGGTCGTTCTTACTGACGTAAACGACTTTCGCCTGAATCTCGCGACAAGACTCGCCGATGTTCGGCCGGTGAACATCGGCCGGGAGGATTTGCGCGACGTGATGGCTCAGGAAGGCATTACGGATGGTTTTGGCGTGGCGCTGGAGATGTCCGGTGCGACGTCCGCAATTCGACAGGCGATCGACGCGCTCGTCATGGGTGGCAAACTCGCGCTGCTTGGTATTCCGGGCAAGGAGATCGATGTTCGGTGGGCAGACATCATCTTGAAAGCGATCACCATCCGCGGGGTCTATGGACGAGAGATGTTCGAGACCTGGCGTAAGATGCTGGGCCTGCTCCGCAACGGCCTGGACCTTGAGCCGTTGATCACCCATCGCCTCGAGGCGCGTAGTTTCCAGGCCGGTTTCGACGCGATGCGCTCCGGAGGGGCCGGCAAGGTCGTGTTGAGTTGGTGAGGTCGAGTGGCTTGTGGCGTTGTATGCGCCCTGCAGTTGGATCGTGGCCGGCACTCCGAATTCTCGGGATCGGTTTCACTCAGCGCAGCGTGCACATGCAGCAGCCCTAATCTCGGCGGCGATGCAAGCGGTGGCCGCAATTGCATTGGCGCGCTTACTTGGTGGAGGAAAGCCCGTCACGCCTTTTCCACTGGAGAACGTGACGCTCACGATGACGCCGAAGGCTTTGACGCGCGCGAGCGGCACGGCCGACCGTTATTTGCTCGAGCCGCGCAGGTGCCGGAGCCTCCGCGTGACTGCGCCGACGGATTTCCGAACCGGAGGCAAGACGGGAAGTGCGGATCCCGGGCTGATCGGCTCAGTTTGCGGCTATACGTTGCAGCTCAGCGAGAAGCGCCGCCGCTGCCGGCATCTTGATATGCCCGAATCCCCGCACGGCGAGCGGCGCACTCGCGACGCGCAACGCGTCGTCCAGAGAGTCGGCCGACAACCGCCAGGAAAGCTGCTCGATCGCTGTCAGATAGGCGTCCCGCAGGTCGCGTTCCAGGCGGCGTTCTGTGGTTCGGCCAAAGGGGTCGAGCACGGTCTCGCGCAATGGTTTTAGCCTGGCCAGGAGGCCCAAAGCCGGGAAAATCCAAGGACCAAAGGTCCGCTTGCGTGGATGGCCTGTGCGTGGATCGATGCCGGAGAGGATCGGCGGCGCGAGATGCACCTTAACCGCGCGCGGGCTGTCGAACTCACTCTCCAGTGCCGCGCGGAAGCGGCCATCCGCGTAGAGGCGCGCGACTTCATACTCGTCCTTATACGCCATCAGCTTGTATGCCGAACGGGCTACCGCCCAGGCAAAGGCCTCGCCGCCGGAGACACCGGCGCTGGCGCTACGTACCTGAACCATCAGGTCGCCGTAGCGCCGAGCGTAGCTGTGGTTCCAGTAGAGTGCGAGATCGTCGCTGCGGCGCCCGATGAAGCTATCGAGCGTTTCCGGCGGTGGCGCGACATCCGCCGCTTCAAGCGCCGCACGCCGGCCCGCGTCAAAGGCGATGATATTGGCCGCGACGGCGCGATTGTTCAGCTCGATCGCCTTGATGATCGCCGCACGCGGCAACGGGATCCGGCCCTGCTGCCAGGCAAAGCCAAGCAGGATCATATTTGATCCGATCGCGTCGCCGAACAGGCGCGTGGCCAGCTGGCTGGCATGCAAGGTGTTGGGACTCAGGCCGGAGGCCGTGGCGAGAGGCGCCAGCAACGTCGCCGGATCGATCGCAGAATCGCGGTTGGCCTGAAAATTGGCGGTGGCGCTGGTGTCGCTGTTGCCGATCACCGGTGTTCCCTCAGCGATTGTGGAAAGCACTTCGGGATGCACTGCGGCGATCAGGTCGCAACCGAGAACGAGATCGGCCTGACCAGGGCCGATCCTGGCCGACACGACGCACGACTCGTCACGGCGCAGCCGGACGTGGCTGAACACAGCGCCACCTTTCTGGCTGAGTCCCGTCATGTCGAACAGATTGGCGTGAAGGCCCTCGATCTGCGCCGCCATCCCCAGCACAGCTCCGATCGTGACCACGCCGGTCCCGCCGATGCCGGCGATGATCATGTCGAACGCCTCCGCTGGCACACGGAAGTCGGGTTCGGGCAATGGGAGGTCGACCTGCGCAAGCTTGGGTGCCGCCTTGCGGAGGCTGCCGCCCTCGACCGTCACGAAAGAGGGGCAGAAGCCCGCGACACAAGAAAAGTCCTTGTTGCAGGCGGACTGATCGATCCTGCGTTTGCGGCCGAGTTCGGTCTCGAGCGGCTGGATCGCCAGGCAGTTCGACGCAGTCGAGCAATCGCCACAGCCTTCGCAGACCAGCGCATTGATGAACGTCCGCCGATCGGGGTCGGGAAACGCGTTGATCTTTCGACGCCGGCGTTTTTCGGCAGCGCAAACCTGATCATAGATCAGCACGGTGACGCCCGGAAGTTCCCGCAGCGCCTTCTGGACGAGGTCAAGCTCGTCGCGATGCCGCAATTCGGTCCCATGCGGCAGCGGCTCGTCGCTAAACCGCCCCGGGTCCTCAGACAGAACGACCACCCGCTCTACGCCCTCTGCCCGGACCTGCTGCACGATCCGGCCCACCGTGAGGTCGCCTTCGACTGGCTGCCCGCCGGTCATCGCCACCGCGTCGTTGAACAGGATCTTGTAGGTGATCGTTGTCCCGGCACGCACGGCAGCGCGAATGGCAAGCGAGCCTGAATGGTTATAGGTTCCGTCGCCGAGATTCTGGAAAATATGCGGCATGTCCATGAAGGTCGACAGGCCGATCCAGTTCGCGCCTTCGGCGCCCATATGACCCATCGGGATCGGATTACGTTCCGGATGGAACATCACCATCGAGTGGCAACCGATACCGGTCGCACCGAACGAGCCTTCGGGAACCTTGGTCGACAGATTGTGGGGGCAACCGGGGCAAAAGGCCGGGCGCCGTGCAGCAACTGGCAGCGACGCGCCCGCGCTCTGTGCACGTGCACGAACCGCTGCCAGAGACGCGGCGAAGTGCGGGGCATGCCGGGCGACCTGATCCATCATGGCCTCGATGCGTGCGCCGAGCGCCAGTGCCACGCTTGTGGGGTCGAGCGGCATATCCTCGGGCAGCAGGGCGCTGCCGTCCGGTGCCCGCTTGCCCGTGATCCGCGGGCGGTTGTCCTTCGCGTAGAACTGAATGATCGCCTGAGCTTCGGCATGGGGCCGCTTTTCCTCGACGAAGAAGATTTCGCGCGCCCGGGTAGCTGCATCTTGCAGGCCAGCCGGATCGAGCGGGTAGATCAGGGCAATCTTGTAGACCCCGATCCCAAGTCGTTCTGCTGCCCCGTCATCCACGCCGAGCAGGGCGAGAGCTGCGATGACATCCGGGAAGGCCTTGCCCGCCGTTGCGATCAACAATTCAGGCTGCAAGGCACCAAACGCCATACGGTCGAGCGCGTTGGCTCTCGCGAAGGTAGCAGCCATGGGCAGCTTGTGGCGTACCAGCCGTGCATCCTGCCGTTGCGTCGCCATGACTTCCGGCCGGATGTGGACACCCCCTTCAACCTCGGGCGCGTCCGGAACGATGAACGGCATGGGGGTCGGCAGGTCGATCGCTTCCGTTGCCTCTGCGGTCTCGTTGACGAGCTTCAGCCCGACCAGAAGCCCCGAGTAGCGTGACATCGCGATCGCAGCGAGCCCCATTTCCAGGATTTCGGCGACGCTGCTCGGATAGAGGGTCGGCACGCCCCAGCTGGCGAGGGTCAGGTCGCTTTGGTGCGCCGTGGTCGACGATTTTCCATTATGGTCGTCGCCATAGATCAGCACCACGCCACCCAGCGGCGATACGCCTTGCAGATTGGCATGCTTGATCGCATCGCCGGAGCGATCGACTCCCGGGCCCTTGCCGTACCAAAGAGCAAAGACGCCATCGACCTTCTTGCCGGGCATGAAATCGATCTGCTGGGTTCCGGCAACCGCGGTCAGCGCCAGATCCTCGTTCACCCCGGGATGAAAGACGATGTCGCTCGCGGCCAGCTCATCGCCAGCCTTCCACAAGGCGTCGTCATATCCGCCCAGCGGCGATCCGCGATAGCCGCTGATATAGCCAGCGGTGTTGAGACCGGCGCGGCGATCCATGTCGCGTTGCACGATCGGCAGGCGCACAAGCGCTTGCGAACCGCTGATCAACGCGCGACGGGCATCGACCCGGTACCGATCCTTCAGGCTTATCGTATCGGTGGGCATGGTGCACGCGTGCCTCTTGTGCAGGGAGTCGGGATCGTCGATCGCACCCGTATTTCTGCTCCGACGCGCATTTCAAACCACCAATTCGTAATGGGGCCATGAGGCCGGGAATTGAGCCGTTACGCGGCCCGCCGAGGGCGGCGGGTTCGGCACGCTATCCACGAAGGTACATGGACGCTGCGCGATCAGCGGGACGAACCGCGTGGGCGCGCTGTCAGTTCGAAACGCGCTTCAGCCTGAGATCGTGATAGTCGAAGCTGAAGTCGGCGAGCGGAGAAAGAGCTCTGAGCGTGACGCCTCCCATGTCTCCGCGCGTCATGTCGAAACAGATCACTGCGTCTTCCCCGGCGCCGCGCTTGAACCGCGTGCGGAAGCAGTCTGGACCAAAGGGCTCTAGCGCACTTTTGAGGGCGGGTGTACGCGTAAAATCGATGAAGAGGTTCGCTCCTCTCCGCGCGATCACAATGTCCCCATACCACGGGTCCCGGTATCGACCGGCATAAAGGTCGAGGGGGCGGCTCGGTCCGCCGGCCGGCGCTTTGAAGTCGCCATTTCCGAGCAGGGCCGCGACCTGCTTCAGCTGTTCGGCGCGGGTGCTGCGGGCGTTAGCCAGCCAGTCATGCGCCGGTGCGGCCAGCAGCAGGTCCATGATGGCGTAGCGAAGGGCCGAGACCGCATCGCTGTCCTCGCAATTGGTATAGACCACGAAGGCGATGCCCTGATCGGGCAGTAACGTCGTCCGCGTCACTTGCCCGGCGAGCCCGCCCGAGTGCGACAGCATCCGGCAACCGCGATAGTCGGCAACGCCCCAACCGAGGGCGTAGGCCGACAGAACCGTCCGCTCGGGGTGATCGGCGCCTGGCCCCGGGCCGCTCGAGATGATCGTGCGCGGCGTCCACATTTCCCTCGCCTGCGCTTCGCTCCACAAGCGAACGCCGCCCGGTATCGCTCCCTTGCCAAGCTGGACCTGCAGCCAGGGCACGGCCCCGGCCACGCTCAGACCGATTCCGCCTGCCGGTCCGATGACCGGCGACTCCGACGGAGGCACAACCTCGATAGTGCCGAGTCCGCGCGTCGGCGGGCCAAGCCTGGCGTGCCGGGCAGCGATGTTCGGGCCCGTCATCAGGCTGGTATTGGTCACCGCGTCATCCATGCCTAGCGGCGCGAAAATCCGTCTGGCGACATAATCGTCCCAGCTGAGGCCGGACACGCGTTGCAGCACGATGCCCGCGACGATGTAGAGGATATTGTCATAGGCATAGGCGGACCGAAATGGCGACGCCGGCTTGAAATGCGGCAGTGCCGCCAGCATGTCCGCGGCGCTGTGATCGGTCGGCGGCACCTGCATCAGATCGCCCGCGCCGAGCGGCAGCCCGCTATTGTGCACCAGCAGGTCGCGCACGGTCATCAGCGTCGTTACGGTGTGATCATACATTCTAAACTCGGGGACGTGCTGCGTGACCCTGTCGTCCCATGACAGTTTCTTCTGATCCACCAGCAGCGCAAGGCTGGCACTCAGAAACGCCTTGCTGTTCGAGGCGATGGCGAACTGGGTGTGCACGTCGACCCGGGCAGGCGCCCCCAGCTTTCGCACACCATAGGGCCGCAGTATCGGGTCGCGACCCGCCTGCACGATTGCGACTGCGACGCCTGGGATGTCGAAGGCGGCCATGAAGCGGGTGACCGTGCTGTCGAGTGCGTCAAGCGCCGGTGACGCGGCACTTCCGGTTGACGGTGCGATCGCCGCGAGAGTGCCAAGTGAGGCCCCTTTCACAAGCGCGCGGCGGCTGATCTGCACGGGGTCCCTCATGCTAGCTGCGCCTGTTGCGGCAGCCAGGCGCGGAGCCGCTCGATCGCTTCCTGCACCAACTCGGTCGACACCGCGAAGCTGAACCGGATGAACTCGCCCCCGCGCTCCGGATCGAAGTCGAGCCCGGGGGCTGCTGCGACGCCGGTCTCGGTCAGCATTTTCTTACAGAAGGCAAGGCTGTCTCCTGTGAGATGCGCGACCGAGGCATAGATGTAGAAGGCGCCGTCGGGCGGGGCAATCTCGCCCAATCCCAGCGCGGGCAAGTTTTCCAGCAGCAACGCCCGGTTGCGGCGATACGTCTCTACATGGCCGTCCAGTTCCTCCCTGCAGTCGAAAGCGGCGAGGGCAGCATGCTGGCTGAGCGACGGCGGCGTGAGGAACATGTTCCCCATCCGCTTGCGGGCTTCCTCGACCATGTCGGCGGGAGCGACCATCCAGCCCAACCGCCACCCGGCCATGCTGAAATATTTGGAGAAGCTATTGATGATGATGGCGTCCTGGGAATGCTGCAGCATGCTCTGTGCCGGCGCGGCGTAGCTGAGCCCGTGATAGATTTCGTCGGAAATAATGCGGATATCCCGTTCCGAGCAAACGCTGGCGATAGCGGCGAGTTCGTCCGGTGCGATGATCGTGCCGGTCGGATTGGCGGGGCTCGCGATGATCACGCCGCGAGGGGCAGGATCAATCGCGGCGATGGCGGCAGCGCTGATCTGAAACCTCTCGGGGGCGCTGCACTCAAGTTCGATCTCGTCCATGTGCAACGCGCGCAGGCAGTTACGATACGCGACATAGCCGGGCCGGGCCAGGGCCACGCGGTCACCGGGCACAAACGCCGTGCTCAACGCGAGGACGAGCGCAGGCGAGGCGCCGCACGTCAGCACGATTCGGCCCGGGGCGACCTCCAGGCCATACCTCTCGTTGTAATGCTGGGAGATACGTTCCTTGAGAGGAATGCTTTCCCAATAGCCCATCGGATCGCTTTCCAGGATCTGCCGGGCTATCGCTATCGCTTTGGCTGGCGCACCGGTTGAAGGTTGGCCGAATTCCATGTGGATGATCGAGCGGCCCTCAAGTCGAAGCTTATGGGCAAGCTGACTGATCGCGATCGCATGAAAGGGTTCGATTCGAGAGTTCAACTGGCTATCCTCGCGGCACTTCAGGCGTCACCGAAAGCGGCGAGCGCACCAAGGCACCATGGGAGGGATCTGTTGGCCATCCCGGAAAACTCTACGACCCATTAGCCAGCGCGATGGATCGAGCTCAGTTTCCGGGCGCGACGAGCGCGAGCATCTGAGATTGCGTCTCCGCCATCGTTCTGGCCCACCAGGCGGCGAATTGCCGCACCGGGGAACGTGCGTCGCCAGGCCGATGGGTCACGATGCGATAGCTCGGACCAGGCACTGGCGCATATGGGGCGGCGGGCACGAGCTCGCCGCGTTGCACAAGGCGCTGAACGATTGCGGCGCGGCCCATGGCGATACCCTGGTCGCACATCGCCGCATGGTAAGCGAGGATCGAGAGGTTGAAGTGGCGATCGATCACCGGCGCGTCAGGCCATGTCGTATTCACGATGCGGCGCCAGTCGCTCCATTCGAGATTGGGCGCTTCGCCAGCGCACGGCACGTCGTCGTGTAGAAGGACGATGGGCGGCGGATCGTCCGACTGAAGGCGCTCAAGATAGGCCCGCGAGCAAACCGGGAAGAGCAATTCGCGCACGGCGGCTAACTCGTGCATGCTCTCCGCGGTCTCCCCGGTGTAATCGATAACCAGGTCGACCCCCTCGTCGTCGAGCCGCTCCGAGGTCCACAGCACGAATTCGGAACGCAGGAAAATCTCGATGCCGGGATGCTCGCGATAGAAACTCTCAAGATGGGCAACCAGCCATTCGGTCGCGAGCGAGGGCACACAGCTCAGAACGATCGCACCGCGCTGATGCTGGTAGATGCGGCTGATGCTGTCATTCAGCTCCCTGGCGACATTCGTCATCGAATTCATCAGCAGCTCCCCCGCATCGGTAAGCGAGATGCGGCTCTTGTTGCGAATGAATAGGGGCGTGTTCAGGCGGGCCTCGAGCCGCAGCACGCGCTGGCTCACGGCCCCCTGGGTAACGCCCAGCTGCCGAGCTGCAGCCGTAATCGAGCCGAAGCGACCTGCCGCGCGAAATACCCAAAGGTCCGACAGCAATTGAGCGTCGAGACGGTGGGCATCCGCCTTCGAGTCTTCGCGGGGTATCATCGTCCGAACCTACCCATACGCCCGCATTTCGCAACAACCCACATGGGGCCGACGACGGAAGGTCGTGCGAGAAGCCTAATGACCGCATTAGCTTTGAGGCTTTGTCCTGCCGTGGGCGCGGTGGTTCCTTGACCCGCGTCATTCAGGAAGGCGCGGCACCATGTCCGCCCCCAGTCACGAGCGTGAGGCGGTGGTAACGAACCATGATACAGCGGCCCTATCTGATCTTTCTCGGCGATGCCAAAGGGGAACCCAATACCAAGACTGCTTTCGGCGTGCGCGACTGGCTGCCTGACGACGTAATCGGGCAGGTTCGCCTGCCGGGCTGCGATGTCGATCTCGGACTGCCGGAACTGTCGATGGCCGAGGGCTTTGAACGGGGGGCGCGGTCGCTGCTGATCGGCGCTGCGCCGGTCGGGGGGCTGCTGCCCGCAAGCTGGACGCCAAGCCTACTTGCAGCGCTCGATGCGGGGCTGGACATCGTCAGCGGACTGCATACGCGGCTCACCGATATCGACGAGGTCAGGCAGCGCGCTTCTGCCCTTGGCCGGACACTGCACGACGTTCGATCGCCGACCCGCCAATTCGCCGTGGCGACCGGCCTAAGGCGCGGCGGCAAACGCATGCTGATGGTGGGAACCGACTGCGCCCTGGGCAAGAAATACGCCGCGCTTGCGATCGAAAGGGCGCTGTCTGCCGCAGGGGTGGATGCTGATTTCCGAGCGACGGGCCAAACCGGGATCATGATCGCCGGCCGGGGAATCGCCATCGACGCCGTGATCGCTGACTTTGTTGCCGGCGCCGCCGAGATGCTTTCACCCGAGGCACCGGACGATCATTGGGACGTGATCGAAGGACAGGGTTCGTTGTTCCATCCAGCTTATGCAGGCGTCACATTGAGCTTGGTGCATGGCTCGCAGGCCGATGCACTCGTGCTGTGCCACCATCCGCTTCGCCAGACGCTGAACGGCTATCCAAGCTATCCCTTGCCCGACCCTGGCGAAGCGATGGACCTGTACCTGCGCGTGGCGCGCCTGACCAACCCTGCGGTTCGCTTTGTTGGTATCAGCCTCAACACGTCTCAGATGGAGGCCGCAGACGCTCAACAGCTCATCGCGGCTTTCGAAGACAAGTACGGCCTTCCCTGCTTCGATCCGCTGCGTTCGGACCTGGGGCCGTTGGTCGATCATGTGCTGGGCGGCAGGGTGCCGGCGTGACGCGGCTCGCCATGCATGTCGAGATCAAGAAATGGCCGATGCGCGAGCCATTTGCGATCTCGCGCGGCGTACAGGATGAGGTGCCTGGCCTTTGCGTGACGCTCACCGATGCCAAGGGTGCGCGCGGCCGCGGCGAGGCTTGCGGCGTCGACTATGCCGGCGAAACGCCCGAGAGCATGTCAAAGCAACTCGAGGGGGCTCGCGCGCCCATCGAGGCTGGACTGAGCCGGGCGGCGCTGCTCGACTTGCTGCCGGCGGGCGGGGCGCGGTTTGCTGTCGACAGCGCGTTATGGGATCTTGAGGCCAAGCAGAGCGGCACGCCGGCCTTCCTGTTGGCCGGCCTCGCAGAGCAGAATCCGGTCGATACCGCGTTTACCATCGGAATTCGCCCAACTGCCGATTATAAGAGCGCGGCGCGGGCGCGGGCCGAACATCGCGTGCTCAAGCTCAAGGTGAACGGCAGCGATCCGATCGGTGCCGTCCGGGCAGCCCGGGCGGGCGCACCGAGCAGCACTTTCATCGTCGACCCGAACCAGTCATGGAGCGTCGAACAACTCAAGCAATTCGCACCCGTGCTGGCCAAACTCGGCGTGGTGTTGGTGGAGCAGCCGATCCCGGTCGGCGCAGAAGCAGGCCTGGACGGGTATCACTGTCCAATCAGGCTCTGTGCCGACGAACTGATAGATAGTGTCGCCGATCTAGGAAAGGCGGTAGGCCGGTTCGACGTGATCAATATCAAACTCGACAAGGCCGGAGGACTCACTGCGGGACTCGCGCTCGCTGCCGCTGCTCGTTCACAAGGACTGGGCCTGATGGTCGGTTGCATGGCGGGTTCTTCGCTGGCGATGGCCCCAGCGACGATCCTGGCCCAGCAGGCCGACTTCGTCGATCTTGACGGCCCCTTGCTCCAGGCAGAAGATTGGCCGGACGCGTTGCGCTACGATCGTGGCCGGGTCCTCCCTCCGACGTCGGCGCTCTGGGGCTAGTGGCCAGCGCCGCCTCCCCGGATTCGGCCATGTGGTTTGGCCAACCACGCGGCCTCACGATCCTGTTCCTGACCGAAATGTGGGAGAAGTTCTCCTATTACGGCATGCGCACGCTGCTGATCTACTACATGGTCAAGCAGCTGATGCTCGGTCAGGCCCACGCGTCGCTGGTCTACGGGCTCTATACGGCATTTGTCTATTTCACACCGATCCTTGGTGGCATCATTTCCGATCGCTGGCTCGGTCGGAGGCGGGCCGTCATCATCGGTGGATCGATCATGGCGGCCGGTCATTTCCTGATGGCGTCAGAACCACTCTTCTACGTTGCGCTCGCGACCATCGCACTCGGCAACGGGCTTTACCTCACAAACCTGCCGAGCCAGATCGCGAGTCTCTATGCGGAGGACGATCCGCGCCGCAACTCGGCCTATAGCGTCTATTATGTCGGCGTGAATCTGGGCGCGCTGCTGGCGCCCATCCTGTGCGGGACCATCGGCGAAATCTATGGCTGGCATTGGGGCTTCGCCCTGGCGGGGATCGGCATGCTGACGGGCCTGCTCATCTATGTGTTTGGCGCACGCTATCTGCCTCCCGAGCCGGCCCGGGCGAGACCAGTCGCGCATGTCGAGGCCGAACCAGGCCGGTGGAACGCGCTCTGGCTCCTGCTGGGCGTCGCCATCGCGGTCGCCGTCCTGCGCGGCGCTTATGAGCAGATCGGCAACACCATCGCGCTCTGGGCGGATGGACAGGTCGATCGCAAACTCGTCGAGGGCATTATCATTCCGATGACATGGTTCCAGGCCCTCAATCCGCTCTTGATCTTCATCATTACCCCATTCCTGATCAGGCGCTGGACCCGTCAGGCGCGGGAGGGACGTGAGCCCAGTTCGACGAGCAAGATGGCAATCGGTGCCGCCGGCATCGGGTTTGCCTATCTCCTGCTGGCCGGCGCCAGCGCTGCGACCACAGCCAGTGGCGGGCAGACGAGCTGGGTGTGGCTGAGCCTGTTCCTCTTGGTGCTGACAGCGGCCGAGCTGTGGGTGCTGCCGATCGGGGTGGGTCTGTTCGCCCGGCTGGCACCGCCCCATATGAGCGCAACGATCATCGCCGCGTGGTTCCTTGCGACGTTCGCCGGCAACCTTCTGGCGGGTTTGCTGGGGACCTTGTGGAGCTCGATGCAACCCGCGCAGTTCTTCGTGGTGATGGGCGGCGTCGCGGCAATCTCGGCGTTCGGCCTCGTGATGCTCAATGGCCCCGTGAGCCGCGCCGAGGCGGCCAGGAGCGGCGCGTGAGAGCACCGCCTCCGCCGCCTGCCGATCTCGCTCCATTAATCGGGCAATATGGCGACCCGGGTGTGTTGCTCGACATATTCGAGGCCGAGGGCGCGCTCTGGGCGATGGGACCCGGATACGCAGCCGACGCCCTCGAGCGGGTCGACTCGACCACGTTCAGGGGAAAGCGCGGGAGGCGGCGGCTGACGTTCGAGGCAAGTGGCGAATGGCTTCTTGCCGACAAGGTGCCGCTGCGCCGCCGCGACGTCCGTGCCGAGCTGGTGTCGGCCTTTCAGAAATCGCTTGACCCCGCGGCATATTCCGCCTCGTCTCAATCGGACGGCCCGCCCTTGGAAGCCCTTGCCTCACTCGACGCCATAGCCGGAGTCCGGCTCGACATCCGCTATGCGACGGCGGACAATTTCATGGGCTTTGCGATCTACGATCGTCCCTACGCTTTTGCCCGTCCGGCGGTCGTGGACGCGCTCACTCGGGTCCAGGGTACCATGGCGCGCCACGGCTATGGCCTGGTCATCCACGACGCTTACCGGCCTTGGTCGGTCACCAAGATGTTCTGGGACGTCGTGCCGCCGGCATCGCGCGCGTTTGTTGCTGACCCAGCGATCGGGTCCAAGCATAATCGCGGCTGCGCGATCGATCTGTCGCTCTGCGACGCGGAAACGGGGTCGCTGTTGGTAATGCCGTCGCACTTCGACGAACCGACCGAGCGCGCGCACAGCCAGTATCGGGGCGGTACGACCCTGGCCCGCTGGAACCGTGACCTGTTGCGCATGGCAATGGAGACGGAGGGGTTCGCGGTTCAGGCCGACGAGTGGTGGCACTTCGACTTTCACGCCTGGCAGGATTACCCGATCGAGAATGTCAGCTTCGCCAACCTGGCGGTCTAATAGCGGCATTAGCTTTCGGCATTTGTCTTTGTCTATCGCATCGGGTGGCTTGGCGCATGCCTCAAAGTCTCTCCGCCAAGCGCTTCTACATCTCCGCCGACATCGAAGGTATCGCAGGTGTCGCGTCACGCGACAATCTGATGCCGGGCCGCTTCGAATATGAGCAGGCGCGCGACTGGATGACGGATGCTGTACTCGCATCCTGCGAAATGCTGACCGAGCTTGGCGCGACCGAAGTGGTGATCAGCGACTCTCATGGCAATGGGCAAAACATCCGGTACGAACGGATGCCCGAATACGCCCGACTGGTCCGTTCCTGGCCCCGGCCGCTGGGAATGATGCAAGGAATCGAGAGCGGCCGATACGACGGCGCGCTCCTGGTCGGCTACCATGCCGGTGCCGGAAATATCGGCGGCACGCTGTCGCACACCGTCAGCGGGCATTTCTTTCAGGAGATACGGCTGAACGGCGTTGCGGCGTCCGAGGCACTGATCAGCGCCGCGATCGCCGGGCATCATAAGATCCCGGTGCTAATGATTGCCGGCGACGATGTGGCGGTGTCGGAGACCAGTGCGCTGCTGCCGGGCATTGCGACTGCCTGCCTCAAAAGCAGCTACGGGTTTCTTTCGACCAACACGCTATCGCCCCGCGCGGCCGGCCTCGCCCTGCGCGAGGGCATCCAGCAGGCAGTGAGCAAGGTCGGCACGATCGAACCCTTTGTCATCGCTGGCCCGATCGACCTCGAGCTCCGCCTGCGTGACCGGTTAATGGCGGAATGGCTGTCCTATCTCCAAGGAGTAGAGCGGGTCGATGCCTTCACGATCCGCCATGGTTGCCCCGATATCGTGGCTGTGTCGCGCTTCCTCCAGTTCCTGACATCGGCAAAGGACGCGCTGGCGTGACGGCGCCGACGTTTCTCGGCCATCCGCGAGGGATCGCCTATCTTGCCTTTTCCGAAGCGTGGGAGCGGTTCTCCTATTACGGGATGCAGGCGCTGCTCGTCCTGTACATGGCGACCGAATTGCTGCTGCCGGGTCATGTCGAGAAGGTCGCAGGCCTGTCGCGGTTGAGAGCCCTGCTGCAGGGAGAGCAAGGGCCCTTGTCCGGCCAGGCGCTTGCATCGGCCATCTTCGGAATGTTCGCCGCTTCCGTCTATCTGACCCCCATCCTGGGCGGACTGCTCGCAGACCGCCTGCTCGGCCGGCGCCGCACGGTGATTCTCGGCGCGGTCCTGATGGCCGCCGGTCATTTCCTGATGGCGTTCGAACAGCCGTTCCTGCTGGCGCTGTTGCTTCTCACGCTCGGCGCCGGCTGTTTCAAGGGTAACATCGCGTCCCAGGTCGGCGGCCTGTACGCACCGGGCGATCAACGCCGGGCCGACGCCTTCCAGATCTTCTACCTCTGTATCAACGCTGGTGCGATCCTTGCTCCGCTTGTCTGCGGAACGCTAGGCGAGATGGTGGGCTGGTCCTGGGGATTCGGTGCGGCTGGTGTCGGCATGCTCGTCGGCCTGGCAATCTACCTGGCCGGCACGCAATATTATCCCGCGGAAGTGCCGCGTGAGGCGGGCCGGGTCGCCTTCGCCCCGATGAACGGGCGCGACTGGCAGGTGATGATGGTATTGCTGGCGATGTTGCCGGTCTCTGCGGTGTTGCTGATTCCCAACCAGCAGGTCGGCAACGCCTATCTGCTCTGGGCAAAAGCGCATGTCGGGCTCCACGCTTTCGGTCACGAACTCCCGGTGACCTGGCTCCTGACACTGGAATCGGTCGCGACGATCATCTGCCTTCCAGGATCCGTGGCGTTCTGGCGGGTCTGGGCACGGCGGCGGCCAGAGCCTGATGAAATGACGAAGATCGTGATCGGCGCTGCCTTTCTCTGCGTCGCCCCGGCAATGCTCGTGCTCGGGTCGATCCGGGCGACTGGAGGCGAGGTCGGCTTGGGCTGGCTCATCTGCTTCGCCTTCCTCAACGAGGTGGGGTTCGCCAACGTCCTCCCGGTGGCGCTCGCCCTTTACGCCCGTGCCGCCCCGCGCCGTTTCGCCTCGACGATCATCGGCATTTATTATCTTCAGTTGGTCGGCGCTAACTTCCTGATGGGCCTGGTCGGCGGGCTGCTCGCCCCGTTGGGACCAACCCACTTCTGGCTCCTCCATGTCGGCCTCGCCGGCGGCGGCCTTGTCGCCCTGCTTCTCATCCGGCTTGTCTCGCGAGCCCTGCTCGCGACCAATCCTCCTTCAACAACGAGTATCTCATGACCAGAATCGCGATCACCGCCGGCTCACTCCGTTTTGTTGCGCGGCTTGAGGAAGAGCGGGCGCCAAAGACCTGTGCGGCGTTTCGATCCATGCTGCCGTACCACGAGAAGGTCGTTCATGTCCGCTGGAGCGGCGAGGGGGTCTGGATCCCGCTCGGCGATCATGACCCCGGATTGCCCTTCGAAAACGCGACCAGCTATCCGGCACCGGGCGAGATCATCTTTTATCCCGGCGGTTACGGCGAGACCGAGATCCTGCTTGCCTATGGCGGTGTGCGTTTTGCGAGCAAGCTTGGCCAGCTCGCCGCGAACCATTTCATGTCGATTGTGGAGGGGCTTGATCAGCTGGCAGAGCTCGGTCGTCGCGCCCTGTGGGAGGGCGCACAGGATATCGCGTTCAAGCTTGCCGACTGATCCGTGCGAGCCTGCGACGCTGCTAATGGACGCATTAGATAAGACGTGTTGTCTCGAAAATGTAAATCAATTCTCCTGCGCCGACGTCAGCAGGTAAATGCCGCGGCGCAGCAAAGGGGTTTTACATGTCCTACCTCCTGACCAACTCGAAAAGCATGCCGCGTCGCGGCGTTGCGGCAACCTGCGCCGCGCTTCTGTGCGGCGTCGCGGTGTCCGGCATGACGGCCTCCGCGGCGAGCGCTCAGGCGCAGACCGGTCCAGTGGCCGATGCCGGGCCAAACGATGACATCGTCGTAACGGCGAACAAGCGGACCGAGCGCCTGCTGGATGTGCCGGCGCCGGTGACCGCCGTCAGCGCTGAGGATCTCGCGCGTACCCATGCCAACAAGCTAGAAGATCTGGCGGCGCACACGGCCGGACTCAACCTGACGACGACGCGCCCAGGCGAGACCCAGATCATTCTGCGCGGCATTACCACCGGTTCGCCGATCAGCTCGACCGTTGCCACCTATATCGACGATACCGCCTTCGGATCGTCGACGACGCAGGCGCTTGCCGGCTATCTCAGCCCCGATCTCGATCCGAGCGATATCAAGCGCATCGAGATCCTGCGCGGCCCGCAGGGCACACTCTACGGCGCGAGTTCGCTCGGCGGCCTCGTCAAATATGTGACGGAAGAGCCGGATCTCGAAAAGGTGAAGGGGCGCGTAGAGGCGGGGGTCAATGGCGTCAGCAAGGGTGGTACGGGCTTTGAATTCCGGGGCATGCTCAATCTCCCCGTGATAACCGACACGCTCGCGCTGAGAGTCAGTGCCTACAAGCGCCGGGACGCCGGTTTCATCGACGATACGCAGCAGGGCATCTCCGACGTCAATCGCACCGATGTCGAGGGAGGGCGAGCTGCGCTGCTCTTCCGGCCGAGCGAGAATTTTTCGATCGATCTGACCGCGACGCTGCAGAATCTCGAAGGACAGGGATCGTCCGACGAGGATGTCGTCGTAACGGGGACCAGCCTTGCGCCACTGCAGGGCGACCTCACCCATGTCCGGTACACGCCCGAGCCGCTCAAGCTGCGCTATCGTCTGTATAGCGGCACCGTGACCTATGATCTCGATTTTGCGCGCCTGGTGTCAGTCACTAGTTATAGTACGCTGCGGCAGTATGCGACCACCGACCAGACGACCCAGCTGGGCCCGACGCTGAGTGGCCTTCTCGGCGTACCAGGGGTGGGGTTCAGTGTCGGTTCGGATCTCAGCCTGAAGAAATGGACCGAAGAAGCGCGGGTTGAATCCCAGGCCAACACCACACTGGAATGGCGCCTGGGCTTTTACTACACGCGCGAGACGACGGCGCGGCTCGAGCCGAGCTCGACATTCCTGTACGCGACGCAGACAAAGATCCTCCCGGACAACGCGGTCTTCTTTGCCAATCTTTATTCGCATTATACCGAATATGCCGGCTTCGGCGACGTGACCTGGCATATCACTCCGCGGCTCGACCTGTCCGGCGGTCTCCGCCACAGCGGCAACACACAGGACTTCAGCGAAACCCATGGCGGTTTCGCGATCGGGCCAACCACCACCGTCGCGGAAACCTCATCCGACAAGAGCACGACCTTCCAGGTCTCCTCCAAATTCAAGCTGGACGCAGACAGCATCCTTTATGCGCGCATCGCCTCCGGCTATCGCCCGGGCGGGCCGAATGCCGTCACGCCGGCGCAGACTGCCGCGGGCGTGCCTTCGCAGTACCAGCCGGACACGCTGACCAGCTATGACATCGGCTATAAGGCAGCGCTGTTCAACCATGCAGTGACGCTCGACCTCTCGGCCTTTTATATCGACTGGCAGGATATCCAGTTGCTCACCCAGTTCGGCGGCTTTACCAGCGCCGGCAATGGCGGCGCGGCCCGCAGTCTCGGCGTCGAGGCGAGCGCGACGTGGAAGCCGGTAACCGGAGTGCGCTTGTCGGGGAACGCGAGCTATACGGACGCCAAGCTGACCGAGGATTCGCCAGGCGTAGCCGGCTTTGACGGCGACCGGCTCCCCAATGTTCCGAAATGGGCTGGCGCTTTGTCGGCGGACTATGACTTCACGCTCTCCGGCGGCGTATCGGCTTATGTCGGTGCCGGCGTGCACGCAGTCGGCGCGCGGCGAGCGGGCTTCATTTCGGGCTCGCCGGCGAGCTATGTGCGTCCGACGCTGCCGGCCTACGCGACCGTCGATCTGCGCGCCGGTGTCGACCTGGAGGCCTTTAGTGTGTCGATCTTCGCGAAGAATGTGGGTGACAAGCGGGGCTTCAACTATATCGCGTCGCTCAACAACGATGCGTATCTGCCGCCCTACTCCGCAAGCGTGATCCAGCCGCGCACCATTGGGGCAACCCTTTCGGCGAAGTTCTGACCATGCGCCGGGTGGGATTTCGCAGACACGAAAGGATTTCGATGAAGGCGTTCCTCACCCGGCTCATGATCGCGGCGGCCTGCATCACGGTCAGCGCGCCCCTGTCGGCGCAGGAGGGCATCCCGGCGGATACGCCTCTGGTCGATCACCACATCCATATCTTCTCGCCTGCTTCGTCGGCAGTGCTGAAAGGAATCTGCAAAGCGGTCGGGCCGGAGCGTTGTCCCGAAGAGATCTCGAAGGAACCCTCGACCGGTGACGACGTCGTCCGCGCGCTGGATGCCGCCGGGATAAGGAAGGGTGTGTTGTTCTCGGGGGCCTATTTCTTCGCCTCGCCGGCCGCGGCAGTGCCGCGAAGCAAGCTGGCGCAGCTGATCCGCGCCGAGAACGAGTTTATCGTTGCCCAGGCAAAAGCGCATTGCGGTCGCTTGATACCGATCATCAGCGTTAATCCGCTCTGGCCCGGAGCCGTTGCGGAAATCGATCATTGGGGGAAAGTGGGCGGCGCGGCCGGCGTGAAAATGCACCTTGGCAATTCCGGCTTCGATTTCCGCGACGCGGCCCAGGTCAAGAAACTCGCCGCTGTATTCGCGGCAGCCGACCGCAATCATCTGGCAATCGTCATCCACCTTCAGACGCAGCTTTCGACCTATGGTCCCGAGGATGCGCGAATTTTTCTGACCAAGGTGCTCCCCGCAGCGCCGCACGTGCCGATCCAGATTGCGCACGTCGGCAGCGGTGGCGGCCTCGACAAGGGCGTGCTTTCGGTGCTCGGCGTGTTCGCCGATGCGATCCATGACGAGCCGGCCCAAACGCGGCATCTGGTATTTGATCTCGCGATGGTGCCCGACCTTTTCTCGAACGCCCGCAAGCTGTCCGCTACCGCGAATGACGACGCTGCGCTCGGCGCCATAATGCGGCGCACCGGACTCGACCGGTTTGTGCCCGGCTCCGATTATACGTCCGGCCTCGATCTGCGCGCCTATTATGCCAATCAAAAGACATCGCTTGCGTTGAGCGAGGCGGACTGGCGGACCGTCGCCTATAATCAAGCCGCGTATGTGAGGGACCGGGCGCCGTGTCGGCGCCGGTGAACGGCGAAGCTGATCGCTTGGCGGACGCACTGGCGTGGTTGCCGGTTCGGAGCCCCGGAGCGTTCGACCTGAGAGTCGATTGCCAGCGTTGCCGATACAGCCACGTTAAACGCAGCCATCTCTGCGGCCGGTGCCCAATTGCGGTCGAGGAGTGACCAAGCAAGTCGCAGGTGCCCGATGCCGAGCAACACCCAAAGCACCAACAGCGATGGTAAAGCAGTGGCTTGCTCGGGAGCTAGAAACGGCATCGCCACCGCAGTTTCGAATTGAAGGAATGCAATGGGCAGCATTAGGCACAGCACAACGGCGTATCTTGCCAGAGCGAAGCGTCCTTCTGCTTGTCTGGGCATTTCCCGCCATGCGGCGAAAAGGCAGCCCATCGCGAAACCCAGGACCTTTCGATCCTCGATCGCTGCGTCCAGCTCACCCCACATCGCGCATG
Organism: Sphingomonas sp. BL-S-29; assembly: GCF_055521495.1. NCBI lineage: Bacteria > Pseudomonadati > Pseudomonadota > Alphaproteobacteria > Sphingomonadales > Sphingomonadaceae > Sphingomonas > Sphingomonas sp. BL-S-29. The sequence continues at coordinate 2,357,495 of NZ_CM145482.1, forward strand.
CCCATCCGCGACGATGTTCGCCCAGACTAGCGGTCGCAACCGCAAGGATTGCCCTCGCCAGCCCGGCCGTCATGCGAGCGCCGCTCGTGTCGACGGGCTGGCAGCCGCGACGTCGTTTGTCCGAGCAACAGCGATTCCGGCCGCCGTGATGCGGTAGACGTGGCGCGCGGGTCGGCCGAGCTGAGCCGGCTCACGCCATTCGGCCTCGACAAGGCCCTGCTCACTCATCCGCATCAACAGCGGATAGAGCGTGCCCGACATGAGTCCGGTCTCCTTCATGAGGTCATATCCATGTCGCCACTGCCGCCCTCCCGCGGTCAGCGCTTCCAGGAGGGCGAGCATTTGCTTCGATGGTCGGCGGCTGCGCGGCATCGCATCAGACAACCTATGTAGAGTTCGGAGTCAAGACGTGGCCGGCGTTTGTTGATCGGCTGCAGTCGTCGCTCTCGCCGTGGGAGGGGCTAAAACTGGAGACGACGATCGGCTCGTCTGCGCCCGCTCAGAGGATTGAGATAAATGAATGTCCGAAAGCAGGGATGATCCAGTCCCTCGGGAATGTCCGCAAATGGGTAACCGCAGAACCGGCATGCCGACGGCAGGAGGCGACAAACATACAACCTTCAGAGGCTGGGACGTGAACGGCCCGCTTGCTGTAAACCCGCTATTCGCCTCACCGACACTAGCCTGCCGGCAAGGCGCACAGCAGCCACTCGTAAGCAAACGCCATTTCGTGTAATCAGACCAGCTATCTCGGACGCATTCTTTGGCGCACTGTGTAAGGTAGTGTTGACACCCCGTAACGAGCGAGGTATGTCATGTTATCCTGACATAATGTCAGGGAGATCTGATATGGACAACGAGCCGCGATGAAGAACCGGCTAAGGGTGCTGCGAGCGGAACGCGAATGGAGCCAGCTCGAACTGGGCGGGCGGATCGGTGTTTCGCGCCAGGCGGTGAACGCGATCGAAACGGGGAAACATGATCCTTCGCTTCCGCTTGCTTTCCGTATCGCCCGACTGTTCGGCCTGCGGATCGAGGAGGTTTTCGATGATGAATGCGCGGATGAATGAGGAAGGCGAAGGCGCGCGTGCGGCGCGAGCCCGCATCCGGAGCTACTGGCGCACCGCTGTCTTGTCGCTGCTTGGCGGCGTTGGCATCGCCCTGATAATGTTACTGGGCAAGACCGAGCCGGGGCATCTCCAGCCGGTTTACGCGATTGCGACCGTGGCGGCGATGGCGATCGTGCTGCCGCTGGCCGTGCATTTCAACAATCGCTTGAAGGACGAGCTCGATCGGCTGAATGCGCTCAGGGCGAACAGCTTCGGCCTCTATGTCTGGCTGTTCCTTGGGTGGGGCTGGCTGGTCCTCGCAAATGGCGGGCTAGCGCCTCCGCCCAACATGCTGGCCCTGGTGGTCGTCACTAGCCTGCTCACTATGGCTTGTTACGTAAAGCTCAAGATGGGGCGGTAGCCCCGCCAACGCTCAGCCACCAGATTTCCGCTTCCGGGGAAGGTTCATGCGCATAGTCTTTCACGCCTTTTTGCTGATGACGGTATTGCTAGCAGGCATAGCGCCCGCCCGAGCCGCTCCACTGCCATCCTCGTCCGCGCAGGCCACGGCCGCGGCAATAGACGCCGTTGGCGAGTGGCATGGAACCCTCGTCACACCGGGCGGCGCGCTGACGCTGGTGCTGTTCGTCAGCCGCGCGGAGGACGGATCGCTCAAGGCCGAACTGGAAAGCCCGGACCAGGCGCCCGGGCAGAAGATTCCGGTGTCGAGCATCAAGGCCGAGGGCGACGAACTCTCGCTTGAGATCGCAATGATCCACGCGTCTTTCGAGGGACACTGGGTGGTGGCCGAACAGGCATGGAACGGAACGTTCCGGCAGGGAGCCGAACTGCCGCTCAAGCTGGCGAAGGGACCCCCGCCGGCAAAGCCCGTCGTAGCCGGGCTGGACGGGACCTGGCGTGGCAAGATCAGCCGCAACGGCGTCGATCTGCGGCTGGTGCTCCATATAAAAACCGGAGCCCAGGGAACAGCGGTGCTGTTGGACTCGCCAGACCAGCTCGCCAACGGCGTGCCGATCCAGGGCCTGATGCGGGACGGGCAGAAGGTGCGCTTCAGGCTCGACGTTCGCGGCATGCGCTATGACGGCGTCCTGTCGCCGGACATGCAGCGGATGAGCGGCACATGGCTGGCACCCGACCAACCCGCCGCGCCGGTCGATTTCGTGCGTGGCGATGGCGTTTCCGCCGGGAGCGCCCCTAAGCGGCCGCAGACGCCGCAGGCGCCTTTTCCCTATCGCGCCGAGGAGGTGGCGTTCGAGAATTCGGCAGAAAGCGGGGTCCATCTCGCCGGGACGCTGACGTTGCCGCAGGGCAACGGGCCGTTTGCGGCGGCGATCCTGCTCACCGGCTCAGGCCAGCAGGATCGAGACGAGACGATCCTCGGCCACAAGCCGTTCGCGGTGATCGCGGACTACCTGACCCGGCGCGGCATTGCGGTGCTGCGCGTCGACGATCGCGGTGTCGGCAAGTCGACCGGGGATGCAAGCAAGGCGACTTCGGCGGATTTTGCGACGGATGCAAACGCAGCCTTCGCCTTTCTGCGGACGCGCGGCGAGATCCGGCGCGATGCGATCGGCTTCATCGGCCATAGCGAGGGCGGCATGATCGGCCCGATCGCCATGGCGGCGAACAAGGACGTCGCTTTCCTGATCATGCTGGCCGGGCCGGGGACGGCGACCAGGGCACTGCTGCTTTCGCAGCGTCGCGCGATCGGGCTCAGCACTGGTCAGAGCGAAGCCGAGATCGATCGAGCTGAACCCGTCATGGCTGCCCTGTTCAAGGCGTTGGCAAGCGGCGCAAGTTATGAAGCGGGCGTCGCGGCCGCGCGTGCTTTGCTGACACCAGAGGCAATGACCGCGATCGGCGCGCCCCCTGGCGCGAGCCCCGAGCTGGTCATGGCGCAGTTCAGCAGCCCTTGGTTCCGCTATTTCTTCCAATATGATCCGGCGCCTAATCTGCGCGCGATCCGAGTGCCGGTGCTGGCGCTGAACGGGAGCCTCGACCGTCAGGTCCTTCCAGACGAAAATCTGGCCGCGATCAAGGCGGCCCTCAAGGACGATCACGATGCGACCATCGTCGAGATACCCGGCCTCAACCATCTGTTCCAGACCGCCAAGACGGGCGCCGTCGGCGAGTATGCCGATATAGAGGAGACGGTCGCGCCGGTCGCGCTTGAGCGAATGGCGGACTGGATCAACGCGCGCTTCGGACGCCGTCCAGGTTAATGCGTGGCGTTCCCGATAGCGGCTTTCGGCCCGTTGGTTATGGTGCCGGTCCGATGAGGTACATTGTCATAGCTGCGGCGACGATGTTGTGCGGCATCGCGTTGCCGAGCAAGGCCCTGGTGCCGCGACGTGCTGACCGGAAGATCGATCCCGCCCGGCTTCCGTTCGACGAGTCGAGCGGCTTCCTGAACGGTTACTCCCTCCGCGTCCCGCACCACGGCGACTTTCTGTGGAACGGCGCACCTGTCGGTCAGGTGGTGTTCACGAACTACCTTCGCCAATGGGCGGCTTTGCCCCCTAGCGCGGGCCGCCTCTTCGTAGCCTTCGAGCCGGGGACCCCGAAGGCCCGTGCGGGATGGGTCCGTAAGCAAGTCATCGACAGCGGCCTTTGTAAGCAGCATCGTTGTGCGGAGGTCGGCTGGAATGTGAAAAGGCCGGTTGTGAACTGACGCCTTGTGCTCCGCGCTTCAACGCGGACCGTCGCCCAACCACCAACTCAAGCTGTTCCCGGCCGCCTTCGGACGCCCCAAACCGGCCGTTCGATTGACATGAACGAGTGACCGGAATCGGGAAACCGAAGTTGCGCCGGAACGTCCGCATCTGGGTCAGACACGACCAAGATCAGGGATGCTTAGCCTACCGCTCCGCGTTCTGCGCCGTGGAATGGTGCGGATCGTCGCCAGGGACATAGGTACCCATTCCGCCGCCTCCAAGCGCGCCGCCACCTATACCACCACCACCGCCGCTCCGGCCAGCATCGTCCTTGTTGCTTCCGGCTCTGCCGCCGCCGGACGACGCGGGACGTGTGGGTCCCTGCATCGCTATGGTCAAGTCGGCTGGGATCGGGTCGAGATCGAGCGCATCGCGCACGAACGCACGCAGCGATACAACAAGATCATGCGTGTGGACCGGGTGGCCCGCGACCAGCTCGCGAACCGCCCTGTCCGCCAGCCGGACATGCTCCTCGGTACCGAGCAGGATGATGTCGGAAAGCGCGGCCTCGACCGCGTCGCGGATGCGGCGCGTGCGGTCCGACCGCGCCGCGCCGTCCGCACTGAGGTCCAAAGCGGCCATTGGCTCCTCTGCGACGCCGCCCTGGTCCCGCCGCCGCAGGTCGCGCCGGTGGGCCGGATCGACGGTCAGGTCCCCGGTAAACGATCCGCCGAGGACCTTGTAGGCGGCGATGAGTGTCCTGAGGCGCTCGTTGATCTGCCGGTTCATGCGCTCACGGCGCTGCTGGAACGTCATTTGGGTGAGCAGACGAATGCCAACGCCCAGCAGCGTAACCAGCGCCAGCCCGAGGATGGTGGCGAGCAGGCTCTGCCAAGAGCTGAAATCCAGACCGCGCAAGTGCATTCCCCTAGCTACAGTCTATGGAACGCTCGTCGATCCTGCAGGTGCCGCAGAGCGGCACGACGGCGAAAAGAGCGAGTGCAATCTCGCACTGTTAACGCAGCTCAACGGACGTCCGAAACTGGGAAACCGCAAAGCTACGCTGAATGTTGCCTTCTGGGTCGTATTGACCGGCGTCAGTGGGGCGCGTTCCAATCAGCTCCCGCGAGCGTCTAGCAACATGCGCAATCGTTCTGCATCTGCTGCCGAGGCAGGGTTGTAGACAATCATTCCGAGCTCGGGCCGTCCTTCGACTGCGAACGATGAGAACTCCATAGCGAGCAATCCCGCGTCGGGGTGATGGATCCGTTTTACCCCCTCGCCGTGAGCGACCACGTCGTTGTCCTGCCACAGTGACTGGAATTCAGCGCTGATGTGGGACAGTTCAGTGACCAGTTGGGTGACGGCCGCGCTACTGTTGGCGCCCGCCCGCGCCACGTCTGCACGGAAGGCGCCGACGACGAACCGGGCAACGCCTTCCCAGTCCGCGTTTCGGACACGGATGTGGTCGCTGCCGAACATCATGCGGAGGATGTTGCGTCCTTCACGCGGCAGCTTGGCATAGTCGGTCAGCAGCACCGCCGCCGCGCGGTTCCAGCCGACCACATCCCACATCGCCGTCTTGATGATCGCCGGGCTCATCACCATCCCGTCGAGCACGCGCTGCAGTCGTGGGGAGATGCCGTCTACCGGCTGGTAGCGCGCCTCCGGCGGACGGCCGAGGCCCAGCATGTAAAGATGCTCGCGCTCCGGATCGGTCAGCATCAGGCCCTTGGCGATGCGGTCGAGCACGTCGGCCGACGGCGCGCCGCCTCGACCCTGTTCGAGCCAGGTGTACCAGGTCGGGCTGATGTTCGCGCGGGCAGCCACTTCCTCGCGCCGCAGCCCCGGGGTGCGCTGTCGGCCGCCGAACCCCAGGGCCACCGGATCGAGGCGGGTGCGGCGGTCGCGCAGATAGGCTCCAAACGGGTTAGGCGCTTCGCTGGCCATGATCGATCCTGTTAGGCGTTATACCACGATAAGGTCACTACTTTAACACTGTTGATTCGGTCGCGATATGCCTTCTCAGTAAGAAGGAGGTTTGAATATGCGCGTGTTCCTCACCGGCGCGACCGGCTTCATCGGCTCGCATGTCGTTCCCGAACTCATCGCGCGCGGCCACCAGGTGCTTGGCCTCACCCGCTCCGACGCCGGCGTCCGGCAGCTCGAAGCGGCTGGCGCCGAAGTCCATCGTGGCGATCTGGAGCAGCCCGAGACGCTCGCCAGCGGCGCGGCGGCGGCCGACGCGGTGATCCACTGCGCGTTCGACCATAATTTCGCGACCTTCTTCGAGAATACCAAGAAGGACGAACGCAATATCGCTGCGATGGGCGCTGCGCTCGAGGGGACGCAGAAACCTCTCCTCATCACCTCGGGCGTCGGCATCGGCACGCCGTTGAATGGCGGCCCGGCGACGGAGGACGTGCTCAACCCGCGCCACGCCAACCCGCGCATCGCGACCGAACTTGCCGGCGCGGCGCTGATCGCACGACGCGTCGACGTGCGCACCATCCGGCTGCCGCAAGTCCACGACACCACGAAGGCTGGCCTAATAACGCCGCTGGTCGCCGAGGCGCGTCGAGCTGGTGCGGTGGCGTATGTCGGCGAGGGGCGGACACGCTGGTCCGCAGCGCATGTCAGCGATGTGGCCAAGCTTTACGTCCTGGCACTGGAGAAGGGCGAGCCGGGTGCGCGCTACAATGCGTCGGTAGAGGAGGGCGTCACCGCTCGCGCCATCGCCGAGGCGCTTGGAAAGGGGACCGGGCTGCCGGTCCGCTCGGTCGCAGCCGACGAAGTCGAGCATTATTTCGGCTGGATGGCACCCTTCGCGGCGCTTGAAATGATCGCGTCCAATGCCTGGACACGCGCGCGGCTGGGGTGGGAACCGACGGGACCCGATCTGCTCGCCGACCTCGCCGCGATGAACTATTCGCTGCTCGCCGAAGCCTGATCCGGCAATGCTCGCTGGCGAGCGGAACCGCCGAGCCAGCGATCAACGCAAGATCCGCGTAATAAGGGAGAAGTTGATGGGTCGCGGCGGATGAACGAGCCGCCTGTTGGGAAGCCGCCCGGATGCCCTGAAGGTCATTTTATGGGTTGTCGCTCCCGCAAAGTTGCCGGGCGCGACCCGCCCCACTTTCGGAAATTGTGGCTCGTTCATATAGTGCGGCGATGATTGGGCCATTCGAACCGGGCTACTGGTCCAAGAACGTGGCTCAGCGCTCGTTCGGAGCAATGGTGGCTGGAGGGCGATATGTCGTCGCCGTACCCTTCGCTGATTTCGATGGCGACGTTCATCCTGTTGGCGAAGGATGGACTTTCTTGGGGGCAGCGTTCTTGCCGTACGACGATGGGCAATCGTTATTCGTTTCGCTCGACGGTGAGCGTGAATGGCACATCCGTCTGCAATGGCGGGCCGATGAACAAGCCGAGATCCTCGACCATTTCGATGCGTATGTTCAGCCGGGGATCGGCAGCTAACCACCCGATTGTGTTGAAAAAGGCAGGCTTGAAGTAGTCGCGGACTGGTGATTCAATGTTCCCGCGGGTGCGGGAGACGATCCGATGATGGGCGAGCGGACGGTGGCGCAGGAGGCGCTGTTCTACAGCTTCAACCTGGAGCGTCATGTGCCGGCAGATCATCTGTTGCGCTCGATCGACCGTTTCGTGGACCTTTCGGATATCCGCGAGCAGTTGCGGCCTTTCTACAGCGAGACGGGGCGGCCCTCGATCGATCCGGAGCTGATGATCCGGATGCTCATCATCGGCTACTGCATGGGCATCCGTTCCGAGCGCCGGCTGTGCGACGAGGTGCATCTGAACCTCGCCTATCGCTGGTTCTGTCGGCTGGGGCTGGAGGGCGACGTGCCCGACCACTCGACCTTCTCGAAGAACCGCCACGGGCGCTTCCGCGATTGCGACCTGCTGCGCCGGCTGTTCGAGACCACGGTTGCGCGCTGCATGGCCGAGGGTCTGGTCGGCGGCGAAGGCTTCGCGGTCGACGCCAGCCTGATCCGGGCCGACGCCAGCCGGCAGCACACGGTCGATCGCGACGACGACCTGCCGCCCGGGAGCGGCAGCCATGCTGTGCGCGAGTATCTCGCCGTCCTCGACGATGCCGCGTTCGGGGCGGCCACGCCCGTCGCGCCCAAGCAACTGGCGGTTGCCGACCCGGCCGCACGTTGGACCGCTGCATCGCGGGAGCGGGCGTTCTTCGCCTATTCGACCAACTATCTGATCGATCTCGATCATGCCCTGATCGTCGACGTGGAGGCGACCACGGCAGTGCGCCAGGCCGAGGTTACTGCGCAGCGCCGGATGATCGAGCGCACGCAGGAGCGCTTCGGCCTGTGGCCCGAGCGGCTGGCGGCGGACGCTGGCTATGGCGATGCTCCAAACCTGGCATGGCTGGTTCATGAGCGCGACATCCATCCGCACATCCCGGTGTTCGACAAGTCGGCGCGGCGCGACGGCACCTTCGAGCGTGCCGCCTTCACTTACGATCATGACGATGACAGCTATGTCTGCCCCGGCGGCAAACGCCTGCGCCCGAGAAACCGCAACTTCGCCAACCCTCGCAGCAATGTCGGGCAGGACGGCTTCATCCGCTACCGCGCCCGCCAGCAAGACTGCGCCGGCTGCGACCTGCGGCAGCGCTGCACGCCCAACATGCCGGCGCGCAAGGTCATCCGCTCAATCCACGAAGGCGCCCGCGATCTGGCGCGCGACATCGCCACCACCGACGCCTACGTCACCTCTCGCCGCCAGCGAAAGAAGGTCGAGATGCTGTTCGCGCACCTCAAACGCATCCTCAAGCTGGACCGCCTGCGACTGAGAGGACCAAATGGCGCCAAGAACGAGTTCCTCCTCGCCGCCACCGCCCAGAACCTCCGCAAGCTTGCCAAAATCATCCCGATGCAGACGCCGCCGCTCCCTGCCTGAGGTCCATCGGCCCCCGCGCGCCGCGCTCAAACCAACACTACGCTGCGGCCCAAGGGCGAGTTTTTCAACACAATCCACCCAGTCGCAGACGTTCACTCGAACTTGCATTCGCTCCGGTAGCGGACTGCCTCTGGCCTACTTATGATGCCGGCATGCCAAGGGTTATCGTCCCTCTTTTCGCGATCGCGTTATGCGCCTGTGGCCGATCGCCCAACGTCACGGCCCCGCAACCTGCGGAACAGGAGATCGCACCACTATATCTTCCGTTCGACAACTCCACCGGATTTCTCGACGGCTACTCTCTGAAGGTGACCAACCAAGGCAACCTTTTCTTAGCGTGCCAATAAACGACGCCACCTTGAAGGATTATCTTAGTCGGTGGTCGGAACGCCCGCATGACGCCGGTTGTCTATTTGTCGCATTTGAACCGGGTATCTCCCTGACCCGTGCAGAATGGGTTCGACGGCAAGTGGTCAACAGCGGTCTCCGCGCCCAGCGACGCTGCCGGGAGGTTGGGTGGGACGTAAAGAGGCCCATTGTGAACTGAATGTTTTCAGGCCGGTGGTGAGCGAAAGCGGACTGACCGCTAACCACCCACGCTTGAATATTTTGCGGAACCGCGACGCTCCTGGGACCTGCCGATCAACCCAGATGAACGGGCGTGCATTTTGGGGCGGGATCCCGCGAACGCTGAACGTCCGCAGCTGGGCCTGGTCGGCTCGCACATTGGGCGGAATGACGGCCTGCGGATGATTGAGGCGATCCGCGCATCTGGATAGAACGATGCGACTCGCACGGGTGGCTGCCGCTCTGTCCAGGCTCCGGCTAAAGGCGTCAGCGCGTGTGCTAAGCATGTTCTCAACCGCCCGGCGGGTCACCCCGTTTCCCGCATCGCCAACATCGAAAAGATGGCTGCCCAAGACGGATCATGTATCGATGACATTCGCTACATTCTTGAATCCACTGGAGAATGATCCGTTTCTGAGGCAATTGGCGCTGACCTCTTGCCAATCGGTGGATGCGTAACCTAGCTTCGGCGTGCGCCGCTTTCAGCGCGGCGCCGAGGCGTGAGAACCTCGCTTAGCGACTGACGGATCCGCTTTCGCGGGCCGGGTGGCCTGCGCGCATGTCCAAGCCGTTCGCGGCCAAAGGCGTCGGCGCATGTTTCCTAAGCATGTTCTCATCACCCGGCTTCCGCCGGTCCAGCCTCGCGATGGGAGGCAGGTCGCTTGGAGCGGGTTCTGGAAGTTGGCGAGGGGCGGTGCATCTGCCGTCGTGCCCGGTGCCGCTGAGCCTCGGCAAGCTCGGCGAGGAGGCCCTCGACGACAGCATGGCGGCTTGCGCGGCACCTGCGCCGCCGGTGCCGCTCGATCTCGCGTCGCTCTACCGGTCCCAGCGCTCGCGCCTGTTGCGCTTCTTCCACCGGCGCACCGCCGACCCGCATGAGGCGCAGGACCTCCTGCAGGAAACCTTCGTCCGCGTGATGGGAGTCGAGCATGGGCCGACGTTTCGCAAGCCGGAGGCCTATCTGACGCGCATCGCCCAGAATCTGGTGCGCGACCGCGCCAAGACCCGGGCGCGGCGCTCGGCATCGGCGCATGTCCTTGCCGATGAGACGATTCTCGCCGGAACGGATCAGAATTGCCTGCTCGAAACCCGCGATCTGCTTGACCGGCTGGAGCGCGCCATGCTGGAGCTTCCCCAGTCAACACGGGACGTCTTCATGGCACATCGACTCGAAGGCCTGACCTATGCCGAGATCGCCGCGCGGTCGGGCCTCACGGTCAAGCAGGTCGAATGGGCGATTGCGCGATCGATGGTGGAGCTCGACCGGGCCCTAGGCCCGCGCTGATGGTGCCGCCTCCCATCGATCCGGCGGCCGAGGAGCGACTGCGACAGGAGGCAGGCGAATGGTTCGCGCGGATGCGCGGGCCCGATGCGGAGGGCCATCGCACCGCGTTCGAGGCCTGGATCTCGGCGCATCCTGACCATCTCGCCTTTTACGATCGGATGGTGCTGCGCTGGCAGCAGGCCGGCCTGGTCGGGCACACCGATGTCGGGCAACGCCGCGAAGGGCTGCCGCCGCGGCGCAGGGCGGTGCCGGCCGCGCGCTATTATGCGCTCGCTGCCTCGGTGATCGTTGCGGTCTTGATTGGCTTTTCGGCCTGGCTGTGGTCGCCCGGGCGATCCGGCGGCGGGACTGCGGGGATCGACATCGCGCGCACGGCGGTATCGTCGCCCGTCGGGATACGCCGCGTCCGGCTCGCCGATGGTTCGATCATCACGCTCGACACCCAGACCAGCGTGACGGTGCGCCTGACCCCGTCCGAGCGCCGGATCGTCCTCGTGCGCGGCCGCGCGCGTTTCGAGGTCGCCCATGATATCGGTCGTCCGTTCATCGTGTCGGCCGGCGACGACGAGGTGGTCGCGCTGGGCACGGTGTTCGATGTCAGCCTGGTGTCCGGCCGACCACGGGTCAGCCTGCTGCGCGGGTCGGTAGAGGTGCGGCGTGCGCCGCGTGCCGCGACGGGTCAGGTGCGGACGATCGCCCGGCTGGTCCCGGGCCAGTCCTTTGCATTGGATAGCGACGCGCCCGTCCCGCTGACCGCGCCGCCCGCCGATGCGGCCTGGGCGTCGGGCATGCTGGCGTTCGACGGCGCTCCGCTGAGCGAGGTGCTTGCCGTCGTCAATCGCTACTCCACGCGCGAGGTGACGATCGACGAGCCGGGGCTTGCGACCCTCAAGGTCACCGGCACGTTCAGGGCCGACCGGCCCGACCAGCTCGCCGCGACGTTGGCGGCTGCGTTCGGACTTGAAGCTGCGCCGCGCGGTGATGGGTTCGTTCTGCGCCGCCGGAGACCGGCGCAGCCCTAGCCGACTGCCGTCGCGCCGCGGCTGGTTGTCATTCTCGAAAATTAATTTCGGTCGGCTCCAGGGAAACCCGTTCCGCCGTCGTCAAGGCACCCCAGGCGACCCGCGATTTTAGCGGGCGCATGGGGAGAAGCAGGATGCGCGACCGGAATTTTGGACGGGGTTTCTTGGGGCTGAGTGTTGCGGCCGCAGCGTTCTGCGTGCTGCCGGCAGCAGGCCAGCAGGCAGGCTCGCATCGGTTCGACCTGTCCGAGCAGCCTCTCGGCGCGGCGCTCCGCTCGGTCTCCATCGCGTCCGGCGAGGCGATTGTCGCGCCTACGGAGCTGGTCGCGGGCAAGCGCAGCCGGGAGCTCGCGGGAAACTATTCGACCGAGGATGCGGTGGCCCGGTTGCTCGATGGAAGCGGGCTCATGGCCGTCAGGGTCGGAAACGCGCTGGTGATCCGGCGCCAGTCAGCCGAAAGCGCGCAAGACGCCCAAGGCGAAGGGGAGGGTGCCGGTGACGGCGAGGTCGTCGTGACCGGCACCCGAATCCGCGGGCGGGCGCCGGCGGGCGCGTCGGTGATCACGATCGACCGCAAGGCGATCGAGCAGAGCGGCTACGCGACGACCCAGCAGGTCCTGCAGGCGCTGCCGCAGAATTTCGGGGGCGGCCCGAACGAGACGACGTCGGCGACGGCGCGCGGCAACGCCGATTCCAATACCAGCTATGGTGCCGGTCTCAACCTCCGCGGGCTCGGGGCATCCTCGACCCTGGTGCTGCTGGCTGGCGAGCGACCGCCGATGGCCGGTGTCTCCGGCATCTTCACCGACCTGTCGATGATCCCGGTGAGCGCGATCGAGCGCATCGAAGTGCTGCCCGATGGCGCCTCGGCGCTCTATGGGTCGGACGCGGTGGCGGGCGTGGTCAACATCGTGCCGCGCAGCCGCTTTCGCGGGCTCGAGACGTCGCTGCGCCAAGGTTTCGGTAACGGCATGCACGAATTCCAGGGCAGCGCCATCGCCGGTACCGGCTGGTCGAGCGGGCAGGTGATGCTGTCCTACGAATATTATTTCCGCAGCCGGCTCGCTGCGGCGGACCGCCCCTATGTCAGCGAGGATCTCCGGCGCTACGGTCTTGGCGATTTCCGTGGCGCCGCCGGCGTTCCCGGCACGATCACCGCGGGCGGGCGGCGCTTCGGCATCCCGGCGGGTCAGGACGGCACGGCCTTGCGGGCGGCCGACCTCCTGCCGGGCCAGCTCAACCTGCTCGACCGCTATGCCGGTTCCGACATTCTCCCGCAGCAGGCGCGCCATGCGATCTTCGCCAGCGCGCGCCAGTCGCTCGGTGACCGTCTTGAGCTGCATGCGCAGCTGTTGTTCGGCGATCGCCGCTATGCGGTGCGGCGGCCGACGGCGCGCAATGCACTGACCCTGACCGTGCCGGTGACAAACCCCTTCTATGTGGATCCGATCGGGACGCACCAGCCGGTACAGGTGGCGTATAATTTTCTCAACGACCTCGGCTCGGAGAGCGGTCGCGGTTTCAGTCAAGCGCTCGGCGCGACCTTCGGCGCCGACCTCAGCCTGGGCCGCTGGAACGTGGCGCTTGGTACGACCTATGGACGGCAGGTCGAAGGCCTGACGGTCTATAATCTCGTCAACACCGCGCGCGCGGCGCTCGCGCTGGCGGACACCAGCCCGACAACCGCGCTCAACCTGTTCGGTGACGGCACCGCGAACAATCCCGCGACCCTCGACAAGATCCGCGGCACGCTCACCAGCGGCGGTCGTTACGGTCTCTGGGCGTTCCAGCTGCGCGGCGATGGCCCGCTGTTCGCGCTCCCGGCGGGCGATGTCCGGCTGGCGGTCGGTGCCGAGCACCGTCGCGAGCATTACAGGAGCGACCCGGCAGGCCTCGACATCACCGCGTTGGCTCCCGTCGTATCGACGGCGAGCGCGTTCAGGGGCGCGCGCGAGGTGACCGCCGCCTATGCGGAGCTTGCCCTTCCTTTGTCCGATTTCGACGGGAACGGTTTCGGGATCGGCCGCCTCGACCTGTCGGCCGCGCTGCGCGGCGAGCGGTACGCCAGGATCGGCGATACGCTCAATCCGAAGCTGGGGCTTTCCTGGGTGCCGGTCCGGGCCGTCCGGTTGCGGGGCAGTTTCGGAACCTCGTTTCGCGCGCCGAGTTTCGGCGACCTCAGACAGGATGCCAGCACCACAGCCTATTTCGCCTATCCGGTACCGAACCCATCCGCGCCCGGCGGCGTCACCAATGCCCTGATCGTCCGCGGCAACGATCCCGATCTCGGCCCCGAGCGCGCGACCACCTGGACGGCCGGCATCGACCTGCGCCCGGACGCGCGCTCCGGCCCGCATGGCCAGCTGACTTATTTCGGAATCCGGTATCGCGACCGCATCGTGAACCTGTCTTCCGCGCTGCTCACCTATTTCAGCGACCGCGCGGTCTACGCGCCGATCATCAATATGCAGCCCGATCCCGCGGCGGTCGCGGGCTATTATGCCAGTCCCTATTTCCTCCCGCTGACCGCGATCCCGGCAACCGCGATCAGCGCAGTCGTCGACGCGCGAACCCAGAACCTCGCGTCGCAGCGTATGTCGGGACTCGACTTCGACCTGGGCTATCGGTTCGCGCTGGCCGGCGGGGATGCCGAGCTTGGCGTGAGCGGCAGCTATCTGATCGACTTCCGGCAGCAGCTGACGGCGACCGCGCCGCCTGTCACGCTCGTCGGTACGATCGGCAATCCCCCCGATCTTCGGCTGCGCGGACGCGGGACCCTGGCGCTTGGCGGCTTTGGCGCTGCGCTGTTCGCCAATTATGTCGACGGCTACAGCAACGCCACCAGCGGCACGCCCAAACCGGTGGGGAGCTGGCTGACCTTCGACCTGCAGCTGAGCTATCGCACCGGCGAGGCCAGCATTCTTCCCGGCCTTTCCTTCTCGCTCAGCGCCAATAATCTGTTCGACCGCGATCCGCCGCGTGCGGCCTATCTGCTCGGCACGACCACTATCGGCTATGATGTCGAGAATGCCAGCCCGCTCGGGCGCGTCGTGGCGCTCCAGGTGAGCAAGCGGTGGTAAGGCGGCTGGCGGGGGCGGGCGCTGCATGGCTGATGATGGTGGCGTCTCCGGCGTTAGCGGAGGATTGCCGGGCACGCCTGCTTCCTCCCGCAGCCATTGACGCCGTTCCAAGGCGCGCGATCGACGCCGAGGACCTGATCGAGCTGCGCGACTTCGGGATCGCCATCGACGTGCCGGGTGGCGAGCCGCCATTCTCGCTGTCGCCGGACGGCTCGCGCCTCGCTCTGTTGCTTCGGCGTGCGGACGTGGTGACCAACAGCTATTGTCTGGGGCTGGTCGAGATCGACCTGAAGTCTCGGGCGGCGCGCCTGCTCGATGTCGGCGGCGAGCCGACGCTGATCCTGTACGACATCCACGGCATTGCCGATCAGGGAACCGGCGCGTTCGATGCGTTGCGCCCGCTCTGGTCTCCCGACGGCCGGTGGATCGCCTATCAGCGCCGGATCGGCGGCGTGACCCAGCTCTGGCGCGTGGCTGCCACGGGCGGTCCTGCGGAACAGCTGACGCATGGTCGAAGCGATATACGCCGCTTCGCCTGGGCCGGGGACAGCGACCGTCTTGTCTATGCCGTGCGCGACGGCATTGCCGAGGCCCGCGCGGCCAGTGCGGGGGAGGGCGACAGCGGCTATCTCTACGACGCCCGTTTCTGGCCGCTGTCGGGCGTAGCGCCCGAGCCCAGCGCGACGATCCCGCTCGCCTATTTCACCTATGACGTCTTGAACGGCATGGCGCGCGAAACGAGCGCGGCGGAGCGCGCGGTGCTGCTGCCCGCCGCCGATCCGCGCTATCCTGCCGGCACGCTGCTGCATGCCGAGAGCGGGACGGGCGACCTCGCCTGGGTCGCGCGCGCAGCGGGGCAATATCAGGGTCCGCAATCGCTCGCCGCGCGGGTCTCCGGCACGCTCTATCCCTGCACCGCAGAGGCCTGTGACGATCGCATCATCGGCCTGTGGTGGTGGCGTCCCGACGAAATCCTGTTCCTGCGGGACTGGGGTACGCGACGACTAGGGGAGCTCGAATTCTTCCGGTGGCGTCCGGGGAGCGCGCCGGTGTCCATGTCCCGGACGACCGATCCCCTCAACGGGTGCCTGCGCCAGGACGACACCCTGCTCTGCGGCCGTGAGGCAGCGGGCCAGCCCCGCCGGCTGGTCCGGATCGATCCGGCAGGGGGCAGCGACCTCGTGTTCGATCCCAATCCGGAATTCCAGCGTCTGCGTCTCGGAAAGGCGCAGCGATTTTCCACCGTGGCGGAAGATGGCGCGAAGGCCTTTGGTGATCTCGTGCTGCCGCCCGACCATCGGCCGGGCCAGCGCCATCCGCTTGTCGTGGTCCAGTATAATACGCGCGGCTTTCTGCGCGGCGGGACCGGGGACGAATATCCCGTGCATTTGCTCGCATCGCGGGGCTACGCGGTCCTGAGCTTCCAGCGCCCGCCGAGTGCCGCCTATGGCAAGCCTGTGCCGGATCTCCTTGCCTATCAGAAGACCAACATGGCGGGCTGGGCGGATCGCCGGCGTACCTTTTCGGCGCTCGACAGGCTGGTCGATCGGGTGGTCGCGACCGGCACGATCGACCCAGGCCGCATCGCGATCACCGGCCTGAGCGACGGGACCGCCACGATCCAATGGGCCTTGCTGCACAGCAGCCGGTACCGCACGGCGATCATGAGCACCTGCTGCGAGGATCCGTCGACGGTCTCCATTGCCGCCGGGCCGGCGTTCGCCGCCGAGACTCGCGCCTGGGGCTATCCCCCGGCGGGGCGAGACAATCCGGATTTCTGGCGGGAATATTCGCTCGCCCGTAACGCGGATCGGGTCGAAGCGCCGATCCTCGTCCAGGCTGCCGATCGCGAATATCGCCTGGCGCTGGAGACGGTCGCGGCCATGCGTGAGGCCGGCAAGCCCATCGAGCTCCATGTCTTTCCCGACGAATATCACATCAAATGGCAGCCGCGGCACCGTCGCGCGATCTATGAGCGTGTCCTCGACTGGCTCGATTTCTGGCTGCTCGGCCGCGAGGATCCGCTCCCGGCCAAGTCGGCTCAATATGCCCGCTGGCGCGCCTTACGATCCGGCCAAGGTTCAGCCGAGCCGGCCCGCCCAGGCCCGTAGCCACGCCTCGATCGAAGCCAGTCGGAGCAGGCGGTTGGCGGCCATGTTGGAGATACGCGCCTCGACGGTGAGCAGGGCGCCGATCGCCGGCAGGTCGATCAGCCGCTGCTCGGCGAGGCTCCCGCCGAGCAGCAGGTCGCGGACGACGTCCCGATTGTGGGTGAGGAGCGCATGCGTGAAACCGCCGAACCCGCCCTTGGTGCCGCGGGCCAGCGTGGTGGCGGGAAGCAGGTGTCGGAACGCGGCACGCGCGACCGCGCGGTTCCGCCCGTCGCGGCACCAAAGCCAGCTGGGGATCGAGAGACATGTCTCCACCACCGGTTGGGCGAGGAGGGGGGCGACGACCGGGGCCTGCTCGGCGCGGGCGGCCCATTCGAACTGTCCCTGCATGAGGACGAGCACCCGTACATAGGCCTGAACGCCGGGTAGCGTCCCGCGCGGCGCGGGAAGCCAGGGATGGGCGGGCATCGCCTCGAGCGCCTGGGCTGCCGGTGCCAGGAGAGTGAGGTCGTACGGCCAATGCCGCGGCCGGCGGCGCAGCAATCGGCGCGCCGCGAGCCGCAACGCTTCCGTCCGGGAAGCCCCGGTCATCCAGGCGAGGTCGTTCAGGGTCGCGAGAAAGGCGCCGACACCTTCGCAGCGGAGGCGGTCGAGTGCCGGCGCCACCGTCTGGAAATACCAAAGCACGTTATCGCCGCCGCCGCCCGAGAGGAACGCGTCGCACCCCATCTCAGCGGCAGCGCCGAGGACCGCATGATCCACTG
The DNA here is from genome assembly GCF_055521495.1 of Sphingomonas sp. BL-S-29. Taxonomy (NCBI): domain Bacteria; kingdom Pseudomonadati; phylum Pseudomonadota; class Alphaproteobacteria; order Sphingomonadales; family Sphingomonadaceae; genus Sphingomonas; species Sphingomonas sp. BL-S-29. The sequence goes on from NZ_CM145482.1 coordinate 2,374,989, forward strand.
CCTGGCTGAAAGCACGAGCGGTCGGCCGCGGCAGCGCCGCGGCGTCAGAGCGGCGGAGATCGACGGCGCCAACGTCGAGCGTCACGCTGCGCCACGGAAAGCCGAATGCCTGGGCGACCTCATGCGCATAACCGGTCTCGTCGAGATCGGTATCGCTTCCACGCACGGTCACGCAGCGAGCCTCACGCCCGGCGAGGTGAAGCGCAGCGGTCACGATCGAGGAGTCCACGCCGCCTGACAGCTCGCTCAGCGGCCTCTGATAATCGGCGGTGAGTGCTTTCACCGATAGCGCGATCACCTCACGGACGCGGCGCGCCGCCTGGTCGAACGCGGGCGGGTCGCGCCAGCGCTCCGCGTAGCGATAGGGCGACCATAGAGTCTTGGTCTCCCGCCGTTCCGGCGTCACCGTCATCGCCGTGCCCGGGACCAGTTCGGTGAGACCCTCGAGTGCCGTGCGTGCGGTCCGTCGGCCGATGAACTGCAGCTCCGATCGGATCTCCGCCCAGTCGATCGCCAACCCAGTTGCGCCTGCCTCTAGGGCATTTAGCGCATCCGAAGCCACCACCATGCCGGCGTCGCTCGTTCCCATATAGCAGGGCACGGCGCCCGACGGGTCGCGTATCACGATCAAGCGGTCGTCCGCTGCGAGCAGTGCGACATAGCTTCCCCAGAAGCGTTCCATCAGCGCCGTACCGCCCGTCGCGACCCAGTTTTCGGCGGCCTGCCTGGGTACCTCCCGAAGCATCGCCCCGCTGCAATCGAACAGCCGTCCCCAGATGACGCCGAGCCCGTCCGGCAGGATCAACGCGGTCCCCGATGGCGCGCCGTGAAAGCGGATGCCCGGCCGGTGCGCGGTCGCGTCGAGCACTAGACGCGACACCAGGCCGGCTGGCGGCGCCGGTGCGGGGCGTCCCCAATGCGGCAGGACGGCCGTGAACCGATCGTGCCTCATACGACCAGGATCGGTGTGAACGCTCTGACGTGATCTGCGTCGTCGTTCAGAATCTCGGTTGGCGACTGGAGCCAGCAATGCGCTCGAAACGGGTTTGCGATCACGCCGAAGATCGCCCGGGCATCGCTGCCGCGGCGATGCAGGAAATCGAGCATCGCGAAGGAGGCGGGAAGGCAATCGCCTTCGAGAGCGCGCGGGCCGCGCGCAAATTGAAACTGCGACGCGAAGCGCTGTGGCGGCCCTGGATTATCCGGGCGCATCGCTCGCGCGCGGGCGATCAGTCCGTGCAACCCGCCTGTCGCCAGGCGGCGCCGCGTGCGGTGGACGCTGAGGCGCGCGCCGCTCCATGCGCGCAGGGCGCCGAGCGGCGTCGAAGGCGCCGTCGCTCTCGGAAGCGAGTCGATGGGGATCGCCATCTCGACCGGCTGCGGCCGCAGGGTGGCGGCAGAAGCGCGAAGCAGGCCGGCCTCGACCAGCAGCGGCACCGCGGGAGGCGGTAGATCGGGCCTGTCGTCGCCGAGCCATGCGCGAAAGGAGTGCGTCATCCCGCCGGGCAGGGCGAGATACCGGTCGGCCTGCACATCGAGAAAGACCACCGCGTCCGATGCGATGCAGAAGCTGACATGTGGCGGGAGTTCCCAGCCCATGATCCGGGCGCCAGGCGCCGACGGCCAGCGCCGCCGGCGCCCATAGCGTCAGTCCTCGTCGGACAGACCGATTTCCCGCAGGCCGACGCCGACGATGTCGACTTCGGGGATCGGGAAGCCCTGGGTCTCGGCGGTTGCCGCGCCGAGGTCGATCAGCTTGGTCATGTCACGGTCCTTTCAGATTGCCGCAAGGATTTGCGGCATTCCAAGGATCGGACGGGTTTTGGGATACCCGAAGTTTATACGGCAGATATTTGGCGAATGTTTGGATCGCTGCGACGCAGCATCAGGCCGGACCCCGATGAAGCGCGCGGACGAGCTGCGGCACCGCTGCGATTCGCCGGCGGTGATAGGAGCCCAGCAGCGTCCTGAAGGTCCTGAGGTCGGCCCGGATCAGCGCCTCCAGCTCCTCCTGCGTGTCCGGCAGGATCGCCGGTTCGATCAGCCGGATCTTGTACAACCGGTCGTTGATGCCCTTAATCGCCATCGCGTGCTCGCGGTTCGAGGAGCGCTCGGCGATCGCGGTGAACAGATGCTCGACCTGTCCGGCGACTGCATCGGTCGGCTCGCCGGGGCGGTAGCTGAAGCGCGAGGCAAGGCTCGACTGCAGCGCGATCCTGAGCAGTTGCTGGTTCCAGTCATACAGGTCGCGGAGGTCGGGTTCGGTCGCCTTGGGGATGGTGAACCCGTCTGCCCCCGCCTCGACGAGCCGTTCGCCGGCGAGCCGGTGGAGCGCGTCGCGCACCGGCGTGATGCTGGCCACCAGCTGCCCGGCCAGATGCGCGGGATCGAGGCGGTCGCCGGGTGCGGTCCTGCCCTCGCGCAGCAACTGCTTCAGGCCCGCATAGACGCGGTCGAATACGGGCGCCGGGTTCATCATCGCGTTCACCTCTCGGCGCCCGGATCGGCATCGGCCGCGTCGAGGCCGCGCCGGAAGTCCGAGACCATCGCCGCCTGGTCCGGCCGTAGCGCATCCACCGCGCCGATCCGTTCGGGGAGCGCGGCCTCGAGGAGGATCGACGGGCACTGGCCCTCGTAATTGCCGAGATTGGGCCGGTGCTGCCGGTAGCCGACCAGCGCCGCCAGGTCGGCCGGGAAATGGCGCGCGACTGCGGGCGGATAGGCGAGCCATTGATTCTCATACGGCTTGAGCCAGCCCAGGCAGTAGCTGACGATCATGCCGCGCCGGACCTCGTTGCTCCGGTTCCCGCCGGCGCCGTGGAGCGTCGAGCCGAGGAAGAGCAGCGCCGATCCCGGCGGAATCTCGGCCGGCCGGCACGGACCTGGCTCGCCCTGTTCGAGCGCCCGCGCGCCATGGCTGTCGGGATAGATCAGGGTCGCGCCATTCTCCGCCGTGTAGGGCGTGAACGGCCACATCACATTAACGAGATACTCGACCTCGCCCTTCACGCCCTCCCACATGTCCTGGTCGCGGTGCGGCAGCTGGCGCGGGCTGCCTGGATGCAGCTCGATCGCCTGGCTGAGGTTGAGCTGGATGCAGTCGCACCAGGGGCGCAGCACGCGCTCGACGATGTCGATGATGATGGGGTGCTGGATGAAGGCGGCGGCGTGCGCCGATCGCGCGAGCAGACTGCCCAGGCGCTTGGTCCGCTCGCCATAAAAGTCGCCCTGGCAGAACAGGGTTCGTTCGAAATGCGCCTGCAGGTCTGCATCGAGGTCTGCGACCAGCGTCTCCGGCACGAGATCGGGAATAACGCACCAGCCTTGATCGAGCAGCGCTGCCGCCAGGCTGGCGGATTGTTCGGATTCTGCCTTGAGTGCGGTTGCCATGGTTTGTCTCCGGATGGGTGGATCAGGCGGCTTGCTGCCCGGTGCTCGGGTCGATGATCGCGGCGGGTGCGATGCCGGCGCGTGCGAGCAGCGCCGGCGTGTCCGGCGTGATGTCGATCTGCAGCGCGCCGAGCATCGCGCCGCCGACACGGCGCGGCGGCCCGAGCGGTTTGCAGTCCCAGCCAAAGGCGAGGATCTGCTGCAGCCAGCCCATCTCCGCCACGCCGGTATAGGTTTTGATGCCGGCCGAGAGCGCGAACTCGGCCAGTGCGGTGACCAGCGTATCGCGGGTGACGCGGCGCTGCCGGCCGCTCTGTTCGGGGTCCAGGCAAAATCGAGTGATTTCGCGAACCGCCGGGCCGTGCGGGATGGGCAGCTCGCTCAGCTCCGGGAACAGCGTGTCGAGAATATGCGGCCGGTCGGTTTCGAGCAGCCGTGCCGAGCCGAGATGCGCGCCGCTCGCATCGGTCAGCACCAGATAGGTGGCATGGGGATCGTCGAACTGGTCGACCTCATAGTGCCCGGCGAGGACGGGCACGTCCCATTTGAGCAGGTCGATGAAGACACGCTTGCGCGCTGCGAACATCGCCCGCAGCACCGCGTCTTCGCCGGCGCCGCCCGCGGAAACGGTGGATAGAAACACTGGCTTTCTCCCGTCTGGTGATGGACGGGAGCAGACCAAATGCGCCGTTGGCGCGACATCCCCAGTTCTGGGGGGTTGTCAGCGCTTCAAGATGTCCGCGAAGGTGATCAGTCCGTCGAACAGCGCCCAGACCGCCAGCATCGCCTGTTTCGGCACATCGTAGCGCGAGCGTGCCAGCTTGAGATGCTCGATCACGGTTTCCTCGCTGAGGCTGAGGATCTGTGCGATTTCCCAGGCGCTCTTGCCGCGCGCCGCCCACAGCACGCACTCGCGCTGCCGATCCGTCAATACCGGCGGGCGACCCGGCGCGACATCGCGGATCTTGTTCAGGCGCCGCGCAGCCTCGAAGGAGAAGGCGCCGATTGCCTCGATCAGGGGTAAGGTCCGCTCCGGCATCGCGCGGGACGGTTCCACCGCGAACGAGCAGGACCCGCTCATCTCGCCCGGCACATGTGCCGGTACGGTGAAACCATCACCGATGCCTTCGCGCCGAGCCCGCTCGAGCACATGCTCGTCGGCACGGGTAAGCTTGATCATCGCGGGGACGTTCGACCAGATGAAGCCGGCATTGGTGACCTGGCTTGCCCGGTGCACCGGATCGGATACGCTGAGACCGTTGTTATCGAACCACTCGACCCACGGTTCCGGATAATTGTGCAGGCGAATCGCCTGTCCGTCAGTCGAGGCGAAATGCTGGGTCAGTGCGAAATACTGAAATCCCATGCCGCGGCAGGCTTGCTCCAGGGCGTGTTCCAGTTCCTGGTTGGTAACCGCAGACTTGATCAGCTCCAGGAATTCCCGGCAACGTGTCAGTTCAGGCATAGCTCCTTTCGACCTCGGGGGCGTTCCCAATCCGCCTTGTCCCTCGAATCGCCTTGTTCGGGTCGCGATCGCCTGGCCTCATTTTCGGCAACAACGACGTAGCAGTTGCTTGCCTACAAGCATGGCAACAGCAATAAGGCTATTGCGGTTTGCAGTGCAACATCAGCGATTTAACCCCCATTTCTTGGTAAAGCGTAACCTGAGAATTTATGATCGGATTGCCCTCACATTTGTTGTGGGGAAAATTCATGCTCGCTCGGGCAGCACGGGCCCTCAAGTGCTTCTGGTCAACTTGTCGAGGATTCCGCGAAAACATGCTTGCAGCCCCCGCAACCGGGCAGGCTGCTTCTTTGTGACGCGAGGCCCGCACGCCGGCATGCCCGATGGCAGCGATCCGGCGCAGTATCGCTGGCTGGTGAAGCTCGACCGGCCCGGCTGGGCCTGGGAATGGCTGCGCCGTGATACCGCGTATGTCGGTAGCACCCCGTCAAAGGCAATCACAACGGCCGCCGGGCCCCTGTTGCTCGAGGAGGCTCCCGATCTTGCTCGGGGGCTGTTGTTTCGCGGAGAATCCGGCGACGCCTGCGTGGCGCGCACGGATTTTCTTCGATGCCGCGACGGACCCGTCAGTCCTGCCATGCGATGTCGCCGGCGAAGATCCTTCCGGGTTCGATCTGGCTAGCGTCGGCTGCTTCTCTGCGGTGCTGCGCGGCAAGGAGCCCCTGGAGCATGTCCTGCTGACCGACGGTCTGCACCGGCTCAGGCTCGATGTCCGTGGTGGGACAGTGACGAGAGCGCCGGTCCGTCTGCGGTTCGCCTTTGACGGACTGAAATCGATCGATGCCCCGCTGATGACTTTGCGTCGCCTGGTGGCGTTTGACCGCCGCGGTGCCATGCCGCTCGGCCTGTTCGGCACGGAGCGCAGGACCGGCCGCTGGATTGCGGCCCTGCGGGCCGACGACGCCCGGCGTGCCGGTGCCAGCCAGCGCGACGTCGCCGGCCTTCTGTTCGGACCGGATCGCGCTCGAAACGATTGGGTTGAGACGTCTGACTATCTCCGCTCTCAGGTCAGACGCCTCTTGTCCTTTGGTGAGCGCATGCGGTCGGGAGGGTGGCGGGACCTGCTGCTTTCGGGACCGGGCGCCTGAGAGCCGCCTGGTAATAGGGTAGCTGGCGGATGGCAGCTCCCGGCGGCGCAGCGCGTCGGACTTGCTGCCGGGGCCTTTTGGCTTCGAGAGGAAAGCCGGCGATCTTGCGTCCTGCTATTTTGCCAGTTCGGTCCTCACCAGGTCGACGAGCTTGCCGCGCTCAAACGGCTTTCTGAGGAAATGGGTCGCGCCTTCTCCCAGCGCGACGCCGGCTTCGAGATGGCCCGAGGTCAATATCATCGGGAGGGTCGGGAATCGCTGTCTGACGATCCCCAGAAGGTCGAGCCCGTCGACCGAGCCGGGCATGCGAACGTCGCTGAGGATAAGGTCGGCAATCTCCCCCGAGTCGAGTAGGCCCACGGCCTGATCGCCGTTAAAGGCTTCGATGACGACATACCCGGCCTCGCGCAGCGCATCGGCGATGAGCAGACGGATCAGCTGCTCGTCCTCGACCACTAGGATCCGCATGCGGTGCCACGCCGGATTTGTGTCGCATCGTCCATCTGCATTCGTTTCCATCAACATGGCTGTGACCGCTAACGTGGGGCGGGGACGGCAGTTCCGCGCAAGGGACGTCGAAGCCTCGCCTGCGCGATATCGTGCGGTGCCTGGGTGCGCCGGCGGACTGGCCGTGACCGGGGCAAGGTCGGAAGGTTCGGAGCGACATCAGCAATGGTTGGGAAGCCTTCGGCTCCCCCGGGGGGAGCCGAACGCGGGGGATCAAGGGAGCGCGCACTGGCGGCCTTCTTCGAAGCCGCCAGGGGTCGCGCGTTTTTGAGCCCGCGTGGCACACTCGGGAGCGCCTTGGGGGCGCGGCGGCGGCTGGCCCCCAGGCCCGCGCGCACGCCGCCGCGCCAATGGCGGCGCCCCGAGGGTGCGTCTTTTGTTAGGCGCGCCCTGCGGGCGCGCGTCAGCGGTCGAGCGTTACCGTCACCGGGCAATGATCCGAATAATGGGTCGCCGTCGCATAGGGGATTTCCTCGAAGGATTTGAGGTCGCCGGCGGCGCGCCGGTCGAGCGCGACATGGTCGATGAAGTCCTGGTAGCGCCGATCGCAGCGTGGCGTGATGCCCTGGTCGGCGAGGGTCAGGTCCGCATCTGGCGGCGTTGCATCGTCGAGCTCGGCCCAGACCGGATCGCCGGGGGCGGCGAGGCGCCGGTTCCAGTCGCCCAGCACGATGAAGCGCGTCGGGCCGGCTGCGGCCTTGTCGATCCAGCGTTCGAGCTGGGGCACCTGCTGGAGCAGCGTCGCGCAGGCCGGACCCTGAGCGCCGGCGAAGCAGCCCGACTTGAGGTGGATGGCGAGCAGGCGAAGCGGCTGGCTATTGGCCGGACGGATGGTGATGTCGACGCCGGAGCGCAGATTGGGATTGCCGAGCTGGAGATCGGTGACGTCGGGCGCGCGGTCGAAGGCGAGATCCTTCCGGATCGCGAACCCAACCGCCTGGCGGATGAACGGCTGGGTGGGATTGGCGCCGCCGCAGGTGCCGCCGGCCTCGCCGGGGCGCTGTTCCATCACGATCGTGTAGCGCGCGGGGTCGAACACGCGGGCCGCGGCCCTGGGGTTCTCCGCTTCCTGGAAGGCGATCACGTCGGCGCCGAGATTGTCGGCGATCGCGCGCATCGCGGCATAGTCGGCTTGCTTGCGTGGCTGGCAGCCGGTGCCGTCCTTCCCGGCCAGGAATTCGAGGTTCCAGCTGGCGATCCTGAGTCCTGCGGCGGCTTGGGGAGCGCTTTGGGCCGGCGGGCGCGGAAGGACGCTCGTGCAGCTGGCGAGCAGGGCGGCCATGGCCAGGGCGAGGGGGAGACGCATGATCATCCTGCCTGACTAGTCGGTGGGCGACGGGGGCGGCAAGGACAAGGAGCATGTGGCGCCTCGCGCTGCAGGCGCGACCGCGTGCTACGGTGCATCCCCGCCCTTCGGGCGGGTGCACCGCCGAGCCCTTCAGTCTCGGCCATAAGGTGACGCCCGCTGGCGCGTGGTGCGGAGGCTGCTGTCGCAGCCGCGTTGTTGGTTGTGCCTCTCCCGTCGAGCGGGAGGTGGCCGGCGCTCCCGGCTAGGCCCGCCGCGGCCGACGGCAACCCTGCGCTTGGCGCTTCGGGTGCTCCACTTCGTTCCGCTCTGACGATGCCGCCGGCCGCTCGCTGCGGGCCTTCTCCGTCCGCTTCGCCGCCCACCCCCCGCTCTTTGCGGGGAGGCATGGTGATTTTGGCGGCGAGGAGGATGCGATGCGCAAAGCCGCTGGACGTGACGCCAAGCCCGACCGGGCCGATCTGTATGAGGAGGTGACCGCCCGGATCATTACCGAGCTGGAAGCCGGGCGCTTCCCCTGGGTGCAGCCCTGGGGGAGAAAGGGGGCGGGGCCGGGGCTCCCCCACAATGCCGCGACCGCGCGGCCCTATTCGGGGATCAACATCCTGCTGTTGTGGGGGGCGGCGCAGGAGCGCGGCTTTGCCGCGCAGGGCTGGCTGACGTTCCGGCAGGCGCTCGGCGCGGGCGGATCGGTGCGCAAGGGCGAGCAGGGGACGATGGTCTTCTATGCCGACCGGTTCATTCCGGGCGCCGAGAAGGCGAGGGCGGCGGATGCCGGTGAGGACCCCAAGGCGGTGCCGTTCCTCAAGCGCTTCACTGTGTTCAATGTCGAGCAGTGCGATGGCCTCCCCGAGGGGTTGGCGGGCAGCGCGGAGCCGTTGCCGGAATGCGAGCAGGTACCGCTCGCCGAGCAGGTCATCGCCGCGTCGGGCGTACCGTTCCGGATCGGCGGGGCGGAGGCCTATTATGCGCCCGGACCCGATCTGGTGGTGGTGCCGCCGCAGCGCGCGTTCCATGCCCCCATCGATTTCTACCGCACCGCGCTGCATGAGCTGACCCATGCCACCGGCCATGCCAAGCGGCTGGGGCGCAACCTGCTCAACCCGTTCGGCAGCAAGGATTACGCCCGCGAGGAGCTGGTCGCCGAGCTGGGCGCCGCATATCTCTGCGCCGCGCTCGGCATCGAACCGACCGTGCGCCATGCCGATTATCTCGCCTCATGGCTGGAGGTGCTGCGCGACGACGATCACGCGATCTTCCGCGCGGCGAGCCATGCCAGCAAGGCCGCCGACTGGCTGCTGACGCGCCACCGCGAGGCGCAGGCGGCGCAAGCCTCTGTCGCGCTTCCTCAGGCCGAGAGGATCGCCGCATGATCCTGCTCCCGGACGATCTGCGCGCGGCATTGCTGGCCAATGCCGCCGCGCATCAGGCCGCCCAGCGTGACGGTACCGCCGAACCGGACCCCGTACCGGTCTTGAAGCTGTTCAATCCGATGGGCGCCGCAACATGGCTCGCGACCGAGCTCGATACGGACGGCGCCACGCTGTTCGGGCTCGCCGACCTCGGATTCGGCTATCCCGAGCTTGGCTCTTTCAGCCTGTCCGAACTCGCCTCGGTGCGCCTGAGATTCGGGCTCGGCATCGAGCGTGACGCGGATTTCCGAACCGCGTTCGCGCTGTCGGCATGGGCCGACTGGTCGCGCCGCTCGGGCTCGATCCTGTTCGCCGAAACCCTGCTGCGCCGCGTCGCGCTGGGGCGCGGCACCCTCGAGGTTCCCCCCGGACCCTGAGTCCGGCGGAAATGGCGCGCGGCGCGCCTTTCCGCCGCATCCCAAGCAAGGAGTGTAACCCATGAAACTGCAATTCATCGCGCTCGACCGGCTCTCGGTCAGCAAGGCAAACATGCGCCACGGCAAGGCCGTGCCCGATGTCAGCGACATCCTACCCACCGTCCGCAAGCGCGGCGTGATCCAGTCGCTATTGGTCCGGCCGGACGCGGAAGACGGGCATTTCCTGATCGATGCGGGCAGCCGCCGCTTCCATGCGGCGGGGATCGACGCGGCCGAGAAGGAGATTGCGCGCAGTGCCTATCTGCTGCCCTGCGGCATCCTCGAAGACGGCGACGATGCCGCCGCCATCGAGGCCTCGATGATCGAGAACATGGCGCGGCTCGACCCCGACGAGGTCCGGCAATGGGAAGCGTTCACCCGGCTGGTCAAGGAAGGCCATAGCCCCGAGGGCATCGGCCTGACCTTCGGCTTGCCCGAGCTTGCCGTGCGCCGCACGCTCGCGCTCGGCAACCTGCTGCCCCGCATCCGCGACCTGTATCGCCGGGAGAAGATCGACCGGGTGACGATCCGCCATCTGACCATGGCGAGCAAGGCGCAGCAAAAGGACTGGCTCGCTTTGTTCGACGATCCCAAGGCGCATGCCCCGACCGGGCAGCAGGTCAAGGCATGGGCGCTGGGCGGCAGCACCATCCCGACCGGCCACGCGCTGTTCCCGCTCGACGGTTTCGCCGGGCCGATTGTCGCCGACCTGTTCGGCGAGGGCGGCTATTTCGGGGACGCGGATATCTTCTGGACTGCGCAGAATGCCGCGATCGAGGCGCGCCGCGCCGCCTATCTGGAAGCGGGGTGGAGCGAGGTCGCGATCCTCCCGCCGGGTGAGCATTTCTATTCCTATGAATATGAAAAGACGCCCAAGAAGAAGGGCGGGCGCGTCTACATCGCCGTCCGGTCCAATGGCGAGGTGACCTTCCATGAAGGCTATCTCAGCCGCCGCGAGGCAGCGAAGCGGGCCAGGGGAGAAGCACCGGAGGCGGTCGTCAAGATCTTGCGCCCGGAGATCACGTCCGGCATGCAGGCCTATATCGACCTGCACCGCCACGCCGCCGTCCGCGCAGCGATGCTCGCCAAGCCCGGTGTCGCGCTCCGGCTGATGGCGGCGCATGTGATCGGCACCGGCAGCCAGTGGAGTGTCCGGCCCGATGGGCGGAACGCGCCGAGCGACGCCGTCGCCGAAAGCGCCGAAGGCGCCCCCGGCGAGACGGTGTTCGACGCGAAGCGCCGCGCCGCCTTGGCGGTGCTGGGGTTCGGCGAGGACGATGCCAATCTCAGCCATGGCCGGGGCGTCGGGCATGAGGTCAGCGCGGTGTTCGAACGGCTGCTGGACTGCCCGACGCGGTGGTGCTGGAGCTGGTCGCGGTGGCGATGGGCGAGACGCTGGCACGCGGCTCCGCCGAGGTGGAGGCCTTGGGCCTGCATCTGGCGGTCGACATGGCCGACTGGTGGCAGGCGGACACGGCGTTTTTCGATCTGATCCGCGAAAAGGAGGTGCTGGTCGGCATCGTCGGCGAGGTCGCGGGCGAGCGCGTCGCCGAGGCCAATAAGACCGAGAAGGCAAAGACGCTCAAGGCCATCGTCACCGCCCATCTTGAGGGCGCGGACGGGCGCGCGAAGGTCGAGCGCTGGGTGCCGCGCTGGATGGCGTTTCCGCCCGCAGCCTATACCGGGCGGGGCGGCGTCGGCACGATCAGGGCGCATGCCCGCGTGCTGGGCGCGCGGCCCGTCCTGCAGGAGCCCGAACAGCCCGTCGAGCAAAAGCTGGCGGCGTGATGCCGTGGACACGGGCGGCCGGGAGGCCGCCCGTGTCTTCATGGACCCTTGAAATCCGGCCGCGCCGCTCGCCTCTTCGAGGCAAGCGGCGCGGCTTTTCCTTTTGGATGTCGGATAGGCATCCCGCCTGGAAACCCTGTGTTTCCGCACGCTGGCATGACGGGGCGATGCGCCCGGCAGTCCGGCAGCCTATCTCCAGTCGCAGGCGCGGTCCGCGACGACCATGCCGTGATAGCAGCGACGGGAATGTTCATGAAGAAGATCGGCTTTCTCTCCTTCGGCCATTGGTCAGGCTCGCCCCAGTCGGCGACCCGTTCGGCCTCCGACGTGCTGCTGCAGTCGATCGATCTCGCCGTCGCGGCGGAAGAGCTCGGCGCGGACGGCGCCTATTTCCGGGTGCATCATTTCGCGCAGCAATTGGCCTCGCCGTTTCCGCTGCTGGCGGCGATCGGCGCGAAGACGAAGCGGATCGAGATCGGCACCGGCGTGATCGACATGCGCTACGAGAATCCCTTCTACATGGCCGAGGATGCCGGGTCGGCGGACCTGATCAGCCAGGGCCGGCTGCAACTGGGCATCAGCCGCGGCTCTCCCGAGCAGGTGATCGAGGGATGGCGGTATTTCGGCTATGCGCCAGGCACCGGCGAGAGCGATGCCGATATGGGCCGCCGGCACGCCGAGGTGTTTCTCGACCTGCTGAAGGGCGATGGTTTCGCCGAGCCCGCGCCGCGCCCGATGTTCCCCAATCCGCCCGGCCTGCTGCGCCTCGAGCCGCATTCCGCCGGTCTCCGGCGCCGTATCTGGTGGGGCTCGGCGTCCAATGCGACCGCGCTCTGGGCGGCCCGGCAGGGCATGAATTTGCAGAGCTCGACGCTCAAGGCCGACGAGAGCGGCGAGCCGTTCCATGTCCAGCAGGCGAAGCAGATCAGGCTGTATCGCGAGGCGTGGAAGGCGGCGGGCCATGACTGGACACCGCGCGTCTCGGTATCGCGCTCGATCTTCGCGCTGATGGACGATCGCGATCGGGCCTATTTCGGGCGCGGAGACAGCAGCGACCAGATCGGCGTCATCGACGACATGCGCGCGATCTTCGGGCGGTCCTACGCCGCCGAGCCGGACACGCTGATCGAGCAATTGCGGGCCGACGAAGCCCTCGCCGAGGCGGACACCGTGCTGCTGACCGTGCCCAACCAGCTGGGCGTCGACTATAATGCCCATGTCCTGGACGCCGTGATCACGCATGTCGCGCCGGCCCTGGGCTGGCGCTGACCCAGCTCGCTCGGTTGACGGCCGGGGCGTCCGCCCGGCGCCATTGCTGGCCTCGGGGCGCTTGTCCCGGACCTTGATTGGATGCGGTGCGCGTGGTGGGTCCGGCTGCCGCAGGGCGCGCGACCAGTGCCGCACCGACCAGATGTTCCCGTTGCCTCAGCCGCCACGCGGCCTCGAGATGGCTGTCTGGCGGAGCGCGGCCTTCATGCCTGCAACGGCTGCGCCGTCCTCCACTGCGTTCCGGCCCCAAGGGTGCACGCAGGCCGCATGCCCCGCCCGACCGACGCCATCGAGGCCGCAATCGGGCGGCTTCGACCAAGCATCTGGAGGTTATCATGGCACAGATTGGCAGCTTCACCCGCGACGACGCCGGCAATTTCACCGGCACGGTCTGCACCTCGGTTCTCAAGTTCAAGGCGGTGATGAAGCCGTCGCCCAAGGACAGCGACAAGGCGCCCGACTATCGCATCACCGCGAGCAACGGTGCCGAGGTCGGCGCCGGCTGGGTCCGGGCCGCGCGCGAGACCGGTGCCGAATATGTCTCGGTCAAGCTCGACGATCCGGCCTTTCCGGCGCCGATCTACGCGACGCTGGTGCAGGGCGATGCCGGCGAGCACAAGCTGATCTGGTCGCGCTGAGCGGCCGGCTGCGGCGCCCTTCGGGGCGCCGCACTTCTTTGCACGTCCGTCCGGGGGTGTCGTTTTCCGGGGGGTGGCGTTTTCGACACTGCACCCGATCGTGCCGGACCGGCACCTGTCTGCGTCCGGCAGGCCCTGAGCCCGCCAGCAACGGGACGGGCCGATGGACGACGACGAGCATGACCGGGCCGAGAGCGCGAGACGCGGCAGCCCCTATCTGACGACGGCGCAGGCCGCCCATTATCTCGGCATTTCCGAGCGCACGCTGCAGCGGATGCGTGGCGGCAAGCGCAAGGATCCGGGGCCGACCCCGCGCCGTCATGCGCGCATGGTCCAATATCATATCGACGATCTCGACGCCTGGTCGCGCGCCAGCTTCGAGGGGAAGAAATCATGACGCCCGAGGAATCGAAGGACGTTGCCCGCGCCTGGCGCTGGATCCTTTTCGGGCTCGCCTGCTTCTGGGTGACGGTCGTCATGGCGGTGTTTCCGCCGGCGCCGCGCCTGGTCTGGAACGCGAGCGACAGCGCGCCGCGCGGGCTCTACCGCGTCTTTCCCGGCACCCTGCCGGCGCGCGGCGACATGGTGATTGCCTGGGCGCCCGAGCCTTATCGCCGCCTCGCGGCGATGCGCCATTATCTGCCCGCCAATGTGCCGCTGGTGAAGCGCGTCGTGGCGCTCGACGGTGACCGGGTATGCGCGGCCGGTCGCTCGATCCTGGTCAATGGGAAACTCGTCGCGCATCGGCTGGCGGTGGATGGCAAAGGCCGGGCAATGCCGTGGTGGCGCGGCTGCCGGACCCTGACGTCACGTGACTATCTGCTGCTGATGGACGCCCCGGCCTCGTTCGACGGCCGCTATTTCGGGATCAGCCGTACCGACCAGCTGATCGGCAAGGGCAGGCCGCTATGGACGCGCTGAGGCTCGCGCTTGCGCTGCCGTCGCTCGTCCTTGCTGTCCCGGGTAGCGCCGACCCGGTGGCGCGCTGGCAGCCGTTCATCGCCGAGGCGTCGCACCGCTTCAGCATTCCGGAGGAGTGGATCGAGCGGGTCATGCGCGCCGAGAGCGGCGGCGCGACCAGCCGGGACGGGCGGCCGATCCGCTCGTTCAAGGGCGCGATGGGCCTGATGCAGCTGATGCCGGCGACCTGGGCGGACATGCGCGCGCGGCTCGGGCTCGGCGCCGATCCGGACGATCCGCGCGACAATATCCTGGCCGGCACCTGTTATCTCCGGCTGATGTACGACCGGTTCGGCTATCCGGGATTGTTCGGTGCCTATAATGCCGGGCCGGAGCGCTACACCGCCTGGCTCGCGGGCAGGTCGCAGCTCCCCGCCGAGACGATCGCCTATCTCACCGCGGTCGTGCCTGAGGGACGGAGCGCGCCCGCACCGGCTGCGCCGGCGCCGCCGCCGACCCTGTTCGCGGTGCGCCGGGAGGGTGATGCTGAACTGGCTTCCGAGGCTCCCGACCGGCCACGATCCTCGCTGTTCGCGGTGCGGAAGGAGCCGCAATGACGGCGCGTGGGGAAGGGGGCTCGTCGTGGTCGTCCCAGCATGACGGGCGGCGCAGCGGCTATCAAGGCCCGCGGGTGCCCCCCAATTTGCTGCGCAAATCGGTTCCCCCCGCGTCCGCTTCGCGGCGCCTCCGCTATCGCTCCGGCGGCCCTGACAGCCGCTGCGCCACCCGTCGGCGAGGCTGCGTCCTCGATGAGGAGGGCGGCAAGCGGAGACAGTTCATGATCCAATATCAACCCATCTCGGCCGCAGCGGATCGCGTGATCTCGGCACTGGCGGCGGGGCTCGAGCTCGAGTTCGGGCGCGGCGCAGGAGAAGCGTTGGCGCACCGGTTTCTGGCGGCGGAGGATGTCGAATTTCACTGGGATGCGCGGGTCGAGGAGCGCTGGATCGGCGCTTATGAATCCTCAGGCGAGGACGATATCGAGCTCGACCGGGTGCGAATCCTGGGGCGGCTGGACGGCACATGGTTCGTCGCGGTGATGATCGTCGACGGCGATGGCGATGCGCGCGGGATGATGGGCAGGCGCACTTTCAAGCGCCGCGGCGATGCCATTCGGGCGTTCGCTTATGCCTGATCGCACGGCCGGGACGCGGTGCTGAGAGGCACGCGCGTCCCGGCCATTTTTTTTTGCGCCGAGGGAGGGGGGTGGGGCGACTGGAGAAGGAAGAAGGGAATGCAAGAGAAAGGCAATGTCTCGCGGCCATTGCTATGTGGTTGTCTGAACATCGTTTTTTCACGAGACATGGGCGACGGTGCGCGAGACATAGGTAGAAGAACTGGCGGAAATTCGCCATTTCTTGCGCTCGATTGCGAGACTCTCCAGTCCGGACGCTACCGGTGAGCGAGGACGACGACTTCACGCCGCGTCTCGGCAAGATCCGCAATCGGGGCGGCGGCAAGCGCGCCCGGCAATACCTCTCGACCGTCATTGTCGCGGCGGTCCGCTCGGCCGAGAAGGGCGCGATCGGCAGCCGCCGGTTCGACGGCAGCAGGATCGGCCGGGGCGCGAGCTTGGGTCGCCTGCTTTCCAGCCGTGACCGGCTGGCCGCATTCCGCGCGCGGCGCGCGGTCGTCAAGACGCGGTTGGTTCGGCTGGGTGGCAAGGGCCTGTCCGCGGCGCGCGCGCATCTTCGCTATATCCAGCGCGACGGCGTCACCCGAGAGGGCATGCCGGGGGAGCTCTATTCCGCCGAGCACGATACGGCGGACGGCAAGGCGTTCCTCGAACGCTGCGACGGCGACCGGCATCAGTTCCGATTCATCGTCTCCGCCGAGGACGGTTCGGAATATCCCGATCTCAAGCCCTATATCCGCCGGCTGATGACGCAGATGGAAGCCGATCTCGGCACGCACCTCGATTGGGTCGCGGTCGACCATTTCAACACGGCCCATCCTCACACGCACATCATGCTGCGCGGCGTCGATGAGCTGGGCCAGAATCTGGTCATTGCGCGCGAGTATATCTCGCACGGAATCCGCGAGCGCGCGGCTGAGCTGGCGACTCTCGATCTCGGGCCGCGCACCACGGAGGAGATCGAGGCACGCTTGCGCCATGATATCGGCGAGGAGCGGCTGACCGCGATCGACCGCCGGATGCTGCTGACGATGGATGCGGATCGTGTCGTGTCGTCGGCCGATTGCGATCCGTTCCAGCAGTCGCTTCGCGCGGGCCGGCTGCAGAAGCTCGGTACCCTTGGTCTGGCCGAAAATCTGGGCGGTGGACGATGGCAGCTCGCCGACGGCCTGGAGGAGACGCTGCGTGCGATGAGCGAGCGCGGCGACATCATCCGCACGATGCAGCGGGAGCTAAGCGCGCGAAGGCTTGAGCGGCCATGGGTTGGACGAAGCCTGTTTGGAACGGGGGAGGAAACCGAGCCGATCGTCGGCCGGGTGATCGCGCGCGGTCTCTCGGACGAGCACAATGATTGCCACTTCCTGCTGGTCGATGGTGTCGATGGCCATGCGTACTATGTCGATATCGGCCGCGGCGACGCGGTCGGCCCGGTCGCCGAGGGCTCCGTCGTGATGGTCAGCGCGCGAAGCTTGGCAATTCGCGATGCCGACCGGATGGTTGCGGAGGTCGCGGCTGCCAATGGTGGGCGTTACTCGGTCGACCTGCACCTGCGGCACGATCCGACCGCGACACAGGCGTTCGCCGAGGCTCACGTTCGACGCCTGGAGGCGATGCGGCTCGCCCGTACGGGCGTCGAACGGGAGGCTGATGGTAGTTGGCGTATCGAGACCGACCATGTCGATCGGGCGGCCGCCTATGAGGCGCGCCGGCATCGTGACCAACCGGTCGAGGTCGAGATGCTGTCGTCCGTTCCGGTCGAGCAACTGCCCGGCGCGGACGCGTCGACCTGGCTCGACCGCGAGCTTGCGGCGGGTGCGCCGCATGCTGCGCGCGACGCCGGGTTCGGGCGCGAATTGCGCGCTGTGCTCGCCGCGCGCCAGCAATGGCTGATCAAGCAGGAACTGGCGGAAGGGGAGGGCGGTCACTTCCGGCTCCGCGCCAACGCGCTCGCTGTCCTGCAGCGTCGCGAACTGCTGCGGGTCGGTGAGCAGCTGTCGTCAGACCTCGGTAAGGCGTTTGTCGAGACACGGACGGGCATGGAGATCGAGGGTAGGCTCTCACGTCACGTCGATCTGGTGAGCGGTCGCTTCGCCGTGGTGGAAAAGGCCCGGGAATTTACGTTGGTGCCGTGGCGCCCCGTGCTGGCCAGGCAGGTCGGCAACCAGGTTGGCGGGATTATGCGCGACGGTGGCGTCAACTGGATATTCGGGCGGGAAAGGGCAGGGCCGCAAATTGACTAACTGGCAACGCGGTGATCGACCGCTATGCGCCTCAATTGCGGTCGTTCCGACAAGGTTTGGCGCCTCCCTAAAGCCGCCCCTCGCTCATCTGCTGACTGCGAGGTGCCAGAATGTCGAGTCTGAAGCTTGCCTTGCCATTCCAATGGCGGTCCAGAACGACAATTTCCGATAGGAGCTGCTTTCAGACGCCATCCCCATCGAGCATCGTCAACAGTCGCCGCGCATTCCAAGCCTCACGCAGGATCAGACCCTCGTTCAGCAGCTTGCGGAACTCGGATTCGTCCAGTGGCGGAGAAAATAGATACCCTTGGCCCACGGAGCAGCCCAGCGTCCGCATGATTGCACGTTCTGCCTCCGTCTCGATGCCTTCCCCGACGACGCGAATGTCCAGCGCCGCCCCGAGCTTGACGATGCCCTCGACGATGACGCGCTTGGCCACGCTGTGCGCAACATCATGCACGAAACTTCGATCGACCTTGATCTCGCTCAGCGGAAAGCTCTCAAGATAGCGCAGATTGGAATAGCCGGTGCCGAAGTCGTCGATGGAGATGCCGATCCCTAGGCTTCGCAGCTCCTCGAAGGCGCGGCGAATATGCTCCGGCTCCGGGACCATCAGGTCCTCGGTGAGCTCGATCGTCAGCCAGTCGGCATCGCAGCCGGTCTCGTCGAGCGTCTGGCAGACTAGGGTCACCATGTCGCGCTGCATGAATTCCATGACCGATACGTTCAAGGAGAAGCGGATGGGCGTGCGGCGGTTCCGGTTAACCTGCGCCGCATGCGCGGCGAGCGTGCGCAGGCCCCAGGCGCCGATTTCCAGGATCGCGCCGGTTTCCTCCGCGATCCCGATGAAGCGGCTCGGCGGCTGCAGCCCGAACGCGCCATGGTTCCATCGAAGAAGCGCCTCGACGCCGACCAACTCGCCGGTCCCGAGATCCACTTGCGGCTGGTAGTGAAACAGCAACTCCTGATTTGGAACGGCCATCTGGAGCTCGCTCGCTAGGCGGATACGGTTGCGCGCATCGCGCTCGTCCGCGGCGATGAAGGCATGCGGTGGATATCCCGGCGTGGTCTTTGATCGCTGCAACGCCGCACCGGCCTGCCGGACGAGTTGGAGCGTGTCGGTGCCCGCCATCCCCAGGGCGAAGCCCGCGGCAAACTGAACCGCCAGGGACGCCCCCGGAAGGACGAAGCGCGGCTTCAGCAACGCAAGGACATCCTTCGCCACCCTGGCGCCGCCCAAGGGGTGGTCCAGTTCAAATGCGAGTGCGAAGCTGTTGCTGCCCACGCGCGACACGGCGGCGGTCGGCAGCGTCGCCAGTCGCGCGGCAGCTGACCGAAGCAGCGCATCGCCAACGTCATACCCGAAGCCGTTATTGATGTCGTGGAACCGGACGATGTCGACCTTGACCATCAGCAAGGCGGAAGTTGCGGGCGCGTCCGACGCCGACAGTCGGTCGAGCAGGCCATAGCGGTCGAGCAGGCCGGTCAGACGATCGACACCCGTCGCATGGGTCATGTCTCGGATCAGTCCGATGAAATGCGTCACCTCACCGTCGTCGTCGCGAAGCGGCGTGAGGCGCAAGGCGTTGCGGAACATGGCGCCGTCCCGGCGATAGTTGCGCAGCGTCACCGAACAGGAGCGGCCCTCAGCCAGAGCGGCCCGGACCTCGGCGATTTCGGGCTGCAGGCGGTCGCTGCCCTGAAGATAGCGGCAGTTCTTGCCGATCGCCTCCGACGCCGCATAGCCGGTGATCGCTTCGAACGCAGGATTCACTTGGACTATTGGCTGGCCCCGCATGCGCATATCGGCGATCAGGACGCCGTCCGCACATTGCGCCATGGCGAGGGCGGCGGCGGTCGCTGGCAGCGCTTGCACGCCCTCCGGCGCTCCCACGAGCGGGCCCGCGCGCCTGACGCTCCAGAATCTCATGGCCGCTTTCCTTGCATCTCGAATTGCGAGTCGCGGCGCACTCAGCCGTTCCGGAACGACATCGTGTCCAAGGGCGTCAGCCCCGCGACGAAGGCGATATGCAGGGCGTGTGCGAGCGTACCGGCCTTGAGCCGATCCATCATGCCGGCGCGATAGATCTCGATCGTTCGAGAGCTGATTCCCAGGTCGCACGCGATCTGCTTGTTGCTACAGCCGGCGACCGGCCCGGCCGGCACATCGCGCTGGCGCAGGGCCAGGCCATCGACCTTGGAGCGGCACTGCTGCGCTAGAAGCGCGTACGCCGCCTTCCCGTCAGGCGGCGCGGGTGCTGCGTCGGTGACTGGGACTGGGCGCGACTTCGTCCGGTGGCCGGAAGACGCCGGGGCGCGTAGAGTGGCTCTGTCCAATTTCGTTGACGCACGCTCGGCGGGTTTAACTCGCATGTCATGGCCTCCGGTCACGACGATGCGGCCAAGACGTCAGCGTTTCAACGCCGGCCCGGCGGCGCTTCAGGACAAAATGGCGGCACCTACGTCTTCGCTTTGACCTCCCGGCCCCGTGGTCTGGAATCGCAGCCGATACTCAAGGGGCGTGACGCCGATCCCACGCACGAACGCCCGACGGAGCGTGGTCGTCGATCCGAAGCCGGCCGCATAGGCAATGGCCTTGATCGGAGCGGTGCTGTCTTCCAGCAGCTGCCGCGCTATATCGACTCGGGTCAGTTCGACATAGGCAGTCGGGGTCAACCCAAGTTCGGCGCGAAACATCCTGGATAGATGTCGCGGACTGACACCAGCCACTTCAGCAAGCGCTTCCAACTCCAGGGGCTCGCGCGGGTTTTCTAGGATGTGAAGCCTTATCCTGTCGATCGGACTGGCGGCTGCGGTCTGCGCGGTCAAGGCCGCGCTGAACTGGGACTGGCCTCCGGGCCGCTTCAGAAAGACGACCAAACGGCGTGCCACCCATAACGCCAGGGCACGGCCATAATCCTCTTCGATCAGGGAAAGGGCAAGATCGAGTGCGGCGGTCACCCCGGCCGAGCTGAATACCCGCCCGTCGCGCACGAAGATGCGGTCGCGTTCGACCTGGATATCGGGATATTCGGCGGCAAGCCGTTGGGTATATTGCCAATGCGTTGTCACTCGGCACCCCGACAACAGCCCCGCATCGGCCAGGAGGAAGGCGCCCGTACACGTCGAACCGTATCGTCGCGACAAGTCGGCCTGTTCCCGCAACCAGCGCGCGACCTTTTCGCTTGGCGGGGAAGGCACTCCATAGGGTCCAACGACGATCAAAGTGTCCGAAGGCTGCGTCGCTTGCGCGATACCCGCGTTCGGGATGAACATCATGCCCGAGGCGCTCTCCATGGCTGCGCCTCGCTCGGTTACTAGCCTCACCCGATAGGGTTGTCCGGAGCGAGCCTTGCAGTTCGCCTCGAACAGCGCGTCCTGCACGGCGGCGACTTCGAGCAAATGCACGTTGCCAGGGGCATAGATCGTGATGAGCATCGCGCGTCCTGGCTACGCGGCGCCCACGGCACCGGTCGTTCTACTCGGATACGCCTCCTTGTGCTGATTACCTAGAGCGACGGCACCAAGGCTTTGGCATGGGCCGCAATCGTCTTGCGAGGCAAACGTAGAGCACCGAGCCGCAGGGCATGAAATTGAGGGCCTTCGATCTGTCTAACCATCGTCGAAAACCATGGTGGTCAGATCTGGGTAGCGGAAAAGCGAGTGATGTCGTTGACAGTCGTCAATGCGCATCCGTGCGCGAGCGGCCAGAAGCGCAACTTAATTTCATCGAGGTGCTTGCCATGAAGACCGACCGGCTGATGGCCTTCACCGACGCGGTGCTGGCGATCGCCATGACCATCATGGTCCTCGATCTGCGCGTTCCCGCCACCGACAGCTGGCAGGCAGTTCGGCCCGCGATTCCGCTGCTCGTCGCCTATGCGCTTGCCTACATCAATATCGGCATCTTCTGGACCAACCATCACCATATGCTTGCGACTGCCAGCCGAGTGAACGGACGTGCGCTCTGGGCCAATCTGTTCCTCCTCTTCTGGCTCACCTTGATGCCATTCGTGATCCGGTGGATCGGCCTTGCCGGAATCACGCCCCAACCGGTTGCCGCATATGGGGCGGTGACCGTAATGGCGGCTTTCGGGTACATCTGGCTTGAACGCGATCTGATCCTGGCCGAGGGCACGGAGTCGCGCATTAGGGCCGTGGTCGGCTCACGCACAAAGGAATGGGTCACGTTCTCCCTCTACGGCCTCGGCATCCCCGCGGCCTTCATTTCGCCATGGGTCGCCATTACGTTTTATATCACGGTCTCTCTCATGTGGTTGATCCCGGACCGCCGCTTTGAACGCTGGCACAACTTGCAGCAGTCCGCAGCGCATCCCCCGTCGCCGCAGTAGCGGACAACTTCCGCAAGAAGTCGCGCGCGACGAGAACGCACTGATCGAGGCGCAGAGGGCACCGTACTTCTGTTGGTCAGCACGCGCGCGACGGGAGAACTTGCGTTGTGACGATCAAGACTTGGGGCGCGTATTCGGCTGGCGGTTTGCCTGGGAGAACAACGCCTTGATCCGATCGAACAGGCGCTGGCCGCTGCCTTCGCCTTTTGTTTTGCCTTCCATGACCTTGAGCTCGTCCGACAGCGCATCGAGATCCTTCTTCGTCGCGTAACCAAGCGCCTTGGCCAGATCGATCTGCCGCCCCGCATCGGCGAGGAGCTGTTGCAACCGTGCGTTCTCATCGGCGCTGCGTTGCGCCTTTTCGGCGAGGGGTTGCGCCAGACCAAGCGCCGCCCCGGCCCGGGCGAGCGGCAGCGGGACGATCGTGTCCACCACCACCAGCGTCGCGAGCGCGGTTTCGAGCATCACCTTCGCCTCGGCGGTGCTGCCGGCAAGGATGCGCGCCGCTGCCTGCCTTATCGCCGCCGGATAGCTCGCGAGCGGGATGTTGACGGTGCTGATGGCACTTTCGCTGGCGAGCCCCGCGATCAGATGCCGCGCATCCTGCAGGCGTCCGTCCTCAAGAGCCGCCTCGGCAAGGTCGCGCAACGCCTTTACGTCGGCCGGCGTGGCGATGACGTCATGGGTCGTGACGCGGACATCGACCGGAGCAAGGGCGAGGTTGGGATCCGCCGCGAGGACAATGTCGAGCTTGCCGGTGGCGCGCGACAGCGCCTTGACGGCGTCGTCGGTCTTGCCGGCCGTCAGCAGGTCGAGCGCTGTGTAGCTTTCCTGAAGCGCCGACACCGCGTCGGCGATGAGTGTACGGCGCTTCTCGGCGATCTGGCTGCCGACACTGATATCGGACGGCGTCGCGGCGCGAGTGGCGTCGGCAGCGGCGGGGACGGCCGCCGTGCCGCTCTGGGCGTTGCCCGCGCGATTGCTTCCCGGTGAGCAACCCGGCGCCAGCAGGGTCAGGCCGATCAAGGCGACGCCCATAAGAAGGCGGGGCGCGTGCCGGCCGTGGAAAGACGGTGCGGTGGGATGGCGAAGGGCTGACATGGGACATTCTTCCTCGGGTTAAGGGAGGGGCGTTCGATCTGCCGGCGGTCTAGGAGGCCGCCCCGGGCCACTGCCTTGTTCATCCTGTTGGCGAAGGATGGACTTTCTTGGGGGCAGCGTTCTTGCCGTACGACGACGGGCAATCGTTATTCGTTTCGCTCGACGGTGAGCGTGAATGGCACATCCGTCTGCAATGGCGGGCCGATGAACAAGCCGAGATCCTCGACCATTTCGATGCGTATGTTCAGCCGGGGATCGGCAGCTAACCACCAACTCAAGCACTTAACGAGCCGAGCCGATAGGCCCAGGAACTGGCATAAGATAGAGATGAGCGCCTGGATTCGGGGAATGGCACGGGTGTCGCGAATGACCGAGTTTGGGTCTTCCGGCTGCATCAGCTTGCTGAACGAATGGCGGCTATTTCGGACTCGTTACTTGAAAGCAGACAGGCCGCTTTCATGAAGAGTTTCGGATGCCGACAGGCGTACGAAAGTCTTCAGGAGAACGTACCGGCAGCTATTGGGCTTCCGACTGGCGTAAGCGGACCTTCGTTCAGCCCGATCATGATGACAGCTTCGCGCCTCAGAGTCGGTCTATGTTGCTCCACGGATCGTGGTAGCTAAACTAACGCTCGCAACTTGGTGTACTGGAAACGCACTAGGCAAACCCTTGGCGCGTTTTGCTTCCTCCGCCGGCCTCGACGGTAATGCCGGCGAACTGAGGAGCGCAGCGATGCTGCGCTCCTCGACTTCGTCAATAGTCCATCGCCGGCATCGGCGCGGGCTTGTCTTCCTTGGGCAACTCGGCGACGAGCGCCTCGGTGGTGATCAGCAGCGAGGCCACCGAGGCCGCGTCCTGAAGCGCTGTACGCACCACCTTTGCGGGGTCGATCACTCCCGACGCGACCAGGTCCTGATAGTCGCCGGTCGCGGCGTTGAAGCCCCAGTTATAGTCTTCGCTCTCGAGAAGCTTGCCGACGATCCACGCACCGTCCTCGCCGGCATTGTCGGCGATTTGGCGCGCGGGCGCCCGCAGAGCCCGGCGGACGATGTCGATGCCCGACTGCTGGTCGTCGTTGGTGGCCTTGAGGCCCTCCAGCGCCTTCAGCGCGCGCAGCAGCGCGATACCGCCGCCCGGAAGGATGCCTTCCTCGACCGCGGCGCGGGTAGCGTGGAGCGCGTCGTCGACGCGGTCCTTCTTCTCCTTGACCTCGACCTCAGTCGCTCCGCCGACGCGGATCACCGCGACGCCGCCGGCGAGCTTGGCGAGCCGCTCCTGGAGCTTCTCGCGGTCATAATCGCTGGTGGTCGTCTCGATCTGCTGGCGGATCTGCGCGACGCGGCCATCGATGTCGGCCCTGGTGCCGACGCCGTCGATAATCGTGGTGTTGTCCTTGTCGATCACGACCTTCTTGGCGCGGCCCAGCATGGCGACGGTGACGTTCTCGAGCTTGGTGCCGAGCTCCTCGCTCACGACGTTGCCGCCGGTCAGGACCGCGATATCCTCGAGCATCGCCTTGCGACGATCGCCGAAGCCGGGCGCCTTGACTGCCGCCACCTTGAGGCCGCCGCGCAGCTTGTTGACGACGAGCGTGGCCAGCGCCTCGCCCTCGACGTCCTCCGCGATGATCAGCAGCGGCCGGCCGGCCTGCACGACCTTCTCGAGCAGCGGCACCAGCGCCTGGAGGTTCGAGAGCTTCTTCTCGTGGATCAGGATATAGGGGTCGTCGAGCTCGACACGCAGCTTTTCGGTGTTGGTGACGAAATAGGGCGAGAGATAGCCGCGGTCGAACTGCATGCCCTCGACCGTCTCGAGCTCGGTCTCGAGGCTCTTGGCTTCCTCGACGGTGATGACGCCTTCGTTGCCGACCTTCTCCATGGCTTCCGCCAGGATGCGACCGACCTCCTCGTCGCCATTGGCCGAGATGGTCGCGACCTGGGCGATCTCGCTGTTGGCGCTCACCTGCTTGGCATGCGCTTCGAGATCCTGGACCACCGCGTTCACGGCGAGGTCGATGCCGCGCTTGACGTCCATCGGGTTCATGCCCGCGGCGACGGCCTTGGAGCCTTCGCGGACGATCGCCTGGGCCAGCACGGTGGCGGTGGTGGTGCCGTCACCCGCTTTGTCGTTCTGCTTGTTGGCGACCTCGCGCAGCATCTGCGCGCCCATATTCTCGAACTTGTCGGCGAGCTCGATCTCCTTGGCGACGGTGACGCCGTCCTTGGTGATGCGCGGCGCGCCGAAGCTCTTCTCGATCACGACGTTGCGGCCCTTGGGGCCCAGCGTGACCTTCACTGCATTCGCAAGCGTATCCACGCCGCGCAGCATGCGGTCACGCGCGTCCGACGCAAATTTCACTTCCTTGGCAGCCATCTGGCTAACTCCTTTCTCTTGTCCTTCCTGAGATGTTGAGGGATCCGGCGATTACGCCGCCCGCTTGAGCTCGGCCTGCAGCTCGATGACGCCGAGGATGTCGCTCTCCTTCATGATGAGCAGGTCCTCGCCATCGATCTTGACCTCGGTGCCAGACCATTTGCCGAACAGGATGCGGTCGCCGGTCTTCACCGACAGCGCGACGAGCGAACCGCTGTCATCCCGCGTGCCCGGGCCGACAGCAACGACTTCGCCTTCCTGCGGCTTTTCCTTGGCGGTGTCGGGAATGATGATGCCGCCCGAGGTCTTCTCCTCGGCTTCGATGCGGCGGACGACCACACGGTCGTGCAAGGGGCGGAAATGCATGCATAACCTCCAGTTGCATAAGCATAATGACAATGTGCCCGACATTGCCTGGCAACGGCGGGCAGCGGCGAATTAGGAAGCTCGAATTTTCGGTTCAAGACCCGGAACGCAATTTTTGGCACTCGTTGGCCCTAAGTACCAAACGTCGTGATTGAGCGGCCTGGGCGGCGCACCCGACCCCTTGACGAGGCTCGCTGTCCGACCAAATTTGGCACCTGGGCATAGCCCGATGAGAAAGGAGCGACCTGAGGAAAGGAGGACAGCCATGTCGCAGCCAGTCTCCCGTTTTCTGCACCCCTTCGACGTCGCGCATCACCCGAGCCTCGAGCCCGAGGTCAAGCGCGCCATCCTCGCCCGCTGGGCATCCGACCAGTCCGCGGTCCGAGGCAAGCCGGCGCTGCGCAAGCCGCCGGGCGCAGGACAGCCCGTTCCCATCGACGACGTCTTATCCGCATTGCGCGCGCTCGACGGTCAAGCGGGAGCGGGCGAGGCGCGCCGATGAACGACCGCGCGTTCCTCGCCCAGCTCGAGGGGTACGGGCTCACCACTGCCGAGATCCATTATTATCGCCCGGACGCACCGTCCTGGCTCCAGCTGTTCGTCTGGCAGGACTATGACCTAGCGCCCGATTTCCCGGTGCTGTTCGATTTCCTCGACCTGTGGGAGCGCGAGATCGAGGCCGCGCTGCATTCGGTCCGGATCGTCCATGGCCGGCTGATCGGGCCAAGGGAGTGGCGTGCGGTCGACGGCGTCATCACCAGCCAGTGAGCCGCGGTGCGATCCGGCGGTGGCGCGAGCGTGGCGGGCGGATGGTTCGCCTCCTGCTGCCGTTCGACGACATCATGGAGTTCGCGCTGGCGCTGCTATCGGTGACCCCCGCCGAGCTCGAGCTGCTCGGTTGGACCTTTGCCGACCGCAAACGGCTGCTCGATCACTTCCTCGCGTCGGGCAAGGCGGCGCAGGGTGCGCGGCCGAGCGACCTGCCCGGGATGCCGATCGAGCTGGCGGTGCCGCAGCGTGATATCGACCGTCTGCAGCGCTTTGCGCGGCGCGAACTACCCAAGGCCGCCAGCAACGCCGTGATGCTCGACCGCGTGCTCGCGGCGCTGGACGCGGCATCGCACCGTCGCCGCTCCGCCTGAAACGGCAAGCGCCGCTTCTATCCGTGCAGGAACGAGGCCTCGGCCAGGCCGTCGAACACGAACTGCACCGCGAGGCCCGCGAGCAGGATACCCGAGACTCGGCTGACCACATCCGCTCCGGTCCGGCCGAGCACCTCGACCAGCCGCTCGGCCGCTCGCATCGCGCCGAAGGTCAGCAAAAGACAGGCGAGCACCATCGCGATGACGCCTATGGCCTCGGTCCATCCCGCGGTCCGTCCCATCACCAGCACGGCGGCGGAGAGGCTGCCGGGGCCGGCGATCAGCGGGAAGGCGAGCGGGAACACCGCAATATCGCCGGGCTGCTCGGCATCGTGCCTTTCGCTGTCCTTGAGCGACGACAGGCCCGGGCTCGAAAAGGTCAGCGTCAGCGCCTGCAGGAACAGCAGCAGGCCGCCTGCGACGCGAAAGGCCGGAAGCGAGATGTGGAGCAGCGACAGCACCAGCGATCCCGCGATCGCGAAGAGCAGCAGCACGAATCCGGCAATCGCAACCGAGCGCCGCGCCAGGCTGCGGCGCTGGGCGCGGTGAACGCCCGCGGTCAGGTTGGCGAAGACGACCGCCGTCTCCACCGGCCCGATCGTCACGAACAGCGTGACGAAGCTCGACAGGATGCTGGGTGCGATATGCATGACGATGGCGTGGATGAGCTGGACGGCCGGCAGCCGCGATCGCGCCGGCCGTGCGGGGCGATTTTCCCTCGGCAAGCGGATCGGGGAGCGGCCGAGGCCGCCCCCCGAGGGGCTCAGGTGGTTGCGGTGGAAGCGCTGTGAATGTCGGGTGCCGCTTTCGCCGGCGTCACGGCGGACCCGGCGGGCTTTGCCGGGGTTCCGGCATCACAGTCGCCCGAACTGGCCGAGACCAGCTTGGGCTGCTGCCCGGCGCCCTGCGAGGTCCATTGCCAGCTCTGGCTGCAGAAGCGGTTGCCGTCGCTCGTCGAGACGAAGCGATAGCTGACCGTTCCGGCTGGCATGGCGCCGAATGCCGCCACATCGGGTTTGGCGCCCGGGTCGAGCGGCTGCGATCGCAGCGCGCGCACCTGGCGCATCATCGCCGCGGCCTGCCGGTCCATGTCGGCGAAGATCCGGTCCAACCCGGCGAACGGCGCGGCGTCGAACGGATCGACGAACAGAACCGGTTCGAATCGGGTCGTCGGATCGATCCTGACCTTGGGCGCCACGGCGCCCTGATATTCGATTCGCGCGACCGAGCCGTCGGGCAGGTCGACCTTCATCACATGGGTATCGTTGCTCGCCGCCACCGCCGTGCCCGCGACGCAGAGCGCCGCGACCCCGGCCAAGACGGCCGTACGAATTTTTCGCATCAATCGTCCTCCATCCAAGATGTATGGGGGTCAAAATCTACCCGGCGAAGCTGAACGCCGGATGACTCGAGCCTTTCCTTGCGGTCTTCGTAAAGCGCCCCTCAGGCCGCCTTGCTATCGATCGGAATCCGGCGAACATTCTCGTTCGACGCCGCCGACTTGGGCAAGGTGACGGTGAGCACGCCGTTCCGGAATGTCGCGCCCGCCTTGTCCGCCTCGATGCCCTTGGGCAGGGCGATGCGGCGTTCGAAGTGGCCGTAGCTGCGTTCCGAATAGCCGCGGTCCTTGACCTCGGACCGCTTCTCGCCCCGCAAGGTCAGCACACCGTCCTCGAGTGCGAGTTCGACGTCCTTCACGTCCAGCCCGGGCAGCTCCGCGGTGACGTGGATTTCCGTGTCGGTCTCGCCGAACTCGACATGGGGCCACGCGAAGCTGCGCTCGAAGGACCCGAGCGACGGCACGCCGAACCCGCGAAAGACATCGTCGAACAGCCGGTTGACGTCTCGGTGCAGCGATAGCAGCGGATGATCGTCGCGGTCGCGGCCTGCGCCGGACGCGACGGAGAGCCGGTTCTCCTGCCGGCTCCAGGGGATCAGATCACGGATAGCCATGGGTTCCTTTCTCCTTTCCTGGCTGAAGTTGGGATGGCCCACCGGCGCCATGCGCGGCGCCGGTGGGACATTTCGGCTCAGGCCGCCTGGCGAGCCTCTTCGCTGGTCGCTGCGATCCGCTCCTGGGCAGGAGCCCCGCCGATCGCGATCTTGCGCGGCTTCATCGCCTCCGGAACGACACGCTGCAGCGCAATGCTGAGCAGGCCGTTCTGGAAGTCGGCCGACCGGACCTCGACGAAGTCGGCAAGCTGGAAGCGTCGCTCGAAAGGACGCGCGGCAATGCCGCGATGAAGGTACTGGCCCTCGTCCTGGTCCTCGGCGCGCCTGCCGGTGACGGTCAGCTGGTTCTGCTGGGCGACGATCTCGATCTCGTCGGGGCGGAAGCCGGCGACCGCAAGCGTGATCCGGTAGCGATCCTCGCCGTCCCTGGCGATGTCGAACGGCGGATAGCCGTCGCTGCCGTCGCCGCGCATGCCGGTCTCGAGCAGATCAAAAAGACGGTCGAAGCCGACCGTGGAGCGCCGATAGGGCGCGAAGTCGAAATTGGTCCTCATTTTCCAAATCCTCCAAATGAAGCAATCTGGGCATGAGAAGCGCCGGAGAGAGCCGGCGCCCTCTATGTCCACCGGACCCGAACACGGCGCCCGGCGGCAATCAGGTAGGATGCGATTTTTTCGAGTTCAAGGGATCGCGCCATTCCTCGACAGGCCACGATGATTTCTTCGAAGACGGACACATCGCCACCGTCGCGCGCAACGAGCTGCGCTTGCAACGCGCCACGAAGATCGGGCGTGCGCGGCGGTAAATGGCTTTGGGGATCAGTATCGGTGTGATCCGGGGTTCGCACCATCGCAATCAAGCCGCGGCGGCGCGAACCGATGCGTTCAGGCAGGCGACGGGCTGCCATCCTGTCGATCCGAGCACGACTCCGGCGCGGGGTGACGCCCGTAGCAAACGACCGCATCGAGATGCTTACCCTTAAAGTGGCCCCGCTGGTTCCGGCGCAGTGTAAGACGAAGAGAAGTTCCTGTATCAAGGTCCGGTTCCGGGGCACGGACTCGCCGGTCTTAATATCCGCTCGTTGGAGCCGCAAACGGCGGGTGGCTAAGGTTCAGAGGCTGACATGCACGTGCCGAGACGAAACAACTAGGCGGGATGAGCGAATAATCGAACGGCCTTACGCCGCTGGGCGACATCAATTAAGGCCACTGCGGCACTTTCTGCGTTGGTGTCCGTTAGAAGAGGTAATTCTCTCGGCTGGGCTGCCGTTGGGGAAGGAAGGTAAAAATTCCGCTCGCGCCCCGGGGAACGCTCATGGACAATCTTCCGCTTCTCCTGCTTGTGGAGGATGAGCCGGTCATCCGAACTGCATTGGCTGCGGCGCTCGAAGACGGCGGTTACAGGCTGATCGAGGCGGGCAGTGCCGCGGAAGCGATGCAGGCGATTGAGGGTGGCGAGCAATTATTCGGGGTCATAACGGACATCCAGCTTGGTTCTGGAGGCAACGGATGGGAAGTCGCGCGCCACGCTCGCCATCTTTTCCCCAAGCTTGCTGTCGTATACATGACCGGTAACAGCGCCGCTGATTGGGCAGCAGAAGGGGTGCCGAACAGCACTTTGTTGCAGAAGCCATTTGCGACCGCGCAAATGATTACGGCAGTGTCCACGTTGCTGAACGTAGCTGACGTATTCCCGGCGCAGGCCAGTCCTGCCGACGAGTAAGGCAACTTGTTGCTTCCACCAAATCGCTGACATTCAGGCAGTCGCCTCGCACGAAAGCGGCGATACCTTTGAGATGAACGGATGTCCGGTTCGGGAACGTCGTACCGCGCCGCTGAACGTCCGAAACTGGGTCTTCGCGGTCGCGAAGCTATCGGTCAGCAACGCGCCCTGAGTGTCGCCGTTTGCTGCCCTTGTCGATCCGGGAAGCCGTCCTTCGTCATTATGCTCCACTGCTTGCCCGGATCGACTGACGTGGTGACAAAGAGGTCGTCTCGCGACGCTCCACCGAACGACGGTTTGGAGTACTGGGGGGCTCAGCCGACGATTACATGCTCCGCCGACCGTCAGCCGAGCCCCTGGGCCTTTGCCCAGGCAGCGAACATTTCCCTCCAATGCCGTGCTGGCTCTCCCGCCGGGCCCGGCAAGCCAAGGCCATGTTGGCCGGCGGTGAACAGATGGGTCTCCACCTTAACGCCTGCGGCTTTCAAGGCAGCGCGCATCTCGACGCTGTTCTCGACCGAGACCACCGTATCGTCCTCGGCATGGGCCATGAAGACCGGCGGCGTGCCGGCAGCTACGTTGCGGGCGGGGCTGTGCGCGCGCTGCATCTCGGGGGACGCGTTTAGCCCCAGCAGCATCTCGCGCGACCCGCCATGGGCGAGCGGCGCGCTCATCGACTGGACGGCATAGATCGGAGCGGCAATCGCTGGCCGCGCACTCAGCCGGTCCACGGCGTCGATTGGATCATAGACCTTCGCATCGTACCGCGTGGCGAGATCGCCACAGACATGGCCCCCTGCGGAAAAGCCCATCGCTCCAACCTTTTCGGGATCGAAGCCATAATGCGCGGCGCGCGATCGGATCAGCCGCGTGGCGCGCTGCGCATCGACCAGAGGCACATCCGCGCGATTTGCCCAACCTTCTCCTGGCAGGCGATAATACAGGACGAAGACGGTCCAGCCGCGTTCGGCGAGCCAAGGTCCGATCTGATACCCTTCGACATCGATTACGATCACCGAATAGCCGCCGCCCGGGGTCACCAGCAGGGCCGCGCCGTTCGGCTTCGCAGGCCGGAACGCCTTCATGCGCGGACGGGCAATGCCCTTGACCATCCGGCCATGATGGGCCTCCGTGCCCGTCTCTATGACTTGCTCTATTGGCATGACGGCGGGCGCGCCGGGCGGCATAACCGGCCAAAGGTCGATCTCTTCGGCCGGATATGCGGGCCAGGATCCAGTTCGCTGTTCCGCACGCGCTCCCGGACTGAGCAAGGTCGTCGCCAATCCTGCCATCAGCGCTTCACGGCGGTTCAACATGGGCAATCCCTCTCCTCGTCCGCGACCATAATCAGCGGCACGATCCTGAGTGTCAAAGCTCGAAATGCGGCTATCGCGTCGCGAGAGGCTGCGGCGGGGAATAGAATGTGATCCCAGACCCATCAATCCGCTCCCGGCCCACAGCTACCGGTCTGGAATGCCCCCAGTTTCTGTCGTTCAGGCCGATGAGCGCACCTCCCGATAGCCGCCGCCCGTTCATCATCGAATGGCTGCTCTCCCCTAGTCGAGCTCGGCGATCTGGTCCTTCGCCGCCTGCCGCGCGCGCGGGTCGGGATCGGTGGCCATCACTTCCTTATTTACCTCGATCTGCGCGACGTTGAGCGCGCGGTCTTCGGACGAGGGCAAATCGGGTAACACGCCGGTCGCCTGCCAATTGGTGTGCGTCACCGGATTGATCGCCCGGCCGGTCGGCACGAAGATCATGAAGTGCGCGTTGATCCGCCGCGGCTGTCCGGGATGCGCGCCGCCGCCCTGGGTCGGAGTGCCGACGATCGTCGCGCGCCGGTTCGATTTTAGCGCATAGGCGAAGTCCTCGCAGGCCGAGAAGGTCTCCGCCCCGGTCAGCACATAGAGTTTGCGCCTCGATCCATAATTGAGTCCTGCAGCGGCGGGCTGCGTCCAGCGCTGCTCGATACGATTGCCTTCGCGCCACTGGATATCGTTGAGATGCGTCGGCACCTTGAAGAAATAACTCGCCAGCAGCATCACCGTTTCGGGATCGCCGCCGCCGCATTCGCGCAGGTCGATGATTAGCGCCCGGGTATCGCTGAGCACCGCCATCGCCCCGGCGAGCTTCGCCGCCGAAGGACCCGGCCGGCTAAAGGCATGGAGATCAAGATAGCCGATGTTCGACTTGAGCCGCTGCACCGTGCGAACGCCGTAGTTTAGGCGCTTCTGGTTGCTTGCTTCCTCGATCTTTTCCGTGGGGGTTTGGTCCTCGCCCGGCGGCAATTCGGCGATCGGCTTCTCGAAATAGCGCAGCGCGAAATGCGGGTCGCCGGTCTCCTGTTGCAGCACGTCGCTTAGCGACGCCGCCAGTTTCTCGGCGCTGGTGATCGCATCGAAATCGCCCCGCTGGAGCATCTCGCGCAGGTGCTTGGCGATCCCGGGCGCCTTGTCGGCGAAGACATAATAATGCTCGATATCTGCGATCGCGCCCTCGATCACCGCATTCCGCATCGCCGCATCGATCCTCATGTCGGCCTGGAGCGGTGCGAACGGACCCCAACCCATCTCATAGGCGGTAAACCCGGCGATCCCGCCGCCGACACCGAACGTGCCGATCACCACAGCCGAAATCACCAATGCCTTCTTCCACTTGCGCTTCATGCTCATTTGCCTGCCTTTTCCGCCGATTGCCTGCGGCGGGGCTAGGAGCCGAGTGTGGAGGGACTATGGATGCGGGCTAGAGCTCGACGCGATAGCCGACGCCGTACACCGACTGGATGATGTCGGCATCGGGAAGCAACAAAGCGAGCTTGCGGCGCAGATTCTTGATATGGCTGTCGATCGCCCGGTCGGTCACATCGAAATTGTCCACCCCCGCCACGTCGAGCAGGCGCGCGCGCGAATGGATCATGCCCGGCCGCTGCGCCATCGCCGCGAACAGGCGGTATTCGGTCGGGGTGAAATCGAGCAGGCGCGATCCGACGCGGATCGTCTGCTTCTCCGCGTCGATATGGATGCGCGGTGTATCGTCGCGCTCGCCCGAGGTCCTGCGCAGCACCGTCTTGATCCGCGCAACCAGCTCGCGCGGACTGAACGGCTTGCACAGATAGTCGTCGGCGCCGGTCTCCAGCCCGAGCAACCGGTCGATCTCCTCGACCCGCGCCGTCACCATGATGATCGGCACGTCGGATCGTTCGCGAACCGCGCGGCACAGCGCGATGCCGTCGAGTCCGGGGAGCGTCAGGTCGAGCACGATCAAGCGCGGAAGCTGTTGCCGAATGTGGGCCAGCGCCGCCTTGCCGTCCGGCATCACCTGCGCTTCATAGCCGGCCGCGCGCACATATTCGGCGATCAGCGCGGCCAGATCGGGTTCGTCCTCGACGATCAGGATCGTGCCGCTCATGCGGCCACCAGCGTAAGCACGATGCGCACGTGCAGCCCGCCCAGATCGGAGGCGGCGAAGGTGATCCGCCCGCTTTGTGCCTCGACGATGCGCCGCGCCAGCGCCAGCCCGAGACCCGCGCCGCCGTGGCCGCCGGCGCGGGACTGATCGGTGCGGAAGAAGCGCTCGCCGAGCCGGTCCAGCAACGCTTCGGGAACACCCGGCGCCGAATCGTCGATGGTGAACACCAGCGCGCCACCCTCGATCGCGCCGCCGAGGTGAATGCTTCCCCCGGCATCGGTATACCGCACCGCATTCTCGATCAGATTGACCAGCACCTGCCGCATCCGCTCGGCATCGCACAGCACCGTCGAGCGTGGCGGCGCCGCATCGCGCGTGATCGACAGGCCGGCGGCGGCCGCGCGATCCTGGAAACTGTCGGCGACGCCTTCGATCGCCGGCCACAGTGCGACGGGCTGCGTGTCATACCGCAACTCAGCCATGTCCGCCTGTGCGAGAAGATAGAGATCGTCGACGCGCCGGGTCAGCGATCCGACATGGGTCAGCATCAGCCCGAGATTGTCCGGGGTGGCCATGCGAATGCCGTCCTGCAGGCTCTCGATCTGGGCGCGCAGCACGGCAAGCGGCGTGCGCAGTTCGTGCGACGTGTCCGCGACCCACTGCCGCCGCGCCGCTTGGCTGATCTCGAGGCGGGCTGCAAGGTGATTAAAGGTGCCCGCCAGCACGCCCAGTTCGTCGCCGCGGCTGGCGTCCACCCGCATGTCGTAGCGGCCGTCCTCCAGCATCCGCGCCCCCGCCACCAGCTTGGCGATCGGCCGGCGGAAATGCGCTGCCAGCAAGACCGCGAGCGCGAGGGCAAGCACCCCGGCGCCGGTGCCGATGGCGGCGATCCGACCGCCTTGCTGAAGCAGGAATGCCACCGCCAGCGTATCCTCGGCATTGTCCGCACCGGCGACGACGAGATAGCCCACGCGCCGGCCCTCCACCGTCAAGGACATGGATCGCGTATCAATCGAGCCGAACGCGCGCAGGACCGGGCCGGGCGAGACGCCGCTGAGGAGACGGCCGCCTATGTCGACCAGCCCGATCCGGTCGCCGTACGTGCCAATTGTCACCACGGACGTGCCGTTGTCGGCGCTCAGCGTTTGAATCCACAGGGTGCGAAGCCAGCGGCGGCGGTCCTGCGCATCGGACGGCAGGAATGCCCAGTTGCCATGATCTTTGAAGGTGGCTTGCAGTGCGTCGATCAGGCCGCGGCTGTCGGCGTCGATCGCCCGGGATGGCGGCGACTGGTCGCGGAGCAGGCTCCATCGGACGGTGAGAATCGTCGCGCCCCCGAGCGCGCCCAAACAGAGCAAGGTCGCAACGAACAGGCGAGGACCAATCCCGAATTTCACGCTTATCTGCACCCGTTAGGATTGGCTGGCATCGATCGAGGCGCATTGTGCTGATGTTTCGACCCGATAGCCAGCGCCAGGCGATGCGAGCGACTGTAGCGCTGCTGAACCGAATGACAGCTCTCGCCGCTTCAGAGCCGAAAGCGGCCTATCGGCTAGCGGCCCAATTCCGGCCGTTCCTCCCATGCTTGGCGAGATCTGACGAGCACTGACGCGACTGGGCTAGTCCCCCTGGATGTCGTGATGTGAAATTTAGCTCCCGCCCGCGGACACGTGTTCGCGGTCGGAGAGCCAAGTGACCCCGACCAAGCTTCTCATCGGCCAGATCGCCGTCGTGTTCGCGATCGTCATCGGCGGCATCTGGCTGGCAACCCAGTGGGCGGCGGCGCAGCTTGCCTACCAGCCGGAGCTCGGCCCGCCGTGGTTCCACGCGTTCGGCCGCCCCTTCTATCAGCCCTGGGCGCTGTTCGAATGGTGGTATCATTTCGACGCCTATGCACCCGAAGTGTTCGACCGGGCCGGCGGGATCGCGGCAGCGAGCGGCTTTGCCGGCTGTGGGGCGGCGGTTTTCGGCTCGCTCTGGCGTGCGCGTCAGCGCCGCAACATCACCACCTATGGCTCGGCGCGATGGGCCAGTAACGCCGAAATCCGCCGCGCCGGTCTGCTCAATCCCGCCGGTGTCTTCCTCGGCCGGACCGGCGCCGACTATCTTCGTCATGACGGACCCGAGCATGTCATGGCCTTCGCGCCGACCCGCTCGGGCAAGGGCGTGGGGCTTGTCGTGCCGACCTTGCTTGGGTGGACCGGCTCGGCCGTCGTTCACGACATCAAGGGCGAGAACTGGCAGCTGACCGCCGGCTGGCGCGCGCGGTTCTCGCACTGCCTTCTTTTCAATCCGACCGATGCCCGCTCGGCGCGCTACAATCCGCTGCTTGAGGTTCGCCGCGGCGCCGAGGAAGTCCGCGATGTCCAGAACATCGCCGACGTCCTGGTTGACCCGGAGGGAGCGCTGGAGCGTCGCAGCCATTGGGAGAAGACGAGCCACTCGCTCCTGGTCGGGACCATCCTCCATATCCTTTATGCCGAGGAGGAGAAGACCCTCGCGCGCGTCGCCACCTTCCTCTCCGATCCGCAGCGGCCGTTCACCGCGACGCTTCGCCGGATGATGACGACCAATCATCTGGGCACGCCCGACGCGCCGCAGGTCCACCCCGTCGTCGCCTCCGCCGCGCGCGAAGTCCTCAACAAATCCGAGAACGAACGCTCCGGCGTGCTCTCGACGGCAATGTCGTTCCTCGGCCTCTATCGCGATCCGACCGTGGCCGAGGTCACCTGTAGATCCGATTGGCGGATTGCCGATCTGGTCGAGGGCAAGTCGCCGGTCTCGCTGTACCTCGTGGTGCCGCCGTCCGACATCAGCCGCACCAAGCCGCTCGTGCGACTCGTGCTCAATCAGATCGGCCGCCGGCTCACCGAGCATCTCCACGCGCAAAGCCCAGGCGGTCGGCACAGGCTGCTGATGATGCTGGACGAGTTTCCGGCACTCGGCCGGCTGGACTTCTTCGAGACGAGCCTCGCCTTCATGGCCGGGTACGGTGTCCGCGCCTTCCTGATCGCCCAGAGCCTCAACCAGATCGAGAAGGCTTACGGCGACCACAACTCGATCCTCGATAACTGCCATGTTCGCATCGCGTTCGCGACCAATGACGAACGGACGGCCAAACGAATCTCCGATGCGCTTGGAACGGCCACCGAGCAGCGCAGCATGCGCAACTATGCGGGACACCGGCTCGCGCCCTGGCTCGCCCATGTCATGGTCAGCCGCCAGGAGACTGCCCGCGCGCTGCTGACCCCCGGAGAGGTCATGCAGCTGCCGCCGACCGACGAACTCATCCTGATCGCCGGAACCCCACCGATCCGCGCGAAGAAGCTGCGCTATTTCGAGGACGGCAGCTTTACCGCGCGCGTCGTTCCGCCGCCCTTGTTGATGATGGGGGCCTATGCCGACCGTCCCGCCGCGCGCCGCGACGACTGGCAGGGCGTCGTTCGCGGGGTCGATACCAGGCTGAGTGCGGCCGACGAGCAGAACAGCGAACGCAGCAGCGGCGGACTTGAGCAGGCGCGGCATCCAGCGCACGAGGTCGAGAAGCCCGTGGAGCCCGAACCCACGATCGCCGACCCGCTCGGTCTCGGCGACGACGAGGGCGATGCGGCCGGCGACAAGCGGGCGATGGACCAGGCGCGCGCTCTCGGCACTGCCCGGACTGTCTATGCGATCGACGCGGCCGGCGGGCACGCCAACGACCTGCAGCTGGATCTGTGAGGATGGTCGTGAAGGTCCGCCACCAGCTCTTCCTCCCGAAGTCGGTCAGCGACCGGCTTGAAGTGCTCGCCGCGAAGCCGGGCGCGTCCAAGTCCGCGATCCTCGCCGACGCGGTGACCGCCTGGCTGGACCGCCGCGGTCGCTCCGAACTGGAGGACCGGTTCGGGCTGCGGCTTGATCGCTTCACGGCATCGCTCGGCCGGATCGAGCGGGACAATCATGTCCTGCTCGAGACGCTGGCGCTGTTCATTCGGTATGAACTCGCGATCCAGGCGCCCCTGGCCGAGAACGACGCTGCGGGGCGGGCGATCGCCCGGGATCGCTTCGAGGCGTTCGTCGCCCAGGTCGGACGACAGATCGCCGCTGGCCGTCGGACGATCGACGCTCAGGCGGCAGACCGATGAGCGGCGCGGTGACCGCCGACCGCCGCCGGGCGATGCTGCGCACGGCGATGGGGCCGGCGATTGCCGCGGCGATGGCAGACGATCGTGTGATCGAGATCATGGTCAATCCCGACGGCGCGCTTCGCGTCGACATTCTCGGCGAGGGCAGGGTCGATACCGAAATACGGCTCGAGGCCGAACAGATCGAGCGCATCATCCGGCTGGTGGCGAGCCATGCGCGCGCCGAGGTTCATGGCGAAGCTCCGATCGTGTCGGCCGAGCTGCCGCCGCATCTCGAGGGGCGCGCGGGCGAGCGGTTCGAGGGGGTCCTGCCGCCCGTCGCGACCGGGCCGTGCTTCTCGATCCGCAAGCCGGCGACGCGTCTCTACAGCCTCGACGACTATGTGAGCGATGGCCTGATGCACCATGCTGCCGCGGATCGGTTGAAGGCGGCGGTCGTCCAGCGCTTCAACATCCTGATCGCCGGCGGCACCAGCTCGGGGAAGACGACGCTGGCCAATGCGCTTCTCGCCGAAATGGCGTGGATCGACGAGCGGGTGATCCTGATCGAGGACACGCGCGAACTCCAAAGCCCGGCACCGGACACGGTCGCGCTACGCACCCGACCCGGTTTCGTCACCATGGCCGATCTGGTCCGTTCCACGCTCAGGCTGCGCCCGGACCGTATCATCGTCGGCGAAGTTCGCGGGCCTGAGGCGCTCGACATGCTGAAAGCCTGGAACACCGGACACCCCGGCGGCATCGCGACCGTCCATGCCAACAGCGCCGCGTCCGCGCTCTTCCGCATCGAGCAGCTCGTACAGGAAGCCGTCGTCACGGTGCCCCGGCGGCTGATCGCCGAAGCGATCGACCTCGTCGTCTTCATCGCCGGCCGCGGCGTCGATCGCCGCATCGAGACGATCGCCCGCGTCGCCGGCCTCGATCCCGACGGGAATTACGGCCTCATCGACCTCCACAGTCTCGCCAATCCCAAAGGAGAATGAACATGCGCCTCTCACGTACCTCCAACCGCGGAGCAACCTTCCTCGTCGGCGCCGCGCTGGGCCTGGCTCTCACCATCGCCGGCAATGCCGATGCGGCCGGGTCCGGCATGCCGTGGGAGCAGCCGCTTCAGCAGGTGCTCGAGTCCGTCCAGGGACCGGTCGCCAAGATCGTGGCGGTGATGATCATCATCGTGACCGGCCTGACGCTCGCATTCGGCGAGACCGCGGGCGGCTTTCGCAAGCTCATCCAGATCGTCTTCGGCCTGTCGATCGCCTTCGCCGCATCGAGCTTCTTCCTCTCCTTCTTCTCGTTCGGCGGCGGGGCGCTGATCTCGTGACCGGGCATGGCGGCCATATCGAAGGGTTCGAAGCGCCGATCCACGCCAGCCTCGGATCGCCGATCCTGCTGGGCGGCGCGCCGCGGGCGATCGCCATCGTCAACGGCACCGTCGCTGCCGCTGTGGGGCTCGGCCTCCAGCAATGGATCGCCGGCTTCGTGCTCTGGGCGGCGGGGCACAGCCTCGCCGTCTTCGCCGCCCGGCGCGATCCCAATTTTGCGCCGGTGCTGGTTCGCCATCTCCGCCAGAAAGGGCATTTCAGGTGCTGAACCTGTCCGAATACCGCAACCGCGCCGACCGGCTCGCCGATCACCTGCCATGGGCGGCCCTGGTCGCGCCGGGCATCGTGCTGAACAAGGACGGCAGCTTCCAGCGGACGCTCAGGTTCCGCGGCCCCGATCTGGAATCGGCGACCGAAGGCGAACTGCTTTCGGCATGCGCTCGGGCGAACAATGTCCTCAAGCGCTTCGGTACCGGCTGGGCCCTGTTTTTCGAAGCCGAGCGCCGCGAGGCCGTAGCCTATCCGGACAGCGTGTTTCCAGATCCCGCTTCCTGGCTGGTCGATCGGGAAAGGCGCGCGGGGTTTCTTGCCGAGGGCGAGCATTTCGAGAGCATCTACCATCTGACCCTGACCTGGCTGCCGCCGGTGGACAGCGCCGATGCGGCGGGGCGCTCGCTTGTCGACCGGCCAGAGGCCGAGAAGGGAAGGGACTGGCGCGGCAGTCTCGCCGGTTTCGTGGCCGAGACCGACCGCGCACTCGATCTCTTCAGCGGGTTCATGCCGGAGGTGCGCGCGCTCGACGACGCCGAGACGCTGACCTTCCTGCACGGCGCGATTTCGGCGCGCCGCCATCCTGTGCTGCCGCCCGAGACGCCGATCTATCTCGATGCGCTGCTCGCAGACACGCCGCTGGTCGGCGGTCTCGAGCCGATGCTTGGCGACCGACATGTCCGTACCCTGACCATTCTCGGATTTCCGGGCATGAGCCGTCCCGGAATCCTCGACGCGCTCAATCATCAGGATTTCGCGTACCGCTGGGTCACGCGCTTCATCGCGCTCGACAAGAGCGACGCGACCAAGGTGCTGACCAAGCTCCGGCGCCAATGGTTCAACAAGCGCAAGTCGATCACCGCGCTGCTGCGCGAGGTGATCTACAACCAGCCGGTCCAGCTGCTCGACAGCGACGCGGACAACAAGGTCGTCGATGCCGACCTCGCCCTCCAGGCGCTGGGCGGCGATCATGTCGCCTTCGGCTATCTGACCTCGACGATCACCGTGACCGACCCGGACCGCGCGAAGGTCGAGGACAAGGTCCGGCACGTCGAGCGGATCGTCAACGGATTGGGCTTCACGACGATTCGCGAAGGCGTGAACGCGGTCGAGGCGTGGCTGTCGTCGTTGCCCGGGCACGCCTACGCGAATGTACGGCAGCCCTTGGTTCATACCCTGAACCTGGCGCACCTCATGCCGCTATCGAGCGTCTGGGCGGGGCCTGCATGCAATGCGCATCTCGATGGGCCGCCGCTGCTCCATGCCGGCACTGCCGGATCGACGCCGTTCCGCCTGTCTACCCATGTCGGCGATGTCGGGCACATGCTGGTCGTCGGGCCAACCGGCGCGGGCAAGTCGGTGCTGCTCGCCCTGATTGCCCTCCAGTTCCGGCGCTACGTCGGCGCGCAAGTCTTTATCTTCGACAAGGGTTTCTCGGCGCGTGCCGCGGTGCTGGCGATGGGCGGGGCGCACCATGCGCTCGGTCTCGGTGCCGATGCCGGCAGGACGCTGGCCTTCCAGCCACTTCGCCGGATCGATGATGCGACCGAGCGGAGCTGGGCCGCGGAATGGGTGGCGGCACTTCTGGAGCATGAGAAGGTCGCGGTTACGCCGGCCGTCAAGGATGCGCTCTGGTCGGCGCTCGGTAGCCTGGCATCCGCGCCGCCCGAAGAACGGACACTGACCGGCCTGGCGCTCCTGCTGCAATCCAACGTACTGCGGGTCGCGCTCGGCGCCTACACCCTGGACGGCCCATATGGCCGGCTCCTCGATGCGGCCGAGCCGCCCCTCGCATTTGAAGACGTGCAGTGTTTCGAGACCGAGGCGCTGATGGGCCAGGCAGGAGTGGTCGCGCCGGTGCTCACCTATCTCTTCCATCGGCTCGAGGAACGGTTCGATGGACGACCGACGCTGCTCGTGCTCGACGAGGCCTGGATCTTCCTCGATCATCCCCTGTTCGCGGCACGCATCCGCGAGTGGCTGAAGGTGCTTCGCAAGAAGAATGTCGCTGTGCTGTTCGCCACGCAGAGCCTTGCGGACATCGCGTCGAGTTCGATCGCACCCGCGATCATCGAAAGCTGTCCGCAGCGCATCCTCCTACCCAACGATCGCGCGATCGAGCCGCAGGGGCGGGATGCCTATGCGCGCTTCGGTCTCAACGATCGCCAGATCGAACTGATCAGCCGGGCAACGCCGAAGCGGCAATATTACCTCCAGTCCGCCCGCGGCAATCGCCTGTTCGAACTCGGCCTCGGTCCGATCGCGCTCGCGCTTTGTGGTGCCTCCGATCCCGCGACGCAGCAGCGGATCGACGCCTTGCTCGCCGAGCACGGCGCCTCCGAATTTACCCCCGCTTTCCTCAGCAGTGCCGGTCTCGATTGGGCGGCGGCGCTGCTTGCGGATTTCCCCGCCGCCCAGATCCAGGAGTAATTAAATGCGTACCCGCTTCTCCGCCAGGAAGACGCTGACCGCGGCCCTGCTCGGGCTCTGCTCGGCAGGATCGCTCGGCATGGCCTTGTTCACCTGCACGCCCGCGCGGGCGCAGCTCACGGTGTTCGATCCGACCAATTATTCGCAGACGCTGCTGACCGCGGCGCGGTCGCTTCAGCAGATCAACAACCAGATCC
The DNA here is from genome assembly GCF_055521495.1 of Sphingomonas sp. BL-S-29. NCBI lineage: Bacteria > Pseudomonadati > Pseudomonadota > Alphaproteobacteria > Sphingomonadales > Sphingomonadaceae > Sphingomonas > Sphingomonas sp. BL-S-29. Next base: position 2,417,423 of record NZ_CM145482.1, read on the forward strand.
AGTCGCTGCAGAACGAAGCGACGATGCTGCTCAACCAGGCGAAGAACCTGGCCCGTATCGATTTTCCCCAGCTTCAGCAGATCACCCAGACCCTGCAGCAGATCGATCGGTTGATGGGGCAGGCGCAGGGCATCGGTTTTCGCATCGACGGGATCGACGAGCAGTATCGCAAGCTGTTCCCCCAGGAATTCGACGCGGCGTTGAACCGCGACGGGCGGGTCGTCGCCGCGAAGGCGCGTCTCGACGCATCAATGGGATCATTCCGCCAGGCAATGAGCATCCAGGCGCAGGTGGTGACCAATGTCCAGGCCGATGCCCTGACGCTCAGCGATCTGGTCGGCAACAGCCAAGGTGCCGAAGGCGCGTTGCAGGTCGGCCAGGCGACCAACCAGCTTCTCGCGCTGAGTGCGAAGCAGCAGTTCCAGATCCAGAACCTGATGGCCGCGCAATACCGCGCACAGGCGACCGAGGAGGCGCGCCGCGCCCAAGCTGAGATCGACGGTCGCGCAGCCACCAGGAAGTTCCTCGGGTCCGGCGCGGCCTACACCCCCCGATAGGCCGCAACCGAACGACGGTGGCGCTGCCTTGCCGCCTCCGTCGCCGCGGGGCGTGGTGGTCAGCTCCCCCCCAAACGCCACGCCTCGCGGCACCCTCTCAAGCGAAGCGAAAGTCGACGCCCGTGAACGACCTCAACGTCATCGACCGCTTCATGCAGGACTTCATCCGCTACATCGACAGCGGGTTCGGCTTGCTGGGGCCGGACGTCGGGTTTCTGACGGCGACGCTGATCGGCATCGACATCACCCTGGCGGGGCTGTTCTGGGCGCTGGGCGGCGATGACAATGTGCTCGGCCGCTTCATCAAGAAGATCCTCTATATCGGCGCGTTCGCGTTCATCCTGAACAGCTTCTCGACGCTTGCCGACATCATCTTCCGTTCCTTCGCTCAGGCAGGACTGACCGCGGGCGGGGGCACCTTGTCGGCGGCCGACCTGCTCAAGCCCGGGCGCCTCGCTGGAACCGGGTTCTCCGCCGCATGGCCGCTGCTCGAGCAGGTTTCGGAACTGATGGGCTTCGTCAGCTTCTTCGAGAATTTCCTGACGATCGCGGTGCTGCTGTTCGCCTGGGCGATCGTGATCCTGACCTTCTTCATCCTCGCGGTGCAGATGTTCGTGACGATCATCGAGTTCAAGCTGACGTCGCTTGCCGGGTTCATCCTCGTGCCGTTCGCACTGTGGAACCGGACCAGCTTCCTCGCCGAGCGCGTGCTCGGGAACGTCGTGTCCTCCGGCATCAAGGTCATGGTGCTCGCCGTCATCGTCGGCATCGGCTCCAATTTCTTCGCCGACTTCACCAGCGCGCTCGAGGGCCAGGAACCAGATATCGGCCAGGCCCTCAGCTTGATGCTCGCATCGCTGACCCTGTTCGGGCTTGGTATCTTCGGCCCCGGCATTGCTTCCGGGCTCGTCTCGGGCGCACCCCAACTCGGGGCGGGCGCAGCGCTCGGGACGGTCGCCGGGGCAGCCGGCGTCACGATGCTTGCGGGCGGTGCGGCCATGGGAACGGCGCGCGCGATCGGTGGCGGCGCGCTCGGCGCCATCCGTGCCGGCACGTCGATGGGGTCGGCTGCATCCACTGCGTACACGCTCGGCAAGGAGACTGCCGCGACCCCCACCGTCGGCGCGGGACTCGGCGGCGTCGCCCAGGCTGCCGGCAATGCGATGCGTGATCGCGCTTCCAGCGCGCTCGGTCTCGGCGAGGCCGCGAGCAGCGGGCGAACCGCCGCCTGGAACGCCCTCAATCGCTCTGGCCAAGGCGGCTCGGCCCCGCAGGGACAGGAAGGTGACGGCGCGCCGGCCTGGGCGAAGGCGATGCGCGCCGAGCAGACCGGCCGTCATCACCGTCAGGTCGCTGCCCACGCGCTCCAGCAGGGCGATCGCGGCGGCGCTTCCGCCACCCCCGACATCAAGGAAAGGGACGAATGATGATCTTCAAGCGAAGCGTCCAGCGCTACGGGCGTACCCCCGAGCCGGAAACGCCCTACCAACGGGCCGGTCAGCAATGGGACGAGCGGATCGGCTCTGCGCGCGTCCAGGCGCGCAACTGGCGGCTCATGGCATTCGGCTGTTTCGGCCTGGCTTGCAGCCTGTCGGGCGGGCTGATCTGGCAATCGATGCAGAGCCGAGTGACACCCTATGTGGTCGAGGTCGACCAGCTGGGCGAGGCGAGGGCGGTGACCCCGGCCGAAGCTGCCTTCGAACCGTCCGATCCGCAGATTGCCTGGCACCTCTCCCGGTTCATCACCGACATTCGCTCGATCTCGCTGGACCCCGTGCTGATGCGGCGCGGATGGCTCGAGGCCTATGACTTCGCGACCAGGCGCGGCGCGCAGTTCCTCGGCGATTATGCGCGCGCCGCAAATCCCTTTGCGCGCATCGGCGAGCGGACCGTGTCGGTGCAGGTGACCAGCGTCGTTCGAGCCTCGGAACGGTCGTTCCAGGTAAAATGGACTGAGACCGCCTTCGAGCGTGGGTCGCAGGTCGGCGCCTCTCGCTGGACGGCGATCGTCACTGTCGTGCGCAAGCTCCCCGCTTCCGCGGACACGCTGCGCAAGAATCCGTTGGGGATCTATGTCGACGCGATCGACTGGAGTCGCGAGCTGGAGCCGACGACACCTGCCGCCGCCCGGCCAGCCGTCGCGGCGCCCGCGAACCTGCCGCTGGGCTCACCCCTAGATCCCAGCCTCGCGAACACCTCACAGTCCCCAACGGAGATCCAGCCATGAAGCTCTTCATTGCAGCGTCGATGGTCGCGCTGTGCATCGTCACCGCGAGCGCCCAAACATCAACGCCGTCTAGACCCGTCGCGTCGATCGCTTCGCCCCAGAAAGTTGTAGCCGGCCCGCGTCACCAGAGCGCTCGCCACCGCAAGCCGAGGGTTGCTCCCGCGGTCGCACGCGTAGCCGCTGCGAACCGCGACGCAACTCGCGCGCCGGCGTCGGAAGGGTTCATCAACGCGGCTCAGATCTATCCTTTCAGCGAGGGCGCGATCTACCAGGTGTTCACCACACCGGGCGTCGTCACCGACATCGCCCTGCAGCCGGGCGAGAATCTGGTGGCGGTGGCCGCGGGCGACACCGTCCGCTGGGTCATCGGCGATACCAGCAGCGGAAGCGGCCCGGACAAGCGAACCCACGTGCTCGTCAAGCCATTCGCATCTGGCCTTGCCACCAATCTCGTCATCACCACCGACCGGCGCAGCTATCATCTCCAGCTCAACGCGACCGCCCGGACCGCTTTGGCCGCCTTGTCCTGGAGCTATCCCGCCGATGCCCTGATCGCGGTGCGCCGCGCCGCCGCCGCAGCCGAGGTTGCCGCCCCCGTGGCGCAGGGCCTGACGGTGGAGAATCTCCGGTTCAACTATGCCGTCAGCGGGGACCACCCCGCTTGGAAACCGGTCCGGGCGTTCGACGACGGCCGCCAGACCTTTGTCGAGTTTCCGGAGACGCTGACAGTGGGTGAGGCGCCGCCGCTGTTCGTCATCGGCATCACGGGCGAAGCCGAACTCGTCAATTATCGCGTGCGCGGCCGCTTCTATGTCGTCGACCGCATCTTCGACAATGCCGAGCTCCGGCTCGGCACGAAGAAGCAGCAGGTCGTGCGCATCAGCCGCGTTGCCGAGCCCGCTCCGCGCAAGGGGAAGAAGTCGTGACCGAAGTGGTCTCTGCCCCGCTGCCCAAGGTCGATCCAGAAACACTGGTGATCCGGGCGAAGCCGCAACGCGCCATCCGCTTCCGGCGCGGTGTCATCATAGGCATCGCCGCTCTGGGATCGGTGAGCCTGGTGACGGTCGCCTGGGTCGCGCTGAAGCCGCAGGTGTTCCGGCATGCCGCCAGCCAGGAGGACCTGTCGCAGCCGAGCACCCGGCCAGCAGCCGAAGCGCTGAGCGGCGTTCCCGCAAGCTATGGCGATGCCCCGAGACTCGGCCCGCCGCTTCCGGGCGATCTCGGCAGGCCGATCCTCGAACATCAGCGTGCGATGGCGGTCGAGACTAGACCAAGTGGCCCGGATGCCGGTGTCCAGGCCGAACAGGCTGAGCGATCTCGACGAGTTGCCGAACGTAAGGCTGCGCTGGAATCGGCCGTCATCGTCTCAAGCAAAGTCGGCACCGCAATCACGACCGAGGGGCAATCGCCGATGCAAACGCCACCGGCGACGGGCGTGGCCGCGCCCGCATCCGATGCGGGAAAGATTGCGATCGATCCGGCTCGTGATCCGAACGCTCAGCAACGCAAGAGCGACTTCATGGGCGTGCTTGACCCGCGCGCGGACATCAACCCGCATCGGCTCGAAGGCGCCCCCTCGCCCTATGTGCTTTCCGCCGGGAGCGTCATTGCTGCCAGTCTCATCACCGGCCTTCGCTCTGACTTGCCTGGGCTGGTAACCGCGCAGGTGACCGAGCGTGTCTATGACAGCCCGACCGGCCGCCTCCTTCTGATCCCACAGGGTGCCCGTCTCGTCGGGAGCTACGATAGCGTCGTCGCATTCGGCCAAAAGCGGGCGTTGGTCGTCTGGCAGCGCATCATGCTTCCGGATGGAAGCTCGCTTCGGATCGACAATGTCCCCGCGACCGATCCATCGGGGTATGCTGGACTGCAAGACAGGGTGGATTTCCATACCTGGACCCTGCTCAAGGGCGTGGTGCTCTCGACGCTGTTGGGTGTCGGGTCGGAGATGGCGTTCACCGGTGACGGCGATCTCGTCCAGGCACTGCGACGTTCGACCCAGGACAACGTCTCGCGCGCAGGTGACCAGATCACCCAACGCAACCTCAATATCCAGCCGACAATCACGATCCGCCCAGGAGCCATGATACGCCTTGTAGTTCACAAGGATCTGATCCTCGCGCCGTGGCGCGAATAGGAGGGCCCGGTGGCTGAGCTGAAACTAGGCAAACTACCTGATCGCACACCGGTCAGGCTGGCTATCTCCCTCACACCGGAACTCCATCAGGCATTGACGGAGTACGCGGCGCTGTACGCTGAGGCCTACGGCAAGGAGGAGGCGGTGTCCGAACTTGCACCGGCGATGCTGGCTGCATTCCTGGAGGGTGATCGCGAATTCAACAAGCGTAGGCGGACTCCTCCGGCACCAGGCTGATATCATGAAACACCAGCGATCATGTCGGAATCGGATGGACGCGATCCCCGCGGACCATGCGGCGCGTCCGCTGTCTGGCTCGGTGCGTCGGTACTCGCGGGAGCTTGTCGAAGAGACGATCAGGGTCTGGCAGCCTTACTATGATGCGCCTCTGACCGAGGCGGACGCCCGGGAGATTATCAGCAACATGACGACATTTGCAGCCGTGCTGCTGGATCTCAGTCCTCCGGATCGTGTTCCGGCTGGATCATTGTCCAATTCGGATGCGTCTCGCTCTTGACGGGTTGCTATCGGAGGATCGGTCGTCAGACTGGTGTTAGTCAGCTGGTTCTTCTGTGATGCGCGGCTGACGAAATGTCAGCGAGAGAGCGTATATGAACAGGCCTAGATCGGATCGTCGCCAGCCCGCGCGAAAGTCACAACGTGCGGTTCTTTATGCACGGGTATCGTCCAAGGAGCAGGAACGAGAGGGCTTTTCGATCGATTCTCAGGTCAAGCTCCTCAAGGCCTACGCGGAGGACGCCGGCCTTCAGATCGTCCGCGAATATATCGACATCGAAACTGCCAAGACCAGCGGCAGGACTCACTTCGGCGAGATGGTCGCCTACCTGCGAAGCCATCCCGCCGTGGACACGGTCTTGGTCGAGAAAACCGATCGGCTGTACCGAAACCTGCGGGACTGGGTGACTGTCGACGAGCTCGATCTCAGCATCCACTTTGTGAAGGAGAATATCGTTCTCGCTCCGGACTCGCGATCCTCGGAGAAGTTTCTGCACGGCATCAAGGTGCTGATGGCGAAGAACTATATCGACAATCTCTCCGAAGAGGTCCGCAAGGGTATGCTGGAGAAGGCGGAGCAGGGGATTTGGCCCTCGGCCGCACCCACCGGTTATCGCAATGTCATCGGGCCGAACGGCAAGCGCGTCATTGAGGTTGATCCGGATAGCGGCGCCCACGTGACGCGCCTCTTCGAATGGTACTCGACGGGCATGTATTCGCTTAAGCAGGCGGCGGCCCGCGCACGTTCCGAAGGCATGACGTTCAGGGGTAGCGTAAAGCCGATCAGCTTGAGCAGCGTTCACAAAATCCTTCGTTCGCGCATCTATACCGGCGAGTTCGAGTGGATCGGCAAACGCTATCAGGGCTCACACGAACCGCTGGTTTCGGTCGAAACCTGGGAGCGAGTCCAGGGCGTGCTCGATGGTCGTCACACCGCTCGTGTCCGAGGCGTCGAGAAGGACTTCCTGTTCACAGGTATGATCGCTTGCGGGCATTGCGGTTGCGCGTTGGTGGGGGACATCAAGAAGGAGAAATATGTCTATTACCGTTGCAGTCACGCGAAGGTGAAATGTGCCGAGCCCTATGTGCGCGAGGAGGTGTTGCTCGAGCAGTTCGGCGAGATGCTCGACCGCATCTCCATCTCCAGCGAGATGTTCCAGTGGCTGACCCACGCACTTCGAGAGAGCCTGTCGGTGATGCAGAAAGACCACGACGCTGCGGTCACGCGGCTTCAGAAGGAGCGTGAGAGGCTGCGGGATCGCATGAAGCAGATCTACATTGATAACATCGATGACAAGATCGACGATTCGATCTTCAACGCGCTAACGGCGCAATTTCGGGAGCAGGAGCGCCGAGTATCGCGCGAACTGGAACTCTGCCACGATGCTGATCTCAGTCATATGGATGACGGCATCGCTCTTCTGACGATCGCCCGCGATTCGAAGCGTCGGTTCTTGGATGCCGAACTACCGGTCAAAAAACACGTGCTTTCCGTGGTACTTTCGAACTGTTCGTTTCGGGATCGAAAGCTTTCCGCCGCGTACCGTAAGCCCTTTGATATCCTTATGGAAAACCTCCCCCAGGCGAGACGGGACGGAAGGGCTCAGAAGGGCAAAAACTGCGAAAGTGCGAAATGGCAGGGGAGCTCGGACTCGAACCGAGGGCCTTCGGTTTTGGAGACCGACGCTCTAACCAACTGAGCTACACCCCTGTGCGGATGCGGGCTTTAGCGTGACGTTGGGCGGGGGGCAAGCGCTCAGGCGGCCGCTGACGCGCCCCAGTCGCGATCGGCAACCGCGCGCGCTTCCTCGACCGGCAGCGGGCGTCCGAAATAATAACCCTGGACCCTGGTGCAGCCGAGATCCTGCACCATGCGGTGTTCCTGTTCGGTCTCGACGCCTTCCGCGGTGGTTGCCATGCCCAGGCTTTGCGCGAGCGCGACGACGGCACGGATGATCGCGATCGCCTCGGGCACTTTCCGCGAGGCGCCCTGCACGAAGCTGCGGTCGATCTTGATCGAGGAGAATTTGGTGCGGCTGAGATAGCCGAGCGAGGAATAGCCCGTCCCGAAATCGTCGAGGCTGAGCCGCACGCCCAGATCCATGATGCGTTCCAGCACCTTGGTCGCGCCCGTGCCCTCGCGCATGAACACGCTTTCGGTCACCTCCAGCTCGAGCCGTTCCGGCGTCAGGCCGCTATTGGCCAGCGCCGAGGCGACGATCGAGACGAAGGCGGGGTTGTGGAGCTGGTCGGGCGAGACGTTCACCGCCACGCGCACCGGCGATTTCCAGCGCGCCGCTTCCTCGCAGGCGGTGCGCAGCACCCACTCGCCGATCGGGGCGATCAGCCGGGCGTCTTCGGCGAGCGGGATGAACTTCACGGGCGAGACCGTGCCGAACTGCGGATGAGTCCAGCGCAACAGAGCCTCGAATCCGGTCAGCGCGCCCGTTATGGCATCGACCACCGGCTGGTAGTTCAGGTGCATCTCGTCATTCTGCACGGCCTTGCGCAGTGCCACTTCGAGAACCCGGCGCTCCTCCGCCTCGACATGCAGTTGCGGCTCGTAGATGCGCACGACCCCACCGCCGGCATCCTTGGAGCGGTACAGCGCGAGGTCGGCGGAACGGATCAGCATTTCGGCGTTGCGACCATCGCGCGGACCGGTCGCCACACCGACGCTGGCGCCCGTGTACAGCGTATGCTGGTCGAGCTCATAGGGGCGCGACAATACTTCGATGATGGTGTGGGCCAGCTGCTCGATGCGGGCCGAATCGCCGGCGTCGCGCACGACGACGGCGAATTCGTCGCCACCCAGGCGCCCGACCACCTCGTTGTCGGTCATCAACTGGCTCAGCCGTTCGGAGACCCGGCCGAGCAGGCGGTCGCCGATCGGATGGCCGAGTGTGTCGTTGACGGCCTTGAAGCGATCGAGATCGATCATCATGAAGGCGCAGCGGCTGCCCCATTTCTCCGCATCGGCCAGGGCGTGGACGAGCGCCTCGTTGACCAGCAGGCGATTGGGCAGGCCGGTCAGCGTGTCGAAACGCGCCATGCGGTTGATCTTGTCGGCCGAGGCGCGCTGCTCGGTGACGTCGGAGCCGACGCCGCGGAAGCCGATAAAGGCGCCGTGATCGTCCAGCCGGGGATTGGCGGCGATCTCCCACCAGCGTTCCTCGCCATTGACCTCGACCGGCAGCAGCAGGTCGCGGAAGCTTTCGCGACCCTTCAGCTTCGCTGCCAGCGTGCGCAGGCCGGCGGAGAAATTGCCGGACTCCCAGGCGGAGCCGGCCAGCACCTGGAGGAACGGCATCCCGTTGACCGAGAGGGGATCAAGCCCGACCGAATGCGCGAAGCGGGGCGAGGCGCGGACGATGCGGCGATTGGCATCGGTCTCCCATAGCCAGTCGGCGCTATGCTCGGCGAACTCGCGGAGCAGCAGGCTGACGGTCTCGTCGCGCTCGGCCAGCGCGATCTCGCCCGCGCGGATCACGACCAGCGCCTTGCCGCGCCCGAAACAAACCAGCATCAGCAGCACGGTAAAGACGATCGCGGTCGAGGCGAACAGCGATCCGCCGACGAAATAGAGCATCACCGCGACGGCGGCGCCCAGGATGCCGAGGAAGCTGAGCGTCGCCATGGGCAGGGCCGCCATGGCCACGGCCGATGCCGTCATCAGCAGCGCGACGACGATCCACAGGCCGAAGGCGGTCGTCGGGTCAGCGCTGATGCCGAAGACCAAAGGCGGCACTGACCAGACCGTGGCCAGCGCGATCCCTTCGATCACGGTATGGCGGACGTCGCGCAACGTCGCGGTCTGCGCGGTGCGATGACGGAAGGAAAGGCGGCGGAACGTGATGGTCACGGCGACCGTCGCCACCGCGGCGCCCCAGCTCGCCAGCGCCCAGAGCGGCGCGATCGGCTGGAGCACCATGGCGACCAGCATCGCGCCGACCACATTGGCCGCCAGCAGGAACAGGGCGAGCTTGCTGCCCGCATTGACCTGGGCGGCACGAATCGGCGCCCAATCAGTGGTGTCGGCCGGGTCGTACAGGCCGAGCAGCGCGCGGCCATCGATACGCGGGCGGGCGAATTGGGAGGCGGGACGAGTGCTCACGCCGCTATCGCTACACCAGCGTTGGTTAGCGGATGGTTAGGCGAGGAACCGATTCGGAGGTTTTATTTTAGTACGATGTCGTGTCCATATGCGGGCCACTGCCGCAACACCTGCCGAAGGGCGGTCACGATTACTTCTACAGGTCCGGCGTACGGTTCTAGCGCGGGCATAGCGGGACTGTGTTGCACAATTGTAACACGGTGGCTGGAAAGCTCCGCACCGGACCTTATCCAATTTACAAAAATTGCTCTGCAAGACACGTAGGCTCCATCGGGCGTCCAAAGCGCCCGGCTCGGCTCATTCGGCCGATGCACATAACCATAAATATCGGGGGCTTCATCAATGCGTTCATTTCATCGCCTTAACGCCACGCGTCTGTGTGCCAGTGCCGCGCCGCTCGCCCTTCTGCTGGGCCTGAGCAGCCCTGCCTTCGCGCAGGACGCGCCGGCCAGCGCCACGCCTGCCGACCAGGCGGCCGAAGGTGAATCGGCGGACATCGTCGTCACCGGCTCGCTGTTCCGCCGCACCGATACCGAAACGCCGTCGCCGGTCACCGTGCTGACCGCGGACAGCCTGGCCAAGGCGGGCATCACCACGGCTGCCGAAGCGATTCGCTCGGTCTCGGCCGATAGCGGCGGCTCGATCGGCGTCGGCTTCCAGAGCGGCTTCTCGGCCGGTGGCGTCGCCGTCTCGCTGCGCGGCCTCGGCGTCTCGTCGACCCTGGTTCTGGTCGATGGTCTGCGTTCGACCAACTTCCCGATCAACGACGATGGGCATAACGCCTATGTCGATCTCAATTCGATTCCGTTCAGCCTGATCGACCGTATCGAAGTGTTGAAGGACGGTGCGTCCTCCACTTACGGTGCCGATGCGATCGGCGGCGTGGTCAACCTGATCATGAAGAAGCAGTTTGTCGGCGTCGCCGGCACGGTCGAGGCCGGCGCCAGTGAGAAGGGCGACGCGGGTCACCAACGCGCCAACCTGACGGTCGGTTATGGCGATTATGCGGAAAAGGGCTTCAACGTCTATCTGAACGGCGAATTCCAGCAGGACGGTCGCGTCACCGCGCACAGCCGCGGCTTCCCGTACAATAACCGCGATCTGACTTCGATCGGCGGCGCGGACAATAACGGTGCCGACAACTCGCTGACCACCGCGACGCCGAACGCGGTCGTCGTGCGCACGACTCAGAGCAATCTGAACAATCCGCTGAGCGGCGGCACGGCGGTGCTGACGACCCAGTATCAGTCGCTCAACCTCAACTGCGCGGCCGGCACCTATACGCAGGTCAGCGCGGCGGTGAACGGCGTTGGCTGCAAGCACAATATCGAAGACGAATATTTCCAGCTTGCTCCGCTGCAGCGCAAATATTCGGTCAACGGTCGCATCAGCCTGCGCCTGGCCGACAATGTGGAAGCCTATGTCACTGGCAGCTATTCCAACAGCTATGTCAGCATTCTCAACGCCCCGCGCGCCCTGCGCAACACCCAACCTTATGGCGGCGCGCCGTCGCTGGCGTCGAGCAACCCCGGCATCGTCCTGCCGGTCTATATCTGCACCTCTGGCGTCAATTGCGCGACGCCGGGCACGCCCGGGCGTGCGCTCAACCCGAACAATCCCTATGCGGCTGCCTTTGCCGCCGATCCTGCCAATGGCGCAGCGCGCATCTACTATCTGTTCGGCGACATCAAAGCCGGCAGCGACCGCACCAACGAAGTCTATCGCTTCGCCGCGGGCCTGAACGGCAGCTTCGGCGACGACTGGACCTGGAAGATCGACGGCGTCTATGCCCGCGACAATCTCGAGATCGTCCAGCACGGCTATCTGAACATCGCCGCCACGCTCAACGCGATCAACACCGGCAGCTATAATTTCGTCAATCCGTCGCTGAACTCTCAGGCGGTGCGCGATGCCATCGCACCGGACAAGATCACGCCGTCGCATTCGGAAATGTATTCGGTCGACGCCGCGATCACCAAGCGGCTGATCGAGCTGCCCGGTGGCCCGCTCATGGTGGCCATCGGTGGCCAGGTGCGCCGCGAATCGCTGGAGAACAACAACCAGAATGCCGCGCTCGATACCTATAGCCTGACGACCTCGTCGGCGTTCGGCCAGCACACGGTCTCGGCCGGCTATTTCGAAATCGCGGCACCGGTGCTCGATATCCTCGAGATCAACGGTTCGGGTCGCTACGACCATTATTCGGAAGGTTTTGGCCGCTTCTCGCCCAAGATCGGCTTCAAGTTCACCCCGATCAAGCAGCTGGCGGTCCGTGGTACCTATTCGCAAGGCTTCCGCGCGCCGACCTTCGCTGAATCCGGACCGCGCTCGCAATATGCCGGCTTCGTCACCACCACGCCGTCGTGCCTCTTCATTCTGGCGCACAACGGCACCGGCAACACCACGACCTGCTCGGCCAATGGCAATCCGTACAACCTGGCCTATTCGGTGGGCCGCGGCTTCGTCGGCAACCCGAACCTGAAGCCGGAAACGTCGCGCAGCTTCACCGCCGGCGCGATCTTCGAGCCGGTGCCGTGGCTCAGCATGACGGTCGACTATTATAACGTGAAGAAGTCGAACCTGATCGCCAACGGTCCGGATGCGGGTAAGGCCATCACTGCCTATTATTCGCAGTCGACACTGGCAGCCGCCACGGCGGCCGTTGCGGCGGTAGGCCCGGGCTATTCGGTCAACACGATCGACGGTGTCGATCCGGCGGCGCCCAACGCACTGCCGCGGTTGCTGATCATCAACGCGCCGTTCGTCAACGTGAACTACGATCTGACCTCGGGTCTCGACTTCTCGGCGACCGCTCGTATCCCGCTCGGCGACGGCATCCGCTTCACCAGCCGCGCCGAGGCGACTTATGTCATTCAGTATGACCGCCACACCGCGTCGGGTGTGCAGAAGTTTGCCGGTACGCTCGGGCCGTACGATCTGTCCTCGGGCAACGGCACGCCGAGCATTCGCGGCAACTGGCAGAACACGCTGGAAGTCGGGAAGTTCTCGCTGAGCGCAACCGCCTATTATGTCGGCAGGATCAAGGAGGTCGCGACCGACCAGGGCAATCTGTCCACGGCGTGCGCGGCGAACCTGTACAAGACGCCGACTGACGGCACCGGCAACAGCTTCTGCTATGTGAACAGCTTCATCACCGTCGACATGAACGCGACGGTCCGCGTGAACGACCAGTTCAGCTTCTTCGCGAATGTCGGAAACGTGCTCGGTGCCCGCGCACCGATCGCGCCGGCGTCCTATGCGAGCTCGCCGAACTTCCTGACCACCTGGCACTATGCCGGTCTGATCGGGCGCACGTTCAAGGCAGGCGCAAGCTTCAAGTTCTGATCGTACCACCGTCGAAAAACTGGGGCGGCTCCGCAAGGAGCCGCCCATTTTTCATCACCTAGAGTAGCTTGCATTACATCAGAGCCACCACCACCCGTTCGTCCTGAGTAGCCATCGAGTAGCCGCGCCTTCGGCTACTCGATCCCTACTCAGGACGAACGGATCAGATTTAACGCTCGCCGCTCTAGTCGAGCTTGGTCTCGAGCGTCGTCCAGGTGTTGAGCTGCGTCCCCAGGCCTTTGCGCGCTTCGTTGGCCTGGCCGACCAGCGCGCCGATCGACGATGCCACCTGCCCAAGCGCCAGGATGAGCGCATCCGCGGCGTCGAGTTCCTACATTCTTCTTTTGGATCTCGGCCATTTTTTGCGTTCTGCTCCCCGGGGTAAAGGTCACCATGCCGGCAATGCCCGCCCCGACGCCGACGAGCGCCACCACGCCCACGACGATCGGCGCCGCCGCGCCGCCGGTGGCGAGGGTGAAGCCGATCGCCGCCACCAGAACGAACAGGCTGACGCCGAGCGCGATGCCCGACGCCGTCGCCTTGGGTGCTCGCCACTCTGACCTCGGCCTGGCTCAGATTGCCGCCCCAGCCCGTTCATGAGCTCAGGGCTTCGCCAGTTTTCGATCAAGAAAGTCGTTGATGAGCGGTGCCATCTCGTCGAGCTTGTCCTCGAGCGCGAAATGACCTGAGTCGAGGAGGTGGAATTCGGCATCCGGCAAATCGCGGCGATAAGGATAGGCGCCTTCCGCGGGGAAGATCGTGTCGTTCTTGCCCCAGACGATGAGCGTCGGCGGACGGCGCGTCCGGAAGAAGTTCTGGAATTGGGGATAGAGCGGAACATTGGTGCGATAGTCGTAGAGCATGTCGAGCTGGATCTCCCTGTTCCCCGGCCGATCCAGCAGCGCCTGGTCCTGCACCCAATTGTCAGGCGCGATCCGCGCGACGTCGCTCATGCCGTCGGTGTACTGGAACTTGGTGATGTCGAGGGTCACGAGGCGACCCAGGGCGTCGCGGTGCTGCGTTGATCCGTCGGCCCAATAGGCCTTGATCGGATCCCAGAAGGCGCGAAGCCCCTCCTCATAGGCATTGCCGTTCTGGACAATGAGCGCGCTGACCCGTTCGGGATGCTTGAGCGCGAGGCGATAGCCGACGGGTGCGCCGTAATCCATCACGTACATCGCGTATTTCCGCGCGCCGAGCTGCCCGAGCAGCGAGTCCATCATGTCGGCATAATGGGCAAAGCTGTAGGTGAAATGCGCGCGATCCGGCGCATCGCTCTGGCCGTAACCCGGATAGTCCGGCGCAATGACGCGATACCGGTCGGCGAGGAGAGGGATCAGGTTGCGGAACATGTGCGACGAGGTCGGGAAGCCGTGCAGCAGCAGCACGACCGGTGCGTCCGCCGGCCCGGCCTCGCGATAAAAGACCTTCACGCCGTCGATCGTCGCATATCGATGGAAGATCGGGACCGGGGCGCGGGGCTCAACCGCCGCGGGGGCGCCGGAGGCAGCGAATGCCTGGGGCGCGGGCGCCGTGCCGGCGATGGCAAGCAACAGGGGCAAGGTCAGTCGGCTGATCTTGGGGATTTTTACATTGCTCATGACGTCCTCCATTGCTTCGCCGTGTTGGGTGAGCGGCGGATCGACTTCTACAGTCCTGGAAAATCGATGGGCGTTAGCACTGGTGAATTCCGGTAATTTGTACGTGCGGCAGCGGCCGCCCGGGCCGGCGCGCCCAGGGCGGGCGCGATCGAAGGATTGCGTCAGGGGCGGGCATCGTCGCCCGCGACCACCACGCCGGATGTCTCGATCGTCATGCGCAGGTCGAACGCGGTGCCGGAGCGGCACCTGCGCGCCGTCATCCGGATTCCGGCTGCGCGCGCCAACTCGGCAATGATCGCCGTCCCGGCCCGCGGCGTCACGCTCGTCGGCTGCATGCCGATGCCGTCATCGCGCACGGCACAGTGGATTTCGCCGTCGTGGCTCGCCAGGTCGACATGGATCAAACCGCCCGGGCCCTGAAAGGCGTGCCGCGCCGCGTTCGTCAGGAGTTCGGCGACGATCATCAGCAATGGCCAGCCGCGCGCGGCATCGATGCGGATCTCGGCCGAGCGACAGTGCACGAACGCGGCCTGTCCAGCGAACCGCGCCTGAGCCTGATAACGACAAAGCGCGCAGAGCTTGTCGGCAAGATCCATCACGTCCTCGCGCGGTGGCTGGAGGAGGCGCTGGATCGCCGCCAGGGCATGCAGCCGCTCGATCGCCGTCGTCAGCTGGTCCCGGACTCGGTCGAGCGTCGTTCCGCCTGCGGCGATACGCACCTCGGCGCAGGCAACGGTGAAGTCATTCGCCGAGCGGTGGATGAATTCCGCCAGAAGCAACGTGCTTGCGAGCTCTACGTCGCTCGGGTCCGTTGCATGACGGGACCAACTGGTGTCCGGTTGCATATCGGCCTTCCCCTGGAGGGCATCGGCGCAGTGCGCCGTCTTGCGCTGCGGCCGCTCGGGGCCCGCAACAGGACTTATCGGACAAGCCAGGCGACTGCCCGTAAATTGAGGTTAAGCTGCGCGGGGCCGAGCGCTGGGGCAGGGGCGGGCGACCGTCAACTTCCTTGCGTGCCGTCCCGAATACCCAGCGCGTCCGCCATCCTCACCAGCTTGGGGACCGAGTCCGCCCCCATCTTGCGCATCACATGGCCGCGATGGAGTTTGACCGTCGCTTCGGTGAGATCCACCTCGGCTGCGACCTGCTTGTTGAGCCTTCCGGTCGCGACGAGCGCCATGATCTGGCGCTCCCGCTCGGTAAGCGTCGCATATCTCGACTGCAGCTCCAGGCGTTCGCGCGCCTCGCTGCGGTGCAGCCTGTCCTGCGCGATGCCGCGATTGACTGCCTCGAGCAGGTCCTGCTCGTGAACGGGCTTGGTCAGCACATCGACCGCGCCGGCCTTCATTGCCCGCACCGCCATGGGAACGTCGACATGGGCGCTGATCAGCACGGTCGGCCAGGACGCGTCGCCCTTTGCCATCGCTTCCTGGAATTCGAGGCCGCTTTGGCCGGGCAAGCGGATGTCGAGGACGATACAGCATGGTCCGCCGGGCGCCTCGTCGCTTTGAAACGCCTGAACTGAACCATAGGTCGCAGTGAGGAGCCCGACAGACTCGAACAGACCGCGCAATGCCTCGCGCACGCTTGCGTCGTCGTCGATCACGACGACGATCGGCTCTTCATCGTCACCGCGCTCGACCGTCACTGGCTTCTCCCCGGCGCCATGGGCACGGTGAAGCTGAAAGCACTGCCCCGCGGCGCATTGTTCGACGCAGAGATCGAACCGCCATGCGCTTCGATGATCGACCGGCAAATCGACAGGCCCATCCCGATTCCGTCAGGCTTGGTGCTGAAAAAGGCCTCGAAGATCTGGTCCACTAGCTCGGCCTTGAGGCCCAAGCCCGTATCCGTGACGCTGATCCTGGCGAACCCATCGCCATCGGCCGCAGTGCATATCGTCAGACGCCGTCGCGCGCCGTCGGTTTCCGCCATCGCCTCCACGCCGTTCATCACCAGATTCAGCACGACCTGCTGCAACTGGGTGCGATCGCCCAGCACGATCAGCGGCTTTCGCGCGGCATCGAAGCTCGCGGTGACGCCGCGGCGCCGGAACTCGCCGTTCAACACCAGCAACACGTCGCGGATCGCCTCCTGTACGTCCATCGGCTCCATGCGGACGGGCGCCTTGCGCGCCAGCGCCCGAATACTCGCGATGATCTCCCCGGCGCGATGTCCGTCCCGGATCACGCGTTCGGCTGCCTGCCGCGCCTGGACGGGGTCGAATTGCGTCTCATCGAGCCACCGGAGGCACGTCCCGGCGTTGGTGACGATCGCCATCAACGGCTGGTTGACTTCATGCGCGATCGAGACCGCCAGTTCACCCAGGGTCGTCATGCGTGCGACGCGCGCGAGTTCGCTCTGACTCTGTCGCAACTCCTCCTCGGCGCGCTTGCGATCCTCAATTTCGATGAGCGCGCCGTACCATTTGGCCACATCGCCATTGTCGTCGAGCAGGGGAGCCTGTCGCAAGTTGAACCATCGATATTCGCCATCCGCACGGCGAATGCGTCCATCGACTTCCTCGCCGCGCTTTGCCGCTCGCACCCGGTCCCAGCTGCACCGCATCGTTTCCAGGTCATCGGGGTGGAAGATGCGATAAAAGCCTTCTTCCATGATGTCCTCGAACCGAAGACCGCAAAAGTCGAGCAGGTTCTTGTTCCAGAAATCGACCTTTCCATCGGCGTTGGCTGACCAGGCCATGGCGGGTATCGTATCGATGATCAGTTTCAGCCGCTGCTCGCTCGCCTTGAGCGCATCCTCCGCACGCTGCAGATCTTCGAAGTCGATATTGGCGCCGACCCATCGAACCACGCCGTTCGCGTCCGTTATCTTCTGCCCGGCGAAGTAGAACCAGCGATATTCTCCATCGAACCGTCGGATTCGCCCTTTCAGGCTCATCCGGTCTTTCGTGGCGAGGCAATCCTTCCAGGTCTCCACCATGTCGGCCACGTCGTCCGGATGGTAGAAATTGAGGAAGCCCCATTCCAGAATCGTCTCGGCGTCGACGCCGGCATATTCCGCCCATCGCTGGTTGACGAAATCTGCGCCCCCGTCCGGGCGGGCGACCCAGGCGAGAACCGGGAGTGAATCGATGATGAGACGGAGATTCTGCTCGCTCGCCGCAAGAGCGGACTTGGTGTCCTTCAAGGCATTTTCGGCGCGCTTGCGATCCTCGATATCGAGGACCACCCCATACCATTTGATGACGTTTCCCTTCGTGTCCAACAACGGCTTCTGCCGCAGCGTGCACCACCGATAGTCGCCGTCGGCACGCCTGATTCTGCCATCTACCTCGCGACTGCGCTTCGACGCCATGATCTCCTGCCAGGCGGATAGAAGATGAGGCGTGTCGTCGGGGTGGAAGATGCGGTAGAAATTGAGCCCGCCGATCTCCTCGAACGGCCCTCCGATAAAATCCAGGAAATGCTGATTGCCGAAGTCGAGCATTCCGTCCGGCGTCGCCGACCAGGCCATGGCCGGGATGGTATTGATGATGAGGTTCAGCCGCCACTCGCTTTCCGCCAGCGCCTCTCCTGTCGGCTTTTCCGGGCGCATGTCGGTGGGGGGCGCGCGGTCGCTGAGCTCGCGTACCTCGCGGATGGCGAGGCTTGCCTCGCTTGCCGCGATCCGCAACTTCAGCAATTCGTCGGGCCGGGGAAACCCGTCCCGTCGCGACACCGCGATGAGCTGCCCCATGCTGGAGATGGCGCCGAGCGGAAGCGACACGGCGAACAGTTGATCGCCCCCGATCGAGAGCATGGCCGACGACGATTGCGGATCGCTCTTGAGCCAGGTTTGCACGGCGGCGAGCATGGGCTCGAGCCCATTGGCATCGGCGGCGCGCCGGAAGATGTGCGGGGTTTCGCTGAAGCGAAGGCCGACGAAATCCAGCCCGAGCATGTCGAGCAGCGTTTCCAGAACGTGCTCGGCGATGAAGGTAGGGTCGACGCCTTTCCACGCCGCCGGCAGCCGGCTCAACCGGTCGATATCGTCGCGGCATTGCTGCAACTCTCTTGCCTCGCCTGGCGCGACAGACCTCGTGTGTCCGCTCACTACAGCTCCCGCCCAACATCATTCACCGCGGGCCGTGGGGGCGTTCACGGCAACCGAAATCCGACGTTCACCCTAGCGCACGCGAAAGGCCGCTACCACTCGACTAACGTCGATCGCGACACGACCATGCGCTAGGCATTCAAGAAATAATGGGGGTTCCCGCCCCTTTTGTGGGCGCGATGCCGCACCTTGGTTGATAGGGCGGCGGCGCTTCACGCTTGTGTGATCCGGCCTAGACCAAAGTCGAGCGAAGCAGGACTCACATCCAATGATCGACGACCAAGTTGAATTTGAGGGCTCGTTACGAGCGAGCTACGATCCGATCGACAGCAGCGGAGACATGATCGCATTTCCAGCAATTCGTTTGAACGCGGCTGTTGTTCAGGCGAGCCAAAACAGGGGTGGATCACATGAGCGAAGCAAGGATTTTCTATTTTGGACCGTTCCTGCTCGCGCCCGAGCGCCAATTGCTCACGCGCGGCGACGCCCGGGTGCAGATCGGTGGACGTGCCCTCGATCTGTTGACCGCGCTCGTGGAGCGGCCAGGAGAACTCCTGTCCAAGAAAGATCTCATGGTCCGGGTCTGGCCCACGACGACGGTCGATGAAAGCAACCTCAAGGTCAACATCGCCGCGCTGCGGCGCGCGCTGGGCGACGATGTGGGCGCCGTCAAATATATCGCGACCATGCCGGGGCGAGGGTATCGCTTCATTGCTCCGGTCGAAACGCGGGCGGCTTTTGGCCAACCCCGGGAAGCGCCCGCGGGCGAAGGGAGCCTACAACCGCCCGAGAGGGAGAGTGTCGGCTGGACCGAGCATGATGGCGACCTATGCGTTCCGACAGATGCCTCGATGCTTGATGTTTCGGATCAATGGACAGGCATGCGAGTGGCCAATGTCCCCTCGATCCAACAACCCAGGGCTGGCCTGTCGCCGCTGCACGACCTGTTTGAACGTGCCGGATACGGGATTGTCATCGATGGGGAGATGACGCTCTGGTTCGATGAAACCGTGGTGTTGCTCAAGCCCGGCAGCGTGGTGACACGACGCGGCTCCAATCATCCGATCGAGACCCTTTCGGCCGGGCCCTGTCGCATGCTCTGTGTCCTGGTCCCCCGCGACCGCGACGTCTCCATTGTTTCGGAGCTGTGCAGCGATATTTAATCAAGTAGTTGATTAATAAAATAATTGCCAAAGGCGCATCATTTAGAATGTCAGTGAACTGCATGACATTCTGAGCAACCCGCCTCGATTCAAACTATCCGTCGCTGCCGCTATTTCCGGCACCGTGATTTATGAACCCGACTTCGCCGATCAGGCCCACCATGAGCCGTTGAGAGCGACCGACGAAGAGTGGCCAGCCGAGCCGCGCCTTACGCCGCGATGTCGTAGGGCTTGATCTCGCCATTGAGATACAGATTGCGCGCCTTGGCGCGGCTGAGCTTGCCCGAGCTGGTGCGGGGCAGGGTGCGCGGCGGGATCAGCTCGATCACGCAGTTCATGCCGGTCACCGACCGGACGCGCTCGCGGATTTCCTCGCGCAGCCGCACGCGCTCGGCATCGTCGGAGCTGCGGCACTGCACCAGCACGGCGGGGGTCTCTTCACCGCCCGGCGTGGTGATGGCGAAGGCGGCGATGTCGCCGGCCTTGAAACCGGGCAGCTGCTCGACTGCCCATTCGATGTCCTGCGGCCAGTGATTGCGGCCGTTGATGATGATCATGTCCTTCGCCCGGCCGACGATATAGACATAGCCATCCGACATGTACCCCATGTCGCCGGTGTCGAGCCAGCCACCGACCATGCAGGCGTCGGTCGAGGCCTGGTCGCGGAAGTATCCGACCATCACCGACGGGCCCGAGCACCAGACCTTGCCGATCGCGCGCTCGGGAAGCGGCGTGCCGTCTTCTTCGCGGATCTCTACCTTCATGTCGCGCACCGGCTTGCCGCAATTGACGATCGCACGGTAGCGCTGCGGCCGGTCCTGCCCCGCGGCGACGCCGGAGAGCTGGGTTTCCTCGACCAGCTCGACCCGAATGCCCTGGCCCGGCGGCATGATCGACACGGCCAGGGTCGCTTCGGCGAGGCCATAGCTCGGCAGGAAGGCGGAGGCCTTGAAGCCGGCATCGGCGAACGCGTCGACGAAGCTCTGCATCACGTCCGGGCGGATCATGTCCGCGCCGTTACCCGCGACGCGCCAGCGCGACAGGTCGAAGCGGTCGCTCGCCTTGGTCTGGCTCGACATGCGGCGCGCGCAGATGTCGTAGCCGAAGGTCGGCGAATAGGAGAGGGTGGTGCCCTTGTTGCGGCTGATCATGTCGAGCCAGGCGAGCGGGCGCCGCGCGAAATCCTCGGTCTTGATGTAATCGGTCGAAACCTGGTTCGCGACCGGCGACAGGAAGCAGCCGACCAGGCCCATGTCGTGATACCAGGGCAGCCACGAGACGCAGCGGTCGCTCGGCTGCAATTCCATGCCGTGGCCGTGCGCCGCGAGATTGTTGAGCAGTGCGTGGTGGGTGATCGCCACGCCGTGCGGAAAGCGGGTCGATCCGCTGGAATATTGCAGATAGGCGATATCGTCGCCCTTGGCCGAGGGCAAAGCGACGTCGGGTACGGGACGCGCGACCAGCTCCGACCAGTCGACGCCCTCGAGCCTGGCGAGGCGGGCCGCTTCGCCGGCCATCTGGGCCAGTTCGGGCGGGTAGATCAGCATGGTCGGATCGCAGCTCGAAAGTTGAACGCGGAGCTGCTCGATATAGGAATCGCGGCCGCCGAACGAGGTTGGCAGCGGCAGCGGCACCGGCCATGCGCCGGCATAGACCACGCCGAAGAACAGCGCGGCGAAATCCGGACTGGTCTCGGCGACCAGTGCGATACGGTCCTCCGGCTTGACGCCGGCCGCGATCAGCCGGCGCGCCATCGCCAGCGCATCCTCGCGCAGCTCGGAGAACGGATAGGGCCGGACGAGACCACCACGGGCATCGTGGAAGTTGAGGCCGCGAACGCCGCTAGCCGCGAAATCGAGCGCTTCCCCAAGCGTTTCGAAATCCGCGAAGCGCCGCGCGAGCGAATCTTCGGTGGGCGTCGAGGTCACCGTGGCGCGCTCCGCCAACAGCTCTTCCGATCCCGGAACGTCACTAACCATTATTCCTTGCGCCCTTGAATGCGGCCTTTCCCCAAAAGCCGCTCCACTATGAAAGCCTGCATCTCTGCCGCTTCCAAGCGTTCAAAATCCGTTCCGAGTGTGGCACAATGATGGCGTGATGCCGCAAGCCCGCCCCAGCCGAGAGCGCCGCCCGCCGCCGCCGCTCGATGCGGGGGCGCTGGAAAGGCTGGCCTTGCGCTATGTCGAACGCTTCGCGACGACCCGGGGACGCCTGACATCCTATCTGATGCGCAAGATCCGCGAACGGGGCTGGGAGGGCGAGCGCGGCGACCCGGCGGCCCTTGCCGAGAAGCTCGCCCAGCTGGGCTATATCGATGACCGGGCGTTCGGCGAGGCGCGCGCCAGCGCGATGGCGCGGCGCGGGCTGGGCAAGCGCCGCGTGGGCGGTGTGCTGCGCCAGGCCGGGATCGGTGAGGAGGATGCCGAGGCGTTGGCCCCGGCGATCGAGGCGCGACGTGTCGAGGCAGCGCTGACCTTTGCCCGCAAGCGGCGGATCGGCCCGTTCGCTGTGGTTGCGCCGGATCGGCCGCAGCGCGAGAAGCAGATCGCAGCGATGATCCGCGGCGGTCACGACTTCGCGCTGGCGCGCCGGATCGTCTCGATGGCGCCCGGTGAGGATATCGATCAATTCGAGTGAATTCGGTTGAATTGTCGTTTTTGTCCTAGCGATGATCCGTGCTAATATAGGATCCGGGGGATTAGTTGGTCATGCGTAACGATCCGCAACCGGCGTTCGGGGGCCGGGCCTGGGATGAGTCGATCGACGAGGCGTCGCCCGTCGCGTTTTCGGCTGCGCCGCTGGTCTCGGGCACGCTCAAATGGTTCGACGTCACCCGGGGCTTCGGCTTTATCGTCGCCGACGATCCTTCGATCGGGGATGTCCTGATCCACTTTTCCGTCCTTCAGCCGCACGGTCGCCGCAGCTTGCCCGAGGGCGCGCGCGTCGATTGCCATGCGGTACGGCGCGAGCGCGGCTTCCAGGCGAGCGAGATCATCTCGATCGACCTGACCAACGCGATCGAGCCGCCGGTCAGGCTCAGGCAGGGCGAGGACCGGATCGATCCCGCGGCGCTGGTCGAGGATGCGGGGCCGTTCGAGGCAGTAACGGTCAAGTGGTTCAATCGCCTGAAAGGCTATGGATTCCTCGTGCGCGATGCGGATTCAGCCGATATATTCGTCCATATGGAAACGCTGCGGCGTGCCGGCATCGCCGAAGTCGAGCCCGATCGGCGCCTTCGGGCGCGCATCGTCGAGGGCCGCAAGGGCCCGCTCGCGGTAGTGGTCGAAGAGGAAGGCTGAGTCTGTCATGATGCTGAAGAATTTCGCGGCGGCGTTTGCGCTGGCCGCGCTGACGCTTACCGCCTGTTCCAGCGATGGCGCGACGGCCGCCTCCGGCGCCGCGGAAACGCCCGCGACGACGATCGCGCTGACCATCGCCAGCGCCAACGGCACGCACGACTTCACCGTCGAGACGGCGAAGACCGAGCAGGAACAGCAGCACGGCCTGATGTTCCGCACCGGCATCGCGCCCAACGCCGGCATGCTGTTCGCACCCTATCCGCCCAATGGCAGCGGGCCGAAGGAAGCGAGCTTCTGGATGAAGAACACGCCGAGTCCGCTCGACATCATCTTCATCCGCGCCGACGGCACGATCGCGACGATCGCCGAGAACACCGTCCCCTTTTCGGAGACTCCGATCCCTTCGGGCGAGCCGGTCGCGGCGGTGCTGGAGATCAACGGCGGTCGCTCGGCGGAGCTTGGCATCGCCGAGGGTGACAAGGTGACCTGGGCCGGTCACGGCAAGTGATGAGGCGGACCTGCGAGAGGGCAGTTGCCCGCGTGGCGAGCAACGGGTAAGCGGCGGCGCATGGGCATCAACCTCAATCCATTCACCTGGTGGAACGGCGCCTCCTGGGGCACCATGATCGGCCTGCGCGGCAAGACGCAGGTCGGCGAGGACCATCTCGGCAATGTTTATTATCAGGGCGGTACCGACCCCAACGGCATCCCGCGCCGATGGGTGATCTATGCCGGCGCCAATGATGCGAGCCGCGTCTCGCCCGAATGGTTCGGCTGGCTGCACCACCAGGTCGACGACCTGCCCGATCGTGCGCTGCCCGCGCCGCGCATGTGGGAGAAGCCCGCGGTGCCGAACATGACCGGCACCGCGCTCGCCTATCGCCCGCCCGGGGCGCTGGAAAAGGGCGGTCATCGCGCCGCCGCCACCGGCGATTACGAAGCCTGGACTCCGGAGTGATGCGTCGACTGCTGGGCGGCGCGGCGATCCTTGCGCTGCTCGCGACCGGCGCGTGCGACCGGAAAGCCGCCACGTCCGGCTCCAAGGCGACGACGAAGACGGCGCTCGACGAGGATCAGCCGCCGTCCGGCGTGGTGACGGTCGATGTGCCGGCCGGCGCGGATCCGTCGTTCGGCGCCACGCCGATGGCGCAGCGCGTCGCGGTGATCGGGCTGCTCAACAAGCGCAATGGCGTCGCGCGCGACGTGACGCTAAAGCCGGGCCAGGCGGTGCGGGTGGGGGATGTGATCATCCGGCTGCGTGCCTGCGAGCAGACCGCGCCCTGGGAGCAGGACCATTATACCGGGGCGTTTGTCCAGCTCGACGTGCAGCAGCTCGACCGGACCTGGAAGCGGGCATTCTCGGGCTGGCTGTACAAGGAGCGCCCGGCGCTGAACGTCGTCCAGCACCCGATCTACGATGTCTGGACCAAGAGCTGCGCGATGACCTTCCCTGCCGGCGGCCCCGAGTCGGTGCCGGTCGGCAGCGATGAGGGCACGCCGCGGTCTAGCGCGAAGAAGTCGCCCGCCGAGGCAGCGCCCGCCGCCGAGGCGCCGGTGCCGACCACCCCGTCGACCGCCGCGGACAGCAACCCGACATAGGTGCTGCGCGGAATCTCGACCGCCCCCAGCGAGGCGAGATGATCCGTCATGAACTGGCAGTCGAGCAGGGTGAAACCGCCGATACGCAGCCGCGCGACCAGCCAGGCGATCGCCACCTTCGACGCGTCGCGCGCGCGGCTGACCATGGATTCCCCGAAGAACGCCCGGCCCAGCGCGATGCCGTAGAGCCCGCCGACCAACTGGTCGCCGTCCCACACTTCGACCGAATGGGCGAAACCCAGGCGATGCAGCTCGATCGAGGCCTGCTCGATCTGCGGGTTGATCCAGGTGTCGGGGCGATCGGCGGCCGATTCGGCGCAGAGCGCGATCACGCGTTCGAAGGCAGCATCGCCAGTGACGCGAAAGCGGTCCGAGGCGATGGTCTTGCGCAGCGAATGCGAGAGATGGAAGCCGTCGAGCGGCAGGATCGCGCGGAATTTTGGCTCTACCCAATAGACCCCGTCGGCGTCGCGGGCATCGGCCATGGGGAAAACGCCGATCGCATAGGCGCCGAGCACCAGCTGCGGATCGAGCGGCGTGAACGCAGCCGCCGGATCGGGCGGCCCAGCCTTCACTGTACCAGCCGCCGTTCGATCGCCTGCCAGAGCTGGGCAAAGGCCTGGCCGCCCGGCGACTTCGCAGCATAGGCGCCGACCGGCGCGCGGCGCACCGCCATCGACTCGACGATGCTGGCCATGGGCACGACCGGCCAGTCGGGGTTGCGCGCCAGCGCCGCGGCATGGAGCTTGCGGCGGCGGTCGACCATCGAATGGACGGGCATGATTTGTGCCTTGCTGCCGAGATGCTTGACCACCTCGGCATAAGCCCGCTCGGAGAGGGGCGAGGGGATGACGGGCACCACGATCAGGTCCGCGGCGCGCATCACCTGGTCGCTCGTCTCGGTGAGGCCGGGGGGGCAATCGAGCAGGATGCGGTCATAGGATTTGCGGAGGCCCGTAAGCAGTTTTTGCAGGCGTTTCTTCTTGTCGAGCTCGTGGAAGAGCAGGTCGAGCCCGCGCAGCGACGAGTCGGCGCTGATCAGGTCTAACCGATCGATGCCGGTGGGTTGAATCAACCTGGACGGCTCGACGTCCTTCGAGAAGATCGACTGGGCCTGATCCCTGGTCTTGCCGCCCGACGAGAGCAGGAAGCTGCTCGCGGCTTGCGGGTCGAGATCCCATAACAGAGTGCGGCGGGCCGAGAGGGTCGCGGCGCACCAGGCGAGGTTGACCGCCAGCGTGGTCTTTCCGACGCCGCCCTTGAGGCTGTAGATCGCGATGGTCGCCATAGCGGCATCGTGCCCGACCCGCTGGAACCGCGCAACCGTTCGGCACATGAAAAAGGCCGGCGGATCGCTCCGCCGGCCTGTTGGAAGTCGATGAACCCGTGCCTTACTGGTGGCAGGTGGTCGAGCCCTTGCCCGGCGCGGTCAGGCTGATGCTCTTGGGCGTGCCGGTGAGCGAATAGCCCTCGGCCTTGAGCGGATCGCCGGCCTTTTCGGCCTTCAGCGTCGTCGCCGGGCCGTCCTTGGCCAGCTTGACCACCGCCATCTTGTCGCCTTCGAAGAAGGTGACGTAGACGAGGCTGTTGTCCTTGCAGCGCATGGTCGCTTCCGCCTTCATCGCGGGCGGCAGTTCGACCGGCGCGCGGTTGGCGATTTCGGCCGCCTGCGGATCCGGCGCGGTCAAGGTGACCGTCTCCGGCTTGTCGTTGTTACAGGCCGAAAGCGCGAGAAGCGCGACGGCGGCGAGGGGGATGAAGCGGCTCGTCATGTCGGAGGCTGCTTTGCTCACAGAATCGGGTGCGTCAATAGCTTATTAGTGCATCGTATAGGATTCTCCGACCCATTCCGGGCGGTCACAAAATCGTAATATCAAAAAGCATTGGCAAGTGTCGGACTATTCGTGGAACTCGCTCAATTCCGGGATTCTTCCAAAGGCGATCTTGGTGCCGACCCGGTCCAATCTGCCGCCATGAAGCGGGCCGACACTGACCGCGTTCCGGCCGAATCGCTGGTTGATTCGGTCCATCGCGCGGCTGAGCGAGAGCGTGCGAGTCTCGCGTGCCAGCGGGTCGTCCGGATCGAGCAGCGCGAACAGCGAGTCCTGCTCCCCCGCGACCGGCTCGATCTCGGCGAGGGTGACGCCGACCATGCGGATCTGGAAGTCGCCCGGACGGGCGCGGCCGACCGCGACCAGCCGCGGGTAGAGTGCCTCGAGCCCGGCCAGCACCGCGAAACTGTCCTGCGTGGCGGGCAGCTTGATGCTGGCGCGCCAGGTCGACTTGTCATCCTCGAACCGGGCGTGGAGCACGAGCAGGCGGCTGCGACAGGATTTGCGCCGCAGCCGGCTCGCCGCCTTGAGCGCGAGGCGGCGCGCGGTGAGACGGACCGGCTCGACGCCGCGCTTGCCGGGCGAGAGGACATGGCTGTGGCCGATCGAGCGGCTCTGCGTCGCTTTCTCGGGCAGGTCGACGCCGTGGAGCAGGTACCAGAGGCGGTCGCCATTGGTGCCGCCCCAGGCCGTGCCGGCATCGCGCGGGCGGCGTTCGCACAGCTGACGGATGTCGTTGATGCCGTCCTGCGCGAGGCGCCGCTCCATCTTTGCGCCGATGCCGGCGATGTCGCGCAGCGGCATGTCGAACAGGCGCTGGGGAAGCTGGTCTGCGGAGAGCACGACCAGGCCGTCGGGCTTCATCATGTCCGAGGCGAGCTTGGCGAGCAGGCGGTTGGGCGCGATGCCGACCGAGCTGGTCATGCACTCGCCGATATTGGCGCGGATGCCGGCCTTGATGCGGTGCGCCAGCGCGATCGCGGCCTCGGGGCTGTTCTCATTGTCGAGCAGGCGGCAGGCGACCTCGTCGATCGAGCAGACGCGGGTGACGGGGACGTGTTTCCAGATCTCCTCGATGATGGCGTCGTGGAACTCGACATATTTCTCGTGCCGGGCGGGCGTGATGATGAGGTCGCGGCAGAGGCGTTTCGCTTCCCAGACGGGCGTGCCGGCGGAGATGCCGTAGCGCTTCGCCTCGACCGAGGCGGCGATGGCGACGGTGGTGTCGCTGTCGACCGGCGCGACGAGGACGGGCTTGCCGCGCAGCTCGGGCTGGAGCTGCTGCTCCACGCTCGCGAAATAACTGTTCAGGTCGAGGAACAGCCAGCGCAGCGGGCGTGGGGGCAGGAGGGGCGAGTCGTCCGGCACGATGGGAACATAGCATGAACGGCGGGATTTGTTGAATCGGATTCGGGACTTCCTTTTACCTTCCCCGGCGGAGGCCGGGGCCCAGTAGGGGAAGGGTTCGTGACTAGCGCGCCGACCGTTTCCAAGCGTCTCCCAACTGGGCCCCGGCCTTCGCCGGGGAAGCAAGAAGGGGGAGGGGGTTGTGGTTAGGCCAGGTACTTCCGCAGCGCGTTCCATGCGGGTTGTTTCGCCGCTGCGCCGACGGTGTGGAGGGGGCTGCTGGAGGGGAGGGCGACCAGTGCGAGGCCGGGCGCCGCGCCGAGCTGCTTCGACCCGTGGCGGAAGGAAGTTGCGCCGTTGAAGCCGATCGCGCGGAGATCGGGCAGGGTGGCAACCAGCCCGGCGAGATCGTTGCCGACGAGATCGCGGATCGCGGCGTCGCTGCTGCCGTCGCGGCTGGCGCTGGCGACGACATCCCACAGGCCGACATGGGCGGCGAGCAGGGCGGCGAGGCGGTCTTCATAAGCGAGCGCGGTCAGATCGCGATCGATGACGCCGGACATGAGCCGCCAGAACTGGTTCTGCGGATGCGCGTAATAACGCTGTACGGCGAGCGAGCGATCACCGGGGAGGCTGCCGAGCACGAGCAGGCGGACCTGCGGGTTCACGACCGGGGGGAAGGAGCGTTTCGCGACCATTTGCGTGCTTTACCGGTCGCGAGGCGCTTGTCGAAGCGCTGCGTGGGAAGGGGTTGGACGATGAAAAGAGCGGTGTGGGCTATGTCTGCGGCCGGAATAGAGGAGGGTGGGGGACGGTTGAATCAATCATGCGCCTTTCGCCGGCGGGTGTTGGAGCGGCGGGATAATAGTCACGAAGAATTCGCGGCATGCTTTGCGCGGGTCTGCGGAAAATCTCGAACTATTCGATGATTTTTGCCAGCCGACGTCGACCCCGAATTTTTTTTGTGTTTCTTCGGGCCTGCAAGAAAATCGGCGAGGATCGGAATCTGCCTTGGCACGGGGACTGTCTGGACGTGGCGAAAGGCGATTCAGCGTACTGAAGGGGTATTCGCCTTTTACTTCCAGAATTATGAGAATGGGTCGTAGTTTCTTCACGCTTTCTCGCCCGTTGAATCGAGTAGTTCGGTGCCCGAACGAGGTGGCGTGCGGGCGGTTCCGGGAGATTTGAGCACAGGGGCGCGGCGGGTTGAATCGGGGATGGTCGGGGGTGGATCCACTATCGGCGTCCGTCCGGGCTGGCCTGATTTGGTTCACGCGAAGACGCGGAGGCGCGAAGGGAGATTGGGCAGGGCGCGGACGGGATCGAGCGGTCGCTTTCGCGGAAGGCCGGCGGCAGGGCGATCGCTCTATGCTCTGCGTCTTCTGCTTCGCGTCTTCGCGGCTTCGCGTGAAACCTCTTCCGCGCCGCAAGGAGCGAAGCCCGACCGAGTGCCATCGAGCCTCTCGAAGACGCTTGCGACAGGCTAGGTCTCCAGTCGACTGGAACGGGTGCCAGGGGCGGCGGCGCGGGCCTCAGTCCCCGTTTACGCTTTCGGCAGGCAAGGGGCCTTTGCCTTGCTGAAGCGGATGCAGTCCCACTCCGTGTCGTCCCGGCCGATCGCATTGTGCGTGTAGCGTACCGCGAGGGTCGCGTTTTGCGGGTCGGTGAGGGGCTCAGCCCGCGCGGCGGCGGCGGGGTCCGTCCAGCCATAGATGGTGCAGGCCTGCCGGCCTTCGCACTGCTTGCGGAACGCGGCCTCGGTTTTGGCGAGGTCGGCATTCGGCGCGATCACGACGGTGAAGACGTCTCCGCCGATCGGGGTGAACGCCGTCTCCGCCGTGCCGCCGGCCTTGTCGCCATCACCGCCGCGACCGCAGCCCGTGAGGAGCAGCGGGGCGGCGAGCAGCAGGGCGGCGGCCAGCGTTGCGGCGCGCGGTGTCGCGGTCGGCAGTCGCACGGGCATCAGCGCGCGCCGAGATAGTCCAGCTTGCCGATCGGCACGCCCTTGTGGCGCAGCAGGGCGTAGGCGGTCGTGATGTGGAAATAGAAGTTCGGCAGGGCGAAATTGGTCACATAGGAACGGCCGGTGAAGTCGATCGAGCCGCCGGGCGTGGTGAGGGTGACGGTGGTCTCCTCCTTGCCGTCGATCGCCTCGCGCGGGACGGCCTGGAGGAAGGCGACCGTCTTCGCGATGCGCGCCTGCAGGTCGGCGAAGCTGGTTTCCTCATCGGCCATGGGAAGGTTCTCGACCCCGCCGAGGCGGACTGCGGCGAGCTTCGCCGTGTCGCTGGCGCGCTGAATCTGGCCGGTGAGCGGCGCCATATCCTCGATCAGCCGGGCGGTGAGCAGCGCCGTTGGATCCAGCCCCTTCTCGGCGGCGAAGGCCTCCCCCTTGGCGAGGAAGGTGGACATTGCGTGGAAGCCCCGGAGGAAGATCGGGACGGTGAGATCGTAGAGCTGAGTCGTCATGGCGCGCGGTGTAGCGAGGTGGGGGCGGGGCGTCGATGCCGCCAAGGACGGCAGGGCTCGAAAAGCGATAGGCCGAGGATAACGCGGAACGCACTCCGGCCGTTGTCCACGTCGCCTAGTCAGCCAAAATCTTGACGCAGTGCGCGCACAGCCCGGCAAGCTCGACGAAATATCGTGGGTCCTTAAGCCCAGCCGCCATCACGAGGTTTTCGAGTCCGTCGAATGCCTCGGCGCAATGAATTTCGTTGAATTCGCCGCATTCGGAACACCAAAGCACCGCTACCCGTTTTTCACCGACCAGCGCATAGCCCCCAGCGACGAAGATTTTGCGGGCCACCCCATGATCGATCAACCGCCTGATCTCCCGAAAGATCATGCTGAGAGGAACCACATTTCCTCGGTCGCCTAGCTGTTCGGCCAATTCCCGTCCGCTCAGTGGACGGCGCTGTTCCCGCAAGATTTGCATGACAGCTTCGTGCACGTAGCGCGACCGTCGCCTGGACTC
This sequence comes from Sphingomonas sp. BL-S-29, assembly GCF_055521495.1. NCBI lineage: Bacteria > Pseudomonadati > Pseudomonadota > Alphaproteobacteria > Sphingomonadales > Sphingomonadaceae > Sphingomonas > Sphingomonas sp. BL-S-29. Next base: position 2,448,190 of record NZ_CM145482.1, read on the forward strand.
AGCCATGCCGATGCCGGCGATGGCGCAGCCGCCAATTCGAGAGATGGGCGAAGATCAGGCAGGCGCTGCCAATGATGGTCGCGGGCGTCTCCCAGCGATTGCCGGACACGAACACTGCGCCGACCGCCAGGAGGGCGAGGCCTACACCCCCTATAATTGCGGGGGAGTATGCGCGATGTCCCCGATGTCCCAGGAGCAACGCCGCGCCCGAGGTTGGGAGCGCAAAACCCAGAACCCAGACATGAAAGCTCTCAGGCAATGCGATCAGCCTGGAGAGAGCAGGCAATGCCGCGAGGAGTAGCGGGAGCCCAATGCAGTGGATCAGGCACAGCATCGAGGCGCCGACCGCTGCCCGCTCGAACCAATCGGCAACCGGGGGGCAGGCGGCCCGTTGTCCGCAGGTCATGATGTTTCTCCAGATCCGTGCCGGCCGAAACCGTGCCGCCGCGGGAAGACCCGCAGCGGCGCGTGGGGCTTAGAAAGACGCTGCCCGGAGGACGAAACGGATGGTGCGGCCTGGCATCACGACATCTTCCTTGTTGAACGCGGAGGCGTTGCGGATGATGTCGTCGGTCAAATTCTGTCCGACCACCGCCAGTTCGATCCCCGGATGATTCCTGAACGGGCGCACGGCGAGATTCGCGCTGAGCGTGTTGTACCCGTCGGTTTCGGTGTCGAAATCGCCGAACTTGTCCTGCCTGCCGACATGCATCAGCAGGAAGCCTGCGTCGACGCGCGGGCTGGTCCAGTCCAGTCCGCCGCCGATCCGGTAGGGCGGGATGCGGGGCACGTTGCTGCCATCGTCAAGTTTCGCCCGGGTATAGTCGCCGAGTGCCTTGACCTCGAGGCCGCCGACCTCCGTCTTCAACAGTCGATAGTGCGCCGCGGCTTCCAGACCCGAGAAGCGTGCGCCTTGCTGGCCATAATCGAGTTCCTTCAACTCCCCGCCGTCGCCGACTGCGCACATGCCGTCATCGTCGCAGGTGCGGCCGGTCAACTGGCCGAAGATATAGTTATGGAACCAGGTGGCGTAGACGCTACCTTCGAAGCGGAACGGTCCCGAATTTACCCTGAGCGTGCCCTCGAGCGAATTGGCGCGCTCAATCCTGAGCATCGGGTCACCGGTTTCGAAGGTCTGCGGGCCGTCATGTCCGCCGCGGGCAAACAATTCGGTGATCGCGGGCGCACGACCAGTGCTCGCAAAGGTCGCGCCCAGCTTGACGGCCGGGCTCAGGTCGAGCAGCGCGCCAATAGCACCGCTCACTGGCGTGAAGTCGCGGCGCGTGAGGACGTCCGACGCGGGCGTGCCCTCGACATGGACGTCTTCGAGCCGCCCACTGGCCTGGAGGTGGAGCGCGGTGCCCACCGGCACCTCAGTGAACAGATAGGCCGCGGCGCTCCGCGAGGTGGCCGGCTGGAGATAGGCGCTGTCCTCACCGATCGCGGAGAAATCGCGGTGGCCGGCCTGGATGCCTAGCGCCGTCCTGGAGAAAAAGCCGATCGGACCGAGCAGCAATTCTGCATGGCTGTCGAACTCCTTGTTCTTGAAGGTCGTGTTGATCGAGCCGTCGGGGTTTTTCTCGTCATGGCTATAATCGCCATAGCTGCCGTCGATCGACAGCGACTGGAGCGTGCCGTCGCCGAGCGTAAACAGCGAACGCCCGATCACCTTGGTCTGCCGCATATCGATCCAGGCAGTGTCGGCCGGAATGCCGTACTGCGCGGCATAGTGGATCACCGTCGCGCCGACATGGCTGCCATTGTCGGGCCCGAAAAAATAGGAGCCACCGAGCGCGCCGCCCCATCCGCGCAGGAACGAATTCGACTGGGTGCCGAGCGGGGTGTCGTAATCACCGGCATGACGATAAAAGCCATCGGCGTGCAGCGCGAGGTTGCCGACCTTCGCATCGGCAAGCGCCGAACCCTGCCACGTATCGGCATTGGTCGCGTAGCTGCCGCTCGCCTCGCCCGAAAGGTCGCGCGTCGGCAGATCGGTCGGCACGCGATTGTTGATCACGTTGACCACGCCGCCGATCGCCTGGCTGCCATAGCGCAGCGTCGCTGCCCCGCGCACGACCTCGATTCGCTGAGCGGAGAGTGGATCGATCGGTACGCCATGGTCCGGGCCGATGTCCGACACGTCGGAGGCGCTACTGCCGTCTTCGAGCATGCGCACGCGCGTTGCGTCCATGCCACGGATGATCGGCCGGCTCGCACCCGAGGCGAAGCCCGTGCCGGCGATGCCGGGCACCTCGTTCAGCGCGTCGGCGATGTTGCCACCGCCCGCCTTCACGATCTGGTCGCGATCCACGGTGGCCACGATCGTCGCGGTTTCCGACCCTAGTGGCGATCCGGTGACGATAATGTCACCGTTGCGGGATTGATCAGTCGTATCCGGATCGATCTTGTCCGGGCCCGTCGAGGGCGCCTCGGTCGGGACGGTGGTTGGGTCTTCGGCGGCGGCGGCATGGGGCAGCAGCGCCGCGGTCGCAGCGCCCAGCAAGAGCAGATATCGCATAATGAAACTCCAGAACCTTGGCGGCGAATTCCTTCGAGGAATCCGTCGAGACGCGACGAGGCGATCGACTCGCCTTCGTTCGTATTGGTGATTTTCAGGCTTGGAGTTGGTACGGCGGCGCCCGGCTTTGCCAGGTATGCGAGCGCTGCCGAGGTGCAATCGTCTGAGCGGGAATGACGATGTGCCAGGAGACGATGTCGTTGGGCAGATGGAATGCGGGCGGGCTCGGCAGCAGATAACTGCCGGAATGGGCCATCTCCTGGCACATCGGACAAGGAGTCGGCACATCCGGTGCTGGATGCCCGGTCTCCGGCCGGGCCGGACTGGCGGCATTTCCGGTCAGACCCGTCACGCCACCATCCGGCCATGCGTGAACGTGCGTCTGGAGGGTGAGGCTCTGCCAAGTCAGTGCCAGCAGCGCAACGAACAGCGTTGAGATCCATAGCGAGCGCAAACGCTTGCCGGGCAAGCGCAGGCGAGCGTCAGCGCGCCGGGCGTCGGCCCGAGCTCCCATCGCTGCTCGCCTCTTGTTCACTCTATACGATTCCAACCAGCAACGGATTCACAACACAGGTGAGTGTGATATGGTGTATTATCACATTGGTCAATTCTCCTGCCGCCGAGACGCTAGAGTAGCTTGCATTAAATCAGAGCCACCACCACCCGTTCGTCCTGAGTAGCCATCGAGTAGCCGCGCAGCGGCGTATCGAGAGGGCGTATCGAAGGACAGGTTCCGCGCGACAACCTGTCCTTCGATACGGGCTCTCGATACGCCTTCGGCTACTCGATCCCTACTCAGGACGAACGGATCAGATTTAACGCTCGCCGCTCTAGATCGACAACGAAGGTCGGGGGAGGGGGCAGGCGCGGTTTCCGCCCGGTCGCTTGTTGTCCACGCTCCCGCCCATGCCCTGCACCGGATGGCTTCATGCTCTGCCACCGCCTTTCCGCTGGCGCCGCCGCGTCTTCGCCTGGGCCTGTAAAGAGTTCTTGACAATCCGACGCCTGTCTGTAAAGAGCTCTTTACAGGCTTGGAGGGTCGTCTTGAAAAACAACCTGAAGGCGATGCGTGAGGGGCGGGGATGGAGCCAGGGCGAGCTTGCCCGGCGGCTCGGGGTTTCGCGCCAGACGATCAACGCGGTCGAGACCGACAAATACGATCCCAGCCTGCCGCTGGCACTGCGCATGGCGAAGCTGTTCGGCGTCGCCGTGCCCGAGCTCTTCATCGATCATTGGGAACCGGAGGACGAATGATGGCCATCGCGAGCAACCAACCCGTGTCGGCATGGCGCGATTTTGTGGCGTGGAGCGCCGTGGCGGCGATTCCCTACATCCTCGCCATGGGCGCGGCGCTCTTGCTGATGCACCGGGACGGGCTCCGCGCGATAGTCCAGCCGGGCGTCGCTCCGGTGCTGGGCCTGAGCCTGGTCGCCGCGATGGCGGTGGTCGGTCTCAGCCGGCGGAAGCGGCCGGTCACGCCGCGGAATCTCCGCAACTTCCTGGTCGCCGATTCGGTGGCGGTTAGCCTGTTCCTGCTCGCCGCCTGGTCCTTCAGGTCGATCGGCGCGGCCCGCGCGATGGGCGTCTCGGAGGCGGTCGCCGCTTTTACGGGCCTGGTTCTCCTCATCTGCGCCATGACGGGCATGCTGTTCACGGCGAGCGCGCGGACGGGCGCCGATCTTATCGGCGACGAGGATGCGGCCGAGGAAATGCGCGATCGCAGCCTGCTTTATTTCTACAGCTTCATCTGGATGGGCATGTACGGCCTGTTGCTGATCGGGCTGAGCCTCGCCGGGCGCGGAGACCCGCTGCCGCCCGTCCCCGCGCTGGCGGGCGCCCTGGCGCTGGTCCTCGCCCTGGCCGCGCTGGGGATCGCGGTATGGCGGATGTCGGACGAGCTTGGGCGCACGCTGTCGCACGAGACCGGCAACATGGCCTTCTACCTGATCCTGGCGCTGGGCGGCGGCTGGGCGATACTGGCCCATCTCGGCTTCGTGGCGGCGCCCGCGCCGCTCGACTGGCTGACGCTGTTCACCGTGCTGCTGTTCGCGGCGAGTTTCATCGTCCTGGGGCGGCGGAAACTGCTGACGCGGTGAGCGCAAGCAAGGGACGACCTTGCCAAAAAGCGGCCGGGTGGCCAGAGGGGGAGGACCTCGGGCGAGTGGCGTCGGCCCCGGCGGGTCATCGTAACGGCCGTTCTCGAGGGACCAGGCAGCTGACCATGACTCCGCGCCTTCGCCACGGCATCGATCTCCTGCGCGCCGGCCTGCCCGTGCTGCCGATGGTCCTCATCGCCATGCTGCTGTTCCTCTGGGCCTATCATCCGGCGATGCTCGATCCCACTCAGCTTGGCTGGGTGCTGCGCGGCGGCGACAATGGCGAGAATGCGCTGGGCATGCATGCCTTTCTGCACCGGGCCGACGGGCCGTTGCACACGCCGTTGCTCAACGCGCCGGAAGGCGCCTCCCTGTTGTTCACGGACAGCAATCCGCTGCTGGGCATTGCGTTATGGGTGGTCGCGCCGCTGCTGCCGGCCGAGGCGCAGTTCGTCGGCCCGTGGATGTTGCTGTGCCTGTTCCTGCACCTCTTCTTCAGCTGGAAGCTGCTGCGGCCCTATGCGCCAGGTATGATCCCGCTCTGGGCCGGCGTCGTGCTGATGACCCTGCTGCCGACGCTGTTCAACCGCTACGTCCATGTGAATTTGATGGCGCACTGGCTGATCCTGTGGGCGCTGTGGCTGTTCGTCCATGCGCGGCGCGCGCGCAACCTGCTGGCCTGGGCGCCGGTGATGGTCGCGGCGGTGCTGGTCCATAGCTATCTGTTCGTGATGGTGGCGGCGATATGGGGCAGCGCGATGCTCGAGCGGTTCGCCGCAGCGCCGGACTGGCGGGAGCGCGGGCGGCTGGTGCTGGGCTCAGCGCTGATCCTCGCGGCAACCGGGTCGATCGCGATGATGCTCGGCGCCGGCGGGGAGTTCGTGCGGCCCTGGGGCTATGGCAAGTTCGCGATGTCGCTCGATGGCCTGTGGAACCCGAATTTTCCGGGCTTTTCGACGATCCTGCCGGCGACCCCGCCGAGCGGCCTGCGGCCCTATGAGAGCTTCCAGTATCTCGGCGTCGGCCTGCTGCTCCTGGCGGTCATCGGGCTGGCGGCCGGCTTGGCGGCGCCGCGCCGCCCGGTCGAGGACGGGCTTTATCGCCGGCTGCTCTGGCTGCTGCCCGCGCTGCTGGTGCTGACCCTGGTTGCGATCAGCAACGAGCTGGAATTCGGCGGGGTGGCGCTGGTCAGCCTGCCGCTGCCCGCGTTCGTCACCCCGGTCACCGATGCTCTGCGGGCCTCGGGCCGCCTGTTCTGGCCGTGCAGCTATAGCCTGGTGTTCGCCGCGATCGTCGCCGTCTACCGCCTCAGGCCCTGGCAGAGCGAGGCGGTGCTTGCCGCGCTGGTCGTCGTGCAGCTGGTCGACATCTCCGGGATGATGAGCATCATCCGCGCCTATCACTATACCGAGATGACGATGCCGTTCCAGAATTTCACGCGCAGCGCGCGCTGGGACGAACTGATCGCCTCGTCGCGCGACATCTCGTTCGACGCCCCCGACGTGACGCGCGATCTCGGCCGGTTCCAGGAGATTGCGTGGCGCGCGGTGAATCACGGCGTGCCGGTGCGCCAGGCCTATGTCGCGCGCTGGTCGACCGTCACGATGGAGCGCTATCGCCAGGAAAGCATTGCCTTCCAGGCCGGGGAGCGCGTGCCGGGCCGGCTCTATGTGGTGCTGGCGGGAACGACGCCGCCGGCCGGTGCGGATACCGAGATAATCGATGGGGTGACGGTGGTGCGACCGGCAAAGCCACTGGCCGGATCGGCGCGGTAAACGACGGCGCCGGATGAACCCGATAAGGGAAGGCCGGGCGCGGTATCCCGCGCCCGGCCTCCCATCACGCTACCTTGTCGCTCAGAGCCCGAACGAAATCCGCGCATAGCCGAACTGCCCCGGCACGTCGTAGGTGGTCGGATCGAAGTTCGCGCTGTCGCAGGTGAAGCAGGCCGGGGGATCCCGGTCGAACACATTGTTCACCCCGAGCGTCAGCCGCACACGGTGGTCCATCCAGGCGGGCGAGACATAGAGCTGTACGTCGCCATAGAGCACCCGGCCCATGGTGTGCACGCCGTCGCGTTCCGCGACCTTGCTGATGTAGCGGCCGGTGAAGGACGCGCCGAACATCGGGCCTGACCAGTCGATCGTCGCGTTGGCCTTGAAGCGGGGATAGGCCTGGTCGGGGCTGCCGCGTTCCGTGCCGGCGAATTCGAGCGTCGGGGCGCCGAGATCGGCGGGCGGCAGGACATTGTATTTCAGCAGCCAGGCGGCGTTGACCGACAGGCCCGCGGTGCCCCCCGCGATGTCGCGCGAGCGGAAGTTGAACGAGGCGTCGATCCCGTCGGTCTCGATCGCGTTGAGGTTGAGCAGCCGGGCATTGATGCTCGCCACCGCGCCGCTGCCGGTGCGGCGGACCGCCGCGCAGCTGATCGGATCCGCATTGAACGCGCAGCGCGTGAGCGTGAGCGTGGCGGGGACCGAGTCGATCGCGTTCTTCAGGCTGATCTTGTACCAGTTGACCTCCAGGCTGAGCGCGCTCGAGAAGCCGCGCGCCCAGCTCGGGCTGTACACGCCGCCCGCCGTCCAGGTCTTGGCCGTTTCCGGCTTCAGCGCGGTGTTGCCCTGGGAGAAGACCCCGAGCTGTCCGCCGACCGGTTCCGCATAGCTGCCATTGGCGGGGACGCCGTTGGCGATGCAGTTGGCGCGGACGGTCGCGTTGGTCTGGAAGAAGCCGCCGGCCGCGCTGGTGCAGGGATCGTCGATCGTCGCGTCGAAGCGCGAGGGACCGGCATAGAGCTCACCGATGCTCGGGGCGCGCAGGCTCTCGGCATAGCCGCCACGCAGCAGCAGGTCAGTCACCGGCTTCCACAGGCCGGACGCGGTGTAGGTCGTGTTGCTGCCGAACGACGAATAATTGGAATGGCGGACGGCACCGTCGAGTTCCAGCTTTTCGAAGAAGGGCGTGCCGCTGAGCAGGGGCACGCGGATTTCGCCGTAGAATTCGTCGACGTTGAAACCGCCGCGCGCCGGGCTGGTCGGCACGTCGGCGCCGAGGCCGGCGACGATCAGCGGATCGGGATCGTAGCTCGCCTGCTGATCGCGGTGCTCATAGCCGATCGCGACGCCGACCGGGCCGGCGGGCAGATCGAACAGGTCGCCCGACAGGTTGGCGGTGAAATCGGCGAGGCGCTGGTTGCTCTTGTCGCGTTCGTCGAAGGTCACATAGTTCAGCATCGGCTGCGTGATCGAGCCGACGCCGCCGAAGATGTTGAAGGGCACGCACTCGCCGGTGCAGGCCGAGACCGGGCCGAGCGCGCGGGCGAGCTTCGCCGCGTTGAGGTTGCCGGTGAACAGCTGATGCGCGTCGTTGTTGCCGTAGACGCCGTTCACGTCCCAGTACCAGCGGTGATCGCCGATGTGGAAGGAGCCGTCGAAGGTGACGGTGGCCGACATGGTGTCGACATTCTGGGTGAAGGTGCGCTGCCCGCCCTCGACGAAGCGGCGGCGGATGGTGGAGTAGTTGGCGGGGGTGCCGTCCGCGCCGGAGGAGAGGGTGACGCCGAACGGGTTGTAGGGGTTGGTGGCATCGACCGAGATGGTGTCGAGCAGATTGCCGTTGCCGGCGTCAGGCCCGAGGAACAGCGGGAGGAATGCCGCCTGGGTGGTCGAATGACGGTGGTTGTAGACCAGCTTCACCCGCATGTTGATGTTGTCGGTCAGCTCCTGCTTGAAGTTGAAGAAGGCGCCGTAGCGTTCCGACGGGGTGAGCAGATAGTTATAGGGTGCGAAGTTGAAGCTGTCGGTCGCCGAAACATAGTTGCGGAAATCGGCCGGGAAGCTCGGGCGGCCGACGACCGGCGCGCGCAGGGTGAGGCTCTGACCGAGCACGTCGAAGCGCCCATTGGGGATCGCGCTGGAGCAGCCGCCCGCGGCGCAGTTGGTGGCGCCGGGAGTGGGGAATTGCGAGATCGCGCGGTCGCGGGTGCTGACCGCTTCCTGCTTCGCATAGCTGCCGCCGAACACGACCGAGGTGCCGGTGTTCGGGGACTGGATGCCGTAGCTTGCCTCGAGATTCCAGGTGTGGCCGTCGCCCGCGCGGTAGGTGCCGAATTGCGCGGACGCCTTGAGCCCGACTTGCGCCTGTTTGGTGATGATGTTGACGACGCCGGCGACTGCGTCCGACCCGTAGAGCGGGGAAGCGCCGGATTGCAGCACCTCGACGCGCTCGATCATGTTGGTGGGCAGCTCGTTGAGGTCGACCGAGGCGGGGATACCGCCCGCCGCCGAGCCGTTGACGAAGCGCAGCCCGTCGACCAGCACCAGCGTCCGCTTGGCGGCGAGATAGCGCAGGTCGATCTCGGCCGAGCCCGAGCTGACGCCGGTGCCGTCCGGCGGGCCGCCGATATTGCCGGCATTGTTGACCTTGGTGTTAAGGCCGCCCGCGGCGCTGGGCAGGCGTTGCAGCACGTCGCCGATGGAGGTGAGGCCGGTGCGCGCGATGGCGTTCTCGTCGACGGTGACGACGGGCTTGTCCTGGTCGAGCGGGCTGCGCCGGATGCGCGAGCCGGTGACGACGATGTCGTCGCTGCCGGCGGCGGTGTCGGCCGGCGTCTCCTGGGCCTGGGCCGGTATGGCCGACAGCCCCGCGATGAGCGCCAGCGACGCTATACCGATGAGTTTCCCCGATTTAAATGTGCGCATGATATCATCTCCTGAACCACGCCCCCCGCGACATCCCCCCTTTTTTTCTGCCCTGTCACAAAGGTGAAACGGTGCGGGGGATGCTGGCAAGCGGAGATGCGCACACGTACGACTTCGTTGCTCGTTTGTTGCCGGAGCGTGCTTTGCGGGAGACACATCGAACGCGTTTCGGTTGATTTTTCAGGGCGGTCGTCCGGCGGCGGCGGGACCGCGTACCCATAGTGAGCGCATGGATGGTGCCAAAAGGTCCGAAATGGCATAAAGGCGCCGCCCGCGCGGTCTCACCGAGTCTGCGACGCGCCCGTGTCCGAGGAGCCTGCCCCCAATGCCGTCGACTGCGAGACGCAGTTCCCAGCTCGCCCGATGGGTGGTGGGCGTGGCGATCATCGGCATTCCGCTGATCCTGCTGATCCTGACGGTGACGATCGACCGGGGGTTCGGCGACGACGCCGAGCTCCGGCGCGAAGTCATCCGGTCGTACGAGACGCGGGCCGACCTGCAGCGTGTCCTGTTGCTCCATCAGGATATCGAGACGGGGCAGCGCGGCTTCGTGATCACCTCGAACCACCGCTTCCTAGGCCCCTATTTCAGCGCCATCACCCGGGTGGACGCGGACCTCGCGCGGCTCTCGGAGGATCTGCGGTCCGACCCCGAGGAGCAGGCCGACCTCGCGGCGCTGCGCACGGCCTCGGCCGGGGTGCGCGACTTCGCCGCCCGCACGATCGCGCTGACGCGCGCCGGCGCGCGCGACGATGCGCAGCGGCTGGTGGCGGGCGGCGAGGGCAAGCAGCGGATGGACCGGCTGCGCGAACTGGTCGCGAAGCTTTCCAGCGCCGAACGGATCGACCTGAATCGGCTGACCCAGGAAGCCGAGCTAGCACGGATCGACCTGCGGCGCCGGAGCACCGCGCTCGAGGTGCTGATGCTGCTGACGCTGGGCGCGGCGGCCTATCTGATCGCACGCGGCAGCGCCTCGCGGCAGCGCGCGCTGCTGCGGCACGCCGACCTCTCTGCCCGGCTCGAGGCGATCTTCCACTGCGCGAAGGACGGCATGATCGTGCTCAACCCGAGCGGCAGCATGGAAAGCGTCAACCCCGCCGCGGCGAAGATGTTCGGCTATACCGCCGAGGCATTGTTGCGCCGCGACGTGGCGGTGCTGTACGATGTGGCGCCCGACCGGGGGCAGGTCGAAACCTTCCTGCGTCGGCTGGAATCGCGGCACCGCGAGTCCTCGGGCGAAGTGCAGGAGTTCGTCGGGCGCCGCGTCGACGGCACGGCCTTTCCCATCGAAGTGTCGATCAGCCCAGTCCATCTCGCCTCCAAGACGCTGTTTCTCGCGGTGACGCGCGACATCACCGAGCGGCGCCAGATCGACCAGATGAAGAGCGAATTCGTCGCGACGGTGAGCCACGAGCTGCGCACGCCGCTCACCTCGATCGCGGGTTCGCTCGGCCTGATCACCGGCGGCGTGGCGGGCGAGATCCCGCCCAAGGCGCTGCGCCTGGTGCAGATCGCCCAGGCCAATTCGGCGCGACTGGTGCGGCTGATCAACGACATCCTCGACGTCGAGAAGATCGAGGCAGGGCGGATGGAGTTCGACATCCGGCCGGTCAGGCTCGACGCCGTGCTGGCGAGCGCAGTCCAGGGCAATGCCGGGTTCGCCGCGGAATATGGCGTGACAATCGAGCTGGCGCCGGTGCCGGCCGGGGCGGCAGTGCTCGCCGACGAGGACCGGCTGATGCAGATATTGACCAACCTGCTGTCCAACGCAGTCAAATTCTCGCCGCGCGGCGCCGTCGTGGGGGTGTCGGTGACGCCGCTCGACCGCCGTTTCCGGATCAGCGTGTCGGACAGGGGCGGCGGCATTCCGGAGGCGTTCCACGGGCGCATCTTCTCGAAATTCGCCCAGGCCGACAGTTCGGACACGCGGCAGAAGAGCGGCACCGGGCTGGGCCTGAGCATCGTGCGCGAGATCGCCACGCGGCTGGGCGGGTCGGTGAGCTTCGACAGCGTGACGGGGGAGGGCGCGGTCTTCCATGTCGACCTGCCGGCCGCGATGGAAGTCGAGACGCGGCAGAAGGCGGCGCCGGCGGCAGTGCCCAGGGGTCGGACCGGGCTGCCGCGCATCCTGCATGTCGACGACGATCCGGACATGCTGAGCGTGCTGTCGAGCGTGTTCGAGGATCGCGCGGTGATCCATTCAACACCGACGCTCAAGCAGGCGCGCGCAGCAGTGCGCGAGACCGCGTTCGACGCGGCGATCCTCGATATCGGGATGGAGGACGGGAGCGGGCTCGACCTGGTGCCCGAGCTGCGCCAGCGCCGTCCCAACATGCCGATCCTGGTGTTCACCGCGCAGGAAGTCGAACCGCATCAGTTGAACGGTGTCGACCTGGCGCTGGTCAAGTCGCGCGCGACGCTCGACCGACTGGTCGCCGAGGCGATGCGGATGGTCGAAGGGCGCCCCCAGGAGGAAGTCGAATGACGCGGATCCTCTATGTCGATGACGAAGCCGACATCCGCGAGGTCGCGCAAATGGCGATCGAGCTGGACCCCATGTTCGAGGTGCGATGCTGCGCGTCGGGGCCCGAGGCGATCGACCAGGCGACGGAATGGGTCCCGGACCTGATCCTGCTCGACGTGATGATGCCGGGCATGGACGGGCCGACCGTGTTCGCGCGACTGAAGGAGCAGGCCGGGACGGCGGCGATCCCCGTGGTGTTCATCACCGCGCGGACTCAGACCCGGGAAGTCTCGAGCTTCCTCAAGCTCGGCGCGCGCGGCGTGATCGCCAAGCCGTTCGATCCGATGACGCTGGCCGATCAGGTCAGCGCGTTCCTCGCTTGACCGAGTTCGACGCGCGCATGGCCGCGCTCCGCGCGCGCTTCCACGCCCGCGCGCTGGAAGAAGCCGATGACGTTACCGGCCAGCTTTCCGCCGGTGCATGGGGTCCCTTGCGCGATCTGAGCCACGGCCTGTCGGGACGCGCCGGCATGTTCGGTTTTCACGCGATCGGCGACGCCGCCCGGGCGGTCGAACAGGCGATCGACGCCGGCGCTGCGCCGGAGGCTGTACGGGCGTTGGGAGAAACGCTGGTCGCGCTTCTCCGGGAGCCGTCGCAGGCGTCCTGATTCACGGCCGCGTTGCATAGGCCTTGACGAGGTCGAACAGGAAATCCCGTCCGACATAGACGGCGCGCACTTCGCGCCGCTCGTTCAGGCCGTGCGTGCCGTTGCCCTCCACATCGCCCCAGCCGACCGGGACGCCATAGGTCGGGATACCGATCGGGGCGATATAGGTCGCGTCGGTCGCGCCCGTCATCATCACCGGGATGAGCGACACGCCCGGGAAATAGCGCGCGACGAGCTTTTCCGCGGGCATCATGATCTTCGGGTCGAGCGGCGGGGGGACGGCGACGGGGCGGAGGCGGCCGACCAGGGTGACCTTGGCCTTGGGATCGCCGATCGCCGCGATCAGCGCGGCGCGGGTGGAGTCGGCGTCCTCGCCGGGCACGATGCGGCAATTCACCGTCGCCCTGGCCCGTTGCGGCAGGGCGTTGGCGGCATGACCCGCGTCGAGCATCGTCGCCACGCAGGTGGTACGCAGCATCGAATTGTAGCTGCGGTCGGCCGACACCAGCGCCTCGGCCGCGCGATCGGCGGGATTCGTCGCGAGCGCCACCATGGCGCGGCCGACATCGTCGTTCCGCGCGACGCCCTCCTTCGCAAAATAGGCGCGGGTCGTGTCGTTGAAGCGGATCGGGAATTTCCAGGCGCGAACCTTCGCGATCGCATCGGCGAGTTCGTAGATGGCGTTGTCGTCGACCGGGGTCGAACTGTGGCCGCCGGGGTTGGTCGTTTCCACTTCGAAATTCCGGTTGGACTTCTCGCCGATCTGGATCGATTGCGAGACGACCTTGCCGTGCCCGTCAGCGCGGCCGCCGCCGCCTTCGTTGAGCGCGAATTCGGCGGCGATGAGATCGGGGCGGTTCTCCGCGAGCCATTGCGCACCGTTCATGCGGGCGCCGGATTCCTCGCCGCAGGTCAGCGCGAGCTTGATCGTGCGCTTCGGCCTGTAGCCCTGTTGCTTGAGGCGGATCAGCGTATCGACCCAGATGGCGACCATCGCCTTCATGTCCGAGGTGCCGCGGCCGTAGAAATAGCCGTCCTCCTCGATCAGGCTATAGGGATCGCGCGTCCAGTCCTCGCGGCGGGCATTGACCACGTCGAGATGGCCGAGCAGCAGCATCGGTTTGGCGCCGGCGGAGGTGCCGGGAAGCTGCGCGACGAGGCCGCCATCGAGCGGGAAACCGTCGACTTTGAACAAGGTGACCTGATCGTCCGCATAGCCGGCGGCCTTCAGGCGTGTCGCCATCTTCTCCGCGGCGGCGGTGCAGCTGCCGGTGGAGACGGAGGTGTCGGTCTCGACGAGCTCCTTGTAGAGGGCGCGGAAGGCAAGCTGGTCCGGCCGCGGGGCGATCGCCTGGGCTGAGGCTGCCTGGGAGAGGAGCAGTACGAGGGCCGTTGCGGCTGCTGTGGCGAGCGGTTTCATATGGTGTCCCCCGGTGCGTCAAGGCGAGGCTAGGGGGCCGGTTCGGGCAGTGTCAAACGCTTCTGCGAGGCGGGCGCCTCTATCCCGATGCTCCGCCTACCAGCAGGATATGCGCCGCGCGATCGATGAAAATGGGATCGCCGGCGCAGAAATGTTCGAGACGGGCAAGGCTTGCCTCGAGCGCGGGATCCTCGGTTTCCGGGTTCCAGGCGCTCTCGGGACGGAAACGGCTGTGGAAGACGTCGATCCCGGCCAGCTCGCGGATCGCGCAATGCGGCGCGAACAGGGTGCGGAACTCGCGGGCGCTGAACAGATGAAGGCCGAATTCGAGATGACGGCCATCGATCAGGTCGATCTCCAGCCGGTCGTGCGCATGGTCCTGGTGGAAATGCCGCACCTTCTCCATGCCCGAGATGAAGATCGACGGCAGGCTGCCGGTCGAGCGCACCGTGGCGATCAGGACACCATCGGTCACCTGGGCCAGCGCGCGGGCGACTGCAGGGAGTTGAGCGGGGACGACATGGTTGAGCACGCCGTAGAGGCAGAGCGCGAGGTCGCAGGCGTGGCGCCCTTCCCGTTCGAGCGTCTCGAGGATGTCGCCGACGGCAAAGGTCAGGCCGATGCGGGGATCGGTGACCGCGGTGGCGGCCTGGCGGGCGAGAGCGATCATCGCGGGCGAGAGGTCGATGCCATGCCCCTCGATCGCGGTGAAGCCGAGCGCGCGGGCGCGGGCGACGGTGCGCAACAGCCAGGTGCCGGGCCCGCAACCGAGATCGAGGATGCGGATGGCATGGCGGCCCTGGGCACGCAGCTCGATCAGCGCCTTGTCGATGCGCTGCCATAATTCGCGGTCGGCAAAGCCGTAGCGGCCGGAGAAATCGGCGGCGGTGTCGCCATCGGCATAGTTGCGATAGTCGATGCCGGCGGCGTCGTAGGCGAGGGCGATTTCTGCGCTTCCTGGTAATGGGTCCAGGCTTGGGAACATGATGGAGCGGGTGGCCATGGGTAGTCCTGTGAGAAGTTGTGTCCCCGCGAAGGCGGGGACCCAGTCTGGGCTCCCGCCTTCGCGGGAGCACAAGTGACGGTCAGCCGGGAACGCGACGGAGTGATCCCAGCGATAAGGATCCCGAAATCCGAGCGTGATGTCGGGTCGGCGCGACTGCTTGGGTTGCGCTAATCGGCATCGTATCGCGAGACCGATCAGCGGGATGCAGATCAGCCCGATCACCAGCAGGCCGGTGATGTCCGGAGTCATCATCTTCCTCCACATCAGGCCGCAAGGGTGGAGATGAGCGGGGCGCTCACCAGCTCAACCGTCGCGCCGGGGAAGGCGTGGCGTTCGAGGCGGGCGAAATGGAGGGCGGCGTCGCGTGAGATGAACACGCCCTCGATCAGGCCGTGATTCTCCTGGACCATCCAGCGGCCGCGGCGATCCTGTCCGACCTGAAGGATATGGGGTGTCGCACGGGCTTCGGCGGGACTGGTGTGCATCGAGATGCTCCTGCGCCGGCAAAGGGGCCGCCGTCACGGCACGGCGCGCTGTCGCGTCGTGGCGTTCAAATAGGCGCAGGGAGCATTAAGCTTCGATGGCGCGCTGAAGGCTTCGCATAAGGAATGCGTAAAGAGCGGCCGGGGGTTGGACATTTCCCCGGCCGCTCCCTGCTGTGGTGATCGCGTCGCTTTCCGGACCTCCCTAGCCGATCCAGTTGCGGCGCGATTCCACAGGCACTTGCCCCGCCTCGGCGAGTTCAGTGAGCTTGACGAATTCCTGGCGCCAATATCCGTCCGGGTTGCCGGCGAGGCGGCGGATATCGGCATAGGCGATGTCGCCGAGCCGCGTGTCGCCGCGCAGCTTCTGCCCGAACGCGGCGACCGCGGTGGCGAAGGCCATATCGCCTTGCGGCAAGCTATGCGTGGCAAGCTGGCGAGCGTCGACCGGGCGTTCGATCAGGCGCGAGGTGTCGCCGCTCGGCAATTTGTAGCGCAGGCGGACAAAAGCCATTTCGCCGTCCTGCTTGCCGGTCGCCGTCGCGCGGCGGTTGTCGGTGTAGCGTCGGTCGGAGAGCCAGCCTTTGGTGCCGGCGGGCACGACCTCGTAGATCGCGGTGACCTGATGGCCGGCGCCGATGTCGCCCGCATCGACCTTGTCGTTGTCGAAATCCTGCTCGGCCAGCGCGCGATTCTCATAGCCGATCAGGCGGTACTGGCTGACATAGGCCGGGTTGAACTCTACCTGGACCTTCACGTCCTTGGCGATGGTGAAGAGGGTGGAGGACAGCTCCTCGGACAGGACCTTCTTCGCCTCCATCGCGCTGTCGATATAGGCATAGTTGCCGTTGCCGAGGTCAGCGATGGATTCCATCAGCGAATCGTTGAAATTGCCCTGGCCGAAGCCGAGCGTGGTAAGGGTAATGCCGTCGTCGCGCTCCTGCTCGATCAGCTTTTCCAGCTCGGTCTCGTCCGTGATGCCGACGTTGAAATCGCCGTCGGTCGCGATAAGGATGCGGTTGACGCCGTCCTTGATGAAATTGTCGCGGGCGATGGCATAGGCGAGCTGCAGGCCTTCTCCGCCGGCGGTGGAGCCGCCCGCGCTGAGATCGTCGAGCGCTGCCTTGATCTCGGACGGATTACTGGTGGAATCGAGCACCACGCCGGCCGCACCGGCATAGACGACGATGGCGACCTTGTCCTCGCGGCCGAGATTGTCGGCGAGAGTGGAGAGGGCGGATTTGACCAAAGGCAGCTTGTCGGGCTCGTCCATCGACCCCGAGACATCGACCAGGAAGACGAGGTTCGCGGCGGGGCGGCGGGCATAGGACAGGTCGTAGCCGCGCAGGCCGATGCGCAGGATTTTGGTGTCCCGGTTCCAGGGCGATTGCGCGACGTCGGTGGTGACGCTGAACGGCGCTTCGCGGTCGGAGGGCAGGGGATAGTCGTAGCGGAAATAATTGATCATCTCCTCGGTACGGACGGCATCGACCGGGGGCTTCTGGCCCTGGGTGAGAAAGCGGCGGACATTGGCATAGGCGCCGGTGTCGACATCGACCGCGAAGGTCGAGACGGGCGTGTCGGCGACCATATGGACGGGCGAAATGGCGTTAGGCTTGTATTTCTCGCCGGCGGCGTCGGTGGAGGTCAGCTCGTCCGCCACGGCACTGTCTGCCTCGTAACTGGGGGTCGAATAGCTGTTGCCACCTGGCTTCGAACAGCCTGCCAGCATCGCCGCCAACGCCACGCCGCACAGAATCGCTTTGGACTTCATGACATGCTCCCTAGCTCGGCTCGCCTTATTTGAGCCACATTATGGCCATGTTTGTGTCACGCCTTTTTCGGGCTGGCAAGTGTTTTCCTATCTCATAGGAGGGGATTGGATTTTCGCGGTTTTGTGCGGCGCGGTGGCGGCGAGCGGGACGAACTTGTGCTGTTCAGGCGCCATGGTAGAATCCGCAGTTATGGCGAAACAGATCACCAGCTATGCCGCATTCTGGCCTTATTATCTGCGCGAGCATGCGAGGCCGGAGACGCGGCGACTGCATTATGCCGGGACGGCGCTGACCTTCGTCTTCCTTGCGGTCGCGCTGATGAAGGGCGGCTGGTGGTGGGCGCTGGTGCCGATCGCCGGTTACGGCTTCGCCTGGGCGGCGCATTTCGGCGTGGAGAAGAACCGGCCGGCGACCTTCAGCTATCCGCTTTGGTCGCTGTTCAGCGATTACCGGATGTTCTTCCTGTGGCTGACGGGGCGGCTGGGCCCACACCTGCGCGCGGCGGGCGTGGCCTAATCAGAGGGCGGGCACGATATCGGTCCGGGCGAAATCATCGCCCTTGAAGAGGAGCGGTTCGCCCGTCGCCTTGGCAAGGGCATAGGCAAAGCAGTCGCCGAAATTGAGGTCGGCCGCATGTCGTGTGCCTCGACCATATTGCCGATAGCCGTCATTCGCGATTGCCGCGATTTCCCGCGTGACACCCTCGATCTGGATGTCGAAGCGAGACAGCAAGACATCGGCCGCCTCGCCGATCCGCGCATCGCCGCCGCGCGTCGTGACCACCGTCAACTCCAGCCAGGAGCCGGCGGACATCCGCAGGCTCGTCGCCGCGGCCATCGCTTCCAGAAAGGATCTCGCCTCGGGTTCGTCTCGCAGGATGGCAATGATCGCCGAGGTATCGACGATCACTTGTACGAGCCATCCTCGTTATACAGCAGGTCGCCATGCGTGAGCGACAATTCCTGATTGCGAAATTCCGGTTTCCAATGCTCCCGCAAGCCGCGAACGACCGCCATCATTTCCTCGACGGTTGCGCGGCGTCGCGGCGGCACCGCGCGGGCGCGCCGTTCCTGAAGGGCGATGCGGACCGCCTGGGTAACGCTCTCGCCCATCTCGGCGGCGAGTTCGCGGGCCAGCCTGACGGTCTCTTCGTCTTTGATGTTGAGCTGAACGCCCATGTTTCTACCTCCACGCAGGAAAATTCTACCATGGGCGCGGTGAAGCAACAACGGCGAACTTGGCGGGCCGATGATTCAGCTTGCTTGCCCGCCGCGCGATCGCGCGCCATCTAGGCGCCATGCACACCGCTCCCAACACGCTCGCCCTGATCGGCAATACCCCGCTCGTCCGCCTTACCGGGCCGAGCGAGGCCACTGGCTGCGACATCTTCGGCAAATGCGAGTTTGCCAATCCCGGCGCCTCGGTGAAGGATCGCGCCGCCCTGTTCATCGTCGAGGATGCCGAGGCGAAGGGGCTGATCCAGCCGGGCGGGACGATCGTCGAGGGTACCGCGGGCAATACCGGCATCGGCCTTGCGCTGGTCGCCAATGCCAAGGGCTACCGGACGATCATCGTGATGCCCGAGACTCAGAGCCGGGAGAAGATGGATACGCTCCGCGCGCTCGGCGCAGAGCTCGTGCTGGTGCCGGCCGCGCCTTATTCGAACCCCGGTCACTTCGTGCACACCTCGCGGCGGATCGCCGAGGAGACGCCCAATGCGATCTGGGCCAATCAGTTCGACAACATCGCCAATCGCCGCGCGCATATCGTGGGCACGGCGGAAGAGATCTGGGCCCAGATGGAGGGTCGGGTCGATGGCTTCACCTGCTCGGTCGGCACCGGCGGCACGCTGGCAGGCGTCGGACTGGGGCTGAAGGCGAAGGATGAGAATGTCTGCATCGCACTGAGCGATCCGTACGGTGCGGCGCTCTACGAATATTATGCTTGTGGCGAACTGAAGTCCGAAGGGAGTTCAGTCGCGGAAGGGATCGGGCAGGGGCGGATCACCGCCAATCTGGACGGCGCGCCGATCGATACGCAATTCCGCATCTCCGACGAGGAGGGCATGGAGTGGGTGACCCGGCTGCTCGACGAGGAAGGGCTTTGCCTGGGGTTGTCGTCGGGCATCAACGTCGCAGGCGCGGTGCGGCTGGCGCGGGAACTGGGCCCGGGCAAAAGGATCGCGACGATCCTGTGCGACACCGGATTCCGCTATCTCTCGACGCTCTATAATCGTGCCTGGCTCGAGTCGAAGGGCCTGGCGGTTCCGGAGCGGCTGAAACGCGAATAGTCGAGCCCATCGACAAGACTCTCTTCATGCGTTACATTTATGCCACACGTATGAAAATCATTGCTCAAGATCCTGCGCAGACGTCGCAACGGGTGAAGGTCGGGATGATCGGCCTTGCCGCCGTCCTGCTTCTGATCGGGCTGGCGGCCGCGATCTTTTCCACCGCCAGCAAGGAACGGCCACTGATCGTGGTCGGCGGCGCGCGTCCCGACGTCGTCGCCAACATGGCGGCGGGCAGTCAGGCGCCGCCGGTCGAGGGTGCAACCAGCGAACCGCTCGCCGAACTCGGTGTGGCGCCCAGCACCGCGACCGATGTGAATGTCGCGCAGCTTTCCAACAACGCGAAGCCGAGATGAGCGCCCGCCCCGGAACCGAGTGCGTCGGCCGGGAAAGTCGGGGAGATCATGGCAAAGCCCCGGGGCATTCCGGGGAAAACACTCCCCAAACGCAGCGATCAGCGGAACACACCGGGAACATATTGAAATGACAGTAATTAATTCCCCGGAGAATCGAAGATATTAGGGCCTTCGCCCCGGTTTTCCCCTGATTTCCCCTTGAATCCCCGGAAGCTCCGAGTTAACCCTGTGCCGACAGGGGTAAACTCATCTCGCCTGCGCGGCGTCGCGCTGGAGGGCGGCGAAGGCCGTCTTTCGAAGACGGGAGAGTCATGCCTGCTGGAGTTCGGGGTACGGCGTGGCGCAAAGGGCAGAATATCAGGGAGACGGACTTGGCCTTGTCGACGACAAGGGCCGTGTCGCCATCCCTGCCTCGCTCAGGGCCATTCTCGCCCAGAACAGCCCGCGTCCCGACGGCAAGGACGGCGGCACCGTCATCATCGGCGTCCATCAGAAGCACCCCTGCCTGATCGCCTATGACCCGGCCTATGTCTCGATCCTGAAGGCCAAGCTCGACGCGCGCGAGGAGAATTACACCTCGGACGACGGCGAGTATGACTACAACATCAAGCGCCGCGCGGCGCAGGGCGAGGCGACGCCGTTCGACGGCAGCGGGCGTTTCATCATGCCCGGCTTCCCGCGCTTTCACGCCAAGATCGGCACCAACGCCTTTTTCTACGGCGTGTTCGATTATTTCGAGATCTGGGATCCCAAGACCCTGATCGAGGCCGAGGGCGTGGCCGAGATGGTCAAGTCATGTGCCCGCTATCACTGCCAGCTCAAGGGAATCGCGCTGTGAGCGCCCCGGAGCTCCCTGTCGCCCCGCTGCCTGTCCCCGCGCCGTCTGTCCCTGCGCCGCACGTCCCCGTGCTGCTCGACCAGGTCATCGCCGCGCTCGCCGTTACCCCGGGCGAGCGTCATGTCGATGCGACCTTCGGCGCCGGCGGCTATACCCGTGCGCTGCTGTCCAGCGGCGCGATCGTGTTCGCGTTCGATCGCGACCCCGATGCGATCGCGGGCGGACGGGCGATGGAAGCGGCGTCGGACGGCGCCCTCACGCTGATCCCGGCGACCTTTTCGGCGCTCGACGCCGAGCTGGAGGCGCGCGACGCGGTGCCGGTGGACGGCGTGACGATGGATATCGGCGTGTCCTCGATGCAGCTCGACCAGGCCGAGCGCGGTTTTTCCTTCCAGTCGGACGGGCCGCTCGACATGCGGATGAGCCAGGAAGGCGAGACCGCCGCCGATTTCGTCAACCATGCCGACGAAGCGGTAATCGCCGATGTCCTGTACAATTATGGAGAAGAGCCGCGGGCCCGCCGGGTGGCGCGCGCGATCGTCGCCGCGCGCCCGATCGCGCGGACGGGCGAGCTCGCGCACGTCGTTCGCCGGGCGCTCGGCTACAAGCCGCACGACAAGAAGGATCCGGCCACCCGGACCTTCCAGGCGATCCGGATTCACCTGAACAGGGAACTCGACGAGCTCGCCGACGGCCTTGCCGCGGCGGAGCGCGTGCTGAAGCCGGGCGGCCGGCTGGCCGTGGTGACGTTCCACTCGCTCGAGGACCGGATGGTGAAGCGATTCCTGCGCGAGCGCAGTGGATCGCTGCCTGGCCGGTCCCGCCATCTTCCCGAACTGACGGCCAATGCGAAGCCGAGTTTCGAGAATGTCGGTCGCGCGGTGCGTGCCGACGACGCCGAGATCGCGCGTAACCCCCGCGCGCGATCGGCGACCTTGCGGACAGCGCTGCGGACCGATGCCGCAGCCTGGACTTCTGAAGGAGCGTTGTGATGCTTGCGTATGCTTGGAAGAGTCTCGGTTGGTTCCTGGCCGGCGTTGCCGTCGCGCTGGGCTTTCTGCTCGTGCCGTTGCAGGTCGCGGCTGAGCGCAAGAAGCTGGACAAGACGGTGGCGCTGATTGCCCAGGCGCACCGCGACATCCGCGCGCTCGAGACCGAGTTCGATACGCGCGCCAACCTTGCCCAGCTCGAAAGGTGGAACGGCGACACGCTGCGCCTGACCGCGCCGGCGGCGGCCCAGTTCGTGGCCGATGAGGGCGCGCTCGCGTCGCTCGATCTGAGCCAGGGCCAGGCCGCGACGGTGCAGACCGCATCGCTGGTCGTGCCCGCTTTGCCCGACGGTTCGACCATGCGCCCGGCGGCTACGCCGGCGGTGGCGACGCGGATCGTCGAGACCACGCCCGCCGTGGCGCAAGCTCCGGCTCCCGTCACGGTCGCCGCGGCGACCCGCGTGGCGGCCAAGCCGATCCGGACGGCGGCTGCGGCGCCGACGACGACGCCCGGGCGCACCGTCCGGAGCGTCAAGCCGCAGGCGGTGGCGCTCCTCGACCGCAAGCTGCTCAGCGATTCGACGATCGGCGACCTGTTCAGCGGTGCCCGCACGGAATCGGGGCGCATGCGTTGACCGCGCTCGTCGCACGCCCGCTGCCACAGCGCCGCCCGACCGGCCAGCGCCATGCGCTAGTCGCGACGGCGCATGTGCGGCTGATGATGCTGATGCTACTGATCGCCGCCGGCTTCACGCTGGTGATCGGGCGCATCGCGATGCTCGGCTTCGTCTCGGAGCCGACCAGCACCCAGGGACCGGTATCCGGCATCATGCAGCGCGGCGACATCCTCGACCGCAATGGCGAGCCGCTGGCGCGGACGATCGAGGCGTGGACCATCGGCGTGCATCCCGGCAAGCTGCTCGGCGACAAGCGCGACCTGGCGGCGAAGCTCGCCGCCGTGCTGCCGGGGCATGACGAATCCTGGTATTATGCCAAACTGACCTTGCCGGTGAGCTTCACCTATCTCGATCGCCATGCCTCGCCCGCCTTGGTCAACGCCGTGCACGCGATCGGTGAGCCGGGGCTTGCCTTCGCGCGCGAGCCGGAGCGTCTCTATCCGCAGACGACCATGGCGGCGCATGTGCTCGGCTATATCGGCCCGACGGGCGACGACAGGCGGATCATGGGGCGTGCGGGAATCGAGCGGGCGTTCGAAGACCAGCTGACCAGCCCCTCGACGCGCGGCACGCCGGTGACCCTGTCGATCGACAGCCGCGTCCAGGCGGCGATGGAGAGCGAACTGGGTCGGGCGATGCTCTCGTTCAAGGCGCGATCGGCCACGGGCATCGTGCTCGACGTCCACACCGGCGAAGTGATGGCGATGGTGTCGCTGCCGGTCTACAATCCCAACAAGCTTGCCGGCACGAGCAGCGATGCGCTGCGCAACAACGTGACGCAGAGCGTGTACGAGCTGGGATCGACCTTCAAGCCGATCACGATGGCGACCGCGATCGAAAGTGGCGTCGTCACGTCGATGGCGCGGCGCTTCGACGCGACTGCGCCGCTGCATGTCGGCGGCTTCACCATCCATGACGACCATGCGCAGAAGCGTTTCCTCGACATGCCCGAGGCGCTGATCCATTCGTCGAACATCGTGACCGCCCGCATCGCCGACGAGATCGGCAAGGATCGCATGGCGGCGATGTTCAAGGCGATGGGCTTCGACACGCGCCCCGAGATCGAGCTGCGCGAGAAGCAGAAGCCGATCTGGCCGGTCTTCTGGGCGCGTACCACGGTGATGACCACGGCCTATGGCCACGGCATCGCGGTCACGCCGCTTCACCTCGCCAACGCCTATGCGACCCTCGTGAACGGCGGCATCTGGCGGCCGACGACTCTGCTCAAGGTCGCGCCGGGCAAGGCGCCCGAAGGTCGCCGCGTGCTTTCCGAGGCGACCAGCGCGCGCATGCGGCAGCTGCTGCGGCTGGTCGTGACTCAGGGCACCGGCCGCAAGGGCGAAGCGCCGGGATACCGCGTCGGCGGCAAGACCGGCACGGCCGAAGTCGCTGGTGCAGGCGGTTATTCGAAGAAAGCGAACGTCTCGACCTTCGCGGCGGCTTTCCCGATGGACGCACCGCGCTATGTGGTGATCGCCATGCTCGATTCGCCCATCGGCAATGCCGAATCCTTTGGTCTTACCACCGCCGCCTGGACCGCGGCCCCGGTCGTCAGCCGCGTCATCTCGCGCACTGGCGCGATGCTGGGCGTGACGCCTGACGACCATCGCGACGTCGATGTCTCGGAGCTGCTGCCGCTGCTCTGGCATGCTCCGGGCGAGAACCCGGCGGACGCCGAATGAAGCTTGGCGCGCTGACCGGTGGAGCGGAGGACGCGACGGTCACCGGCTTCGCGATCGATCATCGCAAGGTGGCGCCCGGCACCGTGTTCGGTGCGTTCGAGGGCGCGCAGGTGAATGGCGAGGATTTCATTCCGGCGGCGATTGCCGGTGGGGCGATCGCCGTGGTCGCCCGGCCGGAGGCGCGCGTCGAGGGCGTGACGCACATCGCCGACGCCAATCCGCGCAAACGCTTCGCCGGACTGGCGGCGCGCTATTTCGCGCCTTTCCCGGGGACCGCGGTCGCGGTGACGGGCACCAACGGCAAGACCTCGACGGTCGAGATGACCCGGCAATTGTGGCGGATGACCGGGTTCCATGCCGCGTCGATCGGAACGCTGGGCGTGACCACGGCGGACGACCAGGTCTCGACCGGCCTGACCACGCCGGACATCGTCACCTTCCTGTCGAATGTCGCGGGGCTGGCGCGCGAAGGCGTGAGCCATGTCGCGTTCGAGGCGTCGAGCCATGGGCTGTCGCAATATCGCACCGAGGGGCTGCCAGTGCAGGCGGCCGCCTTCACCAATCTCAGCCGCGACCATCTCGATTATCACGGGACGATGGAGGCCTATTTCGAGGCCAAGCTGCGGCTGTTTTCCGACGTGGTGGTCGATGGCGGCGCGGTGGTGGTGTGGGCCGATGATGCCCATGCGGCGCGGGTGATCGATATCGCGCGGGAGCGGGGGCTTCGCGTGCTGACGGTCGGCACCCAAGGCGAAACGCTGAAGCTGGTGTCACGCGATCCGACCCTGCTGGGACAGGGGCTGGTGATCGAGGCCGAGGGCAAGGCGCACAAGGTGATGCTGCCGCTCATCGGCGCCTATCAGGCAGCGAATGCGCTCACAGCTGCAGGGCTGGTGATCGCTACCGGCGGCGATGTGGCGCAGACCCTGGCGGCGCTCGGCCGGCTGCAGCCGGTGCGCGGGCGGCTCGAGCGCGCGGTGATCGCGCGGAGCGGGGCGCCGGTCTATGTCGATTATGCGCATACGCCCGACGCGCTGGAGGCAGCGATCGCGGCATTGAAGCCGCATGTCGCCGGCCGGCTGATCACGGTGTTCGGCGCGGGCGGAGACCGCGACCAGGGCAAGCGGGCGCCGATGGGCGCGGTCGCGGCGGCATTGTCCGACAAGGTCTATGTGACCGACGACAATCCGCGTTCCGAGGATCCGGCGGCGATCCGCTCGATGGTGATGGAGGGCGCCCCCGGCGCGACCGAGATCGGATCGCGGCGCGACGCAATCGGCGCGGCGATCGCCGAGGCGGGGCCGCGGGACATCGTGCTGGTCGCCGGCAAGGGACATGAGCAGGGGCAGATCGTCGGCGATCTGGTGCTGCCGTTCGACGATGTGAGCGTCGCGCGGGAGATGGCGGCATGATCCATTTTCCGTTCGCTTCGAGCGCAGTCGAGAAGCAGGCGCGCAACAAGTGTTTCTCAACTGCGCTCGAAACGAACGGCGGAGGGGTGGTGCTGTGACCGCTCCCCTCTGGACCTCCGCCGAGATCGCGGCCGCCACCGGCGGGACCGCATCGGCCGACTTCGCCGCCAGCGGCGTCACCTTCGACTCCCGTGAGGTCGGCCCGGGCGATCTGTTCGTCGCGCTGAAGGGCGAGGCGAGCGACGGGCACAAATTTCTCGATCAAAGCTCCGAGCGGGGAGCGTCGGGTGCGGTTGTCAGCGTATCGACACCGCACCCGCATGTTTTGGTCGCCGATACGATGGCGGCACTGGAAGATCTGGCGCGCGGCGCGCGGGCGCGCACGGACGCGAAGATCATCGGCGTGACCGGATCGGTCGGCAAGACCAGCACCAAGGAGGCGCTGTTCGCGGCGCTCGATCGTGGTGCGCCCGGCACCGCGCATCGGTCGGTGAAGAGCTACAACAATCATACCGGCGTGCCGCTGAGCCTCGCGCGCATGCCGGCGGCGAGCCGGTTCGGTGTGTTCGAGATGGGCATGAACCATGCCGGCGAACTGGCGCATCTGACCACATTGGTGCGCCCGCATGTCGCGATGGTGACCGCCATCGCCCCCGCACACACTGCCTTTTTCCCCGACGAATCCGCCATTGCCGACGCCAAGGGCGAGATCTTTGCCGGGCTCGAGCCGGGTGGGGTGGCAATCATCCCGTATGACAGCCCGCATCGCGACCGGCTGATCGGCCATGCCAGGCCCCATGCGGCCAGGATCGTGACCTTCGGTCTCGACCAGGGCGCGGACGTCCGCGCGATCGAGACGATGCGCACCGCGAGCGGCGGAACCTTCATCACGGCATCGCTGGGCGAGAAGGAGCTGAGCTTCACCGTCGGCCAGCCCGGCATGCACTGGGTGTCGAACGCGCTGGCGGTGCTGGTGGCGGTCGACGCGGTCGGCGGCGATCTTGCGATGGCGGGGCTCGCCCTGGCGGAACTGAGCGGGCTTGCCGGGCGCGGCGCCCGGTTGACGGTGCCGGTCGCGGGCGGCGAGGCGCTGGTCATCGACGAGAGCTACAACGCCAATCCAAGCTCGATGCGCGCGACCCTGGCGGTGCTCGGTGCCGAGAAGGCGATACGCAGGATCGCGGTACTGGGCGAGATGCGCGAGCTCGGCGAGAAGAGCGACGCCTATCACGCGGCGCTGGCCGAACCGATCATCGCGGCAGGCGTCGAATGGGTCATTCTGGTCGGTGAAGCGATGGCGGCACTGGCGAACGCGCTTGAGGGCAAGGTCGATTTCGTTCATGTGGCCGATGCCGCCGCCGCGCGGACGAGCCTGTCGGCATTGCTGGCGCCGGGCGACGCGGTTCTCATCAAGGGTTCGAACGGAGTCGGGTTGGCGAGCGTGGTCGCCGGTTTGGCGAACGGGACAGCATAATGCTCTATTTGATCGCCAATTATCTCGGTTTTCCGGGTCTTCTCAATCTCTTCCGCTATCAGAGCTTTCGGTCGGGCGGCGCGGTCGCGACGGCTTTGTTCATCGGCCTGATCATCGGTCCCCGTTTCATCGGCTGGCTGCGCGTGCGCCAGGGCAAGGGGCAGCCGATCCGCACCGATGGACCGCAGAGCCATCTGGCCAAGCGCGGCACGCCGACCATGGGCGGGTTGATGATCCTGACCTCGCTCACCCTCTCGCTCCTGCTGTGGATGCGATTCGACAACCCGTTCGTCTGGGCCTGTGTGTTCGTGACATTGGGGTTCGGCGCGATCGGTTTCCTCGACGATTATGACAAGGTGAGCAAGGCCAGCACCAAGGGCGTTTCGGGCAGGATGCGCCTGCTGGGCGAGTTCGCGATCGCGGCGATCGCGAGTGCCCTGATCGTCCACGAGAACGGGACGCATCTCTATCTGCCCTTCACCACCGGCGTCTCGATTGACCTGGGCTATTTCTACATCGTCTTCGCGGCGTTCACGATCGTGTCGTTCGGCAATGCGGTCAATCTGACCGACGGGCTCGATGGCCTGGCCACCATGCCGGTGATCATCGCCTCGGTGACGTTCATGATCATCGTTTACCTGGCGGGCAATGCGAAGTTCGCGGCCTATCTCGGCATCCCGCACGTGCCGGGCGCCGGCGAACTGGCCATCTTCTGCGGCGCGATCGTCGGCGGCGGACTGGCCTTTCTGTGGTTCAACGCGCCGCCGGCCGCCGTCTTCATGGGCGACACGGGCAGCCTGGCACTGGGCGGCGCGCTGGGTGCCATCGCCGTCGTCGCGCACCACGAGATCGTGCTGGGCATCATCGGCGGCCTGTTCGTGATCGAGGCGCTGTCGGTCATCATCCAGGTGTTCTTCTACAAGCGCACCGGCAAGCGCGTATTCAGGATGGCGCCGATCCATCATCATTTCGAGCAGCTCGGCTGGAGCGAACCGACGGTCGTGATCCGTTTCTGGATCATCGCGCTGGTGCTCGCGCTCGCAGGCCTGTC
This sequence comes from Sphingomonas sp. BL-S-29, assembly GCF_055521495.1. Taxonomy (NCBI): domain Bacteria; kingdom Pseudomonadati; phylum Pseudomonadota; class Alphaproteobacteria; order Sphingomonadales; family Sphingomonadaceae; genus Sphingomonas; species Sphingomonas sp. BL-S-29. Next base: position 2,476,087 of record NZ_CM145482.1, read on the forward strand.
GACCTTGAAGCTTCGGTGATCACCAGCCCCACCTGGCGCGGCAAACGCTACGCAGTGCTGGGGCTTGCACGCTCGGGCGCGGCGACGGTGCGCGCGCTGGTGGCGAGCGGGGCCGCGGTGACGGCGTGGGATTCGAACGAGGCGGCGCGGGCAGCGGTTGGCGGAGCGACCATCGCCAACCCGGAAGAGATCGATCTTACCGGCTTCGACGGGCTCGTCGTATCGCCGGGGGTGCCGATCAATCGCCACCCGGTGGCTGCCAGGGCGCGCGCGGCGAACGTCCCGATCATCGGCGATATCGAGCTGTTCGCGCAGGCGCGGGCCAGCTTGCCGGCACACAAGGTGGTCGGGATCACCGGCACCAACGGCAAATCGACCACGACCGCGCTGATCCACCATATCCTGGAGACTGCAGGCGTCCCGGCGCGGCTTGGCGGGAATATCGGCAAGCCGATCCTGGGCGAGGAGCCCTTGTCGGAAGGTGGCGTCTATGTGCTCGAGCTGTCGAGCTATCAGATCGACCTGACGACCAGCCTGGATTGCGATGTCGCGATCCTGCTCAACATCACACCCGACCATCTCGATCGCTATGACGGGTTCGAGGGTTATGCCGCCTCCAAGGCGCGGCTGTTCGCGATGCAGTCGCCCGATCACGCCGCGATCGTCGGGATCGGCGATGCCGCCTCGGCCGGGATCGCGCGGTCGCTGTCGGCGCGGGGCGAGCATCTGACCAGGATCGCGCCGGGCATCTGCATGGACCAGTCGCGTTGGCCGTCGCTGCAAGGGCCGCACAATGCCCAGAACGCGCTCGCCGCGATCGACGCGTGCACGGCGCTCGGCGTCGATGACACAGCGATCGAACGCGGTCTGGCGAGCTTCAAGGGTCTGCCGCACCGGATGGAGCGGGTCGCCGCGCATCGCGGCGTGGCGTTTGTCAACGACAGCAAGGCGACCAACCCGGAATCCACCGCGCCGGCGCTTGCCGCCTTCTCGCACATCCACTGGATTCTGGGCGGGCAGGCCAAGACCGATGACCTGGATGCCTGCGCTCCCTGGTTCGGGCACGTCGCACGCGCTTATACGATCGGCGAGGCCGGACCGCGTTTCGCCGCGATCCTGAAACCGCTCATGCCGGTCGAGCAAAGCGGCACGCTCGAAGCGGCGGTGAAGGACGCCGCGGCGAACGCCGCGGCCGGAGACACGGTGCTGCTGTCGCCGGCCTGTGCGTCGTTCGACCAGTTCCGCGATTTCGAGGATCGCGGCGATCAGTTCCGCGCGCTGGTCGAGGCGTTGCCATGACCAGGACCGGCTCCGGCACGCTGACGCTGTGGAAGCGCATGAAGGGCGAAGGCGGTCGCGGCGACCGTTCGGCGCTCGGCATGTGGTTCTGGGATATCGACCGCGTGCTCCTGCTGCTCACGCTGTTGCTGATCGCGGTCGGGCTGATCGCGGTAGGCGCTGCCTCGCCAGCGGCGGCGACGCGCTATTCGGACGACAAGCATCATATCCCGCCGCTCTTCTATCTCTGGTGGCAGCTGGCCTGGGTGTGCGTGTCGCTGCCGATCCTGTTCACCGTGTCGATGCTGCCGGTCGCCATCGCGCGGCGCATGGCGCTGCTCGGCACCGTCGCCTGCCTCGTGCTGCTGATCGCGGTGCCGTTCTTCGGGGTGGAGAAGAATGGCTCGACGCGCTGGCTCAATTTCGGCGTGTCGCTGATCCAGCCGTCGGAATTCCTGAAACCCTTTTTCATCGTCACCTGCGCCTGGCTGTTGTCGATGCGCGCCAAGGACGAGTCGCTGCCGGTGGTGATCATCACCGGGGCGATGACCGTGCTTGTCGCGGTGCTGCTGATGCTTCAGCCCGATTTCGGCCAGACCATGGTGTTCGTCGCGGTGTGGCTGGCGTTGCTGATGATCGCGGGGACATCGCCCAAGGTGATGGCGGCGCTGATCGGCTGCGTGCCGGCCGGCGTGATCGCCGCCTATCTCTTCTACGGCACGGCGCGGACTCGCATCGACGCCTATCTCTTCCCGAACGCCGAGGGGGCGGGGGGATCGGACCATTTCCAGACCAACGCGGCGCACGATACGATCACCGGGGGCGGCTGGCGCGGTACCGGGCCGGGCGGCGGATCGATGAAATTCCGCCTGCCCGAGGGGCATACCGACTATATCTTCTCGGTGATCGGCGAGGAATTCGGACTGATCGCCTGCATGATCATCGCGCTGCTGTTCCTCGCGATCGTCGTCAGGGTGTTCGTGAAGCTGCTCGATGAACAGGACGAGTTCCGGCTGTTCGCGGCCGCCGGCCTCGCGACTCAGTTCGGCACCCAGGCGCTGATTTCGATGGCGGTGAACACCGGACTCGCCCCGTCCAAGGGTATGACCTTGCCCTTTATCAGCTATGGCGGATCGTCGATGATCGCGCTGTCGATCGGTATGGGCATGTTACTGGCTTTCACCCGGCGCAATCCCTTCGTATCGCGGTCGCCTTATATCGCACGATGGAGCGGGGAATGACTCAGGCACGGCATTTCGTCCTCGCCGCAGGCGGCACCGGCGGCCATATGGTCCCGGCAGCGGCGCTCGCGGCCGAACTGATGAAGCGCGGCCATCATGTCGCGCTGATCAGCGACGATCGCGGCGTCCGTTTTCCCGGGCTGTTCGAGGACGTGCAGACTCATGTGCTGCCGGCCGGGCGTCTCGCCGGCGGGCCGCTCGGCTGGGCGCGCGCGGCGTCGGCGATGCTCAAGGGCCGCGCGATGGCGATCGAGCTGTACCGCACCTTCCGCCCCGCGGCGGTGATCGGGTTCGGCGGCTATCCCGCGCTGCCGGCGCTGCTCGCCGCGTTCCACCAGAAGATCCCGACCGCGGTGCATGAGCAGAATGCGGTGCTGGGGCGCGTCAACCGGCTGGTCGCCGGCAAGGTCAGCGCCATCGCGACCTCCTATCCCGATGTCGCGCGGCTCGCGCCGAAATATCGCGGCAAGACTCACCTGGTCGGCAATCCGGTGCGCGATTCGGTGCTGGCGCTGCGTTCCAGGCCCTATCCGCTGCTTGAAGAGGACGGCATCTTCCGTGTGCTGGTGACCGGCGGCAGCCAGGGCGCCAACATCTTGAGCCAGGTCGTGCCGGAGGGGCTATCGCTGTTGCCAGTGAGCTTCCGCCGGCGGTTGCAGGTGACGCATCAGGCGCGGATCGAGGATATCGATGCGGCCCGGGCGAAATATGCCGAACTGTCGATCGCGGCCGACCTTGCGACCTATCTGCCCGACCTGCCCGAACAGCTTGCCTGGGCGCATCTCGTGATCGCCCGGGCCGGCGCGTCGACTCTGGCCGAGCTGACCGTGGCGGGCCGGCCCGCGATCCTCGTGCCGCTGCCGAGCGCGACGGACGACCACCAGACCGCCAATGCGCGCGAAATGACCGAGGCCGGCGGCGCGCGCACGATCGACCAGCGCAGCTTCACCCCGGTCGAGCTGGCCAGGCAGATGCAGAAGCTCGGGCTGGACCCCGTGGCGCTGCAGAACGCGGCGGGCCGTGCGCGCAGCTGCGGCCGTCCCAACGCCGCGCGCGACCTCGCCGACCTGGTCGAGAATTTGAACGACACGCCCGGGGACATGCCGATCGGCGTGCCGATCCCGATGGGCAGCAATGGAAAGCCGCTTTACGCATGAAGGGTGTCGCAACCGATATCGGCACGATCCATTTCGTCGGAATCGGCGGGATCGGCATGTCCGGCATCGCCGAGGTGATGCACAATCTCGGCTACAAGGTGCAGGGCTCCGACATGGCGGAGGGCTATGTCGTGCAGGGCCTGCGCGACAAGGGCATCACCGTCCATATCGGCCAGAAGGCCGAAAATCTCGCCGACGCGGTGGTGATCGTCACCTCGACGGCGATCAAGCGCGGCAACCCCGAACTCGAGGCCGCGCTCGAGCGCCGCATCCCGGTGGTGCGGCGCGCGGAGATGCTGGCCGAGCTGATGCGGCTGAAATCCACCGTCGCGGTCGCCGGCACGCACGGCAAGACCACGACGACGTCGATGATCGCGGCGCTGCTCGACGCGGGCGGCGTCGATCCGACCGTGATCAACGGCGGGATCATCAACAGCTACGGGTCCAACGCGCGGCTCGGCGCGAGCGACTGGATGGTGGTCGAGGCCGATGAAAGCGACGGCAGCTTCCTGCGGCTCGACGGGACGATCGCGGTCGTCACCAACATCGATCCCGAACATCTCGACCATTATGGCTCGTTCGACGCCGTGAAGGACGCGTTCGTCGAGTTCGTCGAGAATGTGCCCTTCTACGGCGCGGCGCTGCTCTGCCTCGATCATCCGGAGGTCCAGGGCATCATCCCGCGCCTGCGCGACCGCCGCGTGGTAACCTACGGCTTCTCCGCCCAGGCCGATGTGCGCGGCGTCAACGTCACGCCCATCCCCGGCGGCAATCGTTTCGAGACCATCGTGCGCAACCGTGACGGGACAAGCCGCTCGATCGAGGGGATCGAGCTGCCGATGCCGGGCCGCCACAATGTCCAGAACGCGCTCGCCGCGATCGGCGTGGCGCTCGAGCTCGGCATCGACGATGCCACGATCCAGCAGGGGTTCAGCAAGTTCGGCGGGGTGAAAAGGCGCTTCACCAAGGTCGGCGAGGTGCCGCTCGACGGCGGCGTCGTGACGATCATCGACGATTACGGTCATCACCCGGTCGAGATTCGCGCGGTGCTGTCGGCGGCGCGCGAGGGCGTCGAAAGCCGGGTGATCGCGGTGGTGCAGCCGCATCGCTATTCGCGGCTCGGCGACTTGATGGAGGAGTTCCAGCAGGCGTTCAACGATGCCGACATGGTCTATGTGACGCCGGTCTATGCCGCGGGCGAGGCGCCGGTCGAGGGGGTCGACGCGGAAGCTTTGGTCGAGGGCATCAAGCGGCGCGGCCACCGATCGGCGGCAACGATTGCCGATGCCGATGCGCTTGCGACGACGCTGGCCGGGGTGGCCCGGCCGGGCGACATGGTCGTATGCCTCGGGGCGGGGGACATCACCAAATGGGCTGCGGGCCTCGCCGATGCGATCGAGGCAGCGCGATGAGCAATGTCTGTCATGCCTTGCCGCCGCTGCAGGGCACGGCCGTGCATGACGGCAGCCTGGCCGACTTCATCTGGTTCCGCACCGGCGGGCCGGCCGAATGGCTGGTGCGGCCGAAGGACGTGCACGACCTGTCGGTGTTCCTGGCCGGGCTCGATCCCGAGACGCCGGTGCTGCCGGTGGGGGTCGGATCGAACCTGATCGTGCGCGATGGCGGCGTGCCCGGGGTCGTGGTGCGCCTGCCCAAGGCGATGGCGAAGACAGTCATTGAACCGGGCAACCGGGTGCGCGCCGGTGGCGCGGCGATGGGGATTTCCGTCGCGAGCGCCGCACGGGACGCTGGCATCGCCGGGCTGGAGTTCCTGCGCGGCATTCCCGGCACGGTCGGCGGCGCGGTCAAGATGAATGCGGGCGCTTATGGCCGCGACACGTCGGATATCCTGATCGAGGCGACCGTCGTGACACGCTCGGGCGATGTCGAGATCTGGCCGGCGGCGAAGTTCGGTTATGTCTATCGCCATTCCGATCTACCGCCGGGTGCCGTGGTGGTCGAGGCAGTGTTCGGAGGTACGCCAGGCGATCCGGCGGTGATCGGCGCCGAGATGGACCGGATCGCGGCCGAGCGCGAGGCGTCGCAGCCGCTGCGGTCACGCACGGGCGGATCGACCTTCAAGAATCCCGACGGCCACAAGGCCTGGGCGCTGATCGACCAGGCGGGCTGTCGCGGGCTGACCCGCGGCGACGCGCAGGTCAGCGAGAAGCATTGCAACTTCCTGCTCAACCTCGGCCGCGCGACCAGCGCGGAGATCGAGGCGCTGGGCGAGGAAGTGCGCGAGAAGGTGAGGGCGACGTCCGGGGTCGAGCTCGAATGGGAGATTCAGCGCGTGGGCGTAAAGAAGTGAGCTTGCACGTCGCAGTCCTGATGGGCGGCTGGTCGGCCGAGCGCGAAGTGTCGCTGATGTCGGGTGCCGGGGTCGCTGATGCGTTGGAAAGCCTCGGCCATCGGGTCACCCGGATCGACATGGGTCGTGACGTCGCGGCCAGGCTGGCCGAGGCGGCGCCGGATGTCGTGTTCAACGCGCTGCACGGGACACCCGGCGAGGACGGGTCGGTGCAGGGCATGCTCGACCTGATGGGCCTCAAATACACGCATTCGGGCCTCGTCACCTCAGTGATCGCGATCGACAAGCTGCTGACCAAGCAGACTCTGGTGCCACACGGCATCCCGATGCCGGGCGGGCGGATCGTGAAGAGCGAGACCCTGTTCGATGGCGATCCATTGCCGCGCCCCTATGTGCTGAAGCCGGTCAATGAAGGCTCCTCGGTAGGCGTGGCGATCGTCACCGACGAAGGCAATTACGGCAACCCGATCGCACGCGGCGTAAGCGGGCCCTGGGGCGAGTTCGAGGAGCTGCTGGCGGAGCCCTATATCCGGGGGCGCGAGCTGACCACCGCGGTGCTGGCCGGCGAGGCGCTCGCCGTGACCGAGCTCAAGCCCAAGAGCGGCTGGTACGACTATGATGCGAAATATACCGATGGCCTGACGGTGCATGTCTGCCCGGCGGAGATCCCCGACGAGATCGCCGACGCCTGCAAGCGCATCGCGCTCGATGCGCACCGGCTGCTCGGCTGCGAGGGCGTGTCGCGCGCCGATTTCCGCTGGGACGACAGCCAGGGCGTGGACGGCCTGTTCCTGCTCGAGGTCAATACCCAGCCCGGCATGACCGCGCTGAGTCTCGTGCCCGAGCAGGGGCGCTATATCGGTCTCAGCTATGCCGAGCTGGTCCAGAAGATCGTCGAGGAGGCCCTGGGTCCGGAGAAAAAGACGTGAGCCGAACGATCAAGCGCGGATCGCCGCCCCGCCGGCAGATCCAGTCGAAACGCCGCCAGCAGCCCAAACAGTCGATCATCGACCGGATGATCGAGGCGCTGCCGATCAGCCACGAGACCCTGGGCCGGATTGCCACCTGGTCGATCGTCGGCGCGGTCGGTGCGGTCGCGATCGCGGCGGCGACCTGGTTCGGCGTACCGGGCGCGATCGGCGTGGCCATTGCCGAGGGTGTCGGTCGTGCCGGCTTTCGTGTCGAGCAGGTCGAGGTCACGGGTCTCAAGCGAATGGATCGGATGACGGTCTATGCCGTCGCGCTCGATCAGAAATCCCGCGCGATGCCGCTGGTCGATCTGGAGGATGTTCGCCAGAAGCTGCTGTCCTATGGCTGGATCGCCGATGCCCATGTCTCGCGCCGGCTGCCCGACACACTGCTCGTCCATATCGTCGAACGCACACCCACGGCGGTGTGGCAGGATCGCGGGCGCTTGTCGCTGATCGCGGAGAACGGGGTGTGGCTGGAGCCGGTAAAGGCTGACGCCATGCCCGATCTGCCGCTGGTCATCGGGCCCGGCGCGAACCAGCAGGAAGCGAATTATCAGAAGCTGCTCGAGGCCGCGCCCGCGCTCCGCCCGCTCGTCAAGGCGGCGACCTGGATCGGCAACCGGCGCTGGAACCTGTTGTTCGAATCCGGCGAGACGCTGGCGCTGCCCGAAGGTGATGCCGACGCCGCCAGGGCGCTGCTGAAATTCGCCCAAATCGACGGAGTGACGCCATTATTGGGCAAGGGCTATCTCCGTTTCGACATGCGCGATCCGAAGAAGTTTGTCGCACGCAAGCCCGGTCAGGTGGTCGAGCGTGCGATTTCCGACCCGGACAGCGAAAATAGGCCGCAGGGACCGGCACTTATCGAAGCTAAGCATAGCGCGTTCAAATTGGTACAGGGGTAAGGCGTATGGCGAAGACAGCACCTGAAGGACTGATCACCGCGCTCGATATCGGATCGTCCAAGGTCTCGGCGCTGATCGCGCAGAAGGGCGATGGCGGCGAACTGATCGTGCTCGGCACCGGCCAGCGCGAGAGCAGGGGGGTCAAGCGCGGCTATATCGCCGATGCGGCGGCGACCGAAGTCGCCGTGCGCGAGGCGGTCGAGCAGGCCGAGCGGATCGCCGGTACCAATATCGAGAATGTCTGGGTCAGCTTCTCGGCCGGCGGGCTGGTGTCCGATGTCGCCTCGATCGAGTTCGAACTGGGCGGCCACCGCGTCGAACAGTCGGATATCGACGCGCTGCTCCAGGCGGGGCGTGAATCGATCGATCCGGCCGGCCGCATGGTGCTGCATGCGCAGCCGGCATTGTACACGCTCGATGGCCTGACGGGGGTGAAACGCCCGCTCGGCCTGCATGCCGACCGGCTTGGCGTGCATATCCATGTCGTCGCCGCCGACGGATCACCGGTGCGCAATCTCGGCCTGTGCGTCGCCAATGCGCATCTCGAAGTGAAGGCGATCATCGCGTCGCCGGTCGCGACCGGCATGGCCTGCCTGTCGGAGGAAGAGCGCGAGCTGGGCGTCGCGATGGTCGAAATGGGCGCCGGCATCACCAATGTCTCGCTGTTCGCGGGCGGCATGCTGGTCGGCCTGACCTCGATCCCGATCGGGGCGGCGGACATCACCGACGACATCGCCTCGGCATTCGGCACGCGCCGGGCCCAGGCCGAGCGGATGAAGTGCTTCTACGGGTCGGCCAATGCGTCACCGCGCGACAATCACGACATGATCGAGGTCGCGCCGATCTCCGCCGAGGACGGCGCGGGCGAGGGCGCCCGCATCACGCGCGCGCAGCTGATCTCGGTGATCCGCCAGCGCCTCGATCATCTGATGAGCGAAGTGCAAAAGGCGCTGGTCGACCTGAAGTTCGAAGGTCCGGTCGGGCGCCAGGTCGTGCTGACCGGCGGCGGCGCCGAGCTGAAGGGGATCGCCGATTATGCGCAGCAGGCCCTGGGCCGTTCGGTCCGCATCGGCCGGCCGCGCGGGCTGACCGCCTTGCCGGAAGCGCATGGCGGACCGGCATTCGCGACCCTGGCGGGCCTCGCTTTCTATGCCGCGGCGGATCCGGTCGATTTGCGGTCCTTGTCACCGACTAACCAATTGGTGCACCGGCCCAAGGGACTTGCGATCTTCAAGAGGCTGATCGCAACCGCCAAGGCGAATTATTAAAGAAATACGACAAGATTTAGCTGTTCGTGCTGGAGTCACCGCAAGGGATGGTGCAGAACGAACGGTATCATCATTTAAGCGCCCCGATGTTTGGGGTGTTGCGGAGACCAGGCGATGAGCATCGAATTCCTTCCCCCTGAAGTCGACGAACTGACGCCGCGCATCGCGGTGATCGGGGTCGGCGGTGCCGGAGGCAACGCGATTGCGAACATGATGCGCGCTGAAGTCCAGGGCGTCGATTTTCTTGTCGCCAACACCGATTCGCAGGCGCTCAAGCAGTCGAGCGCGTCGCACAAGATTCAGCTCGGCGCGAAGATCACGCAGGGCCTGGGTGCCGGTTCGCGTCCCGAGATCGGCCGCGCCGCGGCGGAGGAGACGATCGAGCAGGTCAGCAAGATGCTCGAGGGCGCGCACATGTGCTTCATCGCCGCCGGCATGGGCGGCGGCACCGGCACGGGCGCCGCGCCGGTCATCGCCAAGGCAGCACGCGACATGGGCATCCTGACCGTCGGTGTCGTGACCAAGCCGTTCGCCTTCGAGGGCAAGCGCCGCGCCGCGAGCGCAGAGGCAGGCATCGAAGAGCTGCAGAAATATGTCGATACGCTGATCGTCATCCCGAACCAGAATCTGTTCCTGGTCGCCAATGCGAACACCACCTTCAAGGAGGCGTTCCAGATGGCGGACGAAGTGCTGCAGCAGGGCGTGCGCGGCATCACGGATCTGATGGTCATGCCGGGCCTCATCAACCTCGATTTCGCCGACGTCCGCTCGGTGATGCAGGAGATGGGCAAGGCGATGATGGGCACCGGCGAGGCGTCGGGCGACAATCGCGCGATCGAGGCGGCGTCCAAGGCGATCGCCAATCCTCTGCTCGACGGTGTGAGCATGAAGGGCGCCAAGGGCGTGATCGTCTCGATTACCGGCGGCGACGATATGCGCCTGCTCGAAGTCGACGAAGCGGCGAACCACATTCGCGAACTGGTCGACGAGGACGCGAACATCATCTGGGGTTCGGCATTCAACCCCGAGCTCGAGGGCAAGATCCGCGTTTCGGTCGTTGCGACCGGCATCGAAGCTGACTCGCGTCCGACCGCCGCGGCGGCCCCGGTGTCGCGCGCCTTCACCTTCTCCGCGCCGAAAAAGGCCGAGGAAGCGCCGGCACCCGTGATAGAGGCCCCCGAGCCCGTGGCGATCGATGCCGAGCGACCAGCGGACATCGTCCTTGAGGCGCCCGAGGCGGCCGGCGACAGCGATGAACTCGTACTCGGCAGCGAGACACGGGTTTCCGACATCCCGGTGTTCGGCGACGAGGAAGAGGTCGCGGCGGCGCCTGAAGCCGCACCCAATCCCGATTTCCCGGCGCGCCGCCGCTGGCTGTCGCCCGGCGCCCCCGCCGCGGAGGAAGCGCCGGTCGAAGCAGAGCCCGTCCCCGCCGCGCCGCGCGTGAAGCTGGGCGGTACCCTGTTCGAGCGCATGTCGAGCGTCTCGCGCGGTGCCGCGCGCGACGAGGAGCCGGCCGACAAGGATGGGCTCGACATTCCACGCTTCCTGCATCGCCAGAACAATCAATGAGATGATGCCAGGGTGCGCGCCCGGTTTGTCGCCGGTGCGCGTCGCTCTGGCGCGCGGTGCCCCGACGGGACATTGCCCGTTCAGCCGGGCTCGGCTCTAGGCTGCCTTCTCATGCGCGTCTCCCGCCTCTTCGGATATGCCTTCACGCTTGCCTTGCCCCTTTCGGCGATGCCGGCGGTGGCACAGGTGCAGACGGTGCAGCCGCTCAATCCGCTGGGCGACGAGCTGGCGGCGGAAATGCGCCTGCTCGCGGCCAACCCGCTCGACATCAACGCGTTGGTACGCGCCGGCGAACTCGCGCTGAAGCTGGGCGACCAGACGGCGGCGGCGACGTTTTTCGCGCGCGCCGAGCGGCTCGATCCGCGTAATGCCCGAATCAAGGCCGGCACGGGCAGCCTGCTGGTCCAGGCCGAACGGCCCGGCGAGGCACTGCGCCGGTTCGGCGAGGCCGAGGCACTGGGGCTCGATCCGCGCTATTATGCCGCTGATCGTGGCCTGGCCTATGATCTGGTCGGCCAGCAGGAACGCGCCCAGCGCGACTATCGCCTGGCCCTGAAGGATGGCGCCGCCGATGAGACGATCCGCCGCTATGCCCTGTCGCTGGGTATATCGGGCAAGCGCGATCTGGCGCTGCAGCAGCTCGATCCTTTGCTCCGCCGAAGCGATCGCGGCGCATGGCGCGCGCGCGCCTTTATCCTGGCGATGAATGGCGACGAGCAGGGCGCGGCGCGTATCGCCACCAACATGATGCCCCCGGGACTCGCCGAGGGGCTGCAGCCCTTTTTCGAGCGGCTTCCGGGCCTCGGCGCGACCGATCGGGCCTTTGCAGTGCATTTCGGCGAGCTGCGCGCGACACCCGAGCGGATCGCGGATAGCCGGATGATCCCGACGCTCGCGCCGCTGCCGCCCGAGCCCGGCACCGTCGCGCCAGCAGTCTTAGCGGCGGCGCAGGTCCAGTCCAAACCCCAGCAGGACGATCGTCGCAGCCGCCGCAGGAAGCGCGGCAGGCTGGATATCGTGCCGGCGGCAACGGCGCCGCCGCCGCAGGTCCAGCCGCAGGCGCCGCCGTTGCCGCAACCGCCGGCCTATGTCGCAAGCACTGAACCGGCCTATCAGCCACCCTACAGCCAGCCGGGCATCGTACAGCCGCTCCCCGGCGTACCGACGCGGACATCAGAGGTCGGTCGGCAAAACATGACGCTGGCCCCGGCGACCGGATCGCGGCCCGCGACCATCGCCCCGACGCCGCCGGCCGCGCCGGAACGGCGTACAGTACAGGCGGAAGCCGATACGCGCGTGGCTGCTGTTTCGACCCCGTCGCCGGCCGCTCGGCCGGTATCGCCGCCGCCCTCGGCATCCGGATCAACAGCGCGTGCCTCGTCGACGTTGCCGGATCGTCCGGCAATCGTGACGAGGTCGCCGCTGCCGTCCGCGATGGAAACCAGCACCGGGGCCGCGGAAAACTCTCCCCGGCCGCTCGTCGGTGCACCGGCATCGGTTGCGTCGTCCACCGCGGTGCCCACACCTGCCGTGACGACCCCGCCGGTGCGCGGCGTCGCTGCGGCGCCGACCCCGGTACGGAGCGAGGATTCGATCCTCGCCAGCATTATCGCGAATATCGCCGTGCCCGGATCGGAACTGGTGGCTGGCGCGCCGGTCGACACCGTCCGGGCCGATCCGACGCCAGCGCCAGTTCGGGCGGCGCAACCGCCGGCCGACACGGGTGCAGCGGCGCGCGAGCTCGCGGAAAAAAAGGCGGCGGCCGACAAGCAGGCGCTTGCCGACAAGAAAGCGGCTGAAACGAAGAAGTTGGCCGAGGCCAGGAAGCTTGCGGACGCGAAAAAGGCCGCCGAGCTGAAAAAGAAGAACGATCCCAAAATCCTGGAACCCTCGCGCATCTGGGTTCAGGTCGCGGGCGGGGCGAATGAAGCGACCCTGCCCAAGGAGTGGGAGAAGGTCCGCGCCAGGGCGCCTGTGGCGTTCAAGGGCAAGTCCGGCTGGACCACGCCGCTGCGCGCCACCAACCGCGTGCTGGCGGGGCCGTTCAAGACCAATGACGAGGCCCGCGCCTTCGTCAATGCGCTGGCCAGGGAGGGGCTGTCGGCCTTCACCTTCACCAGCGACGCTGGCCAGAAGGTCACGAAGCTGGCGGCGAAGTGAGCGCCGCCCCGCGTCATGCGCCCTGGGCCGCGGACCCGGCGAAGAGTCGCGGCCGCCTGAACGACGAGCAGCGCGAAACCGTGCGTGGGCCGCGCGACGCGTTCCAGCGCGACCGCGACCGCATCATCCATTCGATCAGCTTTCGCCGTCTGCGCCACAAGACCCAGGTGTTCATGGCACCGGATGGCGACCATTTTCGCGTTCGCCTGACTCATAGCCTGGAGGTTGCGCAGATCGGGCGAACCGTGGCGCGCACGCTTGGCCTGAATGAGGACCTGACCGAGGCACTATGCCTGGCGCACGACATCGGCCATCCGCCCTTTGGCCATGCCGGCGAGGATGCGCTGAAAGAGGCGCTGACCGGGCTGGGCGGGTTCGACCATAATGGCAACACGCTGCGGGCGCTGATGGTGATCGACAGCCCCTATCCGCGCTGGAACGGCCTGAACCTGACCTGGGAGACGCTTGAGGGGCTGGCCAAGCACAATGGCCCGATCGCCCGACCGCAATGGGCGCTGGCGGAGGCCGATGCGGCGTTTCCGCTCGACCTGACGCGCTGGCCTTCGCTCGAGGCGCAGGTCGCGGCGATCGCCGACGACATCGCCTATGACAATCACGATATCGACGACGGATTGCGTGCCGGGCTGCTGACGCTGGATCAGATCCTGGCGGTGCCGGTCGTGGCGGCGGGCTGGGACGCGACCCGCAAGCGCTTTCCCGACATCGCGCCCGACCGGCTGGTCGGCGAGCTGGTGCGCTCGCAGATCGGCACGATGGTCAACGATCTGATCGCGGAGACCCGGCGCCGCGTGACCGATGTGGGAATCGAGACGGCCGAGGATGTACGGGCCGCAGAGACCTGCCTCGCAGGCTTTTCGGACGAGATGCGTGAGGCCGAGCGGTCGCTCAAGCGCTTCATGTACGCCAATCTCTATCATCATCCGCGCCAGCTCGAGGCAGCGCGGATCGCCGGGGAACTGGTGGCGGGGCTGTTCGACGCCTATCACGCCGACCCGAGCCGCATGCCCCCCGACTGGCATGGGCGGCTACCCGCGGAAGAACCCGCGCGCAGCCGCCACATTGCCGATTTCATTGCCGGGATGACCGACCGATATGCCATCACCCGCTATCGCGAAGTGGTCGGTCCGATCGATCTGCCCGAAGGGTTTTAGCGCAAGAGTTTGTTGGCTTGAATCATCTCTCTCCGTTCGCCCTGAGCTTGTCGAAGGGCTGTTCTTTCTTCGGAGGAAGAGAAGAGCAGGGCTTCGACAGGCTCAGCCCGAACGGTGGGGATCAACCCAGCCCGAGAACGTCTTAGCGCGAGGCGAGCACGACCGGGGTCAGCTTGGCCTGGGCGTCCTTGACGGTGAACGAGACGGGCTCGCCGCCCGACACACCGCTGACCTGGTCGCCGCGCACGACGAAATCGAACGCGCTGCCGGAGGGATAGCGGCGGCCGCTGATGACCACGCGGTTGGCCTTGATCGCCATGGTGTAGACATAGGTCTGGCCGTCGCGGGTGAACTTGCGCTGGGGGGCCGCGTCGCTGGCGAGAGCGGGAGCGGAGAGGGTCGCCAGCGTCGCGGCGGCGGCAAGGAGAGTCTTGGGGAGGATAGTCATGGATCTTTCCTTTCGTTGCTCGAAAGCCAGATCAGCATCCTCACCGCTCGTCTTGTGGGCTCATGATATTGCAGTGCAGCAAAATCCCAACCGCAAAGATTGCGCGGCCAGTTGCAAGAAATGGAGGTGCACCGCTGCGGCCATGGATCCGAGGGCCCGCCTGCGAACAGGACTGGGTTGGTCGCGCGATTTGAGTGTGGGCGCGCCATCCGCTAAGGGCCGCGCTCGCTCTTTTGACCGGACCAGCAATGACCCTTTACACCCGTTTCGCCGCGCATCTCGATGCGGCGCTTGATGCCCTTGCCGCGGCGGGCGATCTGCCCGCCGGGCTGGATCGCGCCAACGTCACCGTCGAGCCGCCGCGCGACCCGAGCCATGGCGATCTCGCGACCAACGCCGCGATGGTGCTGGCCAAGCCCGCCGCGACCAATCCGCGCATGCTGGCGGAGAAGATCGCGGCCGAACTGGGCAAGCTCGACGAGGTCCAGGCCGTCTCGGTCGCCGGCCCCGGTTTCATCAATCTCGCGCTGACCGACGACACGTGGCGGTCGGAACTGTCGACGATCCGTGACGAGGGCGGCGATTATGGGCGCTCGACCAAGGGCGCGGGCACCACGGTGAACATCGAATATGTCTCGGCCAACCCGACCGGGCCGATGCATATGGGCCATTGCCGCGGCGCGGTGGTGGGCGATGCGCTCGCCAGCCTGCTCGAATTCGCCGGCGCCACCGTGATCCGCGAATATTATGTCAACGATGCCGGCGGCCAGGTCGATACGCTCGCCCGCTCGGTACACCTGCGGTATCGCGAGGCGCTGGGCGCCGATATCGGCGAAATTCCCGAAGGCCTGTATCCGGGCGATTATCTCGTACCGGTGGGTCAGGCGCTGGCCGCCGAATTCGGCGACAAATATGTCGACGCGCCGGAGAGCGAGTGGCTGGTGCTGTTCCGCAAGCGGGCGGTCGCGGCGATGATGGAACTGATCAAGGCCGATCTCGCCTTGCTCGGCATTCATCACAACCTCTTCTCCTCCGAGGCGGAACTTCAGGCAGCGGGCAAGCCCGAGGCGGCCGAGGCGGATTTGCGCGCGCGCGGCCTGGTCTATGACGGCATGCTCGAAGCGCCCAAGGGCGAGACGCCCGAGGATTGGGAGCCGGTGGTGCTGCCGCTGTTCCGCTCGACTCAGTTCGGCGACGACCAGGACCGGCCGATCAAGAAGTCGAACGGGCAATGGACTTATTTCGGCGCTGACCTGGCCTATCATTACCAGAAAGCGCAGACCGCCGACGCGCTGATCGACATCTGGGGCGCCGACCATGCCGGCACGGTGAAGCGGATCGTCGCGGCGGTGCAGGCGCTGACCGGCGGCAAGACGCGCTTCGACGTGAAGCTGGTGCAGATGGTGCGCCTGCTGCGCGCCGGCGAGCCAGTGAAGATGTCGAAGCGTTCGGGCAACTTCGTCACCCTGGCCGATGTCGTGCGCGAAGTCGGCAAGGACGTGGTGCGGTTCACCATGCTGACCCGCAAGTCGGACGCGCAGATGGACTTTGATTTCGCCAAGGTGGTCGAGGCGTCGAAGGACAATCCGGTCTTCTATGTCCAATATGCGCATGCCCGGGTTGCGTCGCTGCATCGCCGGGCCGCCGAGGCGGGTATCGTTTGCGGGGCGGTCGATCTGTCCCGACTGGAAACGGAGGATCTCGCGCTGGTGAAGCGCGCCGCGCAGTTCCCGCGAGTCGTGGAAACGGCGGCGGCGGCGCGCGAGCCACACAGGATCGCCTTTTATCTCTACGATCTGGCCGCTGAATTCCATGCGCTGTGGAATGTCGGCAACGATCGGCCCGACCGCCGCTTCCTGATCGCGGACAATGCAGCGGTTACCTGCGCGCGTCTTTTCCTGGCGGAAGCAATCGGGCAGATCATCCGCAATGGCCTCGGCATCATGGGGGTGCAGGCGGTCCAGGAGATGAACTGATGACGACGTCGAGAGACTATGAGGTCCGCGACGAGGATCGGCTGCCCTGGCTTCAAACCGTGGAAGAGGATTACGATCAGGGTCCTTCGGTCCTTCGCGTGATCCTGATGATCGTCCTTGGCCTCGCGATCATCGCGGCGGCGATCTTCGGCTATTATTGGTACCAGCAGCGTCGGGGCGCCGACGGAAACGGCGCGCTCATCGTCGCGCAGGAAGGCGATTACAAGGTCAGGCCCGACGATCCCGGCGGCCTGAAGGTCGAGGGCGAAGGCGAGGTGGCCGTCGCGACGAGCGATGGCGAGAGCGGTGGAAACGCCGCGATCGATCTCGGCGCGACGCCTGAGGCGCCCGTTGTCGGGACCAGGGCCGCCCCGGTGGCGCCTGCTTCGAGCGGATCGAAGACGGCCGTGGTGGCCGTCCCGGCATCGGGCGGCAAGCTGGCCGCGACGACGCGGTCGTCCGCGCCCACCGCCGGACCCATGTCGCGCGGTTCGCTGGTGCAGCTCGGGTCCTTCCCCGACGAGGCGTCGGCCAACACGGCCTGGGCCCGAGCGTCGAAACGCTTCACCTACCTCGCCCCGCTCGGCAAGTCGGTGCAAAAGGCCGAGGTGAACGGGCGCACCGTTTTCCGTCTCCGCGTCAATGCGGGCAGCGCGGGCGCGGCGACCGAGCTGTGCGGCCGTCTGAAGGTCGCGGGCGAAGACTGTTTCGTGGCGAACGACTGACCCGTCTCCGGACATGTGGCGTGTTCAGTTAAATATCTGATATTTATAGATATTATGGAAAATATTAGGCGCGCGAGCGAGCGGGAGATATGGGACATCATGGTGTCCCATATCTCCCGCTCGCCCTCGAACCGTTTCCTGAAGGACGGGGCTTTTTGAGGGAGGGGCTTCCTGTTAGTCCCCTTTTATGAAGCCCGTCATCTACGGCCTGTCCGGCCTGAACCTCACGTCCCAGGAACGTTCCTTTTTCGCCGCGGCCGACCCCGCCGGCTATATCCTGTTCAAGCGGAACATCGCTGATCGGGCGCAGGTCCGCGCGCTGACTGACGATCTGCGGGCCCTGTCGGGACGCGACGACCTGCCGATCCTGATCGATCAGGAGGGCGGTCGCGTCGCGCGGATGGGGCCGCCCGAATGGCCCGCTTTCCCGGCCGGCCCGGCCTTCGACGCGCTGTACGAGACCGCGCCGATCTCGGCGATCGAGGCGGCGCGGGCCAATGCCCAGGCGATCGCGCTGATGCTGGCCGAGGTGGGCGTCACGGTCGATTGCCTGCCGTTGCTCGACGTGTCGCAGCCGGACACCACCGAGGCGATCTCGACCCGCGCGCTTGGCTCCGAGCCGATGCGCGTCGCGGCGATGGGCCGCGCGATCATCGAGGGGTTGCGCGAGGGCGGGGTGGTCGGCGTGGTCAAGCATATGCCGGGGCACGGCCGGGCGAAGGTCGACACCCATTATCACCTGCCGACCGTCACGGCCTCGGACGCCGAGCTCGAGATCGACCTGGCGCCGTTCAGGGCGCTGGCCGGCGCGCCGATGGGAATGACCTCGCACATCGTGTTCGAGGCCTGGGATGCGGAACGGCCGGCAACGCTCTCTCCGGTCGTGATCGAGCAAGTGATCCGCGGGCGGATCGGCTTCGACGGCCTGCTGATGACCGACGATATCGACATGAAGGCGCTCAGCGGCAGCGCGGGCGACAAGGCGGCCGGAGCGATCGCCGCCGGATGCGACCTGGTGCTCGATTGCTGGGGCCGGATGGACGAGATGGAGGATATCGCCGCGCGGCTTGGCGAAATGCCCGCGCGGTCGCTCGAGCGGCTCGACCGGGCGATGGCGACGATTGCCGGCAAGGCGCCGCAAGGCGAGATCGCGGCGCTGATCGCCAGGCGGGACGCGCTGCTGGCGCACACCTAGTGCCTCCCTCTCCCCCTGCGGGGGAGGACCTGTTAGCGTGATGCAATGGACGCTGAAGCCGAGACGCTGACCCTTGATATCGATGGCTGGGAAGGCCCGCTCGACCTGCTGCTGGCACTCGCGCGCAACCAGAAGGTCGATCTGCGCGAGATCTCGATCCTGGCGCTGGTCGACCAGTATCTGCGTTTCATCGAGGAAGCCAAGGCGATCAAGCTGGAGGTGGCGGCCGATTATCTCGTGATGGCCGCGTGGCTCGCCTATCTCAAATCGGCGCTGCTACTGCCGCGCGATCCGGAGGAACAGCCGAGTCCAGAAGAACTGGCGCTTCGCCTCCAGCTTCGCCTCGAACGGCTCAATGCGATGCGTGAGGCCGGCGCCCGGCTGATGGCGCGCGACCGGCTCGACCGCGACGTCTTCCTGCGCGGCGCGCCCGAAGGGCTGCGTACGGTGCGCAAGGCATTGTGGCAGGCCGAGATCTACGACCTGATCTCCGCTTATGGCCGGATCAGCGCGCGTACCCGGCCGGTGATGCATATCGTCGCCAACCGGCCCGTGATGACGCTCGACGCCGCGCTGGAGAGGGTATCGCGTCTTGTCGGCGAACGGATAGACTGGGCCATGATCGAGACCTTCCTGCCTGAGTCAGCTTCGGGCATTTTCCGCAAATCGGCACTCGCCTCCAGCTTCGTCGCAGCGCTCGAGCTGGCGCGGCAGGGCAGGGTCGAGCTTCGCCAGAAATCGCCCTTTGCCCCGCTCTACCTGAAGGCGCCGTCGGTGGAGGCCGGGGCATGAAGCGCGCCGACGATCTGACGCGGGCGGTGGAAGCCGTGCTGTTCGCCGCGACCGAGCCGATGACGGTGGACGCGATCCGCGCGCATCTCGGCAATGCGGACAATGTCCGTAGCGTGCTGGAGGAGATCCAGGCCGATTTCGCCGGGCGCGGCATCGAACTGGTCCGGCGCGGCGACCGATGGCATTTCCAGACCGCGGGCGACATGGCGCACCTGCTCCGCCGCGACCGGGAGGAGCCGCGCAAGCTCAGCCGGGCGGGCATCGAGACGCTGGCGATCATCGCCTATCACGAGCCGGCGACTCGCGCCGAGATCGAGGCGATTCGCGGCGTGCAGATCTCCAAGGGTACGCTCGACGTGCTGATGGAAGCAGGCTGGATTCGCCCCGCCGGGCGCCGTGAGGTGCCCGGAAGGCCGCTCCTCTACGCGACGACGCCCGAATTCCTCGGTCATTTCGGCCTTGCCAGCAGGCGTGACCTGCCGGGAATCGACGATCTCAAGGCGGCGGGGCTGCTCGATCCGGTCGATCTCGCGCTGGAACATGCCGGCGAGCATGAAGATGAGAACAGCGAGGTAGAAAAGGCGGACGATGAGGACTAGATAGGCCTGCGTCCTAGGAGATTTGTGATGGGTAGTTTCAGCCTGATGCACTGGCTGGTGTTCGGTGTAATCGCGATCCTCGTGCTCGGGGGCGGTCGTTTCTCGAACATGATGGGTGACGTCGCCAAGGGCATCAAGCAGTTCAAGAAGGGCATGGCCGAAGAGGAAGAGACGCCTCGCGAGACGAGCCGGATCGACCGCAAGGTCGGCGAGCCCGTGATCGAGGTCGAGGGCGAGAAACTGCGCGAGGAGCGCTGAGCGTTGCAGGCGTGCGTCGCGTCGGGCCCGCTTGAGGCGGACCGGCGCGTGCGCGCTTCCATGACCTTCATCGTCGCACCGAAAATGGCCCTGGCGCGCGTTCGGGGCACGGCATTTCATAGAGTTTCCGCATGTTCGATATCGCGCCCACCGAATTGATGCTTGTCGGGATCGTGGCGCTGCTCGTCATCGGTCCCAAGGACCTGCCCAAGGCGATGCGTTTCGTCGGCTATTGGGTGTCGCGCGCGCGCGGCGTCGCGCGGCAGTTCCGCTCCGGTTTCGATTCGATGATGCGCGAGGCCGAGTTGCAGGAAATGGAGAAGAAATGGGCGGAGGAGAATGCGCGGATCATGCGTGAGCATCCGCCCACGCCCCAGCAGATGCTCCCGATGGCCACGATCGATCATGAGGATGCCGAGCCGGTGCTGGTCGAGCAGCCCATGATCTCCGCCGCGCCGGAAGCGGAAGCGCTGCCGGCGCCCGAGGCGAAGCCGGCCCGCAAGTCCGCCGCAAAACCCAAGGGTGCGGCCGACCCAGACGCGGCGCCCGCGAAGCGCGTGCGCAAGCCCGCCGCCAAGGCCGAATCGTGAACGCGCCCGTGGACGATCTTGACGCCAGCCGCGCTCCCCTGCTCGATCATCTGATCGAACTAAGGCGGCGGCTGCTCTATTGCGTCGCCGCCCTCGTGGTGAGCTTCTTCGTCGCCTTCTATTTCGCCGAACAGATATTCGCCTTTCTTGTCCATCCGCTGGCGGCAGCCGGACAAACCAAGGTTATATACACCCAGATCTTCGAGGCCTTCTTCGTCCAGGTGAAGGTCGCCTTCTTCGCGGCGATGATGCTGTCCTTCCCGGTGATCGCCAACCAGCTCTGGCAGTTCGTGGCGCCGGGCCTGTACCGCCAGGAGAAGAAGGCGCTGCTGCCCTTCCTGCTGGCGACGCCGGTGCTATTCATCGGCGGGGCGGCGATGGCTTATTACATTGCCGTTCCGATGGCGCTGCACTTCCTGCTATCCTATCAGGGCGACCTTGGGGGAGGCGTAACGCAGGAGGCACTGCCTTCGGTCGCCAATTACCTGTCGTTCGTGATGCAGTTCCTGTTCGCCTTCGGCGTCTCGTTCCTACTGCCGGTGGTACTGATGCTGCTCGAACGTGCGGGCATCGTGACGCGCAAGCAGCTGATCGGCGCAAGGCGCTATGCGATCGTCGGCTCGTTCGCGGTCGCCGCAGTGCTGACGCCGCCCGATATCGGATCGCAGCTGCTGCTCGCGATCCCGCTATGCCTGCTCTACGAGCTGGCGCTGATCGGTATCTGGTTCACCGAGCGGAAGCGCGCGAAGCAGTCCGCCGAGGCCGAGAGCACCGAAATCGAGAAGGTCTGAACTGGCCCCGTCATGGTGACGGCGACCTGGCGCGGATAAAGAAAAGGCCTCCTCCCGTTCGGGAGAAGGCCTCAGGCTGCCTAGAGGTGCGACCCTTATTTGGCGTCGTCAGCCGTCTTTGCGACGGTGCTGCCGGCCGAGGACACGTCCTTGCCGACGCCTTCGACGGTGTTGCATGCGCTGACCATCAGCGCTCCGGCGACGAGGGCCAGTCCAACAAGCTTGCGCATCGAATATCTCCTGAGATTGGCTTTGTGCCGAGGTTTCAATGATCGGCGAACGCGTTCGTTCCGTGAAAGAAACGGGGTGATGTGATTGAAGCTGAAAAGAATTTGGGCCCGAAAGCGCCACCGGGGGGGGAGGGTTGACGCTTTCGGGCCCATGTCTTGGATAGCGAGAGCGGGGGGGCATAAATTCACTATCCGAAGCTAAGAACGTGACTCTCGCGAAGCGGTTCCAGGGATTCGAGATTTTTTTTGATTCTTTTGAATCGCTTGAATCAGTCGCGCCCGGTGATGGCGATGGCGATTTCATAGGCGCCGACCAGCGGATCGTGATGGAGGCGCGAGCGCAGCTGACGGGACAGGCCCTCCATCACCCGGCCATAGCGTTCCTCCACCACCCGGCGCAGCTCGTCCCCGTCCACCAGCGCCGGTGAATTGACGCGCAACAGCGCCCGGTCAGCATTTTCGTCCGGCTTCACCGAGATCCGGATCTGCGCGATCGGATTGAAGGTCATCGCCAGCTCGACGATCTCGGTGATCAGGAACGCGACGGCGATGGCTACGTCCTGATTGACCAGGAACGGATCGATATCGATCGCAATGCCCAGCTGCGAAGAACCTTCGGGCGCCGTCGCCCGGATATTCGACGCGAGTTCGCCGATCACCGAGCGCAGGGAGAGGCCACGATGCTCTTCCAGCTCGGCGAAATGGTGACGATGGACCACCGCGAGCGCGTCGACCCGGCGCTGGATCGAGGAATAAGCGGCGGTCGCTTCCTTGCTTCGCGCGCCGCGTGCGTGGAAATTGATCAGGCTGGAGATGACCTGGAGATTGTTCTTCACGCGGTGATGCACCTCGCGCGTCAGCCTGGTCTGGCGCACCAGACCCTCCGCGAGGCCGGCCTCATGCGCGGCGACGGTGCGGCTGATCATGCGGAAGGTATAGCCCAGCTCGCGAATCTCCTGCGCCGGCAAGGCGCGGACCTCGTCCGGGTCGATTTCCTCGCCGGGCACATAAGCGGCGACGCTGGTACGCAGCCGGCGCAGCGGACGGATCAGCAGCCGGTCGACCACGAACCAGCCGATGCCGGCCGCCGCCGCCCACATCAGGATCGGCAGCAGCATGGCGATGAGCAGAGGCGAGGTAATCGGCGCGCTGCGCACGCTGGTTTCGAGCGACAGGCCGCCGATGCCGAGCGGGGTCCGCATCGTTTCCCGCCTTTCCAGCGCACCGCGCGGGGGAAGCAGAGTCACCGGCAGCGATTCGCTTCCTTTCACGAGCAGCGCTTCATAAGGCGGCGCGAAATCGCTGGGCCGGCCGGTTTCGGCGAGGAAGCGCGTAGGGAAGAAGGCAGTCGCCGTGGTGCCGCTTGCCCCCGTGATCGCCAGCAGGAGGCCACGCTCGGGCACGATGCGGATAGCAACCGGATCGGTGCCGGCGGCGACGGGCGTCAGATCGGACGGAAAATCCGCGCCACATAAGGGACGTGCGCGACGGTCGCGAATAACGAAGCGGGTGCCGCTGACGGCCTGCTGGGCGAACACGCCCTGCGCGCGCGCGCAGCTGGGCGCGTCGCCCTGATCCGCGTCGAGCGCGTTCAGCGCCACCCGAAGCGCGGTCATGTCGCCGACGAGCTCGATCGCCAGCTTGCGGGCACTTTCGGCGGAGGCGAGGCGGAGCTGAGCGCGAGCGCTCTCGTCGGCGGTCTGGGTGGTCTTGAGCGAGGCGAAAAAGGCGATGATCGCGAGCGGCAATAAAGCCGCGCTCAAAATCAGGAAGATCTTGGCGCCGGTCGGAATCTGTGCGGCAAGCTTCGTGTTGCGAGCCGGAGCCTGAGGCTCGGCGGAATCCGCCATGGCCTGCTCAGTCGAGCTTGCTCAGGAGGTCGAGCATCTCGGGCGGAACCGACTCGTCCACCGTCTTCTGATACACGGTGCGCAAGGCCGCCCCCATATCACGGTCCTTGCTCTGGACCCTGGCCTTCGCGGCCCGCGGTTTTTTCGAAGACTCGTCGCCCGAACGCAAAATCGTCCCCCTTAAGCATCCGGTGTGTAAGCCGGGCATATCGAGAAACCCGGCCGAGGAAATCGGCAAGGCGCATCGCGCATACAATCCGCGACGAATGCATGAAACCAAATATCGCGTCGATTGTTCCATGTCCGATGCGAAAAAGCCCGGCACTCACGCTCGGGTCGCGAAACGCGTTGCAAAGCCGGGGGGCCGCTTCCACAAGGACCCTCGTCAGATCTTGGCGTTTTTCTGGAGGAGACCTCGACAGCCATGTCGCTTGGACAGCAGCTTGCCCCCCACCTTCCTTTCCTGCGCCGCTATGGCCGCGCGCTGACCGGCAGCCAGCAGCATGGCGACCGCTATGTGCGCGCGACGCTCGAAGCGATCGTTGCGGCCCCGGCGGAATTCCCGCGTGACGTGGACCCGCGGCTCGGTCTCTATCGGACCTTTCAGGCGATCTGGAACTCCACCAATTATGACGAAACGCCCGAGAACGCGGGCGCGGACGCCGGCAGCAGCCAGGAATCGATTGCACGGGCTCGCCTCGCCAAGATGACGCCGCTGTCGCGCCAGGCGCTGCTGCTCACCGCTATGGAAGGCTTCACGCCCGAGGATGCGGCCTATCTGATCGAGGTCCAGACGAGCGAGGTCGACGCACTGGTGAACGAAGCGCTGGCCGAGATCGAGAAGCAGACCCGCGCACGCGTCCTGATCATCGAGGACGAGCCGATCATCGCGATGGATATCGAGACGATCGTGCGCGACCTTGGCCATGACGTTACCGGTGTCGCGGTGACTCGCGACGAGGCCGTTGCGCTGGCGATGGAGGACCGTCCTGGCCTGGTGCTCGCCGACATCCAGCTTGCCGATGACAGTTCGGGCATCGATGCGGTCAAGGACATCCTTGCCGAGTTCACCGTTCCGGTCATTTTCATCACTGCTTTCCCGGAGCGTCTGCTCACCGGCGAGCGCCCCGAGCCCACCTTCCTGATCACCAAACCCTTCCAGCGCTCGACCGTGAAGGCCGCGATCAGCCAAGCGCTGTTCTTCGATTCGGCGACGGTTCCCGCACTCTGACGGGAACTTTTCCATAACCCCCGGCATTGGAGTTCCATCTGGTACGGACCCAAAACAATGCTCGGGGGTTATAGGCATATGGCAAATCCGGAAGAACAAACTCACCTCAGCGGCGATGAGGCCAGGGCAGGCGCGACGCCGCATATGACGCGGTACATATTGGGTATCTCGCTGGTGCTGGTGATCGCGATCTTCGCGTTCCTGCTGCTCCGCTAATTCATTCAAATGAACGAAACCGCATGGCGTGGTGGACTTGATCATGGTCCGCCCCCATGTTCGCATTTCGGACCACGAAACGGATGTTCATGACCGACGCGTACGAGAATGACGACGAAGACGATGTGGCGCCAGAGCCGGTCGAGCACGTTGCTCTCTCCGATTCCGAATTCAAGGCGCAGCTCGCCCAGGTAATCCCGCATCTGCGCGCCTTTGGGCGCTCCTTGTCGGGCAATCGCGATCTCGCCGACGATCTGGTCCAGGAAACGCTGATGAAGGCCTGGGCGGCGCGGCTGCGCTTCCAGGCCGGCACCAACATGCGTGCCTGGACCTTCATCATCCTGCGCAACCTTTATCTCTCCCAGATGCGTCGAGCCCGGTTCAAGGGTGATTGGGACGATCTGGTGGCTGATCGCATATTGGCCGCGCCGGCCAGCCAGGACCGGCATGTCGAGCTGGGCGACATGCAGCGCGCCTTGCTGCATTTGCCGCAGCCGCAGCGTGAGGCGTTGATCCTCGTCGGCGCGGGCGGCTTCGCCTATGAGGAAGCCGCCGAGATCTGCGGCGTCGCCGTTGGTACGATCAAGAGCCGTGTGGCGCGTGGGCGGGTCGCGCTCGAGACGATCATGAACGACAATTCGCTGCCGTCGCGGCGCAGCCACAGCAACGAGCCTGGCATGACCGCGCTCGATTCGATCATGGGCGAAGTCGAGGATCTGAGCCGGGATCGCGGCTGACGCCGCGAAACCCATTACCTCAGCAGCGTTGTATGGTCCGATCGGCGACATCGATCTGACGGAGCAAGGCGGCAAAATCGGTCGCCTGGGTATCCTGGGCCCCGAACGCGGCGCGCAACGCGCCGCTGATCATGTCGCTCGTCTTCGGCGCGGCCACGACATATTCTTGTGGCACGACGTCTTCCGTAGAGGGCGTAATCTTGATCGACATGAACCAAGAACGAACGAGCAACCCGATTGTTGCTTGCACCTGTGTTAATTAAACGGAATTATCCATAGTTGCCGCATGCATGACGCCTATCCCGAAGAATTGATCAAGGACGCGGTTCGTCGTGCGCGGACCGAATCGCCATTCCTGACTCTGCTGCTCGATCGCGAACCGGCACTTGCCGATGACCTTGATCGGGGCATGCTGCCTCCGCTTGCGGGGGTGCCGATACAGGATCAGGCCATGCCGGTGATGCGCCGGTTGCGGCTTGAGCGGCGCAGGCTCGCGCTGCTTGTCGCCATCGGCGATCTGGCTGGTGTCTATGACCTTACAGCCGTCACTGGCGCGTTATCCGATTTCGCTGACCGGGCGCTCGATGCCGCGATTGCCGCTGCCATCGCTGAACGAACGCCGGGCGCTGCGCCCATCGGTTTCGCGGCCATCGCGCTCGGCAAGCAGGGCAGTCATGAACTCAATTATTCGTCCGATATCGACCCGATCCTGATCTTCGATCCCGCCACCCTGCCGTGCCGGCCGCGCGAGGAGCCCGACGAGGCGGCGGTACGGATCGGGCGCCGGGTGGTGGAGATTCTGCAGGCGCGTGACGGTGACGGCTATGTGCTGCGTGTCGATCTGAGATTGCGCCCGTCGCCGGAGGTGACTCCCATCGTTCTTCCGGTGGACGCTGCGATCTCCTATTATGAATCACTGGCGCTGCCATGGGAGCGCGCCGCGTTCATTCGGGGCAGGGCAGCCGCCGGAGACCTGACGCTCGGTGCGCGCTTTCTCCAGACGATCCGGCCGTTCATCTGGCGCCGTGCGCTCGATTTCGGGGCGATCGGCGAGATCCGCGGCATCTCCCGCCGAATCCGCGATCATCATGCGCAAGGCCAGGCCTTCGGCCCGGGATTCGACCTCAAGCGCGGGCGGGGCGGCATTCGCGAGATCGAGTTCTTCGCGCAGATTCACCAGCTGATCCATGGCGGGCGCGATCCATCGGTGCGCGCCCCTGCGACGCGCGATGCGCTGGCGCGACTGGCCGAGGCCGGATGGATCGACCCTCGGGTCGCGGCGGCGATGACGGAGGCTTACACCGTGTTCCGCACGATCGAGCATCGGGTGCAGATGGTCGACGACCGTCAGGCACACCATCTGCCGACCGGACCGGCGCTCGACGGGCTGGCGCGGCTTCATGGCGTCCCCGATGGCGCGGCATTGCTCGACCTGTTGCGGCCGCATGTCGAAGCGACGGCGCTGACCTACGACGCCCTCGACCCCGATGATGGAGGGGCGTTGTCGCAGGACGGCGAGCATCTCGAAGACCAGCTTGCCGAAGCCGGATTCGCCGATCCACCAGCGGCCGCGCGTAGGATCGAGCAATGGCGTTCCGGGACCTATCCCGCACTACGCAGTCCGGCCGCCCGGGAAGCGCTCGAGGCGGTGCTGCCGGGGCTGATCGAGGCGCTGGCCAGGGCGCCCGATCCGCAGGGGGCGATCGTGCGGCTCGACGTCATGCTGGCGAAGCTGTCGAGCGCGATCAATTTCTTCCGCCTGCTCGAGGCGCGACCGGCGCTGGCGCGTCTGCTCGGTGCGATCCTGAGCCATACGCCGACCCTGGCCGAGGCGCTGGGCAGGCGTCCGGAACTGTTCGACGGGCTGATCGATGCCAGTGCGCTCGACCCTGTCGGCTCGGTCGACGCGGTGGCGCAGGAGATGCGCGAGGAGACCGGGGACTATCAGGCGCAGCTTGATCATGTCCGCCGGGTGGTGGGCGAGAAGCGCTTTGCGCTTGGCACGCAGATCGTCGCCGGCGTCAGCGATCCGCTCGAGGTGTCGGCCGGTTATGCGCGGGTGGCGGAGGCGGCGATCGTGACTCTCGCGCAGGCGACGGTCGCCGAATTCACGCAAAAGCACGGCGTCGTGCCGGGATCCGAACTGGTCATCCTGGCGCTGGGGCGGATGGGCGGCGGGGCGCTGACTCATGCCTCGGACCTCGATCTGATCTATCTTTTCACCGGCGACTACATGACCGAGTCCGATGGTGAAAAACCTTTGGGCGCGGTACTTTACTATAACCGCCTCGCACAACGGGTGAGCGGGGCGCTCTCCGCGCCGACGGCGTCCGGTCCATTGTACGAGATCGACACGCGGCTGCGTCCCTCGGGGACTCAGGGGCCGCTGGTGGTCTCGCTCGACGGCTTTGCCCGCTATCAACGCGAGGATGCCTGGACCTGGGAGCATATGGCGCTGACGCGCGCGCGGCCGGTATTCGGCTCGGCGCATGCCCGGGCGGCGACACAGGCGGTGATCGACGCCGTATTGCGCGGGGATCGGCCGGCGCGCGACGTGGTCGCCGATGCGATCGGCATGCGCGCCGAGATGGCAGCGCACAAGCCGCCGGCCGGGCCGCTCGACGCCAAGCTGTCACCAGGCGGTCTGGTCGATCTCGAATTCGCGGTGCATGTCGTGCAGCTCACCCGCCATGCCGGCCTCGATCCTCACCTCGCCGTGGCAATCCGCGAACTGATCGAGGCCGGGCTGGTGCCCGCGCCGATCGCGGCCGCGCATGATTTCCTCACACGCCTGCTGGTCACGTTGCGGCTGGTCGCACCGGACGCGCAACCGCCGGCCCAGGCGACCCGCGACCTGATCGCGCGCGCGCTCGATGTCGCCGATTGGGAGGCGGTGGTTGCGTGCTTCGCGACGACGCGGCAGGAGGTCTCCGATTTCTGGGCCGCGGTAGCCAAGGCTGGAACAAGGACGGGAGACGAATGATGGCGGCGATCGGCGAGGGCGACTCGCTTCCGGATGTGGCGCTGACGACGCCGGACGGCGGCAAGATCAACCTGCGCGGCTATCTCGGCAAGCCATTGGTCCTGTATTTCTACCCCAAGGACGACACGGCCGGCTGCACCCGCGAGGCGCAGGACTTCAGCGTGCATTATCCCGAATTCCAGGCGCTGGGTGCGGAAGTGCTCGGCGTATCGCGCGATACGCCGAGCAAGCACCAGAAGTTCATCGGCAAATATGACCTGACCGTGCCGCTCGCGACCGATGACCAGGATCAGGCCATGGTGGCGTTCGGCGTCTGGGTGGAGAAGCAGCTGTACGGCAGGACCTATATGGGCATCGACCGGTCGACCTTCCTGTTCGATGCGAAGGGCGTGCTGGTGCGGGTCTGGCGGCGCGTGCGGGTGCCCGGGCATGTGGCCGTCGTGCTCGAGGCGCTGAAGGAGCTCGGCTGATCGGCACGATGAGCATCGCGCAGGCAGTGCGGGGCGTGCTGGAGACCGGCGACCCAGCGGCCAAGGTTCGTGCCGCCCGGGCGGCGGCACGGGCGTGGCGTCGCGGGCACCTCGCACCGATATTCGATGTCGCCATGCCCGATCGTCCGGCGCGCCCCGCTCACCCGGAACTGCTGGCGCCCAGCCAGATGCCGAAACGCGGCAAGGGCGGTTCGGAACGGGGGCGGATCGCGCTGCTCCACGCGTTGGCGCATATCGAGTTCGTCGCGATCGATCTGGCCTTCGACATGGTCGGGCGCTTCGGCGCAGAATTCCCGCGCGGCTTCACGGACGACTGGATATCGGTGGGCGCCGACGAGGCGATGCATTTCGCACTGCTCGACCGGCGGCTGCGGGCGCTTTCCAGCCATTACGGCGCGATGCCCGCGCATGACGGCTTGTGGGAATCCGCGACGGCGACGGCGCTGGATCCGCTCGCCCGTCTCGCGGTCGTGCCGATGGTGCTCGAGGCGCGCGGACTGGATGTGACGCCGGAGACGATCCAGCGCTTCCGGTCGGCGGGGGACGAACCGAGCGCGCGCATCCTACAGCGCATCCTGACCGATGAGATCCGGCATGTCCGCGCGGGCACCATCTGGTTCGAATTCGGCTGCTCCGCCAAGGGATTCGCGCCGGAATCGCATTGGCGTTCGCTTGTCGCGCGCCACTTCCGGGGGGTGATCAAGCCGCCGTTCAACGACTCGGCGCGCAACTCAGCCGGTTTGACGCGAGAATATTACGGCGCGCTTGCCCCGACCTGAAAAACTAGGTCAATTGCGACATGTCCGGGGCGTGGAGGGGCTGCGACCAGGACATCAGGGGCGGGCGCTGGATTTCCCGGCAATCGCATTCATTTGGTCGCCGGGGATAAATGAACAAATTTTCCATCGCGTCGAGCGCGCAGTTTGCGTCGCGGCTGAAGACGCACTTCACCACCCGGGATTTCATTTTTCACGACGGCCGTGATCTGCGCCGCTTCAGCGTCGGGGGGCGCACCCAGGCGCTGATGGCCGGCGTCGCCGGTGTCACGCTGTGCTTTTCGGCTTATGGCGTTGCCCAGGCAGCCGTTGGCGCCGTCGCGATGAGCGGTATCGTCGATGCCCCGTTGTCGCCGGAAGCCAAGGTCGCGCAGATGCAGGCGAAGGTCGCCGCGATGCAGGCCGATGTCGAAACCATCAAGCAAGCCGCCAAAGCCCATGCCGTCCGCGTCGAGCAGCGCCAGGCGCTGATCTCCGCCGTCATCACCGGCAAGGGCGATCCCCGCGCGCTGGCGCTGGTCGCGCCGACGATCGACAGCCATGCCGACCAGCTTGCCGCCGACGTGCTCGCGCCGCTCAAGAAGGTCGAGCAGCGTCAGGTCGCCATGGCGGTCAAGGCGCGCCAGGCCGCTGAGCAGCGTTATGCCATGACCGTCGCGCATGTGCGCAAGCTCGGTATCGGGCCGGAGCGTTTCGCGGCGCGCATGCCGGCGATGGGCGGGCCGTTCGAAGCCGCCGACAGCGTCGAAGCCGAAGCCGATCTGCGCGCCGACATGCAGTTCCGGTCGCTGTTCATGACCTGGAAGAAGCTCGATTCGCTCGAGCAGGGGGTGATCGCGATCCCGTCGGCCCAGCCGGTCGAGCGCCTTGCCTTCACCAGCAATTATGGCGTCCGCTCCGATCCGTTCCGCGGCACCGCCGCGATGCATGCGGGCGTGGACATTCCCGGCCCGGTCGGCACTCCGATCTACGCGACCGCCGACGGCATCATCGATCGCGCCGAGCGCTCGGGCGGTTACGGCAACATGGTCGAGATCAACCATGGCAAGGGCATTCAGACCCGTTACGGCCATCTCTCCAAGATCCTCGTTGCGCCCTTCACCCGCGTGCACCGCGGCCAGCTGATCGCGCTGATGGGCTCGACCGGTCGTTCGACCGGCCCGCATCTCCATTACGAGGTCCGGATCGACGGTCACGCCGTCAACCCGATCCCCTTCCTGCAGACCGCCGACTATCTGCTCGCGGTGCAGGATCGCGCGCTGAAGACGACTCAGGTTGCGGTGGGCGGCCCGGCTGCGGCCGACTGATCCATCCAGGTGCCCGGGCATCGGTTGCCGATGATCCCGGGAACGCCTATCTGCCAGTCATGGCAACCGTGACAGCTCCAGAAATCGCCCTCACCGATTCAGCCGCCGCGCGCGTCGCGGCGATTGCGGAAAGGCAGGGCAAGCCCGCCATCCTTCGGCTTTCAGTCGATGGCGGCGGTTGTTCGGGCTTCCAGTACAAGTTCGGCTTTGCCGATGCGGTCGACGCGGACGACGCGGTGGCCGAGAATCACGGCGTGAAGCTTGTCGTCGATTCGATCAGCCTCGATCTCGTGCGCGGCGCGGCGGTCGATTATGTCGAGGATCTGGGTGGCGCCGCGTTCAAGGTGACCAATCCCAATGCCGCGTCGGGTTGCGGCTGCGGCTCCAGCTTCTCGGTCTGATCCGCTTGAGAATCGTCACCTACAACGTCAACGGCATCAAGGCGCGCCTGCCGCGCCTGCTGGAATATCTCGCCGAGCAGGCGCCCGACGTGGTGTGCCTGCAGGAGCTGAAATCGAGCGACGATACCTTCCCGGAGGCGGATATCCGCGCGGCCGGCTATGGCGCGGTGTGGCACGGGCAAAAGGGTTTCAACGGCGTCGCGGTGCTGGCCAGGGGCAGCGACCCGGTCGAGCGGCACCGCGGCCTCGCCGGCGATCCCGAGGACGAGCATAGCCGCTATCTCGAGGCGGAAGTCGACGGGGTGGTCATTGCGTCGATCTATCTGCCCAACGGCAATCCGCAGCCGGGGCCGAAATTCGACTATAAGCTCAAATGGATCGAGCGCCTGTCCGATCGGGCGCACGCACTGCTGGCCGAGGAAAAACCGGTGGTGCTGGCGGGTGACTATAATGTCATTCCCAATGACGACGACACTTTCTCGGTCCGCGCGATGCAGGACGATGCGCTGATGCAGCCGGAGAGCCGTTCCGGCTATCGCGCGCTGGTCGGGCAGGGCTGGACCGACGCCTTGCGCACGCGGCACCCCAAGGGCGGCGTCTGGACCTTCTGGGATTACCAGGCCGGTGCATGGCAGCGCGATGCAGGCTTCCGGATCGATCACCTGCTGCTCAGCCCGATCGCTGCCGACCGTCTTGCCGATGCCGGCGTCGACAAGGACTATCGCGGTCGGGAGAAGGCGAGCGACCACGCGCCGACCTGGGTACGGTTGCGGTAGCGCCCGGTGACGTTCGATCTCCAGAAGATGCTCCACTGCAAGGGCGAGTTCGAAAGTGCCCGCCTCGGCGATGTCGGGTTCGGCATCCGCGCCGTGAGGATGCGCATGGTGCGCGACGAAATGGCGGATCCATCTCCGGTGCGGCTGGCATGAAGCGGCTGGCGGTCGCGCTCCTGCTGCTGCCGGGCGCTGCCCTGGCCGAGGAGCGCGACTATTGCCCGACGCGCCCTGGGCTGGGAACGCCGCCCTGCACGATGGCGCCGGGCCGCGTCTCGGTCGAGATGGGGCTGGCCGACTGGACTCGCGACGACTCGCCGGACACGCGCGACGACACGATCCTGATCGGCGACACGCTCGTCCGCATCGGCCTGACCGACCGGATCGAGGCGCAGGCCGGCTGGACCGCGTTCGGCCATGATCGCACTCGGGACAAGGCGAGCGGATCAGTCGACGCGGCGAACCGCACGGGCGACGCGCTGCTCGGGCTGAAGGCCAATCTGCGCCACCCTGACGGCAGCGGCGTTTCCGTCGCGGTCGAGTCCTTCGTCACGGTTCCGGTCGGCCGCAGGCCGATCGGGGCGGGGGACTGGGGTGCGGGCGTGCTGGTGCCGGTCAGCTTCGACCTCGGCCACAAGCTCAGCCTGCAACTGTCGCCCGAAGTCGATGCCGCGGTGGATCAGGATGGGCGAGGGCGGCATTTCGCCGCCAGCGGTACGGTCGGGCTCGGGGTCGAGCTCAGCGACAAGATTACCGGGACGATCGAGGTTCAGGAAACTTGGGACGATGATCCGTCCGGGCATATGACCACAGCGCTAGCGTCGGGATCGCTCGCTTGGGCGCCGCGCAAGGACTGGCAGTTCGACGTCGGCGCCGTGGCGGGGCTGAACCGCGACGCGCCGAATGTCGAACTCTATATCGGCGTTTCCCGGCGGCTCTAGCAATCTTCGAGCGTGGCCGTTGCCGCCCGTTTCACAGCGTCTTCTGATAGATCTCGTAGGTCTTGTTGACCCGACTCTGGATGGTCTCGGCGATGGCGTTCATGCCCTGATTGTCGTCGAGCACCCACCCGATCTCGCCGCGGCTCGCACCGTATCGGGTGATGGCCGCGCGCCGGATATATTCGATCATCATGAAGGCAAGCTGGCTCGCCATGCGCGAGGACTGGAGTTCCTTCAGGACGCCCATCAGCGGCACACGCATGGTGCGCACCTGGGGCTTGCGCAGCCAGAGCAGCAGCTTGGCCCAGCCGAACGGCAGCAGGCTGCCGTTGAGCGGCTTGATCGCCTCGTTGAGATCCGGAAGCGTGATCATGAACGCGACGGGCCGTCCGTCCAGTTCGGCGATGCGGATCAGGTCGTTGAACACGATCGGCTTCAGCTTGACGCCGACATCGGCGATCTCCGGCGGGGTGAGGGGGACGAAGCCCCAATTGTCCGACCAGGCATCGTTGAGGATCGCGAGGATGATCGCCGCTTCCTCGTCGAACTTCGATTTGTCGACCTCGCGGATGCGGATGCGGGGATTCTTCTCGCCCGACTGGATGATCCGCTTCACGATCGGCGGGAATTCCTGGGTAATATCAAGATCATAGGTATAGAGCGTCTTGGCGGGACTATAGCCGGCCGCCTCGATCCAGCCGCGATATTCGCGCTTGGCATGGCCCATCATGATCGTCGGCGCATGATCATAGCCCTGGATCAGCAGCCCCGGCTCTTCCCAGATCGACATGCTGATCGGGCCGAGCACCCTGGTCATGCCCTTGTCGCGCAACCAGCCCTCTGCGGTGGCGATCAGCGCCTGCGCGGTTTCCGGGTCCTCGGCATCGAAGAGGCCGAACTGGCCGCAGCCGGGGCCGAAGCCCTGTTCGGCCGGCATGGTCAGCGCGAGCGTGTCAATATGAGCGGAGATGCGCCCGACGGCCCGGCCATCGCGCTCTGCGAGGAACAATTGCGCCTCGGCGTGGCTGAACCAGCCATTCTTCTCCGGCGTGATCAGCCCCAGCGCTTCGCCCTTCAGCGGCGGCACCCAATGGGGATCGTCCTTGTAGAGTCGGAAGGGCAGGTCGACGAATTTCTTGCGATCGGCCTTGCTGCTGATCGGGCGGATGGAAAGCGGGTGCGTGGTAGCCAAGACGACAAGCCTCTCTGTAAGAACTGCGCACTCCCGCCTGCGGCACAAGCTGTCAAGCGCGCTCCTGTCAAGCGCGCGGGCGCAGGGGCAACGACATACCCTGTTGCTGCCACCATATAGCCACTATCTTTGTGCAATGCCGCGAACCATGAACACATCGCTTGCCTTCGATCCGCGCGAGACCGTGTCGGGCTCCAGCACCGTCCTGCGCGCGCCGCGGGAGCGCATCGCCGACGACAAGGCGATGCTGCGCGCCGCCGCCGAACTGACCCGCGACCTCAACGCGCCGAAGCCCGCCATCTACTGGACCGACCTGATCCTGTCCGCGGTGCTTGGCTATGCGGCGCTCGCGGCCACGATCCTGGCACCCTCGACGGGCTGGGCGATCGTCGCGGGCGCCGTGGCGATTCTCGCTCTGTACCGCGCCGACAGCTTCATCCACGAAATCACCCATATCAAGCATTCGGCGCTGCCCGGCTTCCGGCTGGGCTGGAACCTGATCGCGGGCATCCCGATGATGGTGCCGTCCTTCATGTATGAAGGCGTGCACAACCTCCACCATGCGCGCACGCGCTACGGCACGTCGGAAGATCCCGAATATCTGCCGCTCGCGCTGATGAAGCCCTGGACGCTGCCGCTGTTCGTCGTCACCTCGCTGCTCGCGCCGGTCGCGCTGTTGTTGCGCTTCGCGGTGCTTGCCCCGATCGCCCTGTTCTTCCCGAAGATGCGGGCCATGCTCGACGAGCGCTATTCGAGCTTGTCGATCAACCCGTCCTTCCGCCGCCGCCCGCCCGAGGGCGCGTTCAAGACTCATTGGCGCCGGATGGAGGCGGCCACGAGCGTGTGGGCGATCACGCTGCTCACCCTGACCGCGACGGGGATCATTCCGGTGCGCGCCTTGCTGACCTTCCTCGGGATCACGTCCGGCGTGGCGATCCTCAACCAGGTGCGCACGCTGGTCGCGCATCTGTGGGAGAATGAAGGGGAGGCGATGACCGTCACGGCGCAGTATCTCGATACCGTGAACGTGCCGCCGCCGGCGCTGCTGCCGGTGCTGTGGGCGCCGGTGGGCCTGCGCTATCATGCGCTTCACCATCTGCTGCCCGGTGTTCCCTATCACGGGCTGGCCGAGGCGCACCGCCGCCTTTCCGCCGCCCTGGGCGAGCAGTCGCCCTATCACAAGGCAAGCTATCCGGGCCTGCCGGGCCTGGTCGATCGGCTGGTGCGCAGCACGATGGGCCGCCGCCCGGCCTGACCTCTGAGCGCGCCCCTCTGCGCGAACACTGATGTCCCGCCTGCCGCCGGTCCGCGCTCCCTGTTCCGCCCCTGTTCTTCCCTGTTATTTTTATTTTTTCGTTTTTTGCCACGATTCAGGTCAAAAAACGGCAGTTTTATCTTTCTAAAATAATACCTTAATCGCATCTTCCCTGTTATCGCGGAACAGGGAACACGCGAGCCCGTAACAGGGGGTGCGTGATAACAGGGTGACTGTGTCGTTGCCGAAACTGAGAAAGAGCCGGGCGGTGCGACGGGAAGCGCCACGCGCGACGACGATCTGCCATAAGAAGCCGGCACATTGAATCGAGGGCGCGATATCGACCGCTTCGATCGACCCGTGCGGTTACTCCTCGGTGCGCACCAGCACTGCTTCGCCGATCAGGAAGAACAGCAGAAACGGCGCCCAGGCGGCGAGAAAGGGCGGGTAGGCGCCCAGATTGCCCATCGCGAGCGCGAAATTGTCGGCCACGAAATAGGTGAAGCCGAGCATCATGCCGATGACGGCACGGAGGAACAGCTTGCCCGACCGCGCGAGGCCGAAAGCCGCCACCGCGCCGAGCAGCGGCATCAGCACTGAGGACAATGGCCCGGAAAGCTTGTGCCACAACGAACCCTCGAGCGCCTTGGTCGGACGCCCGGCATCGGACAGATCGGAGATCGCCGAACTCAGCGCGCTGAACGATAGTCCGTCGGGATCGACCGTCGACAAGGTGAACTGATCGGGGCGCACCCCTTTTGCGACGGTGATCGTGCCAAGCGCCGTCTTCTTGCCGCTCTTCACGTCGAAACGGCTCGCGGAGTCGATCTGCCAGGCGTCGCCAGCGCGCTTGCCGGTCGGGGCGCTGATGATGCCGATCAGGTTGCCGCCCTGGCGATCATATAAAGTGATGTTGGCAAGCGTGGCCGCGTTGCCCCGCCCACGGATCTGACCGACCTCGATAAGATCGTCGCCGTCACGCACCCAGACGTTCGAGCGGTCGCCGCGGTCAATCGGCACGGGTGCATATTCCGCCTTCTGCCACTGATCGAGCGTGCCCGTCGCTCGGGCGACGATTCGGTCGTTGAAGGTGAAGGAAATGAGGGCCACGCCCAGGCTGGCGACGATCAGCGGCGCCAGCACCTGATGCGCCGACAGGCCCGATGCCTTGAGCGCGACGATCTCGCTGTTCTGGTTCAGCGTCGTGAGGGTGATGATCGTGCCGAGCAGCACCGAGAAGGGCAGGAAGCGCGCGATGATCTCCGGCGTGCGCAGGCTGACATAGCGCCAGATCTCCGCATCGCCATTGCCGGCATAGGCGAGGATCCGTCCCGATTCACTGAGCAGATCAAGCGACTGAAGCACGAGCACCAGGGCGGCGAGGATCGCGAAGGTGCGCACCAGGAACATGCGGCCCATGTAAAGCGACACAGTGCGCGACGGGAAAAGCTGCAACGCGATCATGTCGTAGCCGCCTCTTCCTCTTGAGTCTTGGGTCTGGCGCCGGGCAGCCAGCGACCGACCAGCTTGCCGGCCTTGGAGAAGACGCGTTCGAGCGCGCCGATCGGCTGACCGCCGGGCACATAGGCGATGGTATAGTACATCCAGAAAATCAGCGCCGCGAAGATGATGAAGGGTCCCCACAGGGCAATCAGCGGGTCGACCTTGCCCATCCCGCCAACGTCCCGGGCATATTCGTTCACCTTGTGATAGGTGACGAGCATCACGATCGACAGGAAGACGCCCAGCGCGGACGTCGATCTCTTGGGCGGCACGCCAAGCGACAGCGCCAGAAGCGGTAGCAGGAACATCGTCGCCACTTCCACCACGCGGAAATGGAAGGCGGCACGGCTGGTGTCGCGCAATTCCTCGGGCGCGGCACGATTGCCGCCGATCCGCGCCAGCTCGGGCAGGGTCAGCTCGTTCCTGCCCTCCCGATTACGGAAATTCTCATATTTCGGCAGCGCGATCGGCAGGTCGTGAAGGCTGAAGGTGAGCACGCGCGGTGTCGCCACGCCCGGTTCATTGCGCACCAGCGTACCGTTGGTCAGGCGGAAGACGATCTCGTCGGGATTGTCCGTCGCGAAGAACTGCCCGTGATCCGCCGTCACCGCATAGTCGCCGCCCTTCTTGTCGACCATGTGCACGAAGATGCCCGACAGCTTGCGACCCTGTTCGCGGCTCTGCTCGATGCGGATCGTCATCTTGTCGCCGAAATGCGTGAATTCGCCGACCTTGATCGACGCCCCCAGGGCGCCGGTGCGCAGCTCGAAGCGCAGCTTCTCATAGGCGTAGCGCGCATCCGGCTGAACGAAGCCGACGATCGCCAAATTCACGATGGCAAGCCCGATCGTGTACATGAAAGGCACCCGCAAGAGGCGGGTATAGCTCATGCCCACGGCGCGGAGCACGTCGAGTTCTGAGGTGGTGGCAAGCTTGCGAAAGGCGAGCAGGATGCCGAGCATCAGGCCGATCGGAATGCCGAGCCCCAGATATTCCGGCAGGAGATTGGCCAGCATCTTCCACACGACGGCGACCGGTCCGCCTTCGGTAGCGACGAAATCGAAGAGCTTCAGCATGCGATCGAGTACCAGCAGCATCGCGGAGATGATGAGGGTCGAAAACAGCGGCACCGCGATCAGCCGGGCCATGTAGCGGTCAATGGACTTCATGGAGCTAGCGGCGACGGCCTTTGCGAGAGGGCAGGGTAAACACGCCCGGTCGGGCGGCTATATCGGGGGAGGGGCGCGGCGTCAGCTACCAAATCACTCTGCGGCGATACTGGTGGATTCGATGCCGCGCGGCGCGGCCACCGCCGCGGCGATCGCGCGCTCGAGCCCGGAGATGGTGAACGGCTTGCGCAGCACATGCTGGCCGCCAAACGCCGCTTCGCTCGCCTCGCCGGCAAAGCCGGTGACGTAGAGGACCGCGACATGGGCATAATCGTCGGCCAGCGACGCGATCAGTTCGGGGCCGGTCTGCGTCGGCATCAGCACATCAGTGACGATCAGGTCGATGCTGCTCATCCGGTCGAGCAGGGCCCGCGCGAGCAGGGGATCGTCGCAGGCGAGCGGACGGTGGCCCAATTCGGTCAGCGCGGCCATGGTCGCGCCGAGCACGCGCGGGTCGTCCTCGACGACCAAAATGTCCAGCGATGCCGCCGCCGCGACATCGACCAGCTCCTCGCGCTGCGCCTCGACGATGGCGGCGCCGATATGGCGCGGCAGATAGAGCGTGACGGTCGTGCCCTGGCCGGGTTCGGACGCGATGCCGATCTCTCCATCGGCCTGGCGGACAAAGGCGAAGATCTGGCTGAGGCCGAGGCCGGTGCCCTTGCCGACGGGCTTGGTGGTGAAGAAGGGCTCGAAAACCCGCTCCAGCACCTCGGGCGACATGCCGCAGCCGGAATCGGTCACCGCGATCGTCACATAGTCGCCGGCCGGGCAGGTGCCGACCTGCTCGGCGGCGAGCACGGTGCGGGCGGTGGTGATGGTCAGCCGGCCCCGGCCCTCCATGGCGTCGCGCGCATTGACCGCCAGGTTCAGCAGGACATTTTCGAGCTGGTAGCGGTCGGCCCGAATCTGCCAGCCATCGCCGGCGTCGCAAGTGGTCACGGTGATGGCGTCGCCGAGCGTCCGGTCGAGCAGGTCGGACATGCCTGCGACGAGCGGGCCAGGCTCGATCGGTTCGACTTTCAGCGCTTCCTCGCGCGAGAAGGCAAGCAGGCGCCGGGTCAGCGCGGCGGCGCGGTTGGCGCCTTCCATGGCATTGTCGATATGGCGCCGGACCTGGGCGGCATCGGCGACATTGCGGCGCGCCAGTTCGAGTCCGCCAAGAACGACCGCAAGCATATTGTTGAAATCATGAGCGATGCCGCCGGTAAGCTGGCCGACCGCCTCCATCTTCTGGACCTGGCGGAGCCGCGCTTCCTTTTCGAGCAATTGGGCCGTCGCCTTGGCGACCGCCTCCTCCAGATCCTCCGCGCGTTCGCGTTCCGTCTCTGCTTCCGCATTGGCGATGGCGCGTTCGCCCAGCGCGCGCACCGTCATCCAGCCCAGCACGATCGCGCCGAGCACGATGAGGATGCCGAACCCGCCGAGCACCCGGGCGACGCGAGTCGATTGGGCGACCGAACGCAACGCCTCGCCCGTGCGCGCGTCCAGTACGGTGCGCTCGCGGTCGATGATCTGATCGAGCAGGCTGTTGATCTGGCCCAGCGAGGCCGCCTCGCGTGCCTGGTAATAGCGCGCCAGCGCCTGGTCGTTCTTGTGATAATTGGTGCTGAGCGCGATCAGCGCCAATTCCCGGCCGCGCACCTTGTACGCCTGCTGCAGACCATCAGTCAGCTTCTGCTGGTCGGGGTTGTCGCCGGTCACCCGATCCAGCTTGGCGATCTGCCCGCCCGCGACGCGCCACTCGTCGTAAAAGCGGCGGCCGAGCGACTTGTCGCCGCTGATGACGTAGCGGCCGAGCGACGCTTCCGCCCCTGAGATGGTACCGGACAGCGTGCGCGCCAGAATCATCACTTCGAAGCTGTGAGTCTGCAGGCGCAGCGCCCGGTCGCGCTGGCCATTGGCATCATTGAGCGTCAGCATCAGGGCGACAAGCACCAACGCGCCCAGCAGCCCCATCACGACAAGCATGATGACCCGCCAGGCGCCTCCAGGCTCCTCGGGAGCCACGGCGTCGCCTTCGTTCCCGCTCATTGGCCGCGATTCTACCCGCAAGCGCGACTCCTGAAAAGCCGCCGCATTTTCGGCTCAGCTTATCGCGCCGGTGGCCTGTCCCGCGGACCTGAACATCTCGATGATCGTTTCGATCTGTTCGGCGCTATGTTCGGCGCAGACCGAGCAACGCAGCAGATAGGTACCGGCCGGCGTCGCCGGCGGGCGCGCCATGTTCACATAGAGGCCGCCTTCAAGCAGCGCCTGCCACATCGCGACTGCCTGGGTCTGATCCTCCAGGATCACCGCGACGATCGCCGATTCCGGCGTGGCGGTGCCGAGCCTGAAGCCCATTTCGGTCAGGCCGCCGTGCAGCCGCTTGCTGTTCTCCCACAGATGCGCGCGCTTGTTATGGGCGTGCATCAGCTTGCGGATCGAGGTTGCGGCAGTCGCGACGACCGAGGGCGGGAGCGAGGCAGTGAAGATATAGGGGCGGCTGACGAAGCGCATGATCTCGAACTTCGGATGGTTCGAGACGCAGAAGCCGCCGACGGTGCCGACCGACTTGGAGAAGGTGCCGACGACGAAATCGACCTGGTCCTCGAGCCCCTGGTCCTCATAGACGCCGCGGCCATTGGGGCCGAAAAAGCCCATCGAATGCGCTTCGTCGACCAGCACCATGGCGCCGTGCTTCTTGGAGACGGCGACCATTTCCTTCAGCGGGGCGATATCGCCCATCATCGAATAGACGCCTTCGAGCACGACCAGCTTGCCCGGTTCCGGGGGCAGGCGGCCGAGGCGCTTGTCGAGATCCTCGACCGAATTGTGGCGGAAGCGCACGACCTCGGCATTGCCCATGGCGCAGCCGTCATAGATCGAGGCGTGGCTGTCGGCGTCGAGGATGATATACTCCCCCTTGCCGGCGAGCGCGGAGATCATGCCGAGATTGGCCTGATAGCCGGTCGAGAAGACGATCGCACCGGTGGTGCCGTAGAATTCGCGCAGCGCCGCCTCGACATCGGCATGGTCGCGAAAGGTGCCGTTGAACACGCGGCTGCCGTTGGTGCCCGAGCCGTACTGGTCGAGCGCGTCCTTGCCGGCCTGGATGACGTCGGGATCGAACGTCATGCCCATATAATTATAGGTGCCGAGCAGGATCGTCTCCTTGCCCTTGATCACCGCGACGGTCGGCGACTTCACTTCGTCCATCACGATCGCGAACGGATCGCGCACGCCGGTGTCGAGCAGCGCCTGGCGCTCAGCGATCAGCGGGTCGTATTTGGTGAACAGGTCGCGCTCGGGCGCGATGACGGGCGGGTCGATCGGCGGTGCGTCGGCAGTCTGGGCGGAATCGGTCATCGGGTCAGGCTTTCAGCTTCATCACCGCATCGACGAGCTGCCCGACCGTCTCGATCTCGGCCTGCATGTTCATCGTTATGATGATATCGAATTCGTCCTCGATCGCCGCGACGAAATCCATCACCGTCAGGCTGTCCCACTCCAGATCGCCCTGGAAGGTGGTCGCGTCGGAGAGTGCGACACCCTTTTTGTTGAAGGGTTCGATCAGCCCGGTGACGGTGTCGAAAACGTGTGCGCGGTCAGTCAAGACATGTCCTTCGAAGAGTGGAGCCAAGCCCTGCCAAGAAAATGCGGCGGCTTTCTGACGATCCTATAGCAGCCCCGAACGGCGATGCCACCGGGGCAGTTCGCTCGCGGTCGAGTGCCGGGTCGAATCGGTGCTCATAAGTCACTCTGACCCCTTTTTGGGGGCGATTGGCAAATCGGGGGAGGGCGTGGCACTCTCCCGCCATGGAAACCCGGCCGCCCCGTCGTTTCGCGCCCAATGCGGTCCATATGGTCCGCACCGCCCAGGCGATTCATGTCCAGCTGAGCGCGATGGCGGACCAGAAGGCGAGCATCCTGATGGGCGCGAGCTTCGTGATCTTCACCATCACGATCAACCAGAGCCACGGTACGCTGCCGCCGCTTCCGCTGCTGGTGCTGGGCAGCTTCGCCTTTGTCAGCGCGGTGCTGACGGTGCTCGCGATCATCCCGAAGACCAGGGCACCGGCGGACGGCCCGGTCAACCTGCTGTTCTTCGGATCCTTCACCCGGTTGCCGGAGGATGAGTTCGTCGACCGGATCGTGGACGCGATGGCCGACGAGGAAAGCATGCTGCGTACCGTCGCGGCGGACCTCTACAGCAACGGCCAGGTGATGCAGCGGAAGAAATATCGCCGGCTGGAATGGGCGTACAAGATATTCCTGACCGGCCTGGTCGCGTCGGCGGTGATGTTCGTCGCCCAGTTCGTCTGATCAGAGCAGGCCGTTCGCGCGGTACCAGGCGGCAGTGGCGGCAAGGCCGCGCGGCGTCGGTACTTCGGGCTGCCAGAGCGAAGGGGCGGGGCGGCGCGCGGGGTCGATCGTCCAGTCGGGGTGCGAGAGATAGCCGACCCGATCGGCGGTGAGCTTCGCCTTCGGGCCGCGGAACAGCCCGTCGCCCTTGGCCGCGAGCGACAGCAGGGCCTTGGGCAGCGCAAGGGGCAGAACACGCTGGCCGACCGCCGCGCCGATCGCGCGGGCGAACGCGTCGTGAGTCCAGCCGCCCTCGACGCCGTCATCGGCCTCGAGGATCACGCGGCCCGGATCGGTCGCGACCAAGGCGAGCAGCAGGCGGGCGAAATCGCCGACTTCGATCACCGAAATCCTGCCTGGCGGCGGCAGCAGCGCTAGGCCGCGCTTCGCCAGGCGGAACATGTCGCGCATTTCCATGTCGCCCGGGCCGTAGATCGCGGTGGGGCGGACGATGGTCCAGTCGAGCGAGGAGGCCTCGACGACATGCTCGGCGCCGGCTTTCGACCAGCCATAGGCGGACAGAGAGGGCTCGCGGGCGGCGAGGGAAGACACGTGGATGAAGCGGCGAGCGCCAGCGCCGGTCGCGGCATCGACCACGGCCTGGGTGCCGGCGATATTGCCGGCGGCAAAGCCGTCGCGGTCAGGCGCATTCACCACGCCCGCGACATGAATCACTGCGTCGGCGCCGCGCACCAGGCTGGTCAGCGCCATGCCCGTGTCGAGCGCGCCGGAGACCCAGGTGACGCGCGGCATGTCGGGCTGCGGGCGGCGGGTGAGGGCGCGGACTTCGTGCCCGGCCTCTACCGCCAGCTCGATCAGCTTCCTGCCGACGAATCCGGTGCCGCCGGTAATGGCTAGCATGAGGTAATCTCCCCAACCGTTCGCCCTGAGCTTGTCGAAGGGCTGTACTTTCTGGCCCGAAGAAAGAGCAGGGCCTCGACAAGCTCGGCCCGAACGGGGTGAGGGGAGAGATTCCTCACAACAGCGCCATATGGTTGCGGTGGACCAGCGCGGCGCGGGGCGCGTAGCCGAGGATGGCGGCGAGCGCGTCGCTGCGGCGGCCGATGATCTTGCCCGCATCGGGCGCGTCATATTCGGCGAGCCCGCGCGCGATGGGCTTTCCGTCCGGCCCGCAGATCGCGACGAGGTCGCCGCGCCGGAATGTGCCCTCGATCCGCACCGCGCCGGCGGCGAGCAGGCTCTTGCCGCCGAGCAGTGCCTTCATCGCGCCGGCATCGATATGGATTTCGCCCTTGGCGGTCAGGCCGCCCGCCAGCCAGGCCTTCCGCGCGGGCGCGGTCTTTTCGGCGACGAACACGGTGCCGCGGCCGGTCTGCGCGAAGGTCGCGAGCGGGCTGGTCTGGTGGCCGGAGACGATGGCGAGATGCGCGCCCGCGGCGGTGGCGATGCGGGCGGCGGCGATTTTCGACACCATGCCGCCCGACCCCATGCCCGAGCCGGAACCGCGATCGGCCATCGCCTCGATCCTGGCGTCGATCCGCTCGACCCGGTTGATCATGATCGCGTCTGGATTGGTGGTCGGGTTGGAATCGTACAGGCCATCGACGTCGGACAGCAGGATCACGCCCT
This sequence comes from Sphingomonas sp. BL-S-29, assembly GCF_055521495.1. Lineage (NCBI taxonomy): Bacteria > Pseudomonadati > Pseudomonadota > Alphaproteobacteria > Sphingomonadales > Sphingomonadaceae > Sphingomonas > Sphingomonas sp. BL-S-29. The sequence goes on from NZ_CM145482.1 coordinate 2,520,488, forward strand.
GCGCGCCCGCCGCCTGGCCGACCCGGGCAGCGAGCCGGTCATTGTCGCCGAAGCGGATTTCCTCGGTCGCGACGCTGTCATTCTCGTTGATCACCGGCACCACGCCCAGCGCGAGCAGCCGGCTGAGCGTGGCGGCGGCGTTGAGATAGCGGCGGCGATCCTCGAGATCGTCGAGCGTGATGAGGATCTGCGCCGCGGTCAGCCCCTCGGCGCCGAGCAGTTCCGCCCAGACCTGGCTCAGCGCGATCTGGCCGGTCGCGGCGGCAGCCTGCGCGTCCTCCAGGCTAGCGCGCCCGCCCTTGGGCAGCTTCAACCGGCGCGCGCCGAGCGCGATGGCGCCGGAGGAGACCACGGCGATCTCCTGGCCGGCCTTTGCGCGCGCGGCGATGTCGGCGACGAGGCTGGACAGCCACTCGCGTCGCACCGTGCCGTCAGGCGCGACCAGCAGCGCCGAGCCGACCTTGACGATCAGGCGGGGGCATCTGGCCGGGGAGAAGGAGAGCGGGGCGCTGGTCATCGCTCAAGCGCTTAGCGACGGTTGCGCCCGCAATCCACCGGCACGTCACACGATCGACGGGCGCCCGATATCGCTGCGATGCCCGGTCGGCGTAGCGGCGAGCCGCGCCACGATCGCGTCGCGCGTCTCTTCGTCGCCGGCGCGGATTTCGCCCAGCTCGGCGGCAGTGAGCAGCACGACCGGCACGATGCGCACGGGCGACAAGGGCATGTCCTCGATCAGCGTGGCGAAATCGGGAGCGGGGCCGCCGATGAGAATGCCGATCGCATCGTCCGCGGTGACGAAATCCTCGGGCAGCTGGTTTCCGATCGCGTGGGACGAGGAGACACCGGGCACCTCCATCGACAACACACCATAGCTTTCGAGCTGCCGCTCGATCCCGCCGGCGCCGGCCACCGTGCCGGCGACATTCTGAAGCAGCTCGAGCATCCAGCTCCGCGCGAGCGGGGATATGTCGCCTGGCGTGCCGGCGAGGTCGGCGGGCAGGTCGGCGCTTTCCACGAACAACTCCAGGTTGAAGCCGTTGGTATCGCCGCCCCGGTCACCCGCGTCGTCGAACGGATCGGACAAGCCGTCGGTCGCGATCAGGATCGATCCGTTCGCCCGGCGGATCACGCGGTAAGCCTGGCGGGTGGTCGGCCAGGCGGGGCCGCCCATCAGGCCCGGGCTGACGAGATGCGTGAGGACGTCGCTCTCGACGGTGCCGACCGTTGCCCAGAACGCGTCCCGCCGCGCTGCCGAGCGCTGGACCGTGTCGAGCTCGACCGGCTCGGGTTCCACGGCCATTTCGGGGTCGACGGCTATGGGGTCGGCAATCGCTTCAGGTGTAGCAGGCGCTTCGGTAGCGACGAGTGCCGGCTGCGATGGAGCGGGCGCGCGGCCGAACAGTTTCCGGATCAGATCGAAAAGCGCCATGTCCACATCTCCGTTCGGTTTCCAGGGCGACGGCCCCGAATCGCTACGGCGTGATCGCGCGGATATGCTTCACAGCGGTGACCATTCGATCGTATCTTCCGCCCCGTCGTCGCGCACCGGCGCCGTTTCGGCCGGGCCGATCGCTTCGAGTAGCCGGTCGAGCACTGCTTCCAGCCCTTCGCCGCCCGCGCCCGACATGGGCAGGACGTCCGCCTTGCTGGCGCGCTTGAGCTTGGTGATCAGCTTCTTGGCATCGGCGGGCTCGATCGCATCGACCTTGTTGAGGCCGATCACCTGGGGCTTGTCGATCAGGCCGGCGCCATAGGCGTCGAGCTCGCCGCGCACGATGCGATAATTGCCGACCGGATCCTCCTCGGTCGCGTCGACGAGATGGAGCAGCACCTTGCAGCGCTCGATATGGCCGAGGAAGCGGTCACCGATGCCGGCGCCGTCCGCCGCGCCTTCGATCAGGCCGGGGATGTCGGCCACGACGAACTCGCGATTGTGGCGGCTGACTACGCCGAGCTGCGGCCGGACGGTGGTGAAGGGATAATCGCCGACCTTGGCCTTGGCATTGGTGACGGCATTGATGAAGGTCGATTTGCCGGCATTGGGCAGGCCGACCAGCCCGGCATCGGCGAGCAGCTTCAGCCGCAGCCAGACCCAGGCCTCTTCCGAGGGCCAGCCGGTGCCGTGCTGGCGCGGGGTGCGATTGGTCGAGGTCTTGTAGCTGGCATTGCCGCGCCCGCCATCGCCGCCGCGCAGGAACACCTCGCGCTGGCCCGCCACGGTGAAGTCGGCGAGCACTTCCTCCTTGTCCTCGGACAGGATCTGGGTGCCGACGGGGACCTTGATCACCAGATCCTCGCCGCCAGCCCCGGTCATGTTCTGGCCGGAGCCGCCATGGCCGCGCGGTGCCCGGAAATGCTGGGTGTAGCGGAAGTCGATCAGCGTATTGAGACCGGCGACCGCCTCGAAGATGATGTCGCCGCCCTTGCCGCCATTGCCGCCGTTCGGGCCGCCATATTCGATGAACTTCTCACGCCGGAAGGCGACGGCGCCGGGGCCGCCCGCGCCCGAGCGGACGAAGATCTTTGCTTGGTCAAGAAAATGCATGGCCGCTCTCTAGCGGAAATCGTAATTTTATCCAGTACGGGCGTGGATCAGGCGTTTTCGCTCTTGTGCGACGCCATCAGCGCATTGGTGGCGAGCTCGCGCGCCTTTTCCCGGGGCAGGCCGAGCGCCTTCGCCATCGGACCGCCGAGTAGCGCGTCGCCCAGCGCGGTCAGCACCAGCTGGAGCGTTTCCTCATGGATCGTCATGCGGCTGGCCTCATGGTCCTCGGACAATTCCTCGACGAGGTTGTGGATCGCCTCGAGGATCGGATCGAGCGCATTCTGGTTGCCGGTCAGGATCATCCAGCTCGCCATCGCGCCCGCGCCACGGGCGAAGGCGTCGAAGGTCATGTCGACCACTTCGCGCGGATTCTGGTCGGTCTCGCGCGCGCGCTTTGCCGCGGCGCCGATCTGTGCGGTGATCTTGTCGGCGAGATGCTTGATCAGCGCGCGTTGCAGATCCCCGGCCGAGCCGAAATGATGGAGCAGATTGGCATGGGTCCGCCCGATCCGCGCCGCGACCGCCTTGAGCGTCACCGCCTGCGGCCCTTCCTCGACCAGCAGCGCGCGTGCCGCCTCGATCGCGGCATCGCGTGATTCTTCCGGGCTAAGGCGTTTGCGAATTATTGACACTAGTGTAAGTAAAGCCTATTGACAATCTTGTAAGCGACCCATTTCCCTACCCTGTTCGGAGGTTTTCGTGGCGAAAGCAACCACTCCCGGTGACCTGACGATCACGCCACGCGATCGCCGCTTCGGCCGCGAGACGCGGATGGGGCGCTGGTGGCTCAACAACGACCCTTATGCCACGGCCTTCTACAACGCGCTGTCGGTGACGTTTCCGCGCGGCGAGGCCTTTTTCGTGGAGAGCGTCCGCGCGTTTCGCGACGGCACGCCGCCCAAGCTGTCGGGCGAGATCCAGGCGTTCATCAAGCAGGAAGTGATGCATACGCGCGAGCATGTCGCGTTCAACCGCCATGTCGTCGACCAGGGTTATGACATCGCCGGGCTGGAGGCGCGGGTGCAGAAGGGGCTCGACCTGACCAAGGGGCGCCCGCCGATCGCCAATCTGACCGCGACGATGGTGCTCGAGCATTTCACCGCGATCATCGCGCACGAACTGCTCGCCAATCCGCGCCATCTCGCCGGCGGCGAGGAGGAATTCGCCAATCTGTGGCGCTGGCATGCCGCCGAGGAGATCGAGCACAAGGGCGTCGCCTATGACACCTGGCTGCATGCGACGCGGAACTGGAGCGAATGGCAGCGCTTCAAGGTGAAGGCGCTGGTGATGCTTCGCGTCACCGCCAATTTCACGCGCGGACGGACGCGCGGCATGCTCGACCTGCTCGCGCAGGACGGGCTGACAGGTCCCAAGGTGTGGGCGAAGATGTTCTGGTACGCGTTCGGCCGGCCCGGCATGGCGCGCAAGATCGCGGGGCAATGGCTCGCTTTCTTTCTGCCGAGCTTCCATCCGTGGAACCATGACGATCGCAAGCTGATCGGCATGTACGAGAGCGAGTATGAAGCGGCGGTGCTGCCGCGCGAGACGGTCGCGGCCTGAAGGGGAGGGCCGGCGAACCGGCCCTCCGTCTTCTTACCAGGTTACGCCGAGCCGCGCGTAGAGATAGCGCCCGTTGAAGCCGAACGGCGAGTAGTAGGGGAAGCCGACCAGGCCGGTGCTGTTGAGTGCCGTTCCCCGCGACGAAGCGAGCTTCACATAGTCGGGATAGGTGTCGAACAGATTGTTCGCGCCCACCGCCAGATTGACGTTGCGGATCACCTGATAGCGCGCCTCCAGATCGAACACCGCGTGGCGGCCGGTATGGATGTCGTCCTCGGCAAAGCCGGTGCTGCTCGGCTGGGTCACGTCACCATAATAGGATCCGCGTGCGGTGACGCCGAGATCGTCGAGCGACCAGTCGACCGTGCCGACGACCTTGGTGCGCGGCGTACCCTGCTCGAACGAGATGATGCGCTGGCGGCTGAAGATCGGCAGCGTGACGCTGGTCGCGCCGCTGGTGATCGTCGCCGGCGCGGGGGCGCGCGTGATCTTGATGTCGTTGAAATTGCCGGCGGCCGTCAGATCGAACGTTCCGATGCCATCGGTCTTCACGCGGTAATGGGCGACCACGTCGATGCCCTTGGTGGTCGAGCGGATGCCGTTGAGGAAGAAGCGGCCGGCGGTGACGCCATAGGGCTGGAGCAGCGACACGACCACCGCGCCGCTGAGATTCTCCGACAGCGCGATCTGATCGCGCACCTTGATCTGATAGGCGTCGACCGACAGGTCGAACCCCCCCGAACGGACGACCAGACCGGCCGAGAAGTTCGTCGCCTTTTCCGGACGCAGCGGCTTGCCGCCGAGAGCGGAGCCGACGGGGCTGATCGACGGGAACAGACCCGTCTCCACGATGTTGCCGTTGCTCAGCACCGAGGCGGTCGAGGTGAAATATTGCTGCTGCAGCGAGGGCGCGCGGAAGCCGGTGGAGGCAGTACCGCGGATCGCAATCCAGGGCGCGAACTCGTAGCGCGCGCTGACCTTGCCGTTCACCGTCTCGCCGAAATCCGAATAGCTCTCACCGCGAACGGCCGCGCCGATCGTCAGCTGCTGGACCGGGTGTGCCTCGATATCGAGATAGCCGGAGACGTTGGACCGGTGGGCATCGACCCGGTTCGACGGCTGGAAGCCGGGAAAGCCCTGGGCGCCGGAGCCGAGCGTGGTCGGCGCCGGGGTCGGCAGGCTCGGATTGCGGTCATAGGATGCCGGTTCGCCCGCGCCGATCTTGAAACCCTCGCGACGAACCTCGCCGCCGCCGGCAATGTTGATCGTGCCGTCGCCCAGCGGCAACTCCTTGGAGATATCGAGGCCGCCGACGATCTGATCGTAGATCAGTTGCCCGTCATAGAATTCCCGCGCGGAATTGGCGCCGTACGTCGCGTTGCCCGAATTGCGGGTGTAGAATGTCAGCTTGTTCCGGCCGTAGGACAGGTTCAGGTCGACCTTCCAGCCGGAGATCTCGCCGCGCAGGCCTTCGGTGAGCGTCACATCCTCCGACTTGACGTTGATCAGCGGCGTGAAACCGTCGGGATAAAGGGCGGCGAGGGCCGCCGCGCTGAGATTATTGTCGGTGCCGCCATTGATGCGCGGGGTGGCCGCGCTGGTGCTGTCGCGGTGCTGATAGCCGCCGAATCCGTAAAGCTCCCAGCCGCTATCGCCCAGGCCATAGCCGGCATTGGCATAGATGCTGTACTGCTCGACTTCGGGGTCGCCGAAGCGCGAGCGCACCCGGATCGGGCTCTTGCGCGGGTCGAAATCGCCGCGGCTGGTGGCGTTGCGGTTCAGATATTCGGCGGAGAGCGTGAGGAACCCCTGCGGCCCCAGGGCGAGGCCCTGCCATCCGGAAACGGTGACGGTCTCCCCGTCATGCTCGTTGCGCTGCCCCCGCGCGGTCTGCACGTCCGTGATATACTGGCCATAGGTCACGGTCGCGCCGCCGCCGCTGCGCGCTTCCCGCAGGCGGAGATTGACCACGCCGGCGATCGCGTCGGAGCCATATTGTGCGGCGGCACCGTCACGCAGCACTTCGATCCGGTCGAGCGCCACCGAGGGAATGGTGTTGAGATCGACCGCCGCGGAGCCGCGACCCACCGAGCCATTGGTGTTGAGCAGCGCCGAGGTATGCGCACGCACGCCGTTGATCAGCACCAGCGTCTGGTCGGGTGAGAGCCCGCGCAAGGTGGCGGGGCGGATCGAATCGGTGCCGTCCACGGCGGACGAGCGCGGAAAGTCGATCGAGGGCACGACCGCCGAGAGCGCGGCGCCGAGTTCGGTCGTGCCCTGGCGCTGCAGCGTCGCGTTGGTCAGCACATCGACAGGCGAGGCGCTGTCGAAGCGCGAGCGGCCGGCAGTGCGGGTGCCGGTGACGACGATATCGCCCTGGTCGACCGGTGCGGCGGCGTCAGCCGAGTCGGCGGGTGCGGATACCTCCTGCGCGGCGGCCATCGAGCCATGGGTGAGAGCAATGGCGGATACGGCCAGGGCCAGAGCGGATCGCGACGTCATGGATGGAAACCCCTTTATTTTGTTTCCCGATCCGTAATCTGGCCAAAGGTTGCGCCACGGATCAGCGGGTTACCATAATCCTCCCGTTCGATAGGAATTGATGCGAAGAAATCATTTTCGCATCTAAAGCCGGTGCCGAAAACGGACATGTCCTCCCTTGGTCGGGGAGAGGACTGGTCATGCCGCTATCTTCACGTCGCACATTCGGTCCCCGTCCACCTCCGGGTCGAGGTCGAGCGTGAACACGGCGCACGGTACGTCGACGCCGCGCGCGCGCGAATGGCGCGGCACGATATCGCCGGTAGGCCGGAAGCCGAGCTTGGAAAGCACCCGGCCGGAGGCGGGGTTGTCGACGAAATGCCCGGCGCGGATGTGCTTCACGCCGAGCGCGTGGCGCCCCATCTGCAGCACGATGCGCCCGGCTTCGGTCGCATAGCCGCGGCCCCAGGCCGAGGGGGTCAGCCAATAGCCGAGCTCCCAGGCATCGTCCTCCACCCACATCCCGATCGTGCCGACGATGCGCGGATACTCCGCCTCATGGCTGAGGATCATGAAACGCGCGTCGTCGGCCGCACGGGGGCGGGCGAGGAATTCCTCGGCGTCGGCGAGCGTATAGGGCCAGGGCGCGCGCGCCAGGTTGGCGACGACCGCTTCATGCGCGATCGCCTGAGCCAGCGCCGGGGCATCCTCGGGCCAGCCGGGGCGCAGCGTCAATCTTGCAGTCCGAGCGAACATTTTACTCTCCTCGTCGGTCGCATTGCCGCTCGCACGTCGGGATGACGTGAGGACGACAATGAGTGGGAGGGAGCATGAAAAAAGGGAGCCGGGGCGACCCGTCTCCCTTTTTCGGTTCTCTTGCGAAAACCCGGGTCGCCCAAGTGGGCAACCCGAACGGTTACCCGTGTTATTCGGCGGCAGCCGCCATAATCTCTACCGAGCAGAACTTGCGGCCGAGCTTGCCTTCCTTGAACGACACGCGGCCGTCCACGAGGGCGAACAGGGTATGGTCCTTGCCCATGCCGACATTGACGCCCGGGTAGAACTTCGTGCCGCGCTGACGCACCAGGATGTTGCCCGGAACGACGGTTTCGCCACCGAACTTCTTCACGCCGAGACGACGGCCGGCCGAATCGCGACCGTTGCGCGAGGAGCCGCCTGCTTTCTTATGTGCCATCTAAACTACTCCTTACGCCTGAGCGGCCGGGGCTTCGCCCTCAGCTGCTGCGGGGGCTGCGTCAGCCTTCTTCGCCTTGGCCTTCTTTTCCTGCTCGCCGATGGCGAGGATCTTCAGGATCGTGTGCTGCTGGCGATGGCCGTTCTTGCGGCGATAATTGTGGCGACGCTTCTTCTTGAAGATGATGACCTTGTCGGCCTTCGCCTGGGCGATGATCTCGGCGGAGACCGTCAGGCCCTCGACCGACTTCAGCTCCGACCCTTCGCCTGCAAGCAGGACGTCAGCGAGCGTGATCGACGCTCCCGCTTCGCCGTCGAGCTTCTCGACGACGATCTTGTCTCCAGCGGCAACGCGATATTGCTTGCCGCCTGTGCGCACGATTGCGAACATGGCCCTCATCACTTTCAAAATGCATATGCCCGCGCAGGCAAGCCCGGCGGGGGAAGGGGCGCAGCTAAGGGAGGCAGGCGATTCTGTCAACGCCGAATTGCCCTTCCGCCGGTCAGCGGGGCCACGCCGGAGCGATATAGGGGTTCGAGCGCGAGTCGTCCACGCACCCTTGCCGTCAGGGGATGGCCGCCTGACGATATTGCACGAAGGAGAGAACGTTCCCGTCCGGGTCGCGGACATGGAAGTCGGTGCCACCCCAGGCCTGTTTGACCAGCCTCTGTGGGAATATGACGCCGCGGGCATCGAACTCCTCGAAAAGTGCCTTGATATTGCCCGTCTCGATCGTCGCCAGGATGAGCGAGCCTTCGTGTGCCGCCAGCTCGGCAAAATTGGGCTGGTGAACGAATCGCAGATGCAGACACGCGCCGTCGCGCGAAACGGCGCCGTAGAATGGCGGATTGCCGTGGAGGAAATCCACCGCGAAGCCGAGCTTCTCTTCGAACCAGGTCGCCGCCGCCGAGACGTCGCGCACGAACAGGATGGGGGTGATGGCCTTCAGGACCGGGGGCCCAGGCTCAGTCCGTGGTTGGAATGGGCTGCTCAAGCCCGCCTTGAGCGCGGCCCAGGTCGGGAAGCCGGCTTCGACTGCGACGACCTCCTGCGCGAGCGTGAGTGGCAGCGGCATGTCGAGCGCTTCGCGATCGGTGAGGCGGCTGAAGCGCTCCAGCAGGCGCAGCTTGCCGCCCACGGAATAATTGCCCTCGCGGTGCCAGCGCAGCAGCAGCTTGGCGTGCTTGCGATAGGCTTCCAGGGCGGGATCAGGGGAATCGGACATAGGCAGGCTCCGGCTGAGAATGTCAGCGGGCGGGCCTTGCCCTTTCGGCACCATGCCGATGCACCCCGGTGGAGCAATGCGAAACTAGATTCTGTGCCGGCCGCCTGTCAATCGGCTGCAGGCTCAGTGCTTGTGCTCGCGGCGCAGCTGATAGCGTCCGTCGGCGAAATCGGTGAACAGGTCCGAGATCGCCGGATGATCGATCGGCTCGTCGGTGTCGTCAGCCACCAGATTCTGCTGGCTGACATAAGCGACGTAACTCGACTCCATGTTCTCGGCGAGCAGATGGTAGAAGGGCTGATCCTTGCGCGGCCGGATATTCTCCGGGATCGCCTCATACCATTCGGCGCTGTTGGCGAAGATGGGATCGACGTCGAAGATCACCCCGCGGAAATCGAACATGCGATGCCGCACGACGTCGCCGATGGCGAAGCGCGCATGAGAGACGGGCGGCAGGGGAATCGTCGCATCGAAGGGGTGAGCGGGGATATGGGCACGAGGCATGATGTCAATCTAAGGACTCTTTTGCGCTGCACAAGCGGATTGCCCGCGAAGCGGTGCTTGTGCGACGTTTAGCTTTGCGTTAGAGGCGCGCGCTCTTCGACCGGCACCCCTTGCTTTCATTGGCCCGGGTTGCTTGCAAAGACCTCTGCGGAGAGGTGCCAGAGTGGTCGATTGGGACGGTCTCGAAAACCGTTGTGCCCTCACGGGTACCGTGGGTTCGAATCCCACCCTCTCCGCCACGAGGCCCCCCAAAAGGGGGCCATGCCGGGCTATCGGTATCGAGTTTTTCCTCCTGAAACCGATGCTTAGTCGATCAGTTCACCACGGCCGTTCGTGTCCTTCCGGCGAATTTCGGAGACTCAAACATAGCCAAGCCGCGGACCAGGCCCCGCGCGGCTCGATTACCGGCTACGCGACCTCGATGTCACCACAAGGCATTTCAAGAGGTTTCGGCCGCGCGGGGATCGACCATGACGCGCAACACGCGCAACTGCAGTGCTTCCAGTGATTCCTGACGCTCGGCGATAGCGGCGTCGGTGAGCCGGGCGTCCCGAAATTCTTCGAGCGTCGTTCCACGCAAGTCGGCGACTTCGCGTTCGAGGCGGTCGATTCGGTCGTTCGACACCGACAGTTCGACCAGCAATGCCAGTGCGATCGCCAACACCCGTTCGGTTTCGACATTGTCGAGGCTCGTCGGACGGGCGCCCCGGCCCGCTGCGATCACCGCATGGATCGCATCCGTGGCGCTCGTCATGCGGCAACCAGCGGCTTGCGGCCGCTGATCACGTACCAGCGGTTGAGATTGCTTACAGCGGCGACGTTATGTTCAGCGACATCGGCAGCGGCGAAACCCGCGGACAGCATATCGGCCTCGAGATCGGACTCGGTATAGGTCTGCCAGAATATCTCGCCATTGAAGCGGGTGTCCCAGTTCTTCTCGACGCGGTGGACATCGCTCGGCGCGAAGCGGGTGTCGACGTCCTGGAAGATCACCAGCCCGCCCGGCCGCACCACGCGCAGCGCCTCGGCCATGGCGCGGCGGCGTTTGTCGGCGCCGATTTCATGCAGCATGTTATGCGAGACGACGAGGTCGAAATGATCGTCGGGATATTTCAGGTCGGCGGCGTCCATCTGGCTGAAATGCACTGCCACATCGAGCGCTTCGGCGCGAGCGTGCGCATAGCGGAGCATGCCGGCGCCGATGTCGATCGCATGCACTTCGGCGTCGGGGAAGCGATCGGCATAGGCGGCGGAAGCTGCGCCGGCCGAGCAGCCGAGATCGAGGATGCGCTTCGGTTCGAATCCGGCGAATGTCTCGTCGAGCAGGCGGAAGATGACGCCTGCCTTGCTGTCGCTCTTGCCGGCGCCCTGGCCGAAGGAGAACACGTTGCCGCCGGTTTCGTAAAAGGCGCCGGCGACGACATCGTCGGGCCCGTCATCGCGGGCATAGCCGCCAGGCTGGAGATGAACGTCAGTGCCGGCCAGTTCGGGCGAGGGATCATAGGACGGGTCGAGCGTCAGGCTACCCTTGCGGTCGGGGGAGGTCGCGAGATCTCGCGCGGCCGCCTGCATCCGGTCGCGATCGCGGAAGAGCGGTTCGCCGACCGAGACCCAGATCATCTCCTGGGCGGCGCGATTGGCGGCGCTCCACAGGCGGTAGCCGGGGGATTCGAACAAAGCGGCCGAGATGTCGTCCGGCGACTGCGGCTGGCGCTGGTGGCGCGCGGCGAAGGCGGGCGCACCCTCGTCATGAAACCGGCGGACATTTTCCGAACGGACGCGGGCGTTGAGCAACTTGCGCAGCGACACCACGGCGCGCTGGCGGCTCAACTCCTCGGCCGTGGCGCGCGGCAGGACGGGGTGCTGCACGTCCCGGACGTTCATGGCCTTGGTCATCACGTTGCCTCCTCGATGAATTCGATCAGTTCGCCCGCCGGCCCGCGTACCGTGCAGGCGAGCCGCCCGTCATAGCCGGGGCCGTCGCGCCGCACCGGCGGCGTGATCGCGAGCGGGGCGATCCGGTCCATCGCGACCGTCGCGATGCTGGCCATCGCGCAGCCCGGCGGGAGCATGCCCGGCGCGCAGGGGCGCGGCCCGGCGATCAGGCCGGGGCCCGGGGGATATTCGTCGAATTCGAACAGATAGCCATGATCGCGCAGGCCCGCCGTGGTCATCCGCGTCACCGTGTCGGGGGAGAGGCCCTGGGCGGTCTGCACCAGCGAAATCCGGCTGTCGCGCAACGGGCGGCGCTTGAGATCGAACAGGTCGCAATACCAGTTGCGGAGCGCGTCGAAGTCCGGTCCCGCCACGACCAGGATGAAGGGGCGATCGATCAGCGAGCGCGGTTGCGGGAGGATCGAGGTGGCGCGGTCGCCGCTTTCCATGGTGAAATAGAGGCATTCGCCGGATGGGCCGACGGCCTGCATCGCGACGATCGAGGGCATGAACTGCAGTGGCCGGGGCTCGCCGATGATGGTGAAAGCGGAGGCTTTGAGGCGATCGTGCACTTCGTAGACATCGTCGACGATGATCTCGAACGCGGCCCAGCCATAGGTGGTCAGGGCGCGGTATCGCGACACGGGAACAACCTCCACGAGGCGGAGATAATCGTCGCTGGCGCCGGCGGTGCTGAGGGTATGACAACGTTGTCCGGCCATGGCGGGGGTGCCCCAGCTGGCGGCGAGATCGGGGGCGATCGTGCCGCTGTCGCGGACGATGTAGCCGAGCGCGGCATAGTCGGCGACGCAGCCGTCCAGATCGGGGGTGGCGACCGTGGCGAAGCGGAACCGCGTCAGCAGCGGATCGCCGTCCGAGGTCCAGTCGGTCATGTCCGCATGCTCTTCATGAGCGGCAGATTATCACCAATTACACTTATTTCTATATCAAATGAGCAATTCGTGGCAAAAGCATCAAGATGTGCGCGAAACCCGCAGATTCCCGACCTTTTCGACGTCCGTCAGGGCCGCGCGGAATGCAGGTCGAGCTTGATCTGATAGAGATCCGGGCGGAATTGGGCGAGCACATACTGGACCGGGCGGTGCGCGGTATCGAACACCGTGCGGTTCACGCGCAGGATCGGCGAGCCGATATCCACTTCGAGCAGATTGGCGAGCGTCCCGTCCGCCAGCGACGCAGAGATCGTCTGACTCGCCGCGCCGATCTGCACGCCGGCCTGTTCGAGCAGCGAGAGCATCGGCGTGGTCTTGAGCGCGGTCCGGTTCATCGCGCCGGCAAGATCGCCGGGGACGTAGCTGACGAGATGGCTGATCGGCTGGTTCTCGAGCCAGCGGACCCGGTCGACGCGCAGGACCTCGCTATCGACCGGCAGCCCGAGGGCATCGCTGATCGGCGGGCGCGCCGCGATCATGTCGAGCTCGAGGATGCGGACCTGAGTCTTGCGGCCATAGGTGATCAGCGATTCGAGCGCCTGTTCGAGGCTGCCCTCGATCGGCCTGGCGGGCGACTGATAGGTGACATGCGTGCCGACGCGGCGCTTGCGTTCGACGAGGTGCGTGTCGGCGAGCTCGGCCAGTGCCCGGCGCGCGGTGATGCGCGAGACGCCGAAGTTTTCCGACAATTCCTCCTCGGTCGGCATGCGCGATCCGAACGCACGGCTGCCGTTGATGATCTCCTCGCGAAGCTGGAGGAAAATCTGATGATAGAGCGGGATCGCCTGCAGGCGATCCACCTGGTCTTCGTTGCGCTTGCTCAAGGCCGATCGTCTCCCCCGTTGCACCTGCGCTTGTCACTTAACCACCAGCCCACCAAGAGGGAAAAGACTTCATGATTACCAAATTTTGCCTGAGTGCCGCCGAACTGGATCGGATGCTGGCCGCCGCGAGCGCGAAAGCCGCGGAGCTGGGGCTGGCTGCCTCGATCGCGATCGTCGACGAGGGCGGCTATGCGTTTCGCCTGTATCGCGGTGACAGCGCCGGGCTGATGACGCCGGCGGTCGCGCAGGCCAAGGCCCGCACCGCGGCCCTGCTGCGCGCGCCGAGCGGGGTGCTGACCGCCCGGCTCAAGGACCAGCCGGAATTGCTGCGGCTGACCGAATATCTGCCGATGCCCGGCGGCTTGCCGGTGCGGTACGAAAACAGCGTCGTCGGCGCGGTCGGGGTATCAGGCGGCTCGCCGGACCAGGATGAGGCGATTGCCCAGGCCGCCCTGGACGCATTGGGCTGACATGGTGCGGAAGGGCGGGGGGATCAGTGCATCTCCTCGCCGCCCGACACGTTCATCGCCTCACCGGTGATGTAGCGCGCCTGGCCCGAGCAGAGGAACGCACAGGCATTGGCCGTGTCCTCGGCCGTGCCGACTCGGCCGAGCGGGATCCGCCCGCGCATCGCCTCGAGATATTCCTCGATCGTCTGACCGCGCATCTTCGCCATATACTCGTTCTGCCACGATCCGAGCCCGGTGGTGACATGGTTGGGGCAGACCATGTTCACGTTGATCTGGGCCGACCCCATCTCGATCGCGACCGAGCGGGTCAGACCGACCAGCCCGTGCTTCGAGGCAATGTAGGAGGAGGTCAGCGCCGAGCCCGATTTCGAGCCGCGGCTGCCGATCGACACGATCTTGCCCCGGCCCCAATCGGCCACTTCGTCCTGCTTCAGCATCTGACGGATCGCGTGCTTCATCGCGAAGAAGGCGCCGCGCAGGTTCACGTCGAGCACGGTATCCCATTGCTCCTGAGTCTGCTCGATGAACGGGCCGAACAGATATCCGACGCCGGCATTGTTGACGAGGATGTCGAGCCGGCCGAATTCCGCGACGGCGCGCGCGACCAGCCCCTCGACTTCGCTCTCGACCCGCATGTCAGCGGTATGCGTGACGATGTCGGGATGGATCGCGCGCAGCTCGGCCGCGATCTCCTCGAGCTCGGACGCCTGGGCAACGCCATGTTCGGGCGCCATCGCGCCCTTGGTCGTGCCGAGATCGTGGAGCACGAGGCGCACGCCATCCTCGGCCAGCTTGCGGGCGATCGCCGCGCCAAGACCGCCATGGCGGCCAGCGCCGGTGACGATCGCCACCTTGCCTGCGAGATCGGGATACATCGGCAAACTCCTCAGAATGACATGGCGGCGTGATAGCCTTCGGATGTCGCGGCGAGCACCGTGCGGGGCGCATAGGCATCGCCGATCGTGCGCACGTCGAGACCCGCCGCGAGCAACGGGGCTTCGAGCGCGAGATCGGGAATGCGGGCGGTGGCATAGGTGAACAGCGCGATATCCGTCAGCACGGTTTCCCGCCCGGAAAAAACATCGGCATAGGCAAGCTCGCCTTCCTCGAAGCGCGACGTCGCGAGGGGGCGGACCGAAGTGACGAAGTCGATGCCCTTGCGGCCGAAACGCGCATAGACGCCCTGGCGCGTGACCATCGCTTCGTCCGCCGCGAGACGTTCGCGGTCCGTGAGGATCACGACTCGCTCGAAGCGATCGTTGAGCAGTTCGGCCGCCGCATAGACGAACGCCGTACCATCGGAATCGTGAATCACGGCCGTGCCCGTCTGCCGTCCCGGCCGCTGGGCGAGATCGGCCATCACCTCGCGCAGATCGGGAAAGAAGCCCTCACCGCGATATTCAGCCGGCAGATAATCGGGCCAGGCGGGCGTGGCGCCAGTGGCCAGCACGACATGATCGGGGGCGAGGGCGATGATGTCGGCGGCCGTGGCCGGCATGTTCCAGCGGAAGACGGCGCCGGCACGTTCGGCGGCGAGGCGCTGGTAATCATAGATGCTGCTGAGATTCTCGCCGCCGGGCAGCAGGGCGTGGAGCCGCGTCTTGCCGCCGGCCTCATCGGAGGCGGCAAAGACGGTGACATCATGGCCTCGCGCCGCGGCGACCCAGGCGGCCTCCATGCCGGCGATCCCGGCGCCGACAATGACGATCTTCCGCCGCACCGGCGCAGACTCAGGCTGCCAGTCCGCTTCGTCGGGTGCGCCGACGCGCGGATTATTGTCGCAGTGCAGGCCGCGCCCGACATTGATCATGTGCCAGCACGTGTTGCACGACACGCAATAGCGGATCTGTGCCTCGCGCCCGGCCTCGGCCTTGATCCCCCAGGCGGGATCGGTGACCAGCGGACGGCCGAGCATGACGAGATCGGCGAGACCGTCCCGCACGATGCGTTCGCCCTCGTTGGGATCGGTGATCAGGCCGAGCGCGCCGAGGGGCGTACCGGGCGCGGCGCGGCCAAGCGCGGCGATGCGATCGACATAGGGTGTGCGGAGCCCGTGCAGATCGGGGAGATGTTCGTAGAGCGTGTCGCCGTGGGCGCCCCAGCAATAAGTGAGATAATCGACCTGCCCGGTGGCGTGGACCAGGGTAGTGATATCGGCCGCGGCGGCGAGATCGATGCCGTCGGGCATGCCATCCTCGGCGGGCAGCTTGGTGCCGATGATGAAGTCGCTGCCGCAGGCCGAGCGCAGCGCCGCGATCAAGTCGAGCAGCAAGGTGGCGCGGCCAGCGAGATCACCGCCATAGCGATCCTCGCGCACGTTCGAGCGCGCGGCGAGGAACTGGTGGAAGAGATGGCCGTGGCCTGCCGAGATCTCGACCCCGGCAAAGCCGGCCTGCTGAAGTGTCCGTGCGGACTGAACGAATTCGGCGATCATGCGCTCGATCTGACCGATCGAGAGCGCGTGCGGCACGGTACCGCTGAGATCGTCGGGCAGGGCCGACGGACCGAACGCATTCGGATTGCGAAAGCCAGACCGGAAGCCGCGCCCGTTATCCTGAATCTGGCCGAGCATCAGGCTGCCATATTCGCCCACCGTATCGGCCCAGCGCGTCAGTTCGCCGGCATTGATGCCGGAGAGGATCGCCGGGCGAGTAGGCAGATTCTGCCAGGAGAGCATTGCCATCGGCTCGCTGACCAGCATCGACGCGCCGCCTCGGGCACGATTGGCGTAATAGTCGATGAGGCGCGGCGTGACCCGGCCGGCCACTGCATAATGAGTCGACATGGATGCGTGGACGATGCGGTTGCGCAGGGTCCGCGGGCCGATCGTCACCGGCGAAAAGAGATGGGGGTAGGCGGTCACGGCTGGCGGTGCGTTCATCCCGGCGCGTGCATCCGCATCACGCGCTGGAAATAGGCGTTACGCCATTCAGTCCGCTCGGCCTCGACGGCTGCGTCGGCGCGGTAGGCTTCGATGTCGGCACGCGACACCAGGCCCTTGTCGTCGAGCAACCGCTCGATCGTGTCGGTGCGTTCGCGCAGCACCGCGACCTCGGTCATCAGCTCGAAAAAGAAGGTCATCATCTGATCGATCGACGGATCGTCGAAGAAGTTCGGGCGCTGGCCCTTGCTGCTGCGCGGGAGCGAGACATCTTCCGGACGACGGGCTTCGGACATCGGATCAATCCTGCGGATAGGGAAGTGCGAGGGGCGGGACGCAATGTCTGCGCCCCGCCCCTCGGTATTGGCAATCAGAAGTCGAAGCGCGCACGCACCGTCCACCGACCCGGCTCGTTGAGATACGGGAAGATAAGGAAGGACGCCACGTACCGCTTGTTGAAGCAGTTGGTGCAGTCGGCCGACAGGCTCCAGCCCTGTTCCCGGTTACGCAGGGTGAGGCCGCCGTTGAACAGGCTGTGCGCCTTCTGATAGCCGCGCACATCATTCTGTGCTGAGGGATAGCTGCCGTCGGTATAGGCCCAGGTGACCGACGGAATCAGCTGGAAGCTGCCCCCGAGATCAGCGGTATAGTTCGCCCCCAAGGTGGAGTTGAACGGCGCCACGCGCGAGGGCAGGGCGATATTGCCTGCCGCCGTGACGATACCCTGGTTGCAGTTGGTCGTTGCGGCGATACCCGCTTTGCAGTTCGCGGCCTGGGTCAGCACCGAAGGATCGACATTGACGAAGCGGGCATGCTGCAGACCAGCCGTCCAGAAGATGTTGAACCCACGAGCCGGCACGATCGTCAGTTCCGCTTCCAGACCGTAGTTGCGCAGATCGGCGAAGTTGCGCGTGACATAGATGATCTGGCCCGGGACCAGCGGGTTTTCGCGACCGGCTGGCAACTGGTTGTCATAATCGTTGAAGTAGAAACCGGTCAGGTTCAGACGAACCTTGCGGTCGAAGAATTCCGAACGCAGGCCGCCTTCATAGGACCAGATCGTCTCCGGCTTGAAGGCGAACATCCCAGCGGCGTTATAAGAGCGCGATACCCAGCCGCCCGATTTGAAGCCCTTGGTCGCCGAGGCGTAGACCGAGATGTCCGGCGTGATCTTGTAGTCGAGCGCGAAACGCGGGGTCCAAACCTTGGCGGTCTGCTTCACCGGATTGCCCGCCGCGATGATGTCGGCCGTGGTGAAGGGCTGGTTGATCCCGACGGGGGTCAGCGGAGTCGCGTTTGGCTGGAAATGAATGTCCTTGAATTCCGCGGTGTAACGGATGCCGGCGGTGAAGGTCAGTGCCGGGGTGATCTTGTAGTCGCCCTGGAAATATCCGGCGATGGCATCGGTGTTGTTGTACATGGTGCGATCGGCCGAGAGCGTGCCGACGCCCGCCGCAGTGATGGAAACGTTGGCGAAGCTCGTCTTGTTGTCCTCGCGGATATAATAGACGCCGGCGGTGTAGTTCAGCTTGCCACCGAGCCCTTCGCCGTTGATCTTGAATTCCTGGCTGAACTGCCCGTGCCAGCTGTCGTTCGCGAGCACCGAGGTCGAGCCCATCACCGGCGTGACGATATCGCCCGGATAGGTGTAGACCGTGCTTGCGCTGGCCAGGCTCATCGCGCTGTCAGTGAGGTATTCGTTATAGATGTGGCGATAGCCGGTGATGAGGTTGATCGTCAGGTTGTCGCCCGCGTCGATCTGCACGTTCGAGGTCGCCGACCATGAGGTGGCGGTGTTGCCAAGCTTGTTGTCGGCGAGCCCGGGCGACAAATAGTTGCGGCCGCCGAACACCTGCGAAACGGTCGAATCCTCGCGCAGCCGCGTGTAGCTGACCCGATCACCGGTCGCGGGATCGTAGAAGTTCGGGAAGTTGGCGTAGCTCTGGGAATTATAGTCGCCAGTGATATCCCAGCTGGTGTTGCCGGCGCCGAGCAGGCGGAGCGCGCCGCGGAAGCCGTAGCTGTGCTCCGAATTCAGCTTTTCGCCGGTGACGCGGTTTTTCACATAGCCGGCATCGTCGATATAATAAGCCTGGAACTTGCTGAGCAGCTTATCCTTGATGATCGGAATGTCGACCGAGCCGCGCGCCTGCACGCGATCATATTTGCCGTAGCTGACTTCGCCGAAGCCGCCGAAATCGGCGCCCGGCTTCTTCATGATGACGTTGATCGCGCCGCCGGTCGTGTTGCGGCCGAACAGCGTGCCCTGGGGGCCGCGCAGCACTTCGATCCGCTCGACATCGAACAGCGAGAAATTGTTCGCGCTCTGCCGCGACATATAGACGTCGTCGACATAGGTGCCGACCGGCAGATCGAAGGTCGAGATCGTCTCGTTGTTGTTCAGGCCGCGCATCGAATAGCTGTTGGCGGTGCCGACCGAGGTGTTGTTGTGGCCGATCAGGTTCGGGACATAGGACAGCAGGTCGATAGTGCGCGTGATCTGGCGTGTCTGAAGCTCCTGCGCGGTGAACGCGGAAATCGCGATCGGCACCTCCTGCAGCTTCTGTTCGCGGCGCTGCGCGGTGACGACGATATCTCCAACGCCGTCGGATTCGTCAGCGGCCTGAGTGGCGACGGGCGTTTCGGTCTGGGCGTGAGCCTGGGTAGCGACGGCGATCGCATAGAGACTGAGGCCGAAAGCAGTGCTGTATCGTAGCTTCTTGGTCATCGTTGAACCCTTTTCCAAATGCCGCCGACCGGCGTTTTCGCCTTGCCGACCCCACGCCCGAACGCCGGGCAATACGATCCCGTCTCCGCCAACCCGAGGTCAGCGGCACGCCTGCAAACTTCATTTCTTATTTGTTATAGAGCTATGACATATACTCGGCGCTGTCACGTGAATTATGCGTTAGCCCGAGGGATCGTCCGGAGTGTGTCGTGATTGCAACAATCACCCATTATAGGCCGGGCGCGCCACGGCCCGATCGAGCCAGCCAGCCAGGTTGGCATATGAATTCAGGGACACTTTCGACGGCTTTGCCAAGGCTGCGATGGCCGCGAGATTGACGTCGGCGACGGAAAATTCCCGGCCCAGCAGCCATGGGCGACCGGCGAGCGCGGTATCGAGCACTTTGAGCGGCGCCTGCAGATCCCGTTCGGCCTGCTCGGCGGCGCCCGAGTCGCGATCGGCTTCCGGCTTTATGACGCGTTCGAACAGGCAGACCGTCAGGTTGCGTTCGAGTTCGTTCAATCCCCAGAAGCTCCACTGCCAGACCAGCGCTTCCTGCTCGACAGTCTCGGGATAGAGGCGGCCGGTGCCATATTTCTTGGCGAGGTAAAGGCTTTCGGCGAAGGATTCGAACAGGGTGAAGCCGTTATCGACCAGCGCCGGCACCTTGCCGTTGGGATTGATCGCGAGATAGGCAGGCTGCTTGGTCTCGCCGGCGGCCGGTTCGATATTCTGCACGTCGAGTCCGAGCTCGCGCGCGACCCACAAGGGGCGGCGGGCGCGGGATCCGGGGCGGCCGTAGATGGTAATCGTCATTCGGTTGTTCAGCCTTTGCGTTGCAGGAAATCCAGGATCGGTGCGGCCCATTCGGCGGCGCGTTCGAACACCATGCCGGCGCCGCCCGGCAGCTCGGCATAAGCCCAGCCGGGACGACGCTCGACGAGCTGCCGGCCCATCGGGAACAGCCGGTCGGTGCGGCTGGCGATGACGAGCGTCGGGCAGGTAATTGCATCGAGATCGGCTTCGAGATCATAGGCCGGCGCAGCGCGGTGACCGTCCTCCTTCCACGGGCCGTTCGCGAAATAGGCGACGATGCCGACATGCACCGTCTCGTCGCTCCACGCCGGATCGGCGATGCGCCGCACGGTGGCCCAGCGATCGGTGAAGTGACTGCCGTCCGCCTTGATCTCCTGCGCATCGTGCAGGCCGGAAGCGCGCTCGGCGCGCTGTTCCGCAGTGTAATAAGGCATGTTGTCCGTGATGAGCGCGGCAATCCTGTCGGGCCGGGTCGCGGCGACCCGCGCGGCGACCAGGCAACCGCCATGGTGGCCGGCGATCGCGACCCGGTCGAGCCCGAGCGAGTCGATCACCGCGGCTGCGGCTGCGGCATAGCCCTCGATGCTTGCCTCGGTGCGCGGCGGATCGGACATGCCGTGGCCTGGCATGTCGGGAACGATGACCTGATAACCAGCCGCCGCCAGCACCGGCATCGCCTTGCGATATTGAATGGAACCCCAGGGAGCCTGGTGAATCAGCATGATCGGCGTGCCGGTGCCGAGAATCCGGCAATGAACCTGTCCGTCCGGGCCATCGACGTACAGCCGGCGCTCGCCGGGGATGAGGTTTACCGAAGGCAGCATCACCTGGCTCCCGAAAGGCGCTGGCCGAGCAGGCGGCCGAAGGTGAGCGCCGGGGTGACCATCATGCCGCCGCACGCCGCCTTGCCCATCGTCTGGCCGGATCCGAGCAATTCGCCGGCGGCGTAGAGATTGCCGACCGGCGCGCCATCCTGGCGGATGACCTGGAGATCATCATTCACGGCAAGGCCGATCGCGCCGGTGATCGCGCCGCCCTGCATGCGGATCGCGTAGAACGGACCTTGGGCGATGGGGGCAGGGGCGCGCGCGCGACCGAGGAAATCATTGCCGGTCTGCACGCCGTAGTTGAAGCCGGCAACGGTGGCGGCGAGGCCGTCTGCGTCGATCCCGGCAGCCTCGGCCAGCCCCGCGATGCTGTCGGCCGAGGCGAAGGAGGGACCGTTTTCGGCGAATTTCGCGGCCAGATCCTCGCGGGTCCAGCCGACGACGATCGGCGGCGCGCTATCCAGAATATGCTGGTCGAATATGATCCAGTAGCGCCGGTCCGGCTGGTAGCTCAGCGCCATCTCGCGGGCGTCGACGCTGCGGATGTCCTCGCGGACGAAGCGCTGGCCAGCCGCGTTGACGTAGATTTCCCAGGGCTCGCGCCGTTCGGGGAAATGCTCGACCGTGCCGATCGCGCGCGCCGGAAAGGTCGCGCTGTTGTAGAGCGTGCCGAAATTGTTGAACACCTTGTCGTGCCCGCGCAAATAGCCGCCGACCGACTGGCCGAGCTTCAATCCCGCGCCGCGCGAAAAGGGATAGGGTGCAGCATTGTACAGCGGATAGCCGTTGAGTTCGGCGAACAGCGCCGGATCGGCCGTGTAGCCGCCCGAGGCGAGGACGACGTTGGCGGCATCGAAATCATGGGCCTGGCCATCGGCGTCGCGCGCCGTGACGCCGGTAACGCGGCCGTCGGCGTCGGTGCGCAGCGCCGTGACTTCATGGCCGAGCTTCAGCGTCACCGCGCCGCTTTCGGCCAGCCCCTCGACGATCGGCACCAGCACGTTCTTCACGCTGATGCCCCCCTCAGGTCCCCAATAATAGCGCTTCTCCCGATACGGCTCATGGCCGAAACCGGTGACCGGGTGATCGGGCAGCGGCTCGAAGCCACGGCTCATCAGCCAGTCGAACGTATCGGCGGCATTGTCGATCGCGAGCCGGGCAAGGCCGGGATCGATCGTGCCGCGGCTAATCCGGATCACATCCTCGAAATGCGCGTCGGGCGTATCGGCAATGCCGTTCGCTGCCTGCAGCTGCGTGCCCGCGGCGCTCATCTGGCCGGTCGCGACCCAGAGCGTGCCGCCGAGCTTTTCAGCGGCGTCGACCAGCAGGACCCGCGCGCCGTTTTCAGCCGCGAAGATGGTCGCCGGCAATCCCGCAGAGCCGCCGCCCACCACAATCAGGTCCCACATTAGGCGTCTTTCCACTTGTTCTGAATAATGGAACATCGTTCTATAATGATGCTATGCCGGGCAATGAGGCATGGTCAAGCGCCAATTCGCGGACCGCCCGAAACAAAGTTACGCGCCGTATCGTGCGCCGGTCCGTCAGCATTGACTCGCCCGCTTCGCGGCGTCAGTCTTCATTATGGAACGGTGTTCTATATAGTGATACAAGGAGATTTCGGTGGTGATACGCAGCCTGATCCTGCTCGGCGTACTTTCGGGCGCAAGCGCGCTTGCCGCCAACGAACCCGCGGCACCGCCGCCGACCGCGCGGGCCGCCGCCTGCGTGCCGCCATCGATGCAGGATGCCAGCTGGGACGGGCTGGGCGTGCTGAAGGGCGGCAAGGGCTATGCGCCGACGCCGATGGGACAGGTACATTACCGCCTGATGGGGCCGAAGAACGGCCCGGTCGTCCTGCTGCTCCACCAGACGCCCTGGTCGCTGGTCGAATTCGCCGACATCCAGCCCTGCCTCGCGGCGCGGGGCATCCGGTCGCTTGCGATCGACACGCCGGGTTACGGCATGTCCGATGCGCCGGACGGGATGCCGACGATCCAGCAATATGCCGACAATGTCGCGCCGGTGCTGGACTATCTGAAGATCCGCAAGGTGATGGTTGCCGGCCATCATACCGGCGCCTCGATCGCCGCTGCCTTCGCCGCGCGCTTTCCGCAGCGGGTGACCGGCGTGGTGCTGCACGGCGCGCCCAATTATAACGACGCCGAGCGCGCGCAACGCAAGGCGCTGCCGCCTCCCGACCTGCAGCTGAAGCCCGACGGCAGTCATCTCAGTGCCTATTACGCCAAGCTGTTCAAGGCGCAGGGCGCCTATCCGCGCAACCTGGCGACGATCAACTGGTCGACCCTGAGCATCTTCCTCGCCGGCGCCTCCGACGTGGCGCATGCCGCGGTCTATGACAACGACATGGCGAGCGACCTGAACAGGATCACGGTGCCGTTGCTGGTGCTGTCGGACGGTGCCGACGCGCTGAATGCGATCGACCAGCGGACCGGGGCGATGAAGTCCAATTTCCGATACGAGAAATTCTCGGACGGATCGGCCCATATGCTGATCGTCGAGCCGGCCCGCTGGTCCGACATCGTCGCCGGGTTCGTGAAGGGCCTGAAATGAGCTGAGCGTCAGGCCGGATCCGGGCCGCGCCCGGATCCGGTCGACGGCACCGGGGATTCAGGCGACCAGACGGGCCTGCCCGGCAATCCGCGGGACCGAAGCCCCGAGCGCGCGCGACGCCTCGGCGGCAGCGGCCCGGACCTGAGTCACCAGGGTCGCGCTATTCTCTTCGCTGAGGCGCGACAGCGGCAGGGCCAGGCCCATTGCAGCGATGATCTGGTTGTCCGGGCCCCAGACCGGCGCGGCGATGCCGCCGACCGCGGTTTCCCATTCGCCGCGGTTCATCGCGATGCCCCCCTCGCGCACGGCATCGACCGCAGCGGTCAGCGCGTCGGGATCGACGATCGTGCGCGGCGTGTAGGCGCGCAAGGGGCGCTCGAGCGTTTCGCGCAGCGCGGTCGGATGAAAGGCGAGGAAGACCTTGCCGGTCGCCGAACAGTGAGTCGGCGCGCGCTCCCCGATCTCCGAAAAGGCGCGGACTGAATGCACGCCTTCCGACTTGTCGATATAGATCACGTCGGCGCCGTCCGAGATGGCGAGATGGACCGTTTCCAGCGTGGCGCGGGCGAGCTGATCCATGATCGGGCGGATCGAGCGGCGCAGATCCAGCCGTTCGATCACTTTCGCACCCTGCTGCCAGACCTTCAGCGTCGCTGTGTAGCGGCTGTCGGCAGAGGCCGCATAGCCCAGCGCGATGAAGGTCTGCAGATAGCGGTGCACGTTGCTTTTGGTGAGCCCGACCTGGCGCGCCAGTTCGGACACGCCCATCGGTTCGGGTGCGGCGACCAGCGCTTCGAGCACTTGCATGCCCTTGACGATCGTCTTGTCCAATTCCGTCTCCGCTCGTCTATCTGGCCCGGCAGGGGCGTTGTTCAATTATGCGCATGGGCGGGGGAATTCGCCAGTGCCAACTCAAGCTCGCTCACGGCGGCACGGTAATATTTCAGCCCGGCGATGCAGAGCAGGATCGATGGAATGCCGAGCACGAGAACATAGCAACCGAGCACGACACCGATCATCTTCGGATCACCGGTCATATCGGTAGCAAAGCCGATGATCGGCGGGCCGAGCAACGGCCCGATCAGCGAGATGAAGGTGTTGAAGATCGCCATCGATTGTGTGCGGACTTCGCCCGGGGTGATCTGCGCCATTGAGGCGGGGCCGCCGGCGGTCGCCACCGACTTGCCGATAAAGGCGACGAACATGAATATCACCGCGATCGGGGCGCTCGGCATGATCGGATAGAGCGCGCTGCACGGCACGCAGATCAGCAGGCCGAGGATCAGCACGCGCATCGAACCATCGACCCGGCCGATCGCGAAATGCCGCTGCGCCCAGACTGCGACGGCGGTGCCGATCGGGCCGGCGGTGAAATAGAACAGCCCGGTGACGAGGCCGGTCTCCGCGATGCCCCAGCCCCACAGGCGCGAGAAGAGCGGCACGTTCCACAAGGTCAGGGCGCTCAGGGCGAAATTGCAGGTCGAGCCGACGATCAGCGCGCCGAAGCCGCGCCAGCGCAGGCCCATATATTTGAAGGCGGCGCTGGCGGGGGGCCGCTCGGTCGTGGTTTCCTGGCGCACCGGCTCCCTGACCGTCATCATCAGACCGGCGAAGATGAAGCCCGGAATGCCGACCAGCACGAAGGTCGCCTGCCACGGCGCGAGCCGGCCGAAGATCGGCCAGTCGACATGGCCAAGCGTCTGCAGGTGACTGACGATCAGGCCTCCGAGCAGGAAAGCGAGGCCTGCGCCGAGATAGGGCCCGGCCATGTAGACGCTGATCGCGCGCGGCCGCTCCCGCCGATTGAAATAATCGCTGATGATCGAGACCGAGCAGGGGCTGACCACCGCCTCGCCGAGGCCGAGGCCCAGGCGCATCAGGAACAGCGGCAGGAAGGTCGCGACCAGGCCGCTGCCGACCGTCATCGAACACCAGATCACAATGCCGGCGAGAAGCAGATATTTGCGGTTCGAGCGATCGGCATACCAGCCAAGCGGAATCGCGACGAGCACGTGGAAAGTGGAGAAAGCCGGTCCGAGCAGCAGCCCGACCTCGAAATCGCTGAGCTTCATCGACGCTTTCAGCGGCTCGATGAGCAGGCTGAGGATGAACCGGTCGAAATAGGAAAGGATGAAGACGCCGAGCAGCAATATCACGACATACCAGCGGTACGCCGGGCCGTTCTTCTCAAGTGTCACGCGCGGCGCCCCCTTGTTGTCGTGTGCGATGAGTGAAGATCAGCCGGGCTTGCGGCTGCCGAAGACATACCAGCCGCCCTTGCCGTGCCGCGGCCGGCCGGGCTCGTCCCAGGCAAAGGCAGTGCCGCGATCGGGATAGGCCGCGATGTCCGGCAGGATGTGCGCGAAGCTCGCCTGCGGATCGAAGCCGGCGCCGGCCATCAGCGCGATGGGATCCTGGTTGCGCCAGGCGGTATAGGCCGGCTCGTTGTTGTTGCGGGTATCCCAGTTCCAGAAATAATTCTCCCACGCATCGACCAGATCATGGGCGGGCAGTTCCTGGTGGATCATCAGGCCGCCGGGTTTCAGCAGGCGATGGCATTCCGCCATCACCTTCTTCGACGCCCAGACCGGGATTTCGTGGAAGAAGAAGCTGGAGACGATCAGATCGAAATGCCCGTCGGGGAAATTGGTCTGCTCGGCATTCTGCTGGCTGAAATGGACGGGCAGCCCGTCATGCTCGGCCGCGGCATGGCCGTAGCGCAGCAGGGGCGCGCCGACATCGATGCCGTGCGCCTCCACGTCGGGAAAGGCCTGGACATAGGGCATCAGGTTCTTGCCCGAGGTGGTGCCGAGATCGAGCATCCGCGTGGGCGTGAAATCGGGGAATTCGGTCTTGATCCAGCGGCTGATGACCCGGGCGACGCCGCCCCAGCTGCGGTGGCTCTGCTGCGCGGTGAAGACGCGCGCGCCGAGGCTGACCACCGCGCCCTGCGCGACATCGTCGTCGGTCCATTCGCTGTGAAAGCAGCCCGGCGTCAGGTGCACGTCCAGATTGGTGACATAGGCCGGCACCTCGAACCCGGGCGTCAGGCGCAGCGATCCGCCCGCCGGGTTGCGCTCCGCCGCGTCGCGCGCGACGGCGATCAGCTCGGGCAGGGCGCGCTCCACTTCCGGCTGGACTGACTGGAAACACATCTCCTGCGCGTTGTAGCGCAGCGTGCTGTAGAAGCGGTAGGACGGCTCGTTGCGCATCGCGCGGTCGATGTCGCGCCAGTCGGCCGGGGCGGGCGCCTTGGGGGCGATGCGCTCGCGGTAATCGCTTTCGAGCGCGGTCGCGAAATCCTGGATCGCGTGACGGCGCAGCGTGCTGCAGAATCGCTGGCGGGCGATCTCGTCATGCGTCGGCTTTGTCACCGTTTCGATGTTGGCGACGGCGGAATTGGAAACCAGCGTATCGGTCATCTCGACCCTCCATTCCAACATTTAGAACACTGTTCTGAATGCACGCTAACATGCTCTTTCAGCCGTAGCAATGCGCCTGCGGCGATTATCCAATGCTTATTCGTACCCGCTCAGAAACCGCTTGCGCCCGCCCAATTCCTATTAGAAGTAATACAAATCATCCACGGGTCAACGGGGTCGGCGACGGGCATGGAAACGGGCGTGATCGTTGTCGGGGCAGGGCCGGTGGGGCTCACCGCCGCTTATCTGCTCGGGCAGCACGGCATCCCCTGCACGCTGATCGCCGAGGAGCCGGTGCTGGCGACCGACCTGCGCGCCTCGACCTTCCATCCGCCGACGCTCGACATGCTCGATACGCTCGGGCTCGCCGCGCCGCTGGTGGCGCAGGGCCTGCGCAGCCCGACCTGGCAGATCCGCCTTCACGAGACGGGCGAGCGCGCCGAATTCGACCTTTCGGTGCTGGCCGGGGACACGCGGCATCCGTTTCGCCTGCAATGCGAACAGTCGCGGCTGTGCGCGCTGCTGCTCGAGCGGCTGGGGGCGGAGGGCAAGGTGCGGTTGCTGCTCGGCCAGCGAGTCGAGCGCGTGGTGCAGGATGCGGACGGGGTGACGGTGACGGCGCGCCCGGTGGCGGGCGGCGATCCCGTCGCGTTCACCGCCCGCTATGTGATCGGCGCCGACGGATCGCGCAGCGTGGTGCGGCAGGCGGCCGGGATCGGCTTCGAGGGCAAGACCTATCCCGAGACGACGATCCTCGCGACGACGACCTTTCCGTTCCAGGATCATCTGCCGGGCCTGTCGAACGTCAATTATGTGTGGAAGGCGGGCGGCACCTTCTCGCTGCTGCGGCTCAGGCAGCTGTGGCGCTGCAGCCTCTATCCCGATCATGACGAGAGCATCGAGGACGGGCTGACGCCGGCCAGCATCGCGCGCAAGCTGCAGGAGATCGCGCCGAGCGATACGCCGCACGACGTGATCGAGACGCGCGCCTACCGCGTGCACATGCGCATCGCCGACGATTACCGCGCCGGCCGCATCCTGCTCGCCGGGGACGCAGCGCACGTCAATTCGCCCGCCGGTGGCATGGGCATGAACGGCGGCGTGCACGACGCGTTCGAGCTGGCCGAGACCTTGCGGCAGGTATGGAACGGGGCAGGGGAGGCGTTGCTCGACCGCTATACGCGCCGTCGCCGCCCGATCGCCGAGCAGGAGGTACTGGCGCAGGCCGACCGCAACCGCGCACGGATGCAGGAACGCGACGGCGACAAGCGCCGCGAGATGCTGAGCGCGCTGCAGGTCGTCGCGGCCGACCCGGAACATGCGCGCGCGCATCTGCTGCGCAGCTCGATGATCGCGGGGCTTCGGCGCGCGGCCGAGATCGCATGACCGCGGGCGGCTATGATTACGGCCGCGCGGGCCGCATCGGCATCGGCACGCCGCAGGCCAATCCGACGGTCGAGACCGAATTCGCCATCCTGCTGCCGCCGGCGGTCAGCCTGACCGTCACGCGGCTGACCAGCGGGGCGAGCGCACCGGCCGACCGGTTGCGCGCCTATCTGCTCGACCTGGCCGAGGATCTTGCGGCGTTCGACACGTTCCGCCCGGACGTGTTCGGCTTCGCCTGCACGGCATCGTCCTATCTGATTTCACCGGAGGACGTGCGCGCGACGACCGCCGCCTGCGAGGACCGTTTCGGCTATCCGATCATCACCGCGGCCGAGGCGATCCATCGCGCGCTGCAGCGGATCGGCGCGCGGCGCATCGCGCTCATCTCGCCCTATCCGGTGGCGCTGGCCGAGGCGGCGACGCGCTACTGGTCCGGGCTGGGGTATGAACTCGTCGCGGTCGCCGCAGCGGGTGATCTCGCACCGGACGCGGATACGCGCGGCATCTACGCGCTGGGTAGCGATGCCGCCGCGGCGGCACTGGCCCGGATCGATCCTGGCGCAGCGGACGCCGTGCTGCTGAGCGGCACCGGCATGCCCTCGCTGCCGCTGATCGCCAGCGCGACGGCGGGCGTACCGATCCTGTCTTCCAACCTCTGCCTCGCCGCGGCGCTCTGCGCGGCGGTGGGTGCCGGCGACCTGCTCGACCCTGCCGCTTCCCGCGCCTGGCATGCCCGCTGCGCGGCGGCGATCGACCCGAAAGGACAATGAGATGACCATGATAACCGCATGGATCGACGGCGAGACCGTCAGCACCGGCGCGGCACCGATCCCGGTGATCGATCCGGCCACCGACGCGCTGATCGTCGAATTGCCCGAGGCCGACGACGCGACGATCGACCGTGCCGTGGCCGCGGCGCGGCGCAGCTTCGACCAAGGGACTTGGCGGACCATGCCAGTCGAGAAAAGACAGGCAGTGCTGCGCACCTGCGCTGACCTGATCGATGCCGCGACGGCCGAGCTGGGCGATCTCGAATGCGCCAATACTGGCCTGCCGCTGGCCCAGATCAAGGGCCGATCGATCCCGCGCGCAGCGGACAATTTCCGCTTCTTCGCCGATTATATCGGTCAGAGCGCGGGCGAGCTGTTCGAGCAGAACCCGGACTATCTGACCTTCGTGCGGCGCGAGCCGATCGGCGTTGCGGCGCTGATCAGCCCGTGGAACTCCCCGCTGGCGCTGGGATCGATGAAGATCGCGTCGTGCATCGCCTTCGGCAATTCCTGCGTGCTGAAACCGTCCGAACAGGCGCCGCTCGGGATCAGCCGGCTGGTCGAGATCCTGGGCGCGGCGGGCATTCCCGAAGGCGTGGTCAACCTCGTCAACGGTCGCGGCGCGACCACGGGCGACCGGCTGATCCGCAACCCGGACGTCGATGTCGTGACCTTCACCGGCGGCACGCCCACCGGCCGCGTGATCATGCGCACGGTCGGCGAATTGCTCAAACCGGCCACGGTCGAGCTGGGCGGCAAATCGGCGAATATCGTGTTCGATGACGCCGATTTCGATCAGGCGGTGGACGGGGCGCTGCTCGGCATCTTCACCAACAATGGCCAGCAATGCCTGGCCGGATCGCGTATCCTGGTCCAGCGCGGGATCGCCGATCGCTTCATCGAAGCGCTCGTCGAACGGGCGAAGCGCATCCGGGTCGGCGATCCGCGCGATCCGGCGACGGAGATCGGGCCGCTCGTCTCGGCCCGGCACATGGCGCATGTGCTGAGCTTTGTGCCGCAGCCGGGCGAAGCGGGTGTCGCGCTGCTCACCGGCGGCAAGCGCCCGCCGGCATTCGAGCGCGGCTGCTATGTCGAGCCGACCCTGGTGCGCGCGGACTCCAATGATTCGCGCGTCTGCCAGGAAGAGATTTTCGGTCCGTTCGGCGCGATCCTGGTGTTCGATACCGACGAGGAGGCGTACGCGCTCGCCAATGCCAGCCGCTTCGGGCTGGTCTCCTATGTCTGGTCGCAGAGCCTGATGCGGATCATGGAAGCGCAGGAGCGCATCCAGGCGGGCATCGTGTGGTGCAACACGCCGATGATGCGCGAGCTGCGCGCGCCGTTCGGCGGCTGGAAGGAATCGGGCATCGGCGCCGACGGCGGACGGGCGTGCGAGGATTTCTACACGCGGCAGAAAGCGGTCACGATCCCGCGCCGGCCGATCACGCTCAGGAAGCTTGGCGCTTGACCGCCACGGCGGCCGCACCGACCCGGTTCCTGTGGCAACCATGGGCGGCGGTGCTGCTGCTGTTCTTCGCGCAGGCGCTGTCGCATCTCGACCGCTTCCTGCCGAGCCTGTTGATCAAGCCGATCAAGGCCAGCCTCGACCTCACCGACTTCCAGGTCGGGCTGATGCTCGGCCCGGCATTCGCGGTCTTCTATTGCACCATGGCGCTGCCGGCCGGGTACCTTGCCGACCGCTACAGCCGCCGCAAGCTGCTGGCCGGCGCAATCGCGATCTGGTGCGTGATGACGGTGATGGCTGGGTTCGCCCATAGTTTCGGCCTGCTGCTCGTTTCCAGGCTCGGCGTCGGGCTGGGCGAGGCGGCGCTGACGCCGTGCGCGCTGTCCCTGATCAGCGATTATTTCGACCGCAGCCGCCGCCCGCGCGCGATCGCGATGATGATGGCTGGCACGACTTTCGGATCAGCCATGGCGTTCCTCGGCGGCGGCCCGCTGGTCGCCTATGTCTCGAGCCTGCCGCCGGTGGTGATGCCGCTGGCCGGCGCGGTCGAGCATTGGCAGCTGGTGTTCCTCGTCGCCGGTCCGCCGGGCCTGCTTCTCGCCGCCCTGATCCTGCTGATCCGGGAGCCGCAGCGGACTGAACGCATCGGCGGCGCGATCGGCGCTGACGCACACAAGCATGTACCCCTACTGTCGGCAATCGGCTTCATGGCCACGCGCTGGCGGGCATTCGGGCCGCTGGTGCTCGGCAATGCCGGGTCGCTGACGCTCGGCACGCTGAGCCTGTGGAACGTCGCCCTGTTCGAGCGGACCTGGGGCTGGGACGTTCGGCGCTTCGGCGTGACGGCAGGGTTGATCTACCTGGTGGTCGGCGCGGTCGGCTATGTCTTTGCCGGCTGGCTGGCGAGCCGCGGGCTGAAGGCGGGCAAGAAGGACGGCACCCTGCGCGCCTTCCTGCTGGGCATCTGCATCGTCGTGCCGGCGACGATCCTCTATCCGCTGGCGCCGAGCGGCGAATGGGCAGCGGTCGGCTTCGCCTTCTTCATGTTCGGCCAATGCCTGTGCGGCACGTGCGGACCGGCATCGCTCACCATGTTGACGTCGAGCGACGTGCGATCGACCGTCACCGCGCTCTATTTCATGATCCTCAGTCTCGTCAGCCTGATCCTCGGCCCGCTGCCGGTCGGCTTGATGGTCGACTGGTTCGGCGATCCGGCCGCCCTGCGTTACGCCATCGCGATCGAGGCTGCGGTGATCGGTATTCCGGCGATCCTGATCGTCCTGTTTGGCTTCGGTGGCTATCGCCGCGGCGTCATCGAGGTCGAGGGGCTGATCGCCCTTTCCGCCGCAAGGGAATCCCGCGCATGACCGATCGACGCCGCCTGGGCGGAATCCGCGCCGTGACGTATTCAGTGCCGGACATCGTCGCGATGGAACGTGCCTATTGCGACGTGCTCGAATATTGCGTCGCCGATCGCGGCGTCGTGTCGGCCGGGCGGGCGGCATTCTGGAACGCACCCGAGGCAGCGGGGCGGCCCTATGTTTCGCTCGAGCCGGTAAGTGGCGAACGCGTGCCGCTGCGTTTCATCGAGACGCCCCATGTCGAGCCATGGCGGGCCCTCACCACGCATGGCTGGAATGCGACCGAGATCATCGTCGAGGACGTGAACGCGCTGGCCGAACGGATCGAGGGATCGCCCTTCCGCCGCATCGGCGGGCCGCGGCCGTTGACCAATTATCCGAAGATCAGTGCGATGCAGGTGATCGGGCCGGCCGGAGAATGCGTGTATCTCACCCATGCGCCACCGGGCTGCGGGATGAACCTCGGACCGGCAAAGTCGTTCGTCGGGCGAGTCTTCTCGGTCGTTGCCGGCGGGCCTGACATTGAGGCGATGAACGCCGCTTATGCCGCGCGGTTCGACAATCACGTCCGCCCGCCCAAGCCGACGCCGATCGGCATCATCAACGAGGCGAACGGCCTGCCGGCCGACCACAAGACCGATCTCGGGCTGGTCGAGATCGACTGGGGCACGGTCATCGAACTCGATGGCTATGCCGATGCGATGGGTCCGCGGCCGACCCGGCCAGGCGATCTGCCGCCGGGCATGGCGATCGTGACGCTCGACGTTCGGGCGGATGCCGACGGCTATGATCCGGACATTTTGGCCGCGCTGCCGCTTTCCGCCCCACCGGGGGAGGGCCTGTCGCTCTGGTCCGGCGCGGCGGGGGAGCTCATCGAACTCGCGGCCAGCGATCTTTCGAAGGAATCGGCATGACTATCGACCAGGAAATCTCTGCCTTCGTCGCTGATTATGTGCGGCTGTGGAACGCCTATGACGTGCCGGCGATGCGCGCGATGTGGGATGACGCGGAGGAGAGTCCGATCTATGTCGCCGAAGAGGCGGAGCCGATGATCGGATGGCCGGCCATGCATGCCTATTGGGCGATCGACCGCAGCAAATCCGACCGGCTGCTGACTCACGACCGGCTGACCGTGCGGCAGGCGGCAGACGATATCGCCATCGCCTTTTATCATATGCGCTGGAACGTCTTCATCCCGGGCAACCGGCTCTACCCCCGGCCGTTCGGCGGCGCGGTACGGGTGAGCGCGATGCTGCGGCGGCGCGAGGGCGTGTGGAAGCTGTTCCACTATGTCGAGGCCCCGCTCGCTGCGCTGATCCAGCTCCGGCACGCCGCCGAGGCGATGGTCGATCCGGCGCTGCACGAACGCATCGCCGCCAGGGCGTGACGCAGATCGACCGCGCGTTCGTGCGCCTGCCGCAGGGGCTGGTGCATCTGCGGCGCGTGGAGGGCGAGGGGCGGCCGCTGGTGCTGGTCCATGCCTCGCCCGGATCGTCGCGGGCGCTGGTGCCGCTGCTCGGCGCGCTGGGCACGGCGAAACATTGCCCGCCGCTGATCGCGCCGGACACGCCGGGCAACGGCGATTCGGATGGCTTCGCCCCGGCCGATCCGGCGATGGACTGGTATGCCGATATGCTGGCCGGCCTGCTCGACAGGATGGGGGTCGAACGGTGCGACCTGTACGGCACGCATACGGGCGCGCGGATCGCGATCGAGACGGCGGTCCGCCATCCGGATCGCATCGGGCGGCTGATCCTGGACGGTCTGACCGATTATCCGCCCGAGACGCGCGACCTGTTCCTGAAGCATTACGCCCCGGCGATGGCACCGGACGATTATGGCGGGCAGTTCGCCTGGGCCTTCAACTATATCCGCGATCAGGTCGTGCATTTCCCGCACTTCCTGCGCGATCCCGAGCACCGGCTGATGACCCGCGCGATGCCGTCCGCGGCGGACCTGCACGCCGCGACGCTCGATGTGCTGAAGGGGCTGACCTCCTATCACAAGGCATACCGCGCCGCGTTCCGCTATGCCGCGACGGAGCGCCTGCCGCTGGTGCGGGCCGAAACGCTGGTGTGGCGCGCGGAAGGCGAATTGCCCGAGTTGCGCGCGGCGAGCGAAGGGCTCGCCGCGTTGTTGCCGAACGGCCGGATCGAGGATGTCGGGCGCTCGGCCGCGGCCAAGGCCGCGTCCATCTTGCGGTTTTTGCGGCCCGGTGGACCGGGCGTACGTCCGGGGTGACGATCCAGCCCTAGATCACGCCCTTCGCCGCATCGACGATCTCATCGCCGCGCGCGAACCAGGTGGCCGGGCGGGCCGCGAGATCGGCGAGCAGGCGTTCGAACGCGTCGATCCGGTAAGGCAGGCCCATGATGTACGGCGTGAGGTTGAGCGGCAGCATGCGCCCGCCAAAGGTCGCGCTTTCGGCTTCGAGCAGGTCATAGGCGTCGGTCATCTGCTCGACATAGGAATCGACTGAATGCTGCTGGTTGACCAGGATCTGTCGATCCGACAGCTCGTGGTTGAGCGGCAGGTTGACGATGTCGCCCTGGGGTGTGGCGAAGCGATAGGGGAGCTCGTCGTTCACCCAATCGCACATATAGTCGAGGCCTGCCTCGACCAGCAGGCCGGGTGTGGCGAAGCTTTGCGAGCGGGCGATCGAATGCCAGCCGCGCGGGCGCTTGCCTGAAACCTTTTCAAGCGAATCGATCGACTTCAGGATCAATTCTTGCTCCGCATCCGAACCCATGCCGCTGGCGATGGTGCCGTTCATGTCAGTCGAATGCGCGACGATCTCATGCCCCGCGGCGACGATATCGGCGATGATCGAGGGATAGCGATCGGCAATGGCCGCGTTGACCGCGACCGAGACGGGCGCGCCGACCTTCGCGAAAGCATCGAGCAGGCGATAGAAGCCGACGCGCGTGCCATATTCGCGCGCCGTATAATGGCGATAATCGGGATAGGAGGTCTGCATGTGCCCCGGCGCGCGGAACGGCTTGTCGGCCGGGGTGATCGGAAACCATTCGAGATTGACCAGCATCCATACCGCGACGCCCTTGCCGCCGGGCCAGGCGAGCGGCGGTCGTTCCGTGATGCTCGACCACGGATAGGAATCATGGTCCATGCCGTGGCGGCGCCGGGAATATTCGAGATACGCGGGATCGAGCGCCATTACCGGCCTTTCGTCGTGTAGCGCGCCGCGTCAGCCATGGCGGCATCGTAATCATGGGCCAGGAAATGATCGGCGATGTCGCCGCTGCGGGTGATCCAGGCGCGCCCGTCGGCGGCGATGTGGCGCAGCACCTCCTCGAACGCGCCGATGCGGTGCGGCTGGCCGATCAGATAGGCGTGCAGCGGGATGCACATCACCGTGCCGGACTGCGCGCCTTCCGTCGCGAGGCGATCAAATTGGCGGATCAGCGTTTCGGCATATTCCCGGGGGGACATGTTGTAGACCGAGAAGCCGTAATGATCGTTCACTTCGAGGCTGTACGGCATCGACACCAGCCGGCCCGCGGCGACATGCACCGGCCCCGGCTGATCGTCATGATACAGATCGCAAGTATAGGTCAGGCCATATTCGGCGATCAGATCGAGCGTGCGCGGCGTGTGCGTAAGGGCTGGGGCGAGCCATCCCTTGATCGTCTGGCCGGTCGCCTCGCGGACCGTGCCGATCGAATCCTCGATCAGCGCGCGCTCCTGCGCCTCGTCCATGCCGTAGCTGTAGCGCGTGTTGTAGACGCCGTGGCTGAAGAATTCCCAGCCAAGCGCGTTGACCTGGGCGATAATCTCCGGGTGATGCTGGCACATCGCGACCGACAGCGAGACGGAGCCCCTGAAACCGTGGCGTTCCATGACGTCGACCAGCCGCTGGTGGCCGACGCGGTTGCCGTAATCGCGGTGGCTGTAGCCGACCACGTCCGGATGCGGCTTCGCCCAGCTCTTGCGATGCGGGTTGGCCGGCGGATCCAGTTCGTAGAATTCGATGTTCGGGGAGACCCAGACGGCGACTGTCTTGCCGTCGGGCCAGGCGATCTTCGCACGATCGCGGTAAGGGCGGAAATCGTACAGGCCGGGGTCGGCATCACCTTCCCGCATCAACGCGCCTCCAGCCAGTCGATCACGGTCTGGACCGGCTCGACATCGGCATATTTCAGCTGAAGATCAGTGAGGTTGGCGAAGTGATAGCTCTCATGCTTGTCGGCGCAGGTCTCGATCGGGACAATCGTGCGATAGCCGCGCGAAAGCGAGTCGACCGCGGCCGCGCGGACGCAGCCCGAGGTCGAGCCGCCGGTGATCACCACCGTATCCACCTTGTGCCACACGAGCAGGCTCTGCAGCGGCGTTTCGAAGAAGGGCGAGGGCATGCGCTTGGTGTAGATCGCGTCCTTTGCATGATCGATCTCGCAGCGATCGTCAAACGCGTGGCGGCGCGAGTCATATTTGATGTTCTGCAGCGAATCCGGGGTGTTGGTGCGCGTTCCCCACACACCGGCATCGGACGCGTCCTCGGCATAGGCGACGTGAGTCCACACCACCGGCATGCCCTTGGCGCGTGCCAGGCGGGAGAGGGTGTTGACGTATTCGATCTGGCGCGGATCGGTTTCATAGGCAGTCTTGAATTCGTCGATGCGGGTATAGGCGTTCTGGAAATCGACGTTCACGATCGCGAGCTTGTCGCCGAAGCCGAACTTGGCGCGCGCCGGGTTGGCCATCACCTCGTCGAACAGCTGTCGCGCGGTCTTGCCGTCGCTGACCATCTTCGTGCCGACGATATTCATGCAACCTCCTCGATCCGGCGCGCAGCGGCCGTCTTGAACCCGAGCGGCACGCCCGCATCGGGGATAAAACCATAAAGCGGCTCGCCCGGCAGGGCGTGCGCCAGAATCTCGCGCACCGCGGTCAGCCGATCGATATCGATGCCGGTGCGCAGGCCCATCGCCTCGAGCATGAAGACGAGATCCTCGGTGACGATATTGCCGGATGCGCCCGGCGCAAAGGGACAACCGCCCAGGCCACCGAGCGACGAATCGAGCGTGGTGAGGCCGCATTCGAGCGCAGCGAGCGCGTTGGCAAGGCCGAGGCCGCGCGTGTTGTGCAGGTGAATGCCGGTGACGGCATCACCGCCGACGGCATTCCGCACCAGCGCGATCAGCCGCTTCACCGCCGCGGGATCGGCATAGCCAGTGGTGTCGGAAATGCCGACCTCGTCGCAGCCAGCCGCCATCAGCCCCTCGGCGAGGCGGGCGATCTGCGCATCCGGAATCGGGCCTTCGAGCGTGCAGCCGAACGCGGTCGACAGGCTCCCTTCGAAATGCGGACGGCGCCCCGCCGGCAAGGCAGCGATCATCGCGGCGATTTCCCTGGCACCGGCCAGCACCTGTTCGTGCGTGCGGCGCAGATTGGCCAACGAATGCGTTTCGGATACCGACAGCGGCAGGGTGATCTTGTGCGCGCCGGCCTCGATCGCGGCCTGCGCGCCGCGCACGTTGGGAACCAGCACCGCGACGGTCAGGCCCGGGATGGTAAGCGCGTGGGCGACGATCTCTGCGGTGTCGGCGAGCTGGGGCAGGACGCTGGCCGGCACGAAGCTGCCGACCTCGATCTCGCGCACGCCGGCTGCTGCTTCAGCGCTGATCCACGCCTTCTTTGTCTCGGTCGGCATGATCGGCGAGATGCTCTGCAACCCGTCGCGCGGGCCCACCTCGCTGACCAGAATGTCGATGCCGTCCATGACGTTCACTGGAGGACCTTTCGTTGCCCGTTGCGTTATTTGTCTTACGTCTATATCAAATGAAACGCGCCATTCAAGGCGTGCTTACAGCAATATCGAGATACGAATGAAGCAGAGCGCCTTACCGCTGGCCGGCCTGAAAGTCGTCGAATTCACCCATATGGTGATGGGGCCGGCGGTCGGCGTGATCCTGGCGGACCTTGGTGCCGAGGTCGTCAAGGTCGAGCCGATCGGCGGCGACCAGACGCGCGAGCTGCTGGGTTCCGGCGCGGGCTATTTTCCGATGTTCAACCGCAACAAGCGCAGCATCTGCCTCGACCTGAAGAGCGAAGCCGGGCTGAAGGTGGCGCGCCAGCTGGCCGTCGACGCCGACATCCTGATCGAGAATTTCCGCCCCGGCACGCTTGCGCGGCTGGGCCTGTCCTACGAATCGCTGAAGGCGGAAAATCCCGGGCTGATCTATTGCTCGGCCAAGGGATTCCTTGCCGGCCCCTATGAGAACCGCACGGCGCTCGACGAAGTGACTCAGATGATGGGCGGGCTCGCCTATATGACCGGGCCTCCCGGCCGGCCGCTTCGCGCGGGTTCCTCGGTAATCGACATCACCGGCGGCATGTTCGGCGCGATCGGCATCCTTTCCGCGCTGGAACGTCGCCACCACACCGGGGAGGGGGGTGAGGTGCGCTGCTCGCTGTACGAGACCACTGCCTTCCTGGTCGGCCAGCATATGGCACAGGCGGCGGTGACCGGGCAGGCGGCGCGGCCGATGCCGGTGCGCATCTCGGCCTGGGCGATCTACGACGTGTTCGATACCGCCGTGCCGGACGAGCAATTGTTCGTCGGCGTGGTGAGCGACGCGCAATGGGTGGCGTTCTGCGCCGCGTTTGGACTGGACGCGCTGGGGGCCGATCCGCGCTTCGCCAAAAACAACCAGCGCGTGCTGGCGCGCGACGAGATAGTGCCGCAGATTCGCGCCTTGTTCGGCGCGATGCCGCGCGCCGAGCTGATCGCGAAAGTGGAAGCGATCGGCCTGCCGTTCGCCCCGATCGCGCGGCCCGAGGATCTGTTCGACGATGCGCATCTGAATGCGGGCGGGCTGATCGAGCTGACTCTGCCCGATGGCCGCACGACCAAGCTGCCGGGCCTGCCGGTCGAGCTGGACGGCGCGCGGCTTGAGCTTCAGCGCGACATTCCCCGGATCGGTGCCGACAGCGATGCCGTGCTGGCCGAGCTTGGCTATGGGGCGCCGGCGATCGCCGAGTTGCGGGCGAACGGCGGAGTCGCCTGACCATGGGCCGTACGCTGTTCGACAAATTATGGGACCCGCACACCATCGCCGATCTGGGGGAGGGGACCGACCTGCTCCTGATCGACCGGATATTGCTGCACGAACGCACCGGCAGCGTCGCGCTGGAGAGCCTTGCCGAGGCGGGCCGAGCGGTAGCCGTGCCGGCCCAGGTATTCGTGACGATGGACCATATCGTCGATACGCTGCCGGGGCGGGGCGATCGCACGATCATGCCGACCGGCACGCAGTTCATCACTGCCACGCGCAAGGCCGCGCTGGACGCCGGGCTGACCCTGTTCGACATCGGCGACCCGCGGCAGGGCATCGTGCATGTGATCTCGCCCGAGCAGGGCATCGTGCTGCCGGGCCTGTCGCTGGTCTGTCCGGACAGCCATACCTGCACGCAAGGGGCGCTTGGCGCGCTGGCCTGGGGCATCGGATCGACCGAGGCCGAACATGCGCTGGCGACTGCGACGCTGCGGGTGCGCAAGCCGAAGACGATGCGGATCACCGTCCGCGGGCGGCTCGGCACGGGCGTGACGGCGAAGGACCTCGCGCTGCACATCGTCTCGCGGTTCGGATCGGCCGGGGCGAGCGGGCATCATCTCGAATATGCCGGTGAGGCCGTTCGCGCGCTCGACGTCGAGGGGCGGCTGACCCTGTGCAACATGGCGACCGAGCTCGCTGCCTTTTCCGCCATCATCGCGCCGGACGAAGTGGTGTTCGCCTATCTGCGGGGGCGCAGCTATGCGCCCGACGCCGCGGCGTGGGACGGAGCGGTGGCATTCTGGCGCACGCTGAACTCCGACGAGGACGCGGTGTTCGACGCAGATCATGTCATCGACGCGGCCGATGTGCCGCCGATGGTGTCCTGGGGCACCAGCCCGCAACAGGCGCTGGCGCTGGGCGAGCCGGTGCCGGCCTTCGATGCGCTGGCGTGCGGCACCCAGGCGGCGCATGATCGCGCGCTCAGCTATATGGGGCTTAAGCCCGGCGACCGGCTGGAGACGCTGCCAATCGATGCCGCGTTCATCGGATCGTGCACCAATGCCCGTATCTCCGACCTGCGGCGCGCGGCGGACATCTTGCGCGGGCGCAAGGTGGCCGCAGGCGTGAAGGCGATCTGCGTGCCGGGCTCGACCGCCGTCAAAGCCGCGGCCGAAGCCGAGGGGCTGGACCGGGTGTTCCGCGACGCCGGGTTCGAATGGCGCGAGGCAGGGTGCTCCATGTGTTTCTTCGCCGGGGGCGAGAGCTTCGGTTTCAGGCAGCGTGTAATCACGTCGACCAACCGCAATTTCGAAAGCCGGCAGGGGCCGGAGACCCGATCGCACCTCGCTTCGCCGGAGACGGTGGCGGCCTCGGCGATCGCCGGGCATATCGCCGACCCGCGGGTGCTGGCGGCATGAGCGCGGCCCCGTTTCGCTCGCTCGCCGCCGTCGCGCTGCCGCTGGTGCGCGACAATATCGATACCGACGCGATCATCCCGTCGCGCGAGATGAAATCGGTATCGAAGAAAGGGCTGGCGGACGGACTGTTCGCCGGGTGGCGCTATACGGCGATCGGCGGGCGCGAACCCGAGCCCGGTTTCGTGCTCAACCGGCCTGAATTTGCGAACGCGCGGATTCTGATTGGCGGTGCGAATTTCGGTTGCGGATCGAGCCGCGAACATGCCGCCTGGGCGTTGGCCGAATATGGTTTCCGCGCAGTGATCGCGACGAGCTTCAACCCGATCTTTCGCGGCAATTGCGTACGCAACGGCATCGTGCCGGTCGAACTGACCGAGGAGGCGGTGCGCGTGATCGCTGATATAGTCGAGGCGAGCGCTGGCGGCGAACAGGTCACGATCGATCTGGAGGCTCTGCGCGTGACGGTGGCGGATCGCGACTGGACCTTCCGGATCGACGACGAGGCGCGGCGGATGCTGTTGTTCGGCATCGATGCGATCGACCTGACGCTCGAACGCGGCGCCGACATCGCAGCGTTCCAGGCGACCGACCGGGCGCTCAGGCCCTGGGCCTATCTCGGCTGACCCGGCCCAACAGGAGTTTCCCCATGTCGAACGCCCGTACCGCCTTGCTACTGATGGATTTCCAGGCCGACATCGCCGAGCATTCGCGCGCGGCCGGCACGGTGCAGGTCGCGCTCGACGCGTTGGCGGCGGCGCGGGCCAGCGGTGTGAGAGTGATCTTCGTCAAGGTGGGCTTCCGCGACGGCTATCCGGAAATCGGCGAGGAGACTCCGGTCTTTTCCGGGGCGAAGGCGGCGGGCCGGTTCAGCGGCGCATCGTCGCGGCTGCTGGAGGAATTCGTGCCGCAGGAAGGCGAGCCGGTGATCGACAAGCGCCGCTTCAGCGCCTTTGCCGGCAGCGGCCTGGAACTGGTGCTGCGCGCGCACGACATCCGCGATCTGGTGCTGGCCGGCGTATCGACGGGTGGCGTGGTGCTCTCGACGCTGCGCCAGGCGTTCGACATGACCTATCGCATGACCGTGCTGTCCGACGGCTGTTTCGATCCGGACGCCGAAGTGCACGACGTGCTGGTGCGGAAGATATTCCCGCGGCAGGCCAGGGTGGTTTCGGGCGCCGAATGGACGGCTGGCCTGGGATGAACCGGACGACATGGTCGACCCGCCGCGATGGATCGCCGGATCGCTGATCCGGTCGAGATCGCGGGAGTCGCGATCAATCGCTACCGTGTGGGTCCAGCCCGTCTCGGTGAATTCGGGTGCCTGAACGTGGTTTGCGTGCGGGCCAGGCGCATGATCCGCACGACCGGCCCAGTGCGCGAGCCGGGTTGCGGGCGGAAAACGGCCAATTGCCTGCCTCCCCGAAGCAACAGCGCGTAGCGACTCAGTTCATCCTGGAAAAGCGCTGGATCGGCCCGATAGCCGTCATAATGGGACAGGATTGCGATATCGGCATGGCAGGTCGGGATCTGTGCCGCATCCACATGCGCCAGATCGACCACGGCGCGCCCCGATCGCACGGTCTCGACCTTCGAATAGCGGATTTGCCCCGCGAGGATGGCGCGGGCATCGACACAGCCGAGCGAACCGAGCGGGAAGAGGAAGCGCCATGGCCCCTGCAGCAGATCGAAGGCGGCAGGTTCCGTCACGATCGTGCTGCCGCGCGGGACGTTGGCGCGGATCCAGGCGCTGGCGACCTGGCGCGTGTCCTGCGCGCGCTCGACCGCGCCCACCCGCGCGGCTTGCAGCATCGGGATCAGCAGCAGCAGCGCCGCTGCAGCGTCGAGAAAGGGCAAGGGGCGATTCAGCCGGGCCCGCGCCCAGTCGGCCAGCCAGCAGAGCGCGGCCGCGGCGGCGAGCGCGGCGAACGGCAGCATCGGCACGATCCAGCGCTCCCATAACAGGGCCTGTCCGCCGATCACGATCATGAAGGCGAGGCCCCCCGGCAGGACCGCCGCGGCGATCCGGGGGCGGGACAGCGCGCCCAGGGTGCCGGCCCCGACCAGCGCTAGCCCCACCGGGCCGAAGGAGCTCCGCAGCGGGTGCCAGACATACCAGACGAGATTGGCGAGGAAGCCGCCGCCCGTGGCGCCCGGATGGGCCGTACGTGCTTCTCCGGCAAGGTTGTGCAGCATCGTTGCGTGATCGAGCACCAGATAGGGCGAGGCGATCAACAGGGCGGCGAGCGCGGCCGCGGGCAGCAGCGCCAGGCGGTGCAAATCGCGGCGATCGGACATAGCGCGATAGAGGCCGGCGCAGAGCGGATTGAGGATGATGATCACCGCGGGCCATTTGGTCGCGCAGGCAAGGCCGGCCCAGACGCCCGCCAGCACATAGTCGCGCGGGCGGCCCTTGCGGGCGATCGCCACGGCCGATTGCGTGCACAACAGCATGAAGATGGTGGCGTGCACGTCGGTGCGGATGATCTGCGAATACTGGATATGGACGGCATTCACGGCGAGGAAGGCGGCAGCGATCAGGCCGAGGCGCGGCCCGCCCAGCTTCCTGCCGAGCGACCAGAGCAGCCCCACACAGGCAATGCCGCACGCGACGATGAACAGTCGCCCGGGCAGGAACAGGATGCCGGGATCGGCATAGGCCGCCGCCATCAGCGCCGGGCCATCGGCAAAGCGGCCCGTGGCGATGCCGATGCCGCCGACCGCTAGGCTGACCAGCGCGAGGCAATAAAGCGTGGTCGTGCCGGGATGGCCGAACCAGCCCGGATTGAGGCTGTGGTTCCGCAGCATCTCGAGCGCGGTCATCATGAACAGCGGCTCGTCCGGGTCGTTGAGCGAGGGCAGGCCGAAGTCCACGCCGTGAATCCTGAGCGTAGCCGCCACCGCGAGAATCAGCACCAAGGCGCCCTTTTCGGCCCATCCATGGGGTCGCCCGTTACGGGCCGGGGCGATCGGTTTCGTCATGCTGGTGAAGACATGACGTGGAGCGACGATGCGAACCGTAATCCTGGCTGGCGGAT
Source organism: Sphingomonas sp. BL-S-29 (assembly GCF_055521495.1). NCBI lineage: Bacteria > Pseudomonadati > Pseudomonadota > Alphaproteobacteria > Sphingomonadales > Sphingomonadaceae > Sphingomonas > Sphingomonas sp. BL-S-29. The sequence continues at coordinate 2,563,879 of NZ_CM145482.1, forward strand.
TGGGCACCCGGCTCGGCGAAGAAACAAATGTGCGGCCGAAACCGATGGTCGAGATCGGCGGCATGCCGATCCTCTGGCACATCATGAAGATCTATTCCGCGGCCGGATTCAATGACTTCGTCATTTGCCTCGGCTACAAGGGCTATCTGATCAAGGAATATTTCGCGAATTATTTCCTGCACACGTCGGACGTCACGATCGACCTGCGCGGGGGCAACGGCATGGAAGTGCATTTCGCCCGCAGCGAACCGTGGCGCATCACCCTGGTCGATACCGGCGCGGAGACGATGACCGGCGGCCGGCTGGCCGCGATCCGCCACCACCTCGATCCCGACGAGCCCTTCTGCCTGACCTATGGCGACGGCGTGGCGGACATCGATGTCGGCGAACTGGTGCGCTTCCACAAGGCGCATGGCCACCGCGCAACGATCACCTCGGTCACGCCGCCGGGCCGCTTCGGCGCGCTCGAGTTCGACGGCGATCTGGTGACCGATTTCCGCGAAAAGCCGGCGGGCGATGGCGGGCGGATCAATGGCGGCTTCTTCGTTGCCGACCCCTCGGTGCTCGATCTGGTCGACGGGCCGGAGACCGTGTGGGAATCCGGCCCGCTCGAACAGCTGGCGCGGCGCGGGGAGCTGATGAGCTATCGGCATGACGGCTTCTGGCAGCCGATGGATACGCTGCGCGACAAGATGCAGCTCGACGAATTGTGGCGCGCCGGCAACGCGCCGTGGAAGCGCTGGTGAGCGGCGCGTGGCGCGGTCGCCGGGTGCTCGTCACGGGGCATACCGGCTTCAAGGGCAGCTGGCTCAGCCTGTGGCTCCACATGATGGGCGCCGAGGTCACCGGCTTCGCGCTGGCGCCGCCGACCGGGCCGAGCCTGTTCGAGGCAGCGCGGATCGGGGGGGTGGTCAGGCATGTCGAAGGCGATGTGCGCGATCTCGCCGCCATGCGCGCGGTGGTCGAGGCGACCCGACCGGAAGTCATCTTCCACCTTGCTGCCCAGCCGCTGGTCCGGCTGTCCTATGCCGAGCCCGTGGAGACCTACGCGACCAATGTGATGGGCACGGTGCACCTGCTGGATGCAGCGCGGCGCACCCCCGGCGTGAAGGCAATCGTCTGCGTCACCAGCGACAAATGCTATGAGAATCGCGAATGGATCTGGCCCTATCGCGAGAGCGACCCGATGGGCGGGCACGACCCTTATAGCAGCAGCAAGGGCGCGGCCGAACTGGTCGTGGCGGCCTGGCGCCGCTCCTTCTTCGACCATGGCGGGCCGCTGCTCGCGTCGGTCCGCGCGGGCAATGTCATCGGTGGCGGCGACTGGGCGGCAGATCGCCTGTTGCCCGATCTGGTCCGCGCCTTCGAGACGGGCGTGGCGCCGCTGATCCGCGCGCCCGATGCGGTGCGGCCATGGCAGCATGTGCTCGAAGCGCTGGGCGGCTATCTGACGATCGCCGAGCGGCTGCTCGCCGGCGAGCGGCAGTTCGCTGACGCCTGGAATTTCGGTCCGTCCGACGAGGATGCCCGGCCGGTGTCCTGGATCGTCGAGCGGATGCGCGCGGCCTGGGGCGGCGGCGCGGCGGATGCGCTGCCCGATACCGGCCCACGGCCGCATGAGGCGGGATTGCTGCGGCTCGATTGCTCAAAGGCGCGCGCCGCGCTTGGCTGGCACCCGGCGCTCGCGCTGGACGAAGCGCTCGACTGGATCGTGAACTGGCACAAGGCCGTCGCCCGCGGTGCCGATGCGCGCGCCGTCACCCGCGGGCAGATTGCCGATTATCAGGCCACCACTGGCTACGCGATCCGATCGGCCGCCTGAGCGGGCCTCGGTTCCGCCGCCTTCCGCTCGTCCGTCCGGCGGAAGGTGACGTGATTGTGCCAGAACCAGCTGCCAACGATCAGCACCGCGGTAAAGCCGAGCTGTGCCAGTACCGGCGGCAGGCCGGCGACCTCGACCAGCAGCGGCAGGGTGGCCCAGTTGGCGGCATAGTTGAACAGGTAGAAGCTGGAGAAACTGCCGAATTCGCGCAGGATGTTGCCGCGCGTGCGGAAGACGCCGAGCTTGTAGGTCGTAAAGGCGAAGCACAGGCTGACCGCCTGGGCGATGCCGAGCGCGATCAGATAATGGCGGTGGAGCACAGGCGAGCTCCACAGCAGTAGCGGATAAATGGCGAAGCCGAACGCCGTGTTCGCCGCGCCCGCCACAAGGAAGCGCAGCGGGCGCCGCGCCCCGCCCGCGATCACGATTCTTCCCATAGCGGGATTCGCATATTCTCGCGCAGCACCTCGCGCGGCAGGAAGGGCGACAGATCCTCCAGCGCAGGCGAGGTGATCCGCCCGTCGGGATGCGCCTTTGCGCCGAGCTTGGGCGCGAAGGAGACATGCTCGTCGACGAACAGCTCGCACAGTACCGGGCCTTCGGTCGCCAGCGCCGTGGCGATGGCACCGGGCAGTTCGTTATGCGTGTCCGCCCGGAAATAGGCGAAGCCGAACGCGCCGGCGACCTTGGAGAAATCGGGAAAGGTCACGTTGCTCTTGGGCCCGCCGCCCACTTCCACACCGTTGAAGAAGTTGCGGTGAGTCTGGAAGATCGAGACATAGCCACTGTTGTTGATCAGGAAGATCTTCACCGGCAGGCCGTAACCCGCGATCGTCTGCAACTCCTGCAGGTTCATCATGATGCTGCCGTCGCCGGCGATGGCGATCACGCGCTGCTTGCCACCGGTCGCGGCGCACACGCCGATCGCTGCGGGCAGCTCGTATCCCATCGTGGCGCAGCCCGAATTGGTCCAGAGCCGCTGGCCGCGCTTGATCTCCGCCGCCTGGAAGCTGACGACGCAGGCGCTGCCATTGCCGGTGACGACCAGATCGTCCTCGCCCAATTGCCGGAACAGCGCGTCCATCGCGACATAGGGGTGCATCAGCGGCCCATGGTCATGATATTCCGGCAGCACGACCGGGAAGCGCCGGACCCGCTCGCGCGCCCACTCCATCCATTCGCGGTGATCTTCATTGGGGCCGGCATAGGGCTGGTCGAGCAGCGCCGGGATCAGTCCGGCAAGGTCGGCGACCACGGGCATGTCGGGCACGACATTGGGCTTGCGCAGTTCCACGGGGTCGATGTCGACCCAGATCTTGAACGCCGCGCGCGCGAAGCTCTGCCAGTTATAGCTGACCTGGCGGATGTTGAGCCGGCTGCCGAGTACCAGCAACAGGTCCGCGCTCTGCGTGACCATATTGCCCGCGCGGTCGCCCACCGTGCCGGGGCGGCCGGCATAGAGCGGGTGATCGTTCCACAGCACGTCATGCGCGTTCCACCCGGTGACGACGGGCACGCCGAGCTTCTCGATCAGCTTCAGGAAATCGTCATAGGCGCCCGACAGCCGTACGCCGCCGCCGGCGAACACCACTGGGCGTTCGGCGCCGCGGATCAGGTCGAGGATCGTGCCCGCGACGGCTGAGTGGTCGATATCCGTCCAGGGTTCGTCCAGCTCGGTCGGGTCGAAGCCCGGCAGCGTCTCGGGATCGATCTTCGACGCCTGCACGTCGAGCGGGATGTCGAGCCAGACCGGCCCCGGCCGCCCGCTGGTCGCGAGATGAAGCGCCTTTTCGAGATGATAACGGATCGTCTGCGGATCGTTGACCATCGTCGCGTACTTCGTGATCGGCCGGATCAGCTCTTCGATGTCGAGCTCCTGGTCGCCATATTGCCGCAAGGGCAGGCCCGTCGCGCGCACCGTGGTCTCGCGCTTCACCTGGCCCGACAGCACCAGCATGCCGATCGAATCCACATAGGCGCCGTACACCCCGGTGATCGCATTGGTGCCGCCCGGCCCGGAGGTCACGTTCACCACCGCCAGCCGATTGGTCAGCCGGTAATAGGCCTCCGCCGCCATCGACAGCGCCTGCTCGTGATGCGTGAAGGTCGTGGCGAGATCGGGATGCGTGCCGAGCGAGTGGTTGAGGTGCATCGCCCCGCCGCCGGTGAGCATGAAGACATGCTCGATGCCATGCCGGGCCAGCCGTTCGGCCACCCAGTCGGAGAGTTTCATCAGGGTCATGGTGTCCATCCGTTCGAAAGCGCGGTGCGCCGGATCGCCTCGTCGAGGCCAATCATGGGGGTAAGGCCGAGCGCGCCGCGGATCGCTGCGGTCGATGGCACGTAGCGGCCGGGGTTCCAGCCGGGATCGGGCCGGCCGAGAATCTCGACATCGGGCGCGCCGAGCAGGGCGGCGGTGCGCGTCGCCAGATCGGCGATCGAGACGGCTTCCTCCGACCCGACATTGAAGACCGCGCCGTGCTCGCCGGCGATCAGCAATGCCCACAGCCACACCGTCAGGTCGGCGGCATAGAGATAGGATCGTACCGCGGTGCCCGCGCCCTCGACCCGAATGGTCCGGCCGGCGATCGCATCGCGGATGAAATTGCCGGCGGCGAAGTGGATGTCGAGCGAGAGGAGCGGGCCAAGCAGCGCGAAGATGCGGGCGTTGACCGTCTCGAGCCCGAACTGCTTGCCGTAGATGGCGCAGAGCATCTCGGCGGCGCGCTTGCCCTCGCCATAGGCGGAGCGTGGATCGCGCGGATCGGGGCCGCCCATCCAGTCCTCGCTCACATGCGTGATGTCCCCGGGCTGCGCGCCATAGACCGCGCCCGAGCTGAGGAAGAAGAAGCGCTCTGCGCCGCGGTCGACCGCGAAGTCGAGCGCGCGGCGGGTACCGGTGACGATCGTGTCGAACATGCGGCGCGGATCATTGGCGTTGAGCGCGGCGCTGGCGTCGGTCGCGGCGTGGATCACATGCGTGAACCGGCCGCCGGGCGGCGCAAAGTCGGTGACGTCGCCCGCGACGAGCTGGAAGCGCCGCGCGAGATGCGGCACCCTGGCGGCGAAAGAGGCCGGGTCGCGGCTCAGGAGGGTCACTTCGATATCGGTCTCGGCGCGGGCCAGTGCTTCGAGCATCCAGCGGCCGATGAAACCGGTGCCGCCCGTCATGAAGATGCGCGCGCCGGCGAGGCGCCACCAGAACGGCGCGAGCGCAGTGTGCACCGCATCGAGATCCTGCTCCAGGATCATGCCGGCATCAGCCCGAGCGAGGGGCGGTGAAGCGCGTGCGCGCGGACCACCCGGGCGATGCTGTCGAGCGCGAGCGACCAGAGGATCAGCGCGACCAGGCCCGGCCGGACGAAATGCCCGATGGCGAGGCCGAAGCTCGGGCTCACCGGACGCCCGCCGAGCCAGCTGTCGAGCGACAGGTCGAGCACGGTCGACAGCGGCCAGTCGGCGACCAGGCAGAGCAGATAGGCGCAGACGATCGCGGTGATCCGCCCAACACCGCGCCAAGGCTCGAGCAGCACGAGGAACAGCAGGAACGCCTGGGTATAGCCACCCGGCGACTGCGTCACGAGGAACGCGCCGAGCAGGATCGTCGCGATCCGGTGCGGCGGCAGCGCGCGGGGCTGAAGCCAGGCGGCGGCCAGTGCTAGGACCGCGACGCCCTGGCTGGCGCGGATCAGGAGCGGCACGATCCGTTCGATCGTCTCGACCGTGCGCGACGGCACGAAGTCGAGCACCGGGATCTGCGCGTTGCGGACCTGGAGCAGCGGCGCATAGCTGGTCGAATAATGGATCTCGTTCCACACCTGCCCGCCCTGGAAGACGACCCAGTTGGCGGTGTTCGCCGCGATCTCACCCGGCGTGCCGCTGCCGATGAGTGCCAGCGTGACGAGATAAAGCGCGATAGTGGCGAGACCCGCCAGTTCGAGGCCGCGCCAGTCGCGCTTCACTGCCTGGGCCAATACCGGGAGCAGCAGATAGGGTTTGAAGTTGATCGTCGCGGCGGCCGCGAGCGCGCGCCACGCGCTCGATCGGACGAGTGGCCCGTGTGCAATGATGAAACAGGGCAGGGCGACCAGGATCAGGTTGCCGCGCTCCAGCGTGAACAGCAGCGGCAGGCCGAGACCGAAAGCGATCGCGCGGATCGGCGCGGTGCGCGGATCGGCGCGGTGGAAGCTCCACCAGACCAGCACCACATCGAGCAGATAGAAGCCGATGATCGTCGAGCGCGCGAACCAGTCGCAGTCGCGCGCGTAAAAGGGCGACTGGAGATAGCAGCCGGGCAGGCTGAACAGGTCGAGGAACACGAAGGACAAGGGCGGATAGACCGTCCGCCACACCGAGAAGGCGCCGGGATGATTCGCCCAATAAGCGGTGTTGAACCAGTCCATGAACGTGTCGTTGGTGTCGAACACGAAGGGCTGGGGCAGAAAGCCCGTCTCGCGGAACTGCATTGCGGTCCACGCGACGCTTGCCACCACGGCAAGCGCCAGAGCGATCTCGGGCAGCAGGGAAAGCCGCGTCCGGGTGCTCATGGCCCGCGCACCAGCGTCCGCGCGGCGGGCCGGGCGCGGGCGGCGGGGAAGTTGAGCCGTTCCTCCTCGATCACCAGCGGCACGTTGCGGCTGCGCTCGGCGAGCATGCGCACCTGTTCGCCGATCAGGCCGAGGAACAGGAGGATGATCGCGAACATCGCGGTGGCGATCGTCAGGCCGAACAGCGGCCAGGCGCTACCGCCCATGATCGCGGTTGCCACCGCGCCCGCCGCAAGCGGCACGACTGCTGCGGCCGCCAGGAAGGCAAGCGGGATCGGCAGACGCAGCAGCGACTTGGCCGATCCGGCAAGGCCGGACAGCGCGAAGGAATACAGCGCGGAGAGATTGTTCTTGGTCTCGCCCGCCGCGCGTTCTGGCCGGTCGAACGGCAGGATCGCCAGGCGGTACCCGCTCTCGACCAGCATGCCGCGGAAGAACGGCTCGGGCTCGTTCCACGCCGCGAGCGTGTCGACCACCTCGCGCGCATACAAGCCGAAGCCGGTCGCGCCGGGGATCACCGGATAGTCACCGTAACGATTGAGCAAGCCGTACCCCAGCCAGCGCGCAGCCGTCAGCAAAGGCGGCGTCCGCTCCGATCGCCGCTGCGCCAGCACCACCTGAGCGCCCGCACGCCATTGCTTGACGAAGGCCCCGATCATCTCCGGCGGATCCTGGAAATCGGCGCACATGCCGATCACCGCCGCGCCCTCGGCCTGGTAGATGCCATAGGTCGGCGATCGCATCTGGCCGTAATTGCGGTTGTTGAAGATCACCCGGATGCGCGGGTCCTCGGCGCAGAGATGCCGCATCAGCAGGCGGGTGCGATCCGTCGAATCATTGTCGATCAGGATGATCTCGTGCGACCGCACATGGCGTTCCGCCTCCGCCGTCACGGCGGCGCAGATCGCCAGGACATTCTCCTCCTCATTGTAACAGGGGATGACGATCGAGAGCTCGATCCCCCCATCGCTCGAGGTCATCGCGCACCATCCTCGCGGCGTTTCAGGCCCAGGTCGATGCCGGTCGCTGGTGCGTAGATCTCGGTGAACAAGGCCGCCAGGATCGTCAGGACAAGCAGGGCAACCGCGGAGATGTTGTACTTGCGATCGGCATCGAGGCGCGGCGCCTCGATCACCTGCACGTCCGACGCGGTCTCCGAGGCGAGCGTCTCGACCGCCACTTCCTCGGACGACCGGGCATAGACCTCGTACAGCGCCTGGGCGAAGCGATAGTCGCGATAGAGGTTGAGATATTCGCCCGAGACCTGCGACAGGCCGGCGACGTTCGGTCCCGTGACCCCGACCTTCGCTTCGGCCGTACGCGCGATCTGGGCGCGGATCGAGGCGACTTCCGACTGGACCGACTGGAGCTGCGGATTGTCCGGCCCCTGGAAACGCTGCAGCGTCTCCAACTCGACCAGCTTGGCTTGGAGCTGTGCTTCGAGCCCGGCGCGCAGCGACAGCGCGGAGCCGAGCTGCGCTTCCGGCTCGGCCAGGTTGTTGCGCCGGCGGAAGCCGTTGAGCGCCGCTTCGGCGGTGGTCACGCGCGTGGCGGCTTCCTTGAAGCGGTCCTGCACCACGTCGCGCTTGCGGCGGACCCGGTCGCGGCCCAGCGCGATGATCCGATCGCTGATCGCCTGGACATAAGCGCCGGTCAGCGCCTGCGCTTTGGCCGGGTCGTGCATGCGGACCTCGACCTCGACGATGCCGCCGGTCAGCGAATGCACGTCGACCTTTTGGGCCAAAGCGAGCCGAGCCGCATCGGCGCTGGCATAACCCTCTGGCCCGACCAGCTTCAGGCGCCGGATCACGTCGTCGGTCACTTCGGTGCCGCGCGAGATGGCGAGATACATGTCGATCGGCTGCTTGGCGCCGCCGAGCAAGGCGGCGAACCCCTGGAGCTGGCCGCCGAGCGCGTTCATCATCGATCCCAGCCCGACACTGTTGCTGTCCTGCGGCACCAACTTCGCCCGGGCGACATAGGGGCGCGGGAAGACGCACAGCGCCGCCAGCAGCAGCGCCAGCACCATATAGCCGAGGCGCCGCGAGCGCGGATCGCGCACCGCGTCGGTCACGCTCGCGATCATCGTCAATTTGCCAGTCCCTTGATCGACGCCGCACCGACCAGGCCGCCGAACAGGCTGCCCGTGATGTCGCGCAGCCGCGCCCAGAACTCGCCGCGATTGGCGTCGATCGGCACATAGACCAGGTCGCCCGGCAGCGCCGGCGCGTGCACTATCTTCTTGCCGTTCGCCAGCACGGTGCCGTTGGCGCGCACCACGAAGATTTCGCTCTTGTCGCCGAGTTGCTGCACGCCGCCGGCCGACCGGATGAAGTCGCCGATCGAACTGCCGTCGCGATAGGCGAAGGAGGCGGGGCTCGGCACCGCGCCGAACACGCCCACCGTCACCGGCCGCGGCGGCACATAGATGGTGTCGTTATTCTCGACGATCACCTCGCCGGGCAGCGCGGGCGCGGTGACCGGCAGGTCGAACACCAGCCGTCCGCTCGGCTCGCGCGTGCGGAGTTGCTCGACGATCGAATGGACCAAAGCGAGATTGCCTGGCTGGGCCAGCTGCGCGCGATTGGCCGAGACGACCGGCTGGGCCGTGAGCTGAAACTCCATGTCCTTGATCGCTCGGTCGAAGCTCAGCTTCTGCTGCGCCTTCACACTCTCGCGCGTGATCACGCTGGCATAGGGAAAGGCCTGGGAGGTGAGGCCGCCGGCCTGAGTCACCACGTCTTCGAGCCTGGTGCCCGGACGGAAATAATAGCGGCCCGGTCGCGCCACTTCGCCGCTGATCGTCACCAAAACGGGTTGCTGGTCGATCGGGCGGGCGATGCCGACATCGGACAATACCCGTACGATATCGCCGCGCCGCGCCTTGCGGCTCCGCGCCTCGGTGGCGGTGACCTGCCGCCAGCCCGATTCCGACTTGCCGAGCGAATCGAGCACCATCAGCCGGCTGTCGTCGGCCACGGTGTTGACGCCGCCGGCATAAAGGACGGCATCGTTGAGCGTCTCGCCTGGCGCGATCTCGAAAATGGCTTCGCGATTGACGCTGCCGATCACGGCGACCTGCTCGCCGGCCGGTGCGACATGGATGACGTCGCCATTTTGCAGTGCCGCGTCGCCGGTTTTGTCGCCCTTGAGCAGCAGGTCGTAGAGGTCGAAGTCGGAGACCAGTTTTCCGTCGCGGCGAAGCTGGATCGAACGGAAGCTGCCGCCCGAGGAAGGTCCCCCGGCCGCGAGCACGGCATTGACCAGGGTCGACAGGCTGCTGACGGTATAGGAGCCCGGCGTCGCCGCGAAGCCCGTCACGTAAACGGTGATGCCGTGGAGCCGCCCGGCCGACACCTGCAGATCGAATCCGCGATACTGGCGCGAAACCTGGCGCGCGATCACGTCGCGGACATCGCCATAGCGCATGCCGCCGACCGTGATCGCGCCGACGCGCGGCACGAAGATCCGGCCTTCCTGGTCGATCGTCAGCCGCAGATCGGCGGCCTGCACTGATCCGGTCAGGCCGAGCAGCAACTCGTCGCCGGGGTTGAGGCGGTAATCCGGCGGCACGGTGGTGGTGGGCGCAACCGTGAAGTCGCGCGCGCCGGGCACCAGCAACTCGGCCCCGAAGCGGCGCAGCGGCTTGCCCGCCGCCTCGGAGACGAAGGCCTCGAACTCGTTCGCTACTCGAGGTCCCGGTTGCTTCTTCGTCACGACATCGGCCGCGCTGTCGGGCGGCGGCGCGCCGGGCCGGCTGTCGATGACGGTCGGCTCGTAAGGCCGGACTTCCGCCTGCGGCACGGCGACTTGCCCAGCGGCCGCCCCGCGCGAGATGGCATCGGCGCCACCCTGTTGCCCGGTGGACGACACGGGCGGGGAAAGCTGCGCGCCCGCCTCGGCCGGGATCAGCGGCAGCGCGAACACGCAGCCGAGCAGCACTCGCTTCCAGGACGTCATCATATGGGGCAATCTTCTCTTTCGATCAGGCCGGCCGCCGGCCCGAGCAATATCTCGGCACCGGTCGCCCAGAGCCGCTCGTCGGCGGCGGCAAGGATGCCGCGGCCGCTGCCGACCCGGTACGGCGTGCCGTTCCAGTCAGTGACGAAGCCGCCCGCTTCGGTCAGGAACAGCGCGCCTGCGGCATGGTCCCAGGGCAGGGTGCGCTGGAACAGCGTCAGGTCATTCTCGCCGAGCACCAGTCGTGGATAGCTTTCGGCGGCACAGCGCGGCACGGGCACGCGCTCGAACCGCGTATCGGCGAGATCATGGACGCGCTCGCGACGTTCCGGCGTCATGAAATGCGTGCCCAGCGCCGCGACCGGCATGGCATTGCCCGTCGGCCTGCTGCGCACGGGCACGCCGTCGCAGGTAGCGCCGGCACCCCTTGCGGCATGGCACATCCGCCCGCTGAGCGGGTCGAGGATCCAGCCGGCGAGCGGCACGCCTTCCTCGACCAGCGCCACCATCATGCCGAAGGGCGCGCGGCCCGCGGCGAAATTGGCGGTGCCGTCGAGCGGGTCGATCAGCCAGACCAGCCCCTCGCCGATGCCGTCGAGCAGCTCGGGCTGGTGCTCCGCCGCTTCCTCGCCGACGATGCGGGCGGGGATACCGATCAGCTCCAGTCCTTCGTGCAACAGCCGCTCGGCCTCGCGGTCGACGCTGGTGACGATCTCGCCCGGGCTCTTCTCCGCGATCTCGCTGGCAGCGAGCGTGCGGAAACGCGGCGTCACCGCGGTCGCGGCAACGCCTCGCATCAAGGCGGCAACTTCCTCCTTCAGCGACATGTCCGGATCAGGCAGCGACGCTGGCCAGCCGACCGCGCGCGACGACGGCCATGCGATCCTGGATCATCCGGATTCGCGACTGGTCCTCGTCGGCGATGGTGCGATAATAATCGCGCTTGTTCTCCAGCCAGGCGAGCTCGAACGCGACCGCATTGCTGATCGCCGCCTCGAAGCCGGGCATGTCGGCGGCGCTGCCGTCGAAGATCACCTTGCGCGTCTCGAACCGGTCGAGGCGGATGCGGCGCATCTCGCGCAGCGCGGGCCCGGATTCGACCGCGACCGACCCGCCGACCACCAGTTCCAGCCCGTGCTCGGCGCAGGACCTGGCGACGGTGAGCACCGCGTCAGTGATCCCGCGATCGTTGATCGCGCCGCGCGGCAGGCCGCGCGACAGGGTGAAGTCGACCCGGCCGAACACCACGCCATCCAGCGCCACCTTCGCGAGCGGTAGCATCGCTTCGAGATTGCGCAGCGTCGTTTCGGTCTCGAGGTTGAACAGAAACTGCGTGTCGCTGTCGTCGCCATAGACCTTGGCCTTGGCCTCGACGAACTTCGACAGGGCATAGGGCGTCTCGACCATCGGCGCGATGATGTAATTGGCGCCGTAGAGTTTCGAGGCGAGCAGGTCCGACACCGCTTCGCAGCCACCGATCTTGAGCGCGACCTTCAGGTCGGCGCGATAGGCGAGCTCGAGCAGGCGCAGCAGCTCGTCGGGACGCGTGCCTTCCGCTTCGAATTCCGCCTTCACCGCGACGACGCCGAAGCGGTCGCGGCCTTTCTTGAGCATGTCGAGCATGCGGCGTTCGGTCGAATTCACCCTTCGTCTCCTGAGTGCAGCCGTTGTTGGTGAACTGAGGGACGGAGCGCCGCGGCCATTCCCGCAGCCGAAACGGGACCGCAAAAAATAATTGAATCAGGCTTACGGGACGGGCGGAAGGTCTCCGTCCTTCAGACATAATGCCAGTGCTTTCCGCCCTTCCGCTGACCGGTGCCTTGTGGCTTTTGGGCAGCTCGGGGATGGCGGCGGCCGATAACGACAGGCTACCCGGCGGGCATGACGCGGTTCTGCACGAGCCTGTGGCCGAGTCCGCGGCCTTGCCGGAAATGCCGGTCTCGGCGCCGAAAACATCGGTACCGGTCGACCTGCCGCGCTTGTCCTCCGGGTTCGGCTGGCGCGTTGATCCGATCCTGGGCCGGCCCGCCCTGCACAGCGGCATCGACATACCCGGGCCGCTCCGTTCCCCCGTGCTGGCGGCCGCGGGCGGCGTGGTGCATTTCGCCGGCAAGGCGGGTGGCTATGGCAACATGATCGAGGTCGATCACGGCGGCGGGCTGGTGACGCGCTACGCGCATCTTTCCCGGTTCATGGTTGGGCCCGGCATGCACGTCGAGCGCGGTCAGGAGATCGCGATGATGGGCTCCACCGGCCGCTCGACCGGCAGCCATCTCCATTTCGAGGTGCGGCTGAACGGCCAGCCGACCGGCCCGCTTGCATGGCTCAGCGGGGAGCCGGCGGCGGCGCGGGTTTCGCTGGGTGGGGGGGAGCCCCATATCTCCGCTTTTGCCCGCGCTCGCGCGGAAACGGAGTCAGTGGTTGGAGCAGGTCTCTGATGCTTGTCGGGGGACCGGTCCCGACGTCGCGACAGGCTGGCCCTGCCGCGCGGCAACCGGGCTTGGCAAGCCCCTCCCCGGATGCTTTGCGTAACGCCATGGAGGGTGAGTCGATCGACGGCCTGCAGCGCGTCATCTTGAACGAGCGTGCGCGGCTTTTGCGCTTCCTCGCCGCGCGCGGCGCCGGCGACGAAGCGGAGGATGTGCTGCACGACCTGTGGCAGCGCGTCGCCATCGCGCCCGGACAGCCCGTGGCTGATCCTGTCGCCTATCTGTTCCGTGCCGCCGAGAATCTGATGCGCGATCGCCGCCGCTCGCTGGTCAGCCGCGAGCGTCGCCAGATGGACTGGCACGACGCCGGCCCGACCCCCGAGGACGAGCCGCTGGGCGAGCGCGTGCTGATCGCGCGCGAACGTGTCCGCCAGGCCGAAGCGATGCTGGCCGGGCTCGGCCCGCGTGTCGAGCAGGTGTTTCGCCGCTATCGCCTCGACGGCGTCGGCCAGGCCGCGATCGCCCGCGACCTGGGGGTCAGCCTCAGCTCGGTCGAGAAGGATCTGCAAAAGGCCTATCGCGCCCTCGCCGAACTCAAGGAACAGTTCGATGCGGAATAGCGAAAGCGAGTCCGTCATGTCAGTGAGGTGGGCATGATGGAACAAGGGTCTGGTATGATTGGAGAAACAGCGCGGCTCTGGGCGATCCGTGCCCATGACGCGTCCTTCGCCGATTGGGACGGGCTCACCGCATGGCTGGAGAGCGATCCCCGCCACCTGACCGCTTATGAGGTGGCTCTGGAAGACGATTCCTGGGCGGCCCAGCTCTTCGCCGCATCCCCTGTTGCGGCGTCGACAGCGCCCGCGCACTCCCCCCTGCGCGGGCGCTGGTTTGCCGCCGGCGGCGCGATCGCGGCGGCGCTGGTGGCAGTGGTCAGCGGGACGGTGATGCTGCGCGATGCGCCCGTGCACGAAGTCGCGACGGCGCAGGGCGAGCACCGGACGATCGATCTCGCCGATGGCTCGCGCGTCATGCTGAACGGCGACACGCGCGTATCGTTCGATCCCGATGCGCCGCGCCAGGTCACATTGGCCCAGGGCGAAGCGCTGTTCGACGTGAAGCATGATGCGAAGGACCCGTTCGTCGTGGTCGCCGATGGCACGCGGCTCGTCGATATCGGCACTGTCTTCAACGTGGTGCGGAGCGGTGATGCCCTTGACGTGGCGGTCGCTGAAGGCGCTGTCGACTATGAGGCAGGCAAGCAGCGCATCCGGCTCAACCAGGGCGACGCGCTGTCCCGGGCCGACCGTGATGCCGCGCCGGCGCTACGCAGGGCCAGCCCGGAAGGAATCGGCAGCTGGCAATCGGGCCAGCTCCAATATGACGATGCGACGCTCGATCAGGTCGCGCGCGATCTCTCCCGTAATACCGGACGCTCGATTCGGGTCGCAAACGGGGCAGCACGCCTTCGCTTCACCGGTACGCTGGTGTTGCGAGGGCCTCCGCGCGAAGTGCTGGCGCGCGCGGGCCCGCTTCTCGGCGTGACCTTTGCCGAGCGGGGCGATAGCTGGACGATGACCCCAGCCAATGTCCGGCGGCACTAACACCGCTCTCTCCCTTCCCCTGATCGCCGCAGTCCTGCTGATCGGCGCGCCTGCGCATGCCCAGGAGCAGGCGGCGGATATCGACATTCCCGCTGCCCGGCTCGACCAGTCGATCCGGCTGCTCAGCCGTCAGAGCGGCACCAGCATCGGCTTTCGCGACTCCCGGCTGGCGACGCAGCGGGTGAAGGCCGTGCGCGGCAAATTCACCGCGGCCCAGGCGCTCGAGCGGATATTGCTTGGCACCCGCCTCGCCGCCCGGCGGGTCGCGACCAACACCTTTCTCATCGAATATGTGCCGCTCCCGCCGCCACCCGTACGCGTCGCGCGCGGGGCGCCGCGGCAACCGGTCACCGTGCCGGACGAGACCGCCACAGCGGAAATCGTCGTGACGGGATCCAAGCGCAGCGTGCCGCTCAGCGTCTATCCCGGTGGGGTGCAGATCATCGACGGCGACACCGTGTCGAAGGCAGATGGCGCGCGCGGCACCGACGCGATCGGCGCGCGCGTCGCCAGCGTCGTCTCCACGCATCTTGGCCCCGGCCGCAACAAGCTGTTCATCCGCGGCATCGCCGATTCCAGCTTTGTCGGTCCCACCCAGGCCACTGTCGGCCAATATTGGGGCAATAGCCGGATCACCTACAGCGCGCCCGATCCCAGCCTGCGCCTCTACGACATCCGCAGCGTCGAAGTGCTCGAAGGACCGCAAGGCACGCTCTATGGCGCGGGGTCACTCGGCGGCGTCGTCCGCGTGGTGCCGCGCGCGCCCGATCTGAACCTGACCGGCGGCACGATCTGGAGTGGCGCACAGGCCGTGCAGCATGGCCAGGCCGGGGTCGATGGCGGGCTCATCTTCAACGTGCCGATCGTCGACGACCGGCTCGCCTTTCGCGCGCTTGCCTTCGGCTCCGTCGACGGCGGCTATATCGACGATACCGGCCGCGGACTGAAGGATGTGAACGACGTCCGCACCATCGGCGGCCGCGCCGCCCTGCGCTTCGTGCCGGCGGACGATTGGACGATCGACCTCAGCGGCGTCGGCCAGCGCATCGACGGTGCCGACAGCCAATATGCCGAACGTGGCGGCGACGGCCTTACCCGCAGCAGCGACGTGGCGCAGCCCTATCGCAACGATTACTGGCTCGGCGACCTGGTCGTGCGCAAGCAATGGGGTAATCTCGAGCTGACCTCGTCGCTCGGCTATGCCCATCAATATGTCTTCGAGCAGTTCGAAGGTGCGGCACTGGCGGACCCGCTCGACCCGGTGGTGAAGCCGGTCGTGGACGCCGCGGCCGCCGCCTATATCCAGACCGACCGCATCTCGATGATTACCGCCGAGACCCGGCTCGCGCGCCGGGGCCCGGACGGGACGGGGTGGGTGATCGGTCTCAGCGTGCTCCACAATGAGGCACGGGTGAACCGCCTGATGGATGTCGGGCCGCTCACCGCGATGCTGACCGGCGTGCGCAACCAGGTGGACGAACAGACGCTCTATGGCGAGACGTCGGTCGAGCCGGTCGACCGGCTGACGCTGACATTCGGCGGGCGGCTAACCCATTCCCGTCTGGCGGGCGATTCCGAGGATGCGCTCCGCGCCGTCGCCTTGAGGGTCGATCCGGGCGCGAACAGCGACCGATCGGAAACCCGGTTCCTGCCCTCCGCCGCGCTCGCCTGGCGCGCGACCGACCGGCTGACGCTGTTCGCCCGCTACCAGCAGGGCTTTCGCCCTGGCGGGATCGCGGTGCGGCAGGATTTCGTGCAGCGCTTCAAGGGCGATCGGGTCGCCACCACTGAAGGCGGCGCTCGCTATAGCGGCGATACTTTCAGCCTGTCGCTGAATGCGTCCTGGTCGCGCTGGAACGATATCCAGGCCGATTTGATCGATGGCTTCGGCTTCCCCACCACGGCCAATGTGGGAGATGGCCGCGTCCTGTCAGTCGGGCTGTCGGCACGCTGGCAACCGCTTCACGGCCTGTCGTTCGACGCGTCGATCTATCTCAACGACAGCAAGGTGACGACGCGCGATCTGAGCAGCTTCGTGATCGTCGGCGGGACGACCACCTTGCCGGCCGATCTCGCCCAGACGAATTTCGATCGCCTCCCCAATGTCGCCGATGCCACCGGCCGGCTCGGCTTCGCTTATGCCACGCCGCTGTCGGACAAGCTCGATTTCGAGGTGAACGGCTATGGCCGCTATGTCGGAAAATCGACGCTCGGGATCGGCGCGATCCTCGGGCAGCTCCAGGGCGATTATCTCGATACCGGCCTCGAATTCAGGGTTGGCAACGCAAAGCGCGCGGTGACATTGTCGCTGACCAACCTGCTCGACGCCCGCGGCAACCGCTTCGCGCTCGGGTCGCCTTTCCTGGTCCGGGACCGCAACCAGATCACCCCGCTTCAGCCGCGCAGCATAAGGCTTGGCTTCGACGTCGCATTCTAGGGTCGCGTTGATTGTGTCTGAATGCGCGGGGGATTTTCCAAGCGCTGGTCTCATCCTGTCCGCCACCTCATTCAGGGCGAGTCGACAAGTGACGCGGCGGCGCATAGCAGGGCCGGGTTTGGACCAGGGAGTGCGCGCCGGACCATGACGGACCTTCCCGGCGACCGGCTCGTTTATCGCTATGCGCTGTTCGGCCTGACCATCAGATCGGAAATGGCGCTGCCCGAACTTCACCCCGCGCCGGGCGAAGGTGCCGATGTCTCTATCCGTTTCGCCGATCTGGGCGTTGCGCGTTCCGACGTCCAGGAGCTGGTGGTGAGCGGGAAGGGGGCCGTGCTCCATGTGCCCGGCATCGCGCGCTACGGCATCGAACAGGGTTGCCGGATCCTCGTCGACCCAGTCGACGGCGCTTCGCCGCGCAACATTCGCCTGTTCCTGCTGGGCTCCGCGTTCGGCGCGTTGCTGCATCAACGCGGCCTGATGCCGCTCCATGCCAATGCGGTGGCGATCGGCGACCGGGCGATCGCGTTTACCGGCGCCTCCGGTGCCGGCAAGTCGACCCTGGCGTCGCTCTTCCACGACCGCGGCCATGCGCTGTTGTCGGACGATGTGTGCGTGATCGGGGCCGACGATGCCGGCAGGCCGGTCGCTTATGCCGGCATTCCGCACATGCGGCTCTGGCGCGATTCGCTCGAGCGGTCCGGCCGCACCACTGACGGCTTCGAACGGGCGCTTGACGGGCGGGATAAGTATAACGTGCCCGCGCGTCGGGACGGCGCACCCGCGCAGATGGAGCTTGGTGCCATCTTCGTGCTCAGGCGCGCCGAGGAGGCGCGGCGCGTGGCCATCAGGCGGCTGCGCGGCGCGGAGGCGCTGAACGCGGTGCTCGCGAATACCTATCGCGGCCGCTACATCGCCACGCTTGGCCATACGCGACGCCATTGGGTCGCCTCCGTCGAACTGATCGGCAGGGTACCGGTGCTTGAATTGGAGCGGCCGTGGAGCCCGGACTGGTTCGCGCCGACGCTGGACGCGGTGCAAGCCCATCTGGCCGCGGACATCGATTGACCGGCGTCAGGCGGGGCCGGTCTCCAGCACGGCAAGGCCATCCTGTTCCAGGTCACGGAGCATGAGCAAGACCTGTTCCCCGCAGGTGGCGGGATCGATGTCGAATTCGGTGGCCAGGGCGTTGCAGATATCGGCGACGCTCCTGGGGCGATCGAGCAGTGCCCAGATACGCGCCGCGGTCGCGTTGAAGCTGTAGCAGGTGCCATTCTCGATATGGAGCGCGACGAGCTCGCCATCGACTTCCGCCTCGACCACTCCCGGCAGACGCCGCGCCACGAGCGCGTTCATCGCGGCACCCGGCGGATCAGGAGCCGAAGCTGAGTGCGCCGTCCGGGATGATCGGATCGAAGCTGTTTTCAGCGTCGCCGGCCTTCATCTTCTCGACTCGCGGAGCCACCCAAACGCGTCGCGGCTGCAAGGCGGGCTGCGTCCCGGTTGGCTTGACGACCTGCTTCATCCGAGTTTCCCCTGTAAAACCGTGACGATCTGCCACCTATAAGACAAAATCGCTCCCCGTGAAGCTGTATGCGCCAAGTGTCGTGACGGCGATCGCGAAATCGGCGATGCCATCCCCGTCCACATCGCCCTCGACCGTCCAGCTGGTGCCGGAGCCCGACACGCGAAGCTCGCCCGCGACATGGTTGAATGCGCTGCCCCCGATATAGGAAAAGGCGTCGTTGCCGCCGGCCGCGGTGCTCGCGTCGATCACCGAAAGATCGATATGATCGCCGGCATTGAAGTCGGTGATCTGATCCATCGCGCCGGTGGTCGATTCAGTGATGGCGCGGAAATAGAAGGTGTCGTTGCCGCCGCCGCCGGTCATCACATCCTGGCCGAGCCTGCCCCAGAACTGGTCGGCATTCGCGCCGCCGGTCATCGAGTCGTTGCCGGCGCCCATCATGAAGCGGAAGGAGCCGTCGGTCTCGGCCGAGCCGTCGAACGCCACGTCCTCGCCGGCTTTTAGCGCATTGGCGGAAATGGTCAGCACCTTTCCGGCGCCGACATTCGCGTCGTCGAGCTTGATATCGTAATCGAACGCCGTGCCCGGCGCCGCGAACCGCGCATCGGTCGCCGATATCAGCACCAGCGTTTCGATGTTGGTCATGGTCGTGGCGAGGAAGGTGACTCCGCCCGAATAATCGCCGCGCAGACCAAGCTGGTCATCCAGGCCTCCCTGGCCGTCGACCTGGTCAGCCGCCGTGAAGCGCCCGTCATCGCCGAAGAAGAAGGCGTCGCTACCCTGGCCGCCGGTCAGGTCGTCCTGGCCCTGGCCGCCATAGATCAGGAAGGAGCCGTCGGTTTCCGCCGCGCCGTCGAAGGTCAGGTTCTCACCGGCCTGCAGCAAATTGGCGTTGACCGTGAGTGTCTTGCCCGCCTCGACATTGGCGTCGATCGTGGTCAGGTCGTAGCTGTACTGGCTGCCGCTCGTGTCGCCGAAGCTCGTCGTGTTGCCGGAGAAGATCACCAGCGTTTCGATGCCGACCAGGTTGTTCGCGCCGAAGGTCAGCGCGTTCGGGCCAGTATAATCACCCTGCAACCCGACCTGGTCGTCCGTGCCGGCGCCTCCATCGACATTGTCGGTCGAATCCAGCGCGGCACCGAAATAGAAGCCGTCATTGCCGCCGCCGCCGGATGCGCTGTCGGTGCCGCCATGCTGGAGCATGTAGAGGTCGGCAGTGCTTCGGCCGAGAAGCACATTGGCGCCGGTATCGCCGGCCAGCCGGTCGTCGGCGGAACTCACGCCGTTGATGGTCACCGAGACCGTGCCGGTGTCGCCACCGTCCAGCGTATAGGAGAAGCTGTCGATCGCGCTGGTGTTGACCGCGCCGGTCGCGGTCGCGGTTGCGAGGTCGATCAGGCTGTTGAACGCCCCATGCGGATCATAGGTCAGCGTGCCGTCGCTGTTGAGCGACACCCGCGCGCCCGATGCCAGAGTGGTGAAATCACCGGGGTTTACGAGCGTCGCGCCATTGACCGTCGCCAGCACGGGCGCCGGACTGTCCACATCCGTGTCGTTGGCCAGCACGTCGACGATCACGGTCGCGTTCTCGAACAGAGTGAAGCCGGTATCGTCCGTCGCCACCCCGGCATCGTCGACCGGATCGACGGTAATGCCGACAATGGCCGAGACGCCTGAGCCGCCCGGACCGCCGATGCTGTTGTTGTTATAGGCGCTGAGCGTGCCGTCCAGCATATTGGCGACGATGATGTCCAGGTCGCCATCAGCATCGGGATCGCCCAGGGCGATCCCGACCGGCATCCCGTCGCTGCCGAGATCGACCGGCGCCTGGAACGTGCCGTCGCCATTGCCCGCAAGGATCGAGATCGTGCCCGGATCATTGCCGTTGGTGACGACCAGGTCGATGAACCCATCCCCATTGAGGTCGGCCGCGACGATCTGGGCGGGGGTGCCGTCACTGGTGGTGGTATAGCCGACCGCGGCGGCGAAGCTGCCGTCGCCATTGCCCAATGCCACCTGCACCCCGCTGATCGAACTCGGATCGGACGGGTCGGCGATCGAGGAAAAGGCGATGTCGAGCGCGCCATCTCCGTTGAAATCGCCAAGCACCAGATCGGTGATATGGGAAGCGCCGCTCAATATCTGGGTCGCCGATCCAAAGGTACCGTCGCCATTGCCGAGCAGCAGATCGATCGCGCCCGGCGGCGTCATGCCGGGCAAGGTGCCGGCACTGCCCGCGAGCAGGTCGAGAAAGCCGTCGCCATTGACGTCGCCGACCGCGACCGAAGCGATGAACTGGCTGGTCGTCGTCGAATAGGCCGGCGGCTGGAAGACGCCGGGCGCGCTTTGCAGCATCACGCCGACACGGCCATTGTCGGCATCGGTGACGATCAGGTCGGTCAGGCCATCGCCGTCCAGATCGGCCGCCACGAGGTCGAAGGCATAGGGGACCGCCGCGATCGTCTCGGTGTCGCCGGTGATCGACGAGACATAGCCGACATAGCCGCCGCTGCCCGCGCCCTCGCTGGAGAATGCGATATCGGTCACCCCATCGCCGTCGAAATCGCCAAAGGCGAAGGCGCGAGGCGAGCCCTCGGGTATCCCGAAGCCGCCACTGAACGTGCTGCCGAACACGATGATGCCGCCCTCGACTCCGATCACGATCTCGGCGGCGGAATCGCCGTCAAGGTCAGCGAAGCCGAGCGCGGTGGGCGGAGTGCCGACGGGCAGCGACGGGAAGGGCGTGAAGGAGATGGGCGCGCCTGAATTGACCGCGACGGCGGAGATGTCGAGCTCGTCAGGCCCGTTATAATCCTGATCGCCGAGATAGGTCAGGCCGTTCGCCGCCGCGAGCGTCGCGTTGATCTGATCCTGGGTACCGGTGAGGGTGATGGTGTTCGAACCGTCGGCGCCGCCGGTGATGGCGCTCGCGTCGATGCCGCCCGCCACGTCGGTGCGGATGTCGAGCGTGCCATGCGCAACCTCAAGGGTGACCGTCACCAGGCTGGCCGTCGGGTCGGCTGCGACGCCGTCGACGACGATGCCGGTCAGCGCGATCGCTATGTCCTCGTCGCCGGTCACGTCCGGGCCGGTCAGGATCTCGGCATAAGGGAGGACGTCGAGCGCGACGGTCGCGCTGGCGGTCTCGGCGCCGTCGACGAAGCTGAACGTCACGTCGCGCGTGCTGGCGGCGGTGAGATCGTCGATATTCTCGTAGAGGATGCTGGCGGCGAGCAGTTCGATCGCGCAGGCGCAGGCATCGGCGTTGAAGGTGACGACCAGCGGGGCGCCATTGACGCCGCCGCTCCACGTGCCGACCACATCGCCTTCATAGGTGATGTTCGATCCGTCGACACCGAGCTCGCCGGGGCCAGTGCCGACATCCTCGATGGTCAGCTGATCGCCAGCGGTCGCGCCGGCGATCGAGATGGTCATCGTCGCGCCGTCCCACTCTTCATTGTCGTCGTCGAACACCGCGTCGAAGGCGAGATAGACCGGTCCGTCGCCTTCCGTGAAGGTGGCGACGGCATTGTTGCCCGAGGCGAAATAATCGAGATCGAGCTGAGGCGCGTCGTTGATCGCGGTGATGACGATATTGGCGGTCGCGCCGCCGCTCTGCTCGCCGCCGTCGCCGCTGTTGCCGCCATCATGGATGTCGAGCATCAGCGTGGCGCTCGACGGCGGGAAATCGTCGTCGGCGGTGTAGGTCACGACGCTGCTGGCGTCGCTGTTGAGCAGGGCGTTGATCTCGTCGATCGTGCCGGTCAGCGTCACCTGCCAGCTGTCATTGTCCGTGATGACGACGCTCGTGCCGCCCGCCTCGACATGCAGCACGCCGTAGTCGACGCCGAGGGTCACCGTCACCTCGCCGGTGCCGGCATCGGGGTCGGCGACCGAAAGGCCGCTATTCTTGATGTCGAGCGCGACCTGCTCGGTGGCGGCATAATCGGTCAGGGGCGCGGTCGCGGTCGGCGCGTCGTTGATCGCCACCACGTCCAGCACGACCTGCGCGCTGCCCGTATCGAATCCGCCGAGATCGGTGCCGCCGCCATCCAGCAGGCTGAAGTCCAGGGTGCGCTGGTCAGTCGTGGGCGTATCGGAACTGGTGAAGAAAGCGATGTTCTGCATCGTCGCCTGGACCGCGCAGCCACACGCATCGGCATTGAACACCACGATCAGCGGGCCACCATTGGTGCCGCCGTTGAGCGTGCCGACGATCGTGCCCTCATAGCTGAGGGTGAGGCCTGACACGCCGATTTCACCCGGCCCAGCCCCGACGTCATTGACGGTAAGCTGGTCGTCGGCCGTGCCGTTGTTGCTGATGGTCACGGTCAGCGTGGCGCCGTCATAGCTCGTATTGTCGTCGGTGAGGGTCGCAAAGGGCGCCAGGCCGGTCAGCGGGTCGCCCTCATAATAGGTCGCGACCGCGTCGTTGCCGGCTTCGAAGACATCGAGATCGAGGACCGGCGCGTCGTTCACCGCCGCGACGGCGACGGTAACGCTGCCCGTATCGGTAACCCCGGCGCCATTGCGCGTGACATAGTCGAAATGGGCGTCACCGACGAAATCGGCATCGGGCGTGAAGGTGACGCTGCCGTCCGCATTAAGCACCGCGCTACCGCCCGATATCGCGGTGACGCTGTCGATCGCCAGCGTTTCTCCGCTGGCGACGCCGTCATTGCCGAGAATGTCGGCAGCGGCGAAGGTGATCGGGGTGTCCTCGGTTGCAGCCAGCACGTCATCGATTGCCTCGACCGCCGGGTCGACAACAAGCAGAACGGCATAGGTGCTCGAGGTCTCGGTCGCGGATGGGTCAGCGGTCTCGACGCTGGTCGCATTGAGCTCCAGCTGAAGGCCGCCGCTGAAATCGGCGGCTGCCGTTATGGCCAGATGCGCGGTACCGGCGGCCAGCGCATCGAGAAACGCCGCATCGCCCGGGTCGCTGCGATCGATCACCCAGGCGCTGGTGGGATCGCCGCTGTCCGCGCGATGCCCTGCCGACAGCGTGAAGTTTTCGGGAAGCTGGCCGATCGTTACCAGGTTCAGCATCTCCGACCCGTCCTGATCGGCGAGCGTGATGGTGGTCGGCAACTCGACCGTGTCTCCGGCCCGGACGTGAATAAACTCCGGGGTCGGATCGAAGTGACGGATGAAGATGTCCTGGTCGGTGCCGCCGCTGGCGCGGAGCTGCAGCCAGCCGACGGTGAAGGTGCCGTCGTCATTGACGGTGATGGTCGGCTGCGCGTCCTGGATCGGCTGACCCGAACCGTTCATGCCGGTGTTGCTGACGTTCACCGCGCCCCCCGCCGCCGGAGTGCCATTTCCTGAGAAGACCTGTGTGAAGATATCGTTGGTGCCGTCGACGCCGTTATTGCCGATCCAGGCAAGGACGAACCGGCCGTCGGGCAGGCCGGCGACATCGACCGAGAATTCTGCGGAAGAGGCCAGGTTGAGCGGGGTGAAGTCGAGCACCGCCGCGGTGCCGTCCCAATGGAACAGGGTGACGTGCAGTTCCTCGCTGCCCGAGCCGTCGTCCTGCTGCCACACCACCACGAAATCGCCGTTCGCCAGTCCGGTCACGGCCGGCAGCGTTCCGCCGCTGCTGTTCGCCGGGGTTTGCGGGCCGGGGGTGTCGGTCTCGTCGACTCGCGTCGCGACGATCATCCCGCCGCTCTGGGCCGCGACGACAAAGGCGCCGTCATCCCCCACCGCCGCGACATGGTGCGCCGGGGGATCGAAACTGGATCCGGAGTTGAAGCCGGGATCAGCACCGGTCATGACCAGGAAGGGGCCGCCATCGGTGGTGCCGTCCGCCTCATAACGCTGGGCATAGATGTCGGCCGCACCGGCATTCTCCACTGCCCAGGTGACGACGAAGCCGTCACCGACCGCCGTCACGGTCGGATCGGCCTCGCGTCCCGTGCTGCTCGCCGCCGTCGTCACGACAAGCGCCGGCGTCGTCGTTCCGGCGTCGTAGAAAGACGTGACGATGTCGCCGCCGCCGGTCGACCCGCCATCGACGACCCAGGCGATGGCGAAGCTGCCATCCGGCCGCCCGGCGGCGGATGGCTGGATCTCGTTGACTCCGCCGCTGGCGGTAACGGCAAAGGCAGCGCCTTCGGGCGCTCCGCTCGCATCATATATGCGTGCGCTGACGCTGCCGGGGAACAGGCCCTGCTGCCAGACGACGAGCGTGCGACCGCCGTCGAGCGCGGTGACGATCGGGCCATTCTCCTGGCTGGACGTGCCGGTCACGTTCTCGGCCGGCCCGAGCACGTCGGGCTGATCGTTGATATTGACGTCGATCAGCGGCGCGTCGGCGACGGGATCCGCCGTGATCGTCGCGGTTGACGGAGCGGAGACCTCCGAATCGCTATCGACCGCGACATAGTGAAAATCAGTGACGCCGCTCCAGTCGAGATCGGGCGTGAAATAGAGCACGACGGTCCAGAGCCCGGTATCGGGTTCCAGATAGTCGGCAACGTAATCCGCCCCGACGGTTACGGGATTGCCCAGGTAATCCGTGAGCGTGCCGTTGGCCGGCAGGTCGTCCAGGCGGAAAATGGGGGGAGTCGAATCGCCATCGTCCTGATCATAGGCCCGGAGAGTGACGAAGATGATTCCATCTTCCGTGCCGACCGCATCGATATCGTCCGATACTGGCGTTGCCATCGACTATCCCCCGCATTGGCGATCCGCCCCCGCGGATTCGTCTCCACATCGTATAATCAAATTACGTCAATACGTCATGAAAATTAATGGCATTCATCGTGCCAATATAATCTTCAATTCCTGTGGCATTTCCTATCGCGCGAAAAGTCTCTAAGGGGCGCCGATGGCATCGTATAAAGAACCCTCCTTCAAGGACCGCGCCGCGCTTTCCGCGCAGGCCAAGCAGGCTGCTCTCGAAAAACTGAAGGCGAAACCGCCGGTCGACCCGGCTGTCGCCGCCGAGCGTGCCGCCGCCCGCGCGGCCAAGGAAGCCGCCGAAGCGCAGAAGCGCGCCGACAAGAAGGCCGCGATGGAGCAGGCCCGGCTCGACAAGATCGCCAAGGCCGAAGCCGCGAAGGCCGAGGCCGAGCAGGCCGTTGCCCGCTCGCAGATGACCGAAGCCGAGAAGAAGGCGGCGCGCGATGCGCGCTACGCCGCGCGCAAGGCGCGCAAGTAGCTCTTCGGCAGACGGCCCGCGGGGCCGCTGCTACTTCCACGCTAGGGCAGATTCTTCGCCAGCTCGTCGAGCCACGGCTTCGCCGTGCCGTCCGACGGCGCACGCCAGTCGCCGCGGGGGGAAAGCGCGCCGCCGGCCGAGACCTTCGGCCCGTTCGGGATGGCCGAACGCTTGAACTGGCTCGTCACGAAGAAACGGACGAGGAATTTCTCCAGCCAGCCGCGGATCGTCGCCAGATCATAGGCATGGCGCGATGCCGGCGGGAAGTCGCGCGGCCAGCGGCCCGCCGCGGCGTCGCGCCACGCATGGAGCGCCAGGAAAGCGATCTTCGACGGCGCCATGCCGTGCCGCACGACATAATGCAGGAAGAAATCGTTGAGCTCGTACGGCCCGATCCGCGCTTCGGTGCTCTGCATCGCGCCGTCGGCGCCGGCCGGGACCAGCTCGGGCGAGATTTCGGTCGCCAGGATCGCCTCGAGGATCGCATCGGTCTCGCGGTCATACTGATCGGTCCGGATGCACCAGCGGATCAGGAACTGGATCAGTGTCTTGGGTACGCCCGCATTGACCGCATAATGGCTCATCTGGTCGCCGACGCCATAGGTGCACCAGCCAAGCGCCAGCTCCGACAGGTCGCCGGTGCCGACCACCAGCCCGCCGCGCTGATTGGCGAGGCGGAAGAGATAATCGGTGCGCAGGCCCGCCTGGACGTTCTCGAAGGTCACGTCATAGACCGGTTCGCCCTCCGCGAAGGGATGGCCCATATCGGCGAGCATCTGCCTGGCGGCGGGGCGGATATCGATCTCGTCGCCGTCGACGCCCAGGGCGCGCATCAGCGCCCAGGCGTTACTCTTGGTATGCTCGCTGGTGGCAAAGCCCGGCATGGTGAAGGCGAGGATGCGGTTGCGGGGTAGCTCGAGCCGGTCCATCGCCTTGGCCGCGACGATCAGCGCATGAGTCGAATCCAGCCCGCCCGACACGCCGATCACCAGCCGCTCGGCCCTGGCCGCCTCGAAGCGCTTGAGCAGTGCCTCGACCTGGATGTTGAACGCCTCGTAGCAATCGGCGTCGAGCTTTTCCGGGGTGTTGGGCACGAAGGGGAAGCGACGAATGTCGCGCTTCAGCCCGATATCGGCATAGTCGGGCTTGTGATCGAAGGCGATGCGGCGGAAGCGCGTCTCGGGATGCCCGGCCAGCACCGCTGAATCGTTGAACGTGCCGGTGCGCATCCGCTCCTGACGAATGCGGCCGCAATCGACATCGGCGATCAGCATGCCCGGCTTTTGCGGAAAACGCTCTGATTCGGCGAGCAGCTCGCCCAGTTCGTGCACCATGCCCTGGCCGTCCCAGGACAGGTCGGTGGTGCTTTCTCCCGGCCCGGCCGCCGAGAAGACATAGGCGCAGACGGCGCGCGCGCTTTGCGAGGCGCAGAGCAGCGCCCGCTCGCGCGCCTTGCCGACGACGATGTTGGAGGCCGAGAGATTGCAGCACACCAGCGCCCCGGCGAGCGCGCCCATGGTCGAGGGCGGGGTGGGCGACCAGAAATCCTCGCAGATCTCGGCATGGAAGACGAAGTGGGGCAGGTCGCTCGCCGCGAAGATCAGGTCCGGGCCGAACGGTGCCGTCTGCCCGGCGATCGCGATCTCGCCGGACTGGCCCGCGCCGCTCGCGAACCAGCGCTTTTCATAATATTCGCGGTAGTTCGGCAGGAAGGTCTTGGGCACGACACCCAGCACCTGTCCGCGCGCGATGACCACCGCGCAATTGTAGAGCCGGTTGTTGCGCGGGATCGCCGCGCCGACCAGCAGCACCGGGCGCAGCCTGGCGCTGGCCGTGACCACGGATGCCAGCGCGTCCATCGTCGCGCGCTGCAACGCATCCTGCAGATGCAGGTCGTCGATCGCGTAGGAGCTGATGTTGAGCTCGGGGAAGACGAGCAGGTCGGCGCCGCTTTTGTGGCCCTGCTTCGCCAGCGCGATCGCTGCCTCGGCATTGGCCATGGGATCGCCCACCGTCGCGCGGGGCGTGCAGGCACCGACGCGGATCAGCTCATGGCTGTGGATCGAGTGGAACGGATGTGCCTTCGCCATGGCAAGCGCTTAGCGAGCTTTGGTTGCCAATGCCATGTTCGCCGCTCAGGGCAGTCTGGCGATCAGGACGCCGGCCACAGCATCCTTGCCGCCTTCGATCTGCAGCACGTAATTGCCCGGGGTCAGCGCGAAATCGACCATCTTGCGGATGCCGGTGCAGCTCAGCTTGTGCGTGTGGGCGGTGGACGCGAGGAATTTCCCGTCCTGCGCGATATTGATCCAGGCGCTGGTGCCGAGCGCCACGCGATAGGTACCGGCGCTCGCCACGCTGAAGATCGCCATGCCGCTATGAGTGGTGAGGGCCGGGGCCTTGTTCGGCATGGTGGCGAAGGTCACCTCCGGGGTCGGCGCCAGCGCCAGGTCGGTGCGGCTGCCGATCTTCACCAGCGCCTTGGCCAGCCCGCCGGGCGTGGTAGCCGCGGCAAGCGGGGTGCCGTTCGCCCAGCCGGCGAGTTCGGCGGGCAGGGCGGGGCAGGGGGCAGGGCTTGCTTCCTGCGCCATGGCGGGGAGCGCCGCGAAGGACAGAGTCAGCGCGAACAGGGCGGCAATTTTCACGGGTCACCTCGCAATCGATCGATCATCATAACGCCCCGCCGCCCGCTTGACGACCCGGAGCGCGCCGTTACGCACATGTTTCAAGCAATTGGAGTCGGGCGATGAACATGAAGCGGGCAGCAGCGATACTGGCACTGGGCACTGCCTGCACGATCGGCACCGGCGCGGCGGCGAAGACCGTGGCGCACCCCCAGGCCGAGGCGCAGGCGCTAGACCTGGCGAAGAAGGCCATCGCGCTGCGCTCGGTGCGCGGGCCGGGCAATGAGACCGACAAGGTTGCAGCCCTCTACAAGGCCGCCCTGGTCGAGGGCGGTTTCGCTGACGGCGATGTCGAGATCACGCCGGTCGAGGACACCGCCTATCTGATCGGGCGCTGGCGCGGTTCCGATCCCAAGGCCAAGCCGCTGGTGATTTCCGGCCATATGGACGTGGTCGAGGCCAAGCCGTCCGACTGGCAGCGCGATCCGTTCACCCCGGTGGTCGAGAATGGCTATCTGTTCGGCCGCGGCGCGACTGACATGAAGCTCGACGGCACCATCGCCATCGCCGCGCTGATCGAACTCAAGCGCTCGGGCTACAAGCCGAAGCGCGACATCGTCATCGAATTCTCGGGCGACGAGGAAACGACGATGAAGACCTCGGGCATCATCGCCGACAAGCTCTCCAATGCCGAGATCGTGCTCAACATCGATGGCGGCGGCGGGCTGCTCGACGAGAAGACGGGCAAGCCGGTGCTGTGGACCTGGCAGGGCGCCGAGAAGACCTATGCCGATTTCGAACTGACCGTGACCAATCCGGGCGGCCACAGCTCGGCGCCGCGCAAGGCCAATGCGATCAACCAGCTCTCGGCGGCGCTGGCGCGGATCGGCGACTATCAGTTCAAGCCCGAGGTCAGCGACCTGACCCGCGCCTATTTCGTCGAGGCAGCGAAATATGAGGATGCCGAGACGGCGGCGGCGATGCGCGCCTTTGCCGCCGACCCGACCGACAAGGCGGCGATCGCCACGCTGACTGCCAACCCGGCGACGATCGGCAAGATCGGGACGACCTGCGTCTCCACGATGGTCAGCGGCGGCCATGCGCTGAACGCGCTGCCGCAAAAGGCGACCGCCAACATCAACTGCCGCATCTTCCCCGGCCACAAGCCTGCCGACATCATGGCCGAGCTGCAAAAGGTCGCGGCCGAGCCGGCGGTGACCTTCAAGGATGTGACCGAAGGCTCGGTCGCCACCGACGCCTCGCCGATGCGGCCCGATTTTATCGCGGCGGTGAACAAGGCGATGAAATCGGTCTATCCCGGCGTGCCGGTATTCCCGAGCATGGCGTCGGGCGCCAGCGATTCCATGTGGTTCCGCTACAAGGGCGTGGACAGCTATGGCGCGAGCCCGACCTTCAGCAAGGATTCGGACGATTTCAGCCATGGCCTGAACGAGCGGGTCCTGGTGTCGAACATCGCGCCGGGGATCAGCTATTATCTGTCGCTGTTCACCGACCTGTCGAAATAGGGAGCGAGGAGAGTGGCGGAGCAGGGCGCGATCACGGACGATCCGGTCGTCGCCCGGCTCCTTCGCCACCCGAGCGGGCTCAAGGCGGGCGGCCTTCCCTCGGCGCATGAGGTGCTGGCGACCTATTGGTTAGCGGCGGGGGCAGCATCGTTCGCCTTTTGCCGCCACGGGTTGTTGCTGAATCCGGGCGCGGCGGAACGATATATCCCGTTCGTCGAGATCGATGATGCCGGCTATTACAACCGCGAGATGATCGAGCGGGCAAAAAGGGCCAGGGTCGATGGCGGCCCGGCCAACCTCGTCATCCGCTTGCGCTCTGGCGAGAGCATCGAGCTTACCCTGGAACGGCGTGGCGAGAAGAGGCCGGACTTGCCGACGATCGCCGGGCTTGTGCATCAGCGCGTGGTGATTCACCGTGCTGAGCAGGAGAGGGCCTCCCGGCCGAGCGATCCCGCATGAGGATCACCGAACAAATGATCGCGGGTTACCGGGCGGGCGATTTACTCGGTTTCGTGCCGCTCGATGGGTCTCCGCTCTCACTCAGCGGCAGGCGAGGCCTCGATGAACGAAACCTCGCCTGCCGTTCGAGTTCCCACCGGGGTCAGTAAGCGGCCGACAATGTCAGGAACCACTGGCGCGGCGCGATCGGATAGGCGGAATAGCTGTTGGTCGCCGATCCGATCGACAGGGTCGATACCCCCTTCTTGTCGGTCAGGTTGGTGACGTTGAGCGCAAGCTCCACCTTGCGCAGCGGCACGATGTTCTCCGGAAGCCGTGCGGCGAGGCGCAGCGACGTCAGGAAATAGGATGGCACGCTGGCGTCGTTGGTGAAGGTGCTGAAGCGGCGGCCGACATAGTCGCCGATCAGTTGTGCCTCGATCGGGCCGACCGATACCGTCGCGACCGTCTTGTTCATCCATTTCGGCGTGCCGGGCAGTTGCTTGCCGCAGGTCGGCACGACGCCGGCAGTGACGATATAACCGCCAATGCAGCTGTTGGTGGCGTTGCCGATGCCGAGCGCCGCCGAAGTATAGTCACTCTGATATTTGGACAGATTGTACGAGGTCGCATTGTAGAGCGAGAAGGCGCGTCCGACGCGGAGCGTGAAGGCGGCATCGACACCGTCCGTCTTGACGTCGCCGACATTGACCAGGATCGAGGTGCCGCCGGTGATGTTGCCGCCTGCGATGCCGCCCGGGTTCGTCGAGATCGCCAGAAGGCGGTCGTTGAACACGACGTGGTAATAGTTGATCTGCGCGTCGAACCCGATGTCGCCGGAGAAATTGCGGCGAGTGCGCAGGCCGCCTTCATAGGTCCAGCTGCTCTCTGGCTTGCCCTGGTCGGCAAAGGCGTCGAATGCCGCCTGGCTTCCCGTGAACCACGGGCCGCCACCGCCGGCCAGATATGCCTGATATTGCCGCAGGTTCTTCTGGACGTTGAAATAGACCTCTTCATGGCCGTTGAAGTCATAGGTCGCGCCGATCGCCGGCAGGAACCAGCGCAGCGTATTGATCTTGCCCTGCGGCAGGCCGCCCGACAGGCCCGACAGGGACCCGGCCTTGGGCTGGACTGGGAAGCGCCCGTCCGCCCATTGCGCGCTGGTCTTCACGCCGCCCTGGACGATCAGCCGGTCGGTGACTTGCCACGTGTCCTGGATATGCAGCTGCAGCTGGTTGATGCTCGCCTCGCCCTGATATTGGGTGAACAGCGGCGTCGCGACCTCAAGCGGGCGGATATAAGGCGTGCTCGATGCCGGATTGTTGACGTCGACGCCGTACCACCGGCGCCACTGCGTGGTGCTGTTATGCTCGAACCAGCCGCCCAGCTCGATCTTGTGGTTGCCGACATCGAGATTGAGCGCGGAGATCACGCCTTCGCGGTCGATGCGATATTCCGTGGTGCGGGTGATCAGGCCCGAGCCACCCGTCGCCTTGACCAGCGCGGCACCGGCCGCGGCCGCCTGGGCATCGGTCAGCGCCGTGCAGGCGGTGGGCCGGATCCCGTTGGCGTTGGCGCCGAAACGGCAATTGGCCGGGAGCGTCGCGTAATTGGGGTCGAGATAGGGCTGGGCCGTCGTGATCGACTGGCCGAGCGGACCGGCAACCACGCCGGCGCCGTCATTGTGATGGAAATAGGCGGTCGTCGACCAGGCGACATGGTCGGAGAATTTCGCGTCGTAGCGAAGATAGCCGAGATAGTCGGTCCGCTGCGCATCCGAATAATAGTTGCGATAATTGCTGCCCTGGGCGGCCGGGGAATTGCCCATCGCGCTTAGATAGGAGGTCCGGTACCCGTCGAAACCCGGATAGAAGAACGGCTTGGTATAAGGAGTATAGAGCTGGACCGGGGTCGCCGTGGCGCCAGCGGAGGGCTTGAAGAAGACGGTCGCGTCTTCGTTCGGCTGAGTCATGTCGTTATAATCGAAATACAGGGTCAGCTTGCCGATCGCGCCGTCGTGCACGAACTTGGCGTTCGCCTGGTAACCACCCTGCGTACCGTTGAAGTCCCAGGCCTTGGCATGCTGGCGCGCCGCCGAGATATAGCCCGACGTCGTGCCGCCGCCGAAGGTGCCGGTGTCGATGCGGACAAAGGTGCGCGAGGTATCGTAGCTGCCGAAGGTCTGCGCGGCCTGGACGCCGAAACTGCTCAGCGGGCTCGACGAAAAGGTCTCGACGGTGCCGCCGAGATTGCTGTTCGAGGCCGTGGCGAGATCGCCGGCGCCGGTCGACACGACGACGCGGCCGACATTCTCCGAAATCACCGCGCGTTGCGGGGAAAGGCCGTTGTAATTGCCATAGCTCTGGTCGCCCAGCGGAATGCCGTCCATCGTGTAGCCGAGCTGGTTCGCCGCGAAGCCGTGGATGAAGATCTGGGCGTTCTGCTCGTTGTAACCCCAGGGATCGGCGGTGATGTACAGCACGCCGGGCAGCGTCTGGATCGCCTTCAGCGGCGACACGCCCGGCAGGATCTTCTGGATCTCGCTCTGGGGGATCGCGGTCGACGAGCGCGTCGATTTGGCGGCGGTGACGACGATCGTCTCGTCCGACTGGCTGTCGCTCGAATCGACGACGGCCGTCTGCGCACAGGCTGCGTTGGCGTAGAAAAGCGCGCCCGCGAGCGCGAGCAGGCTGGAAGTATGTCGAATCACGGCAGGGCCCCCTTGGTGCAGTCGTTGCTGCGATGCAGCGACGCGCCCTGTGCGCCCGGACCATGCCAGTTTCGCGACGTTTCGGTTGCGATGGTGTGACAGTGGCCGATCTGGTCTTAACTGCCCGCGACTCCCAGCCGCTCGAGATAGGCGCACAACATGTCCGCCAGCGCGTCAGCATAGGCATGGATTTCCTCCGCCGTGCGCGGCGTGGCGGAAAAGCTGCTGCCCACCTCGCTCAAGGTCGTCTCGACGAGATCGCCCGTCAGCGATCGCCTGCTCTCGGTGGCGTCGGGCAGCAGTTCCTGCAGGAAGGACTGGAAGGCCTGCGCGCTCGACGCATGGACATCGATCGCCTCGGGCGCGTCGCGATACAGGGGGGCTGCGTCGTTGAGCGCGCCGCGGATC
The DNA here is from genome assembly GCF_055521495.1 of Sphingomonas sp. BL-S-29. Lineage (NCBI taxonomy): Bacteria > Pseudomonadati > Pseudomonadota > Alphaproteobacteria > Sphingomonadales > Sphingomonadaceae > Sphingomonas > Sphingomonas sp. BL-S-29. The sequence continues at coordinate 2,597,080 of NZ_CM145482.1, forward strand.
TCCGCTTCTTCGCATTCCGAGCGGATGAACATCTGCACCAGGGTGCGGACGCGTTCGAGCGGCGGCTTCGTGCGATCCTCCAGAATGTCGCGCATCAGGTCGCTGGTGGCCCGCCACTCGTCGCTCTGCAGCCGGAACAGGATCGCCGCCTTGTTGGGAAAATATTGGTAGAGCGAGCCGACGCTCACCCCCGCGCGCTCGGCGACTCGGGCCGTGGTGAATCGCTGCGCGCCCTCGGTCCTCAAAACCTGAACAGCGGCATCGAGGACCGCTGCGACAAGGTCGTTGGAGCGGGCCTGTTTGGGCTGTTTGAGCAAGGAGACACGGGCACTTCGTCGGGTCGTCATCTGCGGTTTCGCCAATGCGAATAGGAAAGCTGACGAACTAGTCGTATTTTTGACGGCGAGCAAATAGCTGCTCGAAACCGGAGAAAATCGATGACCATCCTTACCAGCGCGCCGGTGGCGCCGCTGCTCGATCGCCTGTTCGCTGAAGCCGAGGCTGCGCACCCGTCGATGAGCCCCGTCTTCGCGTCCTTCTCTGTGGAGGAGCGACGTCGAGTCATGATGAGCAAGACCGATTATCGCGAGCTGTATGACAGGCTGAAGGACTTCGCGCTTCCCGTCTCGCGCGAGACGGGCAAGCTCCTCTATCTACTGGCGCGGGCGGGCAATGCCCGATCGATCGTCGAGTTTGGCACCTCGTTCGGCCTCTCGACCTTGCATCTTGCGGCGGCGCTACGGGAAAATGGCGGTGGACGACTGATCACCAGCGAGTTCGAACCGTCGAAGCTCGCCAGGGCCAGGGAGAACCTAGCGGCCAGCGGTCTGGCTGACCTGGTCGAGTTCCGCGAAGGCGACGCGCTGGACACGCTGGCGTCGGATCTGCCCGAGACGATCGACCTGCTCCTGCTCGATGGCGCCAAGTCGCTCTATCTGGACGTGCTGGCGTTGGTGGAGAGCCGGTTGCGGCCGGGCGCGGTGATTATCGCCGACAACACCGATTATTGCCCCGACTATCTCGAACGCGTCAGCTCGGTCGCGAACGGCTATTGGTCGATGTCGTTCACGGACGACGTCGAACTGTCGATCCGGCTCGCCTGAGGCGCCTCGATGTCACCGGCGACTGACATTTTGTTCAGTCGCCGATGACGCGATTTCACATAAGTATCTTAAAAATATAAAAATAATTAACACACCTTGTCGGGTAAGCGCAAAATGTCAGCGACCCTCATGACATTCCAACAGACGGTCGATTCAATCGCCGCCCGGCAGGCGCTATCGAGGCGATCGCGGCGGCGATCACCGCCTGGCTCTTTCTCAGCGCTGGAGAGGTAGTAGCGCGTCGATATGGCGCTCGGCGATCGCGCTCGCCTCGGCTGGGGTGAAGGCGTCGGGGGCGAGGCAGAGTTCCAGCCACAGGCCATCCACGATCGCACTGATGCCGATCGCGGCGAGGCGGCGCTCCGGCCCGGGCATGTCGCAGGCGGCGAGCAGGGTTTCGAGATCACGCCGGTACGCGCCGTAAAGGTCGCGGTGCAACCGGGCGATGTCGTCATTACTCTTCACCAGGCTCCAGAAGGCGATCCAGGTCGAAAGCAGGCCGGGATCGGCGATCGGCCTGGCGAAGCTGGCGGTGACATGCGCGAGCAGGCGCGCGCGCGGCTCCGGTCCGGCGGCGGCCATGGCGGCCTCGAAGGCAGTCGAGACCTGCGCGTCGACATGCGCATAGGTCGCCGCGATCAGCGCATCGATACCGTCGAAATAATGGCCGAGCAAGCCGGGCGACACGCCCGCCTCGGCCGAGATGGTACGCACCGACACGCCCGTCGCGCCGTGGGTGGCAAGCACGCGCGCGGTTGCCTCGATCAGGCTCAGGCGGCGCGCATCTGGCTCGGCGCGGGTGAAGGCGGGTTTGTGCACATGCCCCTTCTCCCGTTCGTGTCGAGCGAAGTCGAGACACATTCGCGTTGCGCCTCCGCCTTTCTTGTTATACGATCGTTCAACAAGGAAACGGAGGCCGGCATGGCGCATCGCTACGCGGACACTGGCGAAGGCAAGGGGGCGGAAGGGCATGATCCCGACGCCGACTTCAGCCTGCCGGGCTGGCTCTACACCGATCCCGAATATTTCGACGTCGAGGTCGCGCGGGTGATCCGGCCGTCATGGCAGATCGTCTGCCATGTCAGCGACATCCCGAAGCCGGGCGACTATCACACGCTCGATTATATCGGCGAAAGCGTGATCGCGGTGCGCGGCGAGGACGGCACGGTGCGCGCTTTCGCCAATGTCTGCCGCCACCGCGCGATGCGGCTGGTCGAAGGGCCGGCGGGCTGCGCGAAGAAGCTGGTCTGCCCCTATCACGCCTGGGCCTATGAGCTCGACGGGCGGCTGACCGGCGTGCCGATGAAGGGCGATTATCCCGCGCTGGACATGGCGAAGAACGGCCTGGCGGCGGTCGATCTCGAGATCTGGAACGGCTTCGTGTTCGTGCGGCTCGAGGATGACGGCGGCCCGTCGGTCGCCGGGATGATGGCGCCGTACGAAGCCGAGATCGCGCCTTATCGTTTCGAGGAGATGCGCACGCTCAGCCCGGTGCGGCTGCGCGAGCGGGCGGTGAACTGGAAGAATGTCGGCGATAATTATTCCGACAATCTGCACATCCCGGTCGCGCATGCCGGGCTGACCCGGCTGTTCGGCAAGAGCTACGCGATCGAGGCGCAGCCCTGGGTCGACAAGATGTCAGGCTACCTCGCCGACAAGCCGTCGAACGACCGGTGGGAGCGGCTGTACCAGGCCCATCTGCCGCGCGCGGAGCATCTGCCCGAGGCGCAGCAGAAGCTGTGGCTCTATTACAAGCTGTGGCCGAACATGGCGTTCGACATCTATCCCGATCAGGTCGATTTCATGCAGTGGTTGCCGCTCTCGCCCACGACCTGCGTGCTGCGCGAGATGGCCTTTGCGCTCCCGGATGACCGGCGCGAGATGAAGCTGGTGCGCTACGCCAACTGGCGGATCAACCGCACGGTCAATGCCGAGGACACCTGGCTGATCACGCGGGTGCAGCAGGGCATGGCGTCGCAAAGCTACACGGTCGGCCCGATCGGCGCGAGCGAAGTGTGCCTGCGCAGCTTTGCGAAGAAGATCCGGCGGCTGATCCCCGAGGCACGGCTGCACAAGGCGCCGGCGCCGGGGTGGAGCCGGCGACCGCGCCCGGTGGACTGACGATCCCACCGCCGTTCGTGTCGAGCGAAGTCGAGACACGGCCACGGACGCGCCAGATGCGGTTTCTCGACTTCGCTCGAAACGAACGGGTGGTTTGAATGACGAAAAAATACGACGCGCTCATCATCGGCGGTGGCCATAACGGCCTGGTCTGCGCCTTCTATCTCGCGCGCGCCGGCCTCAAGGTCCGGGTACTGGAACGCCGCGCGATCGTCGGCGGCGCGGCCGTCACCGAGGAGTTCTACCCCGGTTTCCGCAACTCGACCGCGAGTTACACGGTCAGCCTGCTCCGCCCCAAGGTGATCAGGGACATGCGGCTGCACGAACGCGGCTGGCGCATCATCGAGCGGACGATCTCCAACTTCTTCCCCAACGAGAAGGGCTATCTGAAGCTCGGCGGCGGCGAGGATCGCACCCGCGCGGAGTTCGCGCGCTATTCGCAGAAGGACGCAGACACCTTCCCGAAGTACGAGGAAGCGCTCGAGCGTGTCGCCGAGGTGCTGCGCGACATGGCGCTGAAGACTCCGCCCAACGCCGGCGGCGGCATCCGCGCGCTGATCGCGGCGGCAGCGCAGGGCAGGCGGCTCGCCGGCATGGGCATCGAGGCGCAGCGCGACGTGATGGACCTGTTCGTCAAGTCGGCGCGGGACTTTCTCGATAGCTGGTACGAGGACGAATATGTGAAGGCCGCGTTCGGCTTCGACGCGGTCGTCGGCAATTATGCCAGCGTCGACACGCCGGGCTCGGCCTATGTGCTGCTCCACCACGTCTTCGGCGAAGTGAACGGCAAGAAGGGCGCCTGGGGCCATAGCGTCGGCGGGATGGGCGCGATCACCCAGTTCATGGCGGAGGCCTGCACCGACATGGGCGCCGAGATCAGCCTCGAGACCCCGGTCGCGAAAGTACTGGTCGACGGCAATCGCGTGACGGGCGTGACGCTGGAAAGCGGCGAGGAGATTGCCGCCGATATCGTCGCGGCCAATGTCGGCCCGGCGCTGCTGTATCGCCAATTGGTCGACCGCAGCGACATGACCCCGGAATTCGCGCGGCGGATGGACAATTTCAAGACCGGCTCGGGCACCTTCCGGATGAACGTCGCCCTCTCCGAACTGCCCGACTTCACCGTGCTGCCCGGCAAGGACGTGGCCGAGCATCACACCTGCGGCATCATCATCTCGCCGACGCTCGATTATATGGACAAGGCCTTCACGGACGCGAAGGCCAAGGGCTGGTCGGACGAGCCGATCGTCGAGATGAAGCTGCCCACGTCGATCGACGACAGCCTGGCGCCCCCGGGCATGCACATCGCCAGCCTGTTCTGCCAGCAATTCGCGCCGGAACTGCCCGACGGACGCTCATGGGACGACGAGCGCGAAAAGGCGGCGGACCTGATCATCGACACGGTCACCAGGCACGCGCCGAACTTCAAGGGCGCGGTCATCGCGCGGCAGATCCATTCCCCGCTCGACCTGGAGCGCAAGTTCGGGCTGATCGACGGCGACATCATGCACGGGCATATGTCGCTCGATCAGCTCTGGGCGTCCCGGCCGGTGCTCGGGCATGGCGCCTACCGGTCACCGATCAAGGGCCTTTATATGTGCGGTGCCGGCACCCATCCGGGCGGTGGCGTCACTGGCGCGCCGGGCCATAACGCAGCGCACGAGATCATCGCCGATCGCGGCATCATGGGGCGGTGGCGGCGCTGGAAGTGACCCGCTCGCGGTGGACCATCCAATAAACCGGCAGGCCGAGCAGCAGCAGCACAAGGCCCCATAGATCGGCCTTGAGACCAAGGCCGTAGACCATCCAGACCACGAACGCCGCGGCGATGGCGGCCGCCAGCTTGAGAGGAACATCGTCGGGCAGCAGCCGGATCGCCGCCAGCGCGCAGGCGAGATAGGCAAGCATGCCCGACGCCAGCGAGATCGAGGCGATGTCCTGGAACAGCTGCCCCATCGATCCGGTATAGTTCATCAGGGTCACGATGGTGACCAGCACGCCCGAGACGAGATGGGCGCGAGCCGGGGTGCCGCGGCTGCTTTCCTTCGCCAGCCAGGCGGGAAACACGCCGCCGCGCGCCATCGCCCAGGGCACTTCGCCCTGCAGCAGGATGAAGCCGTTGAGCGCACCGAACGCGCTGATCGCGGCGAACAGCGCGACGACCTCGGCGGTGCCCGATCCGAAGCCGCGACCCAGGAATTCAGCGATCGGGGAAGGGGAAGCGGCCGTGATCGCGGCGGGCATCAGGAACATCGTGGCGGCGGAGACCAGCACATAGACGAGGCCGGTCAGCACCGTGCCGATCAGGGTCACGCGCGGCACGATGTGCGCCGCATTCTCCACCTTGTCGGCCGGGACGGTCGCCGATTCGACGCCGAGAAAGCCCCAGAAAGTAATCGCGGCGGCTCCGGCGATCGAGCCGACACCGAGCGGTACCGGCGTATAGGGCGCGATGGCGCCGCTGCCGTCACGCAGCAACAGCCAGGCGGCGAGCAGGATCACGCCGACCAGCGGCAGCAGCTTCAGGACGGTGGTGACGAACTGGACCTTGCCCGCCAGCGCCACGCCGCGGATATTGACCGCGATCAGCGCCCAGATCGCGACCAGCGCAGCGATCGCGGGCAGCCCCGGTGTCGACCCGAGCGCGGGAAAGATCAGGCTGAGCGCGCTGACCACGGCGACCGCGACCGCGGCATTGCCGCACCAGATCAGCACCCAATAGCTCCAGGCCACTGCGAAGCCGGCAGCGGGCCCGAACGCGGCCCGGGTAAAGGCATAGGGCCCGCCGGCACAGGGCAGCTTCGCGCCGAGCCGGGCAAAGACGAAGGCGAGGCACAACGCGCCGCCGATCGTGACGAACCAGCCGATCATGCCGTTCCAGCCGAGCGGCGCGAGCGTCGCCGGGAGCATGTAGACGCCCGATCCGATCATGTTGCCGACCACCAGCGCCAGACAGGTCCAGAACCCCAGGGCGGCGCGTGACGGCGATGTGGACATAGGCGATCTCCCCGATAACGCACTCTACGGCTTGATCGGCGGCGCGCACCATGTTTCTTGGGCGCACCTCATGGCAAGCATTCCCCCCTCGCAATCCTCCTGGCAGCCCGAGAGCAGCCGCTGGCCGCCCCGGCTGATCGATGCGGCGCTCGCGCTGCACGACAATGCGCTGTCGGTCGCCGAGCCGCTGCTGCGCGCGCATCTCAAAGAGGATCCGTTCGACGTCGCCGCGATCCGCATGCTCGCCGAGCTGGCCGGGCGGATCGGGCGTTACAAGGATGCCGAAACGCTGCTGCGCCGCGCGCTGGAGCTGTCCCCCGCATTCACCGCCGCGCGCGCGAACCTCGCCATCGCGCTCTACCGGCAGAATCGCCCGACCGAGGCGATCGCCGAACTCGATCTGGTGCTCGACGACGAGCCGGACAATCCCGGTCATGCCAATCTCAAGGCCGCGGCGCTCGGCAGGATCGGCGGGTTCGACGAAGCGATCGAGCTGTACGAGGCAGTGCTGAAGAGCGCGCCGACACAGCCCAAGGTCTGGATGAGCTATGGCCATATGCTCAAGACGGTCGGGCGCCAGGCGGACGGCGTGGCCGCCTATCGTGAGGCTATCGCGCTGAAGCCCGAAATGGGCGAGGCATGGTGGAGCCTCGCCAATCTGAAGACCGTCAAGTTTGACGAGGCGGATATCGCGGCGATGCAGGCGGCCCTGGCGCGCGACGACATATCGGACGAAGACCGGTTCCATCTTGATTTCGCGCTGGGCAAGGCGTTCGAGGATCGCAGACAGGCGCCCGAAGCGTTCGATCATTATGCCGCGGGCAATGCGCTGCGCCGGACGAAGATCGACTATGACGCCGACGAGACCGGGACGTTCGTCGACCGCAGCATCAAGCTGTGCACGCCCGCTTTTTTCGACGCGCGGGCGGGGCAGGGCTGCGATGCGCCCGACCCGATCTTCATCCTCGGCATGCCCCGCGCCGGATCGACCCTGGTCGAGCAGATCCTGTCGAGCCACCCGTTGGTCGAGGGCACCTCCGAACTGCCCGACATCCCCGCCCTCGCGCTGGCCGTGTCCAATTACCCGCAGCGGCTCGAGGCCCTGGCGCCGGAGCGCCTCGAGGCGCTGGGCGCTGAATATCTGCGCCGCGCCAGCGTGCAGCGGCGCACCGACCGGCCCTATTTCATCGACAAGCTGCCCAACAACTGGGCGCATTTGCCCTTCATCCACCTGATCCTGCCCAACGCGAAGATCGTCGACGCACGGCGGCATCCGCTCGGGTGCTGCTTCTCCAACTTCAAGCAGCATTTTGCGCGCGGCCAGGCGTTCAGCTATTCGCTCGAGGATATGGGCCGCTATTACCGCGATTATGTGCGGCTGATGGCGCATATCGATACGGTGCGACCGGGCCTCGTTCATCGCGTGATCTATGAGCGGATGGTGGATGATACCGAGGCGGAAGTGCGGGCGCTGCTCGTCGCGTGCCGTCTGGAATTTGATCCCGCATGCCTCGATTTCCACAAGACCGAGCGCGCCGTGCGCACCGCCAGCTCGGAACAGGTGCGTCAGCCGATCTTCCGCGAGGGCACGGAAAGCTGGAAGCCGTTCGAGCCATGGCTCGATCCGCTCGAGACAGCTCTGGGCGATGTCCTCGACGCCTATCCGGAAGCTCCCGCCTTCCACTGAACGTTGCAAAACTGTCACGATGCGGCGGCGAAATGATTTCGTGTGCTGCGCCCGATTGACGGATGTTGCGAGTGCGAACAGCATCGCTCCAGATACATAACATCGGGGGCTACGATGCTCGTCACCAAGCGTAAACTCGCCGTCACTGCCCTGCTGGCGTCCGTTGCCGGCATCGCGACACCTGCCTTCGCGCAGTCGACCGACACCCAGGCGGCGCCCGCCGAGCAGGACGACATCATCGTCACCGCGCAGAAGCGCGAGGAGAATATCCAGAACGTACCGATCAGCATCCAGGCGATCGGCACCAAGAAGCTGGATCAGCTCAACATCGCCAACTTCGCCGAATATTCCCAGCTGTTGCCGTCAGTGTCGTTCCAGGCGCTTGGCGGCACGCCCGGCACCAACGTGGTCTATATGCGCGGCGTCGCCTCGGGCGGCGACGGCAACCATTCGGGCTCGCTGCCTTCGGTCGGCGTCTATCTCGACGAACAGCCAGTCACCACGATCGGCGGCAATCTCGACGTGCATGTCTACGACATTGCCCGCATCGAGAGCCTCGCCGGCCCGCAGGGCACGCTCTACGGCGCCTCGTCCGAGGCCGGCACGATCCGCATCATCACGAACAAGCCCGACACGAGCGGCTTTTACGGCCGCGTGGATGGTGAGGTGAACTCAGTCAACAAGGGTGGCGTCGGCGGCAAGGCGGAAGGGATGATCAACATCCCGATCTCGCCCGACATCGCGTTCCGTGCGGTCGGCTTCTACCAGAAGGACGCCGGCTATATCGACAATGTGCCCGGCTGCCGCAGCTTCCTGCCCGAGACCAATCCGCTGGGCTGCACCGCGACCAATGGCGGTATCACGGTCAACAATTCGAAGTTCGTGAAGAAGGATTATAACGATACCGAGCTGTGGGGCGGCCGCGCCGCGCTGAAGATCGATCTCGACGAGAACTGGACGGTCACGCCGACCGCGATCTACCAGGATACGCGCTCGCACGGCAGCTATGGCTATGATCCGCGGCTCGGCGACCTGAAGGTCCAGCATTTCTTCCCGGAATATCGCCGCGACCGCTTCATCCAGGCGGCGCTGACGATCGAGGGCAAGCTCGGCAACTGGGATCTGACCTATGCCGGCGCTTATCTCGACCGGAAGACCTTATCCTCGAGCGATTATACCGACTACGCCGAGGCTTATGATACTCTCTACCAGTCGTACCACGGCATCAGCAGCTACTTCTATTTCCACGATGCGGCCGGCAACACGATCGACCCGCGCCAGAAGGTGATCGGTAGCGATCACTTCAAGAAGATGAGCCAGGAATTCCGCGTCGCCTCACCGCAGGGTGAGCGGTTCCGGGTGGTGGCCGGTGCTTTCTACCAGCGCCAGAGCAACGAGATTCACCAGGATTATCAGGTCGCTGGTCTCGCGCCCGAACTGTCGGTGAACGGTTCCCCGGGCACGCTCTGGCTGACCCAGCAGCACCGCGTCGACAAGGATTACGCGGTGTTCGGGGAGGCGGCGTTCGACATCCTGCCGAACCTGACTCTGACCGCCGGCGGCCGCGCCTTCATCTATGACAACTCGCTGATCGGCTTCTTCGGCTTCGGACGCAATCCGGGCAATGGCTTCTCGGACGGGCCGCCCAACGCGGCGGGCAGCAACCGCACCGGTGTTGCGCAGTGTTTCACCACGTCCGGTCAGCGGCTCTACGACCGCGATACCGATACCTATAGCAGCTCGCTCACCCTGCTGCCGGCGGCGGTCGCGGGCAGCCCCTGTACCAATCTGGCGGTCTATGCGGTCGGGCGCGGCTTGCAGCCCGTCAACACTCAGGGCCAGGGTTTCACGCACAAACTCAACCTGACGTGGAAGCCGGTCGAGGACGTGCTGCTGTACGGCACCTGGTCGCGCGGCTTCCGGCCGGGCGGCATCAATCGGCGCGGTACCATCCCGCCCTATGCCGCCGACTTCCTGACCAACTACGAGATCGGCTGGAAGACGACGCTGGCGGGCGGCAAGCTCCGTTTCAACGGCGCGATCTATCAGCAGGAATGGAAAGCGTTCCAGTTCGCCTTCCTCGGCCAGAACAGCTTCACCGAAATCCACAATGGCCCCGATGCGCGCATCCGCGGTGTCGAAATGGACGCCAATCTCAATCTCGGCCCGCTCGTGCTGACGGCGGCGGGCTCCTACACGGACGCCAAGACCAAGAACAATCTGTGCCTGTATGACGATCCGACCTTTGCCTGCACACTGCCGGGGCCGGGCGGACAGGATAATTTGATATCGGCACCTGCCGGCACCAGGCTTCCGGTTACGCCACGCGTCAAGGTCAACGGCACGGCGCGCTATACCTTCGACCTCGGCACGCTGAAGCCCTATCTCCAGGGCGTGGTCGCCTACCAGAGCTCGGCCTCGTCCGATATCCGCACTGCGGTCATCCAGGCGGGGACGTTCGCGGTGGTCAATCCAGCCGCGCTGCAGGGACGCCTGCCGGCTTACACGACCGCGAATTTCGCGATCGGCGCCGAATTCACCAACTACACGCTCGAACTGTTCGTGCAGAACGCGTTCGACGAGCGCGGCCAGCTGTCGCGCTTCCAGGAATGCGGAAGCTGCTCGCAGCGGCCTTATATCGTGCCGATCAATCCGCGCACGATCGGGGTGAGGGCCGGCGCCAAGTTCTGATGAAAGGCGGCGGGCCGTGTCCCGCCGCCGCTTTATGAACTTGATATCCGTTTGAATCTAAGTACCTGAAATTAATTGGAATAACGGAGATCTAGGCGATCGGGAGCCGTAGGGAGATATGAGACACATGGTGTCCCATATCTCTCGCCGCTCGTCTCCCATTCGCGCTCTGCAGCGCTTCGATTCAACTCATATCGTTCCCGCGTTATCCCGATCTCGATCATCGACAGTGGTAAGGGGACAGCGCCAATGCGTTTTCTCGGCAATGACACGGCGTTCGCCTGTTTTGGCTAGGAGAGCGCTCCAGATACTCGAACGCACGTTGATACCGGTGTCATTGACTGCCATAGTAGCGATAGGAAGGCGGATGTAACCGCCTCCATTGGAGAGCGCGTGTGACATTGGGGCTTCGTACATCCTGGATCGCCTTGGGAATTGCGCTGGCCGCGGGCAGCGCGCACGCTCAGGGAGCGCCCGACCCCACCGGCCTGCTGTTCCGCGCTCCCGCCGACAAAAACCTGATCGCCGAGCCTGCCGGGGGTGAGGCCGAGCCCAATTTCCAGAGCAACGTCGCGATCGTGCCCACCGGCAAGTCGGGCGGAGCGATCCAGTGGGAGGATGACGGTTATGTCGCCTGGCGCGCGCCGGGCAACATCCTGGCGCAGCGGGGCACGCTCTCCTTCTTCTGGCGGCCCCGCACGCCGGTGGGTGAGGCACCGTTCGCGATCTTCCGCGTCGGCTTCGCCGATCATTCGAGCTGGGACATGGCGTTCCTGCGGATCGACTGGAACGGGCACGGTTTCGATGCCTTCGTTACTGACGCCAATCTGGCGCGGAGCCGGGTGTCGTTCCGCCTCGACCCGCTTCCGGCGGCGGACCGGTGGAAGCATATCGCCTTTTCCTGGGACGAGGGCGTCGGCGTGCGGCTGTTCGTCGACGGCAAGGAGGTCGCGCGCAAGGACGGCAAGGCCGATCTCGATGCCGGGCTCGACCAGTTCGGCCTGGCCGGGCGCGTCCTGTCGCCGCATCAGGTGCAAAGCCGCTACAATTTAATGCGCGGCAGCGATGTCGACGAGATTCGCGTCTATGACCATATGCTCGGCGCGGCCGAGGTGGCCGCGCTGGCTGACAATGCGGAGCCGGCCGCCGCGCCCGCACCTTCCGAAGCATCGCGCCACGCCGCCTGGCTCCACCGCTTCGGCTGGGACACCGCGTCGCCGCCCGCGCTGACCGGCGACACCACCAGCATCCGCAAGGTCGAGTTCGCCGATGCGAAGGACCTGAAGCAGTGGAACTGGAAGGGCGTGGACGGGATCCCCGAGACGACCTGGCCGGGCGTCTACAACCGCTCGCGACTGGCCGGGCGCGACGATTATTTCATCCTGCCCGACTGGAACACCTATGTGGAGGGCGGCAAGGCCTATGATCTGGCCGTGCCGGCTGGCGTGTCGTTCAACCGCGTCGAGATCCGCGGTGCGGCCTATGGCGCGCTGAGCTGGTCGGCGGATGGCGGTTCCTGGGCGACGCTCGCGCGGCGGCCGCAGGGCGAGGTGCGCAGCGTCGACAGTTTCGGGCGGAAGACCGGGGGCCGGCTGCGCTTCGCCAATACGGCACAGGAAACCCCGATCCAGGAAATCTGGGCCTATGACATAACCGATGCGGCAGAGCCCGCGGGCAGCTTCAAGCTGAGCTACACGGTGCAGGCCAATGCGGCACCGGCTTTCGCCACGCTCGCGTCGCTCAACGATTACATCGCCGGCCGTTACGCACCCGACGAACGCACTACGGTGGTCGCCCTTCCGGCGGGCGCGCGGGCCGCCGCCGGCGCGGGCAATGCCGCGGCCACGACCGCGATCGAGCATCGCGCCGATGCCGCCCCGATCGTCCATGTCCTGATCCCGTCCGGCTTCGGCGAAGCCTTTCCCGGCAAGCCATCCGCGCGGTCGTGGAATTATGGCTGGGAGAATGTCCATGACGGGCTCGACGGCATCGCGATCGACATACCCGCCCTGAAGGCGACGCCGGGCGCGGATGGGCTGATCCCGCTCAACATCCGGGTGAAGGACCCGATCTGGCCGGGCCGCGACATGATCGATGTGTCGGTGTCGGTCAGGCCGGGGCAGAAACGCACGGTCTGGCTCGACCTGCGCGACCGAATCCTGACCGATGACAGCCTGTTCCTGAGCATCGCTTCGGCCGCGCCCGATTTCGGCGCGGCGTCGCTGGACGGGATGCAAATTCGGCTGGTGTTCAAGGATCGCGCGGCGGCGCTGCCCGAGCATATCGCCGACCGGTTCAACCAGGTGAAGGACAATTGGGGTTTCCTGGTCGAGGAACATACCTCGTCGAAGCGCGCTGGCCTCTATCGGCGCCTCTATGGCGATATCTCCGACCTGCTCAGGGTCGATCCCGACAATGTCGAGGGGCGGCGCTATTGGGCCGACATCAGCTATGGCGAGCAGAATCTCCCGGCCTTCACGCAGCCCCAGGCGCCGGCTGGCGTGCCGCTCTGGGCGTTCCGGCAGCTCGAGGACCTGAAGCTGGTCCGCCAGTTCGTCACCTGGTGGATCGACAACCGGCAGGTGCCATACGGCGATTTCGGCGGCGGCATCTCCGACGATACCGATCTGGTGCAGCAATGGCCGGGCCTCGCGCTGATGGGCGTGGAGCCCGACAAGATCAACGCGTCTGTCCGCGCGCTGTCCGATGCGGCCCATGCCAATGGCATGATCACCAACGGACTGGGCACGATCACCACCGACGAACTCCACGCCTATGAGGAGGGGCTGAACAGCGACGCCGAGCGGCTCTACCTCAACTGGGGCGAGCCAAAGGCAGTCGAACGGCTGATGGCGACGACCCGGGCGCTGGGCGGCGTGATCCTGAAGAACCCGGCCGGGCACCTGCATTTCGCCAGCAACTGGTATGGCGGGCAGAAAATGTACCGCGAGGGACCATGGGAATGGCAGAAACCCTATAGCTTCACCGTGATGCACGGCCCGATCCTGATGGGTCTCTATAACGGCAATCCGTCGGCCCGGGGGCTCGTGACCGGCGTGGTCGATGGCTGGATGGCGCATGGCCGGCAGGACAAGGACGGCAACTGGGCCTATCCCAATGAGATCAACTGGCGCACCGATGCCGAGCGCGTGGGTGATGGTGGCGGGGTGGCGACGCCGCTGCAATCGGCCTGGGCGGCGTGGCGCTTCACTGGCAACGAGACTTATCTCCGGCCGATCCTGGCGCGGACCGCGAAGAGCGGTCCGGGCTCGCTTGCCGATATCAACGAGAATGCGGTCGACGCGCTTGGCCGGGGGAAGGACTGGGGCAAGGCATTGACCGCCAGGGCGGGCGGCGGCGGGGCGTTCGAGCGCTATGCGGCGTGGAACGCGACCGGCGACACCAAATGGCTCGACGCGCTGCATGCGGATGCCATCGCCGACAAGGCGCAGCATCAGTATATGTACACCGAGGGGCATTGGTGGTCAGACCGGGTCGATCAGCCCAATGAGATCCTGCAGCGTGAACGGCTGGGCGGGGTGGCCCTGCGCCGCAACCAGAACTGGCCGGGCAACAGCGTGAGCTGGCGTTTCGCAGAGCCGGGCGCGGCGGAGCAGGTCGCGATCCTGGTGCCGGGCGCGACCATGGGCAGGTTCAAGGTGATCGCCTGGAACGCCAGCGGCCGCCCGCAGAGCGTCGCCATGACGGCGTGGAACGTGACCGCCGGGCGCTGGACGATGAGCGGGCCGGCCGGCGCGTGCGAGGTCGCGCTCGAACGCAGCGCGTCGATCCCGCTGGTCTTTGCGCCGGGCGAGAATGTCTTCGAGTTCGCGCTGGCGACGCCGGGCCTGCCGACGGAGCGGCGCGCCGATCTGGGTATCGGCGTCGACGATGTGGTGGTGGCGAAGCGGGCGGTGACGGTGACCGTGCACAGCCTCGGCGCGATCGACGCGGTGGGCGGGACGGTGTCGCTCGAGGATGCGGGCGGCAAGATGCTGGCCACGGCACCAATACCCCCGCTCGCCGCGCCGCTGGATCTTCAGCCGAAGACCGCGAAAGTGAAACTGGCGCTGCCCGCTGGTGCGGTGCGGGTCCGCGTCGCACTGGCGGGCAATGCGCCGGAGACGACCTTGCTCAACAATGTCGTCGTGCTCCCGGTCAAATAGGCCCGTGTCAGGTCAGGCTGGCCCAGAAACGCTCCGCCGCGGCGGCTTGCGGCGCGATCGGGCGGAACAGGCCGATCTCGATCGGCACATCCCAGTCCGGCCCGCCGGCGCGAACCAGCATGCCGCTCGCCATTTCCTTCGCCGCAAGCCCGGCGGGAAGCCAGGCGATGCCACGGCCCTCGCGCGCCTTGCCGAGCAGGGTGGCGGCAAGCTGCGCGGCGAAGACGCTTTCCAGCGCGGGCACGCGATCGGTGATGCCATGCGCGGCGACGATCTGGCCGAGCCCGGATTCCGCGGTGTAGGACAGCAGGGGCAGGGTGCCCGTCGTCCTGTCCAGCGACCAGCGGGGCGACCCGGCCGGATCGGGCGCCACGAGCGGCACCAGCGAGTCCATGCCGACCACGATCGAGGTGAACTGGCTTGGCTCGAACCGGCTCGTCGCCAGTGCGTGGCGGTGACAGAGCAGGAATTGCGCCTGGCCCTGCAGCATCAACTCCTCGCACGCGGCAAGGCTGTCGGAAAACAACCGCATGGGGCCGATCGGTGCGCGCTGTTCGATCTGCCGGATCCAGCCCGGGAAGAAGGAGAAGGCAAGCGCGTGAGTCGCGGCGAAATGCAGCGTGGTGGTATCGCTGTCGCGCGCCTCGCCCACTTGCCGCGCGTCCCGCCGCAGCCGATCGATCGTTTCGATCAGGCCGGCCGCGCCGCGTTCGAACTCGAGGCCGGCGGCCGTCATCGTCACGCCGCTGGACGAGCGGATGAACAAGGCGGTGCCGATCCACTCCTCGAGCGCGCGGATGTGGCGGCCAAGGGTAGGTTGTGCGACACGGCGTGCCTCCGCCGCCCGCGAGAAACTGCCGCTTTCGGCAAGCGCGACGAAATCCTCGATCCACGCCAGTTCCACGCCGTTCCGACCTCGCCTTGCCCCGATCGGAAGTGGAATAGCAGGATGCGGTACGGAGGCCTAACGGTGCTGAAAGCGCGCGCTGCGGACATGGGAGCCCGATGATGACGGACGACACTGGCGGCGGGATCAACCGGCGCGACATGTTCGGCACGGCCTTGGCCGGTACCGCGGTCGCGCTGATCGGCCCGGCTGGGGCAGAGGCCGCGACCCGGAAGCCGGCGGTGCCTGACTGGCGGCGCGGCTATGATCGTCAGCGCGTCGCTGACCTGGGCGACGAGCGCTTCCTCAATCCGCTGCTGGCCGGCGACCATCCGGATCCGGCGATCCTGAAAGACGGCAGCGACTATTACATGACCTTTTCCAGCTTCGATTCCTATCCGGGGCTGACCATCTGGCATTCGCGCGACTTGGTGAACTGGCAGCCGCGCACCGCTGCGCTGACCCGCAATATCGGGTCGGTATGGGCCGTCTCCCTGGAGAAGCATGAGGGGCGCTATTTCCTCTACATCCCGGTCAAGGCGACCCCCAATTCGATCTGGGTGATCTGGGCCGATCATGTCGACGGCCCATGGAGCGATCCGGTCGATCTGGGGCTGCACCGCCATATCGACCCCTGCCATGCGGTGGGCGAGGACGGATCGCGCTGGCTGTTCCTGTCGGGCGGCGACCGCATCCGGCTGAGCGCCGACGGCCTGTCGACGGTCGGTGAGGTCGAGCATGTCTATGACCCATGGCACTATCCCGACGATTGGGATGTGGAGGGCTTTTCGCCGGAGGGACCCAAGCTGGTCCGCCATGGCGGCTGGTTCTACATGATCACAGCAGTGGGCGGCACCGCCGGCCCGCCGACCGGACATATGGTGATCGCGGCACGGTCCCGCTCGATCCACGGCCCATGGGAGAATTGCCCGCACAACCCGCTGGTCCGCACCGTCGACAATGAGGAGAAATGGTGGTGCCGCGGCCATGCTTCACTGGTCGAGGCGCCCGACAAGAGCTGGTGGTCGATCTATCACGGCTATGAGAACGGCTTCTGGACGCTCGGCCGGCAGGCGTTGCTCGACCCGATCGAATGGACTGCCGATGGCTGGTTCCGGATGAAGGGCGGCGATCTCTCCGCGCCGATCGCCAAGCCGAAGGGCGGTCAGGCGCTGCCGCATGGCCAGCCCCTGTCCGACGATTTCAGGACGCTCGCGCTCGGCGGTAAATGGAATTTCTTCAAGCCGGGGCCCAAGGAAAGCATCCGCGCCCGGGTCGAGAACGGAACGCTGATCCTCACCGCGAGCGGCGTGGCGCCCGTCGATTCATCGCCTTTGCTGCTGATCGCGGGCGATCTCGGCTATCAGTTCGAATGCGATATCGAAATCGCGCCGGGCGGCACGGCCGGGCTTGTGCTGTTCTACGACGAGAAGCTCTATTGCGGCCTCGGCTTCGACCAGGATCGCTTCGTCACGCACCAATATGGCATCGAGCGCGGCAGGCCGGCCAATCCGCACGGGCGCAGGATACGGATGCGGATCTCCAACAAGCGCCATATCGTTGCGATCCACACCAGCGGGGACGGGGGAAGGACCTGGGCACGCTTCGATCGCGGCATGGAGGTGTCGGGATACCACCATAATGTCCGTGGCGGTTTCCTGATGTTGCGGCCCGGCCTCTATTCGGCCGGAGCTGGTGAGGCGCGCTTCTCCAACTTCACCTATCGAGCGCTGTAGTCACCATCAGGCGAAGCCCTGAGTCCTGGCCCAGTCGACGAACAGCTCGGGCCATGCCGCGACCGGCTTGCCGATCGTCTTGCGCAGCCCGAAGCCGTGGCCGCCATTGGTGAACAGGTGAGTCTCGACGGTCACGCCCTGCGCCTTCAGCGCGGCGCGGAACATCAGGCTGTTCTCGACCGGCACCGTCGGATCGTCCTCGGCATGGAGCAGGAAGCAGGGCGGGGTCTGTTTCGTGACATTGTCCGCGGGCGTGTGCGCCCTTTCCAGTGCCGGACTCGCGTCCTTGCCGATCAGTTGCTCGCGTGAGCCCGCATGGGCGACCGGCAGGCTCATCGACTGCACCGCATAGATCGGCGCGGCGAGGAACGGGCGCGCGCTGAGCCGGTCGGCGGCATCGACCGGATCATAGGTCTTTGCCGCAAAGCGCGTGGCGAGATCGCAGCACAGATGGCCACCGGCGGAAAAGCCCATCGCTGCGACGCGCTCGGGATCGATCGCGAACTCCCGCGCGCGCGACCGGATCAGCCGCATCGCGCGCTGCGCATCCGACAGCGCGACGTCAGGTCCGGCCTTCCATCCGTCGCCCGGCAGGCGATAGAACAGAACGAACACCGTATAGCCGCGTGCGCTCAGCCAGCGGGCGATCTCATACCCTTCCTTGTCGACCACGATGCGGACATAGGCGCCGCCCGGCATTGCGAGCACGGCGGCGCCATTGGGGATGCGCGGCCTGAACACGACCAGGCGCGGGCGCGTGATGCCGCGGACCGCACGATCGGGAAGGTCGGGATCGGTGCTGCGCTGATCGACCGCCTCGACCGGCGGCGTGGCGGGCATGCCCGGTGCGCCCTTCGGCCATAGATCGATCGTCTCCACTGGATCGGGCAGACCGGGCACCGGCGCGTCTCCCGCCTTGGCCGGGGGCGGGGTCTGCGACCGCGCGCTGGCTGCCATGCTTGCGGCAAGAGTCCCGAGGATCAGGTCGCGACGATCGAACATGGAACCTCCAAAGAAAAAGAAACGGACGCTGCCCGTATAGGCAAGCGTCCGTCAGGATAGTCCAGGGGAGGCGGACTTACATCTTCACGCGCGCGCCAACCAGGATCGTGCGCCCGAAATGGTTGTTCTCGTAACTGCGGTTTGCGTCGTTGTCGTTGTAGCGATAGCGATATTCGTCGGTCAGGTTCACGCCTTCGACTGACATTTCGAGCCATTCGGTAAAGCGATAGCGCACCGAGGCATCAATGTTGATCGTCGAGCCATAGCCTTCGAATAGGTTGCCGTTGGCGCTGCCCTGATCGACATACGGACCGCGGTAGCTGACCGAGCCGCGTGCGCTGAACTTCTTGTCTTCATAATAGAGCGTGCCGTTTATGGCGGTCTTGGACAGTCCATACAGAGTCGTCGAGCGTGTGGTCGCGACGTTCGGCCCGAACGCGCCGGTCGCGGTCTTCACCACAACCACTGGGCCAGCCAGTGTGTAGGATGCGCTCGATTCGATAAACGTGGCGTTGGCGATGCCGCCGAAGTTCGAGAGGAAGCCAGGCAGGAATTTGAAAGGCGCCTGGATCGACAATTCGATGCCTTTCAGGCTCGCGCCCGACCCGTTCACGTTGCCGGTAATCGTGTAGATCTGGTTTGGATCGAAGTTGATATAGGCCGGTGAACTGGTCGGCAGCACCGACTTCGGGAGGCCAGTAGACGCGAACGTCCCGCTATAGGTTTGCGCAACCGGGAAGCTATCAACATTCTTCTTGAAGACCGCGACCGACGCGATCGACTGCGGCGCGAAATACCATTCGAGCGCGAGGTCGTAGGCGGTCGCCCGGAACGGATTGAGCAGCGGATTGCCGAAGGTGATGCGATAGTTGAACCCGTCGACCGAACCGCCCGGTGTCAGATTGCCCAGAGTTGGGCGCGTGATGACCCGCGAGATCGCGCCGCGCAACACGACGCTTTCGGTCGGAAATAGCGCGACGTTCACCGACGGCAGCCAATCGTCATAATCGCGCGTGACCGTTACGCCGGTTCCGCTGTTCAGGCCGAACGAAGACTGGTCGGTATGGGCATAACGAACGCCGGCATTGGCCGCATAGCGCAGGCCGAAGAGATCGCCCTTCACATCGACCTGGAAATAGCCGCCCTTCACCGTCTCGGTCACGCTTCGGGTATTGCCCGCGTCGACCAGTGGTGTGCGGCTGTACAGCTTGGTCAGGTTCGCCGCGGCGTCGATATTGGGAACGAGCCAGGTCGTGGTGGTGCCCGCTGGCTGGCCGGCATCGCCCAGTTTGACGGTGTCGGACAGCGCCGATGTCGCCTGGAAGCCGTAGATCGCGCTTGGACCGAACACCGTGTTCGCCGAACAGGTCAGGGTGCCCAGCACCAGGTCGGCACCGCCATTGCCGCACACTGCGGTGTCGCGCAGGAACCCGGCGGTGTTGAAGCTGAAGCGGCGATAGACCCCGCCCGCCTTGAGTGTGAAGCCCTCCGTCACGTCCCACTCCGTGCGCAGCTGAGCGGTGCGGAACTTGTTGGTCGTGTTCGACGGGCGATCGCGGATTTCGGCGAGCTGGAAGTTGGCCGGATCTGTCACGCTCGTGCCGAAGGTCAGCACCGGGGTGGCCATGTTGCTGTAATCATATTTGTACCCGGCGGCGTCCCGGTCGTCATAGACGAAGGTCGTCTCCACCGGGATGTCCGCGCTGGACTTCGAGAAGCCGCCGAGCAGGGTGAAGCGGAAGCTGTCGGTGACGTCCTGATCCCAGGTGCCGCCGAGCTGGTAGAATTCGGTCTGCGACTTGCGCAGATAATGTTCGGTGCGGACCCAGGCGTCGTTCAGCGTCGCCGAGATCATGTTATTGTTGCCGTCATAGACGGGGTTGAGCACGTCGATCGAGCGTTCGTTGCTGCGCAGCAGGACCTCCGCCCATTTCTCTTCGCGCTCCTCCTTGAAGCGCGAATAGAGGCCGTCGATCGAGATCTTGGTCGAATCCGTGGGCGCGAACTGGACGCTGGCGGTGATGCCGAGGCGCTCGCGGCGGTGATCGACCACGCCGTAGCGCGGGATACGCGGATGGAAGGCGAGCGCCGCCTTGTCGCAAGCCGCGTTCTGGAAATAGGTGCCGCCGGTATTGGTCTTGGCGGTCGTCGGGGCGCCGGCTGCATTGGTGTTGAAAAAACACGGCGTGCCATCGACCGAGTCGAAGCGGGCCTGCGCCCAGCGAACCGAGTTGTTGCCGAGCTCTAGCGTGTTGATCTTCGAATAGGCGGCGGAAACCGATGCACCGAAGGTGCCGGCATCGTTGCGCCACGACAGCAGACCGGCAAAGCGCGGACCGACATTGTTGCTGAGATCGTTATACGACGCCTGGGCGGAGAGGGCGCCGGTAAAGCCGACCTTGCCGGCAAGCGGGTTGCCGGTGTTCAGGTCGACCACGGCGCCGAGCGAGCCCTCGTCAAGCGAGGCCTCGGCCGTCTTGTGGACGACGAGCGAGCTGAACAGCTCCGAGGCGAAGACGTTGAAATCGAAGGCGCGGTCGCGGTTGGCGCTGGCGCCGTCGGTCGAGGTGGCGACCGTCTCCATGCCGTTGACGCGGACTCGGGTGAATTGCGCGCCGAGACCGCGCACCGTGATCGCGCGGCCTTCGCCGCCGTCCCGCTGGATGGTGATGCCCGGGATTCGCTGCAGCGACTCGGCCAGGTTCTGGTCGGGGAACTTCGCGATATCCTCGGCAACGATCGCGTCGACGGCGGAAATCGAGTCGCGCTTCAGGGTCAGCGCTTGTTCGAGCGAGCGGCGGAAGCCGGTGACGACGATATCCTGTTCGTCGGTCGCGGGCACGTCCTGCGCCGCGGCATCCTGCGCGGCGACCGGCTGGGCCGTGGCTGGAACGGCCGCTGGTTCGGCTGGCTTGAGCTCGGCCGCGAAGGCCGCCGCCGGCATCAACAGGCCGATCGCCAGCGCGCCAAGCGAAGCGCCTGCAATATTGCGAGAAATCGCGCCTCGCGAGGCCCGGACTGCATTCCCCATTTACCCACTCCCCATCTGCGTCGCTTTGCGACGTTGCTGACACCGGTAGCCGGAGAGAGCAGTTCAGCTGCTCGTCCGGGCCGTCGGCACGTCAGGAGAGGGGAGGCCATAATGTGGCCAGCGATTCGCCCTCTCCTTCGGTGACCAATCTCCGTTGATCTTCCTCGGCCCCAACTTGTCGCCTTTGGTAACCGGTGTCAATGGCCAGAGACAATGATCTGCGTCAGTCGATAACGGGCGATGTTGACCGGCTGCGAAGGGTTCAGGTTCCCGGCTGGATATAGGGAATGCGCGCAAACAGCTCGCGCTGCCATTGGCGCGGGTCATTCCCGACCCGGCTGCGCGCGTCGAAGATCATCGTCGGACGGCGGACCAGGTCATAGACCGGCCATTTCGGCAGCCCGGCATGGTTCGGATTGCCGGTCTTGGTGAAGGCGACGAAACTTTCCTGCATCGCGGCCGAGGCGGCGCGGGCATCGGCCGCGGTGCCGGTCTGCGAGCCCTTCGCGCCGAGCGTACCGAAGACCAGCGCGATATCGAGGGAGTGATAGGCGCCCCGCCGCGGATCAGTGCGCGAGGTGAAATCGAGTTGATAGACCCAGGCATTCGTCTTCGCCCGGGCTCGCTCCTCCGCCTCGATCACCTGGCCGCGCCAGCTCCGTCCGGCGGTGGTCGCCCGGTAGAAGATCTCGGTCGGCGACCAATCGGGGAATTTCGCGCGATATTCGGCAACCACCCATTCAGGCAGCACATCGATCCGCAACTCGGGTGCGATACGTTCGGCGAGATTGTCCCAGTTCAGCGTCTGCACCCGGGGCGAATCGGGCGAGATGAAAGCGCGCGTTTCGTCATGGGTATTGCCGAGGATCATCGGGATCGCGTTCGACTGCGGATTGGCATCGGGCCAGAAAGGGTGACGGACCAGCCATTTCATATCGAGCACCGGCCCGAAATAGACGCCGCCGCCGAGGATCGGGTCAGTCGCGTCGAGCGCGTCGACCAGCTTTCCGGCCGGCATGGCCAGAAGCGTGGAGAGATCGGCAGTGCCGAGCTTCGCGAGATAGGCCTGGGCGCGGCGGGTGGCGTTGAGCGGGCCGGAGGCGGTGACCTGCTGGCCGCTCATCGTCGCGGCGCGGTGGAACAGGCCTTTGGCGGCGGGCATGCCCATCATCGTCGCGATCTTCGCGCCGCCGCCCGACTGGCCGAACACCATCACGCGCGAGGGATCGCCACCGAACGCCGCGATATTGTCGCGCACCCATTGCAGGGCGAGGATCAGGTCGAGCTGGCCGTTATTGCCGCTGTCCGGGAAACGCGGGTCGAGCCGCGCGAGATAGAGATAGCCGAAGGCGTTGAGCCGGTGGTTGACGGTGACGACCACGACATCGCCGCGCGCGGCCAGCACCTGCCCGTCGTTCAGCGCATCGGTGCTGCTGCCGTTCGAATAGGCGCCGCCATGAATGTAAAGCATGACCGGCTTCTTCGCGGCCGGCCCGGCCTCCGCGGTCCAGATATTGAGGAACAGGCAGTCCTCGCTCTGCGCGCCGTAGCGATCGTCCTTTTGCGGCGCGACCGGGCCAAAGGCCCGAGCGGTGATGGTCTCGCCCGGGCGCGATACCGGGCGGGGCGGCTGGAAGCGCTCGGCAGTGCCGTAGCGGATACCGCGAAAGACGAGTACGCTGCCCTCGGTCGATCCAACGAAATTACCTGACGGCGCCCGAACGCTGGCCGATGGGGCAGCCCGAGCCGAGCCGGCAAGGATCAGCGCCGCGCCGGCGCCGATCACGCCGCGTCGGGAGACGTCAGCGGCGGACATCGAGCCCGCCGGAGAGATAGGCGTCGATATCGGCCTGGCGGAACAGGCTGGCATCGCCGGGCAGCGAATGCTTGAGCGCGGTAAGGGCGAGCCCGGTACGCGCGGCCTCAGTGATATCGCCCCCCGACCGGAGCGCATGAAGCACACCGACGGCGAAGGCGTCGCCCGCGCCGATCCGGTCGACGATCCCGGCGAGCAGCACTTCGTCGGTCTGGGCATGCTCGGTGCGGCCATCGATCCGGGCCGAGAGGCGGTGCCGGTCGGCATCTTCGACGTGACGCGCGGTGGAGGCGATCAGCTTGAGCTTGGGGAAGGCGGCAAAGGCCGCCTCGGCCGAGGCGAGGCGCCGATCCTCGCCGTCGCCGCCGAAATCCTTGCCGAGCAGCAGCGCGACGTCGCGGTGGTTGCCGAACATGATGTCGGCATGCTGCACCAGCCTGGTCAGCACGCCGCGCGGATCGCTGTCCCAGCTTTCCCAGAGGCGCGCGCGGTAATTGCCGTCGAACGAGATCGGCACGCCGCGGGCGCTCGCGGCTTCGGCGGCGGCGATGGCGGCTTCGGCCGGAACCGGGCCAAGGGCAGGGGTGATGCCGGAGAGATGCAGGCGGTCGGCGCCTGCGAGCAGCGTGTCCCAGTCCCAGGCGCTGGCGGGCGCCTCGGCGAAGCTGGAGCCGGCGCGGTCGTAGACGACGTCGGTCGCGCGCATGCCGGCGCCGCTGGTGACGAAATACAGCCCCATGCGATCGCCACTGAACTGGATAGCCGAGCAATCCACGCCGTTTGCCCGCAGGCCGGAGATGGCGGCGCGGCCAAGATCATTGTCGGGGACGGCGCTGACCAGGCTGACATCATGGCCGAGGCGGGCAAGGCCGCTCGCCACATTGGCTTCGGCGCCGGCGATCCACACGTCGAACCTGGGCGTCTGGAGCAGCAATTCCCGCCCCGGAGGCGAGAGGCGCAGCATGATTTCACCAAAGGCGACGAACTTACCCATTATCCACCTGCTGCTCCGTTCGGACCGAGCCTGTCTAAGCCCTTCTCTTCGGCGGAAGTGCAAGAGTTCATCGCGCCAGCCAACCGCCGTCGACCGCGAGGATATGGCCCTGGACATAATCCGCGCCGGCCGATGCGAGGAAGACCGCCGCACCGCCAAGATCGCTTGCATCGCCCCAGCGCCCGGCGGGAATGCGTTCGAGGATCGAGCGGTTGCGCGTCTCGTCGGCCTGAAGTGCGGCCGTGTTGTTGGTCGCGATATAGCCGGGCGCAATCGCGTTGACGTTCACGCCCTTGCCCGCCCACTCATTGGCGAGCAGCTTGGTGAGTCCGCCGATGCCCGATTTGGAGGCGGTATAGCTCGGTACGCGGACGCCGCCCTGGAAGGTGAGCATCGATGCGATGTTGATGATCTTGCCGTGACCCTGACCGATCATGTGGCGGCCGGCCGCCTGGCACAGGAAGAAGACCGATTTCAAATTGGTGTCGACCACCGCATCCCAATCCTCCTCGGTGAAATCGACCGAATCAGCGCGGCGGATGATGCCGGCATTGTTGACCAGAATGTCGAGGCCGCCGAGCTTCTCCAGCGTTTCGTCGATGACGCGCTGGACCGGCTCGATGGTGGAGAGATCGGCGGAGACGATTGCTGCCCTACGGCCCAGGGCGCGGGCCTTCTCAATGGTTTCCTCCGCAGGCGTACGGCCGACCGCCGCGATATCGGCACCGGCGGCGGCAAGGGCGAGCGCGATCGCCTGGCCGATGCCGGTATTGGCGCCAGTGACGATGGCGACCTTGCCGGTGAGGTCGAAGGGGTTGGTGGGCATCCTAAATCCGTTCGTTTCGAGCGAAGTCGAGAAACATGTCCTGGCGCGCCGTCACAGTGTCTCGACTTCGCTCGACACGAACGGAGAAGGGATTCCTTCCAGCGTTACGCCAGCTGGCAGATATCCAGCACGTTCATGTCGGTATAATCCTGGTTCTCGCCCGCCATCGCCCAGATAAAGGCATAGGCCTTGGTGCCGGATCCCATGTGGATCGACCAGGGCGGGCTGATCACCGATTCCTCGTTGGCGACGACGATGTGCCGCATCGCCTCGCCTTCGCCCATGAAGTGCATGACGCGGTCATTGGGACCGTCGAGTTCGAAGTAGAAATAGATCTCGCTGCGGCGCTCATGGATATGCGGCGGCATGGTGTTCCACACGCTGCCGGGCTTGAGCACGGTCAGGCCCATGACGAGCTGCGCCGAATCGCACACGCCGGGGATGACGAGCTGGAAGATGGTGCGCTCGTTCGATTCCTCCAGGCTGCCGCGCTCCAGTGCATTCGCATCGGCGATCGAGAGTTTGCGCGTGGTGAAGCCCTTATGCGCCGGGCAGGAGGCGAGATAGAAACGCGCGCCGGCGCCGGAGAAGACGACCTCCTTCGCGCCCATGGTGACGTAGAGGCAGTCCTTGTTGCCGAGCGTGAAGCTCTCGCCATCGACGAGGACCGTGCCATCCACCTTGCCGACATTGACGATCGCCAGCTCGCGGCGTTCTAGAAAGGGATGGCCGACGGCTGAGGCAGGCTCGGTCTGGTCGGGCAGTTTGACCGGCGTCTCCGCCACCTCGACCCCGCCGATCACGAAGCGGTCGGCATGGGTATAGTTGAGTACGCACTCGCCAGCGCGGAACAGGCCCTGGATCAGATAGCGGTCGCGCAGCTCGTCGTTCGAGACGCACTCCATCATGTCGGGGTGCGTGGCGTAATAGGTACGATCGAACATCAGGGTCCCTCCAGCTGCGCCTTCGCAGCGCATGATTCTTCGACACGCGGGGTAACCGGTGTCAGCCCCTTTCGCAATATCAGTCGCGGATCAATCGCGGGGCGGTGCGACGGAACCGCGGCGAATGAGCGTCGAGCGGAACATCGACGGTTCCTCGACCACCTCGTCACCGTCCGCGGTGAGCTTCAACGCGGCGGAGCGGGCCATGGAAATGATCGGCCAGCGCACCGTCGTCAGCGGCGGCCAGATATGCGCGGCGATCGGCGTATCGTCGAAACCGATGATCGACAGGTCGCGCGGCACCTCGATCCCGCGCTGGCGCGCGGCATGGAGAACGCCCGCCGCCATCTCGTCATTGCAGGCGAAGATCGCGGTCGGGCGCGGCATCAGGTCGAGCAGGCGATCGGCCGCCATCACGCCGGATTCGAAGGTGTAATTGCCCTCCGCGATCATCGAGCGGGGCAGGGTGATCTTCGCGGCGTTCAGCGCCTGCTCGAAGCCCTGGCGCCGTTCGCGCGCGGAGCGGAAGCCGTGCGGGCCGAGCACCAGGCCGATGCGCTTATGGCCCTGGTCGATCAGATAATCGACCGCTGCCGTCACCGCCTCGCAGTCGTTGGACGCCACCATATGCGCGGGGTCGTCAAGCTCGGCCGATCCCATGCGGACATAGCGGCAGCCGATATCGTCGCACAGCTTGGCAAGCTGATTGTTCTCGCTGACCGGGGGCAGCAGGACGACGCCGAATAGCCGTTGCCGCTCGAGAAAGTTGCGGACATCGTCGAGCATCGTCGCCGATCCGCGGTCGATCGGGCGGACGACCAGTTCGAACTCCGTGCCGTGCAGCGATTCGAGAATGCCCTGCTGGACGTTCATCACCATCTGCGCGTTCGGATTGTCGTGGATCAGCCCGATCAGGAAATTGCGCCGTAGCGCGAGCGCGCGCGCCTGGGGATTGGGGACATAACCGAGCCCGCTGATCACCCCTTCGACATGCTTGCGCGTGTCGTCGCTGAGCAGCGGCGACCGGTTGATCACCCGGCTGACCGTCTTCTTCGAGACGCCCGCGATGCGCGCGACGTCGTTGATCGTGGGAAGGCCCGTTTTACGCATCATGAGAGGGCATAGCGCCTATCCCGGCAAATCGCCAAATGCGCGTCGCAACCGCAACAATCCGCGCTGTCGGAAGGGCGATGGCGAAACAGCCAGAACCGGTCCTTGTCATTGACACCGGTTTACCTTAGGGTCCTATATGAAAGCGTCGGGAGCGCGTGCGGGAGGGTTACCAGGGTGGATTCCACCGATTTCGCCCATGAAGTGGGTCATATTGCTCAATCATTCGTCGAGGCGCGCCGCGCCGGGCGGTCCTTGCCGGACTATCCCGGCACCGTGCCGGTCGCCCTGGCCGATGCCTATGCCGTGCAGGACGCGGCGATCGCGCTGAACGAGGCCGAGATCGGCGGCTGGAAGGTCGGCCGGATCAATCCGCCGATCGACGGCGTCGACCGGCTCGCCGGCCCGATCTTCACCAGCCAGATCGTGGCAGCCACTGACGAGCCCGTGGCGATGCCCGTGTTCGTCGGCGGTTTCGCCGCGGCCGAGGCCGAATTCCTGCTGCGGATCGGTGCCACGCCGCCTGCCGGCAAGACTCGCTTCACGCATGCGGAAGCAGCCGCGCTGATCGATGCGGTACATGTCGGGATCGAGATCGCCAGTTCGCCGCTGGCGGCGATCAACGATCTGGGCGCCGCGGTGACGATCTCCGATTTCGGCAACAATAACGGCCTCGTCATCGGGGCCGCGATCCCGGACTGGCGCAACGCGGATATCGATGGCTGGCCGCTCGCGGTGGCGATCGATGGCGACGTCATCGGCACCGGCAAGGCGGCGGACATGCTCGACGGCCCGGTCGGCGCGGCGCGATTCCTGTTCGAGCTGATGGCGGCGCGAGGCATCGCCCTTAAACCCGGACAATGGATTTCCAGCGGCGCGGTAACCGGCGTACACGCGGTGAAGATCGGCGAGCGGATCGAGGCGCGTTTCGGTGCGGATCTCGCGGTGGAATGCACCATAAAGGCCTCGTGAAGGGGCTGTTCGGGAGAGAGTGATGGCTGAATCGGCGATGCCGGAGATGACTGGGCCGGAGGTCGCCGACGCGGCGGCAAGCCGGATGGGCCGGTATCGCTGGGTGATCTGCGGGCTGCTCTTTGCGGCCACCGCGATCAACTATGTCGACCGGCAGATGATCGGCGTGCTCAAGGCGCCGATCTCGCAGGATCTCGGTTGGAACGAGACCGACTTCGCCACCGTGATCATCTGGTTCCAGGCGGCCTATGCCCTCGGCTATGTCAGCTTCGGCTGGTTCATCGATCGGCTCGGTGCGCGCATCGGTTATTCGGTCGCTTTCATCATCTGGACGCTCGGCCATACCTTGTGCGGCTTTGCCGGCAGCGCGGCGCAATTCTCTGCGGCACGGTTCGTGCTCGGCATCGGCGAATCGGGGAACTTCCCGGCCGGCATCAAGGCGGTGTCCGAATGGTTCCCGGCGAAGGAACGCGCGCTCGCCACCGGCATCTTCAACGCGGGCGCCAATATCGGCGCGATCGTGACGCCGGCGGTCGTGCCATTCATCGTCGTGTCGATGGGGCTCGGCTGGCGCATGGCCTTCATCATCACCGGCGCGGCCAGCCTGGTGTGGCTGGTCGCCTGGATCGCGATCTATCGCCGCCCACGCGAACAACCGCGCGTCTCCGCCGCCGAGCTTGCCTATATCGAAAGCGATCCGGCGGATCCGCCGGAGAAGATCGGCTGGGGCCGCCTGCTCGGCTATCGCGAGACCTGGGCCTATGCGCTGGGCAAGTTCCTGATCGACCCGATCTGGTGGCTCTTCCTGTTCTGGACGCCCGATTTCCTGTCCAAGACCTATCATCTCGACCTGAAAAGCTTCGGGCCGCCGCTGATCGTGATCTATCTGATCTCCGATCTGGGCAGCGTCGCCGGCGGCTGGTCGTCCTCGACGATGATGAAGCGCGGCTTCTCCGCCAATATGGCGCGCAAGCTGACCATGCTCGCCTGCGCCTTTCTGGTGATGCCGATCTTCTTTGCGCAATATGTCGACAATCTGTGGCTCGCGGTCGGTATCGTCGGGCTGGCGACGGCGGCGCACCAGGCATTCTCCGCCAACCTCTACACTATCCCGTCGGACATGTTTCCGCGCGGGGCGGTAGGGTCGGTTGTCGGCATCGGCGGCACGGTCGGCGCGATCGGCGGCATGGGGATGGCCTGGTTCACTGGCTATATCCTGCAGACCACCGGCAGTTACACGCTGATCTTCGCGGTCGCGGGCAGTGTCTATCTGATCGCCGTCGGGGTAGTGCACCTGTTGTCGCCGAGGCTCGCCCGGGTCCAGCCCTGAGGATCAGGCGGGCCGTTTGCGGGGCGACCAAGGGGATCTTTTCCAGATCCACAGCGGCAGCCGCAGCACCGGATAGAGAATGCCGAGCCCCGCCGGCAGTCGCAGCAGTGCCACGTCCTCGGCGGGAATCGCGATTCGCCGGAGATGCGCCCAGGCATCGCGCCAGCGCGACAGGGTCAGCAGCGTCGCGCTTGGCTCCACCACTGAGTTCCACGGTGTGTCGGCCAGCTCGCGCGCACCGCCGCCGGCCGCCATTACGCGCAGGGCAAGCGCGTTCAACAGCCTGAGCCGGATCGACCCGGGCTCGACGAAATTCGGGGGCAGGGGCGTGCCGAACACGGCATTGGCCAGCATGATCGCCGAGGCAGCCGGCCGCGCAGCGCCGCCGGCCTGCGCTGCCGCCCATAGTTCCGTGCCGCCGTCCTGGCTGGTGCCGAGCAACGCGGCGATGTCGGCCAGCCATTTCAGCCGTGCCCAGGCATGGCCCGAACCATGCACGCACAGATAAGCGAACAGCGGAGGGTCGGCGAGCGTGCGCAGCGCGCCGGCACCCGGTATCGTGACCATTTGGTGCTCGCTTGCCGGGGGCATGCCACGATCGCCGGCAGCATCGGAAAGCCGCCAGTGGAGCTCGATCGACACCTTGCGCTCGCGGTGACGATGCGCGCTGTCCTTCGAGATCGCCTGATAGGTTCTGAGCGCACCGGGCGGGAGCGGCCGGGCCGGCGCGGTCATCACATAGCCGGCCTGGTCGAGCACCTCCCAGGCGCGGGCGACGTCGGCGGATGGCACGACCATGTCGATATCGATCGAATCGCGGACGGCGATCGAGCCATAGGCGCGTACCGCCAGCGCAGACCCTTTGAGGAACAGCGGCTCGATCCCAGCCCGTTCGAGCAGGCCCTGAAGCCGCAGGGCCTCGCCCGTATTTCGCAGTGCCGCTGCCATGGTCCGGTACGCGCGTTCGGTGATGCCCGGCGGCACGGCAAGGCCGGCATTGGCCAGGCCTTCGCTGACCAGGCCGGCCACGCGGTGGCGCGCGGCGATGCGCTCGACAAATCCCCAATCCACCCCGGCCGCCGCCATCGCGACGATGCGGTCAGTGCGCTCATCCGAGAACGGTCGAATGACCAAAGCGCATACAAGCGCGAATTCGGGGGATGTATCGAGGCGAATTGTACGTGCTGCCTGATCTTGCGACGGGGTGGGTAGCGTCTAGCATCGCCGCTGAAAAAGGGCGATTGGCAATCTTCCGGGACGGTTTCGCCATCAGAAACCCGTCGCCGAAAGCTGTTGGCAAGTGCCAAGCCAGCGCGCAAAGTCGAAATCGGGCGAATCAGACTGTTACGCGGGGATGTAAGGGTTGAACGGCAAGAAAGTACGCGGCGGTGGCTGGTTGGCCGCTGCCTGGGCGACGATCCAGTCAAGTGCCGCACTGGCGCAGGATTCGCTCGCCGACCCGCAAGGCTCGGGCGCGATCGTCGCTGCCGTGCGCTGGCTTCAGGGCACCTTGCTCGGCACGGTCGCGACGGTCGTCGCGGTGATCGCGGTCGCCTCGGTCGGTTTCCTGATGCTGACCGGACGGATTAACTGGCGTTACGGCGCGACCGTGATCCTGGGCTGTTTCATCCTGTTCGGGGCGGCCAGCATCGTCGCCGGCATCCAGTCCACCGCCAGCGCCGGATACTGAAGCATGAACGGGCTGGAGCGGGACCCGCTGTTCGTCGCGCTCACCCGGCCACAGATGTTCGCCGGCGTCACCTATAGCTATTTCGTGTTCAACGCGGTCATCGCGACCGAGCTGTTCCTGATCTTCCACGCCTTCTGGGTGCTGGGCGTTGCCCTGATCGTGCATCTGGTCGGTGTGGTGTTGTGCGTGCGGGAGCCGCGCATCTTCGACCTGTGGCTCACGCGCCTCGGCCGCTGCCCGCGCGTGCGCAATCACAAGATCTGGCGATGCAACTCCTACCGCCCCTGACATCCGACCCGCGGGCGGTCGCCCGCGAGAAGTCAGCGGGATCCCATCTTCCCTATGCACGGCACGTCGACGATCACACGATCGAGACGCGCGACGGGCTGCTCATGCAGTTCATCCATCTGCGCGGGCTGTTGTTCGAGACGGCGGACACTGACGAGATCAATTACCGCAAGGTGCTGCGCGACGCGATGTTGCAGGCGATCGGGTCGTCGCGCTTCGCGCTCTACCACCACGTCATCCGCCGCCAGGCCGAGGTGGAACTGCCGGCCAAGTTCCCGGACGCGTTCTCCGGCCGGCTCGACGCCGCCTGGCGGGCGCGGCTGGCGGGCAAGCAGCTTTACGTCAACGACCTGTTCCTGACCCTGATCCGCCGGCCGCTACAGGGGCGAGTGGGGGTCGCCGATCGGGTGCGCGGCATGTTCGGGCGGGCAACGACCACGTCGGAGGCGGTGTCGGCCAACGAACTGCGCCAGCTCGACGGTGCACGCGACGCCTTGTTGGCGCAGCTCGGCAGCTACGCGCCGCGCCTGCTCGGGGTGTATGAGACCAAGCAGGGCGTGTGCTCGGAACCGGTCGAATTCCTGTCCGCGCTTTATAATGGCGAGATGCGGCCAGTGCTGATGCCGATGCAGGATGCCGGCAGCTATATTCCCTATCGCCGTATCAGCTTCGGCGAGGAGACGGTCGAACTCGGGCCGGCGGGCAACACGCAGCGCGGATTTGTCGGCATGGTCTCGATCAAGGATTACCCCGCGCAGACCGCGCCGGGCATGCTCGACGAGTTGCTGCGGTTGCCGTTCGAGTTGACCGTATCGCAATCCTTCGGTTTCGTCGATCGCCAGGCGGCGCTGGGCAAGATGAACCTCGCGCTGCGCCGCATGCGCTCGGCCGAGGATGAAGCAGTGAGCCTGCGCGGCGAGCTGTCGAGCGCCAAGGATGACGTCGCGGCCGGGCGTGCGGGTTTTGGCGAGCATCACATGACGGTCGCGGTGCGTGGTGATTCGCCGGCCGCTGTCGATGCGGGCGTGGCCGAGGTTCAGGCGTCGCTGGCCGATCTCGGCATCATCGCGGTGCGCGAGGAGATTGCGCTGGAACCGGCCTTCTGGGCGCAGTTCCCGGGCAACTTCAAATATATCGCGCGGCGCGGGCTGATCTCGACCGGCAATTTTGCCGGGTTCGCCAGCAGCCATAATTTCCCGCTCGGGCGTGCCGAGGGCAATCACTGGGGCGACGCAGTGACGTTGCTCGAGACGACCGCGGCGGGGCCTTATTATTTCAACTTCCACCAGGGCGATCTGGGCAATTTCACCGTGATCGGACCGTCGGGCTCGGGCAAGACGGTGGTGCTCAATTTCCTGCTCGCCCAGGCGCGGAAATTCCATCCGCGCGTGATCTTCTTCGACAAGGATCGCGGGGCCGAACTGTTCATCCGCGCGATCGGCGGGCGCTACGATCTGTTGCGGCCGGGCGAGGCATCGGGCCTCAATCCGCTGCAGATCGAGGATACCCCCCCCAACCGCCAGTTCCTGATCGACTGGGTCCAGCAGCTTGCGGGCGGCGCGGACATCGATGAGGTCGCGAAGATCAAGGATGCGGTCGACGCGAACTTCGCCCAGCCGCGCGAGCATCGCCGGCTGCGCCATTTCGCCGAACTGTTCCGCGGCGGGCACCGCCCGCACGCCGCCGATCTCTGGGCGCGGCTGCGGCCGTGGTGGGGCGAGGGCGAGCGCGCCTGGCTGTTCGACAATGACGAGGATCTGACCGATCTGTCCGCCGAGGCGGTCGGCTTCGACATGACCGCGATCCTCGACGATCCCGCGGTGCGCACGCCGGCGATGATGTATCTGTTCCACCGCGTCGAGGAACGGCTCGACGGGACGGCGGCGATCATCGTCGTCGACGAGGGGTGGAAGGCGCTGGACGACGAGGTGTTCGTCCGCCGCATCAAGGATTGGGAGAAGACGATCCGGAAACGGAACGGCATCGTCGGCTTCGCGACCCAGAGCGCGCAGGACGCGCTGGAGAGCAGGATCGCCAGCGCGATCATCGAGCAGGCCGCGACTCAGATCTTCATGACCAACCCGAAGGCGCGGGCGGCGGATTATGTCGACGGCTTCGGCCTGACGCCGCACGAATATGAGATCGTGCGGACCTTGCCCGACGAC
The DNA here is from genome assembly GCF_055521495.1 of Sphingomonas sp. BL-S-29. Classification (NCBI taxonomy): domain Bacteria; kingdom Pseudomonadati; phylum Pseudomonadota; class Alphaproteobacteria; order Sphingomonadales; family Sphingomonadaceae; genus Sphingomonas; species Sphingomonas sp. BL-S-29. The sequence goes on from NZ_CM145482.1 coordinate 2,630,635, forward strand.
GCGCATTGCTTCCTGATCAAGCACGGCACCGACAGCGTGGTGGCACGGCTCAACCTGTCGGGCGAGCGCGATATCCTGACGATCCTGTCGGGCCGCGAGCGCACCGTGCGGCTGCTCGACGAGATCCGCGCCGAGAGCGGCGACGATCCGCAGAGCTGGATCCCGCGTTTGCTGGAGCGTGCCTGATGGCATGCCCGTCGATCTCGCCCGGCGGCCCCTTTCTCAGCGGCGTGCTGAGCTATGTCGATTGCCAGGCCCAGACGATCGGCGAGAATGGCTATCACGCGCTGACCGCGCCGGGATCGACCGTCGCGGTGCTGCTGACCGGGCTGCTGACGATCTTCGTCGCGCTGTTCGGCTATCGCATGATCCTGGGCCAGACGCCCGGCACGCGCGAGGGCGTGATGGCGCTGGTCAAGATCGGCGTGGTGCTGGCGCTGGCGACGAGCTGGCCGGCTTTCCGCACGCTGGCCTATAATGTCGCGATGCATGGCCCGGCCGAGCTGGCGGCGAGCATCGGTGGTTCGGCGGGCCTGCCCGGTTCGGATGGTGGTCTGGTCGGGCGGCTGCAGGGGGTCGACAATGCCCTGGCCGAACTCCAGCGGATCGGCACCGGCAAGCCGGCGGATGCGGAGGAGATTGTCGGGCCGACCCAGCCGCTGACGCCGCAGCAACAGCAGCGGGAGTACTCGCGGCTGCAGCAGCTCCAGCAGAAGCCGCGCTGGGACCCGACGCGCGATGCGACGATGCTCAGCGAGTCGCGGACGCTGTATCTGACGGGGGCGATCGCGTCCTTTGCCTCGGTGCGGGTGGTGGCCGGGCTGTTGCTGGCGCTCGGGCCGTTGTTCGCGTTGTTCCTGCTGTTCGATACGACGCGCGGGCTGTTCGAGGGCTGGGTGCGCGGGATCGCCGGCGCGGCGCTGGGCGCGCTGTCGACATCGATCGTGCTCGGCGTCGAACTGGCGCTGATGGAGCCATGGCTGATCCAGATCCTGGAGCTTCGGCGTCAGAATATCTCCACGCCGTCAGTGCCGACTGAGCTGCTGGCGCTGACCCTGGTGTTCGCGCTGACCCTGCTCGCGGCGCTGATCGCCACGGCGCGGGTGGCGCAGGGGTTCCGGATGCCGGCGGCCGTGCGCAGCGCCGCGTCGCGCTGGGCCGAGGCGATCAAAGAGCGCGCGCCGCAGCCCGCGCTTGCTGGCGCAGGACAGCACGAGATCGCCGATCCGCGGACGCGCGCGCATTCAGTCGCCGATGCCGTCGCCGCCAGCCAGCGGCGGGAGGCGGGCATGTCGCCGCCGCCCTCGGCGCAACTTGCCCATCAGGGGACAACCCAGGCGGTATCGCGTGATATTCCGGTGGCGGCGCCGGTGCCGCTCGGCCAAAGCTATCGGCGCCGCACGCGCGGGCGCGTATCGGCCGGCGCGTCCCGGCGGGACAGGAACGCATGAAGAAGACCTCACGAGACTCGCTCGACGCTTATTACCGGGAGGCGGAAAGCTGGGCGAGCGACCGGCAGGACCTGCTGCGCGCTTCGCGCCGCACTGCCTGGATCGTTGCCGCGTCGGCCTGCACGATCGCGGTGTGCGAGGCGATCGCGCTGATCGTGCTGATGCCGCTCAAGACGGTCGAGCCCTATACCTTGCTGGTCGATCGCCACACCGGCTTCGTCGAGGCGCTGAAGCCGCTCGATGCCAATACGATCGCGCCGGATAGGGCGCTGATTCAGTCTTTCCTCGTGCAATATGTCATCGCGCGCGAAAGCTTCGACATCGCCGCGCTGCAGGCGAATTATCGCAAGACGACCCTGTGGTCGGCCGATCCGGTCAAGGCGCAATATGTGGCGAGCGTTCAGGTGTCGAACCCGGCCAGCCCGCTCGCGCGCTATCCGCGTTCCACCATCGTTTCCACGCGGGTGAAAAGCGTAACGCCGCTGGGTGGCAATTCTCAACTCGTCCGCTTCGATACACAACGCCAGGATGCCGGTGGCCGTGTCCTGCCCGCCCAATCCTGGGTCGCGGTGATCCGGTATCGCTTCTCGGGCGAGCCGATGACGCGTGAGGACCGGTTCGTGAACCCGCTCGGCTTCCAGGTGACCGGCTATCGCCGCGACGCCGAGGACGTGACGCCGGTCGAGCCTGCGGCGCCGGCCACGACGGTGATCGATTCCTCGACCACCACGACCACGACGACCACCGAGGTCCCGGTGCGGAATGGCGTGCCGGCGACGGCGCCGCCCAGTTTCCCGCCGCCGCAGCGGGTGCCGAACCGACCCTCGCGTCCTGAGGTCGAGCTTTGAGAATCGCGACGATCCTGCTCGCGCTGCTCCTGCCGGTGGCGGCGACGGCGCAGGTGCGTCCGACGGCCGGGCCGGGCGACCCGCGCATCCAGACCGTGCCCTATGATACCAACCAGGTCGTGCAGCTCCAGGTGGCGACCGGCTATCAGCTCACCGTCGAGTTCGCGCTGGACGAGCGGATCGAGAATGTCGCGGTCGGCGACAGCGGCGCGTGGCAGGTCACGTCGAACAAGCGCGGCGATCACCTGTTCATCAAGGCAGTGCAGCCGGGCGTCACCACCAACCTGACCGTGCTGACCGACGCGCGCAGCTATATGTTCGATCTCGCGCCGCTCTACGGCCCGCTGCCCGACATGGCCTATACGGTGCGCTTCACCTATCCGCCGACCGCGGTGGCGACCGTCGCCGATGCGGCGCCGGTCGTGGAACCGGGCCGCTACAAGCTCGGCGGGACGCGCGCGATCCGCCCGTCGCAGATCGATGACGATGGCGAGAAGACCTATATCGTCTGGCCGGCCGACAAGCCGCTACCGGCGGTCTTCGCGATCGATGAGAAGGGGCGGGAGATGCTGGTCGACGGGCATATGCGCGACGGCGAATATGTGATCGACAGCGTCAAGCCGAAGCTGCTGTTTCGGCTCGACAAGGATCTCGCAAGCGCCGTGCGCGTGAAGCCGAAGGCGAAGCGCTGATGGCGAGTTCGCTCCCGGCCAATGGCGGCGATCCGCGGATCGGCCCCGATGGTGAAGCCAGCGTCCGGCCGGTCGTCGCCCTGCCGTCGGCGGGCATGCCCTGGTGGGTGTTCGCGATCGGGCTGGGTGTCTTCGCGATTCTCCTGTTCAGCTTCCTCGACATGCGTCGCCGCGCGCTGACCGCGCCCCCGACCAAGCCGGGCTTCGCAGAAAGTCTCGGCGGGGCGGCGCCCCAGCCCGCGCCGCTGTTCATCCCGCCCGAGCCGGCACCGCCGCCGGTAGCGGTGGAAACTCCGGCACCTCCGCTGCCGCCCCCGCCACCGCAGCGGATCCAGCAGCCGCAGATCGTCTATGTGCCGCAGCCCATGCCGCAACCGCCCATGGCGGCCCCGCCGCCGGCCCCGTCGCGCGCGACCGGCGATCCGGCGCTGATCATCGATACGACGACGGGCGAGGCGGTCGCATCGCCCGTTGCCGCCGATGGCGCGGCGGGCGCCACCGCGACCGGCGACAGTGGCGGCGCGGCGCTTGCCACGCGTGCCCGGGCGACGGTGATGCGCCACCGCCCGACCACGGTGCCGCAGGGCACGCTGATCCCCGCCGTGCTGGAGACGGCGCTCGATTCGACCCGGCCCGGCCTGGCGCGCGCGCTGGTCCAGCGCGACGTGCGCGGCTTCGACGGCAGCAAGGTGCTGATCCAGCGCGGCAGCCGGCTGATCGGTGAATATCGCGCCGATCTCCAGCCCGGCCAGAATCGCGCGACGGTGATGTGGACCCGGCTCGTTCGTCCGGACGGGGTGACCATCGCGCTTGGTTCGCCCGCGGCCGATCCGCTTGGCCGGGTCGGCATCAAGGGCAAGGTCAACAGCCATTTCTTCGAGCGATTCGGCTCCGCGATCCTGCAGTCGACGCTCGATGTCGGCGTCAATCTCGCCTCGCGCATCGGCAATTCCAATTCGCCGGTGATCGTCGCGTTGCCGAGCACTTTGCAGAATGCGACGGGCGGGCTGACCCAGACTCAGCAGATCCAGCCGACCCTCAAGGTGAAGCAGGGCACCGCGATCAGCGTGTTCGTCGCGCGCGACCTGGATTTCACCGGCGTCGAGACCAAGCGGTGAGCGCGCCGGCGCGGGACGACCGCCCGGTCTATCTGCGCAGCTATCTGTCGCCGCTGGCGGGCATGCTCGAGCGCGCCGATGTGACCGACATCTATGTCAACCGGCCGGGCGAGATATGGGTCGAAACGACCGGCGGCACGATCGAACGGCACGAGGCGGCCGGGCTCGACGAGGCGACGCTGTCGCGGCTCGCGCGCCAGATCGCGGCCTTATCGCACCAGGGCATCAGCCGAGAGCATCCGCTGCTCTCGGCGACCCTACCCGATGGTGCGCGCGTCCAGGTGGTCGGGCCGCCGGCGACGCGCGGGCCGCTCGCGCTCGCGATCCGCAAGCATGTCTCGCCCGATCTGTCGCTCGGCGATTATGTGTCGAGCGGCGCTTTTGCCGAGACGCGGCATGGCGAGGAAGACACGTCGGACATCGACCGGGTGCTGACGATGATGCTCGACGCCGGTGATATCGCGGGCATGCTCGCGACAGCGGTGCGGGCGCGCAAGAATATCCTGGTGTCGGGCGGCACCTCGACCGGCAAGACGACTTTCCTCAACGCGCTGATCCGCGAGATCCCGGCGGACGAACGGCTGATCCTGATCGAGGACACGCCCGAGCTCCATCTCCGCCACGACAATGCCGTCGGCCTTCTCGCCGCGCGCAGCGCGCTGGGTGAGGCGCGGGTGAGCGCCGACGATTTGCTCGGCGCATCCCTGCGCATGCGGCCCGACCGGATCATCCTGGGCGAGCTGCGTGGCGAGGAAGCCTATGCCTTTCTGCGCGCGGTCAATACCGGCCATCCGGGATCGATGACCACGGTCCACGCCGACAGCGCGGAGCGCGCGGTCGAGCAGATCGCGCTGCTGGTGTTGCAGACCGGTACCCGGCTCAATCGCGACGACGTGCTCCACTATGTCCGCAGCACGGTCGATGTGTTCGTCCAGCTCGCCCGCGCGGGCGGGCGGCGGCATGTCGCCGAGGTGGTGCTGCGGCGGCGGGTTTAAGGATTTTCCGTTCATGTTGTGGTCGGGTTGCGCCGGTCTATAAGGCAGGGATGACCCGTTTGATTTCGCTGCGCTATCGCGCGCTCCCGATCGCACTTGCCCTTGGTGCGGGAGCCTCCTGCCTGTCGACGGCGTGCTTCGCGCAGTCCGCGCCGGCTCCCGAGTCGGCGCCTGCACCGACAATGGCGCAGCCGGTGCGTCCTTCGACCGGTGACACGATTCGCCTGACGGACGAGCAGCGGGACGCAATACTGAACAACAATACGGTCGAAAGTGCCGCCGCCGCACGTGGCGAACTGAGGGACTCGGAAATCGCCAGGCCGGGTATCCATGGCGAGGTCGGCGTCATGATCGGATCGCAGGGCGCGCGCGGCGTCTATGGCACCGCGGACATTCCGCTGGGCGAAAACGCAGGGGCCACCGTGTCGTTCGAAAGCAGCAGCTTCGGGCATCGGCGATAGGCGGCATCGCGAGACCGGCGCTCGATGGTCAAATTCCCTGTTATTGCCGATTAACAGGGAATTTCTTTTTCTTTGGCCTTTTTCGGCGATTCTGCGGCACTATTTCCTTATATATCTGTGCCTTGCAACGAATTCCCTGTTATCGAAGAACAGGGAATTTGAATCAAGGAACAGGGAATGTCACAACCCGAGCAGGGAAAATTCCTGCGGAACAGCGAAATTCGATATCGATCACCAATGAGAAAAAGCCTGGACGGAAGCGTTCGCCCGACGGGACCCTGCGCCTTTTTTCGCGCCGTTTGAATCGATCTCGGGCGCGCGGGGCCGGGATCAGGCTTCGGCGCGGCTCCGGCGAGGGCGCAGCGGGTTGCGCGGCCGCAGGATATGCGCGCAGGCGGCATGGCCGTTCGCCTTGTCGGACTCGTCGCCGGGGATCCGGCCCGTATCGGGGATCGCCATCCAGGTGATGCCCTGCGCGGTGCAGACCTCGACGAAATGCGCCGCGGGGCCGGTCGCCTGAACCGGGGAGGCGGACAATGTCAGGAGCGCAGGCCCGACCAGCAGGAGACCCGTCCGCTCGCCGGAAGGGCGGCGGCGCACATGGCTCGCCTCCTCGTCGCAATGAGTCTCTTCCCCGGCCGGCACGCAAGGCCCTTTCCCGAAACGGCGGCGATCCGCGGTCGCCGCGCCGCTGACCGGCGTCACCATGAAGCGCTTTGCGCCGTTCTACGACCGCAAAAAGCCTCGATATGGCGTCAACGTCGCACCGGCCGGGCCGGCAAGGCGCTATGCTTTGCCGGTCAGGGTGGAGGATGCGGTGATGGACGCCAAGGGCAGCAAGCCGATCATCGGCATACCGGTATATGATTCAGTCGACATGCTCGACGTCTGCGGGCCGTATGACATGTTCGTCTGGGCCGGGTTCCAGGTCGAGCTGGTCGCGGCGGAAAGCCGCATGCATTGTTTCCGCGAAGGCTTTCGCTTCGAGGTGGTCAAGAGCTTTGCCGAGGCGAGCCCCGACTATGCGGCCTTGTGGGTGCCCGGTGGCGACCCGACCGCGCTGAACGCGCAGATGAAGAACGAAACCTATCTCTGTTTCCTGCGCGACAAAGCGGCCGTCACGCCCTTGGTCGCGTCGGTGTGCGAAGGTGCGATGCTGCTCGCTGCGGCGGGGCTGCTCGACGGCTATGAGGCGACGACTCACTGGGCCTTTATTCCGTGCCTCAAGCGCTTCAAGCATGTGAAAGTGGTCGAGGGCCATCCGCGTTACCATCTCGACCGCGACCGGCTGACCGGCGGCGGCATCTCCTCCGGGCTGGACGAAGCATTGCGGCTGATAGAGTTGCTGATGGGGACCGCCGCCGCAGAGCAGGTCCAGCTCACGACTCAATATTTCCCGTGCCCGCCGGTGGGCGGAGTAATTCCTGACACCAGGGATTGTCCGCTCGATGAGGCCGGCGACCAGGTGCCGCTGTGCATTCCCTGCTGACGGGCTTGCGATCGGCCGGCGCGCGCCGCATCAAGCGCTGATGCGAACCACCTCCGACAGCGTTTCCGTGCGCCTGTATCATCTGTCCGACGGCCATGACGGGGGAGGGGCGTCGACCCTGTTCTACGGGCCGCTCGGCGAGGCGATGGCGATCGCCGCGGCTCAGCCGGAGGAAGTGCAGGAGGGGCTTTTCCTGGCGACCGACAATGACGTGGTGGCGTATCTGGATCTGATCGAGGGGTAGGTCGTCCTCGGCTGAGATCAGTCGCTTGTCTGCACCCTTTGGCTTACCCGGCGAAGGCCGGGGCCCAGTCGGGGGACGATCGTGGCAAGGTGCTGTGTGTCGTTACAACTACCTTTCCAGCTGGGCCCCGGCCTTCGTCGGGGAGCGGGAAGTGGCGGTCGCATCGGCGCGGCGCGGCCCGACTAGACGACAACCTCACTCTCGACGCGGCCCGCATCGCCGAACACGCGCAGATAGCGCGCGATCTCGGCCGGATCGCCGGTCGCCTTGGCGGGATTGTCGGAGAGCTTGACCGCCGGGCGGCCATTGGCGCTCGTTACCTTGCACACCAGGGAGATCGGCTCGAGCCCTTCATTGCCGCGCGGATCGCAGCCGCGGAAATCATTGGTCAGGTTGGTGCCCCAGCCGAAGCTCATGCGCGCCCGGCCGTGGAAATGGCGATAGGTGCGCTCGATCGAGTCCACGTCCATCCCGTCGGAGAAGATCAGCAGCTTCTCGCGCGGATCGACGCCGTGGCGTTGCCACCAGGCGATGATCTGCTCGCCGGCCTCGATCGGCGGGGCGCTGTCGGGGCGGAAGCCGGTCCAGTCGGCGACCCAGTCGGGCGCATCGGCCAGGAAAGCGGTCGTCCCGAAGGCGTCGGGCAGCACGATCAGCAGGTTGCCGGCATAATGCTGGCGCCATTCCTCCAGCACACGATAGGGCGCGGCGGCGAGCTCGGCATCGTCGCGGGCGAGGGCGGCGGCGACCATCGGCAATTCATGCGCGTTGGTGCCGATCGCCTCGAGGTCGCCATCCATCGCCAGCAGCACGTTGGAGGTACCGATGAAGCGATCGCCGAGCCCTTCCTTGAGCGCCTCGACGCACCAGCGCTGCCAGAGATGGCCGTGGCGCCGCCGCGTGCCGAAATCGGAAAGCACGAGATCGGGCAATTGCTTCAGCCGCTCGACCTTGTCCCAGAGTTTCGCCTTGGCGCGGGCGTAAGTGACGTCGAGCTCGAAGCGGCCATGGTTGCGCAGGGTCGCGCGCGAGCGAAGCTCGTTGATGATGGTGAGCGCCGGGATTTCCCACATCGTCGTATGAGTCCAGGGCCCGGCGAAGCGCAGCTCGTACTGGCCGTCGACGACATGGAGCTCATAGGGCGGCAGCCGGAACTCGGCGAGCCAGGCGATGAAGTCCGGCGCGAACATCCGCTCCTTGCCGTAGAAACTGTTGCCGGCGAGCCAGATCAGCTCCTTCTTGCCGAAGCGCACGGTGCGGGCATGGTCGAGCTGGGCGCGCAATTCGCCTTCGTCGATCGTATCGGCCAGCCTGATCGTCTTCGTCCGGTTGAGGACCGAGAAGGTCACCTCTACATCGGCATGCAGATGCCGGATCATCTGCAGCATGAGCAGCTTGTAGAAATCGGTGTCGAGCAGGCTGCGCACGATCGGATCGAGCCGCCAGCCGTGATTATAGGTGCGCGTCGCGATATCGGTCAGGACCATGACAGGCTTTTCCCGGCAAATGCCGCGGGCGTCTACCCAACAAATGCCGGAGCATGAGATGAAGAAGATCGTGATCGTCGTCGATACCCAGGCCGATTTCATGAACCCGGACGGTGCGCTCGCGGTGGCCGGCGCCGATATTCTGGCCGGACCGATGAACGCCTGGCTCGGCGCGCTGCGGCCTGACGACACAGCTTCGGTGCTGTTCACCTTCGACACGCATTTCGCCGATACCTATCCGCTGTCGGAAGAAGCGAAGGAATTCCCCATTCACTGCGTTCGCGAAACACCCGGCTGGCGCAATGTGCTCGACCCGGGCCTGGTCGATCCGGCGATCCCGACCTGGCGGCTGGAAAAGGGCGTGTTCGCGATGTGGCAGGAGGATGGGCTGAGCGTCGAGCCGATCGGCGGCGGCGCGCCGGTGGATCGCGATGCCTTTTTCCGCGACCTGAAGGCGTCCGGCGTCGAGGAAGCGACCGTGATCGGCGTGGCCGCCGATTATTGCGTGCGCTGGGCGATCGACGGGCTGGTCGAGCGCGGTTTTCGCGTGACCGTGCCGGAAGCCCTGACGCGCGGCATTGCCCGCCCGATCAATCAGGTGCTGGCCGAGGATTTCGCGGGGAAGGACGTCGCCCTGGCTTGACGGCGGCAACGGCGCGCCCGGCCGGCCGTCCCGCGCTTGACTCATTCATAGCCCGGCAGTTATGCGTCAATCAATAGCCACGGGGTTATCGATTGCGGATGACGGACGCGCAGGACATGCTTTTCAGGACGCTCGCCGATCCGACGCGTCGCGCGCTGTTCGAGCGGTTGTGCCGCGACGGGGAGCAGACCGTGCGGGCGCTGACGGCGCGCGCGGGGGTCTCGCAGCCGGCGGTCTCCAAGCATCTCGGTGTCCTGAAACAGGCCGGGCTGGTGCGCGACCGGCCCGATGGGCGTCTGACGCATTATAGCGCCCAGCCTGGCGCGCTGGCGCCGCTGATCGACTGGACGAGCCAGATGGCCGGATTCTGGCAAAGCCGGTTCGACGACCTCGAAGACCTGCTCAAAAGGATGGACCAATGACCGATACCGCGATTGAAACGCGCACCGTCACCGTCGAGCGCGACATCGCCTATCCGCCGGAAAAGATCTGGCGCGCGCTCACCCAGCCGCATCTGATCGAGGAATGGCTGATGAAGAACGACTTCAAGCCCGTAGTCGACCATCGTTTCCATCTCAGCGCCGACTGGGGCGGCGTCGACTGCCGGGTGCTCGAGGTCGAGCCCAACCGGACATTGTCCTACACCTGGGATGGAATGGGCCTCGAGAGCGTGGTCACCTGGACGCTCAGCCCCATAGCGACCGGCACGCGCCTGCGCATGGAACAGACCGGCTTCAAGCCGGACCAGCAACAGGCCTATTTCGGCGCCAAGGCCGGGTGGCCGCGCTTCTTCGGCAATCTGGAGCAACTGCTGGCCCGGGCCGACTGAGGTCGGCGCCGTGCTTCGAAAGGAGACGCCATGTTGAGCATGTGGATCCGCCAGGCCCATCGCTGGCTGTCGATCATCTTCACCGCGACGGTGATCGCCAATTTCGTCGCGATGGCATTGGGCACGCCGCCGCCCTGGATCGTCTATTCCCCGCTGCTGCCGCTTTTCCTGCTGCTGTTCAGCGGCCTGTACATGTTCGTGCTGCCCTATGCCCGGCGGCGTGGCGGACGAGCGGCATGAGGAGGAACGGACGATGAGCGCGAGCGAAACCGAGGGCGCCGATCCCTCCCGCCTGATCGACGCGCGGATAACGGAGCTTGGCGACTGGCGGGGCGAGATGCTCGCCCGGCTGCGCCGCCTGATCCTTCAGGCCGATCCCGGCATGGTCGAGGAATGGAAGTGGCGCGGCGTGCCCGTGTGGTATTGCGGCGGCATGATCTGCACCGGCGAGACCTACAAGAAAGTCGTGAAGCTGACCTTCGCCAAGGGTGCGTCGCTCGATGACCCGACTGGCCTGTTCAATGCGAGCCTGGACGGCAATGTCCGGCGCGCCATCGATTTCCAGGAAGGCGATACGGTGAACGAGGCTGCGCTTACGGCGCTGGTCAAGGCCGCCGTTGCGCTGAACGCATCGGCCGCGAAGCCCCGGCGTTAGCCCGCTGCGCCGGGGGAACGCTGACGCGGCGGTTCCATGTCTGCAGGCGGGTGTCTCTGCTCCATTGCCGCCTGACACATCTACGCAGTGCGCACGGGCCGCACCCGATTCCGATCCAGCGGCGTTATTGTCGGTTGTTTAGGGAAACGTCATGCCTCGCTTGATTCATGCCCGATCGGCTGCACTGCTTGCCCTGGCGCTCGCGCTCTGCGCTTGCAGCGGCAAGAAGGACACGGACTCCGCGAAATCCCAGGCCGCGACCGATACCGCGCCCGCCGATCTCCACGCGGCCGCGCGCGCCTATGTCGACAGCTTCATTACCGAAGACCCGGACCGTTGTTTTGGAAAGGTCGAGCTGGAGCACGCGGTGCTGGAGGGACGTCGAAGCTCGATCGGCCCGACCGTGCCGCCGACCCGCGTGATCATCGCGATCGACGGGTCGGGCTCGATGGCCGGCCGGATCGGCGGCCAGACCAAGCTGGAGCTGGCGCGGCAATCAGCGCTGGGCTTCATCGACGGCCTTCCGTCCACCGTGCAGGCCTCGCTGCTGGTGTTCGGCCAGCAAGGCGACAACAGCGAGGCCGGCAAGGCGAAGTCCTGCCGGGGCGTCGACATACTCGCGCCGATGTCGACCGATCGGGTGGGGCTTGCCGCGGCGGTGAAGCAGGTTCGCGCCACCGGCTGGACGCCGCTCGCCGCCGGGCTCGAGCGCGCGCAGTCGCTGCTCGGGACCGCGGCCAAGCCGGGCGAACAGGTTATCTATGTCGTCTCCGATGGCGAGGAGACCTGCGGCGGCGATCCCGTCGCCGTCGCGCGGCGGATCAACGGAGGCACCACGCGCGCGGTGGTGAATGTCATTGGCTTCGGACTGCCATCAAAAGCAGCGGCGGCGCTCAAGGGGGTCGCCGATGCCGGGGGCGGCGGCTTCGTCAACGTCTCGACCCGCGCGGACTATGATCGGACCATCGACACGGTGCGCGACTCGAATCGCCGGGCGGCCAACATCGTTCGCACGAGCGACGCGATTGCCCACAACGCGGTCAATAGTTCCGACGTGAGTGCCCATGCCTCGACGTGCGTCAGCGATCTGCTGGATGGTGAAAGCAAGCGCATGAGCGATGATCTTTCGGTTCGATGGAAGCGCGGCGAGAAAGTGCCGTTCGCGGGCGAGGCGCTGACGCTGCAACGGCAGCGCCATCGCGCGCTGCTCGACCGCGGCATGGCGTTCTCGAAGCAGCTGAGCGGTGACGCGGACGCGGCCCGGGACCAAATGGATGCGGCAGCGAACGCGGTTCGCTGAAATGTGATGGAGCCGGCTTTCACCGAGCGGAAGCGCGCTCTGGCGCAGGTCTCGTCCATCGATTGAAGAACTGGCGCGCCCGGCAGGAGTCGAACCTGCGGCCTCAAGATTAGAAGTCTCGTGCTCTATCCAACTGAGCTACGGGCGCGCGATGGCGCGGGGATTAGCGCGGATTGCGCGGAGGCGAAACCGGCTTCATAAAATGCCTGCACGAACTTGGGGGAAAGCCGGCATGGCGGATGGTGGCGGGCTGAAGGCGGTCAGCGCGGGGGAGGTGGCCGGAGGCCATTTCCGCTATTATGATTTCGTGATGGCCGCCTTCGTCGCGATCATCCTGCTGTCCAACGTGATCGGCGCGGGCAAGGTCGCGGTGATCGACCTGCCCGGTATTGGCCTGTGGCCGTTCGGGGCCGGCATCCTGTTCTTTCCGATCAGCTACGTCATCGGCGATGTGCTGACCGAGGTCTATGGCTATGCCCGGGCGCGCCGCGTGATCTGGGCGGGTTTCGTCGCGGTCGCCTTCATGGCCTTCATGTCCTGGGTCGTCGTCGCGCTGCCGCCGTCGCCCGACTGGAAGAACCAGGCGGCCTATGAGGTGATCTTCGGCCAGGTGCCGCGCATCGTGTTCGCCTCGATGATCGCCTTCTGGGCGGGCGAGTTCGTCAATTCCTATGTCCTCGCCCGGATGAAGGTCTGGACCGGGGGCAGGCATCTGTGGACCCGCACGATCGGCTCGACGATCGTGGGGCAGGGGGTGGACAGCCTGATCTTCTATCCACTGGCCTTTCTGTATGCCGAGGGCTGGACCAACGACCTGGTGCTGAAGGTGCTGGTCACGCAATGGGTGCTGAAAGTGTCCTGGGAAGTGCTGCTGACGCCGGCCACCTATCTCGTCGTCAATTTCCTGAAGCGTCGCGAGGGCGTCGACGTGTTCGACGACGGCACCGATTTTACGCCGTTCAAAGCGCGTGTTTGATCATCTCAGCGCCTTCCAGCAAGGCAAGCTCTGGCTGACCAACCATACCGGCCTCTCCAAGGATGCGCTGCACGTCTATATCGGCCTGCTGATCCTGCTCGGCGCGGCGCGGCTGTTCAAATGGCGCGTGGGCGACTGGCGCCCTTTTCTGGTCGTCGCCGCCCTCGCTCTGGCTGGAGAGGCCTGGGACCTGCGCGACCTGCTCGTGATCAATGCCAGGCCCGATTTTCCGGCGAACTGGCACGATATCTGGAATACCTGCTTCTGGCCGGCCGCGCTCACGCTGATGCTGCGATACACAAACCTGTTCCATCGCCAGGAATTAACCGAATAGGTTCCGTGCAAGGGAGTCCGAGGCCGGGATCGAACCGGCTCATGGCGGAGTTGCAATCCGCTGCGTTCCCATTTCGCCACTCGGACGGCTGCTGCCCTCAGGAGTGACCGGTGGGATTTGCACCCGCTAGCACCGGAATCACAGACCGGCCGCGCACTCTATTGCGTTCGGCCACGCCTGAAGGCAGCAGAATTCAGGGGTTTTTTGAAGATCGGGATGGAGATGCGAGGTGTCGCTGGCGAAGCGCTATCCCAATCCCGCCACGGCCCGGAAAATGGGCGCGGCTATGCGAGCGTCAATGTCGACAGCTGGCGGGGCGCGGTTGCGCGAAAATCATGGTGATAGCCATGGCGTGGCTATGCCAGTAGGCAATCCGGAATGCAAGAGCCTATTTGGCTAAATCGGCCTCAAGCCCCGACCGTTTCCAACAGGCCCTCGAACAGCCGCCGGCCGTCCACGCCGCCATGCGCCGCTTCGATCCGGCGCTCCGGATGCGGCATCATGCCGAGCACATTGCCCGCGGCGTTGAGCACGCCGGCGATCTTCCGCGCGGAACCGTTGACCTGGCCGGCATAGCGGAAGGCGACGCGGCCTTCGCCCTCGAGCCGGTCGAGCGTCTCGGCATCGGCGAAATAATTGCCATCATGATGCGCCACGGGGACGGTGATCGTCTCGCCCTGGCCATAGCGGCTGGTGAAGGTCGACTGGGCGTTGGCGACGGTCAGTTCCACGTCGCGGCAGACGAAATCCAGGCCCTCGTTGCGCATCAGCGCGCCGGGCAGCAGGCCCGCCTCGGTCAGCACCTGGAAGCCGTTGCAGATGCCGAGCACCGGCAGGCCGCTGTCCGCCGCCTCGATCACCGCGCGCATGATCGGCGATCGCGCGGCGACTGCGCCGGAGCGGAGATAATCGCCATAGGAGAAGCCGCCGGGCAGCGCGACCAGCCCGGTGCCGTCGGGCAGGCTGGTCTCGCCATGCCACACCATGGCCGGCTTCACGCCGGTCACGGCTTCCAGCGCGACGGCGATGTCGCGGTCGCAATTGGAGCCCGGAAAGACGATGACCGCTGTCTTCATGCCCGTTCCACCCGGTAGTTTTCGATCACGGTGTTGGCGAGCAGCTTGCGGCACATCTCGTCGATGCTCGCGTCGCTGGTGCCGTCGTCCACATCGAGCTCGATCAGCTTGCCGGCGCGGACATCGTTGATCCCGGCAAAGCCGAGGCCGTCCAGCGCCTTGTGGATCGCCTTGCCTTGCGGATCGAGCACGCCGTTCTTCAGCGTGACGAAGATGCGAAGCTTCATGAGCGTTTCCTGGGCTTGGGAGTGGTTGGCGACCCTATGGCGAGCGCAACGCCCTGCCGCAAGCTTCATGGAAAATTTACGTGAGTAGCCCAGCCTTTCGGCGGCGCTCTCTCTGGGGCGGGGCGCGACAAGGAGTTTCGGCCATGGCCGGTCTGGCAATGATCATGTTCATCACGCTGTTCGCGTTCGGCGGGCAATATTTTGGCTGGAGCGATCCGGGCGGTCGCGTCCAGCTCGCCCTGTTCAGCGCCTATGTGTTCGGCATCATCTGCGGGTACCGCGTGAAGGGCTGAAGCCCGGACGGCCGGGGCTTATTTGCCCTTGCTGAGCCGGTGCTTTTCGAGATCGAGGACCGCGCCGTCGGCGCCTTCGGGTAGCAGGCCGAGGCGGCGCGCGACCTCTTGATAGGCCTCGACTTCACCGCCGAGATCGCGGCGGAACCGGTCCTTGTCGAGCTTCTCGTTGGTTTCCATGTCCCACAGGCGACAGCCATCGGGGCTGATCTCGTCGGCCAGGATCACCCGGGCATATTCATTGTCCCAGAGACGGCCGAATTCCAGCTTGAAGTCGACCAGCCGGATGCCGATCCCGGCGAACAGGCCGCACAGGAAATCGTTCACGCGAATGGCGAGGTCGGCGATGTCGTGCATCTCCTCCTGGCTCGCCCAGCCGAACGCGGCGATATGCTCGTCGGTGATCATCGGATCGTTGAGCGCATCGTCCTTGTAATAATATTCGATGATCGTGCGGGGCAGCTGCGTGCCCTCCTCGATGCCGAGGCGCGTCGACAGCGACCCCGCCGCAACGTTGCGGATCACCACTTCGACTGGGATGATCTCGACCTGACGGATCAGCTGCTCGCGCATGTTGAGGCGGCGGATGAAATGGGTCGGCACGCCGATATGGCCGAGCAGGGTGAAGATATGCTCGGAGATGCGGTTGTTGAGCACGCCCTTGCCGCTGATCGTGCCCTTTTTCTGGGCGTTGAACGCGGTTGCGTCGTCCTTGAAATACTGGATCAGCGTGCCGGGTTCGGGACCCTCGTACAGGATCTTGGCTTTGCCTTCGTAAATCTGGCGGCGGCGAGCCATGATGGCGTTACCCTCGGAAAATGAGCAGCCCCGGCGGCGCGGAAGCGCAGGCCGGGGCCGGAAGACCGGCGCTATATCGGAAGGGGGACGGTGGTGCAATCAGCTTGGCGGCGGCTCCGCCCTCGATCCTCGCCCGAAAGACCGGGGCATGCGCGCGCCAAGCCGCCGCCATAGCCACCATCCCAGTGCGGCGAGGACCAGCCAGGGGGCGAGGAAGATGAGCAGGCGCAGGATTGCGCCGATTCCGATCAGGAAAGCGCTGGCTGATGCGACGAAGGTGTCGCCGATCCCGTTGCCGACATGGCCCGCCGCCGCAGCAGCAGCACTATACTCGATATCGATCGTCGACATCGCGACCCGGCCCTGTAGCTCGGCAAGCCAGCCGCGCGCCTGGTCGATCTCCTCCTGGGCCGCAGCGACGCTGCGTTCCGCCTCGACCAGTTCGGCGACACTTCCCTTGCGGGTGCGCAAGACTTCGGTCAGCCGCTCGACCAGCATTTCGCGTTGCCGCAGCCGCGCCTGCGTGTCCGACAGGGCCTTCGACACATCCTCGGCCGCGATCGACTGGCTGACCGCGCGACCGCCGGCTCCCGAAACGGCCTTTTCGAGCGCGGCGCCGAACTGACGGGCCAGGGCGCTCGCCACGCGAATCTTGAGGGTCGCCTGGGAGATGCTTGCGTCGGCGGCCTGATTGTCGAGCGCGAGAACCTGACACCGCGCCGCGCCAAGTTGGTCGCAGAGCGCGACATGGGCTTGCTGGGCTTTCGCGATGGACGTTCCGGGCAGGACGAACGCATATTTGTAGCTGTATGCCATCTTCGGAACGGACACCGCGATGGCTGCGGGCGCCCCCGATGCGGCGGATTTGGCAACTGCTGCCGTTGCCGGTTCAGCCACGTCATGGCTACTCGCAGCCTGGTCCGGGGCGTCGGACGGTTTGGAACAAGCGCCGAGGCACAGCGCCAACAAGATCACGTACCGCATCGCCGCTCTCCCGATCGACTGTTACACTGTCACATCGATAGAATATTGTGTCAATGCCGCCGCGGCATCAGGTCACTGCGTTCCGATTCGAAAAGACCGGGTCGCGATAGGTGCCGGTTATGAGCAGGTCGCGCAGTTGATCTCCTGCGCGCGCGATGTCCTCGAAACCGAGATAGAGCGGGGTCAGCCCGAACCGCAGGATATCGGGATCGCGAAAATCGCCGATCACGCCACGGGCGATCAGGGCCTGGCACAGCGCATGGGCCTCGGGATGACGAAAGCTGATATGGCTGCCGCGCTGCGCCGCATTGCGGGGCGAGACGCACTCCAGCCCGAGGTCGTCGCCGATCGCGGCGAAGGCGTCGAACAGCGCGGCGCTTTTGGCCCAGACCCTGTCGGCCGGCACGGCGGACCAGATGTCCACGCCGGCCTCCAGCGCAGCGAGGCCCAGGATCGGCGGCGTTCCCGTCAGCCAGCGAGTCATGCCTGGCGCCGGGCGATAGCCGTCCTCGAACTGGAACGGCGCGGCATGGCCCATCCAGCCCGACAGGGGGTTGGTCAGCCTTTCCTGCCATTGGCGGTTCACATGCAGGAAGGCGGGCGCACCGGGACCGCCGTTCAGATATTTATAGCCGCAGCCGACCGCGAGATCGGCGCCGGCCCCGTTAAGGTCGACCGGTACCGCCCCCGCGCTATGGCTGAGATCCCACAGGACGAGCGCGCCGGCGGCGTGCGCGCGCTCGGTCCAGGCGGCCATGTCGAACCGCTCGGCGGTCTTGTAATGGACATGGGTGAGCAGCAGCAGCGCGGTGTCGTCGCCCAACGCCGCGCCGATCGCCTCGCGCGGCACCGCCTTCAGGGTCGCGCCGGGCACGCAGGCAACCGCGCCTTCCGCGATGTGCAGGTCAGTCGGGAAATTGCCGAGCTCGCTCACCACCACGCTGCGCGCCGGGTCGAGCCTGAGTGCCGCGACGATCAGCCGGAACAGATTGGCCGAGGTCGAATCGGCGACGATCACTTCGTCCGCCTCGGCGCCGATCAGCGGGGCGATCTTCGCGCCGATCCGGCGCGGTGCCTCGATCCAGCCCTCGTTCCAGCTCCGGATCAGCCGCTCGCCCCATTGCCGCTCGACCATGTCGTCCAGCGCCGTGATGGTGGCACGGGGCAAGGGGCCGAGCGAATTACCGTCGAGATAGATCACTCCCTCGGGCAGCGCGAACCGGTCGCGGAACCCGCGCAGGGGATCGGCGGCGTCACGCGCCAGCGCATCGTCCAGCGTCACTGGTCGAACGCCGCGCGGATCAGCCGGCGGGTTTCGAGCCAGGCCGACGTGTCGGGCGTCACCAGCTCGACATGGCCAGTCGCGGGCACGAAATGCAGCGCGACCGGATCGCCGGCCTGTCTCGCCCGGGCTTCATAGCCGGTGGCCAGCCTGAGCGGAATGATGCGGTCCTCGCGGCCATTGACGAGGTCCTGCGGTACCCCGATCGGCAGCAGGCGTGGAACCGAGGTGTCGGCATAGACGTCAGGCCGGGTGCCCGGCGCGCCGACGAGCTGGGCCACGACATCGACGCCACAGCCATTGTCGGGGCTTGCGGCGGTCGCTTCGAGATCGGGAAGGCCGCCCAGGCTGATGACATGCGCGATCGGGAGCGGCGCGGCGTTCCGTAGCGGGCTGGCCTTGGACAGCTTAGGCCGCGCAGCGAGCCACAATGCGAGATGGCCGCCGGCGGAATGCCCGACCGCGACGATACGCCTGGTATCGAGGTGAAAGCGTTCGGCGTTCGCGGCGAGCGCGTCGGCCGCCGCGGCCGCATCCAGAAAGGTGCCCGGATAACCGCCGCCCGGACGGTCCACGCCGCGATAATCGATGTTCCACACCGCGATCCCGTGATTGCGGAGATCGCCGGCGATCCAGTTCATCAGGCTGCGATCGGCGATGCTCGTCGTCCAGCAGCCACCATGAACCATCAACACCGTCGGAAAGGGGCCTTTGCCGGCGGGCAGCCAGACATCGACCTTCTGCATCTCGTCGCCACCATAGGCGATCGTCGCGTCGGGTTTGGGTCGGGGACGGGCCGAAAGATCGTCCCAGGTGAGCAGGGGAGGGTCGGTCGCGGTCATCACCGCGGGGATCAACGCGAGAAGCGCGATCGAGGCAAGCCGTAACATGCTCCCCCGATACGCGCTTCACACCATACTGTCCAAGCCGGTCGCCTCAGGCGGCATGCTCGCACGCTGCCTTGTCGCGCTTGCTCCGGCGGACGAGCCAGGGCGCCTCGAACTGATAGGCGGTGAGCTTGTCGAAGGTCTCGGCCACAGCGCGAACCAGCTTATGGATCGTACTGCTCAGCTGGCGGTGATTTTCGGCCCAGGCCTGGCTATGGAAATCGTCGCGCATCGCCATTCTCCTCTTTGCTCTGGCGTTGACCACAGGATGGCTATGCGTCCGTTCGTAACGCGACGCCAACAAATCGTTGGACATGATCCATAAGGCTGCCTTATCCGTCGGACATGCGCCGCATCCCCCCTCTCTCCGCCGTTCGCGTGTTCGAGGCCGCCGCTCGGCACGAGAATTTCACGACCGCCGCGGCCGAACTCGGCATGACTCAGGCAGCCGTCAGCTATCAGGTGAAGCTGCTCGAGGAGCGGCTCGGCGTGCCGCTGTTCCGCCGGGAAAAGAAGCGCGTCGTCCTCACCGAGGCGGCACGGCGGATCGCGCCACAGGTCGGCCGCGCCTTCGATGCGCTCGATTCGGCCTTCGCCACGATCCGGGCGGAGGATGAGGGGCTGCTGACCGTCTCCACCTCCAACACATTCGCCAATACCTGGCTGGCCTGGCGGCTCGGCAGCTTCCAGATGGCGCACCCCGACATGGCGGTGCGCCTGCTGACCAGCGACGCCCTGTCCGATTTCGCCACTGACGATGTCGATATCGCGATCCGCGCCGGCCGCGGCCCCTGGCCCGATCTGTCGCAGGATCTGCTGCTCCCGATCGATTTCACCCCGATGTGCAGCCCCGGTTTCCTCCGGCGCCATGGCCCGAGCTTCGAGCCGGCGGATCTGCTGCGCCTGCCGCTGATCAGCCCGCACGACCCCTGGTGGTCGCATTGGCTGAGGGAGGCCGGTGTCGATGCGCCGGACACGCTCCCGCGGCCCGGCGTCAGGCTCGATTCCCAGGCGCATGAGGGGCACGCCGCGATGGCGGGGCAGGGCATGGCGATGCTCACGCCCTTTTTCTGGCGCAACGACCTGGCCGAGGGGCGGCTGGTGCGGCTGTTCGACCAGGTCTCGACCCGTGGCTACGCCTATTGGCTGGTCTGCCCGGAACCGCGGCGCAGCGTGCCCAAGATCAAGCGATTCCGCGAATGGCTGCTCGCGGAGCTTGCCCGCGACCTCCCCAGTCCAGTCTGACGACGATCGCGTGTGACGGTAGCGTCAGCGGACTCGGCCTGCTAACCGGGGGCCAATGCCTACCGACATCCTAGAGCCCGATCCCTTCAATGCCATTGTCGACGCGCCGTTCGACAGCGCCTTGTCCGAGCGATATCTCGTCTATGCGCTGTCGACGATCACCGCGCGCTCGCTGCCGGATGTCCGCGACGGGCTGAAGCCGGTGCACCGCCGCCTGTTATGGGCGATGCGGCTGCTGCGGCTCGATCCGGCGCAGGGCTACAAGAAATGCGCGCGCGTCGTCGGCGACGTGATTGGTAAATATCATCCGCATGGCGACCAGTCGGTCTATGATGCGATGGTCCGCCTCGCCCAGAGCTTCGCCATGCGCTATCCGCTGGTCGACGGTCAGGGCAATTTCGGCAATATCGATGGCGATAACGCCGCTGCCTATCGCTATACCGAGGCACGGCTGACTCAGGTCGCGATCGACCTGATGGACGGCCTCGACGAAGACGCCGTCGATTACCGCCCGACCTATAATGGCGAGGAGCAGGAGCCCGAGCTGTTCCCGGGCATGTTCCCCAACCTGCTCGCCAATGGCGCGGCCGGCATTGCAGTGGGCATGGCGACGAGCATCCCGCCGCACAATGCCGCTGAATTGTCCGAGGCGGCGATCCTGCTGATCGACCAGCCCAATGCGAGCGACGCGCAGGTGCTGGAGCATGTCACCGGCCCCGACTTCCCGACCGGCGGCCTCGTCGTCGACAGTGCGTCGGCGATCGCCGAAGCCTATGCCACCGGGCGCGGCGGTTTCCGCGTCCGCGCGCGCTGGCATGTCGAGGATCAGGGGCGCGGCACCTGGAACGCGATCGTAACGGAAATTCCGTACGGCGTGCAGAAGGGCAAGCTGATCGAGCAGATCGCGACGATCATCAACGACAAGAAGCTGCCGATCCTCGCCGATGTCCGCGACGAATCCGATTCCGAGGTCCGCATCGTCATCGAACCGCGCAGCCGCACGGTCGACGCGACGATGCTGATGGAAAGCCTGTTCCGGATGAGCGACCTGGAGAACCGGGTCAGCCTGAACCTCAACGTGCTGGACGCGCGCCGCACGCCGCGCGTGATGTCCCTGCGCGAAGCGCTGCTCGGCTGGGTCGATCACCAGTTTATCGTGCTCCAGCGCCGCACCGCGCATCGGCTTGCCAAGATCGCCGACCGGATCGAGCTGCTCGACGGCTATATCATCGCTTTCCTCAATCTCGACCGGGTGATCGCCATCATCCGTACCGAGGACGAACCCAAGCCGGTGATGATCGCCGAGTTCGAACTCAACGACCGCCAGGCCGAGGCGATCCTCAACATGCGCCTGCGCTCGCTGCGCCGGCTCGAGGAAATGGAGCTGCGCAAGGAACGCGACGGACTGGAAACCGAGAAGGCAGGACTGGAAGCCTTGCTCGGCAGCGACGCGCGCCAGCGCACCCGGCTCAAGCGCGATTTTGGCAAGCTGCGCGACCGCTATGGCCCGGAGACAGTGCTGGGCAAGCGCCGCACCACGATCGAGGAAGCCGCGCCCGCCCGCGAGATTCCGCTCGAGGCGATGATCGAGCGCGAGCCGATCACTGTGATCCTGTCGCAGCGCGGCTGGATCCGGGCGATGAAGGGCCATATCGAGCCCACCGCCGCGGCCGAACTGAAGTTCAAGGAAGGCGATGCGCCCTTCCTGCATTTTTCGGCGCAGACCACCGACAAGATCCTGCTCGCGGCCGAGAATGGGCGTTTCTACACGCTGGCGGCGGACAAGCTGCCCGGCGGACGCGGCTTTGGCGAGCCGGTGCGCGCGATGATCGACCTCGACGGCGATGTCGGGATCGTCGAGCTGATGCCGGCGAGCCGGACGGAGAAGCTGCTGGTCGTCGCGACGGACGGGCGCGGCTTCATCGTCAAGACGGCGGATACGATCGCCGAGACGCGCAAGGGCAAGACGGTCGTCACGCCGCGCCTCGGTGCGAAGCTCAAGGTCGTCCGGCCGGTCGATCCCGAGGCGGACTATGTCGCGGCGATCGGTGACAATCGCCGGATGCTCGTCTTTCCGATCACCGAGCTGGCCGAACTGGCCCGCGGCCAGGGCGTCCAGTTGCAGCGTTATCGCGACGGCGGCCTGTCCGATGCGATCACCTTCATCTTCGCCAATGGGCTGAGCTGGGCGATGGGTGGCGAGACCGGGCGGACGCGGACCGAGACCGATCTCGCGCCGTGGCGCGCGGCGCGGGGCGCGGCGGGGCGCATGCCACCCACCGGTTTCCCGCGCGACAATCGCTTCTGAGGCAAAGGAGCCGCGCGCTTATCCGCTGCCGGCGGAGCGCAGGGCTTCCTCGGCCGCCGCGTCGGCGATCTGATTGACGCGCGCGGCATCGGGGAAGCCCTCCGCGATCCACTGCTCTTCCACCAGACGGAGCGTTCTCGCGACCTCGGGCCCCTTGCTCAGCCCCCGTTCGACCAGCGCCCCCCCCGTCAACGGCAGGGAAGGGGCCTTCCATTCGATCAGTGATGCAGCCTCGTCCTCGGGCCGATCCGACAGCAACAGCCGGTCGATCGCCAGATCGGCGCCGATCCGATAGCCGATCACCGTCGCTGGTTCGGTTCCGGCCGGTTCGGTGGCGCTGATCAAGCGGCGCCGCTCGACCTTGGACAGCTTCAATCTGGCACCGATATCGTCCGCCACCCGTGCGTCGGCCGGAATCAGCGCCGCCAGCCGACGGATCGGGTCAGGCGCGATTCCCGCCGCCGCTTCGCGCTCGGCCAGTCGTTCCAGTCGCCGGACGCTGGTGATCTCCGGCAATACGGGCACGAAGATGCCGCGGTCGATCATCAGCTCGACCACCCGTATTGCGTGCACCGCGACCAGCAGACGCAGCAGTTCGGCGGCGATCCGTTCGCGCGAGAGCGCCATCAGATCGTTCGCCCGCGCGGAACAGGCGTTGAGCCCGGCCGCATCCGGCGCGTCGCCGAACCGCGCATGGAACCGAAAATAGCGCAGGATGCGCAAATGATCCTCGGCGATGCGTTTCAGCGGATCGCCGATGAAGCGGACCCGCCGCGCCTCGAGATCGTCGATCCCGCCGAAATAATCGAAGATCGCGCCGGTCAGCGGATCGGCATAGAGCGCATTCATCGTGAAATCGCGCCGCGCGGCATCTTCCTTCCAGTCGTCGGTGAACGCGACGGTGGCATGCCGCCCGTCCGTCGCGACGTCGCAGCGCAGCGTCGTCACCTCGATCGGCCCGCCCGGCAGCACCACCGTCACCGTGCCATGCGCCAGGCCGGTCGGGACCACCTTGATGCCCTTGTCCTTGAGCAGCGCCATCACCTGTTCGGGCGAATAGGTTGTCGCCAGATCGACATCGGCCACGTCGATCCCCAGCAACGTGTCCCGCACCGCGCCGCCGACGAAGCGCACCTCGCCCTCCGCCGCGCCGAGAACCCGGCAAAGGTCCGTCAGCCCTTCGCGCGTCCGCCATCCGGCGTGGGGTAGGGTCACCCGTTCCATCGCAGCCGCCGGGAAAGGTTGACGATCATCGCGGCGGTCGCGCCCCAGATGCGGTGCCCGGCCCAGTTGATCTCGTAATAATGCCGGTTGCGGCCCTGCCATTCGACAGTCGCCTCGACATGGTTGGCGGCATCGAGCACGAAATCCAGCGGGACCTCGAACACCTGCGCCACTTCGCCGGCACTGGGCACCAGGATCAGGTCGGGCGGGACGATGCCGATCACCGGGGTCACCTCGAATCCGGTGACGGTGCGATAGCGGTCGGCCTCGCCGATCACGATCACCCGGTCGCGCGGCAACGCGATCTCCTCCTCCGCTTCGCGCAAGGCCGCGTCGATCGCGCCGCTGTCGCCGGGATCGATCCGGCCGCCGGGAAAGGCGATCTGGCCGGGGTGGCGCGACAGGGTATCGGTACGCTGGGTCAGAATCACGCCGGGCTCGGGCCGGTCGGTCACGGCGACCAGCACCGCCGCGTTCATCAGCGGCGCGGACTGGTCGAGCTCGAGATCGCGGTGATCCCCGGTCAGCAGCACCGTGTCGATGCCATGCCCGGTCTCGAGCGCGTGGCGGAGGCGATCGGCAAGGCTCATTCGGACGGCTCCAGCGGGAAAAAGGCGCCGTTGCTCCACACGCCTGGCGGCACATCGTCGTGCGCCAGCGCCATCGCGGCGAGATCATAATAGACGGAACGCGCGACCAGCGCCTCGAGCCCGCCGCGAACATGCAGATAGGGACGGGGACCGTCCTCGCGCTCCTCGAAGCGCAGCGGATGGTCGCCACCGGCGGTCACCAGGTCGCCGGTGTTCAGCCGGAACGCCAGCCGGGTATCGCGCCCTTCGCCTTCGGCTTTCATCTCGACCGCGACAAAAGGGGCGTCCTCCACCGCGATGTCGAGCTTCTCGACCGGGGTGACCAGCACATAGCTGCCATCCGCCTCGCGCCGCAGGATCGTCGAGAACAGCCGGACCATCGCCTGGCGCCCGATCGGCGATCCCTGATGGAACCAGGTGCCGTCGCGCGCGATGCGCATCTCGCTGTCGCCGCAATGCGTTGGGTTCCAGTGTTCGACCGGGGGAAGCTTCCGCTCCTCGGCCAGGCGCGCGATATCGGCGAGCGACAGCGCGGCAAGATCGGGAAGCGGGTCCATCGGCATTGGTTCGCGGTAGGACAGCCCCGCCCGGGCGTAAAGCTCAGGCGAGCGCGGCGACGCGCGGGCCGAGCATCCCCGCGCCCGTCGGCACCGAATCGCCCAGCGCCAGCAGCCGGCGCTGCTCGACTGGCCCCGGCACGCGCCATTTGGCGGTCCGGTCGGCGGTGAAACCGAAGAAGCGGCCATAATATTCCGGATCGCCGATCAGCATCAGCGACTCCGCCTCGCCCGTGGCGACCGCTGCGTTCAGCGCGCAGAGCATCAAGTCGCGCCCGATGCCGTCGCGCTGCCGCGCCGGCTCGACCGCGACCGGGCCGACCATCACCAGCGGCACGTCGCGGCCGTCATCGCCGCTGAACAGGATCGGCCAGCACTGGATCGTGCCGACGAGCGCGTCCTGCTCGAACGCGGCGAAGCTCAGCCGGGGAATCGCGGGCATGCCCTCGCGAATCCGATAGGCGGTTCGCTCGTGCCGGTCCGTGCCGAACGCGCGGTCGAGCAACTGCTCCACCGCTTGCGGTTCAACTTCGGAAATCGGCGCGATCCTGATCAATGGAGTGGCTCCTGCGAGTCCCGGCATGGACGCACGGGGCCGCGCGCTTTAGCCTCCGTCAGCCTGAACGCAAGCCGAATTGAGTCGTCCGATGAAGCTGTACGATGCCGAATTCGCCCCAAGTCCGCGGCGCGTGCGCATCTTCCTGGCCGAGAAGGGCATCGAGATCGAACGCGTGATGGTCGATCTGCGCCGGAACGAGCAGCTCGCCGATCCCTATCTCGCGGTCAATCCACGCGGCGCCGTGCCCGCGCTGGAGCTCGACGATGGCGAGGTCATCTGCGAATCGGCCGCGATCTGTCGCTATTTCGAGGCGGTGCAGCCGGCGCCCGCGCTGTTCGGCACCACGCCGCTCGATATCGGGCGAATCGAATCCTGGACCAGGCGAATCGAATCGGACGGCTATGCCGCCGCCGTCTATGCCTTTCGCAATGCGCATCCCGCCTTCCAGGATCGCGCGGCGCCCGGCAAATGGCCGGCCATGCCGCAAATCCCGGAGCTGGGCGCGCGGGGCCTCATCATGTGGGGCGCCTTTATCGACTCGCTCGACGCGCGGCTGGCGGATCGCGAATGGATCGCGACCGACGCCTTCAGCTTTGCCGACATCACGGCGCTGGTGACGATCGATTTCGCCCGCGCCGCCAAATTCAAGGTGCCCGAGGGCTGCCGGGCGGTCGCGCGCTGGCATGCGGCGGTGAGCGGCCGGCCAAGCGCCACCGCCTGACGCGGCTTTCCACCGCGCCGCCATCTGCTATGGCGCCCGCCAAATTATGAAAGGTCCGCGCTTGGACGATCGTCTCAGCCTTGAAGTGCATGATCTCGAGGTACCGGTCCTGACCGGCATCTATTCCGAAGAAACCCATTTGCCGCAGCCGCTGCGCATCTCGCTGACGGTCGATCTCGATTGTCCGGCGCATTTCGCTCCGGATTCGCCGCTCGGCGCGACCAAGAACTATCTCGACCTGAAGCGCGCGGCGACGACGGCGCTGCCCCCGGGCGTGCATTTCACCCTGGTCGAGGGCGTCGCCGATCATATCGCCGAGACATTGTTCCTGCAGGACCGGCGCGTCGCGCGGGTCAAGGTGAAGATCGTCAAGCTCGCGATCGCCGAGGACGGCGAATCGATCGGCATCACGCTCGTCCGCCACCGGAAATGATCCTGGAGGAAGCCGTTCGCGATTCGCTTGCGACGGTTTCCGGCGCCACCCTGGTCAGCGCCCGGGCCGGGCAGGCGGGGGAGGTCGTCGAAATATTGCGCGGGGCGGAGGGTGAAGTCATCCTGTTGCTGATCGATTCGTCGATCGCGCCGATCGAGCGTGCCATGCTGCTCGCCGCGATCGGCGCGCTCGCGGTCGAGCTGGCGCCGGATGCCCGAATCGGCGCGATCGACGTGGCGGCTGGCGCCGCGCCGGACGACGTGATCGCCGCGGTCCGGTTTCTCGCCACGGCGCGCTCCACCACGGGCCAGGTGCTGACGGTCGCGGGGTCAGCCTAGCGAGTGCACGGACCGAGCGAGCGAAGCACCAGGCGATAATCCTCGCGCGCGATGGCGGCGTCGCTTTCAGCCAGCGATGCGAGGCTGGCGGCGGGCAGGGCCGGCGGCAGCGCGCAGGCGAGGCGGTACCACAACAGCGTATCGCGCGCCGGCGGGCCTGCGCCGTCGCCCACCAGCTCGCTCAGTGCCACGGACCAGCGCGGCGGCTCGCCCTGAGTGCGCTGGATGCCCAGCGAAACGGGCCGTCCGTCAGCGGTGGTGAGGAATATCTGAGTCTCGCCCGAGCCGGGCAGGTCACCCGTCACATGGAAGGCGTTGCCGATGCCCGTCACCTTGGGCGGGGCATCGGGGCTGAGCGTTTCCTGAATGATTCGCCGGGTCAGCGCGTCGGCCGTGGGCGTCCAGTCGCGCTGAGCGTCAGGCCGTACCAGCTGGACGAGCGCCGGATTGCCCGCGACCGGCCGGGCGAACAGCAATACCCGCAGCTTGCGCAATTTGGGCAGCTGCCCGCGCGCGTTGACCGGCACGTCGAGGACATAGGCGATTCGCTGCGGCGATGCTGCAGCGCCGCGAATCAGTGCCAGGACATCGGCCTCTATATAAAGTCGGGCACTGCCGGTCGCGACGCCTGCCGCATCCGGGCCTTTCAGCCGGGTGGCGCTGCGGATGGTCGCGTCGACGATCGTCGGGGACGCCAGGACGAGATCGGCATAGTCCGCGTAAGGTGGTGTAATTACCACCGAATCGGCGGGAATCGGCGGGCGCTGCTGGGCCGGGGCTGCGGTTGCGACGACCGCGAGGGCCACCGCGAGGGCGATTTTGGGAACGGGAATCATCGGCCAAGAGTTAGGCTTTTGTACCGATTTTATACAGAAATAATTCTGCCACGTTGGGTTTGTACGTTTGTTGCGTGAGACAAAGCGTTTGCGTCAGGGTTTGGGGGGTCATATAGGATCGCCCCTGTCCAAGGATACATCAGCCCATGACAGGCGGATCGAACGAACGGACGTTACGGATCGGCGATACGCGTCGTGTACGGATAGAGGAGTTTCGTTTCTGAATGGCTTATGCTGACCGTAATGTAAGCGGCAACCGCGTGGTGGCGATCGTGATCGTGTCGGTGATCGTCGCCGTCATGGGTTACGCCTTCGTCACCGGTCTCACGTACAAGTACGTGAAGGCTATGTCGGAGAAGTTAAAGACCTTCGACGTCGAGGAGCCGCCGCCCCCGCCGCCCGATGAGCCGCCGCCCCCGCCGCCAGATCAGCCGCTCGAGCCGCCCCCGGTCGTCTCGCCACCGCCGATCGTGACGACGAACGCGCCGCCGCAAGTCGTCATCCAGACGGTGCAGACTCCGCCGCCGGTATTCGTGCCGACGCCGGTCGCTGCGCCACCGCCACCGCCGCCGGCCCCGCCACGCGTTTCGCAGGCAGCCGGACTCAAGGGTAACCCGGGCCAGTTCTTCAACAATGATTCCTATCCGTCGGAAGCGATTCGCGCCGGTGCCCAGGGTCGTGTTGTTGCAAGGCTGACCGTCGGTACCGATGGCCGTGTGACCGCGTGCACGATCTCCACCTCGAGCGGTAACAGCTCGCTGGACGATACGACGTGCCGCATCGCGCGGAGCAGGGTGCGCTACACCCCGGCAAAGGACGAGAATGGCCAGCCCATGGTCTCGACCGCCAATCTGCCGGTCAAGTGGGTGCTGCCCGAGGATTGAGGGTAAGAGTCGGCCCGGCGCGTCGTGCCGGGCCGTTTCTCGATGATATGACAGTTAAAAATACAGCCTAGAGGAAACCAACCAAAATGCTCACCACCATCCTTGCGGCCGGCGCCGCAGCAGCCGCCCCCAAGGGCGACAACCCGTACGGCCTGGTCCCCGCCCTTCGTGAAGGCGGCCTGATCTCGCAGACCGTGTTCGGCATTCTCGTGCTGATGCTTTTCGTCTCGCTCTACATCCTCTTCACCAAGCTGTTCGAGCAGCAGAAGGTGATCAACCAGCACAAGCGCGTCAGCGGTGGCTTCTGGAACGCCAGCAGCCTGCGTGAGGCTTCGGCGAAGCTCGAGAAGAACTCGGCCTACAAGCAGATCGTCGATGACGGCCTGTCGGCTCAGGAGCAGCACACCCGCCTGACCGATCCGGTCGAGGCTCATGACTGGCTGCACGGCTCGCTGGCGCGTTCGGAAGCGTCGATCAACTCGCAGCTGAACTCGGGCCTGGCGTTCCTCGCGACCGTCGGCGCGACCGCACCGTTCATCGGCCTGTTCGGTACGGTTATCGGCATCTACCGCGCGCTCATCAAGATCGGCGCTGCCGGTCAGGCATCGATCGACGCCGTCGCCGGCCCGGTCGGTGAGGCGCTGATCATGACCGCTCTCGGTCTCGTCGTCGCCGTTCCGGCGGTGCTCGCCTACAACTGGCTGCAGCGTCGCAACAAGTCGATCGCCGAAGACCTGAACGCGTTCTCGAACGACGTGCTTGGTTACCTGGCGTCGGACGGCGCGGTTCGCCCGGCGGTTGCAGTCCGCAAGGGTGCGGCAGCTCCGGCAGCGAAGCCGGCCGCTGCGACCACCACGGCAGCACGCTGATGACGGGGCGGGGCGGCGCTCATTGGCGTCGCCCCGCCTCCTCGCCGCCGGAGTTTCCCGGTGGCGCAGTTGCAAGGATAGGATAGTCCTCAATGGCAATTAGCGTTGGCGGCGACGGCGCCGAAGAAAAGCCGATGTCGGACATCAACACGACTCCCATGGTGGACGTCATGTTGGTTCTGCTCATCATCTTCCTGATCGCGGTGCCCGTCGTGTTGCAGTCGGTGAAGCTGAAGCTTCCCGATATTCGTTACGACCCCACGACCACGAAGCCCGAGAATGTATCGCTCTCGATCCTGCAGAAGCCCGATGGCACCTGCGGCATCTATTGGGGTACCTCGCCGGTGACTCATACGGAACTGCTCGATCGCGCGGTGGCGAAGCTGAAGGCTGAGATTGCGCGCCAGGGCGGCGTCGGCAATCCCGATCTCGAACTTCCCGAAGCGCATATCCGCGGTGACGTGAACACGCCGTATCGCTGCGTTGGCGGTGCGATCTACACGATGCAGATGGCAGGCTTTGCCAAGGTCGGCTTCATTTCCGAGCCCCCGCCCGGCGGCAACGCCGAGCGGATGTGACCGGTCAGAGCTTAGGAGTAATTTGATATGGCAATGAGCGGTGGCTCCGATGACGGCCAGCCGATGATGGATCTGAACACGACGCCGCTTATCGACGTCATGCTCGTGCTCCTCATCATGTTCATCATCACCATTCCGATCCAGACGCATGCGGTGAAGGTCGATCTTCCGATCAACGACCCGAACAACCAGCCGCCGCCGATCGATCCGCAGAAGAACAAGGTCACGATCGATCCGGCGGGCACGATCGCCTGGAACGGCGCGCCGGTCGACAAGGTCACTCTCCAGCAATATCTGGAAGCGACCAAGGGCATCAACCCGGAGCCGGAGCTGCATTTCCAGCCGGATCCCCAGGCGCGTTACGCGCGGGTTGACGAAGTTCTTGCGGTCATCAAGCGCTCCGGCGTGACCAAGCTCGGGTTCATCGGCAACGAGCAGTATCGCAACGACTTCTGATCGATCTGATCGGACGAAAACGGGAAAGGGCGGTCCTCAGGGACCGCCCTTTTTTTGTTGCCTGAAAACCCGCGCTGCATCTGTAACCGTTCTGTCGCAAAACTGTTGCGGCAGAGTCATTGAAGTGACACAACAGTGTCATAAAAATGAAACCTTTCGTGGAAAGGTCGGTAAGGAGAAGAGCAATGCGTATCGGTTTTGGAGTGCTGATTGCCGGAATTGTCCTGGCTGGTGCGGGCAGCGCAGCTGTCGCGAGCGACCGCACCGGATTCAGCGCGATCAAACAGGGCGATTTCAATACGGCTGAGCGAACCCTGCTCGCCGAGCGCCGCATCTATCCCTCACGTCCCGAGCTGATGCTCAACCTGGCGGCGGTCTATCGCAACACTGGCCGGCAGGACGAAGCACGGGCGCTGTATCAGGCGGTCCTGGCTCAGCCGGATGCGCTGATGGACGTCACGGCCGAACGGACGGCCTCGTCCCATTCTCTCGCGAACGCGGGGCTTTCCCTGCTCAACGCGCGGCAAATGTCCTCGCGCTAGGCGTGGCGCATCATGATCGTGCCGGGGCTCAGAGCCTCGGCAGGGTCACCCCGCGCTGGCCCATATATTTGCCGGCTCGGTCGGCATAGCTCGTCTCGCAGGGCTCGTTGCCCTCCAGGAACAGGAACTGGCAGGCGCCTTCGTTCGCGTAGATCTTCGCGGGTAGGGGGGTGGTGTTCGAGAATTCGAGCGTCACATGCCCCTCCCAGCCGGGTTCCAGCGGCGTGACATTGACGATGATCCCGCAGCGCGCATAGGTCGATTTGCCGAGGCAGATCACCAGCACGTCGCGCGGCACCCGGAAATATTCGACGGTCCGGGCCAGCGCGAAGCTGTTGGGCGGGATGATGCAGACATCGGTCTTGCGATCGACGAAGCTGTTCGCCGCGAAGTCCTTCGGGTCGACGATCACGCTGTCGATATTGGTGAAGATCTTGAACTCGTCGGAAACGCGCGCGTCATAGCCATAGGATGACAGGCCGTAGGAGACACAGCCGTCGCGCTTCTGGCCGTCCACGAACGGCTCGATCATGCCGTTGGCGAGCGCCTGCTCGCGAATCCAGCGGTCCGACATGATCGACATAAAACGCCTCCCTTTAGCCGTCCGCTTTCGCGGGAATGGCCGTCCGGGGCAAGACCGATCCGCGCAAAACGACAACGGCCGACGCGCCTCGCGAGGCGGCCGGCCGTCATGCGTATCGTAAGTGTTTACTGGGTCAGGATGCTGGCGATCAGCCCAGTCGCGACGGCGACGAGCAGATAGTCACCGCTGTTGTTGTTCTCCCGCACCCATTGATATCCGCGCGGCGGCGTGCGCAGGCCGCGACGGTTCCAGTCGCTGACCACATAGCGGCGCTGATTGCGCGCGAGCTTCTGCCCCTTGCGCCATTTGTGGCCGCGCGAGGCGCTGACCTCGCGCCAGGACGGGCGCTGCTGCTGGCCATGCGCCTGCGGATGGGAAGGCTGGCGATGCTGCGCCATGGCGGGCACGCTGACGGACGTGGCG
The DNA here is from genome assembly GCF_055521495.1 of Sphingomonas sp. BL-S-29. Lineage (NCBI taxonomy): Bacteria > Pseudomonadati > Pseudomonadota > Alphaproteobacteria > Sphingomonadales > Sphingomonadaceae > Sphingomonas > Sphingomonas sp. BL-S-29. The sequence continues at coordinate 2,662,850 of NZ_CM145482.1, forward strand.
AGCAACGCGGCGATGACGCCGGCGCGAAAGATGTTCTTCATGGGGGAGGTTCTCCTGATTGACCTGCTCAATACGACCTCGGGGACAGGACGTTCCAAAAGGCCCGATAGGGCCGTTTTATTTCGCTATAATAATGACATGTGGACGGGCGATCCCGGCAACTGGCGGGGTGGAATTTCGCGAGCCGATGATGTCACGCGAAGGCGCGAAGATTTTGGACGAGGTGTCTCGGGGTTTCTCGGCGCGGCAAACAGTACAACAACCGTGACGCCTGAGGCCGTCGCAGGAACAGCAACACCCTGACAGTCAGTCGATTCCCAGATCGCCCGGCCCGAAGGCGTGCGGCAGCAATTCCGACAACAGATGCCGCTCATGGGCGTCGCCTTCAGCGCCCGCGCACCACACCACGATATCGCGCTTGCCGAGTTGCGCCGCCTCGTTGATCACCTGGCGACAGCGGCCGCACGGCCCCACGGGCTTGGTGCCGGTGGGCTTGCCCGCCGAGTCCATCACGCCGCCGATCACGCCGATCGCGACCACGTCGCGCAGCCGCCCCTGGGCATTGGTCGTGGCGAGCGCGACCGTCTCGGCGCAGAGCGACAGGCCGTAGCTCGCATTCTCGAAATTGGTGCCGGTCACCACGCTGCCGTCGGTCAGCAGCACCGCGGCGCCGACGCCGAAGCGCGAATAGGGGGCATGGGCGTGGAGCGCCGCCTCGCGCGCGGCGGCGATCAGGCGATCGCGCTGGGCGGTCTCGTCCGTCACGGCGCCACCACGTCCCAGCGCACCGGCCCGTCGATCCCGTCGATCCGTCGCATGTCGTTCGCCTGCCACATCCGCCACGGCCTTGCCGTATAATCGGGCGGAATGAAATCCTGCACTGCCCAGATGGTCCGCGGGATCGCGCCGGTCACCTGATAGGCCGCCTCGAACCGCCGGCTGATCTTGATCAGCGCCGGCTTGCCGCTGTGCGCCTCCACCATGGTCAGGAAGCGCCGCAATTCATCCAGCACGACATCGCGCGCCGGCCGGACGCCGCAATCCGGCGCGAAATCGATCTCGACCGCCGGGGGCAGGGCGTCGCTGTCGCGCGGTACCGTGGTGATGAAGTTATTCGCTTGGGCAGCGCCGGGCCGGCACAGCGAATAGACGTGCAGCGCTCCACGGCGCATGCCCGACGCCTGGATATCCGACCAGTTGGTCGCGAAGCGTGCATCGCGCCCGTTGGAACCGAACGTCGCGCGCAGATAGGCGAAATCCGCGCCCCCGGCCTTCACCGTCGACCATTCGACCGCGCCCTGCTGCTCGGATATATCGACGCCCTGAAAATCATATCTGTCGGATGGGCGCCAGGCGCGTGCGCCGATCCAGCCGGCCGTCGCGGCCAGCAACAGGCCGACAACGACCATCCCGGCGCGCCGCAGCCGGTTGCCCCAGGTGCGTCTGGCCATGTCGTCAGCCCTTGATGTGCAGCACGCAGATCAGGGTGAACAGCCGCCGCGCGGTGTCGAAATCGATCTCGATCTTCCCCTCCAGCCGTTCCTTGAGCAATTCGGCCGCCTCGTTGTGGATGCCGCGGCGCGCCATGTCGACCGTCTCGATCTGCGCTGGCGTCGCGTGCCGGATCGCCTCGTAATAGCTGTCGCAGATGGCGAAATAGTCTTTGATCGGTCGCCGGAAGCGCCCCATCGCAAGCACATAGGTCTCGAGATGCGATTCGTCTTCGCGGTGAATCGCGATCGCCAGCCGGCCTTCCTCCACCGCCAGCGCGATCCTGAACGGCCCCGCATAGCCATCGGGATAGGCGCGCTGCGGACAGAAATAATTGCCCTCGACCAGGTCGAAGATCGCGATTCGCCGTTCCTGCTCGATATCGGCCGAGCGCCATAATATGGTGCGCTCGTCGAGGGATACGGCGATGATGCGCGGGTCGGCCATGACGTTCCCGTAAAGGGGAAGGCCGCCGGGAACAACACGCTCGCTTCACCGGGCGCCGGGAACTTATCCCCGTTATTGTACTGCGCGGTCACTTGAGCCCGCGCGTGACCTCTGTGAAAGACGGCCATGGCCACAGCGATCCTTCCGACCCCGATTCTACCCGAAGCCCAGACTCTCCCCCAGAATGTCGAGGCCGAGGCGGCGATGCTCGGCGCGATGATGATCGACAACCGGCTGGCCGACGATCTGGTCGACAAGCTCGAGCCCGACCATTTCTACGAGCCGGTGCACGGCCGTATCTTCGCGGCGATCAAGCAGGCGCGCGGCAACGACATGCTCGCGACCCCGGTCACGCTGCGCCCGATGTTCGAGGCGGACGAGGGCATGAAGGAACTGGGCGGCCCCAGCTATCTCGCTCAGCTCACCGGCTCGGGCGCGGGGCTGATCGGCGCGCGCCAGTTCGCGCAGCAGATCTACGATCTCGCCATGCTGCGTACGCTGGTGACGGTCGGTCGCGGCCTGGTCGATCGCGCGCTGGACACCTCGGAAGAGGTCAATCCACGCCTTCAGATCGAGCTCGCCGAAGAGGAGCTGTTCAAGGTCGCCGCCGATGGCGGCACCGAAAGCCAGGTGAAGAGCTTCGCCCAGGCGACCACGCTCGCAGTAAAGATGGCGCAGCGTGCGCTCAACTCGGGCGGCAACCTGTCGGGCGTCACCACCGGGCTCGATTCGGTCAACGCCAAGATGGGCGGCATGCACCATTCGGATCTGATGATCCTCGCCGGTCGTCCCGGCATGGGCAAGACCTCGCTCGCCACCAACATCGCCTTCAACGCGGCGCAGCGCTGGATGCGCGACATGCAGGACGGCATTGCGCCCGAGGAATCGGTCGGTGCCAAGGTCGCCTTTTTCAGCCTCGAAATGTCGGCCGACCAGCTCGCGACGCGTATTTTGTCGGAACAGGCCCGGATCAGCTCGGAGGCGCTGCGCATGGGCAAGATCAGCCGCGCCGAATTCAACCAGCTCGCCGCCGCCGCCGCCGACCTTGAGAATCTGCCGCTCTATATCGACGATACCGCAGGCCTCAGCATCGCCGCGCTGCACACCCGCATGCGCCGGCTGCAGCGGCGCCACAACAACCAGATCGGGCTGGTGGTCGTCGATTACCTCCAGCTGCTGACCGGCTCGGCCAAGGCGTCGGGTGACGGCCGCGTGCAGGAAATCTCCGAGATCAGCCGCGGCCTGAAGACATTGGCCAAGGACATGAACGTGCCGGTGATGGCGCTCTCGCAGCTCAGCCGCGCGGTCGAGCAGCGCGAGGACAAGCGCCCCCAGCTATCGGATCTGCGCGAATCGGGCTCGATCGAGCAAGACGCCGACATCGTGATGTTCGTGTACCGCGAGGATTATTACGTCGCCGCCAAGGAGCCCAAGCGCCCGGTCGAGGGCGACAGCGCGAAGATCTTCGAAGATCACGCGCAATGGGCGACCGACATGGAACGCGTGTTCGGCCTGGCCGAACTGATCATCGCCAAACAGCGCCACGGCGCCACCGGCAAGGTAATCCTCAAGTTCGAGCCGAGCGTGACGCGGTTCTCGGATTTCGTGGGCTATTAAATTCTCCCTCTCCCCTTGTGGGAGAGGGAAGGGGCCCAAGCGAAGCTTGGGAAGGGTGAGGGGGACACTCGATTGTCTCGAACCTCACTCCCCCTCATCCGGCGCTGCGCGCCACCTTCTCCCACAAGGGGAGAAGGGAAGATTCAGAAAACCGGCTCTTCGCCCGGCTTGTCGACATGAATCCCGCACTCGACCTTGTCCCACCCGCGCCAGCGCCCCGCGCGGGGGTCTTCGCCCGGCTGCACCTTGCTGGTGCAGGGCTGGCACCCGATCGACAGATAGCCTTCCGCCTCGAGCGGATGGCGCGGCAGGTCATGTTCCGCGAAATAGGCTTCCAGATCGGCCTTCACCCAATCGCCGAGCGGATTGATCTTCAGCCGCCCGTCCTCGACCTCGAAGCGCGGGATGTTCTGGCGGGTGACTGACTGGAATGCCTTGCGGCCCGAAATCCAGCTGTCGAGGCCGGCCTTGGCCCGCTTCAGCGGCTCGACCTTGCGGATGTCGCAGCAGCCATCGGGGTCGTAGGACCAGCGCAGCCCCTTGTCGTCCTTCGCCGCGAGCACCGCCGCGTCGGGCTCCACCACCCAGCTGTTGGTCAGCCCGAAGGCTCGCACCAGCGTTTCGCGGTATGCCAGCGTCTCGGGAAACATCTTCAGCGTATCGACGAAGATCGCCGGCACGCTGGGGTCAGCACGGGCGACGAGGTGCAGCAACACCGCGCTTTCCGTACCGAACGAAGAAACGACCGCCGTCGTGCCGAGCGTGCCGTCGGCGAACAGCGCCTTCAGCATGGTCAGCGTATCGACCCCCGCGAAGCGCGCGTTGAGCGCGTCCGCATCCGCCTGCGTAAAAGCGGGCCGGGCATCGATGACGTCGATCTTCCGCGCGGCTTCAGCCATGCCGCAATTTCCATACCGGCACGGCGCCGTCCGCCGCTGCCTGATAGACATGCTCGTACCGCGCCAGCGACGCCTGCAGCGTAGCCGCGTCGATCTCCGCCTCGGGTGCGAAGCTGTCGAAGCCGCAGCGCTTCATCAGCGGGATCTGGTCGACCAGCACATCGCCCGCCGCGCGCAGCTCGCCGGTATAGCCCGCCTCGCGCAGCACCCGCGCCGAGGAATAGCCGCGCCCGTCGCGGAACTTGGGGAAGCTCACTTCGATCAGCGCGATTTGCCCCAGATGCGGGATCAGCGCGCGCGCATCGTCGCCCGCTTCGATGCGGACCGCGGTGGCGTTGGTCTGCCCCATGAAGGAATCGAGCGTGACTGCGGGCTCGTCATGCGCGGCGTCGTCGCGAAAGCGGAGTAGGTCACCCATGATAAGACTCCGTCCCCATCCGTTCGTGTCGAGCGAAGTCGAGACACATTGAGCGCACGCCCGCTGCCTGTTTCTCGACGTCGCTCGAAACGAACGGAGAAGGGAGAGCGAAAGGAAGCCGATCACCCATAGATCGCCTCCTTGAACGGGTCGATGCCGACTCGGCGATAGGTGTCGAGGAAGCGTTCGCCCTCTTCGCGCAACAGCACATAACGATCGGTCACGCGCTCGACCGCATCGACGATGCCGTCCTCGTCGAAGCCGGGGCCGGTGATCTTGCCAAGGCTGGCATCTTCCGCCCCCGATCCGCCGAGCAGCAGCTGGTAATTCTCGGTGCCTTTCTTGTCGACGCCGAGGATGCCGATATGACCGGCATGGTGATGGCCGCAGGCATTGATGCAGCCGCTGATCTTGAGTTTCAGCTCGCCCAGGTCGCGCTGGCGCGCCGGATCGGCGAAGCGGCTGGCGATCTTCTGCGCGACCGGGATCGAGCGGGCATTGGCCAGGCTGCAATAATCCAGCCCCGGGCAAGCGATGATGTCGCTGATCAGGTCGAGATTGGCCTCGGCCAGCCCGCCCTCGCTGAGCGACTGCCACACCGCGTACAGATCGGCCTTGCGCACATGCGGCAGCACGATGTTCTGCGCATGCGTCACGCGCAGCTCGTCGAACGAATAGCGCTCGGCCAGCGCCGCCATCAGGTCGATCTGCTCCGCCGTCGCGTCACCCGGGATGCCCCCAGCCGGCTTCAGGCTGATATTGACGATGGCATAGCCCGGCTGCTTGTGCGGCTTGACGTTCTGGTCGAGCCATACCGCGAAATCAGGGTCGCTGCGGCTGACCAGCTCGCTTGCGCCCTGCTCGAAGGCGGGCGGCGCGAAGAAGGCAGTGATGCGGTCGAACTCGGCCTTGGGCGGGTCGATGCCCAGCGCCTTCACCGCGAGGAATTCCTCTTCGACCTGACGGCGATATTCGTCGGCGCCCAGCTCATGGATCAGGATCTTGATCCGTGCCTTGTACATATTGTCGCGCCGGCCATAGCGATTGTACACGCGCAGGCACGCCTCGACATAGCTGAGCAGATCGTCGGCACCGACGAAATCCTTGATCTCGGGCGCGACCATCGGCGTGCGCCCCATGCCGCCGCCGACGAAAATCTTGCCGCCCAGTTCACCGTCCCGCTCGAGCAGCTGGATGCCGATATCGTGCAGCCGCATCGCCGCGCGGTCCTCATCGGCCGCGATCACCGCGATCTTGAATTTCCGGGGCAGATAGCTGAATTCCGGATGGAACGTGCTCCACTGGCGCAGCAGCTCGGCCCAGGGGCGCGGATCGGCCACTTCGTCCGCCGCGGCGCCGGCATATTGATCCGACGAGATGTTGCGGATGCAATTGCCGCTGGTCTGGATGGCATGCATCTCGACCGTAGCGAGATCGGCCAGGATATCCGGCGCATCGGCCAGCTTGATCCAGTTATACTGGATGTTCTGCCGCGTGGTGAAATGCCCGTACCCGCGATCGTACTTGCGCGCGATGTGCCCGAGCATGCGCATCTGCCGTCCGTCCAGCGTGCCATACGGAATGGCGACACGCAGCATGTACGCATGAAGCTGCAGGTACAGGCCGTTCATCAGCCGCAACGGCTTGAACTGGTCCTCGGTGATCTGGCCGGCAAGGCGGCGCTTCACCTGGTCGCGGAATTCCTCGACGCGGGCATCGACGATCGCCTGGTCATATTGGTCGTATTTGTACATGGCTTTTCCTAATTCCTCCCTCGCGCAGCGGGGGAGGGGGACCGCGAGCCGAAGGCGAGGGGTGGAGGGGGCGCGAGCGAAGCGAGCGTCCCGCAATCTCCCCTCCACCACGCGCTGAAGAAGCGCGCGGTCCCCCTCCCCATCTGCGATGGGGAGGAATTGACAGTAAGGCTCATATCACCCAGCTCCCCGCGGCCGGATCGGCGGGCTTCAATGTCAGGTCGAGCCGCACCGTTGGCCCCAGCGCACGGACGCGGTCCTTGATATGCGCCGGGCGGGGCCCCTCGGGCGTCGCGGTCGCATCGATCACATAGGGTGCGTTGACGCGGCGGGCGCCTTCCTCGGCGCCGGCGATCGCCTCGCCCTGGTCGCCGACATCGACCGACTCCTCGACATGGCGCGACCAGCCCTGGCCGGTCCACCAGATCACATCGCCGGTCGGCAGGTCGTTCCCGGTCAGCAATTTCACGCGACACTCTCCGCAATTCGGGCCCAGCGGCCGAGCTTGTCCTCGGCATCCGACAATTCCACGACTTCGCCCACGACGATGATCGCCGGGCTCGCCACCTTCTCGCGATCGACCATCGAACCGAGATCGGCGAGCAAGGTCTTGATCGCGCGGCTGCCCGACAGCGTGCCGCGCTCCAGCACCGCCACCGGCATGTCCGGTGCCACGCCGTCGCGCATCAGCTTGTCGGCAATGTCGTTCGCGGTCGCGACGCCCATATAGATGACGAGCGTGCGGCCCTTGCCGGCCAGCCCCGACCAATCCTGCTCGGTCAGGCCCTTGCACTGGCCCGCCACGAAGCTGACAGCGCTGCTATGGTCGCGGTGCGTGAGAGGCAGCATCGCCTCGGCCGCGCAGCCCAGCGCCGCCGACACGCCGGGAATCACTTCGACCGGCAGCCCGGCCGCACGAACCGCTTCGACCTCTTCACCGCCGCGCCCGAAGATGAACGGGTCGCCACCCTTCAGCCGCACGACGATCGCGCCGGTCTTCACATGCGCGACGATCAGCGCGTTGATCGCCTCCTGCGGCAGCGTATGCCGCGCACGCTGCTTGGCGACCGAAATGCGCTGCGCCGAGGCGGGCGCGATATCGAGCACGCGCGAATCGATCAGCCCGTCATGAACCAGAATGTCCGCGGTCTTCAGCGCCTCGACCGCACGCACGGTCAGCAGCCCGGGGTCGCCCGGGCCGGCACCAACAAGGATCACGCGCCCACGCGCGGAAGGATCGAGAAGGCTTGCCATGGGGAGTGCAGATGGTCCCCGGGCGGGCAGGCCGCAACGGATGCTTGCTTGGGGCGCCCTTAGCGAATCTATGCCACTGGTGTGGCGATCGCCGCAGCGTGCGCGCGGATGATCGCGCGGGTCGAGGCGTCGCTGTCGAATACCCCGTACCAGCCCTGCGGCTCATGCGGCGGATCGCCCAGCCAGGCCTTGTCGCCGGGCACGAAGCGATGATCCGCATGCGCCGCCCGGCCTTCGCCCGACCAGGCCCAGAAGTTGCTTCCGGCGACCGGCCCGCCGCGCGCGACATCGGCCTCCACCGCGCCATAGATCTGCCGGTAATAGCGGTCCTTGAAGGCCGTCGCCGCGGACGGATCGTAACTGCCCCCGTCGCGCGGATAGCCGAATTCCTCGATCACCAGCGGCTTGCCCAGCTCGGTCGCGATACGGACATGCCGCGCGATATAGTCCGCCACCTTGACCGCGCCCGCGTCCTCCGTGCCCGCCAGGTTCTTCGCATCGACCCAGCCCCAGTTGAGCGGCCAGATATGGCAGGTGAGATAATCGATCTCAGGGATCCGATGTTCCGCCTTCACGATCGCCTCGCGCTCCAGCGCCCCCTTCAGCCCCTCGCTCCCGGTCGAGACGAGCTGGCGCGGCGCGAGGCCGCGGATCAGTCGCGCGGTGCCCTGCACCCAGGCCTGGAAGGCAGGCAGGGCGGCCAGCCCCACCGCGTCGCTGCCCGCCGGGCGTGGCTCGTTGGCGAGCTGCCACGCCATGATCGTCGGGTCGTCCGCATACGCCATGCCGGTGACCTTGTTGGTGCGCCCGACGATCGCGCGGATATGGCGGTGGTACAGCGCGACCGCATCCGCCCTGTCATAGAAGCGCGAGACATGATCCGGGAATTCCGGCCAGGGATGCGCCGGATCGTTCATGTTGATGAAGCGGCCCTGGTCGACATAGCTGAGATAGGTCATCATCCCGCCCGACCATTCCCAGAAATTGGTCAGGTACAGCACCGCGCGCATCTGCCTTTTGCCCATCTCCGCCAGCAGGAAATCGAGCCCGCCCAGCAGTGCCGGGTCATAGTGACCGCGCCCATCATGCATCGCCGGCTCGACCGCGTTGAGCAGCGGCGATTTCTCGGAAGAGGCCAGCACGCGCAGATTGGTCACGCCCATCGCGGCCAACGCATCCAGCTCGCGCTTCAGCCGCGCTCGGTCTCCATAAGGCGCATCGGCCCCGAGCCACGCGCCGTACCACATGTTCGCGCCGGCATAGCGATAGGGCTCGCCGCCGATGGTAAAGCGGATCCCGTCGCGTTTTACGAAGCGATCAGGGGCTTTCGCCGCTACTGCCGGACCCGCGAGCGCCAGCGTGATACCGGCACCGACCACCTCCCTCCGCGTGAACATGATCTCTCCCTTGTCTATCGTTGGACAAAGGATAGCGCGGCGGTCAGAAATTGGAAGGGAGGGTGATCAGGGGTCGGATGGCCTCATGGTCGCGGATTGCCGAAGCCATAAGCAGGTCGACAGGAGCCAGAACATCAGAACGGCCACGAAGACGCGGTTGGCGATGCCATAGGGCGCACCCCGGTGAAGGGTAAGGAACTGGGCGACGAATGCGGCGGCCAGGAACGCCGCAAGGCCGAGCGCGGGCCCCTTTCGGCGCTGCCAGGTATCGTTGCCACCGTAACTCAGCCCCAGGAAAATGGCCGAAAACAGGACGCTGACGACGTTCACGAGAAAGCTGAGCGTGTGGATATCCCCGGTCCGCGTCGAAGGGGCCGTTTCGAGGTCCGTTGGGAAAATTGCCGTGGCGACCAGACCCGCCGCAGCCACGATCAACGCAGCCGCGCCGAGCCGGTTGAGCCACGACGTCGGCTCGTCGCGGAACATGCCGATCGCCAGCGCCAGGCAGCCGGCGGCTACCGCGAGAAAGGCAGTCGTCATGATCCAGCCGAAACGTTCCACCGCATAGTCGCTGATCATGTGGTCGACGACCGTGTAGTCGGGTCGGATCATATGCAGCAGCAGAAGGGTGATGATGAAATAGCAGAAGCAGCTCGCCGCGACCGTGGCGAGCAGGGTAGAGGGTAGGCCGTGAGGACTTTTGCGTCGATCGTTTCCAGACGTCACCAGAATCGCCCCCCATAAAGGTTCAGCCCCGATGCCCCCGCGGCCGGCCCGCCATCGCGGATCGTCGCTGCCTCCCGCGTGAGCGCGATCGAACGGGGCAGCGCGTCCAGCACGCGCTTCGCGGTCGCGCGGTCACCGACATTGACGCTGAGCAGGCGGGGCGGGGCGGCGTTGAGGAACAACAGGTATACGCTGCCGAACCAATCGCGAACCTCGATATGGTCGATGGTCGCAAAGGGCAGCCGGCCTTCCCGGAACAGCTTGAAATGGATGGCATCGGGCGCGATCGCGAAGCGGGGATTGATGCTGTTGTGCGACTTGCTGCCAAGCAGGCCGCCCTGGTACCGGTACAGCGCGCGAACGGCTATGGTGATCGTCCCGTCCGGCGCGGTAACGGGCGGCGCGGGCTGCGATGTCTTCCCCCTGCGCAGGATCACGACGATGCCGATGGCCGCTAACGGTAGCGCCGTCGTGACGCTGTGGAACAGGAACTGGCTCGCCGCCGCGCTCATGGCCGGACCGGATCGGGTTCCACCAGCTTCATCCGGGCGAGCATGGCACGGGCCTCGGGCGAGTCGGCGACCGGCTCGAGCCGGGGCGAGGTGCGCACCAGCCCCATCGACGTCCGGATCGCGAAGATCATCACAGCGCCCGCCACGACATCGATGTTGAGCGGCGCGACCGCCGAGGGGCCGGGCGCGCCGGGAATATCGGCGAAGAGGCGGTGCGTGCCCGCCGGCAATGCCATCATGGTGAAACGCTTCGGCATCAGCTGGGCGATCACCTCATCATCGACCGATACGTCGAAGCCGATCGACCCCGCGGCATTGCTCCTGTCGCGCATCATGACGACCCAGCCGGCCCCGGGCGTTGGCGGAAAGGCGAGCAATGCCGCTTTTCGGGCATCGTTCGCCACTGGCATCCGGCGATTGCGCGCCAGCGCGTTCAGGCCGGTGAACAACCCCGAGCCGAGGACCATCGGCAGCACGAACTTGGTCGCGCCGAGGTCCAGGCCCGGAGTACTGGCCTCGGCGAGGATCAGTAGCGTGAAGAGACCGCCGCCGACGGCGAGCGCAATCGCGAGATTTCCGAGCGTCTTCATCGCTCTAGAGACCAAAGCTGATGCCGACGCGCCCGGCGGTCGATCCGCGCACGGTCGACCCGCCGACGCCGGCATTGATATAGACCTTGGGGCTGACGCGGCCGACGACCGATCCCGAAAAGCCCTGTTGTCCGCGATAGGTCGCCAGGTTGAACGACATCGAAATATTGCTGTCCGGCACGATCATCGTACCGCCCAGCGCCACGGCCGCCGCGATGCCGCCATTGGCTTCCTGGATGTTCCGGCGCAGCCCGTTGACCGACGTCTGCAGCCCGCCGACCTGATCCTGCAAGGTCCCGATCTGGTTCGACTGGATGGTGTTCACTGCCTCGATCGCCGTCATCCGCGCATCCTGGCTGACATTCCTGGCCTCGACCGAGGTCAGGCGCGTGTTCTGGGTGACGTTCTCGGTTTCGACTCCGGTCAGCCGCGTATCCTGCACCGTGTTGACGCTCTCGACACTGGTCAGTCGGGTGTTCTGCACGGTGTTGACGTTCTCGACATTGGTCAGCCGCGAGTCCTGCTGGACGTTCGTCGCCTCGACGGCGGTGATGCGCGTGGCCTGATCGTTCACCTGGTTGGTCAGGTTGGTGACGTTGCCGGCCACGCTCCCGATGGCATTGTCGACATAATCCTTGTTCGCCGCGTCGGTCCCCGCGATTGGCGCGCCGACATTCTGGATGCGGTTTCCGCCGGCGTCGATCGTGGTGCCGGGGGTGATGGCCAGCTTGCCGCTGATCGTCATCGACGAATTGAACGTCGATTTCGCCACTCGGAGCTCGGTTATCTCGGCGAGGCCGGTCGCAAAGCTGTTCGAAGACAGCGATCCCCCGAAACTGCCGTTGCCGGTGGCGGCGAGCGACCCTGTGTTGATGCTCTTGGTGGCCAGGTTGCCGGCGTTGCTGATGGAGTTCGTATTGAGCTGGTCCACGGTCGTGAAACCGGCGAAATGCGCCTGGCCGTTGAATTGCACGCCCTCGTTGAAAATGGCGCCCCCGTTGAAGGTCGCCAGGCCGTCGGCACCATTGAGAATGATTTCCCGCCCGGCGGGGCCGACCGTGATCCTGGTGTCGTTGGAGTAGATCGGGAAGCTGTCGCAGCCATCCTCGTCACCAAAGCCGATCATGCCGTTCGAGGAGCAGATCGCCTGCTGGCCTCCTCCCGCGGCTGGCTCGATCCGGACCTGGGCCGCAGCGGGCAGCGGGACGAGCGCGGCGGCGAGTGCGAGGCCGCCCAGGCCGGCCGGCCAGGCGCCATGGTGACGCAGCCAGAATTCATTGATCATCGACGAAGCCTTTCCCAGAATTGCGCGGGTTACTGACTCCCGAACTCTCCCTGGCGGACGTCTCGCCGCCGGATTCATTCGGTCGTTGCCTGGCTTATGGTCGGGCGGTACCGTGCTCCGCGCTCTTCGTTTGGGTAGGAGGTTGCAAAATCGCCATGCAGTTTGTGGTCGCCAATGCCCTGCCCGATGACCGGTCTCATCAGGATCGGCTGCCGCTTGCATGGGAGACGCTCGATCGGCTGATCGGCCAGATCTACGAATGCGCGCTCGACCCGTCCCAGTGGAACGCGACGCTCGAGCAGATCAGGCTGGCGCTGTGCCCGCCCGAATGGCGATCCGCCTTTCTGATGCTGGAACGACGCAATCCTCCCAGCGCCAGGTTCATCGCATGGACCAATATCGGGCCGGGCGTCGAGGCCATGTACAGTGCGGTCTTCGCCTATAACAATCCCTGGTCGCAGCGCGCCTGGCCGGCGCGCAACGGGCAGTTGATCGACACCGACGAGATCCTGCCGCGTGAGGAATTCCGCAAGACCGGCATGTACCGGAATTTCCTGGCGTCGATGAATGTGGACCGGACATTGTGTCTCATGCTCGATCGTCGCGAGGGCGAGCGTCTCGGCTTGTTGCTGATCGGCCCGGGCGATGCCGATCTCGTGCTGCTGCGGCGCAGCCTTCGGGTTCTCGGCCCGCATATTCAGCGCGCGGTGCGGATCAGCCACCGCATCGCCAGCCTCGAAGTGGCGGCGGGGGCGGCGCGGGCGGCCGCTAACCGGTCGCGCTACGCCCTGATCAGCCTCGACAGGGATTTCGCCATCCTGTCGGTCAATGATCGCGTCGCGCACTATGAGGCAACCGGCCTCATCACGACCGCGGGCGGCAGGCTGGCCTTTGTCGATCCGGCCAGCCAGCAAAAGCTGGCCGCCATGGGCTCGAGCCCGTCCCGGGACGACCTTGCCTTCCACGCGACGGACCGGGCGGGGCGGGAGCATCCGGTGCTCGGCGTGCTGATCGTGCCCAAGACCATTCCCTATATCGGCGGCGCCATTCCCGATGCCGCGATGATCGTCACCATCGGCAGCGGGGTGGGCGAGGGGCCGGTCATGAGCATCGACCGGCTGGCGCAATGGTTCGGGCTGACACCGACCGAGGCGCGCGTCGTCGACGCGCTGGTCGACGGGCAAACCCCGCAGGATTATGCCAGCCGCAATGGCATCAGCATCAACGCGGTGCGGTTCCACCTGAAGCACATCTTCCTCAAGACCGAAACGGCCAGCCAGGCGCAACTCGTCGCCCGGATCGCGAACATGCCCCGGTGATTCGCCGGTAGGTTGTCACCCGCACGGGAAGCGGTGCATTTCGTGCGACGGAGGCGTAAGCTGGCGCGCATGAGCCACGATCCAGTCCTGCCCGGTCAGCTTTCCGACCCACTCGTTTCCCGTCGCAGCACGCTGGCGATGTTGTCGTCGACCGTGCTGCTCGCCGCCTGCGGCAGCAGCGGCGGGTCCCCCACGCCCACGCCGGCCCCCGCACCGACGCCGACTCCGACACCCACGCCGACCCCGACGCCCGGGCCGGTGACGGGTCCCGCCTGGTTCGGCTATGGCCATGACGCGCAGCACAGCGCGGTCAGCGCGATCGCGTCGCAGGATCTCGGGCGTGTCGCATGGTCGTCAGCCGTCGACCTGGCGCCGCAATATACGGCGGGCGGTGCGCTGCTCACGCATTATGGCTCGCCGGTGGTGACGACTCACAACACGGTCGTGATTCCAGTGAAGACGGCTGCCACCGGCGGTTACCGCGTCGAAGGGCGCAACGGGGCGAACGGCGCGCTGATCTGGTCGGCGACCACTGACTATGTCACGCCGCCGCATAATTGGGTGCCGCCCTACAACGCGCTGCTCACGCAGCAGGGGCGGCTATATGCGCCGGGCGCGGGCGGCAAGCTGATGATGCGCGCGGATGCGGATGCCGCCACCGGCACGCTCGCGGCGCAGCTTTTCTATGGCGCGACTACCTATAACGCCAATCCCGCGGCATTCGACGGCACCGTGTTCGTCAACACGCCGCTCACGGCCGATGCGCTGGGCAACATCTTTTTCGGTTTCCAGGTGACCGGCACCAACCCGGCGGGACTGGTCAGCGGCATTGCGCGAGTCGCGCCCGACGGCACCGGCATCTGGGTTGGCGCGGCTGCGGCGGCCTCGGATTCGTCGATCCAGAAGCCCGTAACGAATTGCGCGCCGGCGCTCTCGGTCGACGGCGGCACGGTCTATATCGCGGTGAACCGAGGCTCGACGAGCGCGACGCAGACGGGTTTCCTGCTCGCGCTCGACAGCACCACGCTCGCCACGCGCGCCAGGGTCGCCCTGACGGATCCGAACCTGCTCGCGCCCGCGCGCCTCAGCGACGACGGCACGGCAACGCCGGTGGTCGGGCCCGATGGCCGGGTGTTCTACGGCGTGCTGGAATCGGTGTTCCCGTCGCATAATGCGCGCGGCTGGCTGCTGCAGTTCGACGCCCTGCTCAATCCGGTGGGCGTGCCGGGCAGCTTCGGCTGGGACGTGTCGCCCAGCGTGATCCCGGCGTCGATGGTGCCGTCCTACACCGGTACGTCGACCTATCTGCTCGCGCAGAAATACAATAATTATGCCGGGGTGGGCACGGGCGACGGGCTGAACCGGATCGCCGTGCTGGATCCGAAGACGGGCCAGGCCGATGCGATCGTGCCGGGCGTGCAGGTGATGCGTGAAGTGCTGACGATCCTCGGGCCCACGCTGGACGGCACCACGGCCACGTCGCGGCGCGAATGGTGCATCAACACCATGGCGGCCGATCCGGCGCGCAAGTCGATCCTCGCCAACAATGAGGACGGGGTGCTGTATCGCTGGGACCTCGCCACGAACACGCTGTCGCAGAGCGTGCGGCTCAACCCCGGACTCGGCCAAGCCTATACGCCGACACTCGTTGGCGCCGACGGTGCGGTCTACGCGATCAGCAACGCGACCTTGTATTCGATCCGCGCGATTTAGCCTTGCGCCCGGTCAGGCGGTGGGCGTGCTCACCGCCGGAACGGGTCGCCGAAGCGCGCATCCGTCGTGAGGACGGGGTCGCTCAATGTCATCAGGAACGCCACCAGCGCTGCCCGATCCGCCGCGCCGAGGTTCAGGCGCTGCGGCCTGCCGCCGCGTCGCAGGCGATGGTCGAGCGCCGGGCCTTGCTGGACACCGTGATCGTAAAAGTCGATCACGTCCGCCAGCGTCGTGAACCGTCCGTCATGCATATAGGGCCCGGTCAGGCCGACGCTGCGCAGCGATGGCGCCTTGAACAGCCGGGTCTCGCCGGCGTCCAGCCCGTTGCTCCGCGCGTCGGCCGCCAGCGCGAAGGTCGGGGGAAGGTGGCAGGCCGAACAGCCGGCGCCGCCCCGCGCGACCCCCGTCATGAACAGCTGCCGGCCACGATTTTCCTGCGGCGTGAAGTTCGGCAGGTCGACATCCAGCGCTCGGTTCGGCCGGGTGGGCGAAAAGACCTGCGCATAGCCACTATCCCACCGGCTGGAGCGCGAAACCATCGCGCGCACGAATTGCGCGAGCGCCTGCTGGATGCGCGGCTCGGTGACCGTGGGGCTGCCGAACGCCCAGGTGAACAGCGCCGGATAATAGGTCGTCGCACCCATCTTGCGGATCAGCGCATCGAAACCGCCCGCGGCACCACCCCAGCCCAGTTCGACCAGGCTGTGGAACGGGTGGCTCGCCTGCGCTTCCACGCTCGCCGCGCGCCTGTCCCAGAACATCGAGCCCGGTCGCCAGTAGCGCAGATTGCCCAGCCGCATCGCGTGGAAGTCAGTGGTGGCGGCGCTGCTGATCCCGTTGCTGAACCGCATCGAATCGGTAAAACCGAACGCCTGCCGGTGGCAGGAGGCGCACGAGGCTCTGTCGTTGGTGCTCAGCTTCAGGTCGTAGAACAGCACCCGGCCCAGCGTGGCCACCCGATCATTGACGGGGTTGGACGCCGGGCTGTGGTCGAGCGCCGTCACCGACCGGTCGAAATAGGCGGGAAGCGTCGGCGCGGCATAATTCGCGACATGAGCGAAATCGACCGTGGTGGTCCGTGCGACACCCGCAGGGGTGACGGGCTGCCGATCGCTCCGCCCGTCGCCGCACCCGGCCAGCGCCAGAATGAAGGCGCTCGCGGCCAGACGTCCGATCCACCCGCGCGTCTTGGCCTCGTGCTCGCGGTTGATCATGACGGATCCTCTCGTACGGCGCATTCCCTGACAATGGCCGGCTCTCCCCCAGCTCGAGGCCCAACTCGTGACGGAAATCGACCGCCGCGCCGCGATCTTCGACGACGACGCCGATATTGTCCATGCGTTTGACCGCCACCGGGCTCGCCTCAATGGCCCTGGCTTGCCCCGTCAAAGCCATGGAGGGTTGCATCGGGGAACAATCGTTACGGCCTGCGCATGCCCCGCCGGAGTTCTCGATGTTTGAGCCGAAGAGGAAATTGCTGTTCACGAGCGATCGTGGAGAAATTCCCTAATTGAAAGGCGGCGATCGAACGATGGCCGTGTCCCTGCCTTCTTTACTCTTTCGCCATTTTTTGCGCGATCGGCGGTGAATGAGCGAACCGCAAACGGTACAAGTGCCGATATAGTACAGGCCATCCCATTTCACCCTGTTCCGATCAGGAGTATGCCGGTTTAGCCCGCACAGAATAAGGCGTATCACTGAGAGGGGCACAAATACTTCCTTGCCGAAAGCGATGCTACGTGCGCCTCGACTCTCCGCCATCACGTGACCTGCGGACGTGCGCCTGCCGCCTCCTGACGGAAACCAGAAAACCGGTACCGAGCGAGACGTCGAAGCGTTTTTACATCGGCTTGAAAACGCTCGCTATAGTCCATCTGGACTGCCTTGTGTTGGGGACTATCGCCGCCGATCGCGTTACAGTCGCTTTCCATGGACGAGCCCATTGTTCTCATCATCGACGATCATGCGCTGTTCCGCTCGGGCGTCGCCGCCTTGCTTTCCATCGGCCTGCACAATGCAAGGATCTGCGAGGCGGGCTCTCTCGAAGAGGCGCTGGCCTATAGCGGGATCAACCCGTCGATCCTGATCCTCGACGTCCAGTTGCACGGCATCAGCGGCCTGCAGGGCATGCCTTCCCTGCGCCGCAAATGGCCCCATGCCAGGGTCCTGGTGGTGTCGGCGTTCGACACCCCCGATGTCATCGCGGATGCCCTGGCGCTGGGCGCCGAAAGCTTTCTCGCCAAGACCGAACGTCCCGACCGGATGATTGCGGCACTGCGCCGCATGCTGGACGGCCCGGCCGGCAAGCCCGTCGCGCGACCGGCGGACATGACACGAACCTCCCTCACGCCACGCCAGACGGAGGTGCTCGATCTCGTGTGCCAGGGATTGTCCAACAAGATGATCGCGCGGCGCCTCGGCCTTTCCGAACATACCGTCCGCGGCCATGTTCAGGCCCTGCTGGCGTCGCTCGGCGCGGCGACCAGGACGGAAGCTGCCTTTGCGGCCCGCCGCCTGGGGCTCATTCGGTGACGGCGCTGGCCCGCGGCGCCGTGCGCACCGAACAGGTGCGGATGGTGCTTGAAGGGGTCGGCGCGTCCCTGGCCGTCGGCATCCTGCTTCCCAGTCTGCTGGTCCTCGTGCTCAAACAGTCGGCGCCCCACCCATTGCTGGCAAGCTGGTATGTGGCGTTTCTCGCCGGACGCTGGTTGATGGTGCTGGCCGCGCGGCATCTGCTGCGGTCCGGCGACTATCGCCGCCTCGGCCGGCGCGTCGAATTTGGTCTGGCGCTGCTGAAAATCTACGAAGGCTGTCTGTGGGGCGCGCTGCTCTGGATCGCGCTTCCCGCGTCGGACCCGGCGATCAGCATCGTGCTCCTGTCGCTGCTGTGCGCCATTTGCGGCAATGCGGTGGCATTGCTCGCGCCGCTACGGGATCTCTACCTGGCGCTTGCCCTTCCGATGCTGGCCTTCGGGTTCACCCGATTCTGGTCGATGGGGACCACGCCGTACCGCGCGCTCGCGCTGTGCTGCATCCTGTATGTCGCCGGCCTTTACGGCCAGTCGCGTCTTGCCAATCGTCGCATTCGCGACGTCATCATGCTGCAGTTCGAAAACGACCGCCTGGTCGATCAGCTGCGCCGCGAAATGGGCCTGGCGCAGGAGGCGCGCTTCGAAGCGGAGCGCGCCAATACCGCCAAATCCCGTTTCCTCGCCGCCGCTAGCCACGATCTTCGCCAACCCGTGCACGCGTTGGGGCTGTTTCTCGAGGCGCTGGCGCACAGCCGCCTGACTCCGGCGCAACGCCAGACCGTGGAGAGCGCGCAGACGGCAAGCCTGGCCTCGTCCGAGATGCTGAACACGCTGCTCGACTTCTCGCGCATCGAGGCTGGCGTGATCGTGCCCAACATCCGTGATTTTCCGCTTCAGCCGCTGTTCGACAAGCTGGAGAATGAGCTGGCGCCGATGGCCGACGCGAAGCAGCTGATCTACCGGTCGCCGCAGACGCTGGCCTGGGTGACCTCCGACAGCGTGCTTCTCGAACAGATCCTGCGCAATCTCATATCCAACGCCATCCGCTACACGATGCGCGGCGGGCTGTTCATCGGGTGCCGCCGCCGGTCCGGCGCGGTGTCCATCGAAATCTACGATACCGGCATCGGCATCGCCGAACATGCGCAGGCCGACATTTTTTGCGAATTCCTCCAGCTCGGCAATCCGGAGCGCGACCGTCAGAAGGGCCTGGGGCTGGGCCTCGCCATCGCACACCGGCTGGCCGCCTCGCTCGATCATCCGCTGTCCCTGTCGTCCGTGGTCGATCGTGGCAGCGTTTTCCGTGTCAGGGTGCCGCTGACGTCCCCAAGCGACGAAGCCCTTGGGTCCGGGCAGCTTCCCGACCCGGTTCCGCTGGGGCAGCTTGCCGGGCGGACGTTCCTGGTGGTCGACGATGACGCGATCGTGCGGGCCGGCATGCGCCACCTCCTGCGCAGCTGGGGCTGCGAATGCCACGCGGCGGAATCGCAGGGTGCGGCCATCGATCTGTTGTCGCACTATCCACGGCCGGACGCGATCATCTGCGATTATCGCCTGCAGGACGGGCAAACCGGCGCCGATGTGGCGGCGACGCTCCGCCACTATCTCGGCGGCGACATTCCCGCCTTGCTGATCACCGGCGATACCGCCCCCGAGCGGCTGCGCGAGGCAATGCTCAGCGGGCTGCTCCTGATGCACAAGCCGGTCTCGCCGGCGCAACTATATCAGCATCTCTGCCGGCTGGTGGCCGAATCTCCCGCGACCGCTGTGCAAACGCCAGCGGTGACATGATGGAGATGGCAGGGCGGGGACATTTCGCGGTAATCGGCGTGTTTTGGATCCGGCCCGAGTCTCAATCGCCTATATGGCGCGCGAGATCATTCCATTCGGTTCCTTCAAAGCGGCCGACATTGCAAAGATCGGCCCAGCGGTCGAACATGCGCGCCGGCACGCCGACATTGCCGGCGCGACCGATGATGGTCGTCGCCACGAAGCTGTCCGCCTGAGCGTGCTTTAAGCGGCCCATTCCAATACTGTCTCCTGACGCATCCTGTTCGCTAGCGAACTGCCGGCGGCGGTAGGCAGGTAGCGGCTTTGGCTGGGGAGGTCCCGAACGGTTTCGCCAACGAAGGTCATACCTTGGAGCTCAAGCGCTTTGGAAACGGCGGCTGAGTTCCTGATGAAGACGCCTTTGAGCGTAGAGTTGCCGACGACCATAGTTGCCACACTGCCCGATTTCAGCACGCGCTTCACCTCCGAAGCGAGCGACAGCCTCAAGGGCGTCGAGCGGGATAGCGCCATAGGTAACTGTGTATTCCAGCAGTCTGCCTAGATCGGCCGCCCGCATTGGCGTGACCCCGACCTGTTCGCAGCGGACCGAGAGCGCACCTTCCTCGAAGCCGGCGCTATCACCAGCGCATACTGAGCCCCGAAACGCTTGCGGTGCTCCTGCAGGCCGTCGAGCGAAATATTGCCGGTCTTTGCCGTTGAATGCTTCGACGACTTCGCGTCGTACGTTAGCTTGTAAAGAGGCGGTTCGGGGTCTGTTTCCGTTGGAGCGGGTTGCTGCGGAGCGGAAAAGGCGTAGGCGCTTGCGACGCCCTCAGGGTCGCCCGATTTACCCAATTCTTTCACCACGAAACCGATATAGCGAAGCGCATCGCCAACGACGGCTTCGAGTTCTTTGCTGGAGTCACTCTTGTGCTGGGTGGCGAGAAGCAGCTTGGCGATGTGCGTGCCTGATTGACGACGCTGGAGCGCGCGGAACCGCATGAGCTGGTCTCGGTACGTGCGAATGCCCTCAACCTTAGCTGGCTCGATCCCCGTTTCCAGGGCGTAGATATCGGTCAGGAAGTTTACCATGGCGATAGTGCGGACGAGTTCTTTTTCGGCTTTTGTGCGCGTGTGCTCCGCGACGAACGGATGCTCCTTGTTGACGACGATGGTGCTGTCGTTGATGCGAAACTTCACGAAGCTGTCGTCGTCAGCCTTCTCGTACCGTACCTTACCAAGCGCGTTCTGAATGTGGTCAGCGGTATTTTTTCGCCAGTCGGCGCGCTTCTGCTCGCGGTTCAAAATTCCCGCCTCGTCGAACATTCCTGGAATCGGTGGCTGCGTGCGCAACGCTTCTGAGACGGCGCTGCGCAACGGTGCGAGAGACACAACGCCGAGTGAGCGGACGAGAACGTCACCGCCGTCGGGTAGTTCGGCGTTAGCGTCGCTGTCGTATGCCGAACGGGCCATATTGAACGCGCGGCGGAGAAAGGCGCGGAAGATGCGTAGCGCTTTCTGGTCTCTGAACTGTTCGCGATTGGTGTTGAGATACGCGTTCAAGCCATCGGCGCGGACCGTCATCCGGAACCGAGCCCAAGCCGCGTGGCTAAGGTTCTCGGCGCCAAAGCTCGGATCGGACTGGTTCACGACACGCCCCAACACATTGACGTAGAAGCCGTTGGACGACCCCCTCTCCTCAGCCTTTCCGCCGCTGATCTTTTCGTCGTAGAGTCGGATTTTGCCAGTCACCTTACCAATGAGCGGCAGTTCCACGTAGGGGTAGGGCGAACTACCGGCCGCAATCCTGATCTTTTCACCGGCTGGTTTTTCGTCGGTCGTGGCCTCGCTCGGGTCGCGATCGTCTAGATCGATCTCCTCAAGTTTCAGATCTGGCCCGATCGTCCATTCGCGTGCGACGACTGCACCGAGCTTGGTTGGCTGAAGCAGATCGCCGTTGATACGGATTACCATCTCGCTGCTGAGCGGTAGCGCGGCTTCTAGCATTCGCCTTAGCACGCCCACCTTCAATTCGCGCCCGGTCGGCTTGAGACCCGAAAGGATCACGAGTGTCCAAGTATCGCTGCTCTGTCGTTGAAGAGCAGATGCGGGTGCGCCGAAATCGTCGTCCGAATGGTGTCCGCTTTCCGTCTGGACCCCCTTACTAATAATGTTGAAGAGTTCATTCCCTTCGGCGATCGAGCCGATCGCGGTCTCCAGTTCGTCTTCGCGGACTTCGAACAGGTCAAGGGTCAAATCGCTTACGAGCTTGTCAGCTAAGGCGGTCCGGTCGACCTGACCGTAGTCCATCGTAACCCGCCGGATCTTCCCATCTGCTGCCTTGCAGATGTAGGTGAGCCGGCTGGCGAGAACGTACGTGGCGAGCTTACCGATGCCGAATTTGCCTACGACGGCCCGGCCGTGTTGGTTGGGATTGTCACGCTTCGGCGAGAAGGCGATGTGCCACAGGTCTCGCAGTCCCTGCTCATTCATCGAGACGCCGTTGTCGAGGATGGCCATCGTCGCGTCTGCTGCGGCGAGATCGTTGGGGATGCGAATGTCCACGAAGTCAGCGCCTGCGTCCCAGCTATTCGAGATCAACTCCTCAAACGACTTCTGCGGAGACGAATATAGCTGCTCACTAAAGTGCTCAAGGAATCGAGTGCTAATTTCGACGGGGATCGTCGTTGTGGCGTGGCCGATCTTCTCGGCCTGCACGGACGTTGGCACCTCGGCGGTGGGCTGGGCTGACCCAAGTTTGGAAGATTCAGGCGCGTCGCTCATCCGCGAGCTATAGACACAGAGTCGATGATCGAAAATGGGCAAGTGTTGAGCGGTTCCGCTCGCCCTAATGACCGACGTCCATGGCTGCGGTCGAACTCGAAACCTGATAGACCGGTAACCGCCAAGCGCAGAACTATCCGGGGATCGCAGATTTGCCAACGGCGGTTCAATCTGCGATTTCGCCACACACACCTCCAACCAGCCCCCAACGAACCCGATGCCGTTTAACCTGCCCCAGCCCCAGATCACCCCTCGTCCCCATCCCCGACGTCCCGGATCACCACCGACCCAGACCGTGCGTCGATCACGATCTCCTCCGCATAGGGATCATAACCCTTGTCCCCGTCGCGTTCCCGCCGCTTCGCCGCCCATTCCTTGTCGGCGCGTTCGGCCACGTTGAAGATCGCCAGCTGTGCGCGCTTCTGCTGCGCCTCCGCTTCCTGCACCAGCGCGGCCCAGCGGCGTTGTGCGCTCGCATTGCCGCTGAGCGCCGCGGCGCCGATCGCGCGGAGCACGGCCCGGTTCATCGGCATCCGGGTCACGGTGTCGCCGTCGCGCACCTCGACCATGCGATAGGCTTCCTCCAGGATCAGCTGCCGCGTCGGCTCGGTCGCCCCGCGCAGCCGGTCGCCCGGCGCCCCGGATCGGCGCGGCGGGCGGCCCGCCGGATTGCCCGATTGCCCCGGCTGGAACTGGTATTCGACCGGCGGCTTGTCCCGCTCCGCACGCCGGGTCCCGCTCGCGGTCGTGCCGGGCTTGCTCGATTCAATGCTCTGTCGCGTCATGTCATCGTCCCATGGATGAAGGATCGCAGCATGAAGCCAGCTTCCGCCGGACATTTGAATCGACGCGCAGCGTTCGTCACCGGGTCATGCCCTGTTCCGCCCGGGCACGTGCGCTGTTCCGCGCCTTTCCTGCCCTGTTATCGCGGAACAGGGCATCGTCCACATAAGGTACTGATATATAAAGATAATATCTCCAACAAAGTTGGAGGTAACAGGGCAGGGAAAATATCGCTGCCCTGTTTCGCCCTGTTCCTGTCGGCAGCAGCGCGCGGGAACTGCCTCCGGGCCTCGCGACTCGGCCACCCGGCTTCGCGCGTCCGCATGCCAATCGAATCGCCTGAACCATGGCGTCGGTCGACATCCGTCCGCAAACATCGGGCTTCGGCGCACCGATGCCGCCGATCGCGAAAGCCTAACCGCGCGCCTCACCGGAAGGCGAGGGTCGCCCGCGCGTAATAATAACCGCCGTTCACGCCGAACGCCGAGAAATTGGGATAGACCTCCACCGCCGGGCTGCCGGCCAGCGCCGCCACGCGCAGGCCGTCCTCGTTCACGCGCTTCGGGCGCTTGTCGAACAGGTTGTTCGCGCCCACGCTGAGCGTCAGCGCCTTGCCCAGCCGGTGCGAGAGGTCGAGGTCAGTGATGAACGCCGTGCCCGTCCGGTCGAGATAATAGGTACCGTCGCCGGGGTCGGCATAGCGCGCGGCATCGCCATACAGGCTTTCCTTCAGCGCCACCGTCCAGGGGCCTTTGGTGTACACACCGGCAAGGATGATCTTGTATTTGGGCGACGCGGTTTCCAGAGTCGACAGCGCCACCTTGTCGAACAGGCTCTGCCCGGACGCGGCCAGCTGGGCGGGGGTTGCGCGGATCTTGGTCACTACGGTCTCGCTGTAATTGCCCGCGAGCGACCAGTCGATCCGGCCCGCATCGCCCAGCCCGGTGGCGACGTTCAGCACCACGTCCACGCCGCGCGTACGCGTGTCGATGCCGTTGGAAAAGACGTTGATCCCCGAAAAGGGCACATTCTCCAGCACATTGCCATTGGCGACGATCGCGGCGTTGACCGCCGCCGATCGCACCACGCCGGCATAGGTGCCGTACAGCGTGCCGCTGGCGACCACGCGGTCACGGATGCCGATCTGATAGGCGTCGATGGTAAGCGTCGCGCGCGGCGCGATCGTCGCCACCATGCCCAGGCTGACATTGGTCGAATGCTCGGGCGCCAGCGGATCGATCCCGATCAGCCGGGCAGCGGCGGCATTGGGCGGCAGCTGGACGAAGGCGGAATTGGGCTGGACATTGGTCGCCGAATAATAGGCTTCCGCCAGGGTCGGCGCCCTGAAGCCGGTGCTCGCGGTGCCGCGCAGCGCGACGGTCGGCGACACGGCATAGCGCGCACTGATCTTGCCCACCAGCGTCTCCCCGAAATCGGAGAAATGCTCCAGCCGCCCGGCCAGGTTGACGGTCAGGTCGGTTACGGGCTTGATCGACGCCTCGGCATAGAGCGCGGCGTTGCGGCGGCTATGGCTGCCGGCATCGGTCAGCGAGAAGCCGGGAAAGGATTGCGAGCCCGCCTTGTAGCGCGAGGCCGCATCGCCCTCCTGCAAGCTGTAGGTCTCGCGCCGGTATTCGGCGCCCAGCGCCAGCCCGACCGGCTCGCCGAGGCCGATCTCGATCTGGCGGCGCAGGTCGAGATTGGTCGTCCACTGAGTCGCCTTGAATGCCCCGGCATCGAAATCGGTCGGCGTCTTTCCGGTGTCGTTGAACAGGTCGATATTGGCCGATCCGGTCACCGCCACCCGGTTGTCGTTGACGCCATAGGTGCTGCTCAGGTCCCATGCCCATCCGACCAGGTCGCCGCGCCCGCCGATCGTGGCGGCGGCATCGTCGGTCTTCAGCCGGTCGACCGGGTTGAACCCCTGGGGATAGAGTTGCGGCAATCGCGTCGGCAGCCGGAAATTGGCCCAGCCGCCCGCCTTTTTGTGGCCATAGGTGCCGAACGCGTAGATTTCGACATCGGGCGAGATGTGAAAGCCCGCATTCGCGCTCAGCAGGTGCAGCGTGTAGCGCGCATCGCCGAACACCCGGTTGAGATAGGGGTAGCCCGGCAGGGTGCGCCATTCGGGGTGCGCGCCCGATGTGATCGCCTGTTCGACCCGTGCATCGGGGCCGCCGGCATTGCTGTAGTCATGGAACCGCGTCTCCGCGGTCAGGTTGAGAAAACCCTGGTCGCCCAGTGCCAGGCCGAGATTGGCCGAGGCACCGATGGTCTCGCCATCGCCCTGGAAATATTGCCCGGCATGGACGCTCGCCCTGCCGCCCGACGCAGAATCGTCCAGGATGATGTTGACGACGCCGGCAATCGCGTCCGATCCATATTCCGCCGCGGCCCCGTCCAGCAGCACTTCCACGCGCTCGACCGAGGCCATCGGAATGAAGCTCAGGTCCGGCGCCGCGCCGCCCTGGAACGCGCTCGACAATACAGACAGGTTGGCGGTGCCGTGGCGCCGCTTGCCGTTGATCAGGATCAGCGTGTGGTTGGGCGACACGCCCCTCAGCCGCGCCGCCAGTGTCTCGTTGGCGAGGTCGTTGCCGACCGCCTGGGTGTTGAACGAGGCGAGCGTGGTCGACAGCGCGCCCATCAGGCTCGGCGATCCGGCGCGGTCCAGCGTTGCGGCGTCGAGCACCTGCACCGGCGCCGGGCTGTCGATCGCGCGCAGGCCGGTGGTCCGTGTCCCCGTGACGATCACCGGGCTCTGTTCGGGTTCTTCCTGGCCGAAAGCGGGTTGCGCCGATCCAAGCACCGCTACCGCGGCACCCAAGCTGATCCTGATCATCGATGTCCCCCAACCCCAATGGCCGGGGGAGTAGCTGATCTTGCGCCCTAAATCGCCCTATTTCGGATCACGCACGTGACGGCGCGTCATGCAGCCGGGTCAGCCGCCCGACAGCGCCTCGCCCATCGCGCGTATCGCCGCGACCTTGGCGTGAAGCACGGACCAGTCGTCGCGCGCGTCGATCGCCGACCAGATCTCCTCGACTTCCTCGATCAGCATCGAGCATGGGGCGCCGCGCCAATAGGCATGGCGGCGGTCGCCGCGCGCCTGATAGGGGCCGAGGATCGCGCGCACCTCGTCGAACGTCGCATCATAGCTGTCGGGCAGCGCCCCGCCGAACGCGTCGAAGAAGAACCGGTCGATCGCCATGTTCCCGCTGCGCAGCGCGCGCTCCACCGCCTGCACTACGGCGCGGTCGCTCTCCGGGTCGCGCGGCACCAGCCCCAACCGCCACAGGATCGCATCGGACACCGCGGGCTGATAATGCTCGCCGAACCGCTCGAGCACGGCGATCAGCGGCTCCGCCTCGCTGATCAGCCGCAGCGACACCGCAAGCTGCATCGCGTCCCAATGGATCGCCTCGGGCTGGCGCCCGAAGGCGTACAGCCCGGCATGGTCGAAATAGGCCGCGGTGAAGCCCGGGTCCCAGGTCGGGGCGAAGCGCCACGGGCCGTAATCGAAGCTCTCGCCGGTCACGTTGATATTGTCGCTGTTGAGCACCCCGTGGACGAAACCCGCCGCCATGTAGCGCGCCGCCAGCCGCGCCGTGCGCCGCACGACATGGTCGAGCAGCCTCACCGGTGCGTCGTCGCCCGCCTCCTCACCATAATAATGGCGCAGCACATAAGCGGTCAGGCGGCGGAGGCCGTCCTCGTCGCGGTTGTAGGCCAGCCGCTGGAACGTGCCGATGCGGATATGCCCATGGCTCAGCCGCACCAGCACCGCGGAACGGGTAGGGGAGGGCTCGTCGCCGCGCTCCAGCGCTTCGCCGGTCTCGATCAGCGAGAAGCTGCGCGAAGTCTCGACGCCCAGCGCCTCGAGCATCTCGGTCGCCAGCACCTCGCGCACGCCGCCCTTCAGGGTCAGCCGCCCGTCGCCGAACCGGCTCCACGGCGTCTGGCCCGATCCCTTGGTGCCCAGGTCCATCAGCCGCCCGCGATCGTCCCGCAGTTGCGCGAACAGGAAGCCGCGCCCGTCGCCGATATCGGGATTGTACACGCGGAACTGGTGTCCGTGATAGCGCAGCGCCAGCGGCTGCGTCAGGCTGCCCTCGAGCGGCTGGAACCGCCCGAAATGCGCGATCCATTCGGCGTCGCTCAGCCCGTCCAGCCCAAGGCTCGCCGCAGCCCGGTCGTTGCGGAAGCGCAGCCGGGTCTCGGGGAAATCGGCCGCGGCGACCGGGTCGTAAAAGCCGTCCCCCAGCTCCAGAATGGCGGTTTCGGGCCGATATGCTTGCGGGGGCAGGGTCATCCGGCGATATGGGAGGCGCAAAGCACAGGATGCAACCATGTCGGCGCCAGAAAATCTTACATGGGTAAATCGATATTGGTGGTCGAACGATGGCCTGCGCCTCCACTATCGCGATTATCCGGGGCGCGAGGATCGCCCGCCGATCCTGTGCCTGCCGGGACTGACGCGCAACGCGCGCGATTTCGAGGATCTCGCCGCGCGGCTGTCGCCCGACTGGCGGGTGATCGCGGTCGATCTGCGCGGGCGCGGTGAAAGCGCCTATGCCAAGGACCCGATGAGCTATGTCCCGCTCACTTATGTCCAGGATGTCGAGGGGCTGCTCGGCGAGCTCGGCGTGTCCTCCTATATCGCCTTCGGCACCTCGCTCGGCGGCATCGTCACCATGCTGCTCGCCGGCACCGCGCGGGAGAAGATCGTCGGCGCACTGCTCAACGATGTCGGGCCGGAGATCGAGACGGCCGGCCTGTCGCGCATCCGCACCTATGTCGGCAAATCCAATACCTGGCCGACCTGGATGCATGCCGCCCGCGCCGTGGCGGAGGCCAATGCCGACGTCTATCCAGCCTACGATATCGAGGAGTGGCTGGCCATGGCCAAGCGGCTCTACCGGCTCAACAGCGCCGGGCGCATCGTGCTCGATTACGACATGAAGATCGCCGAACCCTTCCGCGTTCCCGGCAACGAGGCCGGGCCGGACATGTGGAGCGCGCTCGCCCGGCTGAAGCAGGTGCCGACGCTGATCCTGCGCGGCGGCCGCTCGGACGTGCTCGGCGCGCGGACCGCCGAGCGCATGGCGGCGACGCTGGACAATGCCGAGCTGGTGACGGTCGACGGCGTCGGCCACACCCCGACGCTCGACGAGCCGGAGGCAGCGGCCGCGATCGATCGGTTGCTCGACCGGACGATGAGGGAACCGGCCACCGCCTGAACGCGTCTACCTCCCACATCAGCGGGAGGCTTTCATGCTCGATCTGTCGGATGCCCATACCGAGGTCGTCGGCCTTGCCGGCAAGCGTGCCCTGATCACCGGCGGCACCACCGGCATCGGCCGCGCCATCGCGGTGCTGCTCGCGTCCGAAGGCGTGCGCGTCTTCATCTGCGGCCGCGATCCGCGGCATCTCGACGACGCGCTCGCGCGCATCCGCGAAGTGGGGGAGGGCAGCGGCATCGCCACCGACCTCGCCGATCCGGACAATGTCGCTGCGTTTGTCGACAAGGCCGTGGCCTGGCTCGGCGGCCTCGACATCGCCGTGGTCAACGCGGCGATATCGGCCGAGGGGCTCAGCGACATGTCCGAACAGGACCTGCGTTACGCCATCGCGACGGATTTCACCGCCTATCTGCTCACCGCGCACGCGGCGGTGGAGAAGCTCGACGGGCAGGGCGACATCGTGCTGATCGGCTCGATGAGCGCCCATAAGCTGGGCCCGCACTCGACCGTCTATGCCGGCATCAAATACGGCATCCAGGGGTTCGCCGAGGCGTTCCGCCGCGAGATGGGGCCGAAGGGCGTGAAGGTGGCGCTGGTCGAACCCGGCAAGACCGGCGCCGACATGCAATTGCCCGACATCCCGCCCGAGAAGCAGCGCGCGATGATCCACAAGGACGAGATGCTGCGCGCTGAGGACATTGCCGTCGGCGTCCACTACATCCTCACTCAACCCAACCGCGCGGTCGTCCAGCAATTGACGATCACGCCACGCATGCAGGCTGATGAATGACCTTTTCCTTCGACCGCCTCGTCTTCGCCCCCACTGACATCGACCTGTCGCGCTCGCCGCTCGCCGGCAAGCTCGGCGCGGAAACCTATATCCTCGGCGCCTTCAACCCGGGGATGACGCGGCTGCCCAACGGCAATCTGCTGATGATGGTGCGTGTGGCCGAGGCGCTGCGGACCCCGATCTCGGACGGGCATATCCATGCGATCCGTTGGGAAGACGGAGGTTATAAGCTCGACGCCTGGCCGCTCGACTTCGTCGACACCTCCGATCCGCGCAAGTTCATGATGCGTGGCGGCGGCTGGAAGGTGATGGCGCTGACCTCCTTGTCCTGGCTGCTTCCGGTCGAGCTCTCCGCCGACGGCCGCGGCGTCGTCGCGGTGCATTACGACCGCGCGATCACGCCCCGCGCGCCCTACCAATGTTACGGCGTGGAGGATGCGCGGATCAGCAAGGTCGGCGACCGCTATCTGATGACGACCTGTTCGGTCAGCCCGGAACGCCACTCGACCACGCTCTATTCCTCGGACGATGCGATGGAATGGACGCTCGAGGGCATCGTGCTCGACCATCAGAACAAGGACATGCTGATCTTCGAAGGCCTGATCGGTGGCAAGCACTGGGCGCAGACCCGGCCGCTCGGCGACCTTTATTTCGCCTATCCGCCCGGCAGCGAATGGCGTGCCGGCCCGTCGATCAACCTCGCCACCTCGCCCGACGCGTTGCACTGGAAGCCGTACGACAAGCCCGGCATCCGCCCGCATTCGGCGACCATGGCGACCACGCGCATGGGCGGCGGCACGCCGCCCATCCTGACCGATGATGGCTGGCTCAGCCTGTGGCACGGCGTCGAGCCGCTCGGCGTGGTCGGCATCTACCGCACCTATTGGTCGCTGCTCGACCGGGACGATCCATCGAAGGTGATCCGCACCAGCCATGATCCGCTGATCGAGCCGGCGCCCACGCTGACCGATCCGCTCAAGGAGCTGATGTACCTCGACAATGTCGTGTTCACGACCGGCATCGCGGACGCGCGCGATCACTATATCGTAGCGAGCGGCGAGGCCGACCTGGCCTGCCGCATCACCCACATCCCGAAGACCGCGTTCGCTTGAGCGGCAGGTAATGACGCACTCCTGTTTTCCCGCTAACGCACCCTCCCGATGCCGCAGCCCGTCAACATCCTGCACCTGCACTCGACCTTTGGCCCCAGCGGTGAGGCGGCGCGCGCGGTCCGGCTGATGAACGCGTTCGGCGGCCATGCGCGCCACACCATCGTCTCCGGCATGCCCGACCAGCTCGGCGCGCGCGACGCCATCGCAGCGGGCATCGCCCATGAGATCGCGCAGAACCCGCCGCCGCTCACCGGCAAGCCCTCGGTCTCGCGCTACGAGGCGCTGGCCAGGTTCATGCGTCGCTTCGATCTGGTGCTGACCTATAATTGGGGCGCGGTCGACGGCGTAATGGCGCGGCGCGTCTTCTCGAAGGGCATGCCCCCGCTGGTCCATCACGAGGACGGCTTCGATGCCGATGAGGCGGGCGGGCTGAAGATCGAGCGCAACATGTACCGCCGCCTCGCGCTGCCCGCGGCGCACGCGCTGGTCGTGCCGTCGCAGACCTTGGAGAAGATCGCGCAGAAGAGCTGGAAGCAGCCCGAAAGCCGCGTCCACCGCATTCCCAACGGCATCGCCACCGCGCTCTATGCGGCGAAGCCCGACCCGAAGGCGATCCCCGGCTTCCGCCGCAAGCCCGGCGAAGTGGTGATCGGCACGATCGCCGACCTGAGCGCGGTAAAGGATCTGCCCGCCCTGGTCCGCGCCACCGGCGGTGTCTCCGCGCGCGTCCGGCTGGTCATTGTCGGGGAAGGGCCGGAACGCGAGCGCATCATGGACACCGCCGAGGCGATGGGCATGGAGGATCGCCTCCATCTGCCCGGCTTCCTGCCCGATCCGCACCGCTATATCGGCCTGTTCGACATCCTCGCGCTCGCGTCGAAGAGCGAGCAATTCCCCATCGCCGTGATCGAGGGCATGGCCGCCGGCCTGCCGATCGTCGCGCCCAAGGTGGGGGACATCCCCCGGATGGTCGCGCCCGAGAACCAGGTGTATATCGTCGATCGGGGCGAGGTCCGGTTGCGGGATTCGCTCCAGGCACTCGCTGGATGCACGCCCGCCGCGCGGGCTTTTGTCGGCGCCCGAAACCGGGCAAAGGCCGTCGCGGAGTATGACGAAACTGTCATGATCGCTCGATACAGGGCGCTTTACGAAGAGGCGATGGGCAGGCCAGGGGCCTTGGGCTGAGTCGCAATTCGCTCGCTAAGCGCAACCCAGACGCTATATCGAACGTATGTTAAAGTTGGAGGTCGTGTGTTCAAAGGTCTGAAGCCCATCATCTATAACGGTCAGGAAGTCTGGCCGCTGGTGGAGGGTGGAAAAGGCGTTGCCGCGACCAACCACGCGTCGGCCGGCGCCTGGGCTGCGGCCGGCGGAATCGGCACCGTTTCCGCCGTGAATGCCGACAGCTACGATCCCGACGGCAAGATCATCCCGCAGGTCTACCGCGCGCTCAATCGCCGAGAGCGGCACGAGGAACTGATCGAATACGCGATCGAGGGCGCTGTGCAGCAGGTCAAGCGCGCGTTCGACATCTCGGGCGGCAAGGGCGCGATCAACATCAACGTGCTGTGGGAAATGGGCGGTGCCCAGCGCATCCTGCACGGCGTCCTGGAACGGACCCGCGGCATGGTCGCGGGCGTCACCTGCGGCGCGGGCATGCCCTACAAGCTGTCCGAGATCGCGGCCTCCTATAACGTCAACTACCTGCCGATCATCAGCTCCGGCCGCGCCTTCCGCGCGCTGTGGAAGCGGGCCTATTCCAAGGCGTCGGACTGGCTGGCGGCGGTAGTCTACGAGGATCCCTGGCTCGCCGGCGGCCATAACGGCCTGTCCAACGCCGAGGACCCGCTCAAGCCGGAGGATCCCTATCCCCGCGTCAAGGCGCTGCGCGAGACGATGCGCGAGGGCGGCATTTCGGACGATGTGCCGATCGTGATGGCCGGCGGCGTCTGGTATCTGCGCGACTGGAACAACTGGATCGACAATCCCGAGCTCGGCAGCATCGCCTTCCAGTTCGGCACCCGCCCGCTG
Source organism: Sphingomonas sp. BL-S-29 (assembly GCF_055521495.1). NCBI lineage: Bacteria > Pseudomonadati > Pseudomonadota > Alphaproteobacteria > Sphingomonadales > Sphingomonadaceae > Sphingomonas > Sphingomonas sp. BL-S-29. The sequence continues at coordinate 2,695,316 of NZ_CM145482.1, forward strand.
CTGACTCAGGAAAGCCCGATCCCGGAAGGCTGGAAGGCCAAGCTGACGGATATCGAGGAAGGTGAAGTCCTGCTCCACCGCTTCTCGCCCACCGGCTTCTATTCGAGCGCTGTGCGCAATCCTTTCCTTCGCCTGCTCGAGGCACGCTCCGAGCGGCAGATCGCCTTCTCCACCCAGGAGGCCGGTGACCACATCTTCCAGCTCGACGTGGGCGTGAAGGGCAAGAACTTCTGGGTGACCCGCAACGATCTGTTGCGCGCGCGTCAGTGGTTCGGTGAAGGCTTCACCGACGCACTCAAGACTCCCGACAACACCCTGGTCTTCGTCACGCCCGAGGAAAAGGGCGTGATCCGCAAGGACCAGGCCGATTGCATGGGCTGCCTCAGCCAGTGCGCCTTCTCCTCCTGGGCCGACAGCGAGACCAACTCGACCGGCCGCCTCGCCGATCCGCGCAGCTTCTGCATCCAGAAGACCCTGCAGGACATCGCGCATGGCGGGCCGATCGAGCAGAACCTGATGTTCGCCGGACACGGTGCCTATAATTTCAAGAAGGACCCCTTCTATTCGAACGGCTTCGTGCCGACGGTGAAGCAGCTCGTCGACCGGATCCTGACCGGCGACTGACCGCGTTCGGGCCACCTCGTCTGCAATATTGACGCAGGTGGTCCCACCCTCGTAAACACCCGCTCCGGGCGGCCCGGCTGGGCCGCCCTTTTCTATTGAGGAGACCTGCGGTGCCCATCACCCCACTCATGCCCGTCTATCCCCGCAGCGGGGTGCGGCCGGTGCGAGGCGAGGGCTGCTACCTGATCGGGGAGCAGGGCGAACGCTATCTCGATTTCGCCAGCGGCATCGCGGTCAACGCGCTCGGCCATAGTCATCCCAAGCTGGTCAAGGCGATCGCCGATCAGGCCGCGACGCTGATGCATGTGTCGAACCTGTACGGCAGCCCGCAGGGTGAGCATCTCGCGCAACGGCTGGTCGACGCGACCTTCGCCGACACGGTGTTCTTCACCAATTCGGGCGCCGAGGCGGTCGAGTGCGCGATCAAGACCGCGCGCCGCTACCATTATGCCAATGGCAATCCGCAGCGTCACACGCTGATCACCTTCGACACGGCCTTTCACGGCCGCACGCTCGGCACGATCAGCGCGACCAACCAGCCCAAGATGCGCGACGGGTTCGAGCCGTTGCTGCCGGGTTTCGCCTATGCGCAGTTCAATGATCTCGAAGGCGCGCTGGCGCTGATCGACGACAACACTGCCGGCTTCCTGGTCGAGCCGATCCAGGGCGAAGGCGGTATCCGCGCGGCGACCGAGGAATTCCTCCAGGGCCTGCGCAAGGCCTGCGACGAGCATGGCCTGTTGCTGGTGCTAGACGAGGTGCAGGCCGGCTATGGCCGGACCGGCAAGTTCCTGGCGCACGAGAATTACGGTGTGACGCCGGATATCGCCGCGGTCGCCAAGGGCATTGGCGCCGGCTTCCCGCTCGGCGCCTGCCTAGCGACCGAGGAAGCGGCCAAGGGCATGGTAATCGGCACGCATGGCTCGACCTATGGCGGCAACCCGCTCGCCATGGCGGCGGGCGAGGCAGTGCTCGACGTGATCCTGGAGCCCGGCTTCCTCAACAATGTCGTGACGATGGGCGACCGGCTGCGCCAGGGGCTCGAACAGATGATCCCCAACCACGATCAGTTGTTCGACAGCGTGCGCGGCAAGGGTCTGATGCTCGGCGTCAAGCTCAAGTCCGACAGCCGCCGCTTCGTCGCGCACTGCCGCGACAATCACGGCCTGTTGCTGGTCGCGGCCGGCGAGAATGTGGTGCGCATCCTGCCGCCGCTGGTGATCGACGAGAGTCATATCGCCGAGTGTATCGAGAAGCTGTCCGAGGCCGCGCGGGTCTATGTGCCCGCGTCAGACGACTAGCGTGTCGCTCCGCCACTTTCTCGACCTGTCGGACGCGGGCGCTGACGGCATCGCCGCGATGCTGGCCGACGCGATCGATCGCAAGGCAGCGCGTGCCGGCTGGCCGAAGGGCAGGGCGGATGCCGACGCCCCGCTCGCCGGCCATACGCTGGCAATGGTGTTCGAGAAGAACTCGACCCGAACTCGTGTGTCGTTCGACATGTCGATCCGCCAGCTCGGCGGCAGCTCGATCGTGATGGATGCCGGCACCACGCAGCTCGGTCGCGGCGAGACCGTGGCCGATACGGCACGCGTGCTCTCGGGCTATTGCGACGCGATCATGATCCGCACCGACGACCACAGGAAGGTCGAGGAAATGGCGGCCTATGCCAGTGTGCCGGTCATCAACGGCCTGACCGACTGGTCGCATCCGTGCCAGCTCGTCGCCGACCTGCTGACCATCGTCGAAAGCGGCAAGGCGCTGCCCGGGCTCAAGGTCGCCTGGCTGGGCGACGGCAACAATGTCCTCAACTCTTTGGTCGAGGCGGCGTCGCTGCTGCATTTCGATGTGATCGCGGCGTGCCCTCAGGGGTTTCAGCCGGACGAAGGCGTGATCGAGCGCGCCGCTGGCCGCGCCCGTGTCGTCGCCGATCCGCGCGAGGCAGTCGAGGGTGCGGATGTCGTCGTCACGGACACCTGGATATCGATGGGCCAGCTCCATGCCGAGACGAAGCTCGCGGCGATGATGCCCTATCAGGTCACCGAGGCGCTGATGGGCATGGCGAAGCCCGAGGCGAAGTTCCTCCACTGCCTGCCGGCGCACCGCGAGGAGGAAGTCGTCTCGGCGGTGATCGATGGTCCGCAGTCGCTGATCTGGGAGGAGGCGGAGAACCGGCTTCACGCCCAGAAGTCGATCCTGCGCTGGTGCTTCGGCCAGATCGGTTGATCGGCGCTCCAGCGCACCTATCTTCCTCGTACCAGAATCCCGTTCGCCCCGAGCCAGTCGAGGGGCCGTTCTCTCTTCGCTGAAGAAAGAACGGGGCTTCGATCAGCTCAGCCCGAATGGTATGGAATGACTCAGACAGAATCCCAGGACCTCGACCGCGCGCTCGGTTTCACCCTCCCGGGACGTCATGCGCGCGGCCGGATCGTGCGCCTTGGGCCGGTGCTCGACGAGATACTCGGCGCCCATGCCTATCCGCCGGCGATCGAGGCGTTGCTTGCCGAAGCACTGACCTTGGCCGCGCTGATCGGATCGACGCTCAAGGACGCGGGCGGGCAACTCACGCTTCAGGCGCAGACTGAGGGCGGTGTCGTCAGCTTGCTCGTTTGCGACTATCGCGGCGGCGAGTTGCGCGGTTATGTCCAGTTCGACGAGGACCGGCTGGCGGAAGGGCCGGAGGACCCGACCCTGTTCGCCCTGTTCGGTCAGGGCTATCTCGCAATCACCTTCGATCAGGCGGCGACCCAAGAGCGCTATCAGGGGATCGTCCCGCTTGACGGTGCGACGCTGGCCGAAGCGGCGCAGAATTATTTCGTGCAGTCGGAGCAGATCCCGACGCTGGTCCGGGTCGGCATCGCGCGCGGGGCCGATGGCCGGCACGTCGCGGGCGGCCTGTTCCTCCAGCATCTGCCGGAGGGCGAGGACGGGCGCGAGCGCCTTCATACCCGGCTCGACCATCCCGAATGGGAGCATGTCGCGTTGCTCGGCCAGACCATGGGCGCCGATGAGCTTGCCGATTCGTCGATCTCGCTCGACACGCTGATCTGGCGGTTGTTCAACGAGGAGGATGAGGTCCGGCTGCTGAGCGACGCCCCGCTGGTGCGCGGCTGCCGTTGCTCGCCCGACTATATCGCATCGGTCCTGTCGCAATTTCCTCCCGAGGAACAGCGCTCGATGGCGGACGAGAATGGCATGATCGTGGTCGACTGCGCTTTTTGTGCGCGCAAATTCCCGGTGCCGGTGACCGATCATTACGCTGCCTGAACGTTGTTGAATCTCGTTCGCAACTGCGGCAGACAAGGGTGAGGGTCGCTGGCGTGATGCCCTGCAGGGGGCACCTGTAGCGAGCGAGGTTCTAAATGATCGATGTTCAGCGTATCGCGCGGCGTGCATTGGCCGGCCTGCTCCTTGCGGCAGGTCTCGGCACGGCAGCCCCTGCGCGTGCGCCTCAGCTCGCCGTGCTGACGCGCATCGAGACCGGCCAATGGCTGCTCCGCGAAGCCGGGTCGACCGCGCCCGGGCGTTCACTTTGCGTGTCCGATCCCGCGATATTGTTGCAGGTCGGCCATGTCGGCGCACAATGCTCGCGCTTCGTGATCGCTGACGCGGCCGATAGCGCGACGGTCCATTATACCTGCCCCGGGGCCGGCCATGGCCGCACCGCGCTGACGCTGGAGACCCCACGCCTGCTGCATCTGCAGACTCAGGGCATCGCCAGCGGCGCGCCGTTCGATCTGGATTACGAGGCCCGCCGCACCGGCGCCTGTGCGCCCAGACCGCCCGCCACGCGTTAACGCGTTGGTTACCGTGTCCTGCTAGACAAGGGGCGTGTCATCATCATCGGCACGGGTTTCTCCCTTTTGGCTCCGAGGAGCATCACTGGGTCGCTCAAGGGCGGCCCGTTTTTTGTGAGAGGGCGGCGCGGGATTGCGGAGCCGTGATGCAGGCCCTACCTCTCGGCCCATCATGACAAGTGCAACGACCCTGGCGGTCGCCCTGGTGTCGGGCGGTCTCGATTCGATGGTGGCGGCGGCGCGTGCTCGGGAGGACGGGCATCGGCTGCTCGCGCTGTCGGTCGACTATAATCAGCGCCACCGGCTCGAGCTCGATGCGGCACGGCGCGTCGCGGCGCTGCTCGAGGCCGAGCGTCATATCGTGCTGCCGCTCGATCTCTCCGCCTTTGGTGGTTCGGCGCTCACCGCCGACATCGCCGTGCCGAAGACTGGCGTAGAGGAGGGGATTCCCGTCACCTATGTCCCTGCGCGCAACACGATCTTCCTCAGCCTAGCGCTGGGCTGGGCCGAGGCGGCGGGCGCGCGCGACCTGTATATCGGCGTCAATGCGCTCGACTATTCGGGCTATCCCGATTGCCGCCCCGAATTCATCGCGGGGTTCGAGAAGCTCGCCGAACTCGCCACCAAGGCGGGGGTGGAGGGGCATCCGTTCCGCATCCATGCGCCGCTGCAGCACATGACCAAGGCGGACATCGTGCGCGAGGCGGCGCGGCTCGGGCTCGATGCCGGGATCAGCTGGTCCTGCTATGATCCGGCGCCGGGCGGCGTGCATTGCGGGCTGTGCGACAGCTGCCGCCTGCGCGCCAAGGGGTTCGAGGAAGCTGGTCTTCCCGATCCCACCCGCTACGCCGAAGTCGGCTGAGGCGCTCGCGATGAGCTATGCGGTCAAGGAGATGTTCCTAACCCTTCAGGGCGAGGGGGTGAATGCCGGGCGTCGCGCGGTGTTCGTGCGTTTCGCCGGCTGCAATCTCTGGTCGGGACGCGAGCAGGATCGCGCGACCGCCGTATGCCGTTTCTGCGATACCGATTTTGTCGGCACGGACGGCGCCGGCGGCGGCAAGTTCGCCGATGCCGGCGTGCTAGCCATGGCAGTCGCGGATCATTGGGGCGATGGCGCAGCCGAGCGCTTCGTCGTGCTGACCGGTGGCGAGCCGATGCTGCAGGTCGACGATGCGCTGGTCGATGCGCTCCACGCGGCCGACTTCACGATCGCGATCGAGAGCAACGGGACCATCCCCGCGCATCCCGGCATCGATTGGGTCTGCATCAGCCCCAAGGCGGGCAGTGTGGTCGTCCAGCGCTCGGGCGACGAGCTGAAGCTGGTCTGGCCGCAGGCCGGTACCGATGTCGAGGCGATCGAAGGATGGGACTTCCGCCATTTCCTGGTCCAGCCGATGGACGACGCGCGGATGGCAGAGAATCAGGCGGCCGCGATCGATTTCGTGCTCGCCCGGCCGCATTGGCGCCTGACCCTGCAGGCGCACAAGGCGCTGGGATTGCGCTAGAACGCCAGCCTAGTTGATCGCGCTCAGCTGGAAGGCGCCGCATTTCCTGGCAACCCAAAGGCCCTTCTTGTCCCAGCATTTCTGGTCGAAATTAGGCAGGCTGCCCGACTGCCGCACGAACAACATGCCACGCGGATAGCGCTGGTCGCCGGTGGGGATCAGGCTGTTGCGAAGCTCGCGGGTGCGGCCCTCGGCAATCGTGTAGAAGGAGCCGCGCGGTGCGAAGATCGCGTCGCGAGCGATCCGGGCCGCAGTCTGGCAAAACCCATATTGGGCGGCGACGGTGGTGAAGCTGGAATAGGTGCGGGTGCCGAACTGGTCGAGCGCGGTCTGCCCAGCCTTCACGGTCTTGCCGGTGCGAGCAAAATATTTGGTCAGCGTGTCGTAGGATTTCTTCAGCTCATCCCCGTGATTCATCAGGATCACATTGTAGTTGGCCTGAGTCATCAGCGTAGGTTCGAACTGGCATTGTAGCGCCGCCACGTTGAGCGCGGCGCGCATGTTCCACACCAGCGCCGCGCGCTGCTCCGCCTCGGTCGCACCTGGCAGTTCCTGGCCGAGGCCGGTCTCATGGCCACGTACCGCAGCCCCGCTCATGTCCTTTTCGACCAGGAAAAACTGCGCCGAAGCAGGCGCGGCGGCGAAAGCGCCAAGCGCCACGGCGGACGAACAAAGGATATGCAACAGCTTCATATTCGCCTCGTCACCCTCTCGAAGACACTATGCGGCGTGGTTAAGGCTTTTCGATTCCCAACCCAAGCCTTTTCCTTCCTAGCACTTTTTGGTCGCGGTTGAATCGAAAGGGCCGCCCGGTCGCCCGGACGGCCCCTGAATAATCAAACCCTGACGGGTGATTACTGGACGTTCGTCGTCGTCGTCGAGGTCTCGTTGGTCACGACGGCGGTGTCGTTGCCGAGCATGTTGCCGTCCATCGACGTGCTGTCGACGGTGGTCATGTTGTCCGAGATCGTGGTCTCGTTGCCCATCTCGGTGATGGTGGTGTCGTTGGTGGTGGTCGTCTCGGTCTTCGGGCCGCAGGCCGAAACCATCAGCGCCGCGCCGGCGATCATCGAACCGGTAACGACCTTGGAAATGAATGCACGCATTGGAAAGCTCCCTAGATAGTGGATTTGGAAGGCCTCGAGACCCTTAATACCCAAACCGTGGTGGACATTAGTCTGATATCGACCGCCCCTCAAGCCTCGTTTTGCCGGGGACAAGAAAGAGTGTGCAGGAACGCAGGACAGGTAAACGCGAGCGCTGAGTCAAAAGTTGCAAAATCCGAAGGCTTGCCGAGCGCCGCGGCGCTCGTCACCGGATAGTCGGGCAGCCCGCACGGCACGATCCCGGCGAAGTGCGACAGATCGGGCGAAAGGTTGACCGAGAAGCCGTGCAAGGTCGTCCAGCGCCGGACCCTTACCCCGATCGCGCCGATCTTGGCCTCCTCCGTGCCGCCGAGGGGTGAGGGCAGGTTGGTCCAGATGCCGACGCGGCCGGGCGCGCGGAAGGCATGGATGCCGATCTCCGCCAGTGCCGCGATCAGCCATCCTTCGAGGCTGTGGACGAAATGCCGCACGTCGCGACCGCGCTTGTTGAGATCGAGGATGAGGTAGCCGATCCGCTGTCCAGGCCCATGATAGGTGTAGCGCCCGCCACGCCCGGTCTGGACGACCGGAAAGCGCGGATCGAGCAACTCGGCGGGGTCGGCGCTGGTACCGCCGGTATAGATGGGCGGGTGCTCGAGCAGCCAGATCAGCTCGCGCGCCGCGCCGGCGGCGACGGCCGCCGCGCGCGCCTCCATGGTGGCGATCGCGTCGTCATAGGGTATTGGCGCCGGCTCGACGCGCCATTCGATCTCGTCGGGAAGGGAAGTCACAAGGGCCCGATTGCGCCAGTCGCGCGTCTAGCGCAAGGATTGGCGTGCCGCGGGAAGCTGCGCTAACAGGGCCGCGGCGCCGATGCGCCATGGGAGGGCGCGACGTTTATGGTAAGCATGGGAACGGTCTGGGATCGCACGACCGACTTCTTGGGGGACAATCTCTCCACGATTCTGCCGATTGCCTTCCTCGCGATCTTCCTGCCTTATGTCGCGCTAACACTTGCCATGCCGATCGCAGCTGCGGACGCCAGTCAATGGGGACTCTACGGCGTCGTGCTGCTGTGCTTTGTCGCGATGTCGTGGGGCAACCTGGCCCTTGTCGCTTTGTCGCTCAATCCGTCGGACGGCGCAGGGGGCGCGAAACAGGCAGCGGCGCGTCGCCTTCTCCCTACCCTGATGTTGTCGCTATTGCTTGCGGTGGCCATGATCGCCCTGCTCGCCGTTGCGTTGGCGGTCATCCTGCCGCTCAGCGGAATCGATCTCCAGCGCGCCATGTCGGGCGGCCCGGCGGACATGCCGTCAGGCCGCGCCGGGGTCCTCGGCCTGGGACTGCTTGCTGTAGTCGTGTGTCTGCTGTGGCTCTATGCCCGATTGGTGCTTTTCAGTCCGATCATGATCGCGGAGCGACGGGGAATTGGGGTGTTTTCGCGATCTTTCGCTCTGACCCGCGGCCTTGGCTTGAAGATCATGGGGGTATTGCTTCTCTATTCAATCGTCTCCTGGGTGGCAGCGAACGCGACGAAGTTCGTGTTCGGCTCGATCCTGCGCCTGCTCGACGAGCATGGCGGTGTCCTTACGCTCTCGACCATCGTCACGACGATCCTCGTCAGCCTGGTGACGACGGTCTTCCTGGTCCTCGCAGCCGCCTTTACGGGAAAGCTCTACCTGGCAGTGCGCGATGTGCGCGAGGCGATCGTCGACTCGCTATGACCCTTGATGTGAACGGCGTCTTCAGTGACGCCTGGCGGCTGTGGAAGCGCGATCGAGACCTGCTGATCGGCGTGGCGGGGTTCTTCCTGTTCGTGCCCGAACTGGCGATGAAGCTGTTCGTCGCCCTGCCGCCGGATCCGCCGAGTCCGCTCGACAAGGCGGCGCTCAAGGCATGGCTCGACGCCCTCGAATCCTGGTCTTCCCAGTTCAGCCTGATCGTCATCCTGCTGTCGCTGATCGCCTTGTTCGGGACCGTCACGCTCTTCACCCTCTATCTCGACCCGGAACGGCCGGACGCGAGGCGTGCCATGGCGCGCGCGCTGCGTCTGTTCCCGCGCTTCCTGCTGCTCTCGTTCCTCGTCGCGGTGCCGGTCTATTTCGGCCTGATGCTGCTGTACCTGCCGGGCTTCTACGCCCAGGGGCGCCTGATGCTGGCTTTCCCCGTGGTCGTGGCCGACCAGCCCAAGGGAGCGCGCGGCGCGATGTCGCGGAGCCTGATACTGACTCGCGGTCACGGCCTGGTGCTGGCCGGGTTCGCCTGCGTGACGTTGCTTGGCGGCAACCTGCTTTCCTGGCCGTTCGTGGCGCTCGGCAAGGCGCTTGACGGGGCCCCGATGGCCAATCCCGTGGTCGCCGTGCTGCTGGATATCGGCGCGGCGGCCGGCGCCACGGTCGGCGCGCTCGCCGGAATCCTGATCCAGATCGCGCTTTACCGGCGGCTGAGGTCCAGCCGGGGAATCTGAGGCGCCGCGTCCGCCGGCAGCACGCCGATCGCGCGGGGATCGGCAAAGGTCTCCACCGTCCGCGAGATCGCGGTGAAACCCGACGCGCGATAGAAACCGAGCGCCGAGGGATGATCGAGCGTGCAGGTGTGTACCCAGACCCGCTCGATCCCCCTGGCCCAGCCGCGCGCGAGCGCCTCGGCCATCAGCCAGCGGCCAAGACCTTGCCCGGCGAGTTCCGGAATCAGGCCGAAATAGGAGATCTCGCATTGAGCAGGGGTGCGAAAATCGAGCTCGAGCATGCCGACCTCGAGGCCGGCCGAATCGACCGCCGCGAAGATCGCGATGCCCGCGTCATGGATGATCGCGGTGAGGGCGGCATCGTCCATCACCAGCCGCGAAAACCAAAGCCAGGGCGCGCCGATTCGTTTGAACAGCGCGCGATATTTGTCCGGCGAGGGGGCGGGCCAGGCGACGAGGCGCAGGCGGGAAGCGGGCATCGGCCGCAGCGGCGGCCGCTGGCGCATCTCCAGCGTGGTGACGACCGTCGCCACCTCGTGCGAAGGGACCGGTATCAATCCCACCCCATCACTCCCATGTGGCGACCGGCGGCAGGCTCATCAGGATCGCGTCGATATTGCCCCCGGTCTTGAGGCCGAACAGCGTGCCGCGATCATAGACGAGGTTGAACTCGGCATAGCGGCCGCGCCAGGCGCGCTGCGTGGCGAGATCGGCATCAGTGAACGTATCGCCCATGCGCCGCCGCACGATTCGCGGGAACGCGTCGAGAAACGCGCGCCCGACATCCTGGGTGAAGGCGAAGTTCGCCGCGAAATCCCCTTCGAGATGATCGTAGAAGATACCGCCGACGCCGCGATGTACCTGGCGGTGCGGGATGTAGAAATAATCGTCGGCCCATTGCCTGAAGCGCGGATAATGCGCGGGGTCGTGCCGGTCGCACGCCGCCTGCAGCGTGGCGTGGAAGTCCTCGGTATCCTCGGCTCGGGGCAGGGGCGGGTTGAGATCCGCGCCGCCGCCGAACCACCGCTTCGTCGTGACGAGGAAGCGCGTGTTCATGTGCACCGCCGGCACCTGCGGATTCGCCATGTGCGCGACCAGGCTGATGCCGGTCGCGAAGAATCGCGGATCATCTCCGGCGCCGTGGATCGACTTCGCGAAATCGCCTTCGAAGGTACCGCCGACGGTCGAGACGTTGACGCCGACCTTTTCGAACACCTTGCCCTTCATCACGCCCCTTACGCCGCCACCGCCGGGCGCGCCCGACGGATCGGTCCGGTCCCAGGCGAGATAGTCGAACCGCGCGTCCGACCCGGCCTCGGCCTCGATCGATTCGAATTCGGCGCAGATCCGGTCGCGCAGGCTTTCGAACCAGGCGCGGGCGGTGGATTGTTCGGAGTCGAGTAAAAACGCGTCAGTCAAAAAGGTCACCGTTCGTCCCGAGTGCCATCGAGCCTGTCGAGATGGCGTATCGAAGGACGTGTGTCTCGATACGGGTTCTCGACAAGCTCGAACCCTACTCGACACGAACGGAGTTAGAATCAACCCAGAGTTGAAACTCAGTGCTTCGGCCAGCCCCTGGTCTGGCGCAGCGCCTCGCCCAGCGCGATTCCCGCGGCGACCGCGACGTTCAGCGACCTTCTGCCCGCCGCCAGCGGAATGCGGACCGCCAGGTCGGCGCGCGCATGGACGTCCGGCGGCACCCCCGCGCTCTCGCTGCCGAGGAGAAGCACGTCGTCCGCCTGGAACGTGGCTTCGTCGATACGAACGCCGCCGCGTGTCGTCAGCAGCACGATCCGGCCGGGCACCCGTGCCTCGAACGCCGTCCAGTCGACATGGCGGACCACCTGCGCGGCATCGAGATAGTCCATGCCCGCCCGGGCGAGCGCGCGGTCGCCCCAGGCGAATCCCATCGGTTCGATCAGGTCGACCCCTACCTCGAGACAGGTGCAAAGCCGGAGGATCGTGCCGACATTGCCGGCGATATCGGGCTGGTAAAGGGCCACACGCATGCCGCTCGCATAGGCCTTTGTGCGCTCGCGTAACAACAGGGCTAAAATGCTGTTGGCAAAGCGTGCCGCCCGCGTCTATCAGGCCGCCAGCCTCCGTGGGGACGGAGGATCGGTGGGCGTGCGCGGACCAATCGCAACGCGCTTCTCCGAACGTCGCCGCGACCTGAAGTGCAAGGGCAAGTGAATGGCAATTGTTGATACCGCCGTACCGCCTGGGGAAGACCCGGCACCGTTCCATGAGGAGGTGGAAGATCCCCGCCGCCGCGATTTCATCAATATCGCGGCTGTGGCCTGGATCGGCGTCGGCGGCGCTGTCGTCGTGCTGCCCCTGCTCAACCAGATGAATCCGTCGGCCGACGTGCTCGCGCAGTCGACCACCGAGATCGATCTCGCGAAGATCCAGCCCGGCCAGGCGATCAAGACCTCGTTCCGCAAGCAGCCGCTGTTCGTGCGCAACCTGACGCCGAAGGAAATCGCCGAGGCCGACGCGGTCCCCGTGAGCGAGCTGCGCGACCCGCAGACGCTGGCGCAGCGTACCAAGGAAGGCCACAAGAACTGGCTGATCACGCTGGGCGTGTGCACTCATCTCGGCTGCGTGCCGCTGGGCGCGGGCGAAGGCGAGAATCGCGGGCCGTTCGGCGGCTATTTCTGCCCGTGCCATGGTTCGGCCTACGATACCGCAGCGCGCATCCGCAAAGGCCCGGCCCCGAAGAATCTGGCGGTGCCCGACTACACCTTCAATTCTGCCACCACCGTAACGGTCGGTTGAGGTACGCATCATGAGCTTTCCCTGGGCCAAGCATTACGCACCCTCCAACCCGCTGATGAAGTGGGTGGACGAACGGCTGCCGGTTCCGCGCCTCGTCTATAACGCCGTGGGCGCCGGCTATCCGGTGCCGCGCAACCTCAACTATTTCTGGAACTTCGGCGTGCTCGCCGGTGCCGCGCTCGGCATCCAGATCATCACCGGCATCGTGCTCGCCATGCATTATGGCGCGACGGCCGACGGCGCGTTCAACTCGATCGAGCACATCATGCGCGACGTGAACGGCGGCTGGCTGCTGCGGTATGCGCATGCCAACGGCGCGGCGATGTTCTTCATCGTCGTCTATATCCACATCTTCCGCGGCCTTTATTACGGTTCCTACAAGGCGCCGCGAGAGATGGTCTGGCTGCTCGGCGTGGTCATCTTCCTGCTGATGATGGCGACCGCCTTCATGGGCTATGTTCTCCCCTGGGGTCAGATGAGCTTCTGGGGCGCGCAGGTGATCACCGGCTTCTTCTCGGCGATACCCGTGGTCGGCGACTATATCCGCATCTGGCTGCTCGGCGGCTTCGCGCCGGACCAGGCCGCGCTGAACCGCTTCTTCTCGCTCCATTACCTGCTGCCGTTCGTGATCGCGGCGGTCATCATCCTGCACATCTGGGCGCTGCACATTCCGGGTTCGAGCAACCCGACCGGCGTCGAAGTGAAGGGCGAACAGGACACGGTGCCGTTCCATCCTTATTACACCGCCAAGGACGGCGTCGGCCTCGGCGTGTTCCTGGTGCTGTTCGCGGTGCTGATCTTCCTGGCGCCGAACTATCTCGGCCATCCGGACAATTACATCCCGGCCAACTCGCTCTCGACGCCGGCGCATATCGTGCCCGAATGGTATTTCTGGCCGTTCTACGCGATCCTGCGCGCCTTCACCTCCGACTTCATCCTGCCGGCCAAGCTGTGGGGCGTGCTGGCGATGTTCGGCTCGATCCTGCTGCTGTTCTTCCTGCCCTGGCTGGACAGCTCGCCGGTGCGTTCGGCCAATTACCGGCCGACCTATCGCACCTTCTTCTGGATCCTGGTGGCCGACGTCCTGATCCTGGGCTGGTGCGGCGGTTCGCCCGCGACGCCGCTCTACGTCATCCTCAGCCAGATCTGCGCAGCCTATTATTTCGCGCATTTCCTGATCATCGTGCCGATCATCTCGCGGGCTGAACGCCCCGCGCCGTTGCCGAACTCGATCACCGAGGCGGTGCTGGCGAAGCATGGTGGCACCTCGCCGGCGCAGACCGCGCTCGCGGCCGAATAAGGGGCAACAGGTACAATGGTCCGCAATCTTGCAATGCTGGTCGGTGCGGCGTTCGTCGTCGTGCTCGGCTGGGCTCTCTCCTGGACCGTCTGGGGCCAGATCACCGATCCGGCGGCACCGTCGATCGAGACGAGCGAATGGCACAAGCACCCCAAGGAGCTCGAGCTCGAGTCCAACGGCGTGTTCGGCAAGTTCGACAACCGCCAGCTGCAGCGCGGCTTCCAGGTGTTCAAGGAAGTCTGCTCGGCCTGCCATTCGCTGCATCACGTCTCGTTCCGCGACCTGCAGAAGATCGGCTATAGCGAAGCCCAGGTGAAAGCGATTGCCAACCAGTGGGTGATCGAGCAGCCCTCGATCAACCCGGATACCGGCGAGCCCGCGACCCGCAAGAACATCCCCTCGGATCATTTCCCGTCGCCCTTCGCGAACGAGATCGCGGCGCGTGCCGCGAACAACAACGCGAACCCGCCTGACCTGTCGCTGATGACCAAGGCGCGTCATGACGGCCCGGCCTATGTCTATTCGCTCCTGACCGGCTATCAGCCGCAGTCGGCCGAGATGCTCAAGCAGTTCCCGGACGTGAAGACGCCCGCCGGCCTGCACGCGAACCCTTATTTCGCGACGATGAACATCGCCATGCCGCCGCCGCTGACCAGCGAAGGCCAGGTGACCTATCTCGACGGCACCAAGCCGACCGTCGACCAGATGGCGAAGGACGTCGCGGCGTTCCTCGTGTGGACCGCCGAGCCGAACCTCACGGCGCGTCATTCCTATGGCTGGCCGGTGATCATCTTCCTGCTGATCTTCGTCTTCCTTGCCTGGGGAGCGTATCAGAATGTTTGGCGCGACATTAAGCACTGAGACCGCCAGTTCCGGGATCGGCGCGCCTGGCGCCAATGACGATCTCAGGGCGCTGATCCGCACGATCCCCGACTTTCCGAAGCCGGGGATCATGTTCCGCGACATCACGACCTTGCTGCTCGATGCGAAGGGGTTCGCCCTGACCATCGAGCGCATGGCCGCCCAGGTGGAGGGCAAGATCGATCTGGTCGCCGGGATCGAGGCCCGTGGTTTCCTGTTCGCGGCCGCGCTGGCGGCGCCGCTGAACGCGGGCGTGCTGCTGATCCGCAAGGACGGCAAGCTGCCCGGCGCGACGATCGCCGAAGACTATGCGCTCGAATATGGTACCGACCGGATCGCGATGCACGAGGATGCGCTCGCGCCCGGCGCCAGCGTGTTGCTGGTCGACGACCTGATCGCCACCGGCGGCACCGCGCGCGCCGCCGTCCGGCTGCTGCGCAAGGCCGGGGCCGTGGTGACTCAGGCCAGTTTCGCGATTGATCTGCCCAAGCTTGGCGGCGCCGACGCGTTGCGCGCGGATGGGATCGCGGTTCGCTCACTGGTGGCATTCGACGGCCATTGATCGGCGCGCCCTCACGGGCGTCGTTTCTTCGCGTTTGGCGCGTCGGAACCGTCGTCGGTTTTTCCCGTTGATGGCGCATCGAAGCGCCGCTGCCGCACCACATCGGCGCTCCCATCATGGGAGTTGCGTCAATGTCACCCTTCAAGCTTTCCGTCGCCAGCCTTGCCCTCGTCGCCGGGCTCGGACTCTCCGGCTGCGCCACCGATGGTTATGGCGGCGGTTATGGCAGCATGTCGGTCGGCTATGCCGGCGGCGACTGGGACCCCTATTATGGCGGCTATAGCGGCAGCCCCTATTGGGGCTGGAACAACGACTATTATTATCCGGGCACCGGCTATTACGTCTATGACCGGCAGAACCGGCGCCATCGCTGGAACGACAGCCAGCGCGGCTATTGGCAGGGCCTGTCGCAGAGCTGGCAGCGCGATCGCCGCGACATCCGTCCCGTCTGGCGCGACTATGGCGTGAACCGCGGCACCTATGGCGGCGGTCGCCGCCGCCGCTGATGACGGCGCGCCCGGCGGCTCAGCCGGCCGGGCGAGTCCGGATGAGGCCGATCGAGATGAAGGTCATCACCGGGACATCGTCCTGGTTGAGCACCGTCATCCTGCTGCGATAGCTGCCCATCTCGGGCCGGCTGTTCGAGGCGCGCTTGTCGAGGATCTCGGTCTCGCAGCGCAGCACGTCGCCGGGATAGACCGGTTTGAGCCAGCGCAGCTCATCGATGCCGGGCGAGCCAAGCCCGGCCTGCTTGTTTGCCTTCAGATTTGCGACGACCATCGACATGGTCATCGCGCAGGTCTGCCAGCCGCTGGCCGAGAGCCGCCCGAAATGCGTGGTCGCGGCTGCCTCGTCGGACAAATGGAAGGGCTGGGGATCATATTTCGAGGCGAATTCGATCACCTCGTCGCGGGTGACCTCGTAGCGGCCGAAGCGCGCCGTTGCGCCGACCACGATGTCCTCGAAATATTGCATGGTCACTTTGTCTCCGTCGGGGCGAGCAGAGGCGCGAGCGTGGCCGCGTCCCCGTCATTGGGCAAGGGCGCGACGCCGATCAGGCGCGCGAGCATGGGGTAGAGATCGACATTGTCGAATTTGGCGGGCACGCGACCATCACGGCGGAAGGCAGGGCCATTGACCAGGAACATGGCAGTCATGTCGGGATCGTCGGGCTCATAACCATGATCGCCCTTGTTGGTCGGCATGCCGGGCATCACTTCGCCGCCCGCAGCGGCCTGGCAGACAAAGGCGCCGACCCGGGGATTGGCGCCGTAATGGAATTTCGCGGGGACCTCGGCCTTGCGCCAGCAGGTCATGTCCGGGTTGGGCGCGAGCAGGACGCGGGCGACTTCGTCCTCATGGCCCGGCATCGGATCGAGCGTGGCGAAGGGACCATAGCTTGCCAGTCGATAGCTTTCCTTCGGCAGGATCTTGTCGAGCGAGACGGTGCGTTCCGGCTGGATCGCGCGCATGCCGTGATCCGAGACGATGACGAGGTTGACCGGCTGGCCCATGCGATCGAGCCCCGATTTCAGGTCGCCGATCAGCCCGTCGATCAGCCGCACCGCATCGCGCGCCTCGGGCGCGATCGGGCCGAACTTATGGGCCGCCTTGTCGACATCGTCGAAATAGATCACCACGAAACGGGGACGGATGTCGGCCGGGCGCCGCATCCAGTCGGTCACGGTCCGCACCCGTTGCGCGCTGGTGAAATTGGGGTCGAACCGGATCCAGTCGAATGGCCGCATGTCGCCATGCGCGGCTTCCTCGCCCGGCCAGAACATCGTGCCGGCATGCACGCCGTTCTTCTCCGCGGTGATCCACAGTGGCTCGGATTCGGCCCACCAGAAGGGATCGGAGCTTTCCAGTTCCTTGCTGTAGAAGCGCTGGCCGGGCCTTTTCGGGTCATACATGGTGTTGGCCACGATGCCGTTGCGATCGGGCCGCAAGCCAGTGACGAGCGTCGTATGGTTGGGGAAGGTGAGGGTCGGGAAGCTCGGCCGCATCGTCGCGCGGACGCCCTGCTTCGCCAGCGCGTCGAGCACCGGCGTATTGCCGCGGTCCATATAATCGGGCCGGAACGCGTCGATCGAGATCAGGATGGTGACGGGCGCGCGTTGCCCGGCCGCGGCCTGCACGATCGGGGCGGGGGGTGGCGTGGCGGCACAGGCGGAAAGCGCCAGTGCCGCCAGCGCCACGACCCATCCCGTCATGCCGGACCTGTTCCGGCATCCCCTTCGCGGCTCGGCGTCCTGGCTCATCAGTCCTCCAGCGCCCGCCGCTCGATGGACCCCGGGACAAGCCCGGGGTGACGGTGGGATTCGCGGTTCGCCTATTGCCCGAGCGAGAGCTTGGCGAACAGCGTATAACTGACCGGCGCGTCGCCATAAGCCGCATCGAGCGCGGCCGGCTTGGCATAGGCCGCGAGCGCCCCGCCCAGCGCCAGTCCGAACGGCCCCGGCAGCGGCAATCGATAGGCGTAACCGCCCTCGACCTTGCTCACCCGGAACATCCGGTCGTGCAGCGGATCGGCATGGTCGGGGAAGAGTTCGTCATTGGCGACATTCTCCGCGCGGCCGAACAGGGTGTGGTGCTTGCCGATGTTCCAATTGGCCTCGGCCAGCCACGCCGTCGAGGTGCGGCCAGGCAGCGCCTTCTTGGCGGAAAAGGCGACCAAGGTGGACAACCCGCCCTTGGCATATTGCACGCTCGCCGTGGTGCGGGCTTCGTCGCGGGTGGGTTCGAGCTGTTCGGGCCTCTTGATCCGGCCATGGCTGAGCTGAAGTGCCCATTCGGGCGAGGGCGTCCAGGTCGCGCGGACGCTCCAGCTGTCGAGCTTCGGCGATTCGATGTTCCAGCGATACTGGTCCGGCTCGCGCCCGCGAAAGGCCGACGCCTCGAGCTGGAAGCGTGGCGTCGCCACGCCGGCCGTCACCACGCCATAAGTGATGTGCGTGCTGTCGAACCAGTGATGCGTGATCGGTGCGAGCGGCAGATATTGCGCCGACGCCCGGTGCATGAAGGCCGAGGGGCCGAGCGCCGGTTCCGCCACCGGCCCGCCATAGAGGAACAGGCTGGTGCCGGGCGCGACGTCCAGATCGACCCGGCCGGACAGTTCCATGAACAGGTCGTGCGGATGCTGGCGGTCGACGAGATGGGTGACGCCGTCCGCCGTCTCGCCGGTGGCGAACAGGCTGGGATAGCCCTTCGCGCCCATCAGCGGTTCGAGGCTCAGCATGGTCTGGAAGCCCACCCTGACGCCGGGCGCGACCGGCCCCGCCGCGGTGACCATCGCCATCGACTGGACAAAGGCCATGTCGTCGCCGCGCGGGCCGCCCTGGTCGGTCCAGGCGCCCCAGGCATAGCCGTGCAGCATCACCATCCAGTCGCCGGCCGGAAGATGCACGCCGTGCATCGCGCCTTCATTGGCGGGCAGGCGCGACGTGCCGGAACCATAGGCGATGGCGGGCATCTCCATCGCGGGCGCATCGCCGGGCATGGCCATGCCGGGATGATGGCCCTGATGCTCCTGCGGCGCCTCGGGGGCAGGCGCGGGGGCAGGAGCCGGCATCGGCATGTCGGGGTCCATCGCCGGATCAGTCTGCGGCGTGGCCGGTGTGGGTATGCGTGCGGGTGTAGGGGTGGGCGCGGGCATGTGCATGCCATGGTCCATGGTCTGCGCTGACGCAGCCATGGGGATCAGCGCCGCCGCGGCCGTGGCCGCGCGCAACTTGAATCGATTCATCGTCTGGAACTCTCGCAAGGAGGAACGTGATCGGGGCAGGGCTGCCCCACGGATCATGCCTCGGCGCGCGGAGGCGGTGTGTCGGGCGCGGGCGCCTTGCCGGGATCGAAGGTGGCGGCGCGCGCGATGCAGATTTCGACGGTCCTGAGTTCGGGCCCATCCCAGACGCCGCTTTTCAAGGTCGATGGCGGAATGCAGCCGATACAGGCATGCCCGACCACGGCCTTGTCGTCATGCGCAGGCGCGACCGGCATCGGCGCGTCGTGATGCGACATCGCCATCCGCGGAGCCGGCGCATCATGGCACGACGCCGCGGCCATCGCGGGAAACGCAAGGGCGGCGAGCAGCAGCGACAGGATCAGCCGGGCGAGCATCAGGTCAGCAAAATAGGCCGGCGTAGAAGCATGAGCAACCTCAGACGTTGAAGCGGAACAGCATCACGTCGCCGTCCAGGACGACATAGTCCTTGCCCTCCGACCGCAGCTTGCCCGCGTCGCGCGCGCCGGCTTCTCCCTTGAACGCGACATAATCGTCGAAGGCGATCGTCTCCGCGCGGATGAAGCCGCGTTCGAAATCGGTGTGGATCTCGCCGGCCGCCTGCGGGGCCCTGGCGCCGACATGGACGGTCCAGGCGCGCGCTTCCTTCGGGCCGACGGTGAAGAAAGTGAGCAGGTGGAGCAGCTTGTACCCGGCGGTGATCACGCGGGCGAGGCCGGTCTCTTCCAGGCCCAGTTCCGACAGGAACTCGCCGCGCTCGTCGGGCGCCATGGTCGCGATCTCGGCCTCGATCGCGGCCGAGACGACGACAGCTTCGGCGCCTTCGGCCTTGGCCTTTTCGAACACCTTGGCCGACAGGGCATTGCCGTTGGCGGCATCACCCTCATCGACGTTGCAAACATACAGGACGGGCTTGGACGTCAGCAACTGGGCCTGAGCGAAGACGCGTGCTTCCTCCTCGTCCTTCGGCCTGGTCAGCCGGGCGGGCTTGCCTTCGCGCAGCAGCTCGAGCGCCTGGCCGAGCACCGAGACGGCGATCTTGGCTTCCTTGTCGCCCTGCGCGGCCTTTTTGGCGAAATTGGGCACGCGCTTCTCGAGGCTTTCCAGGTCGGACAGCATCAGCTCGGTCTCGACCGTCTCGGCATCGGCGATCGGATCGACCTTGCCCTCGACATGCGTGACGTCGCCATTCTCGAAGCAGCGCAGGACATGGACGATGGCGTCCACCTCCCGGATATTGCCGAGGAACTGGTTGCCCAGGCCCTCGCCCTTGGACGCGCCGCGCACCAGGCCGGCGATGTCGACGAAGCCGAGCTGAGTCTCGATGATCTTGGCCGAGCCGGCAATCGCGGCGAGCTGATCGAGCCGCTTGTCCGGCACCGCGACGTTGCCGACATTCGGCTCGATCGTGCAGAACGGATAATTGGCCGCCTGCGCCGCCGCCGTCTCCGTCAGCGCGTTGAAGAGGGTGGACTTGCCGACATTCGGCAGGCCCACGATGCCGCATTTGAAACCCATATCGTCCCGCGATGAAAGTGAAGCGCGGCCTTTAAGGCGTGACGCGCCGAAACGCCAGCGACCTGCGTGTCGCGCGGATGCCTTTATCGTTCGCGCCGGTGAGGATCGGGTCGGTCGGTATCGTCTAACGGTACAAGCCAGGCTGAGCGATCATGCCGGGCGCACGGGGCGGGGGGCCGACGATGCGCGTAACTTTGGGGTTGGCCGTGATGGCCATGGGTGTGGCGACGCAACCGGCATGGTCGCAACAACAGGCGGCGCATCGCGCGGGGGCACCGCTTACCCTTCTCGTCGCGGGTCCGATCGTGCCCGGTCAGGGCGTTGCGATCGCGCCGAACGTCAGCCTGCGGGTGACGACGCCGCCGCTGATCGGCCGCGATCCCCTGGTTTACACCGACGGTCGCTTTCAGGAGCGCGTCGACAGCTCGATGATCGATTTCTTTCCCCTGGGCGAGGGGCTGCATCTATCGGCCGGCATGCGGCTGTTTGCGCGCCAGAATGCCGACCGGACCTATCGTGGCCTGGTCTATAGTCCCAGGGGGCGCGGGCTCGGCGGGATCGGCGGGCGCCGCTTCACCCCGGCCGCGACGATCGGCTATATGCGCCCCGTCGGCCCTGGCACGATATTGGGGTTCGAAGCGGGCGCGGTGATGGGCCGGCTGAACTCGGGCATGTCGGGGCGGCTGCGGCAGGCGGACGCGGACGGGAACGGGATGAGCGGACTCAAGCCCGTCACGGGGATCAACCGGATCGCTCACCTTACCTTCGGGTACAGGTTCTAGAAGCCGCGAGGGGCTACCAGCGATAGTTGAAGCTGATGCTGATCCGCTCGTCCTTCGAGGTGCCGGCCGGTACCTCGTGGCGCAGCCAGCTCTCCCATAGCAACACGCTGCCGGGCTCGGGCTCGACATAGACGAAGCTGCGCAGATCCTCCGGCGCGTCGTGGAGGCGAGTCGGGGCGGCCATCATCAGCGGCAGGCGCGGATCCTCCAGCTTGAGCGGCCCGGCACCCGGCGGCACCGCGATATAGGCCGTGCCCGACACGGCGCTGTGCGGATGGATATGGCCGGAATGCGTGCCGCCCGGCTTCAGGACGTTCACCCAGAAGCTGTCGAGTTTCAGCTTGCCGCCGCCCAGATCGAACGCACACTCGGCCGCGAAGGACGCGACATGTTTGTTGAGCCGCTTGACCAGCTCGCCGAAGGTCGGGTCGCGCTGCGGCAGGTCGTTGAGCGAGGCATAGCTGGTATAGCCACGATAACCGTTCGCCTTGGACCAGTGCCGTCCGGCCCGGTCGTCCTCCGCCAGCACGCGGCAGGCATGGTCCAGCTCCGCCACGAAATCGGGGTCGCCCAGCACGCCCTCATACAGCCGCGTCGCGAACAGGCTGCGCACCGTCATTTCGATTCTCCCAGCCGCAGCGCGACATCGCTCATGAAGCGGGCGTCATTGCCCTCGGCGAGCCATTTCGCCTCGGCCGCGACCGCGCCGAGCAGGTCGGCGAGCGAGTCCATCTCCGCCTTGGCGTAATTGCCCAGCACATAGGGGCTGACCTTGTCCTTGTGGCCGGGATGGCCGATGCCGATGCGCACGCGGCGGAATTCATTGCCGATATGCGCCTCGGTCGAGCGCAGGCCGTTATGCCCCGCGGTGCCGCCGCCGATCTTCACCTTGACCTTGAAGGGCGCGAGATCCAGCTCGTCATGGAACACGGTGACGTCGCCGACATCGAGCTTGTAGAAACGCATCGCCTCGCCGATCGAGCGGCCGCTCTCGTTCATGAAGGTCGCGGGCTTCAGCAGCAGGATCTTCTCGGGGCCGATCCGGCCTTCCTGAGTCCAGCCCTGGAACGCCTTTTTCACGGGGCCGAAATCATGCATGTCGGCGATGGTGTCGGCCACCATGAAGCCGACATTGTGCCGCTGCAGCGCATATTGCGCGCCGGGATTCCCAAGGCCGACCCAGAGTTGCATGAAGCTCCTTTACCCAAAGAAAAGGGGCAGGGAAGCCGTTGCTTCCGCTGCCCCCGATCCTGTCCCGCGCCGCCGAGGGCACGGATCGTTCGTTCAGCCTTCCGAGGCTTCGTCGTCGGTCGCGGCTTCGGCAGCAGCTTCCTCGGCTTCCACTTCGGCGACATGCTCGTCATGCGCTGCTTCGGCCAGGGCCTCTTCTTCGGCGACCTGTTCGAGCGTCTCGGACTTGAGCGCCGACGGTGCGATCAGCGTGGCGATGGTGAAATCGCGGTCGTCGATCGCCGAGGTGACGCCCTTGGGCAGTTTCACGTTCGAGATGTGGATCGAATCGCCCACATCGGTGCCCTTGAGCGAGATGGTAATCTCGTCGGGGATCTCGGACGCGTCGCAGATCAGCTCGAGCTCGTGGCGAACCACGTTGAGCACGCCGCCGCGCTTGATGCCGGCCGACTCTTCCTCGTCAACGAACACCACTGGCACGTTCACGTGCACGGTCGCGTGCTCGGAGATGCGCAGGAAGTCGACATGGACCGGGCGATCGGTCACGACGTCGAAGGCGACGTCCTTGGGGAGGGTGCGCACGGCCTTGCCGCCGACGTCCACCATCACCACCGAATTCATGAAATGACCCGTCATGAGAAGACGCATCAGCGCCTTTTCCTCGACATGGATCGAGGCGGGGTCTTGCTTGTTGCCGTAGATCACGGCGGGTACGCGGCCTTCACGACGAAGCGAACGGGAGGCTCCCTTGCCAACCTGTTCACGCGTCTCGGCTGCGAGCGTAAGCTGATCGCTCATTGCAGTCTCCGATATGCTTGGTTCAAATCTCCGGACAGGCCTCCAGGGATGACCCTGACCGGAAGCGGGCGCCTATAGGGGAACAAGGAGTGAGAGGCAATCCCTTCACACCTCTCCCATCGGGAGAGGGAGGGGCCCAAGCGAAGCTTGGGAGGGTGAGGGTGACCGCAGTAGATTGTTACTCACCCTCATCCGGCGCTTCGCGCCACCTTTTCCCACGGGGAGAAGGGTTTTAGTACTTCACCCGCTTTGCGTTGAGCCGATAGCCGCGGAGCTGCTCGATCACGCTGTCCTTGCCCGCCAGATGCCCGGCGCCGACCGCGATGAACACCGTGCCCGGCTGCTTCATGCGATTGCTGATCCAGAACGCCCAGCGCTTGTTGCGATCGACCAGCAGCGCCTTCTTCACCTCGGGCGAGGCGTCGAGATCGTCGTTGAGCGTGCGGCCCAGCGCATCGGGGTCGCCTTTTGCCCAGCTGTCGACCATCGTGTTCATCGTTGCATCGAGCTTGGGCATCTCGTCGATGGTGTTGGTCAGGAAAGCGACCTGCGCCGGCATCGACAGGCTGTCGAAGATGTTGAGCTGCTCTTCCGCCGTCTCCAGCCCGGTCACTGGCTTGCCCTGCGCGGCGGCCGCCTTGCTGATCGACTGTTCCGGGCCGTTGCTGACGTCATAGCCCTTTTTCAGCAGGGGCAGCAGCGACAGGTTGGTCGCGGCATACCAAGGCTCCATCGAGTCGAACGCGGTCGCGGGCAGACCGAGATCGGTCAGCGCCTTGGCCAGCGCGGGGCGTTTCGCCTCGGGCAGGCGCTGAGTCAGCGGGATGCCGTCATGCGCGATGCCCTTGGCCATGACCAGCGCCTGCATGGCCGCGGCATCGGGCATCACCAGCTCGAGCACCACTTCCTTCGACGAATCGAACGCCTTCTTCACCCCGTCGTCGAACCAGCTCAGGCCGGGCTTCAGCACATGGATGGTGCCGAACAGATAGATGGTCGTGTCCTTGTCCCTGACCACCCACAACGCCGGATCGGCATCGCGCGGGGCGACGGGGGCTGTAGGGGCGGGCTGGGCGCAGGCCGGCGCCGCGAACAACAGAGTCAACGGCGCGATCAGCTTGCCGAACATCTTCATAAGGGGGTTCCTGAAAGGGATCTGGCGCGTGCTTATCGGCAATCCGGGCGGCACTCCACCCGCTTAACCCCGATTTCGCGGATGGCGCGTCCGGCGCGCCTCAAAGCGTGATTGCCATAGCCGGGGGCGGTTGACCCTTTTCGGGGCATGCGCCAAAGCGGCGGAAAGAGTTATACTGCATCTGCGAAGGGTTTTCCCGCACCGTGACCGAGCCGCTGAGCTTCCAGCGCATGATCCTCACGCTCCATGACTATTGGAGTGAGCGCGGCTGCCTGATCCTGCAGCCTTACGACATGGAGATGGGGGCAGGGACCTTCCACACCGCGACGACGCTTCGTGCGCTCGGCCCGGACACATGGAATGCCGCCTTCGTCCAGCCCTGCCGCCGGCCGACCGACGGGCGTTACGGCGAGAATCCCAACCGGCTGCAGCATTATTACCAGTATCAGGTAATCCTGAAGCCGAGCCCGCCCGATTTGCAGGAACTCTATCTCGGGTCGCTCGCGGCGATCGGGATAGATTTCACGCGGCATGACATCCGCTTCGTCGAGGACGATTGGGAATCGCCGACGCTCGGCGCCTGGGGACTGGGCTGGGAAGTCTGGTGCGACGGCATGGAGGTGACTCAGTTCACCTATTTCCAGCAGATGGGCGGATTCGACTGCAAGCCGGTCGCCGGCGAGCTGACCTATGGGCTGGAGCGGCTGGCGCTGTACCTCCAGAACAGGGACAGCATCTACGACCTGGCCTATAATGATGCTGGCGTGACTTATGGGGACGTGTTCCTCGAAAACGAGATCGAGCAATCGACCTGGAATTTCGAGGTCGCGAACACCGAGGCGCTGTTCGACCTGTTCCGCAAGGCGACCGCCGAGTGCGAGAATTGCCTGGAGGCGAAGCTGCCGATCCCCGCCTACGAGCAGGCGATCAAGGCGAGCCATGTGTTCAACCTGCTCCAGGCGCGGGGCGTGATCTCGGTGGCGGAACGCCAGGCCTATATGGGCCGCGTGCGTGATCTGGCGAAGGGCAGCTGCCAGGCGTGGATGGACAAGAACGGGTGGGCGGCGTGATGCGGCGCGCGACATCTCAGTTCCTCCCCGGAACGGGGAGGGGGACCATGCGTAGCATGGTGGAGGGGCTTGGAGCGCGGGCGGCTGCGTACCGAGTGTCGTCGCGAATTGAGATGGAAGCTCTGGAGCAAGCATATCGCGCTCCAATCCCCTCCACCGCCTTCGGGGGTCCCCCTCCCCGTTCCGGGGAGGAACTATAATGACCGACTTCCTCCTCGAACTCCGCTCGGAAGAAATCCCCGCGCGCATGCAGGACAAGGCGCGGGACGATCTCGCGCGGCTGTTCGCGGCCGAGCTCGGCAAGGCCGGCCTGCGCGCCGACGCGATCGTCTCCTTCGCGACGCCGCGCCGCCTGACCCTGATCGCCCGAGACTTGCCGGCCGAAACCGAAGCGACCAGCGAAGAACGCAAGGGCCCCCGCGCCGATGCGCCGGCCCAGGCGCTGGAAGGCTTCCTGCGCTCGACTGGCCTGACCCGCGACCAGCTCGAGGAGCGCGACGACGGCAAGGGTAACAAAGTGCTCTTCGCCGTCACGCAAAAGCCCGGCCGCGCAACCGCGGACGTGCTGGCCGAGGCGATTCCGGCGATCATCCGCGCCTTTCCCTGGCCCAAGTCGATGCGCTGGGGCGATGCCTCCAGCTCGACCGAGAGCCTGCGCTGGGTGCGGCCGCTGCAGGGCATCGTCGCGCTGCTCGGCGACGATGTGGTGCCGTTCGAGATCGCCGGCATCGCCTCCGGCGCGGCGACGGTCGGCCACCGCTTCCACCACCCGGGTGTCATCACCATCGGCAACGCCGGCGACTATGCCGACAAGCTGCGTGCCTGCCACGTCCTGGTCGACCAGGACGAACGCCGCACGATCATCCACGACCGCGCCAAAGCGCTGGCGGCTGAGGCCGGGCTCGAGCTGATCGAGGACGAGGGTCTCGTTGCCGAGAATGCTGGCCTCACCGAATGGCCGGTGCCGCTGCTCGGCCGTTTCGATCCCGAATTCCTGAGCGTTCCGCCCGAGGTGATCCAGCTGACTGCGCGGGTGAACCAGAAATATTTCGTCTGCCGTGGGGCGGACGGGAAGCTCGCCGATGCGTTCATCTGCACCGCCAATATCGACGCGGTCGATGGTGGCGCGAAGATCGTCGAGGGCAACCGCAAGGTGCTCGCGGCGCGGCTGTCGGATGCGAAGTTCTTCTATGAGACGGACCTCAGGGTGCCGCTCGACGAGCAGGCGAAGAAGCTCGAGAAGATCGTGTTTCACGAGAAGCTGGGGACGCTCGCAAACAAGGTCGAGCGGGTGGCAAGCTTGGCGCGCTGGCTGGTCGAGCAAGGCATCGTTAAAGGCGCTGATCCCGCGCAAGCGGAACGTGCAGCACGCTTGGCAAAGGCCGACCTGGTCACGGGTATGGTCGGTGAGTTCCCCGAACTTCAGGGCCTGATGGGAGGCTATTACGCCCTTGCACAAGGTGAGCCGGCGCAAGTTGCTGACGCTGTGCGTGATCATTACAAACCGGTTGGGCAGGGTGATTATGTGCCCACCGCACCGCTGACTGTGGTGGTGTCGCTCGCGGATAAGCTAGATACAATATCGGCTTTTTTTGCCATCGGAGAGAAGCCCACCGGGTCAAAAGATCCGTTTGCGCTTCGCCGCGCGGCAATTGGTGTACTCCAGATACTGTTCAGCAATCAAACTCGAGCTCCCCTTCTTCCAATTGTTGAGCTTGCAGCGGCAGGCGTAGGATTTCAGAGCCAGGTTGCTCCAATCTTTCGAGTGTTACCAGTTCTCGACGCGATTGGCAGCTTAGGAACTAATCTCAAATGGGGTGAAGTGTTTGATCATTTGATTGCGGGTGCGTCAAATCAGGCGAATGCTGATGCCTCCAAGTTCATTCAGGGTGCGCGAGTTACATCGAAGGAGGTCCTCGACTTCTTCGCCGACCGCCTCAAGGTCCAGCAACGCGAAGCCGGCGTCCGCCACGACCTGATCGACGCCGTCTTCGCGCTAGGCGGCGAAGACGATCTCGTCCGCTTGCTCGCCCGCGTCCACGCGCTCCAGGCCTTCGTCACCACAGAGGACGGTACCAATCTCCTGGCCGGCTACAAACGTGCGGCGAATATCCTCAAGAAGGAGGGATGGGACCAAACCCAAACCGTTCGTGTCGAGCGAAGTCGAGACACCTTGTCGGGCGAGACCTCTCCGTCGAACGATGTTGCGAAGCCGGCCCACGGCTTCTCGACTTCGCTCGAAGCGAACGGAGGGGAAGAGCTGCCTTACGTACCCGAACCAGCCGAGGCGGCGTTGATCGCTGCGCTCGACGACGCCGCGCCGCGCGCCGCAACAGCCGTCGAGGCCGAGGATTTCGAAGCCGCCATGGCAGCGCTCGCCTCGCTCCGGGCACCGATCGACCGCTTCTTCGACGACGTGACCGTCAACGACCCAGACCCCGCAAAACGCGAAGCACGCCTCGCGCTGCTCGCCCGGGTTCGCGATGCGGTCCATTCGGTTGCCGACTTCTCCAAAATCGAGGGCTGACGACACGCATCTTCGCCCCGCCGACACCAGATTGCCTCGCCTCCCCAGCGAAAAAACCAGGCACACAGAGGACTGAGCAATGACGCAGTACGTTTACCGCTTCGGCGGGGGTGTTTCCGACGGCGGCAAGGGCGACCGGAATCTGCTCGGCGGCAAGGGCGCGAATCTGGCGGAGATGGCGTCGATCGGCCTGCCGGTCCCGCCCGGCTTCACCATCTCGACCGACTTCTGCGCCGTCTATTATGACGAGGGCGGGCAATTCCCGGAGGGGCTGCGCGCCGAAGTCGCCACCGGTATCGGCCATATCGAGGGCGTGACGGGGAAGAAGTTCGGCGATGCGGCCGATCCGCTGCTCGTCTCGGTCCGCTCCGGCGCCCGGGCGTCGATGCCGGGCATGATGGACACGGTGCTCAATCTCGGCCTCAATGACGAGACGGTGCAGGGCCTCGCCGAGACCTCGGGCGATGCGCGTTTCGCCTGGGACAGCTATCGCCGCTTCATCCAGATGTATTCGGATGTCGTGCTCGAGCTCGATCATCACAGCTTCGAGGAAGCGCTTGAAATCGCGAAGGAAGACAAGGGCTATTTCCTCGACACCGACATGACCGCCGAGGACCTGCAGGCGCTCGTCGTCGAATACAAGGCGCTGGTCGACCAGCAATGGGGCAAGCCCTTCCCGCAGGACGTGCATGACCAGCTCTGGGGCGCGGTCGGCGCGGTGTTCGGATCGTGGCAGTCGGAGCGCGCCAAGGTCTATCGCCGGCTCAACGACATCCCGGCGAGCTGGGGGACGGCGGTCAACGTCCAGGCGATGGTGTTCGGCAATATGGGCGATACCTCGGCGACGGGCGTTGCCTTCACGCGCGACCCGGCCAAGGGCGACCGGGCCTATTATGGCGAGTTCCTGATCAACGCGCAGGGCGAGGACGTCGTCGCCGGCATCCGTACCCCGCAATATCTGACGCTCGCCGCGCGCGAGGCCGCGGGCGCCAAGCCGGCCTCGATGGAAGAGGCAATGCCGGAGACCTTCACCGAGCTGGCCAAGGTGTTCGACCTGCTCGAGACGCATTACCGCGACATGCAGGACATCGAGTTCACGGTGCAGCAGGGCAAGCTCTGGATGCTTCAGACCCGATCGGGCAAGCGCACCGCCAAGGCCGCGCTGAAGATCGCGGTCGACATGGCCGAGGAAGGCCTGATCACGCGTGAGGAAGCCGTCGCGCGGGTCGATCCCGCCGCGCTCGACCAGTTGCTCCACCCGACGCTCGATCCCGCCGCGACGCGCGACGTGATCGCCAAGGGGCTGCCGGCCAGCCCCGGTGCGGCCTCGGGTGCGGCGGTGTTCGACAGCGATACGGCCGAGAAGCGCTCCAACGCCGGTGACAGCGTCATCCTGATCCGGGTCGAGACCTCGCCTGAGGATATCCACGGCATGCATGCCGCCCGGGGCATCCTGACCGCGCGCGGCGGCATGACCAGTCATGCGGCGGTGGTCGCGCGCGGCATGGGGCGTCCCTGCGTTTCCGGTGCCGGCACGATCGCGATCGACGCCAAGGCGGGGATCATGCGGGTCGGCGGGCGCGAAGTGAAGGAAGGCGATATCGTCACCATCGACGGCTCGACCGGCGAAGTGATGATGGGCGCGGTGCCGACCGTCCAGCCCGAGCTGGCCGGCGATTTCGGCACCTTGATGGTCTGGGCCGATGGCGTGCGCCGCCTGAAGGTCCGCGCCAATGCCGAGACGCCGCTCGATGCGAGAGTGGCGCGCGAGTTCGGCGCCGAGGGCATCGGGTTGTGTCGCACCGAGCATATGTTCTTCGACGCCGCGCGCATTACCGCGGTGCGCCAGATGATCCTGGCCGAGGACGAGAAGGGACGGCGACTCGCGCTCGACAAGCTATTGCCCGAGCAGCGCGCCGATTTCATCCAGCTGTTCGAGGTGATGGCGGGCCTGCCCGTCACCATCCGCCTGCTCGATCCGCCGCTGCACGAATTCCTGCCGCATGAGGAAGCCGAATTCGCCGAGGTCGCCAGCGCAGCGGGCGTCGCGGTCGAGGTGCTGAAGCGCCGCGCGGCGGAACTGCATGAGTTCAACCCCATGCTTGGCCATCGCGGCTGCCGCCTCGGTGTGACCTATCCCGAGATCTACGAGATGCAGGCCCGCGCCATCTTCGAGGCTGCGGTCGAAGTGGCCGAGAAATCGGGCGCCGCGCCGATCCCCGAGGTGATGATCCCGCTGGTCGCGACGCGCCGCGAGCTCGAGCTGATGAAGGCCGTGGTCGACAAGGCCGCGGCGGCGGTGTTCGCCGACAAGGGCAGGACGATCGAGTATCTCGTCGGGACCATGATCGAATTGCCGCGCGCTGCCTTGAAGGCGGGCGAGATCGCGGAGGTTGGCGCCTTCTTCTCCTTCGGCACCAATGACCTGACGCAGACGACCCTCGGTGTCAGCCGTGATGACGCCGCGCGCTTCCTGACGACCTATGTCGAGCGGGGGATCTATCCAAAGGACCCCTTCGTCAGCCTCGATGTCGAGGGCGTCGGCGAACTGATCGAAATGGCGGCGGAGCGGGGCAGGGCGACACGGCCCGACATCAAGCTCGGCATCTGTGGCGAGCATGGCGGGGACCCGGCGAGCATCGCCTTCTGCGAGTCCATCGGGCTCGATTATGTGAGCGCGTCGCCATACCGGGTGCCGATTGCGCGGCTGGCGGCGGCGCAGGCCGCGCTGGCGGCACGGGGCTGAACCTTCCGTTTCGCTCCTGGAAGAGTGGTCAGCGATGCGCGGGGCTCAAGGCACGGCTCGGGCTGCGGAACGTGGTGCAACGAGCCTTTCGGCCCGTGCACCCACCCCCGCCCCTCCCTCTCGGGACGGGGCGTCGGGACGCGCTATTTGAACGCGTCGGAGATCGAGCAGGCCGCGGGGCCGAGAATGACGATGAACAGCACCGGCAGGATGAACAGGATCAGCGGCACGGTCATGATCGCCGGGAGCCGGGCAGCCTTTTCCTCGGCGCGCATCATGCGCTCGTTGCGAAACTCGGCGGAGAGCACGCGCAGCGCCGACGCGAGCGGCGTACCGTATTTCTCGGTCTGCACCATGGTGGTGACCACACCTTTCAGTGCGTCGAGCTTGACCCGCATGGCGAGGTTCTCGAACGCCTGGCGGCGCTCCGACAGAAAGCCCAGCTCGATCGCGGTGAGGGTGAATTCGTCGCCCAGTTCGGGATAGGCGCGGCCGAGCTCGCGGGCGACGCGGTTGAACGCGGCGTCCACGGTCAGTCCCGCCTCGGCGCAGATGACGAGCAGATCGAGCGCATCGGGCAGGCCTTTGCGGATTGCCTTGGAACGCTTGTCGATCTTGTTCTTCAGGAAGATGTCCGGCGCCTTGTAGCTCATGATGAAGCTGATCGCGACGATGCCGTAGCGCTTCAACGCGCTATATTCGGCGAACATGTCGGTGCCGTAGACGAGGTAGAGCATCAGCCCGCCGAAGATGATCGGCAGCACGAGGCGTCCGAAGATCACCGCGACGGCATATTCCTTGGATCGTATTCCGGCCTGCATCAGCTTGATCTGCGCGACCTTGACCTGGCTGTCCTGCAGCACCTTCAGGCCGGACAGGATCGACTTGATCCGGTCGGTCGTCTCGTTCTTGGTGACGAGTTTCGCGCGGCGTTTGGTCGAGGCGGTGATGCCGGCCTTGAGCTGCTCGCGGCGGTCGTTCAGCGCCTTGACGCGCTTGGCCATGGGGTCACGCGCGGTGGTGGCGGCATAGATCGCCAGCAGCACCGCGAACGCGGCGACACCGGAAAGCAGCGTCGCCACCCACATCACGTCGACCCCGAGGATCGTTGGTCCAGCCGTTTCGCCCATGGAAGTGCCGCGTCGCCCTTGTTCAGATTTCGAAGTTGATCATCTTGGCCATGATCCCGGCGCCGATGCCCATCCAGATCAGGCCGCCACCGCCCGCGACCATCAGCCGCTGATCGATGAAGAAATTCTGCATATAGCTGCCGTTGATCATCCAGATCATGCCGAAGACGATGAAGGGCAGGGCGCCGATGATATAGGCCGACGCCTTGGATTCGGACGACATCGCCTTGATCTTCAGCTTCATCTGGCCGCGCATGCGCAGCACATTGGCGAGATTGGCGAGCGTTTCGGCGAGATTGCCGCCGGTTTCGCGCTGGATCGCGATGGTGATGACGAAGAACTGGAATTCGGGCGTGCCGAGCCGGTCAGCGGTTTCCTGCAGCGCGACGTCCATCGTCCGGCCGATCTTCATCTTGTCGGTGATCGACCGGAACTCGACGCCGACCGGGCCTTCGACCTCATGGCCGACCACACCGATGGTCTCGCTGATCGGCAGGCCCGAGCGCAGGCCCCGGACGAGCAGCTCGATCGCGTCGGGGAATTTCGCGTTGAACTTCGCGATGCGGCGTTTGATGAAGAAACTCACCGTGAAATGCGGGAGCCCGCCGCCGAGCATGATGCCGAGAAGCAGCGACAGCAGGATCGGCAGGCCCTGCAGCGCGAGCAGCAGGCCAAAGATCACGGTGATGCCCAGCGTGGCCATGCCGTACTGGCCGACCGTCCAGGTCTTGCCCGTCATCGCCAGCCGCTTCTTGAGCAGGGCAGGGCGAGGGAGGAATCGCATCGCCGCCGCGTCCATCCGGGTCGCGCGGCTCGCGGTGATGCGGCGCATCTGCGCTTCGACCAGCGCGTTGGAAGACTCGCTGTGCCGCGCGCGGACGGCCGTCAGGCGACGTTCCCGCGCGCGTTCCGGTGAAGGCCCGGCAAGGGCGAACGCCATCAGCACCAGCACCGTGGCCGCGCCCCCGAACAGCATGATGAACGGCATCAGTTCCATCACGGTATCAAGCGCCCCGTTTCGTTGACGGACGGTTTACGTCCGCGCATTTTTCCGCCCGGCGGCGCGCGCCGGCACCATCCCGAGCAGGCACCGGCCAGCTCATTTCTTCGCCGGACGCTTTGGCATCATCGACTTGAGGTCGGCGAACTTGCCCATCAGCGATCCGCCCCGTTCAAGCGGCTTCTTGCGGGCCTCGTCCTTGCCGGCGGCTTCGCCGACGCCCATCAGCTTCGTCGCCAGCTCGACCATCGGCTGAGTCGTCTTGGATCCCTTGCCTGTCTCGGCGAAGGGTTTGCCCAGCTTGGCCGCCTGCGCGCCCAGCTTCTGGTCGAAGGGGATGACGAAATCGATCTTGCGCTCGATCGAGCCCTCGAAATCCTTGCGGCTGATCTCGAGCTGGCCGTTGACGTGCATCTTGTTGGCGACGACGAACACCTGGGTCTGGGGCGCGTTTGTCTTCAGCCAGGACAGGATCCGGATCGAATCCCGCGCCGCGGCCAGGGTGAGCTCAGTCACCACCACGGCGACCTGCACGTCAGTGATGAGATGCGGATGCTGGACCAGCATGTTGCGCGGCAGATCGACAATCGTGCACTCGAACGCGGCGCGCATCTCCTCCTGAAGCTGGTAGAACGCAGCGCCATCGGTCAGGACCGGGGCGTTGATCGGCGCCTCGGCGGACAGCACCGACAGCGTCTGGCTTGCCTTGACCATCGCGCGCTCGATGAACAGGCCGTCGATGCGGCTCGGGTTCTCGATCGCGTCGGTCAGCCCGCGGCCCGGTTCGAGGTCGAGCGCCAGGGCGCCGGTGCCGAAATGCACGTCGAGATCGAGCAGCGCGGTGGTCCGCGCGCCCTTTTCGCTGAGGATCCAGGCAACCGACGTCGCCAGCGTCGAGGCGCCGACACCGCCCCGCGCGCCGATAAAGGCGGTGGAGCAATGGGCCCGTTCAGTGCCGGCATCGAGCAGCTTGGGTGCGTTGAGGATGGTCTGCGCGTGCGTGAATGCCTCGCGCAGCATGTCCGGGGTCAGCGGCTTGAGCAGATAGTCCTGGATGCCGCTGACCACGAGATCGCGGTAGAGGCGGACATCATTGACCTGGCCAGCGGCGATCACGACCGTGCCGGGCTCGCACACCTCGGCGAGCCCGTTAATGTCGGCCAGCGGATCGCTCGACTCGGACAGGTCGACGAACAGAATCTGGGGGCTGGCCGAGACCGACAGGGACTGGACCGCGTTGCGCAGCCCCCCCTTGTTCACCTTGTCCGCGACCCAGCCCATTTCGATGGCGACGGGGCGGACAGCCTCTGCCGTGGTTTCGTCGCAGACAAAGGCGACAAAGGGTTCGCGATGGCCGACGCGGCCGCTGTTGAAGGGGGCGTTCATATCATTTGCTCCCGGCATCTTTCAGGCCGCCCGTCCCGGTGGGCGTTGCCTTGCGATAGTTTCCAATGGCGCGGGTGGAGACCGCGGGGTCATTGACCTCGGCACCAGGCTGGCCGCGCACGAGATCGGCCGGATTGGCGATCATCGCCGCCAGGTTCGTGTTGATCGCGCATCCCTGATTGGATGAGGTGTTGCTCTCGAACTCGGGCTGGGAAGGGCGGCTGAAGTCCGGGCATCCGGGCACCGACGCCTTCATGCGGCTGACCACGATCCGCGCCGTGCCGGGGGCGACGGTCGCGCCGGTGACGGGCGCATCGTCCGACAGCAACATGCCGTAATGCGCGATCTCGGCCGAGACCTCGTCGCGAATGCCACCCCCATAGGGGTTGGGATCGTCGATCGCGACGCGATCGCCGTAACCGAGCCGCAGCGAGGCCATCCAGCCGGCCAGGCGCTTCGCCTCGCCCGGGGCCAGCGTGTTTCCGCTGGTGTTGACGTCGAACACATAGTCGGTCCGGCTGACCACCGGCTGGTGGACCGATTCCAGGGCGCGGTTCGGCGTTCCGCACGCACCCAGAAACAGGGCCGGGGCGAAGGCGGTTGCGAGGAGGATCGTACGCTTGATCATGGGTCTATCCCTCGAGACGCTCAATTGAAGCTGAAACCGGGTGCGGCGCTCGCACTCTTTTTCGACCTTGGACTGGCTTCGGGCAGTGCGGAATTGCCGGCCTGTTCCTCGCGGCGTTGTTGCGGTGAAGGCGCGGGCACCACCGGGACCGGGGCCACCGCGCCGAGCGCGGGCGCGGCGCCGGTGGGCGGGGCCATGCTCGGCTTGGGCCGGGCGCCGCTAGGGGTGGTGCCGGTCAGCTGGCCAAGCAGGATGCGGTCCAGGTCGGTCGGCGCCTTGTAGCCGTCGGTCGGCAGGGCGATCTCGTTCGCATTGACTGGCTTCACCAGATACGGCGTAATGACGATCACCAACTCGGTCTCGTTGCGCTGGAACGCGTTGGAGCGGAACAGGGCGCCCAGGATCGGGACGTCGCCGACACCCGGCGTCTTGTCGAACGAGTTGTTGTGGTTGTTCTGCAGCAGGCCGCCGATCATGAAGCTCTGGCCCGAACCTAACTCGACCGTGGTCTCCGCGCGGCGGGTGATGAAGCCGGGAACGCGCGTGGTGCCGATCGCGACCGCGTTCGAATAGTCAAGCTGCGACACCTCCGGCCGCACGCGCAGCGAGATCCGCCCGTCGGCCAGCACGGTCGGCGTATAGGCCAGGCTGACGCCATATTGCTTGAATTCAACCGTCGCCGTGCCGAGGCCCTGCGATATCGGGATCGGCACTTCGCCGCCGGCGAGGAAAGTGCCGGTTTCGCCCGACAGCGCGGTGAGGTTCGGATTGGCCAGCGTCGACACCTGGCCGATCGTCTCGCCCAGATCGATCGCGCTCAGCAGGTCGAGCCCGAACAGCTTGCCGGCAAGGCCGAGCGTCGTGCGCTGCGAGCCGTTCAGGAAAGTGAAGGACGTGCCGGTCCCCGGCGTCGTCGGGGTTGGCGGTACGCCAGGGGTGATCGTGCCGGGATCGCGGCCGGAGCCGATGCCGAACAGGAAGCCGCCTGTCGAGTCGAGCGACTTGAGGTTGACGCCGACATTCTTGATGAAGCTGCGGCTGACCTCGGCGAAGCGTACCTGCAGATTGACCTGCAGCGGGGTCGCGGTGCGGAGGCGATTGAACACGCCGATCTTGAGCGTCGCGCCGGGCGTCGAAGCGTCGACCCCGGGGTTGAGCAGCGACGTCACCAGCCGTTCCGCCTGAGCGCTGTCATCGGGCGCGGCGACGGTGCCGGTCAGCACGGCGATCTGTCCGGTGGTGGAGACATGGATATCGGCCTCCGGCATCGCGAGCTTGAGCATGCGATCGATCGAGGTGATGTTCTGGCTGACCCGGACGTTCGCCGAATAGATCACGCCGCCCGCCGCGTTGGTCGCGAACAGCGTCGCCTCGCCGAATTCCTTGCCGAAAAGGTGGATCTGGCGCGGGTTGCTGACATAGACGTCGGCTATCCCCGAGTTGGACACCCACACATCGGCGACGTCGGCCGGCAGGGTGATTAGTTCACCCTGGCCGATCGAGAGCAACACCTCGCGGGTCGGCCGCTGCGAGCCGACCGGGGGCCTGCCCACTCGGGCGGGACGTCCGGCGATCGAGCGCGGCTTGGCCTGGCCGGCCTTGGCGGCGCCCGCGATGGCGGTGGCCGGCAGGCTGGCGACCATGGCCGCCGCCGCCGTCACCGCAACCGAGCGGTGCAAGAGGTTCGTGATACGCATGCTACTTCTTCCCCCCGACCGGAACATCGGTCACCGAATTTCCCCGCGCGACGCGCACCATCGGGCCGACCGGCGCGGCGGCGCCCGGGAAAGCCCCGCTTCCACCTTCGGCCGGTGTTGCGGACGCCTTGCCGGGGACCGTGCTGCGCTGGAAGCGCGACACGTCGGCACCCGTGGCGATCGTCGAACTGCCCGCCTGGGGCTGACTCGCGACCTGCATCAGCATGGCCTTCTCCGCCTTGGGGTCATTGCCCTCGGGCACCGTGACGTCGCCATTGGCGATCGCTTCCTCGAGTTCGCTGGCATTGTCGGCGATCGAGCGCAGCGACAGGGAGAGCGAGCCGAGCGTCTGGGCGACCGCAATCTTCTCCGCGATCTTGGGCGTTGCCTCGATCGTCACGTTCGAGAAGGTGTGAACCACGGTCTTGCCGTCGTCGCCCACCGTATTGTCGGTGCGCTGGTCAGTCGCCAGCACGCGCAGGTTGCGCATCACCGTCTCGGCCACCTTGAGCGGCGGGCCGTCGCCGCCGCCAGGTACCGTCTGGGTCAGCACCAGATCGATCCGGTCACCCGGGAAGACGAAGCCGGCGACGCCGGTCTGCGCCGACACGGGGAAGGTGACGGCGCGCATGCCCGGCCCGAGCGCCGCCGCGAGGAAGCCGCGATCGCCCGGCTTGACGAGCGCGCCCTGCGTGACCGGCTGGCCAGCGGTGATCGCGTTGCGGACGACCGTGCCCTGCAGCGACTGCAGGTTGGTGTCCTTCTTGATGAAATAGGCGTTGTCGACCAGCTCCTTGGGCCAGGGCTGGAACTTCAGCGCGGTGGCATCCAGGATCGTCCCGACCGGCAACGCGCGGGTGGCGACGAGCACCTCCGGTCCATCGACCGGCGCGGCGACCGCCGTGGCGGCGCCAGCCTGGGGGGCGGCCCCGCCCAGGATCAGGCTGCGCGCCATGAACGCGGTGATCGCAGCGACGATCAGGGCGCCCACCAGGAGAATGATCTTGCGACTATCCATGACTTTTCAAGCCTTTCCGGCGCGGGACGATTGAACCCGCGTTAAGCATTCACAGGAACTGATTAAGAATCGGTTCGCGAAGCGTGAGCAGCGCGGCGACCGCGATCGCCACGCCGTAAGGGATTTCCGGCCGTTCGGTTTTCTTGCGGATCGCGCGCTCGATCATGAGCAGCAGCGTGAGCGCGCCGCCGAGCAGCGACATCACGATCAGCATCCAGACGAGCGTGTCGAACGGGAACCACAGGGCGAGCGCACCGATCATCTTGGTGTCGCCGCCGCCCATCCATCCCATGGCGAACGCGCCGATGAAAAAAGCGAAGACGATCGCCGCGACGCCGACCTGGATCGCGATGTCCGGCCAGATCGCCCAGCCATTTGCCCACCACCACAAGGGTGCGAGCAGCGCGATCGCGAGGTTCTTCCAATTGGCGATCTCGCGGGTGCGCGCATCCTGGATCCCCGCGGAGACAAGGAGCAGCGCAAGCGCGCCGATCAGCAAAGCGTTTGATATTCCCCCAACCATCAGCAATTTACCTAGACGACATGGCTTTCCAAAAAGTAACCAGCGTGAATGGTTTCCCCGCAGCTGTATCGCCGCGCGATTCCGGCCACTGCCCGGATCACGTTCTGGACCGCCCCGGACGGCTGGCGGCTGCGGCGTTTCGACTGGCCCGCCGAGGGGCATCCGCGCGGCAGCATCCTGTTCCAGGGCGGCCGGGGCGACATCTTCGAAAAATATCTCGAGGCGTTCGCGCACTGGCATGGCCAGGGCTGGTCGATCACCGCGTTCGACTGGCGCGGGCAGGGCGGATCCGGGCGGCTGTCACCCGACCAGCATGTCGGGCATATCGAGACCTTCGACACCTTCATCGACGATTTCGCCGCCTTCTGGACTGAATGGTCAGCCGAGGCGGAGGGTCCGCAGGTGCTGATGGGTCACTCGATGGGCGGGCACCTGGTGCTGCGTGCGCTGACCGAGGGTGTCGCGCGGCCCGCCGCGGCGGTGCTGGTCGCGCCAATGCTCGGTCTGCACAGTCCGCTCGGCGCCGGGATGGGCGAGCGGCTCGCCAGGGTTCTGAACCGAGTCGGCAATCCGGCGCGCGCCGCCTGGAAGGTCAATGAGCGTCCGGCGACCACCGCCACGCGCCAGGCGCTGCTGACTCACGACCCCGCCCGTTATGAGGACGAACTATATTGGCAAGCGAGCAAGCCCGAGCTCGTGCTTGGTCCGCCGAGCTGGCGCTGGGTGTTGAAGGCGTTCGAGTCGACCCGGCGCCTGCGTGACGATCCGCGACTCGCGACGATGAGGGTGCCAGTGCTGATGCTCGTCGCCGAGGCGGACAAGCTGGTCAGCGCCAAGGCCGCGCTGAAGGTCGCCGAGAGATTGCCCGATGTGCAGGTCGAGCGGTTCGGGCAGGAATCGGCGCACGAAATCCTGCGCGAGGCGGATGGGGTGCGCCATCGCGCGATCAGCACGATCGACCTCTTCCTCGCCGCGCGCGTACAGCGCTGACGCTCGCGGGGACGGAATCGTGAAGCGGTACGATATCGCGATCGTCGGGGCCGGGATCGCCGGGGCGAGCCTTGCAGCGGCGGCGGCGCCCCATGCGTCGGTCCTGCTGATCGAGGGCGAGCATGCGCCGGGCTATCACGCCACCGGCCGCTCGGCTGCCTTCTGGTCGGAAAGCTATGGCGGCCCGGGCGTGCAGCCGCTTACCACTGCCTCGGGCCCAGTGCTGGCGGCGGGCGGTTTCCTGGCGCCGTTGGGGTCGCTCCATATCGGCCGGGCCAGGGACGCGGCGGCGATCGATACCTTTCTCGCCGAGTTCGAGGGGATCATCGCGCTCGATCGCGTCGACCCGGCGACCCTCGTTCCCGGGTTGCGCGACGACTGGACGCTCGGCGTGATGGAGGCGAGCAGTGCCTATATCGACGTCGCCGCTCTTCATGCCGACTATATCGCCCGTGCCCGCCGCGCCGGTGCGGAGATGATCCTGAACGCGCCGCTTCAAACCGCTGGGCGCGCTGGCGGGCAGTGGCGGCTCACCACCCCCGCGGGAGACGTCGCCGCGACGATCCTGGTCAATGCCGCCGGCGCATGGGCGGACGAGCTGGCGCGGATCGCGGGCGCGATGCCGGTCGGGATCCAGCCCTATCGCCGCACCATGACTCAATTGCGGACCGATCCCGCCGCGCCCGCCGGGCTGCCGCATGTTGCCGACATCTCGGGCAATTTCTATTTCAAGCCGGAGGCGGGCGGGCGCCTGTGGCTCAGCCCGCATGACGAGACCCGAGTCGCGCCGTGCGACGTCCAGCCCGAGGAAATCGATGTGGCGATCGCGATCGACCGGTTCGAGCAGGTGGTCGACTGGCGCGTGACCGCGGTCGAGCGGCGCTGGGCTGGCCTCAGGAGTTTCGCGCCGGACCGGCTGCCCGTTTACGGGTTCGATCCGCGGCTTCCCGGCTTTTTCTGGTGCGCCGGACAGGGCGGATTCGGCATCCAGACCGCGCCCGCCGGCGCGATGCTGGCGGCCGCGCTGCTGCTCGGGCGGCCGGCGGACCCGGCGGTCGCTGCGATCGATCCGGCCCGATATGCGCCGGACCGATTCGCCGCACTGGTATAACGCGGCAACCAAGCCTAACCTGCGTCAATCAGCCAGGGAGAGAAGACATGGCGCATAAGTTCGTGATCGAGCAGAACAAGGCCGGCGAGTATGTCGCCAAGTTCAAGTACAACAGCGAAATCATCTTCTGGACCGAGGGCTATTCGAGCAAGGCCGGCGCGAAGAACGCGATCGAGTCGGTGCTGAAGAATGGACCGGGCGCGCCGATCGAAGAGGGTTGAGCCTTTTCTGACGATCGCGGGCTGCGCTTGGCAGCCGGTGGATCGACGATGGGACCACCGAAATTCCCTGTTCCGGCCGCGGAACAGGGAATTTTTTTGTTTTCGGGCCTGTTCTGGGTGCATTTTCTCCGAAATATCGATGCGAAAACATAGTGTTGAAGATCGTTTTGGAATGCCCCCCTAGACTGAGACATGAAATAAGAGAGAGCTCTCTGGATGGAGGGCAAGAATGTCGAAGGACCATCGACGACGGCACGACCGGGGGTTCAAGCTGTGGGTTGTGGGTCGGATTGAGTCGGGCGAGCGGGTGTCAGCCTTGTCGCTCGAGTTGGGGATCAGGGATAATCTGCTGTACCGGTGGCGCAATGCGGTGCGGGCGGGCGGGGAGCAGGCGCTGCGCGATCCGGGTCGTCCGGGGCGCGTAGCGGATGCGATGGCTAGCCAGGCGGCGGTTGGTGAGATCCGCGATGTTGCCACAGCGCAGCGTCAGATCGAGGCCTTGCAGCGCAAGATCGGCGAGCAGCAGGTGGCGCTGGATTTTTTCAAAGGCGCCTTGCGGCGTATCGAGGCGTCACGCCAGCCGAGCGACGGTGCTGGCGAGACGACGTCTTCGCCGAGATCCAGGCGATGACGGGTTCGCAAGGCGAGGGATCGGCGCTGTCGACAGAGGCGCTGTGCCAGTTGGCCGGGGTAAGCCGGGCCAGCTATTACCGGCGCTGGCGCGAGCATGCGCCAAAAGTGGAAGAGACGGCGCTGCGCGATCAGGTGCAGCGGCTGTGCCTGGCGCAGCGCTTCTATGGCTATCGCCGGATCACCGCGCTGCTCAGGCGTGACGGTTGGTGCGTCAACCACAAGCGGGTGGCCCGGCTGATGCGCGAGGACAATCTGCTGTGCCTGCGGGGTCGGACGTTCCGGCCGGCGACGACGGATGCGCGGCACGGCTGGCGGGTGTGGCCCAATCTGGCGCGCGCGATGCAACCGATGGCGATCAACCAGCTATGGGTGGCGGACATCACCTATGTCCATCTGGCCGAGGCGTTCGTCTATCTGGCGGTGATCCTCGACGCGTTCAGCCGCAAGGTGGTCGGCTGGGCGATGGCGGACCATCTGCGCGCCGAGCTGGCGCTCGAGGCGCTCGCCATGGCGCTGGAGCGACGCAGGGTGACCGCGGACGGTCTGGTCCATCACTCCGACCGAGGCGTGCAATATGCTTGCGGCGCGTACATCGCCCGGCTCGAAGCCGCCGGC
Source organism: Sphingomonas sp. BL-S-29 (assembly GCF_055521495.1). Taxonomy (NCBI): domain Bacteria; kingdom Pseudomonadati; phylum Pseudomonadota; class Alphaproteobacteria; order Sphingomonadales; family Sphingomonadaceae; genus Sphingomonas; species Sphingomonas sp. BL-S-29. Next base: position 2,736,756 of record NZ_CM145482.1, read on the forward strand.
ATCATCCCCAGCATGAGCCGTGCGGGCTGCCCTTACGACAACGCCATGGCCGAGAGCTTCATGAAGACCCTGAAGCAGGAGGAGGTCGACGGTACCGGCTATCGCGACCTCGCCGACGCACGCGAGCGGATCGGGACCTTCATCGAGCAGGTCTACAATCGCCAGCGCCTGCACTCCGCCTTGGCCTACAGGTCGCCCGACGAGTATGAGGAAACCATGCGAAGGGCTGCTGCGCAGCAGCCCTTCAAACAAGCAACCGAGCTCTCTCTAATTAACGTGTCTCACTAAAGGGGGTCACTCCAGTTTCCCTGTTTCCGCAGAACAGGGAAATTCCGGCGCGGAACAGGGAATTGGTTTGGGTTGATCAGGGAATTGGCGCCCTGCCGCCGTGGCGCGCCGATGTGATCGAAGGGCTGCATTGGAGGGGGGAGCAGGCGCGGTCATTGCCCATGGATGGCAGATTCAGGCGCTGTGTTGAATCATGTGAGCGTTGGCGAATGCAGCGCTACCCCTCATCGTCCAGATTTGCGGCGCGATGGCCGGGAACAAGTCCGGGGTGATATCAGGAGGCGCTAACCCCGCGCCGCCGCCACCGCGGCGTCGCTGGCCAGCTTGTCGGCGCGTTCATTGTCCGGATGTCCGGCATGCCCCTTTACCCAGAGCCATTCGATGCGGTGCGGCTTGGCGGCGGCCAGCAGCGCCTGCCAGAGGTCGGCATTCTTGACCGGCTGTTTGGCAGCGGTCTTCCAGCCATTCTTCTGCCAGCCTTTGATCCATTTGGTCAGGCCGTCCATGACATAGCGGCTGTCGGTCGAGAGGACGACATGGCACGGGCGCGTGAGCGCGTTCAGGCCCTCGATCGCTGCCCTGAGCTCCATCCGATTGTTGGTGGTCAGCTTTTCGCCGCCCGAAATGTCGCGCTCGCGCGTGCCGGCACGGATCACCGCGCCCCAGCCGCCCGGCCCCGGATTGCCCTTGCACGCGCCGTCGGTGGCGATTTCGACTTTGGTGAGTTCCGTCGTCATGCGAATTGCCCCGCGCCCTGCGTCTCATAGGCCCTGAGGCGGCGGAGATAGGCGAGCGGATCCTTCCGCGTGACCAGCGCATCAGCCGGCGTGTTGAGCCAGTCCCAGGCGCGCGACAAAAGGAAACGGATACAGGCGCCCTTGGCGAGATGGATCAGGGCTGCCCGTTCTTGGGGCGTGAGATCGATCGACTGCGTGTAGCCGTCGATCAGCGCGCGCCCGACCGCCCAATTGGCGTTGCTTCCGGTCGCGTCGAACGACCAGGCAGTGTGCATGACCGCAAGGTCATAGGCGCGGATGTCGGTGCAGGCGAAATAGAAGTCGATCAGTCCGGTCACGGCATCGCCGCGCATCAGGACATTGTCGGGGAACAGGTCCGCATGGATCGCGCCGACCGGAAGGTGGGTGGGCCAGGCGGCGAGAACCGCGTCGAGCGCGAAACCGACATCGTCGTACAGCCCCGGCGCGATGCCATCCAGGTCGCGGCCACAGCGTTCGAACAATGGCCGCCAGGTATCGACGCCCATCGAATTGGCGCGCGTCAGGGGGAAATCGGCCAGTGCCTCATGCATCCGGCCCATCGCGGTGCCGGCGGCAAAGGCCTGTGGGATGGTGGGATGCGAGACCGAGACGCCGGTAAGGAACTCGATCAGGCAGGCGGGCCGGCCTTCGAGCTGATGGATCACGGTGCCGTCGCGGTCGGGCAGGGCGCGCGGCACCGGCAGGTCGTGTTTCCCGAGATGATCGATCATCGAAAAGAAGAAGGGCAGATCGTCCAGATGCACACGCTTTTCGTAGAGCGTCAGGATGAAGCGGCCGGCGGTCGTATCGACCAGGTAATTGCTGTTCTCAACGCCCTCGGCGATCCCCTTGGCGGAGACGAGTTCGCCATGGTCGAAACGCGACAGGAAGGCGCCCAGCGCCTCCGCTGAAACCTGAGTATATACCGCCATGGACTAGGGCCTGCAAGTGCAGCTGGAGGGGGTCGGGACGAGGCGAATTTTGCCGCCCGGGTAGGAGCAAGGAGGGAGCGATGGATATTCATCGTGACCGACGCGCGACGCCGCCGGGCGGCAAAAGGCGCCCCGCCCCGAAGGGGTCGCTCGGAGAGGGCCGCCGGACGGCGTCGCGCGGCTTGGACGGGCTACCGGCCCGCCCTGCGCCACGCTCCTTGCCGGCGACCCTCTCCGAGCGATCACGACCCCCTCCAGCTGCACTTGCAGGCCCTAAGCCGCGACTTCGAGGCCGCGGGGCAGCTTGAAGGAAATCGTCTCGCGCGTGGTCTCGACTTCGAACTCGCTGACCTCGAACCGCTCCGACAGCCGGTCGACGAGTTCGCGGACCAATACTTCGGGGGCCGAGGCTCCGGCGGTGATGCCGAGTGTCCGGACGCCTTCGAGGAAGTCGAAATTCAGGTCGCTCGCGCGCTGCACGAGCAGGGCCGGCGTGCCCTCGCGCACCGCGACCTCGACCAGCCGGACCGAGTTGGAGGAATTGGGTGCGCCGATCACCAGCATCGCGTCGCAAGCGCCGGCGATCTTCTTGACCGCCGCCTGACGGTTCGACGTGGCGTAGCAGATGTCCTCGCCACGCGGTGCCTGGATCGCGGGAAAGCGGCGCTGCAGCGCCTCGACGATGGCGGCGGTATCGTCGACCGACAGCGTCGTCTGAGTGAGGAAAGCGAGATTGGCGGGGTCGGACGGCGTCATCGTCTCGACATCGGCGACGGTTTCTACCAGCGACATCGATCCTTCGGGGACCTGGCCGAAGGTCCCGATCACCTCGGGATGGCCCTCATGACCGATGAAGACGATGTGGCGGCCGGCGGCGACCAGCCGTTCGGCCTGGCGATGCACCTTGGAGACGAGCGGGCAAGTGGCGTCGAGATAGGAGAGGCCGCGCTGCGCTGCCTTGGTCGGCACTGCCTTGGGCACGCCGTGCGCGGAAAAGACCACCGGCACGCCATCCGGCACTTCGTCAAGCTCCTCGACGAAGATCGCGCCTTTCTCGCGCAGCGCATCGACGACGAACTTGTTGTGGACGATCTCGTGCCGGACATAGACCGGCGCACCATATTTCTCGATCGCCAGCTCGACGATCTGGATCGCGCGGTCGACGCCAGCGCAAAAGCCGCGCGGCGCGGCAATGAGCAGTTCGAGTGGCGGTTTCTGGAGATCGGTCATCACGATGGGCTCTACGCGATTGCTTGCGTGCGCGAAAGCCGGTTCCTATGGTGCGCGTCGTTCCGGGGCCGGTGCGCGCGAGCGCGAGGCCCCTTCCTATGTGTTCCCATGTGATAAGGTGCGTGTGCCCGTGACAGCCCGGAAAATTGCCGTTCCCGCCATCCTGATGCTGCTGGCCGGCGGCTGCTCCACCACCGGAGACATTGACGAAACGGGTGGCATCACGGCGATCCGTTCGGCCTGTCCGACCGTCGGCGTTCCCGCGGCGACCGGCGATATCACCCTGTTCGATCCGCCGGCCAGTACCGCGGCGACCGCGATCGACGTTGCGGCGGTGATGACCAATGTCCGCTCCACCTGCGCCGATGCGACTGACGACATCGTCACCACCGTCACCTTCGATATCCAGGCGCGCCGGGCGCGCACCGATACGGCGCGCGACGTGAGTCTGCCCTATTTCATCACCGTCGTGCGGGGCGGCACCGCCGTTATCGCCAAGCGCGTCGGCCATGTCTCCGTGCATTTCAATGCCGGGCAGGACCGTGCGACGGCCAGCGGCCAGGCGAGCAGCACCATCTCCCGCGCGGCGGCCAGCCTTTCTGAAGATGTCCGCAAGAAGCTGACCGAAAAGCGCAAGGCGGGCGGCAGCGACGCCGCGGTCGACCCGCTGACTCGTCCGGAGATTCGCCAGGCCGTGCTGCGCGCTACCTTCGAGGCGCTGGTCGGCTTTCAACTGACCGACGATCAGCTCAAGTACAACGCCACCCGGTGACCGAGGTCCGGGCCTTTGCCCTGCTGACGGGTAAGGCCCGGTACCTCGGGCGGGGTGAAAACAGCGCCATCGCCAAGTCTCCCGTCACCGGGCCGGTGAAGATCGGCTTTCTTGGGCTGGAAGGCGACGAGCAGGCCGATCCGACCGTTCATGGCGGACCGGACAAGGCGCTGCATCATTATCCCCATGATCATTATGCGCGCTGGAGCGAGGACAGGGTGGACGATCCGGTGCTCGCGGCGCCGGGGGCCTTTGGCGAGAATATCGCGACGCTCGGGCTGACCGAAGATCAGGTCTGCATCGGCGACCGGTTCCGCCTGGGCCGCGCGCTGATCGAGATCAGCCAGGGCCGGCAACCCTGCTGGAAGCAGGCTGAACGGCTGCGCTGGCCGGCTCTCCCGGCACTGATGGTCAAGGAACGGCGCAGCGGATGGTATTACCGCGTGATCGAGGAAGGCGCCGCCGAGCCGGGCGAGGCCCTGGCGATGGTCGAGCGCCCCTTGCCAGGGTGGACAGTCCGCCGCGTCTTCGGTCTGCTCATCGCCGGGGACCATCGTCACGACCCGGCGGCGCTTCGTGACCTTGCGGGTATGGAACTGCTGTATGACGGATGGCGGCACCGTGCCCTCAAATTGATGGCTTAGCTAAAAGCGTTACCAAGGCCGATTGACTCGCATGCTGCACCGCGTCACACCGGGCATGTCGATGGAGGGCAACTTCCATAGGCACGCGCGGGAGAGACCCCGGACGTGGGACCCTTGTCAAAGCAATGGCTTGGCATGGAATCCCTGATCCAGGGCGCCGAAGGAGCAACCGCCCCGGAATCTCTCAGGCACACCGGACCGCGCGGGCTATCGACACTCTGGAAAGCGGCCGAGGCGATGTTTGCCCGGCCCACCGAAGGGGTAAGCCATCCTGCGCAAGCGGGTGGTCAAAGCTCTCAGGTTCCCGTGACAGAGGGGGCGGCGAAACGCGGCGTAAGATGCGCTGCGTAACGCCGTGACACCTTGTGACGGAGACCGGCATTGAGTGACAACGAAGGCCCCGAAATCGAGATCCAGACGCTGCCGCTCGATGCGTGGCACCGTGCGCGGGACGGCCGGATGGTCGAATTCGCCGGCTATCACATGCCCGTCCAGTATGAAGGCATCATGGCCGAGCATCTGTGGACGCGCGACTCCGCCGGTTTGTTCGACGTCAGCCATATGGGCCAGCTGCTCTTTACCGGCGACTGCGCCGATGCCGCGCTCGAAGCGCTGCTGCCGGGCGACATCAAGGGGCTTGCCCCTACGAAGATGCGCTATTCGCTGCTGCTCGCGGAGAATGGCGGCATTCTCGATGATCTGATGGTCACGCGCCGCGAGGACGGCATCTACATGGTCGTCAACGGCGCGACCAAATATGACGACATCTCCTATCTCCTCGATCACCTGCCCGAGGACATCACGATCAACATCATGGACGAGCAGGCGCTGCTCGCGCTCCAGGGCCCCAAGGCGGTTGACGTGCTGTCGCGGCTGGTGCCGGGCGTCGAGGCGTTGGTGTTCATGACCGCGGGTGCGTTCGAGTGGAACGGCACGCCGCTGTGGATCAGCCGCTCGGGCTATACCGGTGAGGACGGGTTCGAGATTTCGGTGCCGGCCGAGGCTGCCGAGGCACTCGCCGATGCGCTGACCGCCGAGGCCGAAGTGAAGCCGATCGGGCTCGGCGCGCGCGATTCGCTGCGGCTCGAGGCCGGCTTGCCGCTCTACGGGCATGATCTCGATCCCAAGACCACGCCGGTGATGGCCGATCTCGGCTTCGCTTTGTCCAAGCGCCGTCGCGAGGAAGGCAATTTCATGGGCGCCGAGCGTATCCTGCTCGAGCGCGAGCAGGGCGCGGCGGTCAAGCGCGTCGGCCTGGTCGTCGAAGGCCGCCAGCCAGTGCGCGAGGGCGCGGCGGTGGTCGATGCGGAGGGTTCCGAGGTCGGCAAGGTCACCAGCGGCGGTTTCGCCCCGAGCTTCGGTGCGCCGATCGCCATGGCCTATGTGCCCGCCGCGATGGCGGCGATCGGCACCGTCATCCAGATTACGCAGCGTGGCAAGGTCCACCAGGCGACCGTCACCGCGATGCCGCTGATTCCACACCGCTATGTCCGAGCAGGAGGCAAGTAAGATGAGCCGTTACTTCACCGAAGATCATGAATGGGTCGATGTCGACGGCGACATCGGCACGGTCGGCATCAGCGAGTACGCGCAAGGCCAGCTCGGCGACATCGTGTTCGTCGACGTGCCGGCGGAGGGCAAGGAACTGGCGAAGGGCGACGAGGCCGCGGTGGTCGAATCGGTCAAGGCCGCATCGGACGTCTATTCGCCGGTCTCCGGCACCGTGCTTGAAGGCAATGCCGCGCTCGGCGACAATCCCGGGCTCGTCAACGAAGATCCCGAGGCCGAGGGCTGGTTCTTTAAGCTGACGCTCAGCGATCCGGAAGAACTCAAGGGCCTGATGGATGAGGCGGCCTACGCCGCTTTCGTCGCGAAGCTTTGATGTGACGTACTCCCCTCCCGCTTGCGGGAGGGGTTGGGGGCGGGCTCGCGCTTTCCTCCAACGCTCCGCCCGGAATTGGCCGGGCGCCCACCCCCGACCCCTCCCGCAGGCGGGAGGGGGGAGATTGCTTGAATGCGGTATTTGCCCCTTACCGACAATGATCGTCAGGCGATGCTCGCCACGATCGGCGCCAGGTCGATCGACGATCTGTTCGTCGACGTGCCCGCCATTGCCCAACTCGACGGCCCGATCCACGGCCTTCCGGGCCATGCGAGCGAATTGGCGGTCGAACGCCACATGTCGGCGCTGGCGCGCAAGAACCTGGCGGCGGGCGACGCGCCCTTCTTCCTCGGCTGCGGTGCCTATAAGCATCATGTGCCGGCGAGCGTCGACCATCTGATCCAGCGCGGCGAGTATCTGACGGCGTACACGCCGTATCAGCCCGAGATCGCGCAGGGCACGCTGCAGATGCTGTTCGAGTTCCAGACCCAGGTCGCGCGGCTGCTCGGCACCGATGTGGCGAACGCGTCGATGTACGATGGCTCGACCGCCTGCTGGGAAGCGATCGGCATGGCGCGGCGGGTGACCAAGCGGGCCAAGGCGATCCTGTCGACCGGGCTTCACCCGCATTATGTTTCCGTCGCGAAGACCATGGCGAAGTTCACCGGTGATGTGCTGGAAACCGGCACACCGTCGCTGTCGGCCGGGACCGACATCGCCGACCTGATCGCGGCGATCGACAACGATACGTCCTGTGTCGTCGTCCAGTATCCCGATATCCTCGGCCGGATCGACGACCTGTCCGAGCTGGCCGCCGCTTGCCACGCCAAGAAGGCGCTGCTGATCGCCGTGGTCACCGAGCCCGTGGCGCTGGGTGCGATCAAGTCGCCGGGCGAGATGGATGCGGATATCGTCGTGGGCGAAGGCCAGTCGATCGGCGTCGGGCTTCAGTTCGGCGGGCCCTATGTCGGGCTGTTCGGCTGCAAGGAAAAATATGTCCGCCAGATGCCGGGCCGGCTCTGCGGGGAGACGCAGGACGCGGACGGCCGTCGCGGTTTCGTGCTGACGCTGTCGACGCGCGAGCAGCATATCCGCCGCGAAAAGGCGACGTCGAACATCTGCACCAATTCCGGTCTCTGCGCGCTGGCCTTCTCGATCCACATGACCCTGCTCGGCGAGGCCGGACTGCGCGCGCTGGCCGAGACCAACCACGCCGGTGCGGTCGCCGCAGCGGAGCGGCTCGCGCAAATACCGGGCGTCGAACTGGTCAACGAGACCTTCTTCAACGAATTCACCCTGAAGCTGCCGGTCGAGGCGCGGCCCGTGGTGCGGACGCTGGCCGATCGCGGCATCCTGGCCGGCGTGTCGCTCGGGCGGCTCTATCCCGGCGAGAGCGATCTGGCGAACGGCCTGGTCGTCGCGGTGACCGAGACGACCACCATGGAGGATGTCGAGACACTTGCCTCCGCGCTCCAGGAGGTGCTGGCATGACCACTCCTCCTTCCGTTCGCCCTGAGCTTGTCGAAGGGCTGTTCTTTTCTTTCAACCGTTCAAAAGAAGGGCCGGGCTTCGACAAGCTCAGCCCGAACGGGTTTGTGCGAGGAACCCAGGCATGACGATCAACGCAAGCGGCTGGCGCCCGGAGCGCCCCGAGGCCGGTTCCGCCACGGCCCCGACCTTCACCGGCAACAAGGCGCTGATGCTGGAAGAGGCGCTGATCTTCGAGATCGGCTCGACCGGGACCACGGGTGTGGAAGTTGCGGCCCCGGCCAAGGTCGCCTCGCGGCTTGGCAACCTGAGTCGGTCGGCGCCGATTGGCCTTCCGGGCCTGTCCGAGCCCGAAGCGGTGCGCCACTACACGCGCCTGTCGCGGCAGAATTACGCGATCGACCTCGGCCTGTTCCCGCTCGGTTCGTGCACGATGAAGCACAACCCGCGGCTCAACGAGAAGATGGCGCGGCTGCCCGGTTTCGCCGATATCCACCCGCTCGCGCCGGTCGATACGGTGCAGGGCGCGCTCGAGGTGATCCACCAGCTCGCGCACTGGCTGGTGACGCTGACCGGCATGCATTCCGTCGCGATGAGCCCCAAGGCGGGCGCGCATGGTGAGCTTTGCGGGATCCTGGCGATCCGCGCGGCGTTGGAAGCGCGGGGCGAGGGGCACCGCAAGGTGATCCTGGTGCCGGAGAGCGCGCATGGCACCAACCCGGCGACCGCGGCCTTTGCCGGCTATTCGGTCGAGGATATCCCCGCGACCAGCGAAGGCCGGGTCGATCTGGCGGCGCTGACCGCGCGGCTGGGGCCGGACGTGGCCGGGGTGATGATCACCAACCCCAATACCTGCGGGCTGTTCGAGCGGGACATGCGCAAGATCTCGGACGCGGTCCACGCGGCGGGCGGCCTGGTCTATTGCGACGGGGCGAACTTCAACGCGATCGTCGGGCGTGTGCGTCCGGGCGATCTCGGCATCGACGCGATGCACATCAACCTGCACAAGACCTTCTCCACGCCGCATGGCGGCGGCGGACCGGGTTCGGGGCCGGTGGTGTTCTCGGAAGCGCTGGCGCCCTATGCGCCACTGCCCTTCGTCGAGAAGACGGCGGACGGCTTCCGCCTCGTCGAGGAAGAGACCGCCGAGGAGCATCATGCGGGCAGCTTCGGGCGCATGGTCGCCTTCCAGGGGCAGATGGGCATGTTCACCCGCGCGCTGACCTATATCCTCAGCCACGGCGCCGATGGCCTGCGGCAGGTGGCGGAGGATGCGGTGCTCAACGCGAACTATATCCTGCGCTCGCTCGACGGCACGCTCGATGCACCGTTCGGGGCGTCCGGGCCGTGCATGCATGAGGCCCTGTTCTCGGATTCGAACCTGGCCGAGGGTTTCTCGACGATCGACGTGGCCAAGGGGCTGATCGACGAGGGGTATCATCCGATGACGATGTATTTCCCGCTGGTGGTGCACGGCGCGATGCTGGTCGAGCCGACCGAGACCGAGAGCAAGGCGGCGCTCGATCAGTTCATCGGCGCGCTGCGTTCGGTGGCGGAGCGGGCCAAGGCGGGCGATGTCGCGCTGAAATCGGCGCCGCATTTTGCGCCGCGCAGCCGGCTCGACGAAACGCTGGCCGCGCGCAAGCCGGTACTGGTGTGGAAGGATCAGGAGCTCGCGCAAGCGGCGGAGTAAGGGCGGTCACGAACCCGTCACAGTGACGGGGCATCGTGGGGCGCATAGGGAGTGGGGGACGGGGATGCAGGTTCATACCGGGCAGCCGCAAGGCTGGATGCAATATGCCATCCCGATCGCGATCTTCGTTCTGGTCTTCGCCTTTCGCGCCCGGCGGCTGAGCCAGCTTCGACCGCTTCGGATCGAGCGGCTATGGATTTTCCCGGCCATCTATCTGGTGGTCTGCCTCGGCATGCTGGTCCAGTTTCCGCCGACGCCGGTGGGATGGGGGCTGTGCGCGGTCGCGCTGGCGGTCGGCGCCGCGCTTGGGTGGCAGCGCGGCAAGACGATGCGGATCACCGTCGATCCCGACACGCATCAACTCAACCAGAAGGCGTCGCTGGCCGGCATCGCCTTTCTGTTCGGGATCGTAGGGCTGCGTGCCGCTGCGAGGGCGGGGAGCAGCGCGTTGCACCTGAACGTCGCGATGCTGACGGATATGCTCGTCGTCCTGGCGCTCGGCCTGTTCGCGGTGCAGCGCGTCGAGATGTATCTGCGCGCGACGCGGCTGCTCGATGAGGCGCGGGCGGCGAAGGTCTAGAACCAGCGCGGGACGTTCTGCTTGTAGGCGTCATAGTCCGCGCCGAACTTGCCGAGCAGATAGCGTTCCTCGCGCGCGATGACCTGGGTGCGGATCAGCAGGATCGCGACCGGCAGCAGCAGGAGCGCGGTGAAACTGTCGAACAGGATGGCGAACCCGGCATAGAGGATCGCCATGCCGAGATACATCGGGTTGCGGGTGACGCGGTAGATGCCGGTCGTGACCAGGCGGGTCGAGGATCGCCAGGGCCTCGTCGCGGTGCCCAGCCTGCGGAATCGTTCCGAGCCCGCCAGGATCACGCCGGCACCGAGGAGGAGGAGCGTCCCGCCGGTCATGATCGACAGCGTGCCGGCGGGGCCGAGCCGGCCGGTCAGGCCGGTCCAGGCGAACCCCAGGAGAAGCACGCCGAGATAGATGAGAGGGGGCGGGAAGCCCACTTTCGCGCTGTCCGGATCAATTCGCATGGCTCTCTCCGATGATCGCCGCGCATCATGCGGGGAGGGATGCAGCGAACGCAAGGCCCCGGCGCTAGACGATCGCCTGCTCGGTCTCGGTCTGCCGTCGGACATGTTCGCGCCACACGATATAGAGCCCGCTGCCGATGACGATCGGCGCCCCGATCCAGGTCGAGAGACCGGGAAATGTCCCGAACAGGAGCCAGCCGTACAGCGTCGCCCAGAGCAGCGACGAATAATCCATCGGCACCACGATCGAGACCGGCCCGAGCTTGAGCGCGGTGGTCAGCGCGATCTGGCCGAGATTGCCGATCACGCCCACGCCGATCAGCAGGAGCCAGACCTCCAGCGCGTGCTTCTGGTGATCCATCGCATAGACGATGCTCAGCGGGATCATGGACAATGTCGCGAACCAGAAGACCGTGGTGTAGGGACTTTCCGTCCGCCCGATCCTGCGCAGCTGGATCGAGACGATCGCGGCGAGGAACCCGGCGGAGAGGCCAGCGACCGTGCCCCAGAGGACGAAATGGCCCGTCCCCGGACGCGCGACGATCAGCACGCCGACGAATCCCGCGACGACCGCGAGCCAGCGATGCCAGCCGGTCGGCTCGCCCAGCACCAGCGCGCCGAGGATCGTGGCGAAGATCGGCACGGTGAACTGCAAGGTGGTCGATTCGGCGAGCGGCAACAGCGTCACCGCGATGAACAGGCAGCTCATGCTGCTCAGGCCGACCACGGCGCGGAAGACATGCGCCCCGAGCTGGGCGGTGCGGATCGTCGCGAGCCCGGGGCCCAGCGCGATCACCGTCGCGACCAGCGGAACCCCGACCGCCTGGCGGAAGAACAGGATCTCGGACAGGTGGGCGCCGCGATATTCCGCGAGCTTGATCAGCGCCGTCATCGTCGCGAGGCACACCACTGACAGGAGGCGGAGCGCGATGGCGGGAAGGATGCGGTCAGTGGTCATCTGGTCGCTCGCTCTTGCGGAAGAGTGAGCCGAGGAACAAGTCCGGGGTGACGGATTAATCCGGAGCCGCTATCCGGCCTCGCATGATCAAGCATGCTCTCCCCGTCACCCGCGAGGCCGATTTCTCGGCCTGGTACCAGTCCGTCATTTCGGAAGCCGATCTTGCCGAGGAATCCGGCGTGCGCGGCTGCATGGTCATTCGGCCATGGGGGTATGGCATCTGGGAGCGGATCCAGCGCCTGCTCGACGACCGGATCAAGGCGACCGGCCATGAGAATTGCTATTTCCCGCTGTTCATCCCGCTGTCCTATTTCGAGAAGGAAGCGGAGCATGTCGAAGGGTTCGCCAAGGAGATGGCGGTCGTCACGCATCACCGGCTGGTGAGCGACGGCAAGGGCGGGCTGATGCCCGATCCGACCGCGAAGCTGGAAGAGCCCCTGGTCGTGCGGCCGACATCGGAGACGGTGATCGGCACCGCCTTTGCGCGCTGGGTGCAGTCGTGGCGCGACCTGCCCGTGCTGATCAACCAATGGGCGAACGTCGTGCGCTGGGAAATGCGCACGCGCATGTTCCTGCGCACCAGCGAGTTTCTCTGGCAGGAAGGGCATACCGCGCATGCCACCGCCGAGGAGGCGCGCGAAGAGACGCTGAAGATGCTGGAGGTCTATCGCAGCTTCGCCGAGGATTGCCTGGCGCTGCCGGTCGTCGCGGGCGAGAAGCCGGAGAATGAGCGCTTCCCCGGCGCCGTCGCGACCTATTCGATCGAGGCGATGATGCAGGACGGCAAGGCGCTCCAGGCGGGCACCAGCCATTTTCTCGGCACCAATTTCGCGAGCGCGCAGGGCATTCGTTTCCAGAATGCCGCGGGCGAGCTGGAGCTGGCCAATACGACGAGCTGGGGCGTCTCCACGCGCATGATCGGCGGCGTGATCATGGTGCATGGCGATGACGACGGCCTGCGCGTGCCGCCGCGTATCGCGCCGTGGCAGATCGTGATCGTGCCGATGCTGCGCGACCAGCCCGAGGACGCGGAGATCGTCGATTATTGCAAGGCGCTGCAGGCCGAACTGGCAAAGCTGTCGGCGTTCGGCGAGCCGGTGCGCGCGCTGCTCGATCTCAAGCCGGCCAAGGCCGCGACCAAGCGCTGGGGCTGGGTGAAGAAGGGCGCGCCGATCGTGATCGAAGTCGGCGGCCGCGATGTGGCGGGCGGCAACGTCTCGGTGATCCGGCGCGACCGGCTGTACCGCGAGGACGGCAAGCTCGACAGCGCCGTGGTGGCGCAGGCCGATTTCATCGGCGAGGCGGTAGCTACGTTGGAGGGCATCCAGACGAATCTGCATGCCGAGGCACGCGGGCGGCTCGAGGCGAACATCGCGCGCGATGTGACCGATTTCGCCGGGATCGAGCGGGTGTTCGCCGAGAGCGAGAAGAACCCGGGCTGGGTCGAAGTGCAATGGTCGAAGCCGACCGGCACCGCGCTCGATGCCGTGGTGGAGCGGCTGAAGGCGCTCAAGCTGACGATCCGCAACGCGCCGATGGATGCGGCGGCGATCAATGGCGCGTGCCTGTTCACGGGCGAGCCGGCGGTGGAACGGGTTCTGGTGGGGCGGTCCTACTAGGGCCTCACCTTTCCTGTCGCACCGCCGGCACTCCGTAGCGCCGCGCGTGATGCGGTAATGGATCGGTCATGGGAAAGAGCGGGACAGGATGATGCTCACGCGCCATCCTGCCTCGTCTTTGCATGCATGGTGGTGCCGTTGAATCGATCGGTGGTCGAAGCGGGTTGAGTCACGATTTTCGCGATGTATCCGGCGATCCGGATGCAGCCGATTGGGCGGGCCCGTGGGTGCGATAGTCATCGTGCCGGCTGTTGGAACCATGGCGCAGTATCGCGGTGGAACAGCTTTCGGACATTGCCGGGGGGGCTTCGATTCCGGCAAGTAACCGGCGATTTATGCGAGGCACCTGCGAACGGGGCGGAATCGAGCGGTTCTTGGCGGTCGCGCGAGAATTATTACAGGTCACGGGTTGCGAGGTGCATAGCGACTGAGAGCGCGGGGCGTGGGTGGGCGTAGCGTATTGCGACGCTATTGTCATTTTACTCGCAGAATTTTGCAGGGGGTATCGGTTTTTCATCGCGCTTATCTTTGTGCTGGAATCGGATACTTGGCGGTTTGCTCCGGATGGATTGGCCTAGTTGTTCGGGAGATTTCAGCACGAACGAGCGGGGGCTTGAATCGGGGCTAGTGGGTAGCGATGGCAACTAGGGTCTCAGCCGAAAGAAGAGAAATGCGGGCTCGTCGCGGGGGCCGATGATATAGGCGGCGTCGATCCCGTCGCCGTTCGCGAAACGGCGGCACGCGTCGATGCGGATCGGCTCGCGTGCGACCGTCACCAGGCACGCGGCGGCATGGTGGCATTCATCCCGGTGGACGCACTCAACATCCAAGAAGGCCTGTTTAAGGCGCTGTCCCAGGTAACCTACCGTCACGGGCCGTCGCGTCCGCTTGAACTCGAAGGAGTAGCAGCGACGGCCGGTGTCGAACCAAAGGTCGGCCCTACCGCGTACCTTGGTGCGTTTGTCCGACCGGCCGCGCTTGAAGATGTCGTATTCGTTCATTGGCAGATATCCCGCCATCGCGGCGGCGTTGGCCAAGAAACCAACGGACGCGACTTCGTGATAATCGAAGGGCGAATCCCCATCCAGGCGGTTAGCGAAGCGCCCGTAGAGTTCGTCGGCGCTGCGAAGCCATGCCTCCCAGTCGGACAGGATACCCGTCCGACGGGCGTCGGCGACCCTGATGCATTCGTAGCTCAGGCCAACCTCCATATCGTGGCCGGCATCATCGACCGTCGACCCGACTACACCGCGTCCCGCAAATAGTGCCAGCCTCCAGCGGAGCCCGAGGGCAGTGCGAAGGTCAGCCGCTCTTGAATCTCGATCACGCGACGGAGCTTACGATTGAACATGATCGTATCTCGGCTGCCGAGATTGTCCACATTTGGGGATGCTGTATCAACGAGTTGTGCTAGTGCATCGCCTCGAGATGGAGGATGACGCGGGATCGATGAAGCTGGTTGAACTATTCTGCGGGACAGGCGGATTTTCGCGCGGGGCGCACGCGGCCGGTTACGATGTTGCCGCCGCCTACGATGTCGACCCGATCCTTTCCTCGTCTTACCCGTTGAATTTCCCCGACACGACGCTCCTGCATCGCGACGTCTCCCTTCTGTCCGGCGAACAGATCCGCAGCGACATCGGCGGGGAAGCCTTCGGTGTTTTCGGCGGCCCCCCGTGTCAGGGCTTCAGCGAGATGGGCAAGCGAGATGCGGACGATCCCCGCCGGGCGCTGCTGGGTCACTTCTTCCGCATCGTCGCCGAACTCGATCCCGTTTTCTTCGTGATGGAAAACGTCCGAGGGCTGGCGTACCCGGACTCCCGCCCGGTACTCGACGAAGCTTTAAAGTACGTCGACGAGCGATACGATATCCTCGGCCCCCACGTCTGGGACGCTTCGGAATTCGGCGCGGCGACGAAGCGCCATCGCATGTTCGTGATCGGCATCCGCAAGGATCGCAAGGCGCCACCGACGCTTGCCGATATCGAGGCGCGCAAGCGACCCGCTGCGACCGTCCGCCAAGCCCTTGCCGATCTGAAATACCTGAAGCCGATCGAGGAGCATCCTGATCTGCGCGGTTTCGACCGCTGGAAGATCGATCGCGGTGGCAGAGGAACGGATTACGCGAGCAAACTGCGCGCCAAGGATGGGGTGACTACCGGCCACCGTCCGACGCAGCACTCGCCTGCCGTGGTGAAACGCTTCCGCAGCGTTCGTGCAGGCGGCTTCGACCGGATCGGGCGTCACCCTCGACTGAAGCTGAGCGGTCTGTGCCCTACGATCCGCGCCGGCACCGGGTCAGACAAGGGATCGTTCCAGGCAGTGCGCCCTATCCACCCCGAGCAACACCGCGTGATTACGGTTCGGGAAGCCGCACGGCTGCAGGGCTTTCCCGACGATCACCTATTCCACCCCACCGTATGGCACAGCTTCCGCATGATTGGGAACAGCGTTTCCCCGATCATGGCCGAGGCGGTGTTCGTCGCGGTTCGCGATCGTCTCGCCCGCGCTGAAGAAGAAATCGCCGCCGCCGAACGCGAAGAATGCGAAACGGTCGAGATCGACGACGTTGCAGGCGAGCGGCTAGTTGCCAAGGCTGCGGAGTAGCGCGGTGGTCGACCGGCTTACACCCGAACGCCGCTCGTGGTTGATGTCCCGCGTGCAGGGAAAGAACACAACACCGGAAATGCGCGTCCGGCGTGCCGCTCACGCGCTCGGTCTCCGCTTTCGCCTGCACCGCAAAGATCTGCCCGGCAAGCCCGATCTCGTGTTACAGAAATATCGGCTAGCGATCTTCGTGCACGGCTGCTTCTGGCATCGTCATCCGGGTTGCAAAAAGTCTTCCTCTCCTAAGACGCGTGTTGAATTTTGGGAGGCCAAGTTCTCCGCCAACATCGCACGTGACGCGTGGGTTACCAGCGCACTTGAGGCACTTGGATGGCGAGTGAAAACTATTTGGGAGTGCGAAACGCGGGATCCCGCGGCCCTCGCCGCCACAATCGACGAGGCACGTTATTTTTCTCGCTGAGGCTTCAGCTATCTGTAGCAAATTTTTTCCAAGCTGATAGCTTGCCGGAGGGGGGAGACTAGCTGTGGCTAAATTTGTCGCGAGCAATGATCCGAATAAGGCGGATGCGTCGCCGACCAAACGATTTTTCGTGGATATTATCACTCGCGATATCCAGCTCGACGAGGCCATCCAGGACCTTGTCGACAACTGCGTCGACGGTGCGAAACGTCTTCGCCCCGATGGCAACTTCCGTGGCCTGCACGTAAAGATCCAAGTGACAAAGCAGAAGTTTTCGATCGTCGACAACTGCGGCGGGATTCCCCTGATCATAGCACAGAAGTACGCGTTCAAGTTCGGCCGGGCCGATGGATTCGAAGAGACGAGCCATTCGGTCGGCCAGTTCGGTATAGGTATGAAACGAGCCCTGTTCAAAATGGGCAATCAATTTACGGTTGAGTCCACAGAGCCGAACGCCAAGTTCGAGATTGACGTCGATATACCGGCTTGGCTTGCCGACAACGAGAACTGGGATTTCTCGATCTCTGGGCTCGAACAGCGGCCCTTCCCCGTTGAGCAAACAGGCACCACTTTGACGGTTACCAGTCTGGGCGTCGGGGTTCCCGACCGATTCGAGCAGACCACGTTCCTCACGTCTCTTTCTAACGATTTGCGGGTCGCGCACGCTGAGCCGATGGCCGCAGGATTGGAAATCACGCTCAACGACCAAGCGATTATTGCGAGCGTCTGGGAATTGAAGTTCTCGGATTTGATACAGCCCGTCGTCAGACGATACGAGGACGATCTCGGCGGAAGCGCTCCATTAATTACCCGTTTGCACGCGGGAATAGGCGATTCAAGTCGTCAACACGCAGGTTGGTACGTGTTCTGTAATGGCAGGAATATCCTAGAAGCCAGTCAGGATAGGATCACCGGCTGGGCCGAGGTCGACGAAGGCGTTGCGATCCCCAAGTATCACGGACAATTCGCGCGCTTCCGTGGCTATGTTTTCTTGGATTCGAACGATGCAAGCCTGTTGCCATGGAACACCACAAAGACAGGATTAGACCTAGAGTCGGCGGCTTACCGAAGACTCAAGCCGCGCCTCATCGAAGCGATGCGTCCTATCATAACCTTTCTGAATGCCCTCGACGGCGAGAAGGATCTCGAACCGGCGGATCGTATCTTCACAGCAGCTGTGTCCTCGGCAGCACCTCTGCCCCTGGCTCGCCTTCCGCAACGGGACGCTTTCCTCGTTCGGCAACCGGCCAAACGAGGGCCGCCCATGTCTCGCATCAGTTATCAAAAGCCGAAGAGCGAAGCATTGAAGCTGATGGAGGCATTCGGGGTAAAGAAGAGCGGCGAGCTGGGAGAGCGGTCGTTCGACTTCGCCTACGAAAACCTCGTCGAGGAGGACTGATTTTGGTCGGTACCTTCAAAGCGATCGACTATCGTCTGCGCCCTGCGAAGCACGCCGAACGATCGATGCTAGTCGATCTGTATAAACATCTGCGGTTCGCCCCGATGGGCGGTTATCAGTATGTCGGTTTCGGCTCTGTGGCCTTCGTCGACTTCCGCATGGTGCATCGGGCGCTCGGTATCAACGACCTGCTCAGCATTGAAGGCACCGACGATCCTGACGAGCAACGTCGTTTCGACCACAACAAGCCTTACGACAGGATCGATCTGCGCTTCGGACACTCAACGGCTATCCTTCCCGCCGTCGATTTTGACAGGCATTCGCTTGTCTGGCTGGATTACGATCAGCCGGCTCGTCGCTCCATGGCAACCGACCTAGCCTCGGTAGCCGGCAAGGCCAAAAGCGGTACGTTCGTCGCAATAACCTTTACCAACGACTTTCCCGCTTCCGGTAAGGGTGTGGAAACCGCTATGACGCATCTGAAGAACGGTTTCCCCGAATTCGTCGCGGACGACGCCAAGCCAATTGCCTTTCAGGGGCCGCGATATGCCGAATTCGTCCGCGGCACCTTCGGCGCGTTGCTGAATACGGCATTGGCCGACGCCGATGCTGGCAACCCAGATCCATTGGCAAAACGGACCGCCATTCAAGTCTGCTTTTTCAAGTACAAAGACGGCGCAAAGATGGCCACGATCGGCTGGATGATCGTTGCGAAACGCGATCACCACACCTTCGATGGCTGCCGTCTCGACACGCTGCCATTCTATCGATCAGGGGCCGACGCCTTCAATATCGTTATACCGAAAGTTACACCCTTCGAGGTTCGCGAAATGGAGCGTCGTCTGCCTTTCCCAGAAACGGCCGCCGATCTCGACTGGATACCGATCGAAGAGCGACTCGCGTTCGCCCGAACCTACCGATACCTCCCGAACTTCGCTCCGGTCGAGGCAGTCTGACTTTGAGCAGCGTGATGTTTTTCAGCTGTCACATCTGGATCGCGACTGATACTAAGCGCGCTTCGAATATTGCCTAGCGGCGGCTTCGACCTCGTGTCCAGAAGTGGACGGGCCGCTTAACACCAGCAATTTTGATCGCCGCGCCGTGAGCGAGCCTCGGTTTTCGGGGTCAGCGTCAGGGCAGACCCGCGATCAAGTTTAGGGCACAAAAAAGCCGTTCGTTCCAGGGGGCTCCCTCGTTCCCCAGCCGGCCCGCCTATCCCGGCAGCTGCGCCTTCGGAAACCCCGTCCAGACCTGGTCGTAATCCTCGTCCAGCGCGCCGGTTTCCAGCGCATAGTCGGTCGGGTGGAACACCCAGCGGCTCTCGATCATGAAGGCCATGGTGCCGTCGATCTTGTGGGGTTTCAGCTCCGCCTCGCTTGCGCCCTTCCAGCTCGCGACATCGGGGCCGTGGCCGCTCATCTGGTTGTGCAGCGACAGCGCGCCCGGGTTGAAGCCGTCGGCCTTGGCGTCATAGGCGCCGGCGATCAGGCCCATGCATTCGCTCATCGTGTTGCGGTGGAACCAGGGCGGGCGGAAGGTATTTTCCGCGACCATCCAGCGGGGCGGGAAGATCACGAAATCGACATTCGCAGTCCCGGGCACGTCGCTGGGCGAGGTCAGCACGGTGAAGATCGACGGATCGGGATGGTCGAAGCTGACCGAGCCGATCGTGTTGAAGCGGGCGAGGTCGTATTTCCACGGCGCGTAATTGCCGTGCCAGGCGACGACGTCCATCGGCGAGCGGTCGAGATTGGTGGTCCAGAGCGATCCCAGGAATTTCTGGACCAGTTCGAATTCGCCTTCGCGATCCTCGAACCAGGCGACCGGCGTCTCGAAATCGCGCGGGTTGGCGAGACCGTTGGCGCCGATCGGGCCGAGATCGGGCAGGCGGAAGGGGACGCCGTGATTCTCGGCGACATAGCCGCGGGCCTTGCCCTCCGGCAGCGCCACGCGGAAACGGACGCCGCGCGGGATCAGGGCGATCTCGCCGGGCTTCACGTCGATACGGCCAAGCTCGGTGAACAGGGTGAGGGCGCCCATCTCGGGCAGGATCAGCAGTTCGCCGTCGGCCGAGACGAAGGCGCGGTCGACCATGTCCTTCGAAGCGCGGTAGAGGTGCATGGCGACGCCGGCCTGGCTCTTCGGGCCGTCGCCGGCGACGACCATTGTGGTCAGGCTGTCGAGCCAGTCCGTGTCTTCGAGGTCGAGCGGGCCCCAGCGCAGGCGGTTGGGGGCGAGGGGCTGCTGGCTGATGCCGGGGGCGAAGCGATTGGCGCCGGTGTAGCGGGTGAAGGCGGGGTGCGCGGCGGAGGGGCGCAGGCGGTAGAGCCAGGAGCGGCGATTCTCGTGGCGTGGGGCGGTGAAGGCGCTGCCGCTGAGCTGTTCGGCGTAGAGGCCGAACGGGGGCTTTTGGGGCGAGTTGCGGCCGATGGGGAGGGCGCCGGGGACTGCCTCGGTCGCGAAGTGGTTGCCGAAGCCTGATTGGTAGTCGGACATCGCCTTATCCTTCTCTCATGCCACCGCAACGGACTGTGTAGGGAAGCGAGGTTGCCGACATTGCACCGTCATGCCGGACTTGTTCCGGCATCCATGTTTCCGCCGGCGCCGCCGATGGTGCGTGTGCGGAACGATGGACCCCGGAACAAGTCCGGGGTGACGGTGTGGAGTGCAAGCAACCCTTCGGGGTCTTTACGCCTCGACCTTACCCGGCACCACACCGCGCCTGATCTGGTCCAGTTCGATGCTCTCGAACAGCGCCTTGAAGTTCCCCTCGCCGAAGCCGTCATTGCCCTTGCGCTGGATGATCTCGAAGAAGATCGGGCCGACCATGTTCTCGGTGAAGATCTGCAGCAACAGGCCGCCGCCCGTTTCCGGCGCGCCGTCGATCAGGATGTCGCGCTTGCGCATTTCCTCGACGTCATGGTTGTGGCCGGGCAGGCGCTTGTCGATCAGGTCGAAATAGGTCTGCGGCGTCGTCTGGAAGCGGATGCCGTTGGCGCGGAGCGCATCGACCGTGGCGAAGATGTCGTCGGTCGCCAGCGCGAGATGCTGGATGCCTTCGCCACGATAGTCCTTGATGAACTCCTCGATCTGCGAATGCTCGTCCTGGCTTTCGTTGAGCGGGATGCGGATCTTGTCATCCGGCGCGGTCATCGCCTTGGAGAAGAGGCCGGTCGCCTGGCCCTCGATGTCGAAATAGCGGATCTGGCGGAAGTTGAAGATGCTCTCGTAATAATGCGCCCAATAATCCATCCGGCCGCGCTGGAGATTATGGGTGAGATGGTCGAGCGTGTGCAGGCCGACACTATGCTGGTCGGGCGAAGCGCCTTCGACGGGCTCGAAATCGATGTCGTAGATCGTCGCCGCGCCGCGGCGGTCGACCAGATAGAGGTTCGCGCCACCGATTCCCTCGATCGCCGGGATGTTGAGCTCGGCCGGGCCGACCTTGCCCTCGACGGCGACCGCGCCGCGCTCGACCGCGAGCTTC
Source organism: Sphingomonas sp. BL-S-29 (assembly GCF_055521495.1). NCBI lineage: Bacteria > Pseudomonadati > Pseudomonadota > Alphaproteobacteria > Sphingomonadales > Sphingomonadaceae > Sphingomonas > Sphingomonas sp. BL-S-29. Next base: position 2,757,978 of record NZ_CM145482.1, read on the forward strand.
AGTGCCTTGGCCGCATCGGCGACGCGGAACGCCATCGCATTGGCCGACGGGCCATGCTGCTCGCGGAAACTCGCGACCTGGCCGTTCCCGTCCATGTTGAGCAGGAAGTTGATGTCGCCCTGAGCATAGCGGCGGACATTCTTGGAGCGGTGCGTGCCGACATGGGTGAAGCCCATCTTCACGAACAGGTCCGCCAGCGCATCGGGATCGGGCCCGGTGAACTCGACGAACTCGAAGCCGTCCAGGCCCATGGGATTGTCTTGGCGGTCGGTCATCGCGAATCTCCGAGGAGCAAAGTGGTAACAGATGAAACTACATAGGGCAGCTTCATCCGTTCGTCCACCTCTCAACGCGGCCATGCGCGATCAGGACGCGGGCAGATGCTCGATCGTGACGCGGTCCGTGTAGAAAGCGAGGTGATCCCTGATCCCGGCCACTGCGTCATAGGGGGATTCATAGGTCCAGATCGCGTTCTCCGCCTTGTCGATGCCGGCGGGGAGCGAGAAATAGGAGGCATCGCCCTTGTACGGGCAGTAGGTCGAATGAGCGGTGCGCGAGAGCAGCGCCAGGTTGGCGTCCTTGCGCGGGATGTAGAAGACGGCCGGATAATTGGCCTCGCGCAGGACGAGCGCCTCGGTCGTGTCGGCGATCACCTGGCCGCCCGCCGTCACCTTCACGCGGCCTGCGCCGGGCTCGATGGTGATGGGATGATCGGGACCGGGGATACGGATCGGCTTGTCGGTCATGGCGGTATCCTCACGAAAAAGGGCGGCCCCGAAGGACCGCCCGAGATTGTCATCAGAGGGCGGCGCGCTTGCCGCCATCGACGTTGACGACATGGCCGGCGATGAACGAGGCCTTGTCGGAGGCGAGGAAGACCACTGCCTGGGCGATCTCGTCCGGTGCGCCGGTGCGGGCGAGCGGGATGGTGGACGCGAGCCCGGCCTTGCCCTCTTCGCCGCCGGTGAAGCGGTCGAGCATCGGGGTGTCGATCGGTCCCGGTGCGACGGCGTTGACGCGGACGCCGAACGGCGCGCCCTCGAGTGCCGCGGCCTTGGTCAGGCCTTCCACGGCATGCTTGCTGGCGGTGTAGAGCGCCGCGTTGGCGTAAGCGGCCTGGCCGAGCACCGAGGAGATGTTGATGATCGAGCCGGAACCCTGGGCCTGGAGCACGCGAAGCTCGTGCTTCATGCTGAGCAGCACGCCGAGCACATTGGTGTCGAACATCGCGGCATAGCTTTCCGGGGTCTGGTCAGTGATCGGGCCGAACTGGCCTTCGGTGCCGGCATTGTTGACCGCGACGTCGAGGCGGCCGAATTTGGCGACGGTGCCGTCGACCAGCGCGCGCAGATCGTCCTCATGGCGAACGTCAGCGCGGATGAAATGAACCTCGCCACCGAGATTGCTCAGTTCGGCGGCGACCGCTTCGCCGGTTTCGGCATTGCGGCCCGAGATGACGACCTTCGCGCCCTCACGGGCAAAGGCCTCGGCGGTGGCGCGGCCGATGCCGCTAAGGGCGCCGGTGACGAGGACGACGGGTGCTGTCATGGTAGTGATCCCTGATGAACGCTGGCGGGGCGGAGTGCCCTGCGGTCCATCAAATATGTACGTACGTATTATCTACAAGGGTGCGGACTATGTCCGTACGTATTTATTTCACAAGATACTGAGAAGCAGTGATTTTTAATTCGACTGAGTAGGGGCGTATCAGCGCAGCAGGCTGTTCAGGGTAATCCGCTTGAGCCGTTTCAGCGGCTCCGCGTTGCGCTCGACCTTGGCGAGCAGGTTCGATCCCTGCAGCGCCGAGACCAGGAAAGCGGCGATGTCGTCGCAATCGAGATCGGCGCGAACTTCGCCCGCCGCCACCGCCGCCGCGAGGCAATAAGAGATCGCCTTTGCCACTTCGCCGAAATTCTCGACGAGATGGGGCCGGATGCTATCGTTGCCGCTGGTCTCGATGGCGAAATTGCCCATCATGCAGCCATTGCACCCGGTCTCGCCGGCGGCGCGCGCGATATTGGCATCGAGAAAGGCCTCGAAACGCTGGAGCGGCGGGAGCGCGTCATTGCGCAGCGTTTCGGCAATGAGCGTGAGCCCTTGCTGGAAATACATATCCAGCACTTCGAGCCCGAACGCCTCCTTCGAGACGAAATGATTGGTGAAGGAGCCCTGCGGCACGCCCGCCGCCTGGACGATATCGCGCACGCTGGCGCCGCCAAAGCCGCGCTCATGCACGACCCGGACACCAGCGGAGAGGATTTTGTCGCGGTTCGAGACCTTTGCCATGGCAATAATATGGACGCCCATAGTTTAGTGTCAAGTGTTACAACGGGGTGACGGCGCGGCTGGAGCGCGCTAGCGAAGGCGCATGCCAAGCCTGAAGCTCGATCAGTTCCTGCCGTATCGCCTGTCGATCGCGTCGAACCGCGTCTCTTCGGCGATCGCGACGGCCTATCAATCGCTGTTCGGACTGCGCATCCCCGAATGGCGGCTGATCGCGGTGATTGCCGAGAGCGACGGACTGACTCAACAGGCGCTCGGTGTGGCCACGCGGATGGACAAGGTAACGGTCAGCCGCGCCGCGATCGCCCTGGTCGACCGCGGGCTGGTGCAGCGGCGACCCAATCCCGACGACCAGAGATCGCACCTGTTGTCGCTGACCATGGCCGGGCAGGCGCTGTACGAGAGCGTCGCGCCCAAGGCGCTCGAACTCGAGGCGCGGGTTTTTGCGGGTTTTTCCACAGCGGAAATCGCCGCGTTCCGGGCGATGCTCGACCGGATCGAGGCATCGGCCGCGCCGCTCGATCCCGAACAGGCTTGATGACTGGCCCCGGCCTGTCCTAAGCGCGGGGCAGCTCTCCCCAGGCAGTCGCGACTTTTCCAGGAGGCCCAATGCCCGAAATGCTCGATCGTGCCGGTTTGTCCGTTGCTCCGCAGCTTGCGTCCTTCGTGGAGGAGCAGGTGCTGCCGCCGCTCGGCATCGACCCCGGCATCTGGTGGCAGGGTGTCGCCGAGATATTCGCGCTGTTCTCGCCCGAAAATGTCGCGCTGCTGGCGAAACGCGACGAGCTGCAGGAACGAATCGATTCGCGCTACGCAGCGGGTGGCGCGGCTGACGAAGCCTTTCTGCGCCAGATCGGCTATCTCGTGCCCGAGCCCGCGCCCTTCACCATCGGCACCATCAATGTCGACCCCGAGATCGCGACCATGGCAGGCCCCCAGCTGGTCGTTCCGGTGCTCAACGCCCGTTTCGTGCTGAATGCAGCCAATGCCCGCTGGGGCAGCCTGTACGACGCGCTTTACGGCACCGACGCGCTGCCCGGCATGGCGGTGCCCGGCGGGTATGATCCCGTGCGCGGCGCCCAGGTGATCGACTATGCCAAGGCCTTCCTCGACCAGGCCGTGCCACTGGCGGGCGAAAGCTGGACCGCATATCGCGGCGGCACACCCGATCTGGTGGATCCGGCGCAGCTGGTCGGTCGCAAGGGTGACTCGCTACTGCTCAGGCACAATGGCCTGCATATCGAGGTGGTGATCGACCGGACTTCCGTGATCGGTGGCGGGGATATCGGCGGTATCGCCGACGTCATCCTCGAATCGGCGATCACGACGATCGTCGATCTCGAGGATTCGATCGCGGCGGTCGATGCCGAGGACAAGGTTGCGGCCTATGCCAACTGGCTCGGGCTGATGCGCGGCGACCTGGTCGAGAGCTTCGACAAGGGCGGCAAGACGATCACGCGCAAGCTGAACGCTGACCGCACGTATGATTCGATTGAAGAGGGCTCACTCACCCTGCCGGGCCGCAGCCTGTTGTTCGTGCGTAATGTCGGTCATCTGATGACCACGCCCGCGGTGAGGCTGGCGGAAGGGAACGAGGCGCCGGAGGGTGTGCTCGATGCGATCATGACCGCGACGATCGCGCTCCACGACCTGCGCGGGCTGGGCCAGCACCGCAACAGCCGCACCGGCTCCTTCTATGTCGTGAAGCCCAAGATGCATGGGCCAGTGGAAGTCGGCTTCACCAACCGGCTGTTCGATGCGGTCGAGGACCTGCTCGACCTGGAGCGCCACACCATCAAGGTTGGGGTGATGGACGAGGAGCGCCGGACCTCGGCCAATCTCGCCGCCTGTATCGAAGCGGTGAAGGACCGCATCGTCTTCATCAACACCGGCTTCCTCGATCGCACCGGCGACGAGATGCACACAGCGATGCGCGCCGGGCCGATGATCCCCAAGGCCGAGATGAAGGCGAGCGACTGGATCAAGGCCTATGAGGACCGCAATGTCCGCATCGGCCTTGCGCATGGCTTTTCGGGCAGGGCGCAGATCGGCAAGGGCATGTGGGCAGCGCCGGATCGCATGGCCGACATGATGGAACAGAAGATCGGTCACCCGAAATCGGGCGCGAACACCGCCTGGGTGCCGAGCCCGACCGCGGCGACCTTGCACGCGATGCACTATCACCAGGTCGATGTGTTCGCGCGGCGCGAGGAGATCGCGCGCGAGGCCATTCCGGGCCTGACGCCGCTGCTGACCGTGCCGGTCGCCAAGGGGCGCAACTGGACACCGGACGAGGTGCGGGCCGAGCTCGACAATAATGCCCAGGGTATCCTCGGCTATGTCGTGCGCTGGATCGATCAGGGTGTGGGCTGCTCCAAGGTGCCCGACATCCACGATATCGGCCTGATGGAAGACCGCGCCACCTTGCGCATCTCTTCCCAGCACATGGCCAACTGGCTGCTCCACGGGGTCGCAACCCGGGCGGATATCGACGCGGCCTTTGCGCGCATGGCCGCCAAGGTCGACGTGCAGAATGCCGGCGACCCGCTGTACCGGCCGATGTCGGGGCATGAGGCGACCAGCCTGGCCTATCAGGCGGCGCGGGCGCTGGTGTTCGAAGGGCTGACTCAGCCCAATGGCTATACCGAGCCGCTGCTCCACGCCTATCGCGCGCGGGCCAAGGCGGAGGCCGCCTGACCCTTAAAAGCATTGCGGATCGAAACTGATCTTTGCGTCCCCGCGAAAAATCGAATATCGGGTATCGCGGGAGAGCGATATATGGGCCTTGAGCATTTCGACGTCGTGGTGGTCGGTGCCGGCATTTCCGGCATCGGTGCGGGCTATCATCTGCGGAAGCTGTGCCCCGATCGCAGCTATGTGATCCTCGAAGGCCGCGCGGCGATGGGCGGGACCTGGGACCTGTTCCGCTACCCCGGCATCCGCTCCGATTCCGACATGTACACGCTCGGCTATTCCTTCCGCCCCTGGACCGAGGCCAAGGCCATCGCCGATGGTCCGTCGATCCTGAAGTATGTCAACGACACCGCGCGCGACGCCGGAATCGACCGGCGCATCCGCTATCGCCACCATGTGAAGCAGGCCGCCTGGTCGACGCCGGACGCGCGCTGGACGGTCGAGGCCGAAGGGCCGGAGGGGCCCGTCCGGTTCACCTGCAATTTCCTCTTCATGTGCAGCGGCTATTATAATTACGCCCGCGGCCATACGCCCGACTTCCCCGATGCGGAGAGCTTCGCCGGACGCATCGTGCATCCGCAATTCTGGCCCGAGGATCTCGACTACACCGGCAAGAATGTCGTGGTGATCGGCAGTGGCGCGACTGCGGTGACCCTGGTGCCGGCGATGGCCGACAAGGCCGCGCATGTGACGATGCTGCAGCGATCACCGACCTATGTCGTGTCGCGCCCGGCCGAGGATGGTTTCGCCAACTGGCTGCGGCGCAAGCTGCCGGCGATGCTGGCTTACGACATCACGCGCTGGCGCAACGTGCTGTTCCAGATGCTGTTCTACAATCTCGCGCGGAAACGACCGGAAAAGACCAAGGCGCGCCTGCTCGACATGGTGCGCGCCGAGCTTGGCCCGGATTATGACGTCGCGACGCATTTCACCCCGCGCTACAATCCCTGGGACCAGCGCCTGTGCCTGGTGCCCGATGGCGACCTGTTCGCGTCCCTCAAGAAGGGTACGGCCTCGGTCGTCACCGACACGATCGAGCGCTTCACCCCTGCGGGCATCAGGCTGAGCTCCGGCGCGGAACTACCCGCCGATGTGATCGTCACCGCGACCGGGCTCGAGCTGCAATTGCTGAGCGACGTTGCCTTCAGCGTCGACGGTGCAGCCGTCGATCTGGCGCAGACGTTCAACTACAAGGGCATGATGTACAGCGACGTGCCGAACCTGGCCTCGTCCTTCGGCTATACCAATGCGTCCTGGACGCTGAAGGCCGATCTCACCTGCGCCTATGTCTGCCGGCTGCTCAATACGATGAAGAAGCGCGGGCTGCGCCAGGCGACGCCGCGGATCGGCGACGAGGTGCTGACGCCCGAGCCATTCCTCAGCTTCACCTCGGGCTATGTCACGCGGGCGATGGAGAAGTTTCCCAAGCAGGGCAGCAAGAAGCCCTGGAAGCTGTATCAGAACTACGCGAAGGACGTGGTCTCGCTTCGCTTCGGCTCAGTCGATGACGGCATGGAATTCTCCAATCCCGTGCCGCGTTCGCAACCGGCTGCGCCGGTACGCGAGCCCGTGACCGCCTGAGGCGCGTCCATCCAATATTCCGGCCCGTCCGGACGGAGAAATAACCGATCTGGACGCAAAGCCTACCGGATTTCCACGACACCCGTATCGGGATGGGAGCGGTATCGCCATCGTTGGCGATTCGTCATGTGCATTCTGGGAGGGGCAAAGTGGGATATCGACCCGACCTCCGACCAACCTTCGCTAAAGTCAGGCCGCTTCAGTCGGAGATCGGGTCGGGTGACTGGTTACCAGGGACGAATGCCCTCGCCGTAGATCAGCGCAATAATGAACTTAAGCACTTGCTTTCTCCCTTGTGCACTCAGGCGAGTGCATGGATTAATTAACGAAAAATTAAGGATAAGGCAATCGGATTTCCGGGGTTTTTGCGGTCCGCCGCGGCAGGTTTAAGAGTTCGTTTAGCCATCGGCGGCTATCGCTGACGGTCATGGGGCGCGGCTCACGTACATATATCCCGGTAAACGGGCCCAGGGCGCGGGGCGCGCGATTGCCCTTGTCCGTGGCGCTTCGCCATCGTGCCGACCGCGATGACGGCGCTACCATGGCATTTACCGAGCTGCCGTCCGCTGGCTTCGGGCATCTGGAGAACCATGAGCCGTCGATGCCGGAAGCCCTGGTGGCATCGTCGGATGAGAACGCCACCATCGCGCGACCCCGGCCAAAAGCCTGGCAGTTCCTTTGCCTCGCCGAGATCGCCAATTTCCCGGCGCTGCGCCGCCATCTCGGCCGCTACGACGCCGACCGCCTGCCGGTCGCCGTTCGCGAACGGATTGGCGCCAGTCTGGAGGGTGCCCGCGTCGAGGTGATCGGGCGCAATGTCGTCGAGATCCTCTTCGAAGGGGATTCGCTGACTGATCTTGCTGCGGCGCTTGGCTGTTTGACCGCCGATTTCGATCTGCCGCTCGACCTCGATGGAGAACAGCATCGGCTGGACATGCATTTCGGCGCCGCCGCGGCACCGCTCGACGGTGCCGAGGATGTGCGGCTCGCGGAAGAGGCCGAGAGCGCGCTCGAGCAGGCCCGGGGCGAGGCCCATGCCGTCATCCGCGATCTTTCCGCTGGCACGCCGGCCTTCGACCGGCTGACGCTGACGCGCGAGCTGCCGGCCGCGATCTGCAATGGCGAGATGTTCCTGCAATATCAGCCCAAGGTGCATGTCCGCCGCCAGGAGATCGCGAGCGCCGAGGCGCTGGTGCGCTGGCAGCATCCGACCCGCGGGCTGATCCTTCCGGGAGACTTCATCACCGTCGCCGAGGAAGCGCGCGAAATTGCCGCGCTGACGCTGTGGACGCTCGACCAGGTGATCGCCGACCAGCGGTTGCTCGCCGCCGACGGCAACGACCTGACCATCTTCCTCAACATCTCCGGCCAGCTGCTGGCCGATGTGCGGTTCGTGAAGCTGGCCTGCGCCAAGGTGCTCGAAAGCGGCGCACGGATCGGTTTCGAGATCACCGAGACGTCGGTCATTCGCGATCCGCAAAGCGCCATCTTCAACCTCAGGGCGTTTGCCGATGTCGGCATCACCATCGCGATCGACGATTATGGCGCCGGTCTGTCGTCGCTCGCCTATCTGAAACAGCTCCCGGCCAAGGAGCTGAAAATCGACAAGATGTTCGTGCTCCAGCTGACGAGCAGCAACCGCGACCCGCTGATCGTGCGCTCGACCATCGATCTCGCGCATGCGCTGGAGATGGAGGTGACCGCCGAGGGGGTCGAGACCCAGGCGGCGATGGCGCTGCTCAGCGTGATGGGCTGCGACATGGTGCAGGGCTATCTGATCAGCCGCCCCGTCTCGATCGAAGCGTTCCGCCAATATCTGCGCGACGACAAGGCGCACCTGCCCGAACGGCCGGGCCATGCGATGTTCCGGCGCCCGGCCAGTTTCTGGAAAAGCGCCTGAGCCATCGTCATCCCGCGCCTTAGCGCGTATTTAACATGTCCCGTCCACACAGGCGCTCGATCATGGGGCTCATTTTTCGTACCTTGATGGCCGCAGCGCTGCTTGCGCTGATGAGTCACGGCGTGCCCGTCACCGCGCAGGTGTCTGACGCGGGTTCCCGCTTCGACGCCATGGTAGCCGATGCCAAGGCAATGATGCTGGTCGATCCCGGCAAGACGATCGACAAGGCCAGGGCGGCCGAAGTCGCGGCGAGATCATTGCAGCACCGCCAGCGGACGGTCGCGATCGCGACCGCGCAATGGCTCCAGGGCGAGGCTTATCTCCGTCTCAACGACGTGGACCATGCGAAGCCCCTGATCGACCGCGCTTATGCCGCGGTCGCGGGCAGCGCGCCGACCAAGCTCACTGGCGACATCCTGCTGTCGCGGGGCGGCCTGCACACCGCCAAGGCTGATGTCGCGGCGGCGCTTGCCGATTATCAGGCAGCGCATGCCGTGTTCCGAGACCTTGGCGAAACGCGCAGCCGCGCGGTCGCGCTGCTGAGCATCGCGCTGCTCTATCAGGAAGCCAAGGACTATGAGAACGGCCTGCGCTATTCCAGCCAGGCGATCGAGGTCTATCATGGCGATCCGTCCCTGCTGCTGGCGATCTACAATAATCGCGGCGTGTGCCTGAAGGAGCTTGGCCGCTTCGCCGAGGCCGAGAAGCAATATAATGAGGCGCTGTCGCTCGCGCGGACGATGAAGAGCCCCGGCCGCGAGGTGCAGATCCTGCGGAACATCGCGCGCGCACAACTCGCCACCGACAATCTTGCCGCCGCGGATCGCACCATCGCCGATGTGTCGCGGGTTTCGCGGGCCGCCGGCATGCGGACCGACAGCCAGGACCTGGGGCTGGAGGCCCAAGCCGCGCTTCAGCATGGCGATCCCGCGCGGGCGGCGGCGCTGATCGAACGCAGCTTCGCGGGAGTCGACCTGCGCACGACCACGCTCGCGTTTCGCGAAGGACATCAGACCGCCTATACGCTGTTCAAGAGGACCGGCGACGAGACGCGGGCGCTGCTTCATCTCGAAGCGCTGAAACGTCTCGACGACCAGACGTCGACGCTCGCCGCGTCGACCAACACCGCGCTTGCCGCGGCCCGTTTCGATTTCGCCAATCAGGAACTCAAGATCACCCGGCTGCAGGCGGCGGAGGCGCAGCGCAAATATGAGGCCGAACAGGCCCGCGTGCAGACTCAGCGGATCATTTTCACCGGTGCCGCGCTGGCGACCGCCATCATCGTTTCGATGCTCGGCGTCGGTCTCTTCACCATCCGCCGCAGCCGCAACGAGGTGCGCGCGGCGAACATCGATCTCGCTGCGACCAACAGCGCGCTGGAAAAGGCGCTGGCGGCGAAAACCGAGTTCCTCGCGACCACCAGCCACGAGATCCGCACACCGCTCAACGGTATCCTCGGCATGACTCAGGTGATGCTGGCGGACGAGAAGCTCGGCGAGCCGATGCGCGACCGGATCGGGGTGGTGCACGGTGCGGGGCTCAGCATGCGCGCGCTGGTCGACGACATTCTCGACGTCGCCAAGATGGAAACCGGCAACATGACGATCGAGCGCGAGGCGTTCGACCTCAAGGACGCGCTGCGCGACGTGGCGTGCATGTGGGAGGAGCAGGCGCGGGGCCGCGGCATCGCGTTCGCGCTCGATCTCGCCGATTGTCCGGACAGGATCGACGGCGATGTCGGCCGGTTGCGCCAGATCATCTTCAACCTTCTGTCCAATGCGCTGAAGTTCACCGACAGCGGTGCGGTGAGCGTGCGGGCCTTTGCCGACGACCGGGACGGCGCGTCGAGACTGAAGGTCGAGGTGACCGATACCGGCATCGGCATCCCGAGCGACAAATATGAACTGATCTTCGAATCCTTCCGCCAGGTGGACGCGGGCACGGCGCGCAAATTTGGCGGCACCGGCCTGGGCCTCGCCATTTGCCGGAATCTTGCCCGGGCGATGGGCGGCGACGTGACGGTGCGCAGCGCGGTGGGCAGCGGCTCGAACTTTACCCTCGACCTGCCGCTGGTTCGCGCCGCCGCGGCGGAAGCGGCCGGGATGGGGGCCGACATCCGCGCGCTGGTGATCCTCGATCGCAACCCGATTTCGCGCAGCATGCTGCGTGCCGTGCTCGAGGCGCGATCCGGGAACATTGTTTTCGCGGGGACGGTCGATGAGGCGATCGGGCTTATCGTCGCGGGCAGCATTTCCCGGCTGCTGGTCGACGACGCGACTCTGAAGGCAAACGCCGATATGTCGGGCGCGATATCGGCGCTGGTCGCGGCGGCGCGCGATGCCGGTGTCGTCTCGGCGCTGCTCTGGCCAGCCCCGAGCGAGCAACAGAAAGCGGAATTCGCCACCGCGGGATTCGATATCGTGATCGCCAAGCCGATCTCTGGCGCGGCGTTGGCCGAAACGCTCTTCCCTGCGGGTAAAAGCGACGGCGACAACGTCAGCCATCTTGTAACGCGTGCGGCATGATCAGATAGAGACATCCATTATGGTTCTATTTTTCCAGTCGGCCAGCGCCGCGGCCTCCAAGCCATGAACATCCTCTTCATTGAGGATGATCCGATGAATCGTCGGGTTGTGAAGGACATGCTCGATGTGGCCGGTGCGTCGATGGTCGGTGCGGAAAGCGGAGAGATCGGTCTTCAACTCATCGACGAGCAGGATTTCGACATTGTCCTGGTCGACCTTCGAATGCCCGGAATGGATGGATTCGAGGCAATCAGGCACATCCGCGGCCGCACCGATGCCAAGGCAAGGCTGCCGATCATCGTCGTGACTGCTGATACCGCGATCGATCTTCGCCAACGCTGCCTGAGCGGGGGCGCCGACGAAGTGTTGTTCAAACCCGTTGCAATGGATTCGCTGTTCGACGCGATTGGCCGCATGCTCGCCCGGGGTTCGGGTGACGCCGTGATCGGCTAGCGAGCCGTTGCCCTAGGCGGGCGGCATGCGCTTGAGCGCTTCCGCCAGCGAGGCCGTCGCGCTGCCGCGTCGGGCCGGCTGAGGTTGGGACGGGGCGGGGGCCCAGCCCGTGAGAAAGACGATCTCGAAACGCTCAGCCACGCGCCCGTCCGGGTCAGCCAGTGCCGCAAAGGCATCGGCCGCGCGGGCGAGCGTATCGCGGCGAAGCGGCGTGCGACCGACCAGCAGGTTCGTCGCCGCCATGCCGCGCAGGTCCGCCAACAGTCCGGCGAGCCCGGCGTAACGGACGGTCAGCGATTCCACATCCGCGACGGGCAGCGCGAATCCAGCCCGAACGAGCAGGTCGCCGGCCGACCGAACGTCGATCTGCGGGTGGATGCGGGCGGCAGGGCGGTCACGTTCGGCCTCGCGCAGGGCAGCGCGCAGGGTCGACAGGCTGCCCGCGCCAGTGAAGGCGGCGACGAACAGGCCGTCGGGCCTCAGCGCGCGCCGGATCAGGCTCAGCGCGCCCGGCAGGTCGTTGACGCTGTCGAGCACGCCGGCGGAGACGACCAGGTCGAACGAGCCATCCGCGAAAGGCAGCCGATCCTCATCGGCCTGAACCCCCGAGGCCGAGCGCGCAAAGGCCAGGCCAGCGTCGCAGCGGACGATGCGCGTACCCGGCGGAGGCAGGAACGCACCGTCGAAGCAGCCGAGATCGAGCACGTCCCCGAAGGCGCGCACGACGGCGCCGAGCCGCTCCTGGATACCGTCGAGCATCGCCGCCCGCAGAAAATCATGCCCGGCAAACCCGTCGGCGGCGCGGTCGCGGCGGATGCGCCGGGCGGTACGGTCAAAGATATCGGGGACGCTCACCGCCCGGGCTTGTGCCGCCGGACGGGCGGCGCGACAAGAGGGACGTGAAGCGGCTCCTCGCTCCCCTTCGTGTCGCCGCCGATCTCGCGCTGCCGCCGCGATGCCCCGGTTGCGGCGCGGTGACCGGGGAGGACCATCGCTTCTGCGCTGCCTGCTGGGGTGAATTGCGCTTCCTCGGCCCGCCCTGGTGCGCTGCGTGTCATGCGCCCTTCTCCTATGATCGCGGATCCGGGGCGCTTTGCGGCGCGTGCCATGAGCGGCCGCCGCGCCATGCCGGCGTGCGCGCGGCGGTCGCTTATGGCGATGTCGCCCGCACCGTCGCGCTGCGCCTCAAATATGGCGGGCGCACTGCCTTTGCCGAGACGGTGGCGCGGCAAATGGCCCGACTGATGCCGGACGGTGCCGATCTGCTCGTGCCGGTTCCGTTGCATCGCTGGCGGATCTGGTCGCGCGGGTTCAACCAGGCAGCGCTGATCGCGCGCGCGCTGACTCGCGCCACCGGCGTGGCGAACGACCCGATGCTGCTGCGCCGGGCGCGTGCCACCCCGCCGCTCCGTGGAATGGGCGCACGGGGCAGGGCAAAGGCGGTCGCGGGCGCCTTTCGCGTTCAGCCGGGGGCGAAGCAGCTGCTGAAGGGCAAGGCGGTGGTGCTGATCGACGACATCCATACCAGCGGCGCGACCAGTGACGCCTGCACGCGCGTTCTCCTGCAAGCGGGCGCAGCCAGCGTGACCATATTGTGCTGGGCGCGGGTGCTCGATCCGGCAGCGGACGATTGACAAGCGGCGGGGTCGCCCACATTTCAGAATCATGGCAAAGATCGAAATCTACACCAAGGCCTTCTGCCCCTATTGTACGCGGGCGATGCGGTTGCTCGACAGCAAGGGTGTGGAGGTCGAGGAATTCGACATCACCATGGGCGGGCCGAAACGCGCCGAGATGCTGCAGCGCGCGAACGGCCGCAGCACCGTCCCGCAGATTTTCATCGACGGGCGGCATGTCGGCGGATCGGACGATCTGGCGGCGCTGGAACGCGAGGGCAAGCTCGACGCCTTGCTTGCGGCATGAGGATCGCGCTGCTGCAGATGACGACGGGGATCGACCCGGTCGCCAATGCCAATAGCCTCACCCAGGCGGTTGCCGATGCGGCAAAGGGTGGCGCGGCGATGCTCTTCACACCCGAAATGTCCGGCCTGCTCGACAGCAATCGCGCGCGGGCCGCGGCCAATCTCCATCCCGAAGCTGAGGATCCCGTCCTGTCGGCGGTACGCAAGGCAGCATCTGAGCACGGCATCTGGGTTCATCTCGGCTCGCTCGCGGTGCGCGGCGACGACGGCAAGCTGGCGAACCGCGCCTATGTGATCGACCCCGAGGGCAAGATCCGGGCGCGCTACGACAAGCTTCATCTGTTCGACGTCGATCTGCCGACCGGCGAGAGCTGGCGCGAATCCGCTTCCTATACGCCGGGCAGCGGCGCCGTGGTGGTCGATACGCCGGTCGGGCAGGTCGGACTGGCGATCTGCTACGACATGCGCTTCCCCGACCTGTTCCGGGCGCTGAGCGATGCCGGCGCGACCATATTGGCGGTGCCGGCGGCGTTCACGCGGCCGACGGGTGCTGCGCACTGGCATATATTGTTGCGGGCCCGGGCGATCGAGGCAGCGGCCTTTGTCGTCGCCGCGGCGCAGACTGGCGTGCACGAGGACGGTCGCGCGACCTATGGCCATTCGCTGGTGATCGATCCCTGGGGCGAAGTGCTGCTCGACATGGGCGAGGACGCCGGCCTCGGGTTCGCCGAGATCGATCCGGCGCGCACCGCCGATGCCCGCGCGCGCATCCCGGTGCTGGCGCATCGCCGCGCGATCCCGGCGGTCGAGATCGCGCCATGATCGTCTTCGACCTGCGCTGTTCGCGTGAGCATGTGTTCGAGGCATGGTTCGGCTCGAGCGGGGCGTTCGAGGACCAGCGCGCGCGAGGGCTGTTGTCCTGCCCGCTATGCGGCGACGGCGACGTGGGCAAGGCGGTGATGGCGCCGAACATCCCGGCCAAGGGCAACCGGCAAAACGCGCCCGTCCAGAACGAGACGCCGTCGCCCGATGTGATGAAGGCAGCGATCCGCGCGCTGGCCGAGGCGCAGGCCAGGGCGCTGGAAAAGTCCGAATGGGTGGGCAGGGCCTTTGCCGACCGTGCCCGCGCGATGCATGCCGGCGAGACCGATCATGCGCCAATCCATGGCGAGGCGACGGTGGGGGAGGCGAAGGCGCTGGCGGATGAAGGCGTGGCGATCGCGCCGCTGCCGTTCCCAGTGGTACCGCCCGAGGCGATCAACTGAGGCACCAGCCCGCGCGAATGACCGTGAATTCAGTCGATCCGGAGAGGCGCTGGAGTAAAGCGCGGTTTCATGACCGCACATCAATTCCGTCTGAGAGCTGTAGCGACAGGAACGCCTGGTCCGTCCGTGCTGGTCCGGGGCAGCTTTCCCCGAGCTCTTTGTTCCGGGCCGGTTTCCGTTGCGTTGTCGATTGACCGGAGAGTTGGGGAAATCTAGGGCTTTGGGCGCTGCCCCCGTAGCTCAGCAGGATAGAGCGACGGTTTCCTAAACCGCAGGCCGGTGGTTCGAGTCCACTCGGGGGCACCAGCACCGCTTGCGCAGGCGATGCCACCCGGAGTGGCCCGTTGAGCGCTTACGCCTTGACGTGCTGCGCGATGTACTTGTTCATTTCGAACATCGTGACCTTGTCACGACCGAACACCTTCTTCAGCTTGTCGTCAGCGAGGATCTCCCGCTTGTTCGCCGGGTTCTGCAGGTTGTTGGACTTGATATAGTCCCACACCTTGCTGATGACCTGGCTGCGCGGCAGCTTGTCGTTGCCGACGATCGCGCCCAGCTCGGGGGACGGCTGCACCGGCGCATGGATGCCGCCGGTTTTCGGAGCTGCCGTGGGTTCTTTCGCCATAAATTGTCCTTCCTGATGTGTCGTTCATGTCGACATCGGTTTCACGCCTGCTTCAGCGTGCGTCGCTTGTGCGCCGCCTTTTTGGGATTGTCACGCCTTACAGTGCCGGATTCCCCTTCGTAGCGGCTGATATCGGCCGGTTTTCGACAGGGATGCGACGACCCGCGCCGTTTTGGGATCGGGGACAAGGAAAAACCCCCTCTTCCGCGAGGAAGAGGGGGCCGATTCCCTGGCGTGCGCCTGTGGTCAGAAGCTCTTGCGGAGCGTCGCGCCATAGGTGCGGGGCTGGTTGGGATAGCCGCTATAGCTGCCGTCCTGCGCGACCGTCGGGAAGGTCGAGATCAGGAAGTTGTTCTTGGTCAGGTTGCGGACCCAGAACATCAGCTCGAGCTTGTTGGCCTTGCTCTCGATGCCGAGGCTGGCGTTGACGTTTTGCTGGCCATAGGTCGACAGGTTCGGCGGCGTCGTCTCGGTGAGCTGGAACTTGCTCATATAATCGAACTCGCCGCGGATATAGGCGCTGATGTCGCCCGTGAAGTCGTGCGACAGGGTGGCCGAGGTCGAGAAGCTCCAGGTCGGGATGCCGGCCGGCTTCTCCCCGGACAGGTTGCGGAACGACGGACGAAGGCCCGTTGCCGGATTGACCGGGCAGCGCACCGTATCATAGTTCACGCAGGCCGCGCCGGTGAAGGAATCATATTTCGGGTCGAGATAGGTGACCGCGCCGGTAAGGGCGAGGGCGGGGACGGGATTGTAGGCCGCGTCCACTTCGAAGCCGCGCACCGATTCCTTGCCGGCGTTGACCAGGCTGTAGCCGAGACCGGTAAAGGCGTTGGACTGGAAGCCCTTGATCTCCTGCTTGAACACCGCGAGGTTGAAATAGCCGCCGCGGAACTTTGCCTTGGCGCCCGCTTCATAGACGGTGACTTCCTCCGGCGCGGCCGAGCGGCCCACGCCGTTCAGCGGCGGGCGGCTGTCCGACGACAGGTTGATCGCGCTCGCCTTCCAGCCCGTCGAATAGCTCGCATAGACGTTCACGAAATCGAGGTCATAGGCGATCCGGGCGGCATAAGTGACCTTGTCGCCGGTGAAGATGCCCGATTCATTGGCGTTCGGATAATTGACCGGGCCATGGTTCGGCGTGTTGGCGTAGAAGAATTGCAGCGCGTTGAGCGCGAACGGATTGGTACCGGCCGGGGACGCCGGGCAAGGCGCGGAGCCTGGCCCGGGCAGTGACGGGCCGAGGCTGCCGCTGAACAGGTTGACCGGCACGCGTCCGCCGGTCGATGCCGGGTTGAATCCTTTCTGCAGGAGGCACCCCGAGATCGAGGTCGGAAGCGCGGCGAAGGGAATGAACGCGAACGCGGCCTGGTTCGACAGGTCCAGCGCCGAGAATTTGTCGTTCATCACGACGTTGGAGACCACGGCCTTGCGATCGTTGAGATAGGCGAGGCCGCCGGTAATGGTCAGTCGATCGGTAACCTTGAAATCCGCCTGGCCGAACAGCGAATAGGAACGCTGTTTCATTTTGTAGTTGTCGGAAAGGCCCTGGCCGGCGCCGAAATAGGTGCTGCCGGGGACAATCCCCGGCGTGCCGACAGCGGCCTGGAGCGATTCCAGCGCGAACAACAGTCCCTGTGGTCCGCCGGACAGCGCGTTCACGAACGCGCGGGTATCCTTGCCGAAGCGGATGTCGCGGCCCGTGTCGAGCTTTTCATCCTGGTAGAAGCCACCGATCAGCCAGCTGAGCGGACCGTCGCCGGTCGATGCGAGGCGGAGTTCCTGCGTGAAAGTCTTGGCCTCGTTGGCGGTCCGGTTCCTCGAGATGGCCGCGCCGGTGAAATCGATGTCCTGGTCGGACTGGTTGACCTGGTTGCGATAGGCCGTGATCGAGGTCAGCTTCGCGAAGCCGACATTCCAGTCGACCTGGCCCGAAACGCCCTTGCCGACGATGCGGTTATAGGGGTCCTCGTTGAAGATGACGTTGCGGTCGAAGATCTTGGTCGTGTCGGAAACCGCAAAGCCCAGGGATTTGATCGCCAGCGTGGCGGGGCCGTTGAAGATCGAGGTGACGCCGCAGCAGATCTCCTTGATCATGTTATAGTCGCCGATGACGCGGATCGAGAAGTCCGACGACGGCTCGAACAGGATATCGCCGCGGACCGACCAGCGATGACGATCATTGACGCCGGTGCCGGTCGTCAGGTTCTTGAAATAGCCGTCGCGCTCATTGAGGCTGCCGGACACGCGAAAGGCGAGGCTGTCGGTCAGCGGGCCGGTGAGCGTCGCCTTGGTCTGCATCTGGCTGTAATTGCCGACGGTGACCTCTGCCTTGCCGCCCCAGTCGAACGACGGGCGTTTGGTGACGATGCTGATCGCGCCAGCCGACACGTTCTTGCCGAACAGGGTCGATTGCGGACCGCGCAGCACCTCGACACGCTCGATCTCGGGAAGATCGTCCAGCGCCGACGCCGATCGCGAGCGATAGACGCCGTCGATGAAGACGCCGACCGAGCTTTCGATACCGTCATTGCCATTGCCGTTGCCGAAGCCGCGGATGATGAAGTTGGTCTGGCCGGCGGCGTTGAACTGCGCGACCTTGAGCGAGGGCACGACCGACTGGAGATCGATCAGGTCGCGGATCTGTGCCTTTTCGATCGTCGCGGCGCCGGTGACGGACACCGAGATCGGCACGTCCTGCAGCGTCTGTTCGCGCTTGGTGGCGGTAACGATGATGTCGTCGCTGTCGTTGAGGACGGCCTCGTCCTGGGCAGCCGGTACGGGAGTCTCTTGCGCCAGCGCTGGCGTGGCGTAGAGCAGCGCGATAGCCGACGCTGCGAGCAGTTCGAATTTCTTCATGGATGATCCCCTCTTGGCCAGCCCGTCGGTTCTATGCCAACTGAGCGTCGTTCGTATTCTCGGTATGCGAATTCTGCGTCCACCTGAATCAGCCGTCAATGCCGGAATCGTAGGAAAACAGCGGGGTTGCGCAGTTGTTGCCCAAATGAGACAGTTTCGAAATCGAACTGAACTGGCTCAAAGCAAGGTTGCCGTAACGTCAGGTTCGAATAAGGCGTAATGAAATGAGTATGGAACATCGTCCGGGCGGACCCGAAAATGGCGATCTCGTCGCCGAAACGCCCAAAATCCCGGTCCCGGACGAAGTAGCCGAGGCCGTCCGGACCCTGATCCGCTGGTCCGGGGACGATCCGGCGCGCGAAGGATTGCTCGATACGCCGCAGCGCGTCGCGCGCGCGTGGAAGGAATATTGCTCGGGTTATCGCGATGATCCCGCGCATCATCTGTCGCGCGTCTTCGAGGAAGTCGGCGGGTACGACGAGATCGTGCTGCTCAAGGACATCCCGTTCCAGTCGCATTGCGAGCATCACATGGCGCCGATCATCGGCAAGGCGCACATCGCGTACCTGCCGGGCAATTATGTCGTCGGTATCTCCAAGCTCGCCCGCGTGCTGCATGCCTTTGCCCGCCGCCTGCAGGTGCAGGAACGGCTGACCGCCGAGGTGGCGGACTGCATCTGGGAGAATCTGAAGCCGGTCGGCGTCGCGGTGGTGATCGAGGCGAGCCATGCCTGCATGACCGCGCGGGGCGTGCGCACGCCCGGTGTCTCGATGGTGACGAGCCGGATGATGGGCGTCTTCCGCGAGGACGATCGCAGCCGCAAGGAAGTGCTCGCGCTGATGGGTTATTGAGTCGCCGTGAAGGAGGCCGACCGCACCATATTGGTTACCGGCGCGCCGCGGCGGATCGGCGCGGCGATCGCGCAGCATCTGGCGGGGCAGGGATGGCGGGTCGCGATCCACCATCATCATTCGCCCGAGGCGGCGGAGGCGCTCGCCGCCGAACTGCCCGGAGCGTGCGTGCTGACCGGCGATCTCGCCTTGCCGGAGACGCCCGCCCATCTGGTGAAGCAGGCGCGCGCCGCCTTTGACGGGCCGCTGACGGCGTTGGTCAACAACGCCTCGCTGTTCGCCTATGACCGGCCGCCGCTCGCCGAGCCCGGGATGCTGCGCGATCATCTCGCGGTGAACCTCGACGCGCCGGCGCTGCTCGCCTCGGCGCTCGCGGCGCAGGAGGATCTCGCGGCGGGCGCGGTGGTCAATATCCTCGACCAGAAGATCGCCAATCTGAACCCGGATTTCTTCTCGTACAGTTGCGGCAAGATCGCGCTGGCGGGCGCGACCGTGATGCTTGCCCAGGCATTGGGGCCGCGCGTCCGGGTCAACGCCGTGTCGCCGGGGCTGTCGCTGCCGAGCCTCGACCAGAGCGACGCGGAATTCCGCGCGGTGGCATCGGAGAATCTGCTGCGACGCCCGGTCGAGGTGACAGCGATCGCCGAAGCGGTCGATTTCCTGCTGACGGCACGGGGCATCACCGGGCAGAACCTGTTCGTGGACAATGGCCAGCATTTCCTGCCGCGCGACAGCGACGTGATGTTCGAGACGCGCCGGGGAAACAGGCACGCACATGGCTGAGGGCGTGCGCTTCGCCACGATCCTGGAGGGGCTCGAACTGGTCATGGGCCTGGGGATCCATGCCGAGGAACTGGCCGGGCCGCAGCGGGTGATCGTCAACGTACGGATGGAAGTCGACTATCCCGCGCCGCCGTCCGACGACCGGATCGAGGAAGTGCTCGATTACGACTTCATCCGCGACGACATCCGGGCGCTGGTCGCCGGGCGGCATTTCCACCTGCAGGAGACCTTGTGCGAGGCGATCGCGGGCCTGTGCCTCAAGGATCGCCGTGTCGCGCTGGTGACGGTGCGATCGATGAAGCCCGATATCTACCCGGATGCGGCGGTCGGCTGCGAAATCATGCGCGGCAGGAGTGCAGCCTCCCAGTAACGCGCATGACGCGGTGTTGGAGACCGTAGCGACCCGCACCAAACCGCCAAGCATTCGCCGATTTTCGCGACCCACCTGCGAGAGGGGCGAATCGGAGCGATTCTTGCCAGCTGCGCCGCGATTATTGAAGATCTCTACCACAGGTCTAACCCATTACCAGGCGACGGCGGCCGTAACCGTCGATCTCAATTGCGTGTTTTCTACACGAGTTTTTGAATATTTCAGCGAGGGGTATCGGATTCTCTACCGGCTTTACTTGGACTGACATGACACGCTCCTCCTGCTCATCCCGGTTCAACCGCGGGCTGCGACAGTTCAGCAGGGAATGGGGCCAGATTGAATCAGCTCGGGCGCGCGCGCCGGATCGTGCTTTCCCGTTCGCCCTCCGCCGGTATAGAATGGCGGCATCATGACGATCTTCGCTCTCTCCTTCGCGGCCGCGTTTCCGCTGGCCTGACCGGCCAGCCGAACCCGATCCCGTCGCCTTGATCGAGGCTCCGCGCGGAGGCGCGGGGCGCGGTCGCTTATTCGAGAGTTTCCCATGACCCATGATCCCGCGCGCTCGCTGAGCGCGGACAGCATCCACGCCTTCATCGCTGACGGCGTCGTCCGCATCGATCACGCCTTTCCGCGTGGCCTGGCTGACGAAGCGCGTGCCATTTTGTGGCGTGACACCGGCTGCGATCCGGACCACCCGACGAGCTGGACCAGGCCAGTGATCAGGCTCGGCCATTATGGCCAGCGGCCGTTTCGCGAGGCCGCCAACACGCCCGTCCTGCACCGCGCGTTCGACCAGCTTGTCGGCCCGGGCCGCTGGCTGGCGCCGCGCGCACTCGGCACCTTCCCGGTGCGTTTCCCGTCGCCGGACGATCCGGGGGACGCGGGCTGGCATGTGGACGTGAGCTTCGGGACCGAGCATCCCGATTTCCTCGACTGGCGTGCCAATGTGGAGAGCCGGGGGCGGGCGCTGCTGATGCTCTTCCTGTTCTCCGATGTCGGCGAGGACGATGCGCCGACGCGACTCCGGCTGGGGTCGCACCGCGACATCGCCCGGCAACTGGCGCCGGCGGGCGAGGCGGGGCTGACCTTGCGGGAACTGGCGGCGGACGGCTTTGCCGGATCGGCCGGCCGGCCCGAGGCGCTGGCGACGGGCGAGGCGGGGACGGTGTATCTGTGCCACCCGTTCCTGGTTCATGCGGCGCAGCCGCATCGTGGGACGATCCCGCGCTTCATGGCGCAACCGCCGCTGCTTCCGGCCGAACCCCTGTCGCTGCGGCGGGCGGATGGGGGGTATAGTCCGGTCGAGGCGGCGATCCGGGAAGCGCTTTCCGACGGTTGACGGCTTGAAGGAGCGGCCGCCGGCTGCCTATGCGTGTCGGATACCAACGGCGGCCCAAAGGATGATGCGGACATGACTCAGCCAGGCGACGATCTTCCCGAGACCCTGCGATCGGTGCGGACCCGGCCGCTGTTCGTACTGCGCCTCGATGTGAGCGCGATGCATGCCGTCGGCGGTCCGGAAGGGTCACCGCGGCGTGTCGCGATCGTGCCCGGCGGGAGGTTCGAGGGCGATCGGCTCTCCGGCACCGTGCTGGACGGCGGCAGCGACTGGCAGATCCTGCGCGGCGACGGGGCGGCCACGCTCGATGTGCGTCTCGTCCTCCAGACCGGGGACGGCGCGCTGATCGGCATGATCTATACCGGCCTGCGCCACGGCCCGGCCGAGGTCATGGACCGGATGGCGCGGGGCGAGGCGGTCGACCCGGCCAGCTATTATTTCCGGTCGAGCGCGAGCTTCACCACGTCGGATGCGCGCTACGAATGGCTCAACCGGATCATCGCGATCGGCATCGGCCACCGGATCGCGACGGGGCCGGTCTATAGTCTGTTCGAGGTGCTTTGAGCGCGAAAGACGCGGGCACCTGCCGAACCTCGAGGGCATGATGATCGACCAGATCGGCGCGGTGCCGGGCGTGATTCGCTGTTGGGGCGACACGATCATCGACGACGGGACCGGTTAAGCGGGAGCCTCCGAACGAGGCAGCTCGGACAGGACCTGTCGGCCGCTCTCGATGAGCTCGCTCAGCTGCCCGGCATAATGCAGCGCGATGGTTTGCCCGCCCGCGGCCTCGGTGATGAGGCGGCCATGACCATGATAGATGAGAAAACCCTCGTCCTGCGCGCGTTTCAGCAGGCGCCGGACATGCAGATGCGTCACGTCGAAGCGGCGCGACAGATCGCTCAGCGACACGGTGACGGGCTCGTGCGTGTCGATGAGCGTGAGCGTCCACAGGAATTGCGAGCCGGCATAGGGATGGAGGAACGCCCGGCGCAGCGCGGGGAACGGATCGTGCATGCGCGACAGGGCGTGGAGCCGCGCGGCCTGAATGACGAGCAGCCGTTCGAAGATGGCGGGCTGGTCGAGCAGGTCCGGCAGGGGCGCCAGCGTCGGTTCGATCATGGCCGCCGCGTCGATCGCGGCCTGCAAATGCCGGCGCCAGGCAGCGAGGAACAGCGCGGTCGGCCGATAGGTCGATGGCCCGCTCAGCTCCAGATAGCCGATATACTGCAGGAACTCGACGATCGACCTGGCCCTGCCCGCGCTGAGGAAGCCGGAATCCGCGCAGATCTGCTTGAAAAGCGGCAGGGTCAGGCCGCCCATACCGTGCAGATAGGCCGCCGACATCGCCGCGATATAGCGGCCGGCATCCTTGAAGACGGAAGCGAGCCGGCGGTCGTCGTCGCACAGATCGAGCATGTTGGCGGCCAGCCGGCGCGACGCCGCGCTGAATGCCGCGTGACGGCTGACCTCGCCCCAGGCCGCCGGCACGGCGGGATCGGTCGACGGGATCGTCGCGTGCATCAGCCCTCCGAACTTTTCCCGGCGCGCCGACATATCACGGCGTCGGGCGCGAACAAATTTGTTCAATTGCCGTAACGATCTCCCCGTCTCACGGTCGACCGGCTCGGCCAAGGACGATGCGGGAGGGGACCGCGGCGCC
Source organism: Sphingomonas sp. BL-S-29 (assembly GCF_055521495.1). Classification (NCBI taxonomy): domain Bacteria; kingdom Pseudomonadati; phylum Pseudomonadota; class Alphaproteobacteria; order Sphingomonadales; family Sphingomonadaceae; genus Sphingomonas; species Sphingomonas sp. BL-S-29. Next base: position 2,781,091 of record NZ_CM145482.1, read on the forward strand.
ATTCGGCCGGGCGTCGATCTGTCGTTGGGGAAATGCCGATGCCGACCATCAGGGCCTGCCTCCGGACGCTTCGCTGGATCCGGTTTCTGCCGGCCGCGGCGGCGCCGGTCGCGGCATGGAGCCAGACTCCGCCCGCCAAGCCGCCAAGCCAGCCGGCCGATGCCGCCGGCGTGTCGGCTGCGATGAGGCAGCAGCTGCTGTCGGCGCAACGCCAGCTGCTCCCGCGCACGCCGGCCGAAGCCAAGCTCGACTCCGGCCTGCTGCTCGCGGCGCGCGGGCCCGTCGTGACTCAGGCCGGTGGGGCGCCGCTTAGAGCTTATGCCGCCTTGCCCGGCGGCAAACCGTCCACCGGCGGTGAACTCGTCGTGATCAAGGGGGACATAACCCCCGCGCTGCATGATTTCATCGTCAGCCAGGGTGGCACCGACATCGCCGAAATTCCCGAATATCATAGCATGTCGGTGCGGCTGCCCTTGTCGAGCCTCGCGGCGGTGACGGCGCGGCCGGAGGTGCGCAGTATCGCGCTTGCCCGGCCGCCGGCCGTCAACCAGGCGACCCCCGCGCCGGGCCAGGGCGCCAATTGGGATGGCGACGCGGCGCATGAAGGGGCGTTGCTGCGCGGCACCTTCAAAGCCGACGGCACCGGCATCAAAGTCTGCGTCATCTCGGACAGTATCGATCACCTCGCCGAATCCCAGCAGAACGGCACGCTCGGTGCCGTCGAGGTGCTGGCCGAGCCCGCGGGCGTCCCGACTCCCCACGGACATGGCGAGGGCACCGCGATGCTGGAGATCGTGCACCGCATTGCCCCGGGCGCCACGCTCGCCTTTGCCGATATGGGCGACACGCGCGTGCGCATGGCGATCAACGTGGCGCGGCTCGCGCTCGACCATTGCACCATCATCGTCGACGACATCACCTATTCCGACGAGACGCCGTTTCAGGATGGCGAGATCGCCCGGGCCGCCCGCGCCGCGACGGACAATGGCATCCTGTTCTTCTCGTCGGCCGCCAATAGCGGCAATCTCGCCCAGCATACGAGCGGCACCTGGGAAGGCGATTTCAGCCCGAGCACGAGCACGATCCAGCTACCGTCGTTCGACCCGGCCACCAACCAGATCACCAATATCACCTACCGCTTCCATCAGTTCGCGCCGGGGGTCGTGTTCGACAACGTCACTCAGGCCAATCCGGGCGCTCCCAATGCGCAACTGACCTGGAACGACCCCGTCAGAGACTCGCCGGACACCATCAACGACTATCTGTTCGCGGCGTTCGACGAGGCGGGGCAGCTGCAGACGCTCGCCTCCTCGGTCGATGACGTGCCGATGATATCGGTCGACCTCAGGCCGCATTACCGCCTCGCCGTCCTGAAGGCGGAAACCGACGCCGCGCGCGTCGTCCGCATCGTCACCAATCGCGGCAGGCTGGCCTATGCCACGGACGGACAGACCTTCGGGCACAATGCGCTTGGCGCCGCGAAGGCCTTCACGATCGCCGCGGTGACGGCGCAGCAGCGGACGGCACCGTTCCGGTCGAACGGCTATGATCGCGGCGCACCGACGCTCGACGTCGAATCCTTCAGCTCGGACGGGCCGCGCCGGGTCTATTATGACGGTGCCGGGCAACCGCTCGCGTCCGGCAGCCTGACCTATGCGGGGGGCACGATCCTGCGAAAGCCCGATTTCGCCGCGGCCGACTGCGTGGTGAATTCAGTCCAGGATCCGGCCTTTCAGCCCATGTTTTGCGGCACCAGCGCCGCCGCGCCGCAGGCCGCCGCGATCGCCGCGCTGATCCTGTCGGCCGCGCCCAAGGCCGATGTCAAAAAGGCGTTCGCTGACAGCAGCCTGCTACTGAAGGACATGTCCGGGCCCTCGGGACTGGGCGCCGCCACCTGGACCGACAGCCAGGGACTGGGCCTGATCAATCCGGTCGTCGCGCTGCGCAGCGCGCTTGACGATCAGGGGATCGCCATCGAGTCCTTCACCGAAATCGCGCCGCTGGGCGGCGTGTCGGACTCGAGCGGCCATCGGTGCGGGCTGACCGCGGCGTCAGGCGGCGCGGTGCCGACCCTGAACGGGGCGACACCCGGCTGGACATTGCCGCCCAATGCGTCGGTGTCGATCGTCTGCAAGAACCTGCCGGCCGACGCAGTGCGGATCGAGGCGTTGCTCGGCTTCGAATATAGCTCACCCACCGCCGATGCCGTGTGGCGAGTCCACACGGTCGCCCGAAATGCGGCAACCCGGGCCGAGGTGCGCACCAACAACTGGACCGGCTCCTGGGGCCCTGGATATAATCACAATCCCGGCGTCGGCAGGGTCTGGTCGGAGAATATCCCGGAACTGCCCGCCGGCACGCGGATCGACTATCAGTTCGACATCTCCAATGCGGGGAATCTGCGGACCCTGTTGCTGCGCCGGTTCCGGATCGGACCTCTGGCGGCGTTCTAGAGACGGTGCGAGGCTGGGGCATTCATGAATCTCCTGCATGATGACATGCCGGTTTGATGGGGTAATCGTGCGGCGCCCGGGCGCGTAGGCTGCAGCGGCGCGCAAGGGAGACCCATGATGAAACCGATCGTCGCGACCACGGCGGCGCTGCTCCTGGCAGGGCCCGCGGAAGCACAGCGACCAGCCTCGGTCGCGCCCAGGGCGATGCAGGTGATCGCGCCGGCGCTGGCGGATTATACCGACGCCATCTTGTTCGGCGATGTCTGGAAAAGGCCCGGCCTCGCCGCGCGGGATCGCAGCCTGGTGACGCTGTCCGTGCTGGTCGCGACCGGCAAGACCGCGCAGATGCCGGGGCATCTCAACCGCGGGCTCGATAACGGCGTCCGGCCGACCGAGATTGCCGGGCTGGTCACCCACCTCGCTTTCTATACCGGCTGGCCCAATGCGGTATCGTCGCTCGAGGTCGTGGAAAAGGCGTTTGCCGCGCGGGAGATCGACCCGGCGACCTTGCGGGCCGACGCCGCGCCGTTGCCCGTACCGTCATCCGACGCCGCCCGTGCCCGATCGGTCCAGGAGAATGTCGGGCCGGTCGCGCCCAAGCTTGCCGAGCTGACCAACGACGTGCTGTTCGGCGATCTCTGGCGGCGGACCGATCTGAGCCCGCGCGATCGCAGCCTCGTCACCATCGCGGCGCTCGCGGCGATCGGGGCCGACGACCAGCTTGCCTTCCATCTGCGGCGCGGCGTGGACAACGGGCTGACGCGCGACCAGATCGGCGAGGCGCTCACGCATCTCGCTTTCTACGCCGGCTGGCCGAGGGCGATGGCGGCGGTCGCGGTCGCCGGGAAGGCGCTTGCCGGGGGTGCCGCAGCGAGCGATCGCGCCGATGGGTTGAGCGTGGTGCGGCCCGGCGGGCAACCGGTTCCGGGATCGGCCGCCAATTTCACCGGATCGGCCCTGGTCACCTCTCCGTTCAAGGGCAGCGGCGATGCGCGGGTGGGCGGGGCGACCGTCACCTTCCAGCCGGGTGCGCGAACGCTCTGGCATCGCCATCCGCTCGGACAATTGCTGATCGTCACCGCAGGACGAGGCTGGGTGCAGGCCGAGGGCGAGCCGGTGCGCGCGGTCGGCCCGGGCGATGTCGTCTGGACCGGGCCGGGCGTGGCGCATTGGCACGGCGCGACGCCGGCCAGCGCGATGACTCATGTCGCGGTGGCGGAGACGCTGGAAGGCAAGGCGACCGAGTGGCTCCAGCCCGTCAGCGACGCGCAGTATCGCGGGCCCGACTGAGCCCTCCCGCCACTCATGAAGCAGAATCATGATGTCATGCCGGATACGGCATCAATCGCGCGCATCGCGACCCGGTTTCGTGCGTTGAGTTCCGAAGTGACCGCTACACTCTCTCTGTTTTCCGAGACGCTGAAAAGGAATGGATCCCGATATGGCTGGCGATCTGGAAATCTCCCGGCGTGGCGTTCTGGCGGCGACCGCCGCCACCGCCGCGCTCACTGCCGTCCCCAAAGCGGAGGCGCAGGGCGTCCCGCCGCGCACCACGCCGTCGATGATGACGGTGGCGATGGAGGTGAACGGCAAGCGCCGCGAACTCGAGCTCGACACGCGCACGACGTTGCTCGACGCGCTGCGCGAGCATCTGCAGCTGACCGGCACCAAGAAAGGCTGCGACCATGGCCAGTGCGGCGCCTGCACGGTGCTGGTCGAGGGCAAGCGCATCAATTCCTGCCTGAGCCTGGCGGTGATGCACGAGGGCGACAAGGTCACCACGATCGAGGGGCTCGGCACCCCGGGCGACCTGCACCCGATGCAGGCGGCCTTTATCAGGCATGACGGCTATCAATGCGGTTATTGCACCCCCGGCCAGATCTGTTCGGCGGTGGCGGTGCTCGGCGAGATCAGGGCCGGCGTGCCGAGCCATGTGTCGGCGAGCCTGACCGAGCGGCCGCAGGCCACCAATATGGAGATGCGCGAGCGGATGAGCGGCAATATCTGCCGGTGCGGCGCCTATTCCAACATTGCCGAAGCGATGGCGGACGTTGCGGGAGGGGCGGCATGAAACCGTTCAGCTACGAACGCGCCGAAACGCCGGCCGCCGCTGCCGCTGCCGTCGCACGGACGCCCGGCGCCAAGTTCATCGCGGGGGGCACCAATCTGCTCGACCTGATGAAGCTGGAGATCGAGGCGCCGCAGCATCTCGTCGATGTCGGGCCGCTGAAGCTCGACCGGATCGAGAAGACCGAAGCCGGCGGGGTCCGGATCGGCGCGCTGGTGACCAACACCATGCTGGCGTCGGACGATCGCATCCGGCGTGACTATGGCGTGCTGACCCGGGCGATCGTGGCGGGCGCGAGCGGGCAGCTGCGCAACAAGGCGACGACCGCGGGCAATCTGCTCCAGCGGACGCGCTGCCCCTATTTCTACGACACCAACCAGGCCTGCAACAAACGCAAGCCGGGGTCCGGCTGCGCCGCGATCGGCGGGTTCAGCCGGCAGCTCGGCGTGATCGGGACCAGCGACGCCTGCATCGCCACCTATCCGGGCGACATGGCGGTGGCGATGCGGCTGCTCGACGCGACGGTGGAGACAGTCGACGCGGCGGGGGTGGTGCGGACCATTCCGATCGCCGATTTCCATCAATTGCCGGGCAAGACGCCGCATATCGAGACGGTGCTGAAGCGGGGCGAACTGATCACGGGCGTCACCTTGCCCAGGCCGATCGGTGGCACGCATCTCTACCACAAGGTGCGCGACCGAGCGTCCTATGCCTTTGCGCTGGTGTCGGTGGCGGCGGTGATCCGGCCGGACGGCACGGGGCGCGTCGCGATCGGCGGCATCGCGCCCAAGCCCTGGCGGGTCGAGGCGGCCGAGGCGGCGATGCCCCGCGGGGCGAAGGCCGTCGCCGCGCACCTGCTGGCGGGCGCTAAACCCACCCATGACAACGCCTTCAAGGTGCCGCTGGTGGAGCGAACCATCGCGGCGGTGATGAGCGACGCGAGGAGCCGGTCATGAAGTTCGACACGCCCGCGGGCACCAATCCGATCGACCAGCTCAAGGTGATCGGCAAGCCGACCGACCGGATCGACGGGCCGCTCAAGACCACCGGCTCCGCGCCCTATGCCTATGAACGGCATGATGCGGTGGCGAAACAGGCTTATGGCTATCTCGTCGGCAGCGCGATCGCCAAGGGCCGGATCAACCGGATCGATACCGAGGAAGCGAAGGCCGCGCCCGGCGTGCTGGCGGTCGTCACCACGCTCGACATGCCGAAGCTGGCCAGGGGCAATTTCAACACCGCCTCCCTGTTCGGCGGGCCCGAGGTGCAGCATTATCACCAGGCGGTCGCGATCGTCATTGCCGAGACGTTCGAACAGGCGCGGACCGCGGCCAATCTGGTGCGTGTCGATTACGCGCGGGCGAAGGGCAGTTTCGATCTGGCCGCGCTCGCGCCGACCGCGCCCTATACCGGCGACGGCGATGCCAAGATCATGCGCGTGGGCAATTTCGACGGCGCGTTCGCCACCGCGCCGGTGACGCTGGACGCGACCTATACGACGCCCGACGAATCGCATGCGATGATGGAACCGTTCGCAACGATCGCGGCGTGGGAAGGCGACAAGCTGACCCTGTGGACGTCGAACCAGATGATTGCCTGGACCAAGGCGGATCTGGCGAAGACGCTGGGCATTGCGAAGGAGAATGTGCGGCTGGATTCGCCGTTCATCGGCGGCGGGTTCGGCGGCAAGCTGTTCCTGCGCGCCGATGCGGTGCTGGCCGCACTCGGTGCCAGGGCAGCGAAGCGTCCGGTCAAGCTGGCGATGACTCGCCCGATGATGATCAACAACGCCACCCACCGGCCGGCGACGATCCAGCGCATCCGGCTGGGCGCGACGCGCGAGGGGCGGATCACCGCGATCGCGCATGAAAGCGCGTCGGGCAATTTGCCGGACGGCAAGCCCGAATCGGCGGTGCAGCAGACGCGATTGCTCTACGCTGGCGAGAACCGCCTGACTGCGATGCGCCTGGCCGAGCTAGACCTGCCCGAAGGCAATGCGATGCGCGCGCCGGGCGAGGCGCCCGGCCTGATGGCGCTCGAAATGGCGATGGACGAGATGGCGGAGAAGCTCGGCATGGATCCGGTGCAGTTCCGCATGCTCAACGACACCCAGGTCGATCCGGCAAAACCGGAGCGGAAATTCTCGCAGCGGCAGCTGGTCGAGTGCCTGCGCCTCGGGGCTGAACGATTCGGCTGGGATCGCCGGAACGCCAAACCGGCCTCGGTGCGGGAAGGGCGCTGGCTGATCGGCATGGGCGTGGCCGCGGGTTTCCGCAACAATCTGCTGATGAAGTCGGCGGCGCGCGTCCGGCTCGACGGCAAGGGCGTGGTGACGATCGAGACCGACATGACCGATATCGGCACCGGCACCTACACCATCCTGGCGCAGACCGCGGCAGAGACGATGGGCATCGGGCTCGACAGGGTGGTGGTGAAGCTGGGCGATTCCGATTTTCCGGTCTCGGCGGGATCGGGCGGGCAATGGGGCGCCAACAATTCCACCGCCGGCGTCTATGCCGCCTGCATGAAGCTGCGCGAGACGGTGGCGCAGCGGCTCGGCTTCGATCCGGCGACCAGTGCCTTCGCCGATGGCAAGGTGCGGGCCGGCAAGCGCAGCGCCGCGCTGGGCGAGGCGGCGCAGGGCGGCGAGATCGTGGTCGAGGACGGCATCGAATATGGCACGCTCGACAAGCAATATCAGCAATCGACCTTTGCCGGGCATTTCGTCGAGGTCGCGGTGGATGGCTTCACCGGCGAGACGCGGGTGCGGCGCATGCTGGCGGTCTGCGCGGCGGGGCGGATCCTCAACCCCAAATCGGCGCGGAGCCAGGTGATCGGCGCGATGACCATGGGTGTTGGCGCCGCGCTGATGGAGGAACTGGCGGTCGACAAGCGTTTCGGCTTCTTCGTCAACCACGACCTCGCCAGTTACGAGGTGCCGGTCCATGCCGATATCCCGCACCAGGAGGTGATCTTCCTCGACGAGGTCGATCCGATTTCCTCGCCGATGAAGGCGAAGGGTGTGGGCGAGCTGGGCCTGTGCGGGGTCGGGGCGGCGATCGCCAATGCGATCTACAATGCGACGGGGGTGCGGGTACGCGATTATCCGATCACGCTCGACAAGCATCTCGATCGGTTGCCGGAGATGGCCTGAAGCGGTGTTCGCTGGCGGTTATTTGTGCGACGCGACGGGCCGCATCTTGAAGCCGGTGATTTTCGTCCCGTAGCTGCACTCGAACGAGCGTCGTTGCTTGCCGTCGTCCACCGTGCCCCAGACGACGATCTTGCTCGCGCTGCGCTGCTCGACGTCGATGAGGCGCACTGTGCCATAGGACGACGCGCGGGTGCTGCAGTCGGTCGCTGCCGCGCCGTGCGACTGTTCGTTGTTCTTCGGTGTGCCTGCCACGCCGCGGGCTGCCATGCCGGCGGCGCCGACCGCGAGGCCGGCGACGCAACCGCCCAGCGCGAATGCGGTCCCAGCCAACAGCGCTGATGCGATTATGCGAGTCATCCCGGTCGAGGCCCCATTGCCCGCGGCATCGGCGCCACGGCCGGCAACCTATGATGGCACTTCACAGGGCGCAATGGCGCCGAGACAAGCTAGACGGCGTTGGCCGCGCTGAGCACCGCCCTGACTGACGCCGTGGCGATATCCGCGTCGATGCCGACGCCGAACACCGTGCGGCCGTCCGACGTGCGGCATTCGACATAGGCCGCCGCCTGCGCATCCGCCCCGTGGCCGATCGCGTGCTCGCTATAGTCGACCACGTCGAGCTGCGGGCCGGTCGTCTCGCCGAGCGCGGCGATGACGCCCGAGATCAGCCCGTTGCCGCGGCCCGAGATCGAGCGTTCCTCGCCGCCGATCGCGACGCGGCCGACGAACAGCCGGTCCCCCGACGCGCCACTCTCATGATAGTCGAGCAGGGTGAAACGATCGTCGGGCTTGGCGAGATAGGCCTTGTGGAAGGCGTTCCAGATATCCTCGGCGTTCAGCTCCCGGCTCGTCTCGTCGGCCATGGCCTGGACGTGACGGCTGAGATCGGCCTGGAGGCGCTTGGGGAGCTTTAGCCCCTTGTCCTGCTCGATCACCCAGGCGACACCGCCTTTGCCGGACTGTGAGTTGACCCGGATCACTGCCTCATAGCTGCGACCGAGATCGGCCGGGTCGATCGGCAGATAGGGGACTTCCCAGAACTCGTCGTTGCGCGCGGCCTGGGCAGCGAAGCCCTTCTTGATCGCATCCTGATGTGAGCCGGAAAAGGCAGTGAACACCAGCTCGCCGGCATAGGGATGGCGCGGATGGACGGGGAGCTGATTGCAATAAGTGACGGTGTTGATGATCTCGTCGATGTCCGAGAAATCCAGCTTTGGATCAATACCTTGCGTGTACATGTTGAGCGCGACCGTCACCAGGTCGCAATTGCCGGTGCGCTCGCCATTGCCGAGCAGGCAGCCCTCGACGCGGTCGGCGCCGGCCATCAGGCCCAGCTCCGCCGCCGCCACGCCGGTGCCGCGGTCATTGTGCGGATGCAAGGAGATCACCACGCTGTCGCGGTTCCGGATATTCTTGCCGAACCATTCGATCTGGTCGGCGTAGATGTTGGGCGTGGCGCACTCGACCGTCGCCGGCAGGTTGAGGATCAGCGGGTGATCGGGGGTGGGGCGCAGCACCTCCATCACGGCCTCGCAGACCTCTACCGAGAAATCGAGCTCGGCAGTGGAGAAGGTTTCCGGGCTATATTCGAAAAACCAGTCGGTATTCGGCTGGGCGGCGGCGCAGTCGCGCAGGATCTTCGCGCCGTCGACTGCGATCTGGCGGACTTCGTCGCGGCTCATGCCGAACACGATCTTGCGCCAGGCCGGGCTGACCGCATTGTAGAGATGGACGATCGCCCTGGGCGCACCGCGCAGGGATTCGAAACTCGTCTCGATCAGGTCGCGGCGGGACTGCGTCAGGACCTGGATCGTCACGTCGTCCGGGATGCGGCCGGTTTTCACGAGGCCGGAGATGAAGTCGAATTCGGTCGCGCCGGCGCTGGGGAAACCGACCTCGATCTCCTTGATGCCGACCTTGCAGATCAGGTCGAAGAAGCGGGTCTTCTTCTCCCCGTCCATCGGATCGATCAGCGCCTGGTTGCCGTCGCGCAGATCGGTCGAGAGCCAGCGTGGCGGCTGGGTGATGGTTCGCGACGGCCATTCGCGGTTGGGCAGATCGATCTGCGGGAAGGGGCGGTATTTGGTCGAAGGGTCACGCAACATGGGTCTAATCTCGCTGCTCGCGGTCGTCGTTCGGGTCGGTTGAGGCCCTTAGGCGGGTCGCGCGCGCCAAAGGCGCACGGCGGAAATCGCGCCTAAGGGCGCGTAAGTCGAAGCAGCGAAAGGCGCAGCGCCAGCGTCATATGAATGCGCGTTACCGCGTCACCGCGCCTCATGTCCAGCCTGTCCTTCGAACAAACGGTCGAGCGGGCCTTCGGGCAGGAACCACAGGACCGCAACGAGCGCGGCGCAGGTGACGCCAAGCCAGGGCGAGAGGAAGGTGAGGGGGATGCCTGCCAGATAGAGCAGCCCGGCAAAGCGGCCCTTGCGGCCGTAGCTGCGATAATAGGCCTCCGCTGCCGGGCCCTGCCTGCCGGTGCGCCGGATGACCGACTGGAGCCACATATAGGCGACCGACGGCAGCAGCATCGTCACGAGATAGAGCAGGGTCGCCTCGCGGTTGAAATGATGCTCGCCGAGATAGGAGGTGGAGAAGGGCACCAGCGAGAGCGCGAACAGCAACAGGATGTTCGACCAGATCAGCCCGTTGGTGACATGAGTCGCATGGGTGAACAGGCGGTGATGATTGACCCAGTAGATCGCGACATAGGCATAGCTCAGCACATAGGCGAGAAACACCGGCCAGAGCGTCCAGAGCTTGTCCATCCCCTCGGAAATCGGGGGATGAAGCTCGAGCACCATGATGGTGACGATGATGGCGACGACGCCGTCCGAGAATGCTTCCACCCGGCCGATGCCCGGCCGGCCTTCCTCAATCGCGGACGGCGCCGGGTCGGTCACTGCGCGACGAAGCCGGCGTTGATGGTCAGATCGACCTTGTCGGATACGGCGGGGACCAAAAAGGTGATTCCGAAATCGCTGCGCTTGATGCTGGTGGTCGCAGCGAAGCCGAAGTTGAGTTTCTTGGCGCCCTGGGTGGCGTTGCCCGCGCCGACGAAGCGCGCGGTGAGCACGACTGGCTTGGTCACATCCTTCAGGGTCAGGTTACCGGCGATCGTCGCGGTGGTGCCGTTGATCGTGACCTTGGTCGAGACGAACTTGGCGGTCGGGAATTTCGCGGCGTCGAAGAAGTCGGGCGTCTTCAGATGCGTGTCGAGCGCGGGGAGCGTGGTGAGCACCTTGTCGATCGGGATGGTCACGTCGACCTTCGAGTTGCCCGGGTTGGCGGTGTCGACCACCAGCGTACCGGTCGGCTGGGTGAACTGGCCGGTATATTCAGTGAAGCCGAAATGGTTGACCGTGAACAGGATTTGGCTGTGGCGCGGCTCGACCTGATAGGTGCCGGAGACGACTTTCGTGGCGTCGAGCGTACCGGGAGGGCCGGCCGGGGTTTGCGCCAGCAGCGGGGCGGTCGCGAGCGCCAGGACGGCGACAAAGGCATAGCGCATGGGAAATCTCCGAGAGAAAAGGGCCGCGCCAAGATGACGCGGCCCCCTATGAATGCAAGCGCCGAAGCGGAAACGATCCGTTGGCTGTGAGTGCCCTTGACGCCACTAACCCCACATCCGTTCGTCCCGAGTAGCCATCGAGCCTGTCGAGATGGCGTATCGAGGGACAGGCGTTTCGTGCGTAACCTGTACCTCGATACGCGCCCTCGATACGACTTCGCCTACTCGGTCGCTACTCGGCACGAACGGGTGGTGAAATTGTAGCGCGCTCAGTTCTTGTCCTTGTCCACCAGCTTGTTCGCGCCGATCCAGGGCATCATTGCGCGCAGTTCGGTGCCGACCTTTTCGATCGGATGCGCCGCTGCCGCCTTGCGGGCTGCCTTGAGCTCGGGCTGGCCGGCGCGGTTGTCGAGCACGAAGTTCTTCACGAAACGGCCACCCTGGATGTCGGCGAGCACGCGCTTCATTTCGGCCTTGGTCTCGTCGGTGATGATCCGCGGGCCCGTGGTGATGTCGCCATATTCCGCGGTATTCGAGATCGAATAGCGCATGTTGGCGATGCCGCCCTCATACATCAGGTCGACGATCAGCTTCACTTCGTGAAGGCACTCGAAATAGGCCATTTCCGGGGCGTAGCCAGCCTCGACCAGGGTTTCGAACCCGGCCTGGATGAGATGGGTGAGACCGCCGCACAACACGGCCTGCTCGCCGAACAGGTCAGTCTCGCATTCCTCGCGGAAATTGGTCTCGATGATGCCCGAACGGCCGCCGCCGACGCCCGACGCATAGGCCAGCGCAATGTCGTGCGCGTTGCCGCTCTTGTCCTGGTCGATCGCGATCAGGCAGGGCACGCCGCCACCGCGGACATATTCGCTGCGCACGGTATGGCCCGGGCCCTTGGGCGCGATCATGATCACGTCGAGATCCTCGCGCGGCTCGATCAGCGCGAAATGCACGTTGAGGCCGTGCGCGAAGGCGATCGCCGAACCCTTTTTCAGGTTCGCGTGCAGATCATCGGCGTAGATCGCGGCCTGGTGCTCGTCGGGGGCGAGGATCATGGTGATGTCGGCCCAGGCGGCGGCCTCGGCATTGGTCATCACCTTGAAGCCGGCACCTTCGGCCTTTTTCGCGGTCGCCGAACCGGGGCGGAGTGCGATCGCGATCTCCTTCACGCCGGAATCGCGCAAATTCTGGGCATGGGCATGGCCCTGGCTGCCATAACCGACGATCGCGATCTTCTTGTCGGTGATCAGGTTCAGATCGGCGTCGCGATCATAATAGACACGCATTGTATAAGCTCCTTCGTTCGATTTTTGCGCGTCATGCTGAACTTGTTTCAGCATCCAGGCGCGGTCAGCTGATCCAGGAGCGACGCTCCCGAGGCGATTGGCCGCGCATGGACCCTGAAACGAGTTCAGGGTGACGGTGTGTTTGTGGCGCGGTTACGCGGCTTCTTTCCCCCGCGCGATGGCGACGATGCCGGTGCGGGCGACCTCGATCAGGCCGACTTCACGCATCAGCGTGATGAAGGTGTCGATCTTCTCCGGCCCGCCCGTCACCTCGAACACGAAGCTCGACGTGGTCGCGTCGACCACGCGGGCGCGGTAGACATCGGCGAGGCGCAGCGCCTCGATCCGGTGGTCGCCGGTGCCGCGGACCTTGACCAGCGCCAGCTCGCGCTCGACATGCGGGCCCAGCGCGGAGAGATCGGTCACCGAATGCACCGGCACCAGCCGGTCGAGCTGGGCGAGGATCTGCTCCATCACATGATCGGACGCCGAGGTGACGATGGTGATCCGGCTGACCGCCTTGTCGGCGGTGACGTCCGACACGGTCAGGCTTTCGATATTATAGCCGCGCGCGGTGAACAGGCCGGCGATCCGGGCGAGAATGCCGGGCTCGTTATCGACCATGATCGCCAGCGTGTGGCGCTTCGCGGTTTCTTCCTTGATGTGCATCAGACCAGTGCCTTCGCCTCGTCGTCCATCTCGCCCGAGACTTCGGCGGCCTGGAGAATCATGTCGGTATGGGCAGCGCCCGAGGGGATCATCGGGAAGCAGTTGGCGAGCTTCGCCACCATGCAGTCCACCATCACCGGCCCGTCATGCGCGAGCATCTCGGCGATGCCGGCCTCGAGCTGGTCGGGGTGCTCGATGCGGATGCCCTTCCAGCCATAGGCTTCGGCCAGCTTCACGAAGTCCGGCAGGGAATCGCTGTAACTCTCGGAATAGCGGCTGGAATAGGTTAGTTCCTGCCATTGCCGGACCATGCCCATATATTCGTTGTTGAGGATGAAGATCTTGACCGGCAGCCGGTATTGGGTGGCCGTGCCGAGCTCCTGGATGTTCATCTGGATCGAGGCTTCGCCGGCGATGTCGATGACCAGCGCATTGGGGTTGCCGAGCTGCGCGCCGATCGCGGCGGGCAGGCCATAGCCCATCGTGCCGAGCCCGCCCGAAGTGAGCCATTTGTTCGGCGCCTCGAAATCGAAATGCTGCGCGGCCCACATCTGGTGCTGGCCGACCTCGGTGGTGATGATCGGCGATTTTTTGTGCGTCGCCTCCCACAAAGCCTTGATCGCGCGCTGCGGCATGATCTCAGTGGCGCTGTCGACGAAGTCGAGGCTCTTCACCGCGCGCCAGCCGGCGATGCGCTGCCACCAGTCGGACAGATCGGGCTTGGGATGGCGCCGCGCCTTGTAGACGCGGACCATGTCCTCCAGCGCGTGGCCGACATCGGCAATGATCGGCAGATCGACGCGGACATTCTTGTTCACCGACGACCGGTCGATATCGATATGCACCTTGCGGCTGTTCGGGCTGAAGGCGTCGAGCCGGCCGGTGACCCGGTCGTCGAAGCGCGCGCCGAGGCAGAGGATCAGGTCCGCCTGGTTCATCGCCCAGTTCGCTTCATAAGTGCCGTGCATGCCGAGCATGCCGAGCCACTGGTCGGAGGTGGCGGGGAAGGCGCCAAGCCCCATCAGGGTCGAGGTGACCGGCGCGCCGGTGATCCGCGCCAGTTCACGCAGCAACTGGCTCGCTGCCGGGCCGGCATTGATGATGCCGCCGCCGGTGTAGAGGATCGGCCGTTCCGCCGCGGCGAGCATGTCGACCGCCTGCTCGATCAGCGCCTGGTCGGCCTTCACCTGCGGGCGATAGGTCTTGTGCTTGATCGGGCCCGGCCTGACGTAGCGGGCGCTGGCGACCTGAACGTCCTTGGGAATATCCACGACGACGGGGCCGGGGCGGCCCGAGGTGGCGATGTGGAATGCCTCATGGATGACGTCGCCGAGCTGCGCCGGGTCCTTCACCAGATAATTATGCTTGGAGCAGTGGCGCGTGATGCCGACGGTATCGGCTTCCTGGAACGCGTCGGTGCCGATCAGCGCGGTCGGGACCTGGCCGGTGATGACGACCATCGGGATCGAATCCATCAGCGCGTCAGTGATGCCGGTGACGGCATTGGTCGCGCCGGGGCCCGAGGTGACGAGCACGACGCCAGGCTTGCCGGTCGAGCGGGCATAGCCCTCCGCGGCGTGAGTCGCGGCCTGTTCGTGCCGGACCAGGATGTGCTTGATCCGCTTGCTGCGGAACAGCGCGTCATAGATCGGCAGGACGGCGCCGCCGGGATAGCCGAACACGACCTCCACGCCGAGATCGCACAGCGCCTCGACCAGGATATCGGCTCCGCTCTTCTCGGTCGTCATATCGTATCTGCCTCTTATGGCCCGGTGCGACGCAACATTGCTTCGCGAAGGGCGCCGTTAATGATCGAAAATTTGTCCGTCAAGCTTCTTGTAGAAATCTAGTTTCAAAATCGTCCAGCAGCACGCATGTTTCTGTCGCTGCCACGCGGGGCCACATAGCGGGAGGCTGGTTCCGAAACCACGTAAATTGTCGTTTGGCATATTGGCGCGTCGCCAGTTGCGCCGCCGCCAGCGCCTGATCGGGCGTCATGGCGCCGGCCAGCATCGCGCCGATCTCCGGCACGCCGATCGCCAGGCGGACGGGCGCTGAGGGCAGGATATCGGTCCGGGCGAGCACCGCGCGTGCCTCTTCAATGCCGCCTTTTCCGAACATCGTCTCGAGCCGCAGATCGCAGCGCGCGAGCAGCCAGTCGCGATCTGGCAGCATGATCATCGGCATCAGGTCGATCTGATTGCCGATCCCGCCGGTCTTTTCCTGCTGCCATGTCGCCAGCGTCCTGCCGGTGGAGCGAACGACCTCGAGCGCGCGCGCGACCCGAGTGGTGTCGGCGGGCGCAAGCCGGGCGGCGGCGGGCGGATCCAGTTCCCCAAGCTGCGCATAGGCCCGGGCGACGGGCAGCGCGCGCACCTCGCCGCGGATCGCCGGATCGATCGGCGGCACAGGGGCGATGCCGTCGAGCAGGGTACGCATATACAGCCCGGTCCCGCCGGCCAGCACCGGCAACAGGCCCGCTTCATGCGCCCGGTCGATTTCCGCCTTCGCCTCGATCGCCCAGCGCGCGGCGGAATAAATGTCGGCGCCATCGACATGGCCGAACAGCCGGTGCGGCACGCGGGCTTCTTCCTCCACGCTCGGCCGCGCCGACAATATGCGCAGATCGGCATAGACCTGGGCTGAATCGGCGTTGATCACCACGCCGCCATGCTTTTGTGCGATCGCCATGGCGAGCGCGGACTTGCCGCTGGCGGTCGGCCCTGCAATGAGCGCCACGCGCGGCTTACGAGGCAGGGGAGACATCATGTTCATCGCAACGCTGATAGCAGCGGGAAAACTCGGCGGGGATGATATTTCCGCCGCGCAGCACCGGCTCGACGCGGCGGGTTGCCTGCCCGCGGCGCATGTCTGGCTGGACGAGGGATCTGCCGCCGACATCATGTTCGGACTCGCGCCAGAGGCAGCGCGCAGCGCGCTGGAGGGCGTGTTCCCGGATATGGACGTGGTCGTGCAACTGGCCGAGGGGCGCGAGAAGAAGCTGCTCGTCGCCGACATGGATTCGACCATGATCACCGTCGAATGCATCGACGAACTGGCCGATTATGCCGGCATCAAGCCGCAGATCGCCGCCGTCACCGAGGCGGCGATGCGCGGCGAGCTGGATTTCGAATCGGCGCTGGATGCGCGCGTGGCGCTGCTCAAGGGACTGGACGAGGGTGTCATCGCCCGATGCCTCGCCGAGCGCGTGACGATCATGCCCGGTGCGGTGGCGCTGATCCGCACGATGAAGGCGCGCGGCGCGATGACGATCCTCGTGTCGGGCGGCTTCACCCGCTTCGCCGAGCCGGTCGCGGAGATGATCGGCTTCGACCGCGCGATCGCCAACCGGCTGGAGATCGCGGACGGCGCGCTGTCGGGAAAAGTGACCAAGCCGATCGTCGGCTCCGACACCAAGGAGCGCACCTTGCTGGACGCGACCGCCGAGCTTGGTCTGCCGCCCGAAGCGACGCTCGCGGTGGGTGACGGCGCCAACGACCTGGCGATGATCAAACGGGCAGGGCTGGGCGTCGCCTATCACGCCAAGCCGATCGTCGCCGCCGCCGCCGCCGCGCGGATCGACCATAATGACCTGACCGCTTTGCTCTATGCGCAGGGGATCGCCCGGAAGGACTGGGTCGAAGCCTGACCCAGTCCGCCCGTCTCACGGGCGGACGAATCGCGCTGACAGTAACCGATCGATCGACCACGCGCCGCCGCCGCGTGCGATCAGCGGCAGCAGGATCGCCGCCCAGCTGAGATGCGTGGACCACGCATCGGGATAGACGAAGATCTCGATGGTCAGCGTCATCAGGAACAGGGCCAGCGCCGAGAAGCGCGTCGCCAGCCCGAATACCAGCAGGATCGAGAAGAGGTGCTCCGACACGGTCGCGGCCACCGCGGCGATGTCGGGCGGGACCAGCGGCAGGGCATATTCGGTACGGAACAGCTCAAAGGTGCTGTCGGTGATGGTCAGCAGGCCCTCCACTTTGGTCCTGCCCGACAGGAAAAAGACCGAAGCGATGCCGAGCCGCGCGACGAGCAGCAGCAGGGCATCGGGCAGCAGCGCCGAGGCACGGTCGACGGTGCGTCGGTATAGCGAGACAATTGGGACCATGATGGCTCCATTGGGAGGTGGCCGGGGCGCGATCGTGCCGCGCCCCGGCGGATGCGGCTTATGCCTTGGGGGTCAGCGAGCCCGCGCCCTTGGGGGTCTTGATCGTGGTGCAGGTGCCGGCCTTGACCAGCTTCCACGCATCGCCCTGATAATTGACCTTCGACGTGCCCGCGCAGCTCGTACCGGCGCCGGCCTTGCAGTCGTTCTTGCCGGCGAGCGAGACGCCGTAGCATTTCTCCATCGCGGGCTTGGTCTGGGCCGAGGCGGCGGTGGCGAGAGTCGCGCCGGTGATGGCGAGGGCGAGCGTGGCGGCGATGGTGGCGTGGGTCGAACGCATGGTCTTTTCCTTCGATTTGGGGGCCTCCGGGGCGCGCGGCGCCGCCGGGGGAAGGGCGCCGCCGCGCGGTGCCCGGGTAGAGGAGGCTGGAATGCCCGGGTCACCCTGCCAGTTCGGCGGCGATGCGCCGGCGGTTACAGATATCGCCCTCGAACAATTTTTTCGGGGATCGGCCGCGATGCTGTAACCAATCGCGCGGACGCCGCGAATTCTTCCCGAGGGAGCGCGAATGCGGGCAAGCGAGGCAGAATTGCGCGGATTGATGATCAGCGGGCTCGACGGCAATGCCGGCGATCACGCTGCACTGCTGCGCCTGCTCGTGCCCCTGCTGCGCGGCTTCTATCGGCGTCGATCCGGCGGCGACGACGATATCGAGGATCTGGTGCAGGAAACGCTGATTGCGGTGCACACGCGCCGCGCCACTTATGACCGTGACCGCGCCTTCACCGCCTGGCTGTTCGCCATCGCGCGCTACAAGATGATCGACCATTTCCGCCGCCACCGCCGCTTCCAGCCGATCGACGGGCTGGAGGACATCCTGGTCGCGGAAGGGTTCGAGGATGCGTCGAGCGCCCGCATGGATGTCGCCGACCTGCTCGACTCCTTGCCGGCCAAGCAGGCGCGGATGATCCGCGCGACCCGGCTCGACGGGCTGAGCATCGCCGAAGCGGCCGAGGCCGACGGGATCGGCGAATCCGACGTGAAGGTCTCGGTCCATCGCGGCCTCAAGACGCTGATGGCGCGCATCCAGGGAGGCCGGCGATGAATACCGACGACCTCATCACCGCGTTGTCGAGCGACGTCGCCCCGGTTCGCCGCGGCGCGGTCGGCCGGCGCGTGCTGCTCGGCCTGGGCGGAGGAATGTTGGTGTCGCTCGGTCTGGTTGTGGCGTGGATGGGCATTCGGCCCGATCTCGGCACCGCGATGCACGGCTTCGCCTTCTGGATGAAATGGGCCTACACCATCTCGCTGTCGATCGCCGCGCTTGCAGTGACGATCCAGCTCGCCAGACCCGAGACCACGCGGCTGCGCGGCCTGTGGCTGGTCGCCATCCCGGCGGTGTTGCTCACCGGCCTGGGCGCAATGGAGCTGATCCGGACGCCGCCCGGCGACTGGCTGCGGATGTGGCTCAGCTATAGCTGGATGCAGTGTCCGTGGCGTGTCGTCGCGCTGGCGATGCCGATTTTTGTCGGGTTGCTCTGGTCGTTCCGGCGGCTCGCCCCAACCCGGTTGCGCGCGGCCGGTGCGGCCGCGGGGCTGTCGGCGGGGGCCTTTGCCGCGACGGTCTATTGCCTCCATTGCCCCGAGGTGTCGGCGATCTTCGTGCTGACCTGGTATTCGCTCGGTATCCTGCTCGCCACTGCGATCGGAGCGCTACTTGGGCCGCGCCTGCTGCGCTGGTAGATTTTTGGGGTAAATTTCCCAGCGCTGTAACCCGCCACGCGACCCGCCCGAATGACGGAAGCCAATCCGGCATCCCCCATTCGGAGACCATCATGACCATCCTTCGCACCGGCGTCAGCTTCGCCGCAGCCGCCGCCGTCGTCGCCATCAGCGCCGCCGCTCCCACCGTTGCCGTGGCCAAGGGAGCCGCCGCCAAGGTCCATTGTTACGGCATCAACACCTGCAAGGGCACTTCCGACTGCAAGACGGCGAAGAACGACTGCAAGGGCCAGAATGACTGCAAGGGCATGGGCTTCAAGGAACTCTCGTCCAAGCAGTGCAAGGCCGCCGGCGGCAGCCTGACCGCGCCCAACTGATCGCGCGACGGCCCGGCGGTGTCAGCGCCGTCGGGCCGGTTTTCTCTCTGACGTCCCCAAAAACATTGCTTCCCCGGCGAAGAGTGCCGGGTCGGATCGTCCCCCGGACGATCCTTGAACATGCGGGGCATGTTCAACCCGGCACTCTTCGCCGGGGAAGAAGACAAGGCGATATTACTGGAAGACCCTTCATGATCTCCCCTTTCTCCGGCTATGGCCTGGGCCTGCGCAAGCCGCATTATGCCGACTTTCTCGATCACCGTATCGGCGTCGATTTCGTCGAGGTGATCTCGGAGAATTTCATGGTCCCGGGGGGGCGGCCCCGGCAAATCCTTCGCGACGTCCGCGAGCGCTATCCGGTCGCGCTGCACGGCGTGTCGATGTCGGTCGGGTCGGCCGACGGGCTGGACGGGGCCTATCTCGCGCGGCTGCGGCAGCTGGTGGAAGAGATCGAGCCGTTGTTCGTCTCCGATCATCTGAGCTGGTCGCGGATCGAGGGGTTCAATTCCCACGACCTGTTGCCTTTGCCCTATACGGACGAAGCACTCGACCTCGTCGCGGCCAATATCGCCCGCGCGCAGGACACGCTGGGCCGCCCCATGCTGATCGAGAATCCGTCGACCTATATCGATTTTCCCGGCGCCGACATGACCGAGTGGCAGTTCCTTGATGCGCTGTGCGCGAGGACTGGCTGCGGGCTGCTGCTCGACGTCAACAATGTCTTCGTCAGCGCGACCAATCACGGGTTCGATCCGATCGCGTATCTCGATGGAATCCCCGCAGGCCGCGTCCGCCAGATCCATCTCGCCGGCCATAGCCAGGGCGCGGCGTTGTTGATCGACACGCACGACCGGCCGGTGCCGCCCTCGGTCTGGGATCTCTACGCCTATATCCTGCCGCGACTGGGTCCGGTGGCGACGATGATCGAGCGCGACGACGCCATTCCGCCGCTCGAGGAACTGCTCGCGGAGCTGGCCATCGCGCGGCGCATCGGCGGCCGGGCGCTGCAGGCAGCGGCATGAGCCTGCTAGACCTGCAGCGCGACATGCGCGCCTGGCTCGTCAGCGAAGACGAACCGGCCGCGGCCCGCCTCGGCACGGGTGTCGCGCCGGGGCTACGCGTCCATCAGAATAACTACCGCGCTCAGCTCGTCGCCTGCTTGGCCGACAGCTTTGCGCGGACACGTGACTGGATCGGCGCCGAGGCATTCGACGCAGCGGTCGCCACCCATATCGACCGCGTGCCGCCGAGCAGCTGGACGCTCGACGCCTATCCCGGCGATTTCCCGGCGACCCTCGCGTCGCTCTACCCCGACGACCCCGAGGTGACCGAGCTCGCCTGGATCGAGAATGCGCTCGGCGAAGCCTTTGTCGCCCACGACGCCACGCCGCTGACGCGCGGGGACCTCGCCGATATCGACTGGGACCGGGCAGTGCTCGCCTTCACGCCGACGCTCGATCTCGGCGAGCTGACCAGCAACGCCCCGGCGATCTGGTCGGCGCTGGCCGAAGGCGAGGCGCCGCCCGCAGCCGTGCTGCTGGCAGAACCGGGCGCGATCCTGGTCTGGCGGCAGGACCATGTGTCGCATTTCCGCGCGATCGATCAAGTGGAGCGTCAAGCGCTCCTCTGGGCGCGTGCCGGCTTGCCGTTCGCCGGTTTATGCGATCGCATGGTGGCGTCCTGGGGCGAAAGCGACGGGATCGCCCGGGCGGGCGGCATGCTCGGCCAGTGGATCGCCGATGGATTGATCGTCGGGTGGCGTTTCACGGCGACCTGAGCCGGCTGCCACCGCTTCCAAGGGCGCGGCTCCGGCCAGCGTTGCCTCGGCGATTGACGCTACTGGCCGGCCCCGCGACAACCCCTATGGCCCGTTAACTGCTTCTTGACGTCTGCGGTGGCATTCCTCCCCCTCGAACAGTGGGAGTTGATGGGGCACATGCGCGTTCTCGCGATGGCATCGCAAAAAGGCGGATCCGGCAAGACCACTTTGTCGGGGCATCTGGCCGTTCAGGCGCAACTGGCGGGCGCTGGCCCGGTCGTGCTGATCGATATCGATCCCCAGGGGTCCCTGTCCGATTGGTGGAACGAACGGCACAGCGAATTTCCGGCCTTTGCCCAGACCACCGTCGCGCGGCTTGCCGCCGATCTGGAGGTGCTGCGTCAGCAGGGCTTCCGCCTGGCGATGATCGACACGCCGCCGGCGATCACCATGGCGATCCAGAGCGTGATCGCGGTGGCCGAGCTGATCGTCATCCCGACCCGCCCGTCGCCGCACGATCTGCGCGCCGTCGGCGCCACGGTCGATCTGTGCGAGCGCGCCGGCAAGCCGTTGCTGTTCGTGGTCAACGGCGCGACGCCCAAGGCCAAGATCACTTCCGAAGCCGCCGTCGCGCTGTCGCAGCACGGCACGGTCGCGCCGATCACCGTCCATCACCGCACGGATTTCGCTGCATCGATGATCGACGGCCGCACGGTCATGGAAGTCGATGGCAACGGCCGGTCGAGCCAGGAGATCCAGCAGCTCTGGACCTATATCTCGGATCGGCTGGAGCGGAATTTCCGCCGCACCGTCTTCTCGGCGCCGACGACGCAGAATGGCTATGCGTCGCAGCGTCCGGCAGCAGGCGGTTTCGGCCGCCGCGTGGTGGGGTGAGAGGATGACGATGTTAGGGCAGTCCAAGCCGTTCGCTTCGCTCTCCTCGACGTTGCTCGCCCGCAAGGGCCAGGCACGTCCCGCGATGCGCCCCCAGGGTTTTGGTGGCTTCGGCGCCATTCCGGCGCCGCACGACGATCTCGGCTGGAACGACATGGGAGAGCCGGAGGGTCATGGCGCCGATGCCTATGCCCCGCCCGCCATCGTGCCGCCCGTGCTGCGTCAGCGCGAGGCGCTGCAGGAGGAATTCGAGGCACCACAGGTCGCGCGGTGGCCAGAGAGCGAGCTTGGCTCTCACGAGTCCGAACCGACTCATGAGGTTGTGCGTGACGAGCCTGAGGCAGCTCAGAGTCCCGACCCGGAAGCCGAGCCCGAGCCCGAATTCGAGTCGGCCTCGCTGCTCGCGATCCGCGTCGCCAAACCAGTGCCGGCGCCCGTTGCCGTGTCGGCGGCCGTCGTCGCGCGGATCGGGCATGAGGCGCAGGCCAAGGCCGGCAAGGCGGCCTTCACGCTGCGGCTCGACCATAGCCGGCATCTGCGCCTGCGCCTCGCGAGCGCGCTGCACAATTGCTCCGCTCAGGTCCTGGTGACTCAGGCGCTGGACTCGTTCCTGCAATCCCTGCCCGAGGTGGAAGAGCTGGCCAGCCAGCTGCCGCCCCGCGCGACACGCTGAATTGAATTTGGGGGAGTTCCGATGAAGACCCGGGCGATCGTCACTCTTGGGCTCACCGCGCTTGTCGGCTGCGGCGCGCTGGCCGGCATCACTTCGCATGGCGGCATCGCCTTCGCCAGCGCGCGCGACGAATCGCGTGCCGAGCGCAAGGCGGCGTCGGAAGCGGGCAAGGCGCGCGCGGCGCTGAACCGGGGCAAGACCGGGCAGGCGGTATTCCATGCCGAAGTCGCTGTCGGGTTGCGCCCGCAGGTCGCGAGCTTTCGCGCGCTGCTGGCTGAAAGCTATTTGCGCGCCGGCCGGTTCGATTCCGCGCGCCAGGCCTTTGCCGACGCGACGACGCTCGATCCCGGCAACGGCAAGCTGTCGCTCAACCTCGCGCTGGCGCAGATCGCCACGGGCGACTGGGGCACGGCGCGTCAGACGCTCGACACCCACAAGGACATCATCCCGGTCAGCGACCGGGGGCTGGCAATGGCGCTGGCCGGCGATCCCGCCGGCGCGGTCGACGTGCTGAACGCCGCGGTGCGCTCGCCCGGCGCCGATTCCAAGACACGGCAGAATTTCGCGCTCAGCCTCGCGCTGGCCGGCCGCTGGCAGGAAGCGAAGACGATGGCGTCCTTCGATCTCGCACCCGACCAGATCGATCAGCGCATGCTGCAATGGGCCGCATTCGCGCGCCCGACATCGGCCTATGATCAGGTCGCCGCGCTGCTCGGCGTCAGGGCGGTGATGGATCCCGGCCAGCCGGTGGCGCTCGCGCTCAACCGTTCGATGCCGGGCACCGCGCTGGCCGCCGCGGCCCCGGTCGACGCATTCATGCCCGGCCAGGCGGACAAGGCGCCTCAGGCGGCTCAAGATGTGCCCGCCGCGCCTGCGGCCGATGTGGCGGCCGCCGCGACGCCCGTCGACGCCGCCCCGGCGGCCAAACCCGCCTTTGCCAATGTCGTGTTCGGCCCGCGCGAGGAAGTCGTTCAGCGTCTCCCGGCGGCCACGCTCGCCTCGCGGCCCGTTCGTATCGCGAGCGCGAAGGCGAAGCCGGTCGAGGCAGCGGTGACGCGTGCGCCGGCGAAGGGTAATTATTTCGTCCAGCTCGGCGCATATCAGAACGCCGCCGTGGCAAAGGATGCCTGGGGACGGGCAGTCCGCGGCAATGCGACCTTTGCCGGGCAGATGCCGTCGGGCGTCAGCATCACATCGGGTGCCGGCAGCTTCTACCGCCTCTCGGTCGGCGGCTTCGCCCGCGCCGAGGCCGACGCGTTGTGCCGGCGCTTCAAGGCCAGGGGCGGCACCTGCTTCGTCCGCGTCCAGGCCGGCGATCAGGTGGCGTCCTGGGCGCGTCCCGCCGGCCGGCAGATCGCGTCGCGCTGAGCCTCAGGCTGGTGTTGCGCCGTTCCCGGTTGCGCCGGGAAATCCGCGCAGACTCTGCATAAAGACCGGCCATGCCGGCTCGTCCGCCAGCAGCATATGGCTCTCGCTGTCGCAGGACAGCAGCCGCGCGCCCGGGATCAATCGCGCCATTTCCTCGGCGCAGGCGTGCGGGATGATGCGGTCGCCCCGGCTATGCGCGATCAACGTCTCGGCGGTAATCGCGCCGAGCTCGCCGCGCAGGTCGAGCGAGCGGAAGACATCCTGCAGCGATTCGTTCAGGCCCATGATCGTGCCGAGCCGATCGTTGAACCAGTCGATCATCGCGCCGCGCGCATCGGGCCAGTAGAGCGCCCCGAGCATGCGCCCGAACACGTCGCGACCGCCGTCGCGGTAGATGCGGCCCATGTCGAGCAAGGACTTGCGCCGCTTGATCTCCTCGGGATCGCCGCGCACCTCGAAGCCCGCGGCATAGCCGCCATACAGTATCATGCGGCGCACACGTGCCGGGTGGCGCGCGGCATAAGCGAGCGCGACTAGTGAGCCGTGCGACAGGCCGAACAGGTCGAACCGGTCCACCCCCGATGCGTCGACAACCGCCGCGAAATCCTCGAGCAGCGCGTCGAACGTCCAGCGCGGCGGATCGCGGTCCGACCGGCCCACGCCACGCAGGTCGCTGCGGATCAGCCGCCGGCCTCGGCGTGCCTCGCTGACCCAATGCTGCCAGGCGACCGAGGCACGATCCTCCTCGATCTGGTGGAACCACACCGCGGGCTGGAGCAGCGGGAAGCCTTCGCCCATGTCCGACCAGCCGATGCGCGTGCCGTCGGGCGAGGTGCAGACGGCGATCCTCTCGTCCGCCTTCGCGGCGGCGGATGGCGCCGCCAGGTCGCTGTCGCCGGCAGCATCGGGCCGGGCCAGCCGGCGTCGCCACGCGCCGGGCGGATCGCCATATTCGCGCTTGAAGGCGCGGGTAAAGGCTGCCTCCGAATTGAAGCCGACATCATAGGCGATGTTGGTGCTGCTTGCCCTGCCGTCGCGCAGCATGTTCGCTGCGACCCGCATGCGCCAGCGCGCGCAATAGCGCATCGGCGCCTCGCCGATCAGCGCGGTGAAGCGATCGGCAAAGGCGGAGCGCGACATGCCGACCTCGCGCGCCATGCCGGTCACGTCGAGCGCCTCGGCATAACGATTGTGGATGATCGACAGCGCCCTGGCGACGCCGGGATCGCGCAGGCCGGTGAGCCATCCGCCCTCTCCCTCGGGCAGGCCCTCGATGTAACGGCGCACCGCTTCGCCGAACAGCAGCTCGGTCAGGCGCGCGACGACCATCGGCGGCGCTCCGGCATATTGCTCCGCGGCGAAGCGGAGCGAGCTTTCGAGCCAGTCCTTGGTGGAAGGGTCGCCGGCGTGAATCAGCATCATGCTGGGCAGGCTCTGGATCAGCGCATTCTCGGGCGAGCGGCTGCCCAGAAAGCCGCAATAGAGCATGGTCTGCTCGCCCTTGCCCGCGACGCGGATTCGCGCGGGCTCCCCGCTCGGCCCCGGCTCGATCAGATCCTCGGACGCAACGGGCGACAGCCCTGGTTCGGAATAGAGCAGATGCTTGTCGTTGCGCGGCAGCAGGATGACGCATCCGGCCTCGGCCTCCACCGGCGGCTCGCCCGGGACCTCCACCCAGATCCGGCCCGACCGGACATAATGATAAGCGATCACATGCGCCGGTTCGGCAAAATAGGCCGCGCAATGTTCCTTGGTGAACTGGGAGACAAGGCAGGACGGCCCGCCGAGCTCGGCGTCGATCACGACGCCGCCGCTCAGGCGCATCGACGACAATATGTCGGCCAGTACATCCATCGCCGGATTGTCGTCTTTTCCGGCGTTTCGATCAATTGTTTCGGTCGCGCGATCATTCAGCTCAGGGCCGAACCGGCCTAATTCACCGTCAACGATAAGAACCTGGTCGCATTTTCGGGCACCCCCCGCCCGCATCCAGGAGTAGAAAAGACAGTGAACATCATTCCCCCGCCCGACGTGACGAAATTGCTGTTCGTCACCTGCGGCACCTTGATCTGCGGCGGCTTCACGCTGGCGCTGGCGCTCACGCCGTTCGGCGTCGCCTGACCCTTCACGGAGATTTTCCATGTATCGCGACTTTACCTACGCGGAGGTGCTTGCCTCCTCGGAGCGCGCCGGCTGGCGCCTCGACGACGTGCTCGGGCCGGACGACCGGCTCGACTTCACCGCCCGGTTCATGCCTGAAGCCCTGGCACGTACCGACACCGCGCCCGGCCTGGACGCGGCGGCGCGCACGCTGCTCAACCAGATCAGCGGCCATCAATATCTAAGCCTGTTCGGCGTGATCGAGGAGTTCATCCTCCCGTTCGTGCTCGATCATGTCCGGCCGCTGCTCGATGCGGACGATTACCGCGTCCGCGCGCTGCTCCAGTTCGCTGGCGAGGAGGCGAAGCATATCCAGCTCTTCCGCCGATTCCAGGAAGCCTATGCGGCCGGATTCGGCGCGCCCTGCCAGGTGATCGGCCCGGCCGAGGCGATCGCGGCGGAGGTGCTGCGGCACGATCCGCTCGCGGTGGCGCTGGCCATCCTGCACATCGAGTGGATGACGCAGAACCATTATCTGGACAGCGTCCGCGACGATGCCGGGCTCGATCCGCTGTTCAAGAGCCTGTTGCGGCATCACTGGATGGAGGAATGCCAGCACGCCAAGGTCGACACCCTGATGGTGGAGGCGCTGGCCGATGGCCGCAACGATGGCGCGATCGTCGCCGCGGCGGGCGAATATCTCGAGATCGTCGCCTTTATCGACGGCGGGCTCGGGCAGCAGGCGGCGTTCAACGTCGCCGCGCTGGAGCAGGCAACGGGCCGCCCGGTCGCCGACCGCATGGCGCTGATCGCGCAGCAGCACCAGGCCGCGCGCTGGACCTATCTCGGTTCGGGCATGGCGCATCCACAGTTCGTCGGCACGCTTCAGGCAATTTCGCCCGCCGCGCTCGCGCTGGTGAATGCCGCCGCGCCGCAATTCAACTGATCATCAACCAAGGAGAATTCCCATGCTGGACATGGTTTCGAACAAGAACATCAACGACATCGATCTGACCGCGCTGGGGGAGGTCGTCGAGGCGATCCAGGCGGAGCCCGCCCGGGCCAAGGCCGGCTTCCACGTCACCAGCCGGTGGACGGGGCAGACCCGCAGCGAAACGACGGTCGAGGAAATTACCCTGGGCGGCGAGCGGATCGCGCGCGATTTCCGGATCGTGGCGGACGAGCCGACCGAATTGCTCGGCACCAACACCGCGCCGAACCCGCAGGAATTGCTGATGGCGGCGGTCAACGCGTGCATGATGGTCGGCTATGTCGCCGGCGCTTCGATCGCCGGGATCGAGCTCGACCAGCTTGAGATCGAGACGCGGGGCGAACTCGATCTGCGCGGTTTCCTTGGGCTGAGCGACTCAGTGCCCGCCGGATATCGCACGATCGACTATGATGTGCGGATGAAGGGCAATGGGACCGCGGAGCAGTTCGCGGCGATCCACGAAACGGTGATGGCGACCTCGCCGAACTATTTCAACATGAGCCGCCCGATCCAGATGAACGGCCGGCTGGTCGTCGGCTAAATTTCTGGTTCGTATTGAACGGGGAGGCCCTTCTACCGGTCGGTGGGAGGGCCTTTTCGCGCCTGGAACAGCGCGCGGGAGATCAGAACCGT
Organism: Sphingomonas sp. BL-S-29; assembly: GCF_055521495.1. Lineage (NCBI taxonomy): Bacteria > Pseudomonadati > Pseudomonadota > Alphaproteobacteria > Sphingomonadales > Sphingomonadaceae > Sphingomonas > Sphingomonas sp. BL-S-29. The sequence goes on from NZ_CM145482.1 coordinate 2,808,867, forward strand.
TCGTCCTGAGTAGCGGCTGAGCTTGCCGAAGCTGCGTATCGAAGGACAGTTGAAGCGCGTAAGGCCTGTCCTTCGATACGCCATTTCGACAAGCTCAATGGCTACTCAGGACGAACGGAGGTGGTTCGATTCAGAGCTCGCCGCTCTAGCGAAGCTCGCTGCCGCCCTTGAACAGGCGCAGCACCTTGCCCTGCACGGGCAGCTTGTCGAACGGCGTGTTACCGGCCTTGGCGACCATGCGATCGGTGTCGATCTGCCACGGCGCTTCCCAGTCGAGCAGCATGAAATCGGCAGGCGCGCCTTGCGTAAGCGTGCCCGCTTCAAGCCCCAGCACCTTCGCCGGATTGGCCGCCAGCAGCGCGAACAGCCGGTCGATCCCGATCACGCCGTCACGCACCAGCCCGAGCGATAGTGCCAGCAGGGTCTCCGCACCGGCCATGCCCGCCGAGGAATCGGCGAAGGGCAGGCGCTTCTCCTCGGGCCCGCGCGGATCGTGGCTCGAGCACAACAGGTCGATCGTGCCGTCGGCCACCGCCGCGAGCGCTGCCTGGCGGTCGCTCTCGCTGCGCAGGGCGGGGGAGAGATGCGCGAAGGTGCGGAAATCGCTCATCGCATTGTCGGACAGGAACAGATGCGCCGGCGTAATGCCGCAGGTCACCGGCAGGCCGCGCGCCTTGGCGCGGCGGACCAGGTCGAAGCCGGCCGCGGTCGTCACCTGGCGGAAATGCAGCCGGGCGCCGGTTTCCTCGGCCAGGATCAGGTCGCGCGCGATGGCCAGCGCTTCGGCGGAAGCGGGCGCGGAAGGCAGGCCCAGGCGGGTCGCGGTCTCGCCTTCGGTCGCAGCCGCCGCGCCGACCAGCCCGGCATCCTCGGCATGCGTGATCACCGTCAGGTCGCAGTCGTGCGCATAGGCAAGCACGCGGCGCATCACGCCCGAATCGGCGATCCAGCGCCGTCCGGTCGCGACCGCGCGGGCGCCGGCATCGCGGGCGATCGCCATTTCGGCGAGGTCGGTGCCGGCCAGGCCGCGCGTCGCGGCGGCGATCGGGTGGACCCAGATGTCGGGCTTGCCCATGTCGGCGGCGCGCTGGATGATGCCGGGGTCGTCGAGCACCGGCGACTGATCGGGCATCAGCCCGACCCGCACGATGCCGCCCGCGCGGCAGGCGGCCTTGTCGACCGCGAAGACGCCGAGATCGATGATCGCAGGAGCGACGAGCACGGAGCGGCCAAGCGTGGCGCAATCGGTGAGGTCGGCGCCCGCGGGCGCGTGGCCGCCGATCGAGACGATCTTCTCGGCGTCGATCACCAATGTCGTTGGGCCGTCCGCCTGTGCGCTCACCAGCACGGCGTTGGAGAAGGCGCGGATCATGCCCAGCCCTCCACTTTCCGCGCTCGCCTCGTCAGCACATCCAGGCACGCCATGCGCACCGCGACGCCCATCTCGACCTGTTCGGTGATCGCCGATCGCTCGACATGGTCGGCGACGTTCGAATCGATCTCGACGCCGCGGTTCATCGGGCCGGGGTGCATCACCAGCGCATCGGGTCTGGCGCGCGCGAGCCGCTCCAGGGTCAGGCCGTAGCGCATATGATATTCGCGGGTGGACGGCACGAAGCCGCCCGACATGCGCTCGGTCTGCAGGCGCAGCATCATCACCACATCGGCACCGTCGAGCGCCGCGTCGAAATCGGTGAAGGGCGTCACGCCCATCCGCTCGATCGCGGCGGGCATCAGGGTCGAGGGCGCGCAGACCCGCACCTCGGCGGCGAGCGCGGTCAGCGAAAGGATGTTGGAGCGCGCGACCCGGCTGTGCAGCACGTCGCCGCAGATCACCACGCGCTGCCCCGCGACAGACCCGCGACGGCGGCGGATCGTCAAGGCGTCGAGCAGTGCCTGAGTCGGATGTTCATGGCTGCCGTCGCCGGCATTGAGCACCGGACAATCGACCTTGTCGGCGATCAGCCGCACCGCGCCCGAGCTCATATGGCGGATGACGATCACATCGGCGCGCATTGCGTTGAGCGTCATCGCCGTGTCGATCAGCGTCTCGCCCTTCTTCACCGAGGACTGGGCGGCATGCATGTTGACCACATCGGCGCCGAGCCTTTTGCCCGCGATCTCGAACGACAGCAGCGTGCGCGTGCTGTTCTCGAAAAAAGCGTTGATCTGGGTGAGACCTTCGAGCCTTTTGTCGCTCTTGGCGCGGCTGCGGTTCGCCTCGACCCACTGCTCCGATTCGTCGAGCAGGAACATGATCTCGTGCGGCTGCAATCCGTCGATCCCGGTCAGGTGCCGGTGCGGAAAGACGGCGCTGCCCTGGATGAGGGTCGCGGGGCGGTGATCTGATGCTGGCATTAAAGGGGTTCGGTAGCGAGGGGTGGGGCAGGGCGCAAGATGGCGCCACGCGGACAGGGGCCTGGAAAGAAACGTCCAGAGACCCGCATATTATGGCAGGATCGTCATTCGATCACGCCCCAAGGCAATGAAATATTGAGAGTTTCCACTTGGAGGCTGGCCCACTCCGCGAAACCATCCATTTGGTGGTGAATCCAGTTCGGCTTGGTACGCACGACATGAATTCCACGCGATCTATCGATCGTCCCGCGAGCACTCGGTTTAGGTGATCTGCGCTTGCCTGCTCGCTGCGCCGAAGGATATTGATACCAAGAATTCCGCCGCCGTTTAACTAACCATCGGTTCGCGAACGAGATAGCTGCCGCTCTTTGCCGCATAAGGCGGTAATTGTTTGCCATCCAAGGGGGCGCGCTCCGCATTACCATCAAGGCAGTCTGACCATGGGCAAATCCGCAATTGTCATAGTAATATCAATGGCTTGTGTCATATTGCCGGGAACGGTGTGGGCCGTATCTGACACATCAGCCGCTATTTCGGAGGCGTTGCGCCGGGCGGACAGGATCGAAATCCTCGTCATCAGGCCGGATCTGGAATCACCGGTTCGGATTAACCAAAATACGCTGAAATCCTATGCGTGTCATATCGAGTTGAGCCGAGGGACGCGCACCATGTCGGATTTCTCCCATGCATTATCGACTCGATCGATCCGCTATGAGTTTGGTCGGAACTCTGGTGGAGATTTGCGCATCGGCGTGATCATCTGGAAAGATGGTCAGATGATAAAGCAGATTTACTCAGCAGGGGTGGCGGGGGCCGATGGCAGAACAATCGCCGTCGTCGACGGTGGGGCCGCGACAATATCGAGCAGTTTCGGAGATGTGGTGCGTCACTATTTCCGATCTTACACGGGCCCGAAAATGCCTGCTCCGGGCTCAGCGCCTACCTGTCGGACATTATAGGTTGTTTGATGACCTGCGCGGGAGCATCGCGCAAATTGCAGACCCGATCAGCGTAAATATCCGTCGAGCCGATTGTTTGCGTCCAGTCGAGTATCGACGGCGCATCGCACAAGGTCATCCGGAGGACTCGACGCGCGCTTGGCTGGTTAACATGTAATGCACCAACGCACGGCTGAATGTGTCTCGACCTCAGGCACTTGCCGTGTAGGATCATGGTACATCCGGGTCGCGGGTCGGTGGGGAAACGAGTGACGAATGACGATGCGGGGGCGGCTTTTGGCCGGCTTGTGCCCGATGTGCGGTTCCATCTGCCGGCGCCTGAACTTCGTGATCTGATCACTGCCTATGTCATCGTCGAATCGACGTTGCCGCTCTGCGATTTCCTTCATCCCGAATGGGCGAATGTCCGGTTCGTGCTGTGGGGCGAATGGGAGATTCAGGATCTCGCCACCGGCGCGATGGTTCCGGCCTTCGCGCCGGCGCTGTTCGGCCCGACTGATCGCACCCGCCAGTTTTCGAGTCCCGCCGGCGGGCTGCTCGGCGTCGGGCTGACGCCATTGGGATGGGTCAGGCTGATCGGCGGTAATGCGGGCGCGGTCGCGAACAAGGTGGTGCCGCTCGGCGACGGATTCGGCATCGATGCTGTGGAACTAGCGGCCACGCTTCGCGCCTGTCCCGACGATGCGTGTCGCGTGGCGCTGCTCGACCGCACGCTCATTCGCCGCTCGCGGCATGGCGGCAAACAGGACCCGCTCGCGCTCAGGGCGCATGACGTGCTCGTCTCCGGCTCGGCGGCCGATGTCGCCGAATTCGCCGATCAGCTCGATGTTCAGCCGGCCAAGCTCAGCCGGCTGTGCCTGCGCGTGTTCGGCTTCACTCCCAAGCGCCTTCTCCGACGCCAAAGGTTCCTGCGGACCCTGGGCGCGGTGCGCAATGCGCTGGATCAGCCGCTGACCGAGCTGATCGATCCCGCCTATTACGACCAGGCCCATTTCAACCGCGATTTCAAGGCGTTCATGGGCACGAGCCCGCGGGCCTATTTCAAGTCGCCGCGCGAGGTGTTGCGCCGCGCGATCGAGGAACGACTGCGCGTGGTCGGCGCGCCCGTCCAGGGGCTTCACCCGTCGAAACGGAACGGTGAGAATGAACCCTAGCGATTGAGAAAAGGTGCATTGAATACCTCCGTCATGCCGGACTTGTTCCGGCATCCATTTCCCCTCCCGCGCTGACGGTATTCGTTGCGCGATGGTCCCCGGAACAAGTCCGGGGTGACGGTTGGGTAGGTCGGATTCTAGCCGCTCACCAGCGCGTCGATCGCGCCCTGCAGGATGTACGCCGCCGCCATCTTGTCGACCAGTTCCGCCCGTTTCGCACGGCTGGCATCCTGCTCGATCAGGGTGCGGGTAACCGCCTGAGTCGACCAGCGTTCGTCCTGGAGGAAGATCGGCAGGCCGAGATCCTCCATGTTACGGGCAAAGGCGCGGCTCGACTGGCTGCGCGGGCTTTCGCTGCCATCGGTCAGGTTGAGCGGCAGGCCGATGACGATGCCCTTGACCTGCTGCTCGACGATCAGCGCGGCGAGCGCGGTCTTGTCCTTCTGGAACTTGGTGCGGCGGATCAGCAGGGCAGGGCTGGCGAAGCTCCACCCCGCATCGCACAAAGCGGTGCCGATCGTCTTGGTGCCGACGTCGAGACCGATCAGGCGGCCGCCCATGGGCAGCGCCTCGCGGAAGACGGCGCGGTCGGCGGTGATCATGAAAGGGCATACCCCAAACCGTCACCCTGAACTCGTCTCGGGATCCGTGCGCGACCAGCTGCCTCAAGAGCGGCGCCGGTGGGGCAAGTGAACGCGCATGGATGCTGAAACAAGTTCAGCATGACGAGTGGAGGAATATCAGTCATTTTCGCGCCTCGAACGCCGCCAGCCGCCGCGCGGCATCGGCGCGGACATTGGCCCAGAACAGGCTGTAATCGTACACATGATAATTGTTGCCCGGCAGCACATAGCTGCCGAGGTCGGGCGGCGTGCCGATCATCAGCAGCCCGCGCCCCTCGCATCGCGCCGGAACCTGGCCGGCCTGGATCGTCGCGGCACCCAGATCCTTGTCGGGCACCAGGGTGCCGAGATTGGCCGTCGCCGGCGCGGCTGCATTGGCCGTGCCGGTGATCGGGTTGGTGCAGACCATCGCGGTGCCCCGGCGCGGCGCGCCGGTGAAGCCGCTGGTCGCGTCATAGGCGTCGAGGATCAGCGCCGGATCGGCCGGCTCGGCAAAGCTCTGCCAGGAAAGGATGCAGCCGGCCTGGTCGGCCGCGGCGCATTCCGGCAGGCCCATGCGCGGCAGGTCGGCGGTCTTCGAGACCGGCCAGCCGACCACATACGCCGCGACGATCCGCTTCGCGAGCGGCGTGCCGGCGATCCGCTCATGCAGCAGCCGCGTCAGGTGGAGCGCGCCCTGGCTATGACCGGCAAGGATGATCGGGCGGTCGCCCGCCTCTTTCAGGAACTGGTCGAAGGCGGCGGCGACATCGCCATAAGCGAGATCCAGCGCCTTTTGCGCCTCGGCCTTGGTGGTCAGGAACGCCCCGAAGGTTGCCTGGCGATAGCGCGGCGCCCAGATCGCGCCGGCCTCGTTGAAGGCGGTCGCCTGGGCCCGCAGGAACAGCTCGGCCCGGGCATTGGCATCCGCATCGTCGAGCGGCGCATTCCAGCGTTGTCCGTTCAGGAAGGATGTCGGGTGGATAAAGAATATCGCTGCCTCGGGCGCCGCGGCCGGTTGATACCCCGCAGGCGTCCATAGCGCCGGATTGCCGCGCTTGTCGGGCCGGGCGAACCACATCTTGGCATCGGCATAGCTGTCGGCTGCGACCGGGGGTTGGGCCTCGAACACCGCCTTGGGCACGAAGGTCCAGCGCGTCATTTCGATGCCGTAGAGCCGGAAGACGAACAGGCAGGCGATTGCGAGCACGATCAGCACGGCGATCAGATAGAGGAATTTGCGGGCCATGGAGCGCCCGTGCCGCAGGATCGCGGCGCTTGCAATCGGGTTCGGCGGCGCGGGCGCCGGCGAACAACCTGATCGCGTACGGCGCCTTTTGGTTGCGCGCCTTGGCCGCGCTCTGCTAGCCGCGCGGCCATGTCCGTAGATATCGCAACCGTGAAGAAGATCGCGAGCCTTGCCCGCATCGCGATCACCGAAGAAGAGGCCGCGCGCATCGCGCCGGAGCTCGACAACATCATGGGCTGGATCGAGCAGCTCGGCGAGGTCGACACGTCGTCGGTCGAGCCGATGACCGCCGTCATCCCCAACCATCTGCGCCTGCGCGACGATGTCGTCACCGACGGCAATGTGCGCGATGCGGTGCTCTCCAACGCCCCGGCGGCGGAGCATGGCTTCTTCGCCGTGCCGAAGGTGATCGAATGACCGAGCTGACTGATCTGGGCGTCGCCGCGATCCGCGACGGCGTGCGCGAGGGCGGCTTTTCCGCGCGCGAAGTGGCCGACGCGTTCGTCGCCAAGGTAAGCAAGGCCAAGGCGCTCAACGCGTTCCTCGTCGAAACGCCCGATCATGCCATCGCCGCGGCCGACGCGGCCGATGCGGCGCGGGCAGCGGGCGAGACGCCGAAGCCGTTGGCCGGCGTGCCGATCGGCATGAAGGACCTGTTCTGCACCAAGGGCGTGGCCTCCACCGCGGCGAGCCATATCCTTGAGGGCTTCACGCCGCCCTACGAGTCCACCGTGTCCGGCAAGCTGTGGGATGCGGGCGCGGGCATGCTGGGCAAGCTCAACATGGACCAGTTCGCCATGGGCTCGTCCAACGAGACCAGCTATTTCGGCAACGTCATCTCGCCCTGGCGGCGTGCGGACGGCGGCAACGCCGCGCTGGCACCAGGCGGCTCCTCGGGCGGCAGCTCGGCGGCGATCGCCGCGCGGCTCTGCCCGGCGGCGACCGGTACCGACACCGGCGGCTCGATCCGCCAGCCCGCGGCGTTCACCGGCATCTCGGGCATCAAGCCGACCTATGGCCGCTGCTCGCGCTGGGGCGTGGTGGCGTTCGCCTCCTCGCTCGACCAGGCCGGACCGATGGCGCGCGACGTGCGCGACTGCGCGATCATGCTGGAGGCGATGACCGGGTTCGATCCGAAGGATTCGACCTCGCTCGATCTGGATGTGCCGAAATGGGAAGCGGGCCTGTCGTCCAGCCTCGCCGGCAAGCGCATCGGCATCCCGAAGGAATATCGCGTCGACAGCATGCCGGCCGAGATCGAGGCGCTGTGGCAGCAGGGCATCGACTGGGCGCGGGATGCCGGCGCGGAGATCGTCGAGGTCTCGCTGCCGCACACTATTTATGCGCTCCCGGCCTATTACATCATCGCGCCGGCGGAGGCCTCATCCAACCTCGCCCGCTATGACGGCGTGCGCTATGGCCTGCGCGACCTGCCCGAGGGCGCCAACCTGCAGGACATGTACGCCGCGACCCGCGCCGCCGGTTTCGGCGACGAGGTGAAGCGCCGGATCATGATCGGCACCTATGTGCTCTCGGCCGGCTTCTACGACGCCTATTACACCCAGGCGCAGAAGGTCCGCACGCTCATCGCGCGCGATTTCGAGCGCGCCTGGGAAAGCTGCGACCTGCTGCTCACGCCGACCGCGCCGTCCGCGGCGTTCGCGCTTGGCGAAAAGACCGATCCGATCGCGATGTACTTGAACGACGTGTTCACCGTGCCCAGCTCGCTTGCCGGCCTGCCGGCGATGTCGGTGCCCGGCGGCCTCGACAAGGCGGGATTGCCGCTCGGCCTGCAGATCATCGGCAAGCCGCTCGACGAGCAGGGCGTGCTGAACGCAGGGCTGGCGCTGGAAGAACGCGCCGGCTTCGTCGCGCGGCCGGAGGCGTGGTGGTAGGATGGGGCTGCTGGTCGAATTACTGTTCGAACCGGCGCTCCATTTTGGCTGGCGATTGATCAAGTTTCTTTGTCGGGAGCCCGAGCCGCGACGGCGGCGATGGCCCGACCAGGACGAAAGCGAATGAAATGACTGAAGCCGCATACCGCATCCGTGGCGCCACCGGCGATTGGGAGGTCGTGGTCGGCCTCGAAGTCCATGCCCAGGTGACCTCCAACGCCAAGCTCTTCTCGGGCGCGGCGACGGCGTTCGGTGCCGAGCCCAACACCCAGGTGTCGCTGGTCGATGCCGCGATGCCCGGCATGCTGCCCGTGCCGAACCGGGAATGCATTCGCCAGGCGGTGCGCACCGGCATGGCGATCGACGCGCAGATCAACAAATGGTCGCGCTTCGACCGCAAGAACTACTTCTACGCCGATCTGCCGCAGGGTTATCAGATCAGCCAGCTCTACCATCCGCTGGTGGGCGAGGGCGCGATCGACATCAGCCTCGACGACAAGAACCCGGACGACGCGACCAAGCGCATCGGGGTCGAGCGCATCCATGTCGAGCAGGATGCAGGCAAGCTGATGCACGATCAGCATCCGACCCAGAGCTATGTCGACCTCAACCGGTCTGGCGTGGCGCTGATGGAGATCGTCAGCCGCCCGGACATGACCTCGCCGGCCGAGGCCGGGGCCTATCTGCGCAAGCTCCGCTCGATCCTGCGTTATGTCGGCTCGTGCGACGGCAATATGGAAGAAGGCTCGATGCGCGCCGACGTGAACGTCAGCGTGCGCAAGCCCGGCGATCCGCTCGGCACCCGCACCGAGACGAAGAACGTCAACTCGGTCCGCTTCGTCATGGCCGTGGTCGAGCAGGAAGCGCTCCGCCAGGTCACCGCGCTGGAGGCTGGCGAACGCATCGTCCAGGAAACGCGGCTTTACGACCCCGACAAGAATGTGACCCGGTCGATGCGCTCCAAGGAGGATGCGCACGATTACCGCTACTTCCCCGATCCCGACCTGTTGCCGCTCGAACTCGACGACGCGTTCCTCGAGGAATGCCGTGCGAGCCTACCCGAGCTGCCCGACGCCAAGCGCCGCCGCTACGAAGCGCTGGGCATCACGCCTTATGCCGCTGCCGTGCTGACGGCTGAGGTCGAAGCGGCACGCTGGTTCGACGCCTTGCTGGAGACGGGTGCGAAGCCGGTCGCCGCGGCGAACTGGGTGACGTCGGAGTTGTTCGGCGCGCTCAACCGCATCGGCAAAGACATCGAGGAGTCGCCGGTCAGCCCGGCCCAGGCCGGCGAGCTGCTGGGCCTGGTCGCTGACGGCACCCTGTCGGGCACGCTCGCCAAGCAGGTGTTCGAGATCATGCTGGAGACGGGGCAGGGCGCCGGCGCGATCGTCGAGGAACGCGGCCTCAAACAGACCAGCGACACCGGCGCGATCGAGAAGGTCATCGCCGAAGTGATGGCCGCGAACGAGGACAAGGTCGCCGAATATCGCTCGGGCAAGGATAAATTGTTCGGCTTCTTCGTCGGCCAGACGATGAAGGCGATGGGCGGCAAGGCCAATCCCGGCGTGGTCAATGATCTGCTGAAGAAAGCGCTGGGATAGCGATACTTTCCACCATTGTGGAGGAAGTCAGGCGCAAATACCGCCTTGCGTCGCCCTGAGCGATATGAAAAATACCGGTAGCCGCACTTCGGGGAAGAATGCGGCACCGGGGGGATGCAATGTTGCGTGGTGTAGTGGCGGCCGCCTTGGCCGTGTTGTTGTGTGCCGTAGGAATGCCTTCGGCACAGGCGCAGGAAAAGTCGGGAACGAAGGAGGGCTTCGTTCTCAAGGAAAAATCCGCCAAAATCCTTCTGATACGTCCAACCATCAAGGTTGGCGCCCAGTCTACTGGCGGCATGTTCGAACCCAATGCGGACTGGACCGCTCAGGCCAAGGAAAATCTCGGGGCCGCGCTGGACGTTGCTCAAGGTAAACTCGGCAACGCCGTAATCCGCGCCGAAGAACCGATCGGCCGGCAAGCCGAGACCATGGCAGACTATCAATCCCTGTTTTCGGTGCTGGCCGATTCAGTCATCAACTATCAGTTTTTCACGGGGAACCGACTTCCCACGAAGAAGCGGAAAGGGTCCTTCGAATGGACTATGGGGCCGGGCGTTGCTGAAATAGCCAGGGACACCGGTGCGGATTACGCGCTCTTCATTTATACTGAAGACCAATATGGCTCTACCGGCCGCAAGATTTTGCAGCTTTTCGCCGCGATGGCCTATGTTTCGGTGAAATCGGGTGAGCATAAGGGCTTTGCCGGGCTCGTCGATCTGCGGACCGGTGACCTCGTCTGGCTGAATGCCGATCTGGCGATGGGTGGTGACGTACGGACGCCGGAAGGCGCGCAAAAGCGCGTGGCCCAGCTTCTGGAAGATTTCCCGGGTAGCGCGCCGCAGCTTGCGGTCGCGGCAAAATAAGTGCGAGTGCTTCGCCTTTTTCTGGCGACAACCTGTCTTCTAGGACTGTCCCCGGCATACGCCAAAGATGCCATACCGACCTTGCCGCCCTATAGCGGAGCCTATCAGCCCCAGGGAGTGGATGAGCGCGGGGTCTGGATGCTCGCCGATGAAGCCGAACGGAGCCTGCGTGATTCCAAGGCTGTCATCAACGATCCGGATCTTAATAAATATTTGCGCGATGTCGTCTGTCGCATCGTCGGCAACGACAGGTGTGGAAGTGCACGCATCTATGTCGTGCGAGACGCTGATTTCAACGCATCGATGACGCCCAACGGAACGCTCGTTGTCAACACAGGGCTCTTGCTGCGCGTCCGCGACGAGGCGGAGCTGGCCGCTGTTCTCGGCCATGAATTCGCCCATTTCGAGCTGCGCCACAGCTTGATCGGCTTCAAGCGGCGGCGAACGGCCGGGGATATCATCGCGTGGGCGGGGGTCGGCGCCGCCGCCGCAACCACCTATAGCGGCGTACGCGCCTATCAATCGATCCAGATCGCTGCCTATGGGGCGGTGCTCGCCAACGACCGGGACCAGGAACGCGAAGCCGATCTTCTGTCGATGGCCTATTTGAAAGCCTCATCCTACGACCCGCGCTGCTTTGCGGATATTTGGGATCGCTTGATGGACGAGGCGGATGCTACTGCGCATGGCCGCAAGCAGCGCAGCACGCGATATGATCGGGTAGCGTTCTTCGCCACCCATCCCACCACGCTGGAACGGGCCACCTATTTGCGGGATATCGCTCTTGCGACAGGCAAGACGGGCGAGGATGATATCGTCCGGTTCCGGGATGCAATGGCCGTCTGGCGTCGGGAATTCCTTGCGGACCAGCTCAAGCTGAACGACTTCGAAGGAACCGACTATCTCATCGGAGAATTGGCGGGGTCGCAATGGACGGCGGATCTGCTGTTTTCTCGCGGCGAACTTTATCGCGCCCGCGGAAATCCGCGCGACCTGGTGTCGGCGATAGGATTCTACCGCGATGCGCTTCAGCAGGATCCCGCGAATGCCGAGGCATATCGCGGCATGGGGCTGGCGCAGCTGCGAAGTCGCGATCCCGCAGGCGCCGAGACGTTGAGGAAATATCTCGACATGAAACCTGACGCTCCGGATCGAGCGATGATTTCTACCCTTCTACAGTGAGAATGATGACATGAGGCACAAGATCCTGTCGGCAGTGGTCGCATCGGCGCTATTCTCGACCGCACCCGCGCTCGCCGGCAACAAGCTGGTTGCCCAGGGCACCAGTGTGGCCGTCGCGAAATCCCTCCTCACCATCACGCCGGATCGTGAATGGAACAAGATGGGTGCCCGTCCGGGAAGAAATTCGGAAACCTGGACGCTCGACGGCGACGGCCTCAACGACGTGACCTTCTATGGCGGCATCGAGAATGACCGCACGCTCTTCCGCGAGGTGGACAAGCGTGCAAAGCCCTTGCCGCGCTTCTCCTCGACCATGCTGCTCACCGATTTGCCGGTCCTGTTCGAGAACAGCTACAGCATCGCGCTCAGCACGCAGCTGATGAAGATCGATTCTGTCGAACCCGTCACCTTTCTCGGACAGAAGGGGATCCATTTTTCGTTCACGTTCAGCCGGCTGAACGAGGAAGTGCGACGCAAGGGAGAGGCTTCGGCCGCGATCGTCGGCGGGAAACTGTACATGATCACGTTCGAAGCCCCGGACGTATTCTATTATGAGCGCGACTTGCCCGCCTATCGCGCCATCCTCGCCAAAGCGACGATGGCGGGCGGAAGTCGCTGAGGCGCTCTACTGCGTGTCGTCCTGGTTCTTCGTCACGCCGCCGGTGCCGCCGACGCCATCCGGAATGCCGGAGGAGGTGAAGGCGTCCGGCTCGCGTCCGCCTTCGCCGCGTTCGACCGCGTCCTTGCGGGCATCGACGATCTGCTCGATGTCGCTGCGGTTGTCATTGTCCGCCTCGGGCGGGCTGTCGGGGTGCGGGTCTCGATCGGTCATGGGGTCGTCCTCTCAACGGAAATCGGTGCCGCCGACCGGCTGGCCGGGCGCGAAGCCCGGATCGCTGTCCGGCTGGGGCGCGGGCACGTCGATGTCGGGGGCATTGGGCCCAACCTCGGGCGGCGGTGCCTCGGGCTGCGCCGGCTGGCTCGGCTCGGGCGGCAATTCTTGTGGCGGGGTAGTGGCCATTGGCATTCTCCTCGACTACATAACGCGCTTGCACCGCGCCGGGTTGCTACGCCCGTGCGAGTTGCTATAGACGCCGCCGACCGGCGGTGTCCCATGCGGGCGTGGCGGAACTGGTAGACGCGCCTGGTTTAGGTCCAGGTATCGCAAGATGTGGGGGTTCGAGTCCCTTCGCCCGCACCAGTCTCGTCGCGCTGGGCGAGGGGTGCCGCGACCCAGATCCCCTGAAAAGGCCCAGAGCTAAAAAAGGCAAGTGTTGAAATGCAGACTGTCGAGACGTTGAACGAGGGCCTGAAGCGCGCCTACACGCTGAAGATCACGGCAAAGGACATCGATTCGAAGGTCGATGCCGAACTGAAGCGTGTCGCGCCCCAGGTGCGCATGCCCGGCTTCCGCCCCGGCAAGGTGCCTGCCAATCTGGTCCGCAAGATGCACGGCCCCGCGCTGCTGCAGGACGCGCTCAATACCTCGATCCAGGAAGGCGTCCAGACCCTCCTCACCGAGCAGAAGCTGCGCCCCGCGACTCAGCCTGCGGTCAGCCTCGACGAAGGCTATGAGCTCGGCCAGGACGCCGAGGTCAAGGTCGAGCTCGAAGTGCTCCCGGACGTCCCGACCCCGTCGATCGACCATCTGAAGCTCGAGCGGCTGACCGTGCCCGCCGACGATGCGGCGCTCCAGGCGCAGCTCCAGAAGTTCGCTGACCAGCAGAAGCGCTGGGACGATGCCAAGCCGACCTACAAGGCGAAAGAGGGCGACCTGGTCGTCATGGACTTCGTCGGCAAGGTCGACGGCGTCGCCTTCGACGGCGGCACCGGCACCGACATGTCGGTCGAGCTTGGCTCGGGCCGTCTGATCCCGGGCTTCGAGGATCAGGTCGTCGGCGTGAAGACCGGCGACGAGCGCCAGATCAACGTGACCTTCCCCGCCGATTATCAGGCGAAGGACCTGGCCGACAAGGCAGCGACCTTCGACCTCAAGATCACCGCGGTGAAGACCGCCGGCGAGACCAAGATCGATGACGAGCTCGCCGTATCGCTCGGCCTGAAGGACCTGGATCAGCTCAAGGAGCTGCTCAAGGGCCAGATCGAGCAGGAGTTGAACCAGCTCACCCGCACGCACATGAAGCGCAAGCTGCTCGATCAGCTCGCCGAGGGCCATGATTTCCCGGTCCCGCCGTCGATGGTCGAGGCCGAGTTCGCCCAGATCTGGCAGCAGCTCGAGCATGAGGCCACGCACGAGGCCGATCCGGAAGCCGCGATCGCCGAGATGGAATCCGAGCGCGACGATTATCGCGCCATCGCCGAGCGCCGGGTGCGCCTCGGTCTGCTCCTGTCGGAGATCGGCCAAGCGAACGGCGTCGAGGTCAGCCAGCAGGAAATGAACCGCCTGATCGCGCAGGCAGCGTCGCAATACGGCCCCGAGGACCGCACCCGGTTCATCGAATATGTCCGCTCGGAGCCGATGGCCGCCGCTCAGCTGCGCGCCCCGCTCTATGAGGACAAGGTCGTCGACTGGCTGTTCGAAAAGGCCGACATCAGCGACCGCGAAGTGACGCGCGAAGAGCTGGAAGAGGCGATCGAGTCCGAGGACGGCTTCGCCAGTGGCACGCATCATCACGATCATGACCACGACCATGATCATGATCACAAGCCGAAGAAGAAGGCTGCCGCGAAGAAGGCCGCTCCCGACGAGGCAGCAGACGAGGCTCCCGCCGAGGAAGCCAAGCCCGCGAAGAAGGCCGCTGCCAAAAAGGCCGAGCCTGCTCCCGAAGCGGCCGAAGAGCCGGTGAAGAAGCCGGCTGCCAAGAAGGCGGCCAAGCCGGCGGCGGAAGAGGTCCCGGCCGAGGACGCCGCACCGGCCAAGAAGACGGCGGCCAAGAAGGCGCCCGCCAAGAAGGCCTGATCTATCTGTGGGGCGTCGCCGCGAGATGCGGCGACGTCCCGCAACCTTTAAGACCTCTCAGGCGAAGACTTCTGCCAGATTGGATCCGTCGAGCCCGCTCTGGCCCTGCGTGATACCGCGAATCAGCAGGATCGCGACAATGGCCTGGGCGATATCGATCGCACTGCCCACGCCGAGAATGATGGTGTTGTCGCCACCTCCGCGGGTAGCCGCGTTGAGGATCAACGCTGAGACGTTGGACACCAGCCATAGCGCCCACCAGGTGGCGACGAGGCCATCGTTGGTGTCATACGGCATCACCCCGCGGCTGGCGTTCCACAATTCGCGCATGCCTTGGAACGGCTTGAACAGGCTGGCGATCGGCACGGCGAACCACCAGATCCGCGAGGCCGGCGTGAACTCGAGATCGTCGATATTCGCTGCGATCAGGTTGCGTCCTGCCCGATAGATCCAGAAAGCGAACACGATCATCGTGACGATCTTGAAGACGAGCGCGGACATATCGACTTCCGTGGCGATCGGCATGATCAGCGCCTGGAAACTTCCCGGCAGCAGATACGCCCAGAGCAACACGACCGGAGTCCACAGGGCGTCGATCACCACCATGGCCGCAACGACCGCCGTCAGCGGCCGCAGGTCCCGAATTTCCATTGATATTCCCCCCGATGCTCCCGGTGGCGATCATCCGGTGCCCGGGGGAGATCGTCAAACGACAAAATGGTCGAACCCGGACGAATTCGTCCCTATGGCTGCGGCATGACGTCCCGCATTGCTGTCCTGCTGCCCTGCTACAATGAGGAAGCCGCCATCGCGCAGACGGTGGCCGGTTTCCGCGCCGCGCTGCCCGACGCGACCATCTACGTCTATGACAATAACAGCCGGGATCGCACGGTCGAGGTGGCGCGCGCCGCGGGGGCGATCGTCCGCACCGAACGCATCCAGGGCAAGGGCAATGTCGTCAGGCGGATGTTCGCTGACGTGGATGCCGACATCTATGTAATGGCCGACGGCGACGCGACCTATGATGCGGCCTCGGCGCCGGCACTGGTGGCCCGCGTGCTCGAGGAACAGCTCGACATGGTCGTGGGTGCCCGCGTTACGCAGGCGGATGCGGCGTACCGGCGTGGTCACAAGATGGGCAATGCGCTGCTCACCGGCATGCTCGCGCGGCTGTTCGGGCGCAGCTTCACCGATATCCTGTCGGGCTACCGCGCCTTTTCGCGCCGCTTCGTGAAGAGCTTTCCCGTGCTGTCCGCCGGTTTCGAGATCGAGACCGAGATCAGCGTGCACGCGCTCGAACTGAAAATGCCGGTCGCCGAGATCGAGACGCCCTATTTCGCGCGGCCCGAAGGCTCCGAATCGAAGCTCAGCACCTATGGCGACGGGTTCCGCATCCTGCGCACGATCGTCCAGCTCTACCGGATCGAGCGGCCGGTGCTGTTCTTCGGCAGCATCGGCGCGCTGCTGGCGGGGCTGGCGGTAATCCTCGCGATTCCGCTGATCATCACCTATATGCATACGCATCTCGTGCCGCGCTTCCCCACCGCGATCCTCGTGACCGGGCTGGTGATCCTCGCCTCGCTCAACCTGTTCACGGGGCTGATCCTCGATACGGTGGTGCGCGGCCGGCGCGAGGTTCGGCGCCTCGCCTATCTGGGGCACCGCGCGCCGGGCGGTGAGGATCGGCGGAGCGGCGGGTACGGGGGTTGAACTCGTTTCCGCCAGCGCCGATGTAAGGCATCTACTGGGGCATAAGGATTCAAAGGCACACTATGCATAACCCGTTCGAGACCGGCGACTTCATGCGCCCGCTCACTTCCAATGGTTTCACCACCCAGGCGCCGCAGGCTGGCCTGGTTCCGATCGTGATCGAACAGTCGAACCGCGGCGAGCGCAGCTTCGACATCTATTCGCGGCTGCTGCGCGAGCGGATCATCTTCGTGACCGGCGGCGTCGAAGACCATATGGCCTCGGTGATCAGCGCCCAGCTTCTCTTCCTGGAGTCGGAGAACCCCAAGAAGGATATCTTCATGTACATCAACTCGCCGGGTGGCGTCGTCACGGCGGGCATGGCGATCCATGATACCATGCAGTATATCCGGCCGCGCGTCGGCACGGTCTGCATGGGCCAGGCCGCCTCGATGGGCAGCTTCCTTCTGGCCGCCGGCGAGCCGGGCATGCGTGTCGCGCTCACCAACGCGCGCATCATGATCCATCAGCCTTCGGGCGGCGCGCAGGGCATGGCCAGCGACATCGAGATCCAGGCACGCGAGATCCTGCGTATCCGGCACCGGATGAATGAGCTCTATGCGCATTACACCGGCAAGCCGATCGGCGAGATCGAGCGCGCGATGGATCGCGACAAGTTCCTGTCGGCGGATGAGGCCAAGGAATTCGGCCTGATCGACGAGGTGTTCGACAAGCGTCCGGCGATTGCGGACGATAGCGCTACCCCGATTCTGCCCGCATCCTGATGCGGACCGGCCATGTCGCCGGCGTCGTGGCGATGTTCGCCCTGGCGCTGGCGACGGGTTCTTCGGTTGCCGGGGCGATGGCGCGTCATTCGGGCGGCGCGCAGAGTGACGACCGGCTAGTCGAGCAGACTGACGACCGAGCGCTCGGCAAGACGCCTGATCAGGCGACGCTCGATGCCATCGACGACGCTATAGCGCACAAGGATGCAAACCTGGCGCGCGACAGAATCGCCAGGGCGCTAGCCACGCCATCGCTAGATCGCGACGCCGTGATCGGCCTGCTGAGACTGAGGGCGATCACGTTTTCCTGGGGGAACGATACCGCAGGCTTGCGCGATTCGCTTGCGCGCCTGGAAACGGCGGCGCCCGATGATCCGGAGCAAGCGGCGTTCGCAGTTGGCCTGCTCGGGCATATGATCAGCCCGCAACTCGGATCGGAAGTCCTGGGCCGGTTCATCACGCAATTCCCCGACAAGATCGGCCTGCTGGATGCTGGCTATACGTCTACGCTTGTCGGGCGTATCCGCCGTGGCGGGCTGGCCAGGGAGGCGGACGACGCAACGCTGTTCCTGGCGGAACATGGATTTTCTGCCACCTCGATGGATATTCGTACCGCGTTCCAGCGGACGGCGGCGGGTGTCGCCATCGCCAGGGGGCAGGTCGATCGTGCGATCGCACTGGTCGCCGATGTGCATGATCGGGATGCGCTCACCTTTCTCCTGACCGATCGCCGGTTTGCACCGTTATGGCCGGCACTCTCGACGCGTGTCGGGCCGCATATGCGCGCGGCCGAAGCCGCGAACATCGCGGAGACCAAGGCTGTGCTGGCGCAGTCGCCCGACGATCCGGAAGCCAAACGGAGCCTGCTCGACGCCTATTTCTCCGCGGGCCAATTCGACAATGCCGATGCGATCGGCGCCAGTTTCGGCGCCACGCCGGAAGCGCTGCAGTCGTTGAACGAGGCCGATAGCTGGGTCGTCGTCGATCACGCCTATTCATTGTATATCCGCAATCGCCAGGCCGAATCGGATGCGCGGTTCGCTTCGGTCACTAACCGGGATATCGCGCGCAATTTCTGGATCATCAACGCGATGATCACGCGGGTGGACATGCTCGTTCGAACGGGCCGCTTCGAGACGGCTGCGCCCTTGTTGGACCAAGTGATTCCATTGACGGAAACATCGGCCACTCCGGCAGCGCGGCAGTTTCTGCGGCGCGGGAAGATATGTTCCGATCGGGCGCTACGCCCGGGCATCGACCAGTCCGCCATCATCGCCCAGCTAGAGGCTCATGCGCGCGATGCCCCGATCAGTACCGTCGAGGGCCTGTTCTGTATCGGCGAGCCGGACAAGGCGGCGGCGCTGATCCTATCGATGCTCGCCGATCCGGAGCAGCAGCCTGATGCAATCGCCTGGCTTCAGCCGGACGGCGTCTTCCGGCTCGGGCCTCCCTCGATATGGTCTGCCGACTGGAATTTACTGCGTGCACGCCCCGACGTGCACGCCGCGTTCGATCGCGTGGCGAGGACATTGCCGAAGGACCTGTGGCCGTCGGATGCGTCCGAGAAGCCTCTGCGCTGATCGCAATGGGTTGTTTCCTGTTTCCTGCGTGAACATATTGGCTATCGTCGGCGCGGAACTATCATTAGGCTGTTTCGCCGGACGATAGTGAAAGCGGCTTGAACGCCCTCGCGGCTGCGACGGGTTTGCGTAATCGAATGAAGGTATCTGGTTTATGACGAAGCTCAGCGGTGGCGACTCGAAGAGCACGCTGTATTGCTCGTTCTGTGGCAAGTCGCAGCACGAGGTACGCAAGCTGATTGCCGGGCCTACCGTGTTCATCTGCGATGAGTGTGTCGAGCTCTGCAACGACATCATTCGCGAGGAAACCAAGTCCGCGCTCGTCTCCAAGAAGGACGGGGGCGTGCCCACGCCGCAGGAGATCTGCGACGTGCTCGACGACTATGTCATCGGGCAGAAGCGCGCCAAGCGAGTCCTCTCGGTCGCCGTGCACAATCACTACAAGCGCCTCAACCACGGCCAGAAGGGCGCGGATGTCGAGCTTGCCAAGTCGAACATCCTGCTCGTCGGGCCGACCGGCTGCGGCAAGACCTTGCTCGCCCAGACGCTCGCGCGAATCCTCGATGTGCCCTTCACCATGGCCGATGCCACCACGCTGACCGAGGCGGGCTATGTCGGCGAGGATGTCGAGAACATCATCCTGAAGCTGCTCCAGGCCTCCGACTATAATGTCGAGCGGGCGCAGCGCGGCATCGTGTACATCGACGAGATCGACAAGATCAGCCGCAAGGCCGAGAACCCGTCGATCACGCGCGACGTGTCGGGTGAGGGCGTTCAGCAGGCGCTGCTCAAGCTGATGGAGGGCACCACGGCCTCCGTCCCGCCGCAGGGCGGGCGCAAGCATCCGCAGCAGGAATTCCTGCAGGTCGACACGACGAACATCCTGTTCATCTGCGGCGGCGCGTTCTCGGGTCTCGAAAAGATCATCGGCGATCGCCTCCAGGGCAAGTCGATCGGGTTCGGCGCCTATGTCGCTTCGCCTGAGGAACGCCGCACCGGCGAGACGCTCAAGTCGGTCGAGCCCGAGGATTTGCTGAAGTTCGGCCTGATCCCCGAATTCGTCGGCCGTCTGCCGGTGATCGCCACGCTCGAGGATCTCGACGTGCCGGCGCTGGTGACGATCCTTACCGAGCCGAAGAACGCCCTGGTCAAACAGTATCAGAAGCTGTTCGACATGGAGGAAGTGAAGCTCGGCTTCACCGACGACGCGCTGGTCCAGGTCGCCAGAAAGGCGATCGACCGCAAGACCGGTGCGCGGGGGCTGCGTTCGATCCTCGAGGGCATCCTGCTCGACACCATGTTCGACCTGCCGGGAATGGACGGGGTCGATGAGGTGATGATCGACAAGGACGTGATCGAAGGCCGCAAGGAACCGATCCGCGTCTATGCCAAGAAGGACAAGGCGGGCGCCGGCGCCGCTTGATAACGAGGCAGGCATCTCAAATCGCGATGCCTGTCTTCTTCTCCCTCTCCCCTTGTGGGAGAGGGAAGGGGCCCATCGCTCTTGCGATGGGAAGGGTGAGGGGGACACGCGTAGTTGCGGTTTTGAACCTCACTCCCCCTCATCCGGCGCTTCGCGCCACCTTCTCCCACAAGGGGAGAAGGGTATAGGCGCCTCATAACGGCATGCCTGAACACGCCAACCCAACTATCCGAGTCGCCGCCACCAGCGACCGCACCGCCATCGCGGCCATGCTCGCCCGCGCCTTCGTCGACGACCCTGCGACCAGCTACATCTTCCCCGACCCCGCAGAGCGCGCCAAACGCCTGCCCCGAATGTTTGCCCTGTTGTTCGACGAGGACGCGCACGGCATGCGCCTCGTCACTACGGGTGGCGAGGCGGCCACCTTATGGCGGGCCCCCGGCCACAATCGAACGACCCTGCTCGATCTGCTGCTCCACGCGCTGCCGCTGGTGAGCCTGTTCGGCACCGCACTCGGCCGTGCGCTGGCGGTGTCCAACGCGATCGACGCGCATTTTCCCGCCGGTGACTATTGGTATCTCCACATCGCCGGGTGCGATCCCGCATCGCAAGGCAAGGGCCTTGGCGGCGCCACGATCCGATCGGGATTGGAACGTGTCGCGGACAGCGGATTGCCGGCCTATCTCGAGACACCGAGTGAGAAATATATCGGCTTCTATCGCGGACTCGGCTTTGACGTGATCGGCGAATGGGCCGTGCCCAAAGGCGGCCCGCGCTTCTGGTCGATGATGCGGCCGGCGGATTGATCCATGCGAGCACTCGCCATCCTTGCCCTCGCTCTCTCGTCGGTTACTGCCATGCTCTCCGCACCGCCGGCCAATGCCCAGCAGGAAAGAAGGCCCAGCGAGATGAACGAAGCGCGTTTCTGGCAGATCGTCGGCGGATCGGCGCGCAATGAGCCGGATCCGCAGAGCCAGGCGACTGCTTTGCGCGCGTCGCTCGACCGCCTGACGCCGCAGGAGATCGAGGCCTTCGCCGACATCTTCGACGAACTGATGCGCCGATCCTATCGCTGGGACCTATGGGGCGCCGGCTTCGTCGTGGAAGGCGGCATGTCCGATGACGGCTTTGAATATTTCCGCCGCTGGCTGATTTCGCGAGGCAAGACCGCGTTCGAAAAGGTCAGCGCGGACCCGGACTCCCTCGCCGACATCATACCGGACGATCATGACGGCGAATTCGAATTCGAGGAATTCCGCTATGTCGCCGACGAGGCCTGGGCGAACAAGACCGGCCGCAGCGCCGAGGCGATGCCGCGCAAGGCTCAGACGTACAGTTCGGACCCGTCGGGCACACGGTTCACCGAGGACCCTGCAGCCCTCAAAAAGCGCTATCCGAAACTATGGGCGCGGTTCGGCTCGGATTGATCGATTCAACTTTACCCTCGACCATTGCAGCAACGAGCTGGGCAGAATGCTGCAAGCATCCGCCCCGCTCTTTCACATGGTGAAATGTTGGACGATTCCAGCCGCCGATGAGCGGAAAGAACAGCGCGTTTTGTCGTCTGTTATCCGCTGTTACTGCGTAACAGGGAAAACGCAGCGCAAGCAGTTGATCCGGCTCCGGAAAATCGAGCCGAAACTCCAACATAACAGCGGAAGAAAAAAACATCGCCCGAACAGGGGCATTGTTGGAGCGAATCAGGACTCCGCCAGGAAGTCGCCGAGCCGGTCCAGCCGCCGCTCCGCCGGTGAACGTCGATCGCGGATCCATTGTTCGAGGATCGAGAAGCCGCCGGGCACCAGCTGGCAGCTCCGCACGCGCCCGACCTTCTCGGTGCGGACCAGCCCGCATTCCTCGAGCACCTGCAGATGCTGAGCCACCGCGGTCAGGGTGATGCCGAGCGGAGCAGCCAAGGTGGAGACGGACAAGGGCCCTGCGGTCAGCCGCTCGACGATCGCCAGTCGCGACGGGTCGGCAAGCGCGCGCAGCACGCGCTCGACCCTGGCCGCCGGCTTGGTGTCGGGAATCGTCACGCCTCCGGCAATATCGCCCCAAGCCGGTCGAACAAGGCGTTCCACCCATGCTCGCGCATCTCGGGGCCGTCCGCGCCTTCGAGGAACACGGCCTGATGCGTGCAGATCAGGTCGGTGCCGCTGTCGGTCGCGACGAGTTCGATGGTCAGCAGCGCGACCGAGATGGGCTTGCCGCCGATCGTCATGGTGGCGGCGCTGACGATGCGCTGGTCGGGGACGATGTTGTGGAAATATTCCTCGTTGGCGAGTTCCACGCCCTCGAACGGCGTATCGGGGCCCATGCGCGATCGGGAGACGGAGCGGCCGCCAACGCGGAAGTCCATCTCGAATATGGCGCCTTCGCGATCGGCGTACCAGCGGCGCTTCCGATCTTCCTGGCTGAGCGCGGCGAACACGCGCTCCCTCGGAACAGGATAGCTGCGCTCGATCACGAAGGTGCTGGGAAGGACGGGCAATGTGTCCATGATGTCACGACTCCATAGTGAAGTGATGGCTTCACTATGGCGAAGCTCGCGTAACAGTCAAGTCATCACTTCACTATTGGTTCGTGCATGGCGCATCAGCACTGCATAGGTCCCGAGCGCCAGGAACAGCCCGGTGAACCAGGCATATGCATAAAGCCCGGTCCAGAAGCCGCCGAGCCAGCCGAACGTTCCCGGCGCCACGGTCGCGAGGAAACCCGGCAGATTGGGCAGCACGCCTGCCGCGAAGGCGATGAGGGCGCGGCCGTTCCACCCGCCGGCATAGGCATAGCGTCCGCCCTCGCGGTACAGGTCGTCGATATCGAGCCGGGTCCGCCGGATCAGCCAGTAATCGGCGATCAGGATGCCGGCGATCGGGCCGAGCAGCGCGCTGTACCCGGTCAGCCAGACGAAGATGTAGCCGCCGGTCGTCGCGAGCAGCTTCCACGGCATGATCAGCACGCCAATCACTGCGGTAATGAGACCTCCCGTGCGATAGGAGATCTTCCCAGGCGCGAGCGACGAGAAATCATAGGCGGCGCACACCAGGTTCGCGGCGATGTTGCACGAGATGGTGTCGATCGCGATGACGATCAGCCCGAGCAGCACCAGCGGCCCGGCCAGCGTGCCCGACAGCGCGACCGGGTCCCAGATCGCATGGCCGTAAATCACCACCGTCGCCGAGGTGGTGATGACGCTGGCCAGCGCGATCAGCCCCATGCCCGGCGGCAGGCCGATCGACTGGCCGATCATCTGGTCGCGCTGGCTCTTCGCGAAGCGGGTGAAGTCGGGGATGTTGAGCGCGAGCGTCCCCCAGAAGCCGACCATCGCGGTGAGCGATGGCCAGAACACCAGCCAGAACTGCCCGTCGCGCGCGCCGCCGGGCACGAAGGCGGAGGGGCTGGCGAAGATCGGACCGAGTCCGCCGGCCTTGTCCACCGCCCACCAGACGAGCGCGACGCACACCAGGATCTTGATCGGGGCGGTCCAGGTCTCGAGCCGCCGGATCGTCGTCAGCCCCTTGCTGACGAAGAACAGCTGCAGCGCCCAGAAGGTCGCGAAGGACAGCATCTGCCCGACGCCGATGTCGAGCACGGGCACGACCGGCCCCTTCAGGCTCTGCCCGACGAACACGCCGAGCAGGGTCAGCAGCGCCTCGCCGCCGATCCAGGTCTGGATGCCGAACCAGCCGCACGCGACCAGCGCTCGCGCCACCGCGGGCAGGCGGGCGCCCCTGGTGCCAAACGACGCCCGCGCCAGCACCGCATAGGGGATGCCGTAACGCGCGCCGGCATGGCCGATCAGCAGCAGGGGGACGAGCACCACGACATTGCCGAGCAGTACGGTCAGCGCGGCCTGGCCCGCCGACATGCCTTGCTCGATCAGGCCGGAGGCGAGCATCCAGCTGGGCACCGCGACGATCATGCCGATCCAAAGGGCCGCGAAATGATACCAGCGCCAGGTTCGCTGCGTCGCGTCCGTCGGCGCGAGATCGCGGTTCCAGAGCGAATCCGTGGCGTGATCGGTCATGTGCGTTCCCCCGTCGGGGAGTTGGCCGCAATTCGCGCAGCGGCGCAAGAGCGGGAAGGATCAGGCCGGTTGCTGGATCCGCTGCACGATGTCCTCGGCGACCTTGCCCGCGACCGGGGCGAAGTGGTCGAAATGCGCCGTGTAGCGCGCCATGCCCTGGCTCAGCGATTGGAGTTCGGCATCGAGATCGTGCAGCTCGGCATCGGGCAGCAGCACCTCGATTACGTCCCAGCGCGACCAGCCCGCCAGCGGCGTCATGCCGAGCATCTGTCCGCGCCGGCTGGCGACCGCCGAGGTGATGCGCGAGCTGGCGCTGCCCGGCGCGTGAATCGTCACCTGCGCGATCGGTTCGAGCAGATAGGGCGACGCGGCGGCGAGCGCTTCCGCCATGGCGATCCGCCCCGCGGTGCGGAACGCCAACTCGGAGCTGTCGACCGCATGGAACGACCCGTCGACCAGCGCGACCGCGACATCCACCACCTCGACGCCGAGCGGTCCTTTCGCCATCGCGTCGCGCACGCCCTGCTCGACGGCGGGGATCCATTGCCGCGGGACCGCGCCGCCGGTGATGCGGTCGTCGAAGCGGAAACCCTGTCCGCGCTCCAGCGGCGCGATCTCGATCACCACATCGCCATATTGGCCATGCCCGCCCGACTGTTTTTTGTGCCGGCCGCGCTGGCTGGCGGCTTTCCTGATGGTCTCGCGATAGGCAACCGCGGGCGGCCGCGCCGAGATCGCCACGCCGTAGCGCCGCTTCAGCCGGTCGAGCGCGACCGCGAGATGCTCGTCGTTGATTCCTCGCAGCAGCGTCTCGCGCGATCCCTCGTCCTGGCCCCAGCGCAGCCCGGGATCTTCCTCGGCCAGCTTGTTCAGCGACGTGGACAGGCGGACCTCGTCCTTGTGATCCTTGACCGCAATGGCCAGCGCATGGTTCGCGGTCGGCACCGGGGAGGCGGCGGCTACCGCCCCGGGACGCGCGGCGATGCCGATCAGGTCGCCGGCCCTCGCCGCATCGGCCTTGGCGATGCCGACGATCTCGCCCGGCTCGGCGCGCTGGATTCGCGTCGCCGCGCCACCCTGAAGCGCGAACAGCGCGCCCGCACGCATCGCCTCGCCATCGCCCCCGACCAGTTCGGCGCCTTCGCTCAGCGGCCCGCCGAACACCCGCGCGATCGCCAGTCGGCCGATCGTGCTGCCGTGCGAGATCTTGAGCACCTGCACCGCCGGACCGGCGATGCCGATCCGCTCCGCGGTCCGCGCGGCGGTCGGCGTGTCGTGGCGCAGCATCTTGAGCAACCGGCGGATGCCGAAGCCGTTGAGCGCCGAACCGAACAGCACCGGCACGACCAGCCCCGCGGCGGTCTCCCGCGCTAGGTCGCCAAAGATCGTCTCGAGGCTCGGCACCTCGTCCGATAGCAGCTGTTCGAGCAGCACATCGTCATGATCGGCAAGCTGCTCGAGCATATGGAAACGCGCCGCCGCCTCATCCTGCCTGAGATGCGCGGCGAGGGGGACCTGCTCGGAGCGTTTGCCCGGTTGGTAATGATAGGCGCGTTCGAGCGCGAGATCGACGAACCCGGCGGTGCGCTCGCCGGCGCGGATCGGGATCTGGCGCGCGACCAGCGCGGCGGCGCTCATCGGCTGCAGTGCGGTCAGCAAATCCTCGATGCTGCCCCGCGCCTGGTCGATCTTGTTGACGAACAGCGCGTGCGGGATGCCGATCGCTTCCAGCCGCCGCAGCGTGGGCTCGATCAACGGCGCCCGCGCCGGATCGGGATCGATCACGACCAGCGCCAGATCGGCGGCGGCCAGCGCCATCTCCATGTCGGTTACGAAGGCCGGAGAGCCGGGCGCATCCGTGATCAGATAGCGGTCGCCCATCCAGTCGAAGCGCAGCAGGTTGAGTTCGGTCGATCCGCCCCTTGCCCGCGCCTCGGGGCTGGCATCGCCGACACAGCTGCCGGCATCGACCGCGCCCAGCCTCGGGACGGCGCCGGCGGCGAACAACAGGGCTTCGCCAAGGCTGGTCTTGCCCGCGCCGGCGGGGCCAACAAGCGCGATCGCTCTCGCGCCTCTGCGGATCTCGTCCACTAACGCTCTCCTCGTCCTGCCGGCCTTTCGTAGCGAAGGTCGGTCGTCGGGAGTCGCGACGGTCTGCCTATAGCGCCCGGAACGCAAGAGCGGGGCGGGATTTCAGTCGCCGATCCGGCGGCAATGCATTCCGCCCTATGTCAGGAACGCGACCGACGCCCGAGGCACGAGACCGGTCCCGATCATGAAGATCTCCGCATCATGCGGCCGCGGCGCGGCGATCCGTTCGACCAGCATGGAGAGCGCGCGCTCCGCCATTTCCTCGACCGGCAACTCGATCGTCGAAAGCGATGGCAGGCTCTGCTCCGCGAGCGGGATATCGTCGAAGCCGAGGACGGAAAGGTCTTCCGGAACACGCAAGCCGCTTGCCTGCGCATGGCGCAGCGCGCCGATCGCGATGACGTCGGCGGCCGCGAAGACGGCGGTGGCGCGCCCCGTCGTGATCGCCGCGCGCGCCTCGGGCTCCAGGTCGACCGAAAAGGCATTGCGCACCCGAAAGGCGAGCATGCCCTCGGCGCGGATCAGCGCCTCCGCGCCGTCGCAGCGGTCACGCATGCTGGCGATGTCGGTCGGGCCCGAGATGATCCCGATCCGGCGATGCCCGGCGTCGAGCAAATGCCGGGCGGCGATCCGGCCGGCACCGAGATAGTCGACTCCGACCGTGGCATAGCCGGGCAGCGTCCGATCGAGAACGACCGTCGGGGTATGCGCGAGCACGCCCTGCGACGTATCCTTGTCGCGGATCGGGAACCAGACCAGGCCGTCCACGCCCAGGTCGGTCGCCTTGGCGAGCGCAGCATGTTCGAGCGCTTCATTGCCCTCGGTATCGATCAGGAACATTGCATGGCCACGGCTCCGCGCCGCACGGAACATGGCTTGCGCCAGTGCCGGGAAGAACGGATTCGCCAGGTCGGGCAGCAACAGCGCCAGGGTGCCCGATCGGCCCGTCTTCATCGCCCGCGCGGCGACGTTCTGGCGATAGCCGATGCGCTGCGCCACCGCGAGAATGTGCGCGCGGGTCTGCTCGCCGACCGATCCGTTGCCGTTGACGGCGTAGGAAGCGCTTGCCAGCGAGACCCCGGCTTCGCGGGCCAGGTCCTTGAGCGTCGGTCGCCGGCTGGAAGGAACGTCAGGCATGGGATGGGGCGCACTCGGGAAGCTGCCGACCGGCATAGGGTCGCATGCCGCCACCAGCAACCGTCACGCTGGTCAGGGCGCCGGTGCCGGCAGCGCGGGGTTGAGCGCGAGAATTATCAGCCGCGTCGGCGCATCCTCGACGAAATTGTTGTCGTTGACCAGCACGATCCGGTCGCGCCTCGGCGAAGGCCACCAGGCCATGCCTTCCAGATTGCCCATATTGCCGGGAAGATCGTCGAAGTCGATCAGCAGTCGCTTGGCCGCGACCGTGATCGCCGCCCGTTCGAGGCGCGCGACCGCCGCGACGTCCGTCGCGACCGTGAAGTCCGCGAGATAGAGCCGGCAATGGAAACGGTAACGCCCGCCGCCGACGGGCGCGCCCGAGCGTTCGAGCACCAGCATGCGCCGATCGTCGAGCGCGAGGATCTCGGAAATGCCATTGTCCGCCTCCTTGCCCGTTGCGCGAGGCGGAACCGCATCGAGGCGATAGGCGAATTGCCGCGTCGGCGCGCCCGCCTCCAGCCTGGTGAAGCGAACCAGCGCGCCGCGGCCGTCTCCGGCAGGCAGGCCATCCTCGATCAGCGGTGCCTCCATGGCGAGCCACAGGGCGCCGTCCGGGGTGAAGTCCAGGCCCTCGATCGTCCGATTGTCACGCGGCCCGGATCGCCCGGTCGGGTCGGGCGCGAGGTTGGCCGGCAATGCCGCCTGGCCCTGTGTTCGCCCCTGTCGGTCCATCCAGCGTATCGCGGGGCCATAACCATGGTTGATATCGCCCTCGCTCGACCAGATCAGCCGGCGGCCATCGGGGGCGACCCGGACTGCCTCCGGATCGACGGCTTCGCGCCCTTGCCCCGCCGACGGAAAGACCGCGCCTCGCGCATCCTTCAGCACCACGCTCCCTCGGTCGGTCACGCGCCAGTGGCCATGCGCGGCGCGGACGAGCCGTGCCGTGTAGAAGCGAGCGGGCGCATGATCGGAACGGTCGTCGCTCAGCAACAGCCAGCGCCGCCGCCGGACGTCATACTCGATCCCCGAGATACCCCCGAAACCCTTGTCGAAACGACGCGGGTCGAGCTCGATCGTATCGACCAGCCGGACGGCGGGCGCCGCCAGCGCCGCCGGGCGCTCCTGCGCGCCGCCCTGCGTGGCCAGGACCAGCAGGGCCAGTGCCGGCAAGGCGGCGCCGCGCGCTAGGCGTCCCATCAGAACTTGACGCGGAACGACAGCGTATAGGTGCGTGGCGCGCCGAGGAAATAGCGGTCGAGCGTGATCGCCGGCAGGCTGAATTCAGGCTGGGTCGCGGTGGAGCTGGAAACCGATCCGATATACGCCTTGTCGAACAGGTTATCGACGTTGAACTGTAGCGTGACCGCGTGGAACGGCCCCGTATCGCGCAGCGTGTAGCTCGCGCCGGCACCTGCCACGGCATAGCCGGGAATGGTCTCCACGCCGACTTCGCGAAAGGTCGTAGCGGCGACCAGGTGCCCGCCGACGCGATCGCCGACATAACGCAGATTGGCCTGGATGCGCGCGCCTTCGATCGGCGTCACGCCGATCTCGCCATAGGCACTGTGGCGCGGGATATTGCGCACCCGCTCGCCCGCGATCACGCCCACCGCGGCAAGCGCCGCGCGCTCGGGAGACCCGACCGGGAAATCATCGTGCCTGGCGTCCTGGTAGGAATAGCTCGTATAGAAATCGACCGGGCCGAAATTGCCCAGCGCGGTCGCTTCGATGCCGCGCGTGCGCTGCCCGGCGATGTTGGCGGCGCGAGTCGCGACATTCCCGCGGATGATCTCGTCCGGCTCAGTCGCGCCGGGATCGTTGGGGACGATGCCGATATTGTTGGCGAGATCGACGGAATAGGCCTGAAGCGAGAGCGCGAGGCGATCCGTCGTGTAGCGCACCCCGAGATCGATATTCTCCGACTGGATCGGGTCGAGCGCGCCTGGACTGATCACGGCGGTGGAACCGAGGAACGCATCCTCGGGAATGCCGGCGAAGTTCCGGGCATAACCGCCATAGACCTCGATTCCGCGTATCGGGGTCAGGGTGAAGCCAAGCTTCGGGTTGATGTCCGAATGCTGCGAAAAGTCGAGTTCGGCCTTGTATTCGAGCGGCGAGCGCGCCTTGTATTTCACGTTGATCCAGTTGGCGCCCAGTTCGACGCGCAGCAGGCCCGGCACCAGCGCAACCGAATCCTGGGCGTAGAGCATCGTCGTCTCGATGCTCGTCCAGCGCCGATATTCGACATAGTTGAGCGCGCTGCGGTTATAGGTGATGCCCGAAGCGGGATCGATCAGGCGATAGAATCGCCGCTCCTCGCTCGACTCGCCGCCTTCCCACCACCCACCGATGCGGACGCGGTTGCCGGCGATCAGATCGTCGAGGCGGAGTTCGGCAGTGGCGCCATAGCGGTCGCGATCACGCGGCGTGACCCGCATGTCGGCGGGGCCGCCCACGACGTTGCTGTTGCGCAGGGTCGTGAGCGCCGGGCGGATCGCGCCGCCGCTCGCATTATAGCCGGTCACCGCATAGGGATCGCCGCCCGCCAGGGCGCGGGCACGATCCTGATAGCGGAAGGATTCACCGCGCAATGTCTGGTAATAGGGATTGACCGTCAGCAGCACCTTGTCGCTGACCTCAAGCCCCATATTGGCATAAGCGAGCAGATCCTGGCGCGTGCCGCCAAGTGCGCCGCCATAGTTGACGTCGATCGCCGGAATGCCGCTCAGCCTGTCGGTGGCCTGGTCCGAGCGTGGAGCGGCACGGAATTCGGCGAGCGAGATGATGTTGAAATCATTATCCTGCTGGTCGTTCCAGCTCACGCGCGCCTTGATGAAGGATCCGCCCTCGAAGGTCTTCACGGCCTTGAATTCGGCATGCTCGCGGTGCGAATGGCGGTTGGCCGGGCCGGTCCAGACATCGTTCGCCTGATTGGAATAGCTGGCATAGGCGGACAGGCCGGGCGCGATCTCGCCGGTATCGACGCGGAAATAGCTGCGCCAGAAATCATAGGACCCATAGCCCGCCTCGAACGCGGCGCTTGGGCGCAGCGACGGATCGTCGGTGGTGAAGTCGACAAAGCCGCCCAGCGCGAAGCGCGAGGGCGCGCCGAGATCGCCGGCGCTCTGCGATACGGTGATGCGACGGATATTGCTCGTTTCGATAAAGCGCTGGGGCGGCGAGCCGCCATTGAAACGCGCGTCGCCCGTGGGAATGCCGTCGAGGGTGAAGCCGACCTGCTCCTTGTTGAGCCCGCGCATGGCGAATTCGAACGAGAAGCTGCCACCGCGCGCGTCGCCGGTCGTCGCCTGGACGCCGGGGATCTTGTTGAGGCTCTGAGTGATGTCGGCGCCGAACGGACGGCTGTCGATATCGTCGCGGCCGAGCACCAGCACGGCACGGCTTTCGCCGGCGCCCACACGCGCCGCGGTCACGACGATGTCGTCCTGTTCCCTGGCGGCCGGCACGGGCGGAGACGTCGCGTCCTGCGCCTGCGCCTGCCCGGCGGCGAGCGCGGCCAGCGTCACGCCAAGCAACAGGCGGCGGGGCGAGAGCGGAGCGGAAAGGAATAGATCGGGCATGGTCGGCGTTCCCCCTGAAGGTCTGATGGGGCGCCTCTCGCATGGTGATGTGACTATTTAGTGAAACGTTTCACTAAAAATGGGACGGCCGTCGTGAAGCCATCGATTTGCACTGACTTTGGACCTGAAATGGATTGGGCAGGGCTCTAGCTACCTTGCGTAAACCGCCATGCTGGGCGGGGTTAAATGCCCAGCCATGCAAGTCCCCCCGGCAGCGTCTCCGGGGCATAGTCCACCTGCAGAACCCGCCGTCGCCGGGGGTGAACGGCCGCATCGGACGCATGAAGGATTGGCGTGGCATACAGCCAGACATCGCCATCGTCCGCGAGGCATTCGGCAATCCCGCACTCGGCCACTACGGCATCGATGTCGTCTTCCGCCACCCGCCCAAAGCGATGCGATCCCGGCGCGACGAGCAGTGGCGCATTATCCGGACCGACGGGGTCGAGATGAACCCGCAACGTCACCATGCCCGCCAGCAGCTCGAACGGTGGCGCGACATGAAGCAGCCCGGCCTTGACCGTCCACGGCCCGAAACCGGCGACGTCGCGCCGCTCGGCTACGACGATCGTCCGGTCCTAATGCCAGCCCAGCGCCCAATTGGTGGCGGCGGTCTTGTCGAACAGGATCGCGCGAACCGGGCGCGCGCCGGCGCCAATCGCATCGGCGGCGATCCTGGCGATCGGGCCGGCGGGATCGAGGACGCCGCGTAACCCCTCGATACCGTGCAGCCGGATGCCGGCGCGGTCGGGATCGAGAGTCGTGACGATCGCCTCGATCTCCGGCAACGATGGGGCTGCCGCGGAGGGGAAGCGCTCGGCACCGTCCCTCGCGAAGGTCAGCTTCTCCGTCAGAAAACCCCCGGCACGAATCGCTTCACCCGCGCCGCATAGGCGTCGTAGTCCGCGCCGAACTGGCCGCGCAGCAGCCGTTCCTCATGCCGCACGCGCAGCCAGGTTCCGATGGCATAGACCGGCACCGCGATCATCAGGTTGCGGGTGTGGCCATAAGCGACGGCCATCGCGATCATGAACAGGAACAGCGCGATATAGATGGGGTGGCGCACCACCGCGAAGGGACCGGTCTGCACCAGCTGATGATCCTCGCGGGTGCGTGCGACCAGGCTCCAGTTCTTGCCCATCGTCCGCGAGGAGGCGTGGAACAGTCCAACCGCGCCGAGCATCAGCACGAATACCGCGACCCCCTCGATGATCGCCCTGGCCGACATCGGGTCGAGCGATACGTCGATCCGGCCATAACCGGCGATGGCGATGCCCAGGCCCTGCACGGCGATCCAGATCCAGGACGCCTGGTTGCTGCTCGCATCGGCCACCTTGGGCATTTTGGTCGCCCGGTACCGCGCGGCCATCAGCGCCGTGAAGAAGGCGAGGAAGCCAAGGGCCAGCGCCGCGAGGCCGGGTAGTCCGACCGGATCGATGGGGAACAGGGTCATCGCGCTCCTCCTAATATTTCGCTTTCCCGGGCGCTGCCTTCCACGCCTTATATTCCTCCAGCGCCCTGGAGCGTTTGAGGATTCGGGCAGCCGGGTCGATCACGACATGCGCGCCGGGCGCGACCGCGATACTGTCCTTGCCGCCGGTCATCGCCAGCCGCTCGACCTCGTCATCGATCTGCACCTCGACCGGCATGGGGAAGGGGAGGCCGTCGGGCGCCTTCCAGCTCAAGTTCAGCATGCCGACGTCGCGGGTCTCGACCAGCTCGGGGAGCGCGGCCTTGCGCAGATAGACATCGAAGAACCAGCCATAGTCCTCGCCGGTCACCTGCTTGACGAAGCCCTCATATTCCAGCGACGATCCGAAGCGCGGCGAGAAATTGCCCGGCTTCGGGTCGATCCGGCCATAGACGGCGAGCCGGGTCACGTCGCGAAATGCCGCATCGCCGATCAGGTTGCGCAGGGTGTGGAGCATCCACGATCCCTTGTAATAAATGTCCTGGGCCGGACCACCCTTGGCGGTCTCATAGACCTCCTCCTCGGTGCGGACTTTGCCGGAGATGAGCGGCTGGAGGTTGGCGATCTTGTTGCGTTGATCGTCGAGCATCGTCGCGTAGCGCGCGCTGCCCTCGCGCCACAGCCCGTAATAGGGCTGCATGTACGAGCCATAGCCTTCGTGCAGCCAGTAATCGTCCCAGTTCGCCGCGGTCAGCTGGTTGCCGAAATATTCATGGGCGAATTCATGGTGGAACAGCCAGTCGAACCCTTCCGGCGCCTTGGCATATTCATTGCCATAGGCATTGATCGTCTGGTGCTCCATGCCCTTGTGCGGCGTCTCGACCACGCCGAGCTTCTCGTCGCCGAACGGGTAGGGGCCAATCTCGCTCTCGAAGAAGTCGAGCGTGGGGGCGAATTCGGCGAACAAGGCCTTCGCCTTCGCCTCCTCGCCCGGCAGATACCAATAGAACATCGGGATTTCGTTGCCGTAGCGGCTCTTGTAGATGCCCGAGATCTCCTCATACGGTCCGACGTTCAGCGCGATGCCATAGGTGTTGGGCTGGCGCACGCTCCAGTTCCAGGTGGTGCGCCCGTCCGGCAGCGTATCGACCCCGATCAGCTTGCCGTTGGACGGCGCCTTCAGTCCCTTGGGCACGGTGATGTGCAAGGTGACGTTCTCGGGCTCGCCGGTGGGGAAGTCGAGACAGGGCCAGAACAGGTCGCAGCCATAACCTTCCGCGGTGGTCGCGAACCAGGTGCGGCCGTCCGGCGTCTTCGCCCAGACCATGCCGTCGTCCCAGGGCGCGTTCACCGCGACATGTGGTGTGCCGCCATAGGTGATCGTCGCGATGACCTGCTCGCCAGCGGCGATGGTTTTCGGCAGCGTGATCGTCAGCCGGCCGTCCGGGTCGGAGAAATCGCTCCGCGGGAGCGGCGTACCGTCGATCGCGACGGCGCTCGGCGCGATATTCTTGTCGAGGTCGATCAGCAGCCGCGTCAGCGGTGCCCTGGCGGTGAAGGTCAATGTGGCGAGTCCATGCAGTTCCTGCGTCGCCGGCAGCACCTCGAACTTCAGGTCGGCATGGTCGAACTTCAGCCTGGCCTGGTCGGGGTCGATGACACCGCCCGATCGTTGAGTCTGCTCGGTGATCGGCGGCTCGCCTTTTTTCGGGAGGGCGGTCGCGGCGGTGAGCGACAGCGCGGCGAGCGCCAGGGCAGGTTTCAGGAGCATGGGAATTTCGTACCTCAGCATTCGGTAAGCACAGTCGATATGGCCGCTAAAAACGTTCGGCGATTGATGGATTGGTCAACAGCACCATATAAGGGAGAACTGGCGCCTCGTTCAGGCGCTGCCGGAGTATCCATGACCCAATCCTACCCAGTCCTGCCGCTTCGCGATATCGTCGTCTTCCCGCACATGATCGTGCCGTTGTTCGTTGGTCGCGACAAGTCGGTCGCGGCCCTTGAAGCAGCGATGGCTGCCGACAAGGAAATCTTCCTCGTCGCCCAGCTCGATCCCGCCGAGGACGATCCAGAGCGCGAGGACCTCTACGACATCGGCGTCACCGCCACCGTGCTCCAGCTGCTGAAGCTCCCGGACGGCACCGTGCGCGTGCTGGTGGAGGGCAAGGTTCGCGCGTCGCTCGACACCTTGTCGGCGACCGACACCTATCTGACCGCGACCGTCGCGACCGTCGACGAGGCCGTTGCCGAAGGCAATGAAGTCTCGGCGCTGATGCGCTCGGTGGTCGACCAGTTCGAGAATTACGCCAAGCTCAACCGCAAGCTGCCGGCCGAGACTGCGGTGCAGCTCGGCGAGATCGAGGATGCGTCGCGCTTGGCCGACGCGGTCGCTGCGAATATCTCGGTGAAGGTTTCCGACAAGCAGTCGCTGCTGGTCGAAGCCGATCCTTCGCGCCGCCTGGAAATGGCCTTCGCCTTCATGGAAGGCGAGCTTGGCGTCCTGCAGGTCGAGAAGAAGATCAAGAGCCGCGTCAAGCGCCAGATGGAGAAGACGCAGCGCGAATATTATCTCAACGAGCAGCTCAAGGCGATTCAGCGCGAGCTGGGCAATGAGGGCGAGGAAGGCGAGGGCGACGAGATCGCCGAGCTGACCCAGAAGATCGCGACGCTCAAGCTCTCCAAGGAAGCCCGCACCAAGGCGACCGCCGAGCTCAAGAAGATGAAGACGATGGCGCCGATGTCCGCCGAGGCGACCGTCGTGCGCAATTATCTCGACGTGCTGCTGGGCATGCCCTGGGGCAAGAAGTCGAAGATCAAGAAGGACATCTCCGCCGCGCAGGCGATCCTCGACGAGGATCATTATGCGCTGGAGAAGGTCAAGGACCGGATCATCGAATATCTCGCGGTCCAGGCGCGCACCAACAAGCTGAAGGGTCCGATCCTGTGCCTCGTCGGCCCGCCCGGCGTGGGCAAGACCTCGCTCGGCAAGTCGATCGCGAAGGCGACCGGGCGCGAGTTCATCCGCCAGTCGCTCGGCGGCGTGCGTGACGAAGCCGAGATTCGGGGCCACCGGCGGACCTATATCGGCTCGCTACCGGGCAAGATCGTGACCAACCTGAAAAAGGCCGGCACGTCCAACCCGCTGTTCCTGCTCGACGAGATCGACAAGCTCGGCCAGGATTTCCGCGGCGATCCCGCCTCGGCTTTGCTCGAGGTGCTCGACCCGGAGCAGAATTCGAAGTTCCAGGATCATTATCTCGAGATCGATATCGACCTGTCGGACGTCATGTTCGTGACGACCGCCAACACGCTCAACCTGCCGCAGCCGTTGCTCGACCGCATGGAGATCATCCGGCTCGAGGGCTATACTGAGGACGAGAAGGTCGAGATCGCGGAGCGGCACCTGGTCGCCAAGCAGGTCGAGGCGCACGGCCTGAAGGACGGCGAGTTCACGCTCACCACCGAGGGGCTGCGCGCGCTGATCCAATATTATACGCGCGAAGCCGGCGTGCGCACGCTCGAGCGTGAGATCGCCAAGCTCGCCCGCAAGGCGCTGCGCCAGATTCTTGAAGGCAAGACGACGAGCGTGACGATCACGCCCGACAATCTCGCCGAGTTCGCGGGCGTGAAGAAATATCGCCACGGCCTGGGAGAGGAAGAGAATCAGGTCGGCGCGGTGACGGGTCTCGCCTGGACCGAAGTTGGCGGCGAGCTGCTGACGATCGAGAGCGTGACCGTGCCGGGCAAGGGTTCGGCCAAGGTCACCGGCAAGCTCGGCGACGTGATGAAGGAGTCGATCGAGACCGCGTTCAGCTTCATCAAGGCGCGGTCGCCCAGCTATGGCATCAAGCCTAGCGTGTTCGCCCGCAAGGACGTGCACATCCATCTGCCCGAGGGCGCCGTTCCCAAGGACGGACCGTCGGCGGGCATCGGCATCGTCACCGCGATCATCTCCACGCTGACCGGCGTGCCGGTGCGGCGCGACGTGGCGATGACGGGCGAGGTGACCCTGCGCGGCCGGGTGCTCCCGATCGGCGGGCTCAAGGAGAAGCTGCTCGCGGCCTTGCGCGGCGGCATCACCACCGTGCTGATTCCGCAGGAGAATGAGAAGGACCTGGCCGAGATCCCGGCGAACATTCGCGAAGGGCTGACCATCATCCCCGTCGCGCATGTCGACGAGGTGCTGCGGCTTGCGCTGACCGGTCCGCTGACGGCGATCGACTGGACCGAGGCGGATGACCTAGCCGCCCAGCCTCCGGCCGGCGTGGCGCCGATCGGCGGCGAACTCCATCATTAATCAAGCTGTCAAGCGAAACGGCCTGAATTTCGCCCCTTTAGGCGAAATTTTAGGTCGTTTTGCTTTGACAGCCCCGGATTGAGCCGCCTTACTGTACCACCGGCTATGCGCCGCGACTCATTTCAATGTATCATTTTTCAAGACGGGGGTTCTTTCGGCATGAACAAGCAGGAATTGATCGGATCGGTCGCCGACGCGTCCGGACTGGGCAAGGGCGATGCCAGCAAGGCGGTCGAGGCAGTGTTCGATGCGATTTCGGCTGCACTGAAAAAGGGTGACGAGGTTCGTCTGGTCGGTTTCGGCACTTTCTCCGTCAGCAAGCGCAAGGCGTCGACGGGCCGCAACCCGCGCACCGGTGAGCCGATGACGATCAAGGCGTCGTCGCAGCCCAAGTTCAAGGCGGGCAAGGGCCTGAAGGATTCGGTCAACTGATCGACGAATGATATGGGCGCCGGGGCTGGACAAGCCGCGGCCCCTTTTCTAAGGCGATGACATCAGGGGCGGCGGCGACGCCGCCCTATTCCGTTGGCGGCAACGCCGGCGAAGACATTGCGGCCCTTTCGGGGAAACGCGATGGGCGCGTAGCTCAGCGGTAGAGCACACCCTTCACACGGGTGGGGTCACAGGTTCAATCCCTGTCGCGCCCACCAGTTTTTCAAACCCGCCGGTCGTTGGCGACCGGCGGGTTTTTCGCGTCGCGCTCTCTGGCACGTCATCTATCTGCAACATCAGTCATCAATCTGACACGATATTGTCTCCGTTGAGTCTTCGAATCCGCACCGAGGAGTCACGGGCCGTCCCTAGCGGGGGCTCGTGGTCGACAGGGGGAACACCGAGTCGATCCGGAGAGCGTGCCCGCTCTCACCCACAGATCGAACGGAGACCTTATGGCCAGCTTCAAGCGCGTTAGCCTCATTCTTTTGACCAGCTGCGCGGCGGCAGCCCTTTCGGGTTGCGGCGCGAGCGACATCGCTTCGCCAGGCGAAGGCGTGATTGTCGTTCCGGCTCCCACCCCGGCTCCCGCGCCGACCCCGACCCCGACGCCGACCGGCCCCGTGCTGGTGACCCCGGCCGCTGCCTGCCCGGCCATCCCGGGCCCGGATCAGCTGATCAATGCCGGCACCATTTCCGGTCCGACCGGCGAATATCGCAACTGCGCCTTCCCGGCCCGCTTCACCGCCAACACGCAGATCGCCCGCACCACCGGCGTGATCTACTCGCTACCTGGCCGTGTCGATGTCGGCACCGATCAGGGTGCGGCGAGCACTGGCAACAACGTCACGCTGACGATCGATCCGGGCGTGGTGATCTTCGGCGCGACCGGCGTGTCCTTCCTGGCGGTCAACCGCGGCAACCGCATCGACGCGGTCGGTTCGGCGACCCGCCCGATCATCTTCACCGGCCGCGGCAACGTGACCGGTTCGGCGACCGACGATACGTCGCAGCTGTGGGGCGGCGTCGTCCTGCTCGGCCGCGCGCCGATCACTGACTGCCTTGCACCGCTGGCCACGCCGGGCACCACCACCTGCGAGCGTGACACCGAAGGCACCAGCAACGCGCTCTATGGCGGCGCGACCCCGGCCGACAACAGCGGCCGCATGCAATATGTCCAGATCCGCTATTCGGGCTTCATCCTCTCGGCGGCGTCGGAACTCCAGGGCCTGACCCCGTCGGGCGTCGGCAGCGACACCGTGCTCGACCATATCCAGGTCCATAACAGCTCGGACGACGGCATCGAGATCTTCGGCGGCCGTCCGAACCTGAAATATCTGGTGCTGACCGGCAACGAGGACGACAATCTCGACACCGATGTCGGCTACAAGGGCTTCATCCAGTTCGTGATCGCCGCCCAGCGCACTGGTCTCGGCGATGCGATGATCGAGGCTGACTCGGACAACACGCTGGAAGAGAATACGCCGCGGCAGAACACGCGCCTCGCGAACTTCACTTTCATCCAGCGTTCGACCACCGGTGCCGACCTCGCGGCGATCCTGTTGCGCGGCAGCACCGACTACACGATGGTCAACGGCGTCGTCGTCAGCCCGAGCCTGGCCTGCCTGCGCATCAGCCGTGCGAACACGCTCCGTGCCGCCGATGCGGCCCTCGACGAAGCCGGCCCGCCGGTGTTCCACTCGATCAACATGCAGTGCGCAGCCAATCCGTTCCTCGGGAACAGCGGCGTGACCGATGCACAGGTTCGTACCGCATTTGAGGCCGGCACCAACAACAGCTCGACCTACACGCCGAGCCTGACCAGCGGCTTCATCAACGGTGCC
Source organism: Sphingomonas sp. BL-S-29 (assembly GCF_055521495.1). Lineage (NCBI taxonomy): Bacteria > Pseudomonadati > Pseudomonadota > Alphaproteobacteria > Sphingomonadales > Sphingomonadaceae > Sphingomonas > Sphingomonas sp. BL-S-29. The sequence continues at coordinate 2,847,956 of NZ_CM145482.1, forward strand.
AACGAAACCGCTCGTCCGGCCTTCGCGGCGGCGACGCTCGGCAGCTTCTTCACCTCGCCGGGCTATGTCGGCGCGGTCAAGGACTCGACCGACACCTGGTATGCCGGCTGGACCTGCAACTCCTCGACGCTGAACTTCGGCGCGACGAGCCAGGCCTGCACCACCCTGCCGACCAGCTGATCGCCGATCGGTCAAACGGGGCGGCGCGGTTGCGTCGCCCCGTCATTTCTCAAGTAAACCTACCCGGGGGATAATACATGTCGAAGCCGCTTAGCCTGGCGAGCTTGCTCCTCGTTTCCACCGCTCTGGTGTCCCCGGCCGCTTTCGCTCAGACGGCACCTGGCGCGACGCAAAGCACGACTCCTGCCGCTGATCCCGCAACGGCCGCCGATCCGGCGCCGCAGCAGGAAGAGCAGGCCGATGTTTCCATTCCCGGCGGCGGTGACGATACCGGCCCCGACATCGTCGTCGTGGGCCGCAACGTGCCCAACGTCGTGCGCGCTACCCCGCAGGTCGCTTCGGTGCTGTCCAGCGCCGACATCGCGCGGACGGGCGAGGGCGACATCGCCGGCGCGCTGACTCGCGTCACCGGCCTCAGCGTGGTCGGCAACGGCTATGTCTATGTGCGCGGTCTCGGCGACCGCTATTCGCTCGCCCTGCTCAACGGCTCCCCGCTGCCCAGCCCCGAGCCGCTCAAGCGCGTCGTTCCGCTGGACATCTTCCCGACCAGCGTGATCGCCTCCTCCTATGTGCAGAAGAGCTATTCGGCCAATTTCCCCGGCGAATTCGGCGGTGGTGTCGTCAACCTGACGACCAAGGCGATCCCGCGCGAGGCCTTTCTGTCGGTCGGTGCCTCGGTCAGCGGCGATACGGTGACCACCGGGCAGCTCGGCTACACCTATGCGGGCAGCCGTCTCGACTGGACCGGCTTCGACAATGGGACGCGCACGCTCCCGACCAACTTCCAGAACGCGCTGGACAGCGGCAAGCTGATCACCGTCGGCCCGGACTTTTCGGTCGAGCAGATCGGCCTGCTTGCCTCCAGCCTCGCGAATGCGCGGACCACCGTCCTGCAGCGCAACGACAATATCCCGGTCAACTTTTCGGGCGATCTGTCGGGCGGCGCCTCGATCAATCTGGGCGATACGCTGCTCGGCGTGATCGCGTCGGCCAGCATCGCCAATACCTGGCGCACCCGCCAGTCGCTGCAGCAGACCGCCGGTGCTGCCGACCTGTCGGTGCCCGACAACAACTTCAACCGCGTGATCACTGACAATCGCGTCGTGGTGAGCGGCCTGCTCGGCCTTGGCCTCGAATTTGACGAGAACAAGGTCCGCTGGACCAACCTCTATATCCGCGACACCCTGAAGCAGGGTCGGCTCGGCGTCGGCAACCGCTTCATCTCGGCCAATCGCGACCTGATGGTTCAGGACACCGGCTGGTACGAGCGTCAGCTGATCGATACCCAGCTGACCGGCGAGTTCCGCTTCGACAATCTCAGCCTCGATCTGCGCGGCGGCTATGCGAACACCCAGCGTGAGGCACCTTACGAGCGCAGCTTCACCTATGTCCGGACCAACCAGCCGCTGACGTCGGATCCGACGGGCAACAAGTACGTCAACGATCTGGGCGGCAACAACCAGGAAGGTACCGCGACGGTATCGTTCAGCGACCTCAACGAGAATCTCTATTCGGGCGGCGCCGACCTGTCGTACAAGTTCACGCCGGAGATCACCGCGACGGTCGGCTATGCCTATTCGGATACCGACCGCACCTCGACTCGCCGCGACTTCACCTATCGTGGTTCGAACCTGCCGATCAGCGTGCGCCAGCTGCGCCCGGACTACCTGCTGTCCGACTATACGATCCAGTCGTTCGATATCGTCCTGCTCGAAACCTCCGGTTCGGCCGGCACGGCGGCGTTCGAGGCCAAACTGCGCACCCATGCAGGCTATGGCCAGATCAAGGCCGAGGTCATTCCCGGGCTGAAGTTCGACGTCGGCGTCCGCTACGAGACGGCGAAACAGACGGTGCTGCCGATCAACCTGTTCGGCACGGTCAGCACCGCGATCGTCGAGACTAACCTGAAGAACGATTACTGGCTGCCGGCTGCTACCCTGACCTGGGAAGTCGCCAACAACATGCAGGTGCGCGCGAGCGCGTCGAAGACGATTGCCCGGCCGCAATTCCGCGAACTCGTGTCGCAAATCTATCTCGACACTGACTCGAACCGTCAGTTCCGCGGCAACCCGTCGCTGGTCGACAGCAAGCTGACCAATGCCGAGGCGCGCTACGAATGGTTCTTCGCACGCGACCAGCGCGTCATGCTCGGCGGCTTCTACAAGAAGATCGATCGCCCGATCGAGGCCTTCTCGTCCTTCAACTCGGACGGGTCGGTCAACACCAGCTTCGCCAATGCTCCCGAGGCGACTCTCTACGGCGCCGAGTTCGAGGCGCAGAAGCATTTCGACATGGCTGACTGGTTTGGCGGCAATTTCTTCGCCAGCCGCCGCCTGGTGGCGATCGCGAACTACACCTATTCGAAGTCGAAGCTGAAGGTCCAGGCGGGTGATCTCGCGGTCGTGAACGGCGTGCCACTCGCCGCCGCCAGTTTCTTCCGCGATGGCGCGCCGATGACTGGCCAATCGGAGCACCTCGTCAATCTGCAGCTCGGCATCGAGGACAAGGAAAAGCTGTCTCAGTTCACCTTCCTCGTGAACTATGCCAGCAAGCGCGTGACGAGCCGCGGCCCCTCGGGCCAGCCGGACATCTACGAACAGCCGGGCGTCGATTTCGACTTCGTCGCGCGTCAGGGTGTGAAGCTGTTCGGGCTCGATACGGAGCTGAAGTTCACCGCGCGCAACATCCTGGGCACCAAATATCAGGAGTTCCAGGAGCTCGGTGACAACCGGATCTATTACAACCGCTACGATGTCGGCGCGAAATTCTCGCTGGGGATCGGCATCAACTTCTGATCACGCCAGAAAAGGGGAAACTGACCCCGGCCGCGCCGCCGCGCGGCCGGGGTTTTTCTGTGATCGCCGGTCGCGCGGATCGGCGCCGAATGACGCCCCGCCTGACGGACCTCCGTTACGCCCAGCCCCAGGGCTTTTCCCGAAACCATTTCGTGATCACATATTTCACGCCGCTGCGCACTTTCATGCCTTGATGGATCGTCGCCGGGTTCAGGCTGCCGTCCGGGCGCCGGTTGTTCCAGGTCAGCAGCTTGCCCGTTTCCGGCTGGACGATCTTGTCGATCGCCTTGAACCGGGTCGCGCCGCCGGCCTCGGGCTCGTTGAGGTAGATCATCACCGTCCAGGTGCGATTGCCGGCGACCCCGCAATAGCGCTGATAGTCGATGCCGGACGGCTCGAAATAATCGGTATGGCCCTTGAATTCCTGGCCGACGGCATAACGCTGGCCCTGCATCGGCTCGCCGAACACGGGATCGAGGCCGGTAAAGGCGATGATCCTCGCCTCGACCTCTGCCACCACGGGATCCAGCGGGTCGAGATCGCCGGTTTCGCTGGTGCGGAAGGCCGCATCGCCATTGGGATCGGAGATAGTCGACGGCCGGCGTACGGAGTCGATTCGGTCGATCACCGCAGCGCAGGTCGCGGGATCGAGGAAGCGGCGACGCAGGAACAGATTCAGCTTCGGGCTCGGCACGCGCTGTACGCCGGGTTGTCCGGTGAGATGCGCGGTCAGGCCTTCGGACGGCAGGCCCGAACCAAAAGGGCTGGGCAGGGCGGTGGTTTCCGGGGCATCGGCCATGGTGGCGCTGATGCCAAAAAGCCCGGGTCTTTTCCAGTATGACAAGCTATACATGTCGTGTCTCGGAAGGTTCACAGGGGCGACCTACGACTGTAACAATCGCCGCCTAGCAGGTGCGCGATCGGGGATTTTCCGCATGCGTTTGGTTCTGGATGCGCGGGCACGCGCGCTGCTGCGGCGGTTGCCCCGCACCACTGTCTATACGGCGCTTGAGCTGCTGCTGCTCGCGCTGCTGGCGGTGCAATGCGCCCGGCTGATCTGGGTGCTGGTCACGCCCGTCGGGGCGCTCGGCCCGTGGCAACCGGTGCGGCCTGGCTTTACCGGTTCGCCGACCGCGCTGCTGCAGGGTTTCGATCCATTCTTCCGGCTGAGCGGCGGCGCCGACAACAAGACCGTGGTGGTGACCTCGCTCCAGCTCAGCCTGTTCGGCACGCGCGTGAACGAGGCGATGGGCGGTGGTTCTGCGATCATCGCCGGTCCCGACGGCGTGCAGCAGAGCTTCGCGGTGGGCGACGAGATCAGCCCGGGCGTGAAGCTGAAGGCCGTTGCGTTCGATCACGTCACGATCGATCGCGGCGGCGCCGCGGAGGATCTGTTCCTCGACCAGAGCGGCGCGGTCGAGCCTGTCGCTCCATCGCCGCCGTCGGGCGCCACGCCGTCCCTGCTGCCGAACCCGCCGAATCTGCCCGGCCTGCCTAACGCGCCCGGCCCTAGGGTCGGCCTGACACCGGCCCAGCTACGCGCGGATATCGGTTTCATCCCCCGCGTCGATGGCGGCAAGATCAGTGGTCTCGTCGTGCGCCCGCAGGGCTCGGGCGCCGCCTTCCGTCAGGCCGGTCTGCGCGAAGGCGACGTCATCACCGCGATCAATGGTCGCGCGGTGACGGGGCAGGGCGATATCGAGCAACTCGGCACGCAGATCGGCAAGGGCGGCACCATCCCCGTCACGGTCGAGCGCGGCAACGACACACTTTCCCTCACCCTTACGATCGCGGGCCAATGAAAAAGCTACTTCTTGCACCCGTCCTCGCGGCCGTGCTGGTCGGCACGGTAACCGCGCAGACGACGATGAACGTGCGCGATGCCGATATCCGCGCCTTCATCGCCGATGCGGCGCGAGTCACCGGGCGGACCTTCATCATCGATGCCCGGGTCCAGGGCAAGGTGACCGTCGTCACTGACCGGCCGCTGTCGCGCTCCGAATATTTCGAGGTGTTCCTCTCGACGCTCCGTGCCAATGGCCTGGTCGCGGTGCCGACCTCGAACGGCGCGTTCCGCATCCAGCCAAGCGACAATTCGGCCTCCCAGCCGAGCCGGATCGGCTCGAGCGGCGCCGCGCGCAACAGCCTGGTCACGGAGATCGTCCGACTCCGCGCGATCGATGCGGCGTCGGCGGTCGACACCGTCCGGGCGCTGGTCAGCGCTCAGGGGTCGGTGACGGCCAACCGCGGCGGCAATTCGATCGTGATCGTTGATTTCGCCGACAATGTGCGTCGCGTGCGCGAAGTGCTGCGCCGGATCGACACCGACAATAATTCGACGCGGGTGATCGCGCTCAAGAATGCCGGCGCGCGGGAGATCGCGACCGCGCTCCAGGCGCTGGTGGGATCCGGCGGGCAGGGTACGGCGCCGGGCAGCGGCCAGAGCGTCAGCGTCGTGGCGATCGTCGGCTCGAACTCGGTGGCGCTGCGCGGCGACCCGTCGTCGGTGGCGCGGCTGGCAGTAGTAGCCGAGGATCTCGACCGGCGTGCCAAGAACGGCACCGAGATCAAGGTCGTCTTCCTCGAAAATGCCGATGCCGAGCAGCTCCTGCCCGTGCTGCAGCAGCTGGTCGGCCAGACGCCGACTCAGCCGACGCAGAGCAACACATTGTCGCGCTCCAATTTCGGCGGCACGGGCAATAACGACAGCCAGACCTCGAACACGCCCGCGCCCGTGCAGCAGGCGGCCCCGGCTGCCGCCGGCGGCGGAACCGGCCAGCCTGCGATCGTCGCCGAGGGCGGCCGTACCGCGGCAGTGGTGACTCGCTTCACCGGCGCCAATGCCATCGTCATTGCCGCGCCCGCCGAAGTGCAGCGTCAGCTTGCTGAGGTCGTGCGACAGCTCGACACGCGGCGCGAGCAGGTGCTGGTCGAGGCGATCGTCGCCGAAGTCTCCGACGCGACCGCCAGCAAGCTGGGCGTCCAGTTCCTGCTCGCCGGTCTGCCGGGCAGCGGGGTTCCGACCTTCGCCACGGCATACAGCAACTCGGCGCCCAACCTGCTGACCATCGCCGGTGCAATCGGCGCGCGTTCGCTCGCCACAAGCACCACCACGGTCAACGGCACCACCACCGTCACCACCAACGGCAGCGCGGTGGGCGATTCGCTCGCGCAGTCTGCGCTGAACTCGATCCTCGGCGCCTCGGGCGGCTTTGGCGGCGGTGCGTTCAACATCGGCAAGGACGCGATCTTCGGCACGATTATCAGTGCGGTGAAATCCGACACCACGTCGAACCTGCTCCAGGCGCCGTCGCTGACCACGCTCGACAACCAGCCCGCCCGCATCCTGGTCGGCCAGGAGATCCCGATCACGACCGGCCAGGCGCTCTCGACCAATTTCGACAATGCGTTCCGCACCGTCCAGCGCGAGAATGTCGGCATCCAGCTCGAGGTGCGGCCGCAGGTCAATTCGTCCGGCGCGATCAAGCTGTTCCTGCACCAGCAGGTCAGCAGCATCGCCGGCCCGGTGTCGAGCGATAATAGCGACCTCATTCTCAACAAGCGCGAGGTCGAAACCACCCTGACCGTCGATGACGGTCAGATCGCGATCATTGGCGGCCTGCTCAGCGACGACGAGCGGCGCACGATCGAGAAGGTGCCGTTCCTGGGCGATTTGCCCGGCATCGGCCAGTTGTTCCGCTCCAAGGCGAAGCAGCGCACCAAGACCAATCTGATGATCTTCATTCGCCCGACCGTGCTGCGCACGCCCGAGGATAGCCGCAGAGTGGCCGAGCGGCGCTATGGCTATCTGCGCCTCCAGCAGGCCGGGCAGAATCCTGAGTCCGAGCCCAGCATCGATCAGCTGGTACGCGACTATATGGGGGCCGCAGCACCCCTGCCGGCGGCGGGTACGCCGGGCGGGATCGAGGATCCGCGGGTCGCCGTGCCGGTGATGCGCAATTCGACTAAAGTCATCCGGCCGAGGGACAAGTGATGCAGATCGCTCCAGGCAATGCGGAGGATGCGGTGGAACCGCTGGTGCTGGCTGAAGGCAGTGCGCTGCCCGATCGCATGATCGCGATTCCCTATGGCTTCGCCCGGCGCTTCGGTGTCGCGCTGGACATCGGGGAGGGCAGCCACCTGTCGATCGCCATGCGCGAGGGGTCGGACCCCAAGGTCCTGCTCGAGCTGCGCCGCCATCTCGCCCGCCCGTTCGATGTCAGCTTCGTGACGCCCGAGGATTTCGACCGACTACTGTCCGATCGCTATGCGATGGACGGCCAGGCGGCGGCGGTGGCCGCCGGCACGCTCGGGCTGGGCGACGAGCTCGATCTGCTCGCCGGCGACCTGCCGACCGCAGACGACCTGCTCGACACCGCCGACGATGCGCCGGCGATCCGCCTGATCAACGGCATCATCGCCGATGCCGCGCGCCACGGTGTGTCGGATATCCATATCGAGCCCTACGAAACCGGCCTGGTGGTGCGCATGCGCATCGATGGCGTGCTGCGCGAGACCCTGCGCATGCCGCCGCACGTCGCGCCGGTGGTGGTCAGCCGCGTCAAGGTCATGGCGCGCCTCGACATTGCCGAACGCCGCATCCCGCAGGACGGCCGTATCGGCCTGACGCTCGGCGGCAAGCTGCTCGACGTCCGCGTCTCGACTCTGCCGAGCCGCGCCGGCGAGCGCGTGGTGCTGCGAATCCTCGACAAGGAGAATGCCGGGATCACGCTCGACGTGCTCGGCATGACCAATGCGATCAACACTATGCTGAAGGGCGCGCTGTCGGAGCCCAACGGCATCATCCTGGTCACTGGCCCCACCGGCTCGGGCAAGACGACCACGCTTTACGCCGCGCTCCGCCTGCTCAACGACGGCAGCCGCAACATCCTGACGGTCGAGGATCCGGTCGAATATGCCATGGACGGCATCGGCCAGACTCAGGTCAACCCCAAAGTCGGCCTGACCTTCGCTGCCGGCCTGCGCGCGATCCTGCGCCAGGATCCCGACGTGGTGATGGTCGGCGAAATCCGCGACCGCGAGACCGCCGAGATCGCCGTCCAGGCCTCGCTCACAGGCCATCTCGTGCTCTCGACTGTCCACACCAATGACGCGGTCGGCGCGATCACCCGTATGCGCGACATGAAGGTCGAGCCGTTCCTGCTCGCCTCCACCTTGCGCGCGGTCATCGCCCAGCGCCTCGTGCGCAAGCTGTGCGAGCATTGCCGCCGTCCGGTCCAGGCCAGCGGATCGGTCTCGGCGCTGCTCGGCTTCGACGTCGGCGCCGTGGTCTATGAGCCGGTCGGGTGCGAGCATTGTCAGGGATCGGGCTTCAAGGGCCGGATCGGCGTGTTCGAAGCGATCCGCGTCGACGAGACGATCCGCCGCCTGATCAATGACGGCGGCGACGAGGCGATCATTGCGCGCCACGCCTTCCTTCATTCGCCCAATCTCGGGTCGGCCGCACGCCAGCTGGTGCGCGAGGGCCTGACCACGCCCGAGGAAGCAGTCCGCGTCTCGCGCCGCGACATGGCCGATGTCGAGGCACCGCTGGTGGTGGACGCGCCGACGAATGGCTGATTTCGACTATCTGGCCATCGACACGCGCGGCCGTGAGACTCGGGGGCATATCGCCGCCGAGTCGATCGACGACGCGCGTGTCCTGCTGGATCGAAAACGCCTCTATGTCGTGAAGGTGGAGGCCGGATCCGGGGCGGCCCCGCGCGGCAAGCCGCTGCTCGCCGATCTGCGCTTCGGCGCGAGGAAGATGAGCGCGAAGCAGCTTTCCCTGTTCACCCGCCAGCTGGCGACGCTCAACCGTGTCTCGCCGCTGGAGGAATCGCTCCGCACCATCACCCGCCAGACCGAGCAGGAAACGGTGCGCACGATCGTCTCGCAAGTCCATGCCGGCGTGGTGGAGGGGCGCCGCCTCGCCGAGGCAATGGGCCGCGAGCCCAAGAGCTTCCCGCCGCTTTATCGCGCGATGGTTTCGGCCGGCGAACGCTCCGGCTCGCTGCCGATCATCCTCGAACGCCTCTCGGTCCTGCTCGAGCGCCAGGCCGAGATCAACGGCAAGATCATCACCACGCTTGCCTATCCCGCCGTGCTCGCGGTGGTTGCGATGGGGGTGGTCACCGCGCTGATGATGTTCGTCGTGCCGCAGGTGGTCGAGCAGTTCGACACGGTCGGGCAGGAGCTGCCGTTGCTGACCAAGATCGTCATCGGCATCTCCGCGGTGCTCGTCGGTTATTGGTGGGCGATCCTCATCGCGATCGCGCTCATTGCCTTCGCGGCGTGGTGGGCGCTCAAGGATCCGGGGATCAGGCTTGCCTTCGACAGCTGGCTGCTCCGACTGCCGCTGCTCGGTCGCCTGATCCGCGATCTCCACGCAGCCCGCATGGCGCGCACGCTCGCGACGATGGTCGCCAGCCGCTTGCCCTTGCTCGAGGGCCTGACCCTGACCGCGGGCACGATCCACAATCGCCGGCTCAAGCTCGCCTCGGACGAGATCGTCGAGTCGATCCGCGGCGGCGGCAGCCTTTCGGCGGCGATGCGCCGCGCCGGGGTGTTCCCGCCGCTGCTGACCTATCTCGCCGCGTCGGGCGAGACGGCGGGGCAGCTCGACGACATGCTCGAGCGCGCGGCGGATTATCTCGAACGCGAGTTCGACCGCTTCACCGCCACCGCGCTGTCGCTGCTGGAACCCGCGATCATCGTGCTGATGGGCGGAATCGTCGCGACCATCGTTCTTTCCATCCTGCTGCCGATCCTGCAGCTCAACACGCTCGCCGGCCAGTGAAGCCATGATGAGGACTGCCATGAACACCCCCCGCAAACCCACCAACCGCAAGCGCCGTCAGGAAGAGGGATTCACGCCCGTTCGGCGTTCCGCCGAACACGGCTTCACGCTCGTTGAGCTGATGGTCGTGATCGTGATCCTCGGCCTGCTCGCGACGATCGTCGCGATCAACGTCATCCCGAGCGGCGAGAAGGCCAAGGTCATCAAGGCTAGGACGGACATCTCGACGATCGAAGGTGCGCTCGACAATTACAAGCTGCAGAATGACGTCTATCCGACTACGTCGCAGGGGCTTCAGGCGCTCGTCACCGCGCCCGACGGCGCTGATCCCGCCAAATATCAGCGCGGCGGCTATATCAAGCGCCTGCCGGACGATCCCTGGGGCCGCCCCTATCTCTACGCCTCGCCGGGCCAGCATGGCGACGCCGACATCTGGACGCTCGGTGCCGACAACAAGGAAGGCGGCGAGGGCGCCGACGCCGATATCGGCAGCTGGCAGTAATTGTCGCGACCGACCGCCTTTGAACTGCGGCCCCACCGCAACGATCGCGGCTTCGAGCCGTGTCGGCGTTCCGCCGAACACGGCTTCACGCTGATCGAACTGATGATCGTCATCACGATCATCGGACTGGCCTCGGCTGCGGTGGTCTGGGCGCTGCCTGATCCGCGTGGGCGGCTGCTCGACGAGGCGACGCGCTTCGCGGCACGGACGCGCGCGGCGCAGCAATCGGCGGTTGTCGGCGCGCGGCCGGTGAGCGTGTGGGTGTCCGGCGGCGGCTATGGTTTCGACGAGCGCACGCACGGCAAATGGGTGCCCGTGGCGGAGAAGCCGCTGCGCGTGACCAGCTGGGGCAAGGGCACGCGCGCCGTGGTGACCGATACCGGCGGGCGCCAGCGCATCATGTTCGACACGACCGGCCTCGCCGATCGCCCGCTCGACGTTCGGCTGAAGCGCGACGCGGAGGAAGTATCCGTCCGCATCGCCCCCGACGGCTCGGTCAAGGTCGGCGGCTGATGAAAGTCCGGGGGTTCATTCTTCGTTGGCGTTCCGCCGAACACGGCTTCACGCTCATCGAGATGATGGTCGCGCTGGCGGTGTTCAGCCTGGCCGCGCTTGCCCTGATCCGGCTCGAGGGGGCGACGATCCGCGGCACCTCGATCCTCGATTCGACGCTGACCGCGCAGATGGTCGCGCGCAATGTCGCGATCGACGCGATGACCGACGCCAAGCCGCCCACGGTCGGCATCGCCAGGGGCGTCGAACAGAATGGCGGAAAGGCGTGGACTTGGACCCGCGAAACGCGCGCGACGGCCGATGCGCGCATCCTGCGTATCGATGTGCAGGTCGCCGACGCCGCAGGCAGCCGCCAGGGTCACCTTACCGTGGTGCGTGTCGCGACGATCGGAGGCGCGGCGTCATGAAGCGCGCTACGGAACAGGGCTTCACGCCCGTGAGGCGTTCCGCCGAACACGGCTTCACGCTTGTCGAGGTCATGATCTCGCTGATGATCTTCGGCCTGCTCGCGGCGGCGGGCGTGGCGCTGTTGTCGTTCAGCGTGCGCGCGCAGGCGGCGACCGACCGGAAACTCGACGACGTCCAGGCGCTCAACCGCCTCTCCTCGGCGCTGGCGGGCGATCTCGCCCAGGCGACCGAACGCCAGACGCGCAACGAGGCAGGCGATCTTCTGCCCGCCTTTTCTGGCGAGGCCGGATCGGGCAGCACGCCGATGCTCCGCCTCGTCCGCGCCGGCTGGAGCAACCTCGACGCCGCGCCGCGTCCGGGCGAGCAGAAGGTCGAATATCGCCTCGCCAATGGCGCGCTCGAACGTGTAGCGTATCCGATGCTCGACGGGGCGCAACCGCTTCCCGCAGCGGTGATGCTCACGCACGTCCGCCAGGTGTCGCTGCGCTATCGCATCAACGGCGCCTGGAGCGACCGCTGGCAGGGCACGCCGATCTACGCCTTGCCCCAGGCAATGGAGATGCGCGTGCTGCGCGACGACGGAGTCGAGTTCCGCCAGATGTTCCTGGTCGGCGCCGGCTATGGCAAGCGGAAGGCACCCGATGGGAGCTGAGCGCGCCTCCGAACGCGGTGCGGCGCTGCTCACGGTGCTGCTGCTCGTCGCGCTGATCGCGGTACTGGCCGGTACCGCATTGGAAAAGCTGCGCCTCGCGACAAAGCTTGGCGGCAATGCCATCGCGATGGACCAGGCCCGCGCCTATGGCCTCGCCGCCGAGACGCTGGCGCTGACCAAGGTCAGCGACCTGCTCGCGCGCGACGCCAGCCGCGTGACGCTCGCCGGCGGCTGGAGCGGCCGCGCGATCCCGCTGCCGGTGCCGGGGGGGCTCGCCACCGCCCGGGTCGTCGATGGCGGCAATTGCTTCAACCTCAACAGCCTGGTGGTCGAAACCGCGCCCAGCACCTATTCCTCCTACACGCCCGCGCGCATCCAGTTCGCCCGGCTGATCCGGCTGGTAGGCGGGCCCAGCGCCTCGGCCGAATCGATCGCCGCCGCCGCGTCGGACTGGATCGACAGCGACACCAGCCCGATCGATCTCGGCGCCGAGGATGCGAGCTATAGCGGCCAGTCGACGCCCTATCGCACCGCCAACACGCTGATGACGGATCCGAGCGAGCTGCGCGCGGTGGCAGGTGTCACACCGGCGATCTATGCAAAGCTCCAGCCTTGGCTCTGCGCGCTGCCGCTGGCCAAGCCCTCGAAGATCAACGTCAACACCTTGCTCCCGGAACAGGCGCCCTTGCTCGCGATGCTGATGCCCGACACCATGACCGTCGAGGCCGCCCGCCAGGTGCTGCTGCGCCGTCCGCCAGGTGGTTATGAAAGCCCCGCCGCTTTCTGGAAGCTGCCCTCGCTGAGCGCGATCACCCCGCCGCCTGACGCCTTTGCGCAGACCGCCGTCACGACGGGCTGGTTCGATCTGCGGGTCGATGTAACGCTTGGTGGGTCGGAACTCGAACAACATGCGCTGATCGACGCGACGGAGCTTCCCGCGCGGCTCGTCTCGCGGCACTGGGGCGAGCCGTCATGACCGAGTCGCTCACCCTCTTCCTGCCCACGGGCACCACGCCCTGGCGCTGGCTGCGCATCGCCGACGGCTCGGTCGCGGCGCGGGGCGAAGGTCTGCCCGATCTCCCCGATGCGGATGCCGCGCCGCCGATCGTGGTGGTGCCGGCGGAAGCAGTCACGCTGCACTGGGCGGAACTGCCCGATCGCTCGACTGCCCAGGCAGTCACGGCGGCGCGCATGCTGGTCAGCGACGCCAGCGCGGCGCCGATCGGCGAGCTGCATGTCGCGGTGGGCCGGGAGGGCGACAATGCCGAGCGTCCGATCGCGGTCGTCTCCGTCGCCCAGATGCGGGCATGGCTCGAAACGCTCGCCGCGCACGGCATCGATCCGGCGATGCTGGTGCCGTCGCCTATGCTGTTGCCCCGGCCGGACCAGGGATATCTTCGCGCCGATCTGGGCGGCGAGGGGGTGGTGCGCGGCCCGACCAGCGGTTTCGCCGATGAAGCGCGGCTGACGGAATTGGTCACGGGCGGCGTCGCGCCGACGGTGCTCGGCCGCGACGAACTGGAGGTCGCGATCGCCGCTGCGCTGGCCTCGCCCGCGCTCGACCTTCGCCAGGGTCCGTTCGCGCGGCGCAAGCGTTTCGCGATCGATTGGGGCCTGATCCGCCGGCTTGCCTGGCTGTCGGTCGCGATCCTCAGCGTCACGCTGCTGATCAGCCTGGTGCAGATCATGAAATACAGCTTCGCCGCCGATTCGCTAGAGCGCCAGGCCGATCTGGCCGCGCGCCAGGGCCTGCCGCGCGGCGAGACGGCCAACAATGCCGATCGCCAGCTCGATGCGCGACTGTCGGGCCTGCGCGGCGGCGGGGCAGGGTTCAGCCGCACCGCGGCCGCCGTTTACGCCGCCGTCCGGTCAGTGCCGGGCGCTGAGGTCCGCGCGGTGTCCTTCCAGGCCAATGGCGATCTGCGCGTCTCGGCCGCGACCGAGAATGAGGGTCAGGTGAACGACCTAAAATCGCGGATCGAGGCTTATGGCTTTGTCGTGAAGGCGGGCGTGTTTCAGTCCAACGCGGGCCGGGTGACGGGCGAGATGACGGTGAGTGCGCGATGACCGAGCGATTCCGCCTCTGGTTCGCCGGGCGCTCCTTGCGCGAACGACGGATGCTGCTGGTCATGGTCGCGCTGCTCGCGCTGACCATCGTCTGGGGCGGGATCATTCGCCCGGTGACGGACGGTCTGTCGTCCGCGCGGGAACGCCATACCGACGCATTGATCCGCCTTGCCGAGGCCCAGGCGCGCGTGAAGGAGCTCGAGACAGTCCAGCGCCAGCGGCCAGCACCACTCGAGGCGCAGCTCGACACCGTAATCCGCGACCGGGCGAACGAGGCTGGCTTCGCGCTGGCCAGCGTCACGCCGGACGGGCCGAATCGGGTGCAGATCACCATCGCCACCGCGCGGCCCGGGCCGCTGCTCGGGTGGGTCGCCGGCCTGGAATCGGCGGGTATCCTGGTCGACTCGCTGTCGACCACTGACAATGGCGACAAGACAGTGTCGGCGCAGCTGTCCCTGAAGGTGCGCGGGCAATGAAGCGGATCCGCCTGACGACCGGTCCCCGGGCCTTTTTCGGCGCGGCCCTGGTGATCGCGCTGATCGTCTTTCTGCCGTTGCGCCTCGCCATGGGGTGGTTCGATCTCGGCAATACCGGGCTCACCGCGCGCGAGGTCAGCGGCAGCATCTGGTACGGCACCTTGCGCGAGGCGAGCTTCGGCGGCGTCGCCCTGGGCGATCTGCGGGCGCGCCTGTCGCCGATCCAGCTGCTCGTCGGACGCGCGCGAATCGATCTCGCGGGGCCGGGCAGGGGCACGGCCCAGCCGTTCCGCGGTGCGATCGGCGTCAGCCGCCACAGCTTCGGTGTCGACGATCTCACCGCGACATTGCCGGCGGGCAATGTCTTTGCCCCGGTGCCGGTCTCCGCGCTCGATTTCGACGATGTCAGCGTGCGATTCCAGGACGGCAATTGCCAGAAGGCGGAAGGGCGGGTGCGCGCGACGATCTCGGGCGATCTGGCCGGCATAAGTCTCGGCCAGGGCATGACCGGCACCGCGCGCTGCGATGCGGGCGCGCTGCTGCTGCCGCTCGCTAGCCAGGCTGGCACGGAAACGGTCGCGCTGCGCCTCTGGAGCACCGGGCGTTTTCGGGGCGAACTGACCGTGCAGCCGCCGGCGGACCCCGCCGCGACCGAGAAGCTCGTGCTCGGCGGCTTCCAGGCAACGCCCGCGGGTTATGCGCTTTCGATCGAGGGGCGCTTCTGACGCTGGGGCGGACACAGCGGCGACGGGTGGCGCCGCGATAGGGAAAAGGCTAATCTTGACGATGCCATGTTTCGCCCGCTAGGGGCGCTGGCTCTGCGGCGATCGTAGTTCAATTGGTTAGAGCGTCGGCTTGTGATGCCGGATGTTGCGGGTTCAAGTCCCGTCGGTCGCCCCATTCTTTCATCAGCCAGGAAAATCGCGTGACCAGCGGCTGGGGCTTCCCCGATTTTGACGACCATGAGGGCGTGCACCTCTTCACCGATCCGGCTTCGGGCCTTCAGGCGGTCATTGCGATCCACTCGACGGCGCTGGGTCCTGCGGCCGGCGGCGTGCGCTTCTGGCATTATGCCGACAGCGACGGGGCGATAACCGACGCGCTGCGCCTGTCGCGCGGCATGAGCTTCAAGAACGCCATGGCCGGCCTGCCCATGGGCGGCGGCAAGGGCGTCGTGCTTGCGGCGAATCCGGGTGATTCGATCACCGTTCCCCAACTCGAGGCGTTCGGCCGCGCGGTCGACTCGCTCGGCGGCCGTTATGTGACCGCCGAGGATGTCGGCATGTCCGAAGCGAGCATGAAGACCATCGCCACGATGACGCGTCACGTCTCCGGCCTGCCGGTCGCGGCGGGTAGCGCCGGTGGTGATCCGGGACCCTTCACCGCGATGGGCGTCTATCTCGGGGTGAAGGCAGCGGCGAAGCGCGGTCTGTCGGCCGATTCGATGAAGAAGGTGCATGTCGCGATCCAGGGCGTCGGCAGCGTCGGCGGCGGCCTCGCCCGGCTGCTGGCGAAGGATGGCGCGCGCCTGACCCTCGCCGACGTCAATGCCGACAGGGCGGCGGCGTTGGCGGCCGAGCTCGGAGCCGAGACGGCGTCGGCTGACGCGATTCTCGGCATCGAGGCCGACCTGGTCAGCCCCAACGCCCTCGGTGCGATCCTGACCGCCGAATCGATCGCCGCGCTGCGCACGACGGTCGTGGCCGGCGGCGCTAACAATCAGCTCGCCACCGGGGAAGACGGCGCACGCCTCGCCGAGCGCGGCATCCTCTACGCGCCGGATTACGTCATCAACGCCGGCGGCATCATCAATGTCGGCCTCGAATATCTCGGGCACGGCGACCAGGCGGAAGTCGAAGCCCGCATCGCGTGCATTCCCGATCGCCTGATCGAAGTCTGGGACGAAAGCGACCGCACCGGCGCGCCGGCGTCCGACGTGGCGGACATGATCGCGCGGCGGTTGATCGGGCGAGGCTAAATCCCGGCCACCTCAGCACTTCTTTGCTGGGGCGGCCCGATACCGACCTTGTGTCCCCGCGAAGGCGGGGACCCAGTCTGGGCTCCCGCCTTCGCGGGAGCACAAGGGGCGATCGCGGCATGGCTTGGCCTCATGCCAATTTATAAAACCGCACCGCATTATTATAGAAGATATCCCGCTTCTGTTCCTCGCTGAGGAACGCGGCTGACTCCACCCCCTCAATGGCCAGGCCGATCGCGTCGGGCCAGTACATATGGTCGGAGCCGAACATGATGCGCTTGCCAAAGCCGGCATCGACGAATTTGCGCAGATAATCGTGGAAATGAGGGCGCGGCATGAGCCAGTCGAGCGCCCCGGTATCGATGTTCACGTTTGGGTAGAGCATCAGCATGGCCAGCGTATCGTCGAGATAGGGCCAGCCGCCATGCATCAGGTTGATCCGCAGCTTCGGATGGCGGTTGAGCGCTTCCTCGATCAGACCGGGATTGCCGAAGCGCGCCCGGGCCGGCCGGCAACAGGGATCAAAGGGCGTTCCTTCCGGCATCGTCCCGGTGTGGAGCGCCACGGGAATGTCGAACGCCTCGGCCAGCGCCAGATAGGGCTCATAGGACGGGTCGCTGAGCGACAGGCCGGCATATTGGGAGGTGACTTCGCCGAGCACGCGCAGCTTGCCTGTGGAAAAGGCGCTCCGCAACATATCGAGCGGCGGCAGCGGCGTGTCTTCCGACCCGCGTATGCCTGCCCCGGCGACGAAACGATCCGGATCGCGGTCATGCCAGTCGATCGCCGCCTGCAAGCGGTCGCCATCGCCACCGCTGACGATCCCCTTCACCACATTGTGCCGCTTCATCTCGGCGATGCACGCCGCCAGGTGACCCGCGCCGTTCCGGATCGGGCTCTTGGCGCCGGTGATCGGATTGACGATCGGGTTGGGGAACGGCGTGGTGGCCGGATAGGCATGCATATGCACGTCGATGATCGGCCGTGCCCCATTGGCATCGGAGGCGATCAGGGCGCCGGGCAGGGCGACGGAGGCGATACCAGCCCCGCTCAGTTTCAGGAAATCCCGGCGCGCGATCTGCATTCCAGTCCTCACTCGATCCTGTAGCAATGTCGGCGGTTCGATGGCCTCCGACAATCGGGAGCTATCCCGCGCATTGCCCGCGCGAAATGACCTCGGAGGTCATGTCTCCTGAAAATTAGCCTTCGATAATGCGTGCCGGGTGGCCCCCGCCGCGGATTTGCCGCCCATGCGGTGGCATCCACGCAACGCGCAGTTGAGTAGCACCCCAACTGTCTCTAGACGCGGAGGCCAACGTGCCGAGCCTCCATGCCTTCGCCAATCCCGCGCGCTTCCTGAAGCTCGCCAGGCCACTCACCCCGATCCTGTTCTGGTCGGGGCTCGTGCTGCTCGCGATCGGCCTGTGGGGCGCGCTGTTCCGTATCCCGCCCGACTATCTCCAGGGCGAGACGGTGCGGATCATGCACATCCACATCCCGACCGCGTCGCTCGGCATGGGCGCCTGGGCCGGGATCGCGCTGTCGTCGATCGTCTATCTCGTCTGGCGCCATCCGCTGGCGATGGTCGCGGCACGCGCCATCGCGCTTCCCGGCGCGGTGTTCTGCGGCCTGTGCCTCGTCACCGGATCGATCTGGGGCCGGCCGACCTGGGGCACCTGGTGGCAATGGGATGGCCGGCTGACCTCGATGCTGTTGCTGTTCTTCGTCTATCTCGGCTTCATGGCGCTGACCCGCGCCGATGCGGAGCGCGGCGGGGACGGGCGTATTCCGGCGATCTACGGCATTGCCGGGTCGGTGCTGCTGCCGATCATCCGCTATTCCGTGGTGTGGTGGAACACGCTGCATCAGGGGCAGAGCATCAGCCTGACCAAATCGACCATCGACAATTCCATCCTCTGGCCACTGCCCTTCACCTTGCTCGGCTTCTCGCTGATCTTCGCGGCGGTGGTGCTGATGCGGATGCGGACCCTTCTTGCCACGGCCAAGGCCGAGGCGCGCATGCGGCGGATGGCGGCATGAACCCCTGGCCGTTCGTTTTCGGTGCCTATGGCATCACCCTCGCCGCGGTCACCGCCCTGGTCCTGTGGAGCTGGGTCGCGATGCGACGGAGCGAACCTAAATGAAGGCCAAGCATCAACGGCTGACCCTCGCACTGCTGGCGGTCGCGGCGGTGATCGGCGCCGCGCTGCTCGCGCTGTCGGCGCTGAAGGACCAGGCCGCGTTCTTCTACGCGCCGGGAGACGTGAAGAAGGGCGAGATGCCGCTGGGCCGTGCTGTGCGGCTGGGTGGCATGGTCGAGGCAGGCTCGATCGCGAAGCTGCCCGACGGCGTCTCGATCCGTTTCGTCGTCACCGACGGCATCGCCAAGGTGCCGGTCGCGTTCAAGGGCATCGTGCCCGACCTGTTCCGCGAGAAATCGGGCGTGGTGGCGGAAGGCAGCTTCAACCCCGACGGCAGCTTCACCGCGACCAACCTGCTCGCCAAGCATGACGAGAAATACATGCCGCCCGAAATCGCAGGCAAGATGCACGAGACGAAGTCGCTCGAACAATGATCGCTGAAGCAGGCCTGGCCGCGCTCTGGTTCGCTGCCGCGCTCGCGGCGTTGCAGCTTGCGCTGGCGGCGGTGGGCGTTCGCCGCGCGATATTCTCCGGCTCGTCCAAGGCCGGCGCCGACGATGTCGCGCTGACCAACCAGATCCTCTCCGCCGTGCGCCCGGTCGCGGTAGTGCAGGGCCTGCTCGCCGGCCTGGCGCTGCTGCTGCTGATTACCGTGTTCGTCCGCTCCGACATGTCGGTGTTGCTGGTCGCCACCAACAGCCATTCGGACAAGCCGCTGCTCTACAAGATCGCCGGTGCCTGGGGGAACCATGAGGGCTCGATGCTGCTCTGGGTCACCATCCTTGGGCTAGCCGGCGGGGCGGTCGCGATCCTCGAGCATCGTCTCCAGCGTGCGACCCTGATCGCGACGCTCGGCGCGCAGGCGATGATTGCGCTGGGTTTCTATGCGTTTCTGCTATTTTCCTCCAATCCGTTCGCAAGGCTGTATCCGGCGCCGGTCGACGGCAACGGGCTCAACCCGCTGCTGCAGGACCCGGGCCTGGCCTTCCATCCGCCGACGCTCTACATCGGTTATGTCGGAATCTCGGTCGCTTTCTCCTTCGCGGTCGGCGCGCTGGTGACGCGCGATGTCGGGCCTGCTTTCGCCCGCGCGATGCGTCCCTGGGTGCTCGGCGCCTGGATCTTCCTGACTCTCGGCATCACCGCAGGCAGCTATTGGGCTTATTATGAGCTCGGCTGGGGCGGCTGGTGGTTCTGGGACCCGGTCGAGAATGCCTCGCTGATGCCGTGGCTCGCCGCGACCGCGTTGCTTCATTCGGTGACGGTGCTGGCCACGCGCGACGGTCTGCGCGCCTGGACGGTGATGCTGGCGGTGGTCGCTTTCTCCATGTCGATGATCGGCACTTTCCTGGTGCGCTCGGGCATTCTGACCAGCGTCCATGCCTTTGCGGTCGACCCCAAGCGCGGCGCGTTCATCCTCGTGCTGCTCGCGCTCTATATCGGCGGCGCGCTGTTGCTGTTCGCGGCGCGGGTCGGCACGGTGCGCCAGGGCAATACCTTCGAGCCGGTCAGCCGCGAAGGCGCGCTGGTCGCGAACAATCTGCTGCTGAGCGTTGTCTTGGGCATCGTGCTGATCGGCACACTCTATCCGATCGTCGCCGCGGGCATGGGCGTGCAGCTCTCCGTCGGCCCGCCCTTTTTCGACAAGACCGCCGGGCCGATCGCGCTGATCCTGGTCGCGATCATGGGGGCGGGGCCGCTGATGCGCTGGCGTCGCGACGAGCCCAATGCCGTGCTCGGTCGCATGACCGTGCCCGTCGCGGCTACCGGTATCACCTTTGCGGCCTTTGCGGCGCTCGGCGGCGGGATCGGCATTCTGCCGCTGCTCGGCCTGTCGCTCGCGGTCGGGGCCGGCACCGCGAGCGTCGCGCCGTTGTGGAAACGCAATCTGCGGCGCACGCCGCTGTTCACCTGGGGGATGGTGATCGCGCATCTCGGCATCGCGGTGAGCCTCGCCGGCATGGCGTCGGACAGTGCCTTCACCAAACAGACGCTCGTCGCGGCGCGGATCGGCGAGCCGCAGCGCGTCGGCCCGTTCACGGTCACGCTCGACCATATCCGGCCGGTGATCGGCCCGAACTGGTCGGCGCTCGAAGCGACGCTGACCGTGCGGCGCGGTGACGGCACGGCCTTCACCCTGCGCCCGCAGTCGCGCTTTTTCGCCTCGCCGCCGACCGTGACCAGCGAATCCGCCATCGCGACGAAGATCGACGGCCAGCTCTATACCGTGCTGGGCCAGGAGGACGAGCAGGGCCGCTGGCAGCTCCGCCTGTGGTGGAAGCCGTTCGTCACGCTGATATGGTTTGGCGGCGCGCTGATCGCGCTCGGCGGGGCATTGTCGCTGCTCGGTCGCCTGCGCCGTGAGCGCCGCGTCGTGGCGCGGGAGGAGGAGGCATGAAGCGGATGCTGCTCTGGGTGCCGTTCGGGGCATTCGCCCTGTTGTTCGCGGTGGTGGCAAGCGGGCTGATCGCGCCGGCCGATCGCACGGTGAAATCCGCGATGGTGGGCAAACCCCTGCCGAAATTCACGCTACCGGCGATCATCGAGACCAAGCCCGGCCTCGGCACCGAGACCTTCCAGCAGGGCAAGCCGCGCCTGCTCAACGTCTTTGCCAGCTGGTGCGTGCCGTGCATCGCCGAAGCGCCGAACCTGATGCGGCTGAAGGCGATGGGCGTGCCGATCGACGCCATCGCCATTCGCGATACCGGGCCGGCGATCCGCGGCTTCCTTCAGCGCAACGGCGATCCTTATGAGCGCATCGGCGACGACAAGGTCAGCGCGGTACAGCTTTCGCTCGGCTCGTCTGGCGTGCCCGAAACCTTCGTGGTCGACGGCCAGGGGCGGATTGTGAAGCAGCATATCGGCGACATCCGCGCCGAGGACATTCCCGCGATTCTCGAAGCCCTGCAGGCGGCGAAATGACGCCAACTCACAGCCGTCATGCCGGACGTGTTCCGGCATCCATCGAGCCGCAAACGCTGCTGCGTGTGCGGAAGCGTGGACCCCGGAACACGTCTGGCGTGACGGCAGGTTTGTTGGGATTGCTGCTCCTCGCAGCCCCGCTCCAGGCCGACAGCGGCCTCCCACCCGCCGCGCTTGCCAATACGCAGCTCCGCGATCCGGCGAAGGAGGCAAAGGCGCAGGCGCTGATGATAACCCTGCGCTGCCTCGTCTGCCAGGGCCAGTCGATCGCGGACAGCGATGCGGACATGGCAGGCGACATGCGCGCTTTGGTGCGCCAGCGTATCCAGGCCGGAGAAAGCCCGGATTCGGTGCGGCGCTGGCTGATCGAACGCTATGGCGACTATGTAACCTACGACCCGCCGTTCAATGGCGTGACGGCGGGCCTGTGGCTGGCGCCGCTCGCAATGCTCGCCATCGGGGCGTGGCTCGCGCGCGGCAGCTTCAAGAGGAAACGGCGCTGATGGGCTGGATCATGCTCGCCCTGATCGGCTTGGGCTCGGCGGCCGTGCTGTGGTTCGCCGGCGTCGCACGATCGCTCTGGACCTTTGTCGGCGCGGCGATGATGCTGGGCGCGGCCGGTTATGCGCTGCAGGGCGATCCGGTGCTGCCGGGCCATCCGGTCGCGGCCAATGCCGAGCCGATCGAGGTCGATACCGCCCTGACCGAGCTGCGCGATTCGATGCTGGGGCGCTATACCGCCGAGGGTGCCTATCTGATCGCCGCTGACGGCGTGACGCGCACTGGCGATACCCGAAGCGCGGTCCAGGCGGTGCTCGGCGGAATCAACAAATATCCCCGCAGCCTGGCGCTGTGGACCGGGCTCGGCTCAGCGCTGTCGGTGCACGACAATGTCGTGTCGCCCGCCGCACTCTACGCCTTCCGGCACGCCGCCGGGCTCAATCCAAAGCACCCGGCGCCGCCCTATTTCCTTGGCCTCGCCTATATTCGGGCCGGCGAATATGCGGTGGCGCGGCCCTATTGGGCGAAGGCGCTGGAGCTGTCGCCGCCCGAACAGCCCTATCGCAAGGAGATCGAGGCTCAGCTCACGCGGCTCGATGCCTTCCTCACCATGGCCGAGCGCGGCCAGCTTCAGGCGCCCGCCAACTGATCGCTGCGTCTGGTAGGTTTGTTAAGCAACATATTGTAATATAGAAATAATTTTACGTATCTGACTTGGCCCTCGGACGAGAAGATATGGGACAAGCTGGTGTCCCATATCTCCCTCGATTCAAGATAGCCGATACGGGCCGTACCCAGTTGCGATGTCGTCCGTAAAAGCCTGTCAGCCCTGCCATGCCTCGAACGGCAGATCGAGCGCGTCGGCGACGGCCTGATGGCGGATCTTGCCGCCCGACACGTTCAGGCCATTGGCGAGATGCGGATCGGCCTTCATCGCTGCCTCGGCGCCGAGCCTGGCGAGCTTCATCACGAAGGGCAAGGTCGCGTTGTTGAGCGCGAAGGCCGAGGTGCGGGCGACCGCGCCCGGCATGTTGGCGACGCAATAATGGATCACGCCGTCGACCTCGAACACCGGGTCCTCGTGCGTGGTGGCATGCGAGGTCTCGAAGCAGCCGCCCTGGTCGATCGCGATGTCGACCAGCACCGAACCGCGCTTCATCGTCTTGAGCATCTCGCGGGTGACCAGCTTCGGCGCCGCGGCACCCGGCACCAGCACCGCGCCGATCACGAGATGCGCGTTCTTCACCGCCGCAGCGATCGCCGCCTTCGAGGCATAAGCCGTCTTGATCTGGCTGCCGAAGAACATGTCCAGCTCGGCCAGCCTGGCGTTGGAGATGTCGTAGATCGTCACATCCGCGCGCATGCCGACCGCCATCTGCGCCGCATTCACGCCCGAGACGCCGCCGCCCAGGATCGCGACCCGCGCCGGCGCCACGCCGGGCACGCCGCCGAGCAGCACGCCGCGACCGCCCTGTTCCTTCTCCAGATAATGCGCGCCGACCTGGATCGACATGCGGCCGGCCACTTCCGACATCGGTTTGAGCAGCGGAAGGGAACGGTCGTTCGCCGTCACCGTTTCATAAGCGATGCAGGTCGCGCCGGACTTCATCAGGCCCTCGGCCTGCGGCTTGTCGGCGGCGAGATGGAGATAGGTGAAGAGCAGATGACGCGGCTCCAGCATCGCCACTTCGCCCGGCTGGGGCTCCTTGACCTTCACGATCATGT
Organism: Sphingomonas sp. BL-S-29; assembly: GCF_055521495.1. Taxonomy (NCBI): domain Bacteria; kingdom Pseudomonadati; phylum Pseudomonadota; class Alphaproteobacteria; order Sphingomonadales; family Sphingomonadaceae; genus Sphingomonas; species Sphingomonas sp. BL-S-29. The sequence goes on from NZ_CM145482.1 coordinate 2,871,615, forward strand.
CGGATTGCGCAAAGACGCTCGCCGCATCGGGCAGGATCGTCGCGCCCGCCGCGACATAGTCGGCATCCTCGAAATCGATGCCGAGGCCCGCGCCGGTCTGGACGAACAGCTCGTGCCCGGCCTCGGTCAGCTCGGCGACCGACGGCGGGGTGAGACCGACTCGGTACTCGTGGTTCTTGATTTCCCTGGGAACACCGATGCGCATGAAAGCTCTCCTGGATTTTGCCTGCATATACACCAGCGGGGCCGGGAAGTGCTTGCAATCTGCTGGTCGGCTGGCCCCGAGTTGCAATCGCATTGCGTATATGCCGCGATTGGCGCAATGGATTCCCGCATGGACAGCATAGATCGCAAGATCATCGCACAGCTTGGCGAGGAGTCGGGTATCACCAGCGAGGAGCTGGGCGAGCGAGTAGGCCTCTCTCCCTCGGCCGCGCATCGCCGGGTGAAGACACTGGAACAACTGGGGTTGATCCAGGGTTATCGCGCCCGGCTGTCGCGTGCCGCGCGCGGCAATCCATCGACGGTGTTCGTCTCGGTCACGCTCACCGACCAGCGTCAGGCGACGATGATGGCGTTCGAGCACGCGCTGTCATCGACCGCGCAGGTCAGCGAGGCGCATCTGATGAGCGGCGAATCCGATTATCTGCTCAAGGTGCTCGTCCGCGAAGATGACAGCTATGAGCGGATTCACCGCGAAGTCCTGTCGGTGCTGCCGGGCGTCCACCGACTCGTCACGCAGTTCACCATCCGCACCCTGGCGACGGAGGAATAGGATGCGCCCCAGCCCCAATCTGGGTGGCGTTGCCGGGGCATTGGCCCCGTGCTACTGCGCCGCCTCTTCGAACGCAGGGGCGCAGTTCGTTTCACCCATGACCTATGTATTTGAAAACCGGGCAAGATTGTCCCGCCCGTGAGCAGTGACTCGCCCAGCGTGGACGAGTCCGCGCCCGCGGAGGCCACGGCATCCGCCATTCATCATCATAAAGACGGGCTCGCCAAGCTCGCGCTCGGCGCGATCGGCGTCGTTTTCGGCGACATCGGCACCAGTCCGCTCTACGCCTTTCGCGAGACCTTTGCCGGTCACCACAAGCTGGCGCTCGATCCCGCGCACATCTGGGGCGTCGTCAGCCTGATGTTCTGGTCGATGACGGTCGTGGTGACGTTCAAATATGTCTCGATCATCATGCGCGCGGACAACAAGGGCGAGGGCGGCAGCCTGGCGCTGCTCGCGCTGATCAACGGACAGACCAAGACCCGGCGCTGGTCGAACGGCATCATCCTGCTAGGCGTGTTCGCGACGGCTTTGTTCTACGGCGACTCGATGATCACCCCGGCGGTGTCGGTGCTGTCGGCCGTCGAGGGGCTGGCTGTTGCGGCGCCTGCGTTCGGCAGCCTGGTGATCCCGATCGCGGTGCTGATCATCATCGGCCTGTTCATGATCCAGCGTAACGGCACGTCGCGCGTGGGGCTGTTCTTCGGGCCGATCATGCTGGTCTATTTCGCGGTGATCGCGACGCTGGGCCTGCTGAGCATCGTCCACACGCCCGCGATCCTCTGGGCTTTCTCGCCGCATTATGCGGTCGAGTTCTTCATGCTCGATCCGATCCGCGCCTTCCTCGCGCTCGGCTCGGTCGTGCTCGCAGTGACGGGTGCCGAGGCGCTTTATGCGGACATGGGGCATTTCGGGCGCAACCCGATCCGCGTGTCCTGGCTGTTCTTCGTGCTGCCGGCGCTGATGCTGAACTATATGGGGCAGGGCGCGCTGCTCTTTCGCGAAGGCGATCACGCTTTGCGCAGCCCGTTCTACATGCTGGCGCCCGAGCATCTGCAGCTCCCGCTGGTCGTGCTCGCCACGGCGGCGGCGGTGATCGCGAGCCAGGCGGTTATCTCGGGCGCCTTCTCGGTGACTCAGCAGGCGATCCAGCTCGGCTTCATCCCGCGTCTCCGCATCGAACATACCAATGCCGCGACCGCGGGGCAGATTTATATCCCGCTGGTCAACTGGGCGTTGCTGGTGATGGTGCTGCTGCTGGTGATGTTCTTCCGTACCTCGTCCAACCTCACCTCGGCCTATGGCATCGCGGTGACCGGGGCGATGCTGATCGACACCTGCCTGCTCTCGGTCGTGCTGTTCCGGCTGTGGCATTGGCCGAAATATTACGCGATTCCGCTGCTCGCGGTCTTCTTCCTGGTCGACGGTGCCTATTTCGCCGCGAACCTGACCAAGGTGCCCTCGGGCGGCTGGTTCCCGCTACTGGTCGGCTTCATCATCTTCACCTTCCTGACGACCTGGTCGAAGGGGCGGCAGCTGATGATCGACCGGATGCGCGAGGCGGCGATGCCGATCAAGGTGTTCATCCAGTCTGCCGCGACCTCGGCGACTCGGGTGCCGGGCACGGCGGTATTCATGACCTCCTCGCCCGAGGGCGTGCCGCATGCGCTGCTGCACAACCTCAAGCACAACAAGGTGCTGCATGAGCGGGTGATCCTGCTCACGGTGAAGATCATGGACGCGCCCTATCTGCCCGAATCGGAGCGCTTCATGCTCGAGAATCTGGGGGACGGTTTCCACCGCATGATCCTGCGCTACGGCTTCATTGAGGAGCCTGACGTGCCGGTCGCGCTCTCCCGAGTGCATCAATGTGGCGCCGATTTCCGTATGATGGACACCAGCTTCTTCCTCGCACGGCAGACGCTGTTGCCCTCGGCGCGGCCGGGCATGATGATCTGGCGCGAGAAGCTGTTCGCCTGGATGCTCCGCAACGCGGAAAGCGCGATGGAATTCTTCCGCCTGCCGACCAACCGCGTGGTCGAACTCGGCAGCCAGCTCGAGATTTGAGCGAGGCCGCGCCGATTATCGTGACGGCTTTGCTCGGCAAGGCCGATGCGGCGTGGCTCGATGGCCTGCGCCGCGCGCATTTCCCGCCGGAGCGGAATCAGTTGGAGGCGCATCTCACGATGTTCCACCACCTCGCGCCCTCGCTCGAGGCCGAGCTGAAGCACCGGCTGGCCGGCGAGACTCGCGGCGTGAAGTCGCCCCAGGCATGGGCGGCTGGCCTGGTCTCGCTTGGCGGCGGCGTCGCCTTCCGGATCGAGAGCCCTGAACTGGCCGATATCCGCGACCGGCTGGCCGAGGCATTCGCGCCGATGCTGATGCCGCAGGACCGCGCCGGCTGGCGCCCGCATGTGACGATCCAGAACAAGGTGCCGCCACAGCAGGCCAGAGCGTTGCTGCGGGTGCTGGAGGCCGATTTCCGGCCGCGGCCGGTCGTGATCGCGGGGCTGGCGAGCTGGTGGTATCGCGGCGGACCATGGGCGCCGCTGTCGCGTCACATGTTCGCTTGACCAGAACGGGCGAGCGCTCCTATAGGCGCCGCTCTCGAATGGCTGGGGCGGAGTAGCTCAGCTGGTTAGAGCACGGGAATCATAATCCTGGGGTCGGGGGTTCAAGTCCCTCCTCCGCTACCATATCGTAGTGGGCCCACCTGCCATTCGCGATCCTCACAGACTGACCGAATCGATCCAGCGCCGCGCGCGCCGGGAGATGTCGGCCGGCAAGTCGGCCGGGTCGGCCTCGATGACTCCCTCGATCTCGATCGACCAGCGCTTCGGCCGGTAGATCACGTTGTGCACGAGGAAGAGTGAGGCGCGGTCCTGGCGGTTATGGAGTGGCTCTTCTACCTCGAAAACCAGGCTCGGCGCGTCATGCGCCGTCATGCCGATTTCCTCGCGCAACTCGCGCAGCACATTCTGCTCGGCGCTCTCCCGAGGCTTGCGACCGCCGCCTGGAAGGTGCCAGCCGCGCGCATAGCTCAGTTTCACGAGGATGATCCTGCCCGCAGGGGTGATGGCGACGGCATGCGCCCCATCGACATCGGGTCTAGTCAGAGCCCAGAGGCGACCGCGCCCATATTGGAAACCGCCGACCAGGAGCCGGAGTGCCTTCCGGTACAGGGTGTGGATCAAGGATCTTCCCTCAGACCGCCGCTCGTGGCGGGAAGTGCCGCGACTTGGCGCTGACATGCTGTTTTGGCATCAAGGAAGCAATGCGCTTGCCGAATTCATATTGGCCTCCGCCTTTTCTGCCCTCCGCAATTCGGCTAGCGGAGCCTGATCCGAGGAGATGCCCATGAAGACCCGCGCCGCCGTTGCATTCGAGGCGAAGAAGCCGCTTGAGATCGTCGAGCTCGACCTCGAGGGCCCCAAGGCCGGCGAAGTGCTGGTCGAGATCATGGCGACGGGCATCTGCCACACCGATGCCTACACGCTGGACGGGCTCGATTCGGAAGGGCTGTTCCCGAGCGTGCTCGGCCATGAGGGCGCCGGGATCGTGCGCGAGGTCGGCCCCGGCGTGACCAGCGTGAAGCCGGGCGACCATGTCATCCCGCTCTACACGCCCGAATGCCGCCAGTGTAAGTCGTGCCTCAGCGGCAAGACCAACCTGTGCACCGCGATCCGCGCGACCCAGGGCAAGGGCCTGATGCCCGACGGCACCAGCCGCTTCAGCTACAAGGGCCAGACCATCTTCCACTATATGGGCTGCTCGACCTTCTCCAACTTCACCGTGCTGCCCGAGATCGCCGTCGCCAAGATCCGTGAGGACGCGCCGTTCAAGACCTCGTGTTACATCGGCTGCGGCGTCACGACTGGCGTCGGCGCGGTGGTGAACACTGCCAAGGTGCAAGTCGGCGAGAATATCGTGGTGTTCGGGCTCGGCGGCATCGGCCTCAACGTGCTGCAGGGCGCGCGGATGGCCGGCGCCAACAGGATCATCGGTGTCGACATCAACCCCGACCGCGAGGAATGGGGCCGCCGCTTCGGCATGACCGACTTCATCGACGCCCGCGGCAAGTCGCGCGAGGAGACGATCGCGGCGATCCTCGCCCTCACCGATGGCGGCGCCGACTTCACCTTCGATTGCACGGGCAATACCGAAGTCATGCGCACCGCGCTCGAGTCGTGCCATCGCGGCTGGGGCACCAGCATCATCATCGGCGTGGCGGAAGCGGGCAAGGAGATCAGCACGCGGCCGTTCCAACTCGTCACGGGCCGCAACTGGCGCGGCACCGCATTCGGCGGCGCCAAGGGCCGCACCGACGTGCCCAAGATCGTCGACTGGTATATGAACGGCAAGATCGAGATCGACCCGATGATCACGCATGTCCTCAGCCTCGAGGAGATCAACAAGGGCTTCGACCTGATGCATGCCGGCGAGAGCATCCGCAGCGTCGTGGTCTACTGATGGAGACCGTCAGCACCAACAGGGCCCATGGCGGCGTGCAGGGCGTCTATCGCCACGCATCGACCGTGACGGGCACGCCGATGACCTTCTCGGTGTTCGTGCCCGAGCATGACGACGGCGCGAAGCTGCCGGTGCTCTGGTATCTGTCGGGGCTGACCTGCACCCACGCCAACGTCACCGAGAAGGGCGAGTACCGCGCCGCCTGTGCCGAGCAGGGCGTGATCTTCATCGCGCCCGACACCTCCCCCCGCGGCGACGAGGTGCCGGACGACGAGGCCTATGACTTCGGCAAGGGCGCAGGCTTCTATGTCGATGCGACCGAGGAGCCCTGGTCAGCGAATTTCCGCATGCGCAGCTATATCGAGGACGAACTGCCCGCGCTGATCGCGGCGGAGTTCCCGATGGCTGATCTGACGCGCCAGGGGATCACGGGCCATTCGATGGGCGGGCATGGCGCGCTGACCATCGCACTGCGCAACCAGGGGCGGTTCAGGAGCGTCTCCGCCTTCGCGCCGATCGTGTCGCCGCTACATTGCCCCTGGGGCGAGAAGGCGCTGACCGGCTATGTCGGCGCGGACCGCGAGGACTGGCGGACCTATGATGCCTGTGCGTTGATCGCCGATGGTTTCCGTATGCCGGAAATCCTTGTCGATCAGGGGGATGCCGATAGTTTCCTCCCAGAGCAGCTCAAGCCGGAATTGCTGCGCGAGGCCTGCGCCCAGGCCGGGATCGACCTGACCTTGCGCATGCAGCCCGGGTACGACCACAGCTATTATTTCATCTCCAGCTTCATGGCTGACCATGTCGCCTGGCATGCCACCCGGTTGAAGGGCTGAAAGCAAAACTGCACCTCCCGGCCATTCCGCCGGCGCCACGCCGACGCCATGTTGCCAGCGGACACTGATCGCCCCTAGATGCGGGCGACCTCATCACGGACGATTCCATGACCACCCTATCGACCCGCATGCTCATCCTCGGCTCCGGTCCGGCCGGCCTTTCCGCCGCCATCTATGGCGCGCGCGCCGGCCTGGCGCCGATCGTCGTCCAGGGCATCCAGCCCGGCGGCCAGCTGATGACCACGACGGACGTCGAGAATTATCCGGGCTTCAAGGACGTGATTCAGGGCCCATGGCTGATGGAGCAGATGCAGGCCCAGGCCGAGCATGTCGGCACGCGCATGATGTGGGACACGATCGTCGAGATCGACCTGTCGCGCCGGCCCTTCCGGCTGATCGGCGACAGCGGCGACGTCTATCAGGGCGACGTGCTGGTCATCGCGACGGGCGCTCAGGCCAAGTGGCTGGGCCTCGACAGCGAGGAAGCGCTGAAGGGCAAGGGAGTCAGCGCCTGCGCGACCTGCGACGGCTTCTTCTTCCGCGGCAAGAAGATCGCGGTGATCGGCGGCGGCAACACCGCGGTCGAGGAAGCGCTGTACCTGACCAATCACAGCCACGACGTCACCTTGATCCATCGCCGCGACTCGTTCCGCGCCGAGAAGATCCTTCAGGACCGGCTGTTCGCGCACAAGAACGTGAAGGTGCTGTGGAACAAGGAAGTCGAGACCTTCGTCGACGGCGGCGGCAACGCCGGACTCGTCGCGCTCGACCTGGTCGACACCGTCACGGGTGAGAAGTCGCGGCTTGATGTCGAAGGCGGCTTCGTCGCGATCGGGCACCATCCGGCGACAGAGCTGTTCCGCGGGCATCTGGAACTCGACAGCGACCATTATATCAAGGTCCAGACCGGCTCGACCAAGACGAGCGTGCCGGGCGTGTTCGCGTGCGGCGACGTGATGGACAAGGTCTATCGCCAGGCAGTGACGGCGGCGGGAACGGGCTGCATGGCCGCGCTGGATGCCGAGCGCTTCCTTGCCGAAGCCGATTTCGAGGTTGCCGAAGCGGCCGAGTGACGCCCTGAGGGCCGCGCGACTCTCGAACTTATCGGTGTTACTGGTTCGCCTTGCTCGCAGCGAAGCGGACCAGGGCCCCGAAAGTCTCCAGCATCTCGCCATCGACCTCGTCATCCTCGATCAGGATGCCCAGCCGTTCCTCCAGTTCCGTCAGCATGCCAGCCACGGCCATGGAATCGAGTTCCGGCAGCGCGCCGAACAGCGGCGTCTCGCTGCGAAAGGCGCCGACGCGCTCCTCGCTCAGGCCAAGCACATCGCGCAGCACCGCGCGGACCGCGGCATCGATTTCGGCATTGTCGTCAGGAAGCACTATGAACCCCGGTTTCATCCCTTGTTGGCTTCGCCGTTAGAGACTGGGCGGTAGGATGCCAAGTGCGGGCCTTGGCAGCACAGGTGCGCGGTGCGTATCAGGAAGCATGATACCGCTAGATCCCGTGCCGCAGCCGATCGACGCATTGCCCGCGCGCGGCGCGACGGGCGATGTGGCGCTGGTCGATCGGGCCGGGAGCCTGGATTTCGCCGAGCTCGAAGTGCTGACGGGGGCCTTGGCGGCATGGCTGGCCGGGCAGGCCCTGCCGCCAGGGGCACGTGTCGCCTCCTGGCTGCCCAAGACGCGCCTTGCCTGTGTGCTGCCGATGGCGGCGCCGCGCGCGGGCCTGATCCATGTGCCGATCAATCCGGTGCTGAAGCGGGCGCAGGTCGCGCATATCCTTGGCGACAGCGGCGCGGCATTGCTGGTGACTCAGGCGGTGCGTGAGTCCTCGCTCGAGGCCGGCGACGTGCCGGGCGAGTGCAGGCTGGCGCTGGAGGATGAGGCAGTCAGCGATGACGTCATCCCGCCATCCTCCGCCGATACAGATGCGTTGGCGGCCATCCTCTATACCTCGGGTTCCACGGGCCGGCCCAAGGGCGTGATGCTGAGCCATGCCAATCTGTGGCTGGGCGCGATCTCGGTCGCGCATTATCTTGACCTCTCGCCTGCCGACCGCGTGCTGGGCGTGCTGCCGTTGAGCTTCGACTATGGCCAGAACCAGCTCTTTTCGACCTGGGCCGCGGGCGCGTCGGTGGCGCCGCTCGACTATCTCACTGCGCGTGACGTCATCAAGGCGGTCGACCGGGTCGAGGCGACGAGCCTGGCGGGCGTGCCGCCGCTCTGGGTACAACTGCTCGAGGCGGAATGGCCGGTCGACACCGCGGCGCGGCTGAGGCGGCTGACCAACTCAGGTGGCGCACTGACGCCAGGCATGATCCGGGCGTTGCGGCAGCGTTTTCCGCAGGCCGATCTTTATCCGATGTACGGGCTGACCGAGGCATTCCGGTCCACCTATCTGTCCCCCGAACTGGTCGATACCCATCCCGAGGCGATCGGGCAGGCGATTCCCTTTGCCGAGGTGATGGCCGTGCGCGCCGACGGGTCGCGTGCCGCGCCGGGCGAGCCTGGCGAACTGGTCCATGCCGGGCCGCTGGTCGCACAGGGTTATTGGGGCGATGCCGAGCGGACCGCGCTGCGCTTCAGGCCGGCGCCCGGCTGGGCTGAGCATGGTGGCACGGCCGTGTGGTCGGGCGATACGGTGATCGAGGGCGTGGACGGCCTGTTTCGCTTCGTCGGGCGCGACGACGAGATGATCAAGAGCGCCGGCAACCGGATCAGCCCTACCGAGGTCGAAGAGGCAGTGCTGTCGGGCGGCGAGGTGGCCGAGGCGGTGGCGATTGGCGTGCCCGATGCCCGGCTCGGCCAGGCGATCGTGGTGGTGGCGCGGGCGAACGGTGACGCGGGCGCGGCGGAAGCGGGGTTGCGGGAGCGTCTGCGACGGGAGTTGCCGAGCTTCATGCAGCCCGCGCGTTATGAATGGCGGCAGGAATTGCCCAGAAACGCCAATGGTAAGCTGGATCGAGCGGCCATCACATACTCCGTTCGCCCTGAGCTTGTCGAAGGGCTGCCTTCTTCCTCGGGCCAAGGGAAAGAGCAGGGGTTGGCCTCCGGCCGCCTTCGGCCCGACAACCCCGGATCAAGTCCGGGGCCGAACGGTGGGGTAGGTGCTGCGTCCGATAATGGGGTGACGTCATGAAGCCTATGGGCACGATTCCCAGGGAATTCCGTGGCGACGGGCCGCTGGTCGTCGCGGGCAGGACAGCCGAGGAATGGATTCAGGTGGCCGGCGATACGCCGCTGTTCGTCTATGATGTCGGCATGGTGAAAGCACGGATTGCGCGGCTTCGCGCGGCGATGCCGGCGGCGCTCGATCTTCATTATGCGATCAAGGCCAACCCGTTCGCGCCGCTGATTGCCGCCATGGCGCCGCTGGTCGACGGTCTGGACATCGCCTCGAAAGGAGAGATGGCGCTGGCGCTGGCGGCGAAGCCGGGCAGCGCGATCAGCTTTGCCGGGCCGGGCAAGCGGGACGACGAGATCGCCGCGGCGATCGAGGCGGGGGTGACCCTGAACCTGGAATCAGAAGGCGAGGCAAACCGCGCGCTGACCGCAGCGGAACGGCTCGGCGTCACGCCGCGGCTTGCGATACGGGTCAATCCCGCGATCGAGCTGCGCGGATCGGGCATGCGCATGGGCGGCAGGGCCTCCCCCTTTGGGGTGGACGCGGAGCGGGCGGGCGCGCTGGCGAAGCAGGTGATCGCGGCCGGGGCGGACTGGCGCGGATTCCATATCTTTGCCGGATCCCAGGCGCTTGACCCACAGGCGATCATCGAGACCCAGGCCGAGACGCTGGCGCTGGCCGGACGTCTGGCGGACGAGGTCGGGGTCACGCCACCGCTCGTCAATCTCGGCGGCGGGTTCGGTATTCCCTATTTCCCCGGCGAGGTGCCGCTTGACGTCGAGGCGATCGGGGCGGCGCTGGCCGAGCGCCTGACGTCATTGCCGGATGCCCTGGAGGGTACGCGTTTTGCGATCGAGCTTGGGCGCTGGCTGGTCGGGGAGGCGGGCGTCTATCTGACACGCGTGATCGATCGGAAGGAAAGCCGCGGCGAGCTGTTCCTGGTGGTGGACGGCGGGCTGCACCACCAGCTCGCGGCCTCGGGCAATTTCGGCACGGTCGTGAAGCGAAACTATCCGGTGGCGGTCGCCTCCGCCAGGAAAGATGCGCCCGTCGAGACCATCAGCGTCGTCGGGTGCCTGTGTACGCCGCTCGACCGCCTGGCGGACCGAGTCGTGTTGCCCGCCGCCCGGCCCGGGGACGTGGTCGCCATTTTCATGGCTGGCGCCTATGGCCTTTCCGCGAGCCCCGCCGCATTTCTGGGGCACGACTTGCCGCGCGAGATTCTCGCCTAGAAGACCACCATTGCCGCGCGGACGGTCAGCGCGACCAGGCAGAGGGTGGCCAGGGTGAAGATCGAGAAGCGGACGATCACCCGATTCACCGTGACCTGAACGATGCTGTGCACCACGCGCAGACCGACATAGGCCCAGGCGACCCATAGCGCATTGCCATTGCCCATGCCGCTCAGCGCCAAAGTCAGTGCGACGGCGTAGAACAGAGTCGGCTGTTCCATGAGATGGTTGTAGTTGTCGGCTGGCCACTGCGCCTCGGCCGGGATGCGCGCACGCAGATCGGCGCCGTTGCCGCCAACCAGGTTCCTGGTGTCGATCTTCGCGGCGTTCATTGCCGGAATGCGCTTCGCGTACATCCAGAGCCACATCACGAGGCTCCAGGCAACCAGCGCGACAACGGGCGCAAGGATCCGATGTTCGGTCATGACGACAGTTCCCCTCCTGTTATGCGGAGAAGCTGCCTCAATCGTGACGGAGGCGCAATACTGGCGCCACGGGGTCGGTCACGCCCTTACAAGTAACAAGGGGTCGGAACGACCGTGTGCGGCGTTCCGACCCCTGTCAGCGCTCGTCGATCTCGGGCGCGCCGATCAGTCGAAGCTGGCGCCCCAGCGGCGCTTGGTGCGGGTCTTCCACAGGCCGCGGTGATAAGCGTCCGACGCCAGCAGCGGCATGACCGAGCCCGCTTCCGCGAACACCATCTGCTCGATGCCGGTGTTGACCTTGCCCCAGCTCGCGGCCTCCTGCAGCGTCGAGGACGAGCAGGCGCCGTCGCGCACGTCGGCGACGGTGATCTGCACCGCATATTTGTGTACCTGGACGTCGTCATGGCCGAGGATCTCGGCGCAGACCACGGTGTCCTGGATGAAGTTTTTCGGCACGCCGCCGCCGATCATCAGCAGGCCGGTGGTGCCGGCCTTGATCTTGATGTCGGTCAGCTCGCGGAAGTCGGCGATGGCGTCGAGCACCATGTACGGCTCGCCTTCCTTGGCGCGGTCGACCTGGTGCTTGACCAGCCCGAAGCCGGCCGAGCTGTCGACGAACGCCGGGCAGAAGATCGGCACGTCATGCTCATAGGCGAGCTTGACCAGGCTGTTATCCTTCTTGCCGTTCTCGACGAGATACTTGCCCATCGCGCGGATGAACTCGCGGCTGGAATAGGGGCGCGGCTCGAGGCCGTTCGCGATCTCGTAGATCGTGTGGTCGCAATCCTGGAGCTGCTCTTCGTCGATATAGGTGTCGTAGATGCGATCGATCAGCAGCGAGCGCAGCGTGTCGTCGTCCGGCACTTCGAGCGCCTGATAATGCTTGTGGCCAAGGCCCTCGAAGAAATCCATGTCGACGATCGACGCGCCCGTCGCGACCACACCGTCGATCATGTTGTTGCGCAGCAGCTCGGCGTACAGGTCCATGCAGCCGCCCGCCGAGGTGGACCCGGCGATTACCAGGAAGATCGAGCAATCTGGATCGGCGAGCATCTGGTTGTAGATGTCGGTCGCGCGGCCGAGATCGCGGCTGGTGAAGCTCATCTTCTTCATCGCGTCGACGATCGGGCGCGCGTCGAACTTGGTGATGTCGATATGCTCGACCTGAGTCGAGAGCAGCTCTGCCTTACGGGTGTCGTTGATGGCTTCGGTCATTACAGTCTCCTCATTCCCCTCCCGCTTGCGGGAGGGGTTAGGGGAGGGCAGGTCGCCACAACCCCAATGAATACAGGCCCTCCCCCGACCCCTCCCGCGAGGCGGGAGGGGGGAAGAAGAGCGGTAGTGGTTGCTAGTTACAGCGTGACGACGTTCGAAGCGACCTCGCGCTCGTCGCTGACGTACAGGGACGCCATCGGTTCGTCCTCGACGATCACCGTCTCGTCCGATCCAAAGCCGTTGAACGCCGTGCGCATCGCGCAGCCATAGGCCCCGAGCATGCCGATCTCGATATAGTCGCCGGCACGGGTGTCGGCTGGCAGCAGGAACGGGCCGGCCATGTGATCCATATCGTCACAGGTCGGGCCGTAGAAGCTGAACTCCATCAGCTTCGCCCGGCTGTCAGGCTCGCGCAGCAGCTCGACCGGGAAACGCCAGCCGATATGCGCCGCATCGAACAGCGCGCCATAGGCGCCGTCGTTGATGTAAAGCTCGTCGCCACGGCGACGCTCCACCCGGACGATCAGCGAGCTGTATTCGGCGCACAGCGCACGGCCGGGCTCGCACCACAGCTCGGACGAATAGCTAACCGGCAGGCTCTCGAACGCACGGTGGATCGTCTCGAAATAACGCTCCAGCGGGGGAGGCTCCATGCCCGGATAGCTGGACGGGAAGCCGCCGCCGACGTCGATCACGTCGACCGTGACCGCCGCATCGACGATCGCCGCACGGACGCGCTCGAGCGCGTTCGCATAGGCTTCCGGCGTCATCGCCTGCGAGCCGACATGGAAGCAGATGCCCAGGGCATCGGCCGCCTGACGTGCCGCGAACAGCAGCGCCTTGGTCTCGCCGGGTGCCGCGCCGAACTTCGACGCGAGGCTGAGCTTGGAATGCTCCGACGACACGCGCAGGCGGACACAGAGCGTCAGATCCTGGGCGCCACGGGTGGCGCGGACGATCTTGTCCAGCTCCTCGAGCGAATCGAGCGAGAAGACACGGACGCCATGCGTGAAATACGCCTCTTCGATCGCTTCCTCGGCCTTGACCGGGTGCATGAAGCACAGGGTCGCGCCGGGAACGGTGCGGGCGACGAGCCGTACCTCGGCAATCGAGGCGACGTCGTAATGCGTGATTCCGCTCTCCCACAGGACCTTGAGCAGGTCCGGCGAGGGATTGGCCTTCACGGCATACATCGAGCGGCCCGGAAACTTCTCGACGAAGAAGCGGGCGGCACGCGATGCGGCGTGCGGGCGAATGAGCGTTACCGGCTGAACCGGTCCGTGCTTAGCGATATCGATGCCGCGAACGGCGTTCGAAAGGGTGGTCGCTAACCCCAGCGCGCTATGATGCTTGTGCAACTCAAGGGACCTCCAAGTGCCTAATGGCGGACGAAAGCTGCCTTGCGGTTGGAAGTCCCATGGGGCAGCGGGAAGCGCGAAATAGGGTCGACTTTCTTCAATGTAAAGTGGAATTGGACCCACGGAGGCATGATGTGACATTTTTGCGACAACCTACCCGCGCAGGCGTGCGCGACGCCGCAGCAAAGATCGCGGCAATCCTGCCGCCGTCGCCGCTGCTCGTTACAGAAATCCGTGGAATTCCAGTAGCTTTCAAGGCAGAGTCGTTGCAGCCGGTCGGCGCGTTCAAGCTGCGCGGGGCGTGGCATCGGCTCACCGCAATCGACGAAGAATCACGCCGAAAAGGGGTGGTCGCCTTCTCTTCGGGCAACCATGCGCAGGGTGTCGCCTGGGCTGCGAAGCGGCTCGGCATGCCGGCGGTGATCGTGATGCCGGCCGATGCGCCGAAATCGAAACGCGACGGGACGCTCGCGCTGGGAGCCGAGGTGGTCAGCTACGACCGCGCGACCCAGAGTCGCGAATCGATCGCCGCGCAGCTGGCCGAGGCGCGGGGTGCGGTGCTGGTGCCGAGCTTCGACGATCCGTGGATCATCGAGGGGCAGGGCAGCGCGGGGATCGAGGCCTCGGCGCAGATGATCGAGCGCGGGCTGGGCGAGCCAGTGCAGGTGATCGTGCCGTGCGGCGGTGGCGGGCTGGCGGCGGGAATCGCTCTGGGGCTTCGCGATGCTTTCGTCACGGTGGTCGAGCCCGAGGGCTGGGACGATATGCGCCGCTCGCTTGAGGCCGGGTGGATCGAGGCGGTAGGACCGAATCCACCGCCGACGGCGTGCGACGCGCTGCAGACGACGCTGGTCTCGCCGCTGACCTTCGACGTGCTGTCGCGACGCGGCGTACAGGGCGTGGCGGTGAGCGAGCGCGAGATTCGCAACGCCCAGCGTTGGGCGGCGGAGAAATTGCGGTTGGTGGTGGAACCGGGCGGCGCGGTGGCGCTCGCCGCCTTGCTGGCGGGCAAGGTCGAGATGGCGCACGGAACGCTGGTCATCCTGTCCGGCGGCAATGTCGATCTGGCGGCATATGGCGCCGTGCTGGCCGGGGGCGACTGAGCATGGACGGCTATCTCGGCGCGCTGGGTGGAGTCGCGCAGGCGATGTCGGCGATGGCGCCGGCGATCAGCATGCTGGCGGTGTTCGCGCTGATCTTTGGCGGGATCTATCTGCTGGTGAAGAAGCGCGAGCGGCAAAAGGGCATCTTGATGCTGGTGCTGGCGGTGGTGATCTTCGGCAACGTGGTAATCTGGACGCTGTAAATCCTTCTCCCATCGGGAGAAGGTGGCGCGTAGCGCCGGATGAGGGTGATTGGCCCATCACTCTCACCCTCACCCTCCCGCCGCTTCGCGGCTCCTTCCCTCTCCCGCTGGGAGAGGGAAAAGAAGTCACCGGATCGGCGAGTTCGGGTCGAGCCGCATGTCGAGATACTGATCCACCGACCCCATCAGCTCGGGCATTTCATGCTCGAAGAAGTGGTTCGCCTTCGGGATCGTGTCGTGATGGATTGTGATGTGCTTCTGCGTGCGCAGCTTGTCGACCAGCTTCTGCGTCGCGAGCGGGGTCACGACTTCGTCGGCTTCGCCCTGGATGATGATGCCTGAGGCCGGGCAGGGCGCGAGGAAGGTGAAGTCGTACATGTTCGCGGGCGGCGCGACCGAGATGAAGCCGCGGATTTCCGGGCGGCGCATCAGGAGCTGCATGCCGATCCACGCGCCGAAGCTGACGCCGGCGATCCAGGTGGTCGAGGCTTCGGGGTGGAAGCTCTGCACCCAGTCGAGCGCGCTGGCGGCGTCCGAAAGCTCGCCGACACCATTGTCGAAGGTACCCTGGCTCTTGCCGACGCCGCGGAAGTTGAAGCGCAGCGTCGCGAAACCGCGGCGCTGAAAGGTCTTGTAGAGTTCCTGCACGATGCGGTTGTTCATCGTGCCGCCCGAGGACGGGTGCGGATGCAGGATCATCGCGACAGGCGCGCGCGGGCGCGGCGCAGGAGCGAAACGGCCTTCGAGACGGCCGTCGGGACCGGGAAAAATGACTTCTGGCATGGGACCTGCTGACAAAAATTCGGTGAGCGCGTGGGCCGCGCGGAATTGGGCGCTATATAGGCATGACGCGCCCCGGCGCAATCATTGTGCCCATGAGGACCCCCGACACTTGGCCGACCGCATCTATCTCGATCATGCCGCGACGACGCCGATGCTGCCCGAAGCGGTGGCAGCGATGGCCGATGGCATGGCGCGCTGGGCCAATCCGTCGTCGCCGCATGCCGAAGGGCGGGCGGCGCGGGCGGCGCTGGAAGAAGCGCGCGGACGGATCGCGGCGGCCTATGGCTGGACGGGCGAGACGATCCTGACCAGCGGGGCGAGCGAATCGCTGGGGATCGCGCTGAACCGGTCGGTGGCGGCGCGGCGCGCGATCTCCGCGGTGGAGCATGATTCGGTGATGCGGGTCGCGCTCGACGCAGCGGTGCTGCCGGTGGATGCGACGGGTGTCATCGACATGGCGGCGCTGGCCGAGGTGCTGAGGGGGCCGGGGCGAACCCTGGTTGCGGTGCAATGGGCGAACAGTGAGACGGGCGTGCGCCAGCCGGTCGCGGCGATCGCCGAGGCGGTGCACGCGGCGGGGGGCCTGTTGCTGGTCGATGCAGCGCAGATGCCGGCGGGGGCGGACAGCGATGTGACGGTGCATGCCGATTTCGTGGCGATCTCGGCGCACAAGCGCGGCGGACCACCGGGTGTCGGCGGGCTGCTGGTGCGGGACGTTGCCGCCTTGATCCCGACCGGTGGGCAGGAGCGCGGCTATCGCGCCGGGACCGAGAATCTGCCCGGCGTGCTTGGGTTCGCGGCGGCGCTGGGCGTGGTAGAGGATGTCGAGCGGCTGACGGCGCTCCGGGAGAAGCTGGACGATGCCATTACGCGGTCGGGTGGCGATGTGGTCGCGCGGGGCCAGCATCCGGCGATCGGCGCCTATCGCATGCGCGGGCTCGCCGCGACGACTCAGCTGATCCGGTTCGACATGGCCGGGATCGCGTTGTCGGCGGGCAGCGCCTGCTCCTCGGGCAGCATGAAGCCGAGTCATGTGCTCGGTGCGATGGGCTGGAGCGTCGATGCGTCGCGCGAAGTGGTGCGGGTGAGTTTCGGGCGGTCGACCACCGAGGCGGATGTCGATGCGTTCATCGGCGAGTGGCGCAACGTGTCGCGCGCGGCGCGGGCGTTCGCGGCATGATCTATCTCGACTATCAGGCGACCACGCCGCTGGCACCCGAGGCGTTGGCGGCGATGCTGCCCTGGCTGCAGAACCAGCACGCCAATCCGCATTCGGCGCATGCGCCAGGGCGGGCAGCGAAGGCGGCGGTCGAAGTGGCGCGGGACGCGGTCGCGGCGTTGCTGCCGGCGGGGGGATCGCTGAGTTTCACCGGCGGGGCGACCGAGGCGATCAACTGGGCGATCAAGGGCGTTGGTGCCGGGCGGATCGTGACGCTGGCGACGGAGCATGCGGCGACACTCGACACGGTCGAGGCACTCGCGCGGGCGGGCAGGGCAATCACCGTGCTGCCGGTCAAAGCCGACGGACTGGTCGATCTGGAAGCGGCACGCGCGGCAATCGGGCCGGGGACGGCGCTGGTTACGGCAATGCTGGTCAATAACGAGATCGGCGCGATCCAGCCGATCGCCGAGCTGGCGGCGATCGCGCATGAGGCGGGCGCGCTGTTCCTGTGCGATGCGGTGCAGGGTTATGGCCGGATGGCGATCCCCGACGGGTGCGACCTGATCGCGATCTCGGCGCACAAGATTCATGGGCCGAAAGGCATCGGCGCGTTGTGGATCCGTGACGGGGTGACGATCGAGCCATTGCTGCACGGGGGCGGGCAGGAGGCGGCCGGTCGGTCCGGTACGCTGTCGCCCGCCTTGTGCGCCGGCTTTGGCGCGGCCGCGACGCTGATGCGCGATTATGGCCATGACGATGCGCTTCATATCGCCCATCTCTGGGATATGGCGATCGAGGCGCTGGGAGATGGCTGGGCGATCAACGGCGCGGTGAGGCAGCGCTATCATGGCAATCTCAATATCCGTCGCGACGGGCTCGATGTGAATCGGCTGATGTCGGCATTGCGCGATATCGCCTTTTCGGCCGGCTCCGCCTGTGCCAGCGGGTCGGGCCGGTCGAGCCATGTGCTGCGCGCGATCGGGCTGAGCGAGGCGCAGGCGCGGTCGAGCATCAGGCTCGGCTTCGGGCGGTATACGACGGAAGAGGAACTGGTGATCGCCATCGACCGGATCAATGCCGCCGCGGCGGCGCAGCGGATCGCCGCCTGATGCGGGTGCGCTTCATCCGGATCGACGGATCGATCAGCGAGGTCGAGGCGAAGGCCGGCGACCGGCTGCTCGAGGTGGCGCAGGCCGATGCCCAGCCGCTCGAAGGGACCTGCGAGGGGCAGATGGCCTGCTCGACCTGCCACGTCATCCTGGACGCGGCCGATTTCGACCGGTTGCCGCGCCCGAGCGAAGAGGAAGAGGACATGCTCGATCTCGCGGCGGGCGCCACGCGGACCAGCCGGCTGTCCTGCCAGATCTGGCTCGACGAGACGCTCGACGGATTAACCGTACGGATTCCGGGTGAAGTTCGGAACATGCAGGGCCGTTGATCATTCCGCTCCCGTGCCTTCATGGCACGCAGGAGAAGAAACCCATGAAGATCTTGGCTTTGATGGCAGCAGGCCTGATTGGTGCCGCCGCCCTGACCCCCTTGCCGGCGGCCGCTGCCGGTAGCGGACAAGTGGTGGTGCATGAGCGGACCACGGTTCGCCACGTCAGCACGAACCGCCACAATCGCTGGCGCTGGAAGACGGTATGCCGCACCAAATGGCGCAACCATCATCGGACGCGGGTCTGCAGAAAGGTTCGCACTCACTGGTAACCGCACTTTCCGGGAGATCATCCAAGGAAAGGAAATTTCATGAAAACGATCGCTCTCATGTCCGCCGCGGCGCTTGCCGCAATCGCCATGGCGCCGGTGACGGCAACGGCCGCGCCGCATCATGGCTGGAAATGGAAGACGGTCTGCAAGACCGGCTGGCATCACGGCCACAAGACGCGCGAATGCCACAAGGTCCGTACCCGCTGGTAAAGCGGGCTTGATCACTCCGCCCGACTCCCCCATATGCGCCGCGGGAGTCGGGCGGACGTGGTCGTCGCCAACCCGGTCAGGTCCGGAAGGAAGCAGCCGCAACGATTTCGCCGCGGGTCGTTCCGGCTCCCACCCCGCCCCATCTAAAAAGCGCGGATCTAAAACCTGGCGATCTCTGGCGTCGCGGAGCGCGACCGCCTAGATTGATCGCAATGTCCGACTCCTTCGATCTTGGCGAACCGCCCCAGCCCGCAAAGGCTGAAGTCTACCGCGTCCTCGCGCGCAAATACCGGCCGCAGACCTTTGCCGAGCTGATCGGCCAGGATGCGATGGTCACCACGCTGGCCAACGCGATCAAGCGCGGGCGGCTGGCGCATGCATTCCTGCTGACCGGCGTGCGCGGGGTGGGCAAGACCTCGACCGCGCGGCTGATCGCCAAGGCGCTCAACTGTATCGGGCCCGACGGCAATGGCGGGCCTACGATCGACCCGTGCGGTGTGTGCGAGCCGTGCCGCGCGATCGCCGAAGGCCGGCATATCGACGTGATCGAGATGGACGCGGCAAGTCATACCGGCGTCGACGATGTGCGCGAGATCATCGACGCGTCGCGCTATTCGGCGGTGTCGGCGCGGTTCAAGATCTACATCATCGACGAAGTCCACATGCTGTCGAAGAACGCGTTCAACGCGCTGCTCAAGACGCTGGAAGAGCCACCGGCGCATGTGAAGTTCCTGTTCGCCACGACCGAGGTCAACAAGGTGCCGGTAACGGTGCTGTCGCGGTGCCAGCGGTTCGACCTGCGGCGAATCCCGGCGGACAAGCTGGCGGCGCATTTCGGGTGGGTCTGCGAGGCGGAGGGTGTCGAGGCCGAGCCCGAGGCGCTGGCGCTGATCGCGCGGGCGGCCGAGGGCTCTGCGCGCGACGGGCTGTCGATCCTCGACCAGGCGATCGCGCATGCGGGCATCGAGGGCGAGGGCGTGAAGGCCGGCGCGGTGCGCGAGATGCTGGGCCTGTCTGATCGCGGCGCGATCCGCGACCTGTTCGGGCTGGTGCTGAGCGGGGACGGGCAGGGCGCGCTGGCGGCGCTGCGGCGGCAATATGATTTCGGGGTGGACCCGCTCGGCGTGCTGCGCGCGATGCTGGAGACCGTTCATGCCACCACGCTCGTCAAGCTGGGCACCGCGCCCGAGGCCGGGCAGGCGGTGGAGGAGCGCGAGGCGCTGGCGGGGTGGGCCGGCAAGCTGAGCTTCGCCGCGCTGCACCGGCTGTGGCAGCTGCTGCTCAAGGGCCATGACGAGGTCGCGCGCGCGGCGCTCCCGATCGAGGCGTGCGAGATGGCGCTGCTACGGCTGATCCATGCTTCGACCCTGCCCGATCCGGGCGAGCTGGCGCGGATGATCGCGAACGGCGCACCGCTCGGCGGCGCCGCACCTGCCGCGCCGGCGGCGCGGGCGTCGGCCCAGCCGGTCGAGGCGAACCTGCCCAATAGCATCCGCGATCTGGTCGCGTTCCTCGAGGACCAGGGCGAGCATGCGCTGGCGGTCAAGATGACGCGCAGCGCGAGCGTCATTCGCTTCGAGGCGCCCGAGCTGGTGCTGAGCTCGTCCCGGCCCTTGCCGGCGGACCTGATCCGCGAGCTGAATGTTGAACTGAAGCGGCTGACGGGCAAGCCGTGGAAGGTCACGTCGGAAGACGCCCAGGGCGCGCCGACCATCAAGGACGAGGAAGAGGCGAAGCGCGACGCGATGCGCGCCGCCATCCTCGAAACCCCGGTGGTCAAGGCCGCGTTCGAGGCGTTTCCCGATGCCGAATTTCCCGAAACCGAACTCGACCGCCTGATGGCGGCACAACGGAGCGTATCATGAAGAATATCGAAGACATCATGGCCATGGCGCAGAACGTCCAGGCCGAGCTGACCAAGGCGCAGGCCGGCCTCGACGCGATCGAGGTCGAGGGCGCGGCCGGTGGCGGGCTGGTGAAGGTCAAGGCCTCGGCCAAGGGCCGGATCATCGGCATCGATATCGACGAATCGCTGCTCGCGGCGAGCGAGAAGCAGATGCTCGAGGACCTGATCGTCGCGGCGTTCAACGACGCCAAGGTGAAAGCGGACGCGGCATCGAGCGCCGAAATGTCCAAGATGACCAGCGGTATTCCGCTGCCGCCGGGGTTCAAGCTGCCTTTTTAAGGGAACAATCCATCGCACCTTCTTGTTACGCACCCAGCAAAACAGGAGGATGCCATGGCTGACGATCGTGTAACCGAAACCCCGCATACCACCGTGATCGAGAAAAGCGGCGGTGGCGGCGCAGGTATCTTCATCGGGATCATCCTGCTGATCGCCGTGGTGATCGGCGGCTTCTATCTGATGAACCAGAGCAAGAACGACAATCTGAAGACCGATGCCGTGACCAGCGCGGCGAAGGATGTCGGCGACAGCGCCAAGAAGGCCGGCGACGCGGCCGAGAAGGCGGCGCAGTAAGGCCAATTTTCACCGTTCGTGCTGAGCTTGTCGAAGCACTGTTCTTCTTTCGCCCGTCGAGAAGAAGAGCAGCCCTTCGACAGGCTCAGGGCGAACGGGAAGGGGTCTCTTCTGCGAGAATTTACCGCAAGCACCCGTCGAGTCCATCATTGCGCACCACGCCGACCTGGCGGGTGAGGACATTGCCGTGGCGGCGGGTGAAGCCCTTGGCGCCGATCACGGCGCGTTTCTTGGGAAGCGGGAAGATGGCGGCGAGACGGCCGGCCTCGGCGGGCGTCATGGTCGATGCGTCATGGTTGAAATAACGGATCGACCCTGCGTTCACGCCATAGGTGCCGATCCCGGTCTCGGCCACGTTGAGATAGACCTCCATGATCCGCCTTTTGCCCCAGATCGTCTCGATCAGGACGGTGAAATACGCCTCGAGCACCTTGCGGGGATAACCGCCGCCCTGGATCAGGAACACGTTCTTGGCGGTCTGCTGGCTGATCGTCGAGCCGCCGCGGATGCGGCCGCCCTGGGCGTTTCGGGCATAGGCCTTGGCCAGCGCCGCGAAATCGAACCCGTGATGCGTGCAGAAATTCCCGTCCTCTCCGGCGATCGCCGCGCGCGCCATGTCGGGATCGATGCGCGACAGCGGCATCCAGGATTTGGTGATGCCATGCCCGCTCACCGCGTCGCCGAGCATGGTGAGTGTGACCGGCGGCGGCACGAAACGGTAGAGCACGACCATGAACACCGAGATCAGGACGAAGGCGCCGATCAGCTTGAAGAACCAGCCGATCAGGCGACGCAGAAACGAGCGGCGGGGTTTCATGGGTAAGGCAGGTTCCGGATCGTCTATCGGCGCGTAGTGCGCGCTTCGGTTGCTGGTTTGAATCGACGCGGGAGGCGCGGTGGGGCGCGGCCGTATGGGGTCTGCCCCGAATTCCAATGGCGGCCCCCGCTCGTCGCTCATTTCCCTCTTCTAGGCGAGCGAGGCGGGCGCGGCAAACCGGCCGGTCGCGGGCAGTGTCGCGATCAGCGCCCGAGCTGCCTCCACCCCTGTTTCATAAGCGCCGTGCGCGGTGGAAAAGTCAGTGCGCGAGCAGGCCTCACCGGCGAAGAACAGGCGATCGTCGACTGGCGCGGCGAGTACCGCGCGCTGCGGCGCTCCGCCGACGCGCGCGTGCGAATAGGAGCCGTGGATGTGCGGCTCGGCACGCCAGCGCGTCGTGACGATCGGCGTCATCCGGTCGCGCCAGTCGCTGCCGAGCAGCGCGACCAGCTCGCGAATGGCGAAGTTCGCGGCGGCGCCGTCGCCCTCGTTCTCCAGCGCCTCGGCGCAGTCGCCGCCGAAGAAGCATTCGATCAGCGGCAGGCCGAACAGGCCGAGGCGGTAGCTCGCGGTGCAGTTGCTGTGGGGATTGCCGATGAGATGGCCACTGTTGGGAAGCTCGATACCGTCGATGCGCAGATAGACCTTGTCGGCAAGACCGAGCGGGAGCGCGGCCGCGGCTTCATGCTTGGCGGGGAGCGGCGGATCGAAGACGATCCTTTCCTCCCCCAGTGCCGTCGTCGGCACGCTAAGGATGACTCGACGGGTTTCGATCGTGCCGCGGTTGGTTTCGATCTTCAGCGCGGGGCCGCGATGGTCGATGCGGCTGACGATCGTGTCGAGCTGCACCGGAACACCTGCCGCATGATGCGCGATCAGGGTGCCGTAGCCCTGAGGCACCGTCCAATTGTCGTCGGTCGACGCATCCTCATAAGCGGCCCAGTCGTGCAGCGAGACCTGCGCCAGCGGGGCGCCGTTGACGTAGCCCGAGATCGCATCGATCAGCGGACGCCAGGGATCGTCGGGGGCGATGAAGGCGGAGAGCGGCTGGTCGGGGCCGGAAAGCGCGGCATGGGCCGCTTCTTCCCAGCGTGACCAGGCCCTGGAATAAGCCTCCTGTTCCTCGGGCGGGAAGCCCAAGTTGCGCCATTGCGAGCGCCAGTTGGAAGGGGAGCGGTCGACGGTAAGGCCGTAGTGCTCGGCGAGTTGCGTCCAGGGGTTGCGTTTGGCGGAGTGAAGCCAGGCGCACCCTAGATCCACTATCATCTCCCCCCGCGAAGACGGGGGAAGAGAGGAGGGCAAGGCAACACTATGCGCTCGCCCGCCGAGGCGGCTGCCCGCCTCCACCAGCAGGACGTCCAGCCCCGCGTCATGGAGTGATCTCGCGGCGGCGATGCCGGCCGCGCCGGCGCCGACGACGATCGCGTCAGCACCGGCCATGGCTTACGCCGCGACCAGCATCCGCTTGTCGCCGGCGAGGCGCATCATCGCCTTTTGCAGCTTCTCGAAGGCGCGGACCTCGATCTGGCGGACACGCTCGCGGCTGACGCCATAGACCTGGCTCAGTTCCTCGAGGGTCTTGGGATCGTCGGTCAGGCGACGCTCGGTCAGAATGTGCTTCTCGCGCTCATTGAGGTCGTCCATCGCCGAGACGAGCATGTCGTGGCGCACGTCCGCTTCCTGCGCGTCGGCGACGACCGAGTCCTGCAAGGGCGCATCGTCCTGCAGCCAATCCTGCCACTGGCCTTCGCCGTCTTCACGCATCGGCACGTTGAGCGACGTGTCGCCGCCCATCGACATGCGGCGGTTCATGCTGGTGACCTCTTCCTCGGTCACCCCCAGATCCTTGGCGATCTTGGCGAGATGCTCGGGGCTCAGATCGCCGTCCTCGAACGCGTCGAGCTTCGACTTCATCCGGCGCAGGTTGAAGAACAGCTTCTTCTGCGCGGCGGTGGTGCCCATCTTCACCAGGCTCCACGAGCGCAGGATGAATTCCTGGATCGAGGCGCGGATCCACCACATCGCATAGGTCGCAAGACGGAAGCCGCGATCGGCCTCGAACTTCTTCACGCCCTGCATCAGGCCGATATTGCCCTCCGAGATCAGCTCGGACACGGGCAGGCCATAGCCGCGATAGCCCATCGCGATCTTCGCGACGAGGCGGAGGTGGGACGTGACGAGCTGCGCCGCCGCGTCTGTGTCGCCGTGCTCCTCGAAGCGCTTGGCGAGCATATATTCCTGCTCGGGCGCGAGGATCGGAAACTTCTTGATCTCGGACAGGTAGCGGTTGAGGCTTGCCTCTCCGCCGAGGGCGGGGATCGTCGCCGGGACGTTGCTGCCGCTTGCCATGATCAAATCTCCCTTACTGATGCGCCGTCCCTACTATGAGGCGACGCGCGCTTGAACCTATACGTAGAGTCTATCGAACAGTTCCTGCATGTCGGCCGGCATATCGCTATCGAATGCCAAAGCTGTGCTTTCGACGGGGTGAATGAACCCGAGCCGGGCCGCGTGCAATGCCTGTCGGTGGAAATCCAGGGTTTCCAAAATGGACCGGTGGACTGGTTTTGTTCTACCATAGACCGGGTCCCCAAGCAAGGGATTTCCGATCGAGGCCATGTGAACACGCACCTGATGGGTGCGGCCGGTCTCCAGCCGGCATTCGACCAGAGCGGCTTCCTTCAGCCGTTCCAATGTCTTGTAATGCGTGACCGCGCGCTTGCCGGTCGGCACGATCGCGATCTTCTTGCGGTTCGCGGGCGACCGCGCGAGCGGGGCGTCGACGGTGCCCTCCGACGGAAGCGGGCGGCCGGTGACGATCGCCTTGTAGCGGCGATCGATGCTGTGGTCGTGAAACTGCTTCGCCAGGCCTTCATGCGCCCGGTCGGTCTTGGCGGCGACCATCAGCCCCGACGTATCCTTGTCGATGCGGTGGACGATGCCGGGCCGCGCCACGCCGCCAATGCCGGACAGGCGCCCGGCGCAGTGATGGAGCAGCGCATTGACCAGCGTGCCGTCGAAATTGCCGGCGGCGGGATGGACGACGAGGCCGGCCTGCTTGTCGATCACGATCAGGTGATCGTCCTCGAACACCACGTTGAGTGCGATATCCTGGGCTTCGTTATGCGCCGGCGTCGGCAGCGGGACGGCGATGGTGAAAACGCTGCCGGCAATGGCTTTACGCGACGGATCGCGCGCGAGTGTGCCGCTTTCGTCGATCACGGCACCGGAGGAGAGCAGGGCCTTCAGCCGCTCGCGCGACATGGTCGGCACTGCGTCAGCCAAAGCGCGATCCAGACGCCAGCCACCGGCTTCGTCCGAGATGCGTGCTTCGATATTTGTAACCCCCCGGTCCATGCCGTAGCGATGTGGGAATGGAGTACGGAATTTCAAGCACTCTCCTGGGTAGACTGCTAACCGACGCGAAAAATTCCCCGGACGCGGAGGTTTGCGGGCTGTTGTTCGGCGGGGAAGGGCGGATCGAGGCGGCCGAAGCATGCGCCAATGTGGCGGCCGAGCCGGCGCGGGCGTTCGAGATCGATCCGGCGGCGCTGTTCGCGGCGCATCGGCGCGCACGGGGCGGCGGGGCGCGGGTGATCGGGCATTATCACTCGCATCCTTCCGGCGAGGCGGTGCCGTCGGCGCGGGATGCGGCGCAGGCAATGGGAGACGGGGCGCTGTGGCTGATCCTGACGGCACGCGAGGCGCGGCTATGGCGGACGGAGCATGTCGGGGCGTTCGAGGCGGTGCGACTGGCGGTGAAAGACGCGTGAAGTAAAACGCGTCGGGGCTGCCAAAAATCGGACAGTAAAAGGGGATTTTTGCCAGCCAACGTCGACCCCGATTTTTCGGGTGTGCCCTGCGATGCAGTGCGTAATGGAACTGACAAACCGGTGCGACCGTATCCGATGTGCCGGATTTCCCAGTCATCGTTCGCTGCAGACGTGGTTTAATAGTCATCGACTATTTCCCGATTTATGAGAACCGATCATGGCTATTGCCGGGTTTCGTGATTGTCGCGCGCTTGCCCGCACAACTTGAGCGGCGTTCTTGCCGGGCGGACCGGCCTCGCCGCGGGCAGGTCAATCCGACTTACGGCCGGGTCGCCGACGCCGCGCCTTGAGGCGCCACTCCTCCGGCCGGCGATTGCGCAGCCAGCGCAACGCGACCCTGGAGTCGGCGAGGACATGGTGCCGGCAGTCGGCATAAAGCGGCGTGTCGCTGTTGCGGTCGAAGACGTGCTCGGCCTGATAGGCATAGCCGATCGCGCGTCGGAACATGCTCGGTTCCACCAGCCCGGCATGGTCGCCGCGGCCCATCGCGACCGCGAGGCCGAATTCCGGATATCGGTCGAGCCAGCGGTACAGGGTTGCGATGCTGACCGAGAAGCATTTGGCGAGCGCCGCATTGTCGGTGCCGAGCCGGCAGAGCAGGCGCGCCTGCCGGGCGAAGGCGGGGTCATAGCGGGTGGGGCGTCCTCTTTTCATGGGACGAGGATGAGGGAGGGACGTCGAGATTTGAATCGATGCCGGAAATCCGTGACGTTTGCGCCTGGCCCCAGACATGTCGCCGCTCGGAGCGGTGTCGCCCCGGCCATGCGGGCTCCGGGCATCATCGATCAATCAACGCGCGGATTGGAGTCTCGTGCAGGAATCTGGAATTGCAAGTAATTCGCAATAGCTCTAAAGCAGCGTCTCCGTTCATCAAGGGGTGACACCGTGAAATTGATCCTGAGACGCCTCGCCGTCGTCGCCGCGAGCGTGCCGTTGGTCCTTGCCGGGGCAGCGCAGGCACATATGCCCTATGTCCTGCCGACGGTGTTCGATGTGGGCCAGGGCGATCATGTGACGGTCTCCTCGTCCTTCGCCGAGACCGCCTTCGTTCCCGAGATCGCGATGCGCGACGCGCCCTTTCATCTGATCCGTCCGGATGGCAGTCGTGGTGACGTCGGCCCGGTGACCTATCTGCGGGACCTGTCGATCTTCGAGGCCGACCTGAAGGCGGACGGCACCTATCGCATCACCAGCGGCCAGCGTGCCGGGCGGAAATCCACCATGTACCGTGATGGCGAGAAATGGGTGATCCGCGGCGAGGACGGTGCGGAAACCCCGCCGGGGGTCATAACGGTTGCCGTGCAGAGCATGACGCTGGCCGATGCCTATGTCACGCGCGGCCCGCAAAATGACACGGCGCTCAAGCCCTTCGGCCAGGCGCTGGAAATCCAGGCCGTGACTCACCCCAACGCGATCAGCGCGGGCAGTGAAGCCCGTTTCGTGCTGTTGTTCGACGGCAAGCCGCTCGCCAATACCGATGTCACGCTGTTCCGCAGCGCCGGGGTCTATGACGGCCGGAAGGTCGCGGTGGAGACCAGGAGCGATTCAGGCGGCGCGTTCACGCTGAAGATCGAGGACGCGGGCGCCTATCTCATCATGGCACGGCACCGCGCGCAGGCGCCGGCCGGGTCCGAAACGCCGTGGCGGAGCTATACCTACACGCTGGCCTTCGACGCGGCCTAGACGTCGCACCATGAAGCGAAGGTCGCTGCCTGGCCGTGCAGGACGCCGTCCGGGTCGATCAGCTGCCAGACGACCCCGTTGTCGATGCGGAAGCGGCGGCCGGATTTTGCGACGCGTATGCCGGAATAGTCGGCGACGAAGCCGTTGCGGGCCACCTCGTCCAGCAATCGCTGCCGCTCCGCTCGATCCGGCGCCTCGGCCGACAGGCGCGAGGGCAGGGTGACGAACGCGTCCCACGGATATTCGAAACAGGCCTGGGCGGTACGGTTGGCGTAGATGAACCGCGGATCGGGGTCGGTATTGTGCGCGAGCACTACAAAGGGGGATTCGTGATAGAGCCAGCCGGCGTCACGGTCCGCTGCCAGCGGCACGCCTACCAGGCGCGCATAGCTGCCTGTGAGCAGGTCGAAAAAGGCCGGGTCGACGGAGAGGTTTGCGGAGGAGCCGGGGGCGATCTGCATCTGGTTATGTCCTTCGAGCGTGCCGATCAGGCCGGCCATATTGACCATGACCAGGTTCGGCCACGTACCTTGTCGCACGGTGGCGGCAACCAGATTTCCGTCGAGGTCGCTTGACCGGTCGAGATGGTGGGATAGTCATTCCGCCATGGCAACGATGTTCCTGCACTCGCCCGCGCTGTTCGGCGCCCTGTTGTTCGCGGCGCTGCTGCTGGCCGTCGAGATCGGCCGCCGGCTCGGGCTGCGCTGGGCGCCGCGCGAGGGCGGGGCACATGGCGGGACCGCGGCGCTCGACAGCGCGGTGTTCGCGCTGTTCGGGCTGCTGATCGCTTTCACCTTTTCCGGCGCGGCGTCGCGCTTCGACGCGCGGCGTGACCTGATCGTGCAGGAGGCCAACGCGATCGGCACGGCCTATCTGCGCGTCGACCTGATGCCGGACGCGGACCAGCCGGCGATGCGGGACGATTTCCGGCGCTATGTCGACTCTCGGCTGGCGGCCTATCGGGTGGTTTCCGATCCGATCGCGTTCAAGGGCGCGCTGGATCGATCGGCCATCCTGCAGAACCATATCTGGAAGCAGGCGATCGTCGCCACGCTGGAAGCGGGCGCATCGCCGGCGATCGGCACGCAGTTGCTGCCGGCGATCAACGACATGATCGACATCACCACGACCCGCGCGACGGCGACCCAGATGCACCCGCCGACGATCGTCTATGTGCTGCTGCTTGCCCTGGCCTTTGCGAGCGCGCTGCTCGCCGGATACGGCGTGGGCGAGGCGCATGCACGGCACTGGCTGCACAGCGGCATCTTCGCGGCGATCCTGACCGTCACCCTCTATGTCATCGTCGATTTCGAGCATCCGCGCATGGGCAGCATGCGAGTCGACAATTTCGACAGCCTGCTGGTCGATATGCGCGCGTCGATGACCTGATCCCCCGCGCCGACGCTTCATCGTGCCGCCGCCGTCCGGGCGTCGGACAATGCCTGCTTCATCGCCACCGCGAGCAGGGGCGGGCGCATTCTGTGCCGCGGCAACCATCGGTCTCGGGCCGGCCAACATCACGATACCGGCGCGACTTGCACAGTCGCGCCCGCATCGCCAGAAGAGCAAACCCATTTTCCCCGGAGCAATTTCATTCCATGACCATCAGCCCGGTCGACTTCGCCAGCCTGTTATGTTCCCGCCTGTGCCACGATCTGCTGAGCCCGGTGGGCGCGCTCAACAACGGACTCGAATTGCTCAACGACGAGCAGGACCCGGATATGCGCGCGCGCTGCCTGGACCTGCTCGGAGAGAGCGCCAGGGCGTCTGCGAACAAGCTGAAATTCTTCCGGCTCGCCTTCGGCGCGGCGGGCGGCTTCGGCGAGACCGTCGACGCGCGCGAGGCGCGGGCGGCGATCGAGGGGCTGTTCGGCGACAATCACCGGGTCAATCTCGGCTGGCTGGTCGAGGACGCGACCTTGCCCAAGGCAGCGATCAAGGTCCTGCTCAACCTGGCGCTGATCGGCGGTGATTCGCTGGTCCGTGGCGGGCAGCTCGATATCGGGGCTGAGGCACTGGACGGCAATGTCGAGATCGTGGTGCGGGCGGATGGGCCGCGCATCGTGCTCGACGACGAATTGCGAACCATGCTGCAGAGCGGGCAGCAGGACGACGAGACGATCACGCCGCGCGGGGCCGCCGCCTATCTGGTGCATTCGCTGGTCGCCGAGGGCGGCGGCACCGTAAAGGTATCCGATCCCGGCGAGCCGGTGCTGCTGTTCGGGGCGACATTCCGGGTCGGGTGACGAGTCAGCGACCAAAAGAGACCGGCGCGAGGTTCGCTGAAAAGCAAGAATCGAAGCCTCGTTAAACGCACCCTTAACCAGTGCCTTGCCATGGTCGCCCCCGCATCCCCGGGGGCCCATGGACGATCTTCTTCAGGAATTCATCGCCGAGACGCGCGAGACGCTTGAGGCGCTCTCGGGCGAAATCGTCGCGTGGGAAGCGTGCCCGGACGATCGCGAGCGGCTCGATGCCATTTTCCGTTTCGTGCACACGGTGAAGGGGAGCTGTGGTTTCCTGGATCTGCCGCGCCTCGCCCGCCTCAGCCACGCCGCCGAGGACGTGCTCGCGGCGGTGCGGTCGAACGAGCGCCTGCCCGACACGCGGCTGGTCAACGCCGTACTGGCGATCGTCGACCGGATCGGCGAGCTCGTCGAGGCGATCGATGCCGGCGTGCCGATCGAGGAGGATGGCGAGGACGAGCTGATCGCGGCGCTCGAGGAAGGATCGGCGCTTGCCATCCAGGCGCACAGCGCGAACGCCACGCGCAGCCCGACGCGCAGCGTGCGCCTCAATGTCGACCTGCTCGACAGGATGATGAGCGGCATGTCCGACATGGTGCTCGCGCGCAACGAGCTGGCCCGGCGCCTGCGCGACGACGGCGCCGACCCGACGGTGGAGGCAGCGCTGGAGCGGCTGTCGCTGACCGTCGCGGAGATGCGCGACACCGTCACGCGGACTCGCATGCAGAAGATCGATGCGCTGTTCTCCGCCCTGCCGCGCATGGTGCGCGACACCGCGGCCGAGCTCGGCAAGTCGGTGGCGCTGCGAGTCGAGGGCAGCGATGTAGAGCTCGATCGCGAGATGATCGAGATGATGCGCGACCCGCTGGTCCATATCGTCCGCAACGCGATCGACCATGGCCTCGAATTGCCCGCCGAGCGCCGCAAGCTGGGCAAGCGCGAGAGCGGCCGGCTGACCATCTCCGCGCGGCAATCGGGCAACCAGATCATCATCGAGATCACCGATGACGGGCGCGGCATCGACACCGACCGGCTGATCGCCAAGATCGCCGCCAAGGGCGTGCGCAGCGCCGAGGAGCTGGCGGCGCTGAGCGACAAGGCGAAGCTCGCTCTGGTGTTCGAGCCCGGCGTCTCGACCAAGGACGCCGTCACCGCCATTTCCGGCCGCGGCGTGGGCATGGATGTGGTCCGCGCCAATGTGGAGCAGATCGGCGGGCGGATCGAGCTGTCCAACACGCCGGGCAAGGGCCTGCGCATCGCCATTCACGTGCCGCTGACCCTGTCGATCATTGCGACGATCGGCGTCGGGGTCGGCGATCAGCGGTTCGCGATTTCCCGCCAGGCGATCGAGGAGATCGTGCGGGCGGGCGGCGATGCCATCCGGGTCGACATGCTCGGCGGCACGCCCGCCGCCACGGTGCGCGACCGCCGCATGCCGCTGGTCGATCTGGGCGGGCTGCTCGGGCTTTCGGGCAGACGCGACTCGACGATGCTGGTGATCGTCGGCGTGCCCGGCGGAAGCTACGCGCTCGCGGTCGAATCGGTGCTCGATCATGAAGAGCTGGTGATCAAGCCGGCGGCGCCGGCGGTGATGGCGACCGGGGTCTATGCCGGGCAGACGCTGCCCGACAGCGGCCTGCCGATGCTGCTGCTGGACTGCGCCGGCATCGCGACCATGGCGGGCCTGCAGTTCGGGGGCGAGGTCGCCGTCGACGAGGTAGCCGCGGAGGTGGTGGCACCGACCGTGTCCGCCCTGTTGTTCGACGATCTGGACGGCGAGCGCCGGCTGGTGCCGCTGACCATCATCGACCGGATCGAGCCAGTGCCGGTCGAGGCGATCCGCTTTTCCGGCGGGCGGCTACGGCTGTCGGTCGAGGGGCGGATCATTCCGCTCGCGGTGCAGGGCGAATGGGACAGGCGCGACATGGTCTCGGTGCTGCGCCTGCGCGACGGCGATGCCGAGATCGGCTATGCGATCAGCGACGCGATCGACATCGTCACCTTGCCCGAGACGGTCGTGCCCGCGCGCGAAGCCGGCCCGGTCGCCGGCGTCGTCTCGATCGACGGCGAGCAGATCGAGCTGCTCGATCTCCACTGGCTGTTTGCGAGTCATGGCGCCGAACTCGGTGCCGCCGCGCCGCCGGTCTGCCTGATCGACGGCGCCGAATCAGCCTGGATGACGACCTTCCTCAAGCCGGTGCTGGAAGGCGCCGGGTATCGGGTGGCCACGGGCCTTAAAACGGGCGAGGCGGCCGCTGTGGTGCTGACCATGAGCGCTTCGGGCGCGCCGGTGCAGGGCAATGTGCCGGTGGTGCGGCTGCGCCGCGACCGGGCCGTAGGCGGCCCCGCCGATACGAGCATCTATCGTTATGACCGGGACGGCCTGCTCGCCGCCCTGGCCCGGTCGGCGGGAGGCCGCTGATGTCCGATCTCTTCCTTATCGCGCATATCGCCGGCCGCGCCGTGGCGATCGATTCCCGGCAGGTCGAATCGGTCGTCGATATCGGCGCGGTCGTGCCGGTCCCTGGCGCCGATCGCCAGGTGCGGGGCCTTGCCGCGTTGCGCAGCCGGGTGGTGACGGTGATCGACACCCATGCCGCCCTCGGGCTGCCGACGCCGGGGATCGAGGCGACGCGGGCCGTCATCACGCATGTCGAGGGCCATCATTATGCGATCCTGGTCGACTCGCTCGAGGATGTGGCACCGTTCGAACTGGCGCCGCTCTCGCCCGGGATCGTGCTCGACCCGGGCTGGCGCACGACCGGCTGCGGCATCGTCGAACGCGGCGGCGAGCCGATCCTCGCGATCGACCTGCGTGCGCTGGTGCCCGGGCTGACGGCGATCGCCGCATGACGATCGGTTAACCCGAAACTCACGGGTTTCCGGCAAACAGGCCGCTCGACCGGGCGGAAACAGGGTGAGACTCGATGAAGACGTGTCTTGTGGTGGACGATTCGAAGGTGATCCGCAAAGTGGCGCGTCACATTCTGGAAACGCTGGATTTCGAGGTTTCCGAGGCCGGCGACGGACAGGAGGCGCTCGATTCCTGCCTCGCCTCCATGCCCGACGTGGTGCTGCTCGACTGGAACATGCCGGTGATGACCGGCATGGAATTCCTGCTGGCGCTGCGGGACCGCACGCCATCGCCCCGGCCCAAGGTCGTGTTCTGCACCACGGAGACCGGCCTGGCGCATATCCGCGCCGCGATGGACGCCGGCGCCGACGAATATGTGATGAAGCCGTTCGATCGCGAGATGCTGGAGAGCAAGCTTCAGATCGTCGGCATGGCCTGAACGGCCTGTCCGCCATGCCCCTGGGATCAACCCTCAAGGCCGGCCGCACCGTCGAGAGCCGGGACCGGCCGCGCATCCTGATCGTCGACGATTCAGCGGTGGCGCGCGCGGTGATCGCGCGCGCGATCGACCTGAGCGGCAAGTTCCTGGTGGCGGGCGCCGTGCCGCACGCCCGTGCAGCGCTCACCTTTCTGCAGGGGCAAAAGGTTGATGGCATCCTGCTCGACATCGAGATGCCCGGGATGAACGGCCTGGTCGCCTTGCCCGAGCTGCTCGTGGCGGGCGCCGGCGCCAAGGTGCTGGTGGTTTCGTCGTCCTGCGGCGAGGGGGCGGCGGCGACGATCGAGGCGCTGTCGCTCGGCGCGGCCGATACGCTGGTGAAACCCGATATCGGCGACTTCGCCGCGCGTTTTTCCGTCGCGCTCGACGAGAAGCTGGAACGCCTGTTCGAAAAGACCGAGGCCGTTGCCGGGGAGATGCGGCTGGCGACGGACCGCGCCGTCGGCGGCGGATTCGACATCGTGGCGATCGGCGCATCGACCGGCGGCATTCATGCGCTCAGCCTGTTGTTACGTGAAATCCCGGCGAGTTTCCAATTGCCGATCCTGATTACTCAGCATCTCCCGGACAGCTTCATGACCTATTTTGCCGATCAGGTAGCGACCCTTGCCGGGCGGCCATGCGATGTGGCGACCGATGGGATGCGGATCCAGCCAGGTCGTGCCATCGTCGCGCCGGGTACCGCGCATATCCGGGTGGTCGCCACGGGCGAGGGCGCGGCGTTGCGCCTGTCGACCGAGCCGGCGAAGAGCGGTTGCACGCCGTCGGTCGACCCGATGTTCGACAGCCTGGCCAAGGTGTTCGGGTCGCGCGCGCTCGGCATCGTGCTGAGCGGCATGGGACGCGACGGCGCTGACGGCGCAAGGCGGATCATCGAACGCGGCGGCAGCGTCGTGGTGCAGGACCAGGCAAGCTCGGTCGTGTGGGGCATGCCGGGCGCCGTCGCGACCGGCGGCACCGCCAGCGCGATCATGCCGCCCGCGGAAATCGGAAAAATGGTGGCGTCACGCCGGAGGCCCGGATGTTGACACCCGCACCCCGTACCAGGCCGGCAGGCGCGCTCAACGTGCTCGCCGCGCTGCTCGAATCCCGCACCGGGCAGCAGATCGCGGCCAATCGCGAATGGCGGATCGAGAGCGCGCTGAAGCCGCTGATGCGCGAGCGCGGGCACGAGACGCTCGACCAGCTGGTCAATGACGTGCTGCGCCTGCCCAGCGTCGGCGAACAGGTGGTCGACGCGCTGCTGAACCAGGAAAGCTCGTTTTTCCGCGACTCCGCGGTGCTCGACATGATCGCCGACGCCGTCGACGCGATGCGTGCCGAGGGGCTGACCCGGCGCGTGCGGATCTGGTCGGCCGGCTGCTCGATCGGGCAGGAACCGCTGTCCCTCGCCATGCTGTTCGCCGAGCGCGACGCGGCGGACGGGGCGCTTTCACCCGAAATCATCGCCACCGACGTTTCCGAAACCGCGCTCGCCCGCGCGCGTTCGGGACGCTATTCGCAATTCGAGATCCAGCGCGGACTGCCGGTGCGCCGCATGATGCAATGGTTCGATCCGGTCGGCGGCGACTGGGTCGCCAGGCCCGAGCTCGTCCGCCAGATATCCTTCCGCAAGCTCAACCTGGTCGCCGATCCACTGCCGATCGGCCGCTTCGACATCATCCTGTGCCGCAACGTGCTGCTGTATCTGTCGGCCTCGCTGCGCACCCGGGTGTTCGACCGGCTGGCCGAGGTGGCGCGCCCCGGCGCGCTGCTGGTGCTCGGGGCGGGCGAGACGGTGATCGGGCAGACCGAAGCGTTCCGCCCGAGCCAGCGCTATCGCGGGCTGTACGAGCCGACCGGCGCTCCGTTCGTGCGCGCCATCGCGGTCTGATCGACGGTTTACATTCGCCGGGACAGGCCGCAAGCGGCCCCGCGATGACTCAGGCGATATCCGGGGAAGGGCAGGCCAGGGGGTTCGGCCCGCACGATCTCATCGTCGTGGCGGGCATGAACATCCTGTGGGGCTTCAACATCATCGCGGTGAAGATGGCGGTGAGCGGGATCGCGCCGCTGACCGCGGGCTTCCTGCGGCAGCTGCTCGTCCTGATCGTCTGCCTCGGCTCGCTCCGCATCATCCGCGGCCGGATGCGGGCGCTGACCGCGCTCGGCATCCTGTCGGGCGGCGCCTTTTATGTCGCCACCAACCTGTCGCTCGCGATCACGCATCATGTCGGCGCGCTGGCCATCGCCGGGCAGCTTGGCGTGCCCTTTTCGCTGTTGCTGGCGATTATCGTGTTCCGCGAGAAGATCCGCCTGCCGCGGATCGCCGGCATCGTGCTGTCGGTCGCGGGTGTCGGCCTGCTGGTGTTCGACCCGGCGATGGTCGAGGAGATACCGGGGCTCGCGCTGACTGCGCTGGCGAGCTTCATCTGGGCGATCTGCTCGCTGATCCAGCGCAACCTGATCGGGGTGCCGGTGCTGACCATCTATGCCTGGATCGGGCTATGGGGATCGATCATCCTCGGTACGACCGCGCTGGTCGTCGAGACCGAGGCGATGTGGGCGATCCCGCAGATTCCGCTCCGGACATTCGGCTGGGTGGTCTTTTCCGCCATTGGATCGACCGTGCTGGGGCAGGGAGCGATGTCCTGGCTGCTCCAGCGCCATCCGGTCAGCACCGTCACCCCGCTCACGCTCGCCTCACCGATCATCGCGGTGTTCGCGACGGGGTGGTATTTCGACACGCCGCCGACCATGCTTATGCTGACGGGCGGTGCTATCGCGATGGTCGGTGTCGCCATCGTCACCATCCGGACCGCGCGCGCAGGGGACACGCCATGACGATCATCGACACGCCCTCGCCCAATTTCGACGAGCGCCGCCTGGGGATCTCGATCATCGTCCTGCATTATACCGGCATGCAGGACGCGCAGGGCGCGATCGACCGGCTGCGCGATCCGGCGGCCAAGGTCTCGGCGCATTATCTGGTGGCGGAGGACGGCACGATCCTGCGCATGGTGGCGGAGGACAAGCGCGCCTGGCACGCGGGCAAGGCGCGCTGGCGCGGGATCGAGGACGTCAACAGCGCGAGCATCGGCATCGAGATCGTCAATCCCGGCCATGAATTCGGCTATCCGCCCTTCCCGGAGCAGCAGATCGACGCGTTGCTGCCGCTGGTCGCGGAGATCAAGGAGCGCCACGGCATCACCCGCGGCAATATCGTCGGCCATTCGGATGTCGCGCCGACGCGCAAGCAGGACCCGGGCGAGCTGTTCCCCTGGAACCGCCTCGCGAGACTGCGCCTTGCCCTGCCGCGGCCGACCCGGAACCTGATGGACCCGATGTGGACCGACGCCGGCTTCCTGATCGCGCTGGAACGGTTCGGCTATGACGTGTCGGACAAGCTGGCGGCTGTCGTCGCCTTTCAGCGTCGCTACCGCCCCGAGCTGATCGACGGCGAGATCGACGGGGAGTGCCGTTCGATCCTGCTGGCGCTGTTGTTGCCAAAACCCGCCGGAGACGATTGATTTTTGTGTCCGCTTTCGCACGAGTGAAACTCGCGCTACAGGGCTCCGGCCAGAGGGTCGGGCGGCCGCGTCACGTGCAAGCGTGCCGAGGAAAGTCCGGGCTCCGCGAAACGACGGTGCCGGGTAACGCCCGGCGGGGGCGACCCCAGGGAAAGTGCCACAGAGAGCAGACGGCGAAGGCTTCGGCCCCGCCACGGTGAAAGGGTGCGGCAAGAGCGCACCGCGCGACTGGTAACAGGAGCGGCACGGCAAACCCCACCGGGAGCAAGACCGAATAGGGGCGGCATATGGGCTTCGTTTCAGCTCGTCGCCCGGGTTGGTTGCTTGAGCCCGCATGCAAATGCGGGCCTAGAGGAATGGTCGCCCATCCCTGAAAAGGGTGGACAGAACCCGGCTTACAGACCCTCTGGCATTTTTCCGAAGCGCTTCTTTACGCTGCAATATTATCGCCGCATAACCGTCGAAAGGCGGGGATATCATGCGGGCACTCAAGGCAGGAATTGCAGGCGTCGCGTTGATCGCCGCGGCGGCACCGGTTGTCGCGCAGCAGGCGACCATGACTGTCCAGCAGGATTTCGAAGCGGCCGCCGCCCTCGACGCGGGCACCGACAAACGAGCGGCGCTCAACGCCTGGGATGCGCTCGAGCGCCGCACGGTGAAGAACAAGCGCAGTCATGCCATCATGCTCGTGCGCAAGAGCGCGGCACTCTTCGCGCTCGACCGCAAGGACGAGGCCGTGGCGGCCGCGCGGGCCGGCCTGGCCGACTTGCCGGCCAACGACGCCTCGCTGAGCGATGACCGTTACCGTGCCTATCTCAACCTCGGGCGTATCGCGCAGGAGGCAGTCGATTATGCCAGCGCGATGGCGGCTTATCGCGATGCGGCCGGCGCGAGCGATTCGGCGGCCAACCGATTTGCGGCACTGCTCGGCCTCGTCCAGACAGCCACTTATGTCGACCCCGCCGTTGCTGCGGACGCGCTGGCGAAGGGCAAGGCGATCATGGCGACGGCCAAGGTCGACCCCGTGGTTTCGGCGGAGTTCGCCCGGCGCGAGGGTCTGTTGCTGCTCAACAATGGCGACTTCGCGGGTGCCCGCGCGAAATCGGCGGAAGCGGTAAAGCTCCTTGGTGGCCTGACGACGCGTGTCGACCTGCGCGATGTCTCGGCGCGGTCCGACACCGCGATCGCCGCGCTGCTTGCCGGGAATTCCGAAGAGGCCCGAAAATATATGGCCTATACCGGGGCGGGCCGCCTGCCCAAGGGAACCTTCGATCCGGCCGTGCAGATGAAGGCACCGGCTTGCGGCGGAGAGGGCGGGCTCAAGCCGGACGACATGGCCGTGGTCGAATTCAGTATCGGCGATGACGGAACGGTGATTTCGAGCACGCCGATCTACGCGGCGGGCGGCGGCCCGGTGGCGCTGGAATTCGCGCGCGCGGCGCTCGCCTGGTCGTGGACGCCCGAACAGGTGAAGACGCTGCCGCGATTCTTCCGTTACAATATCCGGATCGAGATGCGCTGCTCGACGGAGTTCGAGCGGCCGTCGATCGGCAATTTCCTCTCGGCCAGCCTGGAAAACTGGCTGGTGGAAAAGCATCTGACGGTTCCCGCCAAGGATGGCCTGTCGGATGCGCAGGCCCTGCCGCGCCAGCGCGTCGCGCTCGTCGCCGCCGAGGCGAAGGGCGCGGAGTCGCTCCAGACGCTGCCTGCGCTGTACCGGTTGGTCGACAATGTCGTCCTGCCGCGTGAAGAGGCCAATGTCCTGGCACGCCGCGCACTCGCCATCGCGGACGCGAACGGCGTGCCCGCATTGCCTCGTCTGGCGTTGGACCTCGCCGAGCGCGGTTCGGCCCGCGCCACCGGCAAGCGCGGGAGCGATTTCGCACACGAGGCGATGCCCCTTCTGGCACAGCCATCATACGCGAATGATCCGCAGGCCAGATCGGCTTTGCGACTGCTGATCGCGGATGCCGATGAGCGATCAAAGGGATCGCGGACGCGTGAGTTGCTGCGTCAGGTGGCAGAGGATGCCGCTCTCGTCGCGAACGACCCGATGCGAGTCGGCGCGTTGGTCCGCATCGCCTCGATCGAGCAGCAATCGGGTAATGCGGAGGCGGCACGGGCTGCGTTCGAGCGATCGGGGCTGGCGGCCAATCAATGCGGTATCGTCGATTCGCCGCCGAAGTTCCTGAGCGCCGGGGGCACTTTTCCGCAGGAAGCCATGCAATGGGGCTTCGAGGGTTGGACCCAGACCCAGTTCGACGTGTCGGCGGAGGGGCGGGTGGTGAACGAGCGGGCCATTCTCAGCTATCCGCCGTTCGTCTTTACCAAGGCTGGCGTACGCACCATGGCGGGTGCACGCTATGCGAAGTCATATCGCCCCGACGGGTCGCTCGGATGCGGCGCGAGCAGCCAGCGAGTCCGATTCACCCTTGGTTTCTAGAATCCTGGCTGTGACCGGGGCTCGGGTACGATAATCACCATTCTCGCGGTTGCGCTCCCGATTGCTTCCCCTATGTCGGGCCAATGGCGCGTTCCTCCTCCCGATCGGTCGACTGGGGCTTTCCCCGCTGGCGCGGCTATGGCGCCGGGCGCGAGGCGACGACGGTGCGGCTGTGCGACCGGCACGGCTGCGACGCGCCGGGCAACTGCCCCGCGCCGAAATCGCCCAACAGCCCGGAACGCTGGTATTTCTGCCAGGATCACGCGGCGGAATATAATCGCGGCTGGAATTATTTCGAAGGCCTGACCGCCGAGGAAGCCGCGAAGCGTGAGGCCGACGAAACCCGCACGGCGGATGGCTATGCCGAGGCGAAGCATTATGGCTGGGCGGGTCCCGGCGACGGCAGCCGATCACGCGACGAGATGCGTGCGCTGGAGGTGCTCGAACTCGAGGCCGACGCCGATTTCGACGCGGTGCGCGTGGCCTGGCGGCGGCTTGCCAAGTCCAATCATCCCGATGTCCGCCCTGGTGACAAGGAAGCAGCGACCCGGTTCCAGGCGATCCAGGCGGCTTATGACGTGCTGCGCACCGCCGAGGACGCGCGACAATGGAAACCCGCCGGTTGAAATCGGTCCGGTCGGCCTGGTCGAGCACGCTGCTGGTCTGCAAGAAATGCTCGAAGAAGCTGGATGGCGGCTTCGGTCCCAAGGGGCGGACGCCGCTCGCCAAGGCGCTACGAAAGCATCTCGGACTGAAGAAGGGCCGCAAGGGCAGGGCCGGCATTGTCGAGGTGAAATGCCTTGGTGTCTGCCCACGCGGCGCGGTGACGATGGTCGACGGCGCTGCTCCCGGCGAGTGGATGCTGGTGAAAGCCGGGACCAATCTCGATGCGGTTGCCGAGGCGGTCGGCCTGACGACGGCGACCGCGTGAGCCGCGACACCAGCTTCTATGTGAGGGCGAAGACGGTGAGTGATCTCGTTGCGGTGCAGAAGCGGCTGCGCCCCGGTGATGCAGTGCTCTACGCCGATCTAGACTGCGGATGCCGTCCGGGCGACCCGTGAGGGATCCCGACCGTCTGGTCGCGGCATTGCGCCAGATCGTGACCGCGCCTCAGCCCCTGTAGCGTGCCGCGGTCTCGCGGATCAGGGCGATCATGTTGGGTATGCCCTGAGTGCGGTTCGAGCTGAGCTGGTTCTTCAGGTCGAAGGGCGCCAGCGCCGCCTCGATATCGGCCGTGAGGATCGCGGCGGGGGCCTGATCCTGCACCGTCAACAGCACCAGCGCGATGATGCCCTTGGTGATCGCGGCGTTGGAATCGGCGAGGAAATGGAGCCTGCCGTCATCCTTTGCCGTGGGATAGACCCATACCGACGCGGAACAGCCGCGGACCAGCGTGGTGTCGGTCTTCAGCGCCTCGGGCATCGGTTCCAGGTCCTTGCCCAGATCGATCAGCAGACGGTAGCGATCGTCCGCATCGAGGAAGCTGTATTCGTCTTGCAGGTCAGCGAGGCTTTGCATGAGGTGGGCGCTAGGGCCTGTGCGGACCAAAATCAAACCGATGTTCCTTCCCCGGCGAAGGCCGGGGTCCAGTTGGGAAGGCCACTCGACGGCACGCATCGCCAGTTACAACCGTCCCCCAACTGGACCCCGGCCTTCGCCGGGGAAGTAGAAGAGCGAGGGTGTCCTTCACTACATTACCGCGCCGCTTCGCACCTGAGGATGTGCGAGGTGCGGCGCAGCCAGGTCAGAGATCCACGCCGGCGGCGATCGCCTCGAGCTTGCGGATGCGTTCCTTCAGGTCGGCAATCTCGATGCGGGCGCTGGCATTGGGCATCGAAGGGGCGGTGTGCAGGTCGCCCTGCAGATTGAGCTCCTGGCGCTTCAGGGCGAGCCAGCCGCGCCAGCCGGTGAGGGCGACGAAGCTCAGCATGCCGAGGCCCGCCAGCGTGGTCATTGCCATGGTGATGTAGAAGTTCGGATCGGTCATGATCCCTGCTCCCTCGGTCAAGTGCGGTCGCGCAGCTTTTCGATCTCGCGATCGAGGCGTGCGCCGCTGGTGTCGTTTTCGGTGGCGAGCCGTTCGAGGACCGCCAGGCGCTCCTTCATGGCCCGGAGTTCTTCGCGCAGCCGCTGGTTCTCTGCCTGGGCCATGCCGTCGTCGCGGACGCTGTAGTCGTTGCCCTTGCGGTCGCGGCCGATGCCGTAGCGAGCGCGGAGCACGCTGCCGATCGTGGCAATGACGACGATGGCGACAACCATTTCAAAGGGGTTCATGTTTCAACTCCCTGTTTCGAAAACGGGTGCTTCAGAGGGCCTTGCCGGCCTCGCGCTCGAGGCGGCGGCGGGGGGCATCGACCCGCTCGCAGAGGTAGACGGCGACGCCGGCAACAGCGGTCATCACGGCCAGGAAGATAATCATCGCGAAATCCTTCTATTCAAAAGTTCAGTTGAGCGGGGGCTGGTTCCGGAGCTTCTCGATCTCGTCCGCGACGTCGATGCCGCGATCCGTGACGATCCTCTCCAGCACACGCACCCGTTGTTCGAGGCCGCCGGTCTGGGACGCATATTGCGCGGCCTTCTCGGCGATCATCTTGGCTTCGAGTTCCATTTGCTTCTCGCGGTGGGCGAGCCACGGCTTTACGATCACGCCGCCGACCACTGCCACCAGTCCGACCATGATCGCGAGGATCGGGATCATGAAAACGATATTGGGTTCCACAACCTGTCTCCTCAGTTTGCCTTCAGCCGGAGCTGTTCGATCTCGCGATCAAGGCTGTGCGCGCCGTCCGTGACGATGCGTTCGACATTAGCGAGCCGATCCTTAACCGCGCCGATCTCGGCGCGAAGCTGGCTGTTCTCCTGGGTCAGCAACTTGACCCGCTCGATCGTTTCCTCGCCTGAGCTCGGATAGAGCGTCTGCCCGTTGCTTCCCGTGAGCGGATAGCCGTGGCGGACCTTCATCCAGGTGGTGACCAGCCAGGCGCCGATCGCGATCAGCGTCAGCAGCGAAACCGGCTTGATCAGCTCCATGATCAGATGTTCGTTCATTGGTGCTGCTCCTAGCGAAGGGCGTCGATTTCGCGAGCGGTGCGCTCGGCGGGATCGGTGGCGATGCGTTCGAGGACGGCGATCCGCTCCTCGAGGCGGGAAACCTGGCCCACCAGCCGCTCGTTCTCGGATGAGAGGAGGTGGATCTTGCGTTCGGCGTCGGGACCGTCGTCGGCGTAGCGATCGCGGTACCGGCGGCTGCGGCGTGTTTCGATCGGCAGGCCGTGCTGGGCCCGGATCCACATCTTCGCGACACCGCCGAGCATGGCGAGGGCGATGATCGCGAGGACGAAAATTTGACCGTT
This sequence comes from Sphingomonas sp. BL-S-29, assembly GCF_055521495.1. Classification (NCBI taxonomy): domain Bacteria; kingdom Pseudomonadati; phylum Pseudomonadota; class Alphaproteobacteria; order Sphingomonadales; family Sphingomonadaceae; genus Sphingomonas; species Sphingomonas sp. BL-S-29. The sequence continues at coordinate 2,913,941 of NZ_CM145482.1, forward strand.
GTGCATCGTTCTAACTCCTGAGCCTGTGCGCTTCAGCGCAGCTCGTCGATCTGGCGGGCAGTGCGTTCGGCGGGGTCGGTTGCGATGCGTTCCAGCACTGCGATCCGTTCCTCCAGCCGGCTGATCTGCCCGGCCTGGCGCTCATTCTCCGTCGTCAGCAGCTGGATCTTCCGTTCCGCGTCGGGGTCTCCCTTCGCGCTCTTGCCGGACCACTCATCCTCGAGAGGATAGCCGTGGCGGGCGCGGACCCAGTTGTTGATGATCCAGCCGGCATAGGAGATCGCGATGATCGCGATCACGAAGCCCGGTCCACCCCAAGTCATTGTCATTCTCCCCTGTTCGGCGGCGAGGTTCAGCGCAGGCTGTCGATCTCGTCGGCGAGGCGGCTGTTGCGGCTGGTGTACATCATCTCGATGTCGGCGAGCCGGCGATCGATGTCGCGGAACTTGGAGCGGACCTCAGCGGTCGAGCGCTTCGGGTTCGAACGGACACCCTGCCAGAACTTCGCGTCTTCCGGGGTTTCGTACAGGCCGTAGGGCTTGCTCTCGGCCATCCAGGCGACCAGCCAGTAAGCGAGCAGCGTCCAGGGGAAGCCGCCGGCGATGGTGAGCAGAACGGCGCCGACGCGGACCCAGGTGACATCGACCCCGGTGTAATCGGCGATCCCGGCGCAGACGCCCAGCCATTTGCGGTTCTGCTTGTCGAGATAGAATTTGGTGCGGCTTGCGGACATCTCAGTTGCTCCTGGGAAGGTCGTTGCTGGTCGAAGGCGTCATCGTGCCGGGGCGCCACTCGGGGTGGTCGGCGGCGACGATGCGCTCCACGGTATTCAGGCGGTCTTCGAGCCGGCGGGCGAGATAGTGCAGCTCATCGAGCAGATTCTCGTCCTCGGTGGTGATCTTCGGCGCCTGCTTCCACTTGGTCACATAGTGGAGGATCACCCAGGGCATGCCGATGAACAGGATGCCGCAGACGATCGCTGGGATAAGGACGTCTTCCATCTCAGACTTCCTTCGAGCCGGCGGCGCGCGCCTTCATCGCGGCGAGTTCCGCCTCGACCTTCTCGCTTGCCTTCAGCTCCGCGATCTCCTCCTCGAGGCTCTTCGGGACGCCCATGCCGGCGACTTCGGCGCGGCCCTCGGCCATGTCGACCCGGCGCTCCATGATCTCGAAGCGCGAGAACGCGTCCTGCATCTTCGGGCCGGCATACATTTCGCGCAGCTTGTAGCGGTTGTGCGCGGTCTCGAGCCGGGTGACGATCGAGTTCTGGCGGGTGCGGGCCTCGCGAAGCTTGGTCTGCAGCTTGTTGATGTCCTCTTCCGAGGCGCGGAGCGCTTCGTCGAGCACCGTGATCTCGCCGGTCAGCTGGGCGGCCATGTCGGCGGCCTTCTGCTTTTCGACCAGGGCGGCCTTGGCCAGGTCCTCGCGGCCCTTGGACAGGGCCAGCTCGGCCTTTTCGGTCCAGCTTTCCTGAAGCGATTCGAGCTTCGAGATGTGGCGGCGCATTTCCTTCTGGTCGGCAATGGTGCGCGCGGCGGAGGCGCGGACTTCAACCAGGGTCTCCTCCATCTCGAGGATGATCATGCGGATCATCTTGGCGGGGTCTTCCGCCTTGTCGAGCAGATCGGTGAAGTTGGCGGCGATGATGTCGCGGGTTCGGGAGAAAATGCCCATCTCGAAAACTCTCCTAATAGGTACGCAGGATACTGGGTGAGGGTTGAAGGGGTGCCGGGGCGGTGCAAGGGGTGGCCGCCCCGGCAGCGCCGCCTGACGATCAGGCGGCGGTCTGGGTGTAGAGGGCCGCCGGAGCGGCCTGGGCCGGCGCGACGGCGCCGAGCAGGAAGGTGGAGCCCAGCACGACCGCACAAGCGACGGCTGCGACGGTGTGGCGGAGGTCGCCGGCTTTGTAGCGGTTCTTCATGGCGTAATTCCCTGTAACTGGTTGTCCGTGTCGCCCTGTTGGGCAGATGCCAGGAGTATTGCAGGGAGCGTGCCAGTTTCTAAAAGCTCGGTTTTCCGCCATTTTCGGCTGAACGCCACATGAACCGATCTAAAATATCTTGCCAAGCCTTGGGAATTTACGCCAAGGCTTGGGCATGGATCGCACTACCCAGGTCATCGGCCAGTCGAACGTTTTTCTAGAGACGCTGGAGCGCGCCAGCCGCGCGGCCGCGCTCGACCGCCCGGTGCTCGTCATCGGCGAACGCGGCACCGGCAAGGAGTTGGTCGCCGAGCGTCTCCACCGCCTGAGCCCACGTTGGGACCAGCCTCTGGTGGTGATGAACTGCGCTGCCTTGCCCGAGACGCTGATCGAGGCCGAATTGTTCGGGCATGAGGCAGGGGCCTTCACCGGCGCGACCAAGTCGCGCGTCGGGCGGTTCGAGGAAGCGCATCGCGGAACCCTGTTCCTCGACGAACTCGGCACCTTGTCGATGGGCGCGCAGGAAAGGCTGCTGCGCGCGGTCGAATATGGCGAGATCACCCGGATCGGATCCTCGCGACCGTTGCAGGTCGATGTCCGCATCGTCGCGGCGACCAACGAGAATCTGCCCGACAAGGTGGCGCGGCACCAGTTTCGCGCCGATCTGCTCGACCGGCTGTCGTTCGAGGTGGTGACCCTGCCGCCGCTCCGTGCGCGTCCCGGCGACGTGATGGTGCTGGCCGAGCATTTCGGGCGGCGCATGGCCTCCGAAATGGGCTTTGACGACTGGCCCGGATTCGGCCCCAACGCGATGGCGGCGATGGTCGACTATCAATGGCCCGGCAATGTGCGCGAGTTGCGCAACGTCGTGGAGCGCGCCGTCTATCGGTGGGAGCAGGCAGGGCCGATCGATGCGATCGAGTTCGACCCGTTCCATTCACCCTATCGGCCGGCACCGGCCGGCGCGCCCCTGACGCCCGCGCCGGTGTTGACGGCGCCGCCGGAAAGCGCGCAGCCCGTGACGGCACCGGCGGAGGAGGCCGATGAGGCACCGTCCGACTTCAAGACGCGCATTGCCCGGTTCGAGCGCGATCTGCTGACCAAGGCGCTTGGCGAGCATCGCTTCAATCAGCGCGCCACCGCGGAAGCGCTTGGGCTGAGTTACGACCAGCTTCGCCACGCGTTGAAACGCCATGGGCTTATTTCCGCCGGGGCGTGACGGAATCGGTTGCGTAACGAGGCTGTCGGACCCATTTCACCGGCTCGGCGTTGCGTCAGTGACCCGCGCATTTCCAAGGAGGATGACTCATGGCTTTCGAACTGCCCCCGCTTCCCTACGCCTATGACGCGCTGGAGCCGACCATCAACGAAGAGACGATGAAGTTCCATCACGACAAGCACCACAAGGCCTATACCGATAAGCTCAACGAGGGCGTCGAAAAGGACCCCTCGCTGGCCGGCAAGACGATCGAAGAGATCCTGGCCGTGATCTCGACCCAGCCGCCGCTGGTCCGCAACAATGGCGGCGGTTTCTGGAACCATGACTTCTTCTGGAAGATCATGACCCCGGGCGGCGGCACGCCGTCGGGCAAGCTGGCGGAGGCGATCGACGCCTATGGCGGGCTCGACAAGCTGAAGGAAGATTTCAACGGCAAGGGCGCCGGCCAGTTCGGCTCGGGCTGGGCATGGGTGATCGCCGACGCCGATGGCAAGCTGCAGGTCACCAGCACGCCGAACCAGGACAATCCCCTGATGGACGACGTTGCCGTGAAGGGCACGCCGATCCTGGGCAATGACGTGTGGGAGCACGCTTATTACCTGATCTATCGCAACGACCGCCCCGGCTATCTCAAGGCGTGGTGGGACGTGGTGAACTGGGACGAGGCGGGACGCATCTACGACGGCGTGGTGGGCTGATCTACGGAATTCCTCCCCTGAGCGGAGCTCAGGGGAGGGGGGCGTAGCTGCGATCAGCGACATGCCGGGGGCATGTCGCGGCAGCGAAGCCGGGTTGCGGAGCAACCCGTGGCGAAGCTGGCGGAGGGGTTTGGAGCGCGGTGAACGCGTCTAAGTAGGAACGGTGAGAGTTGCGGCGTTCGCGCGGAGCCGGTCTATGCCAGGCCCCGCCCGACCAGCCCCTCCACCGCCTTCGGCGCGTTCGAGCGAGATCCTATTCCCCGGATAGGATCTTGTTCTGCCGGGGGCAGAACAAAGCTCGGACGCCCTCCCCGTTCCGGGGAGGAGTTTTTATCCCTCAGGCGGGACCGGCGGCTCTTGCCCTGTATTCAGCCCGTGCTTCATCAGCATCGGCACATTGGCGACCGCGAAGACCAGGGTCAGCGGAATCGCACCCCATAGCTTGAACGCCACCCAGAAATCGGTGGTGCTGTTGCGCCACACAACCTCATTGAGCACCGCCATGCAGGCGAAGAAGATCGTCCAGTTGATCGTCAGCTTGCGCCAGCCCTGTTCGGTCAGACCGGGATAAGCGGTCTCCAGCAGCGACTGGAGCAAAGGGCGGCCGGTTGCGAGGCCGAACGCCAGGATCGCCGCGAAACTGGCATAGACGAAGGTCGGCTTGATCTTGATGAAGGTCTCGTTGTGGAAATAGAGCGTGGCGCCGCCGAACACGAGCACCAGGGTTCCGGTCATCCACAGCATCGGCGAGATGCGGCCGGTCTTCCAGCGCGAGACGACCATCGCGATCGCGCTCGCGACCATGAACGCCGTCGTCGCCGCGAGCAGCCGCGCGATCTGCGGGCCGCCGCTCATGAAATTCACGACGAAAAAGACCGCGAGCGGCGCGACGTCGATCGCGAGACGGAGGCCGGGGCCGACCGGGGGAAGCTTGGTTTCACTTGCCATGGCGAACCCCTTCCACACCCGCGATGATCCGCGCAACCTCGTTCGCATCGAACGGCCGAAGATCGCCCATGCCCTCGCCGACGCCGATGGCGTGAATCGGCAGGCCATATTTCTCCGCCGCCGCGACCAGCACGCCGCCGCGCGCGGTGCCGTCCAGCTTGGTCATGATCAGCCCGGTGACGCCGGCGAATTCCTTGAACACCTCGATCTGATTGAGCGCGTTCTGGCCGGTCGTCGCGTCCAGCACGAGCAGGATGTCGTGTGGGGATTCCGGGTTGATGCGGCCGAGCACGCGGCGGATCTTGGACAGCTCGTCCATCAGCTCGCGCTTGTTCTGCAGGCGTCCGGCGGTGTCGACGATCAGCGCGTCGATCCCAGTGGCGGTCGCCTGCTTCACGGCCTCATAGACGATGCCGGCTGCGTCGCCGCCTTCATTGCCCGAGACGATCGGCACGCCGACCCGGCCCGCCCAGGTGGCGAGCTGGCCGATCGCGGCGGCGCGGAAGGTGTCGCCGGCGGCGAGCATGACACCATAATCCTGCTCGGTCAGATAATGCGCCAGCTTGGCGATGGTGGTGGTCTTGCCGGAACCATTGACGCCGATGACCAGGATCACCTGAGGACGTGGAAACGCCGCGATCTCGAGCGGTTTGGCGACCTTCGCCAGTACCTTCTCGATCTCCTCCGCGACGACCAGGCGGATGCCGAGTTCCTCCATGTTGCGCTCGAAGCTGCCCTCGGCGAGGCGCGCCCGGATGCGCGCGGCGGTCTCGGGGCCGAGATCGGAGGCGATCAGCGCTTCCTCGATCTCGTCAAGCGTCGCCTCGTCGAGGCGCGCGGCACCCAGGCCGGCGAGATTGCCGATCAGGCGATCGGAGGTGCGCTTGAAGCCGCCGAGCAGTTTGTCGTGCCAGCTTGGAGTAGTGCTCATGCAGGGATTCCGGTGAGGGTGGTGGTGCTGGCGCCGGTGATCAGGATGGGTTGGATACTCCCAACCTCCGTTCGTGCCGAGCCAACGGGGAGGGGAAAGCGTACTTCCGCGAAAGCCGGGGCATGGCCGCGGTCGCCGGGGCGCTCCACCAGGACCGGCTGGACGGTGCCGACCAGGTTTTGCTGCCAGCTCGCGCGTCGTACCGTGCCAGCCTCGCGCAACATCGCGGCGCGGCGCTTGCGCACTTCCGGCTCGACCTGCGGCATCCGTGCCGCGGGCGTGCCCTCGCGCGGCGAATAGGGGAAGATATGCGGGTGGACGATGTGGCAATCGTCGATCAGCGCCAGCGTGTTGCGGAACATCGCCTCGGTCTCGGTCGGGAAACCGGCGATCAGGTCGGCGCCGATCGCGATCTCGGAGCGCGCCGCCTTGAGCCGTTCGACCATCCGGACGCTCTCCGCGCGGTTGTGGCGCCGCTTCATGCGTTTCAGGATCATGTCGTCGCCCGCCTGGAGCGAGAGATGGACGTGCGGCATCATGCGTGGCTCGGTCGTCAACAGCTCGAACAGCCGGTCGTCGATCTCGATCGAATCGAGCGAGGACAGGCGCAGGCGCTCGAGCGTCGGGACATGGTTGAGGATGCGTTCGACCAGCAAGCCGAGAGAAGGCGTGCCGGGCAGGTCGGGGCCGTAGCTGGTCAGGTCGACTCCGGTCAGCACGATTTCGCGGTGTCCGGTATCGACCAGTGTCCGGATCCGGTCGATCACCCCGCCGGCCGGAACCGAGCGGCTGTTGCCGCGCCCGAACGGGATCGCGCAGAAGGTGCAACGATGGTCGCAGCCATTCTGCACCTCGACGAACGCGCGGGCGTGCGCGGCAAAGGCGGCGGCAAGATGCGGCGCCGTCTCGCGCACCTGCATGATGTCGCCGACCATCACCTCATCATGCGCTTCCCAGGCTTCCGGTTTCAATTTCTCGGCGTTGCCGATCACCCGGTCGACCTCGGGCATGGCGGCGAAGCTCCGCGGATCGATCTGCGCGGCGCAGCCGGTCACCACGATCTGCGCCCCCGGCCGGTCGCGGCGCGCGCGGCGGATCGCGCTGCGCGTCTCGCGCACCGCGCTGTTGGTCACGGCACAGCTGTTGACGACCACCATGTCGCGGGCGCCGACGAGCGTACGGATCGTCTCGCTTTCCGCGATGTTGAGACGGCAGCCCAGGCTGATAATGTCGGGCTCAGCCATCAGGGAGGCCGGAACGGTGGTACATGCGCGGTGATCTAGGGGCGGGTTCGGACGAAGTCCATGAAAAGGCCCATGCGATACTATCCTTCTGGTTTGACGAGGTTCCGGCGAAGAAGCGTTTCGGCAAGGATTTGGCGCTCGACCGCGAAATCGCCCAACGGTTCGGTGCATTGCGCGACGCGGTGCTGGCAAGCCAGGCGCGTGGCTGGCGGGACGACCCGGAGACTTTGCTGGGGGCGATCATCCTGCTCGATCAGTTCTCCCGCAACATCCACCGCGACACGGCGGCGGCGTTTTCCGGTGACGCGCTGGCGCTCGACCTGACGCGCGAGGCGATCGAGCGGGGCTGGGACGAACGGCTCGACCCGGACGAGCGGCGGCCCTTCCTCTACATGCCGCTGATGCACGCGGAGAGCCGCGAGGCGCAGGCGCTGTCGGTCGGCTGTTTCGAGCAACTCGGCAACGAGGAGAATCTCTCCTACGCCCATGACCATGCCGATGTGATCGCGCGGTTCGGGCGATTTCCGTCACGCAACGCGGCCCTCGGCCGGCAATCGACGCCCGATGAACAGGCCTATCTCAAACAGCCAGGCGCTGGCTGGTAGAAAGGCCGGCAGTTATCTCTCTGATATCGCCGGCAGCCGGCTGAAGCAGCAGGCGCCGCTCGGCGAGCAGGCGACGGGTGTTGGCGATGCTCATCGGCCGGCCGTAGAGATATCCCTGGCCTCTGGAGCAGCCAAGCGCGCGCAGCCGCTCCTCGATCGATGCGTCCTCGATACCTTCCGCGGTGATCGGCAGGTTGAGGCTGTCGCCGAGCCGGGTGATGGCATTGACGATCGCCGCGCTTTCGGAATTCTCGGTGATCGACATGATGAAGCTCTTGTCGATCTTGATCCGGTCGAAGGGCAGGGCGCGGAGATGCGCCAGCGACGAATAGCCGGTGCCGAAATCGTCGAGCGCGAGCCTGACACCCTGGTTCTTCAGGCTGGCGACGATCGACTGGGCGAGCGGCAGATTGTCGAACAGCGAGCTTTCGGTGATCTCGATTTCGAGCCGGGTCGCCGGGAAGCCGGTTTCGGTCAGGACCTTGATGATCTTCTGCGCGAGCCAGGCGTCCTTGAGCTGCCAGGGTGAGATGTTGACCGAAATCGACAGCGCCGGATTCCAGTCCTTCGCCGCCGTGAAGGCCTGGCGCATGATCGAGAGCGAGAGATCGGCGATCATGCCGGTTTCCTCGGCGATCGGAATGAAGGCCTCGGGCCCGACCAGGCCGCGTTGCGGATGCTCCCAGCGCGCCAGCACCTCGAACCCGCCGAGCCGGCCGGTGGTGAGATCGATCTGCTGCTCGAAATAGGGAACCACCTCCTGCCGCGGGATCGCGCCGCGCAGGCCGGCCTCGAGCTCGTTGCGTGCCTGGAGCTCGCGCTCCATCGACAGGTCGAACCAGGCGAACCGATTGCGGCCCGAATTCTTCGCGGCGTACATGGCGATGTCGGCAGAGCGAGTCAGTGCATCGATGGTCGCGCAATCGAAGTCCGAGCGGGCGATACCGAGCGAGACGCTGATATGGAGCTGAAGCCCCTCCGCCCTGAACGGCTGGGCGAGGCGCGACACGATTCGCTCGGCGATGCGTTCGACCGTGTCGGGATGGGCGGGGTCGAACAGAAAGGCGCAGGCGAACTCATCGCCGCCGAAGCGCGCGGTCAGCGCGATCGAGGGCATTGCGGCCGCGATCTCCACCGCGACCTCGCGCAATAGCGTATCGCCGATCGCGTGGCCGTGCATGTCGTTGATCGTCTTGAAATGGTCGAGATCGAGCATCATCATCGCCATCGCCTTGCCCCGGCGTTCGGCACGGGCGAACATCGCCGCACCCTGCTCGCCAAGGCTGCGGCGATTGAGGAAGCCGGTCAGCGGGTCCTTGGCGGCGAGCTGGTGCGCGCGTTCCTCGGCGGCGGCGCGGACCGTGACCTCGCGGGCGAGTTCGCGGTGGCGGCGCCAGCCGAACAGGATCAGGGCGACGTTGAGCAGCAGGGCGATGACCAGAGTCTGGTCTGTGCCTTCCCCACCGGAGAAATAATGCTGAAGCGTCGAGGACAGCACTGAACTGCCCGTGCCAATGAACAGCAGGATCGAGGCGACGGTAATTGCCCCACTGATCGAGTCGCCACGCGTGCTGGGCACTTCCAGCCCCGAGTCGTCGCCGATTTCACCCACCATCCCACGTGCCCCACGGATACTCATGCACCCCCTTTCCACGACAGGCGTATAGATCGGGTTAAGCCCGGTGCATGCAAATTGCCGGCGCGCACCGAGGTTGCGCGATCATGTGCGGTGCGCTAAGGGCCGCCGCGATCGTTTCCGTCATGGGATTCGTGAAGGGGTGCCCATAGGGCTACGCCGGCCGACGAGGTTTCGTCCGCCGGCGTTCTTTGCGTTTCTCGGGCCGGATGTCGATCCGGAATGAAAGGTTGTTGATGTTCGAGAGCCTGAGCGACCGTCTTGGCGGTGTGTTCGATCGACTGCGTGGGCGTGGTGCGCTGACGGAGGCGGACGTGCGCGCCGCGATGCGCGAGGTGCGCGTCGCGCTGCTCGAGGCTGACGTGGCGCTGCCCGTCGCGCGCGATTTCGTCGACAAGGCGACCGAGAAGGCCGTCGGCCAGAATGTGCTGCGTTCGGTCACGCCGGGCCAGCAGGTCGTCAAGATCGTCAACGACGCGCTGGTCGAGATGCTCGGCTCGGACGCGTCGGAGCTGGAGCTGGGCGTTACCCCGCCGGCCGTGATCATGATGGTCGGCCTGCAGGGCTCGGGTAAGACGACCACCACCGCCAAGATCGCGCTGCGGCTGGCGAAGCGCGAGCGCAAGAAGGTGCTGATGGCGTCGCTCGACGTCAATCGCCCGAACGCGCAGGAGCAGCTGGCGACGCTCGGCACTCAGGCGGAGGTCGCAACCCTGCCGGTCGTGCCGGGCCAGCAGCCAGTCGATATCGCGCGGCGCGCGATGCAGGCGGCGAAGCTGCAGGGCTATGACGTCCTGATGCTCGACACCGCCGGCCGTCTCCATGTCGACCAGGCGCTGATGGACGAGATGAAGGCGGTTGCCGACGTCGCCAGGCCGGCCGAGATCCTGCTCGTCGTCGATGCGCTGACTGGCCAGGACGCGGTCAATGTCGCAAGCAGCTTCTCCGCACAGGTGCCGCTGACCGGCGTGGTGCTGACTCGCATGGACGGCGATGCGCGCGGCGGTGCTGCGCTGTCGATGCGTGCCGTCACCGGCAAGCCGATCAAGTTCGCCGGCATGGGCGAGAAGCTCGACGCGCTCGAGGCGTTCCATCCGGGCCGTGTCGCGGGGCGCATCCTCGGCATGGGCGACGTGGTCGGCCTGGTCGAGCGTGCCGCCGAGGCGATCCAGCAGGAAGACGCCGAGAAGATGGCGGCGAAGCTGGCCAAGGGCCAGTTCGACATGAACGACCTGCGCGCCCAGCTTGGCCAGATGCGCCGGATGGGCGGGCTCGGCGCACTCGCCGGCATGATCCCCGGCATGAAGAAGGCGCAACAGGCCATGGCTTCGGGCGCGGTCGACGAGCGGATCCTGCTCCGGATGGACGCGATGATCACCTCGATGACGCCCAAGGAGCGCGCCAAGCCGGAGATCATCAACGCCAAGCGCAAGATCCGCGTGGCGAAGGGCAGCGGCACGACCGTGCAGGACGTGAACAAGCTGCTCAAGATGCACCAGGAAATGTCCACCGCCATGAAGAAGATCCGCAAGATGGGCGGGTTGAAGGGCATGGCGGCGATGCTCGGCCGAGGTGGTCCTGGGGGCGGCATGGGTGGCCTCGGCAATGCCCTTGGAGGCCCCGGCCTCGGCAACATGCTGGGCGGCAACGGCCCCGTTGGCGGCCCCGGATTGCCGGGGCTGGGCGGCGGACAGGCCAATCTGCCCCCCGGTTTCGAGAATTTGATCAAGAAGAAATAACGTAATCGAAAGAAGGAAGAAGAAGTAATGGCACTCAGCATTCGTCTGTCGCGTGGCGGCTCCAAGAAGCGTCCGTACTACCGCATCGTCGTGGCGGACGCCCGTTCGCCCCGTGACGGCCGCTTCATCGAGAAGCTCGGCACCTACAACCCGCTGCTCGCCAAGGACGATGACAAGCGCATCGTGCTCGACGGCGAGCGTGCGAAGCATTGGCTGAGCGTCGGCGCGCAGCCGACCGACCGCGTTGCCCGTTTCCTCGACGTCGCGGGCGTCCGCGAGCGTCCGGCGCGCAACAACCCGAACAAGGGCAAGCCCGGCGAGAAGGCCACGGAGCGCGCCGAAGAGCGTGCGACCAAGCAGGCCGAAGCCGATGAGGCAGCCGCTGCAGCCGCCGCCGCGCCGGCACCCGAGCCTGAGCCCGTTGCCGAGGAAGCTCCCCCGGCGCAGGACAGCAATGAGGAAGCCGAGGCCGTGATCGCCGCCGAGGTCGAAGCAGCGACCGAAGAGCCGACGCCGGAAGCCGAAGCGGTTGCCGAGGCAGTCGCCGAGCAGACCCCGCCGGTCGAAGCCGAAGCAGCTCCTGAAGCGGCAGCCGAGGAAGCCGCTCCCGAGGCAGCCGCCGAGGAGGCTCCCGCAGCCGAAGCGAACGAGGCGACCCCGGACAGCGATGCCGGCGACACCGACGAGACCGCCGAGGGCAAGTCGGCTCAGGCTCCGGCCGAGGGCTGATGCCTAAGGACGCCCCCGTCACGCTCGCCGTCATCATCGGCGCGCACGGCGTGACGGGGGAGGTCCGTCTCAAGGTCTTCACCGAGGACCTGAAAAGTTATCAACGCTTCAACGACGGCACGCTGACGCTCAAGTCGGTGCGCCCGGGCAGCAATGGCGCCATCGCGCGCATTGCCGAGATCAACGATCGCAACGCCGCCGAGGCGCTGCGCGGCACCGAATTGACGGTGCCGAGATCGGCGCTGCCTCCGCTCGAAGAGGGCGAATATTACCATACCGACCTGTTGGGCCTGCCGGCCGTCTCGACGACGGGCGAGGACCTCGGTCGCGTGGTCGCGATCGACGATTTCGGGGCGGGCGACGTGATCGAGATCGAGCGGCCCGACGGCAAGCGCTTCATGGTGCCGATGCGGCCCGAGGCAGTGCCTGAGTGGGACGCCGAGCGCATGGTCGTCGCTGCCGAGTTCGTCACCGCCTGATCGGGCGGCGCTCGTCGAGCAGGTTGCGGATCGTCGTCGCGGCGACGCCTGCTTCCCCCATCGCATGGCTGATCTGATCCAGCCCCTTCACCACATCGCCCGCCGCGAACAGGCCGGGGACCGAGGTGCGCTGATGGTCGTCGACCTCCAGGCACCCATCCTCCGAAGCCCGCGCCCCGGCCGCCACGGCGAGGCCCGAGCGGATACGCGAGCCGAGCGCGGGGTAGATGCTGTCGAAATGCAGATCGCCAGCGGGTGTCGTCGCGACGATCGTGTCCGTAGCCACTCGCAGGGGCGTGCAGGGGCCGTCGACATGGAGGATGCCCGCCTCTTCCAGCTTGGCGCGGCAGGTCGCGTCGAGATCGTGCGCGGCGCCGGGCGCGATCAGGGTGACGTCGTCGGTGTAGCCGCGAAGGAACAGCGCCTCGCGCATGCCATGCTCGCCGGTGCCGATCACGCCGACGCGCTGGTCGGTGACCTCATAGCCGTCGCAGATCGGGCAATAGCGCAGCAGCCCGCGCGACAGCGCTGCGTCATGCTCGTCGGCGGGCATGTCGGGGCGGTTGTTGAGCACGCCGGTTGCGAGCAGCACGGTACGGGCGCGGAAGACGGTACCGCCCTGGCCGACATGGACCTCGAACCCGTCCTCCGACGGGACGATCGCCGAGACCTCGGCCAGTTCGCGCCGGGCGCCGAAGCTTTCGGCCTGGGCCAGCATCAGGGCGAGCAACTCCTTGCCCGCGATGCCGCCCGGAAAGCCTGCATGGTTGTGCGTGCGCGGGATCAGCGCCGCGCGGCTGGAGCCGCAGTCGAACAGGCGGATCGAGAGATGGAAACGGGCAAGGTAGATCGCGGCGGTCAGCCCGGCGGGGCCGGCCCCGATGATGATGCAGTCTTCCATGCCCAGCCTTAAAGGTCGGCGGCGAGGATGGTTCCCGGCAGGTGGCAACGATTGACGGTATGAACATCGGAATGTATATACATTACGTATATACGGAGACTGATATGAACGCTCCACGCAAGTCGCGTACCTTCAAGTCGGGCAACTCGGTTGCCCTGAGGCTGCCCAAGTCGCTCGGCATCGAAGCCGGGGTCGAGATGACCGTGCGCGAGGAGAAGGGGCGGTTCATCGTCGAGCCGGTTGCGGCCGAACCGCGCAAGATCGATTTGACCGGCATCTATGGATCGATTCCGGGGCTGAAGTTGCTGACTTCCGAGGACCGTGAGTTCGAGGAGCGGGAACTCGACTGGGAAGGGAAGCTGCTGAAGCGTGACTGACCCGAAGTTTCTGCTCGACAGCAATATCCTGATCTATCTTCTCGGTGGTCTTTCTCTCGAAGCAAAGGCGCGAGTCGAGGAGCGTCCTGTCGAAACGATCGCAACCTCGGCAGTTGCGTTTGCCGAGGTGATGCTCGGAGCGAAGGCACTCGATGCGGAGCGGGAAGCGCGGCGGTTGTTCGCCAACCTTCAAGTCCTGCCGTTCGACGCCGAGGCAGCGCTTGTCTATGCGAGGTTGCCGTTCAAGCGCGGGCGCTTCGACCGCTTGATTGCGGCGCAGGCTCTGGCGCTGGGCCTGACCCTCGTCACCAACAACGAGCGCGATTTCGCCGACATCCCCGGCCTCAAGATCGAGAACTGGACCATATGACCTTCGCCGCCACCGTCCTGACGCTCTACCCGGACATGTTCCCCGGGCCGCTCGGCGTGTCGCTGGCCGGGCGGGCGCTGGGCGAGGGGAAATGGTCGCTCGATGCGGTCAATATCCGGGACTTCGCGGCGGACAAACACCGCACCGTCGACGATACGCCGGCCGGGGGCGGCGCAGGGATGGTTCTGCGCGCCGATGTACTGGCCGCGGCGATCGACAGCGTCGCCGATGACCGACCCATCCTGGCCATGACGCCGCGGGGCGCGCCGCTGAGCCAGGAGCGGGTCCGGGCGCTGGCCGAGGGGCCGGGCGTCACCATTTTATGCGGCCGGTTCGAGGGTTTCGACGAGCGGATCTTCGAGGGACGGCAGGTCGAGCAGGTGTCGATCGGCGACTATATCCTCTCCGGTGGGGAGATGGGCGCGCTGGTGTTGCTCGACGCTTGCATTCGGCTGCTTCCCGGCGTAATGGGCGCGGCTTCCAGCGGTGTGGACGAGAGCTTCGAAACGGGGCTGCTCGAATACCCGCAATATACCCGACCTGTTGAATGGGAAGGGCGCACGATCCCCGAAGTGCTGCGATCGGGGGATCATGCGAGGATCGAGGCATGGCGAAAGCTCATGGCCGAGACCGATACACGGCTAAGGCGGCCGGACCTTTGGGAGCGCCATGAGGGTGCTCGGGTCAGGTCGCCCTCTGGTGCGCGGCGACAGACGAAGGACGAATGAGATGAATCTCATCCAGACGATCGAAGCCGAGAACATTGCCAAGTTTCTCGAGAACAAGAAGATCCCGGAATTCCGCCCGGGCGACACGCTGAAGGTCGGCGTGAAGGTCGTGGAAGGCGAGCGCACCCGCGTTCAGAACTACGAAGGCGTGTGCATCGCGCGTTCGAACAAGGGCATGGGCTCCAACTTCACCGTGCGGAAGATTTCGTTCGGTGAGGGCGTCGAGCGCGTTTTCCCGCTTTATTCGCCGAACATCGATTCGATCGAAGTGGTCCGCAAGGGCGCCGTGCGTCGCGCGAAGCTCTATTATCTGCGTGGCCGCACCGGCAAGTCGGCACGTATCGCCGAACGCCGCGACACGCGTCCGGCCAAGGTTACCGCTGCCGAGTAATCGGTCAGGCATTTTCGCCGAAGTTTCGAACGGGGCGTGGGGACGATGGTTTCCACGCCCCGTTTCGTTGTGCCTGGAAGGGCCGGCGATCTCCAACAGCGACTCGGCTTTTGCGCTGTTGCGCGCAGCGCATTTTTTCTTTCCGCTGTTATGTTGGATTTTGGATCCGGATTTCCCCAATATTTATAGAGACTTGAGAGGCGATACCGCTGTTAAGCATAACAGCGGTAAAATCGGCCGAAAACAGCGGGAAAGTTCCGCTGTTTTCCGCTGTTACCGCGGTAAAAACATGCCTGAAATGATATCACGATGAGAAGGAGCGGGCCGGCGCAGATGCGCGCACCGGCCGCGCCTGCTGCCACACCGCGCGCGTGGGTTGAATCGAGCAGAGCTGACGATCCCCTATTCGATCCGGTCGTCATCGAGAAAATGGAAGCGCCGGCGGGCTCGTATCACGAGGGGCGCGGCGGCGATGGCTTTCGTGCCCGTTTTGCGTGCCGCGCAAATGCTTAACGCACGCGCATGAGGATGGCGGCGATCGTCCCGGAGAGCCGGGTGTGATGCTCGACCCAGGCGGCACTATGGAAATCATCGTGCATGGCCGCAGGCTTCGTCACGGACTCGCCCGTTTCCACACCGAATAGGCGATGGTGCCATTGCCCGAAGCGCTCGCCGGGACGGCATAGGACAACAGGTCGTTCGCGTAGGTGTAGTCGCGGACCTGCTTCCTGCCTTCCCAATTGGGGAAGGACGCTGCCTGGATGTCGAACAGCAGCTGGTGCCGCGCACGATCGACCGTCACCCGGCCGAAATGGGTGCTCGATCCCAATACGGCCTGGCGATATTCGTCGGGCGATCCGCTGGTCTTGTCGCCCGAGGCGAATTTGGGGCGGTCGACCCGAAAGATCTGCAGGCTGTAACGGCCCGACGCATCGACCGTCAGCAGCCCTTGGGGATGCTCGCCATAGCCCGTCACGCGTGTGCCGTCGGCGCGTATTTCGTAAGCGGATTCCATCGTCCAGGTGCCGGTCAAGGACAGCGGCGCGGGATCAGGGGGCGAAACGGCGGAGGCCGGTGCCAGAAGGAGCCAGCCCGCCAGCAGCATCGTGATGGGTGTCGACATGATCAGCGCCTTTCAGTGAGTAACCGACTCAGCAGGTTACACGACATGTGTTGCGACGGCGCCGGTAACCTGTCAATGGGGTTTCATGAGCCGGCAGAAGATACGACCTCCGTCATTGGCCACATCCGAACTGCGCGACGGTTTCCGTTTCCGCGGAGGCCATGCGGCGCTCGATTTTGCCGCGACGCTGGCCGCCCGGATGAAGCCTTCGCCGCGCGACCTGATCGCGACCCCGACCGATCTCGATCGATGGCTCGCGGCCGCTGGCCTGGCCTCCCGGCTGCCGTCGACGGCGGACGACCTTTCCAGCGCCCGCGCGCTGCGCGAGGCGATCTATGCGCTCTCCACCGCGGTGATCGCCGGCGGGCCCATGCTTCCCGACGCCGTCACGACGCTGAACCGGATCGCGCAGGCGCCGTCGGCCGTGCCGCATTTGGGAGAAGATGGGAGCCTCCGTCTCGACGGTTCGCCGGGCGCCTTCCTCGCCACGCTCGCGCGCGACGCGATCCAGCTGTTCGGCGCAGATCCGGACGGGCGCCTGCGCCAATGCGAATCCGACGGTTGCGCGCTGCTGTTCCTCGATACCTCGCGGGGTGGCGATCGCCGCTGGTGCTCGATGACCGGGTGCGGCAACAAGGCCAAGGTCGCGGAGTTCAGGCGGCGGAGGCGGGAGGCCTCCTGATTACCCGTAGCTGACGATCTCATATTCGATCCGGTCGTAGTCGAGGAAATAGAAGCGCCGGCCGGGTTCGTAATCGCCGTGCGAGAAGGGTTCGAGCCCGGCGGCGACCACACGGCGTTCGATCTCGTCCAGGTCGTCGACCACGGCAGCCGACGGACGGCGATCAGCAACAGCTTTGCGCCTGTCGACGCAATACCGTAATCCCTAAGCGATTATTGCGCGCATCCAGGGGCCGGAGCCGGCAGAACCGGCGCACTGCTCCCCGTGCGCCAGGTCCAGGACTGGCTGCCTTCCGCGCGGCGTCGGCACATCACCTGCTCGTGAAGCGCGTACATGCCCGGCATGAACCCGGTCGAGGCGTTCGCGCTTTCGCCGAAGTGCATGAAGGCGCTTGCGGTGCCGAACGGCGCCCAGGCCGGTCCGTTGGGGGACGAGGGCGTCCCGTTGCGGGCAAAGCCGGTCCAGTAATCGAGCATCTGGTCCGAGATGCGCCGTTCAGTCGTGGTGTTGGGGATCGCCGGCCAGAAGGACGGGGTATTGGTCATCGTCCCGAACACGAACGGCACCTCGCTGGCGTGGAAGCCTGTCATGTCCGCGGCGTCCGCGCTCGGATAACTGTGGCTGAAATAATAGAGGTATGCCGGCTGGCCGAGCGCGGCCTGCTTGCGCACAAGCCGTTCCGAGGCCCAGCCGAACACTGCGTCGCGCGTGCTGTCCAGGCCGTTCTGGGCGAGGTCGCGGGACGTGGGGTAGAGGCGCAGATAGGCGTCGGCGAGGTCGCCGTACCGCGCCTTGATCTCGTCCGCATAGGCCTGCGCGCTTTGCGGAACCGGCGGCAGCAAGTGGCGCAGGGTGCGGATTTCGCCGCTGTTGAATCCGGCGATGAGCGGCACCGGTGCCTGCTCGCCGCGATCGAAGGTGTCGACGAGCTGGCGCTTAAGGATCTTGCCGTCGATCGTACCATAGGGAACATAGCCTGTGGCGGCGGACGCATCGGCGAGTTGGCGCGCGTCCATCGCGCGCAGTGCCGCGAGATTGGGCGCCTGCAGCTTGCCCGCCAGCCAGACGCCGATGTCCTCGGCGGCGAACTCTTCCCCGCGCTTGCTGCGCAGCTCGGGCATGGTGAACAGATAGCCGCTCTCGACGATGGCCCGGTCGAACGTGCCGCGCGCCGTTGGCGAGGCGAGCAGATATTCGGTGCTGAGCGCGCCCGCCGATTCGCCGAAGATCGTCACGTTGCGCGGATCGCCCCCGAACGCGGCGATGTTCCTGCGCACCCATTGCAGCGCCTGGATCTGGTCGAGCAGGCCGTAATTGCCGGAGACGCCTTCCGACGATTCCTTGCTCAGTTCGGGGTGGGCGAGATAGCCGAACACGCCGAGGCGATAGTTGATCGAGACAAGCACGACGCCGCGTTTGGCGAACGCCCCGCCGTCGTACATCGGCGAATGGCCCGAACCCCAGATCAGCGTGCCGCCGTGAATCCAGACCATGACCGGCGCATTGCGCGCGTTCGCCGGTGCGGTGACGTCGAGCGTGAGGCAATCCTCCGACATCGCGACCTTGCCGCGATCATAGGGACCGGCCGCCATTGGCGGCTGCATGCAGGCGACGCCCATCGTCTTTGCCGGCCGCACGCCTTTCCACTGCGGCATCGGCGCGGGTGCGCGCCAGCGGCGCTCGCCCACCGGGGGCAGCGCATAGGGGATCGCGCGGAAGACATCGGCATCGCCCTCGCGCAGGCCGCTCACCGACCCAGCCGGGGCCTTGACCACTGGTGCCTGGCCGGGCGGCGACGCGCCTGCGTCGGCGGGTATGGCGAACGCCCCGCAGGTGGCGATGGCGACGATCAGCAGGTGCGACAGGCTCTTCATGACAGGGCTCCTTCGTGGAGACGTTCGTTGCGACGGATCAGGCGACCCAGGACCAGAAAGAGCGCGGCTCCGATCAGGTACATGGGGGCGAGGGCGTAATAAGCGGCCTGGAGGGCGTGGCCGCCATGCGTCGGCCGGAAGAAGTCGCTGGCCATGCCGACATAGGTCGGGCCGAGGCCGAGGCCGATGAAGTTCATCACCAGCAGCAGCAGCGCGCCGGAGATCACGCGCCGCTCGGCCGGAACCTCGCCTTGCACGAAGGTGACGGTCGCAGACAGGAAGAAGGAATTGAGGAACATCGGCACGCACAGAAAGGCCAGGGCCAGCTGCCAAGTCGGCGCCCAGACGAAGCCGAGGAAGAAGGGCAGGGCCAGCAGCAGCGAGATGGCCGGGACCGTGGCATAGGCCGCCTTGCTGCGTGCCGCGAACCGATCGACGATCCGCCCCGAGGCGAAGATTCCACCCCCCATGCCGATCCCGACGACCAGCGCATACCAGACCGCGACGTCGCCCAGCGCCATGCCCTTTTCGCGCATCAGGAACAGCGTCGTGAAATTGAGCAGTCCATAGGTGATGAAATTGCCCGCACCGCTGGCCAGCGACGCCATCAACAGCAGCGGATTGCGGAAGAAGTGCGCGATCGTCGCGACAAGTCCGAGCGGCTTGGTGCCGGGGGGTGATGCCTCTGACGGCGCGTCCTTCTGCCCGCGCGCGGGCTCCCGGACGATGAACCAGACTCCCAGCGCTGCGACCACGCCGATCGCGCCGATCACGTAGAAAGGCGTGCGCCAGTCGAAGGCCGCCGCCAGCGTCGCTCCGAAGGCAACGCCCAGCGCCGACCCGATCGGCGGGCCGAGATTGAAGATCGCCATCGCCGTGGTGCGCCGCTCGCGCGGGAAGGAGTCCGAGATGATCGCGTAGGATGGCGGCACGCCGCCTGCCTCGCCGATGCCGACCATCATCCGCGCCGCCACGAGCTGGCCGTAACTGCCGGCCAAACCGCAGGCCGCGGTCGCCGCGCTCCAGATCGCACAGGCGACCGACAGGACATGGACCCGATTGGTGCGATCGGCGAGCCAGCCGATCGGGATCGCGATCACGCAGTAGAAGCACGCGAAATAGAAGCCGGTGATCATGCCCAGCTGGCCATCGCTGACGTGCAGGCCGTCCTGGATCGGCTTGGCGAGGATCGAGATCAGCTGGCGATCGAGGAAATTGAGGACATAGACGAAACACAGCATCGCCAGCGTGATGGTGGCGCCCCGGCTCGATCGAGTAGTCATTGGCTGTTCCACGCGTCTCTCCTCAAGCCTTGCCGAGCCAGCCCGGCTTGCCCCGCCCGCCGGCATAGCCGGCGGCGACACGCTGCTTGAGCAGGGGCGGCGGGCGGAAGCGCTCGCCGTAGGAATCCAGCAGGATCTCCTGGACCTGGACGCACAGGCTAGACGTCACAGCGTCCATCAGGGCGAATGGCCCGATCGGATGGCCGAGCCCCAGACGGCAGGCCGTGTCCAGGTCCTCGGGCGTCGCGACGCCTTCCTCGACCAGCCGCACTGCCTCGATCAGCATCGCGTGCAGCATCCGGTTCACCGCGAAGCCGGCGACGTCCTTGACCGCGATCGGTTGCTTGCCGACGCGGGCGAGCAGGGAGAGGGTCCAGGCGAGGATGTCGGGATCCGTGTCGAAGGCCGGGACGACCTCGACCAACTGCATCCGCGAGACCGGCGAGAAATAATGGGTGCCGAGGAATCTCGCCCTGCGCTCGGGCGGCAAGGCCGCGCTGAGCGTCGAGATCGGCAGGGTGGAGGTATTCGATGCGATGATGCATGCCGGCGGGCAGGCATGGTCGAGTGCGGTGAGGACCGTGCGCTTGACGTCGAGCGATTCGAACACTGCCTCGGTCACCAGGTCGCGGTCGCCGAAACGGGCGAGATCGGGCGCGGGCTGCAGCCGTTCGAGCGCCAGGGTGCGCTGATCCGCTGTGTAGAATCCGCGCGCGATGCCGCGATCCAGGACTGTGCCGAGCCTTGCCATTGCGGCGTCCAATGCCGCCGGATTGCTGTCGTTGAGCAGCACGTCCATGCCCGCCAACGCGAAGACGAGCGCGATCTCCGCGCCCATCAGGCCCGCGCCGACGACACCGATCTTCAGGTCAGGGCCGATCTTCAGTTCAGGGGCGAGCGGCGACATAATGGTCGAACTCCCCTTGCGCATGAGCGGTGCGGAGCCGGACCTTGTCGATCTTGCCGGTCGCCGCCAGCGGCATGCGCGGCAGCTGAATGATTTCATCGGGCAGCCACCAATCGGCTACTCTGCCGCGCAGCGCCTCGATCAGCGCCCAGGCGTCGCCGGTGTCGCCGAGGCTGAGCTCCACCACCAGCACCGGGCGCTCGCCCCATTTAGGGTGAGGCTTGCCGATCACCGCGACCTGGCCGACGCGCGGATCGCGGCCGATGATCGCTTCCATCTCCGCCGGGTTGATCCACTCGCCGCCCGACTTGATCAGGTCCTTGGAGCGCCCGCAGATCGTCAGCGCGCCGCTTTCGTCGATGGTGGCGAGATCGCCGGTGTCGAAATAGCCTTCCGGATCGAGCGCGCTGTCTGCCGCGTTGAAATAGCGGTCGATCACCGCAGGTCCCTTGACCTTCAGATGCCCGATCACGCCGCGTTGCTCCGGCAAGGTGACGTCATCGGCATCGGTGAGCCTGAGATCGACGCCGAATGGCGGGCGGCCGGAGGACCGCTCGGCAGCCGGCGGAAACTGCACCGAATCCACGGTGCCGAGCGGCGACATCTCGGTCATGCCCCAGGTCGTCTGGACGCGCGCGCCCAGCCGCTCCTCCATGCGCCGGATCAGCGCCTCCGGGCATTTCGATCCGCCGATGATGAGGCGCTCGAGGCTCGGCACGTCCTCGCCGGTGGCGTCGAGATGGTCGAGCAGGCCGATCCAGACGGTCTGCACGCCGCCGGCGATGGTCACTTTCTCGCTGCGGATCAGCGCCGCCAGGCTTGCGCCGTCCAGCTCGCGCCCGGGCAGCACCAGGCTCGCGCCCACCGCAGGCGCGGAGAAGGGGAACCCCCAGGCATTGGCATGGAACATCGGGATGGCGACGAGAATGATGTCCTTCGCCGACAGGCAATAGGCGTCGGGCTGAATCGACATCAGCGTGTGGTGATAATTGGAGCGGTGGGTGAACACCACGCCCTTGGGCTTGCCGGTCGTTCCCGAGGTGAAGCACAGGCCGGCAGGGCTGGTCTCGTCGAACTGCCCCCATTCGAGGGCGCGGCCATGTGCCTCGACCAGGGCGTCGAGCCCCTCGACCGGCACCGCGCAGCCGGCGACAAGGGCCGGATCGGCAGGCGCATCGAGCATGATGACTCGCTCGACCCTCGGGCAAAGCGGCAGCACTTCCGCCAGTATCGGTGCGAGGGTCGCGGCGATCGCCAGCACGCGGTCCTCCGCCTCGTCGATCATCGCCGCGAGCTGCGCCGCGGTAAGCCGGGGATTCAGCGTGTGGCACACCAGGCCGGCATTCATCGTCGCATAATAGAGCTCGAGATGATGCTGCGTATTCCATGCCAGCGTGCCGACGCGGTCGCCGACCCGGAGCCCGATGGCCAGCAGCGCGCCGGAGAGCCGGTTGCTGCGCGCGCGCAGGTCGGCATAGCCGGCACGCTGCAGGACCGCGCCGCGCGATGCGGTCGCGACCGTGCCGGCCCCATGCCATTTGGCGGCATGGTCGATGAACTTGTCCAGGGTGAAGGCGTGATGTTGCATCTGGTGGAATACTTGCCGCTGGTGCGAGGGTCGGGAGGGCCGAAGGAGACCGCGACCATCGCCGCGATCTCCGGGTGCCCGTTCGATCGGTCAGAATGCCTTTCGCAGGCTCATCGCGGCATAGCGCCCGATGACATTGTAGCCGCCGCCGATCCCATCGGTGGCCGGGAAATAGGGCGGCGTCGCGTCGAACAGATCGTTGATCTGCAGCGACAGTTCCGTGCCTTTCGCAAGGCCGACATTGGGCAGCCGCACGGACAGCCGCAGATCGACGGTGGTGTACCCCTTGGCGGTGTAGACGCTCGATCCGGTCGGGGTCGCATAGGGGCCGGTCACGCCGCTGCGATGATTGACGAAATTGACCAGGGTGACCGGACCGGCCGTGACGCCCAGGGTCGTCCGCAGCGTCGTGCGCGGGATACCGGCATCCAGCGAGTTGCTGACGATGGAGGTCGCCGAGAACTGCGTCTTGTAGGTGAAGATGTAGTTGCCGGCGACGCCGGCGAACGCCGAACCGAACGAGGTCTGACGGCGATAATTCACGTCGAAGTCGAGGCCGTTGGTCTTGCGCACCCCGAAATTGCCCTGGCGAAGATCGAGGAAGTTCCCGACCGTCGGGACCGCGGCGAAGGTGAAGTAGAAGGGCACGGTATTGCTGATGCCGCTGGCCACCTGCGCGGCCGACGGATTGCGGAGGACCCGCGACGCGAAGGTCGGATCGGTGAAGATCAGCGCGCCCAGCCCGTATGGCGTGCCGATCACGTCGTTATAGACGATGTCGTAGAAGGTTACGCTCGCGCTGAAGCCGGGAAGGAAGGTCGGCCGCAGATCCGCGCCGAACGAGAAGGTGCGGGCCTTTTCGGGCTTTAGCGACTTGTTGCCGCCGAGCAGCAGGATCGTATTGACCTGGGTTGCGCCGCGCGAGGGATCGCGAACGCCAAAGGCGTCGACCAGAGAGGCTGCCGCGTAATAGGAGCCGACGGTCGAGCCCAGATCGCGCAGCCCCGGTGCGCGGAACGAGCGTCCGTAGGTGCCCCTCAGGGTAAGCCCGTCTAACGGCGCCCAATCGATGCCGACCTTCGGATTGGTGGTGGACCCGAAATCGCTATAATGGTCATAGCGCCCCGACAGCGACAGCGAGAGGCTGTGCATGAAGGGTGCTGCGTTCCCTTGACCGAAGAACGGCACGAACAGTTCGCCGTAGAGCGAGCCGACGTTGCGATCGAGATCTTCGGGGAACCCGACACCGCCGCTGGAGCCCCGCTGGTCATAGGTCTCGCGGCGATATTCGGCACCGGCCGCGATCTTGATCTGCCCGCCGGGCAGTTCGGCCAAGGGGCCGTCGATCCTGACAGCGCCCAATTTGGTGCGCTGGTGATTGATGAAATCGGTCGGGTTGTTCAGGATCGCCGCGACGACCGCCGGGCTGGTGCCGGTTCCGAACGGATCCAGTGCGGTCGCGCGCGTGGTTCCGGCTGCGGCCGCGGTCAGCGCCGTGGTGTTGATCCCGGGCTGGAACGTGTCGTTGCGCGACCAGTTGAAGGTGCCCGAGGCCGTCAGCTTGAAATCGCCGAGTTTCGCATCGACACCGACCGACGAATTGCCGCTTCTGACACGATAGGTCTGATCGAAATGGTCCGCGCCGACGAGGTTGTCGGGCCGGAAATCGACATATTCATACCCCGCCGCGGTGCCGGGCGGCGCGCGGTAGAACGGGTTTGACGGAAGAATGAGGACGAAGGTCTGACCGGGCAATGCGGCCTGGACCGTGTCCTTGCGATCTGAATAGAGGACTTCGCCCCATAGCGTCACGTTCGTGGCGACGTCCTGGCGCGCGGTCAGGAACGCGCTGTGCGTGCGATTGGCGGGAAGAAGGTCGACGGGCCCTCTCGGGTCACAGGTGTTGGTCCCTGGCGCAAGGCCGGGCGCGGCGTAGATGGTTCCAAGGAACAGATTGACGTTTGCCGCCGGGCACACCGTCGCGCGGGTGTCCACACCGCCGGCCGCCCTGAAATCGAGCGAGCGATAGCGCCGGTCAGCACCGGTGATGTTGTTGCTCTCCGCATATTGGTACGACGCCGCGATCGATCCGCTGCCCCAGTCCTTGCCGACGATGCCGCCGGCACTGAACGTGTGATAGTCATCCGCCATGCCGTAGCGGGCGGTGGCCTCGACACCGGAAAAGTGATTGCGCGTGATGAAGTTCACCACGCCGGCAACGGCGTCCGAGCCATAGATGGCCGAAGCACCGTCCGCGACGATTTCCACCCGTTCGATTGCCAGTTCCGGCAGGAAGGGAAAATCGGGATTGGTTTGCTGCGTGCTTCCCGAGATCAGCCGATGCCCGTTCATCAACGGCAATGTCGCGCTCGACGGCAGGCCGCGGAGGCCGGGTGCGAAAGAACCCAGTCCGCCGTTGCTGGTCCGAGGTGCCGTGTTGAAGCTGTTCAATTGCGGCACGGTGGCGAGCAGATCGGGCGTGGTCGCCGCGCCGATCAGCTTGATATCGTCCCGCGACAGCCGGATCAGGTTGGACCCGGTGGGCCGAACGCCGCGAATGCTGGTGCCCGTGACGACGATGTCGGGGGCATCGCCATCAGCCGCGCTTGTATCGGATGGAGAAACCGGCGTGTCCGATGCGGCGCCGGTGTCCGTGCTTTGAGCCCATGCCGGCGCGGCTGCGCACAGCATCGCGGCGAGTGCCGAGGTGCCGAGCAGGCGCGCGTTGAGATTCCGATTACCGGTCATGACATCCTCCCATATTTTTTATCTTGGGAGCATGTGGTCGATCAGGCGGCTCCGTGGCGATGACCAGTGTGACAGGAAGATTTAACGCAAGTGACCAGCTGGTCGCCGCGAGTCTAGGCGGTTGTCCGATCGCTGAGCAGCAGCGTTGCCGCGGTGACTCGTCCGCTGTCCGACTTGTAGCGCGCGCGGTAGTCGCTCGGCGTCACGCCCGCCCATTCGGCGAAGTTGCGCGTGAAGCTGCCGGGCTCGCTGAACCCGACGCGGTAGCCGACTTCGGTTATCGGCAGCTCCGTCGCCAGCAGATAGGCCGCCGCAAGCTCGCCGCGGAGTCGCGTCCTGATGTGCTGGAAGCTCTCACCCTCCCGCGCGAGATCGCGCCGGAGCCGGCGCGGGCGGCTGCGCAATCGCGCTGCGACGGATTCGATCGGGGCCGACCAGATTTTTGCGCGCTGAAGCTCGACGAGCGCTTGCTCGGTTTGCGCGCGCCAGGTCGAACGGCCGATCGGCGTCGCGAACCAGTCGGGATTGCTCGCATTATATTCTTCGAATTCGGCGAGCGTGCGGTGGACCAGCGGCGCGCCGAGATCGGCGCGATCATAGCAAAGCGCATCGATCGGCGCCTCATATTCGATCGGACAGCCGAACAGAGCGAACCGATCGAAGCCGTTCGCCTGCACCGGCCGCGCGGCGCGCACGCTGACGCCGCGGAGGCGCAGCGGACGTCCGATGAGCCAACTGAACCA
Organism: Sphingomonas sp. BL-S-29; assembly: GCF_055521495.1. Lineage (NCBI taxonomy): Bacteria > Pseudomonadati > Pseudomonadota > Alphaproteobacteria > Sphingomonadales > Sphingomonadaceae > Sphingomonas > Sphingomonas sp. BL-S-29. The sequence goes on from NZ_CM145482.1 coordinate 2,939,805, forward strand.
CTGGAAAATCCATACGAAGCGCAGCCAGACGAAGATGTCGCGGTCCACGCCATCGACGGTGTGATAGACGCAGACATGCTTGAGGCCGGCATGGTCTTCGACGAGCTGGGGGCCAATGTCTCCCGACAATGCCTGGGTGAAGCGGATGCTGACCCGGATCGATTCCCCGAATGTCTCGCAGTGCAGATAGGTGAGCGTGCGTTCCAGCTCGAGCGCGAGCCGGAACCGCTCCGCGAAGAAGCCGAAAAAGGAATCATCAAGCGCGATTTGAGCCTGCCGCACCAGGCGAAACAGGTCGCGGCCATCGATCGACGCCTGGTCGTTGCCATACACTGCCGGGTCGATGCCCGCTTCGCGGAGCAATGCGTGCGGATCCTGCCCCTTCAACACGGCCCCGCCGAGGAGGCGTTCCACGGCAATGCCGTCCAGCCCGGCCAACCGCTTGGGCGCGGTGTGTTCCAGCGCTATATCGGGCATGTCGGTAACATCGGCCATCGGAACCAGAGACTTTCACGATCGCCCGCAACGCGCGGCACAACCAGGTGAGCGACCGTTGGATCGGCCATCTTCGACCGCTTAAACTACGCGTTCGATCGAAAAGCTAGGGATGCGCTGCTGCGAGGCACGCAGGGTCCGGCCCTGAACGGATAGCGGTCGCCCTATGATGCAGGCCCCGCCGCGCCGAACCGCCGGTAGAGCGTCGGCAGCAGGAACAGGGTGAGCAAGGTCGCGCTGACCACGCCGCCGATCACCACCGTGGCAAGCGGCTTCTGCACTTCGGCGCCGGCGCCGTGACCGAGCGCCATCGGTACGAAGCCGAGACTCGCCACCAGCGCCGTCATCACCACCGGGCGCAGGCGCGCCAGCGCACCCTCCCGTGCCGCTGACGCACGGTCGTGCCCCTCGGCAACGAGCTGCTGGATCGAGGTGAGCATGACCAGTCCGTTCAGTACTGCGATGCCCGACAATGCGATGAACCCGACCGCGGCGGAGATCGAGAAGGGCATGCCGCGCAACAGCAGGGCGAGCACGCCGCCGACCAGCGCGAGCGGTACGCCGGTGAAGACGATTGCGGCATCGCGGATGTTGCCGAGCGCGCCGAACAGCAGCAGCATGATTAGCGCGAAGCATGCAGGCACGACCAGCGCGAGCCGGTCGCGTGCCGAGGCCAGATTTTCGAACTGGCCACCCCATTCGAGCCAGGTGCCGGCGGGAAGCTGAACCTCGCGTGCGATCGCCGTGCGCGCTTCGGCCACGACGCTCGCCACGTCGCGGCCGCGGACATTGGCCTGCACCACCACGCGGCGCTTGCCGTTTTCGCGGCTGATCTGGTTCGGGCCGTTCAGGACCTGGATGTCGGCGACCGAGGTGAGCGGGACGAAGCTGCCGGCCGGGGTCGGTACCGGCGTCTGGCCGAGCGTCTCGAGATCGGCGCGCGCCGCATCGGCGAGGCGGATGACGACGGGGAAGCTGCGGTCGCCTTCGAAGATCCGCCCCGCCTCGCGCCCGCCCACCGCGGTGGCGACGGTGTCGGCGACGTCCTGAGCGCCGACGCCGACCCGCGCGGCGCGATCCTGCGCATAAGCGATGTCGAGCATCGGCAAGCCTTCGGTCTGCTCGACCTTGACGTCCTCTGCGCCGGGCGTGCGGCGAAGTACGGCGGCGATCCGGGCGGCGGTGGCATTCATCTCGGCAAAGTCCTCGCCGAAAATCTTGACTGCCACATCCGATCGCACGCCGGCGATCAGCTCGTTGAAGCGCATCTGGATCGGCTGGGTGACTTCATAGGCATGGCCGGGCACCTGCGCGATCCGTGCCTCGATCCGCTTCACCACCGCGGCCTTCTCCTCGGACGGCTTCGGCCAGAACCTGCGGTCCTTGAGCATGATGAAGGTATCGGTCGCGTTGGGCGGCATCGGATCGGACGCGACCTCCGCCGTGCCGGTGCGCGAGAAGACGGTGCGGATCTCGGGCATGCCTTTCAGCGCGTGTTCGATCTGGGCTTGCATCTTCTGGCTCTGCTCGACCGAGGTGCCCGGCACGCGGAAGGCGGAGACGAGCACGTCGCCCTCGTCGAGCTGGGGCAGGAATTCCTGGCCGAGCGTGGTGTAGGCGCCGGCCGCCAATGTCAGCGCGCCGATCGCGATGCCGATCGTCAGCTTCGGCCGCTTCATCGCGCGGTCGAGGCCGGGTTCGTAGCGCCGGCGCAGCCAGCCCAGCACGCGCCCTTCCTTTTCCTCGACCGGGCGTGACAGCGCGACCGCGATCGCCGCGGGAACGAAGGTGAGCGACAGGATGAAGGCGAAGATCAGCGCCATGATGACGGTGAGCGCCATCGGCTCGAACGTCTTGCCCTCCACGCCGGTGAGGGTGAGCAGCGGGACATAGACGAGGATGATGATCGCCTGGCCATAGACGGAAGGGCGGATCATCTCGCGCGCGGCGGCGGTGATGGTGGCGAGCAGCTCCGGGAGGAGCAGCGGTCGTCCTTCGGCATGCTGGCGCCCGGCGATGCGGCGCAGTGCGTTCTCGACGATGATCACCGCGCCATCGACGATCAGGCCGAAGTCGAGCGCGCCGAGGCTCATCAGATTGGCCGAAACGCCGAGGCGGAGCATGCCGAAGCCGGTGAGCAGCATGGTGATCGGGATCACCAGTGCCGCGATCAGCGCCGCGCGGAAATTGCCGAGCAGCAGGACCAGCACGATAATGACGAGCAGGGCGCCTTCGGACAGATTCTTCGCGACCGTCGCGATGGTGGCGTCGACCAGCCTGGTGCGGTCCAGCACCGGTTCGATCACGATGTCGCGCGGTAGTGAAGGCGCGATCGCCTTGAGCCGGGCGTCGACGCCGGTCGACACGGTGCGGCTGTTCTCGCCGATGCGCATGATCGCGGTGCCGGTGATCACTTCGCGGCCATTTTCCGAGCCGGCGCCCATGCGCACGCCCTGGCCGAGCCGCGCTTCGGCGACCTGATCGAGGGTGATCGGCACGCCCTCTCGCGTGGCGATGACCGTGCCGCGCAACTGGGCGAGGGTGCGGATGCGCGCGTCGGCGCGGACTGCCAGGCCCTCGCCGTTGCGGTTCACCGTGCCGCCGCCGGTCGCGACGTTGTTGCGTTCGAGCGCGGTGGCGAGATCGGCGAGCGACAGTTTCAGCGCGGCGAGCCGCTGGACGTCGGGGACGACGAGATATTCCTTCTCGTATCCGCCGAGCGAGTCGATCCCGGCGACGCCGTCGATCGCCTTGATCTGTGGCGCGACGATCCAGTCCTGCACGGTGTGGAGATAGGTCGCCTTGTCGGCCTCGCTCGCCAGCCGGTCGCCTTCGGGGGTGATATAACTCCCGTCCGGTTGCAGGCCGGGTTCGCCCGGGCGGTGCTGGTCGTGCGCGCGTTCGGCATAGCGCAGGGTCCAGATATAGACTTCGCCGAGGCCGGTCGCGATCGGGCCCATTTCCGGCCGGACGCCCGAGGGCAATGTTTCCTGCGCGGCGGTCAGCCGTTCCTGTACCTGGGCACGGGCGAAATAGATGTCGGTCGAATCCGAGAAGATCGCGGTGACCTGCGCGAAGCCGTTGCGGCTCAACGAGCGCGTGCTTTCCAGCCCCTTGATGCCGGCTAGCGCGGTCTCGATCGGGAAGGCGACCTGCTTCTCGATCAGTTCCGGCGACAGAGCGGGCGCGATGACGTTCACCTGCACCTGGTTGTTGGTGATGTCGGGCACGGCGTCGATCGGCAGGCGCGCGAGCGAGATGCTGCCGATGGTCGCGGCGATGGCGGTGAGCAGCAGGACCAGCCAGCGCCGGTCGACGGCCCATGTGACGATATGGTCGATCACGGGTCAGTCCTCATGCCCGGCTTCGGCGGCGCCGAGCGCCGACTTGAGCGTGAAGCTGTTGGCCGCGGCGATCTTCTCGCGCCCGTTGAGGCCGGCGGTCACGACGACCGCGGCGCCATCCTGCCGGCCGAGCGTGACCGGTGTCGCGCGGAAGCCGGTGCCGGTGCGGGCGAAGACGATGGTCTTGCCGTCGAGCGTCTGGACGGCGGTGGAGGGTATGCGGATCGTGGCGTCGTTGCCGCCCGGAAGCTGGATCGAGGCCGTGACCGGCTCGCCGGCACGCCATTGCCCGGCTCGATTGTCGAGCATGGCGATGGCGGGCACCTGGCGCGTGGCGGCGTCGAGCACGGGCGAGACGAAGCTGATGCGGGCGGACTGGCTTCGGCCCGGTGCGGTGACCTGCACGGTGACGCCCGGCCGCACGCGCCCGGCATCGGCGGGCGACAGCGACAACGCGACGCCGAGGCGATCCAGCCGGGCGATACGGAACAGCTCGGTATCGGCTGCGTCCGCCGCGAAATTCCGGCCGAGAATGGCGGGCCTCGCGATGATCCTGCCCGATATCGGCGCGGCGATGACGATGCGGTTGTAGCTGCCACCGCGCGCGCCGCTGGCGGCGACCTGCTCGCGCGCGAGCCGCAGCGCCACGTCGGCCTGTCGGGCGGCGGCGCGGGAGATGTCGACCTCGCGGCGGGGCCGGAAGCCTCTCGCGTAGAGCGCTTCGTCTCGCGCGAGCGTCGTGCGTGCGAGATCGGCGCCGGCGGCGGCACGTTGCACCTCCGCCTGAAGACCGGCGGCCTCGCGGCTTTCCAGCACCGCCAGGGTCTCGCCGGCACGCACGCTGTCGCCGAGATTGTGGCGCAGCTCGACGATGCGGCCGGGCAAGGTGGCGGCGACGATCCGCGTTGCCTGCGGATCGCTTTCGAGCAGCGCGGGCAGCTCGATGGTGCCGCCATTGCCGCCGATCGTCGGGCTGCTGATTTCGATGCCTGCGGTGGCGATCTGTTTGGGGGTAAGCTGTACCATGCCGTCGTCATGGCGGGATTCCGCCTCGGCATGGTTTTCGGCAGGGGGGCTCGCACCGCCACAGGCAGCGAGGGCAAGCGGGAGCAATGCTCCAACGATGATTTTCATGACGATTTTCCTGGGGCAGCGGGAAGCCCGCGCCGACCGAGTTTCAGGGCCTGAGCGAAAGCGCGAGCGCGCTGTCGATCAGGCGCGGGGCGGCTTGAAGGCTGGACCGATCAGGCGCCGTGCGACGCGGGACGTGCCGGATGCGTCGGGCGCCTCGCGCGCGATCAGGCCCGGCTGGAGCGTCGCGGACGCAACCGGTGCACCGAGGCTGTGCCCGTGACAGGTGCCGTGATGATGGGGAAAGGGCTGGTCGGCGTCCGCCGGCACCTGATCGGCATCGCCGTCGACATGGGCGGTTCCGCCGCAGGAGGTCTCCGGGGCGGCATAGCCCTCCTGCGCGCACAGGGTCGCGGTCGCCAGCAGAGACGACGTAAGCAGGCACAAGAGCAGGAGCCATCCACGACGGAGCATCGATGCCGGGATAGCGGCTCGCGCCGGCCCTGTCATCGCAAAGCCTTTGGCGGCGTCGATCCCGCGTTGCCGTGGAGTCGTTTCACGGAAGTGATCGCCATGATCGGGCTCCGAATCTGTGGGCGATCGCCTCCATGCACCCTGAAGTCGCTACAGGGTCAAGCCACGAAGCGACATGTTGTGTATTATCATTGCAACACACTCCGTCCTGCGCTACCCAAAGGCTTCCAGCCGTTGGGGACCAGGCGATGACCGAGCAGACGACAGCCAGGGTCGAGGAACCGGACGGCGCGCCGCGTATCGCGGTGCTGGACATCCTGCGCGGGGTGGCGATCCTCGGCATCCTGTTCATGAACGTCAACGACATGGGCGCGTCGTTCCGCGCCGGGGGCGATGTGCGGCATTTCGGCTGGGCGCCGGTCGACCAGGTCGCCTGGTGGCTGCGCGAGGTGTTCGCCAACGGCACGGCGCGCTGCCTGCTCGAGATGCTGTTCGGCGCGGGCATGGTGATCCTGACGAGCCGCGCGGCCGAGGCGGCCGGGCGCTGGCAGGTGATGCGGCGTTATTATTGGCGCAACATCGTGCTGGTGGCGTTCGGGCTGGTGCACATGTTCATCCTGCTGTGGGGCGGGGACATCCTGCACACTTATGGTTTGGCCGCGCTGGTGGTGTTCTGGTTCCGCAGGCTCGGGCCGCGCTGGCTGATCGCGATCGGCCTGCTCATGGCGGTGACGCAACTCGGCGGTGCCGGCTATTTCGGCTATTATCGCGGCGTGCAGCAGCAGGCCCAGCTTACCGAGCTGAAGGCGCGGAGCGCGGCCGGCCAGGTGCTGAGCAAGGACGACAAGGCGGCTTTGGCAAAGGCGCAGAAGCGCGAGGCCGAGCGGACCAAGGACCGCGCGGAGCGCCAGGCGGAGATCGCCAAAGAAGATGCCGACCGGTCGAGCACGACCGTGCGCTGGGTGAGCGAGCAGGTGCGGATGAGCGCCGAGCGCCTGTTCGGTCCGGGCGAGCTGTTCGCGATATGGGAATCGGCGAGCCTGATGCTGATCGGCGCGGCGCTGTTCAAGCTGGGCATCTTGCAGGGGGAGCGGTCGCGGCGCTTCTACTGGCGGATAACGATCGCGGCCTATCTGGTCGGCGGATCGCTGCGCATCTTCGGCGCCGAGGAGATCATGCGCTTCGATGATGCGCCGCACATCAGCTGGGCGACACAGGAGATCGCGCGGCAGGCGATGACGCTGGGTCATGTCGGCCTGATCAACCTGCTGGCGACGAGCGTGATGGGCGCGCGGCTGGTGCATCCGCTGGTCGCGGCGGGACGGACGGCGCTGTCGATCTATGTGCTGCAGACGATCATCTGCCTGTGGATCCTCTATCCTCCCTTCGCGCTGGCGCTGTACGGGACTCAAGGATGGGCGGCGATGATGGTCACGGCTTTGGTCATCAATATCGGCCTGTTGTGGCTGGCCAATGTCTATGTCCGGCATTTCCGCATCGCGCCGGTCGAATGGGCGTGGCGGTCGATCGTGGAGGGGCGGCGGCTGCCGTTTCGCAAGGTGGCGGGGTGACTCTCCAACGTTGCGCCTGGGCCGGCAACGACCCGCAGATGCGCGCCTATCATGACGCGGAATGGGGCGTGCCCGAGCGTGACAGTCGGGCGCTGTGGGAGAAATTGATGCTCGACGGGTTCCAGGCGGGGCTCGCCTGGATCACGATCCTGCGCAAGCGCGATGCGTTTCGCGAGGCGTTTCAGGGGTTCGATCCCGAGATGGTTGCGCGGTTCGGTGAAGACGATGTCGCGCGGTTGCTCGGCGATGCGGGAATCGTGCGGTCGCGATCCAAGATCGAGGCGACGATCGGCAATGCCCGGGCCTATCTGGCGATGCGCGAGGCGGGCGAGGATTTCTCCGCATTTGTCTGGGGCATGGCGGGCGGCGCGCCGATCCTGGGCGACGGCGTGCATCTACCGGTCAAGTCGCCGCTGTCGGAGCAGATGTCGGTCGCGTTGAAGAAGCGCGGGTTCAAGTTCGTCGGGCCGGTGATCGTCTATGCCTGGATGGAGGCAGTGGGGATCGTTGACGATCATGCGGCGGGGTGTTTCCGGCGGAACAAGGGGTAGATGGCGTACAACTACTTCCCTCCGTTCGCCCTGAGCTTGTCGAAGGGCTGTTCTTCTCCGCCCGGGAGGAAGAGCAGGGCTTCGACAAGCTCAGCCCGAACGGGGATAGGTTGCGATCTTTCGCCTTAGGCGCCAGGCTTGGCCTATTCGTATCGCGGGGAAAGAGCGATGCCGACGGTGGTTCGCGACCTGCCATTGCTCGAGGCGATCCTGTCGGAATGGCGGGAGACGATCGGCGACGATTATGCCGGCTATCGCAACCATGTCTGCCGCGTGGTGAACTTCGCCTTCGCGCTGGGCGACTGGAGCGAGGAGCAGAAGCGGCGGATCGTCATTGCCGGGGCGTTCCACGATCTCGGTATCTGGTCGGCGGGGACGGCGGATTATCTGCCGCCGTCGATCGCGCTGGCACGGGCCTGGCTGGTCCGGGAGGGGTTGGAAGCCTGGGCGGAGGAGATCGCGCTGATGATCGACCTGCACCACAAGATCACGCCCTATCGCGACCCGCGCTTTCCGCTGGTCGAGGTGTTTCGCCAGGCCGATCTCGCTGATGTATCGCTGGGGATCATGCGCCGGGGACTGCCGCTCGCCTTTGTCGGCGCGCTCAAACGGGCCTTTCCCAATGCCGGCTTCCATTGGCGGCTGGTGAAGCTGGTGGGGCAGGGGCTCGCCGCGCATCCGCTCAACCCGATCCCGATCTTCCGCTGGTAGCGCGCCTCTTTACGACAATGCGACACCCCGCAATAAGCGACGGCATGCGCCCGCATCCGCCGGGCTTTGAATTATCGGGACTGGAGATGATCGATGCCGAAATCCTGGCTGCTGGCGGGCGTCATGCTCGCCGCACTGGCGACCCCTGTCATGGCCGCTGAGCCCGGCGCGCCGGTGACGGCCGCGCCCGCCGATGCGGCGGCGAAGAAGCTGACGCTCGAACGCCTGTTCTCCAGCCCCGACCTTGCCGGCGCGCAGCCGCGCGCACTGAAGCTGTCGCCCGACGGGACGTTGCTCACCTCGCTCAAGCCGCGGCCCGACGACAAGGACCGGCTCGACCTGTGGGCGCTCGACACCAGGACCGGCAAGGAGCGCATGCTGGTCGATTCCAAGAAGGTCGGCAGCGGCGCCGAGCTGTCCGAAGCCGAGAAGATGCAGCGCGAGCGCGCGCGCATCGGCGGGACACGCGGGATCGTCGCTTATGACTGGGCGCCCGACGGCAAGTCGCTCCTGGTGCCGCTCGACGGCGATCTGTATCTGGCGACGCTGGACGGCAAGGTCTCGCGCCTGACCAACACGCCCGATGGCGAACTCAACCCGGTGGTCAGCCCGAAGGGTGGTTTCGTCAGTTTCGTGCGCGACCAGAATCTTTTCGTCCAGCCGCTCGGCGGTGGTGCTGCGAAGCAGGTGACGACCACTGGTGCCGGCACCGTGCACTGGGGCGAGGCGGAATTCGTCGCGCAGGAGGAAATGGATCGCACCACGGGCTATTGGTGGTCGCCGAACGACGCGCGCATCGCGGTCGAGCGGTTCGACGAAGCGCCAGTGGGCATTGTCACGCGCGCTGCGATCGGGGCCGACGGGACCAGGGTTTATAACCAGCGCTATCCCGCCGCGGGCACGCCCAATGTGCTGGTCGAGCTGTATGTGATGAATGCCGATGGGACCGGCCAGGTGAAGGTCGATCTTGGCAATGATCCCGACATCTATCTCGCCCGGGTCGACTGGACGCCCGACGGCCAGACCCTGTTGGTCCAGCGCGAGAGCCGCGACCAGAAAACGCTCGATATGCTGAAGGTCGATCCGGCGACGGGCAAGAGCACGATCCTGTTCACCGAGAAATCGGGCGAGCGGAGCTGGATCAACCTGTCGGACGCCTATCATCCGATGAAGGACGGCAGCCTGATCTGGCGCTCCGAGCGTGACGGCTATGGCCATCTCTATCGCTTCGCCAGGGGCAAATGGACTCAGCTGACCAAGGGCGAATGGACCGTCCAGGCGCTGAACGGGGTGGATGAAGCCAAGGGCCGGATCTTCTTCACCGGCAACAAGGACGGCGCGCTTGAGCAGCATGTCTATTCGGTGGATATCGCGCGGCCCAACGACATCACCCGCCTGACCGAGCTGGGCTGGTGGAACGCCGGCAAGATGGACAAGGCAGCGAGCCGGCTGATCGTCACCCGTTCCAACCCGACCCAGCCGCCCCAGACCTTCCTCGCCGATGCGGCGGGCAAGCGCATTGCCTGGGTCAACGAGAATGCGGTGGTGCCGGGGCATCCCTATTATCCCTATCTCGCGAGCCACCAGGCCAAGAGCTTCGGTAGCTTCAAGGCGGCTGACGGCACCACGCTTTGGTACGAGATGATCACGCCGACGCTCGAGCCGGGCCGAAAATATCCGGTGTTCTTCGAACATTATGGCGGCCCGGGCACCGGCCAGCAGGTCACGCGCGCCTGGCAGAGCCCGCTGGCGCAATATGTCGTCAGCCGCGGCTATGTCTATTTCCGCATCGACAATCGCGGCTCGAACAACCGCGGCAAGGCGTTCGAGGACCATATCTATCGCGCGATGGGTACGGTCGAAGTCGAGGACCAGCTGACCGCCGCAAAATGGATCAAGACTCAGCCATTCATCGATCCGGCGAAGGTCGCGACCTATGGCTGGTCCTATGGCGGCTACATGACCCTGAAGATGCTCGAGGCGAACCCGGGCGTCTATGCGGCGGGCATTTCGGGCGCACCAGTGACCAAATGGGAATTGTACGACACCCATTATACCGAGCGTTACATGGGCGACCCGAAACGGGACGCGAAGGCCTATGCTGCGTCCGACGCGATCGACGATGCGGCGAAGATCAGGGATCCGTTGCTGCTGATCCACGGCATGGCCGACGACAATGTCGTGCTCGACAATTCGACCGCGTTCGCCGCCAAGATGCAGGCGCAGAATGTGCCGTTCCAGATGATGTTCTACCCGGGCAAGACGCACAGCGCGGGCAAGGACGTGCATGTCTGGACGACGATCTTCGATTTCCTCGACGAGAAGCTCGGGAAATAGACGGCACTGCGCTGGCCGGGGCGGGACCAAGGGAGAATCGCCGTCCCGGCCAACGAGGATGACGGCGATTATTCGCCAATGGCGCGGAGAGCTCGTGCTCCCGCGACCGCCGTCATCAAATCTATTCGGCCTGTTGCATTAACTGACTCCCGCCATTGTATTGCAAGGGGAGTCCGAACCATTTTCGCGATGAATTCATAACGGCTGCGATATAATATCGGTATATCGAACAATATTGGTCCATGACGATCGATCGAGAAGACTTGTTTGCATCGCATTATCGTGAAAATCCGGAATCGCCCTTCGTTGACCTTGTTCGGGGCGTGACATAGCCTTGGCGCTTCCCGGGGGGAGACGATCATGACCGACACGGTTCACCTGGCGCCGGTGCGTGGGCGCGCGCGGATCGAGATTCTCGACGTGCTGCGCGGGATCGCGATCCTCGCGATCTTCTACATGAACATCCCGTTCCAGGCGCAGTCGGTCCTGACCTTCTTCGCCGATGTCAGGCTGGTCGGCTGGACGCCGGCCGATCAGGCCGTATGGGCGGGCACGCAGATATTCCTCGACGGAACGCAGCGCTGCCTGCTCGAATTCCTGTTCGGCGCCGGCATGATGGTGCTGACCGCAAAGGCGATGGAGCCGGACGGGCCGGTCGCGATCGCCGATCTCTATTACCGCCGGACGATGTGGCTGTTGGCGTTCGGGCTGTTCGACATCTTCATCATCCTGTGGCCCGGCGACATCCTGGCGACCTATGCGCTCGCCGCGATGTTCCTGTTTCCCTTCCGCAAGCTCGGGCCGAAGACGCTCGTCGCGCTCGGGCTGGGCTTCGCGCTGTTCACGGCGATCGGCGGAGCGGGGCAATATGCCGAGCGCGCGGCACTGGTCGACAAGGTGCATGCGGTGGAGGCGAAGCAGGCGAACGGTCAGGCGGCGCCGCAGGATAGCGAAACGATGAAGGAATGGCGGCAGGCGCAGGATGCATTGCGCGTCACGCCGGAAGTTCAGAAGCAGATCGATTGGGAGCGCCAAGCGCACGCTGCCGGAGTGGCGGATTATTATGGCTTCTACTGGACTGTCTGGCAGCGCTTTTTCATCGGCGAGGGGCTGTTGTTCATGACCGTGCTCGAAGCATTCTTCGCCATGCTGATCGGGATCGCCTTGTGGAAATGGGGGATCATCCAGGGGCAGCGCAGCGGGCTTTTCTATGCCGTGCTCGCGCTTGCCGCTTATGGGTTGGGTGTCACGGCGCGGTCCATCGGGGTGAGCGAGGCATTTTCCTTCGCGCCGATCCCCAGGACGATCTGGGCGACCAGCGAACTCGCGCGGCTGGCCATGGGGCTGGGGCATCTCGCGCTGATCAACCTGCTGTACAAGGCGGCGATCGGGCGGACGATCCTGGGACCGTTCCGGGCGGCGGGCCGGGTCGCCTTCTCGCTCTATTTCCTCGAACAGATCATCGGGCTGCATATCCTGTTCTCGTCTTACGGACTGAACCTGTGGGGCCGTTTCGGCTGGGCGGGCATGGCCGCAATCGCGACCGGGGTGATCCTGCTGGTGCTGATCATCGCCAATATCTGGACGCGCTATTTCGCGATGGGGCCAATGGAATGGGCGTGGCGCAGCCTCGCCTATCTGGAGCGGCAGCCGTTCCGGAAGGTGCAAGGCGCTGCTTCCCCGGGCTGATAGATTTCCTGTACTGGACAAAATGTCGGGGGCGCGTATGCGACCGCTTCGTCTTCGGACTGGAGTTTGGACATGGGTTATCGGGTAGTAGTCGCAGGCGCGACCGGGAATGTCGGGCGGGAGATGCTCAACATCCTGGCGGAGCGCGAGTTTCCGGCGGACGAGATCGCCGTCGTCGCATCGTCGCGGTCGACGGGCGACATGGTCGACTATGGCGAGACCGGCAAACAGTTCAAGGTCCAGAACATCGAGCATTTCGACCCGACCGGGTGGGACATGGCGCTGTTCGCGATCGGATCCGAGGCGACGAAGATCCACGCCCCGCGCTTCGCCGCGGCCGGCTGCACCGTGATCGATAATTCGTCGCTGTACCGGATGGACCCGGACGTGCCGCTGATCGTGCCCGAGGTGAATCCCGAGGCGATCAACGGCTATACGCGCAAGAACATCATCGCGAACCCGAACTGCTCGACCGCGCAGATGGTCGTCGCGCTGAAGCCGCTGCACGATATCGCGAAGATCAAGCGCGTCGTCGTCGCGACCTATCAGTCGGTGTCGGGCGCGGGCAAGGCGGGCATGGACGAGCTGTTCGAGCAGAGCCGCAACATCTTCGTCGGCGATCCGGCGGAAGCGAAAAAGTTCACCAAGCAGATCGCGTTCAACGTGATCCCGCACATCGACAGCTTCCTGGACGACGGATCGACCAAGGAAGAGTGGAAGATGGTGGTCGAGACCAAGAAGATCCTCGACCCGAAGATCAAGGTCCACGCGACCTGCGTCCGCGTGCCGGTGTTCGTCGGCCATTCGGAAGCGATCAATATCGAGTTCGAGAACGAGATCTCGGCCGAGACCGCGCAGAAGATCCTGCGCGAGGCGCCCGGCGTGATGCTGATCGACAAGCGCGAGGACGGCGGATACGTCACGCCGATCGAATGCGTCGGGGAATATGCGACCTTCATCAGCCGCGTCCGCGAGGATCCGACGGTCGAGAACGGCCTCGCTCTGTGGTGCGTGTCCGACAATCTCCGCAAGGGCGCCGCGCTGAACGCGGTGCAGATCGCGGAACTGCTCGGACGGCGGCACCTGCAAAAGGCGGCGTGAACCAGTGATCGAGGGCGGCTGCCGCTGTGGCGCGTGTCGCTACACGCTGGCCATGGAGCAGCTGCCCCCGGTCTATTGCTGTCACTGCCGCGATTGCCAGACCTGGTCGGGCAGCGCCTTCACTGAACAGGGCGTGGTGCGCGAGGAGGCGATCGCCGCGACCGGGCCGATCGTCGAGTATCGCTTCACCAGTCCGAGCGGGTCGGAATCGCGTCAGCGGCTGTGCGGGACCTGCCATACGCGGTTGTGGAACACCAACAGCGCACGCCCCGGTATCGCGGTTGTGCGGGCGGGGACGCTCGATGCGAGCGACGGGCTCGAGCCGAAGTTGCATATCTGGGTGAAGCGCAAGCAGCCCTGGGTGGTGCTGGCCGCGGATGTGCCGGCGTTCGAGGAAAGCGCGTCACCGGCGGAGTTTGTGGCGATCCTGTCGCGCTAACCTCGCCCCCCTTCTTCCCCGGCGGAGGCCGGGGCCTAGTCGGGGGACGATCATGGCTGGCGCTGCGAGCCGTTACATCAACCTTTCCAACTGGACCCCGGCCTTCGCCGGGGAAGGAAGAGGGGGAGCGGAACCGCGCCTTCTTTAGCTCGGATTTGGCGCGAGAGTTCCAGCTACTCCGCCAGCACCGCCTCGACCTTGCCCTTGGGCTTCTTCAGGAAGAACACCAGCGGCAGCACCGCGATCGAGATTCCGGCCATCAGGTAGAAATCGTCGATATAGGCGATCATCGCCGCCTGGCGGTTGATCATCGCATCGGCATAAACGAACACGGTGTCCGACAGCGCCCCGAACCGGTCCACCGCGCTGAGATCGAGCGACGGAATGGTCTGGGCGGTGACGTGGCTCGCCAGGTCGGCATGGCTGGTCTGGATATTTCGGGCGAGCAGCACCGTCACCATCGAGATGCCGGCCGACTGGCCGACATTGCGGAACAGGTTGAGCAGGCTGGCGCCATCGGTGCGGTAATTGTGGCTGAGCGTGGCGAAGGCGAGCGAGTTCAAGGGCATGAACACCAGCCCCATGCCCAGGCCCTGGACGAAGCCGCTGATGATCACCGGCCAGAAATCCATTTCCAGCGACCAGGTCGACATCTGGTAGAGCGAATAGGCGAAGATGATCAGCCCGACGACGATGACGAGGCGGGTATCGACCTTGCCCATCATCTGGCCGGCGAGGAACATGGTGAGCAGCACGCCGACGCCGCGCGGGGCGAGCATCAGCCCGGTATCGACCACCGGATAGCCGAACAATTGCTGGAGCATCGAGGGCAGCAGCGCCATCGGCGCCATGGTCGAAATGCCGATGACGACCATGAAGATCATGCCCATCACCAGGTTGCGGTTCTTGAAGATGGCGCGGTCGAACAAAGGCTTGTCGGCGGTGGCGAGATGCACGATCGCCATCCACAGGGCGGCGGCCGCGATCAGCGCCTCGATCATGATCTCCCAGCTGGCGAACCAGTCGTCATGCTGGCCGCGGTCGAGCATCAGCTGAAAGGATGCCACCGCGATCGAGATCATCGCAAAGCCCATCGCATCGAACGAGCGCTTCGCCTTGGGCCTTGAGGGGAGCAGGAACCAGAGGATGGCGAAGGTCAGCAGCCCGACCGGCAGGTTGACGTAGAAGACCCAGCGCCAGTTATAGCTCTCGGTCAGCCAGCCGCCGATCACCGGGCCCATGATCGGGCCGACCATCACGCCCATGCCCCAGACCGACATGGCCTTGGCGGCGTTTTCCGGTGGGTTGATGTCGAGCATCGCGGTCTGCGAGAGCGGGCCGATGAACGCGGCGAACACGCCCTGGGCGACGCGGAACAGCACCATTTCCTCGAGGCTGATCGCGGTGCCGCATAGCATCGAGGCAATGATGAAGCCGCCGACCGCGAACAGGAACAGGTTGCGCGAGCCGAGCCGGTCCGACAGCCAGCCGGTCGCAGGGATCGCGATGGCCGAGGCGACGATATAGCTGGTCAGCACCCAGGTAACCGTCTCGCCGGTCGCGCCGAGGCTGGTCTGCATGTGCGGCAGGGCGACATTGGCGATGGTGGTGTCGAGGATCTGCATGATCATCGCCCCCATGACGCCGACGGTCAGGAGCCCGCGGTTCCTGACCGGCAGCATCGCCTTGCCGGGCGGATGATCACTCACTTGGTGCCGCCAGCCTTTGTATCGATGGCGACGTCGGCGCTGAGGCCGGCGATCATGGCGCGCGGCGGCGTGCCCTCGATCGCGATGCGCACCGGCACGCGCTGAGTCACCTTGACCCAGTTGCCGGTCGCGTTCTGCGCGGGGAGCACCGAGGATTGCGAGCCGGTAAGCGCACCGATGCTGGCGACATGGCCGCGCACCTTCAGGCCGGGATAGGCGTCGAACTTGATCTCGGCGGGCTGGCCGACCGCCATATGGTTGAGATCGGTTTCCTTGTAGTTCGCCTCGATCCAGGCCGCCTGGCTGACCACGATGCTGACCACCGGCACGCCACTGGGCATGATGTTGCCGACCTGTAGGCGGCCGGTCTGGCTGGCGATGCCGTCCTTGGGCGCGCGCACCTCGGTGCGGGAGAGATCGAGCGCTGCCTTGGCGCGCTGCGCCAGCGCGGCCTGCACCGCGGCGGGGGAGCTGGAGGCGGCGGTGCCGCTGCCGAGCTGGTTGCGGGCATGCGCGGCATCGGCCTGATATTTTGCGAGCTGGGCCTTGGCCGCCGCAACGCCGTGTCGGGCGGCATCGAGGCTGGCGCGGGTGGTGAAGCCCTGCTTCATCAGCGCGGCCTGACGGTAAAAGGTCGCCTGGGCGAGCTGGATATCGGCCTGGGCGCTTTCGATATCGGCCTGCGCGCCGCCCATGTCGGTCGACATGGTGTTTACCTGCACCCGCGCATTGGCAAGCGCGGCGTCGGCCTGGGCGAGCGCGATCCGGAAGGGCTCGGGGTCGATGCGGAACAGCACGTCACCCGCCTTGACCGGCTGGTTCTCCTTCACGTTCACCGCGACGATGCGCCCGGTGACGTCGGGGCTGACCGAGATCATGTCCTGTTCGACATAGGCATTGTCGGTCGAGACGTAGCGGCCCGAGGTCAGGTAGAAATAGCCGCCGACCAGGGCGAGCAGCAGCGGCACGCTGAGCATCAGCACCGGACGCAGCCAGTTGCGGCGCTTTGCCGGGGTGGGGGTCGGAGCGGGCGCCGTGACCTCCTCGATCGGATTGATCGTGTCGGCCTTGGTCTGGTCGATCCTGGGGTCTGCATCAGCCATGGTTGGCCTCGTCGCTTTCGAACTGGGTGTTGAGATTGGTGCGGATGGTGGTGAGCGAGGCCATCAATTGGTCGCGCTGCGCGGTGTCGAGGCCGAAGAGCGCGGTTTCGATCATGCCCTCGGCCAGGACGCGCAACTGATCGAGGATCGGCAGCGCCTTGGGCGTCAGGAAGATCTGCCAGGCACGGCGATCCGCGGGATCGGGCCGGCGCTCGACCAGATTCGCCTCTTCGAGGCGGTCGATCATGCGGGACAGGGTGATCGGCTCGACTTCGAGCAGATCGGCCATGCCGCCCTGATTGATGCCTTCGTGGCGCTTCAGGGTAGTCAGCGTTCGCCACTGAGTTCGCGTTACGCCCATCAGGCGCGCGCGCTCGTCGAAACGCCGGCGCATCAGGCGCGAAACATCGCTAATCATGAAGCCGACCGAGTCACTCATGGGCGCGCATATAATAAGCATGCTTATATAATCCTAGCCCTGTCCGGGCGATTATTTTGCATCGCAACATGCAGGAGGCAGAATGCGACAGGAGATGGCTGGCGGATGCCAATGCGGACGCGTGCGGTATCGCGCGACGATCGATAATCGCGACGCCTATCTCTGCCATTGCCGGACGTGCCAGCGCGCGACCGGCGGCGTGTCGATCGCCTTCAAATATGTGCTGAAGGCGGACGTGACCTGGGAGCGGGAACCCGACCGACACGCCTCGTCACCAATCGCGGTGCGGGGTTTTTGCGCGGCGTGCGGGACGCCGCTGACCTATGAGGCGCATGACAGCGACCATCTCGACCTGACGGTCGGCAGCTTCGACGATCCGTTCGGTTTCGTGCCCACCCAGCATTCGGGGGCGGAGAGCTGGCACGAAGCGTGGCTTGACACGACGGGGCTGCCCGCCGAACGGACTGACCAGAACCACCGCCTCGTGCAACGCTGGATGGACGCCATTGGCAAGTTCCCCGATTGAACCCGACTATTTCGAAAGCTTCGACGGCGCGCGGATCGCGTGGCGCGAGATGGGCGAGGGGCGGCCGGTCGTTCTGATCCATGGCTTCTTCTCGGACGCCATGACCAACTGGATCCGTTACGGCCATGCGGCGAAGATCGCGGCCCGGGGATTCCGGGTGATCATGCCCGATCTTCGCGCGCATGGATCGAGCGCCAAGCCGCATGATGCCGCGAGCTATCCGCCCGATGTGCTGGCGCAGGACCAGTTCGCGCTGATCGCGCATCTCGGGCTCACCGACTATGATCTCGGAGGGTATTCGCTCGGCGCGCGGACGACAGTGCGCATGCTGATGAAGGGCGCCACGCCGGGGAAGGTCATCCTGTCGGGCATGGGCCTGTCCGGTCTGGTCGGCACCGCGCGGCGCGGCGACCATTTCCGGCATATCCTGACCAATCTCGGCAAGCATGAGCGCGGCACGCCGGAATGGTTGGCCGAGGCATTCCTGAAGACGACCAAGGGCGATCCGGTCGCGTTGCTCCGGATCATCGATACCTTCGTCAACACCGATAAAGCCGATGTCGTGGCGATCCAGGAGCCGGTGCTGGTCCTGACGGGCGACGAGGACAATGACAATGGATCGGCGGCGGAGCTGGCAGCGGCGCTGCCCCATGCCATTTTGCGGACGACGCCGGGTGGCCATATGAGCGCGGTCACCAAGCCCGAGCTGGGGCAGGAGATAGCGGACTTCCTCGCCGCTTGACCGTGGCGCGGGGGCGTCACAACGTGGCGCATGACCCGATTTTATCGAGGACCTTCCGCATGATCCGCACTGGAATTTCGACGCTTGCCCTGGCCCTGTCGCTCGCCGCGATGCCGGCGCTGGCCCAGACCAAGCTCACCGCCGCCGATGCCGACGCCTTTGTCGCGAAGACCGAAAAGGCGCTCGCCGACTTCTCGATCGTCGCCAACCAGGCCCAATGGGTCAACGCGACCTATATCACTGACGATACCGACGCGATCGCTTCGCGAGTCAATGCGGAGCAGACCGAACTTCAGGTGAAGGCCGCGCTGGAAGCGGCGAAATTCGACAAGGTCGCCGGGCTCTCGCCCGACACGCGGCGCAAGCTCGACCTGATGCGCAACGCCATCACCCTGCCGGCGCCGACCCGGCCCGGCGCGGCGGATACGCTGCAGACATTGGTGACCGGCATGTCCTCCTCCTATGGCAAGGGCAAGGGGACGCTCGACGGCAAGCCGATCAACGGCAGCGACATCGAGGCGGCGATGGGCACGGAGCGCGACCCGGCCAGGCTGAAGGAGATGTGGGTCAGCTGGCACGACAATGTCGGCGCCCCGATGCGCGGCGATTATCAGCGCATGGTCTCGATCGCCAATGAGGGCGCGGTCGGCCTCGGCTACAAGGATACCGGCACGCTGTGGCGCTCGGGCTACGACATGGACCCGGCGGCGTTCGCGAAGATGACCGACACGCTGTGGAAGCAGGTCGAGCCGCTCTATCGTTCGCTGCACACCTATGTCCGCTGGAAGCTGAACGAGAAATATGGCGACGCGGTGCAGTCCAAGACCGGTCCGATCCGCGCAGACCTGCTCGGCAATATGTGGGCGCAGGAATGGGGCAATATCTACGACATCGTCGCGCCTTCCGGGGCGGGCGATCTCGGCTTCGACACCGGCGAGCTGCTCAAGGAAAAGGGCTATGATCCGGTCAGGATGGTGAAGACCGGCGAGGGCTTCTATTCCTCGCTCGGCTTCGCGCCGCTGCCCGAGACCTTCTGGACGCGCTCTCAGATCGTCAAGCCGGCGGACCGTGAAGTGATCTGCCACGCCTCGGCCTGGGACGTCGACAACAAGGACGATCTGCGCATCAAGATGTGCACCAAGGTGAATGGCGACGACTTCGTCACGATCCATCACGAGCTGGGACATAATTATTACCAGCGGGCGTACAACAAGCAGCCCTTCCTCTACGAGAACGGTGCCAATGACGGCTTCCATGAGGCCATTGGCGATTTCGTCGCGCTGTCGATCACGCCCGATTATCTCGTCCAGATCGGGCTGCTCGGCGAGGCAAAGGTGCCGAGCGCGGACAAGGATATCGGTCTCTTGCTACGCCAGGCGATGGACAAGGTGGCGTTCCTGCCGTTCGGCCTGCTGATCGACAAATGGCGCTGGGGCGTGTTTTCGGGATCGATCCGGCCGAACGGTTACGAGGCGGCGTGGAATGCACTGCGGCTGCAATATCAGGGTGTCGAGCCGCCCGTCGCGCGTGACGAGACCCGCTTCGACCCCGGCGCGAAATATCATGTGCCGGCCAGCGTGCCTTATACGCGCTACTTCCTCGCCCGGCTGTTGCAGTTCCAGTTCTACAAGGCGGCATGCGACCAGGCGGGCTGGAAGGGGCCGCTGCATCGCTGCTCCTTTTACGGGAACAAGGAAGTCGGCGCGAAGCTGAACGCGATGCTGGAGCTCGGCCAGTCCAAGCCGTGGCCGGATGCGCTCGAGGCGTTCACCGGCAGTCGTGAGATGTCGGGCGAGGCGATGGTCGCGTATTTCGCGCCGCTGAAGGCGTGGCTCGACGAGCAGAACAAGGGCAAGCCGACCGGGTGGTGACGGTTTCCCTCTCCCAGCGGGAGAGGGGGAGCGGCGAAGCGACGGAAGGGTGAGGGTGACGCTTATGGCCGCTCTCACCCTCAGTCACCCTCATCCGGCGCTTCGCGCCGCCTTCTCCCACAAGGGAGAAGGGTTCTCAGGCGATGATGCGGTTGGGGATGGTGCCTTCGTCGGCGATCCCGGCCTCGAACGACGCCGAGGAATCCGTGCCGTCGGCCTGATGCGCGCCGTCGCGATGCAGCAGCGAGTCCAGATCGGTCGGGATCTTGTCGCGGAAGGCATAAAGCGCGGCAGTAGCGGCGGCGCCGACCGCGGCGACACCGCCGACGATCGCTGCGGTGCCCCAATGGCTGCCCGACTTCTTGGCGAAGGTGCCGTTCTTGCCACGAACCGGCGTTTTGCGCGCCGCTGGCTTGGCAGCGGTCTTAGGGGCCACGGTCTTGCTGGCCGCAGCAGGTTTGGCAGCAGCGGGTTTGCGGGGGGCGGTCGGCTTCTTTGCGGCGGTAGCCATCACATGCTCCTCAAGAATGTTGAGCAGCCGTAACGCACGAAACGCAAAGGGTTTCCAAGGGCCGGCCACATCCAGCCTATGCCCGCCTGCAAAGCGCGATTTCCTGCGCTCCGATGGTAGGAAACCACGTTTTCGGCTCGGCCTGACCGAATGTCGCCCGACCCTCGTTTACCGGAAAGGCGGCTCGTTGAAGGCGCGCAATTTGCGCGAGTGGAGCTTGGCACCCTCGCGGCGCAATTCCTCGCAGGCCTGGATGCCGATGCGCATATGCTCGCTGATCGCGCGCTCGTAGAAGCGATTGGCCTGGCCGGGCAGTTTGAGCTCGCCATGGAGCGGCTTGTCCGACACGCAGAGCAGGGTGCCATAGGGCACGCGGAAGCGATATCCCTGCGCGGCGATGGTGGCGGATTCCATGTCGATGCCGACCGCGCGCGAGAGCGAGAAGCGCAGCGCCGATCGGGCATAGCGGAGTTCCCAGTTGCGGTCGTCGGTCGTGACGATCGTGCCGGTGCGCAGGCGGCGCTTGAGTTCCTCGCCCGACTGGCCGGAAACGGTCTCGGCCGCGCGGGCGAGCGCGAGCTGGACTTCGGCGATGGCCGGGACCGGGATCTCCGGCGGCAGCACATCGTCGAGCACATGATCGTCGCGCAGATAGGCGTGAGCGAGCACATAGTCGCCGATGCGCTGGCTCGGGCGCAGGCCGCCGCAATGGCCGATCATCATCCAGGCCTCGGGACGGACGACCGCCAGGTGATCGGTGATCGTCTTCGCATTGGACGGGCCGACGCCGATATTGACGAGCGTGATGCCGGTGCGGTCGTCCGCCATCAGGTGATAAGCGGGCATCTGGTGGCGGCGCCACGCGCTGCTGTCGGCCAGCATCGCCTCGACATCGTCGCCCGCGCGCATGATCGTGCCGCCCGCGCCCGAGACCCCGGTGAAGCGGCTGGGATTCCCGTTTTCATCGGGCCCAAGCTGCTGGCAGGCCCAGCGCACGAACTCGTCGACATAACGGTGATAATTGGTGAACAGCACATAGCGCTGGACATGCTCGGGCGGGGTGCCGGTGTAGTGGCGCAGGCGCGCGAGCGAGAAATCGGTGCGCAAGCCGTCGAACAGGGCCAAGGGTCGCGTGCCGTCGGCGTCCGTGTAGAGCCCGTCGGCGATCTCGTCGCCGATATAGGCAAGCTCGGTCGCCGGGAAATGGCGCGCCAGGTCGAGCGCCGAGACTTCGTCCAGGCTCATCGCGTGCCCGGCATCGAGCACATAGGGGAAAGGGATTTCCTGCCGGCCGGGCACGGCTTCGACGAAGACGTCATAGTCCTCGATCAGCAGGGTGAGCTGCTCGGTCAGATAATCGGCGAAGATCGCCGGCTTGGTGACGCTGATGCGATATTCGCCCGGGGTGACGAGCCGGCCGAACGAGCGCATCGGGGTCGGGCGATCATTGTCGCCGCGATAGCGCAGCCTGATCTCGGGATAGGCGAAGCTGCCGTCATGCCGCGCGTCGCGCGAAGGAACCGAACCATCGGTGAGATAGGCTGTTAGGGCCGCCTGCAGCCGCTCGACCGATGCACGGTAGAGGGTGTCGAGCTGGGCGACGATATCGGAGGCAGTCGTCATCCTTCGTGGCTAAAGCACGCGCATGACGCTGGCAAGACGGCCGGGGAAGGGGAAATGAAACGGGGCGCCGGTGAGAGCGCCCCGCTCATGTCAGGTCAGGATTTGTCGTCTTCGCCGTCGTCCAGCAGTTTGCTGATGCCGTAAGCGGCACCGGCGACGGCGGCAGTCGCGCCGGCCGCGATGGCCGCCGCCGCGGCGGGATGCTCCTTGACCGCTTCGACGGTCGATTCGACCGCTGATCCGATCGCTTCCTGGGCGCGTTCGAGGAAAGACTTCTCGTCAGTCTTCGCGGCGGTGCTGTTGGTCTCGTCGGTCATCTATGCCTCCATGGTCGATCGCAATTCCCGAACGGGGAAGGAACGTGCAAGTTCCCGGCGGGGAGGCGGATCGTTGCCCGCCCGCGCCCCGCCGAGTGGCGACCCGAGTCTCAGACCTTCAAAGGTCGTTTAGCATGTGCTCGGCCGAGGATACGTTGAATTCGCCGGGAGCCTCGACATTGAGCTGCTCGACGACGCCATCATTGATGACCATCGAGTAACGCTGGCCGCGCGTGCCCAGGCCGAACTTCGAGCCGTCCATGGTCAGGCCGACTGCTTCGGCGAAGGTGCCGTTGCCGTCGGCGAGCATGGTCACCGCATCGGCGTCGTTCGCCTTGCTCCAGGCGCCCATCACGAACGGGTCGTTGACCGCGGTGCAGGCGATCTCGTCGATGCCCTTGGCCTTCAGTTCCTCGGCCTTGTCGATATAGCCCGGCAGGTGCTTGGCCGAACAGGTCGGCGTGAAGGCGCCGGGCACGGAGAACAGGGCGACCTTGCGGCCCGCGAAATATTCGTCCGAGCTGACCTGCTCGGGGCCATTCGCCGTCGCCTTGACGAGAGTGGTGCTGGGCAGCCGATCGCCGACGCTGATGGTCATGTTGGAATCCTCCTGGAGCGCGCATTGTTCTGGTCGCCGCGGGACCGCGGCGGGATCGATCGCCGCGAAAAACGCGACGGAGCCTACCTCGTGCAGGCGCGTTCGGATTTCAAGCATGGCGAGCGCCGATGGCTGCGCTATGATGGACGACGATGGATAAAACGGCGAATCTCACGGGGCAGCTTCTGCTCGCAATGCCGGGAATCGGCGATCCGCGCTTCGAACGCGCGGTGATCGCGATCTGCGCGCACGACCCGAAGGGCGCGATCGGCATCGGTATCGGCCAGACGATTCGCGGGCTGGGACTGCACGAGGTACTGGCGCAGTTCGGCATCGAGCCGGGCGCCGCGCCCGACGCGCCGGTGCATTCGGGCGGCCCGGTGGAGCAGCGTCGCGGCTTCGTGCTTCATTCCAACGACTGGAGCGGGCAGGACACGATCGATGTCGCCGGGCGCTGGGCGCTGTCGGGCACGATCGACGCGCTGAAGGCGATCGCCGATGGATCCGGGCCGAGCCGCTGGCTGGTCGCGCTCGGCTATGCCGGCTGGGGCGAGGGGCAGCTGGACGAGGAACTGACCCGGCATGGCTGGTTCAATGTCCAGGGCGATATCGAGCTGCTGTATGACACGGACGCCGCGATCCGGTGGGAACTGGGATTTGCCGAGGCGGGGATCGACCCGCGCCTGCTGGCGACCAGCACCGGAACGGCCTGAATTTCTCCTCGAGCCTCTCGCTTCCGCTGAGCGGTACCGCTACCATCCTATAGGAAATCCGGGCGGCCTGCCGATCCGGAAAAAAGGAGTGGGTGGCATGAAGCCGAGCCGGATCGTCGCGCTATGCGCGTTCATCGGGGTGGCGCTGTGGGGCAGCGCGACGTCTCACGGGCAGATAAAGCCACCTGCCGGGTTGTTCGAGCAGAGCGTCGATATCGGCGAGACCGCGTTGCGTGGGTCGGTGCTGTGTGACGCGGCGACGGACAGCTATCGGGTCACCGGCGGCGGGGCGAATATCTGGGGCGGCAAGGACGCCTTCCATTTCGTGGCGACGCGGCGGCCGTCGGGCGATCTTTATGTCGCCGCGGACGTGGCCTTTGTCGGGACCGGCGGCGATCCGCATCGCAAGGCGGGGCTGATGATCCGCGAGAATCTGACGCCGGGATCGCGCTATGCCGATGTGATGGTGCATGGCGACGGGCTGACGGCGCTGCAATATCGCGAGGTGCAGGACGGGCCGACCCGGCAGATCATGTCGAACGTCAAGGCGCCGCGCGGGATCAGGCTGGAGCGGGAAGGGGAATATGTCTTCTTCTCGGTGCGCGGGGCGGACGGCATGTGGCGCCATGCCGGCGGCAATTTCCGGATCGCGCTGCCCGAGGCCTATGTCGGGCTCGCGGTCTCGGCGCATGACAACAAGGTGAGCGAGACCGCGATCTTCTCCAACGTGTCGCTGGCGGTGCCGGTGCTCGCGCAGGTGCCGGACACGGGATATCCGGCCAAGGTCGAGAGCACGCTCGAGACGATGCAGGTCGCGGGCGAGCAAAGCCGGACCGTGGTGCGCCATTTCGTGGGCAAGATCGAAGCGCCGAACTGGACGCGCGACGGCGCCGCGCTGATCTACAACAGCAATGGCCGCATCTATCGCATCCCGGCGACGGGCGGCGAACCGGTGGCGATCGATACCGGGCGGCACATCAAGAACAACAACGATCACGGCCTGTCGCCCGACGGCACGCAGCTGATCATCTCCGACCAGATCGAGCCCGACAATCTCTCGCGCATCCATGTCCTGCCGCTCACCGGATCGGCCGAGCCGCGCGAGGTGGTGAGCCATGCCGATGCGCGATCCTACTGGCATGGCTGGTCGCCCGACGGAAAGACGATTGCCTATGTCTATGTCCATACGAAGAACGGGACCTATGACATCCGCACCCGGCCGCTGGCGGGCGGGCCGGACACGATGCTGATCAGCGGACCGGGCACCGACGACGGGCCGGAATATTCGCCGGACGGGCGCTGGCTCTATTTCAACTCGACCCGGTCCGGATCGATGCAGATCTGGCGGGCGAACGCGGCGGACGGGACCAATCCCGAGCGGATCACGCAGGACGAGGCCTATCGCGACTGGTTCCCGCATCTCTCGCCCGACGGGAAGTGGATCGCGTTCATTTCGTTCGGGCTGGATGTCGCACTGGGCGATCATCCGCCGAACCGCGACGTGCTGCTGCGCATCATGCCGGCGGACGGCAGCGCACCGCCGCGCGTGCTGACCCGGCTGTTCGGCGGGCAGGGGACGATCAACGTGCCGTCCTGGTCGCCCGACGGCAAATCGATCGCGTTCGTGAGCTATCGGCTGGTGCGGTGACGTAACGCTGTTCGCGGGCGACGTGAATCCAGCAGGTAATCGAGATGTGCGAATCCCGAAACCGGCTGGGCTAATCATGCCATGGCCTCCGGCGTCACCTCCTCGCCTGTCGACCGGCGATCGTGGAAGCCATAACATATAAAGACATCTTTATATTTGATTTGGGGGCGCCGGGGGCCTATGTGGCCGCTATCCATTAGCCTATCCGGAGACACCTACGTGGCCACCGCACTCGCCGACCGCGCCCAAGACTATGTCGTTGCCGACATCGATCTCGCCGATTTCGGCCGCAAGGAAATCAACATTGCCGAGACCGAGATGCCCGGTCTCATGTCGCTGCGCGAGGAGTTCGGGGCGTCGCAGCCGCTGAAGGGCGCGCGCATCACCGGCTCGCTGCACATGACGATCCAGACTGCGGTGCTGATCGAGACGCTGACCGCGCTCGGCGCCGATGTCCGCTGGGCGACCTGCAACATCTTCTCGACCCAGGACCATGCCGCCGCCGCGATCGCCGCGACCGGCGTGCCGGTGTTCGCGGTCAAGGGCGAGAGCCTGGCCGACTATTGGGACTATGTCGGCGACATCTTCAACTGGGGTGCCGGCACGGACGGTACCACCGCCAACATCATCCTCGACGATGGCGGCGACGCCACCATGTTCGCACTGTGGGGCGCCAAGCTCGAGGCCGGCCACACGCTGGGCGAGCCCGAGAATGAGGAGGAAGTCGAATTCCAGCGCGCGCTGAAGGCGTTCGTGGCGAAGTATCCGGGTTACCTGACCGAGACCGTCAAGAACCTGAAGGGCGTGTCGGAAGAGACCACCACTGGTGTTCACCGCCTGTACGAGATCGCGAAGAAGGGCGAGCTGCCCTTCCCGGCGATCAACGTGAACGACAGCGTGACCAAGTCGAAGTTCGACAACCTCTATGGCTGCAAGGAATCGCTGGTCGACGCGATCCGCCGTGCCACCGACGTGATGCTCGCCGGCAAGGTCGCGACCGTCGCCGGCTTCGGTGACGTGGGCAAGGGCTCGGCCCAGTCGCTCCGCAACGGTGGCGCGCGCGTGCTGGTGACTGAAGTCGACCCGATCTGCGCGCTGCAGGCAGCGATGGAGGGCTTCGAGGTCGTGACGATGGAAGAGGCGGTGACGCGCTCGGACATCTTCGTGACCGCGACCGGCAATGCCGACGTCATCACCGCCGATCACATGAAGGCGATGAAGCCGATGTCGATCGTGTGCAACATCGGCCACTTCGACAGCGAGATCCAGATCGCGGCGCTCAGCAATTACGAGTGGACCGAAGTGAAGCCGGGCACCGACCTGGTGAAGTTCCCGGACGGCAAGCAGATCATCGTGCTGGCCAAGGGCCGCCTGGTGAATCTGGGCTGCGCGACCGGCCACCCGTCCTTCGTCATGTCGGCCAGCTTCACCAACCAGACGCTGGCGCAGATCGAACTCTTCACCAAGGGCGAGAACTACAAGAACGACGTGTACGTCCTGCCGAAGCATCTCGACGAGAAGGTCGCGGCGCTGCACCTCGAAAAGCTCGGCGTGAAGCTGTCGACGCTCACCGCAAAGCAGGCCGGCTATATCGGCGTGCCCGTCGAGGGCCCGTTCAAGCCGGACCATTACCGCTACTGATCGATCGCAAGATCGCTAGGGAAGGGGCCGCGGAGCAATCCGCGGCCCTTTTGTTATCTGGCAGGCGCCAGCGGAGCGAGCGCTGTCTTCAGTTCGTCGAGCCAGGGCTCGTACGATTTCCACAGATCGACTGCATCGCGATTGAGCGGGCGCCTGACCTGCTCGGCGCTGGGAGTGCGCACCGGGCGGGCATTTTCATGGAAACGGAGGCAAGCTTGATCGAAAGGGAGGCCGATTCCATCGAGCAGGCGGCGGACCTCGCGTTCGGGATCTTCGAGCAGGTCTTCATGCTGGAGGCGAATGACGCGGCCGGGCAGGACTTGATCGAAATGGTCCATCAACCGGACATAATTGCAATAATAATGTCCGACATCCGCGAGGGAGTAAGCGAAGCTCTGGCCGCGGGCGAAATGCTGTTTGAAATTGGCAAAGCAGCACGCCATCGCCTCGCGTCGCGCGTCGATAATGGTCGCGTTGGGCAGGATCAGGTGGATCAGCCCGACGTTCATCCAATTGATCGGCAGCTTGTCGATAAACAGCGGGCGCGCTGTCTTGCGATGCGCGGCGGTGGCGCGAAGATACTCCTCGCCAAGCGCCTTTATCGCCGCACCGTCCAGATCTTCCAGCAGATCGGGATACCGTGTGCCGACGTCACGCCAGCGGTCGCCCAGCAGGCGACGGATCATCGCCGGAATCTCTGGCAGTTCCGAGGTCCCCTCGATCTGTGGATGGCTGGACATTATCTGCTCGATCAAGGTCGATCCGGCGCGCGGCATACCGACGACGAAGATCGGGTCTCGCGCCGTTGCACCGTCGCTGGCATGGCGCGCGAAGAAGTCGGCACTGAAGAAGGTGATGGCTTGATCGACCTTTTCGACGACCTTGTCCGGATCGTGCGGGACCAGTCTGAGGCGTTCGCAATTGCCAGCGGCGTAGTGCCGGAACGACTGCTCAAACTCCCCGCTATCCTCCTTAGCCTTGCCCAGCGCGAAGTGGAGGTACATTTTCTGCGCGTCGGTGGTGCCCGAAGCAACAAGCACCTCCATCCGTGCGACATCACCCGCATCGAGCTGCCGAACCTTCATGTTGGATAATGACCACCATGCCTCGGCACAGGCAGGGTCGAGTTGTATCGCCCGCCGGTAAGCCTGGATTGCATCAGCCGACCGGCCCACCGTCTTCAGGGTATTGGCATAGCCGACCAGCGCATGAGGCGTGTCGGGCTCCAGCCTGAGCAGTTCTTCGTGGAACTCGATCGCGAGATCATAGTCGCCGATCTCGCCCAGAAGCCGGATCTTCTCTTTTAGCGCATCGAGATTGCCAGAGTCGCGTCCGAGCAGATTGTCGAGCGCGTCCAGCGCGTCGCGTGTACGGCCCTGTGCGTGGAGTACGCTGACCAGCTTCATCCAGGCGTCCTCGAACGCCGGGGCGACAACCAGGGCCCGCCGAAGAAACCGTTCCGCCTCGTCGTGGATGGTCAGGCGATGGGCGAGGTCTCCCATCATCATGAGCGCGAGGGCATCTTCGGGCTGTTCTGCGAGACGATGACGGATCAACTTTTCCGCGTTGCCCAAACGGCCATCGGTCAGGTGACGAATCGCCGCGTTCATCGCCGGCTCACGGACCGACTGCATGATCGCTTCGTTAGATGCGGCGTCCGCCTCGGCGGTTCGGCCGAGCGCATAGAGCGCGCTGCTCAGCGCGCGAAGAGCCGAACCGTCGCGCGGATCGGCGGCAAGAAGTGCCCGGGCTTGCCGTTCGATCGACCGCGCATCTTCACTTGCCTCACGAGAAGCAGAGCCGTCAGGTCTCATTGAGCATCATCCGCCATCCGATCGGCGTCATTGTTACGCCGTGATATCGGCCCAGGCAAAGCAATCGCCGCCCGGGTAGACCGAGCGGCGATTGGGAGGCTGTGCCGCAGCGCCGACACCGTAAGCGTTGCGATCAGAACTTGGCGACGAAGCCGGCATAAGCAAATGCACCGAGATTCGTATAGATTCCGCTGCCTTCGCCTGCACCTGTCAAGCCGAAAGGCGGACGCTTGTTCAGTAAATTGTCCACGCCGATATACATATTGTATCGTTTGTTGACGTCGACCTGGAGACGCACGTCGTGATAGGCGACGGGCTTGTAATATTCGATTGGATAAGCGTCGGCATTCTGTGGAGCACGATCCTGCACGCCATGAGCATCTTCCCAGAAGCCGGGGACCATGCGGCCAATATAACGGAATTTATAGCCGAACGTGACCGGGCCGGTCTTGAACGAGGTTTCGATATTGAAGGTGTTTTTGGGGTCCCCAAGTTCACCAAGTATCTGATCGTAACGCCCCGGATCGGTCGGATCGAGATAGGAGTTGTTCTGAAGCGCGCGCGTGTAGATACCATGGATCGACAGATGTCCGATCCCGCCGATATCGCGTTCATAGCCGAGATCAAAATCGACGCCGCTCACTTGCAGCTTCGCATAGTTCAACGGCACGAGGTGCAAACTGTTGTTGAGGATCTGGCCCTGGACTTCGCCCGCCGGCCCGATTCCAGTGCCGGTGTAGCGTGAGAACAGGTTGCAGAACTGGTTATTCAGGTTCGCTGCATCATAACACGCATTGAGAACTTCCTGAGTCCCGGGCGACGTGATGACGTCATTCACCGTTATGTTGTAATAATCGGCTGAAAAGGAGAAGCCGGGCAGGAAAGTTGGCTGGAAGACGCCACCTATCGTGAAAGAATCCGATTTCTCGGCCTTCAAATCCGAGTTGCCGCCCGAAAGATACCCGATCGAGCTGATATATTCGAAATTATAGGCCGCTGGCACGCCGTCGGAATGACAATTAGCCGCGCGCGTCGTCGATCCGGCGCCGATATGGGTATTGTCACAAGGATCGTAGACCGTATCGAAATTTTGCCCGAGCGGAGTGTAGAGATCGCTCAGATTTGGTGCACGAACCGCCCGCGCATAATTGCCGCGCAGCCTCAACGATCGGACTGGCGACCATTCGACGCCGCCATTGTAGGAGAGGACAGTGCCCGTCGAGCCCTTGTAGTTGGCGACTCGCAACGCACCGCTGACAGTCAGTTCGTGGAAGAACGGAACGTCCTTCAGGATCGGCAAGCGGAGCTCGCCATAAGCTTCCTTGACCTCGAAGGAGGGCGGGTTGAATTCCGGTATCGCGTTGTAAAAGGTCAGGGCGGCGGCAGTGATATTGTCCTGTTGGTAGAATGCCGTTTCCCGGCGATATTCTCCGCCGACCGAGAAGCCGACTGGGCCACCTGGCAGGTTGAACCACTCGCTCGTATCACCGGTTACGAACCCTCCGAGTACGAGCTGAGTGATCTTGCCGTCTGCGTAAGAGTTCTGAAGAATATAGTTGCGTGCCGCGTCGGTGACCTTGCCCGAACCGAACAGATTAACGGGCACGCACTGCGCGACATCATTTGCAAGAAGCGACGACGCGAAGGAGGAATTGTTGGCACCCTCGAACGGCAAGGCGGCACTGGGATCGATCTTCGAACGGCAGACGATATTCCCGTTAGGTGTGCCATTCTGGTATTGGCCCTGGTCGACGGCGTCGATCGAGAGAAGATAGCGTTGCAGGTTCACGTTGCCGAGAATTGCGGTGTGTTCGCGAAATTCGCCATAATTGGCAGAAATTTCGTAGTGCCAATCCTCGTTGAAATCGCCGCGGGCGCCGAGCACCGCCCGGTATGTTTCGCGTCGCGCGGTTTCGACTCGGTTGGTCAGGTCGACGGCATTCTTGTAGATTTTGACACCGCATTGACCGCCCTGGCGATCCGCATCCGGAACGCCATCGCCACCCGATACATAATAGCAGTTCGAATCATATGAATCCTGCTGAAGGAAAAGGTCGCGAGCTTGCTGCGTCAGATATGGGTTGTCGCTGAAATATGCCTCGCGAAGCGACCCGGAGGAGGACGTGAAAAAGGGACCGCTTGCGCTGCCGATGGAATCCGTCCGCGTATAGCTTCCCTCGATAAAGGGAACGAACGCTCTGCTGAATTCGAAATGACCAATGATGTTGGCGCTATAGCGATCGAGCTTCGGCTGGAACGCGAACTGCGTTCCGTCGCGGAAGTTGTCGCCGTTCCCGCCGACATAGCTGGGCGTGAACGACAGCGCATTGGTGATCGTGCCCGTCTGAGGCGTCAAGGTGCCGTTAGGCTGGAAAATATAGGGCTGATAGGCGATGCCGTTTCCGCCACCGGTTCGGCAACACAGCAGGAAGGTGCCGGCATTGCTGTAGGTGCCACTCCGCAGATCGCGCACAAATGCCCTGTCCGGGATGCCGTCACTGCCGTTGGGAGTGCCGGCCGGATCTGAATCCACGGTGATGAAAGCGTCATTCCGGCGCGAGTAATCGCGACCGGACGCGTAAAAATCCTCCTGGTGCGCATATTCGAGGTTGATCGCGATATTGCCGCGGCCATCCGCGAAGTTCGTGCCGGCAAGAGCGCTGAGATAATAGGACCCGGCATCGCCATATTTGCTGGCGCCGCCCTGACCGCGGATTTGCACGCCTTCGTAATTGTCCTTGAGGATGAAGTTGACGACGCCCGCCAGCGCATCCGATCCGTAAATCGCGGAGTTGCCGCCGGTGACGACGTCGACGCGTTCGATGAGGTCCGTTGGAATGGTGTTGGTGTCCACCGATGTTGCGGTGCTCAGAATGTCGCTCGCCACATGGCGCCGGCCGTTCACCAGCACGAGCGTACGTTGTGTGCCGAGACCGCGCAGATCGAGCAGGTTGAGGCCGGACGTGCCGAGGAAGCGAGTGGAGTTTGCCTGACTGAACGTGCTGCGCAAGGCAGGGAGGTCGTTCAGCACATCGCCGATAGACGTCTTGCCTGTCTGAAAGAATTCCTCGCCCTGCACGCTCGTGACCGGGATCGGCGAGCTGAGGTTCGGGCGCCTGATGCGCGAACCGGTGACGACGATGTCGCCGTCGTCGCTGGCCGCCGTATCCGCCGGCTGGTCAGGCTGCGCGATGTTAGGTGCTGCAGGGTCCGCCGCGGTCTGCGCTGCGGCGGGTGCGGTGATCATGAGCGCGCCGACAAAGGTGATTGAACACAAGGCGCTCGACGAACGAAATTGGTTCTTTCGCATTACTTTGGCCCCTTTTCTGGGCCCCCCGACCGGTAGTTTGCGAAAAACCACTCTTACGTTCAAGAGCTGTTCATCAATTATAACTTTTCAATGTCATCGGTGTTTCGCAAATATCACACATTGCCCCAATGTGACCTCGTTTTCGGGCCTTCCATGGTTTTTGAAATTGCACGGGGGATGTCCTAGGACAGGCCTCGTGAAGCGCCCGCTGTGCGGTCGGGTCAAAAGGGGCTGTGGTGAGTCAGATTTCGACGGTCGCAGGCATGGTGGCGGGAATAGTGCTCGCCGTGCTGATTGCCGGTGCCTGTGCCGCGCTCTATGCCGGCTTCAGGGCGCGCCGCGACGCGGTGGCGACATTGGAGGCGAATGCGCGCCTGGAGGCCCTGGTCGGCTCT
The DNA here is from genome assembly GCF_055521495.1 of Sphingomonas sp. BL-S-29. NCBI lineage: Bacteria > Pseudomonadati > Pseudomonadota > Alphaproteobacteria > Sphingomonadales > Sphingomonadaceae > Sphingomonas > Sphingomonas sp. BL-S-29. The sequence continues at coordinate 2,972,548 of NZ_CM145482.1, forward strand.
GCCCCTGCGCTGGCCATGATCGTGCGGGCCGATGGCCGGCTGGAATTGTCGGATCGACTGGCAGGCTGGCTGGGCCTGTCGCCGATGCCCCGCTATCTCGACGATCTGGCCGGACAGGACGGCGGCCTGACTCCGGAGGACGCACATGCCATCGCCGCTGACGTCGCGGCGGCTCAAAAGTCCGGACGCAGCTTTTCGCGGTCGATTCGCGCGCGCGGATCGTCGCGCGCGTTGATGATCAAGGGCCAAAGGGCGCCGCGCGACCTGCAGGCGCCGGGCGGCGTCGTGCTCTGGATATTCGATGCGACGGAGAGCGAGGCGGAGATCGCCAGACTCGACGCGGAGCGGGCGGACGCACGCGCCGCCTTCGATGCCTTGACCGGGCTCATCGAAGCGGCACCGCTGCCGATGTGGTATCGCGGGCCCGACCTGCGCCTGGCCATGGTCAATTCCGCCTATGTCGAGGCAGTCGAAGCACCCGATGCCGCGGACGTCATCCGACGCGGCGTGGAGCTGGTCGAGGGATCCGGCATCGGCGGACCGCTGGCGAACGCGGTGGTCGCGCGCGATACGGGCAAGCCGCAAATGCAGAGCATGCCCGCGACGATCCGGACCATGCGGCGGATGCTGTGCGTTTACGACGTGCCCTTGCCGACCGGTGGCGTGGCGGGCTTTGCCGTCGATATCGAGGAGCTGGAGCAGGCGCGAAGCGGCATCAAGCGCTTCGCGGAGGCGCAACGCGCGTTGCTCGACCGGCTGTCCGCCGGCGTGGTTCAGTTCGGCGCTGATCGAACGCTCGCCTTTTGCAACCAGCCCTTCCGCCGGCTGTTCGCGATCAACAGCGAGTGGCTCGCGGATCGGCCGGAATTCGACCGGGTGCTCGAGCGCATGCGCGAAGCGAACCGCTTGCCGGAGGTACGGGACTTCCCGGGCTGGAAGGCGGAGCGGCGGGACTGGTTCCTGGAGGCGGACGGTGCGATCGAGGAGCATTGGCATCTGCCGGGCGGCGTGCATCTGCGTGTCGTGGCGCAGCCCTTGCCCGATGGGGGCCTGTTGCTGATCTTCGAGGACCGCACCGAGCAGGTCCAGCTCGCCAGCGCGCGCGATACGCTGCTGCGGGTGCGCACCGCGACATTCGACAATCTCTACGAAGCGCTGGGCGTGTTCGCCGCGGACGGGCGGCTGCAGTTGTGGAACAACAAGTTCCGCGCGCTCTGGGGTTTCGACGAGGAATTCCTGACCAGCCATCCCGGCGTGGACAAGCTGGCGGAGGCCGCGGCGCGGCAACTCGCCAAGCCGCGGCGCGCCTCGCTGATCGGCGATCTGGTGCGGGCGGCGACCGTCGAACGGCAGCAGCGCGGCGGCGAGCTCGAATTCGCCGACGGGCGCTTCTTCGAGCTGGCCGCGGTGCCGCTGCCTGACGGCAACGGCTTGTTCACGATGCTCGACATCTCGGACGGCCGCCGGATCGAACGCGTGCTGCGCGACCGCAACGAGGCATTGGAAGCGGCCGACCGGGTCAAGACCGCGTTCGTGGCCAATATGAGCTATGAGTTGCGCACCCCGATCACGTCGATCAGCGGCTTCGCCGAGATGCTGGCCGAGGGTTATGCCGGCAAGCTGAACAAGGATGCGCATGACTATGTCGCGGCGATCCTCGAATCGGTCGAGCGGCTCGGCTTCTTCGTCGACGAGGTGCTCGATCTCACCCAGAATGAGGGGCGCACGCCCGTGCTGGAGATGATCGAGGTCGATCTGGACGGCGTCGCGCGCGCGGCCGCGGCGGCGGTCGAACCGCTGGCCGCGCGCAAGCAGCTCGATTTCGCGGTCGAGATTTTGCCTTCGGCCGGCGCCGTGAAGGGCGATGCAAAGCGCTTGCGCCAGGTGGTGGAGCATTTGCTGAGGCACGCCATTGGCGGCACCGCGGAGGGCGGCCGTATCCTGCTCCATCTCGACGGCACTGCGGCAGCGGCGCGGATCGTGGTGTCGGACGACGGGGCTGGCATGACGCGCGAGGCGGTCGCGCATGCGTTCGACCGCTTCGCGGAGCCGGGCGTCTCGCCCGGTGGCGAGCGGTCGCTGGGGCTCGGCCTGCCGCTCGCCAAGCAGTTCGTCGAGGCGCATGGCGGAACGATCGACCTGGTATCGGAGCCGGGCGAAGGGACTTTTATCACTGTCACATTGCCGCGGCGCTAGCTTGAATGTGCATGGTTATGCGCATACTATATGCGCATAGATTGGAGGCTTTCCATGACGCGATCTACCGTCCGTGAAACGAAGACGCCGTTTCGGCGGCCGACCAACGTCTCGCTCGATGCCGCGATGATCGAGGACGCCAGAGAACTGGGCATCAACATTTCGCGCGCTTGCGAAGAGGGGCTGGCGAAACAGATTTCCGAAGAGCGCGGGCGGCGCTGGCTCGAGGAAAATCGCGAGGCGATCGAGGCCTCAAACGCCTATGTCGCCGAACACGGCTTGCCACTCGAGAAATACCGCCTCTTCTGATGGCCCGATTCGATATCTATCAACGGCACGGCGAGCGCGGATACCTACTGGATTGCCAATCCGACCTGCTCCGGAATCTCGATACGCGCTTCACCGTGCCCCTGTTCGTGTTCGAGGATGCGCCCAAGCCGGCGGGCCGGCTCAATCCAATTTTCGCCGTTGAAGGGCAACGGGTCGTGATGATGACGCAGTATGCGTCCGCCATCGGGAAGAATCTCATCGGCAATCGGGTCGGAACGCTCGAGCGGGAGCACGACGCCATCATGGGTGCGCTCGACATGCTGATGATCGGCTACTGAAATGGCGATAACGCTTGCCGACCCCGCCGCGACCGAGGCTCTCGGCGCGCGTCTCGCCGAACTCGCCGGACCGGGCGATGTCATCGCGCTGACCGGTCCGCTCGGTGCCGGAAAGACGAGCATCGCGCGTGGGTTGCTCGCTGCTTTGGGGCTCGAGGGCGAGGCGCCTAGCCCGAGCTTCGCGATCGTGCAGCCCTATGCGCCGCCCGAGGTGCGGTTTCCGGTGCTGCATGTCGATCTCTACCGGATCGACGACCCCGACGAGATCGAGGAGCTCGGGCTCGACGAGGCGCTGTCCGATTCGCTGCTGATCGTCGAATGGCCCGAACGCGCGCCCGGCATGTGGCCCGAGGCGCTGGCACTGAGCCTGACGATCGAGCCCGATGGCACCCGCGCCTTGACAGCCGGGGTGCCGGCGGCTTGGAGGGCGCGATGGCAGCAGATATGACCCCGCCGGCCGCCGCGGCCGATTTCCTCGCGGCGAATGGCTGGGAAGGGGCTGACATCCTCCCCGTGGCGGGCGACGCCTCGTTCCGCCGGTATTTTCGCGTCGTCGCGGGCGATCGCAGCGCGATCCTGATGGATGCGCCGCCGCCACAGGAAGATCCGCGCCCCTTTATCGACGTCGCGCGATGGCTGGGCGAACGGGGGTTCGCCGCACCGGCGATCCACGGCGTCGACCTCGACCGGGGCCTGGTCCTGCTCGACGATTTCGGCGACATCCGGATGCGCGAAACGGTCGACGCGCAGGCCGGGCGCGCGACCGGCCTGTACGAGGCCGCGATCGATATCCTGATCCGGCTTCACCAGCACGAGGCCGGGCCGCTGGCGCCTTATGACCGTCCGGTGCTTCACCGCGAGGCCAATCTGCTGACCGAATGGTATTGCCCGGCGGTCGGCATAGAGGCCGATCAGGCGGGCTACGACGCAGCGTGGGACAAGGTGTTCGACGCGGCGCTCGCCGGGCCGGTCGTGACGGTGCTGCGCGATTATCATGCCGAAAATCTGATGCTGATCGGTGGGACCGACACGCTCGGCCTGCTCGACTTCCAGGATGCGCTGGCCGGCCATCCCGCCTATGACTTGGTCTCGTTGTTGCAGGACGCGCGGCGCGATGTGGATCCGGCGCTCGAAAGCGTCATGCTTGCGCGGTACACGCGGATCACCGGCGCCGGGGAGGATTTCGACATCGCCTATCATGTCCTGGGCGCGCAGCGGAACGCGAAGATCGTCGGCATCTTCACCCGGCTGTGGAAGCGCGACGGCAAGCTGCGCTATTCGGCGCTGTGCCCGCGCGTCTGGCGCTATCTCGATCGCGACCTGGCGCATCCGGCGCTGGCACCGGTCAAGACGTGGTTCGACGCCAACATCCCTGCCGACAGGCGCGGCGACCCGATGGTGATTTCCGGCCAATGACGACCAAGCGAACTTTAGCGATCCGCCCCGACCCCGGCGGCGACGTTCCCGAAACCGCGATGGTGATGGCGGCGGGCCTGGGCAAGCGCATGCGCCCGCTGACCGCCACGCGGCCGAAGCCGCTGGTCGAGGTGGCGGGCAAGCCGCTGATCGATCATGTGTTCAACCGGCTGCGCAGCGCCGGCGTGAAGCGCGCGGTGGTCAATGTCCATTATCTCGCCGATGCGCTCGAAGCGCATCTGATGAATCGGGTCAAAGGCATTGAAATCGCCGTATCCGATGAGCGTGGCAGGCTGATGGAGACAGGCGGCGGCATCGTTCAGGCACGCGACCTGATCGGCGACAAGCCGTTCCTCGTCGTCAACAGCGACAATCTCTGGGTCGATGGACCGGCCGACGCGATCCGGCTGCTCGCCGCGCGGTGGGACGATGCGGCGATGGACGCGCTGCTGCTCATGGTGCCGCTCGCCAAGGCGTATAATCATGGCGGGCAGGGCGATTTCCATCTCGCGCCCGATGGACTGATTACCAAGCGTCGCCAGCCCGGGCGGCCCGCGCCGTTCGTCTATACCGGGGTGCAGATACTGTCGCCGCGCGTGATCCAGGACTGGCCGGAGGGACCCTTCTCGACGATGGTCTTCTGGGAACGCGCGATCGCCGCAGGGCGCGCTTATGGGTTGGTCCATCAGGGCCTGTGGTTCGATGTCGGTACGCCGGGCGCGATTGGGCAGACCGAGGCGATCCTCGCTGATGGCTGAGGCCGTCAAACCGGCCCTCTTCACCATCCCAGCGCACCGGGCCTTTGCCGACGCGCTCGCCGCCGGGTTGATCCGGCGCTTCGGCGGGGAACCGCTGGGGCTCGCGCGCGGTCTGGTGCTGCTGCCCAACAATCGCGCCAAACGGGCGATGACCGACGCCTTCGTGCGCGCCAGCGAGGGCGGGCTGCTGCTGCCGCGGCTGGTGTCGATCGGCGAACTGGACGAAGCCACGGGCGCAGCGCTCGATCCGGCGGACGACAGCGATCCGGTGCCGCCTGCGGTACCGCCACTCCAGCGCCGGATGATCCTGGCGCGGCTGGTGGCCGAGGAGCGGGCGCGGACGGGCCAGCCGGTCGACGCCGCCGAAGCGGTGCGGCTGGCGGGCGATCTGGCGCGGACACTCGATCAGTTGCTGGTCGAGGAGGTGGCGCCGGCGAAGTTGCGCGACCTGGAACTCAGCGAGGAGCTGTCGGACCATTGGCGTCGGGCGCTGGCGTTGTTCGGCATCGTGCTGGATCGCTGGCCGGGCGAGCTGAAGCGGCTGGGCAGGATCGACCTCGCCGATCGGCGCGGACGCTTGCTGCGCCGGCTGGCCGCGCGGTGGAAAGACATACCGCCGGCCGGCTTCGTGTGTGCCGCCGGCATTACCGATTCCGCGCCGGCCGTGGGGCTGCTGCTGCGCTGCGTGTCGGAGCTGCCGTGGGGCATGGTGGTGCTGGCCGACCTGGCGACCGGCATGGACGAGGAGGAATGGCAGGCGCTCGGGCCGCACGAGCCCGATCCCGTCACCGGTTTCCGCCGCCGCTCGATCGAGACTCATCCGCAATTCCATCTGAAGCTGCTGCTCGGGCGGATGGGCGTGAACCGCGACGAGTTCCTGCCCTGGCGCGACGGCGGCGGGCATGACGCGACCGCGGCGCGCGGACGTGCCATTGGCAACGCACTGGCGCCCGCCGAATTCACCGGGAAATGGACCGGGCTCGAAGCGGAGGATCGCCGGCTGTCGGGCATCGCCGCGGCCGAACTGGCGACACCGGCCGAGGAAGCGCAGGCGATCGCGTTGGCGTTGCGCGAAGTCTTGGAGATGCCGGGCCGCACCGCCGCCCTGGTAACGCCGGATCGCGCGCTGGCGCGCAGGGTGGCGGCGCATGTGGCGCGCTGGGGAATCGAGATCGACGATTCCGCCGGTCGGCCCTTGTCGATCCTGCCCTCGGGCACCTTGCTGACCGCGCTGGCCGAGGCCGCGACCCAGCGGTTCGCGCCGCTCGCGCTGCTGACCTTGCTCAAGCATCCGCTGGTGCGTTTCGGCGAGGGGCGTAGCGCATGGCTCGAAGGGGCGCGCGCGCTCGACCGGGTGTTGCGCGGGCCGCGGCCGGCGGCGGGGCTGGCGGGGATCGACTCTCATCTCGCCAATCCATCGGAGCGGGAACGGCGGTTGTTCGCCGAAGCGGCGGCCTGGTGGCCCGAGGCGCGCGCGCTGTTGGCGCCGATTGAAGCGGTTTTCGACGGCGACGCGCAGCCTTTGGCGATGCTGGTCGCCGCGCTCCGCGAGACGGCGCAGGCGCTGTGCGGCGATGCGCTGTGGAGCGGCCCGGCCGGGCGCGCCGCGTCCGAACTGCTCGCCGATCTCGAAGCGGAGGCCGATGCCGGCCCTGCCAGCGTCGATCCTGCCAGCCTGGCGCCACTGCTCAAGACCCTGATGGATGAGACGGCGGTGCGTCCACCCCAGGGCGGCCACCCGCGCCTGGCGATCTACGGCCTGATCGAGGCTCGGTTGCAGACCGCCGACCTGATGATCCTCGGCGGGCTGAACGAAGGCACCTGGCCCGGCCAGCCCGCGCCCGACCCATGGCTGGCACCGCGTATCCGTGCGGAACTCGGCCTGCCTGGCCTCGAACGCCGTGTCGGCGTGTCGGCGCATGATCTGGCGGGAGCGCTGGGCGCTCCCCAGGCGCTGATCACGCGAGCGCGCCGTGATGCCAGCCAGCCGGCGATTGCCTCGCGCTTCTGGCTGCGGCTGCAGGCGCTGGCCGGCGAGCGGTTCGAGCGCGCGCTGGCGCTGGAGCGCTGGACCCGGGCGCTCGACCGCCCGGATACGCACGAGCCGGCGGATCAGCCCGCGCCGTCGCCGCCCGCGATCCTGCGGCCGAAGCGCATTGCCGTCACCGATGTCGACCGGCTCAAGGCTGATCCCTACGCTTTTTACGCCAAGCGCATCCTGCGACTGATGGCGCTGGATCCGGTCGATGCCGATCCCAGCGCGGCATGGCGCGGCACGGCGGTGCACGAGATCCTCGAGGTGTGGGCCCGCGAGGACGATTGCGCGCCCGATACGCTGCGCCGGCGCGCACTGGCGATGCTGGCGGACGAGCGCACCCACCCGATGATGCGCGCACTGTGGCAGCCGCGGCTGATGGAGGCGATAGACTGGATCGCAGCTGAGATCGCGCGCGGATCGGCGCTGGGCCGCAAGGTGCTGGCGGTCGAGAAGGAGGGGAAGATCGACATTGCCGGCGTCACCTTGACCGGCAAGTTCGACCGGATCGACCGACTGCCCGACGGTTCGCTGTCGGTGATCGACTACAAGACCGGCAAGGCACCGTCGCCAGCCTCGGTACGCGCCGGGTTCAGCCTGCAACTTGGACTGCTCGGCCTGATCGCCGAGCGTGGTGGGTTCGAGGGCATAAGCGGCGAGGCGCGGGGCTTCGAATATTGGTCGCTGGGCAAGCGCAACGACAGCTTCGGTTACATCACCTCGCCGGTCGATCCGGCAGGCAAGGCGGATAAGGTGCGCCCGGAGGATTTTCCCGCGCTCGCCGCGCATCATTTCACCGAAGCGGTGGCTGCCTGGCTGACCGGCAGCGAGGCGTTCACCGCCAAGCTTCACCCCGAATATGCGCCCTATGCCGACTATGACCAGCTGATGCGGCGCGACGAATGGTATGGCCGTGAGCGGGGATAACCGGCCTCTTCCGCATCTGAAGGGCAACCAGGCCGCGGCGAGCGCGCCCGACGCGCATGTCTGGCTGTCCGCCTCGGCCGGCACCGGCAAGACTCAGGTGCTGACGGCGCGCGTGTTCCGCCTGTTGCTGCGCGGCGTCGATCCGGGTGCGATCCTGTGCCTGACCTTCACCAAGGCGGGCGCGGCGGAAATGGCGGGGCGGATCAGCGCCCGGCTCGCCGCCTGGGTGCGCATGCCCGAGAACGACCTGAAAAAGGATCTGTTCGCGCTGGGCGAGGACCATCTCGATCCGCGCCGCACTGCCTATGCCCGCACCCTGTTCGCCAAGGTGCTTGATGCGCCGGGCGGCGGCCTGCGTATCCAGACGATCCACAGCTTCTGCCAGGGCCTGCTCGCGGCTTTTCCGGTCGAGGCGGGGCTGGTGCCCGGCTTCCGCCCCCTTGAAGGGCGCGAGGAAGCGGTGCTGGCGCGCGAGGCGCTGGCCGAAATGCTGGTCGACGCGGATCACGACGGCCGACTCAAGCCGATCGAGACGATCGGCCGGCTGAGCGTAAGGCTAGGCGAGGGCGAGGCGGAGAATTTCCTGCGTGCCTGCGCCCGTGCGCCGAGCGCGATGGAGGAATTGCCGCGCGGTGACGGGCTGCGGCCCTTCATCCGTCGTGCGCTTGATTTGCCGACGGGCGATATCGAGAGCGTGATCCTCAGCGCCTGTGGCGACGACGTCGTGGATCACGAAGCGCTCGACGCGATCGGCGGCATGAATAGCGGCTGGGGCACTAAAAGCGGGATCGAGCGGGCCGGGATCATCTATGGCTGGCTGGAAAAGCCGGTGGTCGAGCGCGCCGCGTCGCTGGCCGATCTCCACAAGATCTGGGCGAAGGCGGATGGCGATATGCGTTCCTTCAGCAAGGGGCAGGCGCCGCAGGAAGAGGATTATGCCGAGCTGGCGGGTGGCCTTTATGGCTGGTGCGCCGAACTGCTCGATCTGCGAGTGCGTGCCGTCTACGCCGATCTGCTCGCGGACGCGCTCGACGTCGGGCGCGATTATGCCGCCGCCTATGCGCGCGCCAAGCGCCGGGTCGGCGGGGTCGATTTCGACGATTTGATCCGCGCGACGATCGACCTGCTCGGCCAGCCCGGCATGGGCGAATGGGTGCGCTTCAAGCTCGATCAGGTCACCGAGCATATCCTGATCGACGAAGCGCAGGACACCAATCCCGAGCAATGGTCGATTATCCGCGCGCTCGCCGACGAATTCTTCGCCGGGCTCGGCGCGCATGACGAGCGGTTGCGGACGCTGTTCACGGTGGGCGATTACAAACAGGCGATCTTCGGCTTCCAGGGCACACACCCGATCTATTTCCAGGCGGCGGAGCGACATTTCGGCGGGCTGGCCGAGGATGCGCAGGGGCCGGACGGGGAGGGGCTGCGTTTCGACCGGCTGTCGCTCACGCACAGTTTCCGCTCGACCCGGCCAGTGCTCGAATTCGTCGATGCGGCGATCGAGGCGATCCCGGAGCCGGGGCTCGGCACCATCGCCGAGCGCGAGCCGCATGCCAGCGAAGTGGAAGGGCCGGGGACCGTCACGCTCTGGCCGCTGACCATCGCCGGCGGCAGCGAGGAGGATGAGGAAGGCTGGATCGCCGATTCCACCCGTGAGCTCGCCAGCCGGATCGCCAGGCAGGTCAAGGCCTGGATCGGCACTTTGGTGTTGGAGAGCCAGGGCCGCACCCTGCGCCCCGAGGATGTGATGATCCTGGTCAAACGGCGCGGCGAACTGGCCTCGCTGGTCGTCGCGCGGCTTTATGCCGAGAATGTGCCGGTCGCGGGTGTCGACCGGCTCCGGCTCAACGCGCCGCTGGCGGTGCAGGATCTGCTCGCCGCGATCCGGTTCGTGCTTCAGCCGGGCGACGACCTGTCGCTCGCCAGCCTGCTCGTCTCGCCGCTGATCGGCTGGAGCCAGGAAAGGCTGATGGAGGCGGCCCCGCGCCAGGCCGGCAGCCTGTGGCGGCATCTGTCGCGCACCCAGCCGCGCGACGCGCTCGATCCGTTACACCGGATGCTCGACCGCGCGGATATCGCCACGCCCTATCAATTCCTGGAGGAGATGCTGTCCGGCCCGCTCGACGGGCGGCGCAAGCTGATCCGCCGACTGGGGCAGGAGGCCCGCGATCCGATCGAGGAACTGCTCAACGCCGCGCTCAACTTCGAATCGCTCGGCACGCCCTCGCTGCAGCGCTTCCTGGACTGGTTCGATCGCGGCGATGTCGACATCAAGCGCGATCCTTCCGCGCCGCTCGACGCCGTGCGGGTGATGACGGCGCACGGCGCGAAGGGCTTGCAGGCGCCGCTGGTGATCCTGGCCGACGCGGCGGTCGATCCGACCAAATCGCCGCGCTCCACGCTCGACTGGACACCGGAGGGCATGGCGAACGCGCTGCCGATCTTCCGGCCGCGCGCGAGTGAGCGCGGTGGCCCTTTGGGCGAGGTGCTCGAGGCCGATGCGCAGCGCGAGCTGGAGGAGCATTGGCGGCTCTTCTATGTCGCGGCGACGCGGGCGGAGGAACGGCTGGTGATTGCGGGCGCGCTGGGGCCGCTCGCCAAGGGCGAGCCGCCGCCGTCGAGCTGGTACGCCGCCGCCGAGCGGGCGATGACCGCGCTTGAGGTGCCGCCTTCGTCGGAAGCGCGCAGCTTCACCGGGATCGTGCCGCAACGCGCGGTGCCTGTCTCGACCAGGAAAGCGGCCGAGGTCGAGGACGAGACTGCGCTGCCTGCCTGGACTCAGCAGCGCGCGCCGGTCGAAGCGCGCCCGCCGCGCCCGCTGGCGCCGTCGTCGCTGGGCGAGGATGCGGTGGCCGATCCGCCGCCTACCCCGGCGATGCGCGTTGCCGCGGAGCGTGGCAAGCTGATCCATGCGCTGTTCGAGCGCTTGCCTGCGGTGGCGCCTGACGAGCGCAAGAGCGCAGCGGATCGCTGGCTCGACCGGGTCGGCGGGGTCGCCGATGCCAATGCGCGGACGGATATCGCGCGGACGGTGCTCGCTGTCCTTGAAGACACCCGTTTCGCTGAGCTGTTCGGTCGGGACTCGCTGGCGGAAGCGCCGATCGCGGCAGTGACCGGCGGCGGCGTCGTGGTGTCGGGTACCGTGGACCGGCTGCGCGTGACGCCCGAGCGGATCCAGGTGGTCGATTTCAAGACGGGGCGCCAGATCCCGCTGACGCCCGAGGAGATCCCGCCCTATCACGCACGCCAGATGGCGGCCTATGTCGAGGCGCTCGGGGTGATCTTTCCCGGCCGCGTCATCGAGGCCGCGCTGCTCTACACCAATGGGCCAAAACTGCTGATCGTGCCGGACGCTTTCCTCGCGATGCACAAGCCCGGCTATGCACCGACGCAACAAAGCTACGACCTGCCGGGTTGAGTGCTTTGGCCGGGCTCCCTAGATTGCCGGCAACACAGGAGATTCCCGACATGGCAACCAAGCACATCACCGACGACAGCTTCCAGGCTGACGTCCTCAGCTCCGACAAGCCGGTGCTGGTCGATTTCTGGGCTGAATGGTGTGGTCCCTGCAAGATGATCGGCCCGAGCCTGGAGGAGATCTCCGAGGAACTCGGCGAGCAGGTGACCATCGCCAAGCTGAACATCGACGACAATCCCGACGCGCCGGGCAAATATGGCGTGCGCGGCATCCCGACGATGATCCTGTTCAAGAACGGCGCCCCGGCCGCGACCAAGGTTGGCGCGGAGCCCAAGGGCCGGATCAAGGCTTGGCTCGAGGGCGAGCTCGCCTGATCTGAGCTGTCGAAATGGATCGGGGCCGCGCGGCAGAGGCTGCGCGGCCCTTTTTTCATCAGCGATGATCATCATGGCGTTCCGCGCCATCAATGCGATCGATCGATTCAAATCCTGATCCGATGTCTCCACTATGACGTCGGACGAAGCCCGGCCTTGCTTCGGCCGGCTCTTTCTCATGGCGATGTGGATGGTGCGCGCCCCGCACGCGAATTTCGCTGTTATGCGGACGGAATTCCCTGTTAATCCGGAACAGGGAAACCCAATCAAGTGATTGTAAAATAATCTATATTTTGGTAGAACTGGCGAACTTCAGGCCCGAAAAAATGGAATTCCCTGTTAATTTCCCTGTTATCGCGCAGGAACAGCGAACTTCCTGCCCTTGCCGCGTGGCGACTCAGGTGAGCGGGATCATTACCTGGCTGGCGTAACCGGCACGCGCCTGGAGGCCTTCGTACCAGTCCGCCAAGTTTGGCAGGTCGGGGCGCTCGATGGGCAAGGTGAACCAGCTATGGACATAGACGCCCATCGGTACGTCTCCGATGCCGAAGGCGTCGCCCGACAGCCAGGGGCTCTGCGCGAGATGCGCGTCGAGCACGGCCATCTTCTTCGCGCACGCCTCGGCCGAGCGCCTGATCGCGTCCTCGTCGCGCTGGTCCTCGGGCCGGCGGATCAGGTTGAGGAACGCGTCGCGCTGGGCCTCGGCATAGTCGATCTGCCAGTCCATCCAGCGATCGGCCATCGCCCGCGCCGCCGGGCTGGCGGGCCAGAAGCGATCGGGGGCGTGGCGTGCGGCGAGATAACGCAGGATCGCGTTGGATTCCCACAGGGTCACCTCGCCATCCTCGATCGTCGGGATCATCGCATTGGGGTTCTTCGCGAGATACCCGGCATCCATGCCGAATTGGCCGCCGACATCGTGGCGCACATAAACCAGGCCTGCTTCTTCCGCGAACCACGCGACCTTCTTTACGTTATGCGAGTTGAGGCGGCCCCAGATGGTCAGCATTGCGTCGGCCTTTCAAAACTACCTTCCCCGGCGGAGGCCGGGGTCCAGTCGGAGAGGTCGTGGTAATTGAGCGCGGCGCTCAACCATGATCGTCCCTCAAATGGACCCCGGCCTCCGCCGTGGAAGGAAGGGGAGGTAAACAGAGTTCAGCTCCGGTAATCCGCGTTGATCGCGATATAGCCGTGCGTCAGGTCGCAGGTCCAAACCGTCGCGCGGCCGTCGCCCAGGTCGAGATCGACGCCGATATCGATCTCGCTGCCCTTGAGATGCGCCGCGACGGGCGTCTCGTCATAGCCCGTCACTGCCAGGCCATCGCGCGCGACCTGAGTCTCGCCGAAGCGAATCGACAATTTGTCGCGCTCGGCGGGCTCGCCGGCCTTGCCGACCGCCATGACGACGCGGCCCCAATTGGCGTCCTCGCCGGCGATGGCAGTCTTCACCAGCGGTGAATTGGCGATCGACAGGGCGATCACCCGCGCGCTGCGGTCGCTCTCGGCGCCAGTCACCTCGACCGTGATGAACTTCGACGCGCCCTCGCCGTCGCGCACCACGAGATGGGCGAGCTGGAGGCAGAGATCGGCCAGCGCGGCGCGGAAGGCGTCGGCGCCGGCATCGTCGGAGGAAGTCAGCGGCGCATTGCCTGCCGCACCCGTTGCAAAGGCAAGCACCGTGTCGCTGGTCGAGGTATCGCTGTCCACCGTGATGCAGGAGAAGCTCTTCACGTTCGCGTCCGACAGCGCCGCCTGCAGGAAGCCCGGCTCGACGGCGGCATCAGTGAAGATGAAGCCGAGCATCGTCGCCATGTCGGGCATGATCATGCCCGATCCCTTGATGATGCCGACCAGGTTGACCGTCCTGTCACCGATCACGGCCTGCGTCACCGCTGCCTTGGCGAAGGTGTCGGTGGTCATGATCGTCGCCGCGGCTTCTTCCCAGCTGCACGGATCGGCCTGGAAGGCAGCGTCGAGGCCCGCCTCGCTCTTGTCGATCGGCAGCGGCACGCCGATCACGCCGGTCGAGGCGACGAACACGTCCGAAGGCTGGCAACCGAGCCGCGTGGCGACGCGCGCGACGAGATTCTCGACGGCCTCGCGCCCCCGGTCGCCGGTGAAGGCGTTCGAATTGCCGGCATTGACTACCAGCGCGCGTGCCTGGCCGAGCACCAGTGCCTTGCGGCACCATTCCACTTCGGGCGAGGGGCAGCGGCTCTGGGTCAGCACGCCGGCCACGACGGTGCCCGGATCGAGCGTGACGAAGGTCAGGTCGCAGCGATCCCAGGTCTTGTAGCGCGCCCGGGCGATGCGCGGTGTGACGCCGGGAATCGCGGGCAAAACAGGGAAGCCTTCAGGCGCGAGCGGGGAGCGGGTGCTGGACATGCGCGCCCTCATAAGGCGCGCCGTGCGCGAGGCAAATGGCATCGCGGCCAAAACCATGGCGACCGTGCAATTTGGCGGTATCATCGCCGGGGCGGCGATGGAGGCGAGGTGATGATCGGACAAGGCAGGACAGTCACCCTGGTGGTGATGGCGACCGTTTTCGCCCTGCTCCTTTTGCTGGTCGTCATTATCGTGATGGGCATTGAGGAATATGGCTCCAAACTCCCGGGTGTCTTCGGAGGGGCGCCGGAATCGGCGCGGGCCGTTGCCGACCGGAAAGCGGTACTGGCAGAAAGCCGGGCCGTACCAACCACGCCGCGCTTGCCCGACGGCTCGATCGGGGATCCGGGAACGACGAGCATGGACAATTTGGTGACACGGGGAAGGCCGGTGCCGCCTCCCGACCGAGCGCGTGCCGGCGCCAAGGCAATACCAACGGTAAATCCGGGCAGCTGGTTCACCGCTGATGCCTATCCCAGCGACGCGATCCGCGCAGGAGCGCAGGGGCGAGTGCTGGCCAGACTGGCGATCGATCCCGCGGGTTCGCCGAGGGCATGTACCATCCTCGCCAGCAGCCGATCGGCCAGCCTGGACGCGACGACCTGTTCGATCCTCATGAAACGTGCGACGTTCAAACCGGCACGGGATCGAAACGGTGTGCCGACCGTTGGCGATTATACGGTGCCCGTCCGCTGGGTATTGCCAGAGAATTGAACGGCCTTTCCCCATGAGCAATTGCTGGACGCCCGCAGCGCGACTCACTACATCGCACGGCTCGATGGAACTGCTTCTCATCCTCACTGCTCTGCTGAGCGCGCTGACCGGCGCGATTTCCGGCGTGCGGGCGCCCGAGGTGCGGTTGCATCAGTCAGTGGTCGAGGCATCGTCCGCGGCCCGGACGAGTGCTCCGGCCACGGTGCGCGTCGCGGCCCGGCCGATCGTCCAGGCCGTGCCGACACTCGTCGCGACCTCGTTCTTCGGCGTTGAGCCCGTCTTTGCGCTCGATGCCGTCATCCCGCTTTATGCGGAGCGCCGTCGCGAATAGCGCGGCTGCCTGATCCGGCTGTCGCCGGCTCCATTCATATCCATTTCGCCGCCCGGCACGACCCGGCGGCCATGTCTTTACAGATCGGGAATTCTCCATGCTCGGCGGCTTTGCCAAATCGCTTTTCGGTTCTTCGAACGACCGTTACGTCAAATCCCTCGGCACCATCGTCGCGAAGATCGCGTCGTTCGAACCGACCATCTCGGCGATGAGCGACGCCGAGCTCGCCAACCAGACCGTGCTGTTCCGTGAGCGGCTGGCGAACGGCACCAAGCTCGACGACCTGCTGCCCGAGGCGTTCGCCACGGTGCGCGAAGCGGCGAAGCGGACCCTGGGACAGCGCCATTACGACGTGCAGATGGTCGGCGGCATCGTGCTCCACCGCGGCGAGATCGCCGAGATGCGCACCGGCGAGGGCAAGACGCTGGTCGCGACGCTCGCGGTGTATCTGAACGCGCTGCCCGGGACCGGCGTCCATGTCATCACCGTCAACGATTATCTGGCGGCGCGCGACGCCGACTGGATGAGCCAGATCTATAGCTTCCTTGGCCTGACGACCGGCGTGATCATCCCCAACCTGACCGACCAGCAGCGCCGCGACGCGTATGCCGCCGACATCACCTATGGCACGAACAACGAGTTCGGCTTCGATTACCTGCGCGACAACATGAAGTATGAGCGCGCCTCGATGGTGCAGCGCCCGTTCGCCATGGCTATCGTCGACGAGGTCGATTCGGTGCTGATCGACGAAGCGCGTACCCCGCTGATCATCTCCGGCCCGACCGACGACAAGTCGGACCTGTATCGCAGCGTCGACCTGGTGGTGAAGCAGCTGGCGGCCGAGGATTACGAGAAGGACGAGAAGCAGAAGTCGATCATCCTGACCGAGGACGGCACGGAGAAGGTCGAGCGCATGCTCGAGGTAGCCGGGCTGCTCGAGGGCGCGAACCTCTATGATTTCGAGAATACCCAGGTGGTGCATCACCTGAACCAGGCGCTGCGCGCCAACATGATGTTCAAGCTCGATACCGACTATATCGTCAAGGACGGCAAGGTCATCATCATCGACGAGTTCACCGGCCGCATGATGGATGGCCGGCGCTGGTCGGACGGGCTTCACCAGGCGGTCGAAGCCAAGGAAGGCGTGCAGATCGAGCCCGAGAACCAGACCATGGCCTCGATCACCTTCCAGAATTATTTCCGCATGTACCCCAAGCTGTCGGGCATGACCGGCACCGCCGCGACCGAAGCGGCGGAATTCTACGACATCTACAAGATGAACGTCGTCACCATCCCGACCAACGTGCCGGTGCAGCGCGTCGACGAGGAAGACGAATTCTACAAGGACACCGCCGACAAGTTCCAGGCGATCGCCAAGAAGATCAAGCATCACGCCGATCTGGGCCAGCCCGTGCTGGTCGGTACCGTCTCGATCGAGAAATCCGAGCTGCTGTCCGACTTCCTGGTCAAGGAAGGCGTGAAGCACGAGGTGCTGAACGCCCGCCAGCATGAGCGCGAGGCGCATATCGTCGCGCAGGCAGGCCGCAAGAGCGTCGTCACCATCGCGACCAACATGGCGGGCCGCGGCACCGACATTCAGCTTGGCGGCAATTTGGAATTCCGGGTGAACGATGAGCTCTCCGAAATGCCCGAAGGGCCGGAGCGCGAGGCCGCCATCGCCGCGATCAAGGCGGAGATCGCCGCCGAAAAAGCCGAGGTGCTCGCCGCGGGCGGCCTGTTCGTGCTCGGTACCGAGCGCCATGAGAGCCGTCGCATCGACAACCAGCTGCGCGGCCGTTCGGGTCGCCAGGGCGATCCCGGCCTCAGCCGCTTCTATCTGAGCCTCGACGACGATCTCCTGCGCATCTTCGGCCCGGACACGCTGTTCGCGCGCATGATGCGCTCGAACATCGGCGACGGCGAGGCGATCGGATCGAAATGGCTGTCCAAGGCGATCGAGACCGCGCAGAAGAAGGTCGAGGCGCGCAACTACGACATCCGCAAGCAGGTCGTCGAATATGATGACGTGATGAACGATCAGCGCAAGGTCATCTATGAGCAGCGCGCGGACATCATGGATGCGGATACGGTCGGCGACGTCGTTGCCGATATGCGCACCGAACTGGTCAATTCGATCGTCGGCGAGGCTTGCCCGCCCAATAGCTATCCCGAGCAATGGGATGTGGAGGGCATGCGCGCGAAGCTCGCCGAGACGCTCGCGCTCGAGCCGCCGATCGACGACTGGCTGAAGGAAGAGGCGATCGATCCGGAAGTGGTCGAGGAACGCGTGCGCGAGGCGGCCGATGCGATGGTCGCCGAAAAGGCCGCGATGCTCGAGCCGGACCAGTGGGTGCAGGTGGAGAAGTCGATCCTGCTGCAGAATCTCGATCATCACTGGAAAGAGCATCTGGCGACGCTCGATGCGCTGCGCCAGGTCGTCCATCTGCGCGCCTATGCGCAGAAGACGCCGATCAACGAGTATAAGCAGGAAGCCTTTTCGCTGTTCGAGCGCATGCTCGGCAATATCCGCGAGGACGTGACCCGCACCATCGCGCATGCCCAGTTCCAGATCCAGGAAGCGCCGCCGCTGCCTGACCTGCCTGACTTCATCACGACTCATTTCGACCCGTTCAGCGGTGACGATGACAGTGATGATATCGATGCGGGCACGCGCGGCCTGCTGACCACGACCCTGCCGCCGCTATCGATCCCGCGCCCGATGGGCGACGAGGTTGGCGAGGATCCGGCTGAATGGGAAGGCAAGGTGAGCCGCAACGCACCATGCCCGTGCGGCTCGGGGCGCAAGTACAAGCATTGCCACGGCGCGGTCGGCGTGGCCTGACAAAGAGGCTCCCCCGCTGGCGCGGGGGAGCCTTTCTTTTATTTGGGCATCACGATCGACGGACCGAGGTTGTTCATCACCTCGCGCGCGTCAAAGGCGCGGACATTGTCACGCGGCTTGGGGCCTCGGCCGAGCACGATCTCGGCATTGGCCTCATATTTGTCGACCGTGTTGATATCCACGCTGCGGTCCCAGAAGGGATCGCCCCAGAACGGATCCCAGCTGCGCCAGCCAAAGCCGCGGCCGCGATAGCGCCAGCTCGGTCCCCAATAGCCATACGGTCCGGGGCCGAAAGCGCTCGGCGTGGTGTAGGTGCGGGTGCGCCGGTCGGTGTCGCGATCGGCCAGGATGAAATAGTCATACCCATGTTGCACCGTCAGCTCGGCCGACCGGTAGAGCAGATACCGCTCGACCGTGTCGCGCGAGGTGTAGCTGTTGCCGGCGAAGCTCACCATGTAGCGGTTGGCCTCGATCATCCGGTCGCTATAGCCCGCGCGCGCGAAGCCCGTGCCGGTCGCCGGGCGATAGGCCGTTTCGGTGGCGCAGCCCGCCGTCATCAAGGTTGCGGCAGCCAGCGCTGCGACAAGGGCGGCCCGCGAGATTCCTGTCTTCATGTCTTCCTCCAGCACGTTCCGATGCGACAAAGCGTGCTGCATCGGCCGTCAGATGTGGAACGTACGACTCAGCCCAAGTGTCCGTGACAAATACGTAAGTATGCCGTCATGGACGCAGTGGTCCGGCGCCGCTGATTCCTGTCGAGAAGACGTTGCGGCAGCGTCACGCCCGTAAAACCTAGCCATTGAGCTAAGCGATGGTGCATGATACTTAGCCTTATGGAACAGTATCACGACCAGCTGAACGGGGTTTTCCAGGCTTTGGCCGATCCTACCCGCCGCGCGGTGCTCGGGCGGCTGGGCAGGGGGCCTGCCAGCATCAGCGAACTGGCGCAGCCCTTCGATATGGCGCTGCCGTCCTTCATGAAACACATCCACCTGCTCGAGAAGAGCGGCTGGATCCGCACCCGCAAACAGGGCCGGGTGCGCACCTGTTCGATCGAGAAGGCGACCTTCGCCGCGATCGACGACTGGCTCGCCGATCAGCGCGCCCTTTGGGAGGAACGCACCGACCGGCTCGAACAGTTCGTCACCAGTATTGAGGAGAAACCGCAATGAACCCCGACCTCGACCTGACCATCTCCCGCATCATCAAGGCGCCGCGCGCTGCGCTGTGGAATGCCTGGACCGATCCGGCGAAGTTCGCGCAGTGGTGGATCCCGGCGCCGACGCTGTGCAAGGTCGTGGCGATGGACCTGCGCCCCGGCGGCGCGTTCACCACCTTGATGAGCGAGGATGGCGGAGATTTCGTGCCGCATCTCGACGCCTGCTTCCTCGCGGTGGACGAGATGGAGCGGATCGTCTTCACCAACTGCCTGCTCGGCGGATGGCGGCCGGCCGAACGCGGTTTCATGAGCGCCGTCATCACCTTCAGGGACCATCCCGAGGGCACCGACTATCACGCCCATGCGATGCACAAGAACCGGGCCGACCGGGATACCCATGAGAAGCTGGGCTTCCATGACGGATGGGGCACCGTCGCGGCGCAGCTGGCGCGACTGGTGGAATAAGGCTTCAGCGCACGCCGGCCATCATATCTCCGCCGTTGCAAGATCGCTCGTCCCATCCGCATCGCGGCGGGGCAGCGTTGCGGGATCGTCGCTGAGCGGGAGCCTGACGCAGAACATGCTGCCCTTGCCCTCGCCATCGCTCTTCACCTCGATCGATCCGTGGTGAAGGGCAATGATCTGGCGGACCAGCGCGAGGCCGATACCGAGGCCGCCGGCGGCCTGTTTCCGATGATCCTCCACCTGGGTGAAGATCTGGAAGATCCGGGACTGCATGTCGACCGGGATGCCGATGCCGTTGTCGCTTACCCTGATCTCGACAGAGCCGTCCGCGCAGCGTGCAGTGAGCGAGACGGCGCCGCCGGCCGGGGTGTATTTGGCCGCGTTGTTCAGCAGATTGGCCACCACCTGGGCGATCCGGGTGTGGTCCGCGTCGATCCATACCGGCTCCGATGGCAGATCGACGGTGAAGCTGTGCTGCGCGGCATCGAGGTTGAGCTGGCTCGCCTCGATCGCTGACCGCAGGACCGTGTTCAGCTCGATCCGTTCCTTGCGGAGCGAGATCTTCCCCTCGCTGATTCGCGATATGTCGAGCAGATCCTCGACCAGCCGGGAGAGATGGAAAAGCTGGCGCTCCATCTGCTCGCGAATGGCGTCGGCCTGGTCGGACGATGCCGCACGCTTCTTCAGCAGATGCAGGCCCGCGCCGAGCGCGGCGACCGGGTTGCGCAGCTCATGCGCCAGGACGGCAAGGAACTCGTCCTTGTGCCGATCGGCGTTCCTGAGCGCCTGTGATGCTTCCTTCAACTCGTCGCGTTGCGCGGCGATCTGCCCGCGCTGGCGATACAGGTCGAAGAAGATGGTCGCCTTGCTGCGCAGGATATCGGCTTCGATCGGCTTCTGGATGAAGTCGACCGCGCCCGCTTCATAGCCACGAAAGCGGCGCTGGTTATCGGCGCTTCCCGCGGTCACGAAGATGATCGGAATATGGCGCGTCCGTTCGTTCCCGCGCATGAACTCGGCGAGCTCGAACCCGTTCATGCCCGGCATCTGCACATCGAGCAACGCGAGCGCGACATCATGGCGCAGCAGCAGTTCCAGCGCTTCGTCGCCCGATCGCGCCTTGAGCAAGACGAGACCCTCACGACCGAGCAGGGCCTCCAGCGAGAGAAGGTTTTCCTCGAGATCGTCGACGAGAAGACAATGCACCGGGCCCATTACGCTCGTCATACCGCACATTCTTTCACCAGATAGTCCGCGATCGCGGTAAGCGGCATGGCGCGTGCCGTGGCGCATTCGTTCAGGGCTGCCATCGGCATGGTGTTCACATAAGCCGATAACGGGTCTTCGACGAGCGCGGTTCCGCCTGCGTCCGCGACCGCCTTCAGGCCCTTTGCGCCGTCTTCATTGGCACCGGTCAGAACGATGCCGACAAGCGCCGGGCCGAAGGCATCGGCAGCGCTCTCGAACAGGACGTCGATCGAAGGGCGCGAATACAGGACCAGATCGTCGGTTGATAGCGACAGCGTGCCCTCGGCCTCGACCAGAAGGTGATAATCGGGTGGCGCGAAATAGATCACGCCACCAAGGGCAGGCTCCTTGTCCTCGGCCTCGCGCACCACCATCCGGCATTTGGCCTGGAACAAGGGCGCAAGCATGTTTTTGCGGTCAGGCGGAATATGCACCACGATCAGGATCGGTAGCGGATAATCGGCGGGGAGTGCCGGCAGGATGTGCGACAACGCCTCGACCGCGCCCGCCGACGCCCCGATCACGATCGCACGTGCGGCAACATCGCTCATGGCTCGCGCCTTTGGTAGATCTTCTCCTCGCGGACGAATTCGCCAAAGGCAGCGGCATGCGCGGAAAAGCGCAGGCTCTCCTTCGAGCCCAGCCCGAGGAACCCGTTTCGCGGCAGGGAGTCGCGGAACAGGCCGATGGCCCGATCCTGCAATTCGCGATCGAAATAGATCAGGACGTTGCGGCACGAGATCAGGTGCATCTCGGCAAAGACGGCGTCGGTGACGAGACTGTGATCCGAAAACACCACCCGGTCGCGCAGGGTCTTGTCGAACGCAGCACCTCCATAAGCGCTGCTGTAATAGTCGGAGAGCGACGATTTGCCGCCCGACAGCCGATGATTTTCCGTGAACGCCTTGATCCGGTCGAGCGAATAAATGCCCTTCGATGCGGTATCCAGCGCGTCCTGGTTGATGTCGGTCGCATAGAAGATCGTGCGCTCTTCAAGCCCTTCCTCACGGAACAGGATGACGAGCGAATACAGCTCCTCCCCGCCGCTGCATCCTGCGATCCATATCCTGAGCGATGGATAGGTGCGCAGATGCGGCACGATCTTTTCGCGGATCGCCCGGAAATAGGCGGGATCGCGAAACATCTCGCTGACCTGGATGGTGAGATAGTTCAGCAGGCGCGGCAGCATCGCTTCGTCGTGCAGAAGCCGTTCCTGCATCGCGGAGAAATTGGCGAATCCCATCTGCGTGCGCGCCTGACGCAGGCGCCGCTTGATCGACGCCTGCGCATAGTGCCGGAAATCATAATGGTAGCGCTGATACAGCGCCTCCAGCAGCAGCCGGAATTCGATATCCTCGGTCTCGTTGGGCATGAGCGGGCCTATCGCGGCATCCAGACCCGGACGAGCGAGAGCAGCTTGTCCACGTCCAGCGGCTTGGCCATGTAATCGCTCGCACCCGCCTCGATGCAGCGCTCCTGATCGTCGGGCATCGCCTTGGCGGTCAGCGAGATGATCGGGAGCTTCTTCCACCGCGCATCCTTCCGGATCTCGCGCGTCGCGGTAAGGCCGTCCATTACCGGCATCATCACGTCCATCAGCACCAGGTCGATCGCGTTTCCGCCGTCCGCGGCGGATTTCTCCAGCGCGTCGATCGCTTCCCGGCCGTTGCGGGCAATCTCGACCAGCGCGCCGCGCGGCTCGAGGATATTGGTCAGCGAATAGACATTGCGGACGTCATCCTCGACGATGAGAATGCGCCGTCCCTCGAGGATCGCATCGCGATTATGCGCCTTCTGGATCATCTTCTGCTGCTCGGGCGACAGCTCGGTCACCACCTGGTGCAGGAACAGCGAGACTTCGTCGAGCAGCCGCTCCGGCGAGCGGGCGCCCTTGATGATGATCGAATCCGAATAGCGGCGCAGGCGCTGCTCGTCGTCCGCCGACAGGTCGTGCCCGGTATAGACGATCACGGGCGGGAAGCTGTGTGCGCCGTCCTCGCTCAGCTTCTCGAGCAACGCAAAGCCCGACGAATCCGGCAGGGTGAGATCAAGGACCATACAGTCGAACGTCTCTTCCTGCAGGCGCTGGAGGCATTCGGCGGCGGTGCGCGCGCCCACGGTTTCGACCACCCCTGAGGCGAGCAGCCTGCTGACGGCGTCGAGCTGTACCGGATCGTCCTCGACGATCAGGACTCGGCGGACCGTGCGCGCAAGCTTCGAGGACAGCGCCTCGAGAACATCGACCAGTTCCTCGCGCTTCACCGGCTTGACGAGATAGCCGATCGCACCGAGCGACAACGCGGTCTGGCTATGGTCGCTGCCGGAGACGACATGGATCGGGATGTGCCGCGTCTCGACGTCGCGCTTCAGCCGGTCGAGCACGGCAAGGCCCGACTGGTCTGGCAGACCGACATCGAGCACCACGGCGCTCGGCTTGAATTGCCGGGCTAGGTGCAGGGCTTCTTCAGCGGTGCCGGCGACGAGGCATTGGAAGCCCATCTCGTGCGACAGGTCGCGGACGATCCCGGCAAAGCTCGGATCGTCCTCTACCACGAGCAGGACCCGGTTCGATCCGGCAAGCGTGTCGCGATCGTCCTCGACCCTGCGCGGGAGCTTCGCCGCTTTGGGCGGGTTGGCCGGTGCCGAAGCGGCGGAAGCCTCGCGTGGCGCGGGCACGCGCTCGTCCCGCGGCGCCACCATCGCCGGATCGTACGCCAGAGGCAGCGTGAGGGTGAAGCTGCTGCCCTCGCCCGGCGTGCTGGCGAGCGCGATGCTGCCGCCAAGCAGGCGTGCCAGCTCACGCGAGATCGACAGGCCGAGGCCGGTGCCGCCATATTTACGGCTGATCGTGCCGTCGGCCTGGCGGAAAGCATCGAAGATGTCGCGTTGCTGCTCTTCCGCGATGCCGATCCCTGAATCCGTGACGGCGAAGGCGACGCGTTCACCGTCGAGACAGTCGATGGAGAAACGTACGCTGCCTTGCTCAGTGAATTTGAAGGCGTTGGACAACAGGTTCTTGAGGACTTGTTCGAGACGCTGTCGATCGGTGTCGATCGTGGTCGGGCAATGCGCCGCGACCGCAATGTCGAACTGCAAGCCCCGCTCGCCGGCGATCGGCTGGAACATCTGCCGCATGTCAGTCGCCAGCCGCTCCAGCGCCACCGTTTCCGGCCGCACCTCGATATGGCCAGCCTCGATCTTGGAGAGATCGAGAATGTCGTTGATCAGCGACAGCAGGTCGTTGCCCGAGGACTGGATGGTCCGGGCATATTTGACCTGCTCCTCGGACAGATTGTCGTTCGGATTGTCGCCGAGCAGCTTGGACAGGATGAGCAGCGAATTGAGCGGCGTCCGGAGCTCGTGCGACATGTTGGCGAGGAAGTCGGATTTGTAGCGGCTCGCCTGCTCCAGCTCGCGCGCCTTCAGTTCGACCGCGGCGCTCGACCGCGTCAGGTCGTCGCGCTGCGCTTCGAGGAGCTGGGCCTGCTCCTCGAGCTGGGCGTTGGTCTGTTCGAGCTCGACCTGCTGCTGCTCCAGCCGGACCTGGGATTCCTTGAGCGCGCGGCCCTGCTCCTCGAGCTCTTCGTTCGAAACCCGCAGCTCCTCGCTCTGCACCTGCAGTTCTTCGGACTGGCGCTGCGTTTCTTCGAGCAAATTCTGCAATTCGGTCCGGATGCGCGCCGAGCGCAGCGCCACGCCGATCGATCCGGACACCTGTTCGAGAAAGGTGAGTGCATGCTCGCCGACCGGATGCAGGAAGCCGAGTTCGATCACGCCGTGCACCACATCGTCGGCGACCGCCGGCGAGATCGTCAGATGGCGCGGCTTGTCCTGGCCGAGTGCCGAACCGATGGTCAGATAGCCATCGGGAATGTCGCTCAGCATGGTCGGCACGCGGTCGGCCGCCACGCGGCCCAACAGGCCTTCCTTGAGCGAGAAACGATCGACGATCTTCGCATCCGCCGGCACGCCGTCGACCGCGATGCGGCGATAATGGGCTCCCTCGCCGCCAAAGACGGCGCCGCCCTGCGCGCCGAGGAAACTCGTCAGGAAGGTGAGGATATTCTCGCCCAGCTGCTCGGTCGCCTGGTCGCCCAGCATGGCGGAGGCAAGGCTGGCCTGGCCGGTCTGCAACCATTGCTGCCGTTCGCGCGCAATGGAGGCGCGGCGGATGAGGAAACCGATAACGAGCGTCAGCAGGACGCCGAGCAGGCCCGACAGCACGCCGCTGACCCATGCCGTGCGGTAGGCAGCGGCCATTTCGTCGATCCGGATCTGGCGCAGCCGGCTCTCTTCCTGCTGCATGAGATCGAGCTCGGCGCGGATCGCGTCCATCTCGATCTTGCCGCGATCGCTCGTCACGATCGCGAGGGCGGGGACGAGACCGGCATTCTGGCGCAGATCGATGGTCCGTTTCAGCTCGGCGAGCTTGGCGGCGATATGGCGCCGCAACGTGGCGATCCGCACCTGCTGCGAGTCATTGTCCCGGGTGAGCGACATGATGTTGGTGAGTTCGGGCGCCACACGCGCCCGGGCGTCTTCATAGGGCGCCAGATATTTCTCGTTACCGGTGAGCAGATAGCCGCGCTGACCGGTCTCCGCATCCTGTACGGTCGAAAGCAGATCATAGAGCGACGTAATCACGTCATGCGAGTGCCGGATCTTCGTATCGTCTTCGCGCAACACGTTGATGTTGGAATAGGCGATCGCGCCGCTGATCAGGAAGAACAGGATCACGATGGCGAGGCCCACCACCACGCGCGCGTCCATCCCGGGTTTCGGCGCCGTCGGGGCGCGCGCGATCGTAAGCGAAGTCATTCACGTCTCTGAGCTGGAGTGGTCCTCAACCGGCCTATCGCCGATCCGCAATCGAATCAAAGGCATAACGATTAACGTCCATCAGGGCGCAAGCCGATCGCGGCCACCGGGGCGTGCACGCGGCGACCGGGTCGTTTTTCCGTGGCGTGGGGCACTTGACCGGCACCTAGGGCGACGGATCTTCGGTTTCGGACGGCCAGTGCAATGCCGCGCTTATCCAGGGCAGCTCCTCCGAAAGTCGCTTGAGCCGGCCGTTCCGAAGGCTTTCGCGCGACAGCGCGGCGATGTCGCGCGGGAGCGCGCCGAACTCGCCGCGCCGAACCAGGAGCTGGACATGGCGCCGGAATTGCGCGCGGCGCATCGGCGCTGCCTGAAGCGCCGGCAGGAGGTCGATATGGCTTGCAAGGCACAACGGCGTGGTGATGCTCCAGCCGACGCCGGCGGCGACCGCGGAAAGCTGCTGCATCGTCGAATCCACTTCGACGATATTCGGCAGTTTGAGCCGGAGCCGCGTCATCTGGCGCTCGATCCGCTGGCCCATTGCCGACAGCAGCGAATAGCGGACGAACGGCATGCCGGCGAGCGCCTCGATCGGGTCGAGCGGGCCGGGGTGATCGGCCGGGGCGATCAGGATGAAATCCTCGGTCATGATCGGGAAATGCTCGATGTCCTCGACCTCTTCGAGCTGGCTGCTGCCGGTTATCAGCATGTCCAGCTTGCGGGCGAGGAAGTCGTGGTGCTGCAGCATCGAAATGCCGGATCGCAATTTCCATTGATGCGCGCGCGGCCCCATCTCCTTCAGGAGCGGTGCGGTCAAATGATTGGCCATGCTTTCCGCCATGGCGATGGTGACGCAATCGACCACGCGTTCGCCGCCCTCGCGGACCTGGCGCGCCAGGCCGCGCGCCGTGGCGACGAGGGTCACGCCGTCGCGCAGCAGGACCTTCCCGCTGGGGGTAAGCGCGAGCGGCCGCATCGCGCGATCGAACAGGCGCACGCCCAACGCGGCCTCGAGCTTCGAGATGGTTTGCGACACGGCGGACTGAGTCATGCCGAGATGCCGCGCCGTCTGGGTCATGCCGCCGAGTTCGGCGGTGAGGACGAACACCTCGATCGAATTCAGTTCATATCCGGGCGGCAGCTTCATGATCTCAGGCAGGTCCTCGCACGATCGACGTCAGCATGCCCGCCATGTCCCGGCCCGTCGAGCGGGGGAGCATAGCCTCGGCGGCCGTTGGATAAGCAACACTAATCTCGCATATCAGGCCATCGCCCCTGAAAAGGAAGGCCGACGACCGGAACACCCGCATTTCCTCAGCGATCGGAAAACATGCCTTGAAAACACATGCTCGTGTCGTGGTGATCGGTGGTGGCGTCGTCGGGGTATCGACGCTGTATCACCTGGCGAAGCTGGGCTGGTCCGACGTCATGCTGATCGAGCGCAAGGAACTGACTTCGGGGTCGACCTGGCACGCCGCAGGGCTGCTGCCGCTGTTCAACCTGAGCTATTCGGTCGGCAAGATGCACCAATATTCGGTCGGCTTCTATCCGACGCTTGAGGCCGAGACGGGGCTCAATGTCGGCTTCTCCAACGTGTCGAACATCCGCCTTGCCTGCACCCCGGACCGGCTCGACGAATATCTCTATTATGCCGGGGTCGCGCGCACGATCGGCGTCGATGTCGACATGCTCACGCCGGACGACGTGAAGGCGTTGTGGCCGCTGGCCGATATGACCGGCGTGATCGCGGCGATCCGCCACCCCGCCGACGGCTATATCCAGCCCGCTGACCTCACCCAGGCGCTGGCCAAGGGCGCGCGCCAGCTTGGCGCGGAGATCAACCGCAACACCGTGGTGACCGCGATCGCGCAACAGCCGGACGGCTCATGGCTGGTCTCGACCGACCAGGGCGATGTCCTGTGCGAGCATGTCGTCTCCGCGAGCGGCAATTTCGCGCGCGGGACCGGCGCCATGGTGGGGCTCGACATTCCGGTGATCCCGGTCGAGCATCAATATCTGGTCACCGAGCAGCATCCCGCGATCATGGAACGCAAGCGGGCCGGCCTTCCCGAGATGGGCGTGCTGCGGGAATCCGACGCCAGCTATTATATGCGCGAGGAAGCGGGCGGCCTTCTCCTCGGCCCTTATGAGGTCGGTGCGCCGGTCTGCTATCCCGAAGGACCTTCGGCCGAGTCCGAATATGAATTGTTCCCGGAGGATCTGGAGCGGCTCGAGCCGCATATCCTGGCGGCGATCGCCCGCGTGCCCGCATTCGGCGAAGTCGGCATCAAGCGCGTCTATAATGGCGCGATCGCCTATACCCCGGACGGCGGCCCGATCGTCGGCCCGGCGCCGGGGCTCAGGAATTTTTGGCTGAACGAAGGCCATAGCTTCGGCATCACCGCGGCGGGCGGGGCAGGGTGGCAGCTCGCGCACTGGATCGTCGACGGCGAGCCGACGATCGACATGATGGGCGTCGATCCGCGTCGCTTCGGCGATTATGCCGGCAAGGGTTATCTCACCGCCAAGAATGAGGAGGCCTATGCCAAGGTCTTCACCGTACATTATCCGGACGAGGAGCGCGAGGGCGCGCGCGGCCTGCGCCGCACGCCCTGCTATGACCGGATGAAGGAAAAGGGCGCGGTGTTCGGGACCGTTTTCGGATGGGAGCGGCCGAACTGGTTCGCGCCCCCCGGCTATGAGCTGAGCGCGGATGACCTGGTCCGGCCCGACGTCCTGCTCAACCGCAACTATCCGGTGCCGCAAGGCGATGCGCCGATCCGCGAACAATGGTCGTTCCGCCGCTCGAACTACTTCGAGCATGTCGGGAATGAATGCCGCCATGTCACTGAAAAGGCGGGGCTGCTCGACATGAGCGCCTTCGCGAAATGCGAGATTTCCGGGCCCGGCGCGGAAGCATGGCTCGACGGGTTGCTGACGAACGCGGCGCCGAAAAAGATCGGGCGCGTCACCTTGTCGTACCTGCTGACCGCGCGGGGCGGGGTGCGCAGCGAGTTCACCGTCTACAAACAGGGGCCGCAGCGTTTCTACCTGGTGTCGGCCGGGGCCTATGAGAAACACGATCATGACTATCTGAAAAAGGCGATGCCGCGGGACGGCTCGGTCGCGTTCGAGCGGCTGACGACGGCAATGGGGGTGCTCGTCCTGGCTGGCCCCAGGTCTCGCGAGATCCTGGCCAAGGTGACCGGGACCGACCTGTCGAGCGCCGCCTTCCCCTGGCTCACGGGCAAGACCATCAGCATCGGGGTAGCGCCGGTCGAGGCGCTGCGCGTGAATTTCGTCGGCGAACTGGGCTGGGAGATTCACCACCCGATCGAGATGCAAAACTACATCTTCGACCTGCTGTTCGAGGCGGGCGGGGACGATCTCAAGCCATTCGGCATTCGCGCGATGGATTCGATGCGACTGGAGAAGGGCTACAAGCTGATCCCGCGCGAGCTTTCGGTCGAATATTCAGCCTATGAGAGTGGCCTGGCGCGTTTCATCGGCACGAAGAAGCCGGACTTTTTCGGCCGCGCGGCGCTGTTGGCGCGGCGCGACGCCGGGGAGCCGAACGCGCTCGTCACGCTGGAAGTGCACGGCGTGACCGACGCGGACGCGCGCGGCGCGGAACCGATCCTTGTCGGCGACGAACTGGTCGGGCGCGCCACGTCGGGCGGCTATGGCTGGCGGACGGGCAAGTCGCTGGCGCTGGCGATGGTCAGGCCGGATCTCGCCGAGGCGGGCAGGGACCTGGATATCGTCATCCTGGGCAAACGCCACCGCGCCACCGTGATCGCGGATTCGCCGTTCGATCCCGAGAATGACCGGCTGAGGAGCTGATCCTCATGTCCGGCTATGAGAATATCGCATCGCTGCTCGAACAGGATCGCCCCGGTTATACCCTGCCGCAGCAGCTCTATGTCGGGCGCGAGGCGTTCGAGTTCGACATGCAGGTCATGCTGAAATCGGTGTGGCTCTACGCCTGCACCGTCGCGCATGTGAAAAAGCCCGGCGACTATTACCTGTTCGACCTCGCCAACAACTCGATCATCATCGTTCGCGGCCGCGACGGCGAGGTTCGCGCCTTTTACAACAGCTGTCGTCATCGCGGCGCCCGCATCTGCTCGGCGCCATCGGGCAGCGCGCCGCGGCTGATGTGCCCCTATCATATGTGGACCTATGGTCTCGACGGCCGGCTTCTCGCCGCGCGCGACATGCCCGAGGATTTCGACAAGCAGCTATTCGGCCTGACGCCGGTGGCGCTCGAAAATATCGGCGGCCTGATCTTCCTCTGCCTCAGCGACACACCGCCGCCGATCGACCGGGTCAAGGCGGATATCGCGGCGCAGATCGGCATGTACGATCTCGAGCATTGCAAGGTGGCGGTCCAGGACGATCTGATCGAGGACGCCAACTGGAAGCTCGTGATGGAGAATAATCGCGAATGCTATCACTGCGACGGCAACCATCCCGAACTGACCTCGTGCCTTGGGTCGAGCGGTTTCGGCAAGGGCCTGCCCGAAGACGCGGTCCTAGACGCCGACGACCTTGCCTCGCAGGCACGGATCGCGGCCGAGCGTGAGGAGTGGCGGCGGCTCGGCATCTATCACGACCTGATCGAGTTTCCCGGCGACTGGTGGCACCGCGTCGCCCGGCTGCCGCTCGCCAATGGGGCAGTAAGCCAGACGGTGGACGGGAAGATCGCCAGCACGAAGCTGCTCGGCCCGTTCACGGAGCCGAATACGTCGAGCCTTTCGGTCTGGACTCAGCCCAATAGCTGGCACCATTTCTGCTGCGACCATATCGTCACCTTCTCGTTGACGCCGCTTGCGCCCGACAAGACGCTGCTGCGGACCAGCTGGCTGGTGCGGGAGGATGCGGAGGAAGGCGTGGATTACGACCCGGCCAATCTGACCGCGGTCTGGCGCGCGACCAACCGCCAGGACAGCCATCTCTGCGCGATCAACCATCTGGGGATCATGACCGACGGCTATCGCCAGGGCCCTTACTCGCGCGAAGAGAAGCTGGTGGGCAATTTCAAGAGCTTCTATCTTGATCGGGCGCGCGCCGCGCTGGGGGCAAGGGGCGCGTGATCCGGTATAATGTCGCGACGCTGGTCGCCAAGGCGATCGGCCATCACAAGAGCTGGCCGGTGCAGTTTCCGGACGCCGCGCCAAAGCCCGCTTATGATGCCGTGATCGTGGGCGCCGGCGGGCATGGCCTGGGCGCTGCCTATTATCTCGCGAAGAAGCACGGCATCACCAATGTCGCGGTGATCGAAAAGGGCTGGCTGGGCGGCGGCAATACCGGCCGGAACACCACGATCATCCGCTCTAATTACCTTTATGACGAGAGCGCGCATCTCTACGACCATGCGGTCAAGCTGTGGGACGGGCTGTCCGCCGAGCTCAATTACAACGTCATGTATTCGAAGCGTGGCGTGATGATGCTCGCCCACAACGTCCATGACGTGCAGAGTTTCAAGCGGCACATTCATTCGAACCGGCTGAACGGCGTCGACAATGAATGGCTCACGCCGGAACAGGCGCAAGCCTATTGCCCGCCGCTGTCGATCGATCCGGGCGCGCGGCACCCGGTGCTCGGCGCGGCCCTGCAGCGGCGCGGCGGCACCGCCCGGCACGATTCCGTTGCCTGGGGCTATGCCCGGGCGGCCTCGGCGCTCGGGGTCGATATCATCCAGAATTGCGCCGTCACCGGCATCCGGCGCGGCGCCGACGGGGCGGTCGAGGGCGTGGAGACCGAGCGCGGTTTCATTGCCACGAAAAAGATCGGCGTGTCGGCCGCCGGCAACAGCTCGGTGGTGATGGAGATGGCGGGGTTGCGCTTCCCGCTCGAGAGCTTCCCGCTCCAGGCGCTGGTATCCGAACCGGTTAAGCCCTTTTTCCCCTGCGTCGTCATGTCCAACACGGTGCACGCCTATATGAGCCAGTCGGACAAGGGCGAGCTGGTGATCGGTGCCGGCACGGATGCCTATGTCAGCTATTCGCAGCGCGGCGCGATGCACATCGTCGAGCACACGCTGGCGGCGATCTGCGAGATATTCCCGGTCGTCCGGCGCATGCAGATGCTGCGCAACTGGGGCGGGATCGTCGATGTGACGCCCGATCGATCGCCGATCCTAGGCAAGACTCCGGTGAAGGGTCTGTACGTCAATTGCGGCTGGGGCACGGGCGGCTTCAAGGCGACTCCGGGCGCGGCGGACCTGCTCGCCTGGACGATCGCGAAGGATGAACCGCACCCGATCAATGCGCCTTTCAACCTCGAGCGCTTCCGGTCCGGGCAGCTGATCGACGAAGCGGCCGCCGCCGCGGTGGCGCACTGAGATGCTGCTGATCCACTGCCCCTATTGCGACGAACGCCGGCCCGAGATCGAGTTCGGCTATGCCGGAGAGGCGCATATTGCCCGGCCGGCCCAGCCCGACACGCTGAACGATGCCGAATGGGAGGGTTACCTGTTCCAGCGCACCAACGCGCGCGGCCGGCATTTCGAGCGCTGGCGCCATATCCATGGCTGCGGCCGCTTCTTCAACGCGGTGCGCGACACGGTGACCGACCATTTCGAGCGGACCTACAAGGCCGGCCTGCCGCGCCTTGGCGAGGCCGATGCCTGGACCGACGAGACCGGGGGAATCACGTGAGCGGGTTCCGCGTCGAGGATCGCGGCCGGATCGACTCCGCTCGGATGCTGACCTTCCAGTTCGACGGCAAGGCGATGACCGGGCTGGCGGGCGACACGCTCGCCTCCGCGCTGCTCGCCAATGGCGTGCATCTCGTCGGGCGGTCGTTCAAATATCATCGCCCCCGCGGCATTCTCGGGGCGGGGGTCGAGGAGCCGAACGCCCTGGTCGGGATCGATCGCGGGCCGAGGCGCTACACGCCCAATCTGCGCGCGACGACGGTCGAGCTGCATGACGGCCTGGTCGCCGAAAGCCAGAATCGCTGGCCGTCGCTGGGCTTCGATCTGGGCGCGATCAACAATGTCTTCTCGCCGCTGTTCCCGGCCGGCTTCTACAACAAGACCTTCATGTGGCCGCGCTCCTTCTGGGAGAAGCTCTACGAGCCGGCGATCCGGCGCATGGCGGGGCTGGGCGCGGCGCCGACCACAGTCGATGCGGATCGTTATGCCGCCACCAATGATTTCGTCGACCTGCTGATCGTCGGCGCCGGGCGGGCCGGGCTGGAAGCCGCGCTCGACGCAATCGGCAATGGTGAGCGCGTCATGATCCTGGACGAGCAGGCCGAGTTCGGCGGCAAGCTGCTGGCCGAGCCCGATCGCGCGGCCTGGCTCGCCGACGCACTCGCCCGTCTTGGCGCGGCGCCCAACCTGACTTGCCTGTCGCGCACCACCGCGATCGGCCTCTATCATGACGGTTTCGTCGGCGCGGTCGAGCGGCTGGCCGATCATCTGCCTGTCGGCGCGGCGAAGGGCCCACGCGAGCGACTGCGCCGCATCCGCGCCGGGCGGATCCTGTTAGCGACCGGCGCGATCGAGCGGCCGCTCGTCTTTGCCGACAATGATCGCCCCGGCATCATGCTGGCGAGCGCGGCGCGGACCTATCTCAACCGCTATGGCGTCGCGGTCGGGCGGCGGGTCGCGCTGATGGCGACGCACGACAGTGGCTACCAGGCGGCGTTCGACCTGGCCGAGGCCGGGGTGGGCATTGCCGCGATCGTCGATCTGCGCGACAC
The DNA here is from genome assembly GCF_055521495.1 of Sphingomonas sp. BL-S-29. Taxonomy (NCBI): domain Bacteria; kingdom Pseudomonadati; phylum Pseudomonadota; class Alphaproteobacteria; order Sphingomonadales; family Sphingomonadaceae; genus Sphingomonas; species Sphingomonas sp. BL-S-29. Next base: position 3,005,958 of record NZ_CM145482.1, read on the forward strand.
GATCGATCCAGCGCTGGCGGTGCGGGCCGAAACGCTCGGGATCGAGCTGCTCGCCGGCCATGCGGTGACCGGTACTAGCGGCGCGAAGCGGGTCCAGGCGATCACGGTCGCCGCGACCGGCGGTGCCAGGGAACGCACGATCGCCTGTGACGCGCTGCTGATGGCGGGCGGGTGGACGCCGACGGTGCATCTCTGGTCGCATGGCAAGGGCGCGCTGGCCTGGCGCGAGGAGCTAGGCGCGTTCGTGCCCGACGGCGCCGTGGACCTGGTGACCTGTATTGGCAGCTGCTCGGGCGCGATCTCCGGCAGCGGCGTGAGCGTCGAGGCCTTGCCCGGTCCGCACGATCCGACCCACTTCAAGGCGTTCGTCGATTTCCAGAACGACGTCACCGCGCGTGATATTCGTCTCGCCGTGCGCGAGGGGTTCCGGTCGGTCGAGCATATCAAGCGCTACACCACCAACGGCATGGCGACCGACCAGGGCAAGACCAGCAACCTCAACGGGCTGCAGGTCGCGGCAGGCGCGCTCGACCGTACCGCGCCGCAGGTCGGGCTGACTACGTTTCGTCCGCCCTACACGCCGACGACCTTCGGGGCGTTGGCCGGCATGGCCAAGGACGCGCTGTTCCAGCCGGTCCGCAAGACCGCGATCGATGGCTGGGCGGAAGGGCAGGGCGCGGTGTTCGAGAATGTCGCCCAGTGGCGCCGCGCGCGCTACTTCCCGCAGGCCGGCGAGGACATGCGCGCCGCGGTCGCGCGCGAGTGCCGCGCGGTGCGGGCGGGGGTAGGCATGTTCGACGCCTCCACGCTCGGCAAGATCGAGGTGGTCGGCCCCGATGCCGCCGAGTTCCTCAACCGCATGTACACCAATCCGTGGAAGTCGCTGGCGCCGGGGCGCTGCCGCTACGGGCTGCTGCTGCGGGAAGACGGCTTCATCATGGACGATGGCGTTGCCGCGCGCCTGGCCGATGACCGCTTCCACGTCACCACCACCACGGGCGGCGCAGCGCGCGTGCTCAACATGATGGAGGATTATCTCCAGACTGAATGGCCCGACCTCGATGTCTGGCTCACCTCGACCACCGAGCATTATGCCGTGATCGCCCTGCAAGGGCCCCGTACCCGCGACGTGATCGCGCCGTTCGTCGGCGGGATCGACCTGTCGCCCGAAGCGCTGCCGCATATGAGTGTTGCGGAGGGCACGATCTGCGGCGTGCTGACGCGCCTGTTCCGGGTGAGCTTCACGGGCGAACTCGGCTTCGAGGTGAATGTGCCTGCCGGCTTTGGCCGCGCCGTGTGGGACGCGTTGTACGAGGAAGGACAGAAGCACGGGATCGTGCCTTACGGCACCGAGACGATGCACGTGCTGCGCGCCGAAAAGGGCTATATCATCGTCGGCCAGGACACCGACGGCACGCTGACCCCGGACGATGCCGGGCTCGGCTGGGCCGTGGGCAGGAAAAAGCCCGATTTCGTCGGCCGCCGCTCCCTCGCGCGGCCCGATATCGTGGCGCCGGGGCGCAAGCAGTTCGTCGGCCTGCTGACGGAGGATCCGGCGCTGGTGCTGGAGGAAGGCGCGCAGATCGTGCCCGATCCCGCCGCGCCGATGCCGGTGCCGATGATCGGCCATGTCACCTCCTCCTACTGGAGCGAGGCGCTCGGCCGGTCGATCGCCTTGGCGGTAGTGGCCGACGGGCGCGCCCGGATCGGCGAGACCCTGTTCGTGCCGATGCCGGAGGGCGTGCACCGGGTGACGGTCGCGGACAGCGTCTTCTACGACCGCGAGGGAGTACGGCTGCGTGATTGAGGGGCTGGAACTCGCTTATCCCGTGCCGGTGGAGCCGGCGCGCCACCTGGGCGTGACGCTGTCGCTCGCGGCGCCGCTGGCGCGGTACAGTGTGCGGACGCGCGCGCCGGCCGGGCTGCCGGGCAAGGTAACGGCAAGTTCCGCGTTCGGCGGCGGGACTGCCCTGTGCCTTGGTCCGGACGAATGGCTGCTGCTCCTGCCCATGGGCGCGGCCGCGCCTGCGATCGAGGGCGTGCACGCGCTGACCGATATCGGCCATCGCAACCTCGGCCTCACCGTCGAAGGACCCATGGCGGAGGTGCTGCTCCTCACCGGCTGCGCGCTCGATCTTCAGCGGGCCTTTCCGACCGGCAAGGCCACCCGTACCTTGTTCGACGGCGTGGAAATTATTCTCTGGCGGACCGGCGAACAGTCCTTCCATCTCGAGGTGTGGCGCTCCTTCGCCGCCTATCTCTGGGAGGCGCTGGATCTCGCGGCGAGCGATTTCGCGCTTTAGCCCGACAGCGTTACGCCAGGGCTATCGGACACGCTCGCGCTTCCTCCTTTCTGCTTCCCCGGCGAAGGCCGGGGTCCAGTTGGAAAGGTCATTATAAAGGAAACTCAACGCCTTATCACGATCGTCTCCCAACTGGACCCCGGCCTTCGCCGGGGAAGATCGCCCCCTCACGAACGCTCCGTGAGATTAATGCGCGTGGCTTAACCGGCGGGCGGCAGCGCGGTCGGCGCGCCGGTCTTCAGCAACACGCCGGTCAGTCCCGCGGCGCGGGCGGCGTGCAGGATCGCAGCGATCTGGTCGGCCGCATCGTCGTAAGCGAGGCCGTACGGCGGGCGGATGTTCGAGATGCAGTTGCGCGCGCTGTCGCGCAGCCCCGGTTGCGGCGCCCAGGTGATATAGGCGCCGACGCTGTCCGCCGCGCTCAGCCCGGGCCGCTCGCCGATCAATATCACCAGCATTTTCGCGCCGAGCGCGGCGCCGATCTCGTCGCCGAGCGCAACCCGGCCATGATGAGCGATCACGATTGGTGCGATGCGCCAGCCCGGCAGGCGCTCGATCAGCGTCTCCACGAGCGGGGCGGCATGTGTGAGCACGGCCGTGGCCGACAGGCCGTCCGCAATCACCACGGCAAGATCATGCTCGCCCGCGAGAAGCGCGTCGCGGTCTTCCGCATGGAGGCGGCGGCCGAGGTCCGGCCGCCGCAGATAGTCCGCGCGCGTCCCGGCCTGGCTGCGGACTTCGATCACCGGCCGTCCGGCGATGCTTTCGCCGAAGCTGCCCGGCGCCAATTCCGCCTGCACCGCGTCGCGGGCACGGGCATGGGCGAGTTGGAAATCGAGCGATGCGCGCGTCGGCAGCGCCGTGCCGATCCGTCCGAGCCCGACACGCGCGGTGGTCGCGGCGCGCAGTCGCGACGGGAGATCGGCGGGGGCCGGCGGCTCAGCCACGCAATCCCGCCAGGGCCGCGACGGATCGGCCGGGCAATAATGGCCGGCCGTTCTCGATCAGGCGGCCGCGGTCGTCGGCCAGGCCGACCCGGCTCAGCCAGGTTTCGAATTCGGGCGCGGGCCTCAGGCCAAGTACGTGGCGCGCATAGAGCACATCGTGGAAGCTGGTCGATTGATAGCCGAGCATGATGTCGTCCGCCCCCGGCACGCCCATCACGAAAGTCACTCCCGCGACGCCGAGCATCGTCAGGATGGTATCCATGTCGTCCTGATCGGCCTCCGCATGGTTGGTGTAGCAGATGTCCAGTCCCATCGGCAGGCCCATCAGCTTGCCGCAGAAATGATCCTCCAGCGCGGCGCGCAGGATCTGCTTGCCGTCATAGAGATATTCCGGGCCGATAAAGCCGACGACCGAATTGACCAGCAGCGGCCGGAACGCGCGGGCGACGGCATAGGCGCGGCATTCCAGTGTCTGCTGGTCGACGCCGTGATGCGCATCGGACGACAGGCAGGAGCCCTGGCCGGTCTCGAAATACATCACGTCGCTGCCGATCGTGCCGCGCCCCAGGCCCAGGGTCGCGTCCTGCGCCTCGCGCAGCAGGACCAGATCGATCCCGAAACCGCGATTGGCTTCCTCGGTCCCGGCAATCGACTGGAAGCAGAGATCGACCGGCGCGCCGCGGCGGACGAGCTCGATCGTGTTGGTGACATGAGTCAGCACGCAGCTTTGAGTCGGGATATCGAAACCCTCGCGGATGTCGTCGATCATCGCGAGCAACGTGCCCACCCGCTCGACATCGTCCCCGGCGGGGTTGATGCCGATCACGGCATCTCCGGCGCCGAGCAGCAGCCCGTCGAGGATCGAGGCGGCGATTCCGGTCGGGTCATCGGTCGGGTGATTGGGCTGCAGGCGAACCGAAAGGCGACCGGGCAGGCCGATCGTATCGCGAAAGGCGGTGATGACCCGGATCCGGCGCGCCGCCGCGACCAGATCCTGGTTGCGCATCAGCTTCGAGACGGCGGCGGCCATTTCCGGCGTGACGCCGCGCGACACGGTCGAGATCGCCGCGTCGTCGGTGTCCTCGGCCAGCAGCCATTCGCGAAAGCCGCCGACCGTCAGATGCGCGATCGGCGCGAACGCGGCGCGATCGTGCGAGTCGATGATGAGGCGCGAGACCTCGTCGGCCTCATAGGGAATCGGCAGGTCTTCGAGAAAGACAGCGAGCGGCAGGTCCGCGAGCAGCCAGCGCGCGGCGACCCGTTGTTCCGCGCTTTCCGCGGCGATCCCGGCGAGCTGGTCGCCCGAGCGTGGCGGCGTCGCCGCGGCGAGAACCTGGGCGAGGCTCTGAAAATGGTAGCGGGTGCCGGCCAGATCGACTTCATAGGCTGGCATTAGAGGCCTCCGGACGATCGACGGTGGGATGACCGCGGGCCATCCCACCGCAACCGTATCAGAAGCCCTTCTTCACCGTAACGAAGAACTGGCGCGGTGCGCCGGCCAGCAGCGTCTGGTTGTCGCCGAGCGCGGTGAAACCGTTCGAACCGATCGTCGCGATATATTTCTTGTCGGTCAGGTTGGTCACGTTGCCGGTGATCGACACGCCGTGCAGCGCGCCTTCTCCGCCGAAGCGATAGCCGATGCTGGCGTCCATCGTCAGACGCGCCGGGACGAACTGGTCGTTGAGATAGGTGAAGTAGCGCTTGCTCATATAATCGGCGCCGACGCGGGCGGTGAAGCCATATTGGTCATAGACGATCTCGCCCTTGAGCATGTGCTTCGGGCTGTCGACGACCGTCTTGCCGGCCGTCGCGGAGAGGACGACACCCTTCGAGTCCTTCACATCATCCTGATATTTTGAATCATTGTAGGAATAGCTGGCGAACAGGGACAGCGCCTGCATGAAGCGGTAATTCGCGGAAATTTCGCCGCCATAGGTATGGACGCTGCCGGCATTGTTCAGCGTGGGCGGATTACCGACGATGCCCGAACCGATGGAGAACGCCAGCAGGCGATCACTGAAGTTGACATAATAGCCGACGGCCGAAGCCTGCAGGCCGCCGGAGCGGAAGCGGATGCCTCCTTCGATCGTCTTGGAGGTTTCCGGCTTTAGCGTGTTCTTGATCGCGTCGAAGGTGACCTGCGTGCCGGAATAAGGCGCCGCGCCGCCCGAGGCGACGAAGGCGCGCATATTCTCGGTATAGCTGACGAAGAGCTCGGTGCTGGGCGTGGCATGATACAGGATGCTGGCCTGTGGCTGGAACCAGTCCTTCGCCTCGAGACGACCCGAGGCGAGCGTGCCGACGCGCAGGACGCCTTTGTTGACGACACGAACGCCCTTCCAGCCGCCATTCAGGACGAGGTCGTCCTCGAGTAGCTTGATCGTGTCCTCGACATGATATTGCACCGTCTCGGTGTCGTATTTGCCGTCCCATTGAATGAAGAAGGGGTTGCTCTGGTAATCGATCGCCGGGCGATTGGAGGTGGTGCCTGCGGTCATGCCGTAGAACCGGCGTGATGCATTGAAGGTATTGCTCTCGTACCAGCCGCCAATTTCTAAGGTGTTGATGCCACTCTCATAGCTGACCGAGGTGAGCGCCCCGCCACGGTGCATGCCGTATTCCGTGGTGCGGAACGAGATTGCGGCGGGGTTGGTGATCGGCGTGCCGTCCACATTTGGGGCGCCCAGAGGAGTCGCCGTATAAGGCGTGATCCAGGAGCCTTGGCCCTTGTTGACATGATAATAGCCGGTGGTCTTCATGGTTAGACCAGGGGCGAGATTCGCGTTGACCGTGACCCCGCCGAGATAGTCGCGGCGTAGGCCAGCTGCGTCATAATAAGCGTCGTCGACGGTGCCGAAACCGGCGGGAAAGGTGAAGCCGATGCCCGCATAGGGCGCCGTAAAGCCCACGGAAGAACCGTTATGGGCTGCCTGATAGGCGGCGAGCGCAGCTTGATTCTGATAGACCTGAGCCAGTTTCAGCGCAGTGCCATAATCATCGCTGATATTGTCGTCGTTGAGGCCGCGCCGCTTGATGATGTCCAGGCTGAGATCCTGATAGTCGTTTTCATGCCGGTCGGAAAAAGCGAAATAGGCCGAGATGTCGCCCAACGGCCCGAGATCGGCCATTAGCTTGGCGTTTACCTGCTGCTGGCGCTGTTCGCCGAACCCTTTCCACTTGTCGGTCTTGTAATAGGCATAGCTGACATAACCCTTGAACCGCTCGCCGATCAGCCCGGAATCGAGCCGGGCATAACCACGCCAAGTGTCGTCCGACCCATAGGTGCCCGAACCGGTTACGTTGGGTGTGTCCCTTGGGTTGTCGCTGTAGAACTGGATGGTGCCGCCGAGATTGCTGGTCGACGCGGTGCCCAGCGCGCCCGCGCCCTGAGCCACTTCGGTTCGGCTGATATTCTCCGAGATGATGGCGCGGCTGATGTGCAGCCCGTTGACGTTGCCATAGCTCATGTCGCCGAGCGGGATGTTGTCGAGCGTGAAGCCGAGCTGGTTCTGGTTGAAGCCGCGCAGCGAGATGCGCACCGCCCATTCGTAATTGCCGAAGGCGTCGGCCGACTGGAAGTTCACGCCGGGCAGCTTCTCGATGGCCTTGAGCGGGCTGGCGCCGGGCACGATCCGCTCGATATCGATGGCGCTGACGCTCTGCACCTGACGGCTCTGGCCGAAGCCGAGCACGACGATGTCGGGGGTTTCCTCGCTGGGCGCGGCTTGTGCCGCCGGCTCGGTCGCCTCCTGGGCGAAGGACGCCTGGGGCAGGATGATCGCGCTCAGCATGGAGCCTGTAAGCAGCACAGTCTTCGAAAGGCGCATGTCACTTATCCCCTTATGGCCCGGATTGAAGTGCGAGGTCCGGCGATGGCGCGAAGTCTGTTGCTGCGTCGCAACAGAATCAAGCGAATTCGCCGCGCGCCGTCGCTTGATTGAAGCTGGTTTCAAGCTGTGGCGCGAAAGCAACAGATTTGGCCTATTACTAGGAGAATTATGCCATTTTGATGACAGCCCCGGGTCGTTCGATGCGCCGCCGCCGCAGCGCAACATCGAATCGCTTGCCAACATTGATAGGTGGTTCAATGTGTCCGGGACGGTTCGTCACGATCGAGGATCAAGGGAGTCGCCATGCCGCTGCGTGACCGCCGACAGATATTGAAGACCATAGCGGGATTGAGCGCGGCGGGCGCCGTGCCCGCCTCGATCGGCCGGGCGCTGGCCTTGCCCGCCAACCGCCGGACCGGGTCGATCGCCGATGTCGAGAATGTGGTGATCCTGATGCAGGAGAACCGCTCGTTCGATCATTATTTCGGCACGTTGAACGGCGTGCGCGGCTATGGCGATCCACGCCCGGTGAGATTGCCCTCGGGCGACAGCGTCTTCCGCCAGCCCAGGCCTGACGGCGCGGGCCATGTCCTGCCGTTCCTGATGGACAGCCGGACGACGAGCGGCCCGTTGATCAAGAGCCTGGACCATAGCTGGAAGGGCGATTGGGCGGAATGGGCGCGCTACGATTGCTGGATCAAGCACAAGACTCCGCTGACGATGGGCTATTTCCGGCGCGCGGACATCCCCTTCTACCACGCGCTCGCCGATGCCTTCACCGTGGGCGACGGCTATTATGCCTCGATCCACGGACCGACCAATCCCAACCGCATGTACCTGTTCACCGGGACCAGCGGATTGACGGTCGGGGACGCGGGCCGGCAGGCGGTCGACAATGCCGATGACGGCAACTGGACCGGCGATGCCGCACGCGACAGACCGGGCTTCAAGGCGGCCGGCTGGACGACCTATGCGGAGCGGCTGCAACAGGCCGGCATCAGCTGGCGCGTCTATCAGGAATTCGACAATTTCGGTGACAATTCGCTCGCTTATTTCAAGGCCTTTCGCGGCCTGAAGACCGACGACGATCTCTATGTGCGGGGCAGGGCGATCGTCCCGGGATCGACCGCGGCGAACGCGAAGGAGAGCGAAGCGCAGCATCTGGTATCGGCCTTCGCGGCCGATGTCGCGGCGAACCGGCTGCCCCAGGTCTCCTGGATCGTCGCCTCAGCCAAATATTCCGAACATCCCGAAGCGCCGCCCGCCTGCGGGGAATCGCTGACCGACCGCCTGCTCGCCGCGCTCACCGCCAATCCCGAAGTGTGGGCCAAGACCGCATTCATCATCAACTATGACGAGAATGACGGATTCTTCGATCATATGCCGGCGCCGCTGCCGGCGACCGACCGCAGCATGGGGCTGAGCACGGTCGACACGGCCGGGGAGAGCTACAAGGGGCAGGCCGTGGGGCTTGGCGTGCGCGTTCCGCTGCTGATCGTCTCGCCCTGGACGCGTGGCGGCTGGGTCAATTCGCAGATCTTCGATCACAGCTCGGTGATCCGTTTCCTCGAGCGGCGCTTCGGGGTGATGGAGCCCAATATCTCGCCATGGCGGCGCGCGATCACCGGCGACCTGACCTCGATGTTCGACTTCGCCGATCCCGATGCCTCGGCGATGCGCGGCTTCCCCGGCACCGCCGATTATATCGCGCGCGTGACCTTCTCTTCCAAACTTCCCGCACCGGTCGTTCCCGCGACTCAGGCCTTGCCCAAACAGGAGACCGGCCAGCGCCCGGCGCGCGCCTTGCCCTATGCGCTGGACGTGCATGCGGTCGCTGACGGCAAGCCCGGCCTGACGCTCGCCTTCGTCAACAGGGGCACGGCGGCTGCGGTCTTCAACGTCTATGCCGCGGGCGGCACGGCCGGGCCGTGGTTCTACACCGTCGGCCCGGGCGAAACGATCACCGATCAGCTGCCGGGCCTGCCATCCCCGGAGACGGCGCTCGCGGTGCACGGCCCGAACGGCTTCCTGCGGGAGTTTTCCGGCGCCGGCGCCGGCGCCGAGGCGATGGTCGAGCCGAGCGCCGATGGCGGCACGCTGCTCGTCAAGCTGGCCAATAATGGCCTCGCGGCATGCCGGCTCACGCTTCGCCCGCTGGCTTATGGCAAGGTGCCGGTCCGGTCGGTCGATCTCGCCGCCGGCGCGTCGCGCGTCATCCGCTATCCGATCGCGCGCAACGATCATTGGTACGACCTGCTCGTCGAAATGCCGGGATCGACCTGGCGACGGCGCTTCGCGGGCCATGTCGAGACCGGCAAGCCGAGCAAATCGGATCCCGCCATCGGCGCGCAGGTGCCGGCGTGACCGCGCGTGGTGTCGCCGGCCTTCTCGGCATGGCCGCAGGGCTTGTCTTCTCCGGCAGGGCCCTGGCCGCGGACCTCGATCTCTGGCCGGCGGCGGCCCGCGCGCAGATCGAAGGCGTCGTCGCCAAGGCGCCGCCGGGCTCGTACGCGACCTTCGATGCCGACAACACCTTGTGGAAGAACGATGTCGAGGAAGGCCTGCTGCCGTTTCTCGAAAACAAGGGCGTGCTGTCGGTCGCGACGCTCGATCCCTCGCTAAAGCCGATCCCGCTACTGCCGGGCGAGAGCCTGTACGGCTATTATGAGCGGATGTGCGATATCGACGAGAAGCTCTGCTATCCCTGGATCGCGCAGGTCTTTGCCGGCCGGCCGCTCGCTGCCCTGAAGCGCGATGTCGACGCGATGATGGTGTCGAAGGCGCCGATCCTGGTGCGCCATGCCAGGGACGGCAAGCAGGTCGACGGCACGGTGTTCGCGCCCGCGATCTTCCCGGCGCAGCGCCAGTTGATGGCCTATCTGCGCGCGCACGGCATCAAGGTCTATGTCGTCAGCGCTTCGCTGGAGGAACTGGTCCGGGCGATCGTGTCCGATCCGGCCTATGGCTTCGATGTCGCGCCGGAAAATGTGATCGGCGTCACCCAGTTGCTGCGCAATCCCGACGATAACAGCGTGACCACCGCGCGCCAGCAGATCGCCAACGGCCATTATCTCGACGCGCAGTATCCGGCGGCGTTGAATGCCCGAATGATCCTCACCTCGACACTCTGGTCGCCGCTGACCTGGCACGAAGGCAAGGTCGCCGGCATCCAGGCCTATATCGATCCGGTCCGCCGCCCCCTCCTCGCGGCCGGGGACAGCCGGAGCGACTGGCCGATGCTCTATTATGCCGGCGGCGTGCGGATCTGGGTCGACCGCAAGGGCAGCGCGACGCCCGAGCTGGCGCAGAAGCGGGTTGCGCGCGCCGCGATGGAGCGCGATGCCGGCCTCACCCCGCCGATCGCCGCCGATACGGGCTGGGTGACGGTAACACAAAGCGAGCTTGGCCAATGACGCCCGACGAAACCCGCCTGATGGCCGATCTCGATGCCGCCGGCATCGCGTGCACCGTCCACGAACACGAGGCCGTCTTCACCGTGGACGAAAGCGCCGGCCTGCATGATCGCATCGCCGGGGCCCACACCAAGAATCTGTTCCTGAAGAACGGCAAGGACCGTTTCTGGCTCGTCACCATGCCGCATGACCGGCGCGCCGACCTGAAGTTCATCGGCCAGCAGACTGGCGCGGGCAAGCTCTCCTTCGCCCGGCCTGAGCATCTGTTGCGGCTGCTCGGCGTCGAGCCCGGTTCGGTCACGCCGCTGGCGGCGATCAACGATACAGGTGGCGACGTATCGGTCGTGCTTGATGCGGCGTTCGATCCCGCGGGCACGATCAACGTGCACCCGCTGCGCAACACCGCGACCCTGTCGATGGCGTTCGCTGACCTGGTCGCGATGCTCGATCGCTGGAATCATCCGCCGCAGGTGGTGGTGCTGCAGCCGTAACGCCGGTCAGCGCTGCGCCGTTTTCCACTCAGGCGTGGTATAGAAGGGCGCGTTGGAGGCCGGGGCGAGCGGCCGCCCGAGGATGTGATCCGCGCCCTTTTCGCCGATCATGATCGTCGGCGCGTTGAGATTGCCGGTCGTCACCGACGGCATCACCGACGAATCCACCACGCGCAATCCCTCGACGCCGCGCACGCGCAATTCGGCATCGACCACCGCCATGGGATCGTCGTCGCTGCCGATCTTGCAGGTACAGGACGGGTGATAGGCGCTTTCCACATGATCGCGGACAAAGGCATCGATCGCTTCGTCGCTGGTCACGTCCTCGCCCGGCTGGATCTCGCGCCCCGAATAGGGCGCGAGCGCTTCCTGCGCGAAGATCTCGCGCGTCAGCCGGACACAGGCGCGCATCTCCGCCCAGTCGTCGGGATGGCTCATATAGTTGAAGCGGATGACCGGCTTGTCGCGCGCCTCCGCCGACGCCAGCGTGACATTGCCGCGGCTCTTCGATCGCATCGGCCCGACATGCGCCTGGAAGCCATGGCCTTTCGCCAGCGAGCGCCCGTCATAGGTCACCGCGAGCGGCAGGAAATGGAACTGGATGTCGGGATAGGGGATGCCCGCCCGGCTGCGGATGAAGCCGCAGCTCTCGAAATGGTTGGTGGCGCCGAGCCCATCCTTGCGCAGCAGCCAGCGCGCCCCGATCGCCAGCTTGGCCAGCGAGTTCATCGACGAATAGAGCGTGATCGGCTGCAGGCATTCCTTCTGGAAATAGAATTCCAGATGGTCCTGCAAATTCTCCCCCACGCCGGGCAGGTCATGGAGCACGGCGATGCCGTGTGCCTTCAGCTCCACCGCCGGGCCGATGCCCGAGAGCTTGAGCAATTGCGGCGAATTGATCGGGCCGCCCGAAAGAATGACCTCGCGCCGCGCCTGTGCCTGATGCTCGGCGCCATGCTGGCGATAGGCGATGCCGACCGCGCGGCGACCCTCGAACAGGATGCGCGTGGCGAGCGCATGAGTCTCCACCGTTAGATTGGGCCGGCCCATCGCCGGCTTCAGATAGGCGTTGGCGGCGCTCGCGCGGCGGCCGCGATGGACGGTCATGTCCATCCGGCCGAAGCCTTCCTGCTGCTCCCCGTTGATGTCGTCGGTCAGTGGATAGCCGGCCTGTTCGGCGGCCAAGAGGAAGGCCCGATAGAGCGGGTTGGTCATTGGCCCGTAGCGGGTGTGGAGCCGGCCTTCGTCACCGCGATAGAGGTTACCGCCTTCCTCGCGCGTCTCGGCGCGCCGGAAATAGGGGAGGACATGGCGATAGCCCCAGCCGGCCGCGCCTTCTTCCTCCCAGCGCTCGAAGTCCATCGGATTGCCCCGGACATAGACCAGCCCGTTGATCGACGAGGAGCCGCCCAGCACCTTGCCGCGCGGCGTATGCATGCGCCGCCCGCCGAGATGCGGCTCGGGCTCGGACTCATATTGCCAGTTATACTTGGCCTTGTTCATCGGGATCGACAGCGCGCTCGGCATCTGGATGAACACCGACCGGTCGGATCCGCCAAATTCGAGCACGAGCACGCGGTTGGTCCCATCGGCGCTCAGCCGGTCGGCCAGTACGCAACCGGCCGATCCGGCGCCGACGATGATGTAATCGTATTCCACCTGCATTCCCGAATGGCGTCAGTAAGGGCAGTCGATATCGGCCATGGCGACATAGACGCTCTTCAGCTGCGTATAATGTTCGATCGCGGCCAGGCCATTCTCGCGGCCCAGCCCCGACGCCTTCATGCCACCGAACGGCATTTCGACCGGGGTTATGTTGTATTGATTGATCCAGCACGTCCCGGCCTGGAGACGCGCGATGACGCGGTGCGCCCGGGTCAGGTCCGCCGTGAACACCGCCGCGGCCAGCCCGAATTCGGTGGCGTTGGCGCGGGCGATTACTTCCTCCTCGTCGTCGAAGGCGAGGATCGTCATGACCGGGCCGAACACCTCGTCGCGCACGATCGCCGGGCGATCGTCGGCCGCCTCGAAGATGGTCGGTTCGACATAATAGCCGCTAGCCATCGCGCCCTCGACCCGCCGCTGGCCGCCATGGACCAGGCGCACGCCGGCATGCCGCGCGCGCGCGATATGGGCGAGCACCGATTCCATCTGCGCTTCGCTGACCAGCGGGCCGATCTGCGTATCGGGGTCGAGCGGATCGCCGATCCGCAGTGCGCTGGTGCGCGCGACCAGCCGGTCGAGAAAGGTTTTCAGGATCGACCGCTGCACGAAAACGCGGGTGCCGTTCGAGCAGACCTGGCCGCTCGAATAGAAATTGGCGAGCATCGCACCCGACACCGCATTGTCGATGCCGGCATCGTCGAACACGATCAGCGGCGATTTTCCGCCCAGCTCCAGCGTCACGGCCTTCAGGCTGCGCGCCGCGTCCGCCATCACCAGCTTGCCGGTCTCGACCGAGCCGGTCAGCGAGATCTTGGCGATGTCGCGGTGGCCGGTCAGCGCGCGGCCCGTTTCGCCGAACCCCTGCACGACCTGGAAGACCCCGTCGGGCAGCCCGGCTTCGCGGAAGACCTCCTCCAGCTCGATCGCGGTCAGCGGCGTCTGCTCGGCCGGCTTGAAGATCATCGCGTTCCCGCAGGCGAGTGCCGGTGCCGCCTTCCAGCAGGCGATCTGCAACGGATAGTTCCACGCGCCGATGCCCGCGACGACGCCGAGCGGCTCGCGCCGCGTATATGCGAAGGCGCCGGCGCCCAGATCGAGATGCTGGCCCGCGATGGTCGCCGCCACGCCGGCATAATATTCCAGGCAGTCCGCCCCGGACAGGACGTCGACGGCAAGCGTTTCCTGGATCGGCTTTCCGGTATTGAGCGTCTCGATCCGTGCGAGCCGGTCGTTGCGGGCCCGCAGGATATCGGCGGCGCGGCGTAGGATCCGGCCGCGCTCGACCGGCGGCATCGCTGCCCAGCCGATCTGTGCTGCCTTTGCCCGGGCAACCGCCGCATCCACCGCCGCCAATGGCGTGACCGCGATCCTGGCGAGGATCTCGCCCGTGGCCGGATTGATCGGCGTGATCACCGTGCGCGGCACTGGCCTCGCGGCGGCAAGAGGCGGCAGGTCGCTGAGATAATTGTCCACGAACGAGGTGAGCATGGAGCGCGCCGTCTCGCTGTCGGTCTCGACCCAGCCGGAAAGGGCGCCTCGCAGCCAGACGCCATCGATCATCGCGGCGATCATCGCGGCGAGCTTGGTGGCGTCCGCCGGCGGCACGAGCTGGCGCAACGCGTAGCGCAGGTTCGACAGCATGCGCTTCTGATAGACGCGCTGGATGCGGCCCAGATGCGGCGCGTGAAGCACCTGGCCCCAAAAGGCGAGCCACACCGTGCTGGTGCGCGGATCGAACTCCTCCGGCGCCAGGTTGGCGTCGATCACTGCCTGCAACCGGGCACGGGGGCCCTCGGCACTGGCCAGCCGGACGAGCAGATTCTCCCCCAGTCGACCGGCCAGGAAACGGAATGCCGCCTCGAGCAGACCGTTCTTGTCACCGAAATAATGGGCCACCAGACCAGGCGACACCCCGGCACGCCCGCCGATCTCCGCCAGCGTGGTTCCGACGAACCCCATCTCGGCGAGGCTGTCGATCGTCATCTCGATCAATTGGCGCGCGCGCCGATCGTCGCTCGATACCGCCGTTGAAGCAGCCGAAACCAACACTTTCCGCGTCTCCTGAATCACCGTTCAATCGATAATATGCACGCCAATATCAGGCGTTGCAAAGATAATGCGCTCGAACAGACATAGCGCTTGCACATCCGTTGAACATTTAGTCAACTATGCCAGCTTGGGCTTTCGGGGAAAACGCCAATGGCAAGGGGCTGGTTTAGCAGGTCGGTAGTCCTTGCCATGTTTCTTCTACTCGGCTTTCCCGCCGCAGTCGAGGCGGCGGGCGATCCGCCACTGTGCCGGCAGGTGAGGCTGGCGGATGTCGGCTGGGCCGACGTGACCGCTACTACCGCTCTTGCATCCCAGCTTCTCGGCGGCTTGGGGTATGAAGGGCGCATCACCGTGCTGTCGGTGCCGGTCACCTTCAACGGCATGCGCAACCGCGACATCGACATCTTCCTCGGCAACTGGATGCCGACTCAGTCGGCCGATCAGAAGCCCTTTCTCGACGATCATTCGATCGATGTGGTTCGCGCGAACCTGGTCGATGCCCGCTACACCCTGGCGGTCCCGTCCTATCTCTACGATGCCGGGCTCAAGAACTTCGACTCGATCCAGCGCTTTGCCGGCCCGCTCGGCGCGAAAATCTACGGGATCGAGCCGGGCAATGACGGCAATCGGCTGGTGCTCGGCATGATCGGCAAGAACCAGTTCGGGCTCGGCCAGTTCAAGCTGATCGAAAGCAGCGAGCAGGGCATGCTTGCCGAGGTGGAGCGCGCGGTGCGCAATCATCGCTCGATCGTCTTTCTCGGCTGGCAGCCGCACCCGATGAACAGCCGCTTCAAGATGCGCTACCTGTCGGGTGGTGATGCCGTGTTCGGACCGAATTTCGGCGGCGCCAAGGTCTATACCAATGTGCGCTCGGGCTATCTCGAACAATGCCCCAATGTCGGGCGCCTGCTCAGGAACCTGGTCTTCGAGGTCGGCGACGAGAATGCCTTGATGGAGACAGGTGTCGAGAAGGGCAGTCCGACGATCGCCGCGCGCGACTGGCTGCGGGATCACCCCGACAAGGTGCGAACCTGGCTGAAGGGCGTGACGACGTTCGACGGCAAGCCGGGCGACGCGGCTGTGATGGCGGCGCTCGCCCCGGCGGCGCGGGGCAGCTTCATCACCGAGCACAAGATCCCGGTCGGGGCCTGGATGAACGATCTGGTCGAGGGCATTAAAACCCATGCCGCGATCTTCGCGCTGATCACGACGGTCGTCGGGTCGTCGGTCAATGCGCTGACCGCGGTGCTGATGTTCATCCCGCCGTTGCTCTTCGTGGCGCTGATGGCGGGGCTTGCCTATTATCTGCGGCGCTCCGTCGCGCTTGCGATCTTCGTGCCGCTCGCGTTGCTGTTCATCATCAACCAGGGCTATTGGGCAGCGACGATGGAGACGCTGTCGCTGGTGATGTTCGCCGCCGCGGTCTCGACCGTGATCGGGGTGCCGATCGGCATCTGGGCGGGGCATCGGCCGCGGGCGTTCGACATGCTCCGGCCCGTGCTCGATCTGATGCAGACGCTGCCGACCTTCGTCTATCTGATCCCGACGCTGGTGTTGTTCGGGCTCGGCGTCGTGCCCGGGCTGATCTCGACGATCATCTTCGCCTTGCCCGCGCCGATCCGCCTGACTCAGCTCGGCATCATGTCGGTGCCGACACCCTTGCTGGAAGCGGGCAAGTCCTTCGGGGCGACCAATTGGCAGCTGCTCACCAAGGTGGAATTGCCCGCGGCCCGGCAATCGATCGTCGCCGGCATCACTCAGTGCATCATGCTCAGTTTGTCGATGGTGGTGATCGCCGCCCTGGTCGGGGCGGGCGGGCTGGGCGTGCCGGTGGTGCGGGCGCTCAACACGGTCCAGGTCGGCATGGGCTTCGAGGCCGGGTTCGCCATCGTGCTGCTCGCCATCATCCTCGACCGGATCACACGCAACGACGCGAAGGGAACGCCATGACCGTCGCGCTCGAATTCCGCAACGTCGATATCCTGTTCTGCAAGGGGCAGGGCAGGCGGCACGACGACAGTCTGGCGACCGCGCTGAAGCTGCTGGACCAGGGTGCCGACCGTGCCGAGATCGCGCGGCAGACCAATGTCGTGCTCGGTGTCACCAATGCCAGTCTGGTGGTCGAACAGGGCAAGATCTCCGTGCTGATGGGGCTGTCCGGCTCGGGCAAATCGACTCTGTTGCGGGCGGCCAACGGGCTCAACAAGGTGACGCGCGGGCATGTGCTGGTGCGCGACGGTCTGGGCTCGAAGGATATCGCCGATTGCGACGAGGCGACGCTGCGCCATATCCGCCGCAACCGGGTGGCGATGGTGTTCCAGCAATTCGCGTTGCTGCCTTGGCGCACCGTGCGCGAGAATGTCGCCTTCGGCCTCGAGCTGCGGGGCACGCCCAAGGCGGAGATCGCCGAGATCGTGGACGAACGCCTCGCCCTGGTCGGTCTCGACAAATGGGCCGATCGTTATGCCGGCGAGCTTTCCGGCGGCATGCAGCAGCGCGTCGGCCTGGCTCGTGCCTTTGCGACGGACGCCGATATCCTGTTGATGGACGAGCCTTTTTCCGCGCTCGACCCCCTGATCCGCGCCAAGTTGCAAGACGAGTTGCTGACCCTGCAGGAGCAGGTCCAGAAGACCATATTGTTCGTCAGCCACGATCTCGACGAGGCATTGAAGCTAGGCGACCAGGTGACGATCCTCGAAGGCGGGCATATCATCCAGAGCGGCTCGGGAGAGGATATCGTGCTGCGTCCGGCGACCGACTATGTCGCCGAGTTCGTGCGCCACATGAACCCGCTCAACGTCATGAACGGCGCATCGGTGATGCGCCCGGCGGCTGGACTGGTCGCGCGGGACGGCGAAATCCATCTCGACGAGCATGGCCTGTACCGGCTGGTGGAAGGTGAGGGACTGGGTAGCCTGACCATCGCCGGCGAGGCGCATGCCATTACCACGATCGATGATCCCGATGCGCACCACGCCTTTCCCGACGCCGTCGTCGCATGCCCGGCCGGCATCTCGGTGCGCACGCTGATCCGCATCTGCGCCGAATCCGCCCATCCGGTGCTGCTGGTCGAAGAGGGCCGGCTGGTCGGTATCTGCTCGGGCACCGACATCCTGCGCGCGCTCCGTCAGAGCCCCGCCGGGGTCTGACGGACGCACCGCCTCCACCCTTCTTGTTCCCCGGCGAAGGCCGAAACCTGGTGTCCTGAACCTGAAGTTCGTTCCCTGACAAACCTGCCGTGACAAACCTGCCGTCATGCGGAACTTGCTTCGGCTGGATCGTTATTCGCCGCGAACCCGCGGGAATCGGGCCGAGGCTTCGAGCTCTTCGAGGTCCATATGTCCTCGCACATATTCCTGCGAAGCATCACGGCGGGGCTGATAGTCCCAGGACGTCCTTTTGCCCTCGGCCATCGCGGCGGCGACCAGGCGGCGGCGCCGCTGGCTCGCCAGCACCTCAGCCTCGATCCGGCCAAGATCCCAGCGCGCCGTCACCTCGCGCCGGAAGTCGGCCACCAGTACCGCATGGTCGGGCGACGGCGCGAGGTTGACCAGTTCGTCCGGGTCGGCGGCAAGATCGAACAGCTGGTCGGGATCGACCGGCGAGTGGATGAACTTGAACGGTCCGCGCCGGATCATCACGATCGGCGCGATTGCGCCCTCGCCGAGATATTCGCCCAGCACCAGGTCATGGCCGGGCTGGCCGGCCAGATGCGGCATCAGGCTGGTGCCGTAGTGCGGGGTGCCGGCGTCGTCGTCGCCACCCGCGAGATCGATCAGCGTCGGCAACAGGTCGACCAGCGACACGCTCTCCGCCACGCGCCCTGGGGCGAATCTGTCCGGCGCATTGACGATCATCGGAATGCGCGCGCCGCCCTCGAAGAAGTTCATCTTGTACCAGAGGCCACGCTCGCCGAGCATTTCGCCATGATCGCCGATCAGCAGCACGATCGTGTCATCGGCCATGCCCGTCTGGGCGAGCGTTTCGAGGGCAGCGCCGATCTGCTCGTCGACAAAGCTGATCGCGCCATAATAGGCATGCCGCGCGGCGCGGACCTGCTCGTCGGTGACGTCGTCCAGGTCGAGCCCGCAGACATGCCGCAGCCGAAGCGAATGCGGGTCCTGCCGCTCGATCGCGATGCTGACGCGGGGAAGCTCGATCTCGGCATGGTCGTACAAATCCCAGTAACGCTGCGGGATCGCGAAGGGATCATGCGGGTGGGTGAGCGACATCACCATGAAGAACGGCCGGTCGTCGCTGTCGCGCGCGATCTCGAACAGCTTGCGGCGCGTGACGAAGCTCACTTCCTCGTCATAATCGAGCTGGTTGGTTCGGATGCACGGACCTGCGCTCAGCACCGAGTCCATCGAATGATACCAGCTCGGCCGTTCGTCGAACCGGGTCCAGTCGGGCGTCCAGGCGAAATCGGCCGGGTAGATGTCGGTGGTCAGCCGCTCCTCGAACCCGTGCAGCTGGTCCGGGCCGACAAAGTGCATCTTGCCGGCAAGGATCGTGCGATACCCGCGACGGCGCAGATGATGCGCGACGGTCGGGCGATCGGCCGGGAATTCGCAGGCATTGTCATAGCCGCCGATGCGCGACGGCAGCAGGCCCGCGAGGAACGAAAAGCGCGACGGCGCGCAGAGCGGGCTGTTGCAATAGGCTGAATCGAACACCACGCCGGTCTTGGCCAGCCGGTCGATGTTCGGGCTTTTGACGATCGTGTTGCCATAGGCGGGCAGGGCGCCTGGCGCCATCTGGTCCACCATCAGGATCAGGATATTGGGTTTGGCGCCAGCCATGCACTGATCCCGATGCGAGCGAAAAGCCGATGCTTGGCGCTTGCCCTTGACGCTGTGAAGTCGGCTTTCGTTATACCCCGCATAAGAAGCGCTTTTACTTCGCTGCGCCGCACAACAGGCCTTTCCAGCAGCGGCGGACGCGATGATACTCCATCGATGGGGTGTCCCTGGTGGTGCGAGGCAGATGGCCGCTCCCGGGCGCCCGGGGGACATCGATGCACGACCGTCAGGACGTCACGCTCGCCAAGAATCTCAATGCCTTCCATCTCTGGGGCATCGCCGTCGGGCTTGTCATCTCGGGCGAATATTTCGGCTGGAGCTATGGCTGGGCGACGGCCGGGACGCTCGGGTTCCTGGTCACGACGATCGTCGTCGCGACGATGTATGTCGCCTTCATCTTCAGCTTTACCGAACTGACCACCGCGATTCCGCATGCGGGCGGGCCATTCGCCTATAGTCACCGCGCTTTTGGGCCGGTCGGCGGTGCCGTCGCGGGCTTCGCCACGCTGATCGAATTCCTGTTCGCGCCGCCGGCGATCGCGCTGGCGATCGGCGCCTATCTCAACGTGCAGTTTCCCGGGCTCGACCCGAAGCATGCCGCACTCGGCGCCTATGTGGTCTTTGTCCTGCTCAATATCGTCGGGGTACGAATTGCCGCCACCTTCGAGCTGTTCGTGACGCTCCTGGCGGTCGGCGAGCTGCTGGTGTTCATGGGGGTCGTGGCGCCGGCATTCAGCTGGACCAGCTTCGCCGCCGACGGCTGGGGCGGTGCCGCCCATTTCACGATCGGCTCGATCGGCGGCATCTTCGCCGCGATCCCTTTCGCGATCTGGTTCTTTCTCGCAATCGAGGGGGTCGCGATGGCCGCCGAGGAAGCGCGCGAGCCGCGGCGCACCATCCCGATCGCCTATATCGCGGGCATCTTGACGCTCACGGCCCTGGCGTTCGGGGTGATGATCTTCGCGGGCGGGTCGGGCAACTGGAAGGCGCTGTCGAACCTCAACGATCCGCTGCCCCAGGCGATGAAGACGGTGGTCGGGTCGTCGAGCGGCTGGCTGCACATGCTGGTCTGGCTCGGCCTGTTCGGCCTGATCGCCTCGTTCCACGGGATCATCATGGGCTATGCCCGGCAGATATTCGCGCTGTCGCGCGCGGGCTATCTGCCCTTGATCTTCGCGCGGCTGCATCCGCGCTTCCGCACGCCGCATATCGCGACGGTCGCCGGCGGCGTGGTCGGCGTCGCGGCGATCTACAGCGACAGCCTGATCGGCATCGCCGGCCAGTCGCTGACCGCGAGCATCGTCACCATGTCGGTGTTCGGCGCGCTGGTGATGTACATGATGAGCATGGCCAGCCTGTTCCGCCTGCGGAAGACCGAGCCAGCGCTCGATCGACCCTATCGCGCGCCGCTCTATCCCCTCGCGCCGGGGTTCGCGCTGGCGATGTCGGTCGTCGCGCTGGCGGCGATGATTTACTACAACGGGGCGATATTCCTCGTGTTCCTCGCATTGATGCTCGTGGCGGTCGCCACGGCACTTCTCGTCAAGAGGCCGGCGCCCTCGGCATCCGCGATGTCCGGATGAGGTGCGCCGTCGACCAGAGCTGCGCGGTGAAGCGGCAGGCTTCGATCAAAAGCGGAGTGGGGTAATCCGACGACTAAAGGGGCATGGAAATGGCAATGAAAATGACCGATCTGCGCGGCCCATGGCTGGCGAGCGCATCGATTGCCGGGCTTCTGGCGATAGTTCCGAACGGCGCGGCGGCGCAGACCACGCCGGCCAGCCCGGCTTCCGAAAATCCCGCCGACATCGTCGTCACCGCCCAGCGCCGCGAACAGAAACTGCAGGACGTCGGTATCGCGATCACCGCCTTGTCGGGCGATACGCTGCAGAAGTTCAACATCAACAATGCGACTGACCTGACCCGTGCGGTCCCTACGCTCAAGATGAACGCCTATTCGTCGGCGCAGGTGGTGTTCAACATTCGCGGCGTGTCGCAGAACGATTATGGCGACCAGCAGGAACCGCCGGTCGCGGTCTACCAGGACGACAGCTACTCGAGCTCGATCAACCTGGCGAGCTTCCCGACCTTCGATCTTGCCCGGGTCGAGGTGCTGCGCGGGCCGCAGGGCACGTTGTTCGGACGCAATGCCACCGGCGGCGCGGTGCAGTTCATTTCCAACCAGCCCACGAGCAGCTTCGGCGGTTATGCCACGGTCACCGTCGGCAGCTACGGTCAGATCGTCACCGAGGGCGCGGTCTCCGGGCCGATCACCGATACGCTGCAGATCCGTCTCGCCGGCATCCGTGATCGCGACAAGGGCTATATCGAGAACATCAATTCCGGCATGCCGGCGCGTGGCGCCAACAATCACTGGGCTCTGCGCGGCATCGTCGCATGGCAGCCGACGGAGAGCATTTCGACACGCCTGACACTTCGGTACATGCGCGCGCCGCGCGAGCGCCAGGCGGGCCTGTATTCGCTGGTCGCAAGCTGCCCCAATGCGCAGTTCCAGGGCGAAGTACTCGGCGCGAACGAGAGCTGCGCCTATTGGGGATCGGGCCCGGGAGAGACGGGCGCCGGCTATCGCAACGATGCGATCAACCCGACGCGTGGCGGCGATCCGTACAAGACCGCGGCAACCGATCCGAGCTATGTCGATCGCAAGGTGTTCGGCGCGACGCTGCGGGTCGAAGCGAGTCTCGCCGATGGCCTCGATCTCATCTCGATCACCGATTACCAGCACGGCACCAAATTCTATGTCGAGGACGGGGATTCGTCGCCAGCCGACGGCGTGTTCTTCTACCAGGGGTCGAAGCTCGACCAGGGCTCGCAGGAAGTGCGGCTGCAGGCGCACCTCGGCGCCAATGAACTCACCGTTGGTGGATACGGATTGATCGTCAACGGCCATTATACCGGCAAATATGCCGATCTGTTCTACGGCTATGATCCCCTGGTCGCCTTTTCGCAGCGGACGGAATCCTTCGCCTTCTTCGCGCAGGACGAATGGGCGGTCACCGACAAGGTCAAGCTGATCGGCGGTCTGCGCTACTGGCATGATTCGCGCCGCGGCAGCTATTTCGGGTCGGAGCCGAGCACTGGCGTCTCGATCACCTTCAACCCGCGCGAGGTATCCTACGGGTCGTTCGGCGTCACTCAACCCGCGACCGGGGTCGTCACGACGCCGGCCAACGCGACGCCGACATTCAACGGCCTCACCGCGCGCGCGGAGATCGATTACAAGCCGGTCGATCGATTGCTGCTCTATGCGAGCTACAACCGGGGATCGAAGAGCGGGGGCTTCACCTTTTCGACCGGCACGCCCTTTCCGAGCGCCGAAGTCGCGACGCTCAACGGCATTCCCTATCGCCCCGAAAAGCTCGATGCCTATGAGCTTGGGGCGAAGGCGACCCTCGCGCCCGGCACGACGCTGAACATCGCCGCCTTCCACTATGAATATCACGACTATCAGGCCTTTGCCCAATATGGCGCGGTGCAGACGGTGGTGAACCTCCCCGCGAAATCGGAAGGCATCGAGGTTGAATTCGCGACGCGACCGCTTCGCGGCCTCACGCTTCAGGCAAGCGGTTCGGTGCTGCACAGCGAGGTCCGCAACGTCGCGCTGCCGGATCTCGCGACGATCGAAACGCATGACCTGCCCCAGGCACCGGGCTTTTCCGGCAATGCGCTCGCGCGGTACGAATTCGCCTTTATCGGGGGCATGGCGTCGGTGCAGGGCGATTTCCAGCATAGCGGCAGCTTCTGCTTCACCGTGCTCTGCGCACCCGTCGAGCGGGAAGGGGCCTATGACGTCGCCAATGCGCGGATCGGCTATGTGTCGCCGGGCGGTCTCTGGGAGGCGGCGTTCTTCGTGAACAACATCTTCGAGGAGCGCTACCGCGTCTATGGCTATGACAACACGCTGTTCGACGGCACCGTCGCGGGCGTCTACGCGAAGCCGCGGACCTGGGGTCTCACGGGCACGGTGCATTTCGGCGCGCGTTGACGGCAGGTGCGTGGCGCTATCGCTTCATCCGTTCCTACTGGTGGAACGGTGGCTCCCTGAGTTGGATTCGAACCAACGGCCGCTCGATTAACAGTCGAGAGCTCTACCGCTGAGCTATCAGGGAATACCGTGCGGAGGCGGGCTGTATAGCCTGCGATTCAGACGATGCAACCCCATCAGGCGATGAATTGTTCCATCGTGATGCGGTCGTCCAGAGCATGTTCCGGATCGAACAAAAGCGTGAGCTCGCGGGCGCGGTCGATCGCGATATCCACCTTCGCGACTTCGCGAATCTCGCGCTGATCGGCGACCGCGCTGACCGGGCGCTTGGCCGGTTCGAGCACGCGCAGCGAGATGCGCGCCTTGTCCGGGAGGATCGCGCCGCGCCAGCGCCGGGGACGGAACGGACTGATCGGGGTCAGCGCCAGCATGGCCGAGCCGAGCGGCAGGATCGGGCCGTGAGCGGAGAGGTTATAGGCGGTCGACCCCGCGGGCGTCGCGACCAGGATGCCGTCGCAGGCGAGTTCGTCGATCACCACCCGCTCGTTCACCGTCACCTCGAGCTTGGCGGTCTGGCGGGTTTCGCGCAGCAGCGAGACCTCGTTGATCGCGGGCAGCTTGAAGACCTCGCCATTGGCCGTCTCCGCCGTCATGCTGAGCGGGATGACCTTGAATTCCTTGGTGCGCGACAGGCGCTCGTCCAGCCCGTGGCGGCGCCATTCGTTCATGAGGAAGCCGACGGTGCCGAGGTTCATGCCGAACACCGGCACCACGGGCTTGCGCCGCTCGAGCATGGCGTGGAGCGTCTGCAACATGAAGCCGTCGCCGCCGAGCGCGACGATCATCTCCGCATCCTCGACCGGCACCCAGTCATAGGCATCGGCAAGCTCCGCCGCCGCTGCCTGGGCGGGGGGCGTCGGGGAGGCGACGAGCGCCCGGCGAATGCTCATTGGGGCAGTCTCATCCGCCGGTGACGCTCATATGGCGCGACACCGCCGGCGCCGCGGCGGCGATGTCGAAATCATGGCGGGCGGGCTTGGTCGCCATGGCCCGGTCGAGCGCGGCATCGAGCCCGGCCAGACCGCCGTCGCGCAGCGCCTGCTTCAGGTCGACCTGATCGTCATGGCCGAGACAGGTGTAGAGCACGCCTTCGGTGGTCAGGCGCACCCGGTTGCAGGTGTCGCAGAAATTGGCGGTGAGCGGTGAGATCAAGCCGAGGCGCGTGTCCGTGCCCGAGACCTGCCAATAGCGTGCCGGCCCGCCGCTGCGATATGTGTCGCGGACGAGCGCGAAACGCGCGGCCAGAGCGTCGAACACCGCGGTCAGCGGCAGGAAGCGGTCAGTGCGGTCCTCGTCGATCGCGCCGAGCGGCATCGTCTCGATCAGCGACAGGTCGAACCCGTGCGCCACGCACCATTCCAGCATCGGGGCGATCTCGGCCTCGTTCAGGCCCTTGAGAGCGACCATGTTGATCTTGACCGACAGGCCGGCGTCGCGCGCGGCGAAGATGCCGCCGATCACGCGCGCCACGTCGCCATGGCGGGTGATATAGCGGAATGTCTCGGGATCGCGGCTGTCGAGGCTGACATTGATGCGACGGATGCCGGCGGCGGCCATGTCGGCGGCATGATCGGCGAGATGGTTGCCGTTGGTCGTCATGGTCAGCTCGTCGAGCCCCACGCCGACATGACGTCCCAGGCGCCGCACCAGATCGCCGACATCGCGACGGACGAGCGGCTCGCCGCCGGTGAGCCGGATCTTCGTGATGCCGCGCGCGATGAAGCGCTCGGCGATCAGCGCGATCTCCTCCAGGCTGAGCAGCGCCGCGCGCGGCAGGAAGGTCATCTGCTCGGCCATGCAATAGCGGCAGCGCAGGTCGCAGCGATCCGTCACCGAGATCCGCAAATAGCTGATCGTGCGGCCATGGCGGTCGATCAGGGCGGGGGCGCTGGCCATGTGCAGGAGCTAAGCCTTTGCGGAGGCGCTAACAACCCCGTTCGGGATTTTTGGCACGGTCTCCGCTCCGGTCCGGGAGCGTGCAAGCCTTGTTCTTCACCGCCAAAGCCTGGATGAAGGATCGGTCCCGCGACAGGCGCGGGACGAACGCAACGGGAGGCCCCGATCGACCCCGAGACCAGCCATGGCACCGCACCGCTCTTCATGCTGTCGTTCCGGCAGGATGACGAACTCGGCGGGCTTGCGGCGGGCGCCGGCTGGCGGGTCGTGTCGGCGCGCGAGGCGGCCGGTGCCGGGCAACGGCTCGCGACAAGCGGGGCGGCGGTCGCGGTGATCGACGCCCGTGATGCACCGCGCGAAGCGCGCGCGGCCGCGTCGACGCTGGGCAGCGCGATCGCCGCCAGTGGCGGAGCGCTGCTCGCGCTCGTCCCGCAGGACGACCTCACGGCGATCGGCGATTTCTACGATGCGGGGGCGACGCATTTCCTGACCGTCCCGTTCAGCGATGACGACTTCCTCCAGGCGCTGCGCTACGCCGCGCGCCACGCCGAACGCCTGGCCGGGAACCGGCGCGCGACTGCGCCGGCCGAACCGCTGGGAGACGCCGACGCGCTGACCGGCATCCGCGACACCGCGGGCGCGCGGGACTGGCTCGAACGGCGGCTGGCGCATGCCGATGCGCGGCCACTGACCGCGATGCTAGTCGCGCTCAACCGTTTCGAGATGGTCAATGCCGCCTATGGCCGCGCCGTGGGCGACGCGCTGCTCCGCGCTGCGTTCAGGCGGGTCGAGGATGTCGCTGCGGGTGCCTTGATCGCCCGGCTCGACGGACCGGAATTTCTCGTCGCGATCGAGGATGACGGCGCCCGTATCGACCTTGCCGCGCAAAGGATCGCGAGCGAACTGGCGCGACCATTCCTGACCGGCGACACCATCGCGGTGCTTGGCTGCCGGATCGGCATTGCCGGGCGCGAGCCGGACGACACCGCCGTGAGCCTGATCCGCCGGGCGAGCGAGGCGCTGGCCAATGCGCGTGCGTCGGACAGCGCCACGGTGCGGATCGCGGAGGCAGGCGGCGCCGAGGAATCGATCGACGCTCTCGCGGTCGAGCTGCGCCATGCGATGAGCCGGGGCGAGATCGACATCCTGTTCCAGCCCCAGGTATCGGTCGCGACCGGGGCGATCGTCGGCGTGGAAGCGCTGGCGCGCTGGGATCACAAGACATTGGGGACGATCGGCGCGGAGATCCTGTTCGCGGCGGCGGCGCGTGCCGATCTCGAAGTCGGCCTGTCCGACCATATCCAGCGGATCACGCTAGAACGGGCAGCGGCCTGGCCGGCACCGCTGGACGGCCTGCGCCTGTCGCTCAACCTGACGGCCGCCGATATCGCGCGGCCGGGCTTTGCCGATCTGTTCCTCGATCGCGTCCACACCAGCCGCTTTCCGGCGGCGCGTTTGACGGTGGAGATCGTCGAGAGCGGGCTGATCGAAGATCTGGCCGTCGCCGCGACGGCGCTCGCGACCTTGCGCGGCGCGGGCGTACGCGTCGCCATCGACGATTTCGGGACCGGTTATTCAAGCCTCGTCTATCTCAAGTCGCTGCCGCTCGATTATCTCAAGATCGACAAGCAGCTGGCGCAGGACATCACCGGCACGCCGCGCGACCGGGTGGTGGTGCGCGGCGTGATCGACATGGCGCGGGCGCTGGGCCTGGTCGTCATCGTCGAAGGGGTGGAGACGCAGGAGCAGCTCGATCTGCTCGCCAGGGAAGGGTGCCAGATCTATCAGGGCTTCCTGCGCTCCGAAGCGATCTCGACCGAGGCGCTGGTGGCGCTGATGGAGAATCCGGCATGAGGATGATCGCCGCCTTTGCTGCCGCCGCGCTGGTGGTGCCCGCTACGGCCGCGCCGCGGCAGGATGCGCATGCGGCGATCATGGCGGCGATGGCCGACAGCGCGGCGGGATGGACGGCCGGCGATCTCGGCCGCTTCATGGCCGTCTATGCGGACGACGCGACCTTCGTGGTCGGTGACGGCATGATCCGGGGCAAGGCCGCGATCGCCGCGCGCTATGCTCCCCGCTTCTCGGGTGACCGCGCGGCGAAGCGCGGTGCGCTGACTTTCGCGGAGATCGATTTCCGCCTGATCGATGCTTCCCACGCCTTGCTCGTCGCCCGCTATCGATTGAAGATCGATGGCGCGGCTGACCAGACCGGCCCGACCTCGCTGCTGTTCGAGAAGAAGCGCGGGGCCGGCTGGAAGATCGTCGCCGATCACAGCAGCTAAAGGGAAGGCGCCGAGGCTGGTTTGCCGACGGAACGGGTCGGACAAGACGATGGTGCCCCGGATGAGCATCCTTATCATCCCGGCTATTACGCTGCTTTCTTCCTCGATCCGGACGGCAACAATATCGAAGCGGTATTTCACGGCGAGGCGGCGCGTAGCGCATCCTCGGTGACGATCCGTTTCTGACGCGCGGCGGCATTCGGCGAGCGATCGGTTGGTGGGAATTCGCTGTTCCGGCCGATTAACAGGGAATTTAGCAGGGAATTGAATTTTTCGCGCGTTTCGGGCCAATTTCTTACCATTAAATCTTTGAAATAATTGTCTTTAATCGGGCATTCCCTGTTATCACGGAACAGGGAATTCCCGCTCGGTAACAGGGAAATCACGCCGTCACTGAGAAAGAGCGGGACGAGCCGGCAACGACTCGTCCAATCCCTGTTGCGCCAGTCACCCGGAATGTTGAATCGATCGCCCCGAGGTGACGCGTCATGCCGCCACCGCAACGGGGGCGATCGCATCGAAGCGGGCGCGCAACGTCTCGGGAAACGGGCAGGAACGCCGTATCCGTCGATCCATATGGATGCCGGTGATGGCGCAGGTCGCACAGACTTCTCCGGTCTCCGCATTGTACATGGTGTGGGCGAACCGGATGATCTTTTCGCGAAGCTCGATCACCTCGCTGCGGATCTCGACGATGTCGCCGGCAAGCAGTTCGCGCTTGAACGTCGTGGCCTGTTCCAGCGCCGCCATGCCGCAATGGCTCTCGCGCAGATAGGAGGGCGTGATGCCGAGCTGGCCGAGCAGGTTCCAGCTCGCCTCGTCGAACTTGCCTGCGTACCACATGTTGTTCATGTGCCCGACATGGTCGCAATGCCACGGGTAGACGGCACCGCGATAGGTCAACATTCTTTCCATAAAAGACATCCGATTCAAGCCGTTGCCAGCGCGTGCGCGCCGAGTTCCTCCGCGATGCGGGCACGTAGTTCGGTCTTCCGCACCTTGCCCGAGACCGTCATCGGAAACGCGTCGACGAAGCGGACATGTTTCGGAATCTTGAAATGGGCGATCTTCCCCCGGCAGAAATCCCGGAGCTGCGCCTCCGACGCCTCATGGCCCGCGCGCAGCATGACGAAGGCGCAGAGCTCCTCTCCGTAACGCTCGTCCGGAACGCCGACGACATGCACGTCCTGGATCGCGGGGTGGCGGTGGAGATATTCCTCGATCTCACGGGGATAGATGTTTTCACCGCCCCGGATCACCATGTCCTTGGCGCGTCCTACGATGTTGCAATACCCCTCCGCATCGATCGTCGCGAGATCGCCGCTGTGCATCCAGCCGTCCGCATCGATCGCCTCGGCGGTGCGCGCCGGATCGCCCCAATAACCGCGCATCACGGAATAGCCGCGCGTGAGCAGTTCGCCCTTCACGCCGCGCGGAACGGTCGCGCCCGCGGCATCGACGATCCTGACCTCGACATGAGGATGCACGCGGCCGACCGTGGACACGCGGCGTTCCAGCGGGTCATCGACCGCGCTCTGGAAACTGATCGGCGCGGTTTCGGTCATGCCATAGGCGATGGTGATCTGGGCCATGTGCATGCGATCGATGACCTTGCGCATCAGCTCGATCGGGCAGGGTGCGCCGGCCATGACGCCGGTGCGCAGGCTCGACAGGTCATGCCGGGCGAAGCCGGGCGCCTCGATCATCGCGACGAACATCGTCGGGACGCCGTGCAGCACGGTGCACCGTTCCCGATGCACCGTGGCGAGCGTCGCTTCGGCGTCGAAGGCCTGACCGGGAAAGACCAGGGTGGCGCCGTGCGTCAGGCCGGCAAGATTGCCGATCACCATGCCGAAACAGTGATGGAGCGGCACGGGAATGCACAGCCGATCCTCGGCGGACAGGCGCATCGCATGGCCGATCAACATGCCGTTGTTCAGGATGTTGCGATGCGTGAGCGTCGCGCCCTTCGGGTTGCCGGTGGTGCCCGAGGTGAACTGAATGTTGATCGGGTCGTCGGGCGACAGGGACGGCAGGATCGCATCTGGGCAGGCGACGCCCTCATTCGGTGGGAAATCGATCAGATCCTCATAAGCCAGCATGCCGGGGATCAGGTCATCTCCCAGGGCGATCACGTGGCGCAGCGCCGGCAAGCGCGCCGAACGGAGCTCGCCCGGATGAGCGGTCGCGAGTTCAGGCGCGATCTCGCGCAACAGCGCGTCATAGTCAGTGCCGCGATAGCGCGGGACCAGGACCAGCGCGCGGCATTCGACTTTGGTCAGCGCATATTCGAGCTCGTGGGTGCGATAGGCCGGATTGATCGTGACCAGGATGATTCCGACCTTCGCGGTCG
The DNA here is from genome assembly GCF_055521495.1 of Sphingomonas sp. BL-S-29. Taxonomy (NCBI): domain Bacteria; kingdom Pseudomonadati; phylum Pseudomonadota; class Alphaproteobacteria; order Sphingomonadales; family Sphingomonadaceae; genus Sphingomonas; species Sphingomonas sp. BL-S-29. Next base: position 3,036,058 of record NZ_CM145482.1, read on the forward strand.
CGAGCTGGACCACCACCCATTCCGCGCAATTGGGGGCAAGAATGCCGAGCCGGTCGCCGCGCTCAAGGCCTAGCCGCGCGAGCGTGGCGGCAAGGCGATCGACGCGCCGCTTCAGCTCGGCATAGGACCAGCGGACCTGTTGATGCGGCACTACCAGGGCTTCGCGCGCGGCGTGAGCGGTGGCGATCCTGTCGAAACAGGCGCCGATCGTTTCCTCGACCAGCGGGGGCGAGGATTCCCCCCGAACATGACTGAGCAATAGCTCCACGATCTTCTCCATGCTTCAATTTCGGAAAGATGCCGTCATGCGACCCGCGGCATCGGCGCGATCGTTTACTTTGTCGCGCTGCGTGATACGGTGCCGTATCGAGTCGCGCGGCATAAGTCAATACGGTGCCGTATCAGAAAAGGAATGGTGAATGGACGACGGGTCTCAGGCGTGGGTCGACGCAGCGCTGGAAGAGATGGCGCATGGGCTCGATCAGGTAAGGGTCGAGGTGATCGCGCAGCGCCTAGGGGTGACGAAAGGTGGTTTCTATCGCCGGTTCAAGGACCGGCGCGCGCTGCTCGACGCGATGCTGGAGAAATGGACGGCCGGCCGCATCGCGGCGATCGAGCAGCAGACCCGGCTGGTCGACGACGGACCGGCGGACCGGCTACGGTCCCTGCTCGACCTGTTCGCGGCGCGGCTGAACACTCAGGGTCTGGCTATCGAACTTGCCGTACGGGAATGGGCGCGGAGCGACGAAGCGGCGGCCGCGGCGGTGCTGCGCGTCGACGAGGCCAGGCTGGCGCATGTCGCGGAGCTGTTCGAGCAACTCGGCCTGTCGCCCGAGGCTGCGCGAACGCGGGGCGTGCTGTTCTACGGCTTCGTATTCGGGCAGAGCTCGCTGGTGCTCGCGCCGACCGTTGCGGCACGGACCGCGCTGATCCGGTCGTGCGGGGACCTGCTGATCGTGCCGCCGCTCGGCGTGGCTGCCTAGCGCCATCCAATCAGGCGCGGGCGCGACGCGTTACCCGGCGGCTGCCTTGGCCAGTCCCTTCGACAGTTGCAGCGCGCCGTTGAGCCGTGCCTTGGGGTCACCCCAGCTACGGTTGATCACCAGCTTCGAGTCAGGCCGGAGCTTCGCGACCCCGTCGAGGCGCGCGATCCAGGCGAGCAGCCCGTCGATATTGGGCGGCTTGTCGTCATGGAAGCTGACCAGGGCCCCGCGCGGACCGACATCAATTTTCGCCACACAGGCCTTTTTGGCGTTGAGCTTGATCTCCATGAGGCGAATCAGATTCTCGGTCGGATCGGGCAGGGGGCCGAACCGGTCGATCAGTTCCGCCGCGAACGCCTCGACCGCCTGGGATTCGTCGAGATCGTTGAGGCGGCGATACAGGCCCATGCGCAGGTCGAGGTCGGGGACATATTCCTCCGGGATGAGGATCGGCGCGTCGACCGTGATCTGCGGCGAAAAGTCGCGCGGGCGCTGCGCCATGCCACCGGCTTTGGCGTCCATGATCGCCTCTTCCAGCATCGACTGGTAGAGTTCGTAGCCGACTTCCTTGATATGCCCCGACTGCTCGTCGCCAAGCAAATTGCCTGCGCCGCGAATGTCGAGATCGTGGCTGGCGAGCTGGAAACCAGCCCCGAGGCTGTCGAGATCGCTCAGCACCTTCAACCGCTTCTCCGCCGTCTCGGTGACGATGCGGTCGGGCGGGGTGGTGAGATAGGCATAAGCACGCGTCTTCGCCCGGCCCACGCGGCCGCGCAGCTGATAAAGCTGGGCGAGGCCGAAGCGATCGGCGCGGTGGATGATCATCGTGTTGGCGCTCGGGATATCCAGCCCGCTCTCGACGATGGTGGTGGAGATCAGCACCTCGAACTTCTTGTCGTAAAAGGCCGACATGCGCTCCTCGACCTCGGTCGGGGACATCTGGCCGTGCGCGGTGACGGCGCGGACCTCCGGCACCTGCTCGCGCATGAACTGTTCGATATCGGGGACGTCGGCGACGCGCGGCGTGACGAAAAAGCTCTGTCCGCCGCGATAATGCTCGCGCAGCAGCGCCTCGCGCAGCACGACCGGATCCCAGGGCATGATATAGGTGCGCACCGCCAGGCGATCGACCGGCGGGGTCTGGATCACCGACAATTCGCGCAGGCCCGACATCGCCATCTGCAACGTGCGCGGAATCGGCGTCGCGGTGAGCGTGAGCACATGGACGTCAGTCTTCAGCGCCTTCAGCCGCTCCTTGTGGGTGACGCCGAAACGCTGCTCCTCGTCCACGATGACGAGGCCGAGCCGCTTGAATTCGACCGATTTGGCGAGGATCGCATGCGTTCCGACGATCACGTCGACCGTGCCATCGGCCAGGCCTTCGCGGGTCGCCTTGGCTTCGTTCGCCGTGACGAGGCGCGACAGGCGGCCGACCTTCAGCGGGAAACCCTCGAAGCGCGCCGTGAAATTCTGGAAATGCTGGCGGGCGAGCAAGGTGGTCGGGCAGACAATGGCGACCTGAAGCCCGGACATCGCCGCAGCGAAGGCGGCGCGGAGCGCGACTTCGGTCTTGCCGAAGCCGACATCGCCGACGACGAGCCGGTCCATCGGCGTGCCCGCGGCGAGATCGCCGAGCACGTCGTTGATCGCGCGGTCCTGATCGTCGGTTTCCTCATAGGGGAAACGATCGACGAAGCTGGCATAGCCTCCCTGGTCGGGCTCGATCACATCGGCGGGGCGCAGCGCGCGTTCGGCGGCGGTCGCGATCAGCTCGCCGGCGATCTCGCGGATCCGCTCCTTCATGCGGCTCTTGCGGCGCTGCCACGCCTCGCCGCCCAGCCTGTCGAGGCTCGCGCCCTCGCTGTCCGATCCGTAGCGCGACAGGACTTCGAGATTTTCGACCGGCACGAACAATTTGTCGCCGCCGGCATAGGTCAGCGCGACGCAATCATGCGGGCTCTGGCCGACCGGGATTGAGGTCAGGCCTTCATAGCGACCAATGCCATGATCGACATGGACCACGAGGTCGCCCGGCGTGAGCATCGCCAGTTCGGCGAGGAAGGCGTCGGCGGATTTCTTGCGCTTCTGGCGGCGGACGAGCCGGTCGCCGAGCATGTCCTGCTCGGTGAGCAGCGCGACGTCGGGCGTGGTGAAGCCGTGATCGAGCGGGAGGACGATGAGGGCGACACCCTTGTCCGCGACGCCGAGCGCTTCCTGCCAGGTGTCGGCCTTCCCCGCGCCCTTAAGGCCGTGGTCGGTGAGCAGGGTCGACAGGCGCTCGCGCGCGCCGCCCGAATAGCTGGCGAGGATCGGCTTGCGACCCTGCCGGCGCAGCTTGGCGACATGTTCCGCGACCGCCTCATAGACATTCGCGCCGCTCGACCGTTCCGCGCCGAAATCGCGCGGGCCATCGACGTTGAAGTCGAGAACGGTCGCACTTTCCGGCTCGTGGAATTGCGTGGTGAGATGGGCAGGTGTTTCTTCCAGCCGCTCGGCAAAGTCCTTCGCGGTCAGATACAGCGCATCGGGCGGGAGCGGCCGGTAGCTGCCGGGATCGCTCGACTGCGCCTTGACGCGGTTCGCGTGATAATCGGTGATCGCCTCGAAACGCTGCTCCGCCGCGCCGAGCACGCCGGCGTCGCGCACCACCACGGCATCGCCGCCGAGATGGTCGAACAGGGTCGCCAGCTTCTCCTCGAACAGCGGCAGCCAATGTTCCATGCCGGCAAGGCGCCGACCGTCGCTGATCGCCTGGTAGAGCGGATCGCCGGTCGCAGTGGCGCCGAAGCGTTCGCGGTAGCGGCTGCGAAAACGCTTGATGCTCTCCTCGTCGATCAATGTCTCTGAGGCCGGGAGCAGGGTGAAACCGTCGATCCGGCCGGTGGTGCGCTGGTCGGCGGGATCGAAGGTGCGGACGCTCTCGATCTCGTCGCCGAAGAAATCGAGGCGAAGCGCCTGGTCGGCACCCGAAGGGAAAAGGTCAACCAGGCCGCCGCGCACGGCGAACTCGCCGGAATCGGCGACGGTCTCGACCCGGACATAGCCGTTTGCCTGGAGCTGTTCGGCGAGACGATCGCGGCCGATCCGTTCCTTGGGCGCCAGCGTGGCGACGAGCTGGCGGATGCGGAACGGGGTTAGGGTCCGCTGCGCGGCGGCGTTGGCGGTGGTGACGAGGAGCTGCGGGCCCTTGGCGGGTTGCTGCAGGCGGTGCAGCGTCGCCATGCGCTCGGCCATGACATGCAGCGTCGGCGAGGCGCGGTCATAGGGAAGGCAGTCCCAGGCGGGAAAGGCTAGGACTTCCAGCTCGGGCGCGAACATGGCCGCCGTCGCGGCGATGGCGCGCATCGCCGCTTCGTCCGGCGCGATGAACACCGCGCGGCTCTTCGCGGCACGGGCAAGGTCGGCGAGCAGCCACGGCTCGAACCCCGTCGGCACGCCGGCGAGGGTGAGGGGCGTCTTGGCCGAGAGGATCGTCTTCAGGTCGGGCATTCTATCTCCCCCCTCCCTGAAAGGGAGGGGCTTTGGGGCTTCGACGATTTTCGTCGTGCCGGACTTGTTCCGGCATCCATGTCTCCCGATGCACCACGGCGGTTGCGTTTGCGGATCGATGGACCCCGGAACAAGTCCGGGGTGACGGAGAATTCAGGTCATTTCTGGATCGGTACGTAGCTGAGCACGCGCATCGCTTCCATGATCGGGCCTTCGTAACGCGCCGGGCAGATATCGGTGCCGATCGCCCAGGCCATGATGTCGACATCCTGTTCCTCGAGCAGTTCCTCGAACAGATCGATCTCGGCGTCGCTCCAGCCTGAAGCAGCGGCGTCGCAGAAGCCGCCGATCAGCAAATCGGCTTCACGGGTGCCACGGTGCCAGGCACGGAAGTGCAGGCGTTTCAGGCGGGTCTCTCGATCCATATATTTCCAACGGCGATTGGCCGGCGGTGCTTGGAGCAACCGTCGGCTGGGACTAGATAGGCCCAGATAGTCATGCGGCCCGATATCCTCAATCCATTGTTCGCCGAGATCACGGCATTGAAAGGCGTCGGCCCCGGGCTGGCCAAGCCGCTGGACAAGCTTGGCCTGCACCGGGTCATCGATATGGCGTTCCATTTGCCGACCGGCTGGATCGACCGGGTGCCGCGCGAGGAGCTCGACATGGCGGATGCCGGGCGGACGATCGCGATCACCCTGACCGCGGTCGAGCATCGGTCGGGCAATGGCCGCGGGCCAGCGCGGGTGCGCGCGGTGGACGCCAAGGGGAACTATGTCAGCCTGATCTATTTCGGCGGGCATCCGGGCTGGTCGAAGAAGCTGCTGCCGACCGGCGAGCCGCGGCGCGTCTCCGGCCGGCTTGAGATGTACGGGCAGGAATTGCAGATGGTCCATCCGGACTATGTGCTGCCGCTCGACGAAGCACCGGACGTGGGCGAGCGCGAGGCGATCTATCCGCTGTCGGAAGGAATCACCTCGCGGCGGATGGGGCAGCTGACCGCGCAGGCGGTCGAGCGCGCGCCCGACCTGCCCGAATGGATCGAGCCGGGGCTGCTGGCGAAACATGGCTGGCCCGCGTGGCGCGAGGCACTGGCGCGGGTGCATGCCGATCCGTCCAACGCCAAGGCGAAGGAGCGGCTCGCTTATGATGAGTTGTTCGCCAACCAGCTCGCGCTGATGCTGGTACGGCAGTCGTCCAAGGCGCGGCGGGGCAGGGCGCTCGCCGGCGACGGGCGGCTGCGCGACGCGCTGGAGCTGCCTTACACGCTGACCGGCGCGCAGGCGCGGACGGTGCGCGAGATCGAGGGCGACCTGCAACAGTCCCAGCCGATGTTGCGGCTGCTCCAGGGCGATGTGGGATCCGGCAAGACGCTGGTCGCGGCGATGGCACTGCTGATGGCGGTCGAGGCCGGCGCGCAGGGTGCGTTGCTGGCGCCGACCGAGATCCTGGCGCGGCAGCATTACGAAACGCTGCGGCGCCAGCTTGGCGGCCTGCCGGTCGAGATCGCGGTGCTGACCGGGCGCGACAAGGGGCGCGTGCGCGAGGCGACGCTGATGGGGCTTGCCTCGGGCGCGATCCATATCCTGATCGGCACGCATGCGATCTTCCAGGAGGCAGTGACCTACAAGGATCTCGCGCTGGTCGTGGTGGACGAACAGCACCGCTTCGGCGTGGCGCAGCGCATGATGCTGCAGGCCAAGGCCGAGCGGCCGCCGCACCTGCTGGCGATGACGGCGACGCCGATTCCGCGCACCCTGACGCTCGCCAATTATGGCGAGATGGACGTCAGCCAGCTCGACGAAATGCCGCCGGGCCGCCAACCGATCGAGACGCGGGTGATTTCGGAGGAGCGCCTGCCCGAGGTGGTCGATGCGCTGGCGCGGCATCTGTCCGATGGCGGTCAGGCCTATTGGGTATGCCCGCTGGTCGAAGAAAGCGAGAAGAGCGATCTCGCCGCTGCCGAGGACCGGGCGGAGACGCTGCGCGCAAGGTTCGGCGACCGGGTCGGGCTGGTGCATGGGCGGATGAAGGGGCCGGAGAAGGACGCAGTGATGGCGGATTTCGCCGGCGGGCGGACCGGCGTGCTGGTCGCGACGACGGTGATCGAAGTCGGCGTCGATGTGCCCAATGCGACCCTGATCGTGATCGAGCATGCCGACCGCTTCGGCCTCGCCCAGCTCCACCAGTTGCGCGGGCGGGTCGGCCGGGGAAGCGGGCGGTCGATCTGCCTGCTGATCCGTGGCAACCAGCTCGGCGAAACCTCAAGGGCGCGGCTCGCGCTGATGCGCGAGACCAATGACGGGTTCCGCATCGCCGAGGAGGATCTGCGCCTGCGCGGCGCGGGCGAATTGCTCGGCACGAAGCAGTCGGGCGAGGCTGGGTTCAAACTCGCGACGGCGGAAACGCTCGAGGCGCTGCTGCCGGCCGCGGCCGCCGATGCACGGCTGCTGATCGATCGCGACGGCGGGCTGGAGGGGCCACGTGGGCAGGCGGCGCGGACGGCGCTGTATCTGTTCGAGCGCGACGCCGGCGTGGCGCTGCTGCGCTCGGGTTGAGATATCACCGGCCGCGCAGCACGACCGCGAGCATATCATAATAGTCGGCTAGTTCGATCGCCGTATCGAGCTCGCAGCCGATCCGTCCGCCAAGGAACCAGCGGATTTCCGCCGAGACCACGCCCACCACGGGCAGCGTGATCGTCAGCCGGTCGCCGACCTTGTAGGGCATGTCGCACCGCGCCATCAGGCCGAGCGCCGAGATGCTGACGACCAGCAGGTTCAGCGGGCGGGCATCGGGACCGAACGCACGAGCCCGGAAATGCACCTCGTCGCGCGGCGCCTCGAAATCGTCCACTGCTCTCGCATTGCCGGATGCCGCCATCGCCCCCTCCCTCGAAGCCGCGAGGCTAGAATAAAAGAGTGAATCGGGTCGCAACGAAATTGTTTAACGCTGGCTTGCGCCGGCACGAAGCATTTCCGGATCAAGGGCTTGATCCAGGACCCCACGATTAACCCTGGTCGAGGACCAGAAGGCCGTGATGCTTCTTGCCCGCGGCGATCCGCACCGGTTCGGCACCGACCTTGATCGTCAGCGTCTCGTCGACGACCTTGTCGGGCCCGACACGCGCGCCGCCGCCCTTGATCAGCCGCCGGGCCTCGCCCTTCGAGGCGCAGAGACCGAGCGCGACCAAGGCGTCGACGATGCCGATCTCGCCGCCGATAACCGTATAGGTCGGGAGAGAATCCCCGGCCGCGCCCTCTTCGAAGGTACGGCGCGCGGTTTCGGCTGCTTCGGCGGCGGCGGCGGGGCCGCGGCACATCGCGGTCGCCGCATCGGCGAGGATCTTCTTCGCCTCGTTGATCTCCGCGCCCTCGAGCGATTCCAACCGGGCGATCTCGTCGAGCGGAAGATCCGTGAACAGCCTGAGGAAACGGCCGACATCCCGATCGTCGGTGTTCCGCCAGAACTGCCAGTAATCATAATGCGGCAGCTGGTCCTCGTGCAGCCAGACCGCGCCGGACATGGTCTTGCCCATCTTGCCGCCATCGGCAGTGGTGATGAGCGGGGTGGTGATGCCGTACACCTCGGTCGAATCGACGCGGCGCGACAGCTCGATGCCGTTCACGATATTGCCCCATTGATCCGACCCGCCCATCTGCAGCCTGCACCCGGCGCGGCGCGACAGTTCCAGGAAATCATAGGCCTGGAGGATCATGTAGTTGAATTCGAGGAAGCTCAGCGACTGCTCGCGATCCAGCCGCAGCTTCACGGAATCGAAGCTCAGCATGCGATTGACCGAGAAATGCTGGCCGATGTCGCGCAGGAACGGAATATATTCCAGCGCGTCCAGCCACTCGGCGTTGTCAAGCATGATCGCGTCGGAGGGTCCGTCGCCAAAGGTCAGAAATCGCTCGAAAATCCGGCGAATGGATGCGACGTTGCCGGCGATGCCGTCCTCGCTCAGCAGCTTGCGTGCCTCATCCTTGAAGCTCGGATCGCCGATCTTGCCGGTGCCGCCGCCCATCAGCACGATCGGCTTGTGGCCGGTCTGCTGGAGCCGGCGCAGCAGCATGATCTGGACGAGGCTGCCGACATGCAGCGACGGCGCCGTCGGATCGAACCCGATATAGCCGGGCACGACCTGCCTGTTCGCGAGCGCATCGAGGCCGGCGGCGTCGGTGAGCTGGTGAATATAGCCGCGCGTCGACAGCAGGCGGAGCAGATCGGAGGTGAAGTCAGTCATGATGCGGCGGCGCTTAGCATCGCTCCGCGCGTGTCGCTAGCGGGACGGCAATTGCCCCAGCGGATCGACCGGGGTCCGGCCCTTGCGCATCTCGAAGTGTAGCTCTGGCCGGTCGACCGAGCCCGTATCGCCCGATGAGGCGATTGTCTGCCCTTTTTTTATGGACTGGCCGCGCTGGACGAGCAGCCGGCTGGCATGGCCATAGACGGTCGTCCAGCCATCGCCATGCTTCAGGATCACCAGCCCGCCGAGATTGGCCACCTCGTTGCCGGCATAGGCCACCACGCCGTCCGCTGCGGCCAGGACCGGCGTGCCGATCGGCGCGGCGATCTCGATGCCATTGTACCGCTCGCCGCTCGCGCCCGGGCCGAAGCGCGCGACGATATCGCCCCGCATCGGCCAGGCGAAGGCACCGCGCAGCCGCACCGGTTCAGCCAGCGCGGCCGAGGAGGGCAGGACGCGCGCGGGCGAACTGCTCGGCCTCGCCGGACGCTGGTTGGAGGCGAGCGCCGGCTCGCCGCCGGTGACGATGTCGTCGACGTCGAGGGTGAAGGCCGCGGCGCGCTCCGCCAGGGTCCGCGGGCCGCCGGGGATCAGCACGCGCATGCCGACTCGCAGCGTATAGGGCTCGCTCAGATCGTTCGCCGCGATGATCTGCGACCAGTCGACGCCATAGGCCCGCGCAATCGCGATGCCGGTCTCGCCCGCGCGGACCAGATGATAGCGGCCGGCCGGGATGGCGAGCCGCTGGCCTGCCCGGATCACGAACGGCGGGGTGAGGCCGTTGGCGCGGGCGATCGCTTCCGATCCGGCGCCGGTCCGATCGGCGACGCCGCGCAGCGTGTCGCCGGGCTTGACGACGTAGCTGCCTGCCGCGACCGTCTGTGCCGTGGCGGCGACCGGGCGCGCCTGCCAGGCGGGGGGCGCCGTGATGGGGATGCGCACCGAGCGGTCGATGCGCTCGCGCTCAGGCTCGACCGGGCGTTCGACCCTGGGGCGCGCGCGCGGAACCGGTCGATCGATGGTTTCGCGCTCGTATCGGACGGGCGGCGGTGGCGGAGGGGAGGACTCAGGCGGCTGACCCGGCGGGATACAGCCGGTAAGCAGGGCGAGCAGAAGCACGGGCATGATGTGGCGCGCGACGCTTTCGTAAGGCCCTGCCATGCGCACCTCAGCGATAGGCGGTGTTGAGCATCGCCAGGGATTCCGCATGCGTCAGGTCGAGATGCAGCGGGGTTACCGCGACATAGCCGTCGGCGATCGCTTCCAGATCGGTGGAATGTGCCGGAGTCTCGACCGTCGGCCCCAGGGCGAACCAGTGATATTCATACCCCCGCGGATCGCGGTTGGTGACGATCTGCAGCCGTCCATAATCGCGCAGGCCCTGATTCGCGACGCGGATTCCCTTCACCGCGTCGGCCGGCCCGGCGGGGAAATTGACATTGACCAGCGTGCGCGGCGCCAGCGGCGCGTCGACCAGCGGGCGCAGCACGCGCTCGCCCCAGGCAGCGGCGGCCTCGAACGGCACGGTGTCGCCCATACCCTCGCGCGAATAGACCTGGCTGAGCGCGATCGAGCGCACGCCGGCCAGCGCGCCCTCCATCGCCGCCGAGACGGTGCCCGAATAGGTCACGTCCTCGGCAAGGTTCGCGCCGCGATTGACGCCGGACAGGATCAGGTCCGGCGGCGAGTCCTTCATGATCCGCGCCAGCGCCATCATCACGGCGTCGGTCGGGGTGCCCGCCACGGCAAAGCGCCGGTCGGAGAAGCGCCGTACACGGATCGGCCGGGTCAGGGTCAGCGAGTGGCCGGCGCCGGACTGTTCTTCGGCCGGGGCGACGATCCAGATGTCGTCGGAAAAGGCCGATGCGATCTCCTCCAGCACCTTGAGACCGGGGGCGTGATAGCCATCGTCATTGGTGAGGAGGATGCGCATCAGGCGGGCTCCAGCCGGTTGAGGCCGCGCAGATAGGGTTGCAGCGCTTCGGGGATGGCGACCGATCCGTCCTCCTGCTGGTAATTCTCCAGCACGGCGACCAGCGTGCGGCCGACCGCGAGGCCCGACCCGTTGAGCGTATGGACGAAGCGCGTCGCCTTCTCACCCTCCGGCCGATAGCGCGCATTCATGCGCCGCGCCTGGAAATCGGTGCAGGTCGAGCAGCTCGATATCTCGCGGTAACGCCCCTGGCCGGGCAGCCACACTTCGAGGTCGTAGGTGCGCGCGGCGGTGAAGCCCATATCGCCGGTGCACAGCTTCATCCGGCGAAAGGGAAGGCCGAGCCCAGTCAGGATGCCCTCGGCGCAGGCGGTCATCCGCTCATGCTCCGCTTCGGACGCATCGGGCGTGACGATCGAGACCATCTCGACCTTCTCGAACTGATGCTGGCGGATGAAGCCGCGCGTGTCGCGGCCCGCCGCGCCCGCTTCGGAGCGGAAACAGGCGGTGAGCGCGGCGAAGCGCAGCGGCAATTCGCCCTCGGTCAGGATCTTCTCGCGCACGATATTGGTCAGCGAGACTTCGGCGGTCGGGATCAACCAGCGGCCGTCCGTGGTACGGAACATGTCCTCGGCCGCCTTGGGCAGCTGCCCGGTGCCGAACACGATCTCGTCCTTCACCAGCAGGGGCGGCACGACCTGCTCATATCCGTGATCGCCGCAGAGCTGGTCGAGCATGAACTGGCCGAGCGCGCGGTGAAGGCGCGCCGCGGCACCGCGCACCAAGGTGAAGCGAGCCCCGGCAAGCTCGACCCCGGTTTCGAAATCCAGGCCGAGCGCCGGGCCGATCGCATCATGTTCCTTCGGTGCAAAAGCGAAGGTCCCGGGCGTGCCATGCTCGGCGACCAGGGCATTGTCGTCCTCGTCGGCCCCTTCGGGTACGTCGGCGAGCGGCAGGTTGGGCAGGATGGCGAGCTTGCCGTGCAATTCCTCGCCGAGTGCCTTCTCCTCCGCCTCGATCGCGGGGAGGCGTTCCTTGAGCGCCGCGACCTCGGCCATCAGCGTGGCGGCGGTGGCCTCGTCCTTCGAGGCCTTGGCCGCACCGATTGCCTTCGAGGCTTCGTTGCGGCGGGCCTGGCCGGCCTGCGCCTCAGTGATCAGCGCGCGGCGGCGCTCGTCCAGGACGACCAGGGAATCGGCTACCGGCGCAAGCCCGCGGCGTGCCAGGGCGGCGTCGAAGGCGGCAGGGTTTTCGCGGATCAGGCGGATATCGTGCATGGCGGCAGGCTATGGCGGCGGCTCGGCGCGCGCGCAACCCGTGGCGCCGTCCGGGCGTTATCCTTTGCCTTACAGCCGAAAGGACGCTCGATGCAGATCCCCCACAACGCCGCCGTGCTCGTCGCCGATGGGCGCAAGATGCTGTTCCTGCGCAACGAGGGCGACGAGGCCTATCCGAACCTGGTGGTCGAGCATGCCGAGGCCCAGTCCAATCCCAAGGACGGCGACCAGAAGAGCGACGCACCGGGCCTGTCCTATTCGAGCGCCGGCAGCGGGCGGAGCACGATGGACGAGACGGATTTCCATCAGCTGGGGGAAGATCGTTTCGCGTCGGATGCCGCCGAACTGCTCAAACGCCGCGCGCTGGCGCATGAGTTCGAATCGCTGATCATCGTCGCACCGCCGCGGACGCTCGGTGAACTGCGCAAACATTATCACAGCGAGGTGAGTTCGCGGATTGCCGGAGAACTCGACAAGGACCTGACCAACCATCCGATCCCGGAAATCGAATCGGCGATCAAGGCCGCGTGACCGAGGCAATGTCCGCATGACGGAAAACGTTGGACAATTCACGAAAATGCAATGTGCTGACCGCTATGGCGCTCTCCGCAAGCCAGGCTTCAATTTCGACAAGGCCTTGCTTGTGATGGTCGAGCGGCATGGTTATAGGCCCGCTCCGGATGGGACGGCGGTGAAGGTGCTCAGAAGGCATCGTATCGCCGGCGGGAGAGTGGGATGGCGACGGTCTTGAATCGATTGGACGAATCCGAAAAGTTTCAGCCGCCCGCGGGCGAGGGTGGAGATGGCTATCGGCCAAGTGCCGAGGAGCCCTTCATGAATCCGCGCCAGCAGGCATATTTCCGCGACAAGCTGCAGGCGTGGAAGGAAGCGATCCTGCGCGAGGCAGCGGGCACTCTGTCTCAGCTGCAGGTCGATTCGCTGCGTGAGGCCGATCTCACCGATCGCGCGTCGAGCGAGACCGACTGGTCGATCGAGCTGCGGACCCGCGATCGTCAGCGCAAGCTGATCTCCAAGATCGACGCGGCGTTGCGGCGAATCGAGGAAGGCGAATATGGCTACTGCGAAGTGACCGGCGAGCCGATCTCGCTCGCACGCCTAGAAGCCCGCCCGATCGCGACGATGACGGTCGAGGCACAGGAGCGCCACGAGCGGCACGAAAAGGTCTCTCGCGAAGATTGATGCCGGTCGCGACGATTCGGGCGACCGGATCAGCTCTGGCATCGATGCAAGGCGCGGACGCCTCACGCGGGCAACCCCGCGCGAGGCACCAGGCACCTAGAGTTCGGACATTTCCTCTTTCAGGCGCAGTTTCTGCTTCTTGAGCGCCGCGAGGGTCACGAAGTCCGGCAATGGGCGCTGCGACTCGGCACAGATCTTTCGATCGAGCACGGCATGCTTGGCCTCAAGGGCCGAAAAATGCGCGGTCTGCATGGAAGCGTTCCTCCTACATTGCTGGGCGGGGTTGGGAGTAGAACACGCTCGCCCCCGATTGTCTTCCATATTTTTGGACATAATCGACATGCCGAAGGTATTTGCGCGACAGCTTGTTTTTGCGGCTCGCGGGTCCCGTGCAATTTGCTAAGGGCAGTGGTGTGAACGGGGAAACCATGGACGACACGCAAATCGCCAAGCGTCTGGAAATCCTGCGTATCGAGCATCGCGATCTCGATTCAGCGATCGCGGCCCTGCTGATGACGGGCTCGACCGACCAGTTGCAGGTCGCGCGCCTCAAGAAACGAAAGCTGCGCCTGCGCGATGAAATCGCCATGCTCGAGGACCAGATGATTCCCGATATCATCGCCTGAGTCGCCGCGACTCGGGCGCTGACGTCACCAGCCCGGAGTCGTTGACGTCGCCATTATGACGGCTAGTGTGAGCGTGACCGGAGGAACATGAGCGAACCCCGCATTCATCGTCGGCTGATCGACATGCTGTACATCGATGCGATGGTGCTGGCCGACGAGGCGCGCGGTTATTTCGACGAGGGCGGCAAGGCGGAACGCGACCAGCTCGATCCGATGGCGCGCGTTTCCTTTTCCTGCGAATCGCTCAAGGTCACCACGCGGCTGATGCACGTCATCGCCTGGCTGCTGACTCAACGGGCGGTCGATGCGGGCGAGATGGCGCCCCGCGATGCACTCGATCCGTCGCGGCGCCTCGGCACCGCGCCGATCAGCGAACGCGACGCGGTCGAAGCGATGCCGCCCTTTGCGCAGGGGTTGATCGAGGCAAGCAACGATCTCTATCGCCGCGTCGAGCGGCTCGATCAGGCCCAGGCGGCCAATGATGCCGCAGAGAGCCCGGCCCGATCGATGCTGGAGCGCCTGGCGGCGGCATTCTGACCCGCATCGCCTAATTCAGCGGCGAAAACCCCAGGCCGCGCAGATACTGGACCTTGATATTGACCATGGTAACGCCGGGACCGGCGTTGACCGCTGCCTGCTCGAACGTCGGCCTGGCGCGCCCCAGCGACCGGTTGGCGGCGACGCCCGCGCCATCGCTCCAGATCGAGAATTTGTCCCTGCCGACGCGGTTGTGCCGCAGCATCAACGAATAGCGACCGGGATGGGGGACACGCACGCAGATGGCGACCTCGCCCGACGCGGGCGTTCGGGATCGGGTGCGACGGAATACCCTGCCTTCGGCGACGAGCGATTCGTCGGGGCGCAGGAAATCGGCCTGGGTGGCCGGATAGAGTTCCAGCCAGATCTCCCCGACGCGGTCCTTCAGGCCCAGCACATTCACCTGGATCGCGGGGCCATGGCCGGCAGTGCAGAAGGGCGCATCCTCACCGACCATTTCGGCGCCCAGCGCCGAAGGAATAGCCACGGCCAGGGCAAATACGACACTGGCAAAGGGAGTTGGCGTCATGAAAGGCGTGTCCGACCGTTGAGGAAATGCCTGCATAGACGTCGCACCGCGCCATGATCCGCACCCCGCCATGGCGCATTCACGGTGTCAGCCGGCGGTAGACGAGCAAATGACCGGTCCCGCGCGGCGCCGCGAGGGTAAGGCGGTAATCGCGCGCCAGCGCGGTTGTGACGATGCGTTCGCTTTCGGCATTCCAGGGCGCGAGCGGCTGATCCATGGTGACCACCACCGGCGGACGGCGAGCCATGATCCGCCGGACTTCCGCTGCCTCGTCGATGCCGGTCGAACCCTGTTCGGCCTGATAGGCGAGCGTCGACGGGAAGGCGTACGCCGTCGGGATGCAGGCGTGCGACAGGTGGTAGAGGATCGAATCGCCCGCGAACACATAGGGGCATTCGCCGGTGCCGTGCGCCGTCATGATCCGCGCTACCGCGCGCACCGATGCTTCGTCGGTCGGTTGCAGCGCGACACGGCAACCGAACAGGACGAGCCCCGCTCCGAGCGTCCCCGCGAGCGCAAGGCGGTGTCGCCCCAGCACGGGCGCGGCGATGATCGCCAGCGGCGCCATCAGCGGGAGGGCATAATGATCGAAGAACGCGCCGATCATCGCGAAGGCGATCAGCGCGGCAGCCAGCCATCCGAACGCCAGCAGCTTGACCGCATCGCGCGGCCGAGTCCGCCAGGAGAGCACGGCACAGACGATGAACGGCGAGAGTTGCGCGGTCGTCCCGGCCAGCCGGGCGACGATCTTCACGGCGGGATAGGATTGGCGCAGTGCCACCGAATAAAAGTTGGAAAACAGGAACGCCTGAAACACGGCAGGCCCGCGCAGGGCGAAATCGACCATGACCAGGGCGGTCGGGAGGATGCCGAGAGATGCCCAGAGCAATCCGGCAGCGCCGAGCGCGGGCCAGCTTCCGCCGGCGCGGCGAAGATACCATAGGTGGACGGCCCCGAAATAGGCGCCCTCCACGACTGGCGTATATTTGGTCTGGATCGCGAGGCCGGCGAGCAGACAGGCGGCCATGCCGTTCAGGATGATGGCGCGCCGCGCGCAACGGGCGGCGAGATCCGGCAGTCCGAGCGTCAGCACGGCCGCGCCGGCGACGAACAGATTGTAGAACACCGGCGATTGCCCGCCGCGCCCGCTGAGCAGCGACAGCCAGATGAGATAGCCGATCGCCGCGGCGAACGAACCACCTGGCGTCGCGCCCAGCCGCCTGCCTCCCACTACCACCAGCCACGCGGTGGCCGTGGCGAACAGGGTGGCGACGATCTGATAGGCCAGGATGCCGTCGCCGGGTAACAGCCTGATCGCCGCGAAGATCAGGAACAGGCCGACCGGCTTGCGATCCCACAGATCGACATAGGGAATCGCCCCACCCAGCATCCGGTCGCCGACCAGGAGATAATATTGCTCGTCGACATGAATGGCCGGATTGCCGAAATCGCGGCCGCGCAGCGCGATCGCGACCGCCAGCAGCAGCGCGACGAGCAGGAACGGAGTCAACCGAGGAAACCACGTGCCGGCACCGGGCGTGTCGCGATCGATCGCCGCGGATCCGAAATATTCCGTCGTCACGGAAAGTCCAATTAGGCGGAAGTTCGGGTCGCGTCATTCGGCATATTTTTTCCGTGATGGTGCGGAAATATCATCGCGCATCGTCTCCGAAACAGCCCCGGCGGGCTGGCGGCACCGGTATTCTCGCCGATTTTTCTGCACGTGCCTGGTGAGGGTGGCGCGTGATCATGTCGTCTTGTGATCGGGGGGACCGGTTGGTGCCAGGGCGAGGTTCGCGAGCATCCGGGGGAGGGTGGTCGCACAGTGCCTCGGCTGGCGTCGATCGATCGAACCTTCCCGGTTTCGATGGATGCACGCATGTATTTCAATCTCGTCTCGGCTCGCACCGCCCAGGCAGCACCAGTCGCCGGGCGATCCGCGCTGTCATGGACCGTCCTGATTCCCTTTTTCAACGAACGCGATTTCCTGGCCGATACCATTGCCAGCCTGGCGGAACAGACTCGTCCCTTCAGGCTGGTTCTTGTCGACAACGGATCGACGGACGGCGGCGCCGAGATCGCGCGCGCGGCGTGCGACCGGCTGGCACTCGACTATATGCTGCTTACCGAACGCGAACCGGGCAAGGTCGCCGCGCTTCGCACCGGTCTCGGCTGGGTGCGGTCCCGGTTCGTCGCCACCTGTGACGCCGACACCCTCTATCCGCCGCATTATCTCGCCGAGGCGGAACGCTTGCTGGGCGAGGAAGGGTGCGTTGTCGCGGGTGCCTTCTTCGTGACGCGCGATGCGATGCCGAGCGACATCGCGGCGATGGGGCGCAAGATCAACGGCGCGGCCAGGCTGTTGCCGCGCCAATGCCATACCGGCGGCGCCGGTCAGGTGTTTCGCACCACCGTGTTGCGCGCGGCCGGGGGCTTCGACCCGGAACGCTGGAATTATGTGCTCGAGGATCATGAGATCATTCACCGCGTGATGAAGTTCGGATCGATGCGCTATTCGCACGATCTGTGGTGTGTGCCGTCGCTACGGGAACGGGACCGCGCTTCGATCCGCTGGACTCTGGTCGAGCGGCTCACTTATGCGGCAACCGCTCCCTGGGCTGGAGACTGGTTCTTCTATCGTTTTCTGGGACGCCGCTTGCGGCACCGCCATCTGCTCAGCCACCATATTCGCGAACGGCGCTATCAGGACATGGAAGGGGCGATTTTTGCCACGACTAATCCTGTGTTCTGACGACTTCGCGTTTTCGCGCGAGGTAAGCCTGACGATTGCCGAACTGGCCCAGACGGGCAAGCTCAACGCCATCAGCTGCATGGCGGTCATGCCCGGTTGGGCGACGGACGCCGAACTGTTGCGCGACGTGCCCGATCATGTCGAAATCGGCCTGCACCTCACGCTGACGGGCGAAAAGCCGCTTACGGCGATGCCGGTGCTAGCGCCTCGAGGTCAGCTGCCGTCGCTTGGGGATCTCGCGCGGCGTGCGCGGTCGGGCACGGCGCCGCTCGACGAGATAACGCAGGAGATCCGCGCGCAATTCGACGCGTTCGTTCAGGCGATGGGTCGCTCACCGGCCTTTGTCGATGGCCATCAGCATGTTCATGCGTTGCCGGGTATCCGCGATATCGTTCTCGAGGAAACCGCGCTGCGCGCACCGGACGCCTGGATTCGCTGCTGCACGGACAGCCTTGTGGCGATGATGGCCCGTCCGTTCCTCGGCAAGGCGCTCGGCAGCGCGTGGCACTCGCTCGGTCTGAGGCGAGATGCCGCCAGGCATGGTCTGCGCTGCAATGACAGCTTCGCCGGACATTATGATTTTTCAAAGAATTATGATGACTTCTTTCCGCAATTTCTGAGAAGGCCGGGGCCAGTGCATCTGGTCATGTGTCACCCCGGGCGGGGCGCTCGCGCCGAAGACGAGATAGCCTCCGCACGCGTGCGTGAGGCTGCGGCCTTGCGCGCATGGTCGATCGCGGACATGGCTGCTGCCGGCGGGCTGGCGTTTCCGGCCTGATCAAGGGTCGGATCGACAGTGGCTGACGGCGGTCTCAGGGCCATTTTCCTCGAACAGCGGCCGATGCTGCTGCGGCTGCTGGTCGCGCGCCTGGGCAATGGCGATGATGCCGAAGACGCGCTGCAGGATATGTGGCTGCGCATCGACCAACTCGCCGACCGTCCCGTCGCCCAGCCCAAGGCGTTCCTCTATCGGATTGCCGCGAACCTCGCCACCGATCGCCGCATCGCGGCGGGCCGGCGCGGCGCGCGGGATGCCGCCTGGCTTGGCAGCCAGCCCGGCGCGGATGACCTGCCCGACGCGGAGCGGGCGTTGATCGCCAGCGATCAGTTGAAGACGGTCGCGGCAGCGATCGACGCCATGCCCGAGAGGATGCGGATCGCGCTCCACCGATTCCGGATCGAGGGCCGGTCGCAACGCGCCATCGCCGACGAACTGGGTATCACCGTCAGCGGCGTGGAGAAGCTGCTGCAGCGCGCCTATCGCCAAATTCACGATCGGCTCGAGCCGCTTGGTGTGGATATCGTGCTGCCATATCGTCTATCCGGGGAAAGGGGCACGAACCGTGCAGGGTGACGAGTCCATTATCATCGACCAGGCGATCGCATGGCATCTCCGCCAGACGGAGATGTCGGACCGCGACTGGGAGGCGTTCGTGACGTGGCTGGAAACGAGCCCGGCGCACGCCATGGCCTATGATCGAGTCGCGGCGGAGCAGCGCTTGGTCGACCGGATCGATTTCCCGGCCGAGGCAGCGAACGACCGATCGCCGGCACGCCGCTGGCCCTGGACCGTCGGCGGCATCGCTGCCGCCGCCGCTGCCCTGGCCGTGCTCACACCTCTCGTCATGCCCGCCGCACCCTCCACCTATACCGTCGCGACCAGCGCCGGCGAGCGTCGCACGCTGCAGCTGACGGATGGTACGCGGATCGAAATGAGCGGTGGCACGCGCCTGCGACTCGACCGCAGCCGGCCGCGCTTCGTCGACCTCGAAAGAGGCGAGGCGACGTGGCACGTCCGGCATGACCCCGCCAATCCGTTCACGGTGACGTCGGGCGACCTGACCGTCCGCGACCTGGGCACCGTCTTCAACCTCGCGCGCGATGGCGACCGGCTCTCGGTCGAAGTGTCTTCGGGGTCGGTATTGTTCCAGCCCGGTCGCGAATCGGTCGAACTTGCACCGGGGGACGCCCTGGTCGTCCGCGAGAAGAGGGGCACGATGACCAGGGCAAAGATATCGCCCGGGTCGGTCGGGGGCTGGCGCAGCGGTGCACTGAGTTTCGACGGCGAACCGCTCGGCAATGTTTTTGCGACCATCCATCGTCTCTACGCGACCCAGGTCGTCCTGGAGGGCAGCTTGTCGCAACGGCCGTTTACCGGCATGGTCCGGCTTACGGGAGCCGCCGATCGGGACATACCCCATCTGGCCGGCCTGATCGGGGCAAATTGGCGGCGTGACGGACAGCGGTGGATATTGGCGGGCGACGCGACGCCTTCGCGCTAGGCTGAGTACAGTATTGCTGCTCGCAGCGACGGGCATCCCGATACCGGCGGCGGCGCGTGACCTGTCCATTTCGGTGCCGGCGACCTCGCTCGACAAGGCGCTGACCGCGCTGGCACATGAGACGAATGCCGAGATCATCAGTACCGAGGCCGGGTTGCGGGCGATCCGGACGCCGGCCTTGCACGGAACGATGTCGGTGCGGACCGCGCTGAGGCGCCTGCTCGCGGACACGGGCTATCGCGCGGTGCGGGTCAGTGGCGGCGGCTATCGGATCGTGCGTGCGCCGTCGCCGATGGCCCGGCGCATCCGGCCGGTGCCGATCGTGCCGCCGGCGGATCCTGCCGATATCGTCGTCACGGCAAGCAAGCAGCGGGTGCCGCTGCTGCGCTACCCGGGCAGCCTGACCTCCATCACGGGCACGTCCACCTTGTCGGCGAACGAGGTGGGGGACATGGCCGATGTGGCGGTCATCACCCCCGTCCTGCAAAGCACTCAACTGGGTGCGGGCCGGAACAAGATCTTCATCCGCGGGATCGCCGACAGCAGCTTCAACGGTGCCAGCCAGTCCACCGCGAGCATCTATCTCGACGATGTCCAGCTCAACTATTCCGGGCCCGACCCCGGGCTTCGGTTGTACGACATCCGCAGCGTGGACGTGATGGAAGGTCCGCAGGGCACGCTTTACGGTGCCGGTGCGATCGGAGGGGTAATCCGCCTGACGTCGAATCCGGTCGATCTGGCCGCTGTTCACGCGTCGATGGCGGGCGGCGTCACGGCGACTGATGGGGGAGAGGCCGGGTTCGACGTCGCCGGCATGGTGAATATGCCGCTCAAGACCGACCTGATCGGGGTGCGCGCGGTGGGATACCGCATCCGCGACGGCGGCTATATCGACGATCGCGGCCGGGGCCTGTCGAATATCAACCGCACCGATACATTGGGCGGACGTCTGGCGCTCCGCGTCGATGTCGGCGACGGATGGCGGGTCGATCTGAGCGCCGCCGGCCAGCAGATCGATTCGCGGGACGGCCAATATGCCGAGCGGTCAGCGGGCCCGTTCGCGCGACGCTCCCTGCTCGCCCAGCCATTTCACAGCCGCCTGCTGTTCGGCCGGCTGGTCCTGACGAAGGATTGGGACACCGGATTGCGGCTGGTGTCGGCCTCCGGGATAGCGACGCTCGACACGTCCGAGATGTTCGACGCGAGCGTCGGCGTGCCGCCTTATTCCATCCCCGCAAGCTATGACCTCGACAATTCGAAGCTGTTGCTGACTCAGGAAACGCGGCTGTCCCGTTCGCTGAGCAATGGCGGATCCTGGGTGGCCGGGTTCGCGCTGCTGAGCAATCGCGACATCTTGTCGCGCACGCTCGGGTCGCCGGGCAACGAGGCGACGATCATCGGCGTCACCAACGTGACTCGCGCTGCGTCGGCCTTCGCGGAGGCGACGATTCCACTTCGCCCGAATCTCTCGGTGACGCTCGGCGCACGCGCGACCGAGGCGCGGATCGACGGCGAACCGTCCAGCAGGCCCAGGTCGAATGCCTTTGTGAAGGGGCGCTCGACTCAGCGGATCGACCCCACCATCGCGATGTCGTGGCTGATACTGCCGCAGGTCGCGGCCTTCGCGCGCTTCCAGACCGGGTATCGAACCGGCGGCCTAGCGGTTGCGCGCGGTGTCGGGCGCGTCGCGGACTATGGCGCGGACTCGATCATGGTGGGGGAGATCGGCGTCCGCCGCCTGCGTGCGGGCGAGACGGGCGTGACCTTTTCCGGCAGTATCTCGGCTGCGCGCTGGAGCGACGCCCAGGCCGATCTGATCAATCGCCGCGGGCAGCCCTATACGGTCAATCTAGGCGACGCCCAGATCTATACGGCGGAAGGCATGGTCGACTGGACTCCATTGCCCGGCCTGAACGCTACCGGTACCTTCCTCTATACCCGCAACACCGTCGACGATGTGACCGGTGCCCAGCCAACCGCGATCAACAGATTGCCCGAGACGCCTCCCGTCGCGGCGCGGGCGGGCCTGTCCTATGAATGGCCCGTCCGCGACCTGATCTTCCGCTCGGAGGGGACGCTCGGCTATGTCGGCTGGTCGACGCTCGGCATGGGCGATCTGCTTGACGTCCGACAGGGCAATTACGTCACCCTTGACCTGTCGGGCAGCGTGAAGTGGCGCAATATCGAGGTCTCGCTGGCGATCGCCAATGCGACGAACCGGTCGGCCAATCGCTTCGCGTTCGGCAACCCCTTCACGCTCTGGACAGGGGACCAGACGACGCCGCTGCGCCCGTTGAATGCCCGGCTGGGCGTGGCGGTCAACTGGTAGGAGGGGTTTTGCGGGGAAGGGCGATCCTTCCCGGCCTGGTCAGGCGAGCGCCAGCCGCGTTCGCGCCGCCCGGTATTCCCGCTCGAGCCGGTCCACCCGCACCGCGACCGATTCGACGCGGTCGACCACGCCGATGCCCTGGCCCGATCCCCAGATGTCCTTCCACGCCTTGGCCTTGCTGCCATTGCCGCCCCCGAAGTTCATCGTCGACAGGTCGCCCTCGGGCAAATTGTCCGGATCCATGCCGGCCGCGACGATTGATCCGCGGAGATAATTGCCGTGCACCCCGGTGAAGAGGTTCGAATAGACGATATCGGCTGCCTTGCCCTCGACGATGCCCTGCTTGTAGCCGGCTTCCGCATTGGCCTCGTCCGTCGCGATGAAGGGCGATCCGATATAAGCGAGATCCGCGCCCATCGCCTGTGCCGCCAGCACCGCGTCGCCCGTCGCGATCGATCCCGACAGCGCGAGCGGCCCGGCGAACCATTGGCGGATTTCCTGGACAATCGCGAAGGGCGACAGCCGCCCGGCATGCCCGCCCGCGCCGGCTGCGACGGCAATCAGGCCGTCCGCGCCTTTTTCGATGGCTTTGCGCGCGAATCGGTCATCGATGATGTCATGCAGCGTAATCCCGCCCCAGCCATGCACTGCCTGGTTGAGATCCTCGCGCGCGCCGAGCGAGGTGATCACGATCGGGACCTGCCATTTGGCGCAGGTCGCCAGATCCGCCTCGAGCCGCTCGTTCGAGCGGTGGACGATCTGGTTGACCGCAAAGGGGGCAGCCGGCCGGTCTGGATTGTCGCGATTATGCTGCGCCAGTTCTTCGGTGATGCGATGAAGCCATTCGTCGAGCACGCCCTGCGGCCGGGCGTTGAGCGCCGGGAAGGATCCGACGATTCCCGCCTTGCACTGGGCGATCACCAGTTCGGGGCCGGAGATGATGAACAGCGGGGACCCGATCACGGGAAGCCGCAGACGATCGAACAGGGGCGGAAGGCTCATCTGCGTTTCATAGCGCAACTGAAATGACTGTCCAGCAAGGCGCGATTTGCCTTCACCAGCCAATGCCTTATGAGGCCAACACACCGGGATACATTATATCTGCTTTCGGAGTCCCTTTTTCATGAAATTCGTTATCGCGTCGCTGCTGCTCGGCGTTTCCACGCCCGCTCTCGCCGTCGGCCAGCTCCCCGCTGCCGTCGCTCCCATCGCCTATGACATCACGGTCAAGCCCGACGCCAAAGCGATGACCTTCAGCGGCACCGAGACGGTGACGATCCAGGTCAAGCAGGCGACGACCACCATCATTCTCAACGCGGCCGAACTGAAGCTCGGCAAGGTGACCTTCGACGGGAAGAATGTGCCCTTCACCATCGACGACACGAAGCAGCAACTCACCGTCACATTGCCCGCGCCGGCCAAGGCCGGCACGCACAGCATGAGCTTTGCCTGGGACGGCAAGATCAACACCACGTCCGCCGGGTTCTTCGCGATCGACTATACCAACCCGGATGGGTCGGCCGCCCGCATGCTGGCGACGCAGTTCGAGGCACCCGATGCGCGCCGCTTCGCGCCGATGTGGGACGAGCCCGCGTTCAAGGCGAAGTTCACGCTCAGCGCGATTGCGCCGGGCAACCAGACCGCCTTTTCCAACATGCCCGCCGCGACGGTGACCAACCTCACTGACGGTACGAAGAAATATACCTTCCAGCAGTCGCCGATCATGTCGAGCTACCTGCTGTTCCTCGGCATGGGCGATGTCGAGCGCAAGACGGTGATGTCGGGCAAGACCGAGATCGGCGTCATCACCCGTCGTGGCGTGGTCGACCAGGGCGACTATGCGCTGGCCGAGGCGAAACGCCTGCTGGCCTATTACAATGATTATTTCGGCCAACCCTATCCGCTGCCCAAGCTCGATATGATCGCTGGCCCCGGCTCCAGCCAGTTCTTCGGCGCGATGGAGAATTGGGGCGCGATCTTCTATTTCGAGCCCGAATTGCTGTTCGATGCCAAGCGCGCGACCCAGAGCCGGCGCGAACGCATCTTCACCGTCGTCGCGCATGAAATGGCGCACCAATGGTTCGGCGATCTCGTCACCATGTCCTGGTGGGACGATCTCTGGCTCAACGAGGGCTTCGCCTCGTGGATGGAGAACAAGAGCAGCCGCGACCTGAACCCGACCTGGGACGCACAGGCGAGCGCGGTGGCGTTCGATCGCGAAGGGGCGATCGGCCTCGACGCTACCTCGGCGACTCATCCGATCATCCGCCATGTCGAGACGGTCGATGAGCTGGGCGAGGCGTTCGACACCATCACCTATCAGAAGGGCCAGGCCGTCATCGGCATGATGGAGTCGACGCTTGGCGGCGACGTGTTCCGCAAGGGCATCCGCAGCTACATGGCGAAGTACAAATATGGGAACACGGTGACGGACCAGCTCTGGACGGAGCTGGGCGCGGCGGCGGGCAAACCGGTCGTCGATATCGCGCATGATTTCACCCTGCAGGGCGGCGTACCGCTGGTGAAGCTGACCGGCGCGACCTGCGCGGGCGGCGTCACCCAGGCGACCATGACCCAGGGGCGGTTCGGTTATGACGAGGTCTCGAAGAAGCCGCAGACCTGGCGTGTACCGCTGACGCTCGGCCCGATCGGCGGAGCGGTGACGAGTGCGATCGTCCAGGGCGCAGCGCCGACCACCGTCGCGGTGCAGGGTTGCGGCACGCTCGTGCTCAATCGCGACAAGGGCAGTTATGTACGCGTCCAGTATGACGATGCCGGCCACGCCGCGATCGTTCGGGATTTCAGCAAGATGGCGCTGACCGATCAGGTTGGCACGCTCGGCGACGATTATGCGCTCGGGCTGAGTGGCGATCAGCCGCTCGACCGCTATTTCGCGCTCCAGGCGGCCGTGCCGGTCGATGCGAGCCCGCTCGACTGGTCGGTGGTTGCCGGCAATCTCGGCGCGCTCACCACCCTGTTCCAGGGCACGCCGCTCGAAGCGCCACTCCGTGCGCGCACCATCCAGGTGCTGTCGCCGGTGATGAAGCGCGTGGGCTTCGACGCGCAGGCAGGCGAATCTCCGCTAACCACCAACCTGCGCGAGACGTTGGTCGCGCGGCTCGGCCATAGCGGTGATCCGGATGTCGCGGCCAGGGCGCGTACTTATGTGGCGGCGCTGGCAACCGATCCCAATGCCATTCCGGCGTCGATCCGCATGCCGATCCTCGGTGTCTATTCAGCGAACGCCACACCCGCGGAATGGGAGGCGCTGTTCGCCCTCGCCAAGGCAGAGAAGAACCCGGTGGAGAAGAACACCTATGTCAGGCTGCTCGGCAATGCGCGCGACGACGCCCTGGCGCAGCGTGCGCTCGGCCTGCTCAGGACCGATGACTTCACCGCCCCGCAAAAGGCCGCGCTGATCCGGGCCGTCGCAACGCGTCACCCGGAAATGGCGTTCGATTTCGCCGCGGCCAATATCGATCTGGTCAACGGCCTGCTGGAAACCAGCACCCGCGCCGGCTTCATCGTCGGCCTGGGCACGGCTTCGAACGACTCTGCCATGCCCGGCAAGATCACGGCCTTTGCCGAGAAGAACCTGCCCGAGGCATCGCGTGGCGGCGCGGCCAAGGCGCTTTCCGCCATCGCGGTGCGCAAGCAGGGTGCCGATCGGGTGCGCGCGGATGTCGCGAAATGGGTGGGCGCGGGGAACTGACCTGCCCCGGCTGGTGTGGAATAAGGCGCGCGATCGTCTCTTCCTGTATAGAGGCGTGAAGGAGTGACCCGATGACCCCAGCAGCCCGCGTCCAGGCGGCGATCGATCTGCTTGATTCGATCGTCGCCGCGGCCCGCGATTCCGGCGCGGCGGCGGATACGCTGATCGCCCGCTATTTCGCCGAGCGCCGCTATGCCGGCAGCAAGGACCGGCGCGCCGTGCGCGAACTGGTCTATGCCGCGATCCGTCGGCTGGGCGAGCGCCCGGCGAGCGGTCGCGCGGCCATGCTGGCGCTCGCGGAAACCGACGCGGAGATCGCGGCCCTGTTCGACGGCGTCGGCCATGGCCCGGCACCGATCGGCGCGAGCGAGCGGGCGGCAATCGCCGGCATCGCGCCCGACTGGATCCTGACGAAACTGCGCGAGTCGGGAGTCGATGGCGACGAGCTTCCCGTCCTGATCGACCGCGCGCCGCTCGATGTCCGGATCAACTGGCTCAAGGACGCGCCCGGGCCGATTGAGGGCGCCGAACCGATCCCGGGCCTGCCCGATGCCCTGCGTCTGCCATCGGGCACCAATATCGAGACGCTCGACGCCTATCGGGACGGCGCGATCGAGGTGCAGGACGCCGGCAGCCAGATCGTCACCCTCGCGGCAAGCGCCATCCCGGGCATGCGCATCGTCGATCTCTGCGCCGGTGCCGGCGGCAAGACGCTCGCGCTCGCCGCCCTGATGGGCAATGAAGGCGTGCTGCTCGCGACCGATACCGATCGCGCGCGTCTTTCCCGCCTGACACCGCGCGCGGCGCGCGCAGGCGCGACGATCGTGGAGACCCGGCTGCTCAACCCGGGCCATGAGGCGGAGATGCTGTCCGACTGGGCGGGGAGTGCCGATTGCGTGCTGATCGACGCGCCCTGTTCGGGCACCGGCACCTGGCGCCGCAATCCCGAGGCGCGCTGGCGCCTGACGCCGGAGCGGATCGAGCGGCTCACCCGCACCCAGCGTCATGTCCTGGAAATCGGCACCACCCTGGTCAAGCCAGGCGGCGCGCTGGTCTATATCGTCTGCTCGCTGCTCGATGAGGAAGGCGCTGGGCAGGTCTCGGTCTTTCTCGCCGACCATCCCGAATGGACGGCGGACGTGCTCACGCTTCCGGCCGGCCGCACACACGGTGCGGGCGTTCGGCTCACCCCGGCGCATGATGCGACGGACGGGTTTTTTGTCGCAAGACTGCAACGTGCATGCTAGCCACAGCTATCGTGCCGAGACTGGAGTTGATCATGCGTTATTCGTCCGTCGCCGCCGCTGCTGCGCTGACGCTTCTTGCGATCTCCACTTCCCTGCACGGCCAGCGCCCCGACGATCAGATCGACCCGCGCTCGATGGCGCTGCTCGCCAAGGGCAAGGCGGCGCAGGCTGCCGGCAATCTCGATGCGGCGACTGACTCGCTCGAATCCGCGCTGGCGGTCGATCCGCGCAACCGCGTCGCCTTCGTCACCCTGGGCCAGGTCGCCGAGGCGCGCGGGCTGCCGGGCAAGGCGATCCGCCTCTATCGCGAGGCGCTGCTGCTCGAACCCAATGACGTCTCGGCGCTGAAGGGGCAGGGCGAGGCCCTCGTCGCCAAGGGCGCCGTCGCCCGGGCGAAGGACAATCTCGCGAAGATCCGCACCATCTGTGGCAAGGCCGGCTGCGCCGACGCTACTGTTCTCGCCGCGACGATCGCCAAGGGCCCGCCAATCGCGACCGCTTCGGTCGAGGTGCCCTCGGCCAAGCCGGCGGCGAAGGAATAGAGCCTCTCGTCACCGTTCGTTTCGAGCGGAAAATCCGGGCTAACTCAGTACCCTCGCCAATGCGACGAACGACGCCACGCTGACGGTCTCGGCGCGGCGGGTCGGCTCGATCCCGACGGTCTCCAGCGCCTCCAGCGCCCCGGGGATTGATTTCAGGCTCTGCCGCAGCATCTTGCGGCGCTGGCCGAACGCCGCTGCGGTCAACCGCTCCAGCACGGCGAAGGTCACGCCGTCGGGCGCCTCGTCGGGCGTGATGTGCACCACAGCCGACATCACCTTGGGGGCCGGCGTGAAGGCCGAGCGGTGCACCGGCATCGCCAGCCTTGCGCTGCTGCGCCACTGGGCGAGCACGGCGAGGCGGCCATAATGGTCGTCGTCGGTCTTCGCGACGATACGCTCGGCGACTTCCTTCTGGAACATCAGGGTCAGGCTCTGCCACCAGGGCGCCCAGTCGGCCGACAGCCAGCGCACCAGCAACGCTGTGCCGATATTATAGGGCAGGTTGGAGGCGATATGCGGCTTGTTCCCGAACAGCGGCGCTGCGTCGATCTCCAGCGCATCGCCCTCGATCACGCGCAGCTTGCCGGGATAGTGATCGCCAAGCTCGGCCAGCGCCGGGATACAGCGCCGGTCCCGCTCGATCGCCGTTACCCTGGCGCCCGCCGCGAGCAATGCCCGGGTCAGGCCGCCCGGTCCGGGGCCGATTTCGAGCACGTCGGCATCGCTCAGGTCGCCCGGGATGCGCGCGATCCGGGCCAGCAGCTGCGCGTCGAGCAGGAAATTCTGCCCCAGCGCCTTGCTCGCGTTGAGCCCGTAACGCGCGATGACGTCGCGTAACGGCGGTAACGGGGACGGGGGAGGGGTCACGCCCCCGCTGCGGCGCGGCGCTCCGCGGCGCTCGCGGCAAGGCTGATCGCAGCGATCATCGCGCCCGGCTCCGCCACATCCTTGCCGGCGATGCCGAAGGCAGTGCCATGGTCGGGCGAGGTGCGCACGATCGGCAGACCCAGCGTGATGTTCACGCCCTCGTCGAAATGCAGCGTCTTCAACGGCACCAGCGCCTGGTCGTGATAGCAGCACAGGGCCGCGTCATAGGTGGCACGGGCGCGGCCATGGAACATGGTGTCGGCGGCGAACGGCCCGGTCGCGTCGATGCCCTCGTCGCGCAACAGGTCGATCGCCGGGATGATGAAATCGATCTCTTCCCGTCCGATCGCGCCGCTCTCGCCGGCATGCGGGTTGAAGCCGGCAAAGGCGAGCCGTGGCCTGAGAATCCCGAAATTGCGGAACAGCCCACGCGCGGTCGCACGGCCCTTGGCCACGATCAGGTCGACCGAAAGCAAGCCGGAAACGCTGGCCAGCGGCACATGCGTGGTGATCGGCACGACGCGCAAGGACGGACCCGCCAGCATCATCACGGCATTCTCGCCGGCAATGCCGCAGCGTTCGGCGACGAATTCGGTCTGGCCGGGATGGGTGAAGCCGATCTGGTAGAGCTGGGCCTTGGAAACCGGTCCCGTCACCAGCGCGCGGGCGGTGCCCGACCGGGCGAGCCCGGCGGCGATCTCCAGCGCATGCAGCGCACAGCGCGCGCCGTCGACATCCGGCGTGCCGGGTGTGATCTCGCCGCCATCCTCGACATTCAGCACCGGCAGCGCGGTCGCGAACACGTCATTCGCTTCGGCCGGATCGAAGATGCGCTTGACCGGTCCTTGCCACACCGCGCTGATCGCACGCGCATCGCCCACCGCGAAGAAGGGCGCGAGCTGTTCCTTTTCGCGCGCGGCCCAGGCCTTGGCGATCACTTCGGGGCCGATCCCGGCAGGGTCGCCCATGGAGACCGCCAGTGGCGCGATCATCGCAAGCGCCCCTTAGCGATATTCGATCACCGCATCGCGGCGAAGATCGCGCAGCACGCCCTGCGCGCGCAGGTTGACGCGTGCCTGCTCCATCTGTGTCTGGACCTGCTCGGCCTGAGGCGCGGCGGCGACCTGCGGGTCATCGCGACCGCACAGCACCAGCGTACGGACGCCTTCCGTGGGCGATCCGAACCACGGCGTCGCCTCGCCGACCTGCATCTTCAGGATCATCTCCTGCAGACGGACGGGCAAGTCGCGCGCCTTGACCGAGGCGTTATCGACCACTTCGGCATTCAGCTCGGCCGCGACCTTCGCCACGTTGCCGCACCCGCGCATCGCCCGCGTCGCGGTTTCCAGCGCCGACACGCGGCTGGTAGCCGATGCCTGAGTCGTGCCCTCGGGGAATTTCACCGTGAGCTGCTTGAGGGTCAGCTGTGCGTCACGCGGATCGGCCATCAACACCTGCCGCTTGTCGACGAGATACAGGATGGAAAAACCGCCCGGGACCTCGATCGGCCCGGCGACTTCGCCGACGCCCATCTTCTGCGCTGCTTCCGACAGGCTCGCCGGCAGATAGGTCAGCTGGCCGGTGCCGACCCAGCCGAGATCGCCCTGCGTGCTGCGGGTCGAAGCTTCCGAAAATTGGGTATAATATTCAAAGGGTTTTCCGCCCTTTTCGATATCCTGGATCATCTGGCGCATATTGTCGAAGACCTGCTGCGCCCGGTCCGGACCGGCGGAGAGATAAATCTCCTTCAAATGATATTCGTTGGTACCCTTCGCTGCGTTGATGCGATCGATGGTGCCTTGCACCTCTTCCGCGCCCACGTTGACGAAGGGCTCGACCCGCCGGCGCAAATACCGGTTCCAGGCCAGATCGGCCTCGATCTGGCGCCGCAGCGACCGATCCGACGACCCGACGCTGCGCAGATAGGCCCGCATGTCGGGCACCGATTTGCCGAACTGCTGCGACACGCGCGCGAAGCTCTGGTCGATCTCGTCCTTGGTAACCTCGATCTCGTTAGTCTTGGCCTGCTGAATCTGCAGCGTCTCGTCGATCAGGCTGCGCAGCACCTGGAGACGAAGGCGGCCCTGATCCTCCGGGCTCAGCTTCAGCTGGTTGGCCGCCACGATCAGGCTTACGCGCTGGTCGACATCGGTGCCGGTGATCACCGTCTCGTTGACGATCGCGGTCGCCTTGCGGACGTTCGGATCGACCTTGCCGAAAATCTCCATGTTCTCGGGGATGTTGAGCCCCGACGCCGGCACGCTGCCGTCAGTCGTTTGCGCCGGCAGCCCGCTGGTCGCGGCGACGATCGCCAGCAATCCCGCACCGGCCAGGCCGATCCTGCGCCCGATACCGGTCGCCTTGTTCATCGAAATCATCACGTTTTTCAAAATCCCATCCCGCGCCGTCACGACCTGGCTATCGTTCACCATTGCTGAACCCGCGCTTAGCGGTCCAGATCGCCGTCGCTCTTACAGAAGCTCAGTTTCCTGGAGTATCGTCTAGCGCCCCAGATTCTTGAACGCCAGTGACAACAGGAAGCTGTTGCCGCTCCGGGCGTCGCCGGTATCTTCGTAATTGCGCCGCCAGGTCAGCCCGATCCTGAGGCAATCATCCTCATATTGCACGCCGAGCCGATGCCGGATCGGATCGAAGCCATCGGACAGCGACAGTGGATCCTCGTTGCGATCGGTCAGGTCGATTACCGTCGATCCGAAGACCGACCAGAAGCGCGCGAACTGGAGCCGGCCCGCAAGCCGGGCTTCCTCGCGGTCCTGCAGATCCTCCGCCGTGGTCCCGATATTGCGGTTGAGCCGGAGATAGCCCAGCAGCACATAGGTGCTGCGTGATCCGATGGTCGCGTCCACCTCGTTGCGGCGGATCGCGAGATTATCCTTGTCGAGCCGGTAGCGGTGCGTGATCGAGACGAAATCGCGAAAGCGCAGCTCGGTGCGGCCGACGATGTCGGACGTACGGTCGCTGAGGCCAGTGCCCTGCGGGAAGATCGCGGGGCGGCTGTCCAGCCGATAGCTCTGGCCGACCGACGCATCGAGCGAGAAGCCCGGCAGGTCGACTGCCCAGTCGACGCCATAGGTGAAGCGCGTCGAATCCTCGAACCGGTCATATCCGGCGAAGCGGTTGAGCGCGAACAGGTTGGAGTCTTCCAGATCCACCGCCCGTGCGTCCTCATTGGGGATGCCGAGATTCTCGGTCTTGGGCGCGGCCACGATCTGGAATCGCGGCGTCAGTCGCTGGGTACCGCCCAGGAACGAGCCGATCAGCGGATATTTGACGTCCACCGCCAGCGCGCCGATCGCCCGGGCCTGGAAACCCTCGTCGCCACGATAGCTGGTGACCGCCGTCGTCAGCGTGTCATTGGCATTGTAGACATCGCCGCGGGCATAGGCGGTAAAGGTCACTTCCTGGCCCCAGGGGGTCAGTTTGCGCAGGTCCCAGCGCGCGCTGGCAAAGGCGCGCTGCGTATCCTGGCCGGCGCTGCGGGTGATCGCCAGGCTGTTGAGCTGGAGTTCGATCTTGCCGCCAAGCACGCCCTCGTTGATTCGCCGGCGATAGTCGATCTCGGGCAGGGCGATCGGCTGCATGCCCTGCCGGTCGTTGACGCGCAGCGTCTGCACGTACCAGCCGGTCACCGCGAAATAGCTGTCGGGGTCGATCCGTTCGATCTTCGCCGTGGTGCGCAGGCGGTCGTCGTTGGAGATGTCGTAGCGGCGCAGGAAGGTACGGTCGGTGGTCAGCCTGAGCGATCCGCTGACGCTCCAGTTCGGGTCGAGCTGATACCGCGCGACGCCGTCGAGATAGCCGCGGAACGCCTGTTCGGTGCTGGTCGGCTGAGTCGTCAGCAGATCGTCGCTGCGACGGCTGATCGTGCCATAGGCGCTGACCTTGAACGCACCCTTCTGGTCCAGCGCGCTGTAATCCGCCTGGAGCATCGGCAGGACGTTGGTGAACAGGCGCGGCGTGACGGTAAGCTGCCGATTCGGGCCGAGCGCGAAGAAATAGGGCAGGGCGAATTCGAAGCCGTTGACGGCATTGTAGCGGAAGGTGGGGCTGAGCAGCCCGGTATCGCTCTCTCCCCCCGCGGGATGCGAGAAATTGGGCAGCGGCACGGTCGGCAGGCCAAACAGATTGATCCGCGCGCCCTGATAATAGATCCGGTTCTTCTCCGGCCGGTAGGTCACCCGCACCGCGGTGATCTTCCAGGAAGGCTCCTTGGGGCAGCCGGTCGAGGTGGTGACGGTGCACGGCGTATAGGCCGCATCCTCCAGCGTCACCGTCTCGTCCAGCGCGCGCGTGCCGCGCCGCGCCGCGAGCCTGCCGCCACGTTCGAGCACGACCAGCATGTTGTCGACCACGCCGTCCTTCAGCGAATCGGTCAGCTCGATCGAATCGCCATAAGCGGTGTCGCCGCCCGGATTGACCACGACGATGTTGCCGGTCGCCACGACCTTGCCGGTCTTGCGGTTCCACGTGACCTTGTCGGCGCGCAGCCGGTCTCCGCCGCGATACATGCGGACGTCGCCGGTCGCGATGACCGTCTCGTCGTCGATGACATATTCCAGCTCGCCGGCGCTGAACTGTACCTGGTCCTCCGCTGCCTGACTCTCGGCGGGCGGCGGCAACGGGACGGCGGGGATCTGCAGGTCCTGCCCATGCGCGGCCGAGCCGATGCAGAGCGCGAAGGGAAGGGCGCAGGTCGCGAGAAGATCGGAACGCTTCACGTTGGAAAAAACACCTCCAAGCGCGCCGGATGCGGTCGCGATGATGCCGCCCTATCGCACCCGATGCCCCGCGCTGCAATCGGGGGCGTGTTTTGCCAGCGCCGTTCCGCTGGCCTAGAGCATCCCGACTCAATCTCCGACGTCGAAAACCGAGGTTTCCATGCAGATCAGTTTCTCCGCCGCTCCTTCCAACGCCGCGCTGGCGCTTCCCGTGGACAAGGACGGCCTCGATCGGCTGACGAGCGCCGTGCTCGATGCCGATGCGCTCGCGGTGGTGAAGGGTGCTGCCCGCGCGAGCCGATTCGAGGGAGAAGCCGGCAGCGTGGTCGAGGCATTCGTGTCGCAGCCCGACGGCGTTCGCCGGGTCCTGCTGCTCGGCACCGGTGCCGGCGGCGAAGGCGACTATGAGCGCGCCGGCGGGGCGCTCACCGCGCGGTTGCTGACCTCCGGCGTGGAAGCCGCCGCGGTCGATTTCGGGTCGGCCGCGGCGTCGCCCCAGGCAGTGGCGCGTTTTGCCGGCGGCGCGGCACAGCGTTCCTGGCGGCTCGACCTCTACCGCACCCGGCTGCCCGAAAAGTCGAAACCGACCCTCGCCTCGATCGCCCTGCTCAACACGCCCGAGGGCAGCGAGGCGGCCTGGGCGCCGCAAAAGGCGCTGACCGAGGGGCTCGAACTGACCCGCACGCTCGTCGCCGAACCGCCCAATGTCATCTATCCCGAAAGCTTCGTCGCCCGCGTGCTTGCCGATACCGAGGGCCTTGGCCTCGAAGTGACGGTGCTCGGCGAAGCCGAGATGAAGGAGCTGGGCATGGGCGCGCTGCTCGGCGTCAGCCAGGGTTCGGCGCGCGACGCGCGTCTGCTCGCGCTGAAATGGAGCGGGGCCGGGGTCGGCGATCCGACGCTGGCACTGGTCGGCAAGGGCGTGACCTTCGATACCGGCGGCATCTCGCTCAAGCCCGGCGCGGGCATGGAAGACATGAAGTGGGACATGGGCGGCGCCGGTGCGGTGGTCGGCACGATGAAGGCGCTCGCGCTGCGCAAGGCGAAGGCCAATGTCATCGGCGTGTGCGGGCTGGTCGAGAACATGCCCGACGGCAACGCCATCCGCCCGGGTGATGTGCTGACATCGATGTCGGGCCAGACGATCGAAGTGCTCAACACCGATGCGGAAGGGCGGCTGGTGCTGTGCGACGCGATCACCTGGGTGCAGCGCACGCATCACCCGAAGACGATCGTCGATCTGGCGACCCTGACCGGCGCGATGATCATCGCGCTCGGCAACGAGCATGGCGGTTGCTTCGCCAATGACGATTCGCTTGCCGACCAGTTGCTCGCCGCGGGCAAGGCCTCGGGCGACCTGCTGTGGCGCTTCCCGCTGTCGGATGCCTATAACAAGCTGATCGATTCGCCGATCGCCGACATGAAGAATGTCGGCCCGCGCGGCGCCGGCTCGATCACCGCGGCGCAGTTCATCCAGCGCTATGTCGAAACCGGGGTGCGCTGGGCGCATCTCGACATCGCCGGCATGGTCTGGGCCGACAAGCCCGGTGCCACCTGGGACAAGGGCGCCACTGGCTATGGCGTGCGCCTGCTCGACCGGTTCGTCGCCGACAATTTCGAGAGCTGAGTCCCGCCCGGAAACGGTCGTCGCCCGGACGGAAAGTGACATGCAGGTCGACTTCTATCATCTGACCGCCCAGCCGCTCGACCGCGTGCTGCCCCGCATCGCGGAGCGCGTGGTCGACAGCGGCGGCCGTCTGCTGATCGTGGCGGACAGCGAGGTGCAGCGGTTGGCGATCGACAAATTGCTCTGGACCTATGCGCCCGAAAGCTTCCTCGCCCATGGTCTGGCGGGTGGGGCGGGCGACGCGATCCAGCCTATCCTGATCGCGGCGACCCCGGTGGCCGCCAACGAGGCGCGCAATATCGCGCTGGCGGACGGCGTCTGGCGCGAGGAAGCGCTCGGTTTCGATCGTGCCTTCCACTTCTTTGACGGCGATCGAATCGTCGAGGCGCGACAGGCGTGGAAAGCACTTGCCGACCGCGACGGAATCGAACGCCGCTACTGGAAGCAGAACGACTCGGGCAAATGGGAACAGGCTGCCTGAACCAGCCCGGGATGCTTGCATCCGGGCCCGCTCCCGCCTAGGGGAGCCGCGACTTTTCCGCCCCATCACATACAGGAGCCCGTGACCGTCATGGCCGCGAACCGTACCTTTTCGATCATCAAGCCCGATGCCACCCGCCGCAACATCACCGGCGCCGTCACCAAGATGCTGGAGGACGCCGGCCTGCGCGTCGTTGCCTCCAAGCGCATCCAGATGACCAAGGACCAGGCCGAGGGCTTTTACGGCGTTCACCGCGAACGTCCCTTCTTCAACGACCTGGTGTCGTTCATGATCTCGGGCCCGGTCGTCGTGCAGGTGCTCGAGGGCGAGAATGCCGTTCAGCGTAACCGCGACATCATGGGCGCGACCAACCCGGCCAATGCCGATGCCGGCACGATCCGCAAGGAACTGGCCGAATCGATCGAGGCGAACTCGGTCCATGGGTCGGACTCGGACGAGAATGCGGCGATCGAGATCGCCTATTTCTTCAAGCCGGAAGAGATTGTCGGTTGAGATGAGCTGGCGGGTGCGACAGGCCGGGGCAGCGGACGCCGCCGCCCTGTCGCTTGTCGCTTCCGCCACCTTTCTCGAAACCTATGCTGGCCTGATCGATGGCCGGGATATCGTCGCCTATTGCGCGACGAACAACCTGCCCGACAGGTTCGCTGCCTGGATAAACGACGCCCTCGGCGCGGTGACCATTGCTGAAGCCGCGATGGGCGGTGCGCCGGTCGGTTATGCCGTGCTGACCGAGCCCGACCTGCCGGTGGAGGCCGGCCCGGCGGATATCGAACTCAAGCGAATCTACACGCTCTCGCTGATGCACGGTTCGGGCCTCGGCCCGGCCCTGATGGACGCCGCGGTGGAAGACGCCGCGAGGCTTGGCCGCAAGCGCATCCTGCTTGGCGTGTACGGCAAGAACCCGCGTGCCCAGAGCTTCTACAAGCGCCAGGGCTTCGAGGTCATCGGCGAGCGGCAATTCCTGGTGGGCAGTACGCTCCACGACGACCTGGTTCTGGCACGCGACATCTGATCCTGAAGCGGGACGCGTAAACGCTCCGGCTTTCTCCTCCGCGCGCTTTATCTCCGGTCGACGCGAACGCTGGGAGGCCTACTTCAGGGCTTCGGCTTCTCCCGGGCCCAAAGCGCTTCCAGCCGCGCCGGCTGCGACGTTCGCTCCCGTAGGACGATCCCCTTCAGGCTGAAAGCTCGGCTCCGCGCGATTCGGCCGTGGGTCTCCCAGATCACGTCATAAATGGCACTGTCGCTGCGTTGTTTGTCGGCATCCCAATAGCTGCTGGTGATCAGCACGGGCAGTCGGCCTTCGCGCGCGTCGGGCCCGCCGTCGGTCGCCGCCAGGATCGCTCCGGAGAACCAGTCGGCCTGGATGTGCGGCTCGAGCACGCTTGATTGATTGCTTACGCCGAGCGCGGTGGGGAAGCGCACATCGATACTCTGGATCGGATGCGCCTCATCCTTGAGCGCGAGCCGCGAACCGCCATGTTCAGGCGTCGCGGTCAGCAGCACCAGGGTGCGCGCCTTGCTCTCGCTCGCCTTCTCGGCCTGCTTCTCCTGCTCGTCGGCGCGCCTGTCGGACCAGCTCATCCACAGGCTGAGCGCGGCGATGATCAGGCCGGCCACGCCGACCAGCTCCGCCAAGGTCACCCAGCGCCGCCGCGTCGCCGCCGCCTCCGCCCGCTCGACCGCCTGTTGCGCGGCGTTCTGGAGTGC
This sequence comes from Sphingomonas sp. BL-S-29, assembly GCF_055521495.1. NCBI lineage: Bacteria > Pseudomonadati > Pseudomonadota > Alphaproteobacteria > Sphingomonadales > Sphingomonadaceae > Sphingomonas > Sphingomonas sp. BL-S-29. The sequence continues at coordinate 3,073,190 of NZ_CM145482.1, forward strand.
CGGGTCCGGCGGAGGAGGCGCGGGAGGCGGAACGGGCTCGGGGACCGGCGGAACAGGGGTCTCGTCGCTCATCGTCCACCAGCCTCCAGTAATTTACGCGGCGCCACCAGCTCCAAGCTGATCGCGATCCGGTCGCCGACATGGTCCCAGTCGGTCTCGCCGGTGTCGAGCCGCATCCCGATCCAGCCCGCATGGCCGATATAGGCCGGCACATAATAGAGGTCCGGATCCATCTCGACGAGCATCGCCTGCTCCTCGAGCCCGCTCGTCTTGACCTGTACCGCCGTGCGATCGTCGCCATGATGGTTGTGCGAGAAATAGGCGAAGACCTTGCCCTTCTCGATGAAGAAGGTCGGTGCACCGTGCGAAATCTTTTCGGCGGCGCAAGGCAGCGCCATGCAGATGGTGCGGATTTTCGCGAGAACGGGCTCCGGGTCTGGACTCATCGCGCCGCGAAGTCTGCCAGAACCCTCGGGTAAAGGCGATGCTCTTCGGCGAGCACGCGCGCGGAAAGGGTGTCGGCGGTGTCGCCGGGCAGGATAACTATCTCTGCCTGGCCGAGCACCTCGCCGCCGTCGAGTTCCTCGGTGACGATATGCACCGAGCAGCCGGCGACGGCATCGGCGGCATCGATCGCGCGCTGGTGGGTGTCCAGACCCTTGTACTTCGGCAGCAGCGAGGGATGGATGTTGACGATCCGCCCGCGCCAGCGCGCGACGAAATCATCCGAGAGCAGGCGCATATATCCGGCAAGCGCGATGATTTCGACGCCGGCGGCGCGAAGCGCGGTGTCGATCGCGGCTTCATACTCGGCCTTGGGCATGCCCTTGGGCGATTGAGCAAAGGTGTGGAGGCCAGCGTCGCGCGCCCAGGCGAGGCCGGGCGCGTCGGGCTTGTCGGAGGCGACGATGGCGATTTCGTAGGGAGAGGCGGGATCGCGCGCTGCTTCAGCCAGCGACATCATGTTCGAACCGCGGCCCGAGATCAGAATGCCGACGCGCCGCTTCACTTCTCCCATCCCGCTCGCGGGAGGAGGCGGGTCCCATCAAGCCTCATGCGTTGCCGACCAGGCAGCCCGTGCACTCCACGCCTCATCGCTCCCGAACACCGTGCACCCACGCGTGCCAGCCTCGATCTTCCCGATCGCAAACACCGTCTCGCCAGCGGCCTCCAGCGCTGCCTTCACCCCGTCAGCCTGATCGGCAGCCACCACCGCCACCATCCCGATCCCGCAATTGAAGGTCCGCGCCATTTCCTCAGGTTCGATCGCACCCTGGCCCTGGAGGAAACCCATCAGCCGCGGCTGCGGCCACGCATCCGCATCGATCCGCGCATGCACGCCCTCGGGCAGCACCCGCGGCACATTCTCCAGCAGCCCGCCGCCGGTGATATGCGCCAGCCCCTTGATCCTTTTCCCGGCGAGCAGCGGCAGCAGCGACTTCACATAGATTCGCGTCGGCGCCATCAGCGCCTCGATCAGCATCACGTCCTGATCGAACAGGGCAGGACGGTCGAGCTTCCAGCCACGGTCCGCCGCGAGCCTGCGCACCAGCGAAAAGCCGTTCGAATGCACGCCCGACGAAGCGAGGCCGAGCAATATGTCGCCCGGCGCGATCGCGGCACCCGTCAGAACCCGGTCGCGCTCGACCGCGCCGACGCAGAAGCCCGCCAGGTCGTAATCGCCCTCGGCATACATGCCCGGCATTTCGGCGGTTTCTCCACCGATCAGCGCGCAGCCCGCCTGCTTGCAGCCCTCCGCGATCGAGGCGACGACGCGCTCGGCCACCGCTGCGTCCAGCTTCGCGGTCGCATAATAATCGAGGAAGAACAGCGGCTCGGCGCCCTGCACGATCAGGTCGTTGACGCACATCGCGACCAGGTCGATCCCGACCCCGTCATGGCTGTTATGGTCGATCGCGAGCTTCAGCTTGGTGCCGACCCCGTCATTGGCCGCGACCAGCAGCGGATCCTTGAAGCCGGCCGCCTTCAGGTCGAAGAACCCGCCAAAGCCGCCCAGATCGGCATCCGCGCCGGGTCGCCGAGTTGATTTCGCCAAGGGCGCGATCGCGCGCACCAGGGCATTGCCGGCTGCGATGGAGACGCCCGCCTGGGCATAAGTATAGGGTTCAGTGTCGCTCATTGTCGCCGCCCTAGGGTCCGCATTCAGTATTCGCAACAGTCGCGATCGCCCGGAGAGGGGCGCTGGCAAGGAGCGTGGCGCAGGGCGGGCCGGGCAGCCCGTCCAAGCCGCGCGACGCAGTCCGGCGCGCCTCTCCGGGCGACCCCTTCGGGGCGGGCGGCTTTTGGCGTGACGCGGCGTCGCGCGTCGGTCACGATGGAAATCCATCGCTCCCTCCTTGCTCCTAGCCTCACGCCAAAATCCGCTCCGTCGCGGCTGTTGCGAATATTGAATGCGGACCCTTTGCCATATCCTGCTTGGATTTCCACGCCTGCTTCGCCAAAAGGGCCCGCAATGACTGCCCGTCGCCTTGTCCGCCTGCTCCCGGTCGCCCTGCTGATCGCCGTCACTGGCGGAATCGTCGCGGCACAGGGTGATGAAGATGGCAGCCCCGCCGTATCGGCGGGCGATGGATCGGGCAGCTATGAGGTTGGCGGCGTCACCGTCGACGTGACCGCCAAGACCGCGGAAGCGGCGCGCACCGGCGGATGGCGCCTCGCCCAGCGCAAGGGGTGGCAGATGCTCTCGCAGCGTCTCGGCGGGGATGGCAGCCTCGTCTCCGACAGCACGCTCGACGCGATGGTGTCGGGCATCGTGGTCGAGAATGAGCAGATCGGCCCCAATCGCTACGTCGCGCGGCTGGGCGTGCTGTTCAGCCGCGCGCGCGCTGGCGCGCTGCTCGGCGTCGCCGGGCAAACGGCACGCTCGGCGCCGATGCTCACCATTCCGATCGAGTGGTCGGGTGGGGCGGGGCAGGCCTTCGAGCAGAAGACGCAGTGGCAGGAAGCGTGGAGCCGCTACCGCACCGGCAACAGCGCGATCGACTATGTCCGCCCCGCCGGTTCCGGCCCCGATTCGCTTCTGCTCAACGCAGGGCAGACCGGGCGGCCGAGCCGCATCTGGTGGCGTACGATCCTCGATCAATATGGCGCATCCGACATCCTGGTGCCCGTGGTCCGGCTCTCCCGCCAATGGCCTGGCGGCCCGATCATCGGCGTGTTCGAAGCGCGGCACGGCCCTGACAATCACATCATCGCGCGTTTCACCCTGCGCGTCGGCAATGGCGACGCGCTCCCGGTGCTGCTCGACGCCGGCGTGAAACGGCTCGACGAGGCCTATCAGGCGGCGCTGCGGAGTGGTGTGCTCCGCACTGACTCCGGGCTTTCCAGCCGCCCGCCCGAGCCCGAGGCAGTCGTCGAGGACGAAGCCCCCGGAGAGGCGCCGGTGGAGGCGACCGACGCGCTGCAGGTCACCACTGGCGCCGCGATCAGCGTTCAGGTCGACACGCCCGGGGCCGCGTCCGTCTCGGCGACCGAGGCCGCGTTGCGTGGCATTCCGGGCGTGCGGTCAGCGCTCACCACCAGCCTCGCGCTCGGTGGCGTGTCCGTGATTCGGGTCAGCTTCGATGGCGATCCGGCGGCGCTGCGGCCATTGCTCGAAGCTCGGGGGTGGACCGTACAGGGCAGCGGCACGACATTGCGGATTCGCCGTGCCGGCACCCCGTCTCAAGGTGGCGCCGCCGCACCGCCACCGGAAAACGCGACCGAGGGATGAGCCAGATCGCGCTGCCATTTGATTGGCCGCCGGACCCGCGCGACGACGAATTCCTCGTCAGCGACTCGAATGCCCGTGCCGTGCAGCAGCTCGAACGTTGGAGCACCTGGCCGGTGATGGCGGTGGTGCTCAGTGGGCCCCGCAAATCGGGGCGAAGCCTGCTTGCGCGAATCTTCGCCGCGAAGAGCGGCGGCGAGATCATCGACGATGCCGAGCGGCAGAGCGAGGCGGCGATCTTCCACGCCTGGAATCGCGCGCAGGAGACCCGGCATCCGCTGGTCATCGTCGCCGACGCGCCGCCGCCGGAATGGACGATCAAGCTGCCGGATCTTCGCTCGCGCCTCACCGCGAGCCCGAGCGCGCGAATCGGTCCGCCCGACGAAGCGTTGATGCAGGCCCTGTTCGAGCGACAGTTCCTCCGGCGCGGCCTGGATGCGCGTCCCGACCTGATCCAATGGCTGATTCATCGGGTCGAGCGCAGCCATGTCGCCCTCCTGCGCACCGTCGATATCCTCGATCAGGCGGTCCTCGCGCGCCACAAACGCTTGTCGATTCCGCTCGCGCGGGCCACATTGAGTGAAGCGGGGCTGATCGCCGGTCGCGCACCCGAATTACCGATCGAGAACCTATGACACGGCCCGCCCATATCGTGCGTCTGGACGATGACGATGACCCCTTCGTCAGCGGCGAGGGCAGCGAACGCTACTTCAATCGCGAGCTTTCCTGGCTGGCCTTCAACCGGCGCGTGCTGGAGGAAGCGTGCAATCCGGCGCATCCGCTGCTGGAGCGCGTGCGCTTCCTGTCCATCTCGGGCTCGAATCTCGACGAGTTCTTCATGGTCCGTGTCGCCGGCCTGAAGGGGCAGCAGCTCCAGGACGTCGACCGGCTTTCGGTCGACGGCATGTCTTCGCGCCAGCAACTCGCGGCGATCGTGGCCGAGGCCGATGAGCTGGTGGAGAGCCAGCGCTCGGTCTGGCGGGATCTGCGGCACGAACTGGCCGCGACCGGCATCGTCGTGCTCGGCTCCAAGACCATCGATGCGGCGGTCACGCCCGAGGAACTGACCTGGCTGGAAACCCATTTCCGCGAGCAGATCTTCCCCATCCTGACGCCCCAGGCGCTCGATCCCGCGCATCCTTTCCCGTTCATGCCCAACAAGGGTCTGGCGGTGATGTTCGATCTGGTCCGCCTGTCGGATAACGAGCCGATTCGGGAACTGGTCATGCTGCCGGCGCCGATGGCGCGGTTCATCCGGCTGCCGGGCGAAACGGCACGGTACGTCGCGGTCGAATCGTTGGTGAAGCGATTCTCGTCGCTGGTCTTCCCGGGTTACCGGGTCGAGGGCGGAGCCGAATTCCGCGTGCTGCGCGACAGTGATATCGAGATCGAGGAAGAGGCGGAGGATCTCGTCCGCTACTTCGCCAACGCGATCAAGCGCCGCCGCCGCGGCCGAGTGATCCGGCTCGAGCTGGAAAGCGGCATGCCCGAAGGCTTGTCCAAGGCCCTGCGCGACGAGCTGGGCGGCGCGGATGCGTTCGTCACCGAGAGCGGCGCGTTCCTCGGTGTCGGCGACCTGGAATCGATCGTCGACGAGGATCGCCCCGACCTGAAATTCCCGCCCTACAGCCCGCGTTTCCCGGAGCGGATCCGCGAGTTCAACGGCGATTGCTTCGCGGCGATCCGCGCCAAGGACATCGTCGTCCATCACCCGTACGAGACCTTCGACGTGGTGCTGGCGTTCCTGCGCCAGGCAGCGGCCGACCCGGACGTGGTGGCGATCAAGCAGACGCTCTACCGCGCCGGCAAGCAGCCCGCGGTGATCAACGCGCTGATCGCGGCGGCCGAGGCCGGCAAGTCGGTCACCGCAGTTGTCGAGCTCAAGGCCCGTTTCGACGAGGAGCAGAACCTTCTCTGGGCCTCGGCGCTCGAACGTGCGGGCGTGCAGGTCGTCTATGGTTTCATGGAGTGGAAGACTCACGCCAAGGTCTCGATGGTCGTCCGGCGCGAATCGGGGCAGTTTCGCACCTATTGCCACTTCGGCACCGGCAATTATCATCCGGTTACGGCGAAAATTTATACCGATCTCAGCTTCTTCACGGCCGATCCTCGCATCGGGCGCGATGCCGCGCAGATGTTCAATTACGTCACCGGCTATGTCGAGCCGCACGACATGGCGCTGGTCAGCCTCTCGCCGCGCGACATGCGGCCGCGGCTGATGGGGTTGATCGACACCGAGATCGACTTCGCCAGGGCCGGCAAGCCCGGCGCGATCTGGGCCAAGATGAACTCGGTGGTCGATCCTGCCGTGATCGAGAAACTCTATGAGGCCAGCGCCGCAGGCGTGCGGATCGACCTGATCATTCGCGGCATCTGCTGTCTGAGGCCGGGCGTGCCGGGCCTGTCCGAGAATATCCGGGTGAAATCGGTGATCGGGCGCTTTCTCGAGCACAGCCGCATCTGGGCATTCGGCAACGGCAAGGCGTTGCCCAATGACGGCGCGAAGATCTTCATCTCCTCGGCCGACTGGATGCCGCGCAATTTCGACCGCCGCGTCGAATATATGCTGCCGATCGAGAATCCGACGGTGCACGACCAGATCCTCGACCAGGTCATGGTCGCCAACCTGATCGACAACGAGCAGAGCTGGGAGCTCCAGGCGGACGGCAGCTATGTGCGGGCGGAGCCGGGCGACCGGCCATTCAACCTGCATCGCTATTTCATGACCAATCCGTCGCTGTCCGGGCGCGGTGCCGCGCTGTCGGCCAGCGACGCTGTCCCGAAACTTTCGTTGAGCCGCAGGCGTTAGGGGGCGTGGCCACCCTTCTTTTCCGCAAGCCCCGGGCCGAAACGGCCGGGGAACCGCGCACCGGCATCATCGACATCGGGTCGAACTCGATTCGTCTCGTCGTGTATCAGGGGCCCGAGCGGCTGCCCGCGATCCTGTTCAACGAAAAGGTGATGGCCGGCCTCGGTCGCGGCCTGGCCGAGACGGGTGCGATCGCCGAACCCGCGCTCGAGGTGGCAAGCGAGGCGCTGGCCCGTTTCGCTGCCGTCGCGCGCGAAATGGAGGTGACCCGGCTCCGCACCGTGGCCACGGCGGCGGTCCGCGATGCGTCCAACGGCCAGGAACTGCTCGATACGGCGCGTGAACTGGGGTTGCAGGTCGAATTGCTCTCGGGCGAGCAGGAAGCGACCGCCGCCGGGCACGGCGTGCTGTCCGCCATTCCCGATGCCGACGGCATCGTCGGCGATCTCGGCGGCGGCTCGCTGGAACTGGTCCGCGTTTCGGGCGGCAGGGTGCGTGACCGCGTGTCCTTCCCCTTCGGCGTGCTGCGCATCGGTGCGATGCGGGCGAAGGGACAGGGCGCGCTCGAGCGACAGCTGTTCAAGTCGCTCAAGGCCGCCGGCTGGCTTGGGCGGGGCAGGGGGCTGCCGCTCTATCTCGTCGGTGGATCATGGCGCGCGCTGGCGCGGCTCGACATGCACCTCAACAATTATCCGCTGCCGGTGATCCACCAATATTCGATGACATTGCCCGCGGTCGCGCGCATGGGCCGCACGATCAGCCATGTCCCGAAAAGCTGGCTGCGTGCCATTCCCGGCCTCTCCTCGGGCCGCGCGGCGACGCTGGGCGATGCCGCCGCGCTGCTCGCGGTGCTGCTCAAGCATCTCCAGGCCGAAACCACGATCGTCTCCGCCTTCGGCCTGCGTGAAGGCTTGCTCTACGGCGCGCTGGACGCTCCGGTCCGCGCGCAGGACCCGCTGATCGTCGCCGCACGCGACGAGGGGCAGCGCCACGGCCGTTTCGCTGAGCATGGCGATCTGCTCGACCACTGGATTGCTCCTCTCTTCGCCCGCGACACGCTGGCGCAGGCCAGGTTGCGGCTCACCGCTTGCCTGCTTGCCGATGTCGGCTGGCGTGCCAATCCCGAGTTCCGCGCCGAACGCGGCGTCGAGATCGCGTTGCACGGTAATTGGGTGGCGATCGACGCGCGCGGTCGCGCCATCGTCGCCCAGGCGCTGTTCACCAGCCTTGGCGGCGGCACCGACATTCCGGTGCCGCTGGAGTCGCTCGCGCCGGCCGACGACCTGAAACGCGCGATCAGCTGGGGTCTCGCGATGCGGCTGGGCCAGCGACTCAGCGGGGGCCTTGCTGGTCCACTGCGCCGCTCGCGTCTCACCGACGATGGCGAGATCGTGACGCTTCACGTCACCCCGGACGACCTCGCGCTGTATGGCGAGGCGGTGGAACGACGCCACGCGGCGCTCTGCACCGCGCTCGGCAGGAAACCGATCGTTACCGCCTGAGGTCTCAGCCGCCCCAATCAGCCACAATGAACGCGGGTGACGACATCCTTCTCGTCGAGATCGACGTTCAACCGGTCGACCCGGAAATCCATCGTCACCGCAGTGCCCGGCCGGATCACGCGCACCGTTCTCGATCCGGATGCGATTCGTGCCTGTTCGACGGCATCGGCCGCATAGGGCTTGCCGACCAGACCGTTCGCGGCCCCGGCGGCACAACTGGCTGGCGCGGGCGTCTCGGCGGGCGTCTCCGCCGGCGGCACCGGCGCGCAGGCCGTCAGCGCGGCGAGCAGAACGAGGACTCTCATGCCTCCACATCCTCCGTGCGAGTCATCTTCAGCTTGCCGTTGACCACGGCAAAGGCAAGCCGTCCTTCGACGAGATCGAGCGCATCCCGGCCGAACTGATCGAAGCGCCAGCCTTCGAGGATCGAAATCCCCTCGCGCTGGCCCGCCGCGAGCGCCTCGAGATCCTCGCTCCGCGCCAGCAGCCGCGCCGCGACGTCGATTTCCTTGGAACGGATCTTGAGCAGCAGCTTGAGCAGGTCGGCGACCAGCGCGCCGTCCTTGCCGAGCCCCGGCTTGCGATCGTCGCGCGCGGGCATCTCGTCCGCGCTCATCGGCGTCGCCGCCTCCAGCGCCGCCATCAGCCGCGCGCCGATATCGTTGCCGGCCCAGGTCGCCGAGAGGCCGCGCACCTTGGCCAGATCGGCTTGCTTGCGCGGCGCATGGCCGGCCAGGTCGGCGAGCGTCTCGTCCTTGACGATTCGGCCGCGCGGCAGGTCCTTGCTGCGCGCTTCCAGCTCGCGCCACCGCGCCAGCGCCTTCAGCCGGCCGAGCACATCGGGCTTGCGCCCCGCGATGCGCACGCGCTTCCACGCCTCGTCCGGGTCGTTGGCATAGTTTTTCGGATCGCCGAGCCGCTCCATCTCCTGGTCGAGCCAGGCCCCGCGCCCGGTCCGGCGCAGCCGCTCGAGCATCTTGGGGAAGATTTTCGCAAGATGGGTAACGTCGCCGATCGCATATTCGATCTGCCGTGCATCGAGCGGCCGCCGGCTCCAGTCCGTGAAGCGCGCGCCCTTGTCGACCTGGATGCCGAGATAGGCATCGACCAGGTTGGAATAACCCACCTGCTCGCCTTGCCCCAGCGCCATCGCCGCGACCTGCGTGTCGAACAACGGGTGCGGCGTCTTGCCGGTCAGATTGTAGATGATCTCGAGATCCTGCCCGCCGGCATGGAAGACCTTCAGCACGTCCTCGTTATTGACCATCAGCTCGAGCAGCGGCGTCATGTCGAGTCCCGGCGCCATCGGGTCGATCGCCGCCGCCTCGTTCACATCGGCGATCTGGATGAGGCAGAGCTCCGGCCAGAAGGTGTTCTCGCGCATGAACTCGGTATCGACGCAGACGAAGTCGGCCTGGCCGAGTCGGGTGCAGAGATTGGCGAGCGTCGCGCTGTCGGTGATTAGCGGATGGATATGCATCGTGACGCCATAGACATGTGTCGCCGCCTTGACAAAGCGGCGTATGACGGGGAAGCGCGCGGTTTCACGCCCATCGGCATCCACTCGTTCGAAAAGACAGATCATGCACGCCTATCGCACCCATCATTGCGCCGAGCTGCGCCCCGAACAGGTCGGGCAGGAAGTCCGCGTTTCCGGCTGGGTCCACAAGAAGCGCGACCATGGCGATCTGGTATTCGTCGATCTGCGCGATCATTACGGCATCACCCAGATCGTCACTGACGTGAGCGGCCCGGTCTTCGACGTGATCGAGTCGCTCAAGAATGAGTCGGTCGTCACCATCACCGGCATCGTCGTCGCACGCGCTGCCGAAGCAGTGAACCCCAACCTCGCCACCGGCGCGATCGAGGTCCGCGCGTCCGCGGCGGTGGTCCAGTCGGTAGCCCATGACCTGCCGATGCCGGTCGCGAGCGAGAATGAATATCCCGAGGAGATTCGCCTCCGCTATCGCTTCCTGGATCTGCGTCGCGAGCGGCTTCACGCCAACATCATGCTGCGCAGCCAGGTCATCACTTCGCTGCGCCAGCGCATGATCGGCCAGGGCTTCACTGAATTCCAGACCCCGATCCTGACCGCGTCCAGCCCCGAGGGCGCGCGCGATTATCTCGTCCCATCGCGCGTCCATCCGGGCAAATTCTACGCGCTTCCCCAGGCGCCGCAGATGTTCAAGCAGCTGCTGATGGTCGCCGGCTTCGACCGCTATTTCCAGATCGCGCCCTGCTTCCGCGACGAGGATGCCCGCGCTGACCGCTCGCCTGGCGAATTCTACCAGCTCGATTTCGAGATGAGCTACGTCACCCAGGACGATGTGTTCGCCGCGATCGAGCCGGTGCTGCACGGCGTGTTCGAGGAATTCGCTGACTGGCAGGGCAAGGGCCGCACCGTCTCGGCGCTGCCGTTCAGGCGCATCCCCTACCGCGAATCGATGCTGAAATATGGCAGCGACAAGCCGGATCTGCGCAACCCGATCCTCATTTCGGACGTGTCTGATCACTTCAAGGGCTCAGGCTTCGGCCGCTTCGCTGGGATCGTCGAGGCGGGCGATGTCGTCCGGGCCATCCCGGCACCCGGCACCGCCGACAAGAGCCGCAAATTCTTCGACGACATGAACAGCTGGGCACAGAGCGAAGGCTTTGCCGGCCTCGGCTATGCCACGCGCAAGGCCGGCGTGTTCGGCGGCCCGATCGCCAACAATCACGGCGAAGAAGGCATGGCGAGGATCGCCGAGGCGCTCGGCCTCGGCCCCGATGACGGCGTGTTCTTCGCCGCCGGCAAGGAAGGCCAGGCCGCCAAGCTCGCCGGGCTCGCGCGCACCCGCGTCGCCGACCAGCTCGGCCTGATCGACCAGAACCGCTTCGAATTCTGCTGGATCGTCGACTTCCCGATGTTCGAATATGACGAGGACGCGAAGAAGGTCGATTTCAGTCACAACCCCTTCTCGATGCCGCAGGGCGAGATGGAAGCACTGGAGACGAAGGATCCGCTCGATATCCTCGCCTACCAGTACGACATCGTCTGCAACGGCGTGGAGCTGTCGTCCGGCGCGATCCGGAACCACAAGCCGGAGATCATGTACAAGGCGTTCGAGATCGCCGGCTATACCCGCGCCGATGTCGACACCAATTTCGCCGGCATGATCAACGCCTTCAAGTGCGGCGCCCCGCCGCATGGCGGCTCGGCGCCGGGCGTCGACCGCATCGTGATGCTGCTCGCCGACGAACCGAACATCCGTGAAGTCATCGTCTTCCCGATGACGCAAAAGGCCGAGGATCTGATGATGGGCGCGCCCAACTTCGCCACGGAAAAGCAGCTGCGCGAACTCAACATCCGCACGATCGAGGTCGCGACGGCCAAGCCCGCGGTCGAGGCGGTACGCCCCGAATAATCGGGAACCACCATCCCGTCCGTTCGCTTCGAGCGAGGTCGAGAAGCCTCTCTCGCTTCGCGCGACACGAACGGATAGGGATGCCGGATGACGATCAACCTCTCGGATTACGAAGCCGGCGCCAAATACAAGGGCGACTATGACGACGATCTGGCGAAGCTGCAGGAGCGGCTCGCCCATATCCAGGTCGCGCATATCGTCCACAAGCGCCGCGCGCTGATCCTGCTCGAAGGCTGGGATGCGGCGGGGAAGGGGGGCATCATCCAGCGGCTCACCACGGAATGGGATCCGCGCAACTTCCAGGTCTGGCCGATCAAGGCGCCATCGCCTGACGAGCTCGCCCGTCATTTCCTCTGGCGCTTCTGGGAGAAGCTGCCCGGCAACGGCAATATCGCCGTGTTCGATCGCAGCTGGTACGGCCGCGTCCTCGTCGAGCGGGTCGAGGGCTTCGCCAAGGAAGCGGAATGGCGCCGCGGCTATGACGAGATCAACGAATTCGAGGCGCAGCAGGGCGATTCGGGCACGACGATCGTCAAGCTGTTCATCCACGTCACGCAGGCGGAACAGGACGAGCGGCTCAAGGGCCGGCTCGAACATCCTTGGAAGCGCTGGAAGACCGGGCTGGAGGATTATCGCAACCGCGACAAGCGCGGCGACTATCTCGACGCGATGGCCGAGATGTTCCGCCGCACCGATACGCGCTGGGCGCCTTGGCATGCGATCGACGGCAACAACAAGAAAGCCGCTCGCATCGCCGCTTTGACCGTCATCGCTGACCGGCTGGAGGCGAATGTGCCGATGGACGCCCCGCCGCTCGATCCGGAGGTAGAGAAGCTGGCGCGCAAGGCCCTTGGGCTAAAGTAACGCTGCCCTCCGTCTAGGCCGGTGCGAAATTACCGTCCTGGTCCATCAGGTGCAGCACGCCGTCCGCGATCGCGAAATAGGCGCCGCGCAGGGTGAGGGTCCCTGCCGATTCGCGTTCCGGGATGCAGGGAAAGGTACGCAGATTGGCGATGCTGACCCGCACCGTTTCCAGCTCCATCGCCCGCGTCGCTTCCGGTCCGACGCCATATTCAGCGATGATCCGGTCACGGGCATCGTCGAGCATGTCGACCCAGTGCGCGATGAATCCGCCGTCACCCGCCGGCTTGCCGACGAAGCGCTGCGACAGCGCCGCTTCGACGCCGCCGCACGATCCGTGGCCGAGCACCACGACCTCGGACACTTCCAGCTGAGTCACCGCGAATTCGAGCGCTGCCGACACGCCGTGCCGTCCGCCGCCCAGTTCGAACGGCGGCACGAGGTTGGCGATGTTGCGCACGACGAAAATCTCGCCCGGCGAGGTATCGAAGATCTGCGCCGGGTCGACTCGGCTGTCGGAGCAGGCGATCACCATGACGCTCGGGTTCTGGCCCTGGCCCAGCTCGGCCCATCGGCCGCGCTGATGCGCCCACCCGGTGCCACGAAATCGCTGATAGCCGTCGAGCAGGTCGGAAAAGCCGGTCATGGCGCCTCCATTTGCACTCCCAACAAGGGGTGGCAAGGGGGCCCCGCAATCGCTATCTGGCGCTCATGAACGAGATGACACCGCTCGCCGCGCCGGCACCGCGCCAGCGCAAGCCCGACTGGATCAGGGTCAAGGCTCCGACCAGCACCGGTTTTGCCGAGACCAAGGCGATGATGCGCCGTCTCAACCTGAACACGGTGTGCGAGGAAGCGGCCTGCCCGAATATCGGCGAGTGCTGGACCAAGAAGCACGCGACCGTGATGATCCTCGGCGACACCTGCACCCGGGCCTGTGCCTTCTGCAACGTGAAGACCGGCATGCCGCGCGCGGTCGACGCGCTCGAACCGCAGCATACCGCCGATGCCGCCGCCGAGCTCGGCCTCGAACATATCGTCATCACCTCGGTCGACCGCGACGACCTGCCCGATGGCGGCGCGTCGCAGTTCGTGAAGGTGATTCAGGCGCTCCGCCGCACCACGCCCAAGACCACGATCGAAATCCTGACCCCCGATTTCCGCAACAAGGCGCAGGCCGCGGTCGAGTCGATCGTCGAGGCCGGCCCCGACGTCTACAATCACAATCTCGAAACCGTCCCCCGGCTTTATCCGACGATCCGCCCGGGCGCGCGCTATTATGCCTCGCTGCGCCTGCTCGAATCGGTCAAGCGCCACGACCCCTCGATCTTCACCAAGTCGGGTGTGATGGTGGGCCTTGGCGAGGAGCGGCTCGAAGTCCATCAGGTGATGGACGACATGCGCTCGGCCGACATCGATTTTCTCACCATGGGCCAGTATCTCCAGCCGACCCCGCGCCACGCCAAGGTGCTTGATTTCGTCACGCCCCAGGCGTTCGACGCCTATGCCGCGATCGCCCGCGCCAAGGGCTTCCTGCTGGTCGCCGCCTCGCCGCTGACCCGGTCGAGCTATCATGCCGGCGACGATTTCGCGAAGATGCGTGCCGCGCGCGAGGCTCAGCTTTCGAAGGGGCTCTCGAAGGGCTGATGCCGCGTCACTCGGAAACCCGCCGGCTTCCCTATTCGCGCGAGCAGATGTTCGATCTCGTCGCCGATGTCGGCAGCTATGCGCAGTTCCTGCCCTGGGTCACCGCCGTTCGTATCCGATCGAACAGCGATACGGAAATGGTCGCTGACCTGATCGTCGGCTTCAAGGGCCTGCGCGAGACCTTCACCTCCAAGGTCGCCAAGACCCGGCCCGATCGCATCCATGTCGATTATCTCGACGGCCCACTCAAATATCTGCGCAACGACTGGGTGTTCCGCGCGCATGCCGATGGTAGCGAGATCGATTTCAGCGTCGATTTTGCCTTCAAGAATCGCGTATTCGAGATGCTGGCCGGGCAGGTGTTCGGCGCCGCGCTGCGCAAGATGATCGGCGCGTTCGAGGAACGCGCGACAAAGCTCTACGGCGCTTCGGACGCCGGGAGCAGCAGTTCGAGCGCGCACAGGGCCGCCTGAAGCCGGATACCGCCGCGCCCGAGATCGCCGAAATCCTTGCGATCCGCGACGACATGCCCCGGATCGCCGCCTTTTTCCGCCCGCGCGAACACCACGGTGCCGACCGGCTTCTTCTCCGTTCCGCCGCCTGGACCCGCCACGCCGGTGATCGCCACCGCGACATCGGCGCCGCTCTTTTCGAGCGCACCCTGCGCCATGCTCCACGCCGTCGCGATCGAGACCGCGCCAAAGGTTTCGATCACGTCGGAACTCACCTTCAGCATGCTGATCTTGGCATCGTTCGAATAGGTGACGAAGCCGCTTTCGAAGATTTCGGACGATCCGGGGATTTCGGTCAGCGCGGCCGAGACCAGCCCGCCGGTGCAGCTTTCCGCGACCGAGATATGGCGCCCGATCGCCTTGTTGGCGTCCACCACGCGTTGCGCGGCGGCGACCAGCTCGGCGGGGAGGATGGTGTCCATGCTCATGCCCAATCCCCTGCTATCCGAATGGTGGCGATCGCCTGCGCGGCGATGCCCTCGCCGCGACCGGCAAAGCCGAGCCGCTCGGTCGTCGTCGCCTTCACGCTGACCTGATTCGGCTTGAGCCGCAACAGTGCCGCGATTCGGGCGCGCATCGCCTCGCGGTGCGGCCCGATCTTGGGCGCCTCGCAGATCAGGGTCAGGTCGATAAAGTCGATGATGCCGCCCTGCGCTCCGACCAATGATGCGGCATGTTCCAGGAACTGCGCCGAATCCGCCCCGCGCCATTTCGGATCGCTCGGCGGGAAATGCATGCCGATATCCCCATCACCGATGGTGCCGAGCAGGGCGTCGGTGATGGCATGGAGCGCGACATCGGCGTCGCTGTGCCCGGAAAGGCCCTTGTCGTGCGGGATCAGCACGCCCCCCAGCCACAGCTCCTCGCCTTCGACCAGCCGGTGCACGTCGAAGCCGGTCGCGCTGCGCACCCGCATGCCGGCGGCATGGCGCGCCTCGGCGGCGGCGAAGTCGGCCGGATAGGTGATCTTCTCCAGCATCATGTCCCCCTCGACGATCGCGACCGTGCCGCCCGAGGCGCGCAGCATCTGGGCATCGTCGGTCGGTTCCTCGCCCCGCCACGCCTTGTGCGCGGCAAATATTGCATCGAAACGAAAGGCCTGGGGTGTCTGCACGCGGTACATGCCTTCGCGCGGCACGATCTCGCCCAGGGTCTCCCCACCGCGCGCCAGCGTATCGGCAACGGGCAGGGCAGGGATGGCGCCCTCCTGCGAGTCGAGCGCGGCAAGCAGCCGGTCGATCAACGCGCCGCTCAGGAACGGGCGCGCCGCATCATGAACCAGCACGCGATCGGGCTTGCCGTGGGCCAGGGCCTCCAGCCCGGCACGAACCGATGCGCGTCGAGTCGCGCCGCCCGGTACATGGTCGACATCGCCCAGTGCCGCCGCCAGCGCTTCTTCCTGTCCCGGCCCGATCGCCACGATCACCCGCGAGATATCGGGATGGGCGGCCAACGCCGCATAGCTATGCGCGATCATCGGCTTGCCGGCGAGCGTGGCGAACTGCTTGGGCACATTGCCCCCGCTCCGCACACCCTGCCCGGCGGCGACGATCAGCGCTACGGTGCCCCCTTGCGTCATCGCGCTCGCCTAGCCCAAGCGGCCGGCGACCGCCAGCCTTGCCGCCGCCGCCATCCTCCCCTATAGGCTGCCCGTTTTTCAGGCACATGACTCAGACCCTCGCCCCCATCCAGATCGGACCCGTCCGGATCGAGCGCCCCGTGATTCTCGCGCCGATGACGGGCGTCACCGACATGCCGTTCCGCACGGTCGTGCGGCGCTTCGGCTCGGGCCTCAACGTGACCGAGATGGTCGCGAGCCAGGCCGCGATCCGCGAGACCCGCCAGTCGCTGCAAAAGGCGGCCTGGGACCCGGTCGAGGAACCCGTGTCGATGCAGCTCGTCGGCTGCACGCCGCACGAGATGGGGGAGGCGGCCAAGCTCAGCGAGGATCGCGGCGCCGCGATCATCGACATCAACATGGGCTGCCCGGTGCGCAAGGTAACCAGCGGCGATGCGGGCTCGGCGCTGATGCGCGATCTCGACAATGCCGGCGCGATCATCCGCGCGACGGTCGACGCCGTCAGCGTGCCGGTGACGGTCAAGATGCGCATGGGCTGGGATCATTCGAGCCTCAACGCGCCGGGCCTGGCGAAGATCGCTCAGGACCTCGGCGCCAAGATGGTCACGGTGCACGGCCGTACGCGCAACCAGATGTACCGCGACACCGCCGACTGGGCGTTTATCCGCCGGGTGAAGGATGCCGTGTCGATCCCGGTCATCGCCAATGGCGATATCTGCTCGATCGAGGATGCCGAGACGGCGCTCGAACAATCCGGCGCGGACGGCGTGATGATCGGCCGCGGTGCTTATGGCCGCCCCTGGCTGCTTGCGCAGGTGATGGAATGGTTCGCCACCGGCCGGCGCATCGCCGATCCGACGATCGAGCAGCAATATGACCTGATTACCGAGCATTATGATGCGATGCTCTCGCATTATGGTAATGAGGTCGGCGTCAATATGGCGCGCAAGCATATCGGCTGGTACACCAAGGGCCTGCACGGCTCGGCCGAGTTCCGCAATCGCGTGAACCAGATTCCCGATCCCACGACCGTCCAGGCGATGCTCGCCGAATTCTACGCGCCGTGGCGCAGCCGCGCGGCGGCGTGACGTCATGACCGAAAAGGCGGGGCCGAGCTTCGCCGCTCTCTTCGCCGCCCTACCGGTCGCCGTCATGGTGATTGATCCGGAGGGGCGGGTCGCCTTCGCCAATGCTGAATGCGAGGCCCTGCTCAACCTGTCCGAGCGCGCGATGCGCGGCCAGCCGCTCGACAGCGTGCTGACGCCGCCGGGCGAGCCGAGCCGACGCGACAATCAGGGCTTTTCCGCTTTCGATGCCGAAATCGAGGTCGCGCGTAGCGGCCGGATCATGGTCGACTATATCGAGGCGAGGGTGCCCGATCATGCCGGGTGGCGGTCCATCACGCTGCATCATGGCGCCACCTCGCGGCGGATGGGCCAGTCGGTCGATCGCGCGTCGGCGGCGCGCGCAGCGATCGGCGCAGCGGCGATGCTCGCGCACGAGATCAAGAACCCGCTCTCCGGCATTCGCGGCGCGGCCCAGCTCATCGCCGGCGATGGCGACGGCACCGAGGAACTGACCACGCTCATCACCACCGAGGTCGACCGGATCGCCGCGCTGATCGACCGGATGCAGGACTTCACAGATACCCGCCCGCTGAGCCTCAACCCCGAGAATATCTATCCGCTGCTCGATCACGCCCGCCGCGTCGCGCTGGCCGGGTTCGCCCGGCATGTGACGATCGACGAACGCTTCGATCCGTCGCTGCCACCGGTGTTGACGGACCGCGACGCTATTCTCCAGGTCGTGCTCAATCTCATCAAGAACGCGACCGAGGCGATGTCCGAACAGGCGGATGCGCGCATCACGCTTGCCACTGCCTATCGTCACGGCATGGCGGTCAGCCCGGCACCGGGCCGGCCGCGCCAGCCGCTGCCGATCGAGATCTGCGTGATCGACAATGGCCCCGGCGCGCCCGAGGACATTGCCGACCATCTGTTCGACCCGTTCGTTTCGGGAAAGCCCGAGGGGCAGGGGCTTGGCCTTGCGCTGGTCGACAAGCTGGTGCGCGACATGGGCGGGATCGTGCAATATGCCCGGGAAGGATCGCCGCCCCAGTCGGTGTTCCGCATCCTGCTGCCCCGAGGATCAACGTGAAGAGCACCGCATGAAGAACCAGGGCACCATCCTGGTCGTCGACGACGATTCGGCGATCCGTACCGTCGTTGCACAGGCGCTGCGCCGTGACGGCCACCGCGTCACCACCGCGGCGAGCCTGGCCGAACTGGACGTACAGCTCGCGGCGGGGCTGCCCGACGTGCTGATCACTGACGTCGTTCTGCCTGACGGCAATGGCCTCGACCGCGTCGAGCGGCTGACGGCCGACTATCCCGGCCTGCCGGTTATTGTCTTTTCCGCCCGCAATACCCTGACCACCGCCGTGCGCGCGACGGAGGTCGGGGCTTACGACTATCTCCCCAAGCCGTTCGATCTCGATGTGCTCGCCCGGGCAGTCCAGGGGGCTCTCGCCCGAGGCCCCGGCGCGCCGGAGGAAGGCCAGGACGAGGTCGATTCGGCGCTCCCGCTGATCGGCCGCTCCCCGGCGATGCAGGATGTCTACCGGATCATCGCGCGCGTCGTCTCGAACGACCTGACCGTGCTGATCTCGGGCGAATCGGGCACCGGCAAGGAACTCGTGGCCCGCGCTATCCACGATCTTGGCCCGCGCCGACGCTCGCCTTTCGTCGCGCTAAACATGGCGGCGATCCCGCGCGAGCTGATCGAGGCCGAGCTGTTCGGCCACGAACGCGGCGCCTTTACCGGGGCCCAGGCGCGCTCCGCCGGCCGATTCGAGCAGGCGGAAGGGGGCACACTCTTCCTCGACGAAATCGGCGACATGCCGATGGAAGCCCAGACCCGGCTGCTCCGCGTGCTTCAGTCGGGCGAGTTCACCACCGTCGGCGGCGCACGCACGATCCGCGCCGATGTGCGCATCGTCGCCGCGACCAATCGCGATCTTGCCCAGCTCGTCGCGACCGGCCTGTTCCGCGAGGATCTGTTCTACCGCCTCAACGTCGTGCCGGTCAGTCTCCCGGCGCTCCGCGCCCGGCGTCAGGACATCGCGTTGCTCGCGCGCCATTTCCTCGATCGCGCTGCGGAGGGCGGCCTGCCGCGCAAGCAGCTCGATGCGGCGGCCATCACGTCGCTCGAAAGCTATGACTGGCCCGGCAATGTCCGAGAGCTGGAGAATATCATGCGTCGCATCGCCGTGCTGAGCCGCGACGAACGGATCGGCGCGGACGAGGTGCGGGCGATGATCGGCGCGTCATCCTCTTCGCAGCCGGCCATGCCCGGCGATCCGGGCATCGAAGCGGCGATCCACGCCCGACTCGAACGGCTCGCGCGAGAGGAACCGGCGGCGCTCGACGACGGCAGCCTCTACGATCGCATCATCGGCGAGGTCGAACGCCCGCTGATCGAGGCGCTGCTCGCTCGCCACGGCCAGAACCAGTTGCGGGCTGCCCGCGCGCTCGGAATCAACCGGAATACCTTGCGCAAACGCCTCGATACCTTGGGCATCGATCCCGATGCTGGGCGATCGGGCGGTAGCGATACGGGTTGACCCGTGCGGTTTGTGTGTTTTCCTTGCAACAAAATGTTGTATTGAAGACACGATGACGGCCGACGCGGCTCCCGCGAAAATCAAGAAACCGCTGGGTTTGCGCTTCAGCGTGACGCCGTTCGTCGAATTGCTGGTGCTGGCCGGCGCGGCCGTGATCGCCACCATCAGTTATTTCGTCATCAGCGGCGGGGCGAATTCCCCGACCTTGCTCACGCCGTCGCTCGTTGCCTTGCTGCTGGTGTCGAACCTGCTGCCGGGTGTTGCCCTGCTCGTCCTGCTCGGACGGCGCATCGCGATGCGCCGCGCCGCCCGGTCGCCGATCGGCGGCAAGGGGCGGCTGCACGTCAGGCTCGTTGCGCTGTTTTCGGTGATCGCCGCGGTGCCGACGCTGCTGGTGGTCGTGTTCGCGTCGCTGCTGTTCCAATATGGCGTCGAATTCTGGTTCTCTGACCGGGCTCGCGGCATGCTCGAAAACGCGTCGACCCTGGCGCAGGAAAACTATCGCGCGGAACTCAACCGGGTCAGCAACGAAACGACGACGATGAGCGGCGACCTGGCCGATTATCTGGGCGCCAACCCGCTGGATGAGAAGCGTTTCTCCCAATATTACGGCTATCAGGTCTATCGCCGCAACTTGTCCGAGGCAGTGATCGCGAGAGTCGGCTCGGATGGCCAGACGCGTGTGCTCGCGATGGTCAACCTGTACGATCGGCCGCTCGACAAGGTCATCACGCCGCAGATCGTGGCCAGGATCAACGCCGGCGCGCCGAGCGTGATCCTGCAGAGCAAGGACCGTGCAGCAGCGGTGGTGAAGCTCGCTTATGGCGACGATACGTACCTGTACGCGGCCCGCATCTTCGATCCCCAGCTCAGCAATCAGCTCAAACGCGGCCAGACGATCCTGACCGATTATCGGACGCTTCAGACTCGGTCGCGGTCGCTGCAGCTCAGGTTCAACGCAGCCCTGCTGTTGATCTCCCTGCTGATCGTCGGTGTGGCGGTGTGGATCGCGCTGGAAGTCGCCGATCGTCTGGTCCGCCCGGTCGGCGAGCTTGTCGCCGCGGCGCACCGCGTCGCGACCGGCGATCTGACGGCACGCGTCCCGATGCCCAAGACCGATGACGAGGTCGGCACGCTCGGCACTGCCTTCAACCAGATGACGGGACGCCTCGAGGAACAGACCGGCGCGCTCGAAAGCCGGCGCGCGCTGATCGAGGCAGTGATGTCGGGCGTCACCGCCGGCGTCATTTCGATCGCCGGCGACGGCACGATCCGCCTGATCAACCGCTCGGCCGCGATGCTGCTCCATACCGGCGATGAGGATCTCGTGGGCCGCCCGCTCGCTGCGATCTCGCCCGAGCTCGACGCGCTCATTCGCGGCGAGTCACGCGAATCGATCGTCGAAGTGGATGTCGAGGGCGAGGCTCGCACGCTCGCGGTGAAGATCGCGCGCGCGGATGAAGGGCCGATCCTGACCTTCGACGACATCACTGGCCAGTTGCTCGACCAGCGCCGCGCCGCCTGGGCGGATGTCGCCCGCCGCATCGCGCACGAGATCAAGAACCCCTTGACGCCGATCCAGCTCGCCGCAGAGCGGCTCCAGCGCCGCTACAACAAGCAGCTGCCGAACGACGACGGCACCTTCACCCGCCTGACCGAGACGATCGTCCGCCAGGTCGGCGATCTCCGGCGGATGGTCGACGAATTCTCGTCCTTCGCGCGTATGCCCAAGCCGACCTTCCACGACGAATCGCTGCTCGATATCGCGCGGCAGACCTTGTTCCTGCACGAGGTCGCGCATCCTTCGATTCGCTTCGACCTGGTGCACGAGGATACCGGGCCAATGCTGGTGTGCGATCGCCGCCAGATCGGCCAGGCCTTCACCAACATCGTCAAGAACGCCGTCGAGGCGATCGACGCGCGCGGGGAGGGGGAAGAAGGCGCCATCACCATGACGCTCGCCCAGAAGGACAATGCGGTGATCGTGTCGGTCGCCGATGACGGTGTCGGCCTGCCTGCGGCGCGCGAGCGCCTGGTCGAACCCTATGTGACGACCCGCGCCCGCGGCACCGGCCTCGGCCTCGCGATCGTCAAGAAGATCGTCGAGGAACATTGCGGCACGATCGGCTTCACCGACCGCGAGGGGGGCGGCACGGTGGTCATGATGATCTTCGACACGGCATTGCTGGCGGCAATGGATACGGGGGGCCGTGACACGGCCGAGGAGGAAGACCGCCGCACTCCTGAACTCACGCGAAATCGGACCTGAATCATGGCACTCGACATCCTCATCGTCGACGACGAGCACGACATCCGCGAACTGGTGGCGGGGGTCCTGGAAGACGAGGGCTATGAAACCCGCGGCGCGGCGGACAGCGATGCCGCGCTCGAAGCAATCTCCGCCCGGCGCCCCTCGCTGGTGCTGCTCGACGTCTGGCTTCAGGGCTCGCGCCTCGACGGGCTCGAACTGCTCGACGAGTTGAAGCGCCGCGATCCGTCGATTCCGGTGCTGGTCATTTCCGGCCATGGCAATCTCGACACCGCCGTCGCGGCGATCCGGCGCGGTGCCGCCGATTTCATTGAAAAGCCGTTCGAGGCCGAGCGCCTGTTGCTGATGGTCGCCCGAGCGACCGAGACCGAGCGGTTGCGGCGCGAAGTGGCGTCGCTACGCGCCTCGGTCGGCGCCAATAACGATCTCACCGGCAGCTCGGCCGCGATCAACGGCGTGCGCGCCACGCTGAAACGCGTCGCCTCGACCGGCAGCCGCGTGCTGGTGATGGGCGCGGCCGGCGTGGGCAAGGAAGTTGCGGCGCGCCTGCTCCATGGCTGGAGCCAGCGCGCCGGCGCGCCCTTCGTCATCGTCAGCGCGGCGCGCATGACGCCGGAGCGAGTCGAGGAAGAGTTGTTCGGGGTAGAGGAGGGGGGGCAACTCGTCCGTTCCGGCCTGCTCGAACAGGCGCATGGCGGCACCCTGTTCCTCGACGAGATCGCCGACATGCCGATCGCGACTCAGGCGCGCATCCTGCGCGTGCTGACCGACCAGAGCTTCACCCGCGTCGGCGGCCAGCGAGTCGTGAAGGTCGATGTCCGCGTCGTCTCGGCGACGGCGCGCGACCTCACGCATGAAATTGCCGAGGGCCGGTTCCGCGAGGATCTCTATTACCGGCTCAACGTCGTGCCGGTGCTGATCCCGGGCCTTGCCGAGCGGCGCGAGGATATTCCCGCGCTGGTCGCGCATTTCATCGCGCACTACGCCTCGGAACGCCGCGTGCCGACGCCGGAGATCGCGCCTGACGCCATGGTCGCACTGCAGAGCTATGAGTGGCCCGGTAATGTCCGCCAGCTCCGCAACGTGGTCGAGCGGACCGTCATCATGGCGCCCGGCGACCGGATCGGCCGGATCGATCTCGACCTGTTGCCCGCCGAAGTGCTCGGCGATCCCGGCGAGATGGGCGGCAGCACCAATGCGATCATGGGCTCCCCGCTGCGCGAGGCGCGCGAGACGTTCGAACGCGAATATCTCCGCATCCAGATCCGCCGTTTCTCCGGCAACATCTCCCGCACCGCGAGCTTCATCGGGATGGAGCGTTCCGCCCTCCACCGCAAATTGAAGCTGCTCGGGATCACGGAAACGCGCGACGAGTAGTGGACGAAAGCGGCCTTCGTCCCTAGATTGGTCCTACCGCGCTCAGGGAGCGCGCATCCGACGCCGGGAACCCGGCGCATCGCGGGAAAACCACCCGCCAAGAACAAAGGATCGACCGATGGCCGACAAGCAGACTTCGCTGCAAGACCTGTTCCTCAACGCCCTGCGGCGTTCGAAAACCCCGGTGACGATGTTCCTCGTCAAGGGCGTGAAACTCCAGGGCATCGTGACCTGGTTCGACAATTTCTCGGTGCTGCTCCGCCGCGACGGCCAGTCGCAGCTGATCTACAAGCACGCCATCTCGACGATCATGCCCTCGGCCACGGTCGATGTGGCGGCGATCGTCAATGCGGTGGGCGAAGCGCAGAAAAAGGCGCCGCTGCTTCAGGAGATCTTCCTGAACGCAGTCCGCAAGTCCGACGACAATGTCACCATGTTCCTGGTCAATGGCGTCATGCTGCAGGGCCAGATCGCCGCGTTCGATCTGTTCTGCATGCTGCTCCAGCGCGATGGCATGTCGCAGCTCGTCTACAAGCATGCGGTGTCGACCATCCAGCCGGCGCATCCGTTGAATTTGGCTGATGAAACAGCAGGTTCGGAAGACGATTGACCACAGGTTTCGAACGTGATCGCGACGAGTTCGCGCGGGGTGCGCGGGCCGTCGTGGTCTATCCCGAGCATGGCGTATCCTCGCGCGACGCCGCCGCGCGCCTTGAGGAGACTGCCGGTCTCGCCGAGGCGATCGGTGTGGTCGTGGCGGAAAAGGTCGCTTTCCGCGTCCGCCAGGCCAAACCCGCGACCCTGATCGGGTCGGGCCAGGTCGAACAGCTCGCCGCGACGATCCGCATGGAAGAGGCGGGGCTCGTCGTGTTCGACGCGCCACTCACGCCGATCCAGCAGCGCAATCTGGAAAAGGCGCTCGAAGCCAAGGTCATCGACCGCACCGGCCTGATCCTCGAGATCTTCGGCGAACGCGCCGCGACCGCCGAGGGGAGGCTGCAGGTCGAACTCGCGCATCTCGACTACCAGGCCGGCCGCCTCGTGCGCAGCTGGACTCACCTCGAACGCCAGCGCGGCGGCTTCGGCTTTCTCGGCGGCCCGGGCGAAACCCAGATCGAGTCGGATCGCCGCCTGATCCGCGACCGCATGGCGCGGCTGCGCAAGGAACTCGACCAGGTCACGCGCACGCGCGGCCTGCACCGCGACCGGCGCCAGCGCGCGCCCTGGCCGGTGATCGCGCTGGTCGGCTATACCAATGCCGGGAAATCGACGCTTTTCAATCGGCTGACGGGCGCTGACGTCATGGCGGAAGACCTGCTTTTCGCCACGCTCGACCCGACCCTGCGCCAGATCTCGCTGCCCGGGATCGACAAGGCGATCCTGTCGGACACGGTGGGCTTCGTCTCCGAACTGCCGACTCAGCTCGTCGCCGCGTTCAAGGCGACGCTCGAGGAAGTGATCTCGGCCGACCTGCTGATCCATGTCCGCGACATCGCGCATCCCGACAGCGCCGCCCAAAAGGCCGATGTCGAAGCGGTGCTGACCGAAATCGGCGTGGCCATCACCACGCCGCGGATCGAAGCGTGGAACAAGCTCGACCTGCTCGACGAAGACGAGCGCACCGAACGGGTGGGGGAGGCGGAGCACCGCGCCGACGTCGTGGCGCTCTCGGCCATGACCGGGGAAGGGGTCGACACCCTGATCGACAAGGTCGCCGCGCTGCTGACTCAGGCCCATCGCCGCTACCGCATCGAGCTGGCGGCATCCGACGGGGCGGGGGCTGCCTGGCTGCACCAGCATGGCGAGGTGATCTCGCAGGAAATCGAAGACGACAGCGCGGTTTACGAAGTCCGCATGGCGGAACGCGACTTCGAACGCTTCAACCAGCGCAACGATTGATTCGGCGCGCCGCGCCAATCGACTGACGATTAGCGGTAACGCTGCGGGTCAATTTTCGTCAAACCTCCTAAGCGAGCGACCTCGTCCACAACCGGCATCAATTTCGTTGGTTGATTGCACCCAATAAATACCGATGAGTAGCGATAGTCCTTGCCCGTAGCCATTTCCATTTCAAGTAACTGACAATGAGAAACTATCTCGTCTGGGTCGTCCCAAGACTCCATGGAAAATTCCCAGAGTTTAGCCTGTGCGACCAGCATATTCAGATCCGCCATTTGCTTCTCGGATAGGGAAGAACGGCGGACTGGAATAGGGTCCCACCTGTTTTCGGTGCGGCGATTGGTGCCGCCTGTTCTGATGTCGCCTGTGCCGTCGAGATTTTCCGTAATGAAGACGTATCGGTAGAAAGCGCTATGGCCTTCGGTAAACACGAAGCGCATGACCCGCTTATGCTTTCCAGCAAAATCTCGCCATAGCGGCCGCTGCCCTTGATGCTTCAGGCGGCAAGCGGACCACCCTATTTCCGGAAAGTTCTCATAAGCCTCATCGGGGTAGATGCCACATCCCCTCTTTGCCTGTGACTGGCTAGCTGAACCCAAGGCCAGGAAAGCAAAGGCCAAGTAGCCAAAAATTCTAACGGGACGAATAACGGTTTTCACCCTGCCAAACCCCTGGAACTACTCAGTCGCCCAAGATGTTCACATTATGTTCGCACGGTCAAGTGTGATTGAGGCCGCGTTTGCGTAACGCCTCATGATTTCTCCGCGCGCTTCGCCGACACCCAAAGCTCTTCCTTGGCCTCCAGATCCAGCCCGGCAAACGCATCGCCGGCCTCAGCCTCCATCGCCTTGAAACGCCGCTCGAACTTAGCGTTCGCCAACCGCAACGCCGCCTCGGGGTCGACGCCGAGATGCCGGGACCAGTTCACCACCGCGAACAGCAGGTCGCCAATCTCTTCCTCGCGCTCGGCGGAAGAGGCTGCTTCGATCTCGGCGATCTCCTCGTCGATCTTGGCCCGCGCGCCCGATGGATCGGGCCAGTCGAACCCGGTGCGCGCCGCGCGCTTCTGCAGCTTCTCGGCGCGGAGCAAGGCGGGCAAGCCGACCGCGACGCCGTCCAGCGCGCCGGCATCGCCCTTGGCTGCGCGCTCGACCGCCTTCAGCCGCTCCCAATGCTGCTCATGGCCGCCACCGCTGTCGCCGACGACATGCGGGTGCCGGCGTTCCATCTTGTCGCTGATCGACGCCACGACGTCAGGCAAAGCGAACAGCCCGGCTTCCTCGGCCATGCGGCTGTGGAACACGACCTGGAACAGCAGGTCGCCAAGCTCGTCCTTGAGGTCGGCCATGTCGCCACGCGCGATCGCGTCGGCGACTTCATAGGCTTCCTCGATCGTGTACGGCGCGATCGTGGAGAAATCCTGCGCGACATCCCAGTCGCAGCCATGCTCCGGATCGCGCAGCCGCTCCATGATCGCCACGAGACGCTCGATGTTGGAAGGGCCGATATCGGAAGGACGGCTCACGGACGGGGGAGTCCTGCCCCGGCCATATCCGCTAGTTCGATAATACACATTATGTTAAATTCAGACAGGATCAAAATAGCCCCCTCACGGTGCCTCATCAGCCGAACAGACCGCCAATCGCGGCCCCGGTGCCCATCGCTTGCTGCCACAGCACCACCAGAAGGAACGCGACGCCGAAGATCGCGACCCAGGCCAGCGCCATCTTGAACACGTCGCCGATCGGCAGCCGACGCGCCATCAGCGCGGACAGCGGCAGCAGCAGGATCAGCAGATAATAGATCACATCGGCGGACTGGTCGGTCACGGCATCACCTCCATGCCGTCATACCCCGGTTCAACCCCGGCCGGAAGCGCGGCGCGCAAGGTCGCATAGTCCATCGACTGATCCATATGGATGAACGCGGCCCGGCGCGGCTGCAGTTCCTCGATCCACCCAAGCACGGTCGGCACATCGGGATGAGTCGGGTGCGGCCGATAGCGCAGCGCATCGACGATCCACACGTCCAGGCCCTCATAGAGTGTCCGCATATCGTCGGTCATGATATTGAAATCGGTGGCGTATCCGATCGATCCCGCGGCCGTGTCGAAACGCAGACCCGCCGACAGGATCGTCCCGTGCGGCTGGTCGGTCACCCGCACGGTGATGTCGCCGATGGTGATCGCATCGGGCAGCGCCTCCATCGCGACGGTCGGCGGATACTCGTCATGCCCGAGGAACGCATAAGCGAAGCGCTGGACCAGCGCGTCCCAGGTCGCGGGCCGCGCCAGCCCGCGCACCGGATGGCCCATCGCGTGATAGACTTGCCGCAGATCATCGACGCCGTGGCAATGATCGGCATGGTCGTGAGTCCAGATGACCGCATCGACCGTCGAGACATTGGCCGCGAGCAGCTGCTCGCGCATGTCCGGGCTCGTATCGATCAGGATCCGGGTGGTGTCGGTTTCGACCAGGATCGAGGCCCGCGACCGCCGGTTGCGCGGCTCAGCCGGATCGCAGGCGCCCCAGTCATTGCCGATTCGCGGCACCCCAGACGAGGTGCCGGATCCGAGGATCCGGACCTTCACGCCCCTGCTCTCACGCGCGGGTCTTGGCGAACAATGTGTGGAAGTTCGCGGCCGTTCGCTCGGCCAGCACTGACAATTCCTCGCCGCGCAGCTTCGCTAGGAAAGCCGCCGTATCCGCCACGAATGCCGGCTCGCCCGTCTTCCCGCGATTCGGCACGGGTGCGAGGAAAGGCGCGTCGGTCTCGATCAGCAGCCGCTCGATCGGCAGCCGCGCCGCGGTCTCCTGCAGATCCTTCGCGTTCTTGAACGTCACGATGCCGGAAATCGAGATATAAAGGCCCAGGTCCAGCGCGATATCGGCAAAACCGCCGCTCGCCGTGAAACAATGGATCACGCCGGGATAGGCGCCCTTCCCCATCTCCTCGCGCAAGATCTCGGCCGTATCCTCCTCGGCGTCGCGCGTGTGCACGACGATCGGCAATCCGATCTCGCGCGCGGCGGCGATATGCGCGCGGAAGCTCGCGCGCTGCCGGTCGCGGTCGCTGTGATCATAATAATAATCGAGCCCGCTCTCGCCGATCCCGACGACGCGCGGATGCGCCGCGCGCTCGATCAGCTTCGCCGTGCCGACATCGGGATGCTGGTCCGCCTCATGCGGATGGATGCCGACCGTCGCCCAGACGTCGGGCTCGCGCTCGGCCGTGCCGATCACCGCGTCCCATTCGCTCTCGCGCGTCGCGATGTTGAGCATCGCCGAGACGCCCCGGGCCCGCGCCCGCGCCAGGATTTCGGGCTGCTGCTCGGCCAGCCCCTTATAGTTGAGGTGACAATGGCTGTCGGCGAACATCAGGCCTCCGTCAGCTCCAGCCGCGGGAACACGCCGCTCGGCGCCGGCAAGGGCGTGCCCGCCACCACCGCCATGCCCAGCGCGTCGAAGTCGCGCGCCGCGGCGTCCTGGCCCAGCAGGTCGAGCAGCCGGTCGGCACCGTCCGGGATCGCCCAGCGCGCCATCACCGCGATCCGCCGGATCGCCTCGATCGTCAGGTGCAGAATGGCATCGGCGCGTTCCGGATCGGTCTTGCGCACGCTCCACGGCGCCGCATCGGCAAAATACTGGTTGGCGTCCCGCGCCGCGGACCACACTGCCTCGAGCGCATTGTGGATAGCCAGATCCTTCATCGCCTCGTGCAGCGCCGCCTCGGCTGCGGTAACGCTGGCAAGCAGCGCTTCGTCGGCTTCGGTGCGCGCACCGGCGGGCGGCACCTTGCCATCGCAATTCTTCGCGACGATCGACAGGCATCGCTGCGCCAGATTGCCGAGATTGTTCGCCAGGTCCGCATTGCACCGCGTCACGATCGCTTCTTCCGAATAGCTCCCGTCCTGGCCGAAGCTCACTTCGCGCAGCAGGAAGTAACGCAAGGCATCGACCCCGAAACGCTCGACCAGCTCCATCGGGTCGGTGACGTTCCCGACGGATTTCGACATCTTCTCGCCCCGGTTGAGCAGGAAGCCATGCCCGAACACCTGTTTCGGCAGCGCCAGCTTCGCCGACATCAGGAAAGCCGGCCAATAAACGGCATGGAATCGCACGATATCCTTGCCGATCACGTGCAGATCGGCCGGCCAGTAGCGCGCCATGTCGGCATCATTATCGGGATAACCCGCCCCGGTCAGATAATTGGTCAGCGCGTCGACCCAGACATACATCACATGCCCCGGGCTGCCCGGCACCTTCACGCCCCAGTCGAAGCTGGTGCGCGACACCGACAAATCGGAAAGTCCGCCCTCGACGAAGCGCATCACTTCGTTGCGCCGCGCCTCGGGCCGGATGAAATCGGGCTGGGATTCGTACAGGTCGAGCAGCGGCTGCTGATATTTCGACAAGCGGAAGAACCAGGTTTCCTCGACCGTCCATTCGACCGGCGTGCCCTGGGGAGAGACTTTGCCCCCTTCCCCCTCCACGAGTTCCTTCTCGTCGTAGAACGCCTCGTCGCGGACCGAGTACCAGCCCTCATATTTGTCCCTATACAGGTCGCCGGCCGCTTCCATCGCCCGCCAGATCGCTGCGCTGGCGGCGTGATGGCCCGGCTCGACGGTGCGGATGAAGCGATCGTACGAGATGTTCAGACGATCATCCATTTCCTTGAAATAGGACGACATTTCATCGGCGAGCGCGCGCGTCTCCACATCGCGGTCGCGTGCCGTCTGGACCATCTTCAGGCCATGCTCGTCGGTCCCGGTCTGGAACCGCACGTCGCGCCCCGCCTGGCGGTGATAGCGCGCGATCGCGTCGGTCGCGATCGCCTCATAGGCATGGCCGATATGCGGCCGCCCGTTCGGATAGCTGATCGCGGTGGTGATGTAATAAGGCTGACCCATGCCCGGCCTCCTAGCGCGGTTGCCGGGCGATTAGAACACCCAACGGGTTTTGGTGGTTAAGGGAATCGGATCAAGTCGGCGGCATGTTGAGGCCGATCTATCCGGCGAACAGATATTAAATCCACTATCGGATACGAATGTTATTCGAAACAATACCGTGAAATAATCCGGCATATCGTCAGCCTTATCCACAGATTCATGAAGATGTCTGGCTTTATTAAATAAAAATGATGCGAAAATGACAAGGTTGTATTGATTGTGTTACAGTCACTGTAACATTTCTGACCATCATCATCTGTAGCGGCCTCGGAACCGGGACGGGATGTCCCGCTTAAAGGGATTCTACACATGCATGATCGCAAAGCCTTCCGGGTTCAGCTGCTGTTGGGCGGCGCCCTGCTGGCAACCCTGGCAGTACCGGCTTTCGCCGAGACCGCGCCTGCGCCCGCCGCGGCGGCCGCCGCGGACGAGACCAAGCCCGCCGACGCGCCCGAAGCGGATAGCGGCCAGATCGCCGATATCGTCGTGACCGCACTCAAGCGCGAAACCAATCTCCAGCAGACGCCGATCGCCATCTCGGTGATCAGCCCCACGGTGATCGCCGATCGCCATGTGCAGAGCCTGATCGACCTGGCCGACGGCGCCATCCCGTCGCTGCGCATCGCCACCTTCGAGGCGCGCCAGTCGGCGCTGACCGTCGGCATCCGCGGCATCGTGCCGTTCGACGCGAACCAGACGGCGCGCGACCAGGGCGTCGGTGTCTATATCGACGGCGTCTATCTCGGCCGCCAGCAGGGCCTTAACGCCGCGCTGTTCGATGTCGAGCGCGTGGAAGTGCTGCGCGGCCCGCAGGGCACGCTGTTCGGCCGCAATACTGAAGGCGGCGCGCTCAGCATCGTCACCAAGGCGCCGACCGGCGAATTCGACGGCCGCGTCTCCGCCGGCATCGGCAATTTCGGGCAATATGACGGGCAGGTCCATCTCGACCTCCCCGCCTTCCACAATTTCGCGGTCAAGCTCGACGGCGTGATCCAGCATCAGGATCCCATGGTGAAGGATCCGCTCGCTGGCCAGATCGGCTGGAACGCCTATAATCGCGTTGGCGGCCGCATCTCCGCGCGCTGGCAGCCGTTCGACGGCTTCACCGCGGACTTCTCGTTCGACAAGGCCAAGGACGAAAACACGCCCTTTTACAGCCAGCTGATCAACTACAACCCGCTGGGCCGCACCGTCGGCGTGTACACCGGCACCACGCTCGGGCCGCCCCCCGGCGGCACCTGCACCCCCGCCTGCATCGCGCCGCTGCCGCCGCTGGTCGGCGTCCATCCGGATCGACAGGACGTCGCCGATGTCGGCGTCCCGCAGCAGTACAGCGTGGACCGGACCAGCGGCGAAAGCGCCAAGCTTTCCTACAAGATCTCGCCCGCGCTCGAGCTTCGCTCGATCACCGCGTGGCGCAAGGTTTCCGCCAACCAGTGGGACAATTCGGGCGGCCCGGAGCGCGTGCCGTTCGTGCCCAACGGCAAGTTCAGCCGCTACAGCCTCTCGGACCTGTATCAGAGCCAGTTCAGCCAGGAATTCCAGGCCGTCGGCAGCATCCCCCAGTTGGATTACGTCGCGGGCCTCTATTATTTCAACGAACAGGCCCGGGAATCGGCGGCGACTCCGTCGTCCAACCAGTGGAACGCGACCGGCACTTCCTACACCATCCTGCCGTCCCAGGTGTTCGGCGCGATCAATTCGGGCAATCAGGGCTGGGACTATAATTCGCGCTTCCTGCAGCGCGCCAGCTTCGCCCGCACCCGCAGCTATGCCGCCTTCGGCCAGGCGACCTACACGCCTGACTTCGCCGATGTGCTGCACCTGACGGTCGGCGGCCGCTACACCAAGGACAAGCGCGACGGCGTGCTCTACCTCGTGTCGGGCGTGCCGACCAATTACCAGCTCCATTATGATCGCGGCCGGTTCGATCCGATGGTCACCCTGGCGTTCGACGCGACGCCGGACGTCAACCTCTACGCCAAATATTCGACCGGTTTCCGCGCCGGCGGCGCGAACGACCGTTCGTCGAACTTCTCGGCTTTCGGGCCGGAATCGGTGAAGGCCTATGAGATCGGCGCCAAGATGGACCTGCTCGATCGCAAGGTCCGCATCAACCTTGCCGGGTATATCATGGATCGGTCGGGGACTCAGATCGACTTCGACAATGTCGATACCAACCAGTTCCTGCCCGGCACCACGACGCCCAACCCGAACTTCAACCTGCACACCGAGAATACGGCGAATGCGCCTGGCATGTCGAAGATCCGGGGCTTCGAGGCGGACGTTACCGTGCGCCCGATCGAGCACCTGACGCTCGGGGCATCCTATGCCTATACCTACACCAAGGTGCCGCTGACGCCCAACCCGAACCCCGGGCCGACCTTCGGCGTGCCGACTCAGGTGTTCGTGGTCTATACCCCGCCAAACGCCGCGTCGGGCTATGTCGACTATGAGGTGCCGGTCGGCGGCGACGACATGAAGGTCCGCCTGCACCTGGACGCCAATTACGCTGACGCGGACTACAGCTTCCAGGCGGAAAATGTGAAAACCGACTCCAGCTTCATCGTGAACGGCCGCCTCGCTTTGGCGGACGTCCGGATCAGCGAGGCGAACAAGGCGACCTTCTCGGTCTGGGCGCGCAACCTGCTCGATGAGCAGCACATCTATCGCCGCTCGGGCGCCAACGACGCCGTGCTCGGCAGCTATGCGAACTTCAACCCGCCGCGCACTTTCGGCGGCGAAGTGAGCGTCAACTTCTGATCGATCTTCCGGGCACCCGCGCGGTGCCCGGATCGCCCGGGAACAGTCGACCCGGACCGACCATCGCGTCGGTCCGGGTCGATCTGTCTCTCCTATTCAGCTTACGCCTTTCTACTCTTCCCCGGCGAAGGCCTTATGATGCCCCTCACCGATGCAGCGGCAACACCACCACCGCGCGCAACCCAGGCCCCGCATCCTCCAGCACCAGCCTGCCATCATGCAGGCGCGCGATCGCGTCGACCAGGGTCAGTCCCAGCCCCTGCCCCACCGGCTTGCCCTCGGCCTCGAGCCGCCCAAACCGTCGGATCACGGTATCGTGCGCGGCCGCCGGAATGCCCGGCCCATCATCCGCCACGCTGACCGCGACCGAATGCCCGCGCCGCTCCACGCCCACCATGATGCGCGTGCCCGCCGGCGTATGCCGGATGGCGTTCTCGACCAGGTTGACCAGCATCTGGCGCAGCAGGTTCGGGTCGCCGCGCACGCTCAGCCCGTCCAGGATATCGAGCTGCAGCACGTGCACGTCGTCCTCGGCGACGTGCAGCAACGCCTCCCCGACATCGCGCACCAGGTCGCTCATCGCCACATCGGCAAAGCGCTCGCGGCGATGACCGCCCTCGATCTCCCATAGCCGCAACAGGCTGCCGAACAGCTCGATGATCTGGTCGGTCTGCTCCAGCACATCGGCGATATCGGCGCCGATCGGGTCCTCTTCCGATCGCCGGGCGATGGCTGCGACGCGCGCGCGCAAACGGGCCAGCGGGCTTTTCAGCTCATGTGTCACGTCCTTGGCGGCATGCTTGATGTTCGCCATCAGCTCGTCGATCCGGTCGAGCATGCGGTTGAACGCCGCCGCCTGTCGGTCGAACTCGCTGCGCGATCCGTCGAGCGGCACCCGGCTCTTCAGATCGCCCTCCATCACCGCATCGACCGTGCGCTGCATCGCGCGCATCCGCCCGCCGATCACCATCATGATGCCGATCGCGCCGCCGATCACGATCAGCGCGGTGATGCCCAGCCCGATCAGCTGGACGCGGAACAGCATCCGGTCGAAATCGTCGACGACGTCATTGTCGGACACGACGACCAGCGTGTCGCCGCCCCCCACCCTGCGCGCCAGCGCCCGGCCATGCGCGACGCCTTCGACCGCGGCATCGTCGCCGAAATCGGAATAGCCGATCGGCGGCAGTCGCTTCAGCCGCAATTCCCCGGCGATCCGCCGGCCGCTCCCGTCGACGAGCATGTAGAACAGGTCGGCGGTGTCATGGTCGTCCTGCGCGGCCTCGATCCGCTCGATCATCGCTCTGCGGGAGATGCCGCCGCTGATCGCGCTGGCTTCGCTCGCCAGGCGGCGATCGACCTCGCGGCGCAACGCGTCGCTGTCGATCCGGTAGCTGACGATGCGGATCGCCACCAGCGCGACCAGGAAGACGACCACATAGACCGTCATGATCGCGCGGAGGGACCGGGGCCGCATCAGCTCTTGTCGGTGATCATGTATCCGACGCCGCGAATCGTGACGATCGGGTCGATCTCGCCCGGCTTGTTGAGATGCAGCCTCAGGTGGCGGATATAGGATTCGATGATGTTGGTGGTCGGTTCGAAATCATATTTCCAGACATTCTGGTAGAACATCTGCCGGGTGACGATGCTGTTCGCGTTGCGCACCAGCTCGCACAGCACCTGGAATTCGAGCTTGGGCAGCACGAGCTGGCGGCCGGCGCGGGTGGCGCGGTACTTGATCTCGTTCACTTCGATGTCGCCGACCCGCATGATGCCGGAATCGCCCGATCGCGCGGCGCGGCGGACGATCGCGCGCAGGCGCGCATCGATCTCGGCCGGCGCCGCCGGCTTGATCAGATAGTCGTCGGCGCCCGCGTCGAGCCCGGTCAGCCGCTGGTCGAGATCGGCCAGCGCGGTCAGCATGATGATCGGCACCTCGATATCGCGCTCGCGCAGCAGCTTCGCGACGCCGACCCCATCGACATAGGGCAGCATCACGTCGAGCAGCACGGCCTCGAACTTGCCCTCGGTAACCGCCACGATCGCGGCCCGGCCATCCGCCGCGACCATCGTCTCGTGCCCCAGCTCCTCCAGGTCGGCGACCAGCTGTTTCGCCGCGCGCGGATCATCCTCCACGACCAGAAGTCGCATGTTTTCGGCCCTCAATGGGAAGTCGGTGACGCTCCTCCCTTATCCTTTACGCAGCCGATCTCAACCGGTCAGTGCGGGCGTGACGCCAACAGGCTTTCGGCGCAGTCGAGGATCGCCTCCCTGGCCGGGCGCGGCGCGAATCCAAGCATTTCCCATGACGTCAAAGGGTGAAGCGTGTTCGGGAAAAAAGCGCATCGTGTTCAAGCGGAGAAAGAGCAGGACCGCGCCCGACGCCCCATGCTCGCATGGGCAGCAAGGCTGTCTGTCGGAGCCTCTGCGCGATCCTGCATGCCGTAATCGCGGATGACGCTCGCGACGCGAAGCCTGTAGGTCGCGAAAACACCCGCACGTCCCCGGACTTGTGCGGCGCGATGGGCGGTCGTGTTTCGCCATTGTTGGACAGCCTGTTCGTCCCGGAAGAACGACAGGGAGACCATGCGGTTTGGAACGGACATGCTCTGAAAACGCTCGACCGACAGGAATCCGTCGACCGCCGCCAGTTCATCGCGCAACGCCGCGGCGAGCGCGAGATATTGGTCCATCCGGCCTTCGGCCAGATCGACCTCGAAAATCACGGCGATCACCGCTGCACCCGCAGCGCGTGGGGTGCAGATACACGGCGAAGGAATGTCCGGTCCTCACGCCTTATGAAGCGCTCGCGCCTGGCGAACTCGTAATTTTCCCGGCCCAGGGGATCGTCCCTGAGGCGGGCACGATAGGCCTCATAGGCAGCAAGATCATCCACGTTGTAGAGCCCATAGGCGGTCGTGGCCGACCCTTCGTGGGGTGCGAAATAGCCGATCAGATCCGCCCCGCATCGCGGTATCGCCCGCTCCCAGTTGCGGGCATATTCTTCGAAGGCATCGATACGAAACGGATCGATCTCGTAGCGGATGAAGCATGTAATCATGAACGGCCTCCCGGCTGTTGTTGCCGGGGTCTTCGTAGATCGTGCATATGCGGCTATGCTTCGGCCGCTGTCGAAGCATGAGCGGCGCCTTTCGTGCGAAGCCCTCTGTAATGTCACCTGTTCCGTCTGGACGATCGATGCTGACCACAAGCGGGATTGCCGAAATTGCCGCGCTGGTAGGCGATCCCGCCCGTACCGCCATGCTGGTCGCCCTCATGGCCGGTCGTGCGCTGACCGCGACTGAGTTGGCGAACGTCGCAGGGATCATGCCGCAAACGGCAAGCAGCCATCTTGGCCGCCTGACCGATGCCGGGCTGCTGACGGTCGAGCGGCAAGGGCGGCACCGGTATCACCGGCTCGCCTCGTCGACCGTCGCCACCATGATCGAGGGAATCATGGCGGTAGCGGCAGAGCCGGGAAACCGCCCAAATCGCACGGTGCGGACAGGGCCTCGCGACGCGGCGATGCGGCGGGCACGCTCCTGTTACGACCATCTTGCCGGGGAAATCGCCGTCGCGATGGCCGATCGCATGGGCGAGCATGGTCATATCCGACATTTGGCCGACGGCGGCGAGCTGACTGTCGGGGGTGTCGCCTTCCTTCGATCGATCGGGGTCGATGTGAATACCGCGCTGGCGCGGGTTACCCGGCGTCGGCTTTTCTGCCGCCCCTGTCTCGACTGGAGCGAACGCCGTCCGCATATCGCCGGCACGATCGGTGCCGCCTTGTTGACTGCCTGTTTCGAACAGGGGTGGATGCGGCCGATCGACGGTTCCCGGGCGGTCACGATAACGCGCTCGGGTACCCGCGCGCTCGACGCCAATTTCGGCATCGACCATGACGGCAGCGCGGATTGATGACCAGGAGCGGTGATACGCTGAGCCATAGGGCGAGCGCGTTCAATCCCGTGGCTGACTATCAGTGGCGGCGCCGCACGTTGAACACCGAGCTGCCAGGACCGAAGATCTAGGCTTCGCCCAGTTTCGCCACCAGCCCGGCCATCTCGTACACCGTCGCCTGCGAATCGAGCGACAGGCCACGTGCGCTCGCGGCCAAGGCTCGCGCCGCGTCATAGCTGTCGAGCGCGGTCTGCAGGCGCTTTCCCTGCCGTGACGGCGCGACCGAGGCGATGAAGGCGGGCGCCCGGTCGAGGAACGCCTCGTAGCGCGGTTGGGCCGCCTTGAGGGCGAGCAGCTTGGCAAGCTTGGTCCGCCGCGCATTGCCCGGATCGCCATCGCGCGCGATCGCGGCCAGGGCATCGTCCAGCTTGGCCAGTTCGAGCCCGGCAAAGCCCAGCGCCCGGCCCGGCGCACCCTGTCCGGCCTTTACCAGCGCGGCGATCTCCGCGTCGTCGCACTGCGGGAGTTCCACCCGCAGCACGCCGGTCATCACCTTGTCGTCGAGCGGATCGAAGCGCAGCAGCCGGCAGCGCGACCGGATCGTCGGCAGCAGCCGGCCCGGCGCATGGCTGATCAGCAGGAAGATCGTGCCCGCGGGCGGCTCCTCGAGGTTCTTGAGCAGCGCGTTCGCCCCGCCCCGCTCGAGATCGTCGATCGCGTCGATCAGCACCACGCGCCGCGACGACATGGACGGCGTCGTCGCGAACATCGGCTGGAGCGCGCGGACCTGCGCGATGGTGATGCTCCGCGCGAGATCCTGTCCCGGCTTGTCGGCATCCTTGGGCTGGCGCGCCAGTTCACGATAATCGGGGTGCGATCCGGCCGCGATCAGCGATCGGGTGCGATTGCCCTCGGGGACGTCGAACCCCGGCGGCAGGGTGCCGGGCGAGGCGCCTTCCGCCAGCAGGCGCAGCGCCGCCGCTTTTGCAAAGCTGGCCTTGCCCACGCCTTCGGGCCCGGCGAACAGCCAGGCATGGTGCAGCGCGCCGCTCTCCATCGCCGCCGCGAAGGCCGCATGCGCCGCGTCGTTGCCGGCCGGCAAGGTCACGGCAGCAGGTCTTCCAGATTGGCAAGCAGGGCCTCGGTCACCGTGTCGGGCGTGCCCGATGCGTCGATCAGCCGTACCCGATCGGGCTCGTGCTCGGCGAAACGCCGGAACGCTGCCGCGACATCGGCATGGAAGGCATCGCCCCGCGCCGCGAAGCGATCGGCTCCTGCCCCATCGCGGATCTCGGCCCGGGCGCGCCCCTGTTCGGGCGGGACTTCGAGTATGAAGGTCCGGTCGGGCAGCAGCCCGCGCGAGCCGAAAGCGTGCAGCGCGAGCACGGCGGCATCGTCGATCCCGCCCGCCACGCCTTGATAGGCGCGCGAGCTGTCGATGAACCGATCGCAGATCACCCAGGTCCCGGCGCCGACCGCCGGGCGGATCATCTTCTCGACATGGTCGGCGCGGGCGGCGGCGAACAGCAAAGCTTCGCTATGCGCGCTCCAGCGTTTGACCTCGCCCTGCATCAGCAGGCCGCGGATCGCCTCGGCGCCCTCGCTGCCGCCGGGCTCGCGGGTCACCAGCGTCTCGATGCCGCGCGCGCCCAGCGCCTCGGCCAGCCGCTTCGCCTGAGTCGATTTGCCGGCCCCCTCCCCGCCCTCGAGCGAGATGAAGCGACCAATGGTCACCCGCCGAACAGGCCCTTGAGCCCGGCCCATGCGCGACCGAAAAAGCCCGCCTCGGCGACGTCGTTCTCGGCGACCAGCGGCAGCTTCTGGGGCTGCATGTCGGGGGTCGTGACGATCAGGTCGGCGATATGCTGACCGGCCTTGATCGGGGCCTTGATCGGGCCGTCATAGACGACGCGGAGCTGGAGCTCGGGTGCGACGCCCGACGGGAGCGTGACGGTCAGATTGTCGGGCGCGACGAGGCCGACCGTATTGGCGCTGCCCAGCTGGACCTCCGCGGTCTCGACCTTGCGGCCCTTCGCGACGATCGGCTTGGCCTGCCAGGCGCGGAAGCCCCAGTTCATGAACTTGACCGATTCCTCGATCCGCTGGTTCGCGCTGGTCAGCCCGGCCATCACCATGACGAGGCGGCGGCCATTCTGCTGGGCCGATCCGGTGAAGCCATAACCCGCTTCCTCGGTATGGCCGGTCTTCAGCCCGTCGGCACCCGCGACGCGGCCAAGCAGCGGATCGCGGTTCGCCTGGGTGATGTCGGCGCCCGCGCCCAGGGTCTTGCCCCAGGTGAAGTTCGGCAGGGAGTAGAACTTCTTGTAGAGCTGCGGGTGATCCTGGATCGTCGCCGCCGCCAGCTTGGCCAGATCACGCGCGGTGACATAGGTCACGCCCTCGTCAGGCCAGCCGTTCGAATTGCCGAAATGGCTGTTGGTCAGGCCCAGCTTCGCCGCCCGCTGGTTCATCAGATTGGCAAAGGCTTCCTCGGTCCCGGAAATGCCCTCGGCCAGCACGACGCAGGCGTCATTGCCCGACAGGGTGACGATACCCTTGAGCAGATTCTCGACGCTCACCTTCTCACCGGGGGAGAGGAACATGGTCGAGCCCGCTGCGGGGCCATGCCATTTCTTCCAGGTGTCGGGGCTGACGTCGAATTGCTGGTCGAGCTTCAGCTCGCCGCGCTTGATCAGGTCGAAGGCGACATAGACGGTCATCATCTTCGCCATCGATGCGGGCGGCATGCGGCGATCGGCGTCCTTGGAAAAAAGGATCGCCCCCGTGGACAGGTCCGTCAGAAAGGCGACGGGCGCCGGCGTCGGGAAATCCGGCGCGGCGGCGACACTTGGGCAGGCCATCACGATCGCAAGGGCGGAGGCGGCGAGCAGTTTCTTCATGACAATAGTCCGTGACGCTAGGGGTTACTCGATAGTGCAGGATACGGGCATAGCCGCGCCGAAGCGCCTCGTCACGCCCGCGCTGGGCCAACGTGTCGTGGCCGGAGGGACGATCGCGACCATGCCGCTATTGTTCGACGGCATCGGCGAGCAGCCCCACGGAAAGCGCGTAGAAATTGGAGCAATTATAGTCGAGGATCACCCGGTAATTGCCCGTCAGCAGATAGGCGGTCTTGCCTGGCCCGTCCGGCTCGATCAGCGTCGCCTGAACGCTGTCGCCCGGCCAGCCGCGCGCTTGCGGTACCAGGCCCATCGCACGCCACTCCGCCATGGTCTTCCAGCCGCTGTGCCGCGCGAACACCCGCGGACAGCGCGGCGAGATCGTCCGGTTGGCGACGAGGTTGCGGTCGAAGCTCCCCGGCACGCTCACCGCCAGCCCCCAGGGCTGGCCAGGCCGCCAGCCGGCATTGGCGAAATAATTGCCGATCGAGGCCAGCGTGTCCGCCTCGCTCGTCCAGATATCGGCGCGCCCGTCCCCATCCCCGTCGCGCGCGAGGCGCAGATAGATGGACGGCAGGAATTGCGGTCCGCCGGTGGCACCCGCCCAGCTACCCTTGAGTTGAGAGATCGGCACGCCCCGGTCGACCATCAGCAGCGCGGCGATGAATTCGTCGGCGAACAGGTCGCGCCGCCGGCCTTCATAGGCAAGCGTGGCGAGCGCGCGCGGCAGGTCGAACCCGCCCATCACCTTGCCGTAATTGGTTTCATGCCCCCAGATCGCGACCATGATCGATTCGGGCACGCCGGTTTCGCGTTCGATCCGCGCCAGCCGCCCCCGCTGGGCAAGGAAGGCCTGTCGCCCGCGCGTGATCCGCGCCGTATCGACATGCTGTGCCTTGTAGGGCGCGAAGTTGGGGACGGCCGAGGGATTGCTGGCGCTCCCCGGCTGGGCCCGGTCGAGTTCGATCACGCGGGTGTTGAGCGTCATCCCGGGCATCACGGCGTCGAGCGTGGCCCGGCTGACGCCCCGCGCCTCCGCCTGGCCGCGCAGCGTACCGAGGTAGGACTGGAAGCCGGCCTCGTCCTGCGCGGTCGCCGGATTACTGGCGGAAAGGCACAGGATCGCGGCAAGGGCCACGCCCGTCCTGCTGAAATATGTGGATAATCCCGGCATGGCCGGACTCTGCCACAGCCCCCGCGCGACATGAACCCCTATCGTCGCAGGCCTTGCACAAAAGAGCCTGCGCGCATTAAGCGCATTGCGAGCGGAGAGGTGGCCGAGTGGTTTAAGGCAGCGGTCTTGAAAACCGCCGTGGGTGCAAGCTCACCGTGGGTTCGAATCCCACCCTCTCCGCCAACCGCTCACCGACGCTCCAGCGGCCCGACAAGGGTGTTCCACAACTGCAGCGGACACAGCTTTTCCCCCGCCGCGGTATCGCGACGAGGGAAAGCCTGGTTCATCGATGGTCATCGCGCCGATAGCGGCGCGCGACCTCTTACTTCTTGTTGAGGGTAAGCCCGCCAAAGCGCTTGTTGAAGCGCGCGACCTGGCCGCCCGAATCGAGCATCGTGCCACGGCCGCCGGTCCATGCCGGATGCGCGAGCGGATCGATGTCGAGCGTCATCAAATCGCCTTCCTTGCCCCAGGTCGAGCGGGTCTCGAACTGGGTACCGTCGGTCATCTGCACCTTGATGGTGTGATAATCGGGATGGGTATCTTTCTTCACGTGCAAATCTCCGGGAATGCCGCTGGTTTCCGACCAGCAGCGAAGGCGCGGCCCCTAACAGAGCCTGCCAGTGAGTGCAACCTGCGGGATTGTCAGGCCTTGGGCGGATCCGTGATCATCGCCATGAACTTCGCTTCGGCGGCGAGCTTGCCGTCGACCGTCGCGCGTCCGGCAAATTTGGTGGCGCGGGCGCTCTTCTGCACGATCTCGACCTCGAGACGCAGCAAGACGCCGGGCTCCACCGGCTTGCGGAATTTCACCTCGTCGATCGACATGAAATAGACCAGCTTGCCCGAGCCCGCGAGGCCGAGCGATTCCACCGCGAGGATCCCCGCAGCCTGCGCCATCGCCTCGACGATGAGCACGCCCGGCATGATCGGCCGCCCGGGGAAATGCCCCTGGAAGAACCCCTCGTTGATCGTCACCGCCTTGATTGCCGCGATCGACCGGTCGAGGACGAGTTCCTCGACGCGGTCGACCAGCAGCATCGGGTAACGATGGGGAAGCGCCGCCATGACCCGCCCGATATCGAGCGGACCCAGCGTTCCCGTCGTCACCGCGTCGGTCACCGGCCCTGCGGCCTCGGGGTCGTCGGCGCGGGGCGGCCGGCGGGTGCGGCCGGCGCCGGAGCGCCGGCTGCGGGAGCTGCTGCCTGACCCTGCTGACCCTGAGCCTTGGGCTGCCAGGCGACCGGCGGCGGCACGGCGACGCTGGTCAGGGTGCGATCGATCTCGGCGCTGACCGCAGGCGTGATGTCGGCGGTGGCATCACCCAGCATCAGCACGGCTTCCGGCTTCACGATCAGGCCGACCTTGCGCGTCTTGACGACGCTGGTCACCGCATCGGGAACCTTGGAGCCGACCTGCTCCTGCAGATACAGGCGCGCGCGGGTGACGGGCTGCAGCATCCGGCCGAGCTCGGCCTGGCCTGCGGCCTGCTTCTGCTCGATCTGGGTCAGTTCCGGGCGCTTGCTGTCGCGCGCGCGCTGGATCTCGTCCTGCGAGAGCTGGCCGTCATTGTTCGCGTCGAGCGCCTTCAGCAGCGGCTGGATCTCGGCGTTGATCGCATCGTTGCGCGCCTTCGCCTGGTCGATCTGCGCCTTGTAGGTGGTGTCGATCGTCGTCCAGGTGCTGGTCCAGACCTTCGAATTCTGCATGGCAGCATCCGGATCCAGCATCGCGACGGTCTGGGCCTGGGCGCCTGCCGCGGCAACCAGCAGGCCGGGCGCGACGAGCGCCGTGGCAAGCAGAACCTTCTTGTACGTCTTCATTAGAACTGTGTCCCTACGTTGAATGTGACGAGTTTCGTATCGTCGCTCGGGTTCTTGAGCAGGGCGTAGGCAACGTCGATGCGAAGCGGCCCGAACGGCGAATTCCAGTTGACGCCAGCACCCACCGAGAGGCGGGGCTTGGCCGAGTCACCACCGAAGCGTTCGAAGAACGGCGACGTGGGGCTCGTATAAACGGAGTTGATCGAACTGCCGGCGCAATCGGTGCCACCGAGCGTCGCCGAATAGCCGACCGTACAGGTGGTGGCGAGGCCGGCATGATCCGCGTCGGTCGAGGGCACCACATACAATGGGCGCCCGCTGCTGTCGAACTGCGGGGTCTGGAGCGGCAGGACGGTCACCCGGCCGGTGACCGGGTCAGTGACCGTCGGGAAGGTCGCGGTCGGCGGCGGACGGGTGATGCCGAACAATGCGCCGGCCTGAAGATAGATGGACGGCCGCAGCCCCATTTCGCGCGCGCCCGCGCCGAGCGGAATCTCGAGCTCGATCCGGCCGAGATAATAAGCCCGGCCGCCGAGCGCGTCGTCGATAAACTGCGTGCGGTCGGTCTGCAGAATCTGATTACCGGCGCTGTCGGTGGTATAGCCGATGCGCTGAATGCGCGGGCCTACGCCGCGGATGTCGAAACCACGGAAATCCGGTTCACCCAGATAGAAGCGGTCGGTGATGCGGACCTTGTCGATCCCGTCGCCACGGCTCTTTTCGAGCGAGCGGATATAGCCGCCCTCCCCATTTGCCGACAGGATGAAGCCGCTGCCGACATTCCAGTATTTGGCGCCTTCGAACCGGGTGCGGACATATTTCACATCGCCGCCGAGCCCGGCGACGTCCGTGCTGAACACCAGGCGCTTGCCGGCGCTCGGGCGCAAACGGCTGTTCAGGCTGTCGTTGATCAGCGAGAAGCCGACCGACGACGTCACGCGGTTGCCGATCGCGTCGCACAGATAGCGTCCCGCAACCAGGTTGTTGCAGGTGCCCGCCGCCGTGAAATAGCTCGAGTCGAGCCCGACCTGATCATAGGAAAGGCCGTAGCGACCCGATAGCGACCAATATTCGGTAAGCGGCAGGCCGGCGCGGATCTGGAAGCCGGTCGAAACCTGCGTGTAGGTCGTCTGGCGCTCGTTGTTGATGCCGTAGTTGAACGCATTATAGTCGCGCCGGAAGATGTCGCCGCCAACGGCGATGTTCTTGTCGAACAGATAAGGCTCGGTGAAGCCCACTTCGACTGACTTCGAATAGCTCGAATAGTTGACGCTCGCGCGCAGCTCCTGGCCCTTGCCGCGGAAGTTGCGCTGACGGACCGACGCCTGGATGATGAAGCGCTCGAGGCTCGAATAGCCCGCGGAAAGCGACAGCTCGCCGGTCGACTTTTCCTCGAGATCGGCGGTGAGCACGACGCGGTCGGGCGCCGACCCCTGCGCCTTCTTGATCTCGAACTTCTCCTGGAAGAAGCCGAGCGAATTGATGCGGTCCTGCGAACGCTTGAGCTGGAAGCTGTTGAAGGCATCGCCCTCGGACAAGCGGATCTCGCGGCGGATCACCTTGTCCTGGGTCTGGGTGTTGCCGTTGATATCGATGCGCTCGACATAGGAGCGCTGCGCCGCCGCGATGTGGAAGTTGATCCCCATCGTCAGCGTGTCTTTGTCGCGGTTGTACTCGGGATTCACTTCCGTGAAGGCATAGCCGAACAGGCCGGTCGATTCGCTCAGGGAGTCGATCGCATCCTCGACCTGCTTGGCGTTGTACCATTCGCCCTTGTGCATCGGCAGCGTCGCGGCCAGCCGCTTGTTGTCGAAGTCGCGGATGTCGCTGTCGACGGTCACGTCGCCGAATTTGTAGCGCGGGCCCTCCTCCACCACATAAGTGATGATGAAGTCCTTCTTGTCCGGCGTCAGCTCGGCGACGGCCGAGGTCACGCGGAAATCGGCATAGCCTTCTGTCAGGTAGAACTGACGCATCTTCTGCTG
The DNA here is from genome assembly GCF_055521495.1 of Sphingomonas sp. BL-S-29. Lineage (NCBI taxonomy): Bacteria > Pseudomonadati > Pseudomonadota > Alphaproteobacteria > Sphingomonadales > Sphingomonadaceae > Sphingomonas > Sphingomonas sp. BL-S-29. The sequence goes on from NZ_CM145482.1 coordinate 3,117,897, forward strand.
GTCATAGGCCATACGATCCTGGTCGTAGCTCGTGTTCGAGCTCAGGAGCGTGGTCAGGCGGGCCTGCTTGGTTGCCATCTCGCCGCGCAGCTTGCCGTCGGAGAACACCTCGTTGCCGAGGATGTTGATCTGGCGGACCTTCGACTTGGGGCCCTCGGTGATCTCGAACACCACATCGACGCGATTCTGGTCGAGCGCGACCATCTTCGGTTCCACGACCGCCGCGAAACGGCCCTGGCGCCGATACAGTTCGATGATGCGGCCGACGTCCTGCCGGACGGCGGTGCGGGTGAAGATCTGCCGCGGCGCGAGCTTGATCTCCTTCTTGATCTTGTCTTCCTTCAGCCGCTTGTTGCCCTCGAGCAGCACGCGGTTGATCACCGGGTTTTCACGGATGCGCAGCACGATGTCGCCCGATTCCGCGCCGCTGATCGACACATCGGCGAACAGGTCGCTGGCGTAGAGATCCTTGATCGCCTGATCGAGCGTCTCGTTGGTGAAGGCGGTGCCTACCCGGAGCTTGGTGTAGGACAGCACGGTGTCGGATTCGATGCGCTGCGATCCCTCGACGCGCAACGTCTTGATCGTCCGCGTCACCGGGGGGGCGACCTGCACCTCCGGCAAGGCTGGCGTCGTGGCGGCGGGTGTCGCGGGTGCCGGAGTCGTCTGGGCGCTCACGGCCATCGGCACGCCAGACAGCATCGTCCCCGCGAGAAGCAGGACGGTGGCGCGGGCGCCGAAACTTGAAACCTTGATCGCTGTCACTATCCCACCCCAGTCGGAGAAATTACGCGGGCCGCTCTTGAAAGCCTGCCCTGCCTCAACCACGTCAGCCGATCAACCCGGCCAATTTGTTCCACAACCCGAACGATCCGAGATCGTTGAACGTCACCAAGACCATCAGCGCCAGCAACGCCGCAAGGCCGCCGCGGAACGCCCATTCCTGCACCTCGGGGCCGACCGGCTTACGACGGGCCGCCTCGATCGCGTAGAAGAACAAATGACCGCCATCCAGCATAGGAACTGGCAACAGGTTGATGAATCCCAGATTAATCGACACCAGCGCGATCAGCCAGACAAAGGCCGGAAGACCGAGGGAAAGCTGCTCGCCGGACACTTTTGCGATGCTCAGTGGACCGCCCAGCTCCTTCACGGAGCGGCGGCCGGTGATGATCTGGCCGATCGTCTCGACCATCATGCTGACGATTTCGCCGGTCTGGCGCACCGCCACCTGAGGCGCCTCGGTCAGGCTCACCTGCACGAGTACCGGTTGCGAATTCTCGATCCCCAACCGGCCGATACGATACTCGTTTCCGAACCGGTCACGCTGGAGTTCCGTCGCGATGATCGCATTACGCTTTATCGGTGTCGTGCCCCGCACGAAATCAATGGTCACCGGTTCACCGGCCCTGATCTGTACGTAGCGAACCATGTCGCTGAATGTTTCGACCGGGCGGCCGCTCAGCGCGACGATCCGATCGCCTGGTTGCAGGCCCGCTTTCGCGGCGGCACCGTTTGCGACGATTCTGCCGACAATGGTCGGCGTGCGGCTGTCGCCATAAGCAAGCGCGAACCCGGCCAGGATCAGGATGGCGATGACGAAATTGGTGACCGGCCCCGCCGCGACGATGATCGCCCGCTGCCATACCGGCTTCGAGGGGAAGGTCCGTGCGCGTTCCTCGGGCGGCAGCAACAGCCAGTCCGCGTCGGGCACGCTTGCCGGGTTCATGTCGCCGGCGAAGCGCACATAGCCGCCAAGCGGAAGCCAGCCGAACTTCCAGCGCGTACCGCGCTTGTCGGTAACGCCGAAGACCTCACGCCCGAAACCGATCGAGAAGGCCTCCACCTTCACCCCGAACAGCCGCCCGGCAAGGTAATGGCCCATCTCGTGAAGGAACACGAGCGGCCCGATGACGAGCGCAAAGGCGAGGATAGTCAGCAACAGGCCGGGGCTGTGGATCAAGCGACGCAGTCCTTTACACGCTCGCCCGCAAGCCTTCGTGCTTCAGCGTCCACGGTCAGGACGTCATCAAGCGTTGCGGGGGCGGGCGGATCGTAGCGATCGAGGGTATCGGAGACGATTGCGGCAATTTCGAGGAAGCCGATGCGCCGCGCCAGGAAGGCGGCCACCGCGATCTCGTTGGCCGCGTTCAGGATCGCCGGCCGGGCGCCACCGGCGTCGAGGGCGCGGCGCGCCAGCGCCAGCGCCGGAAAGCGTTCGGGGTCCGGCGCCTCGAAATCCAGGCGCCCGATCGCGACCAGATCGAGCGGGGCCATCGGCGTTGCCATCCGGTCGGGCCAGGCAAGACAATACGCGATCGGCGTACGCATATCGGGCGGCCCGAGCTGCGCCAGGGTCGACCCGTCGACATATTCGACCATCGAGTGAATCACCGACTGCCGGTGGAGGATGATCTCGATCCGGTCGGACGGCACCGGAAACAGGCGCGCGGCCTCGATCAGTTCCAGGCCCTTGTTCATCATCGTCGCCGAATCGACCGATATCTTGGCCCCCATCGACCAATTGGGGTGCGCGACCGCCTGCTCCAGCGTCACCGCGCGCATCTTCTCCGTCGGCCAGTCGCGGAACGGGCCGCCGCTGGCCGTCAGGATGATGCGCCGGACTCGTTCGGGCCGGCTGAAATCGAAGCACTGGAAAATCGCATTATGCTCGGAATCGGCCGGCAGCAGCGTCGCGCCGTGATGCGCCGCGGCGGCGAGTACGACATCGCCGGCTGATACCAGTGGTTCCTTGTTGGCGAGGATCACGGTGCCGCCCTGCCCGATTGCCGCCATGATGGGTTCGAGGCCGGCGCAACCGACGATCGCGCCCATGGTGATGTCGGCACCCATCGCGGCCGCCTCGCACAACCCCGCCCGCCCGCCCGCCGTTGCGATGCCGGAGCCGGCAAGTGCCGCGCGCAAATCGGGCAGGCAGCTTTCGTCCGCAACCACCGCGATCCGCGCATTGGTGCGGATCGCTGCCCTGGCGAGCTTTTCAGCGTCGCAATTGGCGGTCAGCGCCAGAACGTCGAACCGTTCGGGCTCGCGCTCGATCAGATCCAGTGTGGACGTACCGACCGATCCGGTTGCGCCGAGAATGGTGACGGTTTTCACCGATATAACTCCGGCAAAATGACGAGCAACGCGGCGAGCGGTGCGACCGGCACCATCCCGTCAAGGCGATCGAGGATGCCGCCATGGCCGGGCAACAGGTTGCCGCTGTCCTTCACCCCGGCACGGCGTTTCAGCCAGCTCTCGAACAGGTCGCCGGCCTGTGCGACGATCGCGAGCAGCGGCGTCGCCAGTGTCAGCCGCCATGGCAGGCCGTGCAGGAAATGCAGTGATACCGCGAACATCGTCGCGAGCAGGACGCCCCCCGCCAGGCCGGCCCAGGTCTTGTTGGGGCTGATCATGGGGGCAAGCTTCGCGCCGCCGATCGCGCGGCCACTGAAATAGGCGCCGATATCGCACACCCATACAAGGGCGAGCGCCCAGAAAGTGAAGACGATCCCGTCGTCCTGCTTGCGGATCAGGAGGAGCGCGAGGATCGGCAATCCAACATAGACCGCTCCCAGCGCGAGGGTCGGGCGCCGCTGGACGATGACGATGAAGAAGGCGGCCGCCGCGATCAGCCCCAGCGCGAAGAAATCGGGGCCGGCCGCTATCGGCGCCATGATCGCCAACGGCACGGACAAGGCGAACTGGGCCAGCCGTTTCTGCGATGCCGAGGCGCCGTCGAGATCGGCCCATTCGGCCATCATGAACAGCCCGAGCACCGAACATAATATCCAGAAGACGATGCCGCCGAGCCACAATGCCACAAGCGCGACCGCGACCAGGGCCAGGCCGACAACGGTGCGAAGCGCCAGGTCGGACGGTCGCTTGGTCGGTGAATCGGTGTTCACAGGCCTCCGAAGCGGCGCTGGCGGCTGCCGAACGCCGCCACTGCGTCCGCCAGGGTCGCGGCGTCGAAATCGGGCCAGAGCGTATCGACGAACAGCAATTCGGCATAAGCCGCCTGCCACAGCAGGAAGTTCGACAGCCTTACCTCCCCTGAGGTCCGGATCAGCAGGTCGAGCGGCGGAAGGTCGCTGGTGTCGAGTTCGGCCTCGATCGCGTTCGCGTCGATCTGCGATGGGTCGAGCGTCCCGTCACGCACCTTTTCAGCCAGGCGCCGCGCGGCAGTCGCGATTTCCGCCTGTGCGCCATAGTTGAGCGCGATCACCAGGATCGGGCCGGTATTGGTGGAGGTTCGCGCAATCGCGTCGTCGACCAGCGTCACCAGATCGGGCGAAAAGCGCCGATAATCGCCGATCACCCGCAGCCGGACATTCTCCTGCGCCATCTCGTTGAGATCGGTGCGGATGAACAGCCGCAACAGGCCCATCAGGTCGCTGACCTCGTCCTCGGGACGGCGCCAGTTCTCCGACGAGAAGGCGTAGAGCGTCAGCGCCTCGATCCCCATCGCGCGGGCAGCACGGGAGACGCGACGGACCGCCTCGACGCCCTGACGATGCCCGGCGATGCGCGGCAAATGCCGCTTCTTCGCCCAGCGGCCATTGCCGTCCATGATGATCGCGACATGGCGCGGCAATATGGTCGCGCCTCCGGCCGGGATCGGTGCCATGGCGGGCGACGAGCTCACTTGCCCAGGATTTCCTTTTCCTTGGCGGAAGCCGCGGCATCGATATCGGCAATCGTGCTGTCGGTCAGCTTCTGGACCTCGGTTTCGTGGCGCTTGCGCTCGTCTTCGGAGAACACGCCCTTCTTCTCGTCGGTCTTCAGATTGTCATTGCCATCGCGGCGCACGTTGCGCGCGGCGATACGCGCCTTTTCGGCATATTGGCCGGCGAGTTTCGCCAGTTCCTTGCGGCGCTCCTCGGTCAGGTCCGGGATCGGCAGGCGCAGCGTAGTGCCGTCGACGATCGGGTTGAGGCCGAGGCCTGCCGAACGGATCGCCTTGTCGGCCGGGCCGACATTGGACTTGTCCCATACCTGCACCGAGAGCATGCGCGGCTCCGGCGCCGAGACGGTCGCGATGGTGTTGAGCGGCATGTGCGAACCATAGACCTCGACGGTCACCGGATCGAGCAGTGAAGTCGAGGCACGGCCGGTGCGCAGACCGCCCAGATCGTGCTTCAGTGCCTCGACCGCGCCCGCCATGCGGCGTTCGAGATCGGCCTTGTCATAGGCGGCCATTGGCTTCCTCCTCTTCGTTGCGGACGATCGTCGATGTGCCCTCGCCCCGCAGGACGGCGGCGAGATTGCCCTCGCCGCGGATGTTGAACACGACGATCGGAATATTGTTCTCGCGGCACAGCGCCACGGCGGCTGCGTCCATTACCTTGAGATTGTCGGCAAGTACCCGGCCGAAGCTCAGGCTCTCATAGCGCGTGGCGCTCGGCACGATCTTGGGATCGGCATTGTACACGCCGTCGACGCTGGTGCCCTTGAACAGCGCGTTGCAGTTCATCTCGGCGGCGCGGAGCGCGGCGGCAGTGTCGGTGGTGAAGAACGGATTGCCGGTGCCGGCCGCGAAGATCACGATCCGGCCCTTCTCGATATGCCGTTCGGCGCGCCGACGGATATAGGGCTCGCACACGCTGGCCATCGGGATTGCCGACTGGACCCGGGTCTGCACCCCGATCTTCTCCAGCGCGTTCTGCACGGCGAGCGCGTTCATCACCGTCGCCAGCATGCCCATATAATCGGCGCTGGTCCGGTCGAAGCCCTTGGCCGCCGCCGCGAGGCCGCGAAAGATATTGCCGCCGCCAACGACCAGGCACAGCTCATGCCCGGCCTCCTTGGCGGCCTTGATCTCGCCCGCGACGCGGTCGACGGTTGCCGGGTCGATACCGAACTGGTTCGGGCCCATCAGGACCTCGCCAGACAATTTCAGCAGGATGCGTTTGAAGCGAGGTGTCGTCACAAGTTCCAACATGCTGAGGGTCTGGGCGGCGCGGACCTTAGTATCGCGTCATCGCGATGCCAAGCGATGATACCGCTCGGGAACGGTGCAAATCCGATGCATGATTTGCCCGGAATCGTTATATCACAGATACTTAAGCTGCAACATATGAGAAGGGCGAGGTCGGCACTGCCGAACCCCGCCCCTCTGATGCGATGTCGAAGCGATCAGACGCCGGCTGCGGCCGCGACTTCAGCCGCGAAATCGCTGACTTCCTTCTCGATGCCTTCGCCGAGCTGAAAGCGGACATAGTCTTTCAGCACGATCGGCTTGCCGGCTGCCTTGGCGGCGTTGGCGACGACGTCGGAGATCTTGGTCTTGCCGTCCATCACCAGCAGCTGGCTGACCAGTGCGTTCTCCTTGCGGTACTTGGCGATCGCGCCTTCCACCATCTTGGCGATGATATCCGCCGGCTTGCCCGATTCGGCGGCCTTTTCGGTCGCGATCGCGCGCTCGCGAGCGACGATCTCGGGGTCGAGGCCGTCCTCGTCCAGCGCCAGCGGAAAGGCAGCCGCGATGTGCATCGCGATCTGCTTGCCGAGCGGCTCGAGGATGTCGGCGCCGGCCTCGCTCTCGAGTGCGACGAGCACACCGATCTTGCCGAGGCCGGGAGCGGCCGCGTTATGGACATAGGGAACGATCGCGCCCGCGGTCACTTCGAGGCGCTTCGCACGGCGAATCGTCTGATTCTCGCCGATCGTCGCGATATTGTTGGTCAGGATCTCTTCGACGGTCTTGTCGCCGAGCTGCGCCGACTTGATCGTGTCGAGCGAATCGCCCAGTTCGAGCGCGACCGAGGTCACGTCGCGCACGAACGTCTGGAACTGCGCGTTCTTCGCGACGAAATCGGTCTCGGAATTGACCTCGACCGCGGCGCCCTTGGTGCCGGAAACCTCGACGCCCACCAGGCCCTCGGCCGCGGTGCGGCTGGACTTCTTGGCGGCAGCGGCCAGGCCCTTGGTGCGCAGCCAATCGATCGCGGCGGTCATGTCGCCGCCGGTTTCGGTCAACGCCTTCTTGCAGTCCATCATGCCGGCGCCGCTCTGCTCGCGCAGATCCTTCACCGCTGCTGCCGTGATCTCGGCCATGTCTCTTGTCCTCTTGTGCTTCGGATATGGTTGCGGACGGGGAAAGGCCTGCGCCCTACCCCGCCCGTATTTCAGTTCAGCGACGCTCAGGCGTCGAGCTGACGCTCTTCCTCGGCGGCAGCTTCGGACGCCACGGCTTCGTCAGCTGCCGGAGCAGCTTCAGGGGCCGGCGTGAAGTCGATCGCCTCGACTGGCTCGGCGGCTGGCGCCGGCTCGACCGTCAGGGCTTCCTCGACCGGCGGCGCGTCCATTGCGCCGACATCGACGCCGCGGCGAGCGACCTGCTCGTTGCCGCCACGGGTCGCGGCGATCGCGATCGCCTCGCAATACAGGCGGATGGCGCGGCTTGCGTCGTCATTGGCGGGAACCGGGAAGGCGATGCCGTCCGGCGACACGTTCGAATCGAGGATCGCGACCACCGGGATGCCCAGGGTGTTGGCTTCCTTGATCGCCAGCTCTTCCTTGTTGGCGTCGATCACGAACATCACGTCCGGGATGCCGCCCATGTCACGAATGCCGCCGAGCGACAGCTCGAGCTTGTCCTTCTCGCGGGTGAGCTGGAGCACTTCCTTCTTGGTCAGGCCGTGCGTGTCGCCCGAAAGCTGCTCCTCGAGCGTCTTGAGGCGCTTGATCGAGTTGGAGATGGTCTTCCAGTTGGTGAGCATGCCGCCCAGCCAGCGATGGTTGACGAAATGCTGGCCCGAACGGCGGGCCGCGTCGGCGACGGGCTCCTGCGCCTGGCGCTTGGTACCGACGAACAGCACCTTGCCGCCGGCCGCGACCGAGGCATTCACGAATTCGAGCGCGCGCGCGAACAGCGGCACGGTCTGCGAGAGATCGAGGATATGGACGCCGTTGCGGTCGCCAAAGATGTAAGGCTTCATCTTCGGGTTCCAGCGATGGGTCTGGTGGCCGAAATGCGCGCCCGTTTCGAGCAATTGCTGCATGGTGACGACTGGTGCCGCCATAAGATAGTTCCTTTCCGGTTGTGCCTCTGGGAAGCGAGTAATCCGGATTGCTCCGGACACCGGCGATGTGTGCTTCCCATGCGGTGTGAAGGCGCGCCACTTAGCGAAGCCCTTCGTGTAAATCAAGCATTGACAATAAGAACACTAAGAGAACATATAGTGCTCACAGCGGGCACATGGAACGGAACACCGGCTCGCCCGGTTTTTTGAATCCGGTTTCTGCCCACGCAATCAGGGAGTTGGGCGATGATGACGGTTCTCGGTATCCTGGTTTTCGCCGGCGCCCTTGCGGCTGCCGTTTCGGTGTTCGCGTTCACGCTGGTTCCGGCGCTGCCGCGAGTCATTGCCCTGCTCCGCGGCGAAGCCGATCCGGCTTATGCTCCCGCACCGATGCTGATCCTCAGCGATCGTCGCCTTCGCGCCCGCCTTCGCTCGGTACCGGCAGGAGCAATTGCGGGTCGGCGGCAGGCGCTCCGCGCAGCCGCCTGACCCGCCGATAGGCATTGATGCTGAACGGCATGGTCGCGAGATAGGCAATGCAGACCAGCGACAGCGTATGCCATGGCGCCGAGATCAGCGCCGCGCCCAGGATCACGACGATCACGATCGCCTCGAACCGGATATTGTTGCGCAGCTTGAGCGACGACCAGCTGTACGTCGCAAAGCTCGACACCATCAGCGTCGCGACGAACCCGACCCAGGGCGCCACCAGCAGGGGCGAGCGCAGCCAGGGCAGGTCATTCCAGAAAGACAGATAGAGCGGCAGCATCGCCAGCCCGGCGCCCGCCGGTGCCGGAATGCCGGTCAGGAAACCCGCCGATTTGTGCGGCTGCTCGGTCACGTCGATATTGGCGTTGAACCGGGCAAGACGCAGCGCGCAGAACACGGCGAAGACCAGCGCGACCAGCCAGCCGACGCGCGGCAACTCCTTCAGCGACCAGAGATAGAGGATCAGTGCCGGCGACACGCCGAACGAGATCGCATCCGACAGCGAATCGAGTTCGGCACCGAACCGACTCTCCCCCCGCACCAGCCGCGCGACGCTGCCGTCGAGCCCGTCGAGCACGCCGGCGATCATGATCATCGTTACCGCCAGTTCCCAATGGCCTTCAGTCAGGGGCAGGCCGCTGCTCGCCGAGATGGCGAAGCGGATGCCGGTCAGGCCAAAGCACAGGGCAAGCGCGGTGACCGCATTGGGGGCGACCGCGCGTAGCGGCAGGCCGCGCGGCGTTCGCCTGGCGAGCGGGCGCCTCATCGGATGCCCGTCATTGCGCGATGCCGGTCGCGGCGCTCATGCCTGGCCGGCCGAGGACGGTCTCGCCCGCGACACTGCGCTGGCCGAGCGCGACCTGGGGCGCGATATCGTCGGGAAGATAGACATCGACCCGGCTGCCGAAGCGGATCAGGCCGATGCGCTGACCCGTCGCGACCATGTCGCCAGGCTTCACGAAGCCGATGATGCGCCGCGCGACGAGGCCGGCGATCTGGGTGAAGCCGATGCGACGACCGTCCCGCCCCTCGACCACGATATGCTGACGCTCATTCTCTTCGCTCGCCTTGTCCAGGTCGGCGTTGAGGAACTTGCCCGAGATATAGACGACCTGGCGGATCGTGCCCGCGATCGGGGTGCGGTTGATATGCACGTCGAACACCGACATGAAGATCGAGACGCGCACCAGCGGCGCATCGCCCAGGCCGTTCTCGCCGGCCAGCTCGCGCGGCACCGGCACACGCTCGATCATGGTGATCAGCCCGTCGGCAGGCGCGATGATCAGCCCCTCCCCTTGCGGCGTGACGCGTACCGGATCGCGAAAGAACGCCGCGACCCACACGGTCAGCCCGACCAGCGGCCAGGCCATGAACCAGCCGAACCACCACAGCGCCAGCAACGTGACCGCGCCGGACAGGAGAACATATTTGCGCCCCTCGGGATGCATGTCGGGAAAGCGCCATTTGATCGCGGGCGTGCCCGACGGCGGCGTGTCTAGTGAAGCCATCGACGCGGTCTATCTCGTGCGCCCCCTCAAGACAATGATGCCCGTGGCCGACGGCCGAAGACGACCGGTGAGAAAAGGTCGCCACGACGATGTTGATCCGCGCGTGCCTTCCTCCTAGACGCACCTCGAAACCTCCCCCTCTTGAAAGCGAGTATCGATGGCGAAGATCAAGGTGAAGACGCCTGTCGTGGAGATCGACGGCGACGAGATGACGCGGATCATCTGGCAATGGATTCGCGAGCGCCTGATCCTCCCCTATCTCGACATCGATCTCGATTATTACGATCTGGGCATCCAGAAGCGTGACGAGACCGACGACAAGATCACCGTCGACAGCGCCAAGGCGATCCAGAAATACGGCGTCGGCGTGAAGTGCGCGACGATCACCCCGGACGAGGCGCGCGTCGAGGAATTCGGTCTCAAGAAGATGTGGAAGTCGCCCAACGGCACGATCCGCAACATCCTGGGCGGTGTCGTGTTCCGCGAGCCGATCGTGATGAAGAACGTGCCTCGCCTGATCCCGGGCTGGACTCACCCGATCGTCGTCGGTCGCCACGCCTTTGGCGACCAGTATCGCGCGACCGATTACCGCGTCCCCGGCCCCGGCAAGCTGCGCCTGGTGTTCGAGGGCGACGACGGCACCGTGATCGACGAGGAAGTGTTCCAGTTCCCGTCCTCGGGCGTCGCCATGGCGATGTACAATCTCGACGATTCGATCCGCGATTTCGCCCGCGCCTCGATGCATTACGGCCTCAATCTCGGCTGGCCGGTCTATCTCTCGACCAAGAACACCATCCTCAAGGCCTATGACGGCCGCTTCAAGGATCTGTTCGCCGAGGTTTTCGAGAGCGAATTCAAGGACAAGTTCAAGGAAGCTGGCATCGTCTATGAGCATCGCCTGATCGACGACATGGTCGCATCGGCGCTGAAATGGCATGGCGAGTTCGTCTGGGCCTGCAAGAATTACGACGGCGACGTCCAGTCGGACCAGGTCGCGCAGGGCTTCGGCTCGCTCGGCCTGATGACCTCGGTGCTGCTCACGCCCGACGGCAAGACGGTCGAGGCCGAAGCGGCGCACGGCACCGTCACCCGCCACTTCCGCATGCACGAGCAGGGCAAGGCGACGTCGACCAACCCGATTGCGTCGATCTTCGCCTGGACCGGTGGTCTCAAATATCGCGGCAAGTTCGACGGCACCCCCGAGGTTACCGAGTTCGCCGAGCTGCTCGAGAAGGTCTGTGTCGACACGGTCGAGAGCGGCAAGATGACCAAGGATCTCGCGATCCTGATCGGCCCGGATCAGCCCTGGATGACCACGGAACAGTTCTTCGAGGAAGTGCGCATCAACCTCGAACAGGCCATGGGCGCCTCGAAATAACGGCACCTGCCGGAAGCGCTGACACCGCCCGCTACATCCAACGGGGTGTAGCGGGCGGTTTTTTATTGGAGCCGGGCGCGGACAATCGACACTTAAGCGTCCTTCACCGGCTGACAAACCGTCCCCGGGGTGGTTAAGTACCCCCATGGCAATGGGATTGGATAATAAGGGCTTCAGCGATGCCCTGGTAATTTTGGGGGCCGCGGGCCTGGTCATTCCGGCATTTGCGCGGTTGAAGATCAGCCCGGTCATCGGGTTCATCCTGGTCGGGCTGCTCGTCGGCCCGTCCTGTCTCGGGGCGCTCGTCGGCGACTATCCGTGGCTTTATTACCTAACCATCTCGGATCCGCATTCGATCGAGCCCTTCGCTGAATTCGGCATCATCCTGCTGCTCTTCTCGATCGGACTGGAGCTGTCGCTCAAGCGATTATGGTCGATGCGAACTCTCGTGTTCGGCACCGGCGCGGCCGAACTGATCGGCTCGGGCCTCATCATCGGCCTGGCGATCCATTTCACCGGCTTGGGCTGGGCCGGCTCGATCGGCCTCGGTTTCGCCCTCGCTCTCTCCTCCACCGCGCTGGTGCTGCCGATCGCCGGCACGAGCAGTCCCGTCGGGCGCTCCGCCTTTGCGATGCTGTTGTTCGAGGATCTGGCGCTTGTCCCGATCATCTTCGTGCTGGCGGCGCTCGGCCCCGGCGCGGGCGATGGCTGGGCGCCGGTCGTGCGGGTGATCGGCGGCGGTGTGCTGACCATCGCCGTCATGTTCATCGGCGGCCGCGTGGTGCTGCCCCGCCTCTTCGCTCAGGCCGCGCGGACCAAGAGCCCGGAACTGTTCCTTGCCGCCTCGCTGCTCGTGGTCATCGTCGCCAGCCTGGCGACGGCCGCGGTCGGCCTGTCGCCGATCGTCGGCGCCCTGCTCGCCGGCGTGCTGATCGCCGAGACCGACTATCACAGCGAAGTCGAAGTGATGACCGCGCCGTTCAAGGGCCTCGCGCTCGGCGTGTTCCTCATCACCGTGGGCATGAGCCTCGATCTCGGCTCGATCATGGAGAACTGGCCGGCGCTGGCCGCGGCGATCGTCGCGGTGGTGGCGGTGAAGGCGTTGGTCACCTTCGGCCTGCTCAAGCTTGCCGGCATCCGCAACGGCGTCGCCGCGGAGACCGGCCTGTTGATGGGCAGCCCCTCCGAGACCACGCTGATCGTGCTCGGCACCGCCGCGGCGGCCGGCCTGATCCTGCCCGCGACCGCGAGCTTCTGGCAGACGGTCACCGCGATCGGCCTGACCATCACGCCCCTGCTCGCCTGGCTCGGCCAGAAGGTGGCGCGCCGGATCGAACTGCGCGCCGGCGGCGACGCGCCCGAGGCGGAGATATCCGCGGAGGGGCCCGGTACGGTTGTCATCGGCTTCGGCCGCGTCGGGCGCATGGTGGCGGACATGCTCAAGGTGCACGGCCAGCCCTTCATCGCGGTCGAGGCCGATATCGACGCAGTGAAGGCAGCGCGCGCCGACGGTTATCCCGTCATCTTCGGCGACGTCGCGCGGTCGGAGCTGGTCGACCGCCTCAATCTCGGCCGTGCCAGGGCGCTGATCCTGACGATGGACGATCCGGTCCTGTCGGTGCAGCTGACGCGCCGGGTGCGCGGCTGGGTGCCCGACCTGACCATCGTCACCCGCGCCCGCGATACCGCGCACGCCGCCGAACTCTACCGCGCCGGCGCGACCGACGCGGTGCCCGAGACGCTGGAGAGCTCGCTGCAATTGTCCGAGGCGCTGCTGGTCGATCTCGGCATCGCCGTCGGCCCGGTCATCGCCTCGATCCACGAGAAGCGCGACGAACTCCGCAAGGAGATCAAGGAAGCGGCCGACATGGTACGCGAACCGCGCCTGCGCCGCGCGCGCAAGGCGACTGTCGAAACCTGATCAGCCCTGGGTTGCCGTCCCGGCCACGACATAGAGCGTGACCAGCATCCCCGCGAGCACCGCGCCGGGCCGATGGCTGCCGGTACGGCTCCACCCAAAGGTCATGATGGCACCCACAGCAGCCAGCACCGGCACGAACTGGATCGCGATGACGGTGGTCAGCGGATCGAAGCCGGTCACCAGCGTGCCGGTCGCGAAGAAGGTGCCGTAGACGAGGCCCAGCAGCACGACGAACCCGCCGCACAGGATCAGCATGGCCGAGACATATCGGCCCAGAGCTCCGTCGCGCATGACCGTCAGCGAGCGCAGCACGCGCCCGGTCATCAGGAAGGCCAGCGTGATCGGCACGACATAGATCAGCGCGATCAGCCATTGCCGCGCGCTTGGCGGCTTCACCGCCACGACCCAGAAGCGGAGGTCCGTCAACAACAGTCCCTGCACTACCGCCAGGACCAGATAGGCGGCCAGCGTTACCAGGAGTGCGAGCAGGATCGTCCTGACCCAAGCCGCCCCCGGCTCCTGCCCGGCAAGGCCCCGCCGCCCGAACAGCCAGGTGAGCCCCGCCCCGACCAGCGCCCACACCGTGACCTGAGTCGTCACCGTCTGCGGCAGGATCGCCGTCGCCGGCACCAGCAGGAAGATCGCGATGAAGGCCGGGAAGAAGGTCAGCATCGGCACGCCGGCGGCGATGATGACCCTGCGCCACCATCGCGCATCCCGGCCCGGCCCTGCGGCAACGGCATTGCCCCGCAGCGAGGCGAAGAACGGCGCTGCCAGTAGCAGGTCGAACAGCCCGAGCACCAGCGGCACGAATCCGAGCAGGCCGATACCCGTCCCGATCTCCTTCCAGAACCAGATCTGATCGGCGACGGGGCGCGGATGGCCGCCGGTGAGGGTGTGCGCAAACCAGTCGGTCGCGTCCCCGATCGCCGTCGTCGAGATGTGATCGCCCGGGTGCGTGGTAGAGGGCTGTACCAGATAACGCGCCGTGCCCGCCGGGATCGACCCATAGAGCTTTCCAGGCTGCACCGTGCCCGCCGTGCCGAACAGTTGCTTCAGCTTGGCGCTCTGCCCGACATCCATGGCACGCGGGGCGCCCCACATCAGCTGCGAGAATTCGTCGTAGCGGCTATAGACCAGCCCGAGATTGCGCGGCCATGCGGGCGTGCCCTCCTTGGCATAGGGCGCGCCGGTGGACGATCCTTCAAGCACGATCGCGCGATAGGCGTCAGGCATCGCCGCCGCCGCGGCGAGCACGGTCCAGCCACCCATGCTGTGCCCCTCCAGCCCGATCTGGTCCTTGTCGACGAACGGCAGCGAGCGGAGATAGGCGAGCCCGTCCGGCCCGCCAAAGCCGTTCGAGAATGCCTTGCCGCCGCTATAGCCATGCCCGGTCTGGTCCATCGCCAGCACGACATAGCCGCGCCGCGCGAACTCGATCGCAAAGCCGTCCTGCATTTCGCGCGAATTGATATAGCCATGCACCGCGAGGATACCGGGCGCCGGCCTGGCCGGGCTCGCGGCCGCCGGCACATAAAGCAGCGCGCTCATCTCCGTGCCGTCGGCGCCCCTGAAGCGGATATCGCTCACGCGCGTGCCGCCGGAGGTCTGGATCGCGCTGGCGAGCAGCGCTCCGCCAAGGATCATCGCCAGCCCGATCGCCGCCAGTATCCAGCCCGGCCAACGCCGAACCGCCGAGGGCGAATCGAGATCGGCCGAAGCCTGCTGCTGGCTGTCCATTACATCCCTCCCCCATCGGGCCCGGTCGCACGGCGCCGGCGCTCTCGGACGATGTCATGCGCCACCGGACGAACCCTGTCGAGACGATGTCAAATTTGCCCAAGCCACTCTATTGGACCTGCATGTGTGTCCTGGCCTTTGCGTGGCAAGCGCATCCCCGCTGGCGGCTTCTGCTCGCCGGCAACCGCGACGAACTCCATGCCCGACCGGCGCAGCCGCTCGAGCGCTGGCACGAGCCCGACCATCTCCTTGCCGGCCGCGATCTCCAGTCGGGCGGGACCTGGCTCGGCGTGTCCGAACAAGGCCGGTTCGCCGTCGTTACCAACCTGCGCGGCTTCGGCGCGCCGGTGGCGGGCCTCGCCTCGCGGGGCGCATTGGTGACGGATTATCTGGCGGGAGCTGGTGCCTACGCCGATCCGCTCGCCGCCGATCTGTCGGCCTTCAATCCGGTCAATCTGATCGTGGCGGATCGGCAAGGCGCGCATTTCCTGTCGAACCGACCGGACATCACGCGGAGCGCCCTCGCCTCGGGCCTGTACGGCCTGTCCAACGGCAGGCTCGACGAACCCTGGCCCAAGACGATGCGGCTGAAATCATGCCTGCTCGACTGGATCACCGGCGATGCGCGCGACCCGGAGCGGCTGTTCGAAGGCCTGCACGAACAGGTGCTGCCCGATATCGGCCTCGAACCGCGCTCGCCTTCCGATGTGCCACAGGAACCGCTTCAGTCGCCGATCTTCATCCGCAATCCGGTCTATGGAACGCGGTGCAGCACCGTCGTCGCGATCGACACACAGGGCCGCGGCGTCATCATGGAACGGCGCTTCGCGGCGGATGCCAGCGAAACGGGCAGGACGAGCCTGACCTTTTCCTGGCCCGACTGACCCGACGGTTCAGGCCGTTGCGGGCTGCTCGGCCAGCGCTGCCCTGATCGCCTCGACCGCTTCCGCGCCCTTCGACCCATCCGGCCCGCCGCCCTGCGCCATGTCGGGCCGGCCGCCCCCGCCCTGCCCGCCCAGCACGGTGACGGCGCGGCGCAGCAGGTCGACCGCGCTATAGCTCGCGACCAGATCGTCGGTCACGCCGACCGCGATCGAGGCGCGGCCTTCATTGACCGCGACCATCACCGCCACGCCGGACCCGATCCGCTGCTTGGTCTCGTCGACCGCGCCGCGCAGGCCCTTGGCGTCGAAATCCTGGACGACCTGGCCGACGAAATTGACGCCGCCGACCTGCTCCGGCCCCGCCGCGGCGGATGAGCCGCCGCCCAGCGCCAGCGCCTTCTTCGCCTCGGCCAGTTCGCGCTCCAGCCGCCTCCGGTCCTCGACCAGCGCCGCGACACGCGCCGGCACTTCGTCGGGCGACGCCTTCAGCGCCGCCGCCGCCTCGCGCAGCTTCTCGTCGCGCGCCGTGAACCATTGCCGTGCCGCCTCGCCGGTCAGCGCCTCGATCCGGCGGATGCCGCTCGACACCGCACTCTCGCCAACGACCTTGAACAGGCCGATATCGCCGAGCTGCTTCACATGCGTGCCGCCGCACAGCTCGAGCGAATAGGTCTTGTCGCCTTCGCGGCCCATCGAGACCACGCGGACCTCGTCGCCATATTTCTCGCCGAACAGCGCCATCGCGCCTTCGTTGATCGCCTCCTCAGGCGTCATCAGCCGAGTCGAGACGTCGCCATTCTCGCGGATATGCCGGTTCACATCGGCCTCGACCTCGGCGATGCGCACCGGCTCGATCGCCGTTGGCTGGGAGAAATCGAAGCGCAGGCGGTCGGGCGCGACCAGGCTGCCCTTCTGCGCGACATGCAGCCCCAGCCGCTGGCGCAGCGCCTCATGCAACAGGTGAGTCGCCGAATGATTGGCGCGGATCGCACCGCGACGGCCATGGTCCACCGTCAGGCGCACTGCATCGCCCACCGAGATATCGCCCGCCTCGACATAGAGGCGGTGCGCCCAGAGGCGGCCGAGATGCTTCTGGGTGTCCTGGATCGACCCGCGCAGACCCTTCTCGCTGGCGATCGACCCGGCATCCCCCACCTGGCCACCGCTCTCGCCATAGAAAGGCGTCTGGTTGACGACGAGGTCGACCGTATCGCCCGGCCCCGCGCGATCGACGCGCGCACCATCCTTGATCAGCGCGAGCACCTGGCCCTCGCCATCTTCAGCCGAATAGCCGAGGAATTCGGTGCTGCCGGTTTCCTCGGCGATGTCGAACCAGATGTCGTCCGACGCGCGGTCGCCCGAGCCCTTCCAGGCCGCGCGCGCCTTGCGTTTCTGCTCTGCCATGGCTTCGTCGAAGCCAGCGCGATCGACGCCGAAGCCCTGCGCGCGCAGGGCATCCTCGGTCAGGTCGTACGGGAAGCCGAACGTGTCGTAGAGCTTGAACGCCGTCTCGCCCGCGAGCGTCGCGCCGGGCCCCATGCCGGCGGTCGCCTCGTCGAGCAGGCGCAGCCCGTTGGTCAGGGTGCGGCGGAACTGAGTCTCTTCCTGCAGCAGGGTCGCCTCGATCGAGGCCTGGGCGCGCAGCAGCTCGGGATAGGCGGAGCCCATCTCGGTCACCAGCGCAGGCACCAGCCGATGCATCAACGGCTCCTTGGCGCCGAGCAGATGCGCATGCCGCATCGCGCGGCGCATGATCCGGCGCAGCACATAGCCGCGGCCTTCGTTCGCCGGCAGCACGCCGTCCGCGACGAGGAAGCCCGAGGCACGGAGATGATCGGCGATGACGCGGTGGCTCGCCTGGGTGTCGCCCGTGCTCGGCGTCCGGGTCAGCGCGCTCGATTCGGCGATCAGCGCCTTGAACGTGTCGGTATCGTAATTGTCGTGCACGCCCTGCAGCACCGCCGCGACGCGCTCCAGCCCCATGCCGGTGTCGATCGACGGGCGCGGCAAATTGGTGCGCGTGCCGTCGGCCGACTGCTCGAACTGCATGAAGACGAGGTTCCAGATCTCGACGAACCGGTCGCCATCCTCGTCCGGGCTGCCGGGAGGGCCGCCGAAGATATGGTCGCCATGATCGTAGAAGATCTCGGAACAGGGGCCGCACGGCCCGGTGTCACCCATCGACCAGAAATTGTCGGAGGTCGCGATGCGGATGATCCGGCTCTCCGGCAGGCCCGCGATCTTGCGCCAAAGGTCGTACGCCTCGTCATCGGTATGATAGACGGTGACGGTCAACCGGTCGCCCGAAATGCCCCATTCCTTCGTGATCAAATTCCAGGCGAGCGAGATCGCGCGTTCCTTGAAATAATCGCCGAACGAGAAATTGCCGAGCATCTCGAAGAACGTGTGATGACGCGCGGTATAACCGACATTGTCCAGGTCGTTATGCTTGCCGCCGGCGCGCACGCACTTTTGCGAGGAGGTCGCGGTCACATAAGGCCGGGTTTCCAGGCCAGTGAACACGTTCTTGAACGGCACCATCCCGGCGTTGACGAACATCAGCGTCGGATCGTTCTGCGGCACCAGCGGCGCGGACTGAACGCGGGCATGCCCCTCGGCTTCGAAATAGTCGAGAAAGGATCGGCGGATGTCGTTGGTCGATGTCATGCTGGCGACTTAAGGCCCATCCATCGTTCCCGCAACGGTTCTGACGGTGGCCTGCCGTGCGGCGATCCGGTACGCTGGCACGATCGAGCGAGGCTGGCACGGCGGCAAAGCGGATCCATTCGCTAAAACGTGCCAGAGCCACCTCCCTCGTTCGTTTCGAGCGAAGTCGAGAAACAAACCGCAAAAGCTGATTACGGTTTCTCGACTTCGCTCGAAACGAACGGAAGGATAGAAATCGCGCTCCGGCTGAACCTGAGCCTACCCGAACGGCCGCTCGATCGATGGCGGCGGCGCGCTGAACCATTTCGGCCCGGCTTCGGTCATGTGGAAACAATCCTCCAGCCGCACCCCGAACTTGCCCGGCAGGTAAAGCCCCGGCTCGTCCGAGAAGCACATGCCGGGCGCGAGCGGCGTCGTCTCGCCATGGACGAGGTTGACCGGCTCGTGCCCGTCCAGCCCGATGCCGTGGCCGGTGCGGTGGGAGAGGCCGGGGAGCTTGTAACGCGGGCCATAGCCCAGGCTCTCGTAGAGCCGTCGCACCGCGTCATCGACACTGCCCGCCGGCGCGCCCAGCTTCGCCGCGGCAAAGGCCGTCGCCTGCCCCTGATGGACATGATCCCACACCGTGCGCTGCTCGGCATTCGGGGTGCCGAAGACGAAGGTGCGCGAGACGTCGGACTGATAGCCCTGCACCGTGCAGCCGCAGTCCATCAGCACCACCTGGCCGTCGGCCACCACCTGCGGCGCGCGGCTGCCATGCGGATAGGCCGCCGCCTCGCCGATCAGGATCAGCGCGAATTCGGGGTCACCCCCCAGCTTTTCGGTCGCGGCGTTCATCAGCGCGCCGATATCGGCCGGCTTCATGCCCTTTTCGATTCGCGGATGAGTCCAGCGATAGGCAGCGATCGTCACATCCGTCGCGGCCTGCATCAGCGCGATCTCGGGCGCGGTCTTGATCATGCGGCAGCCGCGCACGACCGGATTGGCGGAAACGAGTTTAGCGCCCGGCAGTGCCCTGGCCAGGCCGTTGACCGCGAAATAGCGCAGGGTCTCCTCAATGCCGATCGGGCGCGTGGCCAGCTTGCGGTCCTTCAGGAAGCCGGCGACGACCACCAGCGGGTCCTCATCCTCCTGCCATACCCGAACCTCGGCCGGCACGCCGAGCGTCTGGCGCACCGAGGGTTCCTCGAAGAACGGCGTAACGATGCACGGATCGCCCTCGACCGGCAGTACGGCCGCGGTCAGCCGCTCGCTGCGGCCCCAGCGCACGCCGGTGAAATAGATCAGCGACGATCCCGGCTCGATCAGCACCGCGCCGATGCCGTTCGCCTTCATCAGCCCCTGCGCCCGGGCGATCCGCGCACGGCGCTCGTCGGCGCCGATCGGGGCAGTCCCGCCGGTAATGGCGTTCAGTGCGGAAAGATCGGGTTCCGCCGCGCGCAGGATCGACGGCACCGCGAGCAACGAAAGACCCGTCATCGCGCCGCCGAGCAGTTCACGTTTCGTCACGCGCATGGGGCGCCCTTTCCGTTTGTTGCGCGCGGACATAAGGCGCTTGACCGCGCCGCCGCAATCCCCTTCCCTGCCGCGCAAATCTCCCGGGGACATCTTCATGGCCAAGCGCCTTACGCTCTACATCATCATCGGCCTGGTGCTTGGCCTGGTCGTCGGCTGGGGCCTGCATGTCGCGATCGACGACGGCACGCCCGCCTCCGCTGCGGCGCTCGAGAAGATCGCCGGCTATTTCTCGATCATCACGACGCTGTTCCTGCGCCTGATCAAGATGATCATCGCGCCGCTCGTCTTCTCCACGCTCGTCGTCGGCATCGCGCATATGGGCGATACCGGCGCGCTCGGCCGGGTCGGGCTGCGCTCGCTCGCCTGGTTCATCTGCGCCAGCCTGTTGTCGCTGACGCTCGGCATGATCCTCGTGAACCTGCTCCAGCCGGGCGTCGGCCTCGGCCTGCCGATCCCGCCCGCCAATGCGGATGCGGGCATCGTGAAGACCGCCTTCAACCTGAAGGACTTCGTCACGCACGTCGTGCCGTCGTCGATGATCGAGGCGATGTCGACCAATGAGATCATCCAGATCGTGGTCTTCTCGGTGTTCGTCGGCGTCGCGATCACCGCGGTCGGCGACAAGGCCGCGCCGCTCGTCCGCGCGCTCGAAGGCCTGGTCGCGGTGATGCTGCAGATCACCAATTACGTGATGCGCTTCGCCCCTTTCGCAGTGTTCGCGGCCGTCGCCAGCACGCTCGCCGAGCGCGGGCCGGGCGTACTCGCCGATCTCGGCTATTTCATTCTCACTTTCTATATCGGGCTGGTGCTGCTCTGGCTGCTGCTGATCGGGATCGGTTTCCTGTTCATCGGCAAGCGCACCGCGCTCCTCGTCCGCTATATCCGCGATCCGCTGATCCTCGCTTTCTCGACGGCGTCGTCCGAGGCGGCCTATCCGCGCACCCTGGAGGCGCTCGACCGGTTCGGCGTGCCGCCCAAGATCGGCAGCTTCGTCCTGCCGCTCGGCTATTCGTTCAACCTCGACGGCTCGATGATGTACATGACCTTCGCGTCGCTGTTCATCGCCCAGGCGTACGGCATCCATCTCTCGCTCGGCGAGCAGATCACCATGCTGCTGGTGCTGATGGTCACGTCCAAGGGCATTGCCGGCGTGCCGCGCGCGAGCCTGGTGGTGATCGCGGCGACGCTGTCGCTGTTCAAGATCCCCGAAGCAGGCCTGTTGCTGATCCTCGCGGTCGACCATTTCCTCGACATGGGCCGCTCCGCCACCAACGTCGTCGGCAATGCGATCGCGGCGAGCGTCGTGGCGAAATGGGAGGGCACCCTCGATCCAATCGAGCCGCCGGATGTGGAACCGCCGCATGCGCCGTCAAAGGGCGTGCTGTAGGGCATCGCAAGCGCCTAGAGTAGCTTGCATTAAATCAGAGCCACCACCGCCCGTTCGTCCTGAGTAGCCATCGAGTAGCCGCGCAGCGGCGTATCGAGAGGGCGTATCGAAGGACAGGTTCCGCGCGACAACCTGTCCTTCGATACGGGCTCTCGATACGCCTTCGGCACCTCGATCCCTACTCAGGACGAACGGATCAGATTTTACGCTCGCCGCTCTAAAGCCTGCTCCCCAATCACCGTTCGTCCCGAGTAGCTATCGAGCTTGTCGAGATGGCGTATCGAGGGACATGAGTCTCGGTACGGGTTCTCGACAAGCTCGAACCCTACTCGAGACGAACGGCATTGGTCGATCCCAGCGAGTTCGCCTCAGGCGTAAGCGTAAGGCCCGCCCTTCGCGAGCGCCGCCTGATAGGCCGGCCGCGCATGGATTCGGTCGAGCCAGGCGATGGTATGCGGGCGCGAGGTGTCGAGCCCCGCGCGGTTGCGCGCGGCTTCTAGCGGGAAGCTCATCATGATGTCGGCGCCGCTGATCTCCTCGCCGGCGAACCATGGACGCTGGGCCAGTTCGGATTCGACATAGTCGAGATGCACGTCGATCATCGGCTGGATGCGCTTCGCGACCTTCTTGCCGAGGAACGGGATGCGATTGACGACGAGCTTCACCAGCAGGGGCGGCATCATCGATCCTTCCGCATAATGCAGGAACTGGCGGTAGCGGAGCACTGAATCGCGATGCGGCTGCGGGCCGAGCTGGCCATCGGCCTTCTCGACCAGATAATCGATGATCGCGCCGGTCTCGGCGATGACCCGGCCGTCGTCGCTGTCTTCGATCACCGGCGACTTGCCGAGCGGGTGCACTTTCTTCAGCTCGGGCGGCGCAAGCATGGTCTGCTTGTTCCGCTCGTACCGCCTGACTTCATAGGGCATGCCCAGTTCCTCGAGCATCCACAGGATACGCTGCGAGCGGGAATTTTCGAGGTGGTGCACGATGATCGTCATGGGCGATCCTCTCCTATCTGTTGTGTGCCGACCATAACCACGCCGCGGCCGGGAAATCCACGACATCGCCGGAACGGTGACGCGCGATGACGGCCTCGACCCGGCCCAGCATCGCCGCCCGCTCCCCGGCCGGCGCCTGGCGGAGCAGCGACGCAGCCGGCCCGATCCGCTGCAACAGGCTCAGCGCATCGGCGAGCGGATCGATCCCCTGTCCGGCGCGATAGGCGAAATCGACCGGTCTGGCCTCGATCCGCGACCATCCCGCCGCGTCCAGCATGGCACGCACGAAATCCGGATCGGCAAAGGCGAAGGGGCCGGGCACGTAACCCTCAGGCGCCGGCGGCATGTCGCCGATGGCGGCGGTGACGAGCTCGGTCGCCCAGGGGTTGAGCGCCGTTTCCCGGAAACAGGAAAAGATCAGGCCGGCGCCGGGCTCCGTCGCCTCGCGCAAGGTCGCAAAGGCCGTAACGGGATCGGGGAAGAACATCACGCCGTGGCGCGAGACGATGAGATCAACGGGTGCGAGACCGGCGAGATGATCCTCCGCCGGGCCGCACCGGAAGGAGAGATTGTCCAGGCTCCGCGCCCGTTCCGTGGCGATCGCGATCAGCGAGGGCGAGATGTCGATCCCGACCACCTGCCGCGCCGGCAGTGCCCCGGCTGCGGCCAGGCTGGTGGCGCCGGCGCCGCAGCCGATATCGACGATCGTCTTGCTGCCCGGCGGCGCCATGTCGAGGATCGCGGCATTGAGATGCACCGCCAGCCCGGCGAGGCAGCGGTCGGTCCGCTGCCATTCCTCCGCCCAGACATCGCCGACGGTACCCGACCAGTCGTTCGCGCTCGTCATGCTTTTCCGTCTCCACGCCGCGCGATCAAGGCCCGGTCGGGGCCGCTCTATCCCGCATCCGCCGGGCGAACCAGCATGGCGAAGGGAAATCGCAGCCCGCAATCCCAACCCGAAATCCCCGGCCAAACCCCTGTGCCCCACAATATGAAAGGCCCGCCGACGCGGGCGGGCCTTTCCGGGTTTTGCGACGGGGAAACGCCGCGTGAAGTCAGGTCTCAGAGATCGCCGTCATCGTCCTCGGGCTCGGGGCCGGCCATCATCTCTTCGGCGACCTTGTCGGTCCGGGCCCGGATCGCCTTTTCCAGGCGATCGGACATTTCGGGGTTTTCCTTGAGGAAGGTCTTCGAATTCTCCCGGCCCTGGCCGATGCGGACGCTGTCGTAGGAGAACCAGGCGCCCGACTTCTCGACCAGCCCCGCCTTCACGCCGAGATCGAGGATTTCGCCGATCTTGGAGATGCCCTGGCCGTACATGATGTCGAATTCGACCTGCTTGAACGGCGGCGCGACCTTGTTCTTGACGACCTTCACCCGGGTGGTGTTGCCGATGATCTCCTCGCGGTCCTTGATCTGGCCGGTGCGACGGATGTCGAGGCGGACCGAGGCGTAGAATTTCAGCGCATTGCCGCCCGTCGTGGTCTCCGGGTTGCCGTACATCACGCCGATCTTCATGCGCAGCTGGTTGATGAAGATCACCATGCAGCGCGAGCGGCTGATCGAGCCGGTCAGCTTGCGCAGCGACTGCGACATCAGCCGGGCCTGAAGGCCGACATGGCTGTCGCCCATCTCGCCCTCGATTTCCGCGCGCGGCACCAGAGCCGCGACCGAATCGACCACCAGCACGTCGATCGCGTTGGACCGCACCAGCGTGTCGACGATCTCGAGCGCCTGTTCGCCGGTGTCGGGCTGCGACACGATCAGCTCGTCGATATTGACCCCCAGCTTCTTGGCATAGACCGGGTCGAGCGCATGCTCGGCATCGACGAACGCCGCCGTGCCGCCGTTCCGCTGCGCCTCGGCGATGACGTGGAGCGCGAGCGTGGTCTTGCCCGAGCTTTCCGGCCCGTAGATCTCGATCACGCGGCCGCGCGGCAGGCCGCCCACGCCGAGCGCGATGTCGAGCCCGAGCGAACCGGTCGAGATCGCCTCGACCTGCATGGTTTCCTTGGAGCCCAGCCGCATGGCCGAGCCCTTGCCGAATGCGCGGTCGATCTGAGCGAGCGCCGCGTCGAGTGCCTTGGCGCGCTCGGAGCTCGCCTTGTCGTTGGAGACTGCCATTTTGTTGTCGATGACCTTCAAAGATGCCGCCATTGGAGCCTCCGTCGCTAGACTGATCGTGTCACGCATTCAATGCGTGTTGGAAGCTTCGTACACAGTTTGTTCTACAAGAACAAGAGTGGAACGATGTTTTTCCTCGAGATGCTGATCAGCCTACCCGACGCTGACGGGCTTGCCCCCCTGCCCGCGCCGCGCGATGAAGCGTCATGACCCAGGATTTCATCGCCGGCCTGCCCAAGGCGGAACTTCACCTCCATATCGAGGGCAGCCTCGAGCCCGAGCTGATGTTCGCCCTCGCGACGCGCAACGGCATCGCCATCCCCTATGCCAGCGTCGAGGAGGTCCGCGCCGCCTACAGCTTCTCCCGGCTGCAGGATTTCCTCGACATCTATTATGCCGGCGCGGCCGTGTTGCAGACGCAGGAGGATTTCCGCGACCTCGCCACGGCCTATTTCGACCGCGCCGCGGCGGACGGTGTCGTCCATGCAGAGATCATGTTCGATCCCCAGACTCATACCGATCGTGGCATCGCCTTCGGCACGGTGATCGAGGGCCTGCTGGCGGGCATGGACGCCGCGAAAGCCCGGCATGGCATGACCACGAAGCTGATCCTCTCCTTTCTGCGCCACCTCGACGAGGACGCGGCGTTCGCCACGCTGGAAGCGGCCGAGCCCTGGCTCGACCGGATCGACGCGGTCGGGCTCGATTCGTCCGAGCTCGGCCATCCGCCCGAGAAATTCGCCCGTGTCTTCGCCGCCGCGCGTGCCAGGGGGCTGCGGCTCGTCGCCCATGCCGGCGAGGAAGGCCCGCCCGATTATGTCTATCAGGCGCTCGACCTGCTCGATGTCGACCGGCTCGACCATGGCAATCGCAGCCTGGAGGATCCGGTGCTGACCGCGCGCCTCGCGCGCACCGGCATGACCCTGACGGTCTGCCCGCTATCCAACCTGAAGCTGTGCGTGGTCGACGACATGGCCAACCACCCGATCGACCGGATGCTCAAGGCGGGCTTGCGCGCCACGATCAATTCGGACGATCCGGCCTATTTCGGTGGCTACATCGCCGACAATTACCGCGCGGCGGCGGCAGCGCGCGGGCTCGACCGGGAGGATCTCGCGATGCTCGCGCGCAACTCCTTCCTCGGCTCCTTCCTGCCCGACGATGCGGTGGCGGCGCATCTCGCCAGCCTCGACGCCTATCTGGAGGCCAGCCGATGACCGTCTTCACTGACATCCCGCACGACGAGTTCGTCGCCGCAGTCCACGCGCTCGCCGCGCTGCTGGCCGATGACGACTGGAAGCCCGATTTCATCATCGGCATCGGCCGCGGCGGTCTCGCCCCGGCGGTGTATCTCAGCCACGCGACCGGCATGCCGATGCTCTCGGTCGATTATTCGAGCCAGGTGAAGGATTTCGCCGACGAACCGCTGGCGAAACTGGCGCGCCGCACCCAGACCGGCGAGCGGCTGCTGTTCCTCGACGACATCAATGATTCGGGCCGCACGATCGGCCATCTGCGCGACGTGCTGGGCGCGGCCGGCGCCGCGCCCGGCAGCATCCGCTTCGCCACGCTGATCGACAATGTCAGCTCGGCGCAAAAGGTCGACTATCGCGCGCGGACGATCGACCGGACGGTGAACAAGGACTGGTTCGTGTTTCCCTGGGAGGCAGTGGCCCCCGCCCAGTCGCTGGTCGAGGATGCCGCGGCAGTGCCGGAACGGATTGCCTGAAGTCGTATCCCTGGGCGGTATCACCACCCCGTTCCTTTCGAGCGACGTCGAGAAACCGGCCCCATCGCCAGCCAATGTGTCTCGACGTCGCTCGACACGAACGGGGAGAGAAATCGCGCTTGGGTGAGGTTTAACCCAGAGCGTCGAGCGCCCTGGACACCGCGTCCATGGTGAAGGGCTTGGGCAGGGTCGGCCGGTCGCGATAGGCGTCGGCCAGGCTGTCGGCCGATCCGCCGGTCGCGAAGACATAGGGAATACCCCGCGCCGTCAGCGCATCGGCGATCGGCCAGCTCTTCTCCCCGGCGCGCAGGTTCACGTCGAGGATCGCCGCGTCCACGCCGCCCGCCTCGATCACCGCCAGCGCGTCGGCCACCGTGTCGGCACTGCCGGCCATGGTCTTGCCGAGCACGTCGAGGAAATCCTCGAGCATCATCGCGATCAGTGGTTCGTCCTCGACGACAAGAATATTCTGCGGACCGCTCATCGCCGCTCCTTAATCGCCAGCACCCGTCCCCGCCAAGTCATTTCGCTGCCAGCGCGTCCCGCGTGGCCTCGGCAAGCTGTTGAACCGAGAAGGGTTTGGCCAGGAACGAGACATTGTCGAGATCGATCGACCTGCGCAGCTGCTCTTCGGCATAGCCCGACATGAACAGGATCGGCAGGTCGGGATAGCGCGCGCGGACCTGGCGGACCATGGTCGGCCCGTCCATCACCGGCATCACCACGTCGGAGATGAGCAGGTCGGGCCGGTCGTGCCGCTCCAGCAGGTCGAGCGCGACTTCGCCATTCTCCGCGGTCAGCACGGTATAGCCCTGCCGCGCCAGCGCCCGCTCGGCGACCGCGCGCACCATGTCCTCGTCCTCGACCAGCAGGACGGTGCCGGTGCCCCACAGGTCGCTAGGCTTGTCCCGGTTTTTCATGGGCACGGTCGGCCTGGCCAGCTGAGACGCGGTATGGACGGGGAGGTAGATGGTGAAGATCGCCCCCTGGTCCTTGTTGTCGGCGAAGATATAGCCGCCCGACTGCTTGACGATGCCGTAGACGGTCGACAGGCCAAGCCCGGTGCCCTTGCCCACCTCCTTGGTGGTGAAGAAGGGCTCGAAGATCTTGGGGAGATATTCGACGGGAATGCCGCCGCCGGTATCGGCCACCTCGAGCGCGATATAGTCGGCGATCGGCAGGATGTCCGACCCCATCCGCCGCACGTCGGTCGCGCTGACTGCCTTGGTCTGGATGGTCAGCGTCCCGCCGCCGCGCGGGTCCTTGGCCAGCATCGCGTCGCGCGCATTGACCGCGAGATTGACCACGACCTGCTCGAGCTGCCCCGGATCGGCCCGCACCGGGCCCAGGTTGCGGCCATGCTTCACCGTCAGGATCACCGTCTCGCCCAGCAGGCGCTTGAGCAGCTGCGACACTTCGGAGATCACGTCGGGCAACTGCAGCACCTGCGGCACCAGGGTCTGCTGGCGCGAAAAGGCGAGCAGCTGGCGGGTCAGGCTCGCCGCGCGGTTCGAATTGGCGCGGATCTGCTGGATGTCGTCATAATCGCTGTCGCCCGGCGAATGGCGCATCAGCATCAGGTCGCAGTGCCCCAGGATCGCGGTCAGGATATTGTTGAAATCATGCGCCACGCCGCCGGCGAGCTGGCCGACCGCCTGCATCTTCGTCGCCTGCGCCACCTCGCGCTTCAGCCGGGTCTCCTCGCTATTGTCCTTGAGGCTGAGCAGCACCGCGGCATCGCCCAGCCCGCGCGCGCCCGCGATCGACAGGGCGACGGGCTCTTCGGGATGGTCCTTCAGCCGGACCGCGAGGTCGGTCGAATGAGTCGCGCCGTGCGCGAACCGCCGGATCGCATCGGCGACGACGCCCTTGTCCTCGCGCACCAGCAGGTCGCCGGGGTAGAGTGGCGGCGCGGCGGGGTCGACCGCGGCGGCGCGGGCAAAGGCGTCGTTCATCTGCAGGAACCGGCCGTCGCGGTCGACCAGCGCCATGCCGAACGGCATCAGCGAGACGAGGCTGCGCACATGCGCGCTGGCGCTGGCGCCGATCGCCGGTGCGCTCGCCCCGCTTTCCTCGTCGAGCATCACCACCAGCATCGGCGCGTCGTCGCCGTCGAGGAACGGCACCTGCAGCACTCGCAGGGCGCTGCCGGTCAGTCCCTCGCGCTCGAACCGGACCAGCCCATGGCTGTCGGTGATGAGGAAGCGCGCAAAGTCGCGGCCGGTCACCACATTTTCCTCATGGCCCATGGCGCGGGCGCGCAGCACGCGATTGGCGGCGCGGATCCGGCCGTCCGGGCCGATCAGCGCGGCCATGACCCCGGCCGCCGCGAGCCGGTCGCCGGTCGGGCCGCCGATCAGGCTCTCGACGGTGGCCGCGAGGTCGAGCGCCTCGACCCCGCGGAACCGCCAGACGAGCAGATCGTCGTCCACCCCTGCCCGCTCGATCTCCGCCCGGAGCGGCGTGCCGCGCCCGAGCAGCCGGTCGATCGAGGCGCTGCCGTCGCGCCAGGCCGCGCGGCCGGCGGCGCCAAGGTCGCTGACTCCCGTTTCGTGCACGGGAACGGCCGGCGGCGTCGGAAAGCCGGCGAACAGGTCTTCATATCGGTCGTTCGCGCACACCAGCCGCCCGGCGCGATCGGTGATCGCGACCGCATCGGGGCTGCTTGCCGCCAGCACGCGCGCGACGCTCCAGTCGGGCTCGGCGGTGTCGCCCCCGGCGGATGGAAAAAGGCGGCTGAACAGCAGCAGGGCGCCGACGATCACCAGGCAGGTCGCAAGGAAGGCGGCGGCCGCCACAAGGCTCCCGACCACGGCAAGAATCAGCAGCGCCGCGACCAGTCCGCAGGCACCCGCCAGCAGCGCGGCGACCAGCACGGGCGCGCGCGTCGCGGTGGAAGAGACAGGAAATCTGGCCATCCCGTTTCTCTTTGGCCGCCCTCAGGGACGCGTCAAGCCGCTTACCAGATACGAACGCGCTGTTCCGGCGCCAGATAGAGTTTCTGGTCGGGCCCAGGCTGGAACGCGTCATACCAGGGATCGAGATTGCGCACGATCCAGGCGCGCTGCCGTGAAGGAGCATGGGGGTCGGTCAGCAGCCGGTTGCGCATGTCCGCCTCGCGGTAGCTGCGCCGCCACACCTGCGCCCAGCCGAGATAGAATCGCTGGTCGCCGGTATAGCCGTTGATCACCGGCGCCGGCTTGCCGTTCAGCGAGGCATGATAGGCGTCATAGGCGGCGCTCAGCCCGGCGAGATCGGCGGTGTTCTCGCCCAGCGTCAGCCTGCCCTTCACCTTCATGCCCGGCAGCGGCTCATAGGCGTCATATTCCGCGACGAGCGCATCGGTGCGCTTGTTGAAATTCTCGACATCCTGCGGCGTCCACCATTCGGTCAGTCGGCCGTGCAGGTCGAAGCTCGCGCCCTGGTCGTCGAAATGATGGCTCATCTCATGGCCGATCACCGCGCCGATGCCGCCATAATTGACCGCCGGATCGGCCTTGGGGTCGAAGAAAGGCGGCTGCAGGATCGCCGCCGGAAAAGTGATCGCGACCAGCGTCGGGTTGGCCTGGGCGTTCACCGTCATCGGGGTCATGCCCCATTCCCAGCGATAGATCGGCTTGCCGAGCTTCCTGACATTATAGGCATGCGCCCATTGGTTGGCGCGCCGGGCATTGCCGAAGGCGTCGCCGGGCACGATCTTCAGCGCCGCATAATCCCGCCACTGGCTCGGATAGCCGATCCTCGGCGTGAACGCGGCCAGCTTGGCATGCGCCTTCACCTTGGTCTCGGGCGTCATCCAGTCGAGCTTGTCGATCCGCGCGTTCATCGCCGCGATGATGTTCTTCACCAGCGCATCCGCCGCCGCCTTGGTCTCGGGCGGAAAATATTTCGCGACATAGAGCTTGCTGACATCGTCGGTCAGGATCGCGCTGACATGGTCGACCGCGCGCTTCCAGCGGTCCGGTTGTTCCGGCGTGCCCGAAATCACCGTGCCGAACATCGCGAAACGCTCGTCGTCGAACGCCTTGGGCAGCACCGCCGAATAACCATCGAGCGAACGCAGCAGCAGCTGGTCGCGCAGCACGCCGATCGGCGCCTCGCCGATCAGCTTCGCGATTCCGGCAACGGCGGTGGGCTGCGCCACGATCACCGTGTCGACCGGCGTGCCGACGCCCTTGAAATAGGCCGCGAAGTCGAAGCCGGGCGCGATCTTCTTCAGGTTCGCAACCGACATCTTGTTATAGGTCTTGTTGGCATCGCGATTGTCGATGTTGCTCCAGCTGACCTTGGCGATCGCCGTCTCGAACTCGACGATCGCCCTCGACCGCGCCTCGGCATCGGGTTCGCCGGCAAGCGTGAACATCCTGGCGATATGGGCCTGATAGGCTGTCTTGGCCTCGGCGAGCTTGCCGTCGGTCGCGAGATAATAGTCGCGGTCCAGCGCCAGCCCGCCCTGCCGCATCTGCAGCGCATAATGGTCGGGGTCCTTGGCGTCCTGGCCCACGCCCGCGACGAACGGCACGGGCACGCCGTTGACATCGGCCTCGGCGGCAAGCCTCGCATAGCCCGATCTGGCGTTCAGCGCCTTGATCCGGTCGAGCCAGGGCCTGATCGGCGCAAGCCCCTTCGCCTCGATCGCCGCGGTGTCGAGATAGGCGGCATAAGCGGCGCCGATCTTCGAGCCCCTCGCTTTCTCCGCCTCGAGGATGTCATGCGTGCGCTCGCGCGACATGTCCTGCAGCCCGTCGAACGCGCCGTAATTGGCCTTGTCCGCCGGGATCGGCGTGTTCTTTTCCCAGATGCCGTTCACATAGCCGTAAAAATCGTCACCCGGCGGGATGGTTCTGTCCATGCCGGCCTCGTCCACGCCGAAATCGCCAAAGGCCGGCCTGGCCGCGGGCGCCGCCGCGGCGTCGGCCGGGGCCGGCGTGCGCGGCGCGGGGCTCGCCGCGGACAGCCCCGCCAGCATCGTGGCGGAGAGCAGCAAGATCGTGAAGGCGGGTCTGGGCATGGAGCATCCTGGACGGGAATAGGGATGCGCGCGTGTTCTAACCCGATAACACGGCCAGTCAATTTCGCGGTAGCGAACGGCGCGTTATTTCGGCCGAGCGTGCGCGCGGGCGCGCCATTTCCGGGCGACCCTCCAGCGCCAGCCAAGGGCTGCCACGGCATAGCCGACAACCGAGAAGGTCAACGTGATGATGAACAGCCCGACCACCGTCGCTGGTCCCGCCGTGGACAGTAGCCAGTGCAGCCAGCTCGAATTGGCCGCGACCTGAGTCGCGATCGGTGCCCCCGGCACCTTGGCATCGAGATGCAGCACCCATTTGCCGATCCAATAGGCGGCGACCCAGAGCGGCGGCGTGGTGAACGGGTTGGTGATGAAGGTCATCGCCGCCGCGACCGGGATATTGGCACGGATCGGCAGCGCCAGCACCGCCGAGAAGGCGATCTGCGCGACCGGGAACAGGATGCCGGTGACCATGCCGAGCGCCACGCCGCGCGGCACGGAGCGACGCGTGAAGCGCCAGAGCGCGGGCGCAAGCACGCGGTGCGCCACCGGCCGCAACAGCCGGTTCTGCTCCATGCTCTCGCGCGTCGGCATGGTGCGCTGCCACCAGTCGGCGACGCGCTGCGAAAGGCCGGGCTTGTCAGCCACGATCACGCATGATCCTTCCCTGCTCGCGCTTCCAGTCGCGCTCCTTGATCGTCGCGCGCTTGTCGTGATCCTTCTTGCCCTTGGCCAGGGCCAGTTCCACCTTCGCGCGACCCTTTGAATTGAAATAGATCATCAGCGGCACCAGGGTCATGCCCTCGCGCGCCACCGCGCCGTGCATCTTGTTGATCTCGCGCTCGTGCAGCAGCAATTTGCGCGCACGCTTCGGTTCATGGTTGAAGCGGTTGCCATGGCTGAATTCCGGCACGTTGGAATTGATCAGCCAGACCTGCCCGTCCTTCACCTCGGCATAGCTTTCGGCGATCGACCCGGTGCCGCTGCGCAGCGACTTCACTTCGGTCCCGGTCAGCGCGATGCCTGCCTCGTACACGGTGTCGATGGCATAATCGAACCGCGCCCGCCGGTTCTCGGCGACGATCTTGGTTTTCTCGAAGACAGGGGGCTTGGGGCGGGACATGGGACGGGCGATGTAGGCGTTTGATCCAGAGAACGAAAGCCGGTTGGCACGGACCGAGTCGTATTTCCGTCACTTTGTTGCAGTGCGGGCAACAGAGCTGATGACCATGAGTCCCTGGCCCGCTCTCACCGGGGCGGATCGTTCGACCTCAATCGACGGATCCAGGTCGAGCCATTGCGAGCGAACGGGGTGGTCAGGTTCACCTCAGGCTTCGGAGACCATCCCTCCGGCGAGCGCCATACGAAGCTTTTTATCCTCGATTCAACCTCTCCTCTCGTCGACTTAGCATACGCTCATGACCGTCCTCACGCCGCAAACCGCCACGACCAGGCAGCCCCATATTAGGTGGACCCTTTCGCTGTTATGCTCCCGCTCCTTCCCTGTTCCGCGCGACACCTTTCCCTGTTATCAACTATCAGGGAAAATCCAACTATCCTATTGATAGTACTGGCTAATATCTCCAACGAATCGCCTGAATCCAGGCCAGAAAAAAATCGCTTCCCTGTTCTTCGCTGTTCCGGGCCGATAACAGCGACGAGTCACGGCCGCCCGGACGGCGTCTCGACGGTGCCGCGCGGCGGATCATCCATCTGCCTGTCCGTGCGCCCTCACTTCCGCCCGAACAGCTTCTCGATATCGCCATGCGCCAGCTTCACCCAGGTCGGGCGGCCATGGTTGCACTGGCCCGAATGCGGCGTGATCTCCATCTCGCGCAGCAGCGCGTTCATCTCGGTGACCGAGAGGATGCGCCCTGCCCGCACCGATCCGTGGCAGGCCATGGTCGCCGCGACATGGTCGAGCCGCTCCTTCAGGCTGAGCGCTTCGTCGAACGCGGCCAGTTCGTCGGCGAGATCGGTGACCAGGCCGGTCACGTCGCTTTGCCCGAGCATCGCCGGAACGCTGCGCACCAGCATCGCGCGCGGGCCGAATCGCTCCAGATCAAGCCCGAATTCGGTCAGCTCGGCGGCCCGCGCTTCGAGGCGGTCGCAGGCCGGCTCGTCCAGCTCGATCACTTCGGGCAGCAGCAGCGCCTGTGCCGCGACACCGCCATTGGCCATCGCCTTGCGCATCCGCTCGAGCACCAGCCGCTCATGCGCCGCATGCTGGTCGACCAGCACCAGCCCGTCCTCCGCCTCGGCGACGATATAGGTCCTGGCCACCTGCCCTCGCGCCACGCCGAGCGGGAAGGAGATGGTCTCGGGTGGCGGCGCATAGGCTGGCTCGGCGCGTGCCATCGGCGGGGCGATGAAGCCCGGGCGGCGTTCGAACACGGCGTTGGGGCGGCCACCATATACATGCCCCTCCCCTTCAGGGGAGGGGTAGGGGGTGGGGGAAGTCTCACCGAGACCAGCGCCAGTCCACAAATCGGCTGGAGCAAACCCGATCGGCTCCTGCTGCCACGCCGCCAGCGCCGTCTCGCTTGGCCGCTGCACGCTGCGATGCCCCGCCTCGTCGAGGGCGCGTTTAAGGCCGCTGACGATCATGCCCCGCACCATCGCCGGCTCGCGGAAGCGCACCTCGGTCTTGGCCGGATGGACGTTCACATCGACCATGTCGGCCGGCACCTCGAGGAACAGGGCGACCACCGCATGCCGGTCGCGCGCGAGCAGCTCGGCATAGGCGCCGCGCACCGCGCCGACGAGCAGCCGGTCCTTTACCGGCCGGCCGTTGACGAACAGATATTGATGGTCCGCCACGCCGCGGTTGAACGTCGGCAGCCCGGCGACCCCGCCCAGCTTCAGCCCCTCGCGCTCGAGATCGATCGGCACCCCATTGTCGATCAGCGCCCGGTCGGTCAGCGCGGCGACCCGGTCGGGCAGGCTCTCGCCCGCCGGGACGGACAGCGAGCGGCGCCCGTCATGCTCCAGGCTGAAGGCGATATCCGGCCGCGCCATGGCGAGCCTGCGCACCACGTCCAGGCTCGCGGCATATTCGGAGCGCGCCGAGCGCAGGAACTTGCGCCGCGCCGGCACCCGCTCGAACAACGCCTCGACCCGCACGCGCGTGCCGGGGGGAATCGCGGCGGGCCCCTCCGATACCAGCACGCCATTGTCCACCACGCGAGACCAGCCTTCGCTACCCCGCACCCTGCTCTCCACCGTCAGGCGCGCGACGCTCGCGATCGAGGGCAACGCCTCGCCGCGAAATCCCAACGTCACGACGTTCTCGATGGCTTCGTCGGGCAGCTTGGAGGTCGCGTGCCGCTCCAGCGCGAGCGCCATGTCGGCGGGGCTCATGCCGCATCCGTCGTCCGTCACCTCGATCAGGTCGGTGCCGCCGCTGACGAGGCGAATCGCGATGCGTCGCGCGCCCGCATCGATGGCGTTTTCGACCAGCTCCTTCAACGCGCTGGCGGGGCGTTCCACCACTTCACCGGCGGCGATACGATTGACGAGATGTTCAGGCAGTCGGCGTATTGACATGGGTGTAGCTCTAGCCCAAGCGACGCCATCCCGCGACCCGCATCTACTCGGCAAACAGAGCGTGGAATTTCCCGCTCTGGCCGGGCCATAACAGGTGTTGGGAAGCGACAGTGCGAACTGCCGGACCGTATAGCGGCCGGCCTGGAACGGAACGATCAATGGGCTTCTTCTCGCGTTTCTTCAGACTCATGTCGCACGATATGGCGATCGACCTCGGAACGGCGAACACGGTGGTATATCTGCGCGGACGCGGCATCGTGCTGAACGAGCCGTCGGTCGTCGCGGTGGAGACGATCAACGGCGTCAAGCGCGTCAAGGCGGTCGGCGACGACGCCAAGCTAATGATGGGCAAGACCCCCGACAGCATTCAGGCGATCCGCCCGCTGCGCGACGGTGTCATCGCCGACATCGACGTCGCCGAGCAGATGATCAAGCATTTCATCCACAAGGTGCATGGCGGGCAGCGGCGCTTCATGCGCTGGCCGCAGATCGTGATCTGCGTGCCATCGGGCTCGACCTCGGTCGAGCGCCGCGCGATCCGCGACGCCGCGTCGAACGCCGGCGCCTCGCAGGTGTGGCTGATCGAGGAGCCGATGGCGGCCGCGATCGGTGCCGACATGCCCGTCACCGAGCCGATCGGCTCGATGGTCGTCGATATCGGCGGCGGCACGACGGAAGTCGCGGTGCTCTCGCTGCGCGGCCTCGCCTACACCACCTCGGTGCGTGTCGGCGGCGACAAGATGGACGAGGCGATCGTCTCCTATGTCCGCCGCAACCACAACCTCCTGATCGGCGATTCGACCGCGGAGCGCATCAAGCAGGAGGTCGGCGTGGCAAAGCCGCCGCCCGACGGCATCGGCCTGACCATCCACGTCAAGGGCCGCGACCTGGTCAATGGCGTGCCCAAGGAAATCCAGATCAACCAGGGCCAGATCGCGGAAGCGCTCTCGGAACCGGTCGGCCAGATCGTCGAGGGCGTGCGCATCGCGCTGGAGAACACCGCGCCGGAGCTGGCGGCGGACATCGTCGACCAGGGCATCGTGCTCACCGGCGGCGGCGCGCTGCTCAAGGGCATCGACGAGGTGCTGCGCGACGAAACCGGCCTGCCCGTGACGATCGCGGACGATCCGTTGACCTGCGTTGCGCTTGGCACCGGCCGCGCGCTCGAGGACCCGATGTTCCGCGGTGTGCTGCACAGCGCCTGATCAGATGGTGAAGCGCCGGTGCCGATGGGCGCTCCGGACCTTCGATGAGGGGCAATATGGCGCCGTCTCGTAACCGGCCCGGTTTCTCGCGGCGGGCGCAATACAGCCTGTTTCTGGGATATGTCCTGACCGCCGCGGGCGCCCTCGTGGCCGCGGCGCTGCTGGCGTTCGCGACCTTCGATCCGGCCAGATTCGCGGCGTTTCGCGCGACCGTGGCGGAGGTGACGACTCCCGTCTCGTCGGGCACCGCGGCGATCGGGCGCGGCATTGCCTCGATACCGGCATCGGTGTCGGACTATATCGGCGTGCGCAAACAGAATGAGCAGCTCCGCAAGGAACTGGCCGACAACCGCGCCTTGCTGATGCGCGCGCGCACTTTGTCCTACGACAATCGCCGCCTGCAGGCGCTGCTTCAGCTGCGGGAGCGATCGGCCGATCCGGTGGTGGCGGCGCGTCTGGTTAGTTCCTCGGCCTCGAGCACACGCCGTTTCGCCGTGCTCAACGCCGGTTCCTGGCAGGGCGTGAAGGCCGGTCAGCCGGTGCGCGGTCCGGAGGGCCTGATCGGTCGCGTTCTCGAGACCGGGCCCAACACCGCGCGCGTCCTGCTCCTGTCCGATCCGGAAAGCATCGTGCCGGTACGCCGGACGCGCGACGGCCTGCCCGCGCTCGCCGCCGGTCGCGGCGACGGATTGCTCGACATCCGCTCGGCGTCCGTCGCCAATGTCGGCTTCGAACCGGGCGACATCTTCGTGACCTCGGGCATCGGCGGGATCTACTCGCCCAATATCCCGGTCGCGCGCGTGCTGAAGCGTGCCCGGGATACGGCGCTGGCCCGGACCTTCGCGCATCCCGACACGCTCGATTTCGCGCTCGTCCAGCAGGCATTCCTGCCGGTCACTGTCCCAGCGGCCGCGCCGGCACCATGAGGCAGCCCAGCCGCGGCCCGTTCGACGCCGCGCCTCCGCCCGCGGCCGCACGGCTCCTGCCGCCGGTGTCAGTGCTGCTCGGCTCGCTGGCGACCACCTGGCCGTTCGTCGCGACCTTTCCGGTTCTGCCGCCGCTCGGCCTGATGATGCTGCTTGGCTGGCGGCTGAGCCGCCCGGATGTGTTCCGCATCTGGGCGCCCCTGCCGCTCGGCTTTTTCGACGATCTGGTCAGCGGCCAGCCGCTCGGCAACGCGATGCTGCTCTGGACCCTGTGCTTCTTCATGATCGACCTGATCGACCAGCGGCTGGTGTTCCGCGACTTCTGGCAGGACTGGCTGATCGCGACCGGCTCGATCGGTTTCTGCCTCATCGTGGGCCGGCTCGTCGCGTCTCCTATCGGCGCGCATGTCGATACCGTGCTACTACTCCAGATCGTGATCTCGACGATGCTCTTTCCTCTGGTTGCGCGATTCTGCGCCTGGCTTGATCGCAAGCGCGGGGCGGAATGAACCGGCCGACGCGCGTGATCACCGAGGCGACGCAGACCTACAGCTTCTCGCGCCGCGCGCTCGTGCTGGGCGCCGGCCAGGCAGCTGTGGGGCTGCTGCTCGCCGGCCGCATGAGCTGGCTCGCGGTTGCCGAGAATGAGCATTACAGCCTGTTGTCCGAGAGCAACCGGGTGAACATGACTCTGGTCCCGCCCCGGCGCGGCTGGATCGTCGACCGCAATGGCGTGCCGATCGCCAACAACCGCACCGATTTCCGCGTCGACATCATCCCGGATCGGCTCGAGGACAAGGAAAAGACGCTCGGGCTGCTCAGCCAGATCCTCAATCTCCCCCCCGAAGAGCTGGACCGCATCCGGACCGACCTGAAACATGCGGCGGGCTTCCAGCCGGTCCAGGTTTCCGAGAATCTCGATCTGGAAAAATTCTCGGCGATCAGCGTTCGTCTGCCGGAATTGCCCGGTGTCGCGCCGTCCCGAGGCTTTGCGCGCAGCTATCCTGCGGGGGCGGCGGTCGCGCACCTGACCGGCTATGTCGGCGCCGCCTCGGCGGAACAATATCAGAAGGTCAAGGACCCGCTGATGGTCACGCCCGGCTTCAAGCTGGGCAAGGACGGCCTGGAAAAGACGCTGGAGCAGGGCCTGCGCGGCAAGCCGGGCGCCAAGCGAGTCGAGGTAACGGCGCGCGGCAAGCTGGTGCGCGAACTGGCGACCAAGCCGGACGAACCCGGCACGACGGCGCGCCTGACGATCGATGCCGGCCTGCAGGAATATGCCGCGCGCCGCCTCGGCACCAATTCCGGCTCGGCGGTCGTGATTGATTGCCAGAATGGCGAGATTCTCGCGATGGTGTCGATGCCGGCCTATGACCCGAACAATTTTTCCGACGGGATCAGCCACCTGGAATGGAAGATGCTGTCCGAGGACGATCATGTTCCACTGATGAACAAGGTGCTGCAGGGGCTCTATCCGCCCGGCTCCACCGTCAAGCCGATGAACGCGCTGGCGCTGCTCGAGGCAGGTGTGCACCCCGACGACCGCGTGAGCTGTGGCGGCGCCTTGCGGGTGGGCAACGGCATTTTCCATTGCCACAAGCGCAGCGGCCATGGCGCGCTCGACATGAAACATGCCGTCATGCAGAGCTGCGACATCTATTTCTACGAAATGGCGCGCCGGCTCGGGTATGACAAGATCGCACCGATCGCGCGGACCGTTGGCCTCGGACAGAAATTCGACCTGCCCTTTTCCACGCAGCGATATGGCACCATGCCCGATCCGACGTGGAAGCTGCGCCGGTACAAGCAGGCCTGGACGGTCGCGGATTCGCTCAATGCCTCGATCGGTCAGGGCTATGTCCTCGCCAATCCGCTGCAGCTGGCGGTGATGGCCTCGCGCATAGCCTCCGGCCGGGCGTTGATGCCGAGTATCCTCGCCAACCATGTTCATCACGGGGCCCAGCCCCTGCCCGTATCGCCCGACAATCTCGCACTCGTGCGAAACGCGATGTACGGCGTGGTCAACGAGGGCGGAACCGGCGGAGCATCCCGCATGCAGGTCCCCGGCATTACGCTGGCCGCAAAAACCGGCACGGCCCAGGTTCGTCGCATCACGATGGCGGAGCGCAGTTCGGGCGTCCTGAAAAATGGCGCTCTGCCCTTCAAGCTGCGCGACCATGCATTGTTCGTGTGCTTCGCACCTGCGGACAACCCGCGCTACGCGGCTGCCGTGGTGCTTGAACATAATGGTCACATCATCCGCAACCTGGATACGCCACTGATCGGGCGGGACATCATGACCTATTTGTTCGACCGGGATCGCGCCCTGGCTGCTCTGACGGAGGTCGAACCGACCTGGGGCGGTGATATCAAGACCCGGATGGCAGCGCAGGCGGCGGAGTATCGCGCCGCCGCCAACGCGCCGACTCCTATTGTCGCTGCACAAACGGAAATGAACGCTACCGCGCCGACGGATGCGCCCGCGGTGGAGGCCGCGACCAGTGCCGCCGATGCGAGCGCCGATGCCATCGCCAACGCGACCATGCGCGGTGACGGCATCGCCCAGACCGGCTCGACGGAGAGCGACCGGTGAGCGGCCTGAGCTTCGTTCCGGCGCCGCTCGCGCAGCTTCCGTGGAAGATCATCCTTTTGGTCCTGGCGATCGGCGTGTTCGGGTTGCTGGTGATGTATTCGGCCGCCGGGGGCAACCTGCGTCCCTGGGCGCTGATCCAGGGCATCCGTTTCTTCGTCTTTCTCGCCGGCGCCGTCGCATTGTCGCGCGTGCGCGAATCGGCCTGGCAGGCGCTGGCGATCCCGGCCTATGTGAGCCTGATCGTCATGCTTGTCCTTGTCGAGCTGATCGGCGCGGTGCGCGGCGGCGGGCAGCGCTGGCTGGACCTCGGCATCATCCGCCTGCAGCCGTCCGAGTTGATGAAAGTGTTCATCGTGCTCGCGACCGCGCGTTTCTATCACGCGCTGCCTCCCAACGAGACACGGCGCTTTTCAGCGATCTGGCCGGCGGCGGTATTGATCCTGATCCCGGCCGCTTTGGTCATGAAGCAACCAGATCTCGGCACCGCCCTCATGATCACCGTCGGCGGCGCGACGGTGATGTTCCTCGCCGGCGTGCCCCTGCGCCTGTTCATCGGCGGCGCGCTGGCGCTGGGCGCTGCGATCCCGCTCGCCGTGAACTTCGTTCTGCACGGCTATCAGCGCAACCGCATCCTCGTCTTCCTCGATCCGGAAAGCGATCCGCTGGGTATCGGCTATCATATCAGCCAGTCGAAGATCGCGATCGGATCCGGCGGCATCTTCGGCAAGGGTTTCCTCAATGGTACCCAGAGCCATCTCGACTATCTGCCTGAAGGTCATACCGATTTCGCGCTGGCGACGATGATGGAGGAATGGGGCCTGATCGGCGGGGTCCTGCTGATCGTCGCCTTCATGATCATCATTCAATGGGGCGTGTCGGTCGCCCTGCGCGCGCAGACTCGTTTCGGCCGGCTCTCCGCGGCGGGCATCGCCACCACGATCTTCTTCTATGTCGCCATCAACATGGCGATGGTGATGGGCCTGGCGCCGGTGGTGGGGGTTCCCCTGCCGCTGATCAGCTTCGGCGGATCGTCGCAGATGACCATCATGCTGTGCATCGGATTCCTGATGTCGATCGATCGCCAGAACCGCCAGACGGTGCGCTGGTAGCGAACCGGCAAAAAAAGGGTTTGCAACTCCGGCGACGGGTGCTAACGGGCGCCCTCCCCGATGCGGCGGCGCCTTCCAACGCGCCACTTTAGCTGCCCGGTATGGACGCATAGCTCAGTTGGTAGAGCAGCTGACTCTTAATCAGCGGGTCCTTGGTTCGAGCCCAAGTGCGTCCACCATTTTTGTTCGGCAATTCGATCGCTTCGGTTCATCCGTTCGCGCTAAACGGGCACCACCGTCGTATATTTCGTCAGCGACAGCGCGAAATGCGACGATGCCCCGCCGACTGACGGATGATCGAGCAGCGTGCGCATGAGGAAATGCTCATAGTCGGCGACATCGGCCACGACGACGCGCAGCAGATAATCCCATTCTCCCGACATCGAGAAACACTCCATGATCTCG
Organism: Sphingomonas sp. BL-S-29; assembly: GCF_055521495.1. Classification (NCBI taxonomy): domain Bacteria; kingdom Pseudomonadati; phylum Pseudomonadota; class Alphaproteobacteria; order Sphingomonadales; family Sphingomonadaceae; genus Sphingomonas; species Sphingomonas sp. BL-S-29. The sequence goes on from NZ_CM145482.1 coordinate 3,159,065, forward strand.
GGCCGGGAGCGGACAAAGTCCTCGAACCGGACGATGCTGTCGCGCGCATGGCTCTTCATCCGCACGTCGCACAACACGTTGACGCCGCGCCCGACCTTTTCGGCATCGACCAGACGCACCGTCGCGGTCAGCACCCCTGCCGCCTCGAGCGCCTTGATCCGGCGCCAGCAGGACGCGGTCGAGCTGCCGACCCGCTCCGCAAGTTCGGCGCTGCTGAGCGATGCGTCGGCCTGCAGCTCGCAAACGATCCGTTTGTCGATCGCATCCATCATGACATTTTGTTTCAGAAATAACCCCAAGCTGATCGCGATCGATCAATAATCCGCTGAAACCACCCCATTTTGGAAAGCATGCCCGCGCTTCCCGTGCAAGATATCCATCATGGAAAATCTTCAGGCAAGACATCCCGACGGCGCCGCTCCCGACTGGACCATCCCGCAGGACTGGCACCGCTATACGCCGGCCGAGCATGCGATGTGGGACAGGCTGTTCGAACGCCAGGCCAGGCTCCTGCCCGGCCGCGTCGCCCCCGAGTTCATCGACGGGCTTGATGTACTGCGCATGTCGAAACCCGGCATTCCCGACTTCGCCGAATTGTCCGACCGGCTGATGCGGGCGACCGGCTGGCAGGTCGTCGCGGTGCCCGGCCTGATCCCCGACGACGTCTTCTTCGATCACCTGGCGAACCGCCGTTTCGTCTCTGGAAACTTCATCCGCACGCCCGAGCAATGCGACTATCTGCAGGAACCCGACATCTTCCATGACGTGTTCGGCCATGTGCCGCTGCTCGCCAATCCGGTCTTTGCCGACTACATGCAGGCTTACGGCCAGGGCGGCCAGCGCGCGGCCGGGCTCGGCGTCATCGCCAACCTGTCGCGGCTCTATTGGTACACGGTCGAGTTCGGCCTGATCCGCAACGGCGACGATCTCAACATCTACGGTGCCGGGATCGTCTCCTCTCATGGCGAGACCCGGTTCGCGCTCGACGATCCCTCGCCGAACCGGCTCGGCTTCGATCTGACGCGCGTGATGCGCACGAAATACCGGATCGACGACTATCAGCAGACCTATTTCGTCATCGACAGCTTCGAGGATCTGCTGCGGCAGACGCTCGATACCGATTTCGGCCCGGTTTATGCCGCCTTGGCCGGCCAGCCCGACATCGAGATCGAAACGATCCTGCCCGACGATCGCGTGATAACCCGCGGAACCCAGGCCTATGCGCGCGGCAAGCAGGTGGCGGCATGACCGCCCAGCCCGCCCTCGCGGTGATCGAAGGACAGGCCGCGCTGTTCGACCCGCTGCGGCCGCAGCCAGCCGATGCGCTGCTCGCCCTGATCGGCGTGCACCGCGCCGATCCACGCCCCGACAAGATCGATCTCGGCGTGGGTGTGTACCGCGACGCGGCCGGCGCCACGCCGGTCCTGCGCGCGGTCAAGGCGGCTGAAGCCGCGCTGGTGCGTGATCAGCCGACCAAGGCCTATATCGGCCCGGAAGGTGACGCCCGCTTCACCGAGTTGCTCGCCCCGATCGTCTTCGGCCCCGCCATGGCGGCGTCGGACCGGCTGACCGGCGTTCAGACTCCGGGCGGAACCGGTGCGCTGCGGCTCGGCGCCGATCTGCTCCACCGCGCGGGCATGACCGGCCGGGTCTGGATCGGTACGCCGACCTGGCCCAACCACGCCCCGATCTTCGAGGCGGCCGGCCTGACGGTCGCGGCGCACACCTATTACGACAGTGCCACCTCGACGCTCGATTTCGCGGCGATGATGGCCGATCTCAAGCTTGCGGTGCGCGGCGATGTGGTGCTGCTGCACGGTTGCTGCCACAACCCCACCGGCACCGGCTTCTCGATCGCCGAATGGCGCGCACTGGCCGAGGATTTCTCGGCACGCGGCATCCTCCCGTTCGTCGACCTGGCCTATCAGGGGCTGGGCGATGGCCTTGAGGAAGACGCCGCCGGCATGCGCATCCTGCTCGAGGCCGTGCCGGAAGCGTTGATCGCCTATAGCTGCGACAAGAATTTCGGCCTCTATCGCGAACGGGTGGGCGCGCTGTGGGCCCTTTCGGCAGGCGCCGCGTCAGTTCCCGCGGTTCGCGGCAACCTGCTCGTACTGGCCCGCAGCCTCTGGTCGATGCCGCCGGATCACGGCGCGGCCGTGGTGCGCCTCATCCTCGAAAATCCGGGGCTGACCGGGCTGTGGCGCACCGAGCTGGAGGAGATGCGCGTCCGTGTCGGCAGCTTGCGGACCGCGCTGGCCGAGGCCGAGCCGCGTCTTGCCGCGATCGCCGCGCAGCGTGGCCTGTTCGCCATCCTGCCGATCGACCCGGCCGCGGTTGCGGCGCTGCGCGCGGATCACGGCATCTACATGGCCGGTTCCGGCCGGATCAATGTGGCCGGGCTGCACCTCGACAGCATCGGCCGGTTCGCCGCCGCCCTTGCCCCCTATCTGCCGGCGTAAGCCTGGAGTGTTCAGCGTGCTCGACGATACCCATGATCCCGGCCGGACAAGCTGGGTCGCCACTGCTGCCGGCCATGCGGACTTCCCGATCCAGAACCTGCCGCTGGGCACCTTCTCGCTGCCGGGTGAAGCACCGCGCGGGGGGATCGCGATCGGGGATTCGATCCTCGACCTGAACGGGCTCGCCGCCGGCGGCCTGCTGGAGGGCGATGCCCTTGGTGCAGCCCAGGCGGCAGCCGGTCCGGCGCTCAATCCGTTGCTGGCCCTTGGTGCCGGACCGCGCCGGGCGCTCCGCGCGCGGGTGTCGATGCTGCTGTCCGATCCGGACCACGAGGCTGCGATAGCACCGCTGCTGTACGAGGCCGCAACCTGCACGATGCACCTGCCGGCAACGATCGGCGACTATACCGACTTCTATGTCGGCATTCACCATGCGACCAATATCGGGCGGCTGTTCCGGCCGGACAATCCGCTGCTGCCCAACTACAAGCACGTCCCGATCGGCTATCATGGCCGGGCGTCGTCGATCGGCGTATCGGGCGCAGCGGTGCGGCGGCCCAATGGCCAGCTCAAACTCCCCGATGTGGAAGCGCCGGTCTTCGGCCCCACCGCCCGGCTCGATTACGAGCTCGAAATGGGCGTCTGGATCGGGCCCGGGAATGTGCCGGGCGAGATGATCCCGATCGCGGACGCTCCCACGCACATTGCCGGATTGTCGCTGCTGAACGACTGGTCGGCTCGCGACCTGCAAGCCTGGGAATATCAGCCGCTCGGCCCGTTCCTGGCCAAGAGCTTCGCCACGACGATCTCGCCCTGGATCGTGACGGAGGAAGCGCTAGCGCCGTTCCGGATCCCTCAGCCGGCGCGGCCTGCGGGAGATCCCCGCCCCCTGCCCTATCTCGACGATGCGGCCGATCAGGCGCGCGGCGCTTATTCGATCACGCTGGAGGCGTGGATCGCAACGGCCCGGATGCGCGATGCCGGGCTCGCCCCGCACCGCCTGAGCCACGGCCCGGCAAGCAGCATGTACTGGACGGTCGCGCAGATGGTCACGCATCATGCCTCCAATGGCTGCAATCTCAACCCCGGCGACCTGCTCGGCACCGGCACCATCTCGGCCCCGACCGAAGACGGCTATGGCAGCCTGATCGAACTCAGCCGGGGCGGGCAGCAGGCGATCGCCTTGCCCGGCGGCGAGACCCGCCGGTTCCTGGAGGACGGCGACGCCCTCATCCTGACCGGCCGGATGGCGGCGGAGGGTTTCGTCCCGATCGGGTTCGGTCCCTGCATGGGCATCATCGGCCCAGCCGCGTCGCACCCGTGACGGGCGCACGCCTTTCCGCGACCCCCGCGGGGATAGGATTATGCGCCCTTGACGCGATTCCGTCGGGGACGGCGCGCAATTTCGTCGTGCAGCTGGAAGGGGGCCGGTTCCACGGCTTCGTCGTCCGGCGGGGACGGGAGGTCAGCGGCTATGTCGACCGCTGTCCTCATGCCGGCATGCCCCTCGCCCATGCGCTCGACCGTTATCTGACGCCCGACGGCACGCTGATCCAGTGCGACTGGCATGGCGCACTGTTCTCGATCGACAATGGCCGGTGCATCGCCGGCCCGTGCAAGGGCGCTCGGCTGACGGCATGGCCGGTCGCCGTCAAAGACGATCTGATCAGAACGGCCAGTGCGCCGGGAGAGGAGCCGCGCGATGGACGCACTGACCGAGCATGAGCGCGACGCCGCGCTGCGCGGCTTGCCGGAATGGAGCTATGACGAGCTGCGCGGCGCGCTCTACCGGCGCGTTGTGCTCGCCGATTTCTCGGCCGCCTTCGGATTGATGACCCGGATCGCGCTGGCCGCGGAGAAGAGCGACCATCATCCCGAATGGTTCAACGTCTATAACCGGCTCGAGATCTGGCTGACGACGCATGACGCCGGCGGCGTCTCGGTGCGCGACACCGCAATGGCGGCTATGATCGACCGGCTGCTCCAGGCCGGCTGACGGCGTCAGGCGGGGATATTGGCCGATCGCTGCTCGGGCAGCACACCGAACAGGTCGGCGGCGCGCTCGATCAGCGCCGGCGGCAATGGGCGCGACCGGCGCGCGGCGAGATCGAAACAGACGGTGCGCGCCACCAAGGTCGCGCACAGCCGATCTTCCGACCGGGCGAACAGGCGCAGCTCGGTCGTGATGGAGCTACGCCCCAGCGCCTGCACGCGACCGTCGATCCGGATCAGGGCGCCCGCAGGCAGCTCGGCACGATACTCGAGCTCATGCCGTACATCGGCCCAACCCTGCTGTGCGACCTTCCCGGCCGCCGGGTCATAACCCAGCGCCGCGAAGAGCTGATAGGAAGCATCGTCGAAAAAGGCGAGGTAATGCCGGGTCGTCAGATGCCCCATGGCATCGCACAGCCACGGATGGACCACCCCGAATCCGCACTCGACATAGGTGTCAGCCATGATTGCCGACGTCCCACCCATGCGCGGTAATCGTTGCCTGGGCGAAGTTCAGCGGCGTGGCTTCGAGCGGGATCGCCAGGCTGTCGTTCCAGCGATTGAAGAAGCCGTACAGCGCCACGACCGACAGCAACTCGACAATCTCGATGTCGCTATAGTGCCGCTTCAGCTCGGCGACGTCCTCGTCCTGTACGCCCGAGGGCGCCTGGCCTGCCAGCTGCGCGAAGCGCAGTGCGGCGCGCTCGGCCTCGCTGAACAACGGGCTGCGCTCATAGTCCCAGACCGCGGCGACCTTCTCCGAACCAGCGCCGTGCGCCGCGTTGCTCGCGGTATGCGCCGAACAATAACGGCACCCGGCCGACATGCTCGCCAGATAACCGGCGAGATATTTGAGCTCGGCAGGGAGCGAGCCCGCCCCCATCACCGCCTGCCACAGGACAAGCGTGCCCTGCAGGATATCGGGGCGATGACCGAGCGTCGCGACGCTGCCGGGCAGCTCGGCGAAATCCTTCAGGAACGGCGATACGTCGACGCCGCGCTCCTGCAGCTGATCCATGCTCAGCATCGTGATCCGTGACATCCTATCCCTCCCATTCAGCATTGCCGTCGACGCCGACGATCTGGCCAGTGATGTGGTGCGCGGCGTCCGAGGCGAAGAACCATGCCATTTCGCCGATCTCGCTCGGCTGGATCTTGGTGCGCAGCGAGATATAACCGAGCGCCTCGGCCTCGACCTCGGGCACGGTGCGGCCGCTCCGTTCCGCCGCGCGCGCCATGATCCCGCGCATCCGCTCGGTATCCATGAATCCCGGCCGGATCGCGTTGACCCGGATGCCGGCCGGACCAAGCTCGCGCGCGAGCGTCCGCGTCAGCCCCTCGAGCGCCCATTTCGACGCGACATAGGCGGACCGCCCGGGGAGACCCGTCACGGTCGACGCGGTGGAGATGTTGATGATCGTGCCGCCCCCCGCCGCGCGCATCGCCGGGACGACCGCCCGGATCATGTGGAAGGCACCGTGGACATTCACCGCGAAGCAGCGCGCCCAGTCGTCGGGATCGTTGGTCTCGATGCCGCCCACCGGACCGGCCACGCCGGCATTGTTGATCAGGACCTCCACCGGACCCGCCTCAGCGACCAGCCCAGCAACTGCGGCAGGATCGGACACGTCGGCCCGGATCGCGACCAGTCCCTCCAGTTGCCCGGCCGCGCTGTCGAGCGCTGCCTGATCGACATCGCATACGATCACGCGATCGCCGCGGGCGACGAAGACCTCGGCAATGGCCAGACCGATCCCGGAAGCGCCGGCGGTGACGAGCACCGAACGGGCGCTCATGCCATCGCTTCCCGGGCCTGAGCCGTCGCCGCCACGGCGACCGTGCCGTCGGGCGACAGCACGACGCCATAGATCGAATGCGCGCGATCCACGCTGATCAGCCCATCGGCGACATCCTCCGCGACCCGGTCGGCCGCGCGGCCCGCCGGCGGCCCATAGCCACCGCCCCCGCACGATATCGCAATGATGCGCTCGCCCTGTCTGATGCGGACCTGAGCGCACGCCTCGAGCGCACCCCTTATGCCGTCACGATCGATCAGATATTGATCGGCCCCGCCGCCCCTGCCCCCGCCGCGAACGCCGGTGGGGGGATTGCTGTGACCGTCGGACAGATAGCCGATATCGATATCGGCGCCGAGCGGACCGAACTCGACGATGGTCGAGGGCGCGCCGGTATTCGTCCCGGCGCCCTCGGTATCGGGCATGAAGCCGCGGGCATGGACCACGATCGGCTGCGACAGCTCGGCCAGCTCGACGCCGTCGATGCAGCACAGGCCGGCATTGCCGACATGTCCGATCGTCCACCACGCGTCGCTCGCCGGGCTGGCGGCGCCGCCGCTCATCGCCAGGAACATCTGGTTGACGAAGGGCTGGCCCGAGCGGGGATCGATCCCCGAGACCACGCCGGCGGACGGCGCGATGACCGATCCGACCTCCGCCATGCCGATCCCCTCGCCCAGCGCGGCCAGGCCGGTCTGCACGCTGTTGGCGACGCGGTCGGCGATATTGGTGGTGGCGGCCGAACAGGAGAAGGGATGGATCGGGATACCGGCGATGCACCCCTCGCGCAGGGCCACATCGATCCGGCGGAACGATCCCGCATTCTTCGGCACGCGATGATCGATGCTGTTGAACACCCCGATCATCGCTGCGGTGCGCGCGCAGGCCTCGGACAGGTTCATGCCGCACGGCAGGCAATCGGGATTGTCGGTGAGATCGACGGCGACGCGGCCGCCGACGGGATCGACGTCGATCCTGGCCTGAATTTTCAGGCCCTCGGCCGGCAGGCCGGGAAAGGGATCATGCGTGCTCGATCCGGTGACCGATCCGGCCGGCAGCTTGCCGATCGCTTCCGCCATCAGCGTTTCGGAATAATCGAACCACTGGCCGGAAAAAGCCTCGATTCGGTCCCAGCCGATTTCGCTGGCCAGCTGAGTCAGCGCTTTCTCGCCGATGCGCACCGCCCCGACGGTGGAGAGATAATCGCCGCGCCATTGATGCGGCACGCGGATGCGCATCTCGCACATGCGGATGATATCGTCGATGTCCTGCCAGCCGCGCTGCACCTGCACCGCCGGGAAGATCAGCGCGCCCTCATGATAGACGTCACGCGCCTCCGCCATGTAGGTGGTCGGCTGCGAATTGCCGATGTCCGCCTGATGCGCCTTGGCAAGGACGGTGAAGCGGTGGTTGCCGGCCTCGTCCATCACTGGCGCGATGACCGTCAGATCGGCCGGATGCGAGCAGCCATGATAAGGCGAATTGTGCAGAAACGCGTCGCCCGCCCGCTGATCGGGATGGAACAGCGCGACCGATCGCGCCATCAGGTCGGGGCCGGACAGGACATGGATCGGCAGGCTGTCCGCCGCGCTGAGCAGCTCGCCGGCCCGCGTCAGCAGGCAGCAGGAGAAATCGCGCGCGCGGTTGAGCACGCCCGACCGCCCGGTCCGCAGCAGCGTGTTGGACATCTTGCGCACGATCCCGTCCAGGCGGCTGCGCATCACGGCCATTTCCGCGCCGTTCATCACCGCGCCCGGGGCAACAGCTTGGTTCATCGTTCAGGCCTCGATCAAAAGCGCGCCGGCGACCGACCGGCGGAAACGCGCGGGCGGATCGACGACGACCGTGGTGAAGGGAGATTCGATCAGGGCCGGCCCGTCAAAGTCCCTATCGGCGGGGATCGCGTCCCAGCGCAGGATCGGCGTGTCGATCCAGCCCGCGCCGGCGAAATAGACGGGTCGGGTGCGCAACGACGATTCCGTTGCGGGTGCCGGCTTGAGCAGGAAGGGAGCCTCGGACCGTGCAGCACAGCGGATGCGGGCGCGCAGCCCGATCAATTCCACGTCGGACGCTTCGTCGCGAATGGTGAAGATTTGCTCATGCATCGCGTCGAAGGCAGTGCGAAACGCCGCGACATCGTCAGCAGTCGCGAACTCGGTCGAGGCCAGCGGCACGTCGATGTCCCAGGCCTGGCCTTCATAGCGCGCCTCGGCGATGAATTCGGTCACGCCGGGCAAGCCGGTGCGGACCGCGAACGCGTCCGCCTCGCCCCGCAACCGGTCGATCGCGGCATTGGCTCGTCCGCTGTCGAACGCGGCCGTGGAGGTGTGCGCCGTCACCGCGAATTCGCTGGTGATATCGGAGATCATCGCGCCGGCCGCGCTCATCGCCGCGCCGGTTTCGGGGATGAGCAGCCTGCGGCAGCCGAGCCGTCGGGCGATGAACACCGAATTGAGCCCGGCCGCGCCGCCGCCGCCGATCAGCACTGCTTCGGCCGGGTCGATGCCCTGATTGACCGTCAGTTCCTGGATTGCCTGGACCATATTCTCGGTGGCGAGATCGAGGATGCTCCAGGCAGCTTCCTCCACGCTGGTGCCGAGGCGCCCGGCGACGTCGCGCGCGATGGTCTCCCGGGAGGCCGCCGCATCCAGCTTCATCGAGCCGCCGAGGAAATAGTCCGGATCGAGATAGCCGAGCACCATGCAGGCATCGGTCACCGTCGGCCGGGTGCCGCCACGGCCGTAACAGGCGGGGCCTGGCGTCGATCCGGCGCTGTCCGGCCCGACATGGAGCAGGCCCGCACCGTCGAGCGACGCGATGCTGCCGCCGCCGGCACCGACGCTCTTCACATCGACTGACGGATAACCGGCGAGATGGCCGCGATAGGGTTCCCCGATCCACAGGTCGCGGGTCATCGGGATACGCCCGTCGCTGACCAGGCTGATGTCGTAGGTCGTGCCGCCCGTGTCGGCGACGATGGCGGTACGCCAGCCGCCTTCGCGCTCGGCATAATGGCGCCCGGCGACCGGGGCCATGGACGGCCCCGAATTGATGATCCGGATCGGCGCGGCCGCCACCTCGGACGCTTCGACCATGCCGCCCGCGCTTGTCAGCACCATCACCTCGCCGGCAAAGCCTTCCGCCGCCAGGCGAGCCGAAAGGCTGCCGAGATAGCGCGTCATCAACGGCTTGAGCGACGCGTCGATCGCCGCCGACGACGCGCGGCGGAATTCGCGCAGCGTGGCATTGACCGCGTGCGACAGGCTGTAGGGGATACCCGGCAAATGCGTTTCGATCAGTTCCCCGATGCGCAGCTCATGAGCGGGATGCACGGTCGACCAGAGGAGCGACACGGCGACCGCTTCGATCTCGAGGCTGCGCATCTGTTCGAGCACCGCGATCACCGCCGCTTCGTCGAGCGGGACCAGCACAGTCCCGTCCGCCAGCAGCCGCTCCGGCGCCTCGAAGGTGAGCGCGCGCGGGATATAGGGCTTGGGATAGGGAATCGTGTGGTTGAACGGCTCGGTCCTTCCGCCTTCGCGAAACAGCAGGATGTCGCGGTGGCCGGCCGTCACGATCAGTCCGGTGCGCGCGGCGCGTCCGGTGATGATCGCGTTGATCGCATGGGTGGTGCCGTGGATGAAGCTGTCCGCCCTGGCGAGCAGCGCGCGCAGGGTCAGCCCGCGCGCCTCGGCCGCGACGGCCAGCGCGTCGAGCACGCCCGCGACCGGATCGGACGGAATGGTGGATGCCTTGTGCAGGGTGATCGAGCCGTCATCGTCCTCCACCACCAGATCGGTGAAGGTGCCCCCCGTGTCGGTTGCGAACCGCATCTCAGAAAGTCACCGCGTCGGCGCCCTTGAGGCCAAGCATGACGCGGGCCTCGGCCGGAGTCGCGACGTCGATCTCCAGCGCGTCCAGGATCGACCGGAGCTTCAGCACCTGCTGGGCGTTGCTCGTCGCCAGCTCGCCCTTGCTGATATAAAGACTGTCCTCAAGCCCGACCCGGACGCTGCCGCCGACCAGCGCGCACTGGGCGAGGAACTTCATCTGCGGGCGGCCGACCGCGAAGCAGGACAGCATGTAATCATCGCCGAACAGGCGATCCGCCGTCTGCTTGAACATCATGAAATTTTCGAGATCGGCGCCGATCCCGCCAAGGATGCCGAAAATCCCCTGGATCAGGAAGGGCGGCTTGATCAGCCCCAGATCGGCAAAATGCTTGACGTTGTAGAGATGCCCGATGTCGTAGCATTCATATTCGAAACGCGTGCCATGCCCCTGCCCCAGCTCGACCATGATGCGTTCGATCAGCGCGAAATTATGGTTGGCCGGAAACCGCTTCGACCCGAGCATCAGCTCGCGTTCCCAGTCGTGCTTCCAGTCGAATTTGTCGGCGAGGCCGAAAAAGCCGAAATTCATCGATCCCATGTTGAGCGACGTCATCTCGGGGCTGGCGCGCAGCGGGCCCGCCAGCCGGTCTTCCTCGCTGAAGCCCGGTGCGCCGCCCGTCGTGATGTTGATGACGACGTCCGACGCCTGTTTGATCCGGGGCAGGAACTGCATGTAGAGCTCGGGGTCGGGGGACGGCCGGCCATCGGCCGGGTCGCGCGCGTGCAGATGCAGGATCGCCGCGCCCGCTTCGGCCGCCGCGATCGCCTGTTCCGCGATCTCGTCCGGCGTGACCGGCAGATAGGGCGACATCGAAGGGGTATGGATCGACCCGGTCACCGCGCAGGTGATGATGGCCTTGCCGGTCTTGCGCATGGAAATACTCCTGGTTGAATCAGCGCGCGGCCGCGGTGAGCGCGGCGGTGCGTTCGAAGGGGCGCTGGCTGGCGAGCGCTAAGACGATGCCGATCCCGGCAACGCCGGAAATGACGATCATTAGGGCATTGCCGAGCTCGAGCGGCCCGCCGGCGAGATCGCTGCAAATGCCGATCAGGGCCGGGCCGATGCCGATCCCGACGAGCGTCGTGACGGCGAGGAACATCGAGGTGACGATGCCGCGCAGCCGATCGGGCGTCAGCATCTGTACGCCCGCCAGCGATGCGGGCGCGGCCAGCGTGGCGAAGAAGCTGAGCAGCCCATAAGCCGCCAGCGAGACCGGCAGGCTCGAACTCGTCACGAACAGCACCACGCTGGGGATCGCGCAGGCCAGGCCGATCACGATCACCGGCGCCGCCGGCGACGGCCAGCGCCGCGCCTGGAACCAGTCAGTCAGCATGCCGCCGGTCAGATGGCCGAGCGGCGCCGCAATCAGGATGACGGATCCGATCGCGAGGCCCGCCTGGGGCGCCGTCATATGGAAAAAGCGCACATAGAAGGATGGCGCCCAGGCACCCAGCGACTGGATGGTCAGCACGACCAGGGCAGACGCACCGGTATGGCGGACAAAGGCCGCGCGGTGAGCGACGACGTAGCGCCAGGCCTCGGCGATGCCGGGCCGGGCGATCAGGCTCGCGGTCCGCGCCGGTTCCCGCACGCTGAACATCAGCAACGCCAGCACGATGCCGGGGATCGCCATGATGACGAAGGTCCCCTGCCAGGGCGCCAGTCGGCCGAAACCAACCAGGTCGAGGCCGCCGGCCGCCGTCAGTACGGCGAGGACCGCCCCGCCGCCGATCAGCGCCGCGCTCTTGCCGAGCGACGCGCCGGTGGTGAACAGCGATACGGCGCGGCCCAGCTGCTGCCGCGGAAAATAGGCGGCAAGCAGCGACATCGCCGCCGGCACCAGCGCTGCCTCGCCGAAACCGACCCCGATGCGCGCGGCGAAGAGCCAGCCGAAGGACGAAGCAAGGCCGCACATCGCGGTCGCGAGACTCCAGACGAGAATGCCCGCGACGATCAGGTTGCGGCGATTGACCCGATCGGCGGTCAGCCCGAGCGGCACCGCGACCAGGGTATAGAGCACCACGAAGCCGGTTCCCTGCAGGAGCCCGAGCTGCGTGTCGCTGACGCCGAGATCCGCCTTGAGCGGCTCCATCATCAGGCTCATCAGATAGCGGTCGATGAACGACACCAGGTGCGCGGTGGCGAGCAGCAGCGCGACATACCACGCATAGGCCGGCGCCGAAGGCGCGACTGGGAGACGGTCCGCCGCGATCGCCATCACCCGATCGCCGCCGAAATGCCTTCGTCGGCAAGCCAGACCGCGCCGTGAACCGGCCGCGCGCGTTCCGACAGAAGGAACAGCACAATGCCGGCAATGTCGGCGACATCGCTAAAGGCGGTGCCGCTGGGGGTCATCTGTCGCATGCCCTCGGCCATGGCCGGGTCCGCCCGCACTCCGGCGTTCATCGGCGTCGCCGTGTTGCCCGGCGCCACGGCATTCACCGCGATATTGTCGGGCGCGAGTTCGGCGGCGAGCGCGCGGGTCATCATCGCGACCGCGGCCTTGCTCGCGCAATAGAGCGCAAAGCCCTTGATCCCGACAAAAGCAGCGACGGAAGCGAGGTTGACGATCCGCCCGCCGCCGCGCCGCTGCATCGCCGGAACCGTTGCCGAGATCGCATTCCACAGGCCCGAAACGTTGATGTCGATCATGCGCGCACCCGCGGCCGGATCGCCATCGGCGACCGGCGTGGGATAGAAGACGCCGGCCGCGTTGACGAGGAGATCGACCCCGCCGAAGCGCTGCTCCACCGTCGCGACCAGCGCCGCGAACGCGGTCGCGTCCCGCACATCGGCGGCCACGCCGATCGCGCTGCCGCCATTGGCGACGATCGCGCCGGCGACCGCTTCGGCCTTGTCGAGGCTGCTGCTCGCGACCACTGCGACATGGGCGCCGCCGGCCGCCAGCGCCTCGGCCACGGCCTGGCCGATACCGGAACTGCCACCAGTGACGATCGCCACCTTGCCGGCGAATTCGCCGCTCATGCGTACACCGCCGAGGTCAAAGCGAGGCAGCGCTCACCAAGGCCGCCCCCGGCGCACATCAGCGATGGGCTATACGAAAAGGCGATGCCGTTTTCGGGATCGGCGAAGCCCAGCGATCCACCGGCGCCCGGATGCCCGAAGGCACGCGGATTGGTGCCCATCGGGGACATCAGCGGCTCGTTCAAGAAGAAGCCATAGGCATAACGGAAAATCCGATCAGTCATTTCACAGGGTCCAAACCAGCTTTCGGTGCGCATCCGGTCGATCGTCTCCGGCGAGACGAGGCGGACGCCGTCGAGCGTGCCGCCCGACGCGAGCGCGGCGTAGATGCGGGCAACGGCGCGTGCATTGCCGTGCCCGTTGGTCGAGGGCAGCAGCCCCGAACGCATCCGCGCGTCATTGTAATGGTCGGGCGAATCCGGCCGCATCCGCCATGCCCGACCCATCTTGGTCGAGGGATCGCGCGACTGGACGAAGGTGTGGCTGTCCTGGTTGGGAATGATATCCGCCACCCGGTCCGGATCGGCCCAGGCCGCGCCATAACCATAATCGGCGCCGAGCGGCGCGGTCACTTCCTCGCGCAGGAACTGGTCGAGCGGACGGCCATCGACCTGGCGAATGAGCTCGCCGAACAGATATCCGGCAGTTGCCGAGTGATAGCCATGGGCGGTGCCCGGTTCCCAGGCCGGTTCCTGACGCTCGAGCGCGTCGATCATCACGTCCCAGTCATAGCCGGCACCAGCGGGAGCGTGATCGGCGTAGAGCAGGCCCGCCTTGCCCGCCAACAAGGTCCCGACCGTGATGGAGCCCTTGCCGGCTTGCGCGAAGCCCGGCCAGTATCTTGCCACGGGTGCGTCGAGATCGATCAACCCGCGATCGATCAGCATCCAGACGCCTAGGGCCGCCATGCCCTTGCCGACCGACATCATGCAAACGATCGTATCCTGCTGCCAGGGACGAGTCTGCGCGGCATCGGCCCAGCCGCCCCATAGATCGACCACCTTTTGCCCATGCCGATAGACGGCGACCGCGGCCCCGATTTCTCCCCGATCGCGAAAATTCGCGGCGAAGGTCTCGCCGACTTTCGCGAACGCCGGGTCGCAATATCCGCTCATGGGGCCGGGCGCCGTCGTCATGGTCAGAACTTCGCCACGGCGCGGACGCCGTAGGTGCGCGGCTCGCCGACCCGGCCGACAATGCCGGAGGCGAAGCTTGCCGTGCTCGTCACATATTCACGATCGGTGAGGTTGCGGGCGAACGCCAGCAACTCGAAATGCTCGCCGGGAAAGGTGTAGCCGATGCTGGCGTTGAGCAGACCATAGCCGGCCTGCGTATCGAGCCCGGAATTGGACGCGGTGAAAAATTGCCGCGTGCGATAATTATACTCGCCGCGGATGAACCCGGAGCCGGCGCCGATCGCGGTATCGGCCTCGGCGAATACCGAATAGGACCATTTGGGCGCGAGGTTCAGCCGGTTGCCCGAGGCGTCATAAGGAATGTTCCCGGGCAGCAGGGCGGACGTGTAATTCTTGTAGCGCGCGTCGAGATAGGCGAGGTTGCCGCCCAGCTTGAGCCATTTAGCCGGCCGCAGCTGCGCTTCGAATTCGACGCCGTCGACCTTCGCATCGGAGGCGTTGGTGATGTCGACCACGCCCGGCGAAAGGAAGGACTGCACCTGCAGATCGTTATAGTCGTAATGGAAGACCGTCGCGTTCAGCCGCAACAGGCGCTCCAGCAGATCGAGCTTGGCGCCGGCCTCGTAGCTCCATAGCGTCTCGGGACCGAAACCCTGGGCCGCATTGGCGCTGGAGAAGTTGAAACCGCCCGATTTGAAGCCCTTGGTCGCCGAAGCGTAGATCAGCACGCCGTCGACCGGGCGGAATTCGACGCCCAATTTCGGGGTCCAGGCCTTGTAGGTGTTTTCCGTGCTGTAAGTGCGCGGATAGGTCGCATTCGGCAGGCCGGTGACCAGCGAGAAATTGGTCGCGATCTGGTCGAACTTCTTCTTCTCGCTCGTGTAGCGGATGCCCGCGGTCAGCGTGATCTGCTCCGTGAGCGCGAAGCTGCCCTGCGCGAAGCCGGCGATCGCATCGGTGTTGATCGTCGGATTGAAATTGGCCCGGACGTTGGTGGCGTAGGTCGTCACGCTCGAATCGACCAGGATGTGCTCGTTGAAGTAATAGGCACCCAGGATGTAGGTCAGCGCACCCGCCTTGCCGGTGAGGTTCACTTCCTGCGAAAACTGGTGCTGGTCCTCGAACTGATCGGTTCGCCGGCCATTCAGCGCCGTGCCGTCGGTATCGCCGACCTGAGTCAGGCGGTTCGCCCGATAGGCAGTGAGCGATTTCAGCTGCAGGCCATCCGTCACGTCATAATTGACTTCGGCCGCGGTGCCCCATTGCCGGCGGTTCGAGGCGGGGCGGATATTGACTGCGATCTTGCGATAATCACCCAGCGTGCTGTTCGCGAGAGGATCGGTGGTCGTCTGCAGCAGTTTCACATAGCCGGCGAGCGCGTCGTCCGAATGGATGTAGTCAGCCCGTAAAATGATCTCGAGCGGCGCACTGGGCGTGAAGCGAAGTTGCCCTCGGCCGCCGATCGTGCGCTCGTTATCGGCATCGCCGACGCCCGGCACGATATTCTTGAGATAGCCGTCGCGGCGCGAACCGATGAACGAGATCGACGCAGCGAGCTTGTCCTCGATGAGCGGACCGCTGACATAGCCCTCGGCGCGCGCGAAATTATAATTGCCATAGGTCGCCTGGATCCGACCGACGAACTCGTTGCCAGGCTTGCGGCTGATCACGTTGATCGTGCCGCCGACTGAGTTGCGACCATAGAGCGTGCCCTGCGGGCCGCGCAGGACCTCGATCCGCTCGACGTCGAGGAAATTGGTGAGGTAGCTCGCCGGTCGGGCGAGATAGACGCCGTCGAGGTGAATCGTCGACGATGGGTCCGATCCGCCAAAGACGTTGTTGGAGCCGATGCCGCGGATATAAATCTGCGAAAAGGACGCGTTCTGCGTAACCAGAAGATTGGGCGTGACCGCTGCGAGATCGCGCACATCCTTGACGCCGGTCCGCTCGAGCATCTCGGCGTTGAACGCCGTCACCGCGAAAGGGGTATCCTGCAACAGGGTGGCGCCGGTCTTGCTCGCGGTGACCACGATGTCGCCGGTTTCCGCACTGTCCTGATCGGGCGCCGTCTGGGCATGCGCCGCCGCGCTTGTGAGAAGCAAAGCTGCGCCAAAGCGCAACGTGAATCCAGTCGCCGCCATGTCCTGTTCCCTTTCGTGACCGGACCTGCCGTTCCTGGCCTCGCCCGATAATGGGAAGAGATCATGATTTCAGGCAGCACGCAAGCGATTGTCGACGATTCTTTTAAAAGGCATGGCAAAAACTGCCTGACTCGCTCGAAATCCTCGTTTATCGTCGACAATTATTGCCCGTCAGCCGCTTTTGGGTCGAGCAGGGAGACGCACCAGTCAGCATGATACAGCATGATCGCCTCAGCCGATCTCGCGTCTCCGGCGATCAGCGCGTCGGTGATGCGTTGATAATTCGCGACATATTTGCCCGCGTGCCGATCCAGGTCGATCGCCGCGGCCAGCAGCCTGTTCCAATATTCGATATTGACCGCGCGCAGGACGAGATCGACGTGCGGCTTCTCGGCGATCGCGTTCACGAGATAGTGGAATTCGTTGAGCACCAGGAAAAAGCCGAAATTCGACGGCGTGTCGTCGCCCGCGGCCCGGATCGCCGCCATCGCCGCGCGGACCCGCTCGGCATTGTCGTCCAGATCGATCCGCCGCGCAGCCTCGCGCAGGCCGATCGCGGCGACCGGCGCGCTCACTTCGTAGATCGCCGCCAGGTCGCGCACGCTCATCGGCCGCAGCATGGCGCCGCGATCCGGCAGCAGCTCGACCAGCCCCTGCCCTGCCAATACGGCCAGCGCCTCGCGCACCGGTGCCCGGCTCAGGCCCAGCCGCGTCGCGAGTTCGGAAGCGATGATCCGGCTGCCCGGGGTCAGTTCTCCCGCATCGAGCGCTGCCATGATCGTTTCGTAGACCAGCTGGACCAGCGAGGTCTTCAGGCCGCCATCCGAATCCTGCTTGGGCGATCCGAATGGCAGCCCGCTCGGCCCGGCAAATTCGCGGTCGGCATCCTGCGGCGTTCTCTTGGGACGAGTCATGGTTCGTTCGCAGCCTTTTGTCCGGATGTTCGACAATCCTCTTACCGGCCCATGCGACGCAGGGCCACCACCTCCCGGAGACGACCGCATGGCTGACGAAACCTCATCCCTTTATGGTGCCATCGCCGCGGCGCTGATCGCGACGGGCGATCGCATCGCGATCGTCGACGATGGCCGCTCCTTTAGCGGTGCGGCACTGCTTGAGGGGGTCGAACGATGGGCGGCCGGGCTCGCCGCGCTGGGCGTCGGCGCGGGTGACCGCGTCGCGGTGCAGGCTGACAAGTCGCTCGACCTGGTGCAGCTATATCTGGCGACGCTGCGCCTCGGTGCCGTCTCCCTGCCGCTCAACAGCGGGTATCAGGTCGCCGAGATCGGCTATTTCCTCGCCGACGCGAACCCGGTGCTGTTCGTATGCGATCCGGCGCGGGCAGCCCTGTTTGGCGACAATGGCATCCCGATCGCGACTCTCGATGCCAATGGCGCGGGCAGTCTCGCCGAAGCGGTCGCGGCCGCGCATCCGCCCGCGCCGCCGCACGAAGCGCAGGGCGGGGATCTCGCGGCGATCATCTACACTTCCGGCACCACCGGTCGCTCCAAGGGCGCGATGATCACCCATGGCAATCTCCTGTCCAATGCTCGGGCGCTGATCGCCGCCTGGGGCATCGGGCCGGACGACGTGCTGCTCCACGCGCTGCCGCTGTTTCACATTCACGGGCTGTTCGTGGGGCTCAACCCGCTCCTCCTCGCCGGTAGCGAGATCCGGCTCATGCCTGGCTTCGACAGCGCAAGCGCGATCGATCGCTTCCCTGGGGTGAGCCTGTTCATGGGGGTGCCGACCTATTACACCCGGCTGCTGGCCGATCCGCGGCTCGACCGGAGCAGCACCGCCGACATCCGCCTGTTCATCTGCGGCTCGGCGCCGCTCACTGCGGCAAGCTTCGACGCGTTCGCGGCGCGCACGGGCCACCATATCCTCGAACGCTATGGCATGTCTGAATGCGGCATCATCTGTTCCAACCCGCTCGCCGGACCGCGCCTGGCCGGCGCGGTTGGTCGACCGCTCGACGGCATCACCGTCCGGATCGCCGACGGCAAGGAGATCGGCGTCCTCGAGGTGAGCGGCCCCAATGTCTTTGCCGGCTATTGGCAGCAGTCCGAAAAGACCCGGGCGGAATTCCGCGACGACGGCTTCTTCATTACGGGCGACATTGCCAGCATCGACAGCGACGGTGTCGTCCGCATCGTCGGGCGCGACAAGGATATGATCATCGCGGGCGGACTGAACGTCTATCCCAGTGAGATCGAGAGCCTGATCGACCAGTTGCCCGGCGTGGAGGAATCGGCGGTGATCGGGTTGCCTCATCCCGATTTCGGCGAAGTCGTCGCGGCCGTCATCCGGCCGGCACCGAGCCACGCCGTCGATCCGGCCACGATCGTCGCGGCGCTGCGCCCGCAGCTCGCCGGGTTCAAGCTGCCCAAGGCGGTGTTCGTCGTCGAGGATCTGCCACGCAATACGATGGGCAAGGTGCAGAAGGCCCTGCTCCGCGCCGAATATTCAACCTGGTTCGAGGGCTGACCCATGCATTTGCGGCTCTTCCGGCGGACGCCGGTCTCCTCGCTCACCCATGCCCGCCACCTGTCCGAAAAACTGATCGGCCGTGCCGGCGAGGCCGAAGGCACCAGCCTCGCCGCCAGTCTGGCCGAGCGGTGCCGGTCGTTCGACGACGGAGAAAGGCTGACCTATTTCCACTGGCTGGTCGATGCGCTGCCGCCGCTGCAGCCGGCATTGCTCGACGCCGCACGGGCGTTCACCGCGGATCCCTCGGTGGCCAATGCCGCGATGCTCACACGGCATGCCGAACCCCGGCGGCAGAATCTGCTGCGTCGGCTGAACGCCGCGCCAGGCGGCACCGCGCTGATCGTCGCCCTGCGCGCGCAGCTCCAGCGCCTGCTGCCCGACCATCCCGAGCTGCAACCGCTCGAAGACGATATGCGCCATCTCCTGGTCTCATGGTTCAACCGCGGGTTTCTCGATCTTCGCCGGATCGACTGGAACAGTCCTGCCGCGATCCTGGAGAAGCTGATCGAATATGAGGCCGTCCACGCCATCAGCGGCTGGGACGATCTGCGCGGCCGGCTCAGCGGCAGCCGACGCTGCTACGGTTTCTTCCACCCTGCCCTGCCGGGCGAACCGCTGATCTTCGTCGAGGTGGCGCTGACCGACGGCATCAGTGACTCGATCGGGCCGCTGATCGATCCAGCCGCGCCGGCCGGAAGTTCCAAGCCGACAACCGCGATCTTCTATTCGATCAGCAATTGCCAGCACGGCCTGCGTGGCATCAGCTTCGGCAACCTGCTGATCAAGCAGATCACGACTCAGCTCAAGGCCGAGCATCCATCGTTGCGAACCTTCGCGACACTCTCCCCCGTGCCCGGATTCCGGCGCTGGCTGGATGCCAGGGACGGCAACCGGACGCCCAAGGACGATGAACTGCGCCAGTTATGCGCCATGTATCTGTGCGGCGACGATGCGGCTGGGCGGCAGACCAGCGATCCCGTCGCCAAATTCCATCTCTCCAACGGCGCGCGGCTCGAACGGATCAACCTCGCCGCCGATCCCTCGGACAAGGGGCTAGCCCAGAGCCATGGCGTCATGGTCAATTATCGTTACCTGCCCGAGCAGATCAACGCGAACGTCCAGCGCTTCCTTGCCGAAGGACAGGTCGCTGTGTCCCCGCCGGTCGCCAGGTTGCTCGGTCGCCCCGCGGCGCTTCACGAAGGGCGATTGTAGCGTACCGCCGCAACATGGGCCCCCCGGTGTCGGGTTGTTCGCCCGAGAGGGCAATGCGCCGCCGCAAACTACGCGGCAGTCGAATCATACATTGCCCGCGCCACCCGCGCGACACGGCTCGTGCTGCCGAGCATCAGCATCCGCCGCTGCGGCAGATTGAGCTTGTCCAGGATCATGTGGACATGGTTCTTGACCGTGGCCGGACTGATGCTGAGCGCGCAGGCAATCTCCTTGTTCGACATTCCCTCTTCCACCAGAGAAGCGATTTCGCGCTCGCGTCGCGTCAGTTGCGCGTCTCCCACGGGTCGACCGCGCGTCGCGAGTTGCGCGACACGCTGCAACAACCGCGTGGTGAGTTGGGGCGGGCACACCGGAACGCCGCTTAGCGCGCGCTTGGCTGCCTGATTCAGGTCAGTGATCGTGCCGTCATGGTCGACGAACGCCGTCACCCCGGCTTCCGCGCCCGCCAGCCCTTCGTCCTCGCTGGTCATGCCGAAACCGATCACCAGCACCGGCGGCGAGAGCGCGCGTGCAGCCCGTGCCGCTTCCCGGGAACGCTCGTGCGAAATATCGACAAATACGATCTCCACCGTGCTCGCGGCGAGCGCGCCGGAAAGTTCCTCCGCCGAAATGGCGCCCACCACCTCGAGGTCGCCGATCCGCGCCAATCCCGCCGCGATTCCTTCTCGATAGATCAGGACGTCGCTCACCACGAGCGCGGGTGGTCGCTTCCTGTTGCCTGCGTCGCCGTCGCGATGGCGCTCCATCCCTGAACTCCTTCTGATTACGCCGCTCCGGCCGACTTCAATAAAGCCGATCGGCCAATGGCGGGGCCGGACCAATACTCGCCGGGGGAAATAATCCTGCCCCCAACATTTTGATTAACGCCGTGTTATTCACGGAGCGCGCGACCTACCGAGCCAAGAAAAGTCCTTGGCCGTCGCTAAAGAGCAAAGGAAACCCCAAGCAACCAGGTGGCGATGATCATAGTCCCGATCCGGCCAATCGAAAACTGGATTTAAGATCAATACGGTGTTTTCGACGATTCTCTGTCGCAGAGCGGTCGACTTCCCGTCGGCCAATTGTACGGATGCGACATTATAGGCCAAATGGTCCGGACCATGGTTCGGACACAGGTCCAGCTGATGACCCCAGGCCGTTGACCCGGGCCTTCCTCCCCACCCTTCAGTTCATGCACGCACCGCCGACATGAGCCTAGCTTGCCTCCCTGACCTCAAAGGGATGCGCAATGACGATCCGCGTATTGCTCGGCGCTTCCACGGCGATGGTCAGGTCCGCGCTGCACGGCGCGCTCGCAGAATGTGAGGATATCGAACTGGTCCACGCCGCCACTCCCGAAGCCGATATCGTGACTGGTGATGTCGACGTCGTCATCCTTCACCAGGCGGCGATGCGCGACTTCCCGGACGCGCTCCGAGTGATCTTCGACGCGCCGCATATCGGCGTGGTGGCGATCGGCGAAGACGGACAGGCGGGCGATCTCTACCGCTTGGATCGTCAGGGGTGGCGTTTCGGCACCGGGGACCAGCATGGACTCGCCGATGCGATCCGCGCCGTGGCACGGGCCGGCTGATGGCCCAGCATCAGGCCATCGCCGCGGTCACCGCCGCGATCCGCGGTCTGATCCGCGAACGCTATCCGCGCGACGCGTTCAATTCGCTCACCGTCGAGATGTACCAGGCCAAGGACGTCGAGAAGGGCCTGACCGGTGATGGCTTCGCGATCCTGCCCTGGCGCGTGACGATCAACACGCAACGCCGCGCCCGCGGGCCGCGCGTCGACATCTTCGGGCGCCGTTTCAGGCCCTCGCTGCCGATCGACGTCAGCTTCCTGATCATCCCGATCGCTTCATCGGCGGAGAAGCAATTGCGCATGCTCGGCTGGGTCATGCGCGCGCTGGAGGATGCCGGGACGATCACCGCCGCCCAGCTCAACGACTATCTCACCGAGGACGACATCTTCACCATCGAGGAAGATATCGACCTGGTCTGCGATCCGCTTGCTCTCGCCGACCAACTCAACATGTGGGATCGCATCCGCAAGCACCCGCTGTTCGTCAATTATCTCGTCCGCATGGTGCTGATCGACAGCAACCAGGCGCTCGACGACAGCGGCGAAGTGCTTGAGCGCGGCTTCGGCGTCGGGGTGGCCGAGGAAGCGATATGACGCTGGTCCTCGTCTCGCCCGACCGCTTCACGCGCCACGTTCCGCTCGGCTTCGCCTTCCGCGACGCGTCGGATCTCGGCCTTGTCGGCGATGGGCTCGACATACGCATCGTCGATGCCGGGCGCCCGTTTCGCCAGGCCGTGCTCGGCCCGACGCCCAGCGGTACCTGGATGACTCCGCGCCTGCCCGGGCTCAGTTTCGAGCTTGCCCAGAAGCCGGCCGACTGGCCCGCCAAGGCGCGCAACTTCAAGGTATCGGTCGACGATCCCTTCCAGCGCTTCCTGCCGCTGCGGTTCGAGGCGGCCTTGCCGGTGCGTGGCCGGTTCATCTGGCCGGCCTGGGCCGGGCTCGACCAGGCGAAGATCGCTCCGTTGCTGCCCGCCGGTGCCCCCGCCGGATACAAGCCGAACTATCTCCCCCTCTTCCCGTCGATCGCCTGCCCCGCATCGGGGCCGCGCTCTACCGTCCGGGCTCAGCTCGCCGAGCGCCAGGCGGACGGCACCGACAAGCCCGCGGCCTGGGCCGTGATGACGGTGACGGTCGACGGCAAGATCATCGCGCTCGGCATCGCCGGGGCGAACGGCTCGATCGCGGCGATCGGGGGCTATCCGGCGCTTCCATCCCAGACGCCGGAAGAAGCGACCGCCGGCCGGGACGCAGTCACCTGGAGTGCGGAGATCGCCGTCTATTGGGACGAGCTCACCGACGAGTTGCCCAAACTCGACGCGATCCTGGGCCAGCTTTCGAGTCCAGCGCGCATCGCCCTCAAACAACTCAACAAGGACGATCCCCTGCCTGGCCAGCCGCTCACGCTCGGTCGCCCGCTCACGCTCGTCTCGCTGAAGTCGGCGAACGTGCGCCTCTCAACGCTCTACCTCAAGCCGAATTGATCGAGGAGACTGCCCATGCCTGAATATCTCGCCCCCGGCGTCTTCGTGGAGGAAGTCTCCTACCGGGCCAAGTCGATCGAAGGTGTCAGCACCACCACCACCGGGTTCGTCGGCGCGACGCGCTTCGGCCCGATCGACATCGAGCCCGACGTCATCACCTCGCTCGTCGAGTTCGAGCGAATCTATGGCGGCCGCCAGCAGCTCGAATTCGTCGGCACCACGCTCGACAATTACATGTGGCACGCGGTCCGCGCCTTTTTCGAGGAAGGCGGCAAGCGGCTCTATGTCGCCCGCGCTTTCCAGGGGAATATCGACACTGCCTGCGCGAAGGTCGCCGGCGCGTTGGTCCCCCCGGCCAATGTCGCGATCCGCGCCCGCTTTCCGGGCAAGGCGGGCGAGGCCCGGGTGCGGCTGCAATTCTGGGTAAGCCAGAACCGCCTGGTACTGGAGCCGATCCCCAACAGCGGCGGCAAGCACAAGGCGATCCTGCGCTCGTCGTTCGATCGCGACACCGTCTATGTCGGCAACGATGCCAAGAAGGGCATCTATTTCATCTCCTACGACATTCAGAAGGACCTGTGGAATTTCGAGAACCAGGACGGCACGGCCAAGTTCGAGCTGCAGGAACTTGCCGAAACCAACGCCACGATCCGCACCATCACCGCAAGCGTCTATGTCGAGCCCAGCGAGCCCGGCCTGCCCTTCTTCGCCGTTGCCAATCTGGCGCTCGACCGCGGGCACAGGACAGGCGGCGCGCCTGATTCGATCTTCGACTATTTCGCCGCCGAGCCGGCCAATCTGTCGGCGTCGCGCTCGATCCCGATCGTCGTCGCCGCGCTGACGGCGGAGGACGCGCAGATCGAGAAGACGGCCGCCGACAAGGTCAAGGCCGATGCGGACAAGGCCGACAAGGACGCCAAGAAGGTGGTCGACGCCGCCAACAAGGCGGTCAAGGACGCGCAGGACGAAAAGGACATCGCCGACGGCAAGCTCGACACCGCGCTCGATCATCAGGCCAATCCGCAGCCGGGCGACGTCCAGGCTACTCTGGATGCGGCGGTCGTGGCCGCCCAGGCGGAGGTCGACGCGGCCCAGGCCAAGATCGACTTGGCGCTGCCGAAGGTGCAGCCAGCGATCGACGCCAAGGCAGTGACGGCTGCCGCGCTCGTCGAAGCGACCGAGCGCGCCAAGGTCGCCGCCGACATCTTCGCGACCGCCGGGGACGACAATCCGCCGCGCAACGGCGCCAGGATCGCCACCGACTATCTTGCCGGCAACAAGGCGGACAATCGCTTCGTCATCACCGATCTCGAAGGCACGGGCAGCGACGCGGCCAAGGCGCGCAGCGAAGGCAAGGCGCCTTTCCTCGACGCGGTGTTTTTCCTGGCCGGGGGCAAGGACGGCGAAGTGCCCGGCCCGGACCGCTATGTCGGTGAGGAAAATCCGACGACCAATCGCAAGTCGGGGCTGAAGGCATTCGAGGATATCGAGGATATCTCGATCGTCGCCGCGCCCGGGTCGACTTATGGCCTCGCAGCCAGGATCAACGCTCAGGCGACCGCCAACGCGCTGATCAGCCATGCCGAGCGCATGCAATATCGCATCGCGGTGATCGACAGCATCAAGGGCCAGTCGATCGCCGATGTCCGGGCCTATCGCGCCATGTTCGATAGCAGCCACGCGGCGTTCTATTACCCGTGGGTCCGGACGATCGATCCGAACACCGGGCTGGAGAATTATTTCCCGCCATCGGGCTTCGTCGCCGGCATCTATGCCCGCAACGACATCGAGCGGGCGGTCTTCAAGGCACCTGCCAACGAGGTGGTGACCCTGGCCCTCGGCTTCGAGAAGCTGATCAACAAGGCCCAGCAGGAAGTGCTTAATCCCGAGGGGGTCAACTGCTTCCGCTTCTTCGAGGGGCGCGGCATGCGGCTCTGGGGCGCACGCACCATGAGTTCCGATCCGGAATGGAAATATGTCAACCTTCGCAGATACTTCGCTTATCTCGAGCGCTCGATAGACAAGGGCACGCAATGGGCCGTGTTCGAACCGAACGGCGAACGGCTATGGGCGAACGTGCGGCGCACGATCGAGGATTTCCTGCTCAACGAGTGGCAATCCGGCGCGCTGCTCGGCGAGAAGCCAGACCGCTCCTTCTTCGTGAAGTGCGACCGCTCCACCATGACCCAGAATGATCTGGATAATGGCCGGCTGATCTGCCTGATCGGGGTCGCCCCGTTGCGTCCCGCCGAATTCGTCATCTTCCGCATCGGCCAGTGGACGGCCGACCGCAAGTCATAAGGGGTCATTGTCATGGCAGTGCTGAGAGCGAAACGGCCATATGTCCAGTTCAACTTCCTGGTTGATCTGGGCGACGGCAATCCGGAGAGCCCGGAGGCGGGCTTCCAGGAAATTAGCGGCATCGGAATGGAGGTGACCGTCTCCGAATACCGTGCGGGCAACAGCATGGAACCTTCGGTGATGAAGATCACCGGCATGAACAAGTCGACCGACGTCACCTTGAAACGCGGCGTGATCGGCTCGCTCAACCTCTACAAATGGCTCGATCAGATCCGCAATGGCGACCAGGACGCGCTACGCACCGTCACCATCACGCTCAAGAGTGAAGACCATAGCCAGGACGTCCAGGTCTGGAAGCTGCTCCGTGCGCGCATCATCAAGCACACCAGCGGCCCGCTGAACGCCAAGGGCACCGACGTGGCGATGGAGGAACTGGTCCTCGCCTATGAGCGGCTGGAGATGGAATAACCCATGTTCGCCGGCGACGCCCTTCCCGGCATTCGCGTCGACATCGCCCCGGCGCCCGTTGCCGAGGCGCTGCCGCGCATGGACGTCGCCGTGTTCGCGGGGTTCGCGCAGCGCGGCCCCTGCCATGTGGCGATCGCCATATCCAGCGTCGCCGCCTATGAGGCCGTGTTCGGCGGCGACTGCCCGCTGGCCTATGACGAGGACGGCGGGCGGCGACTGAGCGGCAACCTCGCGCCAGCGGTGCGTGCTTTCTTCTCCAACGGCGGCACACGTTGCTGGGCGATCCGCCTGGCCGAGACGACCGAGCTTGCCGACATCCGCGCCACTGAACTGGGCGCGCCGGATCCAGGGTCGAGCCCCGCCTCCGCAGGTAGCTTCCTGATGCCCGGCCTGCTGTGCCGGCTCCCTGCGATCGACGACAATGCGAGCATCATCCTGCCGGCCAGCCTGAACGCCGCCAGCCTCGGTTCATGGTCGGACGCGATGCAACTCGCGGCGCGTGTCTCTCGCCGGCCGGTGACGATCGCTGGGCAGAGCAAGCTGCGCTACGGGCTGCGCTTCGCCGATCCGGGCGTGCTGACGCCGGGCGATCTGATCGAGCTGACCGGCGGTAGCGGCGTGGTCAGGCGCTACGCCAAGGTGGTGCGCCTGGCGGACGGCGATGTACTGGCGCTGTGGATCGCGTCCTTCGCCCGTATCGTCGAGGCCGGGAGCGGCCCGCCGGTGGTCAAGCAGGGCCATGCCATGATCGCGGGCGAGACGGGCAGCTTCGAGGCCAGTCTTACCGAAGGCACGGTCTGCACGCTTGTCTTCACTGACAAGAATGTGCCGCTCGTGCGTGGCCGCTGGGTGCGTTTCCAGCATCAGGGCGAAGCTGATTGGCTGCGCATCGACGCGCTGCGGGTCGATGCCGTGCAGGACAACAAGGCGTTCGGTCCGGCTTGGCAGCAGGTGGCATCGCGCATGCCGGCCGGCCCGCTCGCCGCGTCGAAGGTCACGATCGATATCGCCGAGCACCGCCCGGGTGCGGATCGGGTCCATACCGGGCTTGCACTGACGCCCGAAAGCGCCGGGGCGATCCAGGGGCTTGTCGATGCCGACCTGTATCACCGCGACCGCACCAACCGTACCGCGGCGATCCGCCCCGGATTCGCCGTCACGGGCGAGGAAACCGATCGCATCACGCTCGCTTATGGCCAGGCCGATTTCACCGAGATCGCTGCCCGGTTCGGCACCCAGGCCTTCACCTCGGCGGATCGCCTGGCGCTCCGCTCCGCCTGGCTGCCGGTCGGGCTCGATGCCGACTTTGCCGAATCGTGCGGACCTGTGCCCCGCCCCGAAGATCCGCTGGTGCGCGACGGGCTGTCGCGCTTCGACGAGCGGCTGTTTCTCGACCCGCGTCTTGCCGGCTTGCGCGGTCCGACGCTGGTCGAACGAGTCCAGGCGATCCGCGACCTGGGCGAGCAGCCCGTTTTCGGAGTCCATGCTGCGTTCGACATCGACGGCGACCTGTTCCCCGAACCAAGCCTGCTCGCCGTTCCCGACGCGATTCAGCCGGGCTGGGAAATCGACGGTACGACCGACAATTTCCCACCCCCCAAGCCGGGCGCCCCGGTCCTCGCCAATTGGCGCAACCATTCGGGCGGATGCGCGCCCACTACCATGCCCGAGCTGACAGAGCCGGATTTCAGCGGCTTCCTGGATTGCTCGACCCGTTGGCTTGCTCCGCCCGAACTCGACTCGCTGCAGAATCCGATCGCTACGGACGACTTCACTTTGTCCTGGTCTCCCGGCCCGGCGGGCAGCGTCGCCGTGCTGGAAGAGGCTGCGCAGCCGGATTTCACGGACGCGGTCGAGCTTCTGCGCGAAAAGAACGTCTCCGCCTACGCCATCCCCGGACGCGCCCAGGGCGTGCATTATTACCGCCTGCACTTCGAGCTGGACGGAAATGTCTCGGCCTATGCCGCCGTCAAGGCAGTGCTGCGCAAGGCACGCTTTGCCGCGACCCGGGCAGAGGTCAAATCGCCGCGCCTCGCCGAGCTCCACACGGCGATCCTGCGCATCGCCGCCGCCAATGGCGACTTCTTTGCAATCCTCTCGCTTCCCGCGCATTTTCGTACCGCGGATGCGACGGGCCACGCCCGTGCCCTCGCCACGCTCGCTCCTGGAGCAGGGTCGTCGGGCCAGCTCGGCGCGGACGAAGCGCGGCTTCTCTCGCACGGGGCGGTCTATCATCCCTGGCTCGTCGCCCGGACCGGCAACGGCCTGCTCTCCGCACCGCCCGACGGCGCCGTGGCTGGCCTGATGGCGACGCGCGCGCGTACCCGCGGCGCCTGGATCGCACCCGCCAATGATCCGCTGCTCGACGTGGTCGGGCTCGACCCCTCGCTTCCCGAACCCGATCTGCTGTCGCTCGACCGCGCGCGCGTCAACATGATCCGCCAGTTGCCGGCCGGTTTCATGCTGCATGACGCCGATACGCTCTCGCCCGAGCGTGAATGGCGTCCGATCAACGTCCGCCGGCTGATGATGCTGCTCCGCCGCACCCTGCTTCGCCGCGGCATGACCTATGTGTTCGAACCCAATGGCCCGGTGCTGCGTCGCGCGGTCGGGCGCAGCCTGACCGAGACGCTCGACGACCTTCAGTTGCGGGGCGCCTTTGCCGGCGCGAGCTCGGAGAAATCCTTCCGCGTCGCCGTGCAGCAGAGCGAAGCCGATATCGACGCCGGCCGGCTGATCGTCGAGGTCGGCGTTGCCCCGTCCCAGCCGATCCGCTTCCTCACGCTCCGCCTCGTCCAGCAGGGCGCGCGGCTTTCGATCATCGAGGAGGCGTGATGGTCGACGTTCCGCGCCCCTTCATCGCCTTCAACTTCGCGGTCGAAATTTATCCCGACGGCAAGAGCGATCCGCTCGCCAAGGCGAGCTTCGCGGAATGCGACGGGCTGGAGATCACGCACGAATTCAAGACGATCCGCTCGGGCGGCGCCAATGATCACGCGTACCGCGTGCCCGGCATGATCAGCTACGCCAACCTCACCCTGAAGCGTGGCCTCACCGACAATTTCGATCTCTGGAAATGGGTCGCCGACTCGGTCGCCGACCCGTTCCTGCGCGCCAATGCAGAGGTGGTGATGTTCGCCGCGGACGGCAGCACCGAACGCGCGCGCTTCCAGCTCAGCCGCTGCATTCCAGCCAAGATCAAGGCGCCCGCGCTCAACGCCAAGGACGGCACCATCGCGATCGAGGAATTCGCGATGGCTTATGAAAAACTCCAGCTCGCCATGCCGGCCCCGGCGGGAGGTAAAAAATGAGCGAGCAGGTTCTCGTCATGGCGCAGATGATCGAGCTCAAGCAGGACCTCTCGATCGAGAAGCCCGGCGGCAAGAAGGTCTTCGTCCAGTTCAATCCGGAATCGATGAAGGTCACCTTCGCCAATCAGGTCGCCGAGCCCAAGGGCGGCGACCAGAAGGCAGGCACCGCTGGCCGCCAGTTCGTCGGCGCAGGCACGACCAAGCTGGCCCTGACGCTCTGGTTCGACGTGACCGCAATGGCCAAGAACCCGGTCGACGATGTCCGGCGCCTCACCACCGAGATCCTCTATTTCATGACGCCGCAGGAAGCGGAGAGCGACAAGAAGAAGCTTGCCCCTCCCGGCACGCGCTTCTCCTGGGGCTCGTTCATCTTCGACGGCATGGTCGAGGCGTTCGAGGAGAGTCTCGAATTCTTCTCCACCGCCGGCAAGCCGCTCCGCGCGAGCGTCACCCTGACGCTCGCGCAGCAGAAGATTCTGGTCACTGACTATTCCAAGACGACCGGCCTGGTGCCGTCACGCCCCGGCCAGCGGCCTTTCACTCCGGCGCCGCAGAATGCCAGCCTGCAGAATATGGCGGGCGCAGCGGGCAAGGATGACTGGCAGGGCGTCGCCGCCGCCAACAATGTCGAGGACCCGCTGCGCATGCCGCCGGGGGCGCTGATCGATCTCGATGCGAGTGTCGGTGTCGGCGGCAGTGCCGGCTTTGGTGGCGGTGCGAGCTTCGGCGTCGGGGTTGGTTTCGGCGCGAGCGCGTCGATGGCGCCGCCGAGCGTCGATGCGGGCGCCGCGATCTCGTTGTCCCCGAAACTGTCGATCAATTGAGGAGCGGGCAATGGCTGTCGTCATCGACGAATTCGAAGCGACCGGGGAACCGGCCAACGACGCCAAGGGCGATGCCGGTCCGCCGCAGGAACCGCGCCCACATGAAACCCGGCGCCGCGTCCGCGCCGTCGCCATCCGTGCCGCCCGTGTCTGGCCGCGTTGATCGATGAGCGCCGAAGTCGCCCGTTTGCCGATGCGCCCCGCGCGGCCCTCGATCTTCATCGAGGGCAAGCGCAATGCGCAGCTCGAAGCCGGCCTGCTCCGCTACGAGCTGAGCGACAGCATCGAAGGCATGGCGCGTGCCGAGATTTCGTTCGGCAACTGGGGCGGCGAGGACAAGCACGGCTTCCAGTATTTCGATCGCAAGGTCCTGGATTTCGGCAAGAAGCTGAAGGTCGGCGTCGGTGATTCCGATGTCCTGTTCGAAGGCCGCATCACTGGCATCGCCGCCGATTTCCCCGAGGGCGAGGCCGCGCGCATCACCGTTTTCGCCGAGGACCGGTTGCAGGATCTGCGCATGACCCGGCGCACCCGCTGCTTCACGCAATCGTCGCTCGGCGATGTCGTCCGCAAGATCGCGCGGGAGCATGGGCTCGACGCGCAGGTCGATACCCAGGCGCCGGCCGTGCCGCTGCTCGCCCAGCTCAATCAGACCGATCTGGCTTTCCTGTTCGATATCGCGCGGCGCTTCGATGCCGATATCTTCATCCACGGCACGGCGCTCCACGCAGCGCCGGCGCGCACCCAGGAAGGCGTGAAGCTGGCCTGGGCCGGCACGCTGCGCTCCTTCAGCGTGCTCGCCGATCTCGCCCACCAGCGCAGCGGCGTCGTCGCATCCGGCTGGGACGTGAGCGAGAAGAAAGGCGTCAGCCACAAGGGCGCCAAATCGGCGATCGAGTCCGAACTCAACGGCGATATCGCCGGCGGCGACATCCTGGTCAAGGCGCTCGGCGAACGAGTCGATACGCTCGCCCACGGTGTCCCGCGCTCGGCCGATGAAGCGAAGCAGCTGGCCGAGGCGAGCTATCGCCACATGGCCCGCGGTTTCGTCACCGGAGAAGGCGCCTGCGAAACCGACCCGAAGCTGCGCGCTGGGGTGAAGCTCGATCTGACTGGCCTCGGCCCGCTGTTCGACGGCAGCTACCGCGCGATCTCGGTCACCCATCTCTACGACCCGGAGCATGGCGCGCGCACTGAGTTCCGCTGCAACCGTCCGGGGATCAAGCCGCAATGAACGCGCTGACTCTCCTCGAGGGCGATCGCCGCCAGGCCCAGCTCGACGAGCGCATGCCGTTCGGCCTGGGCGGCATCTGGTACGGCGTCGCGCCCGCCACGGTGATCGACATCTCCGATCCCGACGGGACTGGCCGGGTACAAGTCACCCTGCCCTGGTGTCCCGATTCAGCCGGTGGCCGCTACGAGGCCTGGGCACGCATGGCGACGCTCTTCGCTGGCAAGGATCGCGGCAGCTGGTTCATGCCCGATGTCGGCGACGAAGTGCTCGTCGCGTTCGAGCATGGCGACCCCTCGCGCCCCTATGTGCTGGGCGGCCTGTGGAACGGCACTGATTCCCCGCCGGAAAGCGCGAGCAGCCAGAACAACCACAAGGTGATCAAGTCGCGCAACGGCGTCACCGTCACGCTCGACGACACCAACGGCCAGGAGAAGCTCATCCTCGAAACCCCGGGCGGCCAGAAATTCACTCTGAAGGACGGCCCCGGCGCAGTCGATATCGAGGACTCCAACGGTAATTCGATCAAGCTCGAAACCGCCGGCATCACCGTCACCGCAGCGGCCAAGGTCACCGTCAACGCCTCGCAGGTCGCGATCTCGGCCGGCATGGTCCAGGTCGATGCCGGCATGTCCAAATTCTCGGGCGTGGTGCAGGCCGATACGATCATCACCAACTCGATCGTCTCGGCCAGCTATACGCCGGGCGCGGGGAATATCTGGTGACCGTGCTCGCCCATCCGCTGACCTGGGCCGCGCCGCGGCCGATGTGGCGCGGCGCCGCCTCGCCCGGTCGCGCGCCAACCATCCTGCGCTTCGCCAATGACGAGTTCATGGAGCAATTGCTCGGCTTGCTCGAAACCGATCCCGGCGCGCTCGCCGATCATGTCGCCCGCCACGAGACCTGGCGCTCGCCCCAGTTCGACCACCGGACCGAGGATCTGGTCGAACGCGTGCCGCTCCCCGCGCCGCTCAAGCTCGCCCGGCTCAAGACCCGCCTCGGCCGCGCGCCGAAGCCGGTCGCCGCGGTGCCGGCCAATACCCCGCGCCTGAAGCTCTATCAGCCCGCGCATCAACGCTTCTACGTCGCCGCCGCCACGCTCGCCTGCGCCATCCCCGGCCTGCCCGACCGCAAGCTGGCCGGCAGCCACGAGCAGGTCGGCTTCGTGCTGCGCCGCCTGATGCCCGCGAGCAAGGACGCCCAGCCCGGCAGCCCGCTCCATGAATATGGTTTCGTCAAGGACGCGACCGGCGCTCGCTGGCAGCGCGTCGCCGAGGGCGATGAAGGCGTGCTCGTGCCCGGTGAAGAACGCCTGCCCGCCTTCCCGCTCGCGCATCAGGACGGCCATGGCCTGAAACGGACGATGTGGGGGGGCCTCATCCCGGTCGGCCGGCGCGAACAATATCTGAGCGCGACCATCACCCGTACCGCACGCCGCCTCGTCGAAGGCCAGGCCGAGGCCCTCACCGGTGCCGCGCCCGTCTCACCGCGCAACTCCAAGCTGGCGCGGACCACCGAATTCAAGATCGACTTCGCCGAACCGTGGAAGGCGCTGATCCAGGCGGCGATGAAGGCCGCGAGCGATATCAACCTCGACAATGGCGACAAGGCGACGCCGGCCAACAAGCAGCTCAGCATCCGCAAGCGCAACTGGGGCTATCAGTCGCAGAGCTGGCTGTTGCTGCTCGATTTGATGGCCTTTCTCGACCGCCATCTCCCCACTGTCGCCCAGGCGGTTCGTCAGTCCTCGGCCGGCACCCTCTCCGGTGACAAGCTCGCGCTCTTCACCTGGCTATCGGGCCAGATGTCGACCGGCGACCGCGACAAGCTCAACAATGGCTTCAAGCCCGACGATGGCGACAATACCGGCCGTCCGGACCATGTCCGCAGCCTGGCCGAGGCGCTGCGCCAGGTCGCCAAGCCCGGCGTCGCCGCGCTGCTCGAAGGCGTCGAGACCCAGTATCGCGATCACAAGGACGATCGCGCCAAATGGCCGGCCTTCCACTATCTCCTCGCCGGCATCGCCACCAGCGACGGCGCCGGCAACGGCATCGTCTCGGCGGGCGCCTTTCGCAGCTTGCCGCCGGCCAACCCCGGGGCCGTGCCCGATGCGGAAATCGACGCGCTCACGGTCTCGCTCGACGCCCCGCCCATGCCGGGCCTCTTCGACATCAACCAGGTCGACAAGCTGACGGTCCTCGTCGCCCGCGCGCTCGACACCAGCGACGAGGCGACCGCTCGCGCCCTGCCCTTCGCCCAGCAACTCGCCCAGACCATGGCGGACAGCATCGGCGATACCGGCCAGTTCCGCCTCCGCTTCGTCCACCTCAACGCCGATTGCGGCCCGGTCCATCCACCCACGCTGTCGCAACCCAGCGTGCCCTTCGAGCTGGCCAGCTTCTTCGATCCCGACGCGCCCGCACGCCCGGTGCGGATCAGCCTGCCGATGGACACCAGCCCCGCGGGCCTGCGCAAGCACGCGCGCGGCACGGCCTTCGTCCTGTCCGACATGCTCTGCGGCCAGGTTCAGCGCGCCAAGGGCATGGGCTTCATCGATCTCGTCCTCCAGGTCCTGCCCTGGCCGCTCCACAAGGAGATCGACACCGGCGACGGCGGCGGCTGCAAGAACGGCAATCAGCTCGATATCGGCATGATCTGCTCGCTGTCGATCCCGATCGTCACGCTCTGCGCGCTGATCCTGCTGATCATCATCGTCAGCCTGCTCGATTTCATCTTCCGCTGGATGCCGTTCCTCGCCTTCTGTTTCCCGGTGCCCAGGTTCAAGGGGAAGGGAAGCGGCGGATGAGCAGTCCCTTCGGCAAAGGCTTGGCCTTCCCACCGCGCGTCGACGCCTCCGGCCGGATGCTGTGGTCGCAGGGCGAACGCAACATCCAGGAATCGATCGCGATCATCCTGCGGACCGACCTGAACGAGCGCGTCCAGCTGCCCGGTTTCGGCACCAGCCTGAACGCCTTCCTGTTCGAGCCGAACAATGCTGCCACGCATGCCCGCATCGCGCACGCCATCGATGCCGCGCTGAAGAAATGGGAGCCGCGCATCACGGTCGAAGCAGTCGATGTCGCCGCCGACGCGAAGGCGACCGAAACCGCGATCGCCACCATCACCTATCGCCTCGTCGCGACCGGCGCTGCCCAGCGCGTCGCGATCGATGTCCCGCTGGCTACGAGCTGAGGAGGATCGGATGCCGCTCCCCGTCCCCCCCACCGACAACCGGCGCTACCAGGCACTGGTCGACGAGCTGATCGCGCGCATTCCGTCGCACACGCCGGAATGGACCAACTTCACCCAGTCCGACCCCGGCGTCACGCTGATCCAGCTCTTCGCCCACGTCACCGAGAGCCTGCTCTACCGCACCAACCAGATCCCCGAGCGCAACCGCGCCAAGTTCCTCCAGCTGCTCGGCGTGCCGCTCGCGCCGGCGCGGGAAGCGCGCGGCCTGGCCGCCTTCGTCAATGAACGCGCGCCGGCCGAAACGCTGATGATCCCGCGCGGCAGCGAGCTGTTCGCCGGCACCATCCCCTTCCGCACCGCGACATCGCTCGACGTCCTGCCGGTCGAGGCGCGCTATTATGTGCGCCGCCCGATCACTACGCCGACCCAGGAGCAGAAGGATTATTATGCCCTGCTCTACGCCTCCTACGACAAGCCCGTTCCGCAGACCCTGACGCTGTACGAGACCGTTGAGGTGGTGAATGGCGAAGGTGTCGATCTCGCCCAGACGGTCGATCACAGCCTGTGGGTCGCATTGCTCGGCCGCAAGGACGACCAGAAGATTACGCCGGCCGATCCCGGCGGCTGGGACGATCTGCGCGGCAAGCTGGCCGGCCGCACGCTCTCGCTCGGCCTCATGCCCGATCAGGGTGCCGAGCAGATCGTCGCCCGCCCCGGCACCCCGCCGCCCGCTGCCGACGGCCTGCTCCGCTTCGAGGTGCCGAGCGCCGGCCCCGTGGCGCTTGACGGCACCGGCCGCCCTTCTCCCACCTATGTGCGCCTCACCGCACGCGCCGATTTCGATCCGCTGACTCAGCCCGGCATCGTCGAGCTTGGGCTGCCCGGCACGGGTGCAGGCATCGACTATTGGGACAATCTCGATCCGCTCGAGGCAGGCGTCGGCGACCTGCCGCCCGCAGTCGACGCACCCGATGTGTCCGGCCGGCTGGTCACCTGGCTGCGCGTCCGCTCGGGCAGCAGCACGGACGTCAAGCTCCGCTGGATCGGGCTCAACGCGGCACAGATCCGCCAGCAATTGCTGATCAGCGCCGAACAGCTCGTCCCCGGCGACGGCGCGCCCGACCAGGCCCGCCAGCTTCGCCAGTCGCCGGTCCTCGCCGGATCGGTGACGGTGACCAGCATCGAGAACAACAATCGCCACGACTGGAAGGAGATCGACGATCTCCGCGCCGCCGGGCCCGAGCTGCCGATCACCGGCGCACCCGACATGGGCGACCCGGTCGAGGTCTTTTCCTGCGACGCCGAAGCGGGCCTGATCCGCTTCGGCGACGGCCTTACCGGCCGCCGGCCGCGGCTCGATGAGGCGCTTTATGCCAGCTATGCCTGCACGGAAGGCGCCGAGGGCAATGTCGCTGCCTTCATGCTCAAGGCTGGGCCGATGCTGCCCGCGGGCGTCAGCGCGACCAATCCGGTTCCGACCTGGGGCGGCGCCGAAGCCGAGAGCGTCGCGGCGGCAGAAAAGCAGATCCCGCGCTTCGTCACGCACCGCGACCGGCTGGTCACCGCCGACGATTTCCGCGCCATCGCATGGCGCACCCCCGGCGTGGCGATCGGCCGGGTCGAGGTACTGCCCGCCGCGCATCCCGATATCGCGCCGCTGACGATCGGATCGGCCCCCGGCGCGGTGACCCTGATGGCGATCCCGACGCGCGATCCCAACTACCCCGAGGCGCCCCGCGCCGACTGCCCCTTCCTCAATGCCCTGTGCACCTATCTCGACCCGCGCCGGCTGGTCACGACCGAACTGGTGCTGCGCGGGCCCGATTATGTCGGGATCTGGATCTCGATCGGGATCGAGGTCGCGGGCGGCTATGCCGTGGCCGAAGTGGTCGACGCAGTGAAGGCGCGCATCAAGGCCTATCTCAGCCCCCTGCCCGCACCGACCACGCCGATGCCGCAGCTGCCGATGCTCTACGGGCCCGATATCGACCCTGCACTGCGCGGCTGGCCGCTGGCCCGCCCGGTCCACTCCCGCGCCCTGCTCGCCGAAGCGGCACGCGCGGCCGGTGTGGTCGAGGTCGCCGATGTGCTCCTTGCCCAGGGCAGCAAGCCCGGTACTGATTCCGTCGATCTGTCTGGTCTCCAGCTGCCCGAGATCCTCGGCATCTCCGTGGTTGCCGGGCCGCCGCTCCCGCTCGACGTGCTGCGCGGCGTCACCGCCACGCCGTCGGTCGGCGTCAGCCGCCTGCCGGTCCCGATCCTGGCGGAGACCTGCTGATGAACGTCAACGGCTCCCGCTTCCACATGCTGCTCGGCAAGGACGATTGGGGCGCGTGCACCAGTGCCACGCCCGATGCCGTGCCGCTGAAGGACCAGTGGGACGAGCTTACCGCAAGCCCGCTCTTCCCCGCCTTCGACAAGGCAAGCGGGCAGCTGACTCTGTTGCCGATGGTCCAGCCGATCGCCGACACCCCCGGCGAGCAGCGCTTCACCGCCGCCGACCATCGCGATGCCGCCGCCGACCGCAACGGCAATCTCTATGTCGTCGCCGACGATCGTCGCGGCCTGCTGGTGCGCTCGGCGGGAGACGGCCGCGTCACGTCCTTCTGGCCGGCGACGCCTCGCACGCACCGCATCACCCGCGCCTTCACCGACGCAACCCCGGATACGCCGGCTGACGAGGTCTTTGCCGGCTTGGCAGTTACCACCGGCGATTTCCTGGTCGTCGGCACGATCGGCGACGCAGGGGGTCTGCTTCGCTTCGATCTGGTCGGCGGCGGCGCGCCGGAGCGCATGACGCTCCCATCCGGTATCTTCCCTGCCTCCCTCGCCCCAACCTGCGACTGCGGGTTGTGGCTGCTCGATGCCGCAAGCCCGCGCCTGTTCCGGCTCGATCCCGACCTTCGTCTGGCTTCGCAACCGGTCAAGGACGTCGCTCCAGCGTTCGCGCCCGAAGATGCCGACCCCAAGGCCGATCATTTCCGCGCCGAGCTCGTCATGATCGACGTCAGCGCCGCAACCGCTCCCGTCGCGATCGCCACCCTGTGCGATGGCAGCGTCATCCTGCTCGACGCGCCTGCGGCTGCCCCGGCGTCGCTCCACATCGTCGATCCCGGCAAGACCGCGCTTCGCCTGCTCCGCACGCTGAAATTCAGCGCGAGTTGCTTTACTGCGACCACGCTCGACAAGGCGCCCGTCCTGCTCCTCGCCGAAACGGGCGGCAATCAGGCGCGCCGGGTCCGCCTCGTCGAGCAAGCCGGGCAATGGGAAGCCGAAGAGCTGCCCGACACGCTCCCGCTGCGCCGCTTCGGCGGTCGCGCGCTCGTCACGATCAAGGACAAGGCCTGTTACGACAGCGGCGGGACCGATCCGATCTGGGTCCCCGTCGTCGAGGTCGTCCATCGCCGTTTCGCGAAGAGCGTCAGCTTCCTCACCACCATCTATGACGGCGCCGTGCCGCAATGTGTGTGGGATCGCATTCGTCTCGACGCCTGCATTCCGCCCGGCGCATCGGTCACCATCGAAGCGCGCGCCGCTGACGAACGCTCGGCGCTTGCCACCCCCGCTACCGCCTGGGTGAAGCAGCCTGCTTTGGTCCTGTCGCCAAGCGGCCCTGAGCTTCCGGGCAAGCGCGCCATCGCCGCAATCGCCACCGACGCCGCGGCCGGCAGGGGCAGCTGGGATCTGCTGCTCCAGAATATCACCGGCCGTTATGCACAACTCCGCATCACCCTGAGCGGCGACGAACGAGTCACGCCCCGGCTCCGCGCATTGCGCCTCTGGTATCCACGCTTCTCCTGGGTCCAGCGCTTCCTGCCCGGCGTCTATCGCGAGGAACCGGCCTCGGCATCATTCCTCGAACGCTTCCTCGCCAATTTCGAGGGCATCGAGACCGGCATCGAGGATCGCATCGCCGGCGCCGAAGCATTGCTCGACCCGCGCACCATTCCCGCCGAGATGCTCGAATGGCTGTCGAGCTGGTACGAAGTCGCGCTCGATCCGTCCTGGGACGAGCGCCGCCGACGGCTGTTCATCGCCAATGCCGCGCGTTTCTTCGGCTGGCGCGGCACGAACCGCGGCCTGCTCCTCGCGCTGAAGCTCGCGCTCGACACCAAGGTCACCGCGCAGGATTTCGATCTGGAGCGTCCCGCCTGCCCCTCGGCCAAGGCAATCCGCATCGTCGAAACCTATGTCAGCCGAACGCGCGGCCGCGTCTTTCCGCCCGCCGATCCGATCACCACCCCCGGCATCCGCAGCCTCGACGGCGATTGGATCCCGGAGGAAGGTGCCGCCGGTCTCTGGGCACGCTGGCCCGAACAGCCGGCCCCAACCGGCCGCTTCCCGCTCTTCCCGCCTGTCGGCAAGGAAGCCATCTGGACCACGCTGGTCCAGGCACAATTCGGCTTCGTGCCGATGGTCGGCCAAGGCGAGCGCGCGCGCTGGCAGGCATTCCAGGGCGCGATCGGCATCGCCTCGCCGGCACCCGATCTTCCCATCGCATCGAGCGAGCCATGGCTGCGCTATGTCGGGCTGCCCTCTTATGATCGCCGCAGCTGGCAGGACTTCCTCGTCAGCCGTTATCGGACGCTCGACCGGCTCAATGCTGCGCACAACAGCGGCTGGGACGACTTCTCGTCCGTGCCCCTCCCCGACTATCTGCCGGGTACCGCGACCGCCGCCCGCGATTGGCTGGCTTTCGAAGGGCAGGAGCTGCCGATCAGCCGCGCCGCCCACCGCTTCGCCGTGCTGCTTCCACGCACCAGTGTCGATGCCGATCCGGCGAAGGAAGCGGCCGACCTCGCGCTCGCGCGTCGCATCGTCACCCTGGAAAAGCCGGCGCACACCATTTTCGACGTCCGCTTCTTCTGGGCGATGAACCGCGTCGGCGAAGCCCGGCTCGGGCTCGACAGCGCCATCGGCCAGGGCAGCCGCGCACCAGAGCTGGTGCCGGGCGCCGTGCTCGGCCGCGCCTATGTCGGTGCCTCGTTCGTCGGCGGACCCGATACCCCGCGGCAAGGCAGGGAGCGGATCGCATGCTGAGACAACACACCACCCAACAGGGGGAGCCATTTCATGGGATGCTGTAGCCCATTCACGGCCGTGGCAACGGCCTCAGCGGCGGACCCCGGCCGCCACGTCAACTTCGTGCCCGGCATGGTCCTGGGCGCTGACGATTACCGTCAGGAGTTCGCCTATCATTCGGCGCGCGACAAATGGATCGTCCGCGACTTCCTCGGCTACGGCACGCTGTCGGGCCTCGCCGTCTCGGTCGAGGACGACGGTGCGAACGGCCCCCGCGTCCGCGTCACCGCCGGTGCTGCCGCGGCCCCG
The DNA here is from genome assembly GCF_055521495.1 of Sphingomonas sp. BL-S-29. Lineage (NCBI taxonomy): Bacteria > Pseudomonadati > Pseudomonadota > Alphaproteobacteria > Sphingomonadales > Sphingomonadaceae > Sphingomonas > Sphingomonas sp. BL-S-29. The sequence goes on from NZ_CM145482.1 coordinate 3,198,911, forward strand.
AGTGGCCAGCTGATCTGCGTCGGCCGCGAGCAATGCGGCAGCCTGAACTCCTGGCTGGCGCGCGACGAGATCAAGGAGAAAATCCGCCTGATGCTGGCGGATCCCACGGTGGACCATACCAGCCTCAACCTCTTCCTCACCCTATGCTATGTCGACTGCGCCGTCGCCGAGGTGCCGATCCCCGGCGAGCCGTGCCGCAGCGACGAGAACCTGATGGCGCCGTCGCGCATCGCCGACGATTATAGCATCAACTTCGCTTTCGAGGCGCCGCCGATGACCGAAGTCGAAGCGATCCCGGCGCTCGACACGTTCCTCGCGCAGCTCGGCACGGACAACGGCAAGACCAATGACGCCGCCGGGCTGGCCGAGGCACTGCGGATCGCCGAAATCCAGCTCCAGCTCGCGGTCGGCATTTATCCGCCCGACGCGGCTGAGCCGGCCGCCGGCGATATCGCGCCGCTGCTGATCAATCCCGACATGGGCATTCGCTTCCGCACTGCGCTCAAGACCCTGTGGGTGACGAAGATCCGCCCCAGGGTCGCGGCGCAGCGCTGCAACGCGGCGTCAGTGCCGGCGAATGACTGCGTCCTCCTCACCCAACTCTGGTTCCCGATCGTCAAGACCGCCGAAACCTGGTCGGTCGACGGAGACTTCACGGTGGTGGCCATCGACGACAGCAGCCGCCCGGTGTTGCTCTCGGCCGGCGTCGCGCAGTCCACCTTTGGCGGCGTGGTCGTCGCTGATTCCACTGGCCAGGGCTTCGAGGTTCTCACGGCGAAAGGCGCGATCTCCGGCAAGACCCGGACCGCCATCGTGCGCTCCGACGTGCCGATCATCGTCACGGTGCCGGCGGCGTCCAAGAATTTCGGGGCGGAGCTCAGCATCAAGGCTGGCGGCAAGGCGGAGATCACCGTCGGCACACCCAACAAGACAAGCATCGACGGCAAACCCGACCTCAAGCTCGCGGTACGCGGTGCGGTCAGCCTGGTGTCGGACGGCGCTGGCACCTGGCACATCACGGGCCTGGTCAAATGAGCGGCGGCGATTTCCTCGCGCTCGAGCAGCCGGTCAGCGACGGCGGCATCGAAAGCGTCAACTTCTTCAACGGTCGCCTGCTCACCGGCGGCGACATGCAGCGCGAGCAGCGTGCCCGCCGCGGCAGCGAGGCGCGGCTGGGCGAAGCGCTGGGGGACGGCATCGCCTTCGGCCTCGACGTCTCGGCGCTGCCGCCCGACGCGGACGACACGCTTGCGTCGATCAAGGTCCAGCCCGGCCTCGCGATCACCGCCACCGGCCAGTTGCTGCGCCTGACTCAGCCGGAGCGCATTCGCCTGTCGCGCACGGACTCCACCAGCTACGCCACCGGCGGCTGCGCCTTCGACGATTGCGTGCCGCTCGCCGGCGGCACCTATGTCGCGGGCGAGGGGCTGTACCTGCTCACCATCGCGCCCGCGGAAACTGCTGCCGGCCGCGCGCCCTCCAACGGGCTCGGCGCGACGGGGGCTCCGTGCGACGTCGACCGGCGCATCGACGGCGTTCGTTTCCGCCTGCTGGAGGTCCCCTCGGCGCTCTATGCCAGCCTGAATGTCACCGCCCCCGATTTCCGCAACGCACTTGCCTATAAATGCTTCGGCCCCGGCGTGCTGGTGGACTGGGCGACGGCGCTCGTCGCGGGTGGTGCGCGGACTGATCCGCTGCTCGACGCGATGGCGGCGCATGGCTTGTCCCAGCAGGAAGTCGCGCTCGCGCTGATCGGCTTCAAGGGAGCGGCCGAACTGACCCTGCTCGACAATTGGGCAGTCCGGCGGCCCCTGTCGCTGGCGGACTCACCCGCTGCCTTTTTCGGCACCACTGCGCCGCGACGCATCGCGACCGGGCGCGCGATGCTGGCTCAGTTCCAGGCGCATTTTGCCGATCTGCGCGCCGCCAACACGCCCGCGCTCAAGGCCCGGACTCATTTCCCGCATTTGCCGCCGGTCGGGGTCCTGCCGCGCATGAACCCTGACCAGGCCAAGGACTTCCTCGGCGGGATGACGGTGCGTGGGCCGATCCACATCAACAGCGCCACGGTCGAACAACTGATCCGCGAAAGCCTCGCTTTCCCCGCGATCCGCTCGGCCAGCACTGAGGTGGTCTGGCTGTATTCGGTGGCCGAAAATCTGATCGCCGGCGTGAAGGCCGCAGCAGCCTCCGACAAGCCGGACCCGTTCGTCCTCTTCTCTTCTGCGAACATCGCCTTCCGGGGTGACGCTCGCTTCAATCTCCACCGCTGGAATTACGCCAACTACGCGCTCGGCAGCGGCTGACGCTGGAAAGGATCGATCATGGTTCAAACCACTGCAGATGCCGGTGCCATCTCGGTCCCGATGTCGAGCATCCTCGATGCGCTCGAAGGCGTGCTGACCGAGGCCGAACGCACGGCCCTGTTCCAGCAGCTGATCGGTCTTCGTCCCTCGGGCGTCGCCCCCGGCGACCTGATCACGGCCGAGCTGTTCAACCAGGTGCTGAGCGACGTCAACGATCTGGCCAAGCGCGTCGCCGTGCTCGAGGGCGCCGGCGACCCCATTCCGCACAAGCCGGTGATCACCCAGATCGTGCCAGGGCTCGTCAAGACCGGGCAGGAATTCACGGTCTTCGGCGAGAACCTCAATGCCAATCTGCTGAGCCGGATCGACGTCGACGACACCAATATCCCGCTCGACCGGATCAAGGACGGCAGCAGCCCGACGCGCCTCGTGCTCGATGCGCCTGCCATTATCGGCCTGCCCCAGGGCGGCGGCACCGTCGTGCTCTCGGTCTCCAACCCGGCCGGCAGCGACCAGGGCAGCTATGTCCAGCTTCCCGGCGTGGCCGCCAATATCCAAGCGACCTTCTCCTTCGTGCTGAAATCGGTGACGCCGAACGAAGCGATCAAGGCCAACAAGGCCTATGATTATACCTTCGAGCTTCAGGTGCAGAGCTCGCACGACGAGAAGTTCGTGGTGTCTCCGCAGGTCAGCGGTCAGGGCTGGAGTGCGGTCAACAAGACGGCAGGGACGATCGACGTCACGCCGGCCTCCGCGCTCAATGCCGTCACCGTTACCCGCGTCGTCACCGTCACCACCGGCCCGAGTGGTACGGGGACGTTGCTGATCAACGTCAATGGCACCAACTTCCCCGACTTCAACGCAAGCTCGCTGCCGACCCAGATCGCGATCGCCGCGCAGCAGGACATCCCGACCGACAAGATCAAGGTCAACACCATCACCGCGATCGGCCCGAATGCGAAATTCGCGAACAATACCCTGTCCATAAAACGGACTCCGCAGGGCGTGCCAGGGACGATCACCCTCTCCGTCCAATATGAATTCCAGCTTGCCGGCACCTTCCAGATCGGCACCCCCGCGGCCAGCCCCAACGCGGATTGGACGGTCGTGCGCAACAGCGCCGCCGCGCTCAATATCGGCGCGCCCGGCGGGACAGGAATGGTCGCGCTCAAGATAACGCCCAAGAGCAACGGCACGCAATTCACTGCCGCCGACGGCCAGTTCGATTTCGTCGTCCAATCAAGCAACGGCGTGGAAAAGCTCCCCTTCTCCGCGCAGCTGCGCATCGTCGACGTGCTTCCCTGAACCAGGAATGCCGGAGTTTCCCGCATCACATCAAGAGGATAAGGCAATGACCGCAACCATTCTCCGCAAGTCCCGCCTGCTCGGCCAGGTCTTTGGACTGGGCGCCCTCTCGCTCCTGCTCGGCGGCTGTCCGGGCGGCGGCGCGGTCGGGGCCAACTACAATGCGAACGAGAAACTCGCTTTCCCAGTGACCAACAGCGCGGTCGCAATCGATGGCATCGCCGGTGCGGCGGAATGGAACAAGAGCTTCAAATTCTACCTGGAAGACGGCGCGTCGACGGCCGCCGCGTTCATGCGGGGCATGTCGGATGCCGAAAATCTGTATCTCTATTTCGAAACCGAGGACACCGGTGGTTTCGACGCCAACGATGCCGTCGTGCTGGCCTTCAATCCCACCAACGCATCGAACGACTATAAGCGGCTACTGATCTACCCCTGCCAGGATCATCCGTGCATATCCTCCGCTTCCGGTGCCGATCCGCATGTGAGTTATGGCCCCGGGAGCGAATCCGGCGGAGTCGTCACCTGGGGCGCCATCACCGAGGGGCTGCCGCCGGGAGTCACCGTCAAGGCCAACGCCGCGCCAAATGGAATGAACGGCCGCTGGACGGTCGAGATCAAGATCGCGAAGGCGAACTATCCGTTCCTCGCCAACAACTTTTTCGGGATGTTCGCGGACGTGATCGCGACCAACCTGAATCTCGGCGAGGGTTACCAATATACCTGGCCCGCCGGCGGCTATATCGGCGACGACCTGTTTTCTCCGCTTGTCGACGCGAAGCTGCCGCTACCGCGCTGGGGCAACGTCACGCTGGATACCAGCCTGTTCCCGGCCGGCCTGCAGATCACCGGTTTCGGTAATGTCGGTACCGACCCGAGCAAGATTTCGCTGACCGGCAATAACGAGTTCTTCGCGACCGTGGCCAACTCCCCCGCCGGAACCGGCGCGGAACCGGATTCCACCGGAGTCACCGCCACCTTCAAGATCAACAATATCGGGCTGAGCCCGAACTGGGCCTGGACCGACATTCCCTCGACCAGCAATCCCACCAGCCCGCCCGAAACGGTCAAGTCGCGCGAATATATGGCGCTCTCGTCTGGCGACTGGCCGTTGCTGACGACGGGCAATTATCAGGGCTCGGGCATGTCGCAACACGACTTCTTCGCCGCCAATCCGCATCAGTGCGTGCGTGTCGACGTCGCCCATTCGGGTGGCGGATCACCGATCACGCGCCAGTACAACATGAACTTCGTGACGGTGAATTCGCCGTTCGACGTCGCACCGCAGATCTCGACCGGCGCATGGCGAAAATTCTTTCCACGCGCGCAGAGCGTTACGTTGCAGGAGCAGTTCCTTAACGGCGGGCGCGGCTTCGAGTGGGAGAGCAGGTTCGAAGGGGCCGAGCCGGCCGGGCCGCATCGCTGGGTGATCAACTCGCTAAAGGACGAAACCCGGATGCTTCGCACCTCGATCCTGGCCGGGCCCTCGCTGAAACTCCCCAGCCAGCAGTTCAAGCTGGATCCGGCGGCGATGTCGGCCGGCAAGACGGTGGATATCCCGGTACGTGGCGGCTCGGTAGTAACGCTGCTAACCGACGGCGAAGCCACTATCGGCAAGGCGCGTTACGGTGCGGCCGGCATGACCGAGGAGGCCGCCAAACGCGCCGAAATCAAGGCCGAGATCGTTCGCGACAGCCTCCGCCCCGGCCTGACGGCGCGGGTCGGCGCCCTGCTCGGTTCGTTCGACGATTTCCGCACGAGTTTCCAGATCGGCACGGGTTCGACGATCTTCGTCCCCTTCAACGCGCAACAATTGCGGCTGCGCTTCGCGAAAGGCGTGCCTTTCTCCGGCGGCGGTTTCGATCTGCAAGTCGTCATGACCGAGGCCAACCCCGTCGCGCTGGACGGCGCTTCGCTCGCGGACATGCGCGCGGCGAAGGGGCCGGTCCTGCTGCCGCTGGGCATGAATCTCCCGATGCATATCGTTCGCGGGACGCTCAACACCGGCATGGGCGTTTCGATCGGGGGCAAGAAGTTTACTGTCGGGGTGCCGATGGGCAGCTATGGTTCGCTGGTGCGCAGCGTGCGCGGCTCGGGTCCGGACCGCCCCGATGGTCCGCAGATCAGGCGACCGCTCGACACGCTGACCGTCCGCCCCGCCCCCGCGGCAACCGCCGTCGCGCCGCGATAAGGCAGGCGGTGCTGCCTCGGCTCTCCCTCGGCGCCGATCTCGCCGTTCACCGCGCGCGCGTCACCGGGTGGCGCGCGTCGCGGGGAGAGGCCGAGCGCTGGCTGGAGGGGGTGCCGGTCGCGTCGCTCGGGCTCGATCCGGACGAGATTCTCTACGTCCCGCGGCTGCGCGTCCGCGCCCCTGCTTCCGGTATAGGCGCGGCGCGGATGTCCGACCGCATCCTTGCCGAACTGCGCACGGTTCTCGGAGAAGCGGAGACCGGGTGGGGTCGGGGCTTCGTACCCGACCGCCCCTATCGCTTCACCAGCCGCGGCAAATATTCGGCTTGGCTGATCCGCTTGTGGATTGGCGAGAGTTCGACTGCCGCAAGGGAGGCGTTCCGCAGGGCGACCGGCCAGCCGAGCCTCGTCCAGTGGCAACGCACCACCCTGCTCCGCGATGGCCCCGCACTGCTGACGACGATCGCCCGCCTGGCCGAGATCGGCATTGCCGCCCGCTGGATCGCACGCTTCGAACCAGCCGACATCGCGCTGGCGCACCGCGCGATCGAGGCGAGCTTCGCACTGCCGCTCTCCGCCCCGACCAGAACGGATCGTGACGCCCCGCCGCTCGATAGCCTCCGCCCGCGAACCAACCCCTTCACGGCCCCAGTTGCATTGCTTCGCGAAACCGCCACCTGGCTGGTCGAGCATCGCAACGAGTGGCGGGCCCTGCCCGAGCCCGCACGCGCCCTGCTCCTCGCCACGGCGGCGCTCGCACGCAAACCCGCCATCGCATCCCGAGATCCCGAGGCCGTCGCGACGGCGATCCTGGCCGTCGCCGCTGAGCCGGCGCTTCTCACCCCGGAACGCAAGGTTGATGCGGCGACACCACCGCCCGCTGGCGCCCGAGCGCAACCGCGCCCCAATGTCGCGCCCGCGCTACGGCCGAAGCCAGGGCTGGTTCCATCGATGGATTTGCGGCATGCGGCCAGCCCGCGCCACGACATGGACGTCAGTTCGCTTCCAGGTGCCTCGAAACACATTGCGCGCGCCCCGAGTGACGCGGTCGTGCAGCACTTCCTCCCGCAAACTGCGACCGCCCCGGAGACGCGCCATCACATCCGGCAGCCTGCCCTCCCCGCCACGCTCCTCGCGCCCGACGTCCGATTCTCGACGGAGTTCGGTGGCCTGTTGTTCCTGGTGAACGCCTTTGTCGCGCTTGGTCTCTACCCCGATTTCACCCAGCCAAAGGGCAAGCGTCTCGAGCCATCGCCCCTCTGGCTGGCGGACCGTATCGGCCGCTACTGGTTCGGCACGCGCTATCGACGCGATCCGCTTGCCAACTGGATCGCCGCTCACGCCGAAAACGGTCGGCTCCCACGGAAATGGCGCATCGAGCGCGACTGGCTCGCCGGTTTCGAAACATCCGCGCCTCGCCGCATGACACGTCGCCGCGACCACGCCACCGTGTGGCATCCCGCTGGCTTCCCGCTCTTCGATGGCCGCGAACGCGATCTGCAACCACGAGAGCGTCGTGCCCGCCTCGCTTCGAGGTCACCTGCACGCCTTCCGCTGATCGACCGCTGGGCGGCTTGCCTCGCGCTATATCTGAACGCCCGCATCGAGCATCTCACCGGTGCCGGCCTGGCGCTCCTGACCCAGCCTGCCCGCATCGAAAGCTGCGATCTCGATCTGCGGGCAGTCTTCGGCCTCGATCGGCACCCGATCGAACTCCGCCTCGCCGGGCTCGATCGTAATCCAGGCTGGCAGCCGGCGGAGGGGCGCTCGATCGCCTTCGCGTTCGAATGACCAAACGATTCACCTCACTCGCTCCGGGCATCGCGAGCCATTTCCGGCTCACTTTGTTCGGCACCGTTCTGCGCCTCGCCGAGCTGATCGCGCCGGACGATCGCCCGGCCTTCCTCACCGACTATCTCGACGAATGTGCCGAACTCTGGGGTGGGCCGCGCTCGCCCACCGCCGCCGAATGGGCTGATGCCATGGACAGCTGGGCAAGCGCCTCTCCCGGCCTTCCCTTCACACGCCTGACGTCCGGCCGCCCGGCGCTGCACCGTCATCTGATCGCGACCATCGCGCTGATCGAGGAAGATCCCGGCTTCGCCCTGCTGGCCGAAGCAACGCCAGGCTTTGCCACGCTGGGCGGCCTCACCGCGCTGTGGCGCGAGGCAGTTCCCGGCCGCGAGGGCGGCGCCGTGCGCGATCTGCTGCTCGAGATGATCGCCGGGGGTGTCGTTACCGTCACCGATCCCCAGGCGGCGCGTCCCGACTGGCAGTTGCGCCTCGCCAACCCGCTGCTCGACCTGTTGTCGGGTGCACTTCCCCGCCTCGATGGCGCGCTGTTCGAGCCGTGCGGCACTCTTTCCGATCCGGCAGGCTGGGTCGGCGATCCTGATCCCGCCAACCTCGCCCAGATGCTCGCCGCGAACCGCAGCACCCTGTTGCTGGTCCGCGGCCCACGCAACAACGGCCGGCGCACGTTGCTCCGTACCGCCGCGCGCCGTGCCGGACTGAATGTGCTGACGGTCGCGCCCGCGCTGCTCACTGATCCGGCCTTGTGGCGCACCGCCGGCGCGCTCGCTCATGCCGGCAACGCCCTGATCCTCGCCGAACTCCAGCCTGCGCCGGGCGAGACGATAGAACTCCCGTCGCACCCCCTGTTCGCCGGCCCGATCGGCGTAGTGACGGGCATGATCGGCGGCGTCCGCGCTGCCGGCACCGCCCCGACCATCATGATCCCGCGCCCCATGCCCGACGCTGCCGATCGCGAAGCCCAATGGCGCGCCCTCGGCCTGGCGCCGCTCGCCGTCACGCTATCCGAGCTCTCCCTCACCTCAGGCAATATCCGCCGCGCGGCCGAAGGCGCCGCCAGCCGCGCAACCCTTGCCGGCCACCCCGCCATCGCGCGCGACGACGTAATCACCGCCCTGCGCGACCTGCGTGACGCCGGCCTGGACGCGCTCGCCACGCCGATCGAGAACGGTGCGCCCGAGCCGCTCCAGCTCGAAACCCAGGACGCCGCCGAGTTCGACGCGCTGATCCTGCGTTGCCGTCACCGCGAGGCATTGGGCGAGCCCGGCGGCGGACGCGGCGTCCGCGCGCTGTTCGCCGGCCCCAGCGGCACGGGCAAGACGCTCGCCGCGCGCCACATCGCCGCATCGCTCGGCAAGGACCTGTACCGCATCGATCTCGCCGCGACGGTCAGCAAATATATCGGGGAGACCGAAAAGAGCCTCGAACGCGCGCTGTCCGCGGCTGAATCGCTCAATATCGTGCTGCTGCTCGACGAAGGTGACGCCCTGATGGCGCGGCGCACCGACGTTTCTTCGTCGAACGACCGCTACGCCAATCTCGAGACCAACTTCCTGCTGCAGCGGATCGAATCCTTCGACGGCATCCTGGTCGTCACCAGCAACGACGCCGACCGGATCGACCCCGCTTTCTCGCGCCGCATGGATGCCGTTCTCGCCTTCCGACCGCCCGACGAAATCCGGCGCCACGACATCCTGCGCCAGTTGCTCGGCGAGCACCGCGTGTCGCCTGGACTGCTCCATGACATCGCCTGTCGCTGCGCGCTGAGCGGTGGCCAGCTGCGCAACGTGGCAATGCATGCCCGGCTGCTCGCCTTCGACGCCGGCCTGCCGATCGGCGACGCCGATCTTCGCCAGGCAGTGGTGCGCGAATATCGCAAGACCGGCGATTATTGCCCCCTGAAGCTGCCGCTCGCGGCCGTCGGCTGACATGGCCGAAAGTGCGCGCCAGGCGAAGGCCGAAGAGACGCGCAGCACCGTGCGCGCCATCCAGCCGGCCCGTGCGACCGTCGCCCGCTCGGCACTCGACAACAGCCGCTCTACCCTGCTCAGCAAGCGCACCATCCAGCCCTCGATGCGCGTATCGCAGCCAAGCGACGCGGCGGAGGTGGAGGCTGACCGGGTCGCCCGGGCCGTCGTCTCGATGCCGGCGCCCGCGCCAGATGCGACTCATCGCAGTGGGCCGATGCTCCACCGCGCCGCCGCGCCAGCCGCGAAAAAGACCCCGAGAGCCGGCGCCGACCCGGATGTCGAGAAGGAAGTCCGCAAGGCCGCAACCGGCGGCGCCGCGCTGCCCGCCAAGGTCCGCAAGACGCTGGAACCCCGCTTCCGTGCCAGTTTCGCCGGGGTGCGCATCCACACCGACGGCAATGCCGCCAAGCTCTCCGCCAAGCTCGGCGCGCGCGCCTTCACCTTCGGCAACCACATCTTCTTCGGCGGCGGGGCGTATGACCCAAACAGCAAGGGCGGCATGGAGTTGCTCGCGCACGAGCTGACTCACACCATTCAGCAGGGCGAGACGATTCAGCGCAAGGCGGACCCGGCCGCCGAGACCCGTGTGGAGCAGCGCACCGAACGCCAGGCCAGCCGCCTGGGTCTCAGCGACGCGCTCAACTTCTTTGCCGACGCCGCCAATGCCATCCCCGGCTTCCGCATGTTCACCATCCTGATCGGCGTGAACCCGATCAACATGAGCGCGGTCGAGGCGAGCGCCGCCAACATCCTGCGCGCGATCGTCGAGTTCCTGCCCGGCGGCAACGTCATCACCCGCGTGCTCGACAGCTACGGCATCTTCGACAAGGTCGGCGGCTGGATCGAAGGGCAGCTCAAGTCGCTCGGCATCAGCGGCGCCTCGATCAAGGCCGCGATCGACAAGTTCCTCGAATCCCTCAGCTGGAAAGACATCTTCAACCTCGGCGCAGTGTGGGAGCGCGCCAAGTCGATCTTCACCGATCCGATCAGCAAGATCATCTCCTTCGCCAAGTCCCTGTTCAGCGAAATCCTGCGCATGGTCCGCGAGGCGGTGCTGCGACCGCTCGCCGCCCTTGCCGAAGGGTCGGCCGGCTATCCGCTGCTCAAGGTGGTGATCGGCTTCGACCCCGTAACCGGCGAAGCGGTCCAGCCGACTGCCGAGGCAGTGATCGGCGGCCTGCTGACCCTGGTCGGCCAGGAGGAGCTGTGGGCGAACATCCAGCGCGCCAAGGCGATCCCGCGCGCCTGGGCCTGGTTCAAGGGCGCGATGGGCGGCATCAAGGCGCTGGTCTCCAGCATCCCCAGCCGCTTCATCGCCGCGCTCAAGGGCCTCGAGATCATGGATTTCGTGGTGCTGCCCAGCGCCTTCATCAAGCTCGCCAAGGTGTTCGGCAACTTCATGGTCGATTTCGGCTCATGGGCGCTCGGCACCGTGATCGACCTGCTCAAGATCATCGTCGAGGTCGTGGCACCGGGCGCAATGCCCTACATCGCCAAGGCCGGCGCTGCCTTCAACAAGATCCTCAAGAACCCGGTCGGCTTCGTCCAGACGCTGGTCCGTGCCGGCAAGCTCGGCCTCAACCAGTTCGCCGGCAATTTCCTTACCCATCTCAAGGCGTCGCTGATCGGCTGGCTCACCGGCGCGATGGGCGGTGCCGGGGTCTATATCCCGCAAGGTTTCTCGGCCGGCGAACTCCTGAAATTCGCGCTGTCGGTGCTCGGTCTCACCTGGGGGCATCTCCGGCCGAGACTGGTGGCGCTGAGCAGCGAGACCATCGTCAAGGGGCTCGAAGAAGGCTTCGCACTGGTCAAGACTCTGGTGAAGGAGGGTCCGGCCGCGGCGTGGCAACAGCTCGTCGAGACGCTTACCAACCTCAAGGACATGGTCATCGACCAGGTCATGGCGTTCGTGAAAGGCAAGATCGTCGAGGTGGCGATCACCAAGCTGGCGATGATGCTGAGCCCGGCGGGCGCGCTGATCCAGGCGATCATCTCGATCTACAACACCGTCATGTTCTTCATCGAGCGGCTGCAGCAGATCGGTCAGGTCGCCGCCAGCTTCATCGATTCGATCGCGACCATCGCCGCGGGCAATATCGGTCCCGCCGCCAACCGCGTCGAGAAGACCATGGCGGGACTGCTGACGCTGGTCGTCAGTTTCCTCGCCCGGTTCGCCGGGTTCGGCAAGGTCGCCACGGTGGTCAACAATCTGATCGAGAAGGTGCGCGCGCCGATCTTCAAGGCGTTCGACCGTGTCGCGGGCTGGATCATCGCGCAGGCGAAGAAGCTCGGTAAACTCATCGCCGGCGGCGCCAAAAAGGCCGTCGCTGCCTTTACCAAGCCGGCCGACGGCGAGGTCGGATCACGCGAAAGCTTCAGCGGCGGGGACGAAAGCCACAGCATGTGGGTCGATGTTTCGGGTGGTTCGCCCCGCCTGATGATGGCCAGCGTCACCAAGCCGCTGTCCCAGCACCTGATCGATTTCGGCAAGCGTGCGAAAAACATCAAGGCGAAGAAGAAAAAAAGCGACACGCTGAAATGGATTGCTGACATCACGCCCGATGTCGGTGTCATCGAGCAAAAGGCCGCCAAGGCCGCGCCCTCTTCGACTTTGCCCGTCGCCAAGAAGACCGACCTCGATGCCGAGATCACCAAGCTGGAGAAGAAGATCGCCGACAAGCTCGGCAAGATTCTCGCCAACATGAAGGAGACAGTCCCCGAAAAGGTCGATCCTCCGATCTCCGTGAAGTTCAAGATGGGCGACAAGCTCAACCCGACCGACCACAAGAAGGAATATGACCGGCAATTGCTCATGCAGGAGAGTGCCATCAAGGGCATGACGATCCGGCAATGGATGTCGAACCGGGCGCGCTTTGCGAAGCGCGGTCGCGATCCGCGGTCGGCCGGTGCGCAGCGGAAGGAGCGCGAGGTCATCCAGGTCGCGATCGAAGCGCGCCTCACCAAGCCCGCCAAGAGCCCGACCACCAATCCGAAGCTCGGCGATCACGAGAAGAATGGCATCAAGGCGATCTTTGCGGCCGGAACCGACGACCAGCGCAATAACGGGTTCGGCGCTGTTGCCGCGGCCAATCGTGCCGCCACCTGGATGAGGGGACAGCGAGCGCTCCATTCGCCAGACCAGGTCGGCGGCGGCGAACATGACGACCTGACCGGCATGGGCCTCACCGCAGTCAATTCCAGCATCGGGTCCAACTGGGGCCAGGGCTTGGCCGACAAGCTGGAGGCAGACACCAAGGCATGGCTCGGCGGCACCGGTCCGGGCCGGCCGGTCGACGAAGAATGGTATCATTTCGTCAAGATGGGCGTTTCGCTAAAGCTCTGAGGAGAATTGCCGTGCCCGCACCGTTCGACCCCATCGCAAAATTCGACAAGCAGTTCGGCAAGCCGACCAGCGTGACTGGTTTTGCCGCGGCTGACGAGAAACGGCTCGGAAGGCGCCTTCCGGAAACGCTGTTGAAGCTTTTGCGGCGCGATGGGTTCGCGTCCTATTCGACGCAACTGCTGTGGACATGCGATCCGGACGAGTGGAACGGGCCGGTCGGGCCGTGGCGGCCATCGAAAAAGGCCGAAGTCTTCATGCGATCGTCCTTTGGTCATTTTTTTCTGTGGGACGGGCAATATTGCTGGTTCGCGGACGCGCCAGAGGCGGAGACGACCTTCGCCACGGACGATATCGACTGGTTTCTCGGCAGGTTTCTCAACAAGCCGTTCCTGGATGATCTGGGGCTCGTCCCCGATACCGCCCGGGCTCACAAGGAAGCCGGCGACCTTGCCGAGGACGAGATCTACATGTGGACGCCAGCACTTGCCCTTGGCGGTTCGAAAGCAGAGTCGACGATCGAGAAGTCGCAGGCGAAGCCCGGGCTTGCGCTCCTCGCCGATCTGACCTCGATCTCAATCGAGAAAATCTGACGTTACCGGGCAGGTCGATCACCGCGGTGCTGGGTAATTCTCGCCTTCCCCGGTTCGCTGATTGATCACCCGCATGCGACGATCGGGCCAGATCGACACGTCGAGCGAATAGCCGCCGTCCTCCGCCCCCTCAGGGTTCGCGATGAAGTCGGCCGGCCGGTTCACTTCGGGGCTCTTGGTCGCATAGTGAAGCTGCCACACCACCGGGTGTGACGGCGCCGCCGCGATCGTCTGGAACACGCGCGCATCGCCGCCCTTGGTCGCGCCATTGGCCATCAGCGCGACACGCGGCTGAAGCGCCGCCAACAGTGGCGGCGTGGTGCTCAACTGCGATCCGTGATGCGACACGACCAGCAGGTCGGCGCGGCCTAGCCGGTTGACCGGGCAGACCAGCCCGATCTCCACATCGGCGGTAAGGTCGGCCAGGCTCACGATCCGCGCCTTGCCATAGCTGGCGACGACGCCGATCGAGCGGGGATTCTCCTCGCCGCCATTGCCCATGTCGGGCAGCCTCGGTGCATCGCAACCCGGCGTCGGCCCGCCCGCTCCCTTCAGCGCGCCCGGCACCAGACCGCGATCCGCCGAGACGATATCGAGCGTGAGCGGCCCGACCGTGATCCTGTCGCCCGCCTTCACGCTGCGGTGTTTGCGCCCACCCAGCAGCGCCTCGTAGCGCGCGTAGAGCGACGCCGTCGCCGTCGGCCCCGGCACCGTGCCGGCCGGCGCCAGTTCACGGTTGGGGCCATGGTCGATGATCTCGCCGACCGGCATCGCCGCGAGCAGGTCCTGCACGCCACCGACATGGTCGAGATGGTAATGGGTGATGATCAGATAATCGATCCGACTTATCCCCAGCATCTTCGCCGCCGCGGCGATCCGGGTCGCGCTCGATTGATCCACCGGCGTGCCGCGATTCCCGGCCGGCCAACCGGTATCGAGCAGAACCGACTGACCCTGCGGGGTAACGAACAGCGTGCCGCCCCCGCCCTCCATGTCGATCGATACGACACGGAGCGGCTTGGCCGGCGCGGCAACCGCCGACACTGACGCTGTCGCGGCAAGCAGCAACATCGCCGCCAGCGCGCGCGCCATGTTGCCATGTCGGATAGTCGTCACAGGCGTACTCCCCTCGAGCCTCCGGTCGCATCGCCGGCACGGTTTGCTCATCCTACTAGCGCACCATGCACATCACAATCCTTGTATACAACAATGACGCCGTGTTCATGATTGCTGAAACGCGACGACATTCTCTCCAATGTCCCGTACGACCTTGCAAAAAACCGCCAATCGTCGTTCCATCCTTGTGCGATACACCTCTTGTCCGTTCAGCGTTGTGCAACCTTGCATACATGAATAGGAGGCAAGGCGCGGCGACAAGCCCCGGGAAGCTGTCCCTCACTGGAGTTCATGACAATGCGGATCAAGCGTGGTTTTGCAGCAGGTGCTGCCCTTCTGACCCTTGGGCTCCTGGCGGGCCACGGCCTGTCGGCCCAGCCACCGGTCGCGATGCCGGATGCCCAGGTTCCCCCGCCTGGCCCGGGCCTGGACCTCATCAACAAGAATTGCAGCGGGTGCCACACCACCGCGACGATCTTCTCGCAGCGCAAGAGCGCGGATGACTGGGCCGCCACGGTCCAGCTGATGGTCGATCGCGGCGCCGAGCTGAAGTCCGAAGAGCAGGACGCCGTCATCGACTATCTCACGAAGAACTTCGCCGACTCTCCCGCTGCCCCCAAGGCTGCGGCACCGGCGACCCCCGTTACCTGAGATCAAAAGGGGCGGGTCCGCTCGCGCGGCCCCGCCCCCATCCGTTTCCGCTATTTGCGAACGCCAAGCGCGTAGACCCGCGCATCGTGCGACACGAGATACACCTTGCCTAGTGCCACAACCGGCTGGCTAAAATGGGTCCAGTCCTTGATCGCGTCCTTGCTCGAATAGAGCTGCTTTCCGCTCTCGGCATCGAATGCATAAAGGATCATGTTGCCGACCGGCGTCGATCGGTATTTCGCTGACGCCGCCGTCGCGCTGTTCAGGCGTGATCCGTCCGACAGGGTCGGGTTCTGTATCGCCTGGCCACCGGTCTGGGTGGCGTAGACCACGCCGTTCGCCACGACGGGCGGATCGGGCATGATCATGTTGCCGGAGATCCATTCCGGGCTCAGCGAGATCTTGTCGCCGTCGTTCACCACCTGGAACGCCATGATGCTACCATTGGGCGATTCCCCGGCATCGCTCCTGAACGCCGGCGCGAATTTGGAGCGCGGGCCCCACATCGGCAGATAGAGGTACCGCTTGCCCTCGGGATTCTCATAGGTCGTGACCGCACCCCAGACGCCCTGGCTCGGGTCGGTGCCGGCCGCCGCGTCATTGCCGAGTTGCGGCGACTTGTAGACGAACTGCTGGTGGTTCTTCGCCTGCCCGCCGCCCATGTCGTTGGCATCGAGCAGATAGAGGATGCCTTCCTTCTGCGCGGTCGCGACCAGGGTCTTGCCGCCGAACGGAAACACCACCGGGCTGGCCGAACCCGCCAGATCGTGCGCGAAGATATATTTGAAATTCTCCGGCGTGAACGAATCCGCCACGCGCGTCGCCTTGGGCGTCAGCTTCATGATCGTGTCGCCCCAGCTTCCCGCCGGCGGATCGTACAGCCCGTCCGAGGTCTGGAAGATCACCGTGTTGCCCGGCCCGCGCGCAAGCCCGCCACGGCCCCACGGGCCGGCCGGCCGGCCACCGCTGGTGTAGAAACGCGTTAGCTCCGGCTTGGCGAGGTCGCGCACATCGACCGCGGTGACGGCGGACGGATCAGTCATGACCGGAGGCCCGGCCGGAGCCGCCGCCGCCGCCGCGTTCCGCCGCACGATCGGCGCGACCGCCGATGCCATGGCTGACCGCGGATCCTGCACTTCGCCACAGGCGCGGCCGCTGGTGGTGTAGACGATGTCGTCGATCAGGTTCAGGCTCCAGGCGCGCGTGAAAGGCGCCACCATCTCGATCGGCGCCATCTTCTCGGCGCCGTCGCCCAGGCTCAGCGCGCGCAGCTTGCCGTCGCTCGGAATGAAGAAGATCAGGCCGCGCGCCTTGTCGACCACCGGGGTCGCGTTCGCCGTGTTCGGGCAGAGCCAGGTGGCGTTCTTCTTCGCCGTGATCGGGTTCGGGAAACTCTTCTGCCACAGTGCCGCGCCGCTATCGGCATCGAGCGCGAACAGCGTGTCGTCGGCGCCGAGCAGGTAGATGACGTTCTTGGCGCCCTGCGGCGTCTCGACGCCGGCGGCAATGATCGGCGACGTCAGCGTCGACAACACCACGTCGGTAACCGGTGTCGAAAGCTTGGTGCTCCATTGCAGCTTCAGCTTCGCCACATTCTTCTTGTCGAGGGTCTTTTCGCCCCGGTTCCACGCGCTCCGCTCCTGGTCATATCCCCAGGTCGTCCAGTCGTTCGCCGCCTCGGTTGCGGCTGCAGCGGGTGCCGCCTGTTGCGCCTGCGCTCCGGCGGGAACGGCAAGCGCGGCGATCATGACCGGAACGAGCGGAAGATATTTTCTGGACATCGCTGCCTCTTGTGACGGGTGAAGTACGCCGTGAGAAGGAGTCCCTCAGGGCGACGCGAAACGCTCACCGGCGGCCTGTCCATCCGGTATACATGTTTTGATGAGGCACTCGGTTTTTGATGTCAATGTTGTTGTCCGAAGGCCGGTTTCATGGATTCCGGAACCTGATTTTTCGTACCGCGCCTGAAAATGAGAGCGGTAACGGCTGGCGCTCGTATTTAGGCCTAATGGCAATATATATGTTTGATAAATAATAATATATAGCACCACAAATGGCGACAAATCCGGGGATTTGACCGCACCTTGTGGCCCTAAAACCACACTATTTCACCCCGTTCCGAAAGCTCGAACACGTGTGTTGACGCCTCACTTTCGGGATGTATACAAGATTCGCGAACAGGCCGAATCCGGTCAAATCCAGGTAGGGGATGCACGTTGTCGAAGGTATTGATGAATCTCGCCCGTGGTGGATCGAAGATGGCGCTGGGCACTGCCCTGTGCATCGCCGCCATGCCGGCCTGGGCGCAGACGGCGCCAGGCGCGGAGGCGACCCAGGTGACGCCGGCGGCACCGCTCCCCGCCGCCGATGACGAGAGCGCCGCAGAACCCCAGCAGGACATCGTCGTCACGGGTACCAGCATCCGCGGCGTCGCGCCGATCGGGTCGAATCTCGTCGCGGTCGGCGCGGAAGCGCTGCATGACACCGGTGCACAGACTGTCACCGGCGCGCTCGCCTCGGTCCCGTCGCTCAGCGGCATCACCGGTCAGGGCAACACCTCGGCTTTCTATCAGCCCAGCATCCACCAGCTCGGCGCCAGCGCCAGCAACTCCACCCTGGTGCTGATCGACGGCCATCGCGGCCCGACGGGCGGCACCAACCATACGTTCCTCGATCCCAACATCGTGCCCAACATCATGCTGGAGCGCGTCGAGGTCCTCGCCGAGGGCGCGTCTTCGGTCTATGGGTCGGACGCGGTCGCCGGGGTCATCAACTTCATCACGCGTAAGCGCTTCGACGGCGTCCAGGCCGAAGGTTCGGTCACCCTGCGCAATGGCACGACCGGCTATCAGGCGGGCCTGCTCGCCGGCCAGACCTGGGATCGCGGCTGGGCCGTGATCGGCGCGCAGTACAGCTATCAGGACAATCTGCGGAACGCCGACCGCGACTTCACCAATCCGAACCATATCCCGCAGGGTGGCACCAGCTTCCTCACGCGCAGCTGCTCGCCGGCCGGCGTCCAGCCCAACGGCGCGGGCGGCATCTATTACGGGCCCTATACGGGCACGGCGCAGCCGAATGCCGCGGCTAGCTACCCCTGCACGAGCTGGGGCGTGACTGACCTTGTCGGCAAGGAAGAGCGCCAGAGCGTGATGGGCAAGGTCAGCTTCGATGTTACCGACAAGCTGACGATCGGCCTCGACCTGCTCTATGCCCGCCGCCGCAACGATACGCTGCAGGGCGCCGGCACTGTCCAGGCCACTGTCTTCCGCACTGGCGCGCAGGCGAACCCCTTCTATGTCAACCCGACCGGCGTTACCGGCGCCGCGGCCGACAAGCAGACCGTCACCTGGGATGCGACCGATCTGGTCGGCCCGGCCCATGGCCGCTCCGATTCCGACTCGATGTATGCCAACTTCACGGCGGCCTACGAGATCACTGACGACTGGCATGCGGACTTCCTCGCCAGTGTCGGCCGCGACGAGAGCACGACCTACACCACTGGCGCGATCAACAGCAGCGTCGCCAACCTGGCGCTGAACGGCACCACCAATGGCGCTGGCTCGCTAACCCAGATATCGATCCCCGGCACCACCACCATCGTCACGCAATTGCCCCTGACGGCGGACAATGCGCTCGACGTGTGGAACCCGGCCGGCCCGACCAACCGCACGTCGGCGGCGACGATCGCGCGGCTGCTCGACAACGCCAACCGCCTCCGTGCGACCAGCGGCTATCAGCAGATCCGCGCCAGCGCGAGCGGCTCGCTGTTCGATCTGCCGGCTGGCCCCGTCAAAGTCGCGTTCGGCGCCGAGCTGCTCAAGACTCAGCTCAGCCAGTTCGTGTCGCGCGCCAACAACAGCGGCCCGGCCTCGCTCGGCTCGCAGCAGCTGTTCTTCCCGTTCGATCGCACCGTCTATTCGGGTTTCGTCGAGTTGAACGTGCCGATCGTTTCGCCGGAGATGGATACGTTCATCCGCCGCTTCGATATCTCGCTCGCCGGCCGCTACGATCATTATGACGATTTCGGCGAAACGACGAACCCGAAGATCGGCTTCAACCTCGAGCCGATCCAGGGCCTGCGCTTCCGCGGCAACTGGTCGACCTCGTTCGTGGCACCGCCGCTGACGATCATCGGCGACA
Source organism: Sphingomonas sp. BL-S-29 (assembly GCF_055521495.1). Taxonomy (NCBI): domain Bacteria; kingdom Pseudomonadati; phylum Pseudomonadota; class Alphaproteobacteria; order Sphingomonadales; family Sphingomonadaceae; genus Sphingomonas; species Sphingomonas sp. BL-S-29. The sequence continues at coordinate 3,218,337 of NZ_CM145482.1, forward strand.
AGTTCGGCGCCTTCGGCACTGCCGGCTGGAACACCCAGACCAACAACATCTCGGTGCCGACCGCCGCCTATCCCGACGTCGTCAAGATCCTGCCCGGCTGCGCCGGCCAGGCATTGTGCAACATCAGCACGCTGCAGGGCATCCAGAACACCACCGGCGACCCCAATGCCGGTCCGCAGGAAGGCAGCGGCTGGTCGCTCGGCTTCGATGTCGAGCCCTCGCTCGTCCCCGGTCTCCATGCCGCCTTCACCTATTGGAACACCGAGTTCACCGGTGGCGTGACCGGTCCGCAGCTCGCCAACGTGATCAACACGGCGTCGGCGCAATATCTGCTGACCTTCTACCCGAGCTGCGCCACCCCGGCGCAGATCGCGGCGGTGACGCAGGGCATTCCGCAGACCAACGTGACCGCGGCGTGCACCAGCTACATCTTCCACACGCTCAACACGAACTGGCTGAACCTGGACATCTCGGGCATCGATTACCAGATCGACTATGACTACCGCACCGACAGCGCCGGCACGTTCAGCATCGGTCTTTCGGGCACGGAGTTCACCAAGTTCGATCAGTCCTTCGGCTCCGGCCCGAAGTACAGCGTGCTCAACACCGCAGGCAACAACGGCACCTTCCCGTCGCTGAAGCGCAAGGCGCGTGCGTATCTCGGCTGGGCTGGCGGTGCCTTCTCGGCGCGCCTGTTCGCCAACTATACCGGCGGCTTCCGCAACTGGTCGTCGAGCACGGTCGCCCCGCTCACGCGGGACGCCAATGGCAACCCCAACGGCGGCGGCGACAAGGTGAAGGCACAGACCACGTTCGACTTGAACATGGCCTATGAATTCAAGGGCGGTTTCCTGAACGGCTCGCGCCTCTCGGTCTCCGGCCTCAACATCTTCGATCAGGACCCGCCCTTCTACAATACCGGTGCCGGCTATTACAGCCTGATCCACAACCCGTTCGGCCGCACCGTCACGGTCGCGCTGAAAGTGAAGTTCTAAGCGACCCCCCTCATGGCCCGCCTTCCCGATCCGGGAAGGCGGGCTTTTTTTGCTCTCCGGCGCTCGCGGAGTGAGGGAAGGTCCACGGAACCACACTGTAGGGGCTTCGGCCCCATGCTATTGAAGGCCCCCGCGCCGGCACGGTGCAACAAGGTGGATAGATGCTGAAAATCGGGTTCCTGGGCCTTGCCCTGCTTTCCACCACGGCCCTGGCGCAGGACGGCACCGACTGGCCCACCTATGGGCACGACAAGGGCGCGATGCGCCACTCGCCGCTCGCCCAGATCACGCCCGCCAATGTGAACGACCTGCAGATCGCCTGGGTCTATCGGATGAAGCCGGCCAATACCGAGGCGGCAACCGATATGGGCGAAGCTGCCCGCCGCGCCGCCGAAGGGGCCGGCGCCCAGCGCGCCTCGCAATTCGCCGGTTCGGAGATGACGCCGCTGGTCGTCGGCAACCGCATGTACATCTCCACCCCCTATTCCCGCGTCGCCGCGCTCGACGCGACCACGGGCAAGGAAATCTGGGTCCGCGAGATCCCCGGCCCCGGCCAGCCCTCGCTGCGCGGCGTCGAATATTGGGCCGGCGACGGCAGGACCGGCCCGCGCATCTTCTTCGGCACGCGCGACGGCCGGCTGATCGGCCTCGACGCCGCCACCGGCGCCTATGCGCCCGGCTTCGGCGAGAAGGGCGTCGTCAATCTGAAGACCGACGAGATCATGAACGGGTCGCCCGCCGCACAATATGGCATGACGACCCCGCCGATCGTGTTCAGGAACCTGATCATCACCGGCTCCTCGGTGCAGGAGAATCCGGCGCTCGGCGCGCGCGGCGACGTCCGCGCCTGGGATGCGCGCACCGGCAAGCTCGTCTGGACCTTCCACACCGTGCCCCGCAAGGGCGAGCTCGGCTACGACAGCTGGGCGCCGGGCAGCACGGAGAAGCGCTCGGGCGTCAATGTCTGGGGTTTCATGAGCCTCGATGCGAAGCGCGGCATCGTCTACCTGCCGATCGGCGCGCCGACGCATGATCGGTATGGCGGCGACCGCCACGGCGACAATCTGTTCGGCACGTCGCTGGTCGCGGCCGATGCGGCCACCGGCAAATATCTCTGGCACTTCCAGGTCGTGCATCACGACATCTGGGACATCGATCTCGAATCCGCGCCCCTGCTGTTCGACGCGAAGGTCGGCGGCAAGACCGTACCCGCGGTCGCGGTCGTCGCGAAGAACGCGCTGCTGTTCATGCTCAACCGGGTCACCGGCAAGCCGATCCATCCGGTCGAGGAGCGCCCCGTCCCGGCCAGCACCGTGCCGGGCGAGCGCGCCGCCCCTACCCAGCCCTTCCCGGTCACCCCGCCGCTCGCCCGCACGACCTTCTCGATCGAGAAGGACATCGCCGACGTCACGCCCGAGCTGAAAAGCTGGTGCGAGACCTGGATCAGGACCAACAACATGGCGGAGGGCGTGCAGTATCAGCCCATGCTGCCCGATCGTCCGCTGATCGTCTTCCCGGGCACCGAGGGCGGCTCCAACTGGGGCGGCGCGACCTTCGATCCGAAGACGGGCTATATCCTCGTCAACACCAACAATTTCGGCCAGGTCACCACCATGGTGAAGACCGACGGCCCGGTCGCCTGGATGCCCGGCGGCATCGGCGGTCGTTTCCAGCAGCCCGGCACCGGCCTGATGTGCCAGCGCCCGCCCTGGGGCCAGCTCAGCGCGGTCGACAGCAGGACCGGCAGGATCGTCTGGCAAAGCACGCTGGGCGTCACCGACAGCCTGCCCGAGGGCAAGCGCGACACCGGCCGCCACGGTACCGGCGGCGCGATCACCACCGCAGGCGGCCTGCTGTTCATCGGCTCGACCGACGATTCCCGCTTCCGTGCTTTCGAGATCGCGACGGGAAAGGAAGTCTGGACTCACAAGCTCGAGGCCTCGGCCCATGCGACGCCAATCTCCTATCGCGGCACTGACGGCCGGCAATATGTCGCGGTGGTCTCGACCGGCGGCAGCTATCACAACAGCCCGCGCACCAGCGACGCGCTGACGGCGTTCGCGCTGCCGAAGGGGCTTGCCCGCTGACGACCGGGACGCAGCGATTCAACGGAGCGAGATTTTGGTGCAGCCTTCCGGACATCCCGGGGGTGACTCGCATCCTGGCGGCTTTTCCTCATGCTCGACAGGTTGGAAATTTTTCGTTCGCCGCAGCGGAAAAACAGCCCCTGTTTCGGCCCCGATTGATGCTTTTTCGCAGCCTGTTTTCCGCTGTCATGCCGTAACAGGGAAAATCGACCATAACTCCTTGTAAATTCAACGCTTATTTGTCTTGAAAATCCAACGTTACAGCGGAAGGAAAAATGTCGGCCGCGTGGCGACCGAAAATGGGCGAAATGCCTCCGAAACCGGTTGGAAAGCCGCGCTGCTGTCTTGCCGGTGTAACCGGATCGGCGTACCGCCTGCGAACAAGTCGCAAAAAGCGGCAACGCGTAAAGGGGTCTCAGGAAGGATGTACGATGAGTCCCGTTATAGCTGTGCCTGCCCCATCCATGACAGCGGCGATTCTTGAGGCAGTGCGAAGCTGGCGCGTCGCGCGCGACACGGGTAATTCGATCCAGCCTGCCTTGTACGCGCCGCTCGAAACGCGGGGTTACGGCCTGCTCGCCCCGGTGCTGGATGGCCTGCTGACTCTGTTCGAGGCAGCGTCCCGCCGCCGTTTCGATGCCGGCGCACCGTCGGACAGCGCGATCACGCACGACGAGCACCGGCTGCTCGATCTGCTCGAGGGCGATGACGTGGCACCGCCGACCGACCAGCTTCGCCCCGATCTCGTCGCGGCGTTGCGGGTTGCGGTGCGCTCCTGCCGGATCATGCTGCGCTCGATGATCCGCCCGGAGACCGCCGCGCTCGCCTGACGTCGCTTCGCGCGTGCATCCGCACGCCGATCCCGATAGGTTTCGGCAACCAACAAATGGGAGAGATGCATGCGGGCCCTCGTCACTGTCAGCCTGATAGGCGCGGTTGCGCTGTCCTGCGTCCAACTCTCGGCGCAAACCACGCCGGCGCCCGCCGCGAAGCCGCCGGTCGGCCAGGGCGAGAATGGCGACTGGGCGTTCATCAACCGCTATCGCGAGGCGAACCAGCCGCTGCTTGCCGCTGCAGATCCGAAACGCGTCGTGTTCATGGGCGATTCGATCACCCAGGGCTGGGCCGAGCAGCCCTTCATCAAGGGCAATGCCCATTTCGTCGGCCGCGGCATTTCCGGCCAGACCACACCGCAGATGCTCGTCCGTTTCCGCAGCGACGTGGTCGCGCTCAAGCCGGCGGTCGTGCACATCATGGCCGGCACCAACGACGTCGCGCAGAATACCGGCCCGACCACGCCCGAGGAGACCGAAGGTTATGTCGCCGGCATGGTCGAGATCGCGCGTGCCAATGGTATCAAGGTCGTGCTCGCCTCGATCCCGCCCGCGATCGAATTTCCCTGGCGCCCGGGCCTCGAGCCCGCGCCGAAAATCAGGGCGCTGAATGCCTGGCTAAAGGACTATGCCGCGCGAAAGCACGTGGTCTATGTCGACTACTGGCCCGCTATCGCCACGCCGGAGGGCGGGATGAAACCGGGTTACGCGCATGACGGCGTCCATCCCAATGCCGAGGCCTTTGCCGCGATGGCCCCACTCGCCCAGGCCGCGATCGACAAGGCAATGCGAACACGATGACCCAACCACACCGTTCGTCCTGAGCTTGTCGAAGGACTGTTCTTTCTTTCGTCCGGCAAGAGAAAGAGCAGGGCTTCGACAAGCTCAGCCCGAACGGAATTGGGTGGCTGCTACGGCGCCTTCCATCCGATCTGCCGGTCGGCCCAGGCGATGAAATATTTCATGTTCGGCGCATCGGTGTGCCCGCCGTCATGCTGGCGCCAGGCGAGTTGCCCATCGAGCATGTCGGTCAGCACCGGCGGCTTTTGCGCGGTACGATAATCGTTACCGAGTCCAAGGTCCTTCGCGCCGAGCAAGGTCCATGCCTGCCCTGCCGCAACGGTCGCCATATAGCTCCCCTGCTGGTCGAGCCAGTTGGCGTCGCCCTTCTCCGGCACGCCATAGCTGATGAAGGTCGGCCGCGGTGCGCACAGCGCGATCAGCTGATGCGCATCGACCGGGATGTCGCCTGGCGTCTTCGCCCCGAACGTCGCCTTGGACGCGCCATATTTCAGGAAGTTGCCGGCCATCCAGTGATAGCCGCCAGTGCCCGTGAGGTTCTCGACCGCCTCGCCGAAATTGCGGCGGTGCGGCTTGGCCCCGCCCTCGCCCGACGATCCGACCAATACCATCGCGAACCGCTGGTCGAACGCCATGGTGATCAGCGCAGCCTTGCCGTAACGCGACACGCCTTCGATCCCGACTCGCTTCGCGTCCACCGCCGGCACCGTCTCGAGATAATCGAGCGCCCGGCTCGCACCCCAGCCCCAGGCCCGGAGCGCACCCCAATCCTCAGGCTTGCGCGGATGGCCCTTGTTGGTCAGCCCGATGATCCCGCTGCGCAGCCCGGCGCCATTGTCGCCCTGGATGCTCCCCGTATCGACCAGCGCGACGCCCCAGCCGGCGGCGATCAGGTCGGAGATGCGACCGTCGCTCGGCGGCGCCGGAAAGAAGCTAGGCGGACTGACGAAGACGAACCCGGGATGCGCCTGGAACGCCGCGGCCAGTGAGGGGTCGCGCGCGACGAGATCGGCCTTCATCGCCGCGTCGATCTTCGCCGCTTCGTCGGCGGTCGGCTGGCTCGGCGCCGGATAGCGCGCCGCGCCGAACATGATCAGCACCGGCACCGGTTTGGTCGTCTCGGCCGGCAGCACCAGGGTCATCCGGATGCCGACCTCGATCGCCGGATAGGCGCTGTTGTCGACCCGGCCGATCAGCTGCTTCGCGACGATACGCTTGCCGCTGATATACTCATTGTCAGTGCTCGCGACCGACCAGCTGACCTTGGGCACATTGGACGGGATGCGCCCGACCACCTCGCGCTCGAACGCCTCGACGATCTCGGGCCGGCGTTGCTTCCACCAACCATCCGCGGTGGTGACCTTCCTGCCGTTGTTCAGCGTGAGGATCTCGGGCCAGTCGGGAAAAGGGTTCGCCCTGGCGGGATCGTAATTGGCCGGGTTCGGCCCATCGGGCTGGCCGCTATGGCCGGGGCGCAGGGTCTTGATGCCGAGCTGGTCCATCATGTTCTGATGGTCCTGTTCCGCGGTCCACGGCGTCACCGCTCCCTGTTGCGACCCGCCTTGCTGCGAGAGGGCCGGCGTCGATCCGGACATCGCCGAGCCGGACAGCATGGCGAGAGCGCAACACGAGCGCAGCAACGCGATTTTCATGGCAATCCCCTCCAGGGTGGACGCCTGCGCGCCTCACATCATATAGGATATACGGCGAGGACATGATTGCAATCGCGATTGTCGGCAAGTCGACGGGGTGGGCCATATTCTCTCCCCCTCGCCCTCGCCGCACGCTATGCGACGCGAAACGAGGAGGATGCCAATGCCGCTTTACGCCATCGACGGAAAACAGCCCGTGGTCGGAACCGACGTATGGGTCGCGCCCAGCGCGGATGTGATCGGCGACACGCATCTGGCCGATGAATCGAGCGTCTGGTTCGGCGCTGTCATCCGCGCGGACAACACCCCTATCGTCATCGGCACGCGCAGCAACATCCAGGAAAGCGCGATGTGCCATTCCGACCCAGGCGCGCCGCTGACGGTCGGCGCCGACTGCACCATCGGCCACCACGCCATCCTCCATGGCTGCACCATCGGCAACAATGTGCTGATCGGCATGGGCGCGATCATTCTCAACAACGCCGTGATCGGCGATGGCTGTATCGTCGGCGCGAACGCCCTGGTGACGGAGGGTAAGGTGTTCGAGCCGAACAGCCTGATCGTTGGCAGCCCGGCCAAGGCGATCCGCACCCTGGACGAGGATGCCGCGGCGATGCTCAAGGCGTCCGCCCAGCATTATGTCGACAAGGGCAAGGCGTATAGCGCGGGGCTGACCAGGGTCGGGTGATCCGCGCGATTACCGCGTCGGGTAATTCGGCGCCTCGCGCGTGATCGTCACGTCATGGACATGGCTCTCGCGCAGGCCCGCGCCGGTGATCTGTACGAACCGCGCGCGCCGCTGCAGGTCCTCGATCGTCGCCGATCCCGTATAGCCCATGGCGGCGCGGATGCCGCCAACCAGTTGATGGATCACGTCGCGTGCGGGGCCTTTGAAAGCCACCTGGCCCTCGATCCCCTCGGGCACCAGCTTGAGCTGGTCCTTGATGTCGCCCTGGAAGTAACGATCCGCTGAACCGCGACCCATCGCGCCAACCGAGCCCATGCCGCGATAGGATTTATAGGCGCGTCCCTGGTACAGGAAGCTTTCGCCAGGGGCTTCTTCCGTGCCGGCGAGCAGCGAGCCGATCATGCAGGCCGATGCGCCCGCCGCGAGTGCCTTGGCGAGATCGCCCGAGGTACGCAGGCCGCCATCGGCGATCACCGGCACGCCGGCCTTTAGCCCGATCTCGGCGCAATCCATCACTGCGGTGAGCTGCGGCACGCCGACGCCGGCGACGACGCGCGTGGTGCAGATCGAGCCCGGGCCGATGCCGACCTTGATGCCGTCGGCACCCGCATCGATCAGGGCGCGTGTCGCCTCGGCGGTGGCGACGTTGCCGGCGATGACCTGCACTGAATTGCTCAGCCGCTTCACCCGCTCGACCGCGCGCGCTACGTCGCGATTATGGCCATGCGCGGTGTCGATGACGACGAGATCCAGCTCCGCGTCGACCAGCGCTTCGGTCCGCTCGAACCCCTTGTCCCCGACCGTCGTCGCCGCCGCCACGCGCAGCCGCCCGGTCGCGTCCTTGGTCGCGTTGGGATAGGTCACCGCCTTCTCGATATCCTTCACCGTGATCAGGCCGATGCAGCGGTAAGCCTCGTCGACGACGAGAAGCTTCTCGATGCGGCGCTGATGCAGCAGGCGGCGCGCTTCCTCCTGGCTCACACCCGGTGCGACGGTCGCGAGATTCTCATGCGTCATCAGCTCCGCGACCGGCTGGCGCGGATTGCCGGCAAAGCGAACGTCGCGGTTGGTCAGGATGCCGACCAGCTTGCCGCTTGCCTCGACCACGGGGATGCCGCTGATCTTGTTGCGCGTCATCAACGCCTGCGCTTCCGCCAGCGTTGCCTCGGGCGCGATGGTGATCGGGTTGACCACCATGCCGGATTCGAAGCGCTTCACCGCCCGCACCGCCGCGACCTGTTCGGCGACTTCGAGATTACGGTGAAGCACACCGATACCGCCGAGCTGCGCCATGACGATCGCCATGTCGGCCTCGGTCACCGTATCCATGGCCGAGGAAAGGATCGGGATGTCGAGCGCGATCTCGCGCGTCACTCGTGTCGCCGTGTTGGTCTGGCTCGGGACGATGTCGGACTCCGCCGGCACGAGCAATACGTCGTCGAAGGTGAGGCCGAGGCGAATGTCCATGGGGTGCCAGTTTCCTGCGGGGAGCGAGTCGTGGCGGTCCATGTAAACAAGGGGCCGCTGCTGCGCTAGGGGCCCCGCCACTCGTGTCGCATTTCGCTATAACGGCCCCGCCAATCTGCTAATCTGAAGATGGCGGCCGTGCCTCTCGCGGCTCATTGTCGGGGTTTCACAGCATGACTCTCACGCTCGCCGGCCTGGTTCTGGTCGCCGTCATTTTCTACTTCATGACCAGCATCAAGGTCGTCCGCCAGGGCTATCAATACACCATCGAACATTTCGGCCGCTTCACCACCGTCGCGCGGCCCGGCCTCAACTTCTATCCGGCCTTTTTCTACCGGGTCGGCCGGCGCGTGAACATGATGGAGCAGGTGCTCGACATTCCGGGCCAGGAGATCATCACCAAGGACAACGCGATGGTCGCGGTCGACGGCGTCGTGTTCTTCCAGGTGCTCGACGCTGCCAAGGCCGCCTATGAGGTCAGCGATCTCTATCTCGCGATCATGCAGCTCTCGACCACCAATCTGCGCACGGTGATGGGTTCGATGGACCTGGACGAAACGCTGTCGAAGCGCGACGAGATCAACACAAGGCTGCTCCAGGTGGTCGATCAGGCGACCGAGGCATGGGGCGTGAAGATCACGCGCGTCGAGCTGAAGGACATCCGGCCGCCCGCCGATATCGTCAACGCCATGACTCGCCAGATGAAGGCCGAGCGCGAGAAGCGTGCGACCATCCTCGAATCCGAAGCGGCACGGCAGAACGAGATCAACCGCGCCGAAGGCCTGAAACAGGCGCAGATCCTCGAGGCCGAGGGGCGCAAGGAAGCCGCCTTCCGCGACGCCGAGGCGCGCGAACGCTCGGCCGAGGCCGAAGCGACCGCGACCAAGATGGTGTCCGACGCGATCGAGGCCGGGAGCAGCCAGTCGCTCAACTATTTCATCGCGCAGAAATATGTCGAGGCGGTGGGCAAGTTCGCCACCTCGCCCAATGCCAAGACGATCCTGTTCCCGGTCGAGGCGACTCAGCTGATCGGCACGCTCGGCGGCATCGGCGAGCTCGCGCGGGATGCCTTTGCCGACCGCGCGTCACCGCCCGCACCGCGTCCGCCGGCACGCCCGCGCGGTCCGTTCGAAGGAGGCCCGCAATGATCTTTCTCGGCTTCGTCTGGAGTCATGGTGCGCTCTGGCTCGCCGCCGCGCTGGCGCTGGCCATCGCGGAGTTGATCGCGCCGGGTTTCTTCATGATCTTTCTCGCGGCCGGCGCGGCGCTGACCGGCTTTGCATTGCTCGCGCTGCCGGGATTGCCGCTGCTGGTGCAGGCGGTGCTGTTCGCCCTGTTCACCACCGCGGCGGTCGGGCTGGGCCGGCGCTGGTACCACCAGAGCGAAGTCGCGACCGAAGATCCACTGCTCAACGACCGCACCTCTCGCCTGATCGGGACGACGGCCGAAGTGTGCGACGCCATCGCCGGCGGCGAAGGCCGCGTGAAGGTGGGCGACGGCGCCTGGAAGGCCCGTGGTCCTGACGCGGCCGCGGGCGCGCTGGTCCGGATCGTCGGGGCGACGGGCAGCGTTCTGCTGGTGGAGCCTGCCTGACGATTTGGGCTTGATTCAAATGCGGCGGAGATTGTCGCATGAGGCGCTGGACCGGATGCGTTGCGACGGTCCTGCTCTTTCTTATCGTTGGTCCGGACGCTCCCTGGGTTCCGGCTCCTCACCCCACGCATCGCCCCGGACGTGTTCCACGGTCCACCGTGCCGCGTACAACGGGTTTTCGCACTTGTGGGGGTTTTCGCACTTGTGGACCGGTGGATGCCGGAACAAGCCCGGCATGACGGACGTAATCGATGCGCTCACCCGTTTGGAGCAGCCTCCATTCCCTGATCCATCCGAAAATTCCCTGTTATGCCGTGCAGAATTCTGGAGTGACCCCCTTTAGTGAGACACGTTAATTAGAGAGAGCTCGGTTGCTTGTTTGAAGGGCTGCTGCGCAGCAGCCCTTCGCATGGTTTCCTCATACTCGTCGGGCGACCTGTAGGCCAAGGCGGAGTGCAGGCGCTGGCGATTGTAGACCTGCTCGATGAAGGTCCCGATCCGCTCGCGTGCGTCGGCGAGGTCGCGATAGCCGGTACCGTCGACCTCCTCCTGCTTCAGGGTCTTCATGAAGCTCTCGGCCATGGCGTTGTCGTAAGGGCAGCCCGCACGGCTCATGCTGGGGATGATGCCGGCGGCTTCGAGCCGGGCGATGTACGCGCCGCAAGCATATTGCACGCCTCGGTCGGAGTGATGGACCAGACCGTCCGCGGTCACCCTGCGTCGCTCCAGCGCCATGGCGAGCGCCTCGAGCGCCAGCTCGGCGCGCAGATGGTCCGCCATCGCCCAGCCGACCACCTTGCGGCTGAACGCGTCGAGGATCACCGCCAGATAGACGAACGCCTCGGCCAGATGGACATAGGTGATGTCCGCCACCCATAGCTGGTTGATCGCCATCGGTTGCATCGCGCGCGCCAGATTGGGCCACACCCGCCAGCCGTGCCGCGCATCCGTCGTCGCCGGCCGGAACGTCCGACCCCGCAGGCACAGCAGATTGTCCTCGCGCATCAGCCGGGCCACCCGCTTGTGGTTGACGCACCAACCGTCACGCCTGAGCAGCGCGGTGATCCGGCGATAGCCATAGAAGCGCTGCGCCAGGCACAGCCGCTGCACCTGATCGCGCAGCGCCGTCTCTTCCACTTTTGGCGCATGCTCGCGCCAGCGCCGGTAATAGCTGGCCCGGCTTACCCCGGCCAACTGGCACAGCGCCTCTGTCGACAGCGCCGATCCCTCGCCTTGCGAACCCGTCATCGCCTGGATCTCGGCGAAGACGTCGTCTCGCCAGCACCGTCGCTCGGCTGGCGTGACGCCTCGATACGCCGCAAGGCGCCTTTGAAAAAATCCAGCGCCACCTGCTGCTCGCCGATCTTGCGCTGCAAGGCCTCGATCTGACGCTGCGCTGTGGCAACATCGCGGATCTCACCAACCGCCGCCTGGCTAGCCATCGCATCCGCTACGCGCCCCGGACGACCCGGATCGCGCAGCGCCTGCTCCCCGCCCGCCCGCACCGCATTGCGCCACCGGTACAGCAGATTATCCCTGATCCCCAACTCGAGCGACAAGGCTGACACCCGCTCGCCCGACTCAATCCGACCCACAACCCACAGCTTGAACCCCCGGTCGTGCCGTCGTCGATGGTCCTTCGACATTCTTGCCCTCCATCCAGAGAGCTCTCTCTTATTTCATGTCTCAGTCTAGGGGGTCATTCCAATTCCCTGTTATCCAATAACAGGGAATTCCGGATCAAGATCCTGATATACAGACATAAAATCTGCACAAACACGCGCGAAAACGGGCAAAAAAACGAAATTCCCTGTTAATCGCCCATAACAGGGAATTTCCGGCTCGCGCCTGACCCTCAGCTCTTGCCGAACAGGCCCTTGGCGAAGCCGGCAATCTCGTTCATCGGATTGCCGTCACCGTCCTGGTCGATCATCCCGCCGACCTTGCCGAGCATGCCCGAGCCTTCCAGCAGGCCGGCGAACTTCCCCAACGCGCCTTCGCCGCCGATATGGCCAATGATCTGCTGCAGCGTGTCCTCCGGCAGGCCGGTGGACGCGGCCGCCGTCGCGACCGTATCGGTGGGTGCCGTATGCGCCTGGCCGAGCGCGGTCACCGCGCTCTCGACCTGTTCGGGGGTCAGCCCGACCTTGGCCGCGAGGTTCTTGATGTCGACATTCTGGGCCACTTGTCCCAGCAGTCCGTCGAGCAGTCCCATGATGCGTTCCTAAGGCCATTTGATGTTCGGCCAGTGTATCACGGTACCGGAAGCAGCGCGAGGTCGGGTGCCGCGAATTTGCGCCGGGCCGCCACGGAAAACAGCCGGTTGCGGCTGTAGAAGCCAAGCGGCCAGTCGCGCGTGCCCATCGGACTCGCGAGCAAGGCATTGACGGCGTCGACAAGAGGCTCGTTCGCATCACGGCCGGCAAGGTGCAGGCGAATGCCCGCCACGAACACATGCGTGATCGTATCGTGATAGCCCTGGGTGTCGTCATTCACGCCGCCAACGCTCTCATTGTAGCGCGCGATGATCTCGCCGATCCGCGCATCGGCATCCACATCGGGGCGGTCGCGGATCAGCCAGAGCGTGGCGGCGAGATGCGCCTCGTGAGTCCATTCGGCGCGCGGCAAGGTGCACGCGAGCAATCCTTCCCCGATCCGGCGGATCGAGGCGTCGTCAGCAAAGGGTCGGTACGAAAGGTCGGTCATCGATCGGGCTTTCTCTGGCCCGATCGATGACCGGGTCGGTTACGCGGCTTCTGCGGTCCTGGGAGCGGCCTGGCGCACCCCCTCGTCCACATCGTCCGCGAATTGCGCGAAATTATCGACGAACAGGTCGACCAGTCTGGCCGCCGTCGCGTCATATTCGTCCTTGTCCGGCCAGGTTTCGCGCGGATCGAGGATCGCGGTGTCGACGCCCGCGACGCTGACCGGGACCCGGAAGCCGAAATTGGGATCGGTACGGAATTCGGCGTTGTTCAGGCTGCCGTCCAGCGCGGCGTTGAGCAGGGCGCGGGTCGCCTTGATCGGCATGCGCCGGCCGATGCCGTATTTCCCACCGGTCCAGCCGGTATTGACCAGCCAGCAATCCACGCCGCCCTTGGCGATCCGCTCCTTGAGCAGATTGCCGTAGACCGACGGGTGCCGCGCCATGAACGGCGCGCCGAAGCAGGTCGAGAAGGTCGCATCGGGCTCGGTCACGCCGATCTCGGTGCCGGCGACGCGCGCCGTGTAGCCTGAGAGGAAGTGATACATGGCCTGTTCCGGGGTCAGCTTCGAGATCGGCGGCAGGATGCCATAGGCGTCCGCCGTCAGCATCACGATGTTGCGCGGCACCGGCCCCATATTCTCTTCCGAGGCATTGGGGATGAAGTCGATCGGATAGGCGCCGCGGCTGTTCTCGGCGAGGCTGGCGTCGTCGAGGTCGAGCTGGCGCGTGACATTGTCCATCACGACATTTTCGAGGATCGTGCCGAACCGCTTGGTGGTCGCGAAGATTTCCGGCTCGGCATCGGCCGACAGGCGGATCATCTTGGCGTAGCAGCCGCCCTCGAAATTGAATACCGCCGTGTCCGACCAGCCATGCTCGTCGTCGCCGATCAGCGTGCGCGACGCATCGGCCGACAGCGTGGTCTTGCCGGTGCCGGACAGGCCGAAGAACACCGCGGTGTCCCCCTTTGGCCCGATGTTGGCCGAGCAATGCATCGGCATCACGCCGGTCGGCGGCAGCAGATAGTTGAGCAGGCTGAACACCGACTTCTTCATCTCACCCGCATAGCGCGTGCCGCCGATCAGGATCAGCTTCTCGGTGAAGCTGACCGCGATCACGGTCTCGCTGCGGCAGCCATGGCGCGCCGGGTCGGCACGGAAGGTCGGCAGGTCGATGATGGTGTATTCGGCCTCGAAGCCGCGCAGCTCGCTCTCTTCCGGGCGCACCAGCATGGTGCGGATGAAGCTGTTGTGCCAGGCAAGCTCGTTGACGATGCGCACGCGGACGCGGTGTTCCGGCTGCGATCCGCCGAACAGATCCTGGATGAACAGGTCTTCCTTTTCCTTCAGGGCGGCAATGAAGTCGGCCTTGAGCGCCGCGAAATGCTCCGGCGTCATCGACTTGTTGCTCTTGCCCCACCAGACGGTGCTCTCGGTCTCGGCGTCGCGGACGATGAACTTGTCCTGGGCCGACCGGCCGGTGTGCTGGCCGGTCTCGACGACCAGCGGGCCCTCGGCGGACAGCTTGCCCTCGCCGCGCGCGACGGCGGCCTCGATCAGGCGGGCCGTGACCAGATTCCAGTGCAGGGTAGCGCGTGTTTCAATGCCCTGCGCTTCGAGGCCTGCATCGGGAATACGATCGCTCACGGTCCTTGATCTCCTGTTTCGGGCGTGCGGTCGACACCGCTGGAATACTATCGTGACACGAGTCGCGCATATCGCCAGGAACGGGCAATTGTCCAGTCGAGACAATCGGACTGGGTAACCATATTTCGCATTGAGTTGAGCCCTGGGTCAGTTTGGACTAGTCCACCCGCAACAGCACAAGGGTTGCACCGCCGATGACGGCTTCGATCGCGCTCGTCGACGACGACCGCAACATCCTCACCTCCGTATCGATCGCGCTCCAGGCCGAAGGATTCGTCACCCGGGTCTATTCCGATGGAGAAACGGCACTGAAGGCGCTGATCGAGAATCCGCCGGACCTCGCCATCTTCGACATCAAGATGCCGCGCATGGACGGGCTCGAGCTGCTCCGGCGGCTGCGCGAGAAGAGCACCACCCCGGTGATCTTCCTGACATCCAAGGATGACGAGCTGGACGAGGCGCTCGGCCTGGCGATGGGCGCCGACGACTATATCTCCAAGCCCTTCTCGCATCGGCTGCTGATCGCCCGGATCCGTGCGATCCTGCGCCGATCGGAGCTGGCTGTGGCGGGCACCGCGGGCGAGGATGAGAATCCGGGTGGCACGCTGGTCCGCGGACGGCTGTCGATGGACACGGCCAGGCACAGGGTGACCTGGAACGACGCCGGCGTGACCCTGACCGTCACTGAATTCCTGATCCTGGAAACGCTGGCGCAGCGACCGGGCATCGTGAAGACGCGCAATCAGCTGATGGATGCCGCCTATCACGACGACATCTATGTCGACGACCGCACGATCGACAGCCACATCAAACGCGTGCGCCGCAAGTTCCGGCAGATCGACCCCGAGTTCGATGCCATAGAGACCTTATATGGCGCGGGTTACCGATTCTCCGAGGAATGACGATCGCGAGCTGACGCTTCGCTGGTCAGGGCAGGTATCGCTCACGCCGCGCATCCTCGCGGTCAACATCATCGCGCTGGCGATGCTGGCCGGCGGCTTTTTCTACCTCGACAGTTATCGCAGCCGGATCGTCGACAACCGCGTGGCGCAGGCGAGCCGCGAGGCGCGGTTGATCGCCGAGGCGATGGGCGCGGTCACGCCGGATCGCCACAATATCCTCGCCCTGCGGCTGGCGCGCGACACCGGCGCGCGCATCCGGGTTTATGACAACCTGGGCAAGCTGGTCACCGACACGCGCGCGCTCGGCCTTCGCAACGTCGTGCTTCAGGATCCCGACAAGGAGGATTGGCAGCAGGACACGGCACGCTTCCTCGACGCGGTGATCGACACCGTGGTCGGCGCGCCTCGGGCGCCCCTGTACCGCGAGCGCGCCGAGGGCCTGGAATGGCCCGATGTCCATACCGCGCGCAGCACCGAGAGCGCGCCGGCGACAGTATGGCGCGCACCCGATCGGACGCCGGTGATCACGGCGGCGGCGGCCCTGCCGACCGGCGGCGTGGTGATGACCACGGTCAACGCCCGGGATATCACCCAGACGGTGCGGGTCGAACGCTTTCGCCTCGGCGTCGTGCTGGCGATAGTCTCGGCGATCTCGATCCTGCTCTCGCTGTTCCTCGCCCGGACGATCGTGCGCCCGTTGCGGCGTCTCGCGCGCGCCGCGGTGCGGGTGCGGCTGGGGCGCGCGCGCGAGGTCGTGGTGCCCCGCCTGCCCTCGCGCCGCGACGAGCTGGGCATGCTCGCCCGCGCCTTGTCGGACATGAGCCTCGCGCTGCGCGCGCGAATCGACGCGACCGAGGCCTTTGCCGCGGACGTGACGCACGAGATGAAGAACCCCCTCGCCTCGCTGCGGTCGGCGGTCGAAGGGCTCAATTCCGTCAAGGACCCGGAACTGCAGGAGCGGCTGCTGGCGATCGTGCGCGACGATGTGCACCGGCTCGACCGGCTGATCACCGACATTTCGGAGGCCTCGCGCCTCGACGCGCAGCTCAGCCGCGCCAAGTTCGAGGATGTCGATATCGGCGCGATGATCGCCGCCCTGCTCGATCAGCGCGCCGAACGCGGCGTCGAGCGCGACATCCAGATCCGCTTCGACCAGCGCAAGGGCGAGACGCTAATCGCGATGGGCGAAGGCGGCAGGCTCGAGCGTGTGTTCGAGAACCTGATCGAGAACGCCGTATCCTTCTCGCCCGATGGCGGCCTGATCGTGGTGTCGGCGGCGCGGGACGGCGACGAGCTGGTCGTGCGGGTCGAGGACGAAGGCCCCGGCGTACCCGAGGAAGCACGCGAGCAGGTGTTCAGCCGCTTCCAGTCGCTCCGCCCCGATGGCGAAGAGTTCGGCAAGCATAGCGGGCTGGGCCTCGCCATCGCCCGGACCATTGTCGAAGGCCATCAGGGCGCGATCTCGGTCGAATCGCGCGAAGACCGCCTGAGCGGCGCGGGTTTCGTCGTGCGCCTGCCTATATCGGACAGAAGATGAGCGAGACGATCCATGCCTCGACCGTGGCGATCGGCGGCTATGCGGTGCTGATCGAAGGACCGTCGGGCGCCGGCAAGTCCGATCTGGCCCTGCGCCTGATCGATCGCGGCGCGGTGCTGGTGAGCGACGATTATACGATATTGGCCAGGGCGGACGACCGGTTGCTCGCCAGCGCACCCGCGACGATTGCCGGACGGATGGAAATCCGCGGCGTGGGAATCATCTCCGTTACCCATGTTGAGCCTGTGCCGGTGGCGCTGCTGATCCGGCTCGGCGCGCAAGTCGAACGCCTGCCGGAACCCGCGCCGCGCTGGTTCGAGGGCGTACTGGTACCGGCGATCGCCCTCGATCCGCGCGAGGCTTCGGCGCCGATCAAGGTGGAACTTGCCTTGAAGCACCTGCTAGAGCGCGCGCCATGAAGCGCGACCCCAAGGATATATTGCTCGTCACCGGCATGTCGGGCGCGGGCAAGTCGACCGTGCTGCGGACGCTCGAGGATCTGGGCTGGGAGGTGGTGGACAATCTGCCGCTGCTCCTGCTCGACCGGCTGCTTGGCGCCCCTTTGCCCGAAGGGGCCGAGCGGTCCTCGCAGCCGCTCGCCCTCGGTATCGGTGCCCGCACCCGCGATTTCGACCCCGATCGGATCGTGAAGCGGATCAAGAAGCTCCGCGAGGAACACGGCCATGACATCGGCACCCTGTTCCTCGATTGCTCTGGTGGCGAGCTCGAGCGGCGCTATTCGGAGACGCGCCGGCGCCATCCGCTCGCGCTCGATCGCCCCGCCTCGGACGGCATCGCACGCGAGCGCGAGTTGCTCGCGCCGCTGCGGCGCTGGGCCAACCGGCTGATCGATACCACCAACCTCACCGGCAATGAGCTGGCGCAACAGGTGCGATCGACCTTTTCAGGCGAGGGACTTGGCGAACCGACGCTGTCGGTGATGTCGTTCGGCTATGCCCGCGGGCTGCCGCGCAACGCCGATCTGGTGTTCGACATGCGCTTCCTGCGCAATCCCCACTGGGTACCGGAGCTTCGTCCCGGAACGGGTCTGGACAAGGATGTCAGCGCTTATGTCGCGGCCGATCCGGCCTATGATATGGCGATGACGCAGATCGAGTCGCTGCTGCTGTTCCTGCTCCCGCGTTACCGGGCCGAGGGGAAATCCTATGTCACCATGGCCTTTGGCTGCACCGGCGGGCGGCACCGTTCCGTGCATGTGGCGGAGCGAGTGGCCGCAAGGTTGCGCGACGAAGGATTTTCGCCCACGGTCGCGCACCGCGATCTTGCTGCAGCGCCGCAAGACTCGCTTGAGGGTGCGGCAGAAAATGCCCAAGGGGACGGTCTTTCAGTGAGTGAAACTGCAATGAAAGAGTCGGGGCAATGATAGGCCTGGTTCTGGTGACGCACGGACGCCTCGCCGAGGAATTCGTGACCGCGATGGAGCATGTCGTCGGCAAGCAGGAACGTATCGCGACGATCGCGATCGGCCCTGACGACGATATGGAGGCGCGCCGCGCCGACATCGCCAAGGCGATCGCCGCGGTCGACAGCGGGCGCGGCGTGATCGTGCTGACCGACCTGTTCGGCGGCACGCCCTCCAATCTTGCCATCTCGCTGATGGAGCGCGGCCGTATCGAGGTCATCGCGGGCATCAATCTGCCGATGCTGATCCGGCTCGAATCGGCCCGCAAGGCAATGAAAGTGGTCGATGCCGTCGCGGCAGCGCGCGAGGCCGGGCGTAAATATATCTCGGTAGCCTCCGAGGTTCTTGGCGAGGCGGCTGCCTGATGCCGGTCAGTCGCACGGTCCTGATCACCAACAAGCGGGGGCTCCACGCCAGGGCAAGCGCCAAGTTCGTCACCCTCGCCTCGACTCAACCCGTCGAAGTCGCGGTGGAGAAGGATGGCGCCGGCAGCGTGACCGGCACCTCGATCATGGGCCTGATGATGCTCGGCGCGGCGATGGGCGATTCGATCGTCATCAGCGCCGAGGGCGACGGTGCCGAACAGGCCGTCGGCGCGCTGTGCCAGCTGGTCGAGGCCAAGTTCGGGGAGGAGTGAGCCTCCCATGCCCCGCGAGATCACCGCTTATTCCAACCCGCTCATCAAGCGCGTGCGCGCGCTTCGCGAGAAGCGGCACCGGCGCGAGGAAGGCCTGTTCCTCGCCGAGGGCCTGCGCATCCTCACCGAAGCGCGCGAGAGCGGCCGCCTGCCCCAATATCTGTTCTTCGCCCGCGACAGCGCCAACCACGCCCTCGTCCGCGCGCTGATCGCCGATGTCGAGGCGGCGGGCGGCGAAGCGATCGAGACGGTGCCCGACATCCTCTCCAAGCTGTCCGGCAAGGACAACCCGCAGGCCGTGGTCGGCGTCTTCGCTGAATTCGCCACCAGCCTTGAAAAGCTGGACCGCTCGAGCGCGACGATCTGGCTGGTCGCCGAGCGGCTGCGCGATCCCGGCAATCTCGGCACGATCCTGCGCACCGGCGATGCCGTCGGCGCGGGCGGGCTGATCCTGATCGGCGAGTGCGTCGATCCCTTCTCGGTGGAGGCAGTACGCGCGAGCATGGGGGCCCTGTTCACCGTGCCGATCGTCCAGGCCGGCTGGGCCGACTTCGTCCCCTGGCTCCGCGCCGGCCTGGGGCAGCTGGTCGGGCTGAGCCTCGACACCGAGCACGACTATCGCGCCGCCGCCTACACCGCCCCCACCTTCCTGCTGACCGGCAACGAAGCGCAGGGCATGCCGGCCGATTACGCCGCCGAATGCGACCTGCTGGTGAAAATCCCGATGCTCGGCAAGGCAGACAGCCTCAATGCTGCTGTCGCGACGGCGGTTATGGCCTATGAAGTACTCGCACAGACAAAGCCTTCGCGCGGCTGAACGGGTGCGTAACGACCGGTTCAGCCTGGCTTGCCTATCCGGCGGCCGAGGAGACCCGAGATGAAGTTCGCGCTTGCCCTGATCCCCGCCCTGCTGATTGCAGACGCCGCCGCCGCGCAGCCGCGCGAGGTGCCTTACAAGGCCGTCGGGACCGAACCAGGATGGGCACTGACCATCGAGAAGGGCCTGATCCGCTATGTCGGCGACTATGGACGCACTCGTGTGACGACCGCCGCGCCCGTGCCCCGGCCGAGCTTCAACGGCCTGCGCTATGTCACGCCGCGGATCACGATCGACGTCACGCGCGCGCGGTGCAGCGACGGGATGAGCGACCGCGACTATCCCGACAGCGTGACCGTGACGGTCGGTCGCAAAACCGTGCGCGGTTGTGGCGGTGATCCGATCGTCAGCGCACCCCACGCCCTGGTGATCGAGGGCAATTGGGAGATCCAGGCGATCGAGGGCCGCATGGTCCGCGGCCCCCGCGCGGCGACGATTTCCTTTTCCGGCAATACGATCAGCGGCAACAGCGGGTGCAACAGCTTCCGCGGCTCATTCCGTTTCGAGCGCGGCTATCTGGTCACCGGCCCGCTGATGTCCACCAAGATGGCGTGCATGGGCCCGGCGATGGTGCAGGAACAGGCGATCATGTACCTGCTCGGCCAGCGGTTGAGCGTGATCAGCAATCGCGACGGCAAGCTGGTACTGAGCGCCACTGGTTTGCGCACTCTGGTGCTGGTGAAAGCTGGGCCGCGCATCCACTAACCCTGGCGCCGCACATATCGCCGGAACCTCGAACCTTGCCCTATCGTTGAGCCCTGCAATAATTGCAGAGGGGGGCTCGATGACCGCGCGAAAGATAGTGGATCCGGCCGACCAGAACGGGCCGCTGAACCGGCGCGGGCGCGCCTGATGGGCCTCCCGTCGAACCAGGGTTCGGACGTCTTCATCGGCGCCAGTGAAATGGCGTCGCTGATGCGCGCCAAGGATTGGTCGCAAACCTCGCTCGGGCCGGTCGCCCACTGGCCCGAGGCGTTGCGCGTCGCCGTCCGCATTCTGCTTACCAGCAAGTTCGACATGTGGATCGGCTGGGGTCCCGACGTCGCCTTCCTTTATAATGACGCTTATCGCCCCACGCTCGGCCTGAAGCATCCGCGCGGCCTGGCGACGCCGACCTCGGTTCTATGGTCGGAAATATGGTCGGATGTCGGGCCGTTGATCCAATCGGTCTATGAAACCGGCGAGGCCACCTGGAGCCAGGCGCTGCTGCTGTTGCTCGAACGCAGCGGTTATAGCGAGGAGACCTATCACACCTTCTCCTACAGCCCGATCTTCGACGATAGCGGCGCCGTGGGCGGCCTGCTGTGCGCCGTGGTCGAGGAAACCGATCGCATCATCACCGCCCGCCGGCTCGAAACGCTTCGGGCGCTTGCGTCGGACCTGACCGGGATGGACACGATATCGGCGGTAACCAGCGCCACCAGTGCGCGCCTGGCCGGCAACCCGCACGACCTCCCCTTCACGCTCCTCTATCTGTTCGAGGACGACGTCGCGCGGTTGATCGAGCAGACCGGCTTCGGCGCACCGCACGCCGCGGCCCCCACCAGGATCCGGCTCGACGAAATCTCGCCCTGGCCACTTGCCGGGGGCCAGGCGATCGTGTCGCTGGCCGACAGCGAGGCACTCCCGCGCGGCGCCTGGAACAAGCCGCCCGAGCACGCAGTGGTGCTTCCGTTACAACGTAGCGGCAGTGAGTTTCCGGTCGGCGCCCTGGTAGTCGGGCTCAACCCACATCGCCGCGCGGATGCCGACTATCTCGGGTATCTCGACCTTCTCGCCGGTCAGATCTCGTCCGCGCTGGCCAGTGCCGAGGCTTATGAAAGCGAGCGTAGTCGTGCCGCCGCTCTTGCCGAAGCCGGCCGACTCCGCGAGGCCGCGGCGGAGGCGTTGCGGCAGGTCAATGCACGCCTTGCCTCGGAGGTCGAGGCCCGCACGCACGAACGTGACCGCCTTCGCGCCCTGTTCCAGCGCGCGCCCGGCTTCATGTGCGTGCTGCGTGGCCCCGACCATGTGTTCGAGTTCATGAACGAAGCCTATCTCCAGCTGATCGGCCACCGCCATGTGCTCGACATGCCGGTGCGCGAGGCGCTGCCGGAGATCGGCGGCCAGGGTTTCTTCGACCTGCTCGACCAGGTCTATCGTACGGGCCAGCCTTTTGTCGGGCAGAACATGGCGGTCGACCTGCAGCGGGAGCCGGGCAGTCCACTGGAGAAACGTTTCCTCAATCTCGTCTACCAACCGATCGTCGAAGGCGACGGGACGATCACCGGCATTTTCGCCGAGGGTCATGACGTCACCGATCAGGTCCGCAGCGAAGAAGCCCTGCGCGCGCTCAACGCCGATCTCGAACGTCAGGTGATCGAGCGTACCCAGGCACGCGGCATGACCTGGCATCTCAGTCCCGATCTTCTCGGTGCACTGAATTCACAGGGTTATTTCGAAACGTCGAACCCGGCGTGGAAGAGCCTGCTCGGCTGGAGCGAGGAGGAGGTCGCAGGCATGTCGATCTTCGAAATGCTTCATCCTGACGATGTCGAACGCACGCGTGGCGGCTTCCAGCTGACTCAGCAGGGCGAGCCGGCGATCCGCTTTCCCAACCGCTATCGCTGCAAGGACGGCGGCTATCGCTGGATTTCCTGGGTCGGCATCCCCGAAGACGGCATGGTCTATTGTAGCGGGCGTGACATCACCGAGGAAAAAGCCGCCGAGGCCGAGCGCGACCGGTTATGGACGCTGTCGGAGGACATGCTGGCACGTGCCGACTATCAGGGCGGCATGGTGGCGGTGAACCCCGCCTGGACCAAGGTACTGGGCTGGTCCGAGCAGGAGCTGCTGACCAACCCCTATGCCGATATCATCCACCCCGACAATGTGCCGGCCGTGACCAGCGCGCTGGAGGAAATGGGCCGGACGGGGCAGCCGACCCGGTTCGAGAACCGCATCCTGTCGGCCGACGGCGAGTGGATTCCGATCGGCTGGACGGTGTCGCCGGAGCCGGACGGCGTCCATTTCATCGCCGTTGGACGCGACCTGAGCGAGGACAAGGCTCGCGAACGCGAACTGCAACTGGCGCAGGAGGCCCTTCGCCAATCGCAGAAGATGGAGGCAGTGGGTCAGCTCACCGGCGGTATCGCCCATGATTTCAACAATTTGCTCGCTGGTATTGGCGGCAATCTCGAACTGCTCGAGTTGCGCATCGGCCAGGGTCGGTTGGCCGGACTGGAACGGTATATCGGTGGCGCACAGGACGCGACCCGTCGCGCCGCGTCGCTGACTCAGCGCCTCCTCGCTTTCTCCCGCCGCCAGACTCTCGACCCCCGGCCTACTGACGTCAATCGCCTGATCGCCGGTCTCGAGGACCTGATCCGCCGTACCGTCGGCCCCAGCGTCGACGTGGAAGTCGTCGGCGCGGGCGGACTATGGCTGACCCGGGTCGATACCTCCCAGCTCGAGAACGCGCTGCTCAATCTGGCGATCAACGCGCGCGACGCGATGGCGGGCCATGGGCGCATCACGATCGAGACCGCCAACAAATGGCTCGACGATCGCGCCGCGCGTGATCGGGAATTGCCGCGCGGCCAATATGTATCGCTGTGCGTGACCGATACCGGATCCGGCATGACACCGGATATCGTGGCCAAGGCGTTCGACCCGTTCTTCACGACCAAGCCGATCGGCCAGGGGACGGGGCTCGGCCTGTCGATGATCCACGGCTTCGTCCGCCAGTCGGGCGGACAGGTGCGAATCTACTCGGAGCCGGGCAAGGGTACGACGATGTGCCTGTATTTCCCGCGTTTCACCGGGGAACTCGGCGCAGGCGACGAAGGCGAGCAGGAATTTGCAGACCAGGGTCATGGCGAAACCGTGCTGGTGATCGACGACGAGGCGATCGTGCGACAGCTCGCGGTCGAGATCCTCGAGGACGCCGGCTATGCCGTCATGGAGGCCGTGGACGGGCCCGCGGGGCTGAAAATCATCCAGTCCGCCGCGCGCATCGACCTGCTGGTCACCGATGTCGGGCTGCCCGGCGGGTTGAACGGCCGCCAGGTCGCGGACGCGGCGCGCATCACGCGGCCGGACCTGAAAATTCTCTTCATCACCGGCTATGCCGAGAATGCGGCCGTCGGAAACGGCCTGCTCGACCCGGGCATGGAAGTGATCACCAAGCCCTTCACTGTCGTCGCGCTGGGCAACAAGGTGCGGGAGATGCTCGACCGGTAGATGCTGCCTCGATTGGTTACTCCGCGGCTTCGTTCAGCGAACCATCGATCAGGATCGGCGTGTCGCCATAGCGCGCCAGTGCTTCGACCGGTTCGACACCTTCGATCTCACGCGCGCCGGGCTCGATATTGAGGTCGCGCAGCTTGCGGGCGGTCACCAGAGTCCGGCTTTCGAAGCTGCTGACGAAAACATTGTAGTTGTTCACCGCTGACGTCAGTCCGCCACCCACCTTGCGCAGATCGCCCGCTGCCTTCGCCAGCCGATCATACAGTTCCTTGCCCAGTTCGCCGATCTGGCGCGCTTCCTTGGCGAGTCGTTCCTGCCGCCACACGGCGGAGACAGTGCGCGCGATCGCGATCAGGTTGGTCGGTGTGGCCAGCAGCACGCGCTTCTCGAAAGCGAAATCCCACAAGGTCGGATCATGTTCGAGCGCGGCGGAGAGGAAATGCTCGCCCGGCACGAACATGATCACATAATCGGGCGCATCGGCGAACTGGCTCCAATAGGCCTTGTTGCCCAGGCCGTTGACGTGCGCGCGCATCGAGGCGGCGTGCGCCGCCAGGCCGATCGTCCGCTGCGCCTCGTCGACCGAGCCGAACGCGTCCTGATAGGCGTTGAGCGAGACCTTGGCGTCGATCACCAGCGATCGCCCGCCCGGCACCTTGATGATGGCATCCGGGCGAAGCCGCCCACCCTCGTCGCCGCCGGAAATGCTGACTTCAGTCTGGAAATCGGTATGTTCGGATAACCCACAAGTTTCCAACACATTCTTGAGCTGCTGCTCACCCCAGCGGCCGCGCGATTTCGGCGCGTTGCGCAGTGAGTTGACCAGCTTGGCCGCTTCGCTGCTGACCTTCTCCTGCCCGACGCGCAGGCCCTCTAGCTGGCCCTTGAGCTGGTCGAACGCGCCCTTGCGCTCATTCTCCACCTTGGTGACGGTTTCCTCATATTTCAGCAGGCGGTCACTGACGGGCTGGAGCATCGATTTGAGGTTCTGGCCGGCCGTCTCTTCGGATTGCTTGAAGCGAGCCTCGGCGCGCTCGAGGAACTGCCTCTGCGCGTCGTTGAGCAGCTTGGCGGCGGTCTCGTTGAAATGGCCGGTCATCGCCTCGCGCGAGTTCTTGAATTCAGCCAGCCGCGCCTCGAACGCCTCGGCATGAGCGCGAAGCGTGGCGTTCTCGGTACGGAAACCGTCCCGCTCCTCGCGGGTGATGTCGAGCTGGTCGCGAAGCTGCGCCGCCGTGCGAGCCCGTTCTTCCGCCCCCGCCAGGTCGATGATCGCGCGCTTGAACTCCTCGGTACGCGCGTCGAGTTCGGCCCGGATCTCGGCCACGCCGCGCTTGCCCAGCCACCAGCCGATGGCCAACGCCCCCAGGATGGCAAAAACGATAATGACGAGGGTAATCGGGTCCAACTTCTGCTCCTCCGGAACGAAGCGCGAACTTACCGCCCCGGGGCCGCGTTAACAAGTGCCGCGGGTTTCGGTTGGCCGCGCCGATCATGGCCGAGTCGTCGCAAAATAGGATCATGCCGAGCTTGCGGCCGGCCGGCCGTTCGCTACGACTGCGCGCCATGCTGACCGACATCGCCATCTCGCGCGCCACCACCCTGAAACCCATCAACGACATCGCCGCCCGGCTCGCCATCCCGCCCGAGGCGGTCGAGCCCTATGGGCATTTCAAGGCGAAGATCGATCTGGCGCGCGTTCCCGCGACCGGACAGGTCGGCAAGCTGATCCTGGTCACCGCGATCAGCCCAACGCCGGCCGGCGAAGGCAAGTCGACCACTTCGGTCGGCCTCGCCGACGGCCTCAACCGCATCGGCCGCAAGACGGTGCTGTGCCTGCGCGAGCCATCGCTTGGCCCCTGTTTCGGCACCAAGGGCGGCGCGACCGGCGGCGGCTACGCTCAGGTAGGGCCGATGGAGGACATCAACCTCCATTTCACCGGCGATTTCCACGCCATCACCAGCGCGCACAACCTCCTCGCGGCGATGATCGACAACCATGTCCATTGGGGGAATGCGCTCGACATCGACGTTCGCCGCATCGTGTGGCGTCGCGTGCTCGACATGAACGACCGGGCGCTGCGCGACATCGCCCAGTCCCTGGGCGGCCCGGCCAATGGGTATCCGCGCGAATCCGGCTTCGACATCACCGTCGCGTCGGAAGTGATGGCCATCCTGTGCCTGGCGAGCGGGCTGGAGGACCTTGAGGACCGGCTCGGCCGGATCGTTGTCGCCTATACACGCGACAAGCGCCCGGTGACGGCGCGCGACCTCAAGGCGGACGGCGCGATGGCGGTGCTGCTCGCCCAGGCGATCAAGCCCAACCTGGTGCAAACGCTGGAGGGCAATCCCGCCTTCGTCCATGGCGGACCCTTCGCCAATATCGCGCATGGCTGCAACTCGGTGATCGCCACGCGCGCGGCACTCGGGCTCGGCGACTATGTCGTGACCGAGGCCGGCTTTGGCGCCGATCTGGGCGCGGAGAAGTTCTTCGACATCAAATGCCGGCAATCGGGCCTGAAACCCGCCGCCGCGGTGATCGTCGCGACGGTGCGGGCGCTGAAGATGAATGGTGGCGTGGCCAAGGCCGATCTCGCCACACCTGATGTCGAGGCAGTGCGACGCGGCGGCGTCAACCTGGCGCGACATATCGAGAATGTGCGGCAGTTCGGCGTTCCGGCGGTCGTCGCGATCAACTTTTTCGGGACGGACACCGAGGCCGAGATCGACGTGATCCGCGATATCGCGGCCAGCCACGGGTCCGAGGCGGTCCTGTGCACGCACTGGACGGACGGCGGTGCCGGTGCGGAAGCATTGGCCGCCAGGGTCGCCGATCTGTGCGACCATGCCACGCCGCAATTCGCGCCGATCTATGACGACGATCTGTCGCTGTTCGAGAAGATCAACACCGTCGCGACGCGCATCTACCGCGCCGAGGAAGCGATCGCCGATCCGAGTGTCCGCGCGCAGCTCAAGCGCTGGGAGGATGCCGGGTTCGGCCATCTGCCGGTGTGCATGGCCAAGACTCAGTACAGCTTCTCGACCGATCCGGCGAAGCTGGGGGCGCCGACCGGCCATGTCGTGCCGGTACGCGAAGTGCGTCTGGCGGCCGGCGCGGGCTTCGTGGTGGCGATTTGCGGGGAGATCATGACGATGCCCGGCCTGCCGCGCGCGCCGGCAGCCGAATCGATCCGGTTCGGGGTCGATGGGGAGATCGAGGGCCTGTTCTAACGACAGGCCCGGCGAGTAAGATCAGGCGGCCTTGCGGGCCTTGGCCAGCTTCTTCAGCACCATGTCGCGCTTCAGGCGGGAGATGTGGTCAATGAACAGCACGCCGTTCAGATGGTCGATCTCATGCTGGATGCAGGTCGAGAGCAACCCATCGAAATCATCCTCATGGACGGTCCCATCGAGGTCCAGCCATTTCACCCGGCACCGCGTCGGGCGCTCGACCTCGGCATATTGCTCCGGAATCGACAGGCAGCCTTCGTTGTAGACCGACGTCTCCTCGCTGACCGAGACGAGCTCCGGATTGATATAGACCAAGGGCGTGCGGACGGGCTTGGCGTCTTCCGCGTCGCTTTCGGGTTCCTGCAAGTCGATCACGACGATGCGCTGCTCGATGCCGACCTGAGTCGCGGCAAGGCCGATGCCCCGTGCGTCATACATGGTGTCGAACATGTCGGAGACGATCGCGCGGACAGCGTCGTCGATCGTGTCGACCGGCTTGGCAACGGCGCGCAGGCCCGGATGCGGGACTTCGAGGATTTCCAGAACAGACATGCAGGCGAGCTAGGAAAGCGCGGGCCCGCCGTCAAGCGACAGGTCGACGAGCCCGCAGTGCCTGGGCCAGCGTGCCCTCGTCGAGATAGTCCAGCTCGCCGCCGACCGGCAGGCCGTGCGCGAGCTGCGTGACGCGGATCGGGAAGCGCTCGATCCGTTCGGCGATGTAATGCGCCGTGGTCTGGCCCTCCAGGGTGGCGTTCATCGCCAGCACGACCTCGTCGATGCCGCCGGCCTCGATACGTCGGACCAGCGAATCGATGCTCAGATCCTCCGGGCGAACCCCTTCCAGCGCCGACAGCCGTCCGCCAAGAACATGAAACCGCCCCGGGAACAGCCGCGAGCGGTCGAGTGCCCAGAGATCGGCCACTTCCTCCACGACGCAGAGCGACCGCGCATCGCGGCGCGGGTCGGCGCAGACCCCGCAGGGATCAATCGTATCGATATTACCGCAAATCGAACAGGTTGAGAGCCTTTCCTCAACCGCGGTGAGGGCAGACAGCAATGGACCGAGCGCGACCTCGCGCTTCTTGAGCAGGTGAAGCACCGCGCGCCGCGCCGATCGCGGCCCGAGACCGGGCAACCGGGCCAGCGCTTGAGTGAGGGCTTCGATCTCGGGAGATGCCATGGAGAACAGATAGGGGGTTGCGTGCCCCTCTGCCAAGCGGCCAGAGCGTAACCATGCGGATCGTCTTCATGGGAACGCCCGAATTCTCGGTGCCAGTGCTTCAGGCGCTGGTGGATGCAGGCCATGACGTCGTCGCGGCGTACAGCCAGCCACCGCGCCGTGCCGGGCGCGGCAAGGCGCTGACGCCCTCCCCCGTCCAGGCGCGTGCCGAGGCGCTCGGCATCGCCGTGCGAACGCCGGTGTCGCTCCGCGATCCTGACGCCCAGGCCGAATTCGCGTCGTTCGGGGCAGATGTGGCGGTGGTGGCGGCGTACGGCCTCATCCTGCCGCGCGCGGTGCTCGAAGCGCCATCGCTGGGCTGCCTCAACGTCCATGCCTCGCTCCTGCCCCGCTGGCGCGGTGCCGCGCCGATTCAGCGCGCGATCCTCGCCGGCGATGCCGAGACCGGTGTCGGCATCATGCAGATGGAAGCCGGGCTCGATACCGGGCCGGTGCGGCTCGAGGGGAGGACGCCGATTGACGGCAAGACCGCCGGCGCCATGACCGACGAACTGAGCGCGATGGGGGCAATGTTGATGGTCGAGGTGCTCGGCAACCTGACCGCTTATCCTTCGGTGCCGCAACCCGAGCAGGGCGTGACTTACGCCCCCAAGATCGACAAGGCCGAGGCACGGATCGACTTCTCCCGGAGCGCGGCCGACGTCGAGCGGCAGGTTCGGGCGTTCAACCCAGTCCCAGGCGCCTTTTTCGAGCTCGGCGCGGAGCGAATCCGGGTACTTGCCGCCGATGTGCTGCCCGATCGCGGCACGGAGGGTCGGGTTCTCGACGAGCGACTGGCCATTGCCTGCAACGACGGCGCAATCCGTCCGACGCTGCTGCAACGCGCGGGACGCGGCGTCATGACGTCATCGGAGCTGCTCCGCGGTTTCACGATACCACCCGGAACCCAACTCTCATGACGCGCTTTGCGCTGACCGTGGAATATGACGGCCGACCTTTCATGGGCTGGCAGCGCCAGGCGCACGGGCCGAGCGTGCAGGAAACGATCGAGGCGGCCGCGCTGCAGATCACCGGCGAGGCCGTAGCGGTCCATGCCGCCGGGCGTACCGATGCCGGTGTCCATGCGACCGGCATGCGCGCGCATGTCGATATCGAACGGACGATCACGCCGTTCCGCCTGATGGAAGCGCTGAACGCCGTCGTGCGCCCGGCACCGGTCGCGGTCCTGGCGTGCGAGATCGTACCGGACGAATGGCATGCCCGTTTTTCCTGCCTGGCGCGTCATTATGAATATCGCATCGTCACTCGGCGCGCGCCGCTGACCTTCGAGAACGGACTGGCCTGGCGCGTTCCGACACCGCTCGATGCGGGCGCCATGGCAGAGGGTGCCGCGCGCCTTGTCGGCCGGCACGACTTCACCACCTTCCGCTCGGCACATTGCCAGGCGGACAGCCCGTTACGGACGCTGGATCGGTTGGACGTGGTGGCCAGTGGCGACCGGATCAGCGTGTTCGCTTCGGCCCGATCGTTCCTGCATCATCAGGTAAGGTCGATGGTTGGCTGCCTCGGGCTGGTCGGGCAGGGAAAATGGTCGCCCGACGACATGCAGGCAGCTCTTGAGGCGCGGGACAGGTCGCAACTCGGTCTCAACGCGCCTCCCGATGGACTATATTTCCTGCGGGCGGACTATCCCTAGCGGCTGAACTTTGCCGCCAGTTCCACATGCGTCGACCAGCGGAACTGCCCAACCGGCTGAATCCATTCCAGCGTATATCCACCCTTGCACAATATCTCCGCGTCGCGCGCGAAGCTGCTGGGATTGCACGAAACATAGGCAATGACTGGCGTCTTCGCCTCGGCCAGTTGCACCACCTGCTCGCGCGCGCCTGCCCGGGGCGGATCGAGTATGATCGCGTCGAACCGGTCGCACTCCGCCGTCGTCAGCGGCCGGCGAAACAGGTCGCGATGATCGGCAAACAGTTGCCGCCCGGCGCGAGCGCCCGCCCCCTTGAGTGACAGGATGGCGTCACGCGCCGCCTCCGCCGCATAGACGCGCGCCGATAGCGCCAGCGCGAAGGTGCCGAGGCCGGAGAAGAGATCGGCCACCGTCCCCGCTCGCCCGATCGCCTCGCGCACCGCGGCGACCAGCGATGCCTCCCCTTCTCGAGTCGCCTGGAGGAAGGAATTATGCGGCAGCGGCACGGGAATACCCGCCAAGGTAATGGTGACGGGCTCGGGTTCCCACCGCGTTTCCGGGCCCAGGCCATTGTCGATCGACAGACGCGCGACGCCGTGGCGCTGGCAAAACGCCGTGATCGCCTCAGCCGCCTCCAGCCCTTCCGCCTCAATGCCCTCGATCAGCAGGTCGATGCCCTGATCCGCTTCGGTGAGATGCAGCCGGGCGCGCCGATTGGCCTTGAGAAAGCGCCCCAGCAGCCCGCGCAACGGCGCCACCAGCGCGAACAAGGTTGGCGTCAGTATCCAGCACTCCTGGAGATCGACCAGCGCATGGCTCGATCCTTCGCTGAAGCCGATCCGGATGCGCCCAGCCTTGGCCTCGGCCTGCAGCGCCGCGCGGCGCCGGGTGTGGGGCGGCGACAGTGCGGGGGGCCGGATATCGCCGGCCAGACCCTGCGCCTCGAGCGCCCCGGCGATGCGATCGCCGATAAAGCGCGCATAGCTCTCATCGTCGAGATGCTGGAGCTGGCAGCCGCCACAGGTCGGAAAATGGCGGCATGGCGGGACCTGATGATGCGGGCCGGGGACAACCTGCCCCTCCGCCGTCAACATGTCGCCGGGCGCCGCCAGCGCCGCATGCCGACCATTGGCGGTGATGCCGTCGCCCCGCGCGGCGACCCGGACGATCGTGTCGCTCACAACGTGGCCCGAGCGGCGCTGAGGGCCTCAGCCAGATCGTCAGCGATAAAGGCGGCGCCCAGCCTTGCGGCAGCCGCGCCGTGAAGCCAGACGCCGGCTCCGGCCGCATCGATCGCCGAGCCGGGCCGCGCCGCCAGCATCGCACCGATGGCGCCGGCCAGCACGTCGCCGGTTCCGGCGGTTGAAAGCCATCGGCTCGCGCCTTGGGCAACCCGAACCTGACCGTCGGGCGCAGCGATGACGGTGTCGGCCCCCTTGAAGACGATGATCGCACCGATACTCGCCGCCGCCGCGCGGGCACGGTCGATCTTGCTGCCGTCATCCTTGCCGAACAACGCATCGAATTCGCCCGCATGGGGTGTCAGCACGACCGGGGCGGCATGGGCGCGAAGCCTTGCCAAGCGGTGCTCGTCGAGAAGGTGGAGCGCGTCCCCGTCGATGACGAGGGGGCGGGACGACGCCAGCGCCAGATCCAGCCGCGTTCCGGCGACCGCGCCCCGCCCCAAGCCGACCCCGATCACCACCGCCCCGATGCGCGTGTCGTTCAGTGCCTCCGCCGCGAACCGCCTGCGAACGATCGCATGCGGGTCTCCGGCAGTGCCGTCGGCCAGCAGCAGGACATAGCCTGCCCCTGCCCGCATCGCCGCCAGAGCCGCGAGTTCGGCCGCGCCCGGCATCTCCCCGCCGATGATGGCAACCATGCCGCGTGTATATTTGTGGGAGTCCGGTCCCGGCGCGGGCAGGCGCGGCTCGCCGAGGATTGCGGCGTTGCTCGATACCGGCACGCCGATGTCGAGGACGCGAACGGTGCCGCAATGGCCCGCCGCGGGATAGAGCAGATGCGAAGGCTTGGCCGCACCGAGTGCCAGCGTCAGGTCGAACGCCGGAATCCGGTTCAGCACGGCCCCGTCATCGGTCGCGACGCCGCTCGGCAAGTCAACCGCGATCGCCAGCCTTGCCCGGTTGCGCAATCGGACAAGATCGGCGACGATCGCCTCGTCGAGCGCGCGAGACAGGCCGGTTCCGAACAGCGCATCCACGAGGATCGGCGCTGGCGCGGCCCTATCTAGCGTCTCGACCTCCCCGTTCCACCGCGCACGGGCGTGTTTCGCGGCATCGGTGCGGGGCTCAGCGCTGGCCGCGACACGGACCGGCACACCGGCTTCATGCAGGGCGGCTGCGGCGACATAGCCGTCTCCGCCGTTATTCCCCGGCCCGCACAGGACAAGCACATCGTTGCCCGAGCCCAAGCGCCGGACCATCTCCGCGACCTCGCGGCCGGCGCGATCCATCAGGCCCTGCACCGTGGCTCCATGGACAATCGCCGCTTCCTCCGCAGCCCGCATGTCCGCGGCCGTCAGCAGGGGCTTGCCGGCAAGCGACGTCATGGCATCTGGTTCGACGGCCCGCGCAGGGCCCCAAGCACCGCTCCGCTAGATATCCGCGTAGACATGGGTTTCGGCGCTCGCTCCAGGATGCGTGATCGCGCCCTTATAGGCAGGGCCGACCGTGGCCGCATAGCGCCAGAGCGCGCCGGATTGATAGTCGTGCGTGCGCGGCACCCATTTGGCGCGGCGCTCGGCGAGCACATCCTCAGCCACATCGAGGTCGATCGTACCGGCTTCTGCGTCGATGCTGATGATGTCGCCATTCTCGACCAGAGCGATCGGGCCGCCATCGGCCGCCTCGGGTCCGACATGGCCGATGCAGAACCCGCGGGTTGCGCCGGAGAAGCGCCCGTCAGTGATCAGCGCCACCTTCTCGCCCATGCCGAGGCCGTACAGCGCAGCGGTGGTGGACAACATCTCGCGCATGCCGGGGCCGCCCTTGGGACCTTCATAGCGGATGACGACGACTTCGCCTTCGTTGATCTCCCGCGCCTCGACCGCGGCGAAGGTGTCCTCCTCGCAGTCGAACACCCGCGCCGGACCGCTGAATTGCAGCCGGTGCATGCCGGCGACCTTCACGATCGCGCCATTGGGCGCGAGGCTGCCGCGCAGGCCGACGACGCCGCCAGTCGGGCTGATCGGCGCCTTCACATCGTAGATGACCTTCTGGTCCGGGTTCCACGTCACCTGATCGATATTCTCTCCCAGCGTCTTGCCGGTGACCGTCAGGCAATCGCCGAACAACAGGCCATTGGCGAGCATCGTCTTCATCAGCATGTAGACGCCGCCTGCCTCGTACATGTCCTTGGCGACATACTTCCCGCCAGGCTTCAGGTCGGCGATGTAAGGCGTTGATTTGAATATCTCCGCGACGTCGAACAGGTCGAAATCAATGCCTGCTTCGCTCGCCATGGCGGGCAGATGCAGCGCGCCGTTGGTCGAGCCCCCCGTCGCCGCCACGATGCGCGCCGCGTTGATGAACGCCTCGCGCGTGCAGATGTCGCGCGGGCGGATATTGGCGGCGAGCAGTTCCATCACCTGCGCGCCTGCCGCGACGGCGATCTGCTCGCGCGTCGTGTAGGGCGCCGGCACCATGTTCGAATTGGGCAGCGACAGGCCGATCGCCTCGCCGACGCACGCCATGGTGTTGGCGGTGTACTGGCCGCCACAGGCACCGTGGCCCGGGCACGCAACCTTTTCCAGCTCGGTCAGGTCCTTGAGCGGGCAATTGCCGGCGGCGTGCTGGCCGACTGCCTCGAACACGTCGACCACGGTGACGTCACGGTCGTGATAACGGCCCGGCAGGATCGACCCGCCATAGACGAAGATGCTGGGCACGTTGAGGCGGAGCATCGCCATCATCATGCCCGGCAGCGACTTGTCGCAGCCGGCAAAGCCGACCAGCGCGTCGTAGCAATGGCCACGCACGCTGAGCTCGACCGAGTCGGCGATCACTTCGCGGCTGACCAGCGAGGACTTCATGCCCTGATGACCCATCGCGATACCGTCGGTAACGGTGATGGTGTTGAAGCGCCGCGGCATGCCGCCGCCCTGAATCACGCCGGCACGTGCCGCATCGGCCTG
The DNA here is from genome assembly GCF_055521495.1 of Sphingomonas sp. BL-S-29. Classification (NCBI taxonomy): domain Bacteria; kingdom Pseudomonadati; phylum Pseudomonadota; class Alphaproteobacteria; order Sphingomonadales; family Sphingomonadaceae; genus Sphingomonas; species Sphingomonas sp. BL-S-29. The sequence continues at coordinate 3,252,670 of NZ_CM145482.1, forward strand.
CGCATCGAGCGTGGTATTGCACGGCGCGCTGTCGTTGCCGGCGCTGGCGAGCGCCACGAACGGCTTGGCGATATCCTCCTCGGATATGCCCATCGCATAATAATAGCTGCGGTGCGGGGCGCGCTCGGGGCCGACCGAGACGTGCCGGCTCGGGAGCTTGGATTTGTCGAACTGGTGAGTCATGCGGCGCCTATGTCGCCAGAGGGGCCTTTCGCGCAAGACTATTGCTGATTTTTATCAGAATAGGCCCGAGAATGTCGGTCCAGCGCGCCAAACCCGCTGCATCGCGGATCAGATCGTTGCGGATTTCGATGGCGAGACTCGGGATACCATTGGCCTCACCATGCCGGTTGAGCGTCGCATTGAGCACCCGGCCGGAATAGGGCTCGTTGTCGCCAGTCTCGATTCCTTCGGCCTGCAACATCGCCACGGCGAGGTCGGCGGCGCGGCGATCACGATTGTACAGGATGCCGGCATGCCAGGGCCGAGCCCCTCCCCCGCCACTTTCCAGCTCGGGCGTGAAGCTGTGGATCGAGGCGAGCAAGGTCGGCCGCTGCGCCTTGATCAGCGCCGCCAGCGCACGGTGATAAGGTGCGTGGAAGCGCACGATCCGATCCGACCGGTCTGCATCGATATTGCCCGGGATCGCATGGCCGTCGCTCGTGGCCGGGATCAACGAAGGATGATCGGGCTGGCGATGGAGATCGATCACCAGCCGTGAGACCGTCGCGAGGATCGCAGGCGCCCCCAGCCGCGCGGCCAGCGCCTCGGTCAACGGCCCCGCCCCGATATCGATCGCGATATGCTTGTCGAACAGAGCGGTACCAATGCCGAGGTCGACGCCCGCCGGCACCGCATTCGAGGCATGATCGCAGATCAGCAGGATGCCGCCGGATGCGCCGGGCCGGATGATCGGCGCGCTCATATCACGCGAGCGTCGATTCGAGGCACCACCAGCCGGGACGCATGGCGCGGATGGCGCGCGCCGCGGTGGCGCGGTCCTCGGGCCGGTCATACAGGGCAAAGCAGGTGGCGCCCGAACCGGACATCCGCACAAGCCGCGTGCCGTCGCTGTCGAGCAGCAGCGCCAGCGCCTCGCCGATCGCCGGCGCGATCTTGCGAGCGGGTGCTTCGAGGTCGTTGCGGCCAAGCAAGGCGCGGCCGAGCAGGGCCCCCTCGCCGATCGGCCCGCGGTCCCGCCCATCCCAGGCAGCAAAGACTGGCCCGGTCGAGACCGCGACGCCCGGATTGACCAGCAGCACCGGCATGCCGGTCAGGCCGTCCACGGGCTCGAGCTGTTCGCCCCTGCCCCGCCCCAGCGCGCTGCGGCCGAGCAGGCAGGCGGGCACGTCCGACCCGAGCCGGTCAGCAATGTCGAACAGACGCGGATCGTCGAGCGCCACGCCGTCCCGCCGCGCCAGTGCCCGCAACGCCGCGGCAGCATCCGCCGATCCGCCGCCGATGCCGGATGCCACCGGCAAGCGCTTCACCAGGGTGAATGCCCCTTCGGCCGGAGCGGAAAAGGCCGTGGCATAGGTATAGGCCGCGCGCGTGACGAGATTGTCGCCTTCGCCCGCCAGCGCGCCGGCAAAGGGACCTTCCACGGCGAAGGACGGCGGTCCCTCGGCAAGCCGAACCTCGTCGCCGTCCTGCAGAAAGGCGAACAGGGTCTCGATCTCATGATAGCCGTCGTCGCGCCGCGCGCGGACGTGCAGCGCCAGATTGATCTTGGCCGGAGCCTGTTCGACGATCACGGTTTTGCGCGAAGCCCGTTGGCGATCTTGGCGGCGATCCGCGGCCCGTCCTCGGCATCCGCGACGATCGCAGCCGCCTGCCACGCGTAGCGCGCCTCGTAACGGCGCCCGAGCGACCAATAGGCGTCACCGAGATGCTCGTTGATCGTCACATTGGCCGGCTGTCCGCGCGCGGCCAGTTCCAGCATCGGCAGCGCCTTGCGCGTGTCACCGCGCCGGAAATAGGCCCAGGCGAGCGAATCGATGATCGATGCGTCGCCCGGCTGGAGCGCATTCGCCTTTTCCAGCAGCGCGATCGAGGCAGCGGGTTCCTCGCCATGCTCGAGCCGGGCATAGCCCAGATAATTGAGCGCGACCGCCTCGTCGGGCGCCATGTCGACCGCGCGCTCCAGTGCCTTGCGCGCCTCGGGCCAGCGGCCGGCCTGATCCAGCGCGCCGCCAAGTTGCAGGAACAGAGTCCAGGACGGCGCGTCTCCGGAGCGCTTGATCGCGAGCGAATAAGCGCGTGCCGCGTCGTCGAAACGCCCGGCGCTGGTCAGGAGATCGCCGACCCGCGCCGCGTCCATGCTGGTGGCATCCTTGCGACCGGACAGGGTTGTCGCCGCCGCCAGCGCGCCGGCGCCCTCGCCTGCGCCGCTCAGTACCGCCACGCGCTCCTGCAGCGCCGCCTCATGAAACGGACTGGATGGCTCGACCTGCTCGAGCAGGGTCAGGGCCCGATCGCTCGCCCCGCCCCGTGCCAGCGACTGGGCGAGCAGGACACGCGCCCGGTCATTCGCCGGATCGAGCCGAAGTGACGCCCGTGCCAGCGCCGTGACGATCGGAGACGGCTCGCCCTCCGACAGATCGGCGGCAAGCCGCGCAAACAGCCGCGAGGCACCGAAGGCGCTCGACGGCGGCACGCCATCCCCGATCGTCCGGCGAAGCGCGACCACCGCGCTGTCGCTGCCGGTGAGCAGCGCCCTGGCGATATCGGCCCGCCCCTTGGCCGCGAACAGTTCAGCAGCATTGATCCGCAGGTCGAGGCTGCCTTGATCGGCACCGAGCAGCGCCTGAAGGGCAAGGGCGCCTTCATCGACCTTGCCGGTCGCGATCAACAGCAGCGCGCGGTTTTCCGCAGTGTAGCGACGCGCGACCGCATTTGCCTTGCCTTCGCTGAGCTTGGCGACGGGATCGCCGCCGGCGTCGAACGCTGCCCAGGCACCGAGCAGGTTCGCCACGAAATCGAACGGCCCCGCGCCGATCCGCGTCAGGATCGAGGCGGCAGCCGCCTTGTCCCCCGCGCGCACCGCCCCGGCATAGCTGAACAGGATTGCGTCCGGCGGTGCTGCGCGCGCCGCATCCAGGGTCACGATCGCACGGTCGGCCAAGGCATCGTCGCCGGCCTCCATCGCCTCCCGATAAGCCCGGCGCGCGATGGCTAGATTGCCCGGCGCGCCGGACAGCGCAGTGGCATAGCCCGCCGCGGCCTGCTCCACCCGGCCGTCGCCATCGGCGGCGCGGGCGCGGGCGTAGGCGGCCAGATCGTCCGCACCGCGGTCAGCCCAGGCGGGCGTCGCGACGGTCAGCGCCAGCAGCGTCAGGCCCAGTCGATCACATGTTCGGATAATTCGGTCCTCCGCCGCCTTCCGGCACCACCCAGTTGATGTTCTGGGTGGGATCCTTGATGTCGCACGTCTTGCAGTGGACGCAATTCTGCGCGTTGATGACGAACTTCGGATCGCCGCTTTCCTCGCCCACGATCTCGTAAACGCCCGCGGGGCAATAACGCTGCGCCGGCTCGTCGTACATCGGCAGATCATAGGCGACCGGGATGGTCGGGTCCTTGAGCGTCAGATGGACCGGCTGGTCCTCCTCATGATTGGTGTTCGACAGGAACACCGAGGAAAGCCGGTCGAAGGTCAGCACGCCGTCGGGCTTGGGATAATCGATTTTCTTGACCTGGTCCTTGCGCCACAGGCTCTCGTTGTCCGGGTGATGCTTGAGCGTGAACGGCATCTTGATGCCGAAATTCTCCAGCCACATGGTGATGCCCGACAGGCCCGATCCGAGGAAATCGCCGAAGGTCTTTACCAGCGGCACCACGTTGCGGACGATCGAGAGCTCCTTCTTCACCCAGCTCTGCTCGAACGCCTCGGGATAGGCGGTCAGTTCGTCGCTCGTCCGCCCGGCCTGGATCGCGTCATAGGCCGCGTCCGCCGCCATGATGCCGCTCTTCACCGCGGTGTGGCTGCCCTTAATGCGGGGCACATTGAGGAAACCGGCCGAATCCCCGATCAGCGCACCGCCCGGGAAGACCAGCTTCGGCACCGACTGAAGGCCGCCGTCGCTGATCGCCCGCGCGCCATAGGAGACCCGCTTGCCGCCCTCCAGCATCGACGCGATCGCGGGATGAGTCTTCCAGCGCTGCATCTCCTGGAACGGCGAGACATAGGGGTTGGTATAGTTGAGCCAGGTGACGAAGCCGATTGCGACCTGCCCGTTCGCCTGGTGATAGAAAAAGCCGCCGCCGCTCGTGCCGTCGGACAGCGGCCAGCCCTGGGTGTGGATGACGCGGCCGGGAACATGATGCTCCGGCTTGATGTCCCACAATTCCTTGATGCCGAGACCATAGACCTGCGGCTGCGCGTCCTTCGCCAGGTCGAAGGTGCGGATCAGTTCCTTGCTCAGATGCCCGCGCACGCCCTCGCCGAGGAAGGTGTACTTGGCGTGGAGCTCGAGGCCTGGCGTATAATCGGGTTTGTGCGTGCCGTCGCGCGCCACGCCCATGTCGCCGGTCGCGACGCCCTTGACCGACCCATCCTCATTGAACAGCACCTCGGCCGCGGCGAAGCCAGGAAAGATCTCGACGCCGAGTTCTTCCGCCTGGCCGGCCAGCCAGCGGCACAGATTGCCGAGCGACCCGGTATAGGTGCCCTTGTTGTGCATGAAAGGCGGGGTGAGACGATGCGGCAGGCCGAACTTCTTCTTTTTCGTCAGGATCCAGTGCTGGTTGTCGGTGACCGGCACCTCGGCCAGCGGACAGCCCTTGTCGCGCCAGTCGGGGATCAGTTCGTCGAGCCCCTTGGGATCGACCACCGCGCCGGACAGGATATGCGCGCCGACCTCCGAGCCTTTTTCGAGCACGCAGACCGAGATTTCGCCGCCCTTTTCGGCCGCCAGCTGCTTCAGCCGGATCGCGGCGGACAGGCCAGCAGGCCCGGCGCCGACGATCACGACGTCATAGGGCATGGACTCGCGTTCGCTCATTATCGTCTCCAATAGGGACGAAGTGCGCGCTCTCGTCGCGCCACAGCAACGTCCTGTCCATTCAGCGGTGCCAGCGAATTGACCGCGTCGTCAACACTCGACTCTATAGGAACATCATGGGGGCGGACCAAAATATCGATTGGCGAACGGCAGCAGCAAGCGCGCTGGATTGGTGGCGCAACGCCGGCGTCGATGCGTCGATCGACGAGGCGCCGCGCGACTGGCTGGCTCCAGTCGAAGCGCCCAAGCCGGTCCGGCACGCGCAGGCCGTAGCGGAACCGGCGGTCGCGCTGCCGATGCCCGGCACGCTGGCCGCGTTCGAGGCCTGGCGGATCGGGCCGGACGCGCCGGAGGCCGGCTGGCCCGGCCAGCCGATCGCGGCGCAAGGCTCTTCCGCATCCGATATCATGGTGCTGATCGACGTGCCCGAACGCGAGGATGCCGAATCGGGTCAATTGATGAGCGGCCCGGCCGGCCGCCTGTTCGACCGAATGCTCGCCGCGATCGGCCGGGACCGGGCTTCGATCTATCTCGTGCCGGTCTGCGCGACGCGACCGGTTGCCGGGCGTATCGCCCCCGAAATCGAAGAGCGGCTGAACGACGTCGCGCGCCATCATGTCATGCTCGCGAGCCCCAAACGGCTTTTGCTGCTCGGCAATGCGCCGAGCCGCGCGCTGCTCGGCGCTGACATGATGGGGATGCGCGGCACGGTGCACAGGGTTGACCTTCACGGCGATGACGCTGCTGCGCCGCAGGCGGTGGCGAGTTTTCATCCCCGCTTCCTGATCGAGCGACCGGCCGCCAAGGCCGAAGCTTGGAAAGATTTGCAGATGCTGACCAGGGATCTGGAAAAATGACCGCAAAATTCATCCTGGCCTGCGCGATCGCGCTGGCGCCGCTCGGCGTGGTGCACGCCGCCGATGTGGAGCGTACCGGTCCCATCGCTGTTCGTGCCGTGCCCGACCAGCTCGATGCCGAGCAGCGCGCCGGCTACCGCGCCGTGTTCAAGAGCATTCGCGACCAGAAATGGCTCGACGCCCAGATCCAGCTCGATTCGATGAAGCCCGGCCCGCTTCACGCCATCGCCCGCGCCGAGCTGCTTACCGCCAAGGGCTCGCCCAAGGCCGATCTCGATCCGCTGGTGAAGCTGCTGAGCGAGGCCCCGGAGCTTCCCCAGGCGCAGCAGATCGCCGTGCTGGCGAGTTCGCGCGGGGCCGTCGGACTTCCGCCCCTGCCCGAAGCGCGCAGGCTCACCTGGATCGACGGTGCCCCTGCCCGTCTGCGCGCCAAGAGCATCAAGAGCGACATGGTCGCGGCCGAGCTCGCCATCCGCATGCAGCCCTTCGTGAAGGCCGATGACGGCGTTTCGGCCCAGGCGCTGCTCGAATCGATGAGCAGCCTGTCTCCCGACGCGCTGACCGAGTGGCAGCAAAAGGTCGCCTGGATGTATTTCCTGGCGGGCGACGACAACAACGCCCGCACCATGGCGACCAGGGCGTCGGCGGGGACCGGCGACTGGTCGGTGCAGGGCGAATGGGTCGCTGCACTCGCCGCTTGGCGCCAGCGCGACTGCGTCGCCGCCGGTCAGGGCTTCGCCCGGGTCGCGGCGCGCGCCAATGATATCGAGCTGCGCGCGGCGGGCCTTTATTGGGCATCGCGCGCCGACATGCAGTGTGGCCGTCCCGACCTGATCGAAGGCCGATTGAAGAACGCCGCGCAATATCGCGAAACCTTTTATGGCCTGCTCGCCCGGCAGACGCTCGGCATCCGCGATCCGGCCGGTCGCCCGGCCGATGTCATGCTCGCCAATGACTGGCAGACCCTGGCGCGTCGCCCGAACATCCGCGTTGCCGCCGCGCTGGCCGAGATCGGCGAAAATGCACTGGCGGACGAAGTCATCCGCCAGCAGGCAAGAATCGGCGATGCCGCAGAATTTCCGGCCCTGGTCCGGCTGACGGGCGCGCTCAACCTGCCTTCCACCCTGGTCTGGCTCTCGCATAACGGCCCGGTCGGTGCCACGCCGCCGGTGGAGGCCCGCTTCCCCGCGCCGAACTGGACGCCCGATGGCGGCTGGCGCGTCGACAAGGCGCTGGTCTTTGCCCACACGCTGCAGGAATCCCGTTTCCGCACCGATGTGGTCAGCTCGGCGGGCGCCTACGGCCTGATGCAGGTCCGCCCCGGCGCCGCGACCGACATCGCCCGCAAGCAGGGCCGCACCTTCGATCGCTCGGCGCTGAGCAACCCCGGCACCAATATGGAGGTCGGCCAGAGCTATCTCGAGCAGCTGCGCGACCAGCCCTGCACTGGGGGCCTGCTGCCCAAGGTGATCGCCGCCTATAATGCCGGACCGCTGCCGGTCGAGGCGTGGAACGCCCAGGCGCGCGATGGCGGCGATCCGCTGCTCTACATCGAATCGATCCCGTTCTGGGAGACGCGCGGCTATGTCATCACCGTGCTGCGCAATTACTGGATGTATGAGGGACAGACCGGCAAGACCGCGTCGCCCAGCCGTGTGGCGCTGTCGCAGGGCCTGTGGCCGCGCTTTCCCGGCATGGCCGGCGCCAGCTCCGTGCGCCTCAGTTCCAGCGCGACCAATCCCAACGCGCTGAGTTCCGTCTCCGTACCCGCCTCGGTCGCCAGTGCCAATTGACGAGAACGCCGCGTTCCTTCCGGTCAGGATCGCGGTGCTTACCATCTCCGACAGCCGGACCCTGGCCGACGACCGATCGGGCGACACGCTGGTCGCGCGGCTGAGCGCGGCGGGGCATGTCCTGGCGGATCGCGCGATCGTCACTGACGACGTCGCCGCGATCGTCAGCCGTCTCCACGCCTGGATCGACGATCCGCAGGTCGATTGCGTCATCACCACCGGGGGCACCGGCGTGACCGGGCGCGACGTGACGCCCGAGGCGATCGAGCGAGTCCAGGACAAGCCGATTCCGGGCTTTGGCGAACTGTTCCGCTGGCTCAGCTACCAGACGATCGGCACCTCGACCGTCCAGTCGCGCGCCTGCGCCTGCGTGACGCGCGGCACCTATATCTTCGCGCTGCCCGGATCGACCGGCGCGGTGAAGGATGGATGGGACGGCATCCTCAGGGACCAGCTCGACAGCCGTCACCGGCCCTGCAACTTCGTCGAGCTGATGCCGCGCCTGATGGAGCGCTGATCCTCGCCACGGTCCGGCGAGCAGTTTCCCGGTTATCGCCGGTGGGATCATGGAAAATTGTGGGGCGACCAGCGGCATTGATGATTGCAACGATTAGAAAGAGCTGACCCGGATCTGGCAGACTGGCGGCAATGCGCGTGCCTGATCGAATGTTGAATCGATGCCCTGCGTAAGAAGCGTGTTTCGTCACCTGGATAGGTGTAAATTCACTCTGACCCCTTTTCCCCCGCGACTCAGCATGAGACCTAGGTTCCAGGCTTGCTTCCAGCCGCAGCGTCGCGCTTCTCCTTGATGAATCCGCTCAATTCGGAGTCCATCGAGGCGTACCAGTCGATATAATCCTTGAAATTCTCGTATGTCATGTTGCCCAGGGCCGAGACGTAAAGATATTCGGCAAGGTCCCCGTCGCTGTCGATGGCAACCTTCAGGAAGCGCTTTTTCACATTCCACTCGTTCGCCATGTCGGCTGAGAAGAAGGGCTCTTTCTTGAAATAACTGTAGAATTCGAAGGAATTACACCCCGTATCGTTTTTGCAGCCGTAAAAATTCAGCTGGAATCCACTGCCGTTGGCGCCGCTCGTTATATAGCTGTCGCCGTCATCGCCCTTCTTGATCTCGGCCTTGTACCCCGCTTCCTGAAGAAGCGCGGCAACGCCCTTCACGCTGCTGACATCGACCACCCGATCGGCGGCCATCGCCGTCGAAGGCGCCGTCACCGCCGCGAGCGCGAGCGCCAATAGTCGAATCCGCATATCCCTTTTCCCCCAAAGCCCGACCGGCATGACCAGATCATATGATGCCCGATAACGACATGCCACCCGCCGCTATGCGGGTGCGTCGGGCTGCATCACGGCAAGCTCATGGCCCGCCGGATCCCGGAAGTGGAAACGCCGGCCGCCCGGAAAGGCGAAGATCGGCAGGGTAAGCGTCCCGCCGGCCGCGCTCACCGCCGCTTCGGCCGCCTCGAGATTATCCACTTCGATCACCGGCAGCAGCTGCGCGGTGGATTGCGACGAATCGCCGTTGAGGCCGAGATCGGTGTCGCCGGTCATGGTCGCGGCATAGTCCGGCCCGAAATCGGTGAAGGTCCAGCCAAAGGCCGATGCGTAGAAGGACTTGACCGCAGGCACGTCGCGCACGGGCAGTTCGAGATAGTTGAAACGAGCCATGAAGCCTCCTGAAATGGCAAGACTGTTCTTGCTATGTTCTCATCGATCCTCTATGCCGAGTCAATGCCAAATTCCGGGCCGAAACCAGGCGTCAAATCCCGTGCCGTCCGCGGCGCTACGTTGAACCAGGAAAGTAGCAGGTTCAACCTGCCGGAGCGCGAGGCGGATGGCGACTGGCTCGACGATCGCGAATTGCTTGACGAAGGACCGCCGCCGCTGCGGACCATAGTGACGGTCGAGATGCCGCGCACGATCATCACCCGGAACAGCTCGCCGGACATCGGTTTCGATCGTTCGATCAACCCCTATCGCGGCTGCGAACATGGCTGCATCTATTGTTTCGCGCGGCCGACCCACGCGTTCCACGACCTGTCGCCGGGCCTGGATTTCGAAAGCAAGTTGTTCGCCAAACCGGATGCCGCCACCCTCCTCCGTGCCGAACTGGCCAAGCGCGGGTATGTCGTGCGGCCGATCGCCTTCGGGACCAATACAGACCCCTATCAGCCGATCGAGGCCGACTGGCGCATCACCCGGCAATGCATCGAGGTGCTCGCGGAAACGGGGCATCCGCTGACCATCACCACCAAGTCGGACCGGGTCACGCGCGATATCGATCTGCTCGCACCGATGGCGGCCAGGGGGCTCGCCGCAGTCGCGGTGTCAGTCACGTCGCTCGATCCGCACATTGCCATGACCGTCGAGCCGCGCGCGCCGGCACCGGGACGGCGGCTGGCCGCCGTGCGCAAGCTCGTGGACGCCGGCATTCCGACCTATGTTTCGATTGCCCCGGTCATCCCGCAGATCACCGATCACGAACTGGAGCATCTAGTCGAGCGCGCGGCGGAGGCAGGCGCACACGGCGTCACCTTCCTTCCCGTACGCCTTCCCCATGAAGTCGCGCCGCTGTTCAGGGCCTGGCTCGACGCGCATTTCCCGGATCGCGCCGGCAAGGTCATGGCGACGATCCAGTCGATCCGCGGCGGGCGCGACAATGATCCGAACTTCCACACGCGCATGCGAGGGAGCGGCCCCTGGGCCGAGCTGCTCCGGACTCGCTTCAAGATCGCCTGCCGCAAGCACGATCTGGTCGGCGCCTGGAAGCCGCTCCGCACCGACCTGTTCAGGCCACCGCCGGGGCGTCAGGGCGATTTGTTCGGCTGAACCCCGGCCAGTGCCTCAGGGAGCAGTCCCCGGCCGGTCGGCCGGCGGCGCGTCCCCGCCGACCGGCACCGCGCCCGGCCGGCCGCGCCCGCCGCCGAGCCCGCTGGAGATCCGCGGCAATTCCTTGCGCTCGATCTTCCCGTCACCATTCTTGTCGAGCATCGCGAACCGGGTTTCGGCCGCGCGCTGGAATTCGGCCGGGTCGACTCCGCGATTGAAATTGGTGTCGGCGATCGTCACCGGCTCCGGAAAGTCGAAATAGCTGAACCGGGCAGCGCCCTGCTTGCCATAGGTAACGCGCGTCTCGCCGCCGCCCTGCGCGCCGCCTTCGCCACCGCCGCTACCGCCACCACGATGGCCGCCGCCACCGCCGCCGCCCCGACCACCGCCACCGCGATGCCCCCCGCCGCCGCGGCCAGCGCCGCCCGCGAAACGGCCGCCGCCCCCGCCCCCACCGCCGACGCGGATTTCAGGGGCCAGGACGGTCTCGTAATAGTCGATATCGTCCGGATCGATCTCGCCGTCATGGCCGCGATCGAGCACGGCGAAAAACCGCGACGCGTCCTTCGCGAATTCGGCCCGGCCCAGCGCGCCGTCATGATCGGTATCGGCATTCTGGAACCAGATGTCCGAAGGGTCGCCACCGCCCCGGTCACCGCGGAACGGCTCGCCCATCGGACTGATGAACAACCGGCCGCGCGGCCCCTCGCCTTCCGCGCCGCCACGGTGAAACCCGCCCGGTGGGCCATGCCGGAATTTGGGGTGCTCGCTGCCCGCGCAGCCGGCGGTCAGCAGGACGAGAGAGGTCAGAAGGACAAGACGCATAAACTACCCGCTCACTTGAGGAGCCCCCGGGATCTGCGACAAGCGACCCGATCTGTGGCGATTTCAAGGAGCGAAGGACCGCTTTGGACCAAAGGGCCGGTCGCCAGTTTCGCTGTTCCGGGCAGAGAACAGGGAAGTTAACAGGGAAATTGTCTTTTTCTCCGGCGCTTCGGTCGAAATACTCGTGGTTTATCGATTTATATCAATATCTTGACCCATGTTTCCCTGTTCCGGAATAACAGCGAATGTCGCCGACCGAACAGCGAAGTCGATCGCAGGAACAGGGAAGTGCGTTTCACCTGGCTTGACCATGAAAAAGAGCCGGGCCCCGGTAACACGCCGCGCCCGACATCGTGCTGCGCCGATTGCGCGCCATGTTGAATCGATCCGGCTCAGGAAGCAGGAGGCCAGGACGGACCGATCCTGGCCTGAAGCAGGCCGGCGAGACGCTGGTGGTCCTTCAGCGATGGGTGCCCATCGCAGCCGTCCAGATCGAGGCCCCCGAAATGGACGGTCTCGATCCGCCCCGGCGCGCCGCGCATCAGCTCGGCCGCAACCTGCTCGACATCGGCGATAAAGGCGTCCGACCCCATCAGGATCAGCCTGGCCTGTGGCTGCCGTGCCATCACATCGCGCGCGAAGCCGACATAACGCGCCCGATAGGCAGCGTGCAGCGCGGCCTGGTCCTTCCAGGCCTCCCCGGCGTGGAGCGGCGTCGAGAAATCGTTGGTGCCCAGATTGATGACGATGATCTGAGGGCGCCAGCCGCCCGGATCGGACTCCACCGCCGACGGATCCGAAGGGATGAGCCTGGGATAGAGACCAGGCATGGTTTCGCCCGCCCGGCTGCCGTCATAATTGCGCACGATGCCGAACCCGGAATAGGCGTTGACGCGATAATCCGCGCCGAAGCGTCGCGCGAGCAACGGGCCAAAGGCGCGTTGCGTATCAGTGGCCCGATGCATCTCGGCGTTCGTGCAGGTCGGCACCGGTGAGCTGTCGCCGTATCCGACCGTGTAGGAATCGCCGATGAACTCGATCTGCCGCCCGGTCCTGGCAGGCGGTGCGAGCGGTGCGCCGCTCTTGCCCGGATAGAACCCGATCAGGCGCGTGACGTCGCTCTGGGTCTCGCTGAGCTTTTCCAGCCGGACGTCATGCTGCCGATCGCCGAGGCGGTCGATCGTGACGTCGATGTTTCCCGGGCTTTCGAACCGCTGCCGTTCCACCCCGTCGATCAGCAGCCGCAGGCGACCATAGCCGTTGCGCAACCGGACCGTCAGGCTGGTTCCGGTGAAGCGCCCCTCGACATAGACGCCCGGCCAGCCGAACAGCGTCGCCCCGTCCGGTTCGACCACGGCGCGGCCGCCGACATAGACCGGCAGCGGCGCGCCGTAATCCTTCGCGCCGCAGCCGGTGGCTACGAGGAGCCCGATGGCGACAACGGCGAGGAGGTTGCGCATCCCCGAGCTGCCGTTCAAGCCGTGCCGGCGCGGCACTTCATCAACGGCTGGATCCGGGTGCCAAAGGCTTCCACGCCCTCGATGAAATCGTCGAAGGTCAGCAGGACACCGCCTGTATTCGGCACTTCGGCCATCTCGTCGAGCATGCGCGCCACGCTCTCATAGCTGCCGACCAGGGTTCCCATATTGATGTTCACCGCGCCTTCCGGCGCGGCAAGCTGGCGGACATTGGTGGTGGCGTTATGCTTGTCGGCCGCGCCCTGATCGGCGAGCCAGGCGATCGCCTCGAGATCGACGCCGTCATTGTAGGATTTCCACTTCGCCATCGCCTCCTCGTCCGTCTCGGCGGCGATGATCATGATCAGCACGAAGATGGAGACGTCGCGGCCGGTCTTCGCGGTCGCGACGGCGAGGCGCTCGTTGTTGGCGGCAAAGGCCTTGGGCGTGTTGACGCCCTTGCCCAAACAGAAGGCATAGTCCGCCCATTTGGCCGAGAAGGCGAGCCCCTCGTCCGAGGAGCCGGCGCAAATGATCTTCATGTCCCCGGTCGGCGTCGGCCGCACGCGGCAATCGTCCATCTGGTAATAGTCGCCCTTGAAGTCCGAAACGCCCGTCCCCCAAAGCTCGCGCAGGATGCCAGCATATTCGTCCAACATCTGGTATCGATTGCGGAAATGGTCGTCCCCGGGCCACAGACCCATCTGACTGTACTCGGGCCGCTGCCAGCCGGTGATCAGATTTAGCCCGAACCGCCCATGGCTGATCGAGTCTATCGTGTTGCACATGCGCGCGGCGAAGGCGGGCGGGATGACGAGGGTGGGACAGGTCGCATAGATCTTGATCTTCTCGGTGACGGCGGCGAGCCCGGCCATCAGGGTGAAGCTCTCCAGCCCATATTCCCAGAACTCGGTCTTGCCGCCGAACCCGCGCAGCTTGATCATGGAGAGCAGGAAATCGAGCCCGTGCTTCTCGGCGCTCAGCGCGATCTCCTTGTTCATGTCGAAGCTCGGCTTGTACTGCGGCGCGTTCTCCGAGATCAGCCAGCCATTATTGTTGATGGGCACGAAAACGCCGACTTGCATGTGCTTAGCTCCCCAGAAATTCGAGCACGAGTGAAGTGAAACCATCGGGATCGGTGACGTTGCAGGCATGACCACCCCACGCCATGGTCGCGAGCCTGGCCTGTGGCAGCCGATCGGCGAGATTCCGCGCGCAACGCGACGGCACGAGCATATCGTCCTCCGACGCAAGCACCAGAATATCTGCCGCCACATCGTCGGGGAGTTCGAACGCTTTCGCCGCGGCGATGCGCTTTTCGAGGATGTCGGCCGGCGGAAACTGCGCCAGCTGATGCACGCCCTCGGCATCGAGCTGCGCGCTATTTTCCGAAATCCAGTTGGCCGGATAGAGGAAGAGCGGCTGCGCGCGGACATAAGCGGCCGGCCCGCTTTTGTGCAGCAGCTCAAGCCGCGTCTCGAAACACCGCTCGAAATGCGGATCCAGGCTCGCCCAGCCGTTGATCACGACGACCTTGCCGATCCCCGGGAAGATCCGCGCCAGCTCCAGGCCGATCAGCCCGCCCAGCGCATGGCCGACAAAATGCGCCTGCCCGATGCCGAGCTCCGCAAGGAGCGCCAGCACGTCCGTTGCCATGGTGGCAATGGTGACCTCACCCGCCAGCGTCCGGTCGCTCCGCCCCGTCCCGCGATGATCGTAGAGCAATATGCGGTAGTCCGCGGCGAGCGCATCGAGGTTGGGCGCCCAATATCCAGCCGAGCCGCCCATGCCGGGCGACAGGACGACGACCTCGCCACGTTCGGGTCCATGCCATTCATACCAGAGCCCGGCCGCGTGAGGCATCAGCCGATATGCGCCACGCTGGCAATCTCGACCAGACAATCGGGCTTCACCAGATCGCATCTGATGCAATAGCGCGCGGGCTTCGCGCCGGGGAAATACTCGGCATAGACCGCGTTGAACGCGGCATAATCCGACAGGTCCTTCAGGAAGATGTGGTTCATCGCCACATCCTCCAGCGTCGCGCCGCCCGCCTCGAGCGTGATGCGGATGACGTCGAGCACATGCCGGGTCTGGCCTGCGACATCGCCGACATGGAGCACGGCACCGCCCTCACCCAGCGCCAGCACGCCCGAGACATAGACCGTGTTGCCCGCCCTGGCGCCGGCCGAATAAGGCGCGATCGGGGTCGGGAATTGCGGCGGATTGATCGGTTCGAAGGGCATTTCGGTTCCTCGCTCTGTCAACCGTTCGCTCCAAGCTTGTCGAAGCGTTCTTCTTCTTCGCGACGTCGCAGAAGAAAGGACAGTGCTTCGACAGGCTCAGCACGAACGGGGATAAATTTCATTTCTCGGGAACCTGGCCGAAGCTGCCGCAGAAATCGGCGACGGTGGAGACCCAGCCGAAGAATTTCTCGACATTGTAGACGGTGGCCTGCTGGATGAATTCGGGCCCGAGATGATGCGTCGCGTCCTCCAGCATCACCCCGAAATATTCGAGGTGGAAGCCGTCGCGCAGGGTCGATTCGACGCAGACATTGGTCGCGATGCCCACGAACACGATGTTGCGAATGCCTCTCGCGCGGAGCGTGCTGTCGAGCTGCGAGTTGAAGAAGGCGGAATAGCGCGTCTTGTGCAGGCTGATATCGCCCGGCTGCGGCTTCAGCGCGTCGACCAGGTCATAATCCCACCCACCCCGCGCCAGCAGCGTGCCCGCGAGTTCGGGCCGCTTGCGCATCGTCTTCAGCGCGTTGGACTTGTGCCAGTTCGGCGATCCCGGCCCGCCCGCCTCGACATAGTCGGGATCCCAGCCATTCTGCAGATAGATCACCTGCACCCCCGCGCGCCGCGCCGTATCGAGCACCGTGGCGATCTTTCCGATCGTCCCGGCCGCGCCTGAAATGTCGAACCCGGCCTGATCGACATACCCGCCGGGCGAGGCATAGGCGTTCTGCATGTCGATCACGACGACCGCAGTCTCGCCCGGCGACAGGCGCAGCGCCTCGGGCCGGCCCGGCAACGTCACCGCGCCGGCCGCGTTGCCCACATTCACCGTCGCGCCGTCGTCCGCCACACATCGCTCCCCAATGCCAGGATCATGAATCCAGCCGGGGAACTTGAACCACTCCCGCCTCACCCGCAAGCGGTGCTTGCCCGGCGCTCACGCTTTGCCCATGATGCCATGACGGGTCGCTTTCCAACGAGGGAGCGCACGCATGATATCAACCGACACCCTGGTTCTTCAGCTGAGCTATGCGCTGCTGGTCGTCGCGCTGTTCGCGCGGACGCCGCGGCATATGCGGATGTTGATCGCCGCTGCGGGCTTCGCGACGCTGGTGCATGCCGTGCTGCGGTCCGATTACGCCGCGCTCGGCTGGATGCTGTTCCTGCTCGGGATCTGGCTGGTCAAGCTGTGGGGCGACCGGAACGAAGGCAGGAAAATCCGCTTCACGCCGGCAGAGGAGTCGATGCGTGGCACCTGTCTCGACCAGCTGCCCCGCGGCGCCGCGCGGCAGTTCATCGATCTGGGCCTGTGGCTGCACGGCGACGCCGGCGACGTGCTGACCCGGGAAGGCGCGCCGGTGGCCAACCTCTATTATCTGATCAGCGGCGAGGCCCGCGCGACGATCAGGGGTCGCGAAGTCGGCGCCTGCCGTGCCGGCGACCTGATCGGCGAGGCGACCATTTTGACGCGCGATGACGCGACCGCCACCGTCACGCTGACCGGGCCCGCCACCTTCTGGTGCGCGCCGACGCCGACGGTCACGCGCTTCCTCGACGATCATGAAGGGCTGCGCAGCGCGATCGAGCGGAGCTTCTCCAGCGCGGTGAAGGATAAATTGCGCGCGACCAACCTCGCCATCGCCGAGACCAACCCCGCCGGCCAGGATCAGGCGGCCGCCAGCTTGTGATCCTTGAACCGGGCGCGCAGCTCGGTCTTGAGCAGCTTCCCGGTGGCGGTGTGCGGCAGATCGTCGACAAAGACGATCTCGTCGGGGAGCCACCATTTGGCGACATGGTGCGACAGATGCGCGGTGATCTCGCCCGGCGACACCGCGCTGCCCGCCTTGCGGACCACCAGCAACAAGGGCCGCTCGTCCCATTTGGGATGGTATATGCCGATCGCCGCGGCCTCGGCCACGCCCGGACAGCCAACCGCCGCGTTCTCCAGATCGACCGAGCTGATCCATTCGCCGCCCGATTTGATCACGTCCTTGGCCCGGTCGGTGATCTGCATCGTCCCGTCGGGATGCAGCACCGCGACATCCCCGGTGTCGAACCAGTTCTCCGCATCCACCGCATCGGCATCGGCCTTGAAATAGCGCTTGATCACCCAGGGCCCGCGGATCTGCAGCCGGCCGGAACTCGTCCCGTCGCGCGGCAGCACGACGTCATCGTCATTCACCACGCGCAGCTCCACGCCGAACGGAACCTGGCCCTGTTTGGAGACATGGTCGAGCTGATCCGACAGGCTCATCTCGTCCCAATCCGGCGGCGGCGCGCCGGCCGTGCCGATCGGCGAGGTCTCGGTCATGCCCCACAGATGCTTGACCGTCACGCCCATGCCCATGATTCGCTCGATCATCGCGCGCGGCGCCGCGGAGCCTCCGATCGTCACCTGCTGGAGATGGCGCGGCGCCTCGCCGGTCGCATCCATATGCTGGAACATGCCGAGCCAGACGGTCGGCACGCCCGCCGAATGCGTGACTTTCTCCTGGTTCATCAGCCGGCACAGGACCACCGGGTCGTTGACCGCCGCATAGACGAATTTCGCCCCCGCCAGCGCGCCTGCGAAGGGCAGGCCCCAGGCGGCGGCGTGGAACATCGGCACGACCGGCAGCACCACGGAGCGCGACGAGAGATTGAACACCGCCGGCGCCACCTCGGCCATCGCATGGATCATCGTCGAGCGATGCTGATAGAGCACGCCCTTGGGATTCCCGGTGGTGCCGCTGGTGTAGCAGAGCATGCAGGGATCGCGCTCGGGGCCCTCGACCCAGGCATAATTCCCGTCCTCGCCGGCGATCAGCGCCTCGAACCCGTCCTCGCCGTCGCTGTCGAACACCACATAGCGCTCGATGCTGGTCCATAACGGCTTCAGGCGGTCGACGATCGGCTGGAACACCTTGTCGTAGAACAGCACCCGATCCTCGGCATGATTGGCGATATAGACCAGCTGCTCGTCGAACAGGCGCGGGTTGATGGTGTGGATCACCCCGCCCATGCCGATTGCGCCATACCAGGCGACGAGATGGCGGCTATGGTTCATGCCAAGGGTGCCGATCCGCTCGCCCGGCTTGCAGCCCATTTTCTCAAGGGCTTGCGACAGCTTTCTCGCGTCGCGTGCGATGCCGGCCCAGTCAGTCCGCGTTTCCTGCCCATCGGCCCAGACGCTGACGATCTCGCGCCCGCCATGCTCCCGCTCGGCATGCTCCAGCAATCGCGGCACCCGCAGCTCGAAATCCTGCATTCCGCCCAGCATTCGCCCTCTCCCGGCTTGTTCCACCGGTACTGTCGTCCGCTTTGCGCCCGTTTGTACAGTCCCGGCCCCGCGTCGATCGATAACGGTTGACGCGAACGTCATGCATGTCGGCCGCGTCGTCAAGCTGGACACGGCCCGGCAACATGCTTCCCGCTCAGCCGACCAGCGCGAGCCTCGTCTCCGAGGTCTTCAATACGACATTGCTGATGCCGTCCAATGTCTCGATCCGCGCGGCCAGCTCGCCATCGAGCAGAAAATCCCGGCCGAGCAGCACGCGCGCGGCACCGCCTTCGGGCAGCGCGGCGTTGACCCAAACCTCGCCGCGTGCGCCACGCGCCTCGGCGAGCAATGCGCCCAGCGTCGCCATCGCCGCCGGCGTGCCGACCGACAGCTCGACCACGAAACGCGCGGTGTTGGCGAGCGACTCGAAGGGCTGAATGCGCTTGATGCTGACGCGGGGGCTGTCCTCGCCCGGCCGGCGATCGAGTTCGACTGTCAACAGCCCGCAGCCGCCATTGCGCGCTGCCTCTTCCAGGTCGGCCGCCGCCGCATCGTCGAAACAGGTGGCGACGAACTGGCCCGAGGGATCGGACAGCGTCGCCATCATATAGCGCTTGCCCCGCGCCGAGGTCCGCCAGCGCGCATCCTCTACCAGAGCCGCCATCGTCGCACCGGCGCGCGTGCCGTCGTCGGGGATGGACAGTTCGCCCAACGCGGCGAAGCTGCGCGCGCCGTGCATCTTCGCCAGATGGCCATGCCGGTCGACCGGGTGCGCCGAGAAATAGAAGCCGAACGCTTCCTTTTCCTGATCCATGCGCTGCGCCAGGGTCCAGCGCGCCGACAGCGGCAGCTTGATCGCCGGCTCGACCGCGTCGGCGGTACCGAACAACCCGCCCTGCCCGCTGGTCTTCATGTCGTGCACGCGCGCCGCCGTGGCCAGGATCGTCTCCGCCGTCGCGAAGATGCCGGCGCGGTTCGGGTCGATCGAATCGAACGCGCCCGCCGCCGCCAGCGTCTCGAGCTGCCGTTTGTTGAGCAGCCGCGGATCAACCCGGCGGGCGAGATCGTCGAGTGTATCGAACGGGCCATTCTCGTCGCGTTCGGCGACCAGTTTCTCCATCGCGCCTTCGCCGACGCTCTTCAGCGCAGCCAGCGCATAGCGCACCGCCAGCCCGTCCTCGGTGCTCTCGACCGAGAATTCCGCTTCGCTGCGGTTGATGTCGGGCGGCAGGCAGGCGACGCCCATGCGCCGCATATCATCCGCGAACACGCCGAGCTTGTCGGTCAGGGTCATGTCGAAGCACATCGACGCGGCGTAGAATTCTTCCGCATAATGCGCCTTCAGCCAGGCCGTCTGATAGGCGAGCAGCGCATAGGCGGCGGCGTGAGACTTGTTGAAGCCGTATCCGGCGAACTTGTCGATCAAATCGAACAGCTCGTTCGCCTTGCCTGCCGGGATCTTGTTGACCGCCAGGCAGCCCTCGACGAACCCGGCACGCTGCGCGTCCATCTCCGCCTTGATCTTCTTGCCCATCGCGCGGCGCAGCAGATCGGCCTGGCCCAGGCTGTAGCCCGCCAGGATCTGCGCGGCCTGCATCACCTGTTCCTGATAGACGAAGATCCCATAGGTTTCGGCCAGGATGGTTTCGAGCAGCGGGTGCGGATAGGTGATCTCCTCGCGCCCGTTCTTGCGCGCGCCGAAGCTCGGGATATTGTCCATCGGACCCGGGCGATAGAGCGAGACGAGCGCGATGATATCGCCGAAGTTGGACGGGCGCACCGCCGACAGCGTGCGCCGCATGCCTTCCGATTCCAGCTGGAACACGCCGACCGTGTCGCCCTTCTGGAGCAGCTTGTAGACGCCCTCGTCTTCCCATTCGAGCGCATCCAGATCGATGATGACGTTACGGGCCTCGAGCAGCTGAACTGCCTTTTTGAGCACCGACAGCGTCTTCAGACCGAGAAAGTCGAACTTCACCAGGCCCGCGCCCTCGACATATTTCATGTCGAACTGAGTGACGGGCATGTCCGATCGCGGATCGCGGTAGAGCGGCACCAGCTCGGCCAGCGGCCGGTCGCCGATCACCACGCCGGCGGCGTGAGTCGAGCTGTGGCGCGGCAGGCCCTCCAGCTTCATCGCGAGGTCGAGCAGATGCTTCACCCCGCTGTCGCTCTTATACTCGGCGAGCAGTTCCGAGACGCCGTTCATCGCCCGCTCGAGCGTCCAAGGGTCGGTCGGATGGTTTGGCACCAGCTTCGCCAACCGGTCGACCTGGCCATAGCTCATCTGCAGCACGCGCCCGGTATCCTTGAGCACCGCGCGTGCCTTCAGCTTTCCGAAGGTGATGATCTGCGCGACCTGATCGCGGCCATATTTCTCCTGGACGTAGCGGATCACCTCGCCGCGACGGGTTTCGCAGAAATCGATGTCGAAGTCGGGCATCGACACGCGTTCCGGATTGAGGAAGCGCTCGAACAGCAGGCCCAGCTTGATCGGGTCGAGATCGGTGATGGTCAGCGACCAGGCGACCACCGAGCCCGCGCCCGAACCGCGGCCCGGGCCGACCGGGATGTCATGATCCTTCGCCCATTTGATGAAGTCCGCGACGATCAGGAAATAGCCCGGAAAGCCCATCTGGATGATGACGTCGAGTTCGAACTCCAGGCGATCCCGATAAGCCTGGCGCCAGTCTACCGGGGCGCGCCACTCCCCGTTCGTTTCGAGCGACGTCGAGAAACCTTGCTCAGCGCCGGCGGCCTGTTTCTCGACTTCGCTCGAAACGAACGGAGTCGATGTGGCGGTTCGGGCCGGTGCGGCCACGGGGGTCGCATGAAGCGACAGCTCCTCGATCCGCTTGAGCCGCTTCTCCAGCCCCGCCCGCGCATCGACGCGCAGCGCCTCGGCCTCGGCCGTCGGATCGCCGGCAAGGCTGGGCAGGATCGGCTTGCGGTACGGCGCCATGACCGCGCAGCGCTGCGCCACCACCAGCGTGTTGGCGATCGCCTCGGGCAGGTCCTCGAACAGCATGCGCATGTCCTTGGCCGGCTTCATCCAGGCGTCGGGCGAACTGCGCGGGCGGTCCTCGCTCGCGATATAGGTCGAATTGGCGATGCACAGCATCGCGTCGTGCGCGTTGCCGAATTCCTGGTCCGCATAGCAGCACGGATTGGTCGCGACGATCGGCAGGTCGCGGGCATAGGCCAGGTCGAGCAAGCCCGCCTCCGCCCTGCCCTCGGTCTCGTCGAGCCGGCGCACCAGCTCGATATAGAGCCGGTCGTAGAACAAGGACTGGAGCCGGTCGGCATAGGCCATGGCGCGCTCGGTCTGCCCCTCGGCGATCAGCCGGGTGAGCCCGCCTTCGCCGCCCGCGGTCAGCGCGATCAGCCCGTCGGTCCTGCCCTCCAAAGCTGCGAAGTCGACATGCGGCGACAATTCCAGCGGCCGGTCGAGATGCGCCCGCGATACCAGCGCACAGAGATTCTCGTAGCCGCGCTCGTCCTGCGCGTAGAGCGCGATCCAGTCGATCGGGGCGTCGACGCCCTCGGGCATGTCGGGGCGGGCGATGCCCAGCATCGCGCCGATGATCGGCTGCACCCCGGAAGACTTGCACGCATCGGAATAGGCCATTGCCGCATACAGGCCGTTGCGATCGGTCAGCGCGGCGGCGGGAAAGCCCAGTTCCTGCGCGCGCTTGGCGATCGCCTTGGGCTCGATCGCGCCGTCGAGCATCGTGTAGGACGAAAAGATACGCAGGGGCACGAAGGCGGAATGCGGCATCGTGTCACTATGGGTCCCCGGTCCGATTCTGGGAAGTGTCACAGGTGAAATAGCTGTGGATTGCATTCGATGTCGTGACAACGTAAATGGTTGTCATGACATTAACTATCCACAAACATACGGATCGGGTGCTCCATTGGCACGATCGGGTATCGCAGGTCGTGCAGGGCGACCTCGAACGCCGCTTCGCGGCTTTCGGCGTGACTCCAGCGCAATTCCGCCTGCTCGCGGTACTGGCACGGCGCGATGTCGACACGGTTCGCGGCATCGCCGCGGCGCTGCTGCTCGACGGCGCGGCGGTCACCCGCCTGGCCGACCGGCTCGAGGCCAAGGGTCTGGTGGCGCGGCAGCCCGATCTTACCGATGGCCGCTCCGTGCGGCTGTCGCTTACCGAGACGGGCGTGGATCTAGTGCCCAAACTCGATGCCGAGGCGACCGCGCACGAACGCGCCTGGTTCGGATCGCTCAGCTTTGCCGAGCTGCGCCAGTACAAGCTCGTTCTCGCCAAGCTGCTCAAGCGCGCGGATGAAGGCCCGGATGAGGTCTGGCTCCGGCGCGCGCTGTATTGAAGCGTCAGTCCCGATAGCGCAGCGCCTCGACCAGCAGGCTGAACGCGGCCGAAGGCTGTCGCCGGCTCGGATAATAGAGATGATAGCCCGCAAAAGCCGGGCACCAATCCTCCAGTACGCGGACCAGACGCCCGTCGGCCAGGTGCGCGGCGACGTGATTCTCCATGACGAAGCCGAGGCCGAAGCCCGCCTCGGCAGCCCGGACGATCATCGTCGTGCTGTTGAAGGCGAGCTGCCCCTCGACCCGGACCCGCACTTCCCGGCCGTCCTTCTCCAGCTCCCAGGCATAAAGGCCGCCCGAGCTCATCATGCGCAGGTTGATGCACATGTGATCGGCCAGATCCTGTGGCGTGCGCGGCACGGCACGGTCAGCGAAATAGGCCGGTGCCCCGACCACCGCCATGCGGAGATCGGGCCCGATCTTCACGGCGATCATGTCCTTGGCCAGCGCCTCGCCCAGCCGCACGCCGGCATCGAACCGCCCCGCGACGATGTCGGTGAAGCCGGAGTCGACATCGATCTCGACATGCACGTCCGGATAGCGCCGCAGCAACGCCTCCAGCCGGGGCCAGAGCACCGTGTCCACCGCATGCTGCGCGGCGGTGATGCGGATCGTTCCCGCCGGCTTGTCGCGCAGGTCGCCCAGCGAGGCGAGTTCGGCACCGATATTGTCCAGCGCAGGCCTGAGCGTGGCGAGCAGGCGCTCGCCTGCCTCGGTCGGCGCGACGCTACGGGTCGTCCGGGTCAACAGGCGCACCCCCAGCCGCGTCTCGAGCCGCCGGATGGTATGACTCAGCGCCGATTGCGACGTGCCCAGCCGGGCCGCGGCACGCGTGAAGCTGTGCTCCTCGGCCACGGTCATGAAGGCATTGAGATCGACCAGCTCCTCGCGGCGCATTCATGAACTCCGGATATGACTATATGCGCTTTGTAGCGCCTAATCGCCCGGCCCTGTCGTCCTTATTTTACCAGACACCGGGCGCCCGCGCGTTTCCGGTCGGCAACCACAGGGAGCAAGGCAATGGATATCAAACGCAGCGGCGCCCAACCCTCGGCAAAGGGATCTGCCGATTATTTCACCGGGACGGTGCGCATCGATGCGCCCTTCAAGGGCAGCGGCTCGCTGAGCGGCGCCATCGTCACCTTCGAGCCCGGCGCGCGTACCGCCTGGCATACCCACCCGCTGGGCCAGACCCTGCTGGTCACCGCCGGGCTGGGGCGGGTGCAGCGCGATGGCGGCCCGGTCGAGGAAATCCGCCCAGGCGACATCGTCTGGTTCGAACCCGAAGAGAAGCACTGGCACGGTGCCGCGCCGGACTGCGCAATGACTCATATCGCGATCGCCGAGATGAAGGACGGCAAGGCGGTCGACTGGCTCGAGAAGGTCAGTGACGCCGATTATGGGGTCGCCGAACCCCATTCATGATTACTGCGCATAATAGCATGCCGATCTGATGATCTAATCGTCGCAGTGACGGCCGCCTATTTTCCGGCGCACCAATCGTCGAACGCCTGCGGGCGGAAGGAAGAATGACATGGAAAAGCGAATTCTCGGCAGGAACGGTCTCGAGGTCTCCGCCATCGGCTTCGGCTGCATGGGGCTGAACTTCGGTTACGGCACCTCGGTGAGCAAGGAGGAAGGCATCAGCCTGATCCGCGCCGCGGTCGAGCGCGGCGTCACCTTTTTCGACACCGCCGAGGTCTATGGCCCCTTCACCAACGAGGAAATGGTCGGCGCGGCGCTCGCGCCGGTGCGCGACCAGGTGGTGATCGCGACCAAGTTCGGCTTCAAATTCGAGGACGGCAAGCAGGCCGGGCTCGACAGCCGGCCCGAGAATATCCGCAAGGTCGCCGACGCGTCGCTGAAACGCCTCGGCGTCGACTCGCTCGACCTGTTCTATCAGCACCGCGTCGACCCCGCCGTGCCGATCGAGGATGTTGCCGGCGCGGTCAAGGAGCTGATCGCGGAAGGCAAGGTCAGGCATTTCGGCATGTCCGAACCGGGCGCCGAGACCTTGCGCCGGGCCCATGCCGTCCAGCCGGTCACCGCGCTGCAGAATGAATATTCGCTCTGGACGCGCGGGCCGGAAACCAATGGGACGCTCGCCGCCTGCGAGGAGCTCGGCATCGGCTTCGTGCCCTACAGCCCGCTCGGCAAGGGGTTCCTCACCGGCGCGATGAGCAAGGACACGAAACTGGGCGACAAGGATTTCCGCGCGATCCTGCCGCGCTTCACGCCCGAAGCGATGGCGGCGAACCAGACGCTTGTCGACCTGCTCAAGCGGATCGCGGAGGAAAAGAGCGCGACCCCCGCACAGATCGCCATCGCCTGGCTGCTCGCGCAGAAGCCCTGGATCGTACCGATCCCCGGCACCACCAAACTGCACCGGCTGGAGGAAAATCTGGGCGCGGCGGATGTGGTGCTGACGGCCGCCGACCTCGCCGAGATCGAGCGCTCGGCGGCGCAGATCGACATTGAAGGCGAACGCTACCCCGCCCATCTGATGGCGACCGTGGGCCGCTGAAGCACCGCCAGACCTTTTTATTGGAGCGAGACATGACTCAGAACATCACCAACAAGGTCGTCGTCATCACCGGCGCAAGCAGCGGTCTCGGCGAAGCGACCGCCCGGCACCTCGCGGCCAAGGGCGCCAGGCTCATACTCGGCGCGCGCCGGCTCGACCGGCTTCACACGATCGCCGCCGATATCGGCCTGCCGCCCGAAGCGGTGATCGAAACCGACGTCAGCGATGCGGCCCAGGTCAAGCGCCTGGTTGATTCAGCCGTCGCCGCGCATGGCCGCATCGACGTCCTCCTGAACAATGCCGGCCTGATGCCGCAATCCCCGCTCGAACGCGGCAAGATCGACGAATGGGACCGGATGATCGACGTCAACATCAAGGGCGTGCTCTACGGGATCGCGGCCGCCCTGCCCCATATGACCGCGCAGAAGAGCGGACACATCATCAATGTGTCGTCGGTCGCCGGGCACAAGGTCCGTCCGGGCAGTTCGGTCTATGCCGCGACCAAGGCCGCGGTGCTGATGCTGTCGGAAGGGCTGCGGCAGGAAGTGAAGCCTTACAATATCCGCACCACGGTCATCTCGCCGGGCGCGGTCCAGTCCGAGCTGCCGAACACCATCACCGATCCCGATGTCGCCCAGCGCATCAACGACTTCTACGAAGCCTATGCCATCCCGGCCGACAGCTTCGCGCGCATGGTCGCCTTCGCGATCAGCCAGCCCGACGATGTCGACATCAACGAGATCCTGTTCCGCCCGACCGCGCAGGATCTTTGAGCTTGGGCGTCGCTACCGGTTGGGTGCATCGAACGTCGTCCCTATAGCAGCTTCTCGATATCGCTCTCGATATCTTCGGGCTTGGTCGTCGGGGCGTAGCGCGCGACCGTCTTGCCGGTGCGGTCGACCAGGAACTTGGTGAAGTTCCACTTGATCGAGGTCGAGCCCATCAGGCCCGGCGCTTCCTTGCGCAGCTTCTCGAACAGCGGATCGGCGTTGGAACCGTTGACGTCGATCTTGGCGAAGACCGGGAAGGTCACGTCATAGGTCAGCGTGCAGAAATTGGCGATCTCGGCCGCATCGCCGGGCTCCTGCGCGCCGAACTGGTTGCACGGGAACCCCAGCACCTCGAACCCGCGGTCCTTATACTTCCGGTGCAGCGCCTCCAGCCCCTCATATTGCGGGGTGAAGCCGCATTTCGACGCGGTGTTGACGATCAGCAGCACCTGCCCCGCATAGGCCGACAGATCGGCGGGTGTGCCGTCGGCTGCCGTCACGCTCATCTCGGTAATCGCGCTCATCGCTGCCTCTCCTTGTGACGCGCCATCAGATAGGGCGGGTTGGCGCGCTCATGCGAGCCTGCCCTCGTGCAGCCTCACCACCCGGTCCATCTTCAGCGCCATGCGTTCGTTATGGGTGGCGACCAGCGCCGCCGAGCCTTCGCCGCGCACGAGGCGCAGGAACTCAGCCAGCACCACGTCGGCGGTCGCTTCGTCGAGGTTGCCGGTCGGCTCGTCCGCCAGCACCAGAGCCGGCTTGTTGGCGAGCGCCCGGGCAACTGCCACGCGCTGCTGCTCGCCGCCCGAAAGCTGGCTCGGCCGGTGCGTGAGCCGGTGGCCGAGGCCGAGCGAGGTCAGCAGCGATATGGCCCGCTCGTCAGCCTCGGCGCGAGTCCGGTCGCGGATCAGCTGGGGCAGCACGACATTCTCGGTCGCGTTGAAATCGGGCAACAGGTGGTGGAACTGGTAAACGAAGCCCAGATAGTCGCGGCGCACCATGGTGCGGCCATGCGCGTCCAGCTTTGCCGCTTCCTCCCCGGCGATGCGGATCGATCCGCTGAACCCGCCTTCGAGCAGCCCAACTGCCTGAAGCAGGGTCGACTTTCCCGAACCCGACGGGCCGAGCAGCGCGACGATCTCGCCCTCTCCCACCGTCAGATCGACGCCGCGGAGCACCTCGATCGTGGCGTCGCCCTGGGTGAAGCTGCGGGTCAGGCCGGTGACGGCCAGCACGGGATTACTCATAACGCAACACCTGCACTGGGTCGGTGCTCGCCGCCTTGAAGGCGGGGTAGAGCGTGGCGAGGAACGTCAGCAGGAACGCGATCAGCACGATCGCGATCATCTCGAACGGGTCGGTCTTGGACGGCAGGATCGTGAGGTATCGGATCGTCGGATCCCACAGATTCTGCCCACTGATCCACTGGACGAAATCGACCACGTCCTGCCGGAAGATCAGGAAGGTGAAGCCGAGCACCAGCCCCGCGATGATGCCGAGCGTCCCGATCGTGGTGCCCACCGTCATGAAGATCTTGATCATGCCCTTCCGGGTCGCGCCCATGGTGCGCAGGATCGCGATGTCGCGGGTCTTCGCGCGCACCAGCATGATCAGCGACGACGCGATGTTGAAGGCAGCGACGAGGATGATGATGCACAGCACGCAGAACATCACGACCCGCTCGATCGCCAGCGCCTCGAACAATTGCGCGTTCATCTGCCGCCAGTCAGCGATCACCCCCCTGCCCGCGACCTTGTCCGCCAGCGGCGCCAGGATCGTGCCGACCTGGTCGGCATTGACCGTCTGCAATTCGATCATTCCGACCGAATCGCCCATCATCAACAAGGTCTGGGCATCCTGCATCGGCATGACGACATAGGCTTTGTCGTAGTCATAGACGCCGATCTCGAAGATCGCGCCGACCGTGTAGGAAACGATGCGCGGTACCGTGCCGAATGGCGTGGTCTGGCCTTGCGGGCTGATCAGCGAGATCTCGCTGCCGACCTGCGCGCCAAGCACCTCGGCCAGCCGCGATCCGATCGCGATCCTGTTGCTGCCGTCGGTCAGGCTCGCGAGCGAGCCTACCACGACCTTGGAGCTGATGATCGGGTTGCGCCGGATATCCTCCACTCGCATGCCGCGGACCAGCACCGCTTCGACCCGCCCGTTATAGCTGGTCATCAGCGGCTGCTCGATCAGCGGCGTCGCGCTGGTCACGCCCGGCGTGGCCTTTGCGAGCTGAACGATGTTGCGCCAGTCGGGCATCTGGCCGCCAATGCCCTGCACCACCGCATGGCCGTTCAGCCCGACGATCTTGTCGAACAGCTCGGCACGAAAGCCGTTCATCACGCTCATCACGATGACGAGCGCGGCGACGCCGAGCATCACGGCGCCGAGGCTGAAGCCGGCGACAAGCAGGATGAACGCCTCGCCCTTGCCCGGCAGCAGATAGCGGCGGGCAATCATGCGTTCGTAGCGCGACAGGATCATGATGTTGGGAACAACCCGCCCGATGGTGATGGTCCGACCGCTCTAAGGCCGGTGTGCATTGCTGGCAACTGAACGCGCGTGTTGCGCAATCGCCACAGGGTCGCCGCAATCCGTTCGGCGCCGCCACATTCCCGGTGACAATCGCCGGGTCCGCTCCTAGCAGTCACCTCACTGAGACACAGGCAACGGCCGTGGTTCGGGGAATGCTTTCAGCGCCGCCCTCAGGGGCCGGGTTGCGGAAGCGGGACAAGGGGGCTGACGAGCAGTCGTCACGCAGGCGCCCGGGCTGGAAACAGCCCGGGCGTTTCGCGTTCCGGGTCCCCTCGCCCGTCATCCGACGGGCGAGGGAAGTCGATCAGAACGACTTGCTGATGGTGCCGCCAAAGGTCCGCGGATCGCCCGGCTGACCGACGATCAGGCCGGTGCTGCCGGACTGAGTCGAGAGCAGCTCGAAATAGTCCCGGTCGAACGCGTTGCGGACCCAGGCAAAGACATTGAAGCCGTCCTTGCGGTAACCGGCACGGAAGTTCGACAACGACCCGCCTTCGATCCAGGTATAGGCGGATGGCGACGGGTTGGACGAGAAACGCGAGCGATAGCTGCCGTCGTAACCGACATAGACCTCACCGCCCGATCCGCCCACCGGCACATTATATTCACCGCCGAAGGACAGGGACCATTTGGAGATGCCCGGCAAGCGCTGGCCGGAGATGTCGCAATAAGCCGGGCTGCGGCCACCCGCCGTTCCCGCAGGGTCGGTTACGCCGCCTGGCGCGGTCGCCGTGCCGCCGGACAGTTCGGGCGGGCATGGCGCGTTGGTGAACTTGACATATTTGGCGTCCGTGAACGCCCCGTTGAAGTACAGGTTGACCCGCTGGCTTGGCCGGAAGCTCGAGTCGAATTCGAACCCGCGCGAGCGCACCTTGCCCGCATTGGCGAGGTAACCGCGGATCACGTTGATCGCGTTGTTGTTCACCGTCGCCTGGTAATCGGTGATGTCAGTCCAGAACCCGGCCAGGTTCAATGTCAGGCGGCGGTCGAGGAACTGAGTTTTCAAGCCCAACTCGAACGCATTGACCTTTTCCGGCTTTACCGTCTGCGTGGTGAGGTCAACGCCGGTGCTGGTCGAGTTGAGCGGCAGACCTGAAAGGTTGATGCCACCGGACTTGAACGAGCGTGAGTAGGTCGCATAGCCGTGGACGTCGCGCGCGAAGTCATAGGATGCGGTGATATCGCCCGAAACGTTCCAGGCACTGAATTCGGGACTGTACCGCTGTGGGGCAAGCGTATTGATCTGATTCTGGAATGTCGTGCGGGCAGCGCTCGGGTTGGGTTTTGCAGCGAGCAGCGCCGCGACGTTGTCCGCCGTGGCGA
This sequence comes from Sphingomonas sp. BL-S-29, assembly GCF_055521495.1. NCBI lineage: Bacteria > Pseudomonadati > Pseudomonadota > Alphaproteobacteria > Sphingomonadales > Sphingomonadaceae > Sphingomonas > Sphingomonas sp. BL-S-29. Next base: position 3,282,460 of record NZ_CM145482.1, read on the forward strand.
CAAAGTCATACTGGCTGTTGTGGATGCTCACGACCGCTTCGTAGAAACCGGACTTCTTGTCATAATTGACGCGCAGGCCAGGCTGAATGTGGAAGCCGTCAAAGGCCTCCCAGTTGAGCTTGCCGAACACGGCGAAGCTGGTGTTGTCGAAATTGATCGTGTTGGTCGACGTCAGGCCGTTGAGCACATTGGGATTCGACGCGTCAGCGCCGGACAACAGCCATCGGCTCGCGGCTGCCCCTTGAACCTGGGAGCCCTGGGTGTTGATCGTCTGATGGAAGAAGAAGGCGCCGAGCGTGTAGTCCAGCTTGTTCGAACCGTTCGAGGCGAGGCGGAGTTCCTGCGAAACCTGCTTTTGCTGTGACGGGTTCTGCGACACGGTCGTGATGGGCAAACCGATAAAGTCGCGGTCGTTCTGCGGTTGCCAATCCCAATAGCGCCATGCGCTGACTGAGGTCAGGGTGGCGAAACCGACATCCCAATTGGCCACCAGGGAGACACCGCCGATTTCCTGCCGTGAATTGATGCTGGCATCGAGATCGGTCACCCGATCGAACGGGTTCTTGCTCGGCGGCGTGTAACCCAAAGCGGCGGCGAGCGCGTCATATTGGCGGGCGGTCGGCCGCTGGGTGGCACCCACCCGCGCATAATATTGCACGCAGCAATCGGGGCTCTGCACGTTGAAATCGCCCGAAAGGGTCAGGTCGATGGTGTCGGTCGGCTTCCACAGCAGCGCGCCGCGCAGGCCCAGGTTCCGCTGACGGTGCAGATATTCGTCCGACTTCACATTGTAGATCGTGCCCTTGCGCGTCGTCCCCGAGGCCGAGAGTCGCACCGCGAGATTGTCGGACAGCGGACCCGATGCCGAGACCTTGGCCTGAACGAACTCGTAATTGCCGCCGCTGATCTCGACTTTCGCCTCGGGCGAGAAACTCGGCGCGCGTGTGGTGATGTTCAGCGCACCCGAGGTGGTGTTCTTGCCGTAGAGCGTCCCCTGCGGGCCGCGCAGAACCTCGACCTGCGCGACATCGACGAAATCGAAGGTCGAGGCGCCGATCCGGCCGATATAGACGCCGTCGACATAGAAGCCGACGCCCTGCTCGATGCCGTCGTTGGTCAGGCCGAACGGCGCGCCAAGACCGCGGATGTTGATCGCGGAGTTGCGCGGGTTGCTCGAATAGAATTGCAGCGAAGGCTGTTGCTGCTGGAGCCGGTTGACGTTGAACGCCCCGGTCTTTTCGAGCTCGGAACCGCCGATCACCGACATGGCGATCGGCACTTCCTGTGCGCGCTCCTCGCGCCGGCGCGCGGTGACGACGACATCGCCTGACGCGGCCGGCGTCTCGCCAGCCTGGTCCTGCGCCGGGTCATCGGCCACTGGCGCGGCAGCGGCAGGCGCGGCGGCCGTTGACACTGCGCCTGCTTCCGTAATCGCCACCGTCTGGGAGGCGAGCGCTGTTTGGGCAAGCAGCAGCATAGGCAAGGTAGCGAGCATTGGTGTCCCCTTTAGAGCTCGTAGTTCGAGTCGCGACTATAATTCCCATCTAATCGCTATGGTTTCACCATCGTAAGAACTTGCCGAACGCAAAGCTGAGCTTTCACCCACGCAAATCGGCCATTTCAGCTCTTGAACCGGCGCCAGGACGCCCCAGATCTGCGGTGTGCGGTGCCGATTGGGCCGCGCGAAAAGCGGGTGTCGCGCCGTTGCGGGCACCCATGACGTCCAACTCGCTTTGAATGAGGAGACCAACATGCGTCAGTTCGATTTGACCCCCTATCGCCGTTCGACGATCGGCTTCGACCGCCTGTTCGACATGCTCGAAACCAGCGCGCGTCAGTCGGCGGCGGACAATTATCCGCCCTTCAACCTCGAAAAGGTCTCCGACGACCGCTACCGTATCACGCTCGCCATCGCCGGCTTCGGGCGTGACGAGATCGAGATCGTCGCGCAGCAGAATCTGCTCCAGGTGAAGGGCAACAAGGCCGAAAAGGAAGGTGCCAGCGGCTCTTTCCTGCATCTCGGTATCGCCAACCGCAGCTTCGAGCGCCGCTTCGAGCTGGCCGATTTCGTTCGCGTGGACGACGCGCGGCTCAATGACGGCCTGCTGACGATCGACCTCGTCCGCGAAGTACCCGAGGCGATGAAGCCGAAGACGATCGCGATCAAGACGGGCGCGCCGCTCGCAGCGATCGATGGCGGCAAGGATAGCGAGGCGGCGTAATCCCCCAACGCCGCTCGCGCGGAAGAGGCGCCCGGGCCAAGTGCCTCGGGCGCCTCTTTTTTCATCCGAATCGGAACCGTTGATTCAGAACGACGTTCTTGCCGGATAGAAGGTCTGTTCGATCCGGGGGAATCCGATGAGAGCGCGTACCGACTCCGTAACTTCGCCGGCCGATCCGGCTCTGCTGGTGGCCACTGGACCCGACACGATGCTTGCCGAAAATCCCGAAATCGAGACGCTGCACCGAAAGGCCGACCGGTGTCGCCGGCTCGCCCTGACGGTTGGCGACCGGCATACCGTCGAGACGCTCATCGCCATGGCGCGGGAATATGAGGCCCAGGCCGATCAGGTGGCCGAGACCGCCCACTGAAAGCATGCCGCGCGTAGGTAGCGCCGCGCACGACCGTTCGCGACGATTGCCTCAGACGAGCCGCGACTGCCGCACCGCCGCTTCGATGAAGCTCGCGAACAGCGGGTGGGGATCGAACGGTTTGGACTTCAGCTCCGGGTGAAACTGCACGCCCACGAACCAGGGATGGTCCGGCCGCTCCACGATCTCCGGCAACATGCCGTCCGGCGACATGCCCGAAAAGACCAGGCCGCCCTTTTCGAGCGCGTCGCGATAGCCCGTATTCACCTCGTAGCGATGCCGATGCCGCTCCGAGATGTCGGTGCCGCCATAGATGGAGGCGACCACGCTGTTGCCGTCGAGCTTCGCGTCATAGGCGCCGAGCCGCATCGTGCCGCCCAGGTCGCCGCCCTCTTCGCGCTTCTCGATGCCGGCTTCGGTCATCCACTCAGTGATCATGCCGACCACCGGCTCGTCGGTAGGGCCGAATTCGGTCGAGCTGGCATTCGTGATGCCCGCGAGGTCCCGGGCGCCCTCGATGCATGCCATCTGCATGCCGAAACAGATGCCGAAATAGGGGATTTCCCGTTCGCGCGCGAAGCGCACGCTGGCGATCTTGCCCTCGGCACCGCGCTCGCCGAACGCGCCGGGCACCAGGATCGCGTGCAGCGGCTCGAGCTTCGCCGCGACATCGCTGTCCTTGGCCTCGAACAACTCGGCATCGATCCACTCGATATTGACCTTCACGCGATTGGCGATGCCGCCATGCACCAGCGCTTCGTTGAGTGATTTGTAGGCATCCTGCAGGCCGACATATTTGCCGACCACGCCGACGGTGACCTCGCCTTCCGGGTTGGTCAGCCGATCGACGATGTCGGACCAGCGCGACAGGTCGGGCGCTTCGCCGGGCTCGATGCCGAAAGCACGCAACACTTCGGCGTCCAGGCCTTCAGCATGATACTGCATCGGCACGGCGTAGATGCTCTTGGCGTCCAGCGCCGGTATGACCGCTTCCTTGGGCACGTTGCAGAACAGCGCGATCTTGGCGCGGTCGCTTGCCGGCAGCGGCTGTTCGCAGCGGCAGACCAGCACATCGGGCTGGACCCCGAGCGCGGCGAGCTCGCGCACCGAATGCTGGGTCGGCTTGGTCTTCAGCTCGCCCGCGGCCGCGATGTACGGCACCAGCGTCACATGGATGCTGACCGACTGGCCCCGGCCCAGATCGTTCCGCAGCTGGCGGATCGCCTCGATGAAAGGCAGCGATTCGATGTCGCCGACCGTGCCGCCGATCTCGCACAGCACGAAATCGAGATCCTCGGTCTCGGCCTGCGCGAATTCCTTGATCGCGTCGGTGACGTGCGGAATCACCTGGACGGTCGCGCCCAGATAGTCGCCGCGGCGCTCGCGCGTGATGATCTGCTGATAGATGCGGCCGGAGGTGACATTGTCCGACTGGCGCGACGCCACGCCGGTGAAGCGCTCATAATGACCGAGATCGAGATCGGTCTCCGCCCCGTCGTCGGTCACATAGACTTCGCCATGCTGGTACGGCGACATCGTGCCGGGATCGACGTTGAGATAGGGATCGAACTTGCGGATCCGCACGCGATAGCCGCGCGCCTGCAGGAGAGCCGCGAGGCTCGCCGCCATCAAACCCTTGCCGAGCGAGGAGACCACGCCGCCGGTGATAAAGATAAACCGCGCCATGGGAGAAAAGGCCTAGCGTCATCATGGGTCGCGCGACAAGCGCGCGACTCCAATATCGTTACAAAAAAGTGGCGAAGGGGCTCGCGCTTACTGCGCGAGCGGGACCGCGCTGTTCCCGGCTGGTGCGCCGGGTGCGGGTGCCGTCGTCGGCTGGGGCGCCGGCGGGGCGAGCTGACCGGCTGCCGGGGGCGTCCGGGCCAGGCTGGGGTCGATCTTGGCCGTGCTGTGGCCCATCGAGGCAATCACCGCGAGCAGAATCGCCAGGCCGACGAACAAGGTCGCGAGGACCGAGGTGGCGCGCGTCAGGAAATCCGCCGCGCCGCGTGCCGACATCAGTCCGGAGGGGCTGCCGCCCATGCCAAGCCCGCCGCCTTCCGAGCGCTGCATCAGGATCACGGTCACCAGACTGGCGGCGATGATCGCATGGACGACGAGGAGGAACTTGAACATGAAAAGGCGCAACCTGTGGCTTGGGAAGGCGGGCACATAGGCGAGCCGGCGCTTCCGATCAACCGCCAGAGGGAACGTCGTGCCGGACATTTCGCTTCCGCACTGAAACCAGCCGCGATTATGAACGTTATGTGTCCAGGTGCCCCAACGTGCGGGGCCTGGGCAAATCGTGGAATTTTTCGTGGCCACACTACCTGATCGATCGCTGGGCGGCTGGATGAGGACCCTGGTGGATTATGTGCGATCGGGCGAGCCCGATCTGACCAATCGGCAGATGGCGCTGTTGCTGGTGGTATATCTCAATCCGGGGCCGCATACGGTGCGCGGGCTTGCCCGTGTGCTGAACGTTTCAAAGCCGGTTGTGACGCGCGCCTTGAACAGGCTCGGTTCGCTCGGCTATCTGCGCCGACAGCGCGACGAAACCGACAAGCGCAACATATTCGTCGCGCGCACGTCTGAAGGGGCAGAATTTCTTGAAGAGTTTGGCCAGTTTATCGGCGACGCCGAGCAGCCAGTCGCCAGGCGGGCCTCCGCGTAGGAGCTTCGCGCTTCTCGGCCCGTCCGCCGTCCTGGATCCGCGGCATGACGCCGTAAGGCGCGACGTGGCGGACATCCGCCTCGCCGACCGCGTTTTTGCGCCTCATTATGCTGCCCCCATGCCGCGCCGAATCGCGAGCCAGGCGTCGCTGCTCGCCACTGATGCGGACGATGCGCCGATCCTTGCCGAACTTCGCTTAGGCGAGGTTTTCGAGGTCCTGGATCTCGCCGGCGGCAAGGCCTGGGGGATCGCGGTCGGTCACAATCTGGTTGGTTATATCGACGCAGCGGCGCTAGAGCCGATCAAATGACGGCAAAGGTCTTTATCGATGGTGCTGCTGGCACCACCGGCCTGGAGATTCGGGAGCGGCTGACCGGTCGTGACGATATCGAGCTGCTGAGCCTGAGCGAGTCGCGCCGCAAGGACGCGAAGGCGCGGGCCAAATTGCTCAACGACGCCGATTTTGTGATTTTGTGCCTGCCCGACGACGCGGCGCGCGAAGCGGTCACGCTGATCGAGAACGACCATACGCGCGTCATCGACGCCTCGACCGCCCACCGCACCGGTGACGGCTGGATCTATGGTTTTCCGGAGCTGGAGCCAGGTCAGATGGCGGCGATCGCGGAAGCGAAGCGTGTCTCCAACCCGGGCTGCTACCCGACCGGTTTTCTCGCGCTCGTCCGCCCGCTGGTGCGCGCCGGGCTGATTCCGGTCGACTGGCCGATCACCGTCAATGCCGTCTCCGGCTATTCCGGTGGCGGCAAATCGATGATCGCCGAGTTCGAGGGCTCTAATCCGCCACCCGCCGCGCGTCCCTACGCACTCGGGCTCGCGCACAAGCATGTGCCCGAGATGCAGAAGCATGCGCGCATGGAGCACCCGCCGATCTTCATGCCCTCGGTGGTCAACACTTACCGTGGCATGATCGTCGAGGTGCCCCTGCCCCTCCACATGTTCGTAAGGCGCCCCACGCTCGTCGCCCTCGAGACGACCTTGCGCGAGGCCTATAAGGATTCGCCGATCGTGCGGGTCGTCGATGCCGACGTGGATACCGTCGCGATCGAGGACGATGCCGGTACCGACCGGCTGACCCTGCGCGTCTGCGGCAATGCCGAGACCGGTCAGACCCGCCTGATCGCGACACTCGACAATCTCGGCAAGGGCGCCGCCGGCGCGGCGGTCCAGAACCTCAATATCATGGCGGGATTCGATCCCGTGGCCGGATTGACGCTTTAATCGTCAGGGGCGACTGCGTATTGACCTTGGCCCGGCGCACCCGCGTCTGTTAGTCGCACGGGCGACATCGCCATCCAGGAGACATTATGCGCGATCCGGTAGGCAAGCTGCTGCTGTTCGGCGCGACGGGAGACCTCGCGCAACGCATGTTGCTGCCGTCGCTGTACGGGCTGCATGCCGATGGGCTGCTGCCCGAAGGCCTGACGATCACCGGCACGGCCCGGTCGGAGCATGACGATGCGAGCTATCGCAAATTCGCCAAGCACGCGCTCGACGAATTCCTGCCCGAGGACCGCAAGGACGAGAAGGCCATCAAGACCTTCCTCGAACGCATTGGCTATCAGGCGCTCGATGCGACCGACCTCGCGCACTATAATCTGCTGGCGAAGAAAGTCGGCGATGTCGCGGGCGGCCTCGCCATCTTCCTGTCGACGGCGCCTTCGCTGTTCGAACCGGTGATCCGCGGGCTCGAAGCGGCCGGGCTCGCCGGAGACACCGTCCGCATCGGCCTGGAAAAGCCGCTGGGCTATGATCTGGCGTCGAGCCGAGAGATCAACGACACGGTCGCGAGCGCCTTTCCGGAGAACCGCACCTTCCGGATCGACCATTATCTCGGCAAGGAGACGGTCCAGAACATCCTGGCGCTGCGTTTCGGCAACAGCTTCTTCGAGCCGGTATGGAATGCCCAGGGGATCGACAACGTCCAGATCACGATCTCGGAAACGGTCGGGCTGGAGGATCGCGCCGGCTATTACGACACCGCCGGCGCGCTGCGCGACATGGTCGCCAACCATATGCTTCAGCTGCTCGCGCTGATCGCGATGGAGCCCCCTGCCCGCTTCGACGGCACCGCGATCCGCGACGAGAAGGCGAAGGTGTTCCGGTCGCTGCGCAAGATGAAGCCGGAGGATGTGCCCCACGTCACCGTCACCGGCCAGTACACCAAGGGCGCGGTCAACGGCGAGATCGTGAAGGGCTATATCGAGGAACTGGGCAAGCCCTCGACCACCGAGACCTTCGTCGCGATCAAGGCGCATGTCGACAATTGGCGCTGGCAGGGCGTGCCCTTCTATCTCCGCACCGGCAAGCGCATGCCGAACCGCCATTCGGAGATCGCGATCCAGTTCAAGGCAGTGCCGCATTCGATGTTCGCCAGCCGCGGCGGCCTGCTCCAGCCCAACATGCTGATCATCCGGCTTCAGCCCGAGGAATATGTCCAGCTGCTGGTGATGGCGAAGGAGCCGGGCCTCGACCGCGAGGGCATCCGCCTGCGCGAGGTGCCGCTGAACCTCAGCCTCGACGCCGAATTCGCCGGCACCCGCCGCCGCATCGCCTATGAAAGGCTGCTACTCGACCTGATCGAGGGCGATCCGACCCTGTTCGTCCGCCGCGACGAGGTGGAGGCGCAATGGGAGTGGATCGACGCGATCCGCGCCGGCTGGGTGGCGAACGACGTGAAGCCGAAAGGCTATGGCGCCGGCACCTGGGGCCCTTCGGCGGCGATCGCGCTGACCGAACGCGACGGGGTGACGTGGCAGGACGATTGAGCGACCGGATATGGGCCGAATAATCCCCTATCCGTTCGTGCTGAGTAGGGGCTGAGCTTGTCGAAGACCCGTATCGAAGCATAAGCGCTTGGGGCGCTGTCCTTCGATACGCTATTTCGACAAGCTCAATGGCTACTCAGGACGAACGGGATATTGAATCAAGGACGAGACATGAGCGAAGAAATCGAATGGTGGGATTATGACGACGCGGCCGAGATGGCCGCTGCCGTCGCGGGCGATATCGGCTTCGTGATCGAAAGCGCGATCGACGCGCGCGGCGGGTGCGTCATCGCGCTCGCCGGCGGCAAGACCCCGCTGCCGATCTACGAGAAGCTCGCCGCGACCAAGCTCGACTGGAAGCGCGTGACGATCATCCCGACCGACGAACGTATCGTGCCGCTGGGCGATCCGTTGTCCAACATCACCGCGATCGGCAAGACCTTCCTGCCCAAGGGCGCCCGGGTCATCCCGATCGTCAGCGAAGCCGCGAAGGATTATCGCGCCGCCGGCAAGGCCGCCGATGCCAGGCTCGCCGACCATCACTGGCCGCTCGATCTCTGCCTGCTCGGCGTGGGCGAGGACGGCCACACCGCCTCGATCTTTCCCGGCCCGGATTTCGAGGAAGCGATCAACGGCCCGCGCGAGCGCCGCGCGCTCGGCGTGATGCCCGATCCGATGCCCGCCGACGCCCCCGTCGCGCGCATCACGCTCAGCCGCGCCGCGATCGTCTCGGCCAAGGCGCTGATGATCGCCGTCACCGGCGACAAGAAGCGCAAGGTGATCGAGCAGGCGATCAAGCAGGGCCCCTCGTCCAGCTACCCGATCGGCCGCGTGCTCGCTGACGCCGAGCTGCCGGTCGACATCCATTGGAGCCCTGCATGACCCTTCATGCCGATGTGAGCGCGGTTACCGACCGGATCATCGCCCGGTCGAAGCCGACCCGCGACGCCTATCTGGCGCTGATCCGGCGCGAACGCGACAACCATATCCACCGCCCCGCGCTCGGCTGCGCCAACCTCGCGCACGGCTATGCCGGCACCGAGGAGGACCGCGACACGATGAAGGCCGGCGGCGGCATGAACATCGGCATCGTCACCGCTTACAATGACATGCTCTCGGCGCACGCGACCTATTATCGCTATCCGGAGCAGATGAAGGTCTGGGCACGCGAGGCCGGCGCCACGGCGCAGGTCGCAGGCGGCGTGCCCGCGATGTGCGACGGCGTGACCCAGGGCTATCCGGGCATGGAGCTGTCGCTGTTCAGCCGCGACACCATCGCATTGTCGACCGCGGTGGCGCTCAGCCACGGCATGTTCGAGGGCGCGGCGCTGCTCGGCATCTGCGACAAGATCGTGCCCGGCCTGTTGATGGGCGCGCTGCGCTTCGGGCATCTGCCGATGATCCTGATCCCCGGCGGCCCGATGCGCTCCGGCCTCGCCAACAAGGCGAAGGCCGCGGTGCGCGAGCAGTTCGCCGAGGGCAAGGCGACGCGCGAGGATCTGCTCGAGGCGGAGATCTCCGCCTATCACTCGAAGGGCACCTGCACCTTCTACGGCACGGCCAATTCGAACCAGATGATGATGGAGGTAATGGGCCTCCACATGCCCGGCGCCGCCTTCGCCAACCCGGGCACCAAGCTGCGCCAGGAACTGACCCGCGCCGCCGTCCATCGGCTCGCCGGGATTGGCTGGAGCGGCGGCGATTATCGCCCGCTCGGCGAATGCGTCGATGAAAAGGCCATCGTCAATGCAGCCGTCGGGCTGCTCGCGACCGGCGGATCGACCAATCACCTGATCCACCTCCCCGCCATCGCGGCGGCGGCGGGCATCGTGATCGACTGGGAGGATTTCGACCGCCTCTCCCGCGCGGTGCCGCTGATCGCCCGCGTCTATCCCAATGGCTCGGCCGATGTGAACGGCTTCGAGGATGCGGGCGGCATGCCCTATGTCATCCGCGAGCTGCTTGACGGGGGAATGCTTCACCGGGACTTGATGACCGTCGCCGGGGATGACATGACAACGTACGCCAAACGCCCGGCCATCGAGGATGAGGCGCTGGTTTGGGGGGACGCCGGTGCCAGTGGTGACGAAACGATTCTCCGCCCGGTCACTGCGCCGTTCGCGCCCGAGGGCGGCTTTCGTATCCTCACCGGCAATCTCGGCCGGGCCTGTATCAAGGTGAGCGCCGTCGACCGCGATCGCTGGACGATAGAGGCGCCGTGCCGCGTCTTTGCCGACCAGTCCGAGGTCCAGACTGCGTTCAAGGCGGGCGAGCTCGACCGCGATGTCGTCGTGGTGGTACGCTTCCAGGGCCCGCGCGCGAACGGCATGCCCGAGCTGCACAAGCTTACCCCGCCGCTCGGCGTGCTTCAGAATCGCGGCTTCCGCGTCGCGCTCGTTACCGACGGGCGCATGTCCGGGGCGAGCGGCAAGGTGCCGTGCGCGATCCATTGCTCGCCCGAGGCGCTCGGCCAGGGCCCGCTCGCGAAGCTGCGCGACGGCGACGTCATCCGCATGTCGGCCGACACCGGCGAACTCGCCGCGCTGGTCGATCCGGCGGAATGGGCCGCACGGTCCTTTGTCGAGGCGCCACCGGCGGCCGAGGGCATGGGCCGCGAATTGTTCGGCCTGTTCCGCGGCCGGGCGAACGAAGCCGAAAAGGGCGCATCGGCCATATTGGCCGCAATGGGATGGTAAGCATGGAAGTTGTGGCGGTGGATATCGGCGGAACGCATGTGCGCTTCGCCATCGCCGAGGTTGCGGACGGTCGCGTCGTCGCCCTTGGCGAACCCGAGACGCTCAAGACCGCCGAATATGCCAGTCTGCAGACCGCGTGGCAGGCGTTCGGCGCTTCGCTCGACCGGCCCCTGCCCCGATCCGCCGCAATCGCGGTCGCGTCGCCGATCGGCGGCGAGATCATCAAGCTGACCAACAATCCCTGGATCATTCGGCCGGCGCTGGTGCAGGAGCGGCTCGAGGTCGACACTTTCTCCCTGATCAACGATTTCGGCGCGATCGGCCATGCGGTGGCGCAGGTCGGCCCGGACTATTTCCAGCATCTCTGCGGGCCCGACACGGCGCTGCCCGATCACGGCTCGATCACCGTCTGCGGGCCGGGCACCGGCCTGGGCGTCGCGCAGGTCCTGCGGGTGCGAGACGGCTATCATGTGATCGAGACCGAGGGCGGGCATATGGACTTCGCGCCGCTCGACAATCTGGAAGACGCCCTGCTGAAGCGCCTGCGCAAGGCCTATAATCGCGTGTCGGTCGAACGGATCGTCGCCGGCCCCGGCATCGTCGCGATCTATGAAACGCTGGGCGAGATCGAAGGCCGCGCGCTGCAGCGGCTCGACGACAAGCAGATCTGGAGCCTCGCGCTCGACGATGGCGACAGTCTTGCCCTCGCCGCGCTCGATCGCTTCTGCCTCAGCCTGGGCGCGGTCGCCGGCGATCTGGCGCTGGCGCACGGCCCGAAGGGTGTGGTGATCGCGGGCGGGCTCGGGCTCAGGCTCAAGGATCGGCTGCTTCAATCGGGCTTCGAGCAACGATTCACCGCAAAGGGCCGTTTCCAGTCGCTGATGAAGTCGATACCGGTAAAGCTCATCACCCATCCCCAGCCCGGCCTGTTCGGCGCCGCGGCCGCCTTTGCCCAGGAGCATGCCCGATGAGCGGTATCGAGACGATCATGCGGACGAGCCCCGTCATCCCGGTGCTCGTGATCGAGGACGCCGCCACGGCGCGCCCGCTCGCCGAGGCGCTGGTCGCCGGCGGCCTCAAGGTGCTTGAGGTGACGATGCGCACCGCCGCCGCGATCGACGCGATTCGCGAGATGAAGCAGGTGCCGGGCGCGATCGTCGGCGCCGGCACGGTGGTCACGACCGAGCAGTTCGAGCAGGTGATGGACGCGGGCGCCGAGTTCATCGTCTCGCCCGGCCTGACCGAGCGGCTCGCCCAGCCGATCATCGCCAGCGGCGTGCCCTATCTGCCGGGCATCGCGACCGCGGGCGACATCATGCGCGGGCTCGATCTGGGGCTGGAGCATTTCAAATTCTTCCCGGCCGAAACCTCGGGCGGGATCAAGGCGCTCAAGGCCCTCGCCGCGCCCTTCTACCAGTGCACATTCTGCCCCACCGGCGGCATTACCGAGGCGAGCGCACCCGACTGGCTCGCGTTCGGCCCCGTGCTGTGCGTCGGCGGCAGCTGGGTGACCGGCGGCACCATGGCCGAGGTCGAAGCCAAGGCACGCGCCGCAGCGGCGCTGGCGCGATAGGAGCGCCTATATCCCTGTTCCGGTTGTCGCGTTCCCTGTTCTTCCCTGTTCCGCGTATTATTTTTGTTTTTCGTCGTTTTTGCCCGCGATTCAGCTCGAAAATAGGGATTTTATCTTTATATAACAATATCTTATTGGTATTTTCCCTGTTATCGCGGAACAGGGAGAGAGCGCGCCGGGAACAGGGGTGACGAGGTCGTTGCCGAAACTGAGAAAGAGCCGATCCGGATCGTACGCGCACGCACTGGACCGCTCAGCACGGTAGCAGGGCTTTTCTATGATTGAATCGACGACAGCGCAGCGCGCCGGCGCCGGCATCACATCTCGCCGCGCGCGCGCCTGATCGCATACCATTTCTGGACGTTCGCATTGTGCTGCTGGAGCGTATCGGCGAACACATGGCCGCCCGTCCCGTCGGCCACGAAATAGAGCGCGTTGGACTGTTCCGGATCAAGCACCGCGTCGATCGACGCGCGGCCGGGATTGCAGATCGGGCCCGCGGGAAGGCCCGCCATCGCATAGGTGTTGTAGCCGTTATTGGCCTGAAGCTCCGAGCGGAGGATTCGCCGGCCGAGCGGCCGCCCCTTCGTGACCGGATAGATCACGGTCGGGTCCGCCTGGAGCGGCATGCCGCGCTTCAGCCGGTTGGAATAGACCGCAGCGACCAGGCGCCGCTCGCTGGGTTTGCCGGTTTCCTTCTCGACGATCGAGGCGAGGATCAGCGCCTGCCGCGGCGTGCTCACCGCGATACCCGGCTTGCGTTTCTCCCAGGCGCCAGCGAGGTAGCGAGTCATCGCCGTCTGCATGCGGCCGAGCATGAAGGCCTTGGTGTAGCCGCGCTCGAAGCTGTAGCTGTCCGGCAGCACGCTGCCTTCCTCCGGCACGGCGACCACACCCTGCAGCCCGGACGTCTTGTCCAGCGCGTCCTTGACCATCACTGACGGCCATCCCTCCGGCACCGTCACGAAGCGCTGCAGCGTCTTCCCGCCCTGGAGCACCTTCAGGATGTCCGACTGGCTGAGACGCGGCGGAAGGCGATATTCGCCTGCCTTGATCGGATCGTCCGAGCCGAGGAAGCGCGCGAACAGGCGGAATTGCCGGGCGGACCGAATCGCCCCCGCCTTTTCCAGCTGAGTCGAAGCGGTCGCCAGGCTGGTGCCGGATGCGATCTGCACCGTGGTGGTCCGCGCCAGCGGCCCCGGCCCGGCCCATCGCTGCAGCCCGATGAACCCCGCGATGACCGCCGCGAGGACGATCAGCAGGCCGAGACAGCCGAGCCTGCGCACGACTCCCTAGACGGCCCGCATGACGAGGCTGGCATTGGTGCCGCCAAAGCCGAAGCTGTTGTTGAGCACTGCCTTGATCGACCGTTTCTTGGCGACATGCGGCACCAGGTCGACGCCGGCGCAATTCTCGCTGGGATTGTCGAGATTGAGCGTCGGCGGCGCGATCTGATCGCGCAGCGCGAGGATGCAGAAGATGCTCTCCACCGCGCCGGCACCGCCGAGCAGATGCCCGATCGCCGACTTGGTCGAGCTCATCGACAAGGTGCCGATATTGTTGCCGAACAAGCGGCGCACCGCGTTCAGCTCCAGCTCGTCGCCGAGCGGCGTCGAGGTGCCGTGCGCGTTGATGTAATCGATGTCCGACAGCGCGAGACCCGATTTGCGCATCGCCATTTCCATCGAGCGGAACGCGCCCGACCCTTCCGGATGCGGCGCGGTGACGTGATAGGCGTCGCCCGACAGGCCATAGCCGATCACCTCGGCATAGATTTTCGCGCCGCGCGCCTTGGCCCGCTCATATTCCTCGAGCACGACCACGCCGGCGCCTTCGCCCATCACGAAGCCGTCGCGATCGACGTCATAGGGGCGGCTGCCCTTCTCAGGCGAGTCGTTGAAGTTGGTCGACAGCGCGCGCGCCTGGGCGAAGCCCGCGATGCCGAGCGGGCAGATCGCGCCCTCGGCGCCGCCCGCGAGCATTACGTCCGCATCGTCCATCGCGATCATCCGTGCGGCGTCGCCGATCGAATGCGCACCGGTCGAGCAGGCGGTGACGACGGCGTGATTGGGGCCCATCAGGCCATATTTGATCTGCACCTGACCCGTGATCAGGTTGATCAGGCGGCCGTGCACGAAATGCGGCGACACGCGGCGCGGGCCCTTTTCATGGAGCACGATCGATTCGCTGGCGATGCCCGGCAGGCCGCCGATTCCAGCACCGATCGAGCAGCCCGCGCGGAAGCGCTCTTCCTCGGTCATGTCGGTCAGGCCGGCGTCCTCGAGCGCCTGGCCGGCCGCATCGATGCCGTAGATGATGAAGGGATCGACCTGGCGCTGCACCTTGTGATCGACACGCTTGCCGGGGTCGAAGCCATATTCATGCTCCGGCGGCTTCACTTCGCAGGCGATGCGGCAGGCATAGTCGGTCGCGTCGAAACGCGTGATCGTGCCCGCGCCCGATTTGGAGGCGATGATGTTCGCCCATGCGGTTTCCACATCGGCACCCAGCGGTGTCACGAGCCCGAGCCCGGTTACGACAACACGGCGCATGGCCATCTCCGTTCTTCATTCGTCAAATTGGGTTCGTCAAATAGGAACGGCCCCCCGCCCCTGTTGGTTGCCCTGGGACGGGGAGCCGTTCATGCATTCCTGCCCGAAAAGGGCCAGGCGGGGCGCCGGAGCGCCTTCCGCCAGATCAGTCCCATCAGATCAATCTTTGTGCTCGTCGATGAAGGTGATCGCGTCCTTGACGGTCGTGATCTTCTCCGCGGCGTCATCGGGAATTTCGACTTCGAATTCTTCCTCGAAAGCCATCACCAGCTCAACGATATCGAGGCTGTCCGCGCCCAGATCGTCGATGAAGCTGGCGTCTTCGGTGACCTTGTCGGCTTCGACGCCGAGATGCTCGACGACGATCTTCTTAACCCGGTCTGCGGTCTCGCTCATTGTTATCGTCCCTCTATCGCTGGGGGTTTCATTTCCTGAACGCACGTAGAACGCGCTTGGTGCCCTTGCAAGGGGGAGCAGCCCCGGGAAAGAGCACCGACCGCGATCAGATCATCGCCATGCCGCCATTTACGTGCAGTGTCTGACCGGTAACATAGCCGGCCTCGCGGCTGGCGAGATAGACCACCGCCGCGCCGATATCCGCGCCTTCGCCCATATGGCCGGCCGGGATTCGGCCGTTCAACGCATCCTTCTGCGCATCCGGGAGGATGTCGGTCATGGCCGTGCGGATAAAACCCGGCGCCACGCAATTGACCGTGATGCCGCGGCTGGCGAGTTCCTGCGCCAGGGCCTTGGACATGCCGACCAGCCCCGCCTTCGACGCGGCATAATTGGCCTGGCCGGGGTTGCCGGTCGTGCCGACCACCGAGGTGACCGAGATGATCCGGCCGAACCGCGCCTTCATCATCGGCCGCGCGGCGGCGCGCGCGATGCGGAACGCGGCCTCCAGGTTGACGCGGATCACCTGATCCCATTCGTCGTCCTTCATGCGCATGACGAGATTGTCGCGGGTGACGCCGGCATTGTTGACGACGATATCGAGCTTGCCCAGCGCCTCGACCGCGCTGGGCACCAGCGCATCGACCGCGGCGCCGTCGGAAAGGTCGCATGGCAGCGCGACATGGTCGCCGCCGAGGCTGTCTCTGAACGATTCGAGCTTCGCCGCATTGGACCCGGAGACCGCGAGCCGCGCCCCCTGCCCCGCCAGCGCCTGCGCGATCGCCGAGCCGATCCCTCCGGAAGCGCCAGTCACCAGCGCGGTCATGCCAGTCAGGTCGAACATGTTACTCTCCATTTATTTGATTCACGCGAAGCCGCGAAGACGCAAAGTCCGTGTGGCTGTTGACGATACGCTGCAATCCTTCCTTCAGCGTGGCACCGCCAAAATTCATGAGCAGCCCCAGTGGCTGATCGGTGAGCCTGAGATAGGTCAGCAATTGCTTGGCATGAACGGCATTCAGCCGCTCGACCGATTTGATCTCCACCAAAAGGCTGCCGTTCACGAGCAGGTCGATCCTGAACGCCGCCTCGAACCGCAGATCGTCATACTGAATATCGATCGCTTGCTGGCGGCGGATGTCATAGCCAAGCTTTGCCAGCTTGGCAGCGAGGATCGCCTCGTAAACACTTTCGAGGAGTCCGGGTCCGAGGCGGCGATGCAACTGAAGTGCCTGATCGACGACATCCGCAGCGATTGTCTCCAGATCCATCCGCCCCTCCATTTTAGAAGAAATGATTCACGCGAAGACGCGAAGGCGCGAAGAGATTTGGTGCGGAGGACGGCCTCCAAAAAATCTTCGCGCCTTCGCGTCTTCGCGTGAAAATTCTTCTGCTATTCGCAAATTCAGGAAGAATTACAGCGTCTTCGCCAGCGCTTCGATATCGTCCATCGAGATCACGCTCGAGGCATCCACATCGGCCGCGATGCG
Organism: Sphingomonas sp. BL-S-29; assembly: GCF_055521495.1. Classification (NCBI taxonomy): domain Bacteria; kingdom Pseudomonadati; phylum Pseudomonadota; class Alphaproteobacteria; order Sphingomonadales; family Sphingomonadaceae; genus Sphingomonas; species Sphingomonas sp. BL-S-29. The sequence goes on from NZ_CM145482.1 coordinate 3,299,216, forward strand.
CTTGACCATCGGCGCCAGGACTTTGCCGCCGAATTCGATGAAACGCTCCACGCCCGTATCGGCCATCGCCAGCACCGATTCCCGCCAGCGCACCATGCCCGTGACCTGCTCGACCAGCAGCCGGCGGATCGAGTCGACATCGCCGACCGCCGTCGCGGTGACGTTGGCGAAGACCGGCACCAGCGGCGAATCGATCCGCGCCTCGGCCAACGCCTTTTCCATCGCATCGGCGGCGGGCTGCATCAACGGGCAGTGGAACGGCGCCGACACCGGCAGCACTATCGCGCGCTTGGCGCCATATTCCTTCGCGATCGCGACGGCCCGCTCGATCGCGCCGCGATGGCCCGAAATCACCACCTGCGACGGATCATTGTCGTTCGCGACGGTGCACACCTCGCCCTCGGCCGCGGCATTGGCGATGATCCGCGCCTTTTCGAGATCGGCACCGAGCAATGCCGCCATCGCACCCACACCGACCGGCACCGCCGCCTGCATCGCCAGCCCACGATGCTTGAGCAGCAGCGCGGTTGTCGGCAGGTCGATCGCCCCTGCCGCGCACAAAGCGCTATATTCGCCGAGCGAATGGCCCGCGACATAATCGGCCTTGTCGGCCAGGCGGATGCCGCCTTCCTTTTCCAGCACGCGCAACGTGGCGATGGCATTGGCCATGATCGCCGGCTGGGCATTCTCGGTAAGCTGCAGCTCATCCTCCGGGCCTTCGCTCATCAGCTTGAAGAGATGCTGGCCCAGCGCCTCGTCGACTTCCTCGAACACCGCGCGGGCGACGGCGCTGGCTTCGGCAAGGACGCGGCCCATGCCGACCGCCTGGCTGCCCTGCCCGGGAAAGATGAATGCACGCATGGCCGGCTCCTGTGAGATCAGGCGGGTGGGACTAGAAAGCTGAACGGACTTAGGCAAGCCGCGACACTTCGCGACCATTTCGGCCGCTTTCCGGCACGGGCCTGCGACAACCGACTCCTAGATAGGTGTTCGACGCCAAGCGAGGCGCCTGACAACACCGAGGAGTGAGTATCATGAAGAAGTTCATCCTGAGCGCGATCGCCGTCTCGATGGTCGCAAGCCCGCTGGCCGCCACCGCGGCGTCGGCCGGCCAGTATCAGCCCCAGCGCCAGACCGAGCAGCGCCACGAGACGATAGTCCGTCATCAACCGGGCAGGACCGTGGTCGTCCAGCGCGACGTCCGCGATAACCGGTCCGACTATCGCAACGGCCACCAGAACAGCTATCGCAGCAACTGGCGCAAGGGTGAGCGCTTCGACTATCGCCAGGCACGCAATTACCGCGTGATCAACGATTATCGCGGCCGTCACCTGAAGGCCCCGCCCCGCGGCTACCGCTATGTCCAGTCGGGCAATGACGCGCTGCTGGTCGGCATCTCGAGCGGCGTGATCGCGGCCATCCTGGCCGGCGCGCTTCGCTAACACCCAAAGACCGGGCGGAAGGCTTGCCTTTCGCCCGGTTTCCGCTATGGAGCCGCCATCGGGGTGGGAAGCGCACGCTTTCCGCCCCGGTTGCTTTGAGACGACAGCCGGAGGGGCGCTACGCATGGGGCGTACGTCAGCGATCGGCCAAGAGAAGGTAAGAACCATGGCTCTATACGAGCATGTGTTCCTTGCGCGCCAGGATCTGGCACAGGCGCAGGTGGACACGCTGGCGGAGAACGCCACCAAGATCATCGAGGACAACAAGGGCAAGGTCGTGAAGACCGAGTCCTGGGGCCTGCGCAGCCTCGCGTACAAGATCGCGAAGAACCGCAAGGCGCATTACGTGATGCTCGAAATCGACGCGCCGGCCGGCGTGGTCGCCGAGCTGGAGCGCCAGACCCAGATCAACGAAGACATCATCCGCTATATGACAGTCAAGGTCGACGCTCTCGAAGAGGGTCCGACCGTGATGATGCGCAAGAGCGATCGTGACCGTGAGCGTCGTGGTGACCGCGAGGGCCGCGGCGACCGTCCGGACCGTGGTGACCGGCCCGAGCGTCCGCGTCGCGACTTCGACGGCGAATAAGGAGCATATAGACAATGGCACGCCCATTTTTCCGCCGCCGCAAGAGCTGCCCGTTCTCCGCCAAGGATGCCCCCCGGATCGACTATAAGGACGTCCGGTTGCTGCAGGGCTTCGTGTCCGAGCGTGGCAAGATCGTCCCGAGCCGCATCACCTCGGTGAGCGGCAAGAAGCAGCGCGAGCTCGCCCAGGCGATCAAGCGCGCCCGTCATCTGGGCCTGCTGCCCTACATCGTTAAGTAAGGAGCCGGACTCATGGATGTGATCCTGCTGGAACGAGTTGAGAAGCTCGGCAACATCGGCGACGTGGTGAAGGTGAAGGACGGTTTCGCCCGTAACTTCCTGCTGCCGAACAAGAAGGCGCTTCGCTCGAACGAAGCCAACCGCAAGGTCTTCGAGAAGAACCGCGAGAAGATCGTGGCCGACAACGCCGCACGTCGCGGCGAAGCCGAGACCGAAGCGAAGACGATCGACGGCATCACGCTGACGCTGATCCGCCAGTCGTCCAACACCGGCCAGCTTTATGGCTCGGTCGCGGTGCGCGATCTGCTCGAACTGCTCGAGAGCGAAGGCCATAAGGTGCCGAAGTCGGCGATCGTGCTGAACAAGCCGATCAAGGCCATCGGCGTCTATGACGTCAAGGTCTCGCTGCACGCCGAAGTCGCCGTGACCATCAAGGTCAATGTCGCACGCTCGCCTGAAGAGGCCGAGATGCAGGCGAAGGGTGTCGACGTGATGACCGCGATGTTCGAAAAGGACGAAGCCGGCTTTGTCGAGGATTACGATCCGAACGCAGAGCCGGGCGCGACCGCCGAGGTCCAGTCCGAGCCGGCAGCCGAAGCGGAAGAGTCGGCCCAGGGCTGAACACCTGCCAAGGTTAGCATAGAAAAAGGGCCGTCCGGAGAAATCCGGGCGGCCCTTTTGCGTTGTCCCGCCCTGAAGCGGGGTATCGGGTTATTTGGGCGTTACGGCGCTGCGACGCACGCACCCACCACCGCGACCAGCGGGATCAGGGCGAGAAAGATCGGAACGACGGATTTCATGGCCTGTTTCGTTTCGTGTTCGTGGAACTTGAAAGGAAAAATGCGCACGGGCGCCAAAGGTTTCAACAGGATGAACGGGAATATTTTTACGACGAAGCGGAACTTTCCAGCGGCGAACTGAATCGTCGAATGCTTCATTCGCCGGGCGAGATTCCGTAACGCATTGAGATCCGTCACGATGATGCGATGGATGCGGGGCGCGTGCGAAATGGGAATTGGTCGGACAGTCGCATCGCTTGGCCTGGGGTGGCTCGCCCTTGTCGCGGCTGACCGGCCCCCGTCGCTCGAGGCGGCGGTGCTCGACGAACTAAACTATGTCCGCGCCAATCCGCAGCGATATGCCGACGAACTGCGCGACTATCGCGCGCTGTTCGACGGGCGCGTGGTGCGCTTGCCGGGCGATCCGGTCGGCGAGGTGACGCGCGAGGGCATCTATGCGGTGAACGAGGCCATCGCCTTTCTCGACCGGCAAAAGCCCCTGCCCCCGCTCGAACGTGGCGAGTTGCTCGAGCGTGCCGCGCGCGACTTCGCCGAGGAACAGGGCGAGACCGGCCGCAACGGGCATCGTTCAGCCAATGGCGCCATGCCGGGCGACCGGGTGAAGCGCCGTGGCGGCGACATCTTCGTCAGCGAGACCATTTCCTACCGCTATGACGAGCACCACGCCGTGGTCCGCCAGCTCGTCATCGACGACGGCGTGCCCGGCCGCGGCCACCGCGCCCTGATATTCGCGACGGGCAACCGCTTCGCGGGCGTCGGCTGCGGGGCGCATCCGACGGTGCGCTACCTGTGCGTGATCGATTATAGTGCCACCGCCAATGGCGGGCCGCAGCTGCCGACCTTCGTCGCCTCCGGCCACTAAGCGCACAGCCTACAGGTCTTCCTGGCGATCGGGCCGTTCCCGCTCGAACCAATAACCCTTCTTGCCAAGCGTTTCTGCGAGGGCTTCTTGCCTATCCAGCGCCTGCGCATGGGGCAGGAGGTCGAAGTGATGGGCGGAGAAGGCGCCCTCGAAGTCGATATCCCGCTCATGGAGGGGAAAATAGCAACCATCCAGATAGACCACGATCTCACCGAGGCGCAGCGGCTCCATCGCATCGGCCATCCATTGCGCCAGTCCCTCTAACTCGTCCGCTGGAAGATCGTAACCACGCCGCCGGAAGTCCGCGCCGACTATCTCGTCATAAGTGCGGTCGACATCCACGACCTCGGCAAACACGAACGCCTTCCCGCAATCCATGCAGCAGATCAGCCAGCCGCAGCCGCACCAGGGGCAATCGAGTTGCGACGGGCCCGCGGCCAACGGCTTCTCGCAGGTGCAGAAGGACAGGACGTCGTTGTTCGCCTTGGCCAGATATTTGGTCACGGCTTTAGATCAGTCCAGCCTTCGCCAGCCCCGCATCGACCGCCCGCTGGCTCGCCTCGCCCGGCCAGGTCATCGGCAGGCGCAGCGCCTGCGGGAAGCCCGGGCGCACGCGGCTCAGCGCGTATTTGACCGGCCCGGGCGACGCGTCGGTGAACAGCGACACGTGCAGCTGGAACAGGCGATCCTGGTAATCGAGCGCCTTGGCATACTCGCCGGCCTGGCACGCCGCCTGGAAGTCGGCGCACAGCTTCGGCGCGACATTCGCGGTTACCGAGATGCAGCCCCTGCCCCCGGTCGCGTTGAACGCCAGCGCCATGTCGTCGTTGCCCGAGATCTGGCAGAAATCGGGGCCGCAGGCATCGCGCTGCGCGGAGACGCGCTGGATGATGCCCGTCGCGTCCTTGACGCCGACCACGCTGGGAAAGGCCTTTGCGATACGCCCCATCGTCTCGACCGCGATGTCGGTAACGGTGCGGCCCGGCACATTGTACAATATGATCGGCAGGTTGCAGCTGTTGGCCACGGCCTCGAAATGCCGGAAGATGCCCTCCTGGTTGGGGCGGTTGTAATAAGGCGGGACCATCAGCGCCGCATCGGCGCCCGCGTCCTTCGCGGCCTTGATGTTCTGGATCGCGACGCGCGTGTCGTTGGAACCCGCGCCGGCGATCACCGGCACCCGCCCCGCCGCCTGCTCGACGCAGACCCGCACGGCATGGAAATGCTCCTCGGCCGAGAGAGTCGCGGCCTCGCCGGTGGTGCCACATGGCACCAGGGCGGCCGATCCTTGCTCGATCTGCCAGTCGATGAAATCGCGATACGCACTCTCGGCGAAGGCGCCGTCTTCCTCGAACGGCGTGACGAGCGCCGGGATCGATCCCGAAAACATGGTTGATCTGCTCCTGGGCGGCGGTGATTCCGTCGCATTTTCGTAATTTGTTCAGCGACAAATAAGGTCCGCTGCCATATCCTGTCCACATGATACCGTCATTGATCAAGTCGGGATTGCTGTTCGCCGGTGTTTCGGGCCTGGCGATGACCTCCGGGGCAGCGCAGGATCAACTCGGCTGGGGCCGCGCCCAGCAGGTGCTGGAGGGATCGGCCGCCGCCAATAGCGCGCTCTCCGCCACGATCACTGAATGGAAATCGCTGCAGGACAGTTCGAGCTATCCGTTCGACACCTATGCGCGCTTCCTGCTCGCCCATCCCGGCTGGCCCGGCGAGATGGCGATGCGGCGCAGCGCGGAGAATGCGCTGTCCGCCGGCACATGGTCGCCGGGCACCGCCGTTACCTATTTCCGCCGCTATGCGCCGCTCACCGGCGCGGGCCGGACTCGCTTCGCCGAGGCGCTGGCTGCGACCGGGGCGCGCCAAGAAGCGACCCTTGCCGCCAAAAAGGCCTGGGTATCCGGATCGCTCTCCGCGCTGGACGAGGCCAAGCTGATCGGCGGCTTTTCCGGCGCCCTGACCCCGGCCGATCATGACGCCCGCATGGACATGCTGCTCTGGCAGGGTTCGATCCCGTCGGCGCAGCGCCAGCTGGCGCTGGTCAGCCCGTCGAAGCGCCCGCTGTTCGAAGCCCGGCTCGCCCTTCGCACCAACGCGGCCAATGCCGCGGATCTCGCCGCCGATGTCAGCGGCATGGGCGCGGGCGACCCCGGCTATCTGGCCGACCGCGCCGCTTGGTTCCGCAACAACAACGCCTCGCCCAGCGCGCGCAGCCTGCTCGCCCGACGCCCGGCGCTCACTGCGCGCCCGGGGAGCCCGGAAAAATGGTTCGAGGCGCTGCTGACCAACGCGCGTGGCGCCGCGGCCGATGCGCAATATTCCACGGCGTTCGACATCGCGCGCCAGCTCGACGACGCCTATCCGGCCGGCACCGACATCAGCGAACAGCCTTATGGCGAGCGCGACGACTATACGAGCCTCGCCTGGCTCGCCGGCCAGACCGCGATGAGCCAGCTCGGGCGGCCCGCCGACGCGATCGGCATGTTCACCCGCTATGCCGGTGCCTCGAAGACCCCGACCACTCAGTCGAAGGGTTTCTACTGGGCCGGGCGGGCAGCGGAAGCGGCCGGCCGCCGCCAGGAAGCCAATGGCTATTATGCACGCGCGGCGGGTTTTCGCGACCTGTTCTACGGCCAGCTGGCGACCGAGCGGCTCGGCCTGGCGCTGACGCCGCCGGGCAGTCCGTTGATGAAGCCGGTGGATCCGCAGGTCCGCGCGGCCTTTTACGGCCGCGAGACGGTGCGCGCGGCGCAATATCTCGGCTCGGTGGGCTCGTGGCAGGATCAGACCGCCTTTGTCCGCCAGATCGCGATCGACGCCAAGACCGACAGCGATCATGTCCTGGCGAGCGAGCTGTCGCGGACCCTGGGCCGCCCCGATCTCGGCGTGATGGTGGGCCGCAGCGCCCTGCAGAACGGCCTCAGCGAATATAGCACGCTGGGCTTCCCCAATGTGCGCGTACCGGCCTCCAGCCAGGACAGCTGGACGATCATCCACGCCATCGCGCGGCAGGAAAGCCAGTTCGATCGCGCGGCGGTCAGCCATGCCGGCGCGCGCGGGCTGATGCAGCTCATGCCCGGCACCGCGCGCGAGACGGCGGGCAAGCTGGGCATGTCCTATGATCCGGGCTCGCTGACCAGCGACACCGACTACAACATCATGCTCGGCTCGAGCTATTTCGAGCGGATCTACCGGCTCTATGGCAGCTATCCGCTGGCGGTGGCGGCGTATAATGCCGGCCCGGGCAATGTGAACAAATGGCTGAGAGCGAACGGCGATCCGCGCACGCCCGGCGTCGACATGATCGACTGGATCGAGGCCATCCCGATCTACGAGACCAAGAATTACGTCCAGCGCGTGCTGGAAAATGCGGTCGTCTATGATCTGATGAATCCGTCGCGCTCGCGCAGCAGCGGGACGAAACGGATCAGCTGGTATCTCGGGAAAAGCACGCCGGGCTGAGCAGGTCCGTCGCCCCGGGCTTGTTCTGGGGTCCATCGTGCCGCACACCTATCGTTCCGCGCCTGCGGAACAGTGGATGCCGGAACAAGTCCGGCATGACGGAAGATCATGGACCGCCCCAACTACATCACCCCCGCCGGCTACAAGACGCTGAGCGCGGAATATACCGCATTGCTGAGCGACGAACGCCCCAGGCTGGTCGAGGTGATCTCCTGGGCGGCCGGCAATGGCGACCGCTCCGAGAACGGCGATTACATCTATGGCCGCAAACGCCTGCGCGAGATCGACCGGCGGCTCGGGTGGCTGGCCAGGCGGATGAAGGCAGCGGTGGTGATCGATCCCGCCGCCCAGCCCGACCACGCGCGCGTCTGGTTCGGCGCCACCGTCACCATTGCCGATGAGGACGATGTCGAACGCGTGCTCACCCTGGTGGGCGATGACGAGACCGACGCGGCGATTGGCCGGATCGGCTGGAATGCCCCCCTCGCCCGCGCCCTGCGCGGATCGGCGGTCGGCGATCTGCGCCGGGTAGCCCTGCCCGCGGGCGAGCGGGAATATGAGGTGATCGCCATCTCCTACCCGGCAACCTAGCGTTTCCGGCGGGCCGATTGACGCCACCCGCCCATCATGAAACGATCGGTCAACGAAACGACCCGAGAGGAACCGTCATGCCGATCCCCGCGACCTGGTCTTCCCAGCTTCTCAGCCTCCTGCGCATCGTTGCCGGGCTGGGTTTCCTCCAGCACGGCGTCTCGAAATTCTTCGGCATTCCGCCCTTCCCCATGCCGCTCAATCCATTGCTGACCACAGCCGGCGTGCTCGAACTGGTCGGCGGCACGCTGATCGTGATCGGGCTCTTCACCCGCCCCGTCGCGTTCGTCCTGTCCGGCATGTGTGCGGTCGCCTATTTCATGGCGCATCTCCCACAGGGCTTCTTCCCGGCCGCCAATGGCGGTGAACCGGCGATGCTCTATTGCTTCATCTTCCTCTACCTCGCAGCTGCCGGTGGCGGCGTGTGGAGCGCTGACGCGGCCCGCACCAGGGCGTGATCACCCCCTGGGGGGTGCGGGGCAAGCCCCGTTCCCGGCGAGCGCCTGTTCGAGCAGCGGCCTGACCTTGGCCGGCGGCAGATGCGCCATCTCGATCAACGGCATCGTCGTGCCGATCTTCTGCGCGAGCAGATAGCCGAGATAATAGCCGAAGCGTGGCGGGAACGGCCCCTTGCTCGGCCGGTTGAAGAAGAAGGGCGCGAAGTCCGCCTGCTCGGTGGCGTCGAACTTGGCGCGGGCCAGGCACATCGCCTCCCCGAGCCGGGGATTGACGGCGGCGGGCAGCGGTTCGGGGATGGTGAGCAGCAGCTGGCGCTCGCTCGCCCCCGGGTTCATCCGCGACGCGACATAGACCGCCATGCCTTCCTGCCATAACGAGCACCACAGCGCGTCGCAGTCGGGAAACCAGGTGGCGTGATAGAGATGGAACAGCTCGTGATCGAGGAACGGCGCGATCGTCGTCTCGTCATGGATCTTCGCAATGACGTCGGCGCCGAACACCATCACGTTCCGCCCGTTGATGGTCCGCGATCCGCCATCCATCTGGCCGAGCGAATGGACCAGATAGACCGGCATGTTGAGCTTGTAGTCGGGAAAGGTCTTGCGGAAGCGGGTCTGGCCGGTCGTGAACGCCTGAGCGAAGGCATCGGACGCGGCCGTGTATTTCACGCGGATGGTGGGAAATCCGGCCAACGCCGCCGCGACGCTGGCGTCATATTGCGCCTCGGTCCGCCCATTGGGTTGGTAGAAGCCCGGGAACAGGGTGTTGAAGCGGGTGCGGAACAACCGGACGCGTTCCGCTTCCGGCATCGCCGCTGTCTCGTCGACAAACGCGGCGAAGGCGGCGGTATGAGAGGTGAAGTCCGCGGACGCCGCTACCGGCGCCGCTTTCTCTTGCGGCATCGCGGGTGTCGCGCTGGCCTGCACCGCCAGCGCAGCCGCCATCATCGTCGCAAGGACCACGCTATTCCAGCCCCGCGCAATCGCCGCCGAGGCGCGTGGCAAAACCCGGCGCCCGGGTACCGAGTTCGGCTCCGTCGGCCTTGGCGATGAGATAGGTGACGCGCCGGTCTGGGCCGGTGCCCGCATCGACCGTCCACGCCGCGACCTTGCCGCCCGGCGTCTCGACGGTCTCGCTGCCCGTCACACGCAGCGTGAACGTCCCGAAGCCCTTGTCATATTGATAGAAGGGCAGCGTGTACGCACCACCGTCCCCGAGCGGCAGCGCACCGAAGGTCACGCCCCAGAGATTGCCCTCCCAGACCGGTTCCGGCGCGGCCAGATCGACGGGCACCGCGACATCCTTGTCCATCCGCGATCCGGTGATCCGGCCATCGGCATAGCGCAGCCGGACATGCTCCTTGCCGAGCTTGCGGCTGTCGAAGGCGATCGGCCGCAGATCCTTGCGCGCCAGCACGAAGTGATCGCGCAGATCGAAGGCGCCGTTGGCGACTCGCTGATGGACGACGATGTCCCATGCCGGCTGCCCCGCCACCTCGGTCTGGCGAATGCTCTGCCATGTCGCGCCGATCACCGACGCGCCCGCCGGCGTCTCGCGCACGATCGCGTAACAGGCAGTGCCGGCCTTCAGCCTGTCGCCGTCAGGGAGCGCGGCGACTGTCAGCAACATCGCTACTATCATTCCTGGGTTTCCTTTGCGATCAGGCCGTATTGTTCGCGCAATACACCACGTACGCCTATTCGCAAAGCGGCGGGGATCGTCTCAGAAGCCAGCGCTAACCATCTCGAAAATCAGTCATCTCACGCCGAAATCTGCTGGAATCGCGGCGAATGAGGGCGTGCCGGGCTATTGGCCGGATCGGGCGCTGTTAGGGTTTGCGCTGGCCGGGCGGGGGTCGCACGGTCGTGTAAAGCGAGAAACGACAAATGAGCGCGACACAGAGAATGATCGTGAGCGGGAAGGTTCAGGGCGTTGGGTATCGCAACTGGACGATCTGGACGGCGAATGCACTGGGCGTGACCGGCTGGGTGCGCAACGTCCAGGACGGCCGGGTCGAGATCATGGCATCGGGCGAGGACACGGCGCTGAATGCTCTGGTCGAGGCGTGCCGCCAGGGGCCGCAACTCGCCCGCGTCGACGATGTCGAGGTTCAGGCGGTTGGGGAAATCCATCTCAAGGGCTTCAACAAGCGCCTCGGCATCCAGGCATAGCGGAGCGGGTCAGCCCTCGGCGATATCCTCGTTCCACAGCGCCGGATGCTCGGCGATGAAACGTGCCATCAGGTCGATGCAGCGGGGATCGTCCACCACCTCCACGCGCACGCCGCGCTCGCGCAGGAAATCCTCATTGCCGCCGAAATTCCGGTTCTCGGCGATCACGACATGGGGAATGCCGAACTGCACGATCGTGCCCGCGCACATCATGCATGGGCTGAGCGAGGTATAGAGGATGGTGTCGCGATAATGCGGCCGGCGGCCGGCATTGCGCAGGCAGTCCATCTCGCCATGCGCGATCGGGTCGCCCTGCTGGACTCGCCGGTTATAGCCTTCGCCGATGATCCGCCCGTCGCTGACCAGCACCGATCCGATCGGCAGCCCGCCTTCTGACAGGCCCTGTGCCGCAAGATCGAAGCAGCGGGTGACGAAGGGGGCATGGAGATCGCTCATCGGCGCAGGCTATCGCTCTCAACGCGTCCGGTCGAGAGCGATGAACGGGCTATCTTGGAACTGCGAGGATCGCCGCGACATCGTCCAGATGCGCCAGCTGGTCGCCATTGTACCGTTGGTCGCTACTAACGTCCACAATTGCCCATGAAGGCGCAGGCAGGCCCCTCAGCGCGGCGTCATCCGCCAACTCGATCTCGGCCAGCTCCAGCCCCTCCAGAACGCCCTCGAACAGGTCGATGCCGAACGTCCCGTGCGGCGTTATCACTGGATAGCGCCGCTTGCTCAGGATCCTGGCAGGCAGCGAGACGAACACGTCATATTCGGCCTCGCTCAGATAGGCCGTCACGATCGGCCGCGCGAGAGGGTCGGCAGACTCGTATTTCTTGGTCAGCTTGTGCACGACCTGTCCGGTCGCGCTGTCGGACATCCGGCGCAATCGCAGCCGTGTGTCCGTGACATAACGATCCTCGATCCGGACGAACGGCAAGCCGCCCAGTTCAGGCCGGCTTGCGCGATCGACGAGGAAGCGGCGCTCCCGTTCGATATGCGCGTATTTCGGCGAGCGAGCTTCGTCGCCGCCGCCGCGCATTACCGCGTCAGCTTCTTGTACGCCAGGCGCGTCGGCCGGTCGGCCGCGTCGCCCAGGCGGCGGCGCTTGTCCGCCTCGTAGCTCTCGAAATTGCCCTCGAACCACTCGACATGGCTGTCGCCCTCGAAGGCGAGGATGTGGGTCGCGAGGCGATCGAGGAAGAAGCGGTCATGGCTGATCACCACGGCGCAGCCGGCGAAGCTCTCCAGCGCCTCTTCGAGCGCGCGCAGCGTCTCGACGTCGAGATCGTTGGTCGGTTCGTCGAGCAGCAGGACGTTACCGCCCTCCTTCAGCATCTTGGCGAGATGGACGCGGTTGCGCTCACCGCCGGATAGCTGGCCGACCTTCTTCTGCTGGTCCTGGCCCTTGAAGTTGAACGCGCCGACATAGGCCCGCGTGCCCAGCTCCTGCTTGCCGAAGCGGAACACCTCGAGCTTGTCCGAAATCTCTTCCCAGACATTCTTGTTGGGGTCGAGATCGTCGCGGCTCTGGTCGACATAGCCGAGCTTGACCGTCTGGCCGACCTCGATCGTACCGCCATCGGGCTGCTCTTGCCCGGTGATCAGCTTGAACAGCGTGGACTTGCCCGCGCCGTTCGGCCCGATCACGCCGACGATGCCGCCCGGCGGCAGCACGAAATCGAGATTCTCGAACAGCAATTTGTCGCCATACGCCTTGGTCAGGCCCTTGGCTTCGATCACCTTGCCGCCAAGCCGTTCGGGCAGCTGGATCAGGATCTGCGCCTTGCCGACTGAGCGGTTTTCCTGCTTCTCCATCAGCTCGTCGAACGCACGGATACGCGCCTTGGACTTGGTCTGACGGGCCTTGGGGGTCTGGCGCATCCAGGCGAGCTCGTCGGCGATCGCCTTGGCCTTGCCCTGCTCCTCGCGCTCTTCCTGCTCGAGCCGCTTCACCTTCTTTTCGAGATAGCCCGAATAGTTGCTCTCATAGGTGTAGTAGCGGCCGCGATCGAGCTCGAGCACCCAGTTGACCACGTTATCGAGGAAATAGCGGTCATGGGTCACCAGGATGACGTTGCCGGTATATTCCTTGAGGTAATTCTCCAGCCACTGGACGCTTTCCGCGTCGAGATGGTTGGTCGGCTCGTCGAGCAGCAGGATATCCGGCTTTTCGAGCAGCAGCTTGCACAAGGCGACACGGCGCTTCTCGCCGCCCGACAAATTGGTGACCGGGCTGTCGCCAGGCGGGCAACGCAGGGCCTCCATGGCCTGCTCCAGCTGGCTGTCGAGCGCCCAGCCATCGGCTGCGTCGATCTTCTCCTGAAGCTCGCCCATCTCGGCCATCAGCGCATCGAAATCGGTGTCGTCCTTGGGGTCGCCCATCTCGGCGCTGATCGCGTTGAAGCGCTCGACCATCGTCGCGACGGGCCCGGCGCCCAGCTTGACGTTCTCCAGCACCGTCTTGGTCGGGTCGAGTTGCGGCTCCTGCGGCAGATAACCGACCTTGATACCTTCAGCGGCCCAGGCCTCGCCCGTGTAGTCGGAATCGATCCCGCCCATGATCTTCATGAGCGTCGACTTGCCCGACCCGTTGGGGCCGATGATCGCGATCTTCGCGTCACCAAGGAACTGGAGGTGGATATTGTTGAGCACCGGCTTGGCGGCACCCGGGAAGGTCTTGGTCAGACCCTTCATCACATAGCTGTACTGCACGGCCATCGCCGATTGGCTCCGTCTTCTGAATGCGGGGAATTTCGCTGGCGCATGTAGTGATTGCGAGGGCGATTGGCAAACCGGATCACCATCAAAAATCCGCTGGCGCGCCGCTTGTGGAAACACCGGCCTTGCTTCTAAGCGACGAAGCAACGGCCCTGCGGCTTTTCAGGGCGAACGGAGGACCCGATCGTGCGTAATCTCTCCCTTTTTGCAGCCCTTGCCGCCTCCGCCCTCGCTTTCCCGGCCATGGCGCAACAGGTCCCGCTCGATCCGGCCATCGGGAAACTGCGCGACGCGGCGCTGAAGGACGAGGTCGCCTGGGACATCGTCGAGGGCCTGACCACCGAGATCGGGCCGCGCCCGGATGGATCGCCGCAACAGGCCAGGGCACGCGATTGGGGCGCGGCCAAGCTCAGGAGCCTCGGCTTCAAGAACGTCCGTATCGAGACCTATCAGCTCGATACCTGGGTGCGCGGGCTGGAGAGCGCCGAGGTGGTTTCGCCCTTCCCGCAGCCGCTGCGCCTCACCGCGCTCGGCAATTCGGGCGCCACGCCGCCCGAGGGCCTGACCCTGCCGATCATGTTCTTCCCCAGCATCGACGATCTGCGCGCGGCCCCGGACGGCAGCCTGAAAGGCAAGATCGCCTTTGTCTCCAACACCATGCAGCGCACCATGGACGGCTCCAGCTATGGCAGCCAGGGCGCGGCACGGCGCCAGGGACCGAACATCGCCGCGAAAAAGGGGGCGAGCGCGATCGTCATCCGGTCGATCGGCACCGATCACGGCCGCGGGCCGCATGCCGGCGTCACCAATTTCGAAGCCGGCGTCGCGCCGATCCCCGCCGCTGCCCTGTCGGTGGCGGATGCGGCGAATCTCGAACGCATGGTCAAGCGCGGCAAGCCCGTCACGCTCCATCTGCTGCTCACGCCGAAGCGGTTCGGCATGCGCGAGTCCGGCAACGTCATCGCCGAAGTGCCGGGCACCGATCCAAATGCCGGAATCGTCCTGATCGGCGGCCATCTCGACAGCTGGGATCTCGGCACCGGCGCGATCGACGATGCCTCGGGCGTCGGCATCACCACGGCAGCGGCGAAGATGCTGCTGGATTCGGGCAACCGCCCGCGCCGCACGATCCGCGTCGTCTGGTTCGGCGACGAGGAAACCGGCGGCTTCGGCGGCGAGGCCTATGCCAAGGCGCATGCCGGCGAACGCCATGCGATCGCGACCGAATCCGATTTCGGCGCTGACGGGGTCTGGCGGTTCGAGACCAACCTGCCCGACGGCGCGAAACCGGTCGCTGACCGGCTGGCGGCGGCGCTAACTCCGATCGGCGTGATCCGCGGCCAGGGTGTCGCCAATGGCGGCACCGACGTCGAGCCAGTGCTGGCGACGGGCGTTGCCGGGATCGACCTCAACCAGGATGGCTTGCGCTATTTCGACTATCATCACACGCCCGAGGACACGCTGGACGTGATCGATATCGAGCAACTCCGCCAGAATGTGGCCGCATGGACCGCGATGCTTGCCGTGGTTGCGAACGCGCCAGAGGAGATTGGTCCGGTTCCAGGCAAGAAATGACGGAAAACCGTGATCGAAGCTTTCTGCCAGATGAATTGCGATTGACGCACCTGCAACGTCCGCTATGAAAAGCGGCTCGTGGTAGCAATCGGGCTGGCCGCGAAGTTTTGCTATGCTTGGGAGCATCCGCATGAAGAAGATCGCCTTTGTTCTCGCCGCCGCCGGCCTGATGTCGCTCGCCGCCTGCACGAAGCCCACTCCTGCCGAGAACAACGCGGAAGCAGTGGCCGACAACCTGGACGCAGCTGCCGACAATCTTGACGCGATCGCCGACAACACGTCGAACGCTGTTGCTGCCGACGTTCTCGAGAACGCCGCCGACAACCTGCACGACGCTGCTGACAACGTCACGGCGAACGTAAAGTAATCGGCTCGGCCGGGCTTCGGCCCGGTCAGTTGTTTCGAGAGGGCGTCCCTTCGGGGGCGCCCTTTTCGTTTGCGGCCTCTCGGCGACGCCAGTCCGGCGCATTCGCCGCTTTGCGGCGCCGTTCGGCAATGGGAAACAGCACGCCGAGACGTCCGGCAGCGAGTCCATGCGAGACCCTGTGTCAGGATTGAATCATGGCCGGGGCGGAACTCCAGCACCTCGCGGCCGGGAGATATGGGACACCAGCATGTCCCATATCTCCTGTCCCCTCCGCGATGAAGGATATGGAATAATATCTTTTTATATCAAAATATTATGAAAGGTTCTTCGAGCTCTTTCGAGCGCTGAGCGACTGCCCCCTCACTCGCGTTGCACGGCCTAAAGGGTTGATGACACTTTCCACAGATCGATCCCGCCCTCTCCCGCATATTGATCGATCTCGCGCAATTCGGCCTCGTCGAATCCAAGCCGATTGACCGCATCGAGCGAATCATCGAGCTGTTGCACCGTCCGCGCCCCGACCAGCGCCGAGGTGACGCGCGGATCGCGCAGCACCCAGGCGATCGCCATCTGCGCCAATGTCTGGCCGCGCCGTTCGGCGATCGCGTTCAGGGCACGGATTCGCCCGAGATTGTCGTCCGACAACATGCGCTGGCCGAGCGACCCGGCCTTGCTCGCGCGCGCGTCCGCGGGGACGCCGCCGAGATATTTGTTGCTCAGCATGCCTTGCGCGAGCGGCGAAAAGGCGATGCAGCCGGTGCCCAGTTCTTCGAGCGTGTCGAGCAGCCCGTTCTCCACCCAGCGATTGAGCATCGAATAGCTCGGCTGATGAATCAACAGCGGGACGCGCTCCTCGCGCAATATCGCGGCCGCCTTGCGCGTCAGCTCCGGCGAATAGGAGGAGATGCCGACATAGAGCGCCTTGCCCTGGCGATGGAGGTGGGCGAGCGCGCCCATCGTCTCCTCGAGCGGGGTCTTCGGGTCGACGCGGTGCGAATAGAAAATGTCGACATAATCGAGCCCCATGCGCTTGAGGCTCTGGTCGCAGCTTGCGATCAGATATTTGCGCGATCCGCCGACATCGCCATACGGCCCGGGCCACATGTCCCATCCGGCCTTGGAGGAAATGACGAGCTCGTCGCGATGCCCGGCGAAATCGGTGGCGAGCACCCGGCCGAAATTCTCCTCGGCCGATCCGTAAGGCGGGCCGTAATTATTCGCGAGATCGAAATGAGTGACGCCCCGGTCGAACGCGCGGCGCAGCATCGCCCTGCCCGTCTCGAACACGTCCTCGCCGCCGAAATTCTGCCACAGGCCAAGCGAGATCGCCGGCAGATCGAGCCCGCTCCGGCCACACCGGCGATAGGGCATGCGTCCGTCATAGCGGGCGGGATCGGCGGTATAGGGCGTGGGATAGGGCACCATGAACTCCTGTGGGTCGAATCGGGGCATTCAGCGCCGGGCGGCGCGGTCGCTATACCATCTCGCTCGCCGGTCGAACGCTGTTTGCGCGCCGGTTATGGCCGGTATGCGCAGTGGCGGGCAAGATAGGCGGCATGACCGGGCATGGTCTCGGCCGATTGCCTGAACAGTCCGGCCAGGCGGAGGAAATTCTGCTGCGCGCGCGGAATGTCGATCGCATCGGCCAGCGGATCCCATGACGCGGGGAGCACGCCCCGCCCGATCAGCACCGCGAGCCAATCCGCCGGACCAAAACCGTCCGCGTCGCGCGGCCGCAGCCGCCCCCGGCCACTGAACAGCTCGATCCGTCGCGTCAGGCTATCGGGCATCGCGCGCGCTTCGCCGCCAATCCGCAGGACCGGCTTTCCCTGTTCGAGCGCGACACGATGAAGCAACGCAAGATCGCGCTGCTCCTCGATCGACGCAGTCATGACTCGGTCGAACTCATCCGCTTCCGCCACGGCGGCGCCCAGGTCGGGAAACAGCGACAGGAGCGTGACGATGCCGTTGCCGGCGCTATCCAGCTCGCCGGCCTCGATCGGCTCGATCGACGCCGCGGCGGCACCCAGGGCAACGCAATTGGCGGCCCAGAACCGCTGCCTTCGTCCCCTGCGATGGATCGTGAAGCGCGGTTCGCCTTCGCCCCGGCCCAGGGTCGCAAGTGCCTCGTCATCCCCAATCTGGTCTGGAGCGTAACCAAGGCTGCGCCAGGTCCGGTGCTGCAAGGGCAACTGCCGCGACCAACCTGACCGGTGCGCGACTGCATTCGACAGCGGGGGCAGGTCCGGCAAAGCCGCCGCGTCGACCACAACGTCGCGGCTGCCGGGAAACCAGCTGCTCCAGTTCTCGAATCCAACATCCAGCGCTTCCATCAATGCCGCGCGCATGCCGGTGCCATCGACGAAGAAATCGCCCTCGATCGAGCGCCCGTCCCGGAGCATGATCCGGGCGATCAGCCCGCCCGCGCCGTCGCGGCCGACCGAGCCGATCTCTCCGGCCGCGCACGCCACCCCCTGGGCCAGCGCCAGTAATTTGAGATGCGCGGCGTACAGCGCCGTATCGAGATGATAGCCATAGTCCATCATCGCCCGCTTGTCGGCGGCGGGCCGCGCGAAACGTCCCATCGTCGCGGCGATCGCCGCGAGATTATAGTCGTCGAGATCAACCTGCTGACCCGCCGCCCGCGCGCGCAACCACAGCTGGTAAAAGGCGACCCCGCCGACATCGAGCCCGACATCGCCAAAGGCGTGCAGATATCCGTCCGGTCGCGCGGGATCGGCGAAGCGGGTGCCCAGCCGCATCGTCCCGCCGCACCGCGCCAGCATCTCATGTTCGTCCAGGCCGATCAGCGCGTGGAAATCCCTGAACGCCGGCAGCGTCGCCTGGACGGCGGCATCATCGACCGGGCAATCGATCACCGTCACGCGCATCATCGGCGCGAAGCGCGCCAGCGCGGCGGCCGTCATCCAGCCGACAACGCCGCCCCCGGCAATGACAATGCTGCGCAACCGCTGCGGCTCGCCCATCTCAGCGCGGCCGGTAATTGAGGAAGATATTGGCGGTCAGCCGTCCGGCACGCGGGTCGGCGACGAGCGGCTTTTCTTCGCGGATATGCCCCGAGTGAAGCAGGCAACTACGATAGATCGCCATCCGGTTGAACACCGCGTCGCAGCCACCGATCCGGGCGTAGTGGCCGGTGTCGTCGCCGACATAATGCTGCGGCGGCGCTTCCTCGGCCAGCTCGCGCGCGCGCACCGCATCATAGGTCACGGCGCATGCCTCATCGATCGTCTCATAGCCGGTCGCGCGGTGGCGGTAGAAGGAGGTGCCGCCATAATCCGGATCGCACAGATAATGCAGCAGCGCGAACTGCAGCGGATAGACCGTGTCGATATGCGGCGTGCGCTGCTGCACCGTCAGCTGCTCGGGCGGGGTCGTCGTAAGCGAGAAGCTGCATTCGGCGTTGGACAGTGTGACATCGTCCAGGCCGAACGCCCGCTCCATCAATGGGCTGAGCGCACGCACTACGCCTTCGACATAGTTGAGCGGTGCGGGCGCGCGAACGCCGGGATAGCCGCCCTCAGGATTGCCCGCCGGGGTGAACGCCACTTCCCAGGTCGCATAGTCGATCAGCGCGGCCGGATGGTTGAGCAGCCCGTCCACGATCAGCACCGGCTCCCGCACATTGCCCACGCGATCGAGCCTCACCGTCGGGCGCGGGTTGACACTCAGGTCATAGGTCGGGGCCGTCACGGGCGTCATCGCGATCTCATCCGCAAGGTCTATGGCGCTTGCCGAGCTCCGGCAAGCATCGGCCGGGGCCGAAAAAAGGGGCTCCAATCCCGTTGGATTGAAGCCCCAAGATTCTCCGCCGGTGGCGTTGCCTCCCCCAGCGGAGGCATTGCCGACGGCGGGCCCCCTACCCTCCGAACTTGGCGCGGATCGAGAAGATGATGCGCCGGTCATTCATGAACCACGACCGTGGCCTGGTAATGAGATCGTTGTTGATCACCTGGGTGGTCCTGAGCGTCGAGTTGAGCAGGTTCACGCCCTGGAAGCCCATCTTGATGTTCGGTGTGACACTGTAGAACGCCGATGCATCGAGCTGGCCGGTCGATTCATTGAACACTGGCGCAAAAGGCACGATCACGTCGCGTACGGTCAGCAGATAACGCGAGCGCCAGGAATAGGCGGCGCGGAGCTCCCACCCGCCAGCCTGATAGAAGGGCGCGATGTTGAAGGTGTATTTCGATAGACCCTGCAATGGCAGCTTGCTGGTATCGACATTGGCGATGCGGCCAGCCGCGACGTCCGGATCGGTGCCGGAAAGCGTGCTCTGCCGCACACCCTTCGAATCGACATAGGTGAAGTTCGCCGCAAGGCCGAGACCACTGAGGAAGCCCGGCAGGAAGGTGTAGGTCTGCTGATACCCCACCTCCACGCCCTTCACGCGCCCGGTCTCGGTCGAGTTAAGCGGCGTCGTCACGATCGCCCCGAAGGTCGCCCCATTGTTGGTGAAGTTGAGCCGGTCCGTGCCGTTGGTCAGCACGCCGCGCAGGTCCTTCTTGAACAGCGAAACCGTCAACTGGCCCACGCTCGAGAAATACCATTCGGCGGTCAGGTCGTAATTGTTGGACCGGATCGGTTTCAGATAGGGGTTGCCGACGTTGAACAGCGCCCTCGGCCCGCCATTGTTGACGATCGTCGCATCGGTCGTGTCGAGGATGATGTTGTAGAAGGCGCGCGTCAGACCGAAATCAGGCGGCGCGATCCCCTGATTGAACGCTGCGCGGAACTGGAGCCCGCCGCCTGCATCCAGCTTGAGGTTCACGCTGGGCAGCCAATATTCGTACGAGAGCTTGGCGTTGATCGGTGTGAGTGCGCCGTTCTGGAACGCGTTGGCGGCAGCCAGTACAGCCGGCCCAAGCGCGCAGAACGGCGTTGGCGGCTGATTGTTCTGCGGCGGTGTGCAGGTGAAGCTCCGTTGTGGGAAGGAGTAGTAACCGCTCGCCTCGCGCGAGGTTCGCGAATAGCGCAGGCCGAGGTTACCGCTCAGGTTGAGGCCGCCATTGCCGAGCCGATTGCCGAAGCGGATCATGGCGTAGGCGGCATTGTTGCGTTCATGCACCGGATTGATTTCGCCCGGCAGGAACGGCGTTCCGGCGACCACGCCGCAGCGCTGGGCCAGCGGCACCCAGTTTTGCGGGCAGCCATTGGCCAGCCGGTCACGCCATTCGTCACCGATCGCGAGACCGGCGGCACCAGCCGCCTGATAGTTCCTGATCAGCTCGTCGGGGACGAACAGGCGGCCCGCGCCCGTCGGCAGGTTGACGGTGCCGCGGAAGAAATTCGAGAAGAGATAAGGCTCGCTCGGTCCCGGCGCGCCACCGGCGGTGTTCGGGTTGCCGTTGACTGGCTCGTCGAGCCACACCGGCCCGGTCCCGCCCCAGATCTCGCTGAGCACGCCCCAGTTATAGGACGAGAAGCGCGCGGTGTTTTCGCGATCGGAGAAGCGATAACCGGCACGGATCGAACTCAGCCAGCTGTCCTCGGGGAAGCTGTAATCGAGGTCGATGCGCGCGGCGTCCTCATTGCCGTCGCTTTCCTCGATATGGTCCATCGCGGAACGATAGAAGCTGTTGTACGGATCCAGATAGCTGCTGTGCTGCGGATTCATGTACAGCGAGCCGGCATTGCTGAGCGGCAGGAACTTCACCGTCGCCGGGTTGTCCCCATCCATATGGATTTCGGCATTCTGGAAGGTCGACGCCCAGATGCCGAAATCGGTGTTGGTCACGCGCGACTTGGTGTGCTGGTAATCCAGGTTGACGCCGAGCCGATCGGTTACCTTCCATTTGAAATTGGCGCCGTAATCGTCGGTCAGATAGCGCTGGTTCACCGAGCGGGTGATGTTGTTGCTCTGCAGGCCGTTGAGCGGCGTGCGGACATTGTCGGCCGCCCCCCATTGGTCGGCACGGTAGCCGTTCGGCGCGGTGATCGTGCCGTCCGTGAAGATGTTCTGGCTGTCGAAGCTGAAGCTGGTGCCCGGCAAAGGTTGTGAATCGCCATTGCTGGTGACGTTGTCCGTCGCGATCTCGACCGCATGCTCGGTCCAGGTCTCGCGCGAATCCGACCGCAGGAACTGGAAGGTCGCGGTCATCGATTCGTCATTGCTGCGCCACTGCGCCGCCGCCGAATAGCCGTAGCGGATGCGCTGGGTATCCGTGCTGCGGATCGCGGCGCCGCGCGGGATATAGACCACCGTGTCGCCCGGGCCCGCCGGCAGCTGACCGAAGGTGCCGTTGGCGTGGCGGGTGCGCGCGCCCCAGTTGGAAATCTGCAGGCCGTCCGAGCGCGAGAGGAGTTCAGATCGCACGAAGCTGCCCATCAGGCCGAACTCGCCGGCGCCGGTCTGCCATCGATCGCTGGCCAGCACGGAGACCGTCGGCGCCGAGCGGTGCGTGAAATCGCCGTAATTGACCTCGAGCGATCCCGCCAGCAACAGGCCCTTGGCATCGAACGGCACGCGCGTGCGGAGGTTGACGGTGCCGGCGATGCCGCCCTCGACCATGTCGGCCGATGGGCTCTTGAACACGTCGACGCCCGCGAGCAGTTCGGACGGAACGTCGGCATAGCTGAGGCCGCGCCCGTTATTGGCGGTGAAGGTGTCGCGTCCGTTCAGTTCGGAGCGGGTATAGGTCAGGCCGCGGACGACCACGCCGGACCCTTCGACTGAAAAGTGATCGGGATCGACGCCCGCCGCGAAGCGGCTGATCGCGACGCCCGGCACGCGCTGCAGCGCCTCGGTGACCGAGCGGTCGGGGAGCGCGCCGATATCCTCCGACGAGATCGAGTCGCTGACGATTTCCGCATTCTGCTTCAGCGCCTGTGCCGTCTTGAGGCTCTGGCGGATGCCGGTGACGACGATATCCGTCTCATCCTTCGACGGCGTGTCCGACGTTGTCTGTCCGGACGCGTCCTGAGCGCCAGAGGCGGGCTGAGCTGAATCCGTAACTTTGGGAGCCACTTCGGCTGCCCAGGCCGGCGTCGCCATCGAGAAAGCGCAAAGCGCTACCATCGACACGCCACTTCTCAGCGAACGGCCGATTCCGCCGCGATTCGCGATTCCATCAATGCGCGCAAGGTCACTCATCAGACCGTCCCCCTCCTGTGTTACCGCTACCAATTTTTGGTGCGATTTGTTCTTGGCTATCTTCGTAGCTGCGGTCATGATGCCGTATCGGACATAAAAAGCAATAGGCGCCGCCGCAAAAAAGTCTCACGTGAGACATTTATGACAGATATGTGATCGGAAACGCTCATTGTCTGCGGTGAGGCACAGGGAGGGGCGATGATCGACGCACAGGCGGCAAGGGCCGACTCGGACAGGCGACTCCGTCGACTGGTCATCGTCGGCGGCGGAACCGCCGGCTGGATGACCGCGGCATCGCTTGGATGGGCCTTGTCGGCGCTTCCGATCGAGGTCGTGCTGGTCGAGTCGGAGGAGATCGGCACCGTCGGTGTCGGCGAGGCGACCGTCCCGCATATCCGCTTCTTCAACCAGCGCCTCGGCATCGACGAAGCCGATTTCATGCGGCGGACCAACGCCACCTTCAAGCTGGGCATCGAGTTCCGCGACTGGGCGCGGATCGGCGACAGCTATATCCACCCGTTCGGCGATTATGGCCGCGATATCGCCGGCCTGCCCTTCCACCAGCACTGGCTGCGGCTCACCCGCGCCGGGCGCACGGACAAGCCGCTAGAGGCTTTCTCCCTCCCCATCCTGGCAGCGCGCGCGGACCGGTTCGCCCCGCCCTCTCCCGATCCGTCGACGATCGAATCGACCTTCTCCTACGCCTATCAATTCGATGCCGGCCTCTATGCCGCCTATCTGCGCCGCTATGCCGAACAGCGTGGTGTGCGGCGGGTCGAAGGCAAGGTGATGTCGGTCGACCAGGACGGCGAAACCGGGTTCATTCGTTCGGTCACGCTGGAAAGCGGCGAAGAGCTGGCCGGCGACCTGTTCGTCGATTGCTCGGGCTTTCGCGGCTTGCTGATCGAGGGCGCGCTCAAGGCCGGCTATGAGAGCTGGACTCACTGGCTGCCCTGCGACGCGGCGCTCGCGGTGCCGTGCGAGCATGGCGGCCCGCTCACCCCTTATACCCGGGCGACGGCGCGCGATGCCGGCTGGCAATGGCGCATTCCACTCCAGCACCGCGTCGGCAACGGCCATGTCTTCAGCACCGCTTTCACTGATGTGGAATCGGCGCGCGATCTGCTGATGGCGAATCTGGAGGGCGCGGCGCTGGCCGAGCCCAAATTGCTGCGTTTCGCCACGGGCAAGCGCAAGATGCAGTGGCTCGGCAATGTCGTCGCGATCGGCCTGTCCTCTGGCTTCCTCGAACCGCTGGAATCGACCAGCATCCACCTGATCCAGCTCGCCATCACCAAGCTGATCGAGCTGCTGCCGCTCGACGGCTGGGATCCGCTCGACGCCGCCGAATTCAACCGCTCGATGGCGGTCGAATATGAGCGAGTCCGCGACTTCCTGATCCTGCATTATTGCGCGACCGAGCGGACCGACACCGACTTCTGGAACCATTGCCGGACGATGAGCCTGCCCGACTCGCTCCAGTACAAGATGGCCGCCTTCCGCGAGCGCGGCGTGGTCGTGAAATATCGCGAGGGCATGTTCCTCGAGCCGAGCTGGCTCGCCGTCTATTACGGCCAGCGGATCGAACCGGACCGGGTCAGCCCGCTGGTCGAGGCACTGCCGATCGACGAAGTCGCCGCCCGCGCGGAGGCGATGGCGGTCGCTTTCCGCAGCGCCGCCGAGGCGATGCCCGATCACGCTTCCTATCTCCGCCAGCTCTCTGGCCTTGCCGATCCGGTGCGCGCATGATCGGGGGCGAGATGCGCACCATCGCAATCCTCGGTGGCACCGTGGCAGGCTGGATGGCCGCCGCCACCCTCGCCCGCCGCCTGCCGCGCCGGCACTACCGCGTCCTCGTCGTCGAAACCGATCGCGACGGTGACGGCCTGGGCGATTTCGGCACGACATTGACAGCGTTGCCGTCGATCAGGCCCTTCCACGACTCCCTTGGCATAGACGAAAATCTCATCCTGCGCGCCACGCGCGGCAGCTTCGCCCTTGGCGGTGCCTTTGCCGGTTGGGCCGAACCGGACTCGGCCTATTTCCTGCCCTTCGGCGCCGTCGGCGCGCCGCTCGGCCCGGTCGCTTTCCACCAGTTGCTGACCCGGTTGCGGCAGCATGGGCGCACCGTCCGGGCGGCGGACTATTCGATCGCGGCGATCGCGGCGCAGGCCGGCCGCTTCGCCCGCCCCTCGACCGACCAGCGCGCCATCATCTCGCAGTACGCCTATGGCCTGCATCTCGACGCCTGGGGCTATCTCGCGGCCATGCGCGCGACCGCGGAGGCGCACGGCGCGCGCGCTGCTGCGGCGCCGTTCCGTCAGGCGCTGCTGGGGGCTTCGGGCGAGATCGCGTCGCTCGAACTCGCCAATGGCGACTCGCTCGCCGCCCTGCTGTTCGTCGATGCGACCGGCACCGACGCGCTGCTGAGCCGGGGAACCCTCGGCGTCGGTTTTCAGAGCTGGCGACACTGGCTCCCCTGCGACCGCGCAATGGCCGCGCGCCTCGCCGATCCATCCGACCCCCCACCGCTCGGCCATGTCGAGGCGCTGCCGACCGGCTGGCGCAGCACCACGCCACTTGCCGGCGAGACGGGACGCCTGCTCTGCTGGAGCGACGCCTTCGGCGATGCGGGCGGCGCGACGGCCCTTGGCGTCGAAGGGGGCGAACCGCCGCACATGGTCTCGTTCGAGAATGGCCGCAGCGCTGCGCCCTGGTATCACAACTGCGTCGCGATCGGCGCTGCCGCCTGTGTGCTCGAACCACTGCATCCGGTCGCGCTCCACCTCGTGCAGAGCGCGCTTGCCCGGCTTGTCACCTTGTTCCCCGATACGGCGGAAGCGCCGATCGAAGCGGCCGAATATAATCGCATGACGATCAACGAGACCGAAAGCGCCCGCGACTTCCTGATCGCGCAATATGCCACCAACGGACGCCTCGGCGATCCCTTCTGGAATGCGGTCCGCTCGGTCCGCCCGCCCGACCGCCTCGCCTACAAGCTCACCCAGTTCGCCAGCGCCGGGCGCATGCCGATGTATGACGACGACATGTTCGAAGATGCCGACTGGATTGCCCTGCTCGACGCCCAGGGCCTCCACCCGCGCCGCCACGATGCACTGGCGGGCAGCGTGCCGATCGAGCGCATCGACCAGCATCTCGCCCGGCTGCGCGAGGCGATCATCGCAGGGGTGAAGACGATGCCGTCACACGGCGACTATCTCCGCCGCGCCTATGCCGCCCCGCCGCGCGGCGCTGCCGCATGACCGCGCCCACGCCCATCCGCAGCGTCGTCATCGTCGGGGGCGGCACCGCCGGCTGGATGGCCGCCGCCGCGCTGTCGCGCCTCGTCCGTACCGGCGTATCGGTCACGCTGGTCGAATCCGATGCGATCGCCACGGTCGGCGTCGGCGAGGCGACGATCCCGCCGATCCGCAACTTCAACGGCCTGCTCGGCATCGACGAGAACGACTTCCTGTCCAAGACCCAGGGCACGATCAAGCTCGGCATCGATTTCATCGACTGGACGCGCGAGGGCCATCGTTACACGCACCCGTTCGGCGAGTTCGGCTTCGACATCGAGGGCGTGAAGTTCCACCATTTCTGGCGAAAACTCTACGCCGCGGGCCAGGCAAGCTGGATCGAGGACTATAATCTCTGCGCCACCGCACAGAAACTCGGACGCTACACCACCCCCGTCGCCGATCCGGCCTCGGTGCTCTCGCGCCTGACCTATGCCTATCAGTTCGATGCGTCGCTCTATGCCGCCTATCTGCGCGCCTATGCCGAGGCGCGCGGCGTGGTGCGCACGGAGGGCAAGGTCGTCGAGGTCGCGTTGCGTGGCGAGGACGGGCATGTCGAGGCGATCCAGCTCGAGGGCGACCGCCGGATCGAAGGCGAGTTGTTCGTCGATTGCACCGGCTTTCGCGCCCTGCTGATCGAGGACGCGCTGCAGACGGGCTTCGAATCCTGGAAGCACTGGCTGCAATGCGACCGTGCAATTGCGGTGCCGACCGCGAACACGAGCCACGCGACCACCCCTTACACGCGCGCGACCGCGCGCCGCGCGGGCTGGCAATGGCGCATTCCGTTGCAGCACCGCGTCGGCAACGGCTTCGTCTATTGCAGCGACGATATCGGCGATGACGAAGCGACCGGAACGCTGCTCGCCCATCTCGACGGCCCGACGCTCCGCGATCCGATGCTGATCCGGTTCGAGGCCGGCCGGCGCAAGCTCGCCTGGAACCGCAACGTGGTCGCGCTGGGCCTGGCCTCGGGTTTCGTCGAGCCACTCGAATCGACCAGTATCCACATGATCCAGACCGGCGTCTCGAAGCTGATGGCGCTGTTCCCCGACCGGGGCTTCTCGCCGGTCGTGCGCGACGAATATAACCGCCAGAGCCAGCTCCAGATGGAGCAGGTCCGCGACTTCGTGATCCTGCACTATCACGCCAATGAGCGGACCGACGGCGATCTGTGGCGGCGCGTGCGCGAGATGGAGGTGCCGGAGACGCTTCGGCGCAAGATCGACCTGTTCAGGGGCCGTGGCCGGTTCTTCCGCTACGATGACGAGCTGTTCGCTGAATCGAGCTGGGTCGCGGTATTGCTCGGTCAGAACGTCATGCCCGCCGGCTGGGATCCGCTTGCCGACGCGGTCGACCCGGCGCTCGTCCGCCAGCGGCTCGACCGCATCCGCGAGGTATTCCGCCGCGCCGCCGAGGCGATGCCGCGCCATGAGGACTGGATCGCGCGCAACTGCCCCGCTCCCACCGCCGTTCCGTCGAGAAAGACCGCATGACCGACAACCGCATCCGCAAGATCGTCATCGTGGGCGGCGGCACCGCCGGCTGGATGGCGGCGGCGACCTTCGCCAAGCTGCTGAGCACTGACTATACCGAGATCACGCTGATCGAATCCGACGCGATCGGCATCGTCGGGGTGGGCGAGGCGACGATCCCGCAAATGGCGATCTTCAACCGCATGCTCGGCATCGACGAGGACGAGTTCCTCCGCGAGACGCGCGGCACGTTCAAGCTCGGCATCGAATTCGTCGACTGGGGACGGATCGGGCACACCTATTTCCACCCCTTCGGCAAGTTCGGCGTGGATATGGCGGGGGTATCGTTCCACGCGCATTGGCTGCGCGCGCATCATGCGGGCGATCCCCGGCCGATCGAGCAATATTCGCTTCAGGCGCTTGCCGGCGAGCGGGCGAAGTTCATGCGCTCGATCGACAATGGCAAGAACTCGCCGCTGAGCGAGATCGCTTATGCCTATCATTTCGACACCGCGCTCTACGGCCCCTATCTGCGGCGCTATTCGGAAGCGCGCGGGGTCGTGCGGCAGGAAGGGAAGATCGTCGATGTCGCCCTGCGCGGCAGCGACGGCTTCATCGAGGCGGTCGTGCTGGAGGACGGCACCCGCATCGAGGGCGATCTGTTCATCGACTGCTCCGGTTTCCGCGGGCTGCTGATCGAGCAGGCGCTGGACGGCGGCTACGAGGACTGGTCGCACTGGCTGCCCTGCAACCGCGCCGTCGCGGTGCCCTGCGCGCATGGATCGCATTTCAGCCCCTATACCCGCTCGACCGCGCACAGCGCCGGCTGGCAATGGCGCATCCCGCTGCAGCACCGCATCGGTAACGGCCATGTCTTTTCGACCGATTATATGAGCGAGGACGAAGCGACCGCGATCCTGCTCGCCAATCTCGACGGGGAAGCGCTGGCCGAGCCGCGTGCCATCCCGTTTCAGAGCGGCCACCGGCAGAAGATGTGGATCAAGAACTGCGTCGCGCTTGGCCTTGCCTCGGGCTTCATGGAGCCGCTCGAATCGACCAGCATCTGGCTGGTGCAGAGCGGACTCGCCCGCCTGATGGGCATGTTCCCCGATCGCGGCTTCGCGCAGGGTACGATCGATCGTTACAACCGCATCCTGCTGAACGAATATCGCCAGATCCGTGACTTCATCATCCTTCATTATCACGCCACCGCGCGCGACGATTCGCCTTTCTGGGATTATTGCCGGACGATGGAGATTCCCGAACGCCTCAACGAGAAGATGCGCTGTTTCGAGGAATATGGCCGCACCTTCCGCGACGATGACGAATTGTTCAACGAGACGAGCTGGTTCGCGGTGATGAACGGCCAGGGCATGAAGGCCGCCACGCACGATCCGGTCGCCGACACGCTGAGTCCGGAAGTGCTGGAAGCGCGGCTGACCAACATCCGCGAGACCATCGCAGCCTCGGTCGGCTATATGCCGGGCCACCGCGCGTTCATCGACCGCCACTGCGCGGCGGTCTGAGATGCGAGCCGGGCTCCGTGCGGCGATCCTTGCAGCCCTGGCGCTTGCCGTCGCGGCCCCGTCGCGGTCGGCCGATACACCGACGACGGCGATTCACCTCAACCAGCTCGGTTTCGACCCTGTCGCGCCCAAGCGCGCGATCGTCGCCGATCCGGCAACCGCGCCCCTGCCCTGGCGCCTGATCGACGCCGGCGGCGCCACCGTGGCTCAAGGCAGGAGCCAGGTCACCGGCGATGATGCCGCGTCGCGCGATCATGTCCATGAGGTCGATTTCAGCGGGGTCGGCATGCCCGGCACCTATCGCCTGAAGGTCGGCGACGTCAAAAGCCGCCCCTTCCGCATCGCGCGCGGCCTCTACGCCCCGCTCAAATATGCCGCGCTCAACTATTTCTACCAGACCCGCGCCGGCATCGCGATCGAGGCGCGCTATGCCGGCGGCGCTTCATGGGCGCGCCCTGCGGGCCATCCGAGGGAAATCGCCCCCTGTTTCTCGGGCAAGGACGAGAAGGGCAATGACTGGCCCGGCTGCGACTATAGCCTCGACGTGACTGGCGGCTGGTACGACGCCGGCGACCACGGCAAATATGTCGTCAACGGCGGTATCGCGCTGTGGACGCTGCAAAATGTCGCAGAGCGCGAAGCGGCGAAGAAGGGTCCCTCGGCCTTTGCCGATGGCAAGGCAAAGCTGCCCGAGGCCGGCAATGGGGTGAACGACCTGCTCGACGAGGCGCGCTGGCAGATGCGCTTCCTGCTCGCCATGCAGGTGCCCGACGGCAAGCATCTCCGCGTCCCCATCGGCCCGCAGGCGCCCGGCGCGGCGCTGGTCTTCACCGATATCGACGCGTCGGGCATGGCCCACCACAAGGTCGCCGACCGGGCCTGGACCGGGCTGCCGATGCGGCCGGCGGACGATCCGCAGCCGCGCCTGCTCTATCCGCCCAGCACCGGCGCCACGCTCAACCTCGCCGCTACCGCCGCGCAATGCGCCCGAATCTGGCGGAGGATCGATCCGGCCTTCGCCGCCCGTTGCCTGAGCGCGAGCGAACGCGCCTTCAACGCGGCGCTGCGCAACCCGGAAGTCCATGCGCCCGACACCTTCACCGGCAGCGGGGGTTATGGCGATCGTAGCCTGGCCGATGAATTCTATTGGGCCGCGGCCGAACTGTTCGTGACGACCGGAAAGCCCGCTTACCGCGAGGCAGTCACGCATATGGCGCAATTCTCTGCGCCCTTGACCGAACCCGGCTGGCCCAGCACGGCCGCGCTCGGCACGATCACGCTGGCCACTGTCCCCAATTCGCTGTCGGCGAAGGAGCTGGAATCGCAGCGCGGTCTGATCGTCGACGCGGCGCGGCGTTTCCTCGCCGAGGAAGAGCGGTCGGGCTATCGCATTCCCTATGCCACCACGGCCTATCCCTGGGGCTCCAATGCGACCATCCTCAACCGTGCGATCATCCTGGCGCTGGCTGCGGACTTCAGCGGCGAGGCGCGCTTGCGCGGCGCCGTGGTCGACGCAATGGACTATGTGCTCGGCCGCAACCCGCTCGACCAGAGTTATGTCAGCGGCTTCGGCGCCAATCCGATGCGCCACCCGCACCATCGTTTCTGGGCGCCGTCGCTCGACCCGAAACTGCCGGGGCCGCCGCCCGGCGTGCTGTCGGGCGGCCCGAACTCGACCGCGATGGCGGACGATGTCGCGAAAACGATGAAGGGCAAATGCGCCCCGCAGCGCTGCTGGCGCGATGACGTCCATGCCTATGCGCTGAACGAAGTGGCGATCAACTGGAACGCGCCGTTGTTCTGGGTGACGGCGTATCTGGATGAGGAACGCTAGATGATCAGAAGGCCAGGCATCGGTTCCGTAACATGGGCGCTGTTGCTTTTGCCCATCATCGCAATGACCGGGGCCGCGCCCGCGCCCAAATGGCAGCCGATCTTCGACGGCCGGACGCTCGACGGCTGGACGCCGAAGATCACCGGCCGCGCCGTCGGGGAAGATCCGCGCCACATGTTCGTCGTGGAGCATGGCGCGATTCGCGTTTCCTATGCGGGGTATCCGCGGTTCGAGGGCGAGTTCGGCCATCTTTTCTGGAAGACTCCGCTGCATGCCTATCGCCTGCGGTTCGACTATCGCCTGTTCGGCGAGCCCCTTCCGGGCGTGAAGATATGGCAGCAGACCAATAGCGGCCTGATGTTCCACGCCCAGGCACCCGAAACCATGCGGCGCGACCAGGCCTTCCCGGTCAGCCTGGAGATGCAGCTGCTCGCCGTGCCGCGCGCCGTGCGGGAACCGACCGCCAATGTGTGTACGCCGGGCACGACCGTCGAGATCGCGGGGAAGCTGGATCCGCGCCATTGCGTCCTGTCGTCCTCGCCGCTGATGCCCAGAGAGCAATGGACTCACGCCGAACTGGAGGTCCTGCCGAGTGGTCAGATCACGCACCGCATCAACGGGAAAATCGTCCTGCGCTACGCCAATCCCCAGCTCGACCCTGACGATGCGGACGCCAAACCGCTCATCGCCGCAGCGGGCGGGGCTTTGACGTTGCGTCGGGGCTATATCGCGCTGCAAAGCGAGGGGAACCAGGTCGAATTCAGGAAGATCGAGCTTCAGTCGCTCGACTGACGATGCCATCCTGGTCGATGACCGTGGTGCCGCCGCGATCTGGCATCTCATTCGAAGATGGCGATCGCTGATCGTCAGTCGATGAGATGCGACAACCAGTGCAGCGTGTTGAGCGCGAATTGCTGATCGTCGTCGGTCGTCAGACCGATATGCCTGGTGGCATGGGTCGGGCTCATCACCACCTGCGCCGAGAACATCGCGGCCTCGCCAGCGATTACCACCCTGCCCTTGCCGACCGTCATCGCCAGCGCCTGAACCCTGGCGCCAACGGCCTTGCCCGGTACAGTCTCGCCCTTCATCAGCCCGCCGGCTTCCACTGGCGTCGCCACTTCCAGGGCATCCTCGGGAAGGTCGAGCAGCCCGACTCCGCCCTCCGGGACACCGAGCGATTGTCCCGTGAAGCTGCGTACCTTCCGCACCTCTTCCTTGTCCGATCGGCCGTGAAGGATCGGATGATCGCCGAGATGCGCACCGGCATACTCGATCGCGAAGGTGACTTTGCCATCCTCCTGCGTGGCGACATAGCCCTGTCCCATCTCCACGCCGAAGGCACCGGCGAGATCGGCCGCCGCGCCACCGAACGGCGCATGGTCGGCAAGTAGCAGGAGCGATCCGCCGGCCTCCACCCAGTCATGGGTCGCGGCGATCTCCTCGGGCGCAAAGGCCGACGTCCCGGGTGTCTCCGATCGGGCATTGGCGATCACCAGGACATTCACGCCGGCGAGGGTCTCGATGGAAAGCGGAGTCGTGAGGGCGGACACCTTGTAGCCGTCAGCCTCGAGCAGCTTGCCGAACGGCGCGTACCGTCCGTCCAGCGTATGGAAATTCCGGTGTGCGCCGTCGAGCGCGACATGCGGCCCCTGTTCGACATAGGCGGGACTCTCGAGCTTCGGCGCATAGTCAGGGTCCGCCACCTGCTGCGCCGTCGCGGGAGCCGCCAGGCAGAGAAAGAGGGCGCCAGCGGCAAGCACATGTCCAAGCATCGTCGTTGACTACCCCGGTTGCGCGGACGTGACGAGAGGCAAATCCCTATCCCCGCGCGGACAGCATCCCCAGCAGATAGGCGCGAATCCGCTCGTTACGCTCCTTGCCCGCCGCGCCCAGCACGCCGCGCACATGCTCGGGCAGATGGTCGCCGGCATGCTCGGCATCCTCGCCGAAGACGAGATGGTCGAACCACGCCTTCCACGCCCGCTTCTCGGCCGGCGGCAAGTCGCGCACGCTCATCAGCGCATGGACCATGGCGACGAAGGGCGTTGCCGACGTGTCATAGGCCCACCAGTAATTGACCAGGACGTTGATCCGGTCGAACGCGCGGACATGATGCCACCAGATCGCCGGGATGAAGAGCATGTCGCCCGGCCCGAGCTCGGCGACCTGGGCATGGCGTAGCGCCTCGGCGAAGCGCGGATAGCGCTCCAGGTCCGGCTCGTCCGGATCGACCATGCTCGCCGGCGGCCCCGCCAGCGTGCGGTCGAGCGGCCCGACATAGAGGTTCGCCACCTGCTCGGGCGGAAACAGGGTGAAGCGCCGCCGCCCCGCCACGACGGCGGCAAGATTGGGCGAGGCATCGTAATGCGTCGCCACGCGCGTCGCGTTGCCGATCCATACCCGCGGCGTCGCCCCGGTCGCCGGCAGGCCCAGCCGGTTCGCCTCGCCCCAGCCGGGGAGATGATCGGGGGCCGCGGCGGCATTGGCATAGATGGCCGGCGGATCCGCCGTCCTCTCCTCGGCCAGCTGCAGCAGCTGCGCCATCAGCGCCGCCAGCGGCACCTGCTGGCGGGTGAAGTTGAAGCCCCGCATATCGTCGCGGTAGAAGAAGCGGCCGGCGATCTCGGGCGGTCCGAGCAGCACCTCGAGCGGCTTGCCGCCCGCGAACCCCGCCACATAGTCGGCCAGCGCCCGTTCCCCGCGCCTGCCCGCCGCGACCGCCGGCCAGTCGGCCACCTGTCCGCGCAGCACGACCGGCGCATAGCTCGGCGCGATCTCGCGGGCGAAGGTCTCGGCATCGACCGCCGGGCGCTCGGCGACGCGGGTATCGGTGACGGCTTTGACATCGAGGGACATGAGTGTCTCTTAACTCCAGGCGCGAGCGCGCGCCATCGCCTCGCCGCACATAGCTGTTACCGCTAACGCACGGCAGTTCAGGCAGGGCGTGCCGACCTGGAGGGCGGCCGGCGTCGCGGCGCGGCGTCCGACTGGCGCCGGACCAGCGTGAAATCGAGCACGACATGCTGCTGCTTCTCGTCATTCGCGCGCGGGCGGCGAATCGTCGAGACCAGCATCTCGACCGCCGCGCGCGACATGTCGGCGATCGGCTGGTGGATCGTGGTCAGCTCGGGCCAGATCGCGGTCGCCAGCGTCGTATCGTCGAAGCCGCACACCGTGAGATCGCCGGGCACATCGAGCCCGCGGCGATGCGCCACCGCGACGCAGGCAGCTGCCATATCGTCATTGCTGGCGAAGATCGCGGATGGCGGGTCCGCCACGTCGAGCAGCTTCTCCGCCGCATCCAGGCCCGAGCGATAGGTAAACAGACCTTGCACGATCAGCGCCTCGTCCATCGCGATATGCGCCTTGGCCAGCGCATCACGATAGCCGCGCAGCCGCTCGTCGCTGGCAGTCTGTTCGGGATTGCCGATGACGAACCCGATACGATGATGGCCGAGCGAGACGATATGCCCCGTCATCGCATAGGCGGCGGAATATTCGTCGACGCTGACCGCGTTCAGCTCCGCCGCGGGGCGGCCGCTGCCGACCAGCACTGCCGGAACGCCCTCGTCGGCGATGGTCTTGATCAGCTTCAGGGAGTCGCACAGGGGCGATGGCAGGATCAGCCCGTCGATCCCGCTGTCGATCAGATGCTTGGCCACCTCGATCTCGTGATCGCCCAGCTCGCATTTCTCGATGATCAGCTGCACGTCGCTGCGGCTTGCCTGGTCCAGGCTGCCGACGAGGAACTCGCTGAGATAGGCGGCGCTGGGATTGCTGTAGAGCAGGCCGATCCGCACGGGCGCCGCGCCGGCAAGACTCCGCGCGGCGGGGTTGGGCGAATAGCTGAGCGCGGCAATGGCGGCATTGACGGCGTCACGCGTGGTCGGGCGGACATTGGCTTCGCCATTGATGACGCGGGAGACGGTCATGGACGAAACCGACGCCATACGGGCAACGTCTCTGATCGTCGGCGCCGTTCTACGGCGGCGGGAGTTCTTCTCGTTCACGGTACTATCGGTCTCCTCCTGCCCGCTAATAGCCTATTATTTCGATTCCGCACCATATGTGCATGCAAGATCGCAGCCGCGTGACGGACAGGCATGCCGCCGCGCCGATCGCCACGCCCGCCGCTCCTATTGACAAGGTTGGTCAAACCGCCATCATGATACCGCTATCAGGGCCGTCAAGACCGTGAGGCGGGGCAGCGGAGAAGCAGGATGGGCGGAATATCGCGGCGCGAGGGGCTGATGATCGCCGCCGGGATGGTGCTGACCGCCTGTGCCGGCAGCGGCCCCACTTCGGCCAGCGGCGCCTTGCCGGGCCCCGGCCCGACGCCGGCGCCACCGCCCACACCCACCCCATCGCCGGCCCTCTCGCTGAACGAGACCGCTCGCGCGAAAGGCATGCGTTTCGGCTCGGCCTGTGCGTGGAGTGCGCCGGGCGCCGACCGCGGGTCGTTCGCCAACCCGTCCTATGCGGCGCTGCTGGAGGCCGATTGCGGCATCCTCGTTCCCGAGAACGAGATGAAATGGCAGTTCATCCGCCCGAGCGCGACCAGCTTCGACTTCACGCGGTTCGACGCGATGATGGCCTATGCGGAAAGCAAGGGGCTCGCCATGCGCGGCCACAATCTGCTCTGGCACCAGCCCAAATGGATGCCGGCCTGGGCCGAAAGCCATGACTATGGCCCCAACCCCGCGATCGAGGCCGATCGGCTGCTGACCGAGCATATCCGCACCGTCTGCGCCCGCTACGGCGCGAAGATCGCAAGTTACGACGTGGTCAACGAGGCCGTGAACCCGGCCGATGCCAGCCTGTACGAAACCGCGCTGTCGCGGGCATTGGGCGGCGCGACGGCGACGCTCGACCTCGCTTTCCATACCGCCCGTGTCGCCGCGCCGCACGCGCGGCTCGTCTATAACGACTATATGAGCTGGGAGCCGGGCAATGCGACCCATCGTGCCGGCGTGCTCCGCCTGCTCGAAGGCTTCAAGACGCGCGGCACCCCGATCGACGCGCTCGGCGTTCAGTCGCATCTCATCACGCAAGGAACGGACATCGCGGCCGGCGTTTCGGCACAGCAGGCCGAGTGGCGGCGATTCCTCGATCAGGTCGTGGCGATGGGCTACAAGTTGCTGATCACCGAGTTCGACGTGCGCGACAATAATCTGCCCGCCGACATCGCCGTACGGGACCGCGCAGTGGCTGATTACGGCCGCGCCTATCTCGATGTGATGGTCACCTATCCGCAGCTGTCCGACGTCCTCGTCTGGGGCATGTGCGACCGGTACAGCTGGATCGAGGGGTTCGAGCCGCGCGGCGACGGGGCGAAGCGCCGCCCCTGCCCCTATGACAGCGATTTCAAGCCAAAACCGATGCGCACCGCCTTCGCCGAAGCGTTCGCGGCCGCACCGGCGCGAACCTGACACGAGCCGCGAAAGGTGGCCATCAAAGGAGCGGAGGATATGCGACAGGTTTTGACGATCTTTCTTGCCGGCAGCGCAGCGATGCTCGCCCTGCCGGTGGTCGCGCAACAGGCGGCGGCCCCGGCGGCGAAGAGCGATGCATCCGACGACATCATGAAAAAGGCAGTCAACCAGCCCGGTACCAACTGGCAGGTCTATGGCCCGAACCAGAAGGCCAAGGCGCTGAACGATGGTGGAGTGCCCGGCGGACAGGTGATCCGCGTGACCGTGTCGGCCAAGGGCGCCAATGCCTGGGACGTCGGCTCCAGCTCGCCGATCCAGAAGCCGATCGCGGCGGGCGACACGATCCTGGTCGCAATGTACCTGCGCGCGCCCGAGCTGAAGGACGGTGAGACCGCCTCCATCCCCTATATCGGCGCGAATGGCGTGGCGGCTCCTTACGAGAATCTCGTCGGCAACGGCGTGACGATCAACAAGGACTGGAAGCTCTATTATGCCTCGGGCAAGGCAGCGAAGGCCTTTCCCGGCGGTACCATGCGCGCCACCGCTCATCTCGCGGCGGACAAGCAGGTGATCGATCTCGGGCCAGTGTTCGTGCTCGATTTCGGCCAGAATTACGATCCCGCCAAACTCCCCAAGAACTGAGGAAAAGAAACGATGAAGCGTGCCTGTGGAGCGGCCCTGATGGTCGCATTGTTGACGAGTGCAGGCACGCCGATCGCCGCCGCGCCGAAAAAGGCCAGGGTCGCGGTGCCCTCTTCCGACAGCCGCGCCGCCGCGCTGGTCAGGCGGATGACCCGCGAAGAGAAGCTGACCCTGGTGTTCGGCTATTTCGGCACTGACTTTCCGTCGAAGAAATTCCTCACGCCCAAGGAATCGCGCGCCGGATCGGCCGGCTATATTCCGGGCATCCCGCGCCTCGGCATTCCGCCGCAATGGCAGACCGATGCGGGTGTCGGCGTCGCGACTCAGGGCGGCGCGGCGGTGAAGCGCGAGCGGACCGCCCTGCCCTCGGGCCTCGCCACCGCGGCGAGCTGGAACACCGCGCTCGCCTTCGCCGGCGGCGCGATGATCGGCAAGGAAGCGCGCAACTCCGGGTTCAACGTGATGCTGGCGGGCGGCGTCAACCTGATGCGCGAGCCGCGCAACGGCCGGAACTTCGAATATGGCGGGGAGGATCCGCTGCTTGCCGGCACGATGGTCGGCGCGCAGATCGCCGGCATCCAGTCGAACCACATCATCTCGACCGTGAAGCATTATGCGATCAACGATCAGGAGACCGAGCGGTTCGGCGGCAATTCGGTGCTGGGCGAAGCGGCGATGCGCACCTCGGACCTGCTCGCCTTCCAGTTCGCGATCGAGCGGTCGAACCCAGGTTCGGTGATGTGCTCCTACAACCGGGTCAACGGCATTTATGCTTGCGAGAACGACTTCCTGCTGGATCAGGTGCTGCGCAAGGACTGGAAATGGCCGGGCTATGTCATGTCCGACTGGGGCGCGACGCACAGCACGACCAGCGCGGTGAAGGCCGGGCTCGACCAGGAATCTGGGCACCCGTTCGACGACGCCCCTTATTTCGGCGAGCCACTCGCCAAGGCCGTCGCGAGCGGCGCAGTAAGCGAGACGCAGCTCGATACGATGGTGACGCGTATTCTGCGCTCGATGATCGCGCACGGCCTGTTCGAGCATCCTGTCGCCGAAGCCCCGATCGACTATGCCGCGCATGCCGTGGTGACGCGGCAGGATGCCGAGGAAGGCACGGTCCTGCTCAAGAATGCCGGCGCCGTCCTGCCGCTCTCGCCTTCGACGAAGCGGATCGCGATCATCGGCGGCCATGCCGACAAGGGCGTGCTCGCGGGTGGCGGATCGTCTCTGGTCTATCCGCGCGGCGGCAACGCCGTGCCCGGCCTGAAGCCGACGAGCTGGCCCGGCCCGATCATGTATTACCCGTCCTCCCCGCTCGCCGCGATCGCGCAGCTGGCCCCGGGTGCGACGGTACGCTTCGCCGACGGCAGCGATCCCGCCGCAGCCGCGGCGCTGGCCCGCGACAGCGACGTGGCGATCGTCTTCGTCACGCAATGGGCCGGCGAATCCTTCGACGTGCCGCTGACCTTGTCCGACAATCAGGACGCGTTGGTGGAGGCGGTCGCCGGCGCGAACCAGAAAACGGTGGTGGTGATGGAAACGGGCGGCCCGGTCCTCACCCCCTGGATCGACCGCGTCGCGGGCGCCTTGGCCGCCTGGTATCCCGGCACCGAGGGCGGCGCTGCGATCGCCAACCTGTTGTTCGGCAAGGTCAATCCCTCGGGCCGCCTGCCCGCGACCTTCCCGCGCAGCCTCGATCAGCTGCCGCACCCCGCCGAGCCCCACAAGGGCGACGTCACGTACAGCGAGGGCGCGGCGATCGGCTATAAATGGTACGATGCGAAGGGCCTCGACCCGCAATTCGCCTTCGGCCACGGCCTTTCCTACACGAACTTCTCCTTTGCCGGGCTCAGTGCGGCGCCATCGGCCAACGGCATCAACGTGCGCTTCACCGTGCGCAACTCCGGCAAGGTGGCGGGCAAGGCCGTGCCCCAGATCTACGTCGCTGGTGCCGGCTGGGAAGCGCCGAAACGGCTTGGCGGCTTCACCAAGGTCGCGCTGGCGCCGGGCGCCTCGAAGCAAGTGACCTTGCAGGTCGATCCACGCCTGCTCGCGACATGGGACCAGGCCGGGCACCAATGGCGCATCGCGGCGGGAAGTTACGATGTTATACTTGGCGCTTCCTCCCGCGATATTGCACAAAAGACACGGATTCGGCTCCCGGCTCGGGTTTTTCCGGTGGGATGGTCGCCACAGTGAGGTGAGCGGCCAAGTATCGACAAAGGTGCGGGCGTCCCCGTCGAAGCAGCGTTCAAGCACGGCTTTGCGCGGCGGCGATTTATGCGACCCACCTGCGAAGGGCCCCGAATCGCGTCCAACAAATACTGCCTTAGTAAAAATTCGGCATCGGCATCGCAGTGATTTCCCGTGCCAGCCGCCCGAGAACCAGTGACATGGCCATTCGGGCCATCGAAAAAACTCGCAAGTAATGAATTTTGCGAGGGGTGTCCTGAGCACTATCGATTCCGCCGAAGCATGGGATCCTGAACCTCGATAAGGCGGACTATGCGACGTTTGAATCATCGACCTCGAGATCGGACCCTATCGCGTCGCCACCCCGTCGCCGAGGCTCTCGCGTTGCGCAGCCCATGTCAGCAAGGCGTCCAGTGCCGGGCACAGCGCCTGACCCCAATCGGTCAGCCCATATTCGACCTTGGGCGGCACTTGATGGTGTACGATACGCCTGACGATGCCATCCCGCTCCATCTGTCGGAGCTGCTGGATGAGCATCTTCTGCGACACGAGCGGGATCGCTCGCTCCAGTTCCGAGAAACGCAGGACACGCCCACCGAAAAGGTGAAACAGGACGACCAGCTTCCACCGGCCCTCGAGCAGCTTGAGCGCATTCTCCACGCCTTCGGCCGCCGTTTCGCGGGAATATTGCTGCGACATACTTTTTGGTTAGTACCTTACTTTTTCGTGCGTTCTTGTCATCTGGCAGGGTACGGGCGATGTCGCCGGCACACAAGCTCAGCCGGAGACCGATCATGAGTTTCGACCTTGGCCTGGAAGGCAAGCGCGCGCTGGTCAGCGGCGGAACCAAAGGCGTTGGCGCGGCGGTTGTGCAAAGCCTGCGCGACGCCGGTGTCGGCGTGATTGCCGCTGCGCGGAGCGTCCCCGAGAGCAACGACGATCTCGACTATATCGCCGCCGATCTCATGACGGCCGAAGGATGCGCCGCTCTCGCGGAAGAGGTGCTGTCGCGGTTCGGGGGCGTGGACATCATCGTCAATGTGCTCGGCGGATCGAGCGCCCCTGCAGGCGGCTTTGCCGCGCTCAGCGATGCCGAATGGCTGAAGGAACTCAACCACAATCTCCTGCCTGCCGTGCGGCTCGACCGGGCGCTGCTCCCATCGATGATCGCGCGGGGTTCGGGCGTGATCATTCATGTGACATCGATCCAGCATGAGCTGCCCCTGCCGGAATCGACCACCGCCTATGCGGCGGCCAAGGCCGCTCTTTCGACCTACAGCAAGAGCCTGTCGAAGGAAGTGACGCCCAAAGGCATCCGCGTGGTCCGTGTGTCGCCCGGCTGGGTCGAGACGGACGCCGCCGTCGCGCTGGCCGAACGGCTC
Organism: Sphingomonas sp. BL-S-29; assembly: GCF_055521495.1. Taxonomy (NCBI): domain Bacteria; kingdom Pseudomonadati; phylum Pseudomonadota; class Alphaproteobacteria; order Sphingomonadales; family Sphingomonadaceae; genus Sphingomonas; species Sphingomonas sp. BL-S-29. Next base: position 3,339,406 of record NZ_CM145482.1, read on the forward strand.
GCGAAGGACGCCGGCACTGACTATGAGGGCGGCAAGAAGATCATCATGGACTCACTGGGCGGTATTCCGCTCGGACGCCCGGCCAAGCCATGCGAAGTCGCCGACCTCATCGCCTTCCTTGCGTCGCCGCGCGCCGGCGCGATCAGCGGCACCGAATATGTCATCGATGGCGGGACGGTGCCGACTGCGTGAAACGCGGCTGGCCGGCATCCGCGCCGAGCGGGATGGCCACGGCAGGGCACCAAGGGCCGACGGCGCTCCCGGCGTTCCCGCTCAGACTTGCAGCCTGCGCCCCTCCGCGGCACTCCGCCGAGCAAGGGCGATCAGGTTGAGCCCGATCAGCGCATCCGCCGGGTCGACCGGCGGCGGCGCGCCATCGAGGATCGCGTCGGCCACGCCCTCATAATAACGCCGCCAGTCGCCGCGCACCGAGGGCACCAGCTCGGGCTGGCCCTCGGCGACGGTCAGGGTGCCGAACGCTTCGGGCGCTTCCTCGCCATAACCGGCGTCATTGGCGGTCGCGCCGGCGCGCAGCATCGCTTCCTGCGGATCGAGGCCGAACTTCACGAAGCTGCCCTTGCTCCCGTGCAGCGCGAAGCGCGGCCGCGGCGCGACGATCAGAGTCGAAGCGGACAGGATCACCCGGCGTTCGCCATAGTGCAGCGTCAGCTCGAAATAATCGTCGACCACCACGTCAGCGCGTTGCGCGGCGATGTCGGCGGTGATCGCCTCCGGCGTGCCGAACAATTGCAGCGCCTGGTCGATCAGGTGCGGCCCCAGATCGGCGAGCATGCCCCCGCCCTGCTCCACCGTCGCTTCGCGCCAGCCGGGCTTGATCGCCGGACGGAACCGGTCCCAGCGCAGCTCGGCCAGCATCACTTCGCCCAGCGCACCACCACCGAGCACATCGAGTACCGTCAGGAAATCCGCGTCCCATCGCCGGTTGTGGAACACCGACAGCACCAGCCCGCGCGCGGCCGCCAGCTCGATCAGCGCGACGCCATCGGCCGGGTCGACCGCGAAGGGCTTGTCGATCACGACATGCTTGCCCGCCTCGAGTCCCGCCCTGGCCAGCGGCGCGTGCAGTTCATTGGGCGTGGCGATCACGATCAGGTCGATCGACGGATCGGCGATCAGCGCTTCCGCGGTCGGCACCACCGCGACACCGGGAAAAGCATCGGCGACCTCGTCCACGCGCGAGGTGACGATGGCCGCGAGCTTCAGCCGCTCGACCGCGTCGATCAACGGCGCATGGAAACTCTTGCCGGCCAGCCCGAACCCGATCACCCCCACCTTGATCATCATGTCTCCTCTCGATCAGCCATGCTGCGTCGACAGGATTTTCGGGTCGCTGGCAAGAGAGTGGAGATAGGCGTGACGCTCGGGCGTGCCCGACCGGAGCTTCGACAGATGGTCGCGCTGCTCCTCGGTCAGGCGGAAACGGACATAGCCCAGCGAGGTCAGGCATTTTTCGAGCGTCGATTTCTGCAGCGCGGCGATCTCGCGGAAACGCTGTTCCGGCCGCGCGCCCTGCACTGCCATGGTGATCGCTTCGACCCCCGACATCGGCTGCAACGCATTCTCGTTGATGTTCGAGGCGAGATTCTCGATCTGGCTCGACGCCCGCACCAGCGCCTTGGCAGCCGGCGTGTCCGAAACATCCAGATAATAGGCCTGGCGACCACACAGCACGGCGTCCTCGCGATACTGATCGAGCGAAACGCCGGCCTTGCCCCAGCTCTCCCGCGGTGCGCGCGCTGCGTCGGCGGCGGACGATAGCAGGATGGCGCCAAGGGCAACCGGCAACAGGGCACGACGCATTTCCGCTCTCCCGAACAGGCCCGCAAATTGTATCACCTGGCCATCCTCCCCGCAAATCGGCCGCGACCGCCCCGCGATCTTGCCAGCACGGGCCAGATCGTTATCGCTACCATCAGCGATCGAGCCACAACGGCGCCCGACGCGCGGGGAGGAATCGCGATGCGGATTGGCAGGATGATGAAGATCCGCTGGTGGATCATCGGGCTGGTGATGATCGGTACCATCCTGAACTATCTGACCCGCAGCATCATGGGCGTCGCCGCGCCGACCGCGATGACCGAGCTGCATATCAGCACTGAGCAATATAGCTGGATCACCGGTGGCTTTCAGCTCGGCATCATGCTGCAGCCGATCGCCGGCTACATTCTCGACATGATCGGGCTGAAGACCGGCCTCGCGCTGTTCGCCGCGGCCTGGGGCGTGATCACCATGGCGCACGGCCTGGCGACCGGCTGGGTCAGCCTCGCCGGCCTGCGCGCGCTGCTCGGCTTTGCCGAGGGCACCGCCCATCCTGGCGCGCTGAAGGTCATCTCCGAATGGTTTCCGGCCCGCGAGCGCGGCTTTGCCGGCGGCGTCTACAATATCGGCGCCTCGCTCGGCTCGGTGCTCGCCCCGCTTCTGGTGGCGGGCGCGGTCTATGTGTGGGACTGGCGCGGCGCCTTCATCGTCGCGGGCATCTTCGCGCTGATCTGGGCCGCCTGCTGGCGGCGCCTCTATCATTCACCCGAAACCCATCCGACCGTCTCGCCCGAGGAAAGGGCCGAGATCCTCGAAGGCCAGGAAACCTATCTCCGCGCCACCGAGGACAAGCCGCCGCTCAGCCGCCTCCTGCGCCGTCGCAACCTGTGGGGCATCGCGCTGCCCCGGTTCCTCGCCGATCCGGTCTGGGGCACGCTGACCCTGTGGATGCCGCTCTATCTCACCACCGTCCGCCATTTCGATCTCGGCCAGATCGCGATGTTCGCCGGCCTGCCCTTCATCGCCGCCGATCTCGGCTGCCTGTTCGGGCCCGCCGTGGTGCTATGGCTGCAACGGCGCGGCGTGAGCCTGATCAACGCGCGGCGCGGCGCCTATACGCTGGGTGCGGTGCTGATGACCGGCATGATGTTCGTCGGCCAGGTCGAAAGCGCCGCCGCGGCGGTCGCTTTGCTCTGCCTCGGCGGCTTTGCGCACCAGACTCTGTCCGTCACCTGCATTACCATGGCGTCCGACCTGTTCCCACGGAACGAAGTCGGCACCGCGGCGGGCATTGCCGGCACCATGGCCAATCTCGGCGTGCTGATCTTCTCGCTCGCGATGGGCCATTTCGTCGAGACGATCGGCTATGGCCCGTTCTTCGTCGCGCTCGGCATCCTCGACCTGTTCGCCGCCGCCGTGATGTGGATTCTCGTCCGCGCCCCCGAACCCCAGAAGGACCCCGAGCCCGCATGATCCGCAATCCCATCCTCCGCGGCTTCAACCCCGACCCGTCGATCGTCCGCGTCGGCGAGGATTATTATATCGCGACCTCGACCTTCGAATGGTTTCCCGGCGTGCAGATCCACCATTCACGCGACCTGGCGACCTGGACGCTCATCGCCCGTCCGCTGGCCCGTGCGAGCCAGCTCGACATGCGCGGCGATCCGGATAGCTGCGGCGTCTGGGCGCCCTGCCTCAGCCATGACGGCGATCGCTTCCATCTGATCTACACTGACGTGAAGCGCTATGGCCGCACCACCACCGGCGGCGCTTCGGGCGCGTCGCTGCGCGATTTCCACAATTACCTGGTGACGAGCGAGACCATCGAGGACGACTGGTCCGATCCCGTCTATCTCAACAGCAGCGGCTTCGACCCCTCGCTGTTCCACGACGATGACGGCCGCAAATATCTCACCAACATGCTGTGGGACCATCGTCCCGGCCGCAACCGGTTCGCCGGCATCGTGCTGCAGGAATATGCGCCCGAGGCCAGCGCCCTGGTCGGCGAACCGCGCCTGATCTTCGAAGGCACCCCGCTGGGCCTCACCGAGGCTCCGCACCTCTACAAGCGCGACGGCTTCTATTATCTCATCACCGCCGAAGGCGGCACTGCCTGGAACCACGCCGTCACCATGGCGCGCTCGCGCTCGCTGACCGGCCCCTATGAACTCCACCCCGACACCTATATCCTCAGCGCGCGCGACCGCCCCGATGCGCCGCTGCAGCGCGCAGGCCATGCCGATCTGGTCGAGACCCCCGAGGGCGAACCCTGGATGGTCTATCTCTGCGGCCGCCCCCTCCCCAATCGCGGCCGCTGCGTGATGGGCCGCGAGACCGCAATCCAGCCAATGCGCTGGGCGGACGACGGCTGGCTCTACACCGCGAGCGGCGACAGCATTCCGGTACTCGACATCCCCACACCGGCGCTGGATGCGCCGACCCAGACCGCGCCGGCGCGATCGGACTTCGACGACGACGTGCTGCCGATCGACTTCCAATGGCTCCGCTCGCCCGAGCCGGAAAAGCTGTTCAGCCTCACTGCCCGCTCCGGCCATCTCCGCCTGTTCGGCCGCGAGTCACTGGGCAGCCTGTTCGAACAGGCGCTGGTCGCGCGCCGGCAACAGGCCTTCTGCTATTCGGCGGAAACGATCGTCGAGTTCGCCCCGCAAAGCTATCAGCAGGCGGCGGGCCTGGTCTGCTATTATAACGGCTCGAAATATCATTATCTGTTCGTCACCGCCGGTGACGATGGCCGCCGCCAGATCCAGGTCATGTCGGCCCTGCCCGACTCTCCCCAGGGCGACGCCTTTTCGCAAATCCACCCCGTCGCGGCGGAAGGCCGGATCCACCTCCGCGCCGAGGTCGATTACGAACGCCTCCGCTTCGCCTTCCGTATCGAGGGGAACACCGAGTGGACCTGGCTGCGCGAGCAGTTCGACGCCAGCATCCTGTCCGACGAAGCGAGCGCGCCGGGCCTGCCCAACTTCACCGGGGCGTTCGTGGGGGTCGCCTGTCAAGACACATCCGGCCGGCGGCTGGCGGCGGATATCGACTGGTTCGACTATCGCGAGCGCGCCTATCTCGCGGACTGTACAAAGACCTGATCAGGAGACAGCGCCGTCACAGCCGCCATGTGGTGAGCCGTTTCTGACAGCAGCGGCAGATCCGTTACTGCTCCTTCTTGAACAGGTCCTGGAAGATCAGCGGCCCCCAGATGCGGCCGCGTGCGTGGACCAGCGCGCCACCTTCATTGAGCTTGCCCAGCGTGATGGGGGCGAAGCCGAGTTGCCTGGCCAGGGCCGCCACCGGCGCGACCGCGTCCTCATCGTCGCTCGACAGAAAGACGACCCGGTGCCCGCCCTTGACGACCGGATCGGTGGCCAGGGTGGCCGCGATCAGGTGATTGAACCCTTTCACGAGCCTGGCGCCAGGGAACGCCTTCGCAACGAAGGCAGAGGACGGGAGACCGTCCAGCTCTTCCGGGGGAACGCCGTACGTGTTCGTCGCGTCGATGATGGTCTTGCCGTCCCAGCTCGGCAGGGCCTTCGCAACCTCGCCATGCTCCCCGAACGGGACCGCCAGGATGATCGTGTCGGCCTCGAGCGCAACCTGCAGCGACCTGGCGACGACCATGGGCCCGATCGCCCGAGCCTGTGGCGCCAGTGCCTCGGGCGGCCGGCGGCTCGCGACAGTCACCGCGATGTTCTTGCGGGCGAAGGCATGGGCGAGCGCCTGGCCGATCTTGCCGAAGCCTATGATTGCATAGCTCATGATAGTTCTCCGTTTCGTGTTGATAGTGATTTCTTGGGCCTCAACGGCGCCAGGCCAGCGCGTCAGAGCTGGGCAAGGCCGCCGTCGACGGCGAGTTCGCTGGCGGTCATGAAGCTGCTGTCCGACGACGCGAGAAAGGCAGCCGCCGCTCCGATCTCCGCTGGATCGGCCATGCGCTGGAGCGGCGTCATCGCGGCGAAGACCTTCTGGCCCTCCTCGCCCAGCGCGTCCTTGGCGAGCTCGGTCGCCGTCGCCCCGGGCGACAGCACGTTTACCCGGATGCCGGTACCCTTCAGGTCCTCCGCCCAGGTCCGCGCAAGATTGCGCACGGCCGCCTTGCTCGCGCTATAGGCGCTCATCCCCGGGGCACCCGTGGTGCCGGCGCTCGATCCGGTCAGGATGATCGAACCGCCCGCGCTCATCAGCGGCAGCGCCTTCTGGACCGTGAAGATCGTACCCTTCACATTGGTGTCGAAGGTTTCGTCGATGTGCTCGGCGGTGATCTTGCCGAGCGCAAGCTGGCTTCCCGCCCCGGCATTGGCAAAGACGATGTCGAGGGTTCCGCGCTCGGCCTTCACCGCCGCGTAAAGCCGGTCGAGGTCGGCCAGCTCGGAGACCGAGCCCTTCACCGCACGGGCATTGGGTCCGAGCGCGGCGATAGCGGCGTCGAGCGCTTCCCGCCGACGGGCGAAGATGAAGACGAAGGCGCCCTCCTCGATGAAGCGCCTTGCAGCGGCAAGGCCGATGCCGGTAGCGCCACCCGTGATCACGGCGGTCTTTCCATTCAGTCTGTTCATGTCGTGTATCCCTGGTTGGAGCGTTCGGGAACGCCCCCGAGGACCACCAGATGGGGCCGCCGGCGTCAGGCGTTCAGTGCAAAAACGCGCACATCGGTGGTGCGAAATTCATCCGGCTGGATGGGCTCTCGCCAACAACGACAGTTGATTGGGCGCACTCCGCGGTGCAGGATCGCACCATGATCGACTGGGATGACGTTCGTTATTTTCTCGCCGTCGCGCGCGGAGGCTCGGTGCGCGCGGCCGCCCAACGCCTGGGCGTGAACCACTCGACCGTGTTGCGACGCATCGCCCAGCTCGAGGAGCGCCTCGGGGCGCAGATTTTCGAAAAACTGCCTGCGGGCTATCGCCTGACGGCCGCGGGCGAGGAGGTTCTCGAGCTCGCGAACCAGATGGAAGCGTCGTCGCACCAGCTGGAGACGCGAATCTTCGGCCGCGACCAGAGCGTGCGCGGGCTTTTGCGGGTGACGCTGGCGCCGCCCCTCGCCACTCACCTGCTCATGCCGGCCTTCGCCGATTTCGCGCGCCTGCACCCGGACATCGAGATGGAAATCCTGTCGTCCGGCGAGCTGGCAAATCTGACCAACCGCGAGGCTGACGTGGCGATCCGCGTCGTCTATGACCGCAAGACCCTGCCGCTCAATCTTCACGGCCTGACGGGGCCGGAGGTCTTCGGTGCCGTCTACATGTCCCGCGATCGACTGGCCGCATGGCGTGCGGGCGCGCCTGATCCCATGCGGTGGATTGTCATCAGCATGCACGGCATTCCGGACTGGGCCAGCGCGGGGGAGGTTCGCACCACTGGGGTTCCGTTCAGGGTCACGGATGCCGAGGCGCAACTCGCCGCGGCGCGACAGGGGCTCGGCATCACGACACTGCCGTGCTTCGTCGGAGATGCCGAGCCGCTATTGGTGCGGGTACCGGGCACCGACCTGCACCAATATGGCGCGGTTTGGCTTCTCACTCAGGGGGAGACGCGCAAGACGAAGCGCGTGCGGCTCTTCACGGAGTTCGTATCCCGCAGGCTCGCCGCCTACGCGCCGCTTCTCGCCGGGCTGTCCATATCGCGCGACTGACCCCAAGGCCGCGGCCGTCCTCGCCAGCCTGGGTCATGCGAGGATCTGCCGAATTTCAACATCGCGGCGCCCCGATCCACTGGCGCTTCGCGTCGAATGCGATACCAACGGCCCGCACCACAGCTGAAAGAGATCGAATGCCCGGAGGCCTTGTAGCGCTGCTCGACGATATCGCGATGATCGCGAAGCTGGCCGCGGCCTCGGTGGACGACGTCGCCGGCGCGGCGGGCCGGGCGGGCGTGAAGGCAGCGGGCGTGGTGATCGACGATACCGCGGTCACGCCGCGTTATGTCGTCGGCCTGACGCCGGACCGCGAGTTGCCGATCATCGCCAAGATCGCGATCGGATCGCTGCGCAACAAGCTGTTGTTCCTGCTGCCCGCCGCGCTGCTGCTGAGCAGCTTCGCGCCCTGGGCGATCACGCCGCTGCTGATGATCGGCGGCGCCTATCTCTGCTTCGAGGCGACCGAGAAGATCTTCGAGATGATCGTCGGCGAGCATCACGCCGACGAAGTCGCCGAGATCCACGATCCGGCCGAACTGGAAAAGCGCCAGGTCGGCGGCGCGATCCGCACCGATTTCATCCTGTCGGCCGAGATCATGGTCATTGCCCTGTCCGACATCCCCGAACAGTCGGTGGTGATGCAAGGCGTGGTGCTGGCCGCCGTCGGCATCGCCATCACTGTCGGCGTCTATGGCGTGGTCGGACTGATCGTGAAGATGGACGATATCGGCCTGCACCTGGCCCAGCGCAGATCGGCCGGCGTCCGCGCCCTCGGCCGTGGGCTGGTCAAGGCGATGCCCTTGCTGCTTGAGGGCCTGTCGACGCTCGGCGTCGCGGCGATGGCCTGGGTCGGCGGCGGGTTCATCGTACATGGGCTGGAGGAATTCGGCCTCGGCGTGATCTCGCACGGGCTGCACGATGCGGCTGAGGCAGTCGGTCACGCCTCACCGGTGGCGCAGGGTCTGGTCGAATGGCTGGTCGGCGCACTCGGATCGGCGGTGGTCGGCATGATCGTCGGCGGCGTCATCGTCGCGGTGCTTCACCTGGTTCCGCGCAAGGGTGGCCACGCCGCGAAGACTCATGGCTCAGCGGTCGATCAGAAGGTCCCGCAATAACCCGGCAGGTGCCTCGCCTCCTCGCCATGCGCGATCTCGAGGGCCTTGTTCACTGCCTTTTCGAACCTGTCCGCCACCCTTTTCGCTGGAATCCGTCCACGGAGAAAGTCGGCCCAAAGGAATTCGGCATAGGGCGTGTCGGTCTTGGCATAGCCGCCGGCCTGTCGCACCGCCCCGGCCAGGGAGCGGTACGGATCGTCGACAAGCTTGCCCAGCGAGCGCGGGATGTCGGCGACGTCGCACCTTCTGCCCTTCGCGTCATAGGGGTGGAGCCAGTTGCGATTGTCCATGAAGGTGAGGAATTCCGCCTTGCGCAGATGGCACAGCCTCGCGACCACGCTGACCAGCACATGCTCGACCCCTTCGTCGTGCAGCGCGCGCGCCAGGTGATGATGATCGATCAGCCACGGAACCTGCTTCGGCCCCAGCACCACCGGGATCATGTGGCTGCCGAGGAAATCGGGGCCGTCCGCGGCGACATGCCCCTGCCATTGCCGTCTCTTGCGGTCCACCTCGATCATGCCGACCGTCATCTGCGTCGGGCGCAGCGCGGCGAGCGGAACGGGCTGCAGCCGTGGCTCAAGCAGATTGTACATCGTCGTTCCCTTTTCCCGCCTTCACCGCGCGCACCGCGTCCGCGACACTGAACGAGGCGCCGTTCGCCAGGCGATGGAACCCGGCCGCCACCAGCACGTCGCGAACGCGATCATGCGCCCGCGCAAGCTGCAGGGACAGGCCTTTCGCCGCCAGCAGCTTCTCGAACTCGGCGATCGCCTCCAGCGCGGTGCTGTCGAGATCGTCGCTCTCCTCCAGGCTCAGCACGACATGGGTGTCACCGCTTCTTGCCAGCGCCTTCGCCGCGATGGTGCCGAGCGACTGTTCGGCATTGGCGAAGAACAGCGGCGCATTGGGGCGAAAGATCACCATGCCCTCCACGCCCCTGGCATCGGGATGGCGCGCCCGGTCGACGAAATCATGGCCGCCATCGAGATAGCCCAGTTCGCTCACCACGGGATGGGCGAGCCGGTTGAGCAGCGCCCCGATCGACAGGGCCACCGCGATCAGCATGCCGTCGAGCACCCCGAACAGGATCACGCCGCAAGCCGCCGCGAGCGCGATCCACTGGTCGCGGTCGATCATGAACAACCGCGTGAGCGGCGCGGGCGACAGGGCGTGCGCCAGTGCCGCGACCACCACCGCCGCCAGCAACGGCTGCGGCAGGGCCTCGATCGTCGGGCCGGCCAGCCATGCCGCCGCCGCGAGGGCGATCAGCGCGGTGATCGCGGCGAGCCGGTTCGTCGCGCCGGCGGATTCGGTGGCCGACGCTGCGGAAAAGCCGGCCCCGACCGGCATGCCCTGAGCCAGCGCGGACAACAGGTTCGCGCCGGCCAGCGCACTGAATTCGCGATTGGCGGACAGCGTATCGCCATGGCGCAGCGCGAGCGTTCGCACGGTGCCCCAGCTTTCGGCGAACAGGATCAGCGTCAGCGGGGCAGCGAGTTGCGCGAGGCGCGACCAGCGCGCGAAACTGAAATCCGGCATCGTCCAGGCGGACAGATGGAAATCGATCGGCCCGACCGATGCCACGCCCAGCGCCGGCAGGTCGATCATCCGTGCCGCCGCGACGCCCAGCACCAGGGCGATCAGCGCGGCGGGAAGACGAGTCGTCGCGCGCAGGCCAAGCAGCAGCGCCAGGGCGACCGCCCCGATCGTGAGGCTGGCGAGGTTCGTCCGGCCGAGATTCGCGGCGATGTCGGCCAGCAGGGCCAGGGTGGAGGACGAGACGAGCTTCAGCCCGAGCAGATGCGGCACCTGGCGGATGATGATGTTGATCGCCAGGCCGAAGGCGAAACCGCGCAGCACCGGACGGGCGATGAACGCCGACAGGCTGCCGAGACGAAACAGGGCGATCAGCGCGAATAATATCCCGACGATCGCGGCCATCGCCATCGCCATCGCGCCGCGCTCGGCCGGGCTGCCCGGCAACGTCGCCAGCGCGGCGGCGAGAATGGCGGCCGAGGAGGAGGTCGGCGCGACGATCGCGAAGCGGCTGCGGCCGAGCACCGCATAAGCCGCGCCGCCCGCGAGCGCGGCGAGGATGGCCCGCCCGGGCGTGAACCCGGCGATGCCCGCATAGGCGACGGCCTCGGGCAGCATCAGCCCGGCCACGGAAAGACCGGCCACGACGTTCATGCCGGTCTGCGCGGGGATGCCGAGGATCGTCTTCACGCAACCACACTAAAGAGCGGCGGGCGGGCGCTGCAATCTATTCCGGGGTGATGGTCGGGGAGACAGGATTCGAACCTGCGACATCCTGCTCCCAAAGCAGGCGCGCTACCGGACTGCGCCACTCCCCGACGGACGGGTCGCTTAGGCTGGACCGGGGTGCGACGCAAGGCCGCTCGGTCATCCCCGGCCGAACAGGGGCATATTGGTCGCCATGATCGTCATGAAGGGGATGTTCGCGTCGAGAGGCAGCGCCGCCATATGGACGACCGCACGAGCGACATTGCCGACGTCCATCCTCGGCTCGGCGCGGATGCTGCCATCGGGCTGCGGCACGCCCTGACCCATCGCCGCGCTCATATCGGTCACTGCATTGCCGATATCGATCTGCCCCGCCGCGATACCCCAGGCGCGGCCATCGAGCGCGATCGACTTGGTCAGGCCGGTGATGGCGTGCTTGCTCGCCGTATAGGGCGCGGAATGCGGTCGCGGCCGGTCGGCGGAGATCGATCCGTTGTTGATGATCCGCCCGCCCTGCGGCGTCTGGCGCTTCATCGCCCGCATCGCCGCACGCGCGCACAGGAAGCTGCCGAGGATGTTGATGTCGAGCAGCGACCGGATCGCGTCGACGTCCAGTTCGTCGAGCGGTACCGGTGGCGCCAAAATGCCGGCATTGTTGAACAACAGGTCGATCCGGCCGAATTCGGCAATCGCCGCGTCGAACAGCGCGTCCACCGACGCCGCATCGGCCACGTCGCACGGCACCGCGAGCATCGACCCGCCACCCAGCGCCGCGGTTTCGACAAGGGCCTCGTGCCGCCGCCCGCCGAGCACGACGCGCCACCCGGCCTCGCCCAGGGCAAGCGCCACGGCGCGGCCGATACCGCTTCCGGCGCCCGTCACGATCGCGACCCGATTGTCCATAGATACTCCCCGACTGGCTGAACGCCCTCGCGAGAAATCGGTGGGCCCGGCCCCTCCTAAAATAAAGAGCTATATTTTGACAAACGAAGGGAAATTTCCTTCGTTTTTCGGCGACACCTCAACCGATAGCTCCACGCTTTTGGGGCATCGGCGCAAGCGAGATCGCAGCAAGTCGCCAGCAGGGCGCGCCAAACGTCCTTGGGCATACCTCTGACGGCGCGCCACGGTCGCTGATCGCAAAAAAGGGCCGCCGAAGCGGCCCCTGAGGCTGGTCAAGAACCCGGAATCTAGTCGTGCGGCTCGTAGCGCGGCACGTCGTAATCATATTTCCGCCACGCGCCGCCCATATATTGAATGCCGGTCTTGTAGCTGCAATCGGTGACATAGGTCGCCCATAGCCGGGTGCCGGTGCGGACCAGCGTCCAGCCCCAATTCGCTTCGCCGTTACCGGCCTTCAGATTACCGTCGCCATCGCGTTCGCCGGGAGGCGCCTGGGCAACGGTGCCGTGCGCGACGCCAGCGGCGCGCCAGAAATAGCCCCGCGTGCCGTGCTTGTAGGACGAGATGCCGCCTTCCACGCACTCGCCGCCATAGACGGCGCGCGTCGGTCCACGCTCATCGGATGTGGCGACCCGCGTGCCCTCGGGAATGTAATATTCCTCGAAGCTGGGATGAATCTCGGCGCCGCCGCCGAAGATGCCGGGCTTGCTGCTGGGGGGAGCGGGAATGCTGTAGACGAAGGTCATCCACGTCATCTCGCCGGTGTCCGGGTCCTTGCGGATAAGACTGTGGAGATAACCGGGGAAGTTTCCACCGGTGCGATAGGCCGGGAACGGCTCATCGACATACCAGGCATTCTTGTAACGGTTCCAGTCGCGAACTCGTGCGTAGGTGCGTGCGCCCGCTTTGCCGGTGCTGGAGGCGACGAACTTCGGCGGCCCCTTGAACCATTGCAGCAGCACGGCGCCCTGGCGAGACTTGACTGGACCGCGCAGCATGCCCGCAGGCATGTAGCTATAGGAATATTTGCTGAGCTTCTCGATCGACGGCCCTTCGCCGATGCTGAGATCGCCATCGAGAACGATGATCTCGTTATCAACTTCGTCATAGCCCATGGGCTGGCTCCAGCCAGCGGGGACATAGGTGATCTGCGCGACCGCATCCATGCTCGGCGACTGACTCAGCAGCCGCCGCTGCAGGCCGGAGGGGAAACCCGGAGGCGCGAATGGCTCCCACTTCACGAACTCGATATTGGGCACGTTCTGCATCAGGCCAGGTCGGCCTTCGACCTCATAGCCCTTGTCGGGAACCGGGAAGGGCGGGCCCTGCTTGACGGTGGGCGGTCCGAATTGCTGGGCGAATGCGGGCGCGGCGAAGATCGTAAGGCCCAGCACCAGCGCCATCGGCAGGTGGAATTTGGCTTGCGCGCTCATTGTGCACCTCCCTTGGCGGGCGCGGACGGCTCTGCGCACGTATTGCGATACGTTTCCCAATGGCCGGGGCCGGTGCGGTACAGCCATACTGCAAAGGTGTCCGAGTAGAGGCTGAGGCCGCCATGGGCGACGCCGGCAGGCCGGAAGAAATAGCCGTTCGGTGCGTAGGTGCCGGCCACCTGGCCCTGCGGCAGGCATTCCGCGACCGTCATGTCGCCGGCGAGCAAATACCCTTCCTGCCAGCTCTTGCTGGAGGACCAGAGCGGCAGCTTGCCTTCTCCGCTCATCACCGGATAGCCCCCCGGTGTCATCACGATCCAGGTCTTCTGCCCGGTCTTGGCATCGAGGTGCAACAGCCGCACCTGCACCGGCGAGTTTTCCATGACCGGCTCGTCGCGGAACTTGGGCAGGCTGCTCGGCTCCTTGATCGCCACGTCGTTATAGAGCAGCCCGTCAACGGCGCTGGCGGTGTCGGTGCCGGCGCGCGACTTGGCGCTGGCGACGTAATCGGGGGCACCGCTCCAGAACATCAGGACAGTCGCGCCTTCCGCGGTGCCGAAGCTATGGGCATAGCCCGCCGGGTAATAGGCATAGGAGTAGCGCCCCATCGGCTTGTCCGAAATGCTGATGCCGCCTTCGACGACGAACATTTCGAGGTCCGCCGAATGATAGCCAGGCGGCTGCTTCCAGCCGGCCGGGAGCTTGGCGAGGATTGTCCGCGCGCCGGTCTTCTCGTCGAAGCTAAGCTGCTTGAACTCGGCGCCCGCAAGACCCGGAAAGGTGAGCGGACGCAGGTGCAAGGTGCTTGGCTGGACGAAACCGACGAACTCGCTCGAACGGTCGCGCGATTCCGGTATCCGGATGTCCTGTGCCAATGCTGTCGAATTCAGTAGCAACGCGCCACCCAGCGTAAGGCATGATAGGAGTCGATTGCTTATTGGCATTGGTAGCTCCCAAATTGTTGGATCATTTGACGCTAAGCTATTCGTGTACCTTGTACCGCGGCACGTTATAGTCGTACTTCTTCCAGCTGCCATTCTTGTACTCGAGGCCGGTCTTGTACGTGCAATCTGTCACATAGGTCGCCCATAGGGGCGTGCCGGTCCGGACGATCGAGATGGTATAGCCCGGGGCATCGGCGCTGCGGCTCAGATGTCCGCCATGCGCCACCCCGCCGGGGCGCCACCAATAGGTATTGTTGCCGTAGACGGCCGGGGTTTCGCCCTGCGCCAGGCATTCGCCGATGACCGTGTCATTGTCCTTCTCGAGGAAGAAATATTCCTCGAAACTGGGATGCACTTCATAACCGCCGCCGAAATTGCTGGGCTTGCCGCTGGGCGGGGCGGGAATGCTCGCGCCGAACGTTATCCACGTCATTTCGCCGGTGTCAGGATCCTTGCGAAGCAGCTTGTGCAGCGCCCCCGGAAAATTGCCGCCGGTACGATAATCCGGAAACGGCTTGCCGATATGCCAGGCCGCGTCGAACTGATTCCAGTCGCGAATGCGGGCATAGGCGCGCGCGCGCCTCTTGCTGGTTCCTGACGCAACGAACCTCGGTGCGCCTTTCCACCACTGCAGAAGCACGGCGCCCTGCCGCGACGTGACCGGCCCATGCCCCACGCCTGCCGGCATATAGCTGTAAGAGTATCTCGTGAGCTTCTCGTCGCCGATGCTCAGATCGCCATCGAGCACGACAATCTCGTTATCGACGTCATCATAGCCCGCCGGCTGGGTCCATCCCGCGGGAACATAGGTGATCTGCGCCACTGCTCCCATGCTCGGCGACTTGCTCAGGAGCCGCCGTTGCAAGCCCGCCGGGATACCGGGGGCCGCGAACGGCTCCCAGGAAATCAGATTTGGGTCATAGTGCAGGACGAACCCGGAGCCGGGATCCCCCGGCCGCCCTTCCACGGCATATCCGTCATCAGGCACCGGAAACGGTGGCGCCTGCTCGACTGATGGCGGACCGAAGGATTGGGCAAAAGCCGGGGTCGCGAGACAAGTGGAGCAGGCCGAAAGGGCGGCTGCCAGATACAGCTTCATGCAACGCGAAAACGCTTCGCATGACCCGTCCGCTCGGCCCGCGTCCCTCATTTGAAGGAGAAGCCGAGGCGGAACATGATCTGGCGGGGTTCCGCGACATACCCCACGACAGAGGGCTTGACCGCATTGGAACTCAGCAGGCCGGCGCTCAAATAATGTTTGTTCGCCAGGTTGCGTCCCTCGACAGAGGCCGTCCAGGCGCCATCGTCACTGCGCCAGCCGATCGACGCATTGAACAGATCCAGCGTCCGCGTCTGCACCAGTTCCGGCTGATTGGAGATATTGTTGTAGACCTTCGACGTGTGGTCCCAATTGCCGTTGAGCGACAGCGCTCCGGGCAAGCCGTCCAGCGTCGGCGTGAACCGAAAGCCCAGGCTGACCTTGGCCTTGGGCAGGCCCTTGATCTCGTTGTTCGTGCAATCGGTATAGACGCCGAACTGGTTCGCGCAGGTGAAGGACTTGGTATATTTGCCGTCGTTGAAGGCCATGTTGCCATATAGGTTCAGGCTGTCGACCGCCTGCCAGCTCGGCTCCAGCTCGAGACCCCAGACCCGTGCGGCACCGGCGTTGAGCGTTGCCAGGAACGTCGAGTTGGGAATGATCGTCGTCAGCTGGAGGTCGCTGTAATTGGCGAGATAGGCGGTCGCGTTGATCCGGAAGCGGTACTCCGGCAGGTTGATCTTGACGCCGAGCTCATAGCTGTCGACCCACTCGGCACCATAAGGCGTCGGCACCAGCGCCGCGGTGATCGGATCGCGCGAGTTGAATCCGCCGCTTCGCGTACCCTTGGTCCAGGAAAGATAGGTGAACAGGTCGCTGTTGATCTCCCAGTTCAGGCCCAGCTTGGGCGTCAGCGAGGAGAAGGTCGACTTGCCAACCTGCGAACCGGCCACGGACCCGACCGTCAGCGCGAAGTAATCGGTGGTCTCGCGAGTATAACGGAGCCCACCGAGAACGCTGAACCCGCCGCCGAGAGTATAGGTCGCCTGCGCAAACACTGCTGGCGCCTCGACCTTGTTGGACGCGTCGTCGGTCTGGCTGCCGCTGCGCGCACCCTGCTGCGTGCCCTTTTCGGTGAAGTAATACAGCCCGGCGACAGCCTTGAGGCGCTCGCCCGTGTAGATCAGGTTCAGTTCCTGCGTAAACCAGGTGCTCTTGAGTTGCACCTGGTCCGAATTCGCGACAACCAGCTTCCCGCCATTTGCCGCAATTTTCGCCGCTGACAGCGAGGTGTCATTGCCCAGGCTTTCCTGCCTCAGCTCACCATAGCCGCTGATCGAACCCAGTTCGAGTTCGTCCGTGAGGGAATAGGTGGCGTTGAGCGTCGCGCCCTTCTGAAGAATCTTCTGATCGAAGTTCGCGACCAGTTCGTTGATCGTCAGATCGCGGTTGGGCACCGCATACGGGTCCACCACGCCGCTCGGCGTGATCAGCGGGATCGGGACAATGCTGTCGGAATGATCCTGCATGGCATAGGCCGAAAACTCGAATGTCAGCTTTTCCGTCGGCTCGAACAGGATTTTGAGGCGCTCAGCGCTGCGTTCCAGATCGCCGACGCGCTGACCGGTCGGCAGATTGTAAACGAACCCGTCGCGCTTGCGGTAAAGACCGCTCAGCGAGAAGGCGAGCTTGTCCTCGATGATCGGGCCGCTGATATAGGCCTTCCCTTCGAGCGCCTGATAATTGCCCGCGGCGACCTGTCCTGCGCCGGTCCAGTGATAGGTCGGGCGCTTGGTCACCAGCTTGATGGCGCCCCCCGAGGTGTTACGCCCGTAGAGCGTGCCCTGCGGACCGCGAAGGAACTCGACGCGCTCGATGTCGAAGAAATCGAAGAAGGCGCCGTTGGGACGCGGCTGGATGACGTTATCGATATAGACGCCGACAGTGCCGTTGGCACGGATGCCGCCGGTCTCGGTGCCTGCGCCGCGGACCACGATCTTCATCTGGGACGACCCGGCCGTCGCCTGCGAAAGCGTGATGCCTGGAACCTGGTTGGCGAGGTCGCGGACGTCGCGGGTCTGCCGCTCCGTCAGCAGTTCCGCACTGAGGGCAGTCACCGAAATCGGCGTGGTCCGCACCGTGCCCCCGTAACGCTCGGCGGTGACGACGATTTCGCCATTGTTGTCGCCGTTGCTGTCGGGCGAAGCGTCCTGGACCGCCGTTTCGTCCACCGGCTTTTCAGTGGTCGCAGGTGCCGTCTGCGCCCAGGCGGGCGTTGCCAGGATTGCGGAGCTCAACAAGGTGGCGAGAAAGATTTTACGCGATGTCGGTCTGTATGCGAGCGTCATGATCAACCCCCTTTTTCCGGCCCGAAGCGAGCCAGCCCGTCCTCCGCCGCGCTTTTTGAGCGCCTTGTCGAGGTCTGATCAGGCGTTGTGAAAAAGCCCGTTCCCAGCCCCATTTGTTATGCATCCATATCAAATCACGAGTCGCCGGGGTCCGCAAGCGATTTGTTATACATATATGGTAATTGGGTGACTGAAAGTGTCACGACCGTCACGGCCCGAGCAAGATTCCGCCAGGCGCCGGATGAATCGGTCAGGCAAGATCCGCCCTGTGGCGCACGAACGCAGCGAGTATCCCCGACAGCGCGAGCGGGATCGCGAAGCACAGGAACACCACCCATAGCGGCAGGTGCTGGCCGAGCAGGAAACCGCCCATCAACGGGCCGATCACCGATCCGCCGCGGCCAATGCCGATCGCCCAGCCGATGCCCGAACTGCGCACCTCGGAGGGGTACATCTGCGCCGCCAGCGTATAGAAGCCGCTGAAGCCGCCCTGCACCGTCAGGCCCATGCCGATCGCCACGATCAAGACCAGCACGAGCGGCATCGGAATGCTGAAGACAACGAGCAACACAGCGCCGAACAGCATGTAGGCGCGGATCAGCCAGCTGATATCGCGCCTGGTCGCCAGCCAGCCGATGCTCGTCGTGCCGATGATCCCGCCGACATTGAAGACCGATCCGGCCCAAAGCGAATTGGCGGCGCTCAACCCGGCCTCGGTAGCCAGTTTGGGGATCCAGCTCGTCACGAAATACAGCACCAGAAAGCCGAGAAAGGTCGATAGCCACAGCGTGACCGTCGATTTCCACAGGCCGTTGGCGAACAGATGGCCAAGCTTCGGCGCGGCGCTTCGACTACGCGGCGGCGGCAGGCGGTCGAGCGGCATCAGGTCGAGACGACGACGCAGCTTGTTGATCTCGGCAAGCGCGCCGGCCGGCTGGCGGTTCATCAGAAAGTCCAGCGATTCCGGCAGCAGGAGGAAGGCGACCGGCAGAATCAGCGCGCTTACCACGCCGGCGCCAAGCAAGGTCGGCTGCCACCCAAACTGCGGAATAGCCCAGATCGCCGCCAGCCCGGTGAACACCGCCCCGACGGGATACCCCGCCTGGAACGCACCGATCGCGATGCTCCGTCTGCCAGCTGGCGCATATTCGCTGGCCAGGGTCGCGACGCTGGCGAGCAGCGTGCCGATGCCGATGCCGGTCACCAGTCGGAAACCGACGAATGCAGGGACAGCGCTGACGAGGCCGGTCCCGAATGCGCCAATCGTGATCAGCACCAGCGCCCCAAGCACGATCGGGCGGCGGCCGATGCCATCGGCCAGCGGCGCAATCAGCACGCAGCCGATCATCATGCCGACCAGCCCGGCGCTGAAGATCATGCCGAGCGCCTCGAAGCTGACGCCCCAATCCTTGGCCATCGCCGGGGCGACATAGGAAATGATCAGCACGTCCATGCCGTCGAGCGCGTTGATCACGGTGCAAATCGCGACCACGATGATCTGCAACCTGGTCCAACCGACCAGACCGGTCGAGGGCGCGTCGAATTCGCCTGGTATGCCTGCCGCCATTGCCACCCCCTGAGTCCGTGGAACGATATTACGCAGGTGTGACAGAGCGGCAAGGTATTTGTTATAATGTTATAACTTTTAATCAAATCACCACCACTTATGTGCTATGCGCTTCCCTCGGGTGGAATTCTCAAGTTATACGGACGACCCCGGCCTTCGACCGGCGGGTCGGCCCGGTCGTCAGGACTGGAGCTGCATCGTGCGGAGAGGGATTGGATGATCGGCGTCAATCGGGAAATATCCAGCGTCGATCGCAAGACGGCCGTACCGCTTTATCATCAGATCTTCCTGCAACTGCGCGACGACATAGTTTCGGGCGCACGCGCCTTTGGCTCGTCGGTGCCGACCGAGCAGGAATTGTCGGAAAGCTTCGGTGTTTCCCGGATCACCGCGCGGCGCGCGCTGGACGAACTGGCGCTGCAGCACCTGGTCGAGCGCAAGCGCCGGGTGGGAACCCGCGTGATCTACAATCTGCCGGTCCGTCCGATCGTGGCCGATATCGGCAAGGCCGTCGATTCGCTGGTAACGTTCGGGCGCAAGACGAAGGTCACCGTTCTCGAAATTACGCGCGAGGAAGTGCATGACCCGGTCGCGTCGCTGCTCGGGGTAAAGCCGGGCACCCGTGTTGTCCGCGCCGTGCGTTTGCGCTGGCTCGACGGCGAACCACTAGGCTGCACGATCGCCCATGTCCCCGAGAATCTCGGCTTCATGATCACCGAGAAGAGCCTGAAGGAAATCCCTATCGTCAGCCTCGTCCAGCAATCCGGCCGTAAGTTCGGCGGCGCGGCGCAGACGATCGCCGCGGTGTCGGCCGATTCGGCGATGGCAGCTGCGCTCAAGATCGATTCGATGGCACCGCTGCTGCGCATCACCCGAGCCTTTCACGATGAGGATGGCGGCCCGATGCTGCTGACCCAGGCCTATTACCGCGCCGATCGGTACCAGATGCGCTTCGATCTCCAGTCGAGCACGATCCAGGCGGAGGTCTGACTCTTTCTTTTTGCCGGCCCGCCGCAAAAACCATCGCGCGGCACTTCGAGGGCGGCGCCGGATCGATGAACCCATGGCGGCCCCGGAATCGATTGAGCAAAATGGTTTTCCGACACCCTCTCGAAGAGATGAACGGTAGCTTTGGTGGGCCCGGCAGGACTTGAACCCGCAACCTACCCGTTATGAGCGGGCAGCTCTAACCAGTTGAGCTACAGGCCCCACCAAGCCGCTCGTTAGCGGAGGGCGTGCTTGGGTGGCAAGGCCGCCGCGCCGATGAAGGCGCGGATTGACTTGCGATCAGCTAGAAGAAACCCGTCCTGCGCGATCGCCGGGCGCCGCAGGCAGCCGCAACGTCAAAATCTTGTCGCCAATGGTCAGGGTGCCACGCAACTCGATCGCGAGATTGCAGGCCAGCCGCAGCGCAAAGCCAGTGCCGAGCAGCGGCGCGCCCTCGCGGTCGTTATCGATTTCCGCGTCGATCGTCAGCAGCTCGTCACCGGCATAGTCGGCAAGCGCCCCCGGCCGATCGAACACGACCGCGACCACCGCATCGGCATCGCGCATCGCAGCGATGCCGATCCGCTCGCCCTGCCCGCTCGACGCCACCAGCGTCGCGGCGAGCCGGGAGATCAGCCGCCCAACCGCGCGGTCATCGCCGGCAAGGGCGAGGTCGCTGTCGCCGAGATGGAGATCGATCGTCGTGCCGCGCAGCGCCGCCAGCGGCTGGAGTTCGCCCACGACGCGCTCGAGCAACGGCACCAGCGGCACCTCGCCCGGGCGCAGATCGAGCGCCCTGGCGTCGATCCGCGCGGCCATGTCGATATCGTCGATCGCGGTCAGTAGCCTGCTCGCAAGGGCCCTTATCTCGGCCGCATGCGCGCGATAGGCCTCGGATACGGGACCAAGTGTCTGCGATTCGATCATTTCCGCAAAGCCCGCGATGGCGCTGGTCGGCGTGCGCAATTCATGGACGAGCTGGCGCAGCGCATCGGAAGCGGGGTTGGGATCCGGATAGCGCTCGGCCGTCTCGTCGGGGCGCGGACGGCGCGCGGTGCCGCGATAGCCGGTAAAGCGTCCGCTTTCGTGGTCGAACACCGGGATGCCGGTGATCCGCCATGGCCCGGCAGCTTCCGAGTCGCCGCCGATGACGAGCCGCGCATCGGTAAAGCCCGTGCGCTGGCGGAATGCGCCCGCAGCGGCCCCGTCCACCTGCGATTGGCCCTGGATCGCCATCGGATTCAGCGACAGGCCGATCAGCGGCGCGCGGGCGGCGCCTTCGATCCAGCGGACCACGCCCGCCGCGTCGGTCTCGAACCGGAAACCCTGCGCGCGCACCGAGCCGGGCGCGAACAGGTCGGTCTCGACCGGCAGGCGAATCGGCGTGACGGGCGTCTGCTCGCGCCGCTGTCGATAGGCGTCGATACGGGCAACCATCTCGGCGATCTGGAACGTGCCGCTCGCCGCTTCCTTGGGTGCCGGCAGATAGGCGAACTCGATCACATCGGCGCCAGGTTCCGGCGCATCCGCAGCGTCCTTCGCTTCAGCCTCGTCATGGGCAGGCACTTCGGTGACGACCGGCAGACCAGGCGCGATGCTGGCGAATGAAAGCGGCGATTCGCCAACGGGCTCGGCGACCGGCTGATGCGGAACGGCCTCCCATGCGGAATCGACGCTGCCGAAGCTCTCCAGCAGACCCGCCAAGGCCGGCGAGAGGTCGCCGCGATGGCGCAGGACCGCGCGCGCGTCGGGCGCCATGACCGGCAGCATCGCAATCCATTCGTCGTCGCGCAGCCTTGCGCTGCGGAGCAATGGCGCGGCAATGGTCGGCTCGTCTTCGACGAAGAGATGGACGAGCGCGGCGGGCGGGTCTGCACCCTCCGCGCCCCGTGCGCTCGCCGCGCGAACAGAGGGCGGCACGAGCGGGCGAATCGCCTTGAGTCGTTCGATCACGTCAGTCTCGGGCGCGATACGGCGGCGGGCAATCAGATCGACCAGCTGCCGCCAGGCCGATTGCGCGCCGAGCGGGCTTGACATGTCCGCCGAAAGAACCGTTTCGAGGCTGTCGTCGAAGCGCAAAGATCGAATTCCCACCGGTCGCGAGGGCCGCGCCGCGGGACGTGCTTAGACGCCTGGCATGGCCCGCGAAACACCTGTTTTTGACGCGTAGCAATGTGGGACAATTGCGTTCGCCCGCAATTATCTTATGCTGAACGCCGGCCGCTCGCCACAAAGACAGAGCCGGCGGGGAGCTTTGCGTAATGGCGTTTGATTCGATCGACCGGCGGATTCTGGGATTGCTGCAGGATGATGGCCGGATGACGAATGTCGATCTGGCGGAACGAGTCGGTTTGACCGCCCCACCCTGCCTGCGCCGGGTCCGCACGCTGGAGGAAGCCGGCGCGATTCGCGGCTATCATGCCGAGCTCGACGCGGCGACCCTGGGCTATCCGATCACGGTTTTCGCGATGGTCAGCCTGCGCAGCCAGGCCGAGCATGATCTCGCTGCGTTCGAGGATCATGTCGCGCAGATTCCCGAGATCCGCGAATGCCATATGCTGAACGGCGAGATCGACTTCATCCTCAAGATCGTGGCGACTGACCTGAAGAGCTTTCAGGAGATCCTCACCACGCATCTGACGCCGGCGCCGAACGTGGCGAGCGTGAAGACCTCGCTGACGATCCGCACCGCCAAGGCGCTGCCCGGCATCCCGGTGCGGCAGGACTGACGCGAAAAGGGGCGGCCACGCCGCCCCTTCCCGACCGCACCATCCGCCGGCCACTGCTATACGGCGGGTGGAGTATCCAGCCAGATCTTCCACAGCGTCGCCGTGTCGCTGTCCGGCGCGGTGGCGACCGTCGCCAGATCAGCGCGCGCGCGCTCCTTGTCGCCGGCGAGCGCCAGCGCGATCCCGCGGTGAAGGCGCACATCGTCACCATCCTTGACGCTCTTTGCCAGCGCGAGATCGTACATCTCGACCGCCTTGGCATAGGCGCCCCTGCCGATGCTCATATTGCCGAGCTGTGCCGCCAGCTCGCCATTTGCCGCCTTGCGCGCGGCGGCTTCGGTCGGGCCAGCCGCCGGCGCCGCCTTGCCCTTGGCGGGCACGGTGCCGAGCAGGCGGATGCTCTCCGGGTCCTTGGGCGGGATCGCGCCCGAGGCGAGCCCTTCCTGGATCACCGATTTCACTTCGTCCTTCAGGCCGAGATTGTTCGCCCGCCGGGCATATTCCAGATATTCCTTCTGGCCGGCCAGGCTCTTGGTCGCGCGCATCAGGCGGAACAGGTCGACGAACCGGGTGTCGCGGTCCTTGCGCTCGGCCGCGCTCAGCTTCGCCTCGTCCTCGTCCTTGAAGCCGTTGAACGCGATCGCGTCATGCCAGTTCGCCTTGGTGCCATAGGCAGCGAGCCATTTGCCGGTCCAGGCCGCCGTCTCCGGCGCCTTTTTCAGCCGGAGCCGCTGAGTCGTGAAACGATACCAGCTTTCCGGCGGTTTCTTGCCTGCCGCGACCTGGGCCGCGATCAGGGCGTCGACTTCGGCCGCGCCGGCGGAAACCTGCCCGCCTTCCATGTTCGCGCGCACGATCTGCAGGTTCAGCTCGTCGTCGCGCAGGCCGTTCTCGCGAGCCTGGCGATAGAATTGCACCGCTTTGGCATAATCCTTCCGCGCATAAGCGAAATCGCCGAGCGTGTAGTTGTACCGCGCCGCGTCGTCCTTCGACGTGCGCGGATCGGCGATCAGTTCGGTCAGCGGCTTGACCATCGCCGTCTGGGTCTGGACCGTCACCGGCGATGCGCTGAGCAGCCTCACCCGGAGGGTCCGCCCGACAAAGCGCTCGCTGTCGTTGCTCGCGCTCCGCTCGATCGTCGAGATCGCGCCTTCGGCACCCGCCAGGTCATTGGCCTTCAGCGCCAGCGTCGCCGCCGCCGCCGAATCCCGCACCTGCTTGGACAGGACGAAGCTCGCCGGACCGTCGGACGCCGGCTGTTCCTTCTTGCCCGCAGCGGTCGCCGCGAACGGGATTGCCGCACTCGCGGTCAGCAGCGCCGCCAGCGCCATCGTCGAAATCGTCTTCATTACTGATACTCTCCAAAACCGGCGCTGGCGGTCGCGCTCTTAGCTCCTGTGAATCACGCCAGCGGCGGCGAGTCCAGCCAGATCGTCCACAGATGCGCGATCTGGCTCAGCGGCGCGGTGGCGACCTTGGCGAAAGCGGCCTTGGCTTCGTCCTTGCGGCCGAGATTGGCGAGCGCCATGCCGAGATGCATGTTCACCGTGCTCGCATCGGCACCGGCCTGACCGGCGGCCGCCGTGTAGCTTTCCACGGCCTTCGCATAATCGCCCGCGGCATAATAAATGTCGCCGGCGACGCTCGGCTTGGATTTGCCCGCGGCGCTTGCCGCCGACACTTCGGACTTTATCGCTGTCTGAGCCGCCGTATAGACGCGCGCGATATCGGCATCGCCCGCCGGGATCTTGCCGGCCGCGCGGCCCTCGTCGATCACCGCGGCGGATTCCCACGGCAGGCCCGAATCCAGCGCGGCCTGCACATAGCCATAATAATCGTTCGGATCGCTCAGCACCTTGGTGCTGCGCATCGTGCGGTACAGGTCGAGCTTCTGCGCCTTGGTGAACTTGGTGTTGGTCGGATCGGTCACCTTGCGGAAATTGCCGACCGCGGTGCGCCAGGTGGCGACCTTCGGATAAGCCTTGAGCTGGCGCACGAGCCAGTCCTCGGCGGTCGGAACGTCGTGCGCGGCATAGCTGTTGCTCACGGCATAGGCGTACCAGGATTCAGGCGCCGTCCGGCCAGCCGCCGTCTCGGCGGCGACGGCCTTGTCGAGCTCCGCGATCGCGTCCTTGGTCCGGTTGGTCGAGCCGTACGCCTGGGCCAGCGATACCGAGAGGTCCGACTTGGCATAGCCGAGTTCGCGCGCCTTCAGCAGGAAGGGAATGGCCTGCTCGTTCTGCTTCGCGTCGATCGCGATCGTGCCGCGCACGAAATTATAGGCGGGAAGATCGGCCGGCGGAGTCTTCGGGTTCACGATCAGCGCATCGAGCGCGGTGGCCAGCGTGGCGTTGTCCTTCTTCTCGCTTGCGATGTTCAGCCGGAAGATATTGGCGAAATACCGGTCGTCGTCCGTCGTCGCGAGCGGGTCGGCGATGGCGAGCTTGGCTTCGGCGGTTGCATAATCCTTGGCGTCGAGCGCCTTCTTGACCTCCTGCGCGGCCTTGCCGAAGGCCGGGCTCGCGGACAGCTTGGGCACGCCTGCCTCCGCCTTGTCGTCCTTCTTGTTCTTCTGCGCAATTGCCGGCGTGGCAACCATGGCGGTGGCACCAAGCGACAGCATCAGGGCCAGGGCGACGTTCGGAAGCAACTTCATCAAGAAAAACTCCTAAGCGGATGGACGTCCGGTCAATTCGCAGACGCCTCTAATGTGGGGGGCACCATGGTTCAAGCGCACGGATTACCCGTTTGGTTCGCATTCAGGCGCTGAACGCTGCTTTAACGCGCCGGATCCCGGCCCCTTTGACTTTCGCGCGGCGCAGGGACTAGGCCCAGCGGGTGATTGCCCTTCTCTCCCCCGCCAAGACCCTCGACTATGAACGGCCCCTGCCGCCGGTCGAGGCCACCGTGCCGCGTTTCGCCGAAGAGGCAAGCTCCCTCGCCGCATCGGCTTCCCATCTCAGCCAGAAGCGCCTGGCCGAGCTGATGCAAATCTCGAAGAAGCTCGCCAAGCTCAACGCCGACCGTTTCGCCGGATTCGACGCCCAGCCGGAGCGCCCCGCGCTCTATGCCTTTGCCGGCGACGTCTATCTCGGCTTCGAGGCGCGCACGCTCGACGAATCGGGCGTCGCCTTCGCGCAGGATCATGTGCGCATGCTGTCCGGCCTCTACGGCCTGCTTCGCCCGCTCGATGCGATGCGGCCCTATCGCCTGGAAATGGGCACGCGCTGGGCACCGCGCCGCAAGAGCCTCTATGCCTGGTGGGGCGATCGCATCGCCCAGGCCGTGCGCGACGATGTCGCGGCGGAGGGCTCGGGTGTGGTGCTCAACCTCGCCAGCCAGGAATATTTCCACGCCGTCGCCGACAAGCTCGCGGGTCTGCGCGTCATCCATGTCGATTTCCGCGAGCCCGGCCCCGATGGCCCGCGCTTCGTCAGTTTCCACGCGAAAAAGGCGCGCGGCATGATGGCGCGCTGGCTGTGCGAGCACCGCATCACCGACATCGACTCGATGAAGGACTTCGACAGCGCCGACTATCGCTTCGATGCCGCCGCGAGCGCGCCCGACAGCTGGCGCTTCGTCCGCGCATGAGCAGCGCCGTCGTGTTCGGCGCGTCGGGTGGCATCGGCGGCGCGCTCCGCGACGCGCTCGAGGAAGAAGGCGCCTTCACGACGGTCCACGCCTTTTCCCGCAGCGCCACCGGCACCGACCTGACCGACGAAGCGAGCATCGCCGCCGCGGCCGCCATCGTCGCCAAAGGCCCCGCCCCGACTCTCGTCATCGTCGCGACCGGCCTGTTGCACGAGAAGGGACAAGGCCCGGAAAAGGCCATGCAGGAGCTCGATCCGGCCTGGCTCGCCCGCACCTTCGCGGTGAACGCGATCGGCCCGGCGTTGGTCGCCAAGCATGTCCTGCCGCTGATGCCGCGCACCGGCCGCACCGTCTTCGCGGTCCTGTCGGCACGGATCGGCAGCATCGCCGACAACAGGCTCGGCGGCTGGTACGGCTATCGCGCGTCCAAGGCCGCGCTCAACATGATGGTCCGCACCCTCTCGATCGAAGAGAAACGCCGCAACGACCGCTCGATCGTCGTCGCGCTGCATCCGGGCACCGTCGACACCGATCTGTCGCGCCCGTTCCGCGGCAATGCCGCGCCCGGCACCCTGTTCGATCCGGCCCGGGCGGCGATGCAGTTGCTGGATGTGATCGACGGCCTGAAGGCACCCGACAGCGGAAAGCACCTGGCCTGGGATGGCGCGGAAATCGCGCCCTAGCGTCCCTCGCGTACGCGCGCACGCGTGACGCACGCGCGTGACAAAGGCGGCAGGCTGGGCTAGACCGTCATCGAACAGACATACACACCATTTCCGAAAGCCTTGAAACTTGACCGACGAGACACTCCTCGCCGACCCTTCCGATATTTCCCCGATCTCGATCGTCGACGAGATGCGCTCGAGCTATCTCGATTATGCGATGAGCGTGATCGTCAGCCGCGCGCTGCCGGACGTGCGCGACGGGCTGAAACCGGTGCATCGCCGCATCCTCTTCGCCAGCCAGGAGGGCGGCTTCGTCCCCGGCCGGCCGTACCGCAAATGCGCCAAGATCGTCGGCGACGTCATGGGCAATTACCATCCGCACGGCGACAGCTCGATCTACATGGCGCTCGCCCGCCTCGCCCAGGATTGGGCGATGCGCGTGATGCTGATGGACGGCCAGGGCAATTTCGGATCGATGGATCCGGATATGCCCGCGTCGATGCGCTACACCGAGGCGCGGCTGACCAAGGCGGCGATGGCCCTGCTCGAGGACATCGAGAAGGACACGGTCGATTTCGCGCCCAATTATGACGGGTCGCGCGAGGAGCCGACCGTGCTCCCGGCGCGCTTCCCCAACATCCTGGTCAACGGCGCCGGCGGTATCGCCGTCGGCATGGCGACCAACATCCCGCCGCACAATCTCGGCGAAGTCGTCGATGCCTGCCTCGCCTATATCGAGCGCTCGCTCGACGGCGGCGACGCGATCACGATCGACGAATTGATGGAGATCGTGCCCGGTCCGGATTTCCCGACCGGCGGCATCATCCTCGGCCGCGCCGGCTGCAAGAGCGCCTATCATGAGGGCCGCGGCTCGATCATGGTGCGCTCGCGCCACGTCGTCGAGGAAGGGCGCAACGACAAGCGCTCGATCGTGCTCACCGAGATCCCCTACCAGACCGGCAAGAACGCCCTGGTCGAGAAGATCGCCGAGGCCGCCAAGGACAAGCGGATCGAGGGCATTTCGGACATCCGCGACGAATCCAACCGTCACGGCGTGCGCATCGTCATCGACCTCAAGCGCGACGCGACGGCCGAGGTCGTGCTCAACCAGCTCTGGCGCCACACGCCTGCGCAATCGAGCTTCCCGGCCAACATGCTCGCCATCCGCGGCGGCCGGCCCGAAACGCTCAACCTGCGCGACATCATCGAGGCCTTCGTCAAGTTCCGCGAGGAGGTCATCACCCGCCGCTCGAAGTTCGAGCTGGCCAAGGCGCGCGAGCGCGCGCACATCTTGCTAGGCCTGGTCGTCGCGACGACCAATCTCGACGAGATGGTCAAGATCATCCGCGGCTCGTCCAGCCCGCCCGTCGCGCGCGCCGCGTTGATGGCGCGCGAATGGCCGATCGCCGAGATTCTGCCCTATATCAAGCTGGTCGAGGCAGTCGAAAAAGAGGTCGAGGGCGACACCTATCGCCTGTCCGACATCCAGGTCCGCGCGATCCTCGACCTGCGCCTGCACCGCCTCACCGCGCTCGGCCGCGACGAGATCGGCGAAGAACTGAAGACGCTCGCCGAATCGATCACCGAGCTGCTCGCGATCCTGGGCGATCGGGCGAAGCTCTACGGCTTGATGAAGGACGAACTCGCCGCCGTGCGCCTCGCCTTCGCCACCCCGCGCAAGACCGAGATCGCCGCCGCCGCCGACGGCATCGACGACGAGGACCTGATCGAGCGCGAGGACATGGTCGTCACCGTGACCATGCAGGGCTATATCAAGCGCACCACGCTCGACACCTTCCGTGCCCAGCGCCGCGGCGGCAAGGGCCGCGCCGGCATGGCGACCAAGGACGAGGATATCATCACCGAACTGTTCGTCACCTCGACGCACACCCCGGTGCTGTTCTTCTCCACGCTCGGCAAGGTGTATCGCATGAAGGTCTGGCGTCTGCCCGAGGGCGGCGCCGCCACCCGCGGCCGGCCGATGATCAACCTGCTGCCGCTGGCCGAGGGCGAGACGATCTCGACCGTGCTCGCGCTGCCCGAGGACGAGGCGGAATGGGGCAAGCTCCATGTCATGTTCGCGACTGCCCGGGGCACCGTCCGCCGCAACTCAATGGATGCGTTCACCAACGTACCCTCGAACGGCAAGATCGCGATGCGCTTCGACGACGAGAGCGACGACCGGCTGATCGGTGTGGCGCTGCTCAGTGAGCATGACGATGTGCTGCTGGCCACCCGCCAGGGCAAGGCGATCCGCTTCGCCGGCGACGACGTCCGCGAATTCCAGAGCCGCACCTCCACCGGCGTGCGCGGCGTGACCTTGAAGGGCGACGACGAAGTCATGTCGCTGTCGGTGCTGCACCGCGTCGGCACCAGCCAGGAGGAGCGCGAGGATTATCTCCGCTTCGCCCCCTGGAAGCCGGAGCGCCCCGATCGCGAGGATGTGCCGACCCTGTCGCAGGAGCGCCTGGAGGAACTGGCGCAGCGCGAGCAGTTCATCCTGACGGTCTGCTCCAACGGCTATGGCAAGCTGTCGAGCGCCTATGAATATCGCCGCACCAATCGCGGCGGCCAGGGCATCACGAACATCGACAACATCGCCCGCAACGGCCCCGTCGTGGCAAGCTTCCCCGCCTCCAAGGGCCATCAGCTGATGCTGGTGACCGATCAGGCCAAGCTGATCCGCATGTCGCTCGGCGACCTGCGCGTGATTGGCCGCGGCTCGGCTGGCGTGAAGCTGTTCGATGTCGGCAAGGACGAACATGTCGTCTCCGCCGCGCGCATCGAGGAAACCGAGGAAGAGGCCGAGGTCGATCTGTCCGACGGCCCGATCGCCGGCGCGCCGACGCCCGACGGCGACACAAGCGAGGATCTGGCCGACGGCGGCGAGGCCTGATGGGATGACGTCCGCCGCTTCGGGCGGCGGGCACCCTCGCAAGGCCGGCTGGATCATGCTATATTCCGCCTATGAAGGCTGAACGCGCGATATTCGAGCAGACGGATCCTGATGCCGAGACGGCAGCCGACGCGCGGGCAGACGCCGATATCAAGGCGGGGCGTACCGTCGATCACGCGGAGGTGGTCGCGTGGCTGGCCAAATGGGGCACGCCAGAAGAGACTCCCGCGCCGCCCGAATGGCTCGCATAGTCTGGACGCGGGAAGCGCTCGCCAATCTTGAGTTGATCCGCTCCTACATTCACCAATTCGATCCACAGGCAGCGCGACGCATGGCGCGTCGCCTGATCGTGGCGGGCGACAGTCTGCAGACCTATCCGCATCGCGGTCGCCCGGCGTCGGGAGGAAGGCGGGAACTGGTCACGATCCAGCCCTATGTCATTCGGTATCTGGTTGACGGCGACCGGGTCTTTATCGTGGGAATTCGCCACAGCGCGCAGCTTCAAGACGACCAGGAAGCTTGACCGTTGTATGCGCGGTCCCTCGGGTGACTCACAATCCGTTAGTTTTGGAGAGGGAATCGCATGACGTCGTTAACCGCCTACAAGGTCCTGACCGCCGATCAGATGGCCGTGCTCGAAACCGGCAGCTTCGCCGGCGCGCCGATCGACCTGGCCGATGGTTATATCCACCTCTCCACCGCCCGGCAGCTCGACGAGACGGTCGACAAACATTTCGCCGGTCAGGCCGATCTCCACATCGCCGCGGTCGATCTCGAGGCGCAGGGCGAGACGCTGAAATGGGAGCCATCACGCGGCGGCCAGCTGTTTCCGCACATCTATGGCCCGCTGCTGCTGGAAACGGTGATCGCCTATGGCCCGATGGAACGGGACGACCAGGGCAAGGTCAGGCTGCCCGTCGCCGGCTGAACGCGACGGTTGCGATGTTCCTTTCGGCATCATGGCGCTCGTGCACGAGATGAAGGACCATTCGGCACTTTCCCCGGTCGATCCGTTGCTGGTGAAGGCCTGGCTGACGGCGCGATCGCTGGCGCGCGGCCTGCCCCCGCCGGTCGAGGATCATGGCGGCTGGCGGGTCGACACCAACCTCCCGGCCGAAACACAGCGCTTCGTCTTTGCGCAGGCCGGCGAGCCGATGCGGGCGCTGGCGGAATCGATCGTCGCGCCCCTGATTTTCCTCAAGCTCTGCGGACCGGCCGCGGCAATGCGCCCGCTGCTGCCCGCGCGGTGGCATATCCAGGGCGGCGGCTATCTGATGACCTGCGAGAAGCAGCCGAATGCGCCGGCACGGCCCGGACCGGGATATCGCGTGGACGTGTCCTGCACCGGCGCCGTGACTGCCGTGCGGATCGTTACCGATGACGGCGCGCTGGCAGCGAGCGGCTTTGCCGCGGAGGCAGGCGGCCTGTTCGTCTATGACCGCATCGCGACTGAACCGGCGCACCGCCGTCGGGGGCTTGGCAGCGCGGTGATGACGACCCTGGGCGCGGCACGGCGCCAAACCGGGTCGAAACAGGTGCTGGTCGCCACCGAAGACGGCAGAGCACTTTATTCCGCGCTCGGTTGGGCCGTCCGCTCGCTCTATACGAGCGCGTTCATTCCGGCCCCCTGACGCCGCCGCCTATTCCGGCCGGTGGCAGACCGCCTCGACATTGATGCCGTCGGGGTCGAACACGAACGCACCGTAATAATTGGGGTGATAATGCGCTCGGATGCCCGGCGCGCCATTGTCCCGTCCGCCACTCGCCATCGCCGCTTCGTAGAAGGCGTCCACCTCGGCACGACTGTCAGCGGTGAAGGCGACATGCATACCCGCGCCCCGCGGCCCGCCGTTACCGACCCAGAAAGACGGCTTGCCCTGCTTGCCCAGCCCGAGCCCGTGATAGCCGCCGCTTTCCTCGGGCGTCACCTCCATCATCAGCCCGATCCCGAGCGGCGCGAGCGCTGCCTCGTAGAAGCGGCGGGAAGCGTCGAAGTCCGACGCGGCGATACCCATATGATCGATCATCGATTGTCCTTTCAGGGTTCAGGCGAACAAGTCCACGATTTCGGCGTCTCCGCCCACCGCGTCGAGCAGCAAGGTGCGGTGGCATACACAGGGATCACGCTCGAAACACAACAGGGCGCTCGGCTTCTCCGCGGCCAGATCCAGCATCTGCGCCGCCTGGGCCTGCGCTTCGGGCAGTTCGAGCTGCCCGGCATAGACTTCTTCCAGCGTCGCCCGGTCGCCCTTCTTCGCGGCATCCCGGCCCCGCTTCGGCG
The DNA here is from genome assembly GCF_055521495.1 of Sphingomonas sp. BL-S-29. Taxonomy (NCBI): domain Bacteria; kingdom Pseudomonadati; phylum Pseudomonadota; class Alphaproteobacteria; order Sphingomonadales; family Sphingomonadaceae; genus Sphingomonas; species Sphingomonas sp. BL-S-29. Next base: position 3,371,577 of record NZ_CM145482.1, read on the forward strand.
TGCCGAGTTGCTTGAGATGGACATAGCCGATCCCCGCTTCCAGCAGCGAGGCCGCGAGCGACGATTTGGAGAAACCCGGCCGCCGCGACAGCGGCAGCGCACGCACGTCGATCACCCGCTCCACCCCCGCCCCTTTCAGCGTAGCGAGGAAGTCGGCCATGGTCGTGCCTTCATAGCCGATGGTGAAGATCTTCATTCCGCTTCCTCGCTTCGAGGGTCCTGAGCACGCCGTACGCAATCAACGTCTGGCCGCCCAGATAGAGCGGCCAGATCGTCAGGACCGGCAGGATCGAGTCCTTCAACGGCCCGAGCTCAGCGAAGATCAGCAGGTCCGACGCAGCGAACATCAGGGCGCCGGCCGCGACCAGCGTCCGCGGGAAACGGCTGTACCAGGCAGCACCCGCCATCCCGCCCAGCCCGGTCGCATAGACCGTCGCGCCGGCATCCCGGGTAATGGCGAAGGCAGCGGCCGGTACCGCCACGGCAATCGCGATCGCCACCGCGCCGCCCTCCTTCCGACGGTTGGAGAGATAGAGCAGGATCGAGACGAGATGCCCCGCCAGAAAGGCCGCCCCGCCGACCACGATGCCGGAGGTTTCCAGCACCACATCGCCCAGCGTTCCCAGCGCCAGCAGCGCGGTGAGCAGCCAGCCATTGCGCTCGCGCGCGGCGAGACCGGCGCACAGCGTCAGCAGCCCGACACACACGCCCTTCCAGGCCACGAACAGCGCGCCGGACAGCCCCATATGGCTCGCCGCCCAGAAGGTCGCGCCCGCAAGGATCGCGGCCGGGAAGAGCCAGAAGTTCGGGAAGGGCGGTGTTCTGGTCTCGGTCATCGCAACGGTATCGCGCTCCGCGAGGGATCGCGCAATCCGTCCTCATCCGGGCAGATGGCAGACAGCCTCGACATTGATCCCGTCGGGATCGAACACGAACGCCGCATAATAATGCGGATGATAGCGCGCCCTGATGCCCGGCGCGCCATTGTCCCTGCCGCCCGCCGCGATCGCTGCCTCGTAAAATCCGTCGACCTGCGCTCGCGACGAAGCCCGGAACGCGACATGCGTGCCCTCGCCCGGCTGCTCGTTGTCGGCGAACACGAAAAAGGGCTCGCTGTCGCCCATCATCACCGCGGTACCGCCGGCCTCGTTCTCGTCGATCACCTCCAGCACGGTGATGCCGAGCGGCGCCAGCGCGGCTTCGTAAAAGGCGCGGGACTTTGCCAGGTCGGTCACCGCCAGGCCGATATGATCGAGCATGCTGCCTCCTCCTTCGATATCTTCCCACCGTGGGCCCAACGCACGAGCCCCATTGACGCAGCCCCCAATATCTAATATTTCTGTCTTTACAGAAAAGAGAAATACATGACCCTCACCGATTATCCCGACGTCAAGGCCTTCATCCTCCATTGGGGGGAGATGGGCACGCAATGGGGCGTCAACCGGTCGGTCGCGCAGATTCATGCCCTACTCTATCTGTCCGACAGGCCGATCGATGCCGAGGCGATCGTCGAGGCGCTCGGCCTCGCCCGGTCCAACGTCTCGACCGGCCTCAAGGAACTCCAGGGCTATGGCATCGTCCGCCGCGTCCATGTCGAGGGCGACCGGCGCGACCATTTCGTCGCGGAAACCGATCTGTGGGAAATGCTGATGCGCATCACCGCCGAGCGCAAGCGCCGCGAGATCGACCCCACGCTGGCCCTGCTCGCCGAGCTGTCCGAGCGCATGAAGAACGACAAGGCCGCGCCCGCTCATGTCCGCGAGCGGGTCACGCGGATGCATGAATTCATCTCGACCCTGGGCGGCTGGTACGACCAGGTCCGCACCCTGCCGAAACCGACCTTGGTCACCTTGATGAAACTCGGCAGCAAGGTCGCCCGCTTCATCCCTGGGGCGAAGGCCAAAGCGGATTAGGTCGATGGGCGGTCGGCACGTCACCCGCCCCGTCAGAAGAATTTTTCACGCGAAGCCGCGAAGACGCGGAGGAAATAGGCGAATGGCAGCGCGATTCAAATCTGCGAGACGTGCTCCTCGGCCCGAAGCCGGATTGCTCCCGCCCGACACGATTTCTCTTCGCGTCTCCGCGGCTTCGCGTGAATCAAATCGTCCACCAGCCCCGTTTGAAACCTCGCTTTCGATCACCTCCAACACCCGCCACTGAGGACTAAAAATCGTCGCAGAAGGGCAATTTCACGCCACTCTATTTCTCAAATTACAGAAAGAAAGGAAATAACCATGGTCGAGACCGTCTACATCCTATATCTCGCGATCACGCTGGCGATCACCATCTGGGTCGCGCGGACTCTGTCCGGCAACGGCGTCGTGTTCCTCATCCAGTGCTTCGGCCAGAACGAGACGCTGGCGCGTTCGACCAACCATCTGCTCGTGGTCGGCTTCTACCTCGTCAATATCGGCTTCATCACCCTCACCCTCAGCCTCGGCCAGGAACCGACCACCATCACCGGCGCAATGCGCTTCCTCAGCGGAAAGGTCGGCCTCGCGGTGATCGTGCTGGGCGCCATGCACTTCTTCAACATGGGCGCGATCGCGCAGTTCGGCCGCAAGGTGAATGGCTGGCTCGATGATCGCGACCACCGCCGGCCGACCGTCGCATGACCCGCGCGCAGGAGGCGCGGACGGTGGCATATGCCTCGATCAACACGTCGAGCATCACGCTAGCCTCGGTGGCTGCCGGACCGCTCTTCCTGCTGGGCATCGGCATCGGTCTATGGGCCGACGATCCCGGGACAGCGCGCTCGATCGATCTGACCGGGTCGATCATCCCGGCGACACCCCTGATCGCGCTGTTGACGGTATTTTTCGGCGCGATCGTCGCGGTGTTGCCCAATCTCCTCGGTGCCTGGCTCATGACCTGGCTGGGCAATCGCAACGACGCCGCTCGTCTGCCGGTGATGTGGGCATTGGCCGGGGCGCTTGCCTCCGCCTTTTTCGTCGTGGCCGCCGATTCCAGACCGGCCGGCGAACCGTCCACGACTCTCGTCGCCTTCACTTTCACCGGTGCCTGCTGCGCCTTGATCTGTCGCCGCCGGATCACCTGGTGACGGGGCTCCGCGACCGGGCGGGGCTATATCGCGCCGCCCGAACCCGGCTATCCTGCGACGAAAGCGGGAGGACGCCTTGGCCACACATGCGACAGACGACGCCTATCCGCCCATCGGCATGCTGCTGCGCGAATGGCGCGCGGCACGCCGCATGAGCCAGCTCGACCTCTCGCTCGAGGCCGGCATCTCGACCCGGCATCTGAGCTGCATCGAGACCGGCAAGGCCAGGGCGAGCCGCGAGACGATCTCGCGGCTCGCCGATACGCTCGCCATGCCGCTGCGCGAGCGCAACGTCCTGCTGCGGGCCGCAGGCTATGCGGCGATGCACCCCGAACGCGATCTCACCGCGCCCGCGCTCGACCGGGTCCGCCAGGCCGTCGAGCTGATCATCGCGCATCAGGAGCCTTATCCCGCCTTCGTGATCAGCCGGCACTGGGACGTGCTGATGACCAACGCGGCGGCCGTGCGCCTCAACACCCTGCTGACCGGCGGCCGCCAGAGCCCGCACGCCAATCTGCTCCACCAGCTGTTCGACCCCGCCGATTTCCGCTCGGTCATCGTCAACTGGCCCGAAGTGGCCGGGCGCTTCATCCGCCACCTGCACGACGACCTCGCCGCCAACCCGACCGATCGCCGGACCCGGCAGCTGCTCGACGAGGTTTTCCAGTACACCGGCGTGCCGCAGCGCTGGCGGCTGCGCGATCTCGGCGAGGAGCCCGCGCCGATCATCACCTTCACCTTCGCCAGCCCGCGCGGCGAGCTGCGCTTCTTCGAAACCTTCACGACCTTCGCTGCACCCCACGACGTAACGCTCGACGAAATCCGGATCGACTGCACCTTCCCCGCCGACGAGCACACTGCCCGGGTCTGTGCGGAGCTTGTCGAAGAGGAGAAGGCTGCGGCGGAATAGGTCCGAGACCATAAATGGAACGACCGCTATTGCCTTTTGGACGTTCGATGTGCCGTCAGTGGCACCCGAAACTTGTCGTTCGTTCAGCGCGTCCTGAATCTGGAATTCGTTCCATGACAAACCTGCCGTCATGCTGAACTCGTTTCAGCATCCAACGCTCCACAAGCGGCGGCATTGCTTGTTGCAAATTAGATGCTGAAACGAGTTCAGAATGACGGAATTAAAAATATTATCAAACGAACTTCATTCTAGAAACGATCTGCCGCGTATAAGGCTGTCCGCCATCCATTTGAAGTCAAATACATAAGGGCTTGATCCTCTCGCCAAACGCCCGAACCAGATTCGTTTTCATTCCTACTTGAGGTCACAATTGATTCAAACTGACAGACGAGCGCTTGCCTGACCTTGATGTTGACAGGCACAAGTTCCGCGACATTTGCTGCACGACAATGCTGCTTGCGGACCTGAACCGTATCGATGGTGATAATGGGACAGCCATCGTCAGGCCCGGGACCGGCGCAGCGATCGTCGAAGCGTTCAAGCGTTAAAGCGGTGCCCAACTCCAATGGTGAGGGTTGTATGGACTCCGTGAGCGCTTGAGGTGTCGCTGCCGCTAAAGTGACAAAAGCTATTGCGAGCGGTAACATCAGCCGTGTGGATCATATTTCCGCAAAGTCGGCAATGATAGCTTGATACGTTCTGCGGACTGTGCGGAGCGGCAGCGATAACTCCTTCGCCTCTCGAAAACCGACGGCTGCCTAACCAACAGTTCCTGCGTTCACGTTTGATGAGTTTACAACCCAAGCCCCCTCCCGGGACGGGGACCCCGCTGGCCCATCGCCGGACACGCTGCTATCTGCCCGCGCCATGACTCATGACATCCATATCATCGGCGGCGGCCTCGCCGGTTCCGAAGCCGCGTGGCAGCTTGCCGAGGCCGGCTTCAAGGTGAAGCTCTCCGAAATGCGCGGTTCGGGCGAGATGACGCCGGCCCACCACACCGACGGCCTGGCCGAGCTGGTCTGCTCGAACAGCTTCCGCTCCGACGACGCGGTCAGCAATGCGGTCGGCCTGCTTCACGCGGAGATGCGCGCGCTCGGCTCGCTGATCATGCGCGAAGGCGATATCCACAAGGTGCCCGCGGGCTCCGCGCTCGCCGTAGACCGCGACGGATTCTCGGCGGGCGTGACCGCTGCCATCACCACGCACCCCAACATCACCGTGGTGCGCGAACGGGTCGACGCCCTGCCCGATGACGGCCTCGCCATCATCGCAACCGGCCCCCTCACCGCTGCCGGCCTCGCCTCCAGCATCGGCGCCGCGACCGGCGCCGATGCGCTCGCCTTTTTCGATGCGATCGCGCCGATCGTCCATTTCGACTCGATCGACATGGAGACTGCCTGGTTCCAGTCGCGCTGGAACAAGGGCGAGGGCAAGGATTACATCAACTGCGCGATGGACAAGGACCAGTACGCTGCCTTCCACGCCGGGCTGATCGCGGGCGACAAGACCGACTTCAAGGAATGGGAGAAGGACACACCCTATTTCGAGGGCTGCATGCCGATCGAAGTGATGGCGGAACGTGGCTTCGACACCTTGCGCTTCGGGCCGATGAAGCCGGTCGGCCTCGACGATCCGCGCACCGGGCGCTGGCCCCATGCCGTGGTCCAGCTTCGCCAGGACAATGCCCAGGGCAGCTTGTGGAACATCGTCGGCTTCCAGACCAAGCTAAAGCATGCCGAGCAGGTGAGCCTGTTCCGCACCATCCCCGGGCTCGAGAATGCTGAGTTCGCGCGATTGGGCGGTCTTCACCGCAACACCTTCATCCGCTCGCCCGAGCTGCTCGATCCGACATTGCGCCTGAAGAACAAGCCCAATATCCGTTTCGCCGGCCAGATCACCGGCTGCGAGGGCTATATCGAGAGCGCCGCGATCGGCCTGCTCGCCGGCCGCTTCGCCGCGGCCGAGCTGGGCGGGCGGGCGCTCACCCCGCCGCCGGTCGAGACGGCATTCGGGGCACTGCTCCACCACATCACCGGGGCGGCGGTCGCCGAGACCTATCAGCCGATGAACGTCAATTTCGGCCTGATGCCGCCCATCCCCGGCCGCACGAAGAAAGCGGACCGCAAGAAGATGTATACCGATCGCGCGCGGGCGGCATTCGAGGGATGGATCGCGGCCTGATCGTCACCATCGATTCAATGGCCGATGGGATCGTGGCAGCACAAGCGCGTCGACGTCGCTTGCTTCATCGTCATGTCGGACTTGTTTATTGTGTCCCCGCGAAGGAGTGTCGGGTCGCCCCTGCCCCGCAGGGTGCAAGGATCGTCCGGGGGACGATCCGGCCCGACACTGACCCAGTCTGTGCTCCCGCCTTCGCGGGAGCACAAGGAGACTTTCAGCAATATCGCGTACCTGGCTGAAGGGGGACAATCACCGAACAAGGTCCGGAATAACGGCAGGATTCGACCTTTCAGGTCTCCTCGTCCTCGCGCGGCGCCTGAGCCGGCGGACAATTGGGCTGCCGTTTGACGGTGCGTTTCGGCGCGGTGGTGGCGAACTCGACCGGGGTCATCGCGCCCGATTTGTCCTTGTCGGCCTCCGCGAACTTGGTCGTCGTCTTCACCGCCCATTCGTCGAACGAGAGCTGTCCGTCGTGATTGGCATCGAGCTTCGCATAGGCCTTGCGGCGCTGCGCGAGATATTCCTCGCGCGTCACCTGCGCGTTGCGGTCCTTGTCGTAGCGGTCGAAGCGCTTCTGCTCGCGCGTGCGTTCGCTCGCCTCGGGCACGCCGGCGGGAAGCGGACCGTCCTGCGCGGCCGCCGCGACAGGCGCCGCGGCCAGCGGCGATGGCGGGCGGGCCTTGCCAGTCGACAGCATGATCCCTGCGGTTACCAGCAGCAGCGCCGACCCGGCGCCCGCGACATAACGCCACATCCCCACTCTCCTCCCGATCCGTGTTGGAAAGCTATCGTCTTCTAGCGGCCGGTCAATCGGTGGAGCAGCAAGCGCGCCACGCGCCGGGGAGCGCCCGTCGGTATCGGCTGATCGAACGGGATGTCGAGGTTGAGACGCGCGATGTGCGCCAGCGCACCAAGCGGCCTCGCCTGCCGGCTCCAATTCCGGCGAGTCGCCTGGGTCAGCGGCGCAGCGGCGCGCGCCAGGACATGATCGGCGGTGGGGCGATCGCTCAGATGCCGCGCGAGATCGGCCAGTGCCCACCCCTCGCCCGCCGCGACCAGCGGATCGGTCTCCGCCGCGTCGAGCAGCAGCCCGGCCATCTCGAACAGCTTGCCGCCGCGCCGCGCGGCGTGGCGGGCGATTGCGTCGTCGTCCAGCTCCGGCTCGAGCAGCTCCTCCCAGCCCTCGATCATCCACGCCAGCCGGGCGCCCGAGATGCCATTGGGTACGACATGCAGCGCCAATGCCTGCAGCACCGGCTCGGCCGGTGGCGGCGCGGTGTCGAGGCGGGTCAGCGCCTCATGCCACCAGGTCAGCCGCATCTGCCCGACCATCGGTTCGCGGGTCGTGCGCAGGATCTGGGCAAGGCTCGAATCGAGCGCGAACAACGCCTCCAGCGCGGGCAACGCGGCGCGCGGCGCATAAAGCAGCGCGAGCCGCAGTTCCGGGTCGCGCATCGGGCCGTCCGCACTCATGCCGCGCAAATACCGCGCAAAAAGCCGAAGATGCTGGCGATGACGCTCTGTTTCATGCGCCGGATGTACATCACTGGGATACCGCTGCAACGCCCCAGCCGCCCGGCGTTACGGGCCGTTTACGAAATCTGAACGTCGTTCCCGGAGAAGGGACTCAAGGAGGCCATGCGTGGCGATTTTGCGCAGTATCATTCGTGTACGGAGCCCGGGGCACCGATTCCGCACGAATCTGTGGAAAAACCAGGAGGGCATGGCCGTCCTGGAGTTCGCCATCGTCGGGCCGGCCTTTATCGCGCTGCTGCTCGCGGTCTTGTACACGATGCACATCTACCTCGCGCAACAGATGCTGGAAACGGCGGCCGAGAGCGCGGGACGCCTGCTGCTGACCGGCTCGGCTCAGACGGTGCAACTGGCTAACGGCCATGTCGGCATGTCGGCGAGCGACTTCAAGAATGCCATCTGCAACGGCGTGTCCGGCACCGGCTCCAATGGCCAGGCTATGACTATTCGCCCGCTCTTGCCCCCGACGCTCTCCTGCTCCCGGCTTACGGTCAACGTTACCACCGCAAATGCCTATAATATCGCCAGCACCGCTTCACCGACATTCACCTATAACAGCAATGGCGTGCTGACCTCGACCGGCACCGGCTACAATTACCAGTCGAACGGCCAGGGCAAGAACCGCATCGTCGTCCTGCAGCTGATCTATCTGTGGCCGACGGGAAAAGGGCCGCTCGGTCTGAACCTGATCGATGAGCCCAATGCCAATCACAAACTCGTGGCGACGTCGGTGTTCACGACGGAGGACTATTCATGCAGCGCGTCGCAGACTTCGTGCTGAAGCGCTTCGCCCGGGATTCGCGCGGCGCGGTGATCGTGGAATTCGCGTTCTGCGTGCCCGTGCTCCTGCTCATGTACACGGGCGGATGCTGTTTGTCGGACATGCTCTCCTGCAGTCGCAAGGTGACCGTCGCGACCCGGTCGCTGGTCGACCTCACCAGCCGGGCCATGTCCCCCGCGATCATCTACAACGACCCGCTGGGCGCCAGTGCGAGGTCCTATCTCAGCGCCAGCGCGGTCGTCCTGGCGCCCTACAAGCTCAATAACGCGACCGAGCAGATTTCGTTGATCAGGGTCTGCGACGCCACCCATGCCTATGTCGTCTGGACTCAGGCCCAGACGCAGAACGCTAATGGCAGCGTCGTCACGCCCACCACCTCGGGCCACATAGCGGGCACGCTGCCGACGAATGCGGCGCAGTCGGCCAACAACATCATCTCCATCCCGAGCGACATGATCACTTCCACGATGGTGCCGGCATCGCCCGACGGCTCGAACATATGTGGCAATCTTGCTCCCGGCACCAGCACGAAGACTCAGGTCGGCACGGCCGGGGGTTGGCTGTTCATGGGCAAGATTACCTACAATTTCACGCCGGTGGTCGGCTTTGTCGCCATCGAACCCACGGCACTGACTCACACCATCTATATGGTCCCTCGCCTTTACTAGGTGCTGACATGATGAAGAAACGCCTCTCCTTCAGGCCTTCGGCCCTATTGGCCGGACTTTTCGCTCGGCTGAAGGCCGATCGGAAAGGCGGGGTCATGATGATAACCGGCTTCGCGATCATCCCGGTGACCTTCGCGCTGGGTTTCGGCCTGGATTATTCTCGCGCCATGAGTCTGCAGACTCACCTGAACGCCGCCGCCGACGCTGCCGCGCTGGCGGCTGTCGGGCCCGCGATGATCCTCCAGCCGAACAGCACGTCGACCGACGCGGCAAGGCACATGTTCGACGCGCAAGCCGGGCTGCTGACCGGTTACGAGAATCTGGTGGTAACGCCCGTGGTGGTCGACGGCACCTCCGGGAGTAGCGGCGCGCTGGGCTACCTTCGAAAGGCTACCGTCAGCTACACGGCTGAGTCGATCAACGTGTTCGGTGGGATTCTTGGGGCCCACACGCTGACGATAAGGGGAACCTCAACGGCAAGCGCCGCTCAGCCGCCCAATGTCGATTTCTACCTGGCAATGGACAATTCACCCTCGATGCTGCTGCCCGCGACCTCCGATGGGATCAGCAAGATCATCGCGGCGACCAAAATATCCCAGAAGCCGGACGGCTGCGCCTTTGCATGTCATGCGCAAATGCCGAAAAGCGACAACATCTACATCAGGGATACGCAATCCCGCCATATATTGCTGTCGTTGGGCTATTATACCTCCGGCTCATCGACGCAGAATGTCTATTATCGGTGGAATTCGACGGCCAACCAGGTCTATGACAGCGCCGGCAATCTCATGACTTCCTCCTCGACATCGGTGTCGGGACCGACCAGGACGACGTCCGGAACCGGAACCACCAAGAAGAACATCGACACGACCGTGACCACCGTCGCGGTCACTACCTATACGGTCACCGACAGCACCACCGGTCCCGCGACCGTTTACAAGAAGGTGACGTCGACGCCGACCACGACAGTCGTGACCACCCCTGCCAGTGGCGGCACCTCGACCACCACCACGACCACGGGCAACGCCACCACGACCAATACCGTCTATGACACCGGCTACTGGGCCGACGGATATTGGCTGACCCACAATTACGGGCAGATCTACGGCACCCCTGCAAGCATCGTCCTGCGCAAGGACGAGGTCGTTTCGGCCGCGTCGCAGCTGATTCCCTTCGCTGCCAACCAGGCCTCGCAATATCATGTCACCTACCAGGCGCAGATGTTTTCCTTCGACTGGACGCGATCCGGCGGCTCTTCGCCCGTCAAGACGCTCAATACGCTGACCGATGTCGCGTCCTACGGCAGCGGCTTTTCGGCAGCCTCCCTGTTCCCGGTCGACGATTATTGGTGGAAGAATTCCCAGCCCACCAACGGCACCAGCAACGACGACCGGTCCACCGAAGTGACCAATATGCTCACCAAGATGAAAGACACGATCCCCAATGCCGGGACCGGCGCTCCCGGCGCCACGCCGCAAAAGGTGCTGTTCATCATCACTGACGGCATGCTGGACCAGCCGGATGGGGGCGGTCGCTATTTCGGGCCGATGCGGACGGCCGACCTGACTCAATGCACCGCCATCAAGGCCAAGGGCATCAAGATCGCCATCCTCTACACGCAATATCTGCCGGAATCACTCGCCGGCGACAGCTGGTCGCAGACGAACATCGCGCCGTTTCTGCCGGCTCCCCCTTCGCCCTATCCGGCAGGGAATGCGGGGACCTCCGATCGGGTCGTCACCGCGCTGCAGAGCTGCGCGTCGCCCGGCACCAACGGCTCGCCGCTGGTCCAGACGGTGACGGCAAACGAGAACATCACCACTGCCCTCCAGCAGCTGTTCTCCACGGTCCTCCAGTCAGCGCGACTGGTTCAGTAACAGGGAACGGTGGTCACCGAGTGACCGGGAGGCGAGGTACCGACCTCGCCTCCGTCATGGGTCAACCGCGATAGGTGACCTTCTTCACCGCCGCGACGATCTTGTCGGCGTTGATCAGCGCCAGCTTTTCGAGATTGGCGGCGTAGGGGAGCGGCACGTCCTCATTGGTCACGCGCAGCACCGGCGCGTCGAGGTCGTCAAAGCCCTCTTCCATCGCGATCGCGACGATCTCCGAGCTGATCGAGCAGGTCGCCCAGCCCTCTTCGACCACCACCATGCGGTTGGTCTTTTTGAGGCTCTTGAGCACCGCTTCCTTGTCGAGCGGACGCAAGGTGCGCAGGTCGATCACTTCGGCCTCGATGCCTTCAGCCGCGAGTGCCTCGGCCGCGTCGAGCGACAGCCCGACACCGATCGAATAGCTGACGATGGTGACGTCCTTGCCCTCGCGCATGACCCGCGCCTTGCCGATCGGCAGGACGTAATCGTCAAGCGCCGGCACCTCGAACGTGCGCCCGTAAAGCAGTTCGTTCTCGAGGAACACGACTGGATCCTCGCTGCGGATCGCTGCCTTGAGCAGCCCCTTGGCATCGGCCGCGTCATAGGGCGCGATCACGATCAGGCCCGGCACGCTGGCATACCAGGGACCATAATTCTGCGAATGCTGCGCACCCACGCGGCTCGCCGCGCCGTTGGGACCACGGAACACGATCGGGCAGCGCATCTGGCCGCCCGACATGTAATTGGTCTTCGCGGCCGAGTTGATGATGTGGTCGATCGCCTGCATCGCGAAGTTGAAGGTCATGAACTCGACGATCGGGCGAAGCCCGCCCATCGCGGCGCCCGTGCCGACCCCGGCAAAACCATATTCGGTGATCGGCGTGTCGATCACGCGCTTGTCGCCGAACTCGTCGAGCAGCCCCTGGGTGACCTTGTAGGCACCCTGATATTGCGCGACTTCCTCGCCCATCACGAAGACGCGGTCGTCCTTGCGCATCTCCTCGGCCATCGCATCGCGCAGCGCTTCGCGCAGCGTGATCTTCACCAGCTCGGTACCTGCGGGCACTTCGGGCTCGGGCGTGCTGGTCTTGATCTCGAGCGGCTCGGGCGTCGCCGCGCCGTCTTCCTCTCCGTCGGAAGCGGCAGGCGCGGCTGCGGGTGCCGCCGGTGCCGGGGCCTCGGCGGCCTTGGCCGGCGCGGGAGCAGCAGGCGCCGCCTCTTCACCCTCGACGTTCAGCGTCGCGATGACGGTGCCGACCTTCACGTTATCGGTACCCTCGGCGACGAGGATCTTGCCGATCGTGCCTTCGTCGACGGCTTCAAACTCCATCGTCGCCTTGTCGGTCTCGATCTCGGCCATGATGTCGCCGGACTTGACCATGTCGCCTTCCTTGACGAGCCATTTGGCGAGCGTGCCTTCCTCCATCGTCGGGGACAGCGCCGGCATCTTGATCTCGATCGCCATCAGTATTTCTCCACCAGCACGTCGGTGTAGAGCTCGGCTGGCTCCGGTTCAGGCGTCTGTTCGGCGAAATCGGCGGCTTCGTTCACGACCTTGCGGATCTCCTGATCGACCTTCTTGAACTCGTCTTCCTTCGCCCCGAGCTCCTCGAGCAGCTTCTTCACATGCTCGATCGGGTCGGACTTGTCGCGAACGGCCTGCACCTCCTCGCGGCTGCGATACTTTGCCGGGTCGGACATCGAATGCCCGCGATAGCGATAGGTCTTCATCTCGAGGATGATCGGGCCCTTGCCCGCGCGGACCCAGGCCAAAGCCTCTTCGGCCGCGCCGCGGCACGCCAGCACGTCCATGCCGTCGACCTGGATGCCGGGGATACGGAAGCTCTCACCGCGGCGATAGAGCTGGTCCTCGGACGAGGAGCGGTTGACGCTCGTGCCCATGGCGTACTGGTTGTTCTCGATGACGTAGATGACCGGCAGCTTCCACAGCTCGGCCATGTTGAAGCTCTCGTACACCTGGCCCTGATTCGAGGCGCCGTCGCCGAAATAGGCGAGGCACACGCCACCATCGCCCTTGTATTTATGGCTGAAGCCAAGCCCGGTGCCGAGCGAGACCTGCGCGCCGACGATGCCGTGGCCGCCATAGAATTTATGCTCGACGCTGAACATGTGCATCGAGCCGCCCTTGCCCTTCGAGATGCCGGCCTGGCGCCCCGTCAGCTCGGCCATCACGTCCTGCGGCGGGATCCCGCACAACAGCATATGACCATGGTCGCGATAACCGGTGATCACGCTGTCCTTGTCGGTCAGCGCCGATTGCAGGCCGACCGCGACGGCTTCCTGCCCGATATAGAGATGGCAGAAGCCGCCGATCAGGCCGAGGCCGTAGAGCTGCCCCGCCTTCTCCTCGAAGCGGCGGATGAGCAGCATCTGCTTGTAGAAATCGAGCAGTTCTTCCTTGGACGCCTTGTAGGGCTTGGGTTCGTCGGGACGCTCGCGATTGGGCGTCAGGGGCTCGGCTTTCCGAGCAGCAGGGGCTTTGGCCACGTGAGGGAAACCTCGTTTCCGTAGGGGAGGACGGCGAGCCTATAGGCCCGTTTCCTCTCGGACATCAATCGTCTGAGCACAACAGAAGTTTCACCTACCAAAGCAATCGGAGATTGCCCCCTCAAGGATCGCGCGCCTAAAGCCGGCGCAATGGATTCGCCTCCTCACCCGTTCCGCATCGCCAACTTCCGCGCCTATTGGGCCGCCCGCTTCTGCATGACGCTTGCGCAGAACGGCATGATCATCGTGATCGGCTGGCAGACCTACACCATCGCGCGCGAGACCATGTCGCCCGCCGGCGCCGCGGCTCAGCTCGGGCTTATCGGCCTGTTGCAGTTCGTGCCGCTGTTCCTGTCGACTCCGGTCACGGGCTGGGTGGCGGATCGTTTCGACCGGCGCTGGATCACGCGCGTAACCGTCGCGCTGCAGATTCTCTGCGCCTTCATCCTCGCCATGGCGACCTATGAAGGCTGGATGTCGCTTCCCGTGCTGTTCTCGGTCGCGGTGCTGCTCGGCATCGGTCGCGCTTTTGCCGGCCCCGCCTTCTCTGCCCTCGCGCCGAATCTCGTGCCGCGCGAAGTGCTGCCGACCGCGATCGCGCTGAGCTCGATCTCGTGGCAGGTCGGCACGATCATCGGGCCGGCGATCGGCGGCTTCGCCTATTCACTCGCGCCGTCCGCCGCCTATTTCCTCGCGACCGCGCTGTTCAGCGGCGCGCTGGTCTGCCTGCTGGCGATCGGTCCGGTCGCGCGCACCATCGCCGTCAGCACCGCGCACCCGCTGAAGCAGATCGCTGACGGACTCGCCTATGTCTGGCAGAACAAGATGATCCTGGGCACGATCACGCTCGATCTGTTCGCCGTGTTCCTCGCCGGTACGAGCGCGCTGCTGCCGATCTATGCCCATGATATCCTGAAAGTCGGGCCGCAGGGTCTGAGCGCCCTCGCCGCCGCCCCGGCGGTCGGGGCATCGCTGACCGCCTTGTTCTTCTCCTTCCGGCCCTTGAAGACCAATGTCGGCCCGAAGATGCTCGGCGCCGTGCTGGTCTATGGCTCCGCCACCGTGATGTTCGGCCTGTCGACATCGATGCCGCTCAGCCTCATCGCCCTGTCCGTCGCCGGCGCGGCCGACATGTTCTCGGTCTATATCCGCCAGTCGCTGATTCAGCTCCACACGCCCGACGACAAGCGCGGCCGGGTCGGCGCTGTCTCGCAGCTGACCATTTCCGCGTCCAACGAGTTGGGGGAGGCCGAATCGGGCTTCCTCGCGTCCGCGCTCGGGCCGGTCGGCGCGGTGCTGGTCGGCGGCGGCGGCGCGATTGTCGTGACCATCCTGTGGACCTGGCTCTTCCCGAGCATCCGCAACGCCCGTACATTCGACCCACCCGCGACGCCCCAGGACGCCGCAGATATTGAGATGGAGGCCGCACGATGAAAGCCAACACGATCCTCGACACAATCGGCAACACCCCGCACATCCGCGTGCAGAAGCTGTTCCCCGGCGCCGAGGTATGGATCAAGTCCGAGCGCTCCAATCCTGGCGGCTCGATCAAGGACCGCATCGCGCTCAGCATGATCGAGGCGGCCGAGAAGTCGGGCGATCTCAAGCCCGGCGGCACGATCATCGAGCCGACCAGCGGCAATACCGGCGTCGGTCTGGCGATGGTCGCCGCGGTGAAGGGCTACAAGCTGGTCCTCGTCATGCCCGAGAGCATGTCGCTCGAACGCCGCCGCCTGATGCTCGCTTATGGCGCGACCTTCGATCTCACCCCGCGCGAAAAGGGCATGAAGGGCGCGATCGAGCGCGCGCTCGAACTGGTATCGCAGACGCCGAACAGCTGGATGCCGCAACAGTTCGAGAACCCGGCCAATATCGACGTCCATGTGCGCACCACCGCGCAAGAGATTCTCAACGACTTCCGCGATTCGCCGATCGACGTGATCATCACCGGCGTCGGCACTGGCGGCCACATCACCGGCGTCGCCGAGACGTTGAAGAAGGAATGGCCGCACCTCAAGGTCTATGCGGTCGAGCCCGAGGCGTCGCCCGTCATCTCGGGCGGCCAGCCTGGGCCGCACCCGATCCAGGGCATTGGCGCCGGTTTCGTGCCCGCCAATCTTCATACCCAGGCGATCGACGGCGCGATCAAGGTCGATGCGGCCGTCGCCAAGGACATGGCGCGCCGCGCCGCCCGCGAGGAAGGCATGCTGGTCGGCATTAGCTCGGGCGCGACCCTGGCCGCGATCCTGCAGAAGCTGCCCGATCTGCCCGACGGCGTTCGGGTGCTCGGCTTCAATTACGACACCGGCGAGCGCTACCTGTCCGTGCCGGACTTCCTGCCGGAAAGCTGATCTCGCGCGCACAGCCGGCCTCGGCCACGTTTCACTGGTCGAGGCAGGCAGGGCAATGCTCGGGAATGTCGTCGAGCGTCGCGGCTCGGGCGCAGTGTCCCACCGCGCCGCGTTCGCCTTGGGCCGCGAACCATTTCGTATCCGAAGCGTTCTGGGCTAAAGGCCCCTGCTTGTCGTCGCCAGGAGCCGCTCTTGCCCCCCTTTCGCGTCGCTCCCTTCATCGCTGAAACCCCTTCGCCCATGCCCCAGCCCTCCGCCCCGCCGGGCAATCCCGGTCCCGGCCTGAACCTCCTGCTGTCGCTGGTCGCGGTCATCGCGATCGCGGCGCCGGCGCTCATCGTCCGCAATGCGCCGCCGGTCGTGCCGCACCATGTGGTCAAGCGCCTGCCGCAACGCGTGGTGCCGAAGGCGGAACTGCCGCCGGTCGAGCCGGTCGCGTTCCAGAATCTGGACCCGGACGACGCCCGCGCCTTCAACGCCTCGGTCCCCTTCTCGACCGGCCCCAATCCCGCGGCCCGGCCCTTCAAATTCGTCGGCACCGACGAGCAGCGCGCGCGGGCGATCGACTGCATGGCCGCCGGCGTACTCTACGAGGCCGGCGACGATACGCTGGGCCAGCGCTCGGTGGCACAGGTCGTGATCAACCGGGCACGCCATCCTGCCTTCCCCAAGACGATCTGCGGCGTGGTGTTCCAGGGGTCCGAACGCGTGACCGGATGCCAGTTCACCTTTACCTGCGACGGCGCGCTGGTGCGGCACCGCTGGTCCGATGCCGCTTGGGTGCGCGCGCGGGAAACCGCAACGCTGGCGCTGAACGGCGCGGTCTACAAGCCCGTCGGCTATGCGACTCATTACCATACCGACTGGGTCGTACCCTATTGGCAGTCCAGCCTCGACAAGATCGCCCGGGTCGAGACTCATCTGTTCTTTCGCTGGACCGGCTGGTGGGGCACCCCGCCGGCGTTCAACCGGCACGTCTCGTCAGACGAGCCGGTCATCGCCCAGCTTGGGCTCTATTCCGATGCGCACAAGACGGGTGCCGCGCTGGTCGATGCCACCGCCGCGACCGTCGAGGCCGCCGCAGCGGGTGCGGCGCTGCCGCCTGCGCTGACGACCGACACCAACAGTTTCCTGCTGACGCTCGACCCGCGCATGCCAGCCGACGCCTTTGCCTTGCTGGCGGCGCGTACGTGCGGCGACCGCCCCTATTGCAAGGTCATGGGCTGGACCAGCAAGGCGAAGACGCCAGGTGCGCTACCGCTTCAGCCGAGCCAGATCGCGGCGATGTCGTTCAGCTATCTGCGCGACAAGAGCCGCAACTACGACAAGGCGCTGTGGAACTGCACTGAGTTCAAGCGCGCCGATTTCAGCCAGTGCATGAAGCTGCAGGTGCTGGTGCCCGTCGCGCGGCAGGTCGACAATTTCAAGCTGGAGAGCCTCACGGGCACCACGAAGGTCGCGCCCCCGCCCGCGACGGCGACGATCAAACCGGTGCCGGAGCTGTCGGGCGTGCGGCGCAAGGCGGAGACCCCGTCGCCGGCCAGGCCAGTCGCCGCACCGCAAGTGCCTGCAACACAACCGCCGGTGCGTTAGGGAGCGATCCCATCATCCAACGTCACCCCGGACTTGTTCCGGGGTCCATCGCGCCGCGTACGACACGCGTCGGCCCCTGGCGCGCGATGGATGCCGGAACAAGTCCGGCATGACGGAATTGGCTAGCTACCGCGACTATCGAACTCAGGCCGCGACAAACATCTCCGGCGGCAGCGTCATCAGCGCCTCCGCCCCACCCTCGATCTTGCGGCGCAGCGCGCCGGCGTCCGGCATGATCCGCTCGGCGAAGTAACGCGCGGTCACCAGCTTGGCGTCGAGGAAGGCTGCATCACCCTCGCCCGCCGCCTTCAGCTTCGCGGCAGCAGAGGCCATGCGCAGCCACATCAGGCCGACCGCGACGATGCCCATCAGGTGCAGATAGGGCTGAGCGCCCGCGCCGACATTGTCGGGGTTCTGCATGCCGTTCTGGAGAAACCACAGGGTCGCCTGCTGCAATTCGCCATTGGCCTTTTCGAGGCGCGCGGCGAAATCGGCGGTGGCCGGATCGGCCTTGCCGGCCGCGACATCCTCGCCGACGACCTTGAAGAACGCCTGCACCGCCCGGCCGCCGTTCATGGCGAGCTTGCGGCCGACCAGGTCCATCGCCTGGATCCCGTTGGTGCCTTCATAGATCATCGAGATGCGGGCATCGCGGACATATTGCTCCATGCCCCATTCGGCGATGTAGCCATGGCCACCATAGACCTGCTGCGCATTGGTCGCGATCTCATAGCCCTTGTCGGTGCCATACCCCTTGATCACCGGGGTCAGCAGACCGACCAGATCCTCGGCGAGCTGGCGCTCTTCCTCATTTCCCGCGGCGTGTTCCAGATCGACCTGGAGCGCACCCCAGAGGCACAAGGCGCGCAGGCCTTCGGTCAGCGCCTTCGCATCCATCAGCATGCGGCGAATGTCGGGATGCACGAACAGCGGATCGGCCTTTTCCTGCGGCTCCTTCGCACCCGTCAACGAACGACCCTGGCGACGGTCATGCGCGTACTGCACGGCATTCTGATACGCCGTTTCCGCCACGCCGAGACCCTGAAGGCCGACGCCGAGGCGGGCGGCGTTCATCATGATGAACATCGCGGCGAGGCCCTTCATCTCCTCGCCGACCAGCCAGCCGGTCGCGCCGTCATAGTTCATCACGCAGGTCGAATTGGCGTGGATGCCCATCTTGTGTTCGATCGAGCCGCACGACACCGCGTTGCGCGCACCGAGCGATCCGTCGTCGTTGACCATGACCTTCGGCACCACGAACAGCGAGATGCCCTTGGAGCTTTCCGGTGCGCCCGGCGTCTTGGCCAGGACGAGATGGATGATGTTCTCGGTCAGGTCATGCTCGCCCGACGAGATGAAGATCTTCGTGCCGGTGATCGCATAGGAGCCGTCAGCCTGCGGTTCGGCGCGGGTCCGGATCAGCCCGAGGTCGGTGCCGCATTGCGGCTCGGTCAGGTTCATCGTCCCGCCCCATTTGCCCGAGACCATATGGGGGACGTATTTCGCTTTCTGCTCCTCGGTGCCCTTGACCAGCAGCGCGGCGATCGCGCCGTGAGTCAGACCCGGATACATGGCGAACGCCATGTTCGCGGAGATCATATATTCCTGGAACGCGGTCGAGACGACGTGCGGCATCTCCTGTCCGCCGAACTCGGCCGGCGCCGACAGCGTGCCCCAGCCCGATTCGACGAACTTGTCGTACGCTTCCTTGAAACCCTTGGGCGTCGAAACCGAACCGTCCTCGTGACGCGTGCAGCCCTCGAGGTCGCCCGACTGGTTGAGCGGGAACAACACTTCCGCCACGAACCTGCCGCCCTCGTCGAGCACAGCGTCGACCACATCGGGGGTGGCGTTGGCGAAGCCGGGCAGGTTCGCATAGCGATCGAGGCCGACCACATGCTCCAGGATAAAGCGGGTGTCGCGGACGGGCGGGGTATATTGCGGCATGATATCAGTCCTTCAGGCGGCCTTGCGCGCCGTGCGTTTCGAGCAGGGTGATGAAGTCGTTGAGTTCGTCGATCGCGGCATCGATATCCTGCTTCTGTGACGTCAGCAGCGACACGCGCTCGCGACAGCGATCGATCGTGACGGCGCGCTGCACCTGACGGCCATCGCCGATATCGTAAAGGTCGATCATCTCGCGTATCTCGGCGAGGCTGAAGCCGACGCGCTTGCCGCGCAGGATCCAGGCGAGCCGCGCGCGGTCGCGCTGCGAATAGATGCGGGCGGTGCCGCGCCGTTCGGGCGCGATCAGTCCCTCGTCCTCATAGAATCGAAGCGCCCGTGCGGTCACGCCGAACTCGGCTGACAGGTCGGAGATCGAGAAGTGATCGCGATCGGGGTGGCGCTCGATCGCGGCATAGGCGGCGACTGTGGACATGACCCGAAAACTAGATGCCGTTTACGTGAACGTCAAGCTCATCCACCGCTGCCGCAGAGCAGTTTGCCCCTGCCGTCGCGCAAGGTCGAGGCCTCTGACACCGACTCGCTCAACTGAGTCACGTCGAGCCCCGCCATCGACGCGCGCTGCGCGCAGAGCTTCTGGCAGGCACTGGGCAAGGTGCCCGGAAACTGGATCCTGTCTCCATCGAATTGCGCGTCGAACCCGCACCCTTTTGCCCCATAGAACTCGAGATGGAGCTTCTCTCCCGTCCGGGTGACGGTGCCTGCGCCACCGCAATTCATCTTGTCGCCATAGTCGACAAACACGCCGATCCGGAAGCCAGTGGCGCCGGGCACGATGCAGACTCGATCGGTATCATGTGCGTAGAGGCCGCTGATGTCGGTATTGTCGGGGTCGGGAATGACCCCAGCCTCGATCGCGGCAGCCTCGAGGCCTGTCGCCGCAACGGCATTGCTGGCGGCCTTCTGCTCATCGCCCCGGCAGCCGGTGACGAACAGCATCAATACCAGCGACAGCCCGAGTCTCATTCAACCGGCGCGAGTCGGTCGCCATCGATCCGGCGATAGAAGCAGCTGCGCTCCCCCGTGTGACAGGCGGGGCCGGCAGCATCGACGATCAGCCACACCGCATCCTGATCGCAATCGATCCTGATATCGGCGACTCGCAGAACATGGCCCGAGGATTCGCCCTTCTTCCAGAGCCGCCCGCGGCTGCGCGACCAGAAATGGGCCTCCCGCGTCGCAACGGTGGCCGCCAGCGCCTCCGCATTCATGTGGGCGAGCATCAGCACCTCGCCCGTGGCGCGGTCAGTCGCCACGGCGGTGATCAGGCCGGCGGCGTCAAATTTCGGGTCGAGCACAAGGCCGGTATCGCGGGAATCGGGCATGGCGAGCACTTAGCGCGACGCACGCAAAACCGCCAATGCGACGGGTGGCGATTAATCCTTGTTACAAAAGCGCGACAAAGCCGAAAGCCGCCCCTATATGGCGGGCGACGCTACTCCCCCCGAAGGGCGCCATGCTTACTACGAATCCATTCGATGACGACAAGCTGCGCGAAGAGTGCGGCATTTTCGGCGTATCCGGCAGCGACGGCGCCGCGGCGCTGGTTGCGCTCGGCCTGCACGCGCTGCAACATCGCGGCCAGGAGGCGGCCGGCATCACCAGCTTCGACGGTGCCGAGTTCCACACCCACCGCGCGATGGGCCATGTCGCCGGCAATTTCGACCGCGACGACATCATCGGCGCCCTGCGCGGCACCGTTGCCTGCGGCCATGTCCGCTATTCGACGACCGGCGAAACGGCGCTGCGCAACGTCCAGCCGCTCTACGCCGATCTCGCCTCGGGCGGTTTCGCCATCGCGCATAACGGCAATATCTCCAATGCGATGCGCCTGCGCCGCGATCTCGTCCAGCGCGGGTCGATCTTCCAGTCGACCTCGGATACCGAGACGATCATTCATCTCGTCGCGACCTCCAGCTATCGCACCTTCGTCGACAAGTTCATCGACGCGCTGAAGCGAGTCGAGGGCGCCTATTCGCTGATCGTGATGACGCCGGAGGGCATGATCGCCTGCCGCGATCCGCTCGGCATCCGCCCGCTGGTGATGGGCACGCTCGACGGCGCGGTGATCTTCGCCTCGGAGACGGTGGCGCTCGACGTGGTCGGCGCCGAGTTCGTCCGCTCGATCGAACCCGGCGAGCTGGTAATCGTGCGCGGGACGGAGATCAGCTCGCACCGCCCCTTCCCGCCGGCCTCGGCACGGCCGTGCATCTTCGAATATGTCTATTTCTCGCGGCCCGATTCGATCTCGGAGGACCGCAGCGTCTATACCGTGCGCAAGGAAATCGGCGCCCAGCTCGCGATCGAGAGCCCGGTCGACGCCGACATCGTCATCCCGGTGCCCGATTCGGGCACGCCCGCGGCGCTCGGCTATGCCCAGCAGTCCGGCATTCCGTTCGAACTCGGCATCATCCGCTCGCATTATGTCGGCCGCACCTTCATCCAGCCGGGCGACAAGGTCCGCCATCTCGGCGTGAAGCTGAAGCACAATGCCAATCGCGCGCTGATCAAGGGCAAGAAGATCGTGCTGATCGACGATTCGATCGTGCGCGGCACCACCAGCCTGAAGATCGTTCAGATGATGCGCGAAGCCGGCGCGGCCGAAGTGCATATGCGCATCGCCAGCCCGCCAACGCGGCACAGCTGCTTCTACGGCGTCGATACCCCGGAACGTGCCAAGCTGCTCGCGGCGACCAAGAATATCGAGGAAATGAACACCTATATCCAGGCCGACAGCCTGGCGTTCGTTTCGATCGACGGCCTGTACAAGGCGCTCGGCCAGCCGCGCCGCGCCGATATCCGCCCGAGCCATTGCGATGCCTGCTTCACCGGGGATTACCCGACGACCCTGACTGACCAGGACGAGGTCGCCTCGGTCGACCAGTTCGCGCTCCTGGCGGAACGGGTGATTTAATCAGACCCGTCATGCTGAACTTGTTTCAGCATCCATGCGCGGCCCCTTGCATCATGAGCGCCGCTCGTGGATCAGCCGACCGCGCATGGACCCTGAAACAAGTTCAGGGTGACGCACGATTTTGGAATTTCGGATGACCGACAAACCCCTCGCCAACCAGATCGCCCTCGTCACCGGCGCCAGCCGCGGCATCGGCGCCGCGACCGCCAAGGCCCTCGCCGCGGCCGGGGCGCATGTCGTCATCACGGCGCGCACCGCCAAGGACCTGGAGCAGGTCGAGAGCGACATTTTCGACGCCGGTGGCAGCGCGACCATCGCCCCGCTCGACCTGACCGAGACCGACAGCATCGCCCGGCTCGGCGCCGCGATCGGCGAGCGTTGGCCGCAGCTCGACATCATGGTGATGAACGCTGCGACGTTGGGCAGCCTCGCCGCCGTCCCGGCGATCGATCCCAAGGAACTGGCGACTGTCCTGACGCTCAATGTCAGCGCCCAGGCCGCACTGATCACGGCGTTCGACCCGATGCTGCGCAAGTCGAAGCGCGCCCGAGTGGTCGGCATCACCTCGAGCGTCGGCCGCACGCCCCGCGCCTATTGGGGCCTGTACGGCGCCTCCAAGGCAGCGTTCGAGACGCTGGTCGGCGCCTATGGCGACGAGATGGAGCATATCAGCAGCATCCGCACCGCCATCGTCGATCCCGGCGCGACGCGGACCAAGATGCGCGAGCGGGCTTATCCGGGCGAGGATCCGGCTTCGGTGAAGGCGCCGGAAGTGGTTGCGGACCGGCTCGTGGCGCTGATCGCCGGCGATTTTGAGAACGGCCATTTCGAGCGGATCGACTGACCCGTCTTGTCCCTTTTCCAGCCGGTCAGGCCCGAGTCGGTTCAAAGCTGACAAGCACGCCGGGTCATACGACGGAGCCACCGAGCGTGAGCTCGTCAGGCAGCGTCCAGGTCGAGCCGTGACGGGTCTTCGTGTTTGCGCTCGAGCTTCGCAACTGTCGCGGTGACTGTCAGATTGCCGCTGGCGCTGGCGACGGTGCGCGTCATATCCAGAAGACGGTCGAACGGCAGGATGAAGCCAACAACCAACGCGGTCTGCGCGCTGTCGACGCCGATCGTCGAAAGCACCGCAGCGAGCATGAACAGCGAGGCGGACGGTACCGGGGCCGTGCCGAACGCCGCCAGGCTGCCGGCGACCAGGATCACCATAAGGTTGGCCGCGGTCGGCTCGATCCCCAGCGCCTGAAGACTGAAGATGCTGATCAGGCCGACATAGGCGGCGGTGCCATCCTTGCCGACGCTGGCACCGAGCGGAAGGATGGTCGACGCGACTGGCCGCGGGACGTCGAGATTCTCGACGGCGCAACGCAGCGCGACCGGCATTGTCGCGGTTGATGACGCGGTGGAGAAGGCGATCGTCAGCGCCTCAGCGATACCGCCGTAGAATTTGACAACGGATCGCCGCGCGATCAGCGCGAGGACGGTCGCATGGACAATGACAATCTGCAGGATCACGCAGAGCACCGTACCGAGCGCCAGCCACTGGACATTCGCGATCACGGCGACGCCATTCGCCGCAACGGCATTCGCGACCAAGGCGAAAACGCCGAACGGCGTGAGTTCCATGACTAGCGAAACGACCTTGAGAAGCGCCGCCGAAGCCGATTGAAGGAACGCGGCAAGCGGCTTGCCGGCATCACCCGAAAGCAAGGCACCAACCCCGATCAGACCGGAAAACAGAATCAGCGCCAGCATATTGCCCGCTGCCATTGCCTCGAAGATGTTGGGTGGCACGATGTCGAGCGCCTGTTGCGCCAGGCTCTTGGCGACCCCGAGGTCGTGCGGGGGCAGATGATGGCCCAGCGGATTATTGGCGCCGGGCCGCAACAGCAGGCCGACGACCATGCCATTTGCCATTCCGATCACCATCAGCGCGGCGAAAAGGCCGATGGCGCGTCCGCCGACCGTGCCCAGTCGCCTGGGATCGCCTAACTCGGTGACACCGGCAGCGATCACGACTAGCAGCACCGGCAAGACCAGCAGCCGGATCAGTCGCAAGAACAGCTCGCCGATGAGCGATATCCACGGCGCGGCGGCGGGAAAAAAAGCCCCGAGCAGGATGCCGAGCACGAGCCCGGCGAGCACGCGCTGCCACAGGGGGAGAACGCTCCAGGCGCGAAAAATGGTCATCGGCTTCCCCCGCTGGCTAACGCGACGATGATCACATGTGGCGCGGGGTATCAAGAACGGGCTCCGGCGGGAGGCACGTGCCTACGCGGCTAAGCGCATGATGTTCACCATCATTCCCCGCCCGTTACCGGGAAGGAATAGACACCCGACTACTTCGCCGCCGCCATCAGCTTCTCGAAAAACGCCAGCCGCGCGAGCGTCAGCGACCGCTCGCTTGCCTTAGGCGCAGCGCTGACCATCGCGATCACCAGCTTCGACTTGGGATCGATCGTGATCATCTGCCCGAAAATCCCCTGCGCGCCATATCGGCCGCCCGGATAAGTCCACCATTGATAGCCATAGCCGAACCCGCCCGGCGCCACCTCGGCATGCGCCCTGGTCGCTTCGGCAAACCAGCCCGGCGCGACCACGCCCTTGCCGCCCTCCAGCGCGAACTGCCCGAACCGTGCATAATCGCGCAGCGACACCGACAGGCAGCAGCCGCTGACCTCCGCCCCGGTCTGGTCCTTCATCCAGAAGCCGTCGCGTTCCATGCCGGCGGGTTTCCAGATCTTCTCCTCGGCATAGGCCGCCAGCGTCTTGCCCGTCGCCCGGCGCACCAGCACGCCGATAAGATTGGTCTCGCCGGTCTTGTAGACCCATTTGGTGCCCGGCGCGGTCTCGCGCGGCAGCTTGCGCATGAAATAGACCGTGGGATCGACGCCCGCCGGCACCGGCTCCAGGAACATCCGCGCCACGTCGGATTTGGGATCGGTATAATCCTCGTTCCATTTGACGCCCGAGGTCATCGTCATCAGCTGCGCCACGGTCACATCGTCATAGCCGCTGCCCGCCAGATCGGGGATGTAACGCGTCACCGGATCGTCGAGCGATTTGATGAAGCCGTCCTTGATCGCCGCGCCGACCAGGGGCGAGGTGAAGGACTTGGCGACCGAGAAGCTTGTCCAGCGGCCTTCCGCGGAGAAGCCGCGCGCATAGCGTTCCAGCCGCACCTTTCCGTCCTGCAGCACGATCAGCCCCGCGACGTTCATCGACGCGATGAAGGCATCCACATCCGCCGCCGCGATGGGCAGCGGCTTGCCCGCTGGCAGCTTGCGCGCCTTCGCAGGATCGGCCTTGATGACGTTGCCCGGGAAGATCTTCTCCATCGCCGGGAAGTTCGAATCGCGCTGCGCCTGCGACCAGAACAGCACTTCCGCGCCGACCTGACGCTGAGTCGCCTCGGCCGGCTGCGCCTGACCGAAGCCCTGCGCCGGAATCATCGCGGCGCCCGCCAGCGCGAGCGCACCCAACACCTGCCTCTTCATCTCATCCCCCCTTTATGAGCGTGACCTGCGCGACATGTATCCCGCCGCCTCTGAATCCGCCCTCGCAATACATCAGATAATATCGCCACAGATCGACGAAATGGCGATCGAATTCGGCGGGCAGCCTTCCCGCCGCCACAGCAAGGTCGAACGCCTTACGCCAGCGCTTTAGCGTCTCGGCATAATGAAGGCCGAAATCATGCTGGTCGTGCCAGCTCAGGCCATTTGCTTCGGCAATCGCACGGAATCGGCTTTCCGACAGCAGCATGCCGCCCGGAAAAACGAAGCGCTGGATGAAATCGACATTCGCGGCATAAGCCTCGAAGATCGCGTCATCGATCGCGATATACTGGATCGCGGCGCGCCCGCCCGGCTTCAGCGCCCGCGCGACCGCCTGCAGATAGGCCGGCCAATATTCCTCGCCGACCGCTTCGACCATCTCGATGCTGGCGACCGCGTCATACTGCCCCGCCACGTCGCGATAATCGGTCAGCGAGACCGTGACCCCGTCCAGCCCCGCCTCCGCCATGCGCGCCTCGACGGCGCGCTTCTGCTCGGCGGACAGGGTTATGCCATGCACCTTCACCCCCGCTCGCGCCGCGACCTCGGCGAAAGAGCCCCAGCCGCAGCCGATCTCCAGGATGGCATCACCGGGCTTTGTCGCGGTGCGATCGAGCACCGCGCGAAGCTTGGTCGCCTGCGCCTCCTCCAGCGATTGCGCCGCTGCAATCGGCTCCTCGAACAGCGCGCTCGAATAGGTCATGCCCGGGTCGAGCCACAGGCTGTAGAAGTCGTTGCCCAGATCGTAATGGAATTCGATGTTCCGCCGCGCCCCGCTGCGATGATTGCGGCGCAGCAGGTGCCAGAGCCGTCGCACTGCCCGCATCGGCCCGCGCGATCGCCCCGCCTCGCCCAGCGGGCGGCGGTTGCGCATGAACAGGTCGAACAAGGGCACCGGATCGGGGCTGCGCCATTCGCCGCGCGACCAGGCGACAAACCACCCGGCCGACCCACCCATCGCCAGCCGGATCAGCGCGCGCCAGCTCCTGATCTCGACGATCGCGACCGGCCCCTCGCCCCGCCCGCCAAGCACGCGATCAGTCCCGTCGGGCAGCGATGCCTCGATCGCGCCGGCCTCGAGGCCCCGGTCGATCCGGTCGAGCAGGCGGTGGAACATGCCGGCAAAAGGGGCCAGCAGCCGGTCGACGCGACCAGTCGCCGGTCTTGCGCGCGTGCCGAAGCGACGGCCCCTGTTCGGCGCTGGAACGTTCATCAGGCGGCTCTCATGCACCCGGAGCGAGTGCGGGAAAAGCGATTCGTCACCGCGCCCTTGCCGCCGCGGCGAGCGCTCGCTCGCGTGCCTCACGGTGCCCAATGATCTTCGCCGGATAGGCCTCGGGACGACTCCCTGCCGCATCCGGATCATGGATCGCCGCATCCGGGAGATGCGCGAGCTCCGGCACCCAATGCCGGATATAGTCGGCCGCATCGAATTTCTCGGACTGAGTCAGCGGCGCCATGATCCGCACGAACATGTTGGAATCGATCCCCGTCCCGGCGGTCCATTGCCAGTTGACGCTGTTGTTGCCGTAATCGGCATCGACCAGCGTGTCCCAGAACCACGCCTCGCCCTCGCGCCAGTCGATCAGCAGATGCTTGATCAGGAAACTCGCCGCGATCATCCGCACCCGGTTGTGCATCCAGCCGCTCGCCCAGAGCTGCCGCATGCCGGCATCGACGATCGGATAGCCGGTGCGGCCTTGCTGCCAGGCGCGAAGATCGGCATCGGCTGCTTTGCCAGTACGCCACGCGAGCGCATCCAGCGCCGCGCGCCCGTTCCTCGATCCATAATCCGGGAATTGCAGGATCACATTCTGCGCATAGTCCCGCCAGGCGACTTCCTTGAGGAAGGTCGTCGTGTCGCCCCGCGCCTTCTCGACATGGTGCCAGACCGTCGCCGGCGAGATCTCCCCGAAATGCAGATGCGGCGACAGGCGCGAGCTGCCTTCGTCCGACGGCAGGTTGCGGTCCACGCCATAGGCGGCGGCCTTGGGCAGGAAATCCTCCAGCCGCTCCGCCGCGCCCTGCTCGCCCGGCGTCCATTCGGCGCGAAAGCCGCCGGCCCAGTCGGGTTTCACCGGCAACAGCGTCCAATCTTCCAGCCGATCGCTCTCCGGCCATGTCCCGGGAACGGGGATGCTGTGCGGAACCCGCGCAGGAGCAGGCGGCGGCATATGCTCGCGCAAGGCGCGCCAGAACGGCGTGTAGATCTTGTAAGGCTGCCCTGCCCCGGTAGTGACCGACCCGGGCGGCGCGAGGTAATTGCCGTCATGGCATATCAGATCGAGCATCTTCGCCACCGCCCGCTCGGCATTGCGCCACCACGGCTCGTAATGGCGCAGGCAATGCACCCGCCCGGCCCCCGTCGCCTCCGCCAGCTTCGCCAGTTCGACCGCCGCATCGCCCCGCCGCAGGATCAGCCGCGATCCCTTGTCGCGCAAATGCTGGTCGAGTGTCTCCAGGCTGTGATGCAGCCACCAGCGCGACGCCGCGCCCATTCGCCGATGCTTCGGCGTCTCGTCGTCGAGCACATAGACCGGGATCACCGGCCCCTCGTCGACCGCCGCGATCAGCGCGGCCTGATCGGTCAGCCGCAGATCGCGGCGAAACCAGAGGAGCGTCGGCGCGGTCAACAGCGGCGGCGGGTTGGAAAGCTGTACATGCCACCGACATGCCCGCCGCCCGCCATACCCGCAAGCGCCGCAGGCGAACCGCTTCCCAACGCGGCCGATCCTGGTCTAGTCACGGACCACAGCAGCGGGAGTGGCTCCAGCACATGATAACCGACCTGCGCAGCCTGGTTGCGCCGCACCCGCTCGCCACGCTCACCGATGCGATGGTCGGCGAGCAGCGCCTTCACCTGCAAACGACTCACCAGGCCGATTTCGCGCGGCTGCTGCCATGGCCCGCCTTCAATGCCCTGATCACCTTCGATCGGCTCCAGCGCGGGCAGGTCCGCGCGATCCGCAACGGGCACGACGTGCCGCTCGGCATGTTCACCGCACGTGCGGGCCGGTTCGACAATCAGGAACTCGCCCCCGATTCGCTGCAATCCATGGCGGATATGGGCCTCAGCCTCGTGATCAACGACATCCACCGGCTGGTGCCCGGCATCGGCGCTATCGCCGCGATGGTCGAGCGCCATCTCCGCGCCCGCGTCGGCGTCAACGCCTATGTCAGCTTCCGCCAGGACAGCGCGTTCGGGGCGCATTGGGACGATCACGACGTGCTGGTGCTGCAGGTCCATGGGCGGAAACGCTGGTTCGGTTACGGCCAGCGCGACGCCTATCCGATGAAGGGCGCCCCGGCGGTCACCAAAATCGGCGATACCGAGGAACCGGTCTGGAGCGAAATGCTCGAACCCGGCGACCTGCTCTATATCCCGCGCGGCGAATTCCACCGCGCCGAGATCGAGGACGGTCATTCGCTCCATCTGACGATCGGCCTCGCCTTTCCCCGCGGCGACGATGTGGTGCGCTGGATCGGCCGGCGCTGCCTCGAGGACGCGCTCTTCCGTCGCGACGTCTCGACCCTGGCCGGCCCCGAAGCGCTGGCGACGCGGCAGGAAGACCTGCGCGCGGCGCTCCACCGCGCGGTGGACGATCTCGACCTGAACCGCTTCCTCGCGACAGCGGATCGCCAGCGCGAGTCGCTCAAGGTTCTCAACCTCGGCCTGTCCGATCCGCTCGACCCGGCCGTGGTGATCCGACCGACGCTACGCCGTCGCCTGCCCCTTCCCGAGGGCATGACCCAACTGCGCCACGGCCCGGCGACGACGACGCTGAGCCCCACCGAACGCATAGTCCTGGCCAATCTGCTCGACCGCGACGCCTCCACCCTCACTGGATTGATCGAGGCCCTGCCGGACCTGCCCGCGCACGATATCAGTGCCGCCGTGTCCGGCCTCGCGCGCAAGTCACTGGTGCTGCTATCCGACGAGCCCGCCTGACGCCGGGTATCAGTCGCCCTTACCGGGCTCGGCCGAGAAATACTTCTCGAACTTGCCCACCACGCCGTTGAACGCCTCGGCGTCGTCCGGCGTCTGGTTGAGCTTGCGCGACACCAAAGGCCACAACGCCGCATAAGTCTTGTTCAGCTCGATCCAGGCCGTCGCACCGCTTTCGATATCGGGCAGGATCGCGTCAGCGGGGCATTCCGGCAGGCAGAGATTGCAGTCGATGCACTCGTTCGGATCGATCACGAGCATGTTCTGCCCCTCGCGGAACGCCTCCACGGGACAGACCTGGACGCAGTCCATGAACTTGCACCGGATGCACGCATCCGTGACGACGAACGTCATTGCCGGCCTCCGCCCGCCTACATCGTGTGCGGCTGCTTCTCGACCTGCCAGGTCTGGCCTTGCGACAGGAGCTTTTGCAGGTTCGGCGTCTTGCCCGTGCTGGCCTGCGCATTCTGCGCGACTACCGCGCTCTCGAAGGTCGGGGCCGGATCGTCATAGAGTACGCCCAGCGCCATCGGGAATGCCCCGAACGGCATCTCGACCAGCATATGCGCGACAGCGCGGTTGGTCTGGTCGTGCACGATCACATGCGCCGCTTCCCAGTCGCCGTCCACGACATCGACCACCTTCAACGTCAGCCGCTCGGTATCGAGCGCCAGCCCCTTGGTGCCGCCCTCGAACAGCAGGGGCTTGCCCTGCTCGACCCAGAGCTGCCCGGTCGCGGCGTTCTTCTTCTCGGTGAAGGGCGCGAACACATCGTCATTATAGACGATGCAGTTCTGGAAGATCTCGACGAACCCGGTGCCCTTATGGGCATAGGCAGCTTTCAGCACCGCCGGCAGGTTCTTGTTCACGTCGATCGCCCGCGCGACGAAGCGAGCGCCGCTGCCGAGCACGAACGCGCACGGCGTCAGCGGCCGGTCGAGCGAGCCGAACGGCGTCGAGGGACTGCGCGTGCCGACATGGCTGGTCGGCGAATATTGGCCCTTGGTCAGGCCATAGATCTCGTTGTTGAACAGCAGCACCTGGCAATCCAGGTTGCGGCGGATCAGATGCATGGTGTGGTTGCCACCGATCGACAGCGCATCGCCGTCGCCGGTGATGATCCACACATCGAGATCGGGATTGGCCAGCTTCACGCCCGTCGCCACCGCCGGCGCGCGGCCATGGATGGTGTGGAAGCCGTACGTCTCCATATAATAAGGGAAGCGCGACGAGCAGCCGATGCCGCTGACGAACACGGTGTTCTCGGGCCGCGCGCCGATCTCCGGCATGGTGCGCTGCACCGCCTTGAGGATCGCATAATCGCCGCAACCCGGGCACCAGCGCACTTCCTGATCGGTTTCCCAATCCTTGGGGCTGGTCTTTTCGATCGGGGTCATGTCGTTCATGAGCGTGGTTCCGGATTGCGGTTGGCACCGATATGGATCGCGGCCGTATCGAGATCCTCGTCGCCCAGCGACGTCGGCAGTTGATGCGTGTCCGCCGGCACTTCGCTGTGCGTCGTCCCGCCACCGAGCGCCTCGGCGATCGCCGCTTCGATCTCGGCGATCATGAAGGGCTGACCCGAAATCTTGTTGAGCGGCTTGGCGTCGACCAGATACTGGTCGCGCAGCACGGTCTTGAGCTGGCCGGTGTTCATCTCGGGTACGAGGATCTTCTCGTAACTCTTCAGAAGCGCACCGAGATTTGCCGGCATCGGCCAGATATGGCGGATATGGATGTGGCTGACATCCAGCCCCCGCGCACGCGCACGCCGCACCGCCTGATGGATCGGGCCATAGGTCGATCCCCAGCCGACGATCGCCAGCTTGCCGCTCTCCGTGCCCATCTCGACCTTCTGGTCGGGCACATCGATTCCGAGCACCTTGTCGCGACGAATGTCGGTCATCGCCTGGTGGTTGGCGGCGCCATAGTCGATATTGCCCGTGCCGATCTGCTTCTCGATGCCGCCGATGCGGTGGAGCAGGCCAGGCGTGCCCGGCTTCACCCAGGGCCGCGCCAGCTTCTCGTCACGCGCATAGGGCAGGAAACCACTCTCAGGCGCTTCCTCGAGATAGGTGACCGGGAACGGCGTGTAGCTGTCCATGTCCGGCACCAGCCACGGCTCGGCGGCATTGGCGATATAGCCGTCGGTCAGCAGCATCACCGGGGTCATGTACTGGACCGCGATGCGCACCGCCTCGATCGCGCAATCGAAAGCATCGGCCGGCGAGCGCGCGGCGATCACCGGCATCGGCGAATCGCCGTTGCGGCCATAGACGGCCTGATACAGGTCGGACTGCTCGGTCTTGGTCGGCAGGCCGGTGGAGGGCCCGCCACGCTGCGAGTTGACGATGACCAGCGGCAGCTCGGTCATGATCGCCAGCCCCATCGCCTCGCCCTTGAGCGCGATGCCCGGCCCCGACGAGGAGGTGACGCCCAGTTGCCCCGCATAGGAAGCACCGATCGCGCTGGCGATCGCGGCGATCTCGTCCTCCGCCTGGAAGGTCGTGATGCCGAATTCCTTCAGCCGCGACAGATGATGCAGGATCGCCGAGGCGGGCGTGATCGGATAGCCGCCGAAGAACATCTTCACGCCGGCCAGCTGCACGCCCGCGACCAGCCCGAGCGAGATCGACTCCGCGCCGGTGACCGTGCGGTACAAACCCGGCTCGGCCGGCGCCGCCGCGACATGATGCTGCTTCATCGGCCCGGCCAGTTCGGCCGTCTCACCGTAAGCATGGCCGGCGTTCAGCGCGGCGACATTGGCCTCGACCAGCGTCGGGTTCTTCGCGAACTTGGCCTTCAGCCAGTCGATCAGCGGCTGGCGGTCACGATCGAACATCCAGAGCGCGAGCCCCAGCGTCCACATGTTCTTGCAGCGCAGCGCTTCCTTGTTGCCGAGGCCGAAGGGTTTCACCGCGTCGAGCGTCAGCTGCGAGATGTTGAACGCCAGCACCTGCCATTTGGCCAGGCTGCCGTCATGCAGCGGGTTCACCGCATATTTCGCCTTGGCGAGGTTGCGCTCGCCGAACTCGCCCTCGTCGGCGATGATCAGGCCGCCCGGCTTGAGCGCATCGACATTGGTCTTCAACGCCGCCGGGTTCATCGCCACCAGCACGTCGGGCGCGTCGCCCGCGGTCTCGATCGCGGTCGACCCAAAATTGATCTGGAAAGCGGAGACGCCGAACAACGTGCCCTGTGGCGCCCGGATTTCCGCGGGGAAATCGGGGAACGTCGCCAGGTCGTTGCCGGCCAGCGCCGTCGACAGGGTGAATTGCCCACCGGTGAGCTGCATGCCATCACCGGAGTCTCCGGCGAAACGTACAACGATCGATTCTGCGGCGGGATGTGCGGACGCCTCGGCGGGCGTCAATTCGTGAACGGCGGATGCCATCAATATGTGTCCTGCGGATTTATCCGACGCCCTCTATGCCCGGAGCGTTGACTGGCCAACCTAGTTTGATCGGAGGCGCCTGCAAATGGTTCTTTTAAGCAAAGGCCCCGTGGCCGCCGGGCGCGAGCACTGATCCGAGCGCCAAAATCGCCGAGACATGGCGCCGCGCCACGGCATGAAGGTCTTCGTCATAACCCCCGCCCACCGTGCTGGCGAGCGGAATGCCATGCTCCCGCGCCAGTCGCGCGACCAGTCGGTCGCGGGCGATCAGGCCCTGATCGGTAAGTGACAGGCGCCCGAGTCGATCGCCGCCAAAGGGGTCGACCCCTGCCTGGTATAGGATCAACCCCGGCCGCTGCTCTTCGATGAGCGGCGCGAGACTCGATTCCAGCGCGTCCAGATAGGCGGCGTCCCCGGTGCCGTCGGGCAATGCCACGTCGAGCGTGGAGCGCGCCTTGCGCACCGGGAAGTTGCGCTCGGCATGGATCGAATAGGTGGCGATGCCCGGCCTGCCCGCGGTCAGCGCCGCGGTGCCGTCGCCCTGATGGACATCGCCGTCGACGATCAGCACCCGCGCGACCGTGCCGTCCTCGACCAGCCGCACCGCCGCGATGGCGAGGTCGTTGAGCACGCAATAGCCCGCCCCGGTGGTCGCCAGTGCGTGATGGCTCCCGCCCGCGCTGTTCGCCGCGAAACCGCGCTCCAGCGCGATCCGCGCCGCCAGCCAGGTGCCGCCCGCCACGATCTGCGACCGGAGCGCCACGGCTTCGGTCACCGGGAAACCGATCCGCCGCTCCTTCTCGCGCGGCACCCGCGCGCTCAGCACTTCCTCGACATAATCGGGGTCATGGACTGCCTCGATCCATCCCCGCGGAATCGGTTCGGGCTCGATCCACTCGATCCCATCGCCTTTTTCGAGGAGCAGGTCGCGGATCGCGGCGTTCTTCGTCAGCCGTCCCACCTGCCGGCCGGCGGTGAGATAGGCGGGGTGATGGACGACGGGGATCATCGCCTCTAGGTAGTCGGCCGACACCCGCAGCGCCAATGCGGGATATGGGAGAACGCCGTGACCGAACCCTTTGTCCGCCCGGATGTTCGTGGATTTCTCGCCTATCTCAACAACCTGCCCGGTCCAAAGATGCACGAGCTGGAGGCGCCAGCGGCGCGCGCGGTCTATGCCGCGATGAAGGATGTCGCCGATCTGCCCGTCGGTGATCTTGCCACCATTACCGACCTGTCCATCCCCGGCCCGGCCGGCCCGATTCCCGCGCGCCTGTTCGATGCGAAGGCCAGCCGGGAGCCCGGTCCGGCACTGCTGTTCTATCATGGCGGCGGTTTCGTCATCGGCAATGTCGAGACTCATGCCAGTTTCTGTGCGGAGATCGCCCGGACCCTCGATATCCCGGTCATCTCGGTCGATTACCGCCTCGCCCCCGAAAATCCCTGGCCCGCCGCCCCCGATGATTGCGAAGCGGCGGCGCGCTGGGTCGCGGGCAACCCGGCCGACCTCGGCCGCAAGGTCACCAGCCTCGTCGTCGCCGGCGACAGCGCGGGCGGCAATCTGGCGATCGTTACCGCCATGGCGTTGCGCGACGCGCCCGCCGCCGTGCCGGTGATCGCGCAATTCCCGATCTATCCGGCCACCGACGCCTCGAAGGACTATCCTTCCTACGCCATTTTCGCCGAAGGCTTCCTGCTCACCCGGGACAGCATGGACTGGTTCCAGGCCTCTTATGAGGCCGAAGCCAGCCATATCCGCACCTCGCCATTGATCGGCGATCTCGCCGGCATGCCGCCCGCGGTGGTGATCACCGCCAGTCTCGACCCGATCGGCGACCAGGGACGCGCCTATGCCGGCGCGCTCGCGGTGGCGGGCGTGGCCGTGATCTTTCGCGAAGCGAAGGGGAACGTCCACGGCTTCGTCACCTTGCGCAAGGCCATCCCCTCTTCGGCCGGCGACGTCGCCGGCGCGCTGGCGGCCCTGAAGACGGTGATCGTCGAGGCCGAGGGCGACCGTGTCATGGCGCAGGCGGCGGGATGATCGACCCGGCCACCCTTCCCTATCGCCCCTGCGCCGGTGTGATGCTGATCAATCGCGCCGGGCAGGTATTCGTCGGCCAGCGGATCGATACGACGGTCGAGGCCTGGCAGATGCCGCAAGGCGGGATCGATGACGGCGAGGATGCCGAGACCGCCGCGATCCGCGAGCTGGGCGAGGAAACCGGGGTTCGGCCCGACAAGGTCGAGTTGATCGCGGAGGCGCCGGAAGAACTCTATTACGATCTGCCACCCGACCTGGTCGGCAAGGTCTGGAAAGGCAAATGGCGCGGTCAGCGCCAGCGCTGGTTCCTCTATCGTTTCCTCGGCGAGGACAGCGATGTCGACATTGCGACGGAGCACCAGGAATTCCGCGCCTGGCGCTGGGTCGATCCGGCCGAGCTTCCCGAGGTCATCGTGCCCTTCAAGAAGGCGCTCTACGAGAACGTTCTGTCGGCCTTCGCCGCTCAGCTCGGTTGATCGTGAAAGCGGACGCGCGCTATTCGCAGACCATGCTGTGCCGCCCGCTCCTGCTCGCCATGCCGTTGCTGCTCGCCAATGCGGAGCCGGCGCAGATTCCGCAGCCCGTCAAGGCGATGCTCGACGCGGCCATGGCCTCGGGCAGCGAGACCGAGGTGGCGACCGTCTCCAAATATGCCCGTGCAGCCGCGCCCGATTCAGCCGATGCCATCGCGCGGCTGGTAGAGGACTGGGCCAAGGTCCGCGCCGCGAAGCGCGAGGCGACATTGCGCGATGCCGGCCTGCTCGATCTATGGAGCGGCCGCGCCGAGCTTGGCGGCTATCTAACCACCGGCAACACCCAGGATGCCGGTGTGAGCGGCGCGATCGACCTGACGCGCGAATCCCTGCGCTGGCGTCATAAGCTGCATCTCGCCGCCGATTACAAACGCAGCGCCGGCGTGGTCAGCCGCGAACATTATCTCGCGGCCTATGAGCCGAACTTCAAATTCTCGCCGCGCGGATATGTCTACGGCGCCGCCCAATATGAGAGCGACCGTTTCCTCGGCTATACCAGCC
Organism: Sphingomonas sp. BL-S-29; assembly: GCF_055521495.1. Lineage (NCBI taxonomy): Bacteria > Pseudomonadati > Pseudomonadota > Alphaproteobacteria > Sphingomonadales > Sphingomonadaceae > Sphingomonas > Sphingomonas sp. BL-S-29. Next base: position 3,407,894 of record NZ_CM145482.1, read on the forward strand.
GTTATTCAGCATCGCTCGGCGCCGGATACAGCGCGATCAAGCAGCCCGGCGTGACTCTCGACATGGAACTTGGCCCGGCTTATCGCGACACCTCCTACACGGATCGCACCCGCGAAAGCAGCCTGGCGGCCCGCGGATCGATCGATTTCGACTGGCGGCTGACGCGCGCGATTTCGATCAGCCAGGACGCCTCAGCCTATCTCCAGCATTACAACAGCACGGTGAGCAGCACGACGGCGCTCAATGCAAAACTCATCGGGCCGCTCGCCGGCAAGATTTCCTATGCCGTCCAGCATGAAAGCATGCCGCCGATCGGGCGGGTCGGCACCGACACGACAGGCCGCGCGTCAATCGTCTACAGCTTCTGATCGTCCGGCACACGCGCGCCCGTGGTCCAGAAGGCGCCGTCGCTATCGATTCACATCTTCGCGCCGTCATGGCAGCGATGATTCAGGGCATGAACCTCAATGTCCGCGCGAACCAGGGACTGCTTTTTCCATGACGCCAGCGGTGCCTGTTACGGTTCTCACCTGCCCTGTTATCCGGCGCGAATGCCCTGTTATTGCGGAACAGGGCAAATGCCCTTCAAACCCATGAAAAGACATGAAATAATCTCCAACAAAGTTGGAGCTAACAGGGCAGAAAAAATTTTATCCTGTTTTGCGACGATAACAGGGCGGTCGCCGCGGTTCCCGCGCCGCTCGAATCGGACTAACACCGACTGATGACCGCGCTTTCCACCGTGGAGCGGGACGCCATCGCGGCCCTCTCCGACGCCCCGATGCTCGCCCAGGTGCAGGACTGGGCCATGATCAACAGCGGTACCCGCAACATGGCCGGCCTCGCTGCCATGGCCGGCAATCTCAGCGACGCCTTCTCGGTCCTGCCCGGCGAGATCGATCTGGTCGAGCCGGCGCCGGTCACCAGCGTCGGCGCGGACGGCACCGTCTCCGATCTCGCCCATGGCCGGCACTTCCATCTCGCGGTGCGCCCCGACGCGCCGGTGCAGATGCTGTTCACCGGCCATATGGATACGGTCTATCCGGTCGATCATCCTTTCCAGGCGCTGACTTTCCTCGACGAGGCGAGGCTCAACGGTCCGGGCGTCGCCGATATGAAGGGCGGCATCGCGACCATGCTCGCCGCGCTCGAGGCGGTCGAGGCATCGCCGCTCGCCGGCCGCATCGGTTATGAAATCGTGATCAATTCGGACGAGGAGACCGGCTCCTTCTCCTCCAGTGCCCTGCTTGCCCGGGCGGCGCGCGGCAAGGTTGCCGCGCTCACCTATGAGCCCGCCTTGCCCGACGGCACGCTCGCCGGCGCACGCGGCGGCACGGGCAATTTCTCGATCGTGGTACACGGCAGGAGCGCGCATGCCGGCCGCAACCCCGACGAAGGCCGCAACGCGATCGTCGCCGCAGCCGATATCGCGCTCCGGCTGAGCAGGGTGCGTGGCGCCGGCCTCGCGGTGAACCCCGCGCGGATCGAGGGCGGCGGGCCGAACAATGTCGTGCCCGAGCTCGCCATTTTGCGCATCAATTTCCGCCCCGCCGCGCAGGACGAGATCGCCCGGGCACAGGCGGCGATCGACTCGGCGGTCGCCGCGGTCGCAGCCGAGCATGATGTGACGATCCACGTCCATGGCGGCTTCAATCGGCCACCCAAGCCGATCGACCCGGGCGCCGCGAAGCTGTTCGAGCTGGTCAAGGCCGCCGGCGCCGATCTCGGGCTCGCCATCGCCTGGCGCGCGACGGGCGGCGTGTGCGACGGCAACAACATCGCCGCCTGCGGTGTGCCGGTGGTCGACACCATGGGCCCGCGCGGCGGCCTGATCCATTCGCCCGACGAGTTTCTCGTCATCGACAGCCTGGCCGAGCGTGCCGCCCTCTCCGCGCTGACCGTCCTCCGCATCGCCGAAAAGGGTTCTTTATGAGCTTCCGTATCCGCTCCGCCCGCGACGAGGATCTGCAGCCGCTGTACGAGATGGCCAAGCTGACCGGCGGCGGATTCACCAACCTCCCGGCCGATCGTACCGCGCTCAAAGCCAAGCTCGCCCGCAGCCACGAGGCGTTCGACCGCACCGACGACACCTTGTCGGACGATCTGTTCGTGCTGGTGCTGGAGAATGTCGAGACCGGCGAAGTGCGCGGCACCTGCCAGATCTTCACCCAGGTCGGACAGCGCTACCCATTCTACAGCTACCGCCTCGGCACGCTGACTCAGCACAGCGCCGAGCTCGGCCGCACTTTCCGCGCCGACCAGCTCTCGCTCACCACCGATCTGGAAGGGTGCAGCGAGGTCGGCGGCCTGTTCCTCCATCCGGGCGAGCGCGCCGGCGGTCTCGGCATGCTGCTCGCGCGCAGCCGCTATCTGTTCATCGCCCGCCACCGCGCGCGCTTCGCCGACCGGATCCTGGCCGAACTGCGCGGGATCATCGACGAAGCCGGCGGATCGCCCTTCTGGGACGGCCTGGCCGGCCGCTTCTTCGGCATGAATTTCCAGGACGCCGACCAGTTCAATGCGGTGCGCGGCCACCAGTTCATCGCCGATCTTTTCCCGAAGCACCCGATCTATATCGCGATGCTGTCGGAACACGCCCGCGCCACGATCGGCCTGCCCCATCCCTCCGGTCGCGCCGCGATGCGCATGCTGGAGAATGAGGGCTTCGCCTTCGAGAATTATATCGACATCTTCGACGGCGGCCCGACCATGACGGCCAAGACCGATCAGGTCCGCACCATCCGCGAGGCGCAGTCGACGACGGTCACCGCGATCGACAATGACGGCGGCGAACCGGCGCTGATCGCGACCGGCCGCCTCGCCGATTTCCGCTGCGCTTATGGTCGCCTGCGCCCCTGCGGCGAGGGCGTCGCGATCGACCGCACCTGCGCGACCGCGCTGGCGGTGACCGAAGGTGCCGAGATCAGCCATGTCGGACGGGCGTAAATGCTGAAAGAGATCAACTTCGACGGCCTGATCGGCCCGAGCCATAATTATGCCGGCCTCAGCCCCGGCAATCTCGCCGCCACCCGCAACGCGGGCAAGGTCGCCGCCCCGCGCCGCGCCGCGCTGGAAGGCATCGCCAAGATGCGCGCGAACCTCGCGCTCGGCCTGACCCAGGGCGTGCTGCTACCTCTCGTTCGCCCCGACCATGCCTGGCTCGACAGCCTCGCCACCAGCTATGCCGAGGCCGCGCCGCATCTCCAGGCCCAGGCACTGTCCGCCTCCGCGATGTGGGCCGCCAATGCCGCCACGGTCTCGCCGTCGCCCGACACCGCCGATGGTCGCTGCCATCTCTCGGTCGCCAATCTCGTGACCATGCCGCATCGCAGCCATGAATGGCCCGGTACGCTCGCCCAGTTGCGGCTCGCCTTCGCCGATCCGTTCTTCGCGGTGCACGGCCCCGTCCCCGCACCGTTCGGCGACGAAGGCGCGGCCAATCATATGCGGCTTTGCGCCGCGCATGGTGAGCCGGGCGTCGAGGTCTTCGTCTATGGCGTGTCGGGCGGTCCCTTCCCCGCGCGCCAGCACCGCGAGGCGAGCATGGCAGTCGCGCGGCGGCACCGGCTCGATGCGGATCGCACCCTGTTCGTCGAACAGTCGGAGGAGGCCATCGCCGCCGGAGCGTTCCACAATGACGTGGTCGCCGTCGCCAACGAACGCGTGCTGTTCGCGCACGAACTGGCCTTTGCCGACAGGGAAGCGTTCTACGCCGATCTGCGCGACATGCTCCCCGAGGTCGAGATCGTCGAAGTGCCGGCCGCCCGTGTGAGCCTTGCCGACGCCGTCTCCTCCTATCTGTTCAACGCTCAGCTCGTTACCCTACCCGACGCCACCATGGCGCTGATCCTGCCCGAGGAAGCGCGCGAGAACGCCGCCGTCTGGACCTGGCTTCAGGAGATGATCGCCGGCAACGGCCCGATCCGGCGGCTGGAGGTGGTCGATGTTCGCCAGTCCATGGCCAATGGCGGCGGCCCGGCCTGCCTGCGCCTGCGCGTCGTGGCCGATCCCGCCGCGATCGACCCGCGCTTCCTGGTCGACAACGCCCGGCTCGATCTGATCGCCGGCGTGGTCGAGCAACATTGGCCCGAGGAAATCCCGTACGCCGCCATCGCCGATCCGACGCTGGTCAAGGCGGTCGAACGCGCCCGCACGGCGCTGCTCGAGGCGCTTGGCACTGTCGAGTTAATTGACAGGTAACCATCATCGTTAAGGCAAGAATCGCGCGAATCCGCGATTGGCCCGCTCATTGCTTAACGAATAGCATGTGGACGAAATTCACCCGGCTGTTCGTCATCAAGACCAAGTTCGAAGCCTTTGTGGTCATCTATGGCCTGGGCCTCGGCTCGGTTGAGCGTGGCGTGCATTATCTGCAGCAATATCCCGGCATCGGCGGCTGGATGCTCTTCTCGGTCTGCCCGATCGCGGTGTTCATGGCCGGCGCGCGCATCCTGGATTCGGTCGAGCGCTCGCACGCCGATTGAGCGAACTTTCGCGCCCAACAGGATAAGTTGATCGCTCTTGGCGCTTACGCCACTATCTGGGCGAGAATGAACGTCGCTCTGACCCATCTCCAACGCCTTGAGGCGGAGAGCATCCACATCATGCGCGAAGTGGTGGCCGAGGCGGAACGCCCGGTCATGCTCTATTCCGTGGGCAAGGATTCGGCCGTGATGCTGCACCTCGCGCGCAAGGCCTTTTTCCCGGCGCCCCCGCCCTTCCCGCTGCTCCATGTCGACACGACCTGGAAGTTCCGCGACATGTACGAGCTGCGCGATCGTGCGGCGGCCAGCGCCGGCATGGAGTTGCTGGTCCACCGCAACCCGGAGGCCGAGGCGCGCGGCATCAATCCCTTCGACCATGGCAGCCTCCACACCGATATGTGGAAGACCGAAGGGCTGAAGCAGGCGCTCGACAAATACGGTTTCGACGCGGCCTTTGGCGGCGCGCGGCGCGACGAAGAGAAGAGCCGCGCCAAGGAGCGCATCTTCAGCTTCCGCTCCGCCCGCCAGCGCTGGGATCCGAAGAACCAGCGCCCCGAGCTGTGGAAGCTCTACAATGCGCGCAAGAGCCGCGGCGAAAGCATCCGCGTCTTCCCGCTGTCCAACTGGACCGAGCTCGACATCTGGCAATACATCCTCGCCGAGGGCATCGAGATCGTCCCGCTCTATCTCTCCGCGCGGCGCCCGACCGTCGAGCGCGACGGCCTGTTGCTGATGGTCGATGACGACCGCTTCCGCCTCGAACCCGGCGAAGTGCCGGTCGAACGCTCGATCCGCTTCCGCACGCTCGGCTGCTATCCGCTCACCGGCGCGGTCGAGAGCGAAGCCGCAACCCTCTCCGAAGTGATCCAGGAGATGCTGCTGACCACGACCAGCGAACGCCAGGGCCGCGCGATCGACCATGATCAGACGGCGAGCATGGAGAAGAAGAAAGCGGAGGGGTATTTCTGATGGGCGTTTCGACCCCGGCAAGCACGCCTTCTTCTCCCCTCCCACTTGTGGGAGGGGTCGGGGGAGGGCCTGTCACAACATCAAGCCCCACCCTTGCGGACATGCCCTCCCCCACCCCCTCCCGCGAGCGGGAGGGGAGTTATGAAACCGACGCCCTCATCGCCTCGGACATCGACGCCTATCTCACCCTCCACCAGAACAAGTCGCTGCTCCGCTTCATCACCTGCGGCTCGGTCGATGACGGCAAGTCCACCCTGATCGGCCGCCTGCTCTACGATTCGAAGATGATCTTCGAAGACCAGCTCGCCGCGCTCGAGGCGGACAGCAAGCGCGTCGGCACCCAGGGCCAGAACATCGATTTCGCCCTGCTCGTCGACGGCCTCGCCGCCGAGCGCGAGCAGGGCATCACCATCGACGTCGCCTATCGCTTCTTCGCCACCGAGAAACGCAAGTTCATCGTCGCCGACACGCCCGGCCATGAGCAATATACCCGCAACATGGTCACCGGCGCGTCGACCGCCGATCTCGCCGCGATCCTGATCGACGCGCGCAAGGGCGTGCTCACCCAAACGCGCCGCCACTCCTATCTCGTCAACCTGCTCGGTATCCGCCACATCGTGCTCGCGGTGAACAAGATGGACCTGGTCGGCTATGATCAGGCGACCTTCGACGCGATCGTCGAAGACTACCGCGCCTTTGCCGAATCGATCGGCATCGAAAGCTTCACCGCCATCCCGCTCTCGGGGCTGGCCGGCGACAATATCGCGTCGCGCTCCGATGCGATGGACTGGTACACCGGCCCATCGTTGATCGAGCATCTCGAAACCGTGCCGCTCGGCACCGACGCCGCGCAGGACCGCGCGTTCCGCCTGCCGGTGCAATGGGTCAACCGCCCCGACCTCGATTTCCGCGGTTTTGCCGGCATGATCGCCTCGGGCGTGGTGCGCCCCGGCGATGCCGTGCGTATCCTGCCCTCGGGCAAGACCAGCAAGGTCGCCCGGATCGTCACCATGGATGGCGATCTCGACCAGGCCGTCGCCGGCCAATCGGTGACGCTCACCCTCACGGACGAAGTCGACTGCTCGCGCGGCGACGTGATCGCCACCGCATCGTCCCCGCCCGAGGTCGCCGACCAGTTCAAGGCGACGATCGTCTGGATGGCCGAGGACCAGCTCCTCCCCGGCCGCACCTATTGGATGAAGATCGGCACCCAGACGGTCGGCGCGACCGTCCAGCCGCCCGATTATGCCGTCGACATCAACACGCTCGCCGAGCTGTCGGTGAAGACCTTGGGCCTCAACGATATCGGTGTCGCCCAGCTTTACACCGACCGGCCGATCGTCTTCGAGGCGTTCGACGAAAGCGCCGATCTCGGCGGTTTCATCCTGATCGACCGCGCGACTAACGCCACGGTCGCGGCGGGCATGCTGACCTATTCGCTCCGCCGCGCGCAGAACGTGCATTGGCAGGCGATCGACGTGACCCGCGAGGCGCATGCCGCGCAAAAGGGTCAGCACCCGAAGGTCCTGTGGTTCACCGGCCTCTCAGGCTCGGGCAAGTCGACCATCGCCAATCTGGTCGAGAAGAAGCTCCACGCGCTCGGCCGCCACAGCTTCCTGCTCGACGGCGACAATATACGGCATGGCCTCAACAAGGATCTCGGCTTCACCGATACCGATCGGATCGAGAATGTCCGCCGCATCGGCGAGGTCGCCAAGCTGATGGCCGATGCCGGGCTGATCGTGCTGACGGCGTTCATCTCGCCTTTCCGCGCCGAGCGCGAGCTGGTGCGATCGATGCTGCCGCATGGCGAGTTCGTCGAGATCTTCGTCGACACCCCGCTCGCCGAGGCGGAGAAGCGCGACGTGAAGGGCCTCTACGCCAAGGCACGGAGCGGCGAGATCGCGCATTTCACCGGCATCTCCAGCCCCTATGAGGCGCCCGAGCGGCCCGAGGTCCGAATCGACACGACGCGCGAAAGCCCCGAGGCGGCAGCGGAGCGGATCGTCGAGCACATCATGGGCGTCTGGAGCCCCGATCTGTGACCGACGCTGAAGTCGCCCGGTCGGTCGCGCTCCAGGCGGCCGCCCTGCTGCGCGAGCTGTGCGCCACCGGCAATTGCATTGATGCGGATCTCAAGCGGCGCGGCGATGCCGAAGCCAATGCCCTGATCCTCGACCTGCTCCATGCCGACCGTCCCGACGACTTCGTCCTGTCGGAAGAGGCCGCCGACGACCGCACCCGTTGCGCCGCCAGCCGCGTCTGGATCGTCGACCCCCTCGACGGCACCCGCGAGTTCGGCGAACGGCGGGAGGATTGGGCTGTCCATATCGGCCTGGCGATCGATGGGGCGCCGGTGACCGGCGCCGTCGCCCTGCCCGCGGCGCACCGCATCTTCGTCACCGACGACGCGCCGCCCGTCTGGCCCCCGCTCCCCGCCCGCCCGCGCATGGTGGTCAGCCGCACCCGCGCGCATGCAATCGTCCAGCAGGTAGCGGAGACGCTCGGCGCCGAGCTGGTGCCGATGGGCTCGGCGGGCGCGAAGGCGATGGCGGTGGTCGACGGCCAAGCCGAAATCTATCTCCATGCCGGCGGTCAATATGAATGGGACAATTGCGCGCCGGTCGCAGTCGCGCTGGCGGCCGGCCTGCATGCCTCGCGCATCGACGGCAGCCCGCTCGTCTATAATTGCGCCGATCCCCTTCTCCCCGATCTGCTGATCTGCCGCCCCGAATATGCCGAGGCGGTGCTGGCCGCGGTGGCCGCGACAGCTGCCTGAACCGCCGGCGGGCGGACAGATCGATTTAAATCTGGTCCGCGCATGTCACTATAGCCTTGCGGCGATTGTCTTGCCTCGACCGGCTCTTTCTCATGACTGGAGATATCGAAGGCCCGGGCCTGTTCCGCACCTTTTATCGAGGGAACAGGTGATAGTTGGATTTAGCTGCCGAACTTCACGCCGATCCACAGCGTGCGTGGCGTGCCGAGGTCCATCGATCCGCCTGCGTTGCGCGTGATGACCGTCTCGTCGAACAGATTCTCCGCGCGCGCCACGATGGTGAAATGCCGGCCGATCGGCAGTCGGGCGACGGCGTCTACCGTCGTCGCCGCCGGCAGCACGCCGGTCTGCAGATCGTCCTCATATTGCTTGCCGACATAACGGACGGTGGTCGAGAAGGAGGGACCGGCCTTGGGCTCCCATGCCAGGGTGGCGCTCGCCGCATGCTGCGGGCTCTGCGCCGGAATCAGGCCGTTGAGCGCAGCCGAGGCGCCCGACGCACGGACATGGCTGTCGCTGAGCGCATAGGAGCCGTCGAGCGACACCGCACCGTGGCGAAGACCGGCGGTGACCTCGATCCCCTTTGCGACGATCGCATCGACATTCTGGCGCTGGCGCAGGTTCGTGCCGATCGTCACATTGGCGATGGCATTGTCGAGCCGGTTATAGAAGCCGGTCAGTCCGATCGAGATGCCCGGCGCCGGCGTCAGGTCGATGCCCCCCTCGACCCCTTTCAGCTTCTCCAGACCAAGATTTTCATTGGCCTGAGTCAGGATCGGAAAGACCTGGAAGGGGCGGTACAGTTCGTTGAGTGTCGGCAGCCGGAAGCCGGTATACCCCGCCGCCCGCAGCGCGACTGCGCTGGTCACATGATAGAGCGCCCCGACCCGGCCGGTCGCCTCGAACCCGTCGCGATCGGCGAAGCGATTGTCCTTGGCGATCGCGCCGGCCCCGGAAAGTTCGCGGATGAAGCCGTTGGTCAAGGTCCAGCGGTCGCCGCGCACGCCACCGGTCAGCACGAGATGGCCGATCGTCCAGTCGTCCTCGATAAAGGCGCCGATGGTGCTGCTGTTACCGCCCGCGTTGCGGCGCGTGGTGACGGCACCGCTGGCGGCGTACGCGTCCTCATACAGCTCGCCATCCGCAAGCCGCGCATCGACACCGACGCGGAGCACATGGTCGGCGCCGATCGGGGGCCGCACCTCGATCTTGCCGCCCAGGCCGGTAGACGGCGTATTGCGCTGGTCGAGCGTCAGCTTGAAACTGGTCGCGCTGATCACCTTGTTGGTGAAGTTGCGCGCCTGGACATAGGCCAGCGCATCGATTGCCCAGTCGCCGCGATGGACCAGACGGATGCTGGCATCCTGCCCTTCCGAGCTGCTGTCGGCGCCCTTGAAGCGCAAGGTGCGGTTGTCGCGGAACACGAGGCCCCGCGCCTGGATCTCGGTCTCGGCATCGACCGGGACGACCGCGCGGACACCGCCCGACCAATCCTCGAACCGCGCGCGCGAATCGGCGGGCGTGCGCTGCGAATCGGGCGTGGTGCGATAGCCGTCGCTGCGTTCCCACTTGCCCGAGACGGACACGAACCCGCCGCCCAAATCGGGAGTCAGGCTGGCCGTGACGTTCTGCGAATCATAGCTGCCGTAAAAGGCGCTGCCCGCCAGGAGCGGCAGGTCGGCCCGCGTCGCGCTGGCCAGCTCGACCGTCCCGGCGACGGCGCCCGCGCCGAACGCGCCCGCGCCGCCGCCGCGCGTGATGCGCACGCCCGAAAAGCGATCGCCGACCAGCGCGTTGAACGGGATGTAGCCGAAGAACGGATCGGCCAGCGGCACGCCGTCGAGCAGCACCAGCGCGCGGCTCGAGGCGTTGCCGCCCAGCGCGCGCAACGTCACACCCTGTGCCGACGGATTGGCCGAGCGACTGTCCGACCGGCGGAACTGCTGCAGCCCGGCGACATCGGCCAGCACGTCCTCGACCCGGCCCGAGGCGTCGTTGGTCAACCGGTCGCGGTCGATCACCACGGAGCCATAAGCGGGCGTACCGGGCGGGAGCGGCAGGCCGGAGCCGAGGACGACGATATCGGCTGGGTTGGCGGCGTCAGGCGTGGTCTGCTGCGCGAGCGCCGGAACGGGGAGCAACAGGGCAACAAGAGGGAGAGCGTAAAAGCGACGCACCGGCAACTATCCTCGTCCGTGAATGATCTTGGCGCATCCTATATGATTCGGAGGCGCAACGGCCCACCTAGGGGCTTTAGGCCGCGCGCGCTACATGATCGGCGGCGGCGCGGCGCGCAATGTCATTGATTTTCGGGAATGCGCTAACGCCTCGACTAGGCCGCGCCGGTCAACCGATACCCCACGCCGATCTCGTTGCGAATGATCGTCGGCTGCGCGGGGTCCGGCTCCAGTTTCTGGCGCAGGTTGCGAATGACGATACGCAGATACTCGACCCGGCTCTCCTGCGCGGGTCCCCACACGTCACGGAGCAATTGCGCGTGGCCGACGATCCGGTCGGGCCGCCGCGCCAGTTCCGCCAGCACGCCATATTCCTTGGGCGAGAGATGGACCTCCTCCCCTGCCCGCAGCACGCGGCGGCTGTCGAGATCGATCACGACTTCGCCGATCGTCACCACCGGCTGTGCCGTCTGGTCGGCGAGCCGGTGGCGCAGTGCCGTGCGGATGCGGGCAAGCAGTTCCTCGGTGTCGAACGGCTTGGTCAGATAATCGTCGGCGCCGAGATCGAGCGCCGCGACCTTCTCGGCGGTATCCTCGCGCGCCGAGACGACGATCAGGGTCGCGCCGCGCGCCTTGATCAACTGGATCAGCTCGAGCCCGTCGCGGTCGGGCAGGCCGAGATCGAGCAGCACCATATCGGGCTTGTCGATATCGAGCAGCGACAGCCCTTCCCGGGCCGTCGCCGCCTCCCCGGCCTTGTAGCCGGCGCGTTCGGCGGCGACGCGCAGCAACCGGCGGATATGCGCGTCGTCCTCGACGATCAGGACCTTGGCGGCGATCGGCATGCCCCTTGTTACGGCCGCGACGCCGCGCGGTCGAGCGCCCGGTTGAGCGCCAGCACATTGACGCGCGGCTCGCCGAGGAAGCCGAGCAGCGGATGCTCGACCTGTGCCTCGACCAGCGCGCGCACGGCGTCGGGCGTTACGCCCCGCGCCTTCGCGACGCGATCCACCTGATAAAAAGCCGCCTCGGGGCTGATATGGGGATCAAGCCCCGAGGCGGAGGACGTCACCAGATCGGGGGGGACCCTGTTGCTTCCTGGTGAAGGGGGATTGGCGGCGACATCCGCCTTGACGCGGTCGGCGAGTGCCTGGGACGCCGGGCCGAGGTTGGACCCCGACGAGGCGCTGGCGTCATAACCCTTGCCCGCGGCGGAGGGCCGGCCATGGAAATAGCGGTCGCTGGCAAAGCCCTGGCCGATCAGCTCCGAGCCAATGACCTTGCCCTTCTCGGTGATCAGGCTGCCATTCGCCTGGGCGGGGAACAGCGCCTGGCCGACGCCGGTCAGCGCGAGCGGATATGCGAGCCCGAGCAGTAGCGCGTACCCAATGGTGAGCGCGAAGGCGGGGCGTAGAGCGGATTTCAGGTCGATGAGCATGTCTTCAGTTCCTTATGTGCTCCCGCGAAGGCGGGAGCCCAGACTGGGTCCCCGCCTTCGCGGGGACACAAGAAGAGCTAGGCGAGGTGCAGGGCGGTGACGGCGAGATCGATCAGCTTGATCCCGACGAACGGCGCGAGCAGGCCGCCCAGCCCGTAAACGGCGAGGTTACGCGCCAGCAGCGGCCCAGCCGGCATCGGCCGATACGTCACGCCCTTCAGCGCCAGCGGCACCAGCATCGGGATGATCAGCGCGTTGAAGATGATCGCCGACAGGATCGCCGATTGCGGCGTCGCCAGCCCCATCACGTTGAGCAGGCCAAGCCCCGGATAGAGCGCGACGAACATCGCCGGGATGATCGCGAAATATTTCGCTACATCGTTCGCCACCGAGAAGGTGGTCAGCGCACCGCGCGTCATCAGCAACTGCTTGCCGAGGCCGACGACCTCGATCAGCTTGGTCGGATCGCTGTCGAGATCGACCATGTTGCCGGCCTCGCGCGCCGCCTGGGTGCCGGTGTTCATCGCCACGCCGACATCGGCCTGGGCCAGCGCGGGCGCGTCGTTGGTACCGTCGCCGCACATCGCGACCAGCCGCCCGCCCTGCTGTTCCTTGCGGATCAGTGCGAGCTTGTCCTCGGGCGTCGCCTCGGCGAGGAAATCATCCACGCCCGCCTCGGCGGCGATGGCGGCGGCGGTCAGCGGGTTGTCGCCGGTGATCATCACCGTGCGGATGCCCATCTGGCGCAACTCCCCGAAGCGTTCGCGGATGCCAGCCTTGACCACGTCTTTGAGCGCGATCGCACCGAGCAGCTTGCCGTCGCGCGACACGGCGAGCGGCGTTGCGCCGGACCGGGCGATCTCCTCGGTCACGCGGCGCAGTTCGGCCGCGACGGGGGTGGTGCCGAGCCCAGGATCGGCCCGCAGGATCGCATCCACCGCGCCCTTGCGGATCGTGCTGCCGCCGGTGACGATGCCCGACACGCGCGTCTGCGCGGTGAAGGGGATGATTTCCGCATCGGCCGGCATGGTGCGGGTCGGGACGGCATGGCGCTCGCGAGCCAGCACGACGATCGAGCGGCCCTCGGGCGTTTCGTCGGCGAGGCTCGCCAGCGACGCAGCGCTCGCCAGCGTATCGATGTCGATCCCGCCCACGGGCACGAACTGGCTCGCCTGGCGGTCGCCGATGGTGATGGTGCCGGTCTTGTCGAGCAGCAGCACGTCGATATCGCCCGCCGCCTCGACCGCGCGACCCGATTTGGCGAGCAGGTTGAAGCGCACCAGCCGGTCCATGCCCGCAATGCCGATCGCCGAGAGCAGCGCGGCGATGGTCGTCGGGATGAGGGTGATCAGCAGCGCCGCGAGGATCGCCACCGGCACGCCGCCGCCCGCATAGGAAGCGAAGCCCGGAATGGTGGCGACCGCGATCAGGAAGATGATCGTCAGGCCGACGAGCAGGATGGTCAGCGCGATCTCGTTCGGCGTCTTCTGCCGCTCCGCACCCTCGACCAGCGCGATCATGCGATCGAGGAAGCCGTGCCCCGGCTCCTGGGTGATGCGGACCTTGATCCTGTCCGAGATGACGCGGGTACCCGCCGTCACGGCCGAACGGTCGCCACCTGCCTCGCGGATCACCGGCGCACTTTCGCCGGTGATCGCGGCTTCGTTGACCGAGGCGACGCCTTCGACGACTTCGCCGTCAGCGGGGATCAGGTCGCCGGTCTCGACCAGAACGAAGTCGCCCTTTTCGAGCTGGGTGGCGAAGGCGATCTCATAGGTATCCCCGACGCCGAGCAACCTCTTGGCCTTGAGATCGGCCTTGGTTGCGCGGAGCGAAGCAGCCTGGGCGCGGCCCCTGCCCTCGGCCAGCGCCTCGGCGAAGGTACCGAACAACACGGTCAGCCACAGCCAGACGATCAGCTGGATCTGGAAACTGAAACTGAGCGGCTCGCCGCCGATGACCAGCAGCACGGTTAGCAAGGTCGCCACCACGGCGGTGGTGAACATCACCGGGTTCCTGATCAGCTGGCGCGGATCGAGCTTCCGGAACGAGTCGCCGATCGCCGGGACGACCAGGCTCGCGGTGAAGATGGAGGTTGGTGCGGACATGGATCAGTCCCGATCGAGGATGAAGGAAAGGCGGATGCCGAAATCTCTGCCGTCACCCCGGACTTGTTCCGGGGTCCATCGCGCCTCAGGCGTTGCGGCGCGTGAGGAGGGATGGATGCCGGAACAAGTCCGGCATGACGGTTGGGATAGCGCGCTCATGACAGCGTGCCGTTGATCATCGCGAGATGGTCCGCGATGGGCCCCAAAGCGAGCGACGGCAGGAAGGTCAGGCCGCCCATGATCAGGATGACGCCGATGAGCAGCCCCACCCAGAGCGGTCCGGTCGTCGGGAAGGAACCCGAGGACGGCGGCGTGTATTTCTTGGCCGCGAGGCTGCCGGCGATCGCCAGCATCGGCACGATCATGAAGAACCTGCCACCCCACATGCAGATGCCCAGCAGCGCATTGTAGAAGGGCGTGCCCGCGGTCAGACCGGCAAAGGCGGAGCCGTTGTTCGCGACCGCCGAGCTGAATGCGTAGAGGATCTCCGAGAAACCGTGCGGCCCCTTGTTGAGCGGCCCGGCCAGGCCGGCCGACATCACCGAGGCGATCATCGTGCCCCCCAGGATGAGCAACGGCAGCACGGCGATGGCGAGTACCGCGAACTTCACCTCGCGGCCCTCGATCTTCTTGCCGACATATTCAGGCGTGCGGCCGACCATCAGCCCGGCGACGAACACCGCAAGGATGGCGAAGAGCAGGAAGCCATAGATGCCCGCACCGACGCCGCCGACGACGATCTCGCCCAGTTCCATGTTGATCATCGGGATCATGCCGCCGAGCGCGGTGAAGCTGTCGTGCATGGCGTTGACCGCACCGCACGAGGCGGCCGTGGTGACGCTGGCGAACAGCGCCGAGGCGGCGATGCCGAAGCGGACTTCCTTGCCCTCCATATTGCCGCCGGCGACGTGGAGCGAATGCAGCACTGGGTTGCCGGCCGCTTCCTGCCAATAGGCGACACCGGTGCCGGCGACGAAGATGATCAGCATCGCGGCAAGGATCGCCCAGCCCTGACGCGTGTTGCCCACGGCCTTGCCGAAGGTCCAGGTGAGCCCGACGCCGATCAGGAAGATCGAGAGCATCTGGATCAGGTTGGTCATCGCGGTCGGGTTCTCGAACGGATGCGCGGAGTTGGCGTTGAAGAAGCCGCCGCCATTGGTGCCGAGCATCTTGATCGCTTCCTGGGAGGCGACCGGACCGAGCGCGATGGTCTGCTTCACGCCTTCCAGCGTGGTCGCATCGATGCTCTGCGCGAAGGTCTGGGGAACACCGCTCCAGATCAGATAGACGGCATAGACGATCGAGATCGGCAGCAGCAGATAGAGCGTGACGCGCGTGACGTCCGCCCAGAAATTGCCGATCGCCCTGGACTCGCGCCGCGCGAAGCCGCGGAACAGCGCGAAGGCGAGCGCGATGCCGGTGGCGGCGCTCAGGAAGTTATGGATGACCAGCCCGAACATCTGGCTGAAGTTCGAAAGCGCGACCTCGCCCGAATACCATTGCCAGTTGGTGTTGGTGGTGAAGCTGATCGCGATGTTCCACGCGCCATCGGGCGCAATGCCGGGATAGCCACGCGGGTTCATCGGCAGCAGGTCCTGGAAGCGGACCACGAAATAGGTGAGCAGCAGGAGCGCGAGGTTGAACGCGATCATGTGCACCGCGTAGCGGCGCCAGCTCTGCTCGGCATTCGGGTCGATCCCGCCGAGCTTGTAAAAGCCCTTCTCCACCGGCCCGAAGACAGTGTGGAGCGGTGTGCGGCGGCCCTCGTAGAGCGCGAACAGCCACATGCCCATCGGCTTGGCCAGCGCGACGAGAATGGCGACGAAGAGGGCGATCAGCCCCCAGCCCTGAATATCCATGGCGATACCGATCAGAATCGCTCGGGCCGCAGGAGCACGGCCACGAGGTAAAGGAGGAGAGCGGCAGCGGTGATCGCGGCCAAAATGAGATGCAGCGTCATCGCCTCACGCCTCGTCGCACAGGCGGATATAGGCGAGCGTCAGCGCGAACAGCCCGGCGAGCGCGCCGAGCCACAGGATATCGGTCATGGGGCTGTGCCTCCGATCGGCCGGCGCGGTGTGGCCGGGTCGGAAAGGCAGATAGGCGCGCGGTGCGTTAAGGTGCGACGGCGAATGGGACCGAAACGCGTTAAGTTCGCATATAGATTGGGGCGTGGGCGTAGCGTTTGCCGATGGGGAAGGTCATATCCCTCTTGGCCGGTTCTCCCTTCTCAACCCCTCCCCTTCAGGGGAGGGGCAAGGGGTGGGGCAGCGACGAGCGGGGCTCGATGCCCCGATCGGCGCTTCGGGCTTGGCGAAGAGTCTTTATGAGCGTGCAGACGCACGCCCCCACCCCCAAACCCCTCCCCTGAAGGGGAGGGGCTTAAGTGAGAAGGTTGGCGCGATAACCGACAAACGCCCCTCGCCCGACGCCTTGCTCCGCGCCGCGGAGCGGGAAGCACGCGGGCAGCTCAAGATCTTCCTTGGGGCAGCCCCGGGCGTCGGCAAGACCTATGAGATGCTGAGCGAGGGTGCTGCCCGCCTTCGCTCCGGTACCGACGTGGTGGTCGGCGTGGTCGAAACGCATGGCCGGGCCGAGACCGAAGCGCTGGTCGCGCCGTTCGACGTGATCCCGCGCCGCACCATCGATTATCGCGGCCAGGCGCTGACCGAAATGGACCTGGACGCTATCCTCGCGCGTCGTCCGGCTCTGGTGCTGGTGGACGAGCTTGCACACAGCAATGTCGAGGGCAGCCGCCATCCCAAACGCTGGCAGGACATCCAGGAACTGCTCGATGCCGGGATCGACGTGTTCTCGACGGTCAACATCCAGCATGTCGAGAGCCTCAACGACCTGGTCGCCAGCTTCACGCGCGTGCGCGTGCGCGAGACCGTCCCCGACAGCGTGCTGGAGGAGGCCGAGATCGAAGTCGTCGACATCCCGCCCGACGAGCTGATCGAGCGGCTGAAGGACGGCAAGGTCTATATTCCGGCCGAGGCGACACGGGCGCTCGGGCATTTCTTCTCCAAGGCGAACCTGTCGGCGCTGCGCGAGATGGCGCTGCGCCGTGCGGCGATGAGCGTCGACCGGCAGATGCTCGAGCATCTCGACGCGAGCGCCCTGCCCGGCGCCTTTGCGGCCGGGGAACGGGTGCTGGTGGCGGTCAGCGAGCTGCCTGGAGCCGAGGCGTTGGTGCGAACGACCAAGCGCCTGGCCGATGCGCTGCGCGCACCCTGGACTGCCGTCTATATCGAGACGCCGCGGGCGGAAGGCTTCGGGACAGAGGAGAAGGCGCGGATCGCCGCCACCCTGCGCCTCGCCGCCAGCCTGGGCGCGACCATCGCGACCGTGCCGGCCGAGAGCGTGATCGACGGCCTGCAGGCTCAGGTCGAAGGCATGCGCGCGACTCAGCTGGTGATCGGCAAGTCCCGGCGGAGCTGGTGGTTCGAGATGCGCCACGGCTCGGTGGTCGAGAAGCTGCTGCGCAACGTCGAGGGGCTAGCGATTCATGTAATCCCGGCCGATGTCTCCGCGCCGGCTCGAAGTGCGCGAGCGGGTTTCCGTTGGGACGCGCGGCCGGCGGTCTATGCGGCAGTCGTCGCGCTCGTCGTGGGGACGACCCTGCTCGCCAAGCTGGTCGAGCCGTGGATCGGCACCGGCGCCATCGATCTGCTCTATCTGCTGCCGGTGGTCGCCGCGGCCAGCCGCTACGGGTTGAGACCAGGGCTGGCGGCAGGCGTGCTGGCCGCGCTTGCCTTCAACTTCTTCTTCCTGCCGCCGCTCTACTCCTTCACCATCACCGAGCCGCAGAGCGTGCTGACCGTACTCGTGCTGATCGGCATCGCTGCCTTCACCAGCCGGCTGACCGGCGGCATGCGCTCGCGCGCCGCGATCGGCGTGCGCAGCGCGCATGAGAATGCCGCGCTCGCGGCCTTCGCCCAGGCGCTGACGCGCGTGTCGGACGCGCAGTCGACCGCGGACACGGTATGCGTCGAGGTCTCGCGGCTGCTCGACGTGAACGCCGTGCTGCTGGCGGAGCGCGATGGCCAGCCGGCGATCGTCGCGGCGGCCCCGCCCGCCAGCGACCTGACCCCGATCGACGTCGCGGCGGCCGACTGGGCGTTCAAGCGCGGCGAGACCGCCGGATATGGCACGGTGACGCTCAATGCCTCGGACTGGCAGTTCCATCCGCTCAAGACGTCGATGGGCGTGCTGGCGGTGCTGGGCGTCGCGCGGAACGACGGGAGCGACCCGGTGCCGTCCGATCGGGCGGTGCTGCTCTCCACCCTGGTCGGGCAGGCGTCGCTGGCGCATGAGCGGCTGCGCCTCGACGACGAGATGCGCGAGTTGTCGGTACTGAAGGAGCGCGACCGCCTGCGCGCCGCGTTGCTTTCCTCAATCGGCCACGACCTGCGCACCCCGCTGACCGCTGTGACGACGGCGATCGAGACCGTGGCTACCGAGAACCCCGAGTCGGCGGCGATCCCCGTCGCCAGGGCCGAGATGCAGCGGCTGCGGCGCTTCCTCGACAATCTGCTCGACATGGTGCGGCTCGATACCGGCGCATTGAAGCTGTCGATCGAACCGATCGACCTGACCGACGCGGTCAGCGGCGCGATCCACGACCTGAAGGACCTGCTGCGCGGCAAACATATCGACTTCCAGGTGCCGGCGAACCTGCCGCTGGTCCGGGCTGATGCCACCCTGCTGCATCACATCCTGATCAACCTGCTGGTCAATTCGGCCCAGCATGGCGGCGCCACGGGCACGATCACGATCGAAGGGCGTCGGACCGCCGATGCGGTGACGATCGCGATTCGCGACGACGGGCCGGGGCTGACGGCGCCCGACCACGACCTGTTCCAGGTCTTCACACGCGGCACGGGCAGCGACCGTGAGGGCGGCAGCGGGCTTGGCCTCGCCATCGTGAAGGGATTCGCCGACGCAATGCAGGTCGGCGTGCGGGCCGGCAACCATGCCGAGGGCGGCGCCGTATTCACCCTCGCGTTCGTTCCGGTCGCCGCTGACTGACGGGCACGTCAACGTCTCAGCTCATACGCCCCTTGGGTACGCCTTGCGGCGAAGCACGCGATCAAGCGGGGACATAGGTCAACCGGATCACATCCTCGGCAATCCGGTCATGGGCGACGAGACGGAGCGGTGGCCGTGGTCCGGCGAAATATGGCTTGCCGTGACCAATCACGACTGGGTGCAGGTAGATTCGATATTCGTCGATCAGGCCGAGATCGGTGAGGCTTTGCGCGAGATCCGGACCGGCTACTTCAATTTCCCCCTCGCGCTCGGCCTTCAGCGCGCGGATGGCGTCCTCAAGGTCTTCCCCGACGAGCCTGGCGTTGGGCCCGACCGACGTCAACGAGCGCGAGACGACCCATTTCGGCTGCTTCCGCCACGCCGCGGCGAAGGCGCGTTCGTCCGCATTCCATTCAGGCTGCTCGTCATCCCAGTAGCGCATGATCTCGTACATCTGACGGCCATACACACTGCCCGCCTGCCCCTGAGCCTCCTCGACGAAATGGCGGAAGAGCGCAGGACCGGGCGCGAACGCCATATGGTCGACATAGCCGTCCAGGGACTGGTTCATTCCGAACACGAGCTTGGCCATCACCCTTCCTTTCCTCACGCCGCGCATCCGCGCAGTTCTGGTTGCGCTCTGCAATCAGTCTGAAGCTAGTGCGACCGATTTTGCGATGCAAGTGGCCGTCGGGGCCGGCGGCGGGGCCGTGATCACGATTCAATGTGGAGAGGTGGAACCGGCGCCGACAGGCCGGAAAAACAAACCCCCGCCAAGTCAGTGACTGTGGCGGGGGATGTTGGCGCGCCCGGAACGATTCGAACGTCCGACCCTCAGATTCGTAGTCTGATGCTCTATCCAGCTGAGCTACGGGCGCTTGGGAAGTGGGCACATAGAGGCGTCTTTCGCGGGGCGCAAGTGCGTTGCGTGCGTTGCGTACCTCTTATTTGCCGCATAGAGCGAGGGGGCATGAAACGCGCCCTCCCCTTCACCTGCCTCGCCCTGCTCTGCGGTTGCGCCGAACAGTCGACCGGCCGCTATCCCTCCTTGCTGCCGCGGCCGATCGAGACGACCAGCCTTGCCGAGCCCGAATCGCCCCCACCCGCACCAGTGGTGGCCGATCCTGCCATCGATGCGAAGCTTGCGACGCTGAAGGCCACTCTCGGCGAATCGGCGACTGCCTTCGCCCCCGCCGCCGAGCGTGCCGAGCGGACCGCGGTGGCGGCCAAGGGCCAGGCTGCCGGCAGCGAGGGCTGGATCACCGCCCAGTCGGCACTGGCCGAGCTGGACGGCTATCGCGCCACGACATCGGCGACCCTGACCGATCTGGAGGATCTGGCGATCGAACGCGCCACCGCCGGCCAGCCGGATTATCCGGGAATCGAGGCGTTGCGGACCGAGGCCAATGCCCAGCTTCAGCTACAGTCGGCGCGAATCGCCGCGATCCAGGCGATGCTGCCTGAGGCCTGAGGCGGCCCGTCCGCGCGCGAGTCGAAGGCCTGATTCCGCGGTTCCGCGGGAAACAGCGGCGGGACATTTTTCTTTCCGCTGTTATGTTGGATTTCAGGGCCGGATTATACCCATGTTTCCAGCGGCTTAGGTAGCGATTTACCTGTTACGGGATAACAGCGGAAAAAACGCGGGATAATGCGGCGTTTTTCTGCTGTTTCGGAGCCGATTCGCCGCTGAATCGGCGAGGCAGTGCCTGCGTTATACAGACGATGAGAAACAGCGTGGCGAGAAGCAGTCAGTGCCCCGCCGGCCTGACTTTGAGATATCGCTTCGTCTTGTTGAATCGACCGCAAGCGAGGGTGCCTCAATACGAGCCCTAGATACGCGCCTGCGGCGCTACTCGGTCTCTACTCGGCACGAACGGGTGAACTCAAGTCATCGGACCTAAGGCTTGCGAAACAGCTTCACCAGCGGGACGATCGTCGAATAATCGTCGGTCCAGGGCGTGAACGCCGGATAGTCGTTCAGCGGCTGCCAGGTGGCATCGCGCGCCTTCAGCGCCTCGATCGTCGCCGGATCGTGCGACAGCGCCACCCAGAAGGAGACGGCGCGGGGCTGCTCGACATTCGGTCCCGGGAAATACAGCAGCTTCGCCGAGCTCCACCCTCCGGCCTTCGCCGCGGCCGACACGACCGGCTCCAGGTCGAGGAATTTGTTGGAGATATGGAAGAGCAGCACGCCGTCATGCGACAGCACCCGGCCATAAGTATCGAACGCTTCCCGCGTCATCAGATGCATCGGCACCGCATCGGACGAGAAAGCATCGAGCGTGAGCAGGTCGAGCGAGCCGGTCGCTTCGGCGGCGAGATTGAGCCGCGCGTCGCCCACCTCGATTGTCGGGTCGGGCAGGCAATTCTTCAGAAAGGTGAATTGCCCCGTGTCGCGGGCAATGCGCACGACGGCGGGATCGATCTCGTAGAAGCGCCAGCTCTGACCGGGCTTCGCATAACAGGCAAGCGTCCCCGCCCCGAGGCCGACGACACCGATCCGGGCATGATCGCCAAACAGCGCCGGCACCGCCTGCATTGCCTGCCCCACGCCGGAGCCAGTGACATAATAAGCAGTCGGCGTACGCTCGCGATCGGCGCTGCCGAGCAACTGCGTGCCGTGCACGGTGGTGCCGTGCTGGAGCTGGCGCACCTCCTTGTTGGCGCGAATCGTATAGACGCCGAAATAGCTGCGGGTCCGGGCGCCGGGTTCCATCGACAACAGGATCGAGCGGTAGCCGCCGAACACGATCAGCGCGCCGGCCAGCGCGCAGACGAATGCGCCGCGTGCGCCGATGGTGAACACCGCCACTGCAACCATCACCACGAAAACCATCGCTTGCAGCGGCCCCGGATCTTCCGATCCGGCGCTCGGGCTGTTCATCACCACGAGGATCAGCAGCCACATCAACAACCCGACGGCGACCGTGATGAACCCCCGGTACTGCGCATGTCGCGCCCACAGCGTGCCGATCACCGGGACAAGGAAGCTCTGGGGCGCGAGCACGCCGGCGGCAAGGACCAGCAGCGGATATTCATAGGTCCAGTCGAACACGAAGGGCGCGATCAGTGCGGCAAACACGCCGCCGAGCGCTCCGCCGACCGACATGGCGAGATAGAAGCCGGTCAACCGGTCGGCCTCAGGCCGGAGCCGGTACATCTTGGTGTGGAGCGCGACGGCGGCCATGAACAGCAGGATGAGGGCGAGCGCGGCGTTGAGCCAGGGCTTGCCCTGGAGTTCACCGACGAGCACCCCGCCGATCAGCAGGATGACAATGGGCGCGAGCCAGGTAAGCAAATCCGCCGGACCGCGCCGCGTCGCGAAGGCGACGGTGAAGCTCAATAGATAAAGCCCGAGCGGCAGCACCCAGAGCAGCGGCATCGCGACGACGTCAGTGGTGATATAGGTCGAGGTCGCGAGCATCAGGCCGGAGGGCACGAAGGCCAGCACAATCCAGTGCGCGACGCGCTTGAGGGTCGGCGCCGGACTTTCAGCAACCGGCCCCTCGACGATCTGCATCTTCATCCTGGGCAAGGTCATCGCACAGACCGCGACGAGCAGGCCTAGGATGATGTAACCAGCGGTCCACAGCCGGCTCTGGCCCGCCAGGGCAAGCCCCGGCTCGACGAAGATCGGATAAGCGATCAGGCCGGCAAAGCTGCCGAAATTGGAGGCGGCGTAGAGCGCATAAGGGTCCTGCCCCTTGCTCGACACGCTGAACCAGCGCTGGAGCAGCGGCGCCTGCGCCGAGATGACGAAGAACAGCGGCCCGATCGACGCGCCGAGCAGCCATGGCACCCAGATGGCGGGCTGCGCGTTGGCGGGGAGCTGAGTCGCCATCAGCCCGATCGGCAGCCACAGCGCCGCGACCAGCAATAACGCGAGGTGGATCGCCGCCTGAAACCGCGGCGTCACCCGGCCGAGCCAGTGCGCATAGGCATAGCCGCCGAGCAGCAGCGCCTGATAGACCAGCATCGCCGAATTCCACACGGCGGGGGCGCCGCCGAGCCGGGGCAGCGCCATGCGCGCGACCATCGGCTGGACGAGGAACAGCAGGAACGAGCCGGCCAGGATAGTCGCCACGAACAGCGGCCGGGCGAACCGCGCCGGCACGGCGATGCGCGCCATCAGGCCGGGCGCGCGATTCGGTAAAGGATATGGCGCTTCAGCGGGCTGCCATCCGGCACTGCGGGATGATCGAAGTCTCCATCCACGACTCGGCTCATGCCGATGCGCTCCATTAGCCCCCAGCTTGGGCTGTTGTCCTGAACGGTGATGGCCGCAACCCGCGGCGCATCGGTATGCGCCCAGGCCCAGGCCAGGCTCGCCTCCGCAGCTTCGCGGGCATATCCCTTCCCCCAATAGGCCGGGGCGAAGCGCCAGCCAATCTCCATATCCTGCGCGATCGGCGTGTCGGGTGCGCCCGGCTTCACGCCGCAAAAGCCCAGAAGCGCACCGTCCTCGCGGCGTTCGACCGCCCAGAAGCAATAGCCATGACTCTCGAGATACCCGTTCTGCCGATCGAGTGCGGCATCGGTCTCGGCCCGAGTCATCAAGGGCCCGAGATACCGCATGACCTCCGGATCGCTGCAATGCGCGTGGAAGACCGGGCGATCCTCGTCCCGCCAGTGTCGCAGGATCAGGCGTTCGGTATCAATCACGACACTGCTCCCGGCCGGTCAATCGCGAAAACCACGCTGTTTCCCAAGCGGTCGCCCGGCGCGAACAGGGGGTGGAAAAAGTCGCTCTCCGGCTGCCGCGCCATGCCGAGGCGCTCCATCAACATCCGGCTGCGCGTGTTGCGCTCGGCGGTGATCGCGGTGACCCGCGGCGCCGCGCTATTCGCCCAGGCCCATTCCAGCCAGGCGGCGGCCGCCTCCCGCGCATAACCCCTGCCCCACCAGCCGCTGGCCAGGTTCCAGCCAATCTCGACTTCGCCCTCGATCGGCGTGCCCTCCGCTCCCGGCTTCAGCCCGCAAAAGCCGATCGCGTCATGGCCGTCGCGCAGTTCGATCATATGGAAACCAAATCCATGGCTGACTCCATAGCCCGCGTGACGCGCGATCGCCGCGTCGCTCTCTTCCGGCGATTTGACCGGACCGAGATTGGCCATGACGAGGGGATCGGCCCACATCGCGTGCAACATCGCGCGGTCGGACTCGGTCGGCCTTCGTAGAATCAGACGCGCCGTTTCGATCACGCGTTCAAGAGACGCGCCGCATGCGCCGCATGATAGGTGAGCACGCCCGAGCAGCCGGCGCGCTTGAACGCCATCAGCGTTTCCAGCACCACGCCGTCGCGTTCGGCGGCGCCGGCAGCGACGGCCGCCTCGATCATCGCATATTCGCCGGACACCTGATAGGCGAAGACCGGCACCTGGAACTCGCTCTTCACCCTGAGGATGATATCCAGATAGGGCAGACCCGGCTTGACCATCACGCTGTCGGCGCCCTCCGCCAGATCGAGCGCGACCTCGCGCAACGCCTCTTCGGCATTGGCCGAGTCCATCTGATAGGTCTTCTTGTCGCCCTTGAGCAGGCCGCGCGAGCCGACTGCGTCACGGAACGGCCCGTAAAAGCCGCTGGCGTACTTGGCCGAATAGGCCATGATCTGGACGTTGGCGCGGCCGTCACCTTCCAGCGCTGCGCGGATCAGGCCCACCCGGCCGTCCATCATGTCGCTCGGTGCAATGATGTCGGCGCCCGCCGCCGCCTGGTTGAGCGCCTGACCGACAAGAACCTCGGCAGTCTCGTCGTTGAGCACATAGCCCGTCTCGTCGAGCAAGCCGTCATGACCATGGCTGGTATAGGGATCGAGCGCGACGTCGGTCAGCACGCCGATCTCGGGCACTGCGTCCTTCAGCGCGCGGATCGCGCGACACATCAGATTGTCGGGATTGAGCGCTTCCTCGCCGCGATCGGAGCGGCGATCGGGCTGGGTGTTGGGGAACAAGGCGATGCACGGAATGCCGAGATCGCGCGCTTCCTTCGCCCGGGCGACGATACCATCGACCGACCAGCGCGACACGTCGGGCAGGCTGGCGATCGGCTCCTCCACGCCCTGCCCTTCGGCAATGAACAGCGGCCAGATCAGGTCGGCGGGCGTGAGCACGGTCTCGGCGTGCATACGCCGGCTCCATGCCGAAGCGCGGGTGCGGCGGAGACGAAGCGCGGGGTATTGGGCGGACATGCGCGGCTTGTGCTGGATCAGCCGTCAGCGTGCAAGTGCAACGACTTTACGCCGGGGCTCAACCACGATATCTAAGGTGACGTTATAACATTTAACAAAGCGAGAGACTGAGATGCGTTGCACCAAAGCGTTCATGGCAGTGGCACTGATCCCAGCCCCGGTGTTGGCCCAGACCGGGCGAGAGGCGAAGCCGGCCACGATCATTGTTTCCGCGACCGGCAATGTGGAAACAATCCCCGACAAGGCTACTCTGTCGATCTCTCTACGTGGCGAAGGCAAAACTGCCGACGCAGCCTCCGCTGCGCTCGCGGCACGGCAGAGGGCCGTAATCTCGGGCCTGCGCTCGCTCGATCCGAAGGTCGAGTTGCGAACCGGCGCCGTATCGATCCGCGAGGCCTATGCCGGCAGCTGCGACAATGGCGATCACTTCTCGATGATGTCCGACGATCCGGAAACCATCGCCGACACTCTCGAGACCGTGGCGGTTTCGATGGCGGCGGATGACACGCTGGATGGCGCCCCACCGCAAGGCCGCAAGAAGGACTGTACGGTGGTCGGCCGGGTGGCGCAGATCGAGACCTCCGTCATCATGAATTCGATAAAGGACGCCGGCACCGCTGTTGGGCTCGCTGGCCGGCTTGGAGCGAGCCGGGCCAGAATCGATGATTTCGGATTGCGTGACGATTCGACCGCCTCCAATCGCGCGATTGCAAGAGCGATGGAAAATGCGCGCGCCAAGGCCGAAGCGATCGCGGCAGCCTCAGGGGCGAAGCTCGGCGGTATCATATCCGTAAATGACGGCAGCGAGCGAGACGCCATTGATGGGTACAGCATGGATTCGGCCCGGTCGCCTGTCATGGCGATGGTTCCGCCGGTCGTGATCGACGTCTCGCCAAAGCCGGTGGAGACCAGCGCTCGCTTGACCGTTACCTTCGCGATCGAACGGTAACGGCCTCGTTCAGCCGGTCGGATGCTGCCGCCCGGCCGGTTCGCCCGTGGCATGGGCATGCTCCTCCGCCACTTCCGGCTCGGGCGGTACGATCAGCACCTGCTCGCGCCAATGCGCGCTGCGATAATAGAGGATCGCGAGCGACAGCGACACGAGCGAGCCGAGCGGAAAGGCATACCACAAGGCGTCCGGGCCGATGAGCCGCGGGCCGATCACCGCGAAGCCGATCCTGACCGGATAAAAGGCGATCGCCAGGATGATCAGCGGCGCCATCGTCGCGCCATTGGCGCGGACCGTGGAGAACAGCACCATCGTCGCGCCGAACATGACGAAGGTCCAGCTTGAGATCAGCTGGATGTGGCGTGCGATGGGGATTGCCGGGCTTTCGCTGCCGACGAACAGTGCCATGACCTGCCGGTCGAACAGGATGATCGCAATGATCACCACCAGGGTGATGACGGTATTGTAGATGATCCCGGCGCGGGTGATCGCGTTCACCCGTTCCCATTTGCCCGCCCCGATATTCTGCGCCGCCATGCTGCTGACGGCGACGCCGATCGCCATCGCCGGCATCTGGATATAGGTCCAGAGCTGCTGCGACACCGCATAGGCAGCGGCCGTGTCGACGCCGAGGCGGTTGACCAGCCCGACCATGGTGAGGCCCGCGCTCGACATCACCAGCATCTGCGCGCCCATCGGCAGGCCCTTGGCGACGATCGTCCTGACCAGCGCCGCTTCGGGGATCAGATAGCGCAGTTCGCGGCCGCGCAATCGGATCGGGAGGTCACGCCAATAGACATAGACGAGCAGGCCGGCCGAGGAGACGATTCCGGCCAACAGGGTCGCCGTCGCCGAGCCGGCGATGCCCATGCGCGGGAATGGGCCGATGCCCTCGATCAGCAGCGGGTTGAAACTGCTGTCGATCACCACGCTGAGCAGCATGAACCAGAGGGGCGTCAGCGAATCGCCGGTGCCGCGCAGGCTCATCTGGATCAACACGCCGAGCATCGAGAAAGGCAGGCCGAGAAAGATCACGCGCAGATAGTCGCGCGCCATGTTCTGCGCCTCGCCCGGCGTGGCGAGCAGGCGGAGGATCTGCGGCGTGAACAGCCAGCCGAGGATCGAGATCGCCACCGCCCCGCCCACCACCAGCCCGACCGTCGAGCCGAAGGCGCGCCGCGCCGCCTCGATATCGCGGCGCCCGACCGACTGGCCGATCAGGATCGTCGCCGCCATGCCGAAGCCGAACACGGCTGAGAACATCAGGAACATGATGATGTTGGCGTTCGACGTCGCGGCGAGCGCGCTTTCGCCGAGAAAGCGCCCGACCCAGATCGAGTTGATCGACCCGTTGAGCGACTGAAGGATGTTCGAGCCCAATGTCGGCAGCGCAAAGGCGAGCAGAGTCGACGCGATCGACCCCGTGGTGAGG
Organism: Sphingomonas sp. BL-S-29; assembly: GCF_055521495.1. Lineage (NCBI taxonomy): Bacteria > Pseudomonadati > Pseudomonadota > Alphaproteobacteria > Sphingomonadales > Sphingomonadaceae > Sphingomonas > Sphingomonas sp. BL-S-29. The sequence goes on from NZ_CM145482.1 coordinate 3,435,451, forward strand.
TCGCGCTGGCCGGGACGGGTGGTTACCTTCTTCGTCATGCCGGGCTTGTTCCGGCATCCATGGTTCCACAAACACAATGACCGTGGCGCATGCGGGACGATGGCCCCCGGAACAAGTCCGGGGTGACGGGTTGGTTAGGGTCGCTCATCCCAACCGCGCCAGCGCCGCCGTCAGCCGTTCGGCTTCGGCTGACTTCTCGGCATGATCCGCACGGGTCTTCTCGACCGCTTCGGGTTTGCCCTTTTCCACGAAGTTGGCGTTCGCCAGCTTGCCGGCGAGCATGTCGCGGTTCTTCGCGGCCGCTTCGATCGCCTTGGTGAGGCGCGCCCGCTCGGCGTCCAGATCGATCACGCCTGCCAGCGGTAGGACGAAGGTCGCCTCGTCGATCACGACCTGGACCGCGCCACTCGTCGGTGCTTCACCCTCGGCCCGGTCGATCCGCGCCAGCCGCGCGATCGCCGGCGCCTGACGGCTCAGCCGGTCAAGGGTCGCGGCGTCGGCGTCGCGGACGTGGAAGGGCATGCGCGCACCGGGCGAGACATTGAGCTCGTTGCGGGCCGCGCGGACCTCGCCGACCAGGCGGATCAGCCAGTCGATTTCCTTGCTTGCCTCCGGATCGATCGCACGCGCATCGGCCATCGGCCATTTGGCGACGATCAGATCGGAGTCGCGATCACCAAGGGCGTGCCACAGCTCCTCCGTGATGAACGGCATGAACGGATGGAGCAGGACCAGCATCTGATCGAGCACCCAGCCCGCGACCTTGCGTGTCTCTTCCGCTTCGGGGCCGGTCGCCGGGCCATCAGCATTGCCGAGCAGCGGCTTGATCAGTTCGAGATACCAGTCGCAGAAACGGCTCCAGACGAACTGATACACGGCGTTCGCGGCGCCATCGAAGCGGTAGTCGGCCAGCGCGAGATCGACCGCCTGCACCGTCTGGATCGTCTCGGCGATGATCCAGCGATTGACCGCGAGCTTCGCCTCGGGTGCTTCCAGTGCAACGCTCGCGCCGATGCCGTTGGACTGGCAGAAGCGCGCCGCGTTCCACAGCTTGGTCGCGAAGTTGCGATACCCCTCGACCCGCTTCTCATCCATCTTGATGTCGCGGCCCTGGCTTTCCATCGCCGCCATGAAGAAGCGCAGCGCGTCGGCGCCATATTTGTCGATCAGGCCGAGCGGATCGACGGTGTTGCCCTTGGACTTGGACATTTTCTGCCCGTCCGCCGCCCGGACCAGACCGTGCAGGTAGAGGGTGCGGAACGGCACGTCCTTCATGAAGTGCATGCCCTGCATCATCATGCGGGCATCCCAGAAGAACAGGATGTCGAAGCCGGAGATCAGCACGTCGTTTGGGTAGCGGCCGTGGAGGGTCGGATTGCCGTCCTCGGGCCAGCCCATCGTGGCAAACGGCCAGAGCGCGGAGGAGAACCAGGTGTCGAGCACGTCGCTGTCCTGGCGCAATTCGACGCCCTCGCCCGCCTGCGCCCGGGCACCCGCCTCATCCATGGCGACGAAGATGCGGCCGTCCTCGGCGAACCATGCCGGGATTCGGTGCCCCCACCAGAGCTGGCGCGACACGCACCAGGGCTGGATGTTCTCCATCCAGTTGAAATAGGTCTTTTCCCAGGTCTTGGGCACGACCTTGACCGCACCGGTTTTGACCGCCTCGATCGCCGGCTTCGCCAGGGTCGCCGCGTCGACATACCATTGGTCGGTCAGCCAGGGCTCGATCACCGCGCCCGAACGGTCGCCGAACGGAGTCTGGATTACGCGATCCTCGACGCGTTCGAGCAGGCCAGCCTCATCCAGCAGCGCCACGACCCGCTTGCGGGCGTCCGCGGTGGACAGACCGATCAGATCGTTCGGGATCAGCTCGTCGGCGGTCTGCTGTACCCACGCCCTGGCATCGAGCATGTTGAGCATGTCGGCGGCCTTGAACCCGGCGCGCTTGCCCACTTCGAAATCGTTGAAGTCGTGGCCCGGCGTGATCTTCACCGCGCCGGATCCGAGCTCGGGATCGGCATGCTCGTCAGCGACGATCGGGATCAGGCGGCCGGTGATCGGCAGGCGCACATTCTTGCCGATCAGCGCGGTGTAGCGCGCATCGGTGGGATTCACCGCGACCGCCATGTCGGCAAGCATTGTCTCGGGGCGCGTGGTGGCGACCGAGATGAAGCCGGAACCATCCTCCAGCGGATAGCGCAGATGCCAGAACTGCCCGTTGATCTCCCGTGTCTCGACCTCGAGATCCGAGATGGCGGTGCCGAGGCCCGGATCCCAGTTCACCAACCGCTTGTCGCGGTAGAGCAGACCCTGATTATAAAGGTCGACGAACACCTTCAGCACGGCCTTGCTGAAGCCTTCGTCCATGGTGAAACGCTCGTTGGCCCAGTCCATCGAGCAACCGAGGCGGCGGAGCTGCTTGGTGATGATCCCGCCGCTCTCCGTCTTCCATTCCCACACCTTGGCGATGAATTCCTCGCGGGTGAAATCGGTGCGCTTCTGCTGGTGGAGCGCCATGTTGCGCTCGACCACCATCTGGGTGGCGATGCCCGCATGGTCAGTGCCGACCACCCACAAAGCGTCCTTGCCCTTCAGTCGCGCGTGGCGGACCAGAATGTCCTGCAGCGTGTTGTCGAGCGCATGGCCGATATGGAGGTTGCCCGTCACGTTCGGCGGCGGGTTGACGATCGTCCAGGGCTCGGCGCCCGGGCGATCGGGGTGGAACAGGCCCGCACCTTCCCAATGGGCGTACCAGCGGGATTCGATGTCGGCGGGGTCGAAGGTTTTCGGGAGTTCGGTCATGGTGCGACGCCTCTACAGAGGTTTTGCCCCGAAAATAAACCTTCGTTCGCCCTGAGCCTGTCGAAGGGCTGCACTTTCTTCGCCGGAAGAAGGGCAGTGCTTCGACAAGCTCAGCACGAACGGGAAGTTAATCGCCCTTCTTGCCCGTCCATTTGTCCATCCAGCCGAGCACCTCGCGGTACCATTGGCGGCTGTTCTTCGGCTTCAGCACCCAATGATTCTCATTCGGGTTGACCAGCAGGCGCGACGGGATGGCGCGGCGCTGGAGCGCCGTGAAGGCGGCGAGGCCCTGAGTGTACGGAATTCGGAAATCCTTCTCGCCGGTGATGACCAGCATCGGGGTCTTCCACTTGTCGACGAGATTGACCGGGTTCCATTTCTCGAACGCGGCGGGATCCTCATAATAGGTTTTCCCGCCATGCTCCCATTCGTCGAACCACAGCTCCTCGGTCTCGTACGCCATCGCGCGGGCGTCGAACACGCCGTCATGCTGGACGATGCACTTGAACCGGTCGGGCCACCGGCCCTCGAACCAGTTCATCATATAGCCGCCGTACGACGCGCCCAGCGCGCAGGCATTGTCGCCGTCGAGCCAGGTGAATTTGGTCGTCGCGGCGGCGAGGCCCTTTTGCAGGTCCTCGAGCGGCCAGCCGCCCCAATTGTCGAGGATCGCATCGGTAAAGGCCTGGCCGTAGCCGGTCGATCCGTGGAAATCGACGGCGACCAGCCCATAGCCGGCGCCAGCGAACACCGCGGGATTCCAGCGATAGGACCAGCTGTTGTTGCTCGATCCCTGCGGGCCGCCATGGACCATATAGGCGACCGGCAGCTTCGCGCCCTCGGCGAGGCCGGCGGGTTTCACCGCATAGCCCCAGACGGTGTCGTTGTTCGCGCCCGTGAAGCTGAAGCGCGTGACGGTCGGCATCTCGATATCGGCAAGCTTCGAGGCGTTGACCGAAGTAAGCCGCGTCGTCTTCTTGCCCGAGAGCAGGTAGAAATCGTCGGGCGCGGTCAGGCTGTTCATCGCCAGCACCAGCCCCTTCGGCGAGACGGTGAGCGACGAGACATGCCCCTGCTGAGTCAGCCGCGTGACCTTGCCGCTGGCGGTATCGACCGCGAAGGCGGGCGTTTCCTGCGTGTCGTCGGCGGTGACGTAGATGGTCTTGCCGTTGGCGGCCCAGGCGATCGAGGCGACGGACCGGTCCCAGGCTTCGGTCAGCGCGCGGACCTGGCCCGTCGCGAGATTGCGCAGCATCAGCACCTGGCGATCGGCTTCGTAGCCGGGGCGCTTCATCGAGAAATAGGCGAGCCATTTGCCGTCGGGCGAGGCAGTCGGGAGATTTTCCATCCCGTCATTGTCGGGCGTCAGGTTGGTCGGGGCGGCGGAGCCGTCGGCGGGCGCCGCGAAAATATCGAGATTGGTCGAGGTCGCCTCGATCCGGCCTGCCTCGCGGAGCGCGAAGAAGATTGTCTTGCCGTCGGCCGACCAGTCGAGTTCCTCGCCGCCGCCCATCGGCTTTGACGGGGTGTCGCCGACGAGTCCGCCTTCGATGGCGACGCCGTTGCCGATGGCACCCTCGGCAGTCAGCGGCAGGACGAAAAGCTGCGAGCGGGTGCCGTCGGCCCATGTGTCCCAGTGACGGACGAAGAGCTGATCATAGGTGCGGCCGGCACCCGCGTTCGGGTCCTTCTTGACCATGGCCGGCTCGAGGCTCGGCGCGCCGGGACGGCGATCAGCCCAGACGAGCAGCTTGTCGCCGGTCGGCGCGACCTTGAAGCCGCTGAAGCCGCCGGTGAAGCTGGTCACCTTTTTCGGCGCGCCACCGGTCGCGGCAACGACCCAGACGGCGTCATCGCCGCCCTTGTCCGACTGGAAATAGACCGCACTGCCGTCGGGTGAGAATTGCGGGCTGGTTTCGTTGACATCGGCCTCGGCGGCGAGCTGTTCCGGGACGGCGCCCTTTTTCGTCAGGTCGAGCCGCCACAGGTCGAACCGGCCGCGATCGGCAGCGAGATCGGCCTCGCGCTGCTGCCAGACGAGCCAATGGCCGTCCTTCGATACGGTGGGCGATGCGACACGCGAGAGCATCGTCACATCGTCGATGGTGAGCTGGCGGGCATGAGCGGGCGCAGCGGCGGCGGCAAGCGCGAGGACACTCGCGGACAGGAGCATTTTCATGGGCGCCGATAGAGCAGAACGCCGCGCCGCCCGCAATCGCGCGGGCATCGGATCGATCAGCGCGCGCCGGTGATCCGGGCGATCTCGCGCGAGACCAGGGTCTCGACCATCGCCGGCAGATTCGCGTCGAGCCAGTCGCGCAACATCGGGCGAAGCATCTCGCGCACCAGAGACTCGAGCGTGTCGCTGCCCTGCACGTCGGGCTTCACGATCACGCGGGACAGGGCGTCGAGCGAGCCGCGGCTCGCCTCGGCCGCGCGATAGGACAGGATCGGGTCCGCCGGAGCGCCGGGCGCGGCCGATATTTTCTGAGGAGAGGCCGTCGAGGCTGCAGCCGGCGCAGATTCCCCGTCAGCCCGGGGCGCTCCCGCTCCGGAGAACCGCACCGGGTCGCTGAGTTCCAGTATTTCGTCATGTCCGAACGACCCGGGCCCGGCCTTCGACATGGCCGTCCCGGCCATCGCGCGGCGGGCGCGGATCGTCGCCGCGCTCTCGCCCTCTTCAGCGATGATGCGTTTGATCGACGAGAGGATATCCTCCATCGAAGGCTCGGCGCTGATATCTCCCATCGAACGAACCTCGTGACCGAAGACCGCTCGTCAGCGGCCTTTACCTGACGCCACCTGCGGGATTCGGCGTCCCTGTGTCAACCGCGGGATAGGTCGGCGCGTCGAGGATCGGATCGAGCGGACGCGTGACGACCGAGCCCTGAGCAGGCGTGCTGGCGGTGCTGGTGCTGGTCGAGACGGGATCGGGCTCGGAGCCGTAATCCCAGATCTTGCCGCGCACGCTCTTGTAATGCGCGACCGGATCATAGAGCGGGCCGCCTTCCAGTCCGAGATCCTTCGCCTCGGCATCGCCCATCGCGGCGAGCAGCGCGAAGCCGGCGACATAGGCGTCGCGCCGTGCCGTCACCAGCGTGACCTGCGAGTTGAGCAGTTCCTGCTCGGCGTTCAGGATGTCGAGGATGGTGCGGTTGCCCACGCTGTTCTCGGCGCGGACACCCTCAAGCGACAGCTTGTTGGCGTTCACCGCGACTTCCGACGAGGCGATCACCTCGAGCGACGACCGCCAGACCGCATAGGCCGAACGCGCCTGCGAGATCACGCCGCGCTCGGTTTCCGTCACCTGCTCGTTCGCCTGGGCCCGACGCTCCTGCGCCTGACGGACCTGCGCCGCGGGACGACCACCCTGGAACAGCGGCACCGTCACGCCGAGGCCGACCGTGCCGGCCGACCCGGAATTGGGCAGGCCGACCGAAGTCCCGACCGAATCGAAGTAATTGTAATAATTGCCGCCGACATTGACGTTGACTCTCGGCAAGCGATTGGCGCGCGCAACATTGATGTCATAGCCCGCAGCGTCGCGGCTCTTTTGCGCGGCGAGCAGGGTCGGGTTGTTCTTCAACGCGACATCGACCGCGGTATCCGGGCTGGCGGGGAGATTGGGCAGCTCGGGCGGCACCTCCAGTTCGCCCGGAGGCGTACCGACCAGACGGATATAGCTTTCCCGGCTGGAGATCAGCCGCGCCTGCGCCGATTGAAGCTGGCTGCGCGCCACGGCCAGGCGGGCATCCGACTGGGCGACGTCGGTGCGAGTCAGGTCGCCGACCTGGAAGCGATCCTTGGATGCCTGCAGGTTGACGTCGAGGACCTTCACATTCTGCTCGTTGAGCGAGACGATCGCTTCGTCGCGGATCACGTCCATGTACGCGCCGACGACATTGGTGAAGAGGTTGGCCTCGGTACCGCGCAGGCCGAACTGGCCGGCATCGACACGAGTCTCGGCCGCGCGCACTGAATTGCGCACGGCGCCGCCGCTGAAAATCGGCACGGTGAGCGTGGTCGCGGCGGTGAGCTGGCGGTCCGGCGACGTGATGCTCGGCGAGGAATCGAGCACATTCTCGGTATAGCCGCTGGTCAAATTGACGCCCGGCAATCCGGAAGAGCGCGCGATCGGTACATTCTCGTCGATGGCGCGCACATTGGCACGCTCGGCCGCAAGCGTCGGGTTGGTGTTATAGGCCTTCACCAGCGCACCGCGCAGCGTCTCCGCCGCCACTGGTGCCGTCGTTGTCAGCATCACCGCAACACCGGCTAGCAAATGGGTCCGTCGCATGGTTGGCGGCATCTTTCAGAAGGTGAAGGTCTTGGGCCGGGAAAATCCCGGAAGTGGAACGCAATCGATGTCGGCGAAGTCGAGCAGGCCGAAGCCCGCCTGCGACTTACGGCCCGAGGCGAGCCGGGTAACGGCGCGGTCGGCGATGCCGGTCACGACCCGCCCGCCGGCGGCGAGCTGGGCAATCAGCGCATCGGGCACATGCTCGACGGCACCGTCGATCACCAGCACGTCATAGGGCGCTCCGCCCTCATGGCCCGCGCCGAGCGGGCCCTCGATCAGCGTGACATTGGCCTGACCGGCCAGCGCTTCGCGCGCCTGTGCGGCGAGCGCGGGATCGCTCTCTACCGCGACGACATGCGCGACCAACTCGGCGAGCACGGCGGCGGTGTAACCGCCCGCGGCGCCGATCAGCAGCACCCGGTCCGCCGGCAGCAGATAAGCTTCGGTCAACAGCCGCCCGGTCGCGATCGGCACGTTCTGGAAGCGGCCATGGCCGAGCGGAACCGCGGTATCGCGATAGGCGATCTCGCGCACCTCGGCCGGCAGGAACGCCTCGCGCGGCACGCGGGCCATCGCCGTCACGATGCGCGGATCGCTCACCGCATTGGTGCGCAACTGGCTCGCCACCATCGCGTGGCGCATCGTCTCGAAGCGAGCTGAATCGATTCCGGTCATTTCCATCGGGTCACCCTGTCGCACAACTGTTTTAGTCATGCAATACACATGTTGTCGCTGCGCGGCTTGTATCGTGCGCATGGCCTCGCGCCAAGCGTAGCAGCAGCGATATTATCGAAGCGCGCGAAGGCAGGACAAATGGCGGCGGAAAGAACGAATTCCGGCACGAGTTCATTCAATCGTCAGTCGCTTGTCATTTCCATTGTGCTATGCAGCAAGAACGGGGTCGAGTCAGGTGGTGGGAGGCTCCAGATGAACCTTATGCAGCTTCTTCGATGTGCGACGGGGCATCATGTGCGATCGACCAGGCACTCGCGTATCGTCGATGGTCGCCGGGAAAGCGTGTGCCGCGGTTGCGGGCGCCGCATGGTGAAGGATGACTTCGCGACTCGCCTCGTCATAACCGAAGACGGTGCACCCGCCCGGGGGGACGCGCTCTAGCCGAGTGCGCCCAGCCCGTCAGGTCGCTCCTATTCCGCCGGGTCCCCCTTCTCCGTGACGATCACCGGCGCGGCGCCGCCGAGCAGGCCATTGAGCGTGGCGCCGCCCATGCCGAGTTCCGCCATCAGTGCGTCGATCAGCGGGCCGCCGACCCGGTAGCGCATCGCCGCAGCCACGGCGGCGTCGGCCAGATTGCCGCCTCCTTCCCCGCCATCCGCGCCGCCGGGGTTGCCGTGCAGGCCCCGCGCGTCGAGGATGCTGATCTTGTCGATCTGCTCCATCGGCTTGCTCGCTGCGGCGATGATGCCGGGCAGCGCCTCGAGCATCGCCTTGCGGATCAGCAACGCGGTCTGCGCGTCGTTGAGCACATTGGTGGCCTCGTTGATCGCGGTCTGGCCGGCGGCATCGACCTTGAACGCGGCGGCGCGACCCTCGGCACGGGCCTTTTCGGCATCCGCATCCGCCGTCGCCTCGGTCCGCAGCGCGATCGCGCGCGCTTCGGCGGCTTCCTTCTCGGCACGGGCAGCGACGGTGATGCCGACCGCCTCTTCCTCGGCCTTCTGAGTCGCGGCGATGACGGCGACGTTCTTGGTACGGTTGGCGATTTCGGTCGCTTTTGCCGTCGCGACGCTTTCCTCGGCGCGGACGGCATGCGCGCGCGCCTCGTTGGCGGCGGCGGTAGCGGTCGATTCCTCTTCCGACTTTTGCGCGGTCTGCACCGCGGTGGTGATGCGGGCGAGTTCGATATTGCGGTCGCGCTCGATCGTCGCGGTCTGGACAGCGCCGTCACGGGCGATGGTCGCGGTCTGGATGACCTTGTCGGCTTCGGTCTGCGCCACTGTCTGCGCCTGTTCGGCGGTGATGCGCGCGATTTCGGCGAGGCGAGTCTGTTCGGCCTCCGCGGTGGCGATCGCGGTCGCCTGTTCGGCGCGGCGGGCGGCGAGCGTCTGTTCCTGGGTCAGCCGGGCCTGCTCCGCCGCCTGCGCGATCTCGAGCGACTGGTTGTTGGCATCGAGGTTACGCTGCTCGATCTCGACACGGTTGGTCGCGACGATGTCGTTGCGGATCTTCTTGCGCTCCTCGATCGTGCGGGTGAGCACGGTCAGGCCCTCGGCGTCGAAGGCGTTGTTCTCGTTGAAATGCTCGAAGGCGGTCTGGTCGAAATGGGTGATCGACACCGATTCCAGCTGGAAGCCGTTCATGTCCAGGTCGGTCATCAGCGCTTCCTGCACCTTCTGGATGAAGTCGGCTCGGTTGGCGTGGAGATGCTCCATCGTCATCGTCGCCGCGACCGAGCGCAGCGCCGAGACGAGCTTGCCGTCGAGCAATGCCTTCACCGCATCCGGGCTGTTGACCGATTCGCCCAGCGTCTGGGCGGCGGCGGCGATCGACTGGGCGTCGGGCTTCACCTTGATGTGGAACAGGCCAACCACGTCGACGCGAAGCTTGTCCATCGTGATCAGCGCATCCTTGTTGAGGCGCGACACTTCGAGCTTCACCGTGGTCAGCCGGACCTGCATCAGTTCGTGCAGCACCGGGAAGACCAGGATACCGCCATTGAGCACGACCTTCTCGCCGCCAAAGCCGGTGCGGATCAACGCCACGTCCTTGGTCGCGCGGCGATAGAGCCGCGTCAGGATGAGCATGATCACGATCAGGCCGACAATGGCGATGCCTGCGTAGATCAGGATGTTCAGCAGCGATGCGGGCACGGGATTCTCCTAGGGGCGATTTGTTATAGCAGCGGGCGCAGGGTCGGATGGTTTTCCGGCAATGCGTAGAAGATCACGCCTTCGCGGCGGACAAGCAGGACGGTTTCGCCCTGGGCGATGGTGTCGGCGTCTTCGTGGGGTTCGACCATGACGTAATGCGCCTGGTCGTGTTGGTCGACGACCCGGACCCGGGCGGGAAAACCGCGGCGTGCGGTGCCTTCCAGGATGGTGCCGCGACGGCGCAGCAGGTCCCCGGGATCGATGACGCTGGATTCATAGCCAGGCAGGATCCGCCCGAGCCCGCGCGCCGCAAAGATGTTGGCGAGACCGCCGGTGCCGAGCGCGGCGGCCGACGCGATACCCCAGTGAAGGGGTGCCCCGACAAGTGCAGTCGCGATCTGCTGGACAGCGATGCCCGCGATCGTGAAACAACACAGGAGCGAGGTGAGCCAGATCAGAAGCGGCAGCCCGCCGCCAAGGCCCAGCCACTCGAATACGCCGTGCGCATCCAGTTCGGCATGGCCGTCGATACCCGGATCGAGATCGAGATGGCCCAGCCCGAGACCGACTGCCTCGACCAGGCCGATCCCCAGCATGACGACGAAAGCGACCGCGAAGGGAAAATAGTCCGACGTCAGAAAGATCGAGAACATGGTGGGATCATCCAGTGCGCGGGCGGCCCGCGTCAAGCGGGATCGGCGCCATTTCCACGGCTTGATGGTGAATCGCCCCCGCCCGTACAAGCACGGTTGACCCCGCGACAAAAAGGAAGCATCTGCGCCCGCCTCTGGCCCGATGGCGGAGTGGTGACGCAGAGGACTGCAAATCCTTGCACCCGGGTTCGATTCCCGGTCGGGCCTCCACTTCCTTTGCAATCCCTGCCCCACCCGGCGACGATCGTCGTTCGTGGCGGCGGGGTCGACCGTACCGTCCAGCCGCTCTCAGACGACACCGAATGCGAGCATCGCGTCGGCGACCTTCTTGAAACCGGCGATGTTCGCGCCCTTCACATAATCGATATAGCCGTCGGGCTCGCGCCCATAAGCGACGCACCGATCATGGATGCCCTCCATGATGTCGAGCAGCAGCTGTTGCAGCTCGGCTTCCTTCCAGGCGCGGCGTTCGCTGTTCTGGCTCATCTCGAGGCCCGAAACGGCGACGCCGCCGGCATTGGCCGCCTTGCCCGGCGCGAACAGGATGCGCGCCTCCTTGAAGACATGCACGCCCTCGAGATTGGTCGGCATGTTCGCGCCCTCGGCCACCGCGACACAGCCGTTCCTGACCAGCGTCCGCGCATCCATGCCGAGCAGTTCGTTCTGCGTCGCGCAGGGCAAGGCGACGTCGCAGGGCACGCCCCAAGGCGTCTTGCCCTCATGGAAGCGCGCGCCGGTGAACTCCTTCGCATAGTCCGAGATGCGGCCCCGCCGCTTCGTCTTGTGGGTCTTCACCCAGTCGATCTTCTCCTGATCGAACCCGTCGGGATCGTGGACGAAGCCTTCGCTGTCGGACAGGGTCAGCACCTTGCCGCCGAGCTGTGCGATCTTTTCCGCCGCGTGCGTGGCGACGTTGCCCGAGCCGGAAATGACCGCGGTCTTGCCCTCCAGGTCGGTGCCGCGGGTCTTCAGCATGTTCTGCAGGAAATAGACCGCGCCATATCCGGTCGCCTCGGTCCGGATCAGCGAGCCGCCATATTCCAGGCCCTTGCCGGTCAGCACGCCGGTGAACTGGTTGGTGATGCGCTTGTACTGGCCGAACATATAGCCGATCTCGCGCGCGCCCACGCCGATATCGCCGGCGGGCACGTCCACATCGGCGCCGACATGACGGTAGAGCTCGGTCATGAAGCTCTGGCAGAAACGCATCACTTCGTGATCGCTCTTGCCCTTGGGATTGAAGTTCGCCCCGCCTTTGCCGCCACCCATGGGCAGGCCGGTCAGCGCGTTCTTGAAGGTCTGTTCGAAGGCGAGGAACTTGAGCACGCTCTCGGTGACCGAGGGGTGGAAGCGGATGCCGCCCTTGTACGGGCCGATCGAATTGTTGTTCTGCACCCGCCAGCCGCGCTGGACGCGGATATTGGCGTTGTCGTCCTCCCAGCAGACGCGGAACGACACGATCCGGTCGGGTTCGGCGATACGGCGGAGGATCTGATAGTGATGATATTCCTCCTTGTCGGCAATAAACGCGTAGATATCCTGTGCTACTTCCTGAACCGCCTGAATGAATTCGCTTTGTCCTGGATTACGTTTCTTGACGCCTTCCATGAATGTCGACAGGTCGACATGGTCGGTCATTGCCATTTCCGTCCTCCCCTTGTCGGCTGATCAGCCAAGGTTGACGCGACCGGCCGCTTCGAGTCGCGGCTTTCTATTCGCCGGAGAATACACTATTTCGAACCGGCAAGTCGTCCGACAGAGTCGACTCACGCTCAGGTCGTTTTGTTCGGTGACACCGCCAGGGGGAAACGATCGATGAAAGCCTCCGACCTTTTCGTGAAATGCCTGGAGGAAGAAGGCGTCGAATACGTCTTCGGCGTGCCGGGCGAGGAGAATCTCGATTTCCTCGACAGCCTTTCGCGTTCCCCGATCAAGCTGATCCTGACGCGGCACGAACAGGGCGCGGGCTTCATGGCCGCGACCTATGGCCGGCACACCGGCAAGACCGGCGTGTGCCTGGCGACGCTCGGGCCCGGCGCGACCAACCTCGTCACCGCGGCGGCCTATGCCACGCTGGGCGGCATGCCGATCCTGATGATTACCGGGCAGAAGCCGATCAAGAAATCCAAGCAGGGCCGGTTCCAGATCCTCGACGTGGTGGCGATGATGGGTCCGATCACCAAATATACCCATCAACTCGCCAGCGCCGACAATATCCCGAGCCGGGTGCGCGAGAGCTTCCGCCTCGCCGAGGAAGAAAAGCCGGGCGCTACCCATCTCGAATTTCCGGAGGATGTCGCCGAGGAGGTGACCGAAAGCCGTCCGCTCAAGGCCAGCCTGTGCCGCCGCCCCTCGGCCGAGCCGAAAGCGGTACGCGCCGCGGTCAAGCGGCTCGAACAGGCGCGATCGCCGGTGCTGGTGATCGGCGCGGGCGCCAATCGCAAGATGACCGGGCGGATGCTGCTCCAGTTCGTCGAGAAGACGGGCATTCCCTTCGTCACCACGCAGCTCGGCAAGGGCGTGATCGATGAGATGCATCCCAGGTTCCTCGGCTGCGCGGCGCTGTCGGCGGGCGATTTCGTCCACCGCGCGATCGAGGCGGCCGACCTGATCGTCAATATCGGCCATGACGTCATCGAGAAGCCGCCCTTCTTCATGAAAGCGGGCGGGACCGAAGTGATCCATGTCTCCAGCCGGTCGGCCGAGGTGGATCCGGTCTATTTCCCACAGATCGAGGTACTGGGCGATATTGCCAATGCCATCTGGCAGATGAAGGAGGACATCGTTCCCTCCGCCGGCTGGTCGTTCGACGCGATGCATGCGGCGCGGGCGGCAGAACTGGCGCATACCGCCTCGCTCGACGGGGACGAGCGTTTCCCGATCTTCCCGGCGAGCCTGGTGCGTGCGGTGCGGGCGGCGATGCCGAGCGACGGGATCATCGCGCTCGACAATGGCGTGTACAAGATCTGGTTCGCCCGCAACTATCCGGCGCGCAAGCAGAATACCGTGCTGCTCGACAATGCGCTGGCGACGATGGGCGCCGGCCTGCCTTCCGCCATGGCGTCAGCGATGGTCTGTCCCGGGCGCAAGGTCATGGCGATCTGCGGCGATGGCGGTTTCATGATGAACAGCCAGGAGATGGAGACCGCGGTCCGGCTGAAGCTCGACCTGACCGTGCTGATCCTCAACGACGGCAGCTATGGCATGATCCGCTGGAAACAGGCCAATATGGGTTTTGCCGATTTCGGCCTGACCTATGGCAATCCCGATTTCGTCAAATATGCCGAGGCGTACGGCGCGATCGGGCACCGGGTGGAGAGCGCGGCGCATCTGCCCGAATTGCTGAAGCAGACGCTGGCGACGCCGGGGGTGCATCTGATCGATTGCCCGGTGGACTATGCCGATAACGACCGGATCCTGAACCATGAGATCAAGGAGCTGAGCGCGAAAGTTTCGGCTTAATCGTAGCGCGGCGCGAACTGCTCCGGAGAGATATGGGACACCATCGTGTCCCATATCTATCTTCAACGAGCGATGCCATTCAGGAGCCAGCGATGATCCAACTTAACTCCGTTTATCCGCTATATCTCAATAACAAGGCGGCCCAACCTAATATTGATCTTGAAGTCACTGACAAATTTAGCGGTGAGGTGGCATTCCGCGTTGCCCAAGCTGATACAGCTACCATCAACGAGGGAATCGCGGGTGCCGTCCGCGCGGCCGAGCCGATGGCACGGATGGCATCCTACGAACGCCAGGCGGTGCTCCAGCACTGTGTCGACCGGTTCAGGCAGCGGTTCGACGAACTTGCCTATGCGCTGTGCGTCGAGGCGGGCAAGCCGATCAAGGATAGCGAGGGCGAGGTCGGGCGGCTGATCGACACCTTCCGCATCGCCGCCGAGGAATCGGTGCGGATGACCGGCGAAGTCCAGCCGCTCGACATTTCCGCGCGCGCCAAGGGGTATCAGGGCATCTGGAAGCGGGTGCCGATCGGTCCCTGCTCGTTCATCTCGCCCTTCAACTTCCCGCTCAACCTGGCCGCGCACAAGATCGCGCCGGCGCTGGCGGTGGGCTGTCCGTTCGTGATGAAGCCGGCGAGCCGCACGCCGCTCGGCGCGATCATCATCGGCGAAGTGCTGGCCGAGACCGATCTGCCCGAGGGCGCCTTCTCGATCCTGCCGGCACACCGCGAGGGCGCCGACCTGTTCACCGAGGACGAAAGGCTGAAGCTGCTGAGCTTCACCGGCTCGCCCGCCGTCGGCTGGAACCTGAAGGCGAAGGCGGGCAAGAAGAAAGTCGTGCTCGAACTTGGCGGCAATGCCGCGGTGATCATCGACCAGGACGCCGATCTCGACGATGCGCTGGAGCGGGTGATCTTCGGCGCCTTCTACCAGTCTGGGCAAAGCTGCATCGGGGTGCAGCGCATCATCATCCATGAGGCGGTGTATGACCGGTTCCGGGACATGCTGGTCGCGAAGACGAAGACTTTGGTGGCGGGCGACCCCAAGGACCGGTCGACCTTTATCGGGCCGATGATCTCCGAGGGCGAGGCGCGGCGGCTCGACGAGTGGATTCAGCAGGCGGTGTCTGGTGGCGCCCGGCTGCTCTGTGGCGGCAAGCGCGAGGGCGCGATGCTCGAGGCGACGTTGCTGGAGGAAGTCGACCGGTCGAGCGCGGTGTACCGCGAGGAGGCGTTCGGGCCTGTCGCCTTGCTCAGCAAATTCAATGATTTCAGCGCCGCTCTTGCCGAGGTGAATGATAGCAAGTTCGGCTTGCAAGCGGGCATCTTCACCCGCGACCTGTTCAAGATGTTCGATGCGTGGGACCGGCTCGAGGTCGGCGGTATCGTGATCAACGACGTGCCGAGCTACCGCGTCGACAATATGCCTTATGGCGGGGTGAAGGATTCCGGCCTCGGCCGGGAGGGCATCCGCTTTGCGATGGAGGACATGACCGAGATCCGCAATCTGGTCATCCGCAGACGCTGAACCGCCCTTCTCCGCGTTGATAGGCACGTTTTATGCTATTCTGAACAGGCCGTTTCGGGCAGAGACGAAACGGGTTGCACGCGTTTCGACACGCTGCCGAAGCGCAAAGCGCCGGCGGCCAAGGGGACTGAGCGCTGCATGGCGATCGGGGGCCAATTCGTCGGATTGCGGATCGGCGCGCTCGTGACGAGCGTCGCCGTTGCGGCCGTGCTTGGCCTGGCACTGATCATTGGCTCATCGGCCTCGCTGGCTGGGCAGACCGCACGCGAGACGAGCGGGCTGGAAGGCGTGGCGAGCTGCGCCGGCACGACCTGCCACGGTCGGATGGAAGCGGACGGCGTGATCGTCCGGCAGGACGAGCTGATGCGCTGGCAGGAGCCCTCCACGCCGGGCGGCGCGCATAGCCGGGCTTTCGCCGTGCTCTCCTATCCTCGCGCGCGCCAGATCACCGCGACGCTCGGCCTGGGCGAGCCGAG
Source organism: Sphingomonas sp. BL-S-29 (assembly GCF_055521495.1). Taxonomy (NCBI): domain Bacteria; kingdom Pseudomonadati; phylum Pseudomonadota; class Alphaproteobacteria; order Sphingomonadales; family Sphingomonadaceae; genus Sphingomonas; species Sphingomonas sp. BL-S-29. The sequence continues at coordinate 3,451,501 of NZ_CM145482.1, forward strand.
CGCGGCTCCGGCCTGTCTCGGCTGCCACACCACGCCGGTGAGCGGGGCGACGGGGCGGCGCTTCCTGAGCCGGGACGGCGTGGGCTGCGAGGCGTGCCATGGCCCGGCGGCAGGCTGGATCGCGTCGCACTACACGGTGGGAGCGAGCCATGCGGCCAATGTCTCGCGTGGCATGACGGCGCTCGACCGGCCGGCGATACGGGCGGCCGTGTGCCTCGATTGCCATTTCGGCAGCAGCAAGCCCGGCCAGTTCGTCTCGCACCGGATGATGGCGGCGGGGCATCCGCGCATCTCGTTCGAGCTCGACCTGTTCTCGACGCTGCAGCAGCATCACGACGAGGATGCCGATTATATCCAACGCAAGGGCCGGACGGACAGCGTGCGCATGTGGGCAGTCGGCCAGGCGATGGCGGTCAACCGCGCGCTGACCCTGTACGCCACGCCCAAGGGGACCGAAGGCGCGTTTCCGGAATTCTATTTCTTCGATTGCCATAGCTGCCATCGCCGTATCTATGACGGAGACGAACGGACCAGGACCGGGGAGAGCAATCCCGACCGTCCGATCCCGGCGGGCATGCCGCCATTCAATGACGAGAACATGATCCTGCTTGCCGCTGCCGCGAAGGTGGGGGCGCCGGGTTTGGCGGCACGGCTCGACAGCGACAGCCGGGCGTTCCACGCGGCGCTGGCGAAGGATCGAGGGGCAGCGGTGGCGGCAGGTGGGCGGCTCGCCGCCACGGCCACCGCCCTCGCCTCCGCCCTGTCTTCGGCCGGCGGGGGCGAGACCGCCTTTGCGATGGTCGATGCCATTGCCGGGCCGGGCATCGCGCCGCGCTTCACTGACTATGAGGGGTCGGTGCAGGGCGTGATGGCGATCGACACGCTGCTCAACGCGCTGGTCAAGGAGAAGCGCGTGACGATCGGCGCGGCGGCTGGCATCCGCGCCAATATCAACCGCGCCTATGCCGCGGTGAAGGACCCCAACGGCTATCGTCCTGCCGATTTCCGCGCATCGCTCGGCCAGGCGGTGCGCAGCATCCGGGCGTTGCGATGAAGCGGCGGCTCACCGGCCTGATGACGAGCGCCGCGCTGATCCTGTCAGCGTGCGGCGGCAGTGGTGGCGGTTCGGGTGGGGGATCGCCCGCGCCGACCCCAGCGCCCGCCCCTGCCCCGACCTCCACGCTCTACGCCGTGCCCGCCGCGGAGGCGCTGAGCGTCGCCGATGTGCAGACCGCGATCGCCCGCGCTGCAGCCGAGGCGAATGCGCGGCATCTGCCCGCCGTCATCGCCGTGGTGGACCGGGTCGGCAACGTGCTCGCGGTGTTCCGCATGACCGGCGCGGCGGCGAATGCGACGACCAGCGCCGCGCCCAATGGCGTCAATATCGACGCGCAGAACCTGACCGTGCCTGCGGAGGCGGGGGCGATCGCCAAGGCCATCACGGGTGCCTATCTGTCGAGCGGCGGCAACGCCTTCTCCACGCGCACCGCCAGCCAGATCGTCCAGAGTCACTTCCCGCCTGCGCCGTCCACGGTCGGGCTGGAGAGCGGGCCATTGTTCGGGGTGCAGTTCAGCCAGTTGCCCTGCTCCGATCTTGCAGCACGCTACGGCGCGGGTGGCAGCATGGCGTCGATCGGACCCAAGCGTTCGCCGCTGGGACTTTCCGCCGATCCGGGCGGCTTTCCGCTCTACAAGGACGGGGTGGTTGTCGGCGGCATCGGGGTGATGGCTGACGGGGTTTATGGCTTCGATCCGAACATCCTCGATGTGGACAATGACCCGGAGGAAGCGATCGCGCTGGCCGGCACGGTCGGGTTCGAGGCGCCTGCCGCGATCCGCGCCGACCGAATCTATGTTGACGGGACACAGCTTCGTTTTTCCGATGCGAGCTATGCCGGACTGATCGCAACCGGCACGCCGAGCTACGCCGCCACCAATCCCGGGCTGGGGACGCTGGTAGCGGTACGAGGCTATTTCGGCATACCGACACCGGCAATCCTTACCGGAGCTACCTATGGAAGCGAGGTGTCTGGCATAAGACCTTCCACTACCGCAGAATTTTCCAATCGTGATGCCTTTGTGCTGACGGACGGATCAGGCGTCGACCGTTTCCCGATCCGCGCCGGCACCGATGGGGCGGATATCGCCCAGCCGCTCACCGCCGCCGAGGTCCGGGCCGTGCTCGAAGAGGCCTTCGCGGTGATGAGCCGCGCCCGGGCACAGATCCGCCAGCCGCTCGACAGTCGGGCGCAGGTCAGCATTTCGATGGTCGACACGCGCGGGGCGGTGCTGGGGCTGGTGCGATCGCCCGATGCGCCGATCTTCGGGACCGACGTGTCGCTGCAAAAGGCGCGGACCGCGGCCTTCATGTCGAGCCCCCATGCCGGCGCACAACTGCTCGGCGATCCGAGCGCAGACGTGCGCAGCTTCGTCGCGGCGACGCGGACGTTCCTCGGCGATCCCAATGCGCTGACCGGGACCATCGCCTTTGCCGACCGGTCGGGTGGGAACCTTGCCCGGCCCTATTTCCCCGATGGCGAGGTCGGCCGGCCCAATGGCCCGCTCTCCCGGCCGGTGGCGCAGTTCAATCCCTTCTCGACGGGGCTGCAATCGGCCCTGGTGTTGACCAATCTCGGCCAGCATCTCGCCTTCGTGACGGGCGCGAGCGGGACGGATACGCCGCAGCGCTGCAGCTTCATCCCCGATGCGGCGCTGGGCCAGAACCGGTTGCAGAATGGGCTGCAGATCTTCCCGGGATCGGTGCCGATCTATCGCGGCAATGTGCTGGTCGGCGGGATCGGCGTGTCGGGCGACGGGATCGACCAGGACGACATGATCAGCTTCCTGGGGCTGCACAATGGCGGGCTGCGTGTGGGGAGCATCGGCAACGCACCGGTGGCGATGCGAGCGGACCAGGTGGTGGTCGCTCCCTCGAATGTAAGGCTGCGCTACATCAATTGTCCGTTCGCGCCGTTCCTCGATAGCGCGACGCAGAATGTCTGTGCGGGGCTTTAGGGTGGTGGCGTCTCTCCAGGCGTCATGCCGGACTTGTTCCGGCATCCATCGAGCCGAAAGAGACGCGACGTTTTGCTTTGCGGTGCGATGGACCCCGGAACAAGTCCGGGGTGACGGTGTGATTGGGGCGAGCGCGTGAGCCCCTTTCTGCCCTCGCTGTTGCTTATTGCGCAGGCGGCCAGCCCGCCGCGCGAGCAGGCGCAGGAACCCCCACGCAAGGAGGAAGCCTCCCCGGTCGAGACGATCGAGGGCCGCCGTCGCCCGGGATATGAGAAACCCCTTCCGGACCCGGTCACCCAGAACAATATCGGCGCGGTACGGCCGCCGCCGCCCGAGGCGTTTCCGACCGATCAGATTCCGGTGCCCGACCGCTGGCGGCTGATCCAGTCGCTCGGGCTGGTCAAGGAGCGCTGGTTCGATCCGTACAACCAGAACACCCTGAAGGGCGACCGGCCGATCGATCCGCACAAGGTGCCGTGGCTGCCGATTCACGGCGAGGATTGGTTCTTCGCCGCCAGCGCGGTCAGCGATACCGTGCTGGAGCCGCGCACCTTCCCCATTCCCGTCGGCGTGCAGACGACCGAGCGGCCGCAGAGCTTCGATATCTTCGGCAAGGATGCGAGCTACGTCTTCTCGCAGACCTTCATCCTGGGCGCGTCGCTGTTCAAGGGATCGACCGCGTTCAAGCCGCCCGAGATCGAATATCGCATCGCCCTCGCCTTCAACCTCAACCATGTGAACGTGCCCGAGCGTCGCGTGCTGTTCGTCGAGCCGAGCAGGCCGAGCCACCGTACCGACAGCTTCGTGGGCGTGCAGGAATTGTTCGTCGACTATCATTTCCGCAATACGTCCGATCGTTATGATTTTGAATCGATCCGTATCGGGATCCAGCCGTTCCAGAGCGACTTCCGCGGGTTCCTGTTCAACGATCAGCAGCTCGGCGTGCGCTTTTTCGGCAATCGCGACAATAATCGCTTCCAGTTCAACCTCGCGGCGTTCTGGCGGCTGGAGAAGGACACGAATTCCGGGCTGAACAGCGTGATCGAGCGGCCGCGCGACGATTTCGTGTTCGTCGGCAATGTGTACCGCCAGGACTTCCTGATCCCGGGCCTGACCAGCCAGGTCACCGCGGTCTACAATCGCAACCGCGAGGCGGGCCGGATCGAGGTGGACGATAACGGCTTTCCGGTCCGCCCCGCCTTGCTCGGCGACCTGCGCGGGCGGGACTATGACGTGGTCTATCTCGGCTATAATGCCGACGGGCGGATCGGGCGGCTCAACCTGACCGCATCGCTCTATGGCGCGCTGGGGCAGGATCGGAACAGCTTCTTCACCAGCCGGCCGGCGCAGATCCGGGCCTATTTCGGCGCGGCGGAGCTGAGTTACGACAAGGACTGGATGCGCTTCCGGCTTTCCGGGCTTTATGCGAGTGGCGACCGGCATCCGTATGACAATGTCGAGAACGGGTTCGATGCGATCTTCGAGAACCCGATCTTTGCCGGCGCCGATACGAGCTACTGGATCCGCCAGACCATCCCCTTTGCCGGCGGCGGGCGGGCGGTGGCAATCAGTGGGCGCAACGGCATCCTGAACTCGCTGCGCTCCTCCAAGGAACAGGGCCAGTCCAACTTCAACAATCCGGGGACGGCGCTGGTCGGTGTCGGCGGGGATTTCGACATCACGCCGACGACGCGGCTGTCGACCAACGTGAACCATCTCTGGTTCGCCGATACGGCCGTCCTGCAGACGCTCCGCAACGAAGGGAGCATCCCGAAGGATATCGGCTGGGACCTGTCCGCCGCGGCGATCTGGCGGCCCAGGGCGACGCAGAACATCGTGGTGCGACTATCGGCCGCGGTCCTGGTACCGGGTAGCGGTTTTCGCGACCTGTTCGCGGCGCGTGATCGGGACCGATCCTATTATTCGATCCTCGCCAATATGATCCTGAGCTACTGATGCGCAGGCTCCTCTTCCTCCTGCCGATCGCGATGGCGCTTGTGCCGGCGGCGATGCTGCGCGCGAGCGACGAGGAGAAGCCGGTCGCGCGCACCTATGCGCCGATGCTGACGGCGCCGATGAGCCAGACGCCGGAGCAGGTCTCCGCCAAGTCGGACGGCTGCGCCTCCTGCCATACTCGCACCGACGAGCCGTCGATGCATGCGAGCCCGGCGGTCCAGCTCGGCTGCACCGATTGCCATGGCGGCGATGCAGCGATCCGGGGCAATCCCGATCTGGGCTTCAACGACCCCGCCTATGTCGCGGCGCGCGAGAAGGCGCATGTGCTGCCGCGCTATCCGCACAGCTGGAATTATCCGGACTCGGCCAACCCCAAGGGAAGCTATACGCTGCTCAACAAGGAGGCGCCCGACTATATCCGCTTCGTGAACCCCGGCGATTACCGGGTGGCGCGCAACAGCTGCGGGGCCTGCCATCTTGAGGTGATCGAGGCGGCGGAGCGGTCGCTGATGGCGTCGGGGGCGATGCTGTGGGGTGGGGCTGCGTACAATAACGGCATCGTGCCGTTCAAGAACTACGTGTTCGGCGAGGCCTATACCGACAAGGGCGAGCCGGCGAAGATCGTCTCGCCCGGGTCGCCGCCGGGCACGGTGACCGAAGCGGAGGCGAAGCGCGGCGCGCTGGCGGCGATGTATCCGCTGCCGACCTGGCAGGTGACGCCGCCGGGCGACGTCTTCCGGGTGTTCGAGCGCGGCGGGCGGAATGTCAGCACTCAGTTCGCGGAAGTAGGGCTGCCCAATCCCACGGGCTCGATCCAGCGGCTGGAGGAGCCGGGGCGGCCTGACCTGAAGCAGTCGAACCGCGGGCCGGGCACGGGGCTGCGTGTCGCCATCCCGGTGCTCAACATCCACAAGACCCGGCTCAACGATCCGCTGATGTGGTTCATGGGGACCAACGAGCAGCCGGGCGACTATCGCGGATCGGGCTGCACCGGCTGCCATGTGATCTACGCCAACGACCGCGAGCCGCGGCACAGCCTGATCTATGCCGAGTTCGGGCGCGACGGGCAGAGCGCGACGGTCGACCCGACCATTGCCGCGAAGACCGCTAACGCAGGCCATGGCGGCCTGATCGCGCCGGGCACGAAGGAGAGCGGCCACCCGATCCGCCACGCCTTCACCCGCGCTATCCCCACGGCACAATGCATGAGCTGCCACATGCACCAGCCCAACATCTTCCTGAACTCCTACCTTGGCTACACGATGTGGGATTATGAATCCGACGCCCCTTCGATGTGGCCGAAGGAGCAGAAATATCCGACCGCGGCCGAGGTGCGCGCGAGCAACGATCGCAACCCCGAGGCGGCCGCCGCGCTGGGGAGGTGGAGCGACCCGGATTTCCTGCGCAACGTCTATGATCTCAACCCGGGCCTGAAGGACACCCAGTTCGCCGATTATCACGGCCATGGCTGGAATTTCCGCGGGGTGTTCAAGCGCGACCGCGAGGGCAATCTGCTCGATGCCGAGGGCAAGATCGTCTGGCCGGACGATCCCGAGAAGTGGCGCAAGAAAGGCGAAGGCGCCTTCGTGCCGCCGGGCAGCAATCCCGGCAAGGCAGTGCACCTGATGGACATCCATGCCGAGAAGGGCATGCAGTGCGCCGACTGCCATTTCTCGCAGGATAGCCATGGCAACGGGCTGATCTATGGCGAGGTAGCCAATGCGGTCGAGATCGGCTGCAAGGACTGCCACGGCACCGCCGATGACTATCCGACCCTTAGAACGTCGGGGCCGGCGGCAAGGCCTCAAGGTAACGACCTGTCGATCCTGCGGAATCCCGACGGGCAGCGCCGTTTCGAATGGATCGGCAAGCCGCTCGGGCCGAGAGTGCTGATCCAGCGATCGATCGTCGATCCGAAGCTCAGCTGGGAGGTTCGGCTGGTCAAGGACAGCGTCGACCCGGCCAGCAGCCACTTCAACGCCAAGGCGGCGCGCGCGAAGCTGATGAGCCGCTATGGCGGGGAGGACGGGAAATTCTCGTTCGGGCCGGGCATCCCCGCCGTCGACCGGGCGCATGGCGAGGACAAGGTCACCTGCTACACCTGCCATCTGAGCTGGACGACGAGTTGTGGCGGCTGCCATCTGCCGATCGAGGCGAACTGGAAGACCTCGACCCACCATTTCAAGGGCGAGGAGACGCGCAACTTCGCGACCTACAACCCGCAGGTGGCGCGGGACGACATGTTCCAGCTCGGGCGCGGCATGACGACCAAGGGCAATGTGGTGACGCCGGTGCGCAGCTCCTCGGCGCTGGTGCTGTCCTCCACCAACGTCAATCGCGAGCGCATCTATATCCAGCAACCACCGATCAGCGCGATCGGCTTTTCCAGCCAGGCCTTTGCCCCGCATTTCCCGCACACGGTGCGCACCACCGAGACCAAGACCTGCACCGACTGCCATTTGTCGGCGAAGGACGACAACAACGCGATCATGGCGCAGCTGCTGCTGCTCGGCACCAATAGCGTCAACTTCGTCGGACTGAACGCCTGGACCGGGCTCGATCGCGGGTTCGAGGCAGTGCGTGTCACCGAATGGGAAGAGCCGCAGGCCGTGATCGGCTCCTATCTCCAGCGCTACGCCTATCCCGATTACTGGCGGATGCATGTCGAGGGGAACAAGCGCGAGCTGAAGAACTGGGTGCGCGGCAAGACCTTCGACAAAAGCTTCTCCGGCGAGACCCGGCCGAAGGAGGAGTTCCGCAACGTGGTGCAGGGCACGTCGGACCGGGTCGGGTGCCTGCAATTGCGCGGCGAGTACATGTACGTCGCGGAAGGACGCGGCGGTTTCCGGGTCTATGATGTCGCCTCGATTGCCAACAAGGGTTTCTCCGACCCGATCGTCTCGGCGCCCTTCTCGAAGCTCGGGCAGAACACGCGCGTCGCGTCGACAAACGCGACCTGCATGGCGCTGCCGACCGGTCAGCCGATCAACCCGCAGCGCAACACGCCCGCCATGCGTGCAATGAATCAGGAACAGGCGTTCCTGCCGATCTACAGCTATGCCGCCGTCACCGATGCGGTCGAGGGGCTGATCCTGGTCAATATCGAGACCATGGCGGACGGCGAGTTCCGCAACAATTTCCTGAAGCGCGCCGTGACCTGGAACGAAGGCGGCGTGCTGAAGGGCGCGCGGCACATCGTGCTGGCGGGGTCGGTCGCGTACATCACCGCCGATGCCGGGCTGGTGGTGGTCGACCTGGCCGATCCGCTCCGTCCCCGCCTCGCCGCCGTCCGGCCGCTCCGGGATGCGCGGGCGAGCGCGATTCAGTTCCGCTATCTCTGGGTCACCGATGCCGAGGGCGTGAAGCTGTTCGACGTGACGAAGCTGCTCGATCCGGTCGCGGTGCCCTCCGGCACGATCCCGCTGGCCGATGCGCGGCGGCTCTATGTCGCGCGGACCTATGCCTATGTCGCAGCGGGCGCCGAAGGGCTGGTGATCGCCAATGTGACGAACCCGACGCGGCCGACGATCTACCGGAAGGTGACCTTCGACGGGCAGCTCAACGATGCGCAAGACGTGATCCTGGGCAGCACCAACGCCTCGCTGTTCGCTTATGTCGCCGACGGGCGGAATGGGCTGAAGGTGCTGCAACTGACCTCCCCCGACAGCCAGCGCAATTTCTACGGCTTTTCGCCGGCGCCGATGCCCGAGCTGATCGCCTGGGCGAAGACGCCCTCCCCTGCGCTCGCCCTGTCCAAGGGGCTCGACCGCGACCGCGCGGTGGACGAGACGGGCGGGCAGATCGCGGTGTTCGGGCGGCTCGGCTCGCGGCCCTTCACCCGGCCGGAGATGGAGAAGCTGTTCCTGACCAGCAAGGGCGTGCCGTGGAAGGTGAGCGATGCGGCGGACATGAAGGACTGGCGCCCGCCGCTGCTCGCGCCGAAGCGGTAGCGTCCAACAAGAGCGCGATTTTTCGCCTCACTTTTTCTTTCGCTGTTATGTTGGATTTTCAGCGGCATTTTGTCGTTGCGTACCAATGGCTTGGGGCAGGTTTTCCCTGTTATGACATAACAGCGGAAAAACCCGCCGGAATTACGGGAAAAGGACGCAATTTTACCGCTGATCGGCGGGAAACGCCTCCAACATTCGACCGACAATGAGAAGGAGCCGGGCGGTTGGCCGATGGCGCAGCCGGGCTGCATCCTGCATTGTTCGCGCAAGCGTTGAATCAGGCCTATTCCCGGCGCGAACGCATGGATCAGACGAAAGAGACGATGGCTTCACGACACCGCCTGTTGCTGATCCGACACTTCGGCGCACCCACCGGGGGCAACGTCAAGGTGCGCGATTATTATCTGCACGCAGCGGCGCACCCGTCGATCGACGCCGCGCTGTGGTTTTCGCCCGGGTCGCGTCACCGTGAAAGCGACATCTGGGACGGCGTCGCCGACGCGGCGATCGTCAGCGATCCTGGCGCCGATCTTGCCGACGCGCGGTTTGTCGCCCTGAACGGCAAGGACTGGTCGCTGCTGCCGGACTGCGCGTCGGGCCCGGAAATTCTCCATTTCACGCAGCATCCCGGCTATCTCACCGAGCCGGTGCTCCGCGCCTACCTGGCCCGGCCGGCGCGGCGCATCTGCACGACCCCTGCCCTGCTCGACGCGCTCGCGCCTGCCGCGTGCGGGCCGATCCATCTGGTCCCGATCGGCGCCGCCGACGGGTTCTTCGCGCGGCGATCGGACAGCAAATCGATCGGCGTGACGATCCTGTCCGGCAAGCAGCCCGCGCTTGCCGAAGCGCTCGCGGAGCGTCTCCGGCGTCGCGGGCTTGCGCCGGTCCTCGCCGGCGTCCCGCGCTTGCCGCAGACGGCGTATGAGGCCTTGATCGGGGCGACGGATGTGCTGGTCGCCTTGCCCAATGTCGTAGAGGGATTCTACCTCCCCGCACTCGAGGGAATGGCGGCGGGATCAGTGGTGGTCACCAACGATGCCGGGGGGAATCGCGGCCATTGCCGGCCCGAGGCAACCTGCCTGATCGCGCCGCGCGACGACCTCGACGCGCATGAGGCCGCGGTGATGCGCGCGCTGTCCGACGCGTCGCTTCGCGACAGGCTACGCGCGGGCGGAGACGCGGTGGCGAGCAGGCACACGATGGCGGAAGAGCGTCGCGCTTTTCACGCGGTGCTCGATATCGCACTGGCCGAACGCTGACGCCCGGCGGAAGCGGCATCAGGCATGGCGCGGAAGAAGGCGTGCTTGGATCCCGAGCTCGGCACGAGCCTGCCACCGAGCGGGCCGGCAACCAACCAGTCACCAAGTCGCGCAAGGTCATCGGCAACGATCTGGGCCGTCGGAAAGGGCGCACCCGGCACCGTACCGATAAACTCGATCTCGACCTGATCGAGTCGTCCCTGCCCTGCGGTGCAGCGGTCCAGGCTGACCAGATAGGCACGCCTCTCGGGAAGAGCGAAGGGGATCTTGGTCTGCGCCTTTTCGAACATGGCCATGTGTGTCCAGCCAAGGTCGCGGGTGAACTGGGCGACCGGGCACAGCGCGCCGTCGGTATCGGTAGTACGCGACGCGATCGTGTCGCGCAGCAAGGCCGATCCGAGCCGGCGTTCGCCCTGCTTGCGCTTGGCCGACAGGCGACCGGAGGCAGTCTCGACCACCGTGCACTCCGCGCCGGCATCACCGTCCTGGCAGACATGGTAGCGCCGCACGCGCTCGATCCGGCCCGGTGCCGGCAGCAGCACCTCGAACGTGTCGGCGATCGCTTCAGCGACCGCATCGGCATCGTCGTCCGCAAGCCCGCCGGGAACGTCGAACTTGATCTCCATCTCCGGAAAGCCGGCGGGTGCCGGGTCGATCCTCTGCCGCAGCACGTCCTGGAAGAGCAGCGCCAGGGACGCGTTCGGCCGAACGCGAATGGCGCCGCCCGGATCGAGCGCCCGCCGGACGGTAGCGACCGCGGCGCGGGTCGGCGCCTTGATTTCCAGACGCGGGCCGAGATCGCCGAGAGACGTAACCGTTCCTGCTGCCGGGTCGATACGGAACAGCGCGCGTGTGCGATCGACCGTGATCCGGCGTCGCTCGGCGGCGGGCCCGAATGGCGGCGCCGCTCCGGGCGAGAAGCTTCGGTGCTCGCGCGCCGAAACCCGCACCGAATGGACGCGGTACACCCGGCCGCGCGACGTGAGAACCGGCGCGCCGCCATCGGGCATCGTGCGGAGCAGGACCGGGCCCAGCTGCTCTATTTTGCCCAGGGGTGATTTTGCCTGAAGCTTGCCCTCCACCCCGGACGACAGCACCGCCGCCACGGCGTCGGCCGACACTTCGGGCAAATTCCGGTAGGCGCGCATCCGGATCGCGGTCGCGACGTCCCAGTCGCCATCGACCGGATGCAGGAAGAAGGTCAGCGTGTGCTCGAACGGGCGCGGGATCAGCGGCCATGCCACCAGCCGCGCGGAAACCTCATCAAGGTCAGCGACGAACAGATCGCCGCGCCATTCCACACGGCGCATGCCGGCTTCAGTGCCAGACATGGTGCGCAGCGGGGTAGATCTTCATTTCCACCGGCCCGCCAGGCCGCGCAACCAGCTTGGCGTGATTGAGCGTCCGCACCACCCCGCTTCGCGCGTTCAGCAGCTGACCCGTCCACCGCGCCCAGTCCGGCAGATCGTCGACGACCGGGCCGGCCGCCTCGCCGGGCCAGGAGAGCCAGCGCGCCACGTCCGCGTCGCTGCACCAGCCGCGCCGGCGGCATAGCCCAAGGAAGCGCTCCCAATCCTTCACATAACATTCCAGGCCGACCCGATCGGATAGCGCACCGCGCGTCACATCGACGCTCCCCACACAATAACTGGTGACATCGGCCACGCTCGCCGCGAGTTGCTCCAACGGTGCAACACACAGGATTCCCGCGGCCAGAAGATTGAGACGGAGAAGAGAAGGTGAGCGCGCGGGCATTGCCGCCATATGCGAAACATAGGGCGCCAGGTCGTCGGGGACCTGCGCCCCCGGTACGACGAGGCTCGCGACCGCCCGCGCGGCAGTCTCGCGGGCCGGCAAGTCAGTGCGCAGCCCGACAAACACGCCCGGCGCATCGGTGTAGGGAGCGTCGAACTCGAGATACACGCTCTGCACGAACGCCGCGCAAGCCGCGTCCTCGTCGAGGCACGCGGCGAGGATTCGGGGGTAGAACCGGCGCCACTCCCCCCTGCGCGGCGGCACGTGGGCGCAAAGGCTGATCGAGTCCGTGTCGCCGCTCCGTAGCTCGAGCGCGATGTAGGAGGAGAAAGGAAGCGTCGCCGCCATGCGCCGGAGTTCCGGCGCGTTGCGACCAAAGGGCAGAAGGTCGACCAAGGGCAGGAGCGAATCCGGCACCTAGTCGAGGGCCAGCACGCAGGGCAGCGTACCCGGACGGGCGCACCGCAACAGGCTGTAGCCGATCCCCGCCGAACCGCGAAAGAAACCCGGCTTGACGTCGTCCGCCGCTGCGTTCGCCAGCAGGCGGAACCCGCCATTCTTCTCCGCGCGCCGGCTCAGAAAAACGCTCGCCGCCACGGCCTCGTCGACGATCGCGGCACGCCCCTGGCGCACGCCCGCTTCGAGCAGCCAATCGATCCGACCCATGGTGCCGCAACAGACATAATCGGGTCCCTGGATGCCGAACCGCCGCGTCGCGTCGATTGCCGCGTCGATCTCTCGGGCACTCGCGGCCTGCTGACCCCCCAGTCGCGACAAGCCGATGCCCGGGGCACCGTGACACCAGGCGGTCGAGAAAGCAGGCGTATCCCCCACCTGGAAGACATCCCGAAGATCGGGCCAGTTGCTCTGATCGGCGCTGAACAGGCTCTGCTCATAGGCGCGCGCTTCCGCCGCAGCCTCTGCCATTCGGGCGTCGCCGGTGACCTCCGACAAGCGAAGCAGCGCCATGGCGATTCCGGCCGCGCCATGGCCCATGCCGGTCAGCGGCACCGCAGCGAAGGTCCGCCACGCGCGCCGGCCATCTTCGCCCGTCCGGTGCCGCAGCAGATGGTCGCCGCACGCCACCGCGCGGGCCAGTAGCAGGGGGTCGGGATTCATCTTCCAGAGCGCCAGCAGCGCGCACAGCGTACCGGCACTGCCGCTGGCGATGTCGTAATAGCGGTCTTGCTCAATCCGCTCCGGCGTGATCAGCCGCGCCGCCTCGCCTGCCGCGCTGACCAGGTCCGTATCGCCGAGGATGCTGCCGACCCGCGTGAGCGCATACACGACCGACCCGATGCCGCTCAGGCCGCCGGCGGGCACGCTTCGACCGAGCGCCTCCCGCAAGGTCGCATCGTCGGACGTCAGGGCACGGCGCAGCGGCTCGACCGTTTCCCGGGCGGCGGCGACATAGCGGTCGTCGCGCAGCACCGTACCGGCGGCGGCCAGGAATATCGCGATGCCGGACGTGCCGCCATACAGATCGAACCCGACCGGTTCGACCTGGAAGCACGGTGCCGGCGACCTGTCCTGCAGGGCGATCCAGCTTCGCCCACCATCGACCAGGAAGCTGGCCTGTAACAGCCGGTCGGCGATCGTTCGGGCAGCGCGCAGCAGCACGGCCTCACCCGCCGAACCGTCATGCTCGGGAAAGGGCAGCGGTGGTTCGACGAACGGGACGGGTATGGCGGCCAGAGCGCGGAGCGCGCCCCTGACGATCGCCTTTTGACGGCCAAAGGCCTCATCGTTCCAATGCCGGAGCCGTGCACCAACGTCGTTCCAGGCCGAATCGCGAAAAGGCAGGGACGAGGACGCGAGGGTCGAGGCCCCGCACGCCACGGTGAACAGCGGGACGTCGCGCCGCCGCAGCGCCGCGCGTTCCTCTTCGGCGAGCTTCCGCTCCGCGACGGGATCGCAAAGGACCTCCAGCGCCTTGTCCAGCACACCGAACGCCTGTTCCTGCGCTGCGGGCGACTGCAGGCTCTCGGGCTGGGACGCCTGCCAGAGCAGTTCGGCATAGAGCTGTGTCGGCCGATAGATGAAGCGCGTCGTCAGCGCGGCGAAGGCCTGCAAGGGCAAGTCGTCCCTTGCGCTTTCCAGGGCGCGCCACATCTCCTCGAACCCCGCCTCGACCTCGGCCTGCCAGTCGGCAGCGCTGGTCGCAGTGCCGTCCAGCCGGGCCAGGTTCGGCATCGGCCGCAGCGGCAGGTCTCCCCAGGTCAGCCGCATCGCGTCGGTGTTTGCCTCCAGCCACACAGGGCCTCGGGCTGCGGTATCCGCGCCGCCGCTCAGACCGCTCACGTCCACCAGGCGGCCGGTATCGGTCAGTTCCCAGCGCGGCAGATAGCCGGACCGCGCGACCGTATCCCAGCCCCGCGGATCGGCGATTTCGTAGAGGCCGGTTGCGGGCAGTGGCGGCGTGTAGCGCGGCTGCAACAAGGTCTCCGCGTCGACGAGCACCGGATATGGCCCATGCGCGACGACATTCTCGCAATGGCAGTCGGTCGCCCCCAGCAGGTACAGCAACGCGGCGAGCCCACCGGCACGTCGGTAGAAGTGCCGGACGTCGTGCGCCTCCGTGCAAGGGAGCGTCTCGACATATTCCATCCAGCCATAGCCGGCCTCACTGCGGACCCACGGCACGTACCAGTCGAGACCCGGCAGGGCCGGATTGCGGTTGCACCAGTCGAGCAAGGCGGAGAAGGCGTGTTCCATCGCCACGCTGCGCGGCTTGTAGATCATCGACTCGCCGCCGGTCATGAAGAGCCGCACGACTTCGCGGCCGCCATTGTGCGGGTCCGAGCCGGCCATGCGCAGGCCCGCGACGGCCGTCGCGGGGAAATCCGCCCGCACCCGCATCGCGAGTTCAGAACAGAAATGCGTCCAGTCCCGGATCAGCCCCGCCATGACCTCCGCGAGAACGGGATAGTCCGCATGGACCTTGCCCCAGCCATCGCCGAGCAGCCACGCCACGAAGGCGCGGTAGCGGAAATCGGCGGGTCGCGACGTTTCGGCCGAGACGAACAGCGACACCAGGCGCGCGCCCGGAGCGGCGAATTGCTCGAACGCGCGCTGCAAGACCGGCGCCGAGGCGGCCGACAGCCTGCGCACGAGATGATCGGCCAGCACATCCCGCGCCGCGGGATGAAATGCCGTGAAATCTACCCCGGCGAGCGCCGCCTCCCGCAACCGCCGCAGCGCGTGGTGAAAAGGAATATCGGCACTCTCCGGGCTTTCACTCAGAGCGTGCAAAGGCAGTTCTGCGTCGTGAACCCGCACTGCATCGAATAGCCCGAAGCCGTACTGGGCGAGCTGCACGGCGACGGTCCAGGGCTGGGCGAAGGACCAGGGGTGGGCGGCGGCCCCGGGGGTTCCGGCGACGGCGGAGGTGCTGGAGGCGGCGGTGGCAAGGGCGCCGGCGGCGGCGGGGGCGGCGGCCCCGGGGGCTCCGGCGACGGCGGAGGCGGCGGCGGTGACGGCGGCAGGGGCGCCGGCGGCGGGGGTGGAGGCGGCCCCGGGGGTTCCGGCGACGACTGCAGATACTGGATAGGATCGGCCTGCGGCACGGTATCGTCGCTCACCGCCCGTCGTTGCTCCAGCGTTGCGATGTGCGCCTGAAGCTGGTCCCTGGTGAAGGCGTAGCCGTGATCGTTGCCTAGCTGGACCGCCGCATCGAGGAACGCGTCGTGCGATTGCGCGCGCGCCAGCGTTTCCTGCAAGGCGGGATCCCGGAGCAATATGCGCTGGAACTGCTCGATCGGCGGGAGTGACTGGCTGACCGGTTCGGCGCCCGACGTCTCGCCCTGCCCCGTCAATGCCTGTCCGCCCGCGCGCGCGGCCCCGGCTGGATCGTTGGGTGACTTGGCACCCTGTTCGTCTTCAGCCATCGTTCCGCTCCCCGATTGGTAATTGAATACCACCCTATCATGGAAGGAAGCAGAGTCGAGATGCCGGGCGAGACGATACCACCGCCTTGCCCCTTGTTTCGCGACACCGTGATTCCGCGCCGCATCGGCGACTTGGATGACGATGGCCTTCGACCCGACACCGCGCTGCCGCTCGCCGAGGCGCGCCTCGTCTTTGCCGATCATGCCTTGTTGCAGAACGACTTCCCCTCATTGCGGGACGATGCCCTGGCAGCGGGCGGTTGCCCGCTAGGTGAATACGACGCCGTGCGCGAAGCGTGGCTGCTCGAGCACGCCGCGCTCATCTCGGTGACGCAGGCGGCGCAGGACATCACGAACACGCCGGTCGCCACCCGCGACGCGCCTCGCCGGGTGTGGCGGCCCACGCGCTATGGCCGCGCCTTTCTGTCGGACACCGGATGCGGACTGCTGGATCTGAAGGGCACCGGCCGGGAACCGAATTGTGCGCCCGCGCTCGACGTGCACAGCAACGGCCTGTTGCTGATGCGCGACGGATTGCGCGAGATCCTGTTCCAATGGATCATCGAGGCCGTCTTTCGGCATGCGGCGCCCCATTTCTCCACCGTGCCGGTCTATGGGTTCATCGACACGGGCTTCGGCGCGACCTCGCGGTCCGGGGCCGTCGAGCCCGCGGGGATCATGGTGCGACGCGCCCATCGTCGGGCACGGGGCAATGTCGATCTGCCTATCAGCGGCTCGCGCGACGAGGCGGTGAAGGTCGAGATCGAGCTGTTGCTGCGTCACTATGGGATCACCTCGGCGAACCGCGGCACGCGCTTCCTGTTTCACGACGAGGAGGAACTGATCGCTTCCTACGCCGGAACGCTCGTGCCGAGCCTTTCGTCCGACGATGCGGCGACGGTGCGCGGCTGGATGCGGGGTGCGCGCCGGCTCGCCGGGGACGGCATGAACATCCAGACCGTGCGCGCGCCGGACGACCGGACATCGTTCGACGCGCAGCTGGTCGATTTCGGCCAATATCAGGTGCGCGGGCGTTTCGACGATCCGCTGGTCAGCATGGGATATGGGCGCCTGCTGAACTGGAGCGCGGGATTGTGGCCCAACGACCCGCATTTCGTGCAGCCGGTTCCGGCGCTTGCCCTGTCGGTCGAGCGATGGGGGTTTGGCGCACACAGCG
Organism: Sphingomonas sp. BL-S-29; assembly: GCF_055521495.1. NCBI lineage: Bacteria > Pseudomonadati > Pseudomonadota > Alphaproteobacteria > Sphingomonadales > Sphingomonadaceae > Sphingomonas > Sphingomonas sp. BL-S-29. The sequence goes on from NZ_CM145482.1 coordinate 3,468,500, forward strand.
CGACCGGTCCCGAACGAGGGAAGCGCAAGGACGGCGAAGGAGCGACGCTGTTCACGGCGGCGCTCACGCGCGATTTCCGCGATGGCCGGCTTACCGGTGGCGAGGTGCACCGGGCGATGCGCGATTATATCGCGGATACGGTGCGCGCATGGCCCGGCGTTGCGGCGTGAACATGGGCGAACCGCGCGACGCCGGTCAGGCCGGACGCTCCCTCAACCCGACCGTTCCTCGAACATCTGCCGCACCAGCGGCTGCATGCCGTCGTCGAACGCCGCGAGGATGGCATGGTCCTGCACGGTATCGAAATGGCTTGCCAGGCGTCCCCCTTCCCAGCGGTGCAGCGTGTAGCCGGGCGGACCGTCGCTGACCATCGGGCGGCCGTCCGGACGGTCGGGGTCGATCGGCGAAAGGTCGAGGGACAGTTCCGCCCCGGTGGCGCCACCGATGGTGACGGCGATCCCGTTCCACAGGGTGACGATCGGCCGGTGGAGATGGCCGCACCAGATCGCGCGGATCTGGCGATGTCCGGCGATCGCGTCGGTGAAGCGCGCGATCCAGGGCTGGTCCGGGCCCGGATCCATCCATTCGATGCCGACATCGAGCGGCGGGTGGTGCATGACGATCACGGTCGGGGTGTCAGGCTGCTCGGCGAGGCAGACCTTGAGCCATGCCGCCCGCACCTCGCAGAAGCCGCCGCCGTGCCGCCCAACCTCCAGCGTATCGAGGACGATGATGCGCAGCCCCGGCAGCATGATGCCGTACTGAACGAAGCCCGCGACCGACGGCACCTGCGGGAAGGCCCGGGCGAAATTGGCGCGGTCGTCGTGATTGCCGAGACAGGGATAGACCGGGAACCGACAGGCGCCGAGCGCTTCGGCGAGGCGGGCATAGCTTTCGGCATCGCCGCGATCGGCCAGGTCGCCGGTCGCGACCATCAGGTCAGGGCGATTCCGGCCTGTCGTCAGTTCGGCCAGCACCCGGTCGAGGCGCTGGCGGTTGGTCTCGTCCGGATTGCCCGGATCGAAACCGAGATGGATGTCGGTGATCTGCGCGATCAGCATGATCCCCTCTCCCTGGTTGTTATGGCGGACCCGACGCAGGTACGGCGACCGGCAGCGTGCGGATGCGGGCCCTGATTGTCGAGGGCATCCAGGGCGCGCCGGCTTTGGCGTGATAGCTGTGGCACATGGCGCAGCCCGACGGCACCTTGGCCGCGGCGCCCTCGCCGGCGTGGCAGGTGCGGCAGGTCCTGATGCCCGGCAGGAGCAGATCGTCGGCCGAGCTGGATTGCCGGGCGGTGTGGCAGCTCTCGCATTTTTCGGTGCGGTGCGCGGCGTGATCGAACCAGCCGTGCATCATGTAGCGCATCGGCTGATGCACCGGCAGCACTGTCCAGTCGGCCGCCCCGCCCGCCCCTGGTGGCGTGACGACATGGCAGTCGAAACAGGCGCCGTTCTTCGTGAACACTGCCCTGATCGCGGCGTCGGCATTGCTCGGCCGGCCGCCCGGGCCGAAATAGGCGTGATAGACCTGGCCCGGGGCATAGACGCCGGGGCGGCGGCGATCGCCCGGGCCGGGCGCGCTGGGCGGGTTCGCGCGGTAGGTCGCGCGCAGATCGGCGATCATCTGCGGGACGTCGCCGTGGCGCAGGGTGCGTACCGTTCCGCCGATCCGGTCGAAGCCGAGGCTGTGGCACATCTGGCAGCTCTGCTCCATCCGGACGGGCAAGAAACGGACCCCGTCCGCGCTGGGCTTGTGGCAATCGGCGCAGACCAGCGCGTCGCCGAAGCCGTTCCGTGCCTTCATCGTCTGCGCCATGCGCGCGACGCCGCCGCGCGTGTCGAGGTGGAGATTGTGGGGGAATTTCAGGCCGTTGTGCTCGGTCGGCAGGCGATCGAGCGACGCACGCGCCAGCACGGGGGTGGCACCCGGCACGGTCGCGATCAGCGGCTGGAATTGCGGATGGCTGGTGCCGAAATCGCCGGCATCGCCGATTTTCGTGTCGGTCAACCGGATCTTCAGCGAACCATGGCAGTCAGCGCAAAAGGCCTGAGGCGTCGGCGGCATCGGCCCGGCGCCTTCATGTTCGGTGTGGCAATCGACACAGGCGCCGGGGCCGGGCTTGCCGAAGGTCCGGGCGACCTTGGCGAGCATCCGTCCGGTGAAGTCGGGCGCGGCGCGGGCGCCGGCGAGGCGCGCGGGCGGCGCATGATCGTGCACGTCCTTGTGGCAGGCCCTGCAGCTGTCGTCGCGCACCGAGACGAACGCCTTGACGTGGCAGGCCTCGCACTTGCCCTCCAGCGCATGATGCGCCTGACTGAGCGGGCCGCTCGACCAGCTATGGTCGGCCCTGAGCGCATAGGTGCTGCGCGTGTCGCCGCGGTCGCGGTTGAGATAGCTCCAGACCGGCCAGGCGAGGAAGCCGAGCAACACCGCCGCGACGAGTAGCCAGGCGGTCGAGCGCTTGCCCGGGAGCAGGCCCTTGAGCGAATAGGCGTTCGCTTCCTCGCGCTCTTCCGCGGTGTCGGAGATCGCCCCGACCCGCGCGACGGTCAGCACGATCTGCCCCCCGGCATCGCGCGTCACGGTGATGCGGTGGCCGCCGAAACCGAGCTCGGCGCCCCTGGCGGCGTTGATCTCGCCGCGCCGTACGGTGCGGCCGTCGATCTCGAAGCCCAGGGTGCCCAGCGCGACGACGGCGACATAACGGTCGTCGCGGCGCTCGATCCGGGCGTGGCGCGGATCGACGGCGAGATCGGGCAGCGCAATGTCGTTCTCGGCGCCGCGGCCGATCGTCACGGCATCGCTGTCGATCTGGGTCGAGCGCACGATCTCGCGGTGATCCGCGGTGAAGCTGATCTGGCGGAGCAGGAAGGTCACGCCGCCGTCACCAGTAGAAGAACACGCTGACGATATGCGCGGTGAGCGCGGCGATCAGCGCGAACGTGAAGGGCACATGCACATAGAGCCAGATCTCCAGCATCGCCTTCAACCGCAAATGCCGCCGGACTTGCGCCAGCATCGCCATTTTGCGGTCGAGCAGGGCATCGACCCGCTCGAGCGGGTCGTCGCCCATATCAGGGCGTGGGCCGGTGCGTTCGCGAATGGTGTCGAAGGTGCGCTGGGTGGCGCAGCGCGGATAGCGGCCCGACAGGCGCGCGATCAGACCGCCGCCGAACGGGTCCTGTTCGAGCGAGTGGCGGACGAGTTCGGCCTGGCGCTGGCCGAGCGGCTGGGCGGCGTCGTGGAGCTGGCGGTCGATCGCGCGGAGCGCGTCGAGCATCTGGGTCTGAGTCATCTCCTCGCGATTGGTGCTGAGATAGCCCGGGATCGCGGCATAGACGGTGATGCCGTAGAGGCCCGACAGGATGACCAGCATCATCAGCGCATAAGCGAGGGTGTGCACGTTCCAGCCGAACTGGAAGCCGGTGTGCAGGGTCGCGATGACGATCAGGCTGAGCCCGAGATAGACATGCGCGCTGGTCCAGGCCTTTAACGACCATCGGCCGCTGGTCATCGCGCGTTTGCGCACCCCCAGCAGACTGAGCCAGAGGATCAGCAGCACGCCGATCGTGCCGAGCGTATAGCCATAGGGCGAGCCGCCATTGGGGCGCGGCGTCACGTCGATCAGGGCATAGCCGAGGATCGCGATCAGGCTGATGACGAGCGCGATCTTGAGCCAGCGGAAGCTCTTGTGGCGCAAGAATCCCTCGTGCAGCGCGACCTTGCCCGGGCGCGTCGCTCCACGGGAGGCGCGGCTGGCTATGACTGAGTCCCCTGTTCGAGCCGCGCGACGGTGAGGAACTCCTCGGGCGCGACGCGGATCGCGGCGCCGGTCGGGCAGGCACGGACGCAGGCCGGGCCGCCATCGATGCCCGAGCACATGTCGCACTTGATGGCTTTCTTCGGCTTCTCTACGCCCGGTTTGGCGTGTTTGTTGCGCCATTTCTTGGTCGGCTCGCCCGGGCCGGGGCCGATGCCGAGGAACATCCAGCTGAGCAGGCTCGGTTTCTTCGGCGGCACGCTGTCCATGCGGATCACGCCATAGGGGCAGTTGCGCTGGCAATTGCCGCAGCCGATGCAGGTGTCGTCGATCACCACCTCGCCGTCCGGCCCGCGATGGATCGCGTTGGGCGGGCAATCGGCCATGCAATGCGGATGCTCGCAATGCCGGCAGCTGGTCGGCACATGGAGATGGGCATAGGTGCGTCCCGCCTCGCGATCGAGCCGCGACAGGCCCTCATGACTGTCGGCACAGGCCTTTTCGCAATTGTCGCAGCCGACGCACAGATTCTCGTCGATCAGCAGCACGTCGGTCGCCTCGCCGATGCCGTTTTCGACCAGGAAGGTCGCGGTCTGCGAATACATGTCGACCACGCCGGAGAAGCTGTCCTTGCGGCTCTCGACAAAGGCGTTGACGTTCTGGCGCTGCGCCATGTCGGCACGGGCCTTTTCGAGCAGGCGCGGCTTGGCCTCCATCAGCCGGCGGAAGGCAGCGCCGGGGAGCTTGATCACTTCGGACTTGATCGCGGCCTTGACCGTCGCGGTGCGCCTGCCACCGCCGATCAGCGCCATTTCGCCGACATAGGAGCCGGCGGGGAGATAGGAGAGGAAGACGGGTTTGCCGCCGACATTCTTCTCGACGATCATGCTGCCCACACGAATGACGAAGATGTCCTCGCCCGCCTCCCCTTCGGTGATGATCGGCTCGCCGGCGCGCACCGTCTGGATTTCCGACGCGTCGAGAAGCTCGGCGATATCGGACGAGGTGAGGCCCGAGCCGAACAACTGAAGCAATTGGCGCTCGACCGAGATGCGGGTGACCGCGCGCTTGGCGGCAGGGACCGATGCCATCAGCTTGAGCGCGGCGGTGCGCGAGACCTCGACCGCGATCATGTCGGTGCCGGCGCGCACCGTGGCGCCGCGGCGGCGGCCGGAGATCAGGCCGACCTCGCCGAAGATCGAACCCTGTTCGATCGGGACGGTGATCGAGGGATCGCCCCTGTCGACCTGAACCAGCGCGGTACCCTCAGCGATCGCGAACAGCGAGGAGCCGGGATCGGCGCGTTCGACGATCACTTCGCCCGCCTTGTAGGAGCGCACTTCGGAATCGAGCATGAACTCGCGCATCTGCAGCGGCGACAGGTCGTGAAGAATGGTGATGTTGGCGCGCAGCATCTCCAGCCAGTCGTCGACCGAGCGCTTCGCCTTCAAGCGGGCGAACTTGGCCTGGAGGATCGGCTCGTCAGCGGGTTTCAGGCTGCTGTTGCCGTTGATGAACTCGACGACGTCATAGCCCTGGTTCATGCAATGCTTGATCAGCGGATAGCCGGCGAGCGCGCCGATCACGAAGATGCCGGGCTTGGTCGATTCGAACACGGGCGAGAGCCTGGGAAAAGCCTCGCGGTCGGCGCTGCTGAACTCGATGCCGCAGCTTTCGACAAAAGCGCGGGGTGCGGCCGAGCCCATGCGAGCGATGATCCGGTCGCAGCGGATCGTCTCCTGCCCGTCGCGGGTTTCGAGCACCAGCTCGCCTGGGCGTACCTCGGCGGGGGTGGTTTCCAGCCGGATCGAGATGCGCCCGGCGTCCGCCGCCTCATTGAGCAATTTGACGTTGGCGGCCTTTGACCGGGCGAAATCGGCGGAGCGGTTGAGGATGGTGACGATATTGCCCTGCGCCATATCGGCCGCGAGCCCGAGCGCATTCTCGATGCCCGCATCGCCCGAGCCGATTACGGTGATATGCTCGTCGACATATTCGCCGGGATCGTCGAGCTGATACTGGACGTGCGGCAGGGTCGATCCGGTGCAGCGCATCAAATTGGGATTGCCCTGTGTGCCGATCGCCAGCACGATCGTCTCGGCATTGACGGTCGACCCGTCCGTGAGCGCGATGCGGAAATCGCCGCGCTCGCCTTCGATCGCCTTCACCTCGCTGCGGTAGCGGACATTGATGCCATGGCTCGCGGCGAGCTTGTCCCAGATGCCGAGGATGACCTCACGCTTGCCCGCGTCGAAGTCCATGTCGGAGCGGAGCACGAGCTGGCTGGGCGTCGCCATGACGTGCTTGCCCTTCTGGTATTTGAAGATCGTGTCCGAGAGGTGGTCGGTCTTTTCCAGCAGGACATGGCTGAGCTTGAGCTGGGCGGCGCGCGCGGCGGCGCTCAGCCCCGCGGGACCCGAGCCGATGATCGCGATGCGGACCCGGTCCGTCACGCACACTCCCCCAAAGCACCGGCCGCGGAGGATGCAGGCCCGTTCAGGATTGCATTTGCCGCTGGCCGGTACACACTAGCATGATGCGCGCTCGGCGCCAGCCTCAACAAGGTAAAGCCAAAGGATAGCGATGGAACCGGGCAAGCAAAAGTCGAGGACCGGACTGATCCTGCTGGTATTCGCGGTGGTGATTCTGGTCGTCGCGATAGGCTGGTCGGTGTTGGGCAGCGGCGGTCTCGAGAAAAAAGGCCCTTCTTCCGTGGCTTCGCCTGCGCTCGGCGGGCCGCCAACACTTGCCGCGATCGAGGAACGGACACGAACGACGCCGAATGATCCTGAGGCATGGCTCGCGCTCGGGCAGGCGCAGACCGATCTCGGCCGCCATGCCGAGGCGGCACAGGCCTATGAGCGCGGCACCCGGATCGCCGCAGGACGCGCCGATCTGTGGTCGGCGCTGGGCGAAGCGCGAGTGATGGCCAGCGCCGACAGCCCGATGCCGGCGCCGGCGCTCGACGCGTTCCGCAAGGCAGCGGCGATCGACCCGAAGGACCCGCGCGCGCGTTATTTCCTGGCGGTGGCGCGCGACCTGGCGGGCGACCACAAAGGCGCGATCAATGACTGGTTCGCCCTGTTGCAGGACACGCCGCCGGGCGCGCCCTGGGAGCGCGACCTGCGCCGGACGATCGAGCAGGTCGGCAAGATCAACGGGATCGACGTGGCCGGCCGGCTGGCGGCAGTGAAGCAGCCGGCGCCGCATCCGCTGGTGCCGGGCAGCGCGACCGCTACGGCGCCGATCCCCGGGCCGAACGCCGAGCAGATGCGCGCCGCCGCCGCGCTGCCGCCGCACGAGCAGGATGCGATGGTGCAGAACATGGTCGCGGGGCTGGAGGCAAAGCTCCAGGCCAATCCGGACAATGTCGATGGCTGGATCATGCTGATGCGCAGCCGGATGACCCTGGGCGAACCGGCCAGGGCAAGCGCGGCGCTGAAGGCGGCGGTGGCGGCCAATCCGGGGGCGACGGCGCGGTTGCAGGCCGAAGCGACGGCGCTCGGGGTACCGGGCGCTTGAAGCGCGGAGATGGGAAAAAGGGGTCAGAGGGGAAAAAGGGGTCAGAGTGATTTATCGGTTGCGGGCGGCCGGAAATTCACTCCGACCCCTTTTTTGCGCCCCTATTTCTCGGTCGCCGAGAACACCCCATCCCAAGCCTCACCCGGCGGATTGGCCGCGAAATGGGCGATCCGATCGCGGATCAGCAGATAGAATTTGCGCAGGCCATAGCTGGTCGCGGACCCCTGCCCCGTTTCGGCCAGCGCGTCGGCCTTTGCCCAGTCCTGCGCTCGATAGGCTTCGAGCATGGCCTGATGGCGTAGCGCGAAGTTGCGGAAGCTTGCCTCCTGCTCCAGGCTTTCGTCGCCGAGCAGGGCGAAGATCTCCTCGGGCGCGTCACGGCCGACGACGCGGACATGATCGAGTGCGACGATGGCGAACTGGGGCAGATGGCGACGCAGGTCCTCGCCGATCGCGATCTGCACGCCGTAATATTTGGTCAGCCCCTCGATGCGCGAGGCGAGATTCACCGTGTCGCCGATCAGCGAATAATTGAGCCGCTGCGCCGAGCCCATATTGCCGACGCAGCAGGGCCCGGCGTTGAGGCCGATGCCGATGCAAACCTCGCCCGGCCATACGCCCCCGGTCTGGCCGCGCATCGCGAGATTGATCTCGCGCAGCCGCCTGGTCATGCCGAGCGCGCCGCGGGCGGCATTGGCATATTGATCGGGGTCGTCGAGCGGGGCGTTCCAGAAAGCCAGCACCGCATCGCCGATGAACTTGTCGATCGTCGCCTTGCGGGCGAGCAGGATGTCGCACATCGGCGTCAGGAACGCGATCAGGAACTGGATGATCTCCTGCGGAGTCAGCTTCTCCGACAGCCTGGAGAAGCCGCGGATGTCGCAGAACAGCACGGTCATCTCGCGCTCCTCGCCGCCAAGCTCGAGGCTGCCGGGATCGGCGACGATGCGCTTCACCATGTCGGGCGAGAGATAGCGGTCGAACGCCTGGTGAATGTACGCGCGCTGCCGTTCCTCCCGGTAATAGGTCAGCGCCGTCTCGATGACATAGACCAGGGTAAGGCCGAGCACCGGCCAGGTCGGATCGAGCAGCAGCTGGTCGCGGCTGAACGCCATCCAGCTGCCGCCGGCCAGGCCTCCCACCATCACCATGCCGAGGACCGCGCCGCGCGTCGCGCCCAGCCAGGGCAACGAGAAAGCCATGACCAGGCCGAGGACGAGCAGTGCCGCGCGCTCGGCACCCCGCGCCCAGTCGGGCTGGCGCAGGAAGCTCTTCGTGATGATCTGCTCGAGCGCCTGGGCATGGATCACCACGCCCAGCTCCGTCTCGGCGAGCGGAGTCGATTTCAGGTCGTAGAGGCCCTGCGCGCTGGTACCGACAAAGACCACCTGCCCCGCGAAGTTGCGCTGCATCTCGGCCGCCGACATCCGGCCCGTCATGACCTTCCACGCCGGCACGATCCGTTCGGGATGCGGCGCCGTGTAATACATTACGAGCTGGCCTGACCGAGTCGTCGGCACCTCCGAATCGCCGACCTTGAGCGACACGACGTTCGGGCCGCCGCTTCCCAATTCGCCGCTGGCATCGCTGGATTTCACGATCACCGACTGAGTCCGATAGGCAGTGCGGAGCGCCTCGAGCGAGAGCGCGGGCAGCAGCTGGCCGTTCTGAGTCGAGATCAACGGCGCCTTGCGCACGATGCCGTCGCTATCGGGTGGCAGGCTGACGAAACCCAGGCCGGCGGCCGCGTCGCGCAGCACGGGCAATGGCTGGATCGCGCCCGTATAGGTCGCCTTGCCAGTGCTCGGCGGCGAGCCGGCAACCGCGAAGCCCATCTTCGGCTCGACCTGACCGCCCTTCTTCTCGCCGGTCAGGAAAAAGGCCAGCGCGACGGTCGACTTCCTGAAGGTATCGGCGAGCACGGCATCATTGTCGGGCAGCGTGTCGAGCGCCGCGACGACTCGCGCATCGCCGCCCTGCCGCTTCACGCGCTCGGCCAGCTGAGTCGGCGAGGTGCGGTCGGGTTCCGAAAAGACGATGTCGAAGGCCACCGTGGCGGCGCCGGCATCGGTCAGGCGCCTGGTCAGCTCAGCAATGTCAGTGCGGGGCCAAGGCCATTGGCCCAGCCGGCGCAGGGTCTCGTCATCGATATCGACGATACGGACGCCGGCATCCTGCCAGGGTCGCGGCTTGGCGCGCTGATAACTGTCGAACAGCAAGGACCCGATTCGGTCGATCGCCGGCACCCCGACCATCTGCAGGCCCAGCATGACCGCGAGCACGGCAAGCCCGGGCAGAATCACCCAGGCCTTTGCCCGCAGGCCCTTGAGCAAAGGCCGTCCCGCCATTCTCCCTCCCCCGGGGGTTCGCCCGCCTGTGTGTATCACAGAATACGGATCGGCCCCAGTTTCGGACGCCTTGCTCAGACCAGCGCCATCAGCCGCCCAATCAGCGGCAGGTCAGCGGGCGGCATGTCGAGATCGTGCAATGCCTCCGGCAGGCACCATAAAAGTTCCTCCGCATGCAGCGCGCGCGGCGTGCCGTGCCAGGCCCGGCAGATATAGAGCAGCAGCAGCAGGTGACGGCCGGCAAGGGGCTCGCTGGCAAAGGCAGCGGGTTCGAGCTGAGCCGGGTTCACGACGATGCCCAGTTCCTCGGCGAGTTCGCGGATGAGTGCCGCTTCCGGCGTCTCGTCCGGCTCGACCTTGCCGCCGGGGAACTCCCAAAGGCCCGCCATCATCTTGCCCATGGGTCGCTTCTGCACCAGCACCCGGCCTTCACGATCGATCAGCGCCACCGCGACGACCGGAAAAAGCCCTGCCATGACAACATCTTCCATGGCCTTCGCCATTCATTAACGCTCCTACATTAACGTTCGGGGGATTTTTCCAGCCGGGACCAACCATCAATGGCGCGCAACATGATCAGGACGCTGGTGAAGAACCGCAAGGGCGCCACCGCAATCGAATATGGCCTGATCGCGGCGCTCGTCGTCATCACCATGATCGCGTCCTTCACCCAGGTCGCGCGGACCACGACCGACATGTGGGGCAACGTCAACACGAAAATGGAAAACGCGCGCTCGGGCCGCTGACCGGCCCCGTAAAATTTCCTGGAGCGGCTTAAATGTTTCTCAACCTTGCGATTCTAGTTTGAGCTTGCTGGCCCGGTTCACCGGATCAGCCGGGTACTGAAGCTTTAGACCATTGGAGACCGGAATCATGCAGACCATCCGCAAGTTCATCAAGAACAGCAAGGGCGCCACCGCAATCGAATACGGCCTGATCGCCGCACTGATCGCCGTCGCCGCGATCGCCGCGATGCAGGGCCTGGGCAACCAGCTGCGCACCACCTTCGAGAACGTCTCGTCGAACATGAAGGCTTCGTAAGCTCTTACCAGCTTGACGAAATGGGGGCGGCGGAACTTCGGTTCCGCCGCCCTTTTCGTGGTGCCATCGAAAATATACTTCTTTCCTTCAGCTCCCGCTCGCGGAAAGAGGGGGGGATTTTAGAGCCTGCCGATCGCCAGGAATTTGTCGCGTCGCCCACGGCGCAGCTGATCGGCACCCTGATTGCCCAATTCAGCCAACGCGCCATCGAGCGCATCGCCCAGGCTGGCGATGGCAAGCGCGGGATCGCGGTGCGCGCCGCCCAGCGGCTCGGGCACGATCGTGTCGATCACGCCCAGTTCCTTCAGGTCCTGCGCCGTCACCTTCATCGCCTCGGCCGCCTCGGCCGCCTTGTCGGCGGTGCGCCACAGGATCGAGGCACAGCCCTCGGGCGAGATCACTGAATAGACCGCGTGCTCGAACATCAGCACCTTGTTGCCGGCGGCGAGCGCGATCGCGCCGCCCGAGCCGCCCTCCCCCACCACCGCCGAGATCAGCGGCACACCGAGCGCGAGGCATTGTTCGGTCGAGCGGGCGATCGCTTCGGCCTGGCCGCGTTCCTCGGCCTGGACGCCGGGAAAGGCACCCGAGGTATCGACCAGGGTCAGCACCGGCAGGCCGAACCGGTCAGCGAGCTGCATCAGGCGGATCGCCTTGCGATAGCCCTCGGGCTTGCCCATGCCGAAATTGTGGCGGAGGCGGCTGGCGGTATCGTCACCCTTTTCATGGCCGATCACCATGACCTTGCGCCCGCGGAAGTTCGCGAAGCCGCCAAGGATCGCCTGATCGTCGCCGAACGCGCGGTCTCCGGCGAGCAGCATGAAATCGTCGAACAGCCCGGCGACATAGTCCCTGAAGTGCGGACGCTCGCCGTGACGGGCGACCAGCGTCTTCTGCCAGGGCGTCAGCCGGGAATAGGTGTCGCGCAGGAGCTTGTCGGATTTCGCCTGGAGCCGGGCGACCTCCGAATCGATATCGACCGCGCCATCGGCGGCGGTCTCACGGAGTTGGTCGATCCGGCCCTGAAGCTCGGCGATCGGTTTCTCGAAATCGAGGAAGCTTGCCATCGGCCGCGTCGGTTAGGCCCCGCGCCTCTTCACGTCAACGAGGGGATGGCGGGTGTTAACCAACTCTACCAGCCGACTGGCATCGACATGGGTATAGATTTCCGTCGTGGCGATATCGGCATGGCCCAGCATCGACTGAAGCGCGCGCAGATCGGCGCCACCCGCGAGCAGATGAGTCGCAAAGGCATGGCGCAGGACGTGAGGGCTGACCCGGTCGGGCGGGATGCCCGCCTCCGCCGCGAGCCCCTTGAGCAGCTGGTAGAGCCGAACGCGCGACAGGAAGCTCTTGCCCGAGGGGAAGAGCCACGGGCGATCGGTCGCGACATGAGCGCGCCACGCCGCCACCGCGGCACGGGCGCGATCCGAGATCGGCACCAGCCGTTCGCGACCGCCCTTGCCGCGCAGGATGAGATAGGGGCGATCGGGCGCTATCGCGTTGCGCGGGAGCGAGACCAGTTCCGTGGCGCGCAGGCCCGAGCCGTAGAGCAGCTCGACCAGCGCGGAGAGCCGGAGATCGTTGGGATCGGGCGGCACGCGCTCGATCCGCTCAGCGATCGCCGCGAACAGCCGGTCGACATCGTCATGACCGAGCACCTTGGGCAAAGCGCGCTGCGCCCCCGGCCGGGGCAAGGCGGCGCCGGGATCGTCGGTGCGGTGGCCTTCATCGGCAAGAAAGGCGAAGAAACGGCGAAGCGCGGCCGATTTGCGCGCGACGCTCGATCGGGACAGATCGAGCCACTGATCACCGAGACGGGCGAGATCGGCCGCCGAGGCGGCCGCGAGACCGCCCGCCAGGAAGGAGGACGCAAGCGCCAGGTCGCTGCGATAGGCAGCGATGGTGTTCTTCGCGGCCCCGGCCTCGGCGGCCATCATCTCGAGGAAGCGCTCGATCAGCGCTCGGTCGCTGCCCGGGCCGGGCGTGCCGGTCAAAGTCGCGCCAGCGCCTCGGCGGCGATCATCCGTGCCTCCGCCTCGAGCCCCACCACCCTCAGCGCGGTGACGATATGATAGAGCGCCTCGGGCGGCACCCCCCGCCACAGCCGGGTCTGCATGCCGACCGCGGCCAGCAGCAGCACCGTTCCGGGCTCACGCCCGCGCGCGGCACGGCTGAGCGCGCGAGTCCAGGCATTGTCGACCCCGATCGCCACATCGAGCGAGCGCGCACCGCGCTCCACGTCGTCCGCCGACAGGCGGCCCAGCCCCGCCATGCCGGCGAAGAACAGGCGCTTCTTCAGGCCGCTCGACTCGCCAGCACCCGCGTAGCGGTTGACGTCCGACCAGCTCGACGAGGCCGATGCCGGATCGGCCAGGGCAAGCATCGCCCAGGCATCGCCGCCGGCAGGCACGCTCGCCCGCCAGCGCATCGCACCACGATCGATTCCGGCCGTGAGCATCGAGGCGACGATACGGTCGGCGTCAGCGCCCTGCGTGCCGGCGGGGATCCGCGCCGCGGCGCGCGCGGTCAGGATCAGGCGAGCGAAACGCGCGTCCGCCGTCTTCGGCTGATCCCAGAGCTGCTTCAGCGCGTCGAGCCGGCCCTGCATGTCGGCCGCGGAATAGGCGCTGCGCAGATCCCGGGCGACGCCATTCTCGGCTGAGGACTGATCGTCCTCGTCGATCTCGCCGTAGAGGTCGACCAGCGCCGCATTCGAGAAGACGCCGCGCACCGCGGCCTGCTCGGCGGGCGCCGCGCGCATGCGGGCCACCAGCACAGGGGATTGCGCGCGCCACGCCTGGACGTTGGGGGAGACGGTGGCGAACAAGGCTTCGGGGATCTCGACCGCCGTCGCGCTGGCGAGGCCGTAGCGCCACGCGGTAAGGCGATCGACACTGTCCCATTCGATCGTCACCGCCTGCTGCCCGCGCGCGCCGGTGCCGGCGACCTTCTGGGCCAGGAACAGGTCGATTCCGTTGACGAGACCGTTGTTGCGCGCCGCCTTCATCAGTGCCTCGGCCTTGCGCGGTTCGCCAGCGAGACCGGCACAGATTGCCTGCGCCACGACCCAGGCGCGCTCGCGGCGCAGCTGGGCGCCGCCGTCAGCGACTGGACACAGGGCGCCGGGATCGCCCGTCGCCAGCGCGGCCTGCATCGCGATTTCGTAGAGTTTGGGCGTGAAGTTGTCGCCATCGACGCTCTGCACCACGCCGCGTGCCGCGACCGATTCGCCCATGCGCAGCAACAGCCAGGCGCGCTCGGCGGCGAAATCGGCGCCATTGATGCCGCGCGGCGTGTCGACGCGCGAAACCAGCGCGCGCCTGAGGGCAATCGACAGCCAGCGCGACGCGATCGGCACATCGAGACGGCGCATCAGCGTTTCGAGATAAGGACCATCGGCATTGCCGAAGGCGCGCGGCGTCAGGCCCCCGCCATCGGGGCCGACCGGACCGACCGATGCCAGCGACCGGCGCGCATAATCGGGCATGTCGTAGCGCGCGAGCAATGCCGGATCGACCGGCGCGGGAACACCCGGCGTGGCGGACGGTGTCGGACTTGGTGTGACACCGTCCTCCGGCGTCAGCGTCGTCGCCGCAGGGCGCGGCGTGGCAGACCCCGAAGGCGTGGCCGCGGGGGTCGGCGCGGGCGCCGCGACGGGATCGCCGAAGCCGGGCGGCAACAGCGATTCGGGCTTGTCCTGACCCAGCGCGGGAAGCCCCACGCCGACAAGTACCGCGGCGATCGCGCCGAGCGCGACGCTAGTTCGAGAGATTCGCAAGCGGCACTACCTTCTCGACGCGGGTCAGCGGCTTTTCGTTCGTACGCCCGGCCAGGAAAAACAGGCCCCCAACCACGACGACCAGGATGACGATGAGCGCTATCAGCGAACGGGACATGAGCGAACCTTGTACAGACGCGTTATTACGGACGTGAGAAAATCTACTGCGCGCGGCCTTTTGCCCGAGACGCGGGCTCGCTGTATAGCCCCCGCTTCCATGTTGCAAAGACACACCCCTCTCCCGGACTGGACCGGCCAGCCGATTGTCCTCGTAGGGCTGATGGGTGCCGGCAAGTCCACCGTCGGCCGCCGCCTGGCGACGCGCCTGCGTCTGCCCTTTGTCGACGCCGATTCGGAGATCGAGGCCGCCGCCGGCATGTCGATCACCGAGATCTTCGAGCGATTCGGCGAAGCGCATTTCCGCGACGGCGAACGGCGCGTGATCGCCCGGCTGATCGACGGCACGCCGAAGGTGATCGCGACCGGCGGCGGCGCGTTCATCAACGACGACACCCGCACCCTGATCCTGAACCAGGCGCTGGCGATCTGGCTCGACGCGAATCCGGCCGTGCTGGCCGACCGGGTGGGCCGCCGCGACACGCGGCCGCTGCTGCGCGACCGCGATCCGCGCCAGGTGCTCGACGAACTGGCCAGGATCCGCAATCCGATCTACGCGCTCGCCCATATCCGTGTGCCGAGCCATCACGCGCCGCACGAATCGACCGTGAACTCGATCCTGAAAGCCCTGCGTTTATGACCAGCATCACCGTTTCCCTCGGCGCGCGCAGCTATGAGGTGGTGATCGAGGACGGGGTGCTGGCACGGGCGGGAGAGCGCCTCGCGCCTTTGTCACGCGGGCGGACCATGGCGATCGTCACCGACGAGAATGTCCTGCCGCACCTCGCCACCTTGCAGGCGTCGCTGACAGAGGCGGGCGTGGCGAGCGAGGCGATCGTGCTGGCGCCGGGCGAAGGCTCGAAGAGTTGGGCGACGCTCGAGCAGCTTACAGACCGGCTGCTCGACCTCGGCGTGGAGCGGGGCGACCATGTGATCGCGCTGGGCGGCGGCGTGATCGGCGATCTGGTCGGCTTCGCCACCGCGATCGTCAAGCGTGGCTGCGGGTTCGTGCAGATCCCGACCACCTTGCTGGCGCAGGTCGATTCCTCGGTCGGCGGCAAGACGGCGATCAATGCGCGCGCCGGCAAGAACCTGATCGGGGCCTTCCATCAACCGGCCGTGGTGCTGATCGACCCGCAGGTGCTCGATACGCTGCCGCTGCGCCAGGTCCGCGCGGGATATGCCGAAGTGGTGAAATATGGGCTGATCGACGATTTTGCCTTTTTCGAGTGGTGCGAGGCCAATGCGGCGGCGCTGCTCGCCGGCGACCCGGCGGCGCGCGAACATGCCATTGCCCATTCGGTCGCGGCCAAGGCGCGCATCGTCGCCGCCGACGAGCGCGAGACGACCGGCGTCCGCGCGTTGCTTAATCTCGGCCACACCTTCGGCCATGCGCTGGAAGCCGAGGCCGGTTTTTCGGACCGGTTGCTTCACGGCGAGGCAGTCGCGGCGGGCATGGCACTGGCGTTCGGCTATTCGGCGGCAAGGGGCCTCGCGCCGGGCCAGGACGCGGAACGGGTAGCGGCGCACCTTCGCGCTGTCGGCCTGCCCGACAGCGTCGCGGCGGCCGGCATTAGCGCCCACAGCGACACGCTGGTCGGGCATATGCTCCATGACAAGAAGATGGATGCGGGCACCCTGCCCTTCCTGCTCGCGCGCGGGATCGGCCGGACTTTTCTCGACAAATCGGTGGACCTGAAGGACGTCGCCGCGTTCCTCGATGCGGACGCAGGCCGGGCCGGATGAGCACGAAAGTGCGATGCCGGCCATGATGATGATCCTGGCGCTGGCGCTTGCGGCCCAGGAGGGTTCACCCTCCTGCTCGACCCGGGTGGGATGCGATGCGGCAATGACCGCCGTCATCCGCGCGTCCGACTCCGATCGCGACGGTCGGCTGAGCCGGGCCGAATGGACCGCCATGGGCGAACGTGCGCTGGCGCCGCTGCCGGCCATTCCGGGTGAGATCGCGCGCCTGAGAGGCGATATCGCGGCGGATTTCCGCGCCGAGGATGCGGATAACGACGGCTATCTCACGCATGACGAGATGCTGAAGGTGCGGCTGGCGGCCTTTGCCTGCATCGACGCCGATGGCGACGGAACCCTTTCGAACGAAGAACGGGAGCGCGTTTCGCTATGCGCGCCCGAAGCGCGCCGCTAGCCGGCTCGCGACGGTGCTGCCGAATCGGCGCGGCGATGGATCGCGAAACAAGGGAGATATGGGACACCAGCTTGTCCCATATCCCTTGTCCCACCGATGCGGATGATTCAAAATATCTTATAAATCAAATACTTGAAGAAATACCGGCAACCCAAATTGGGTCGGCTGGCGGGACATGCGAGACGGGCGTGAGCCTCAGACCCTGCGCGTGGCCAGCCAGGCGAGCCATAGCCAGCCGGCGATCAGCAGGGCGCCGCCGATCGGGGTGATCGCGCCCAGCCAGCGCGGCAGGCCGAGCGCCATCAGGTAGAGCGTGCCGGCAAAAATTGCCCCGCCTGCGAGGAAAAGGACTGCCGGCCCCTTTGCGTCGAGACGGAGGATCGCGAGCGCGGCAATGGCGTGAAGCAGCTGATATTGCGCGCCGGTCTTCAGCCAGTCGGCCGCCGCCCCGCTTGCACCATGGGCGCCGAACGCCCCCGCGGCGACGGCGAGCGCCCCGGACAGCGCCGCGAAAAGGACGATCGGGTTCATGGCATTTCCTTCAACTTTCCAGCGCGAGCAAATGCGCCCAGACATAGGCGGCTCCAAGCACGATCGCCCCGAATAGCGCGGCGCAGCTGACCGCCAGCACGGCACCCGCCAGCATGTCCTTGATGATCTTGATCTCCGGATGGACCCCGGGATGGAGCAGGTCGATCAGCGCCTCGACCGCGCTGTTGATCAGTTCGAGCGCGAGCACGAGGGCACAGGCGAGCATGACGAACGCCCACCAGATCGGCGGCGGCTGAAGCAGGAACAGGGCGAGCAGGGCGAGCAGCGCGCACCATGACTGAGTCCGGAAGCTCCGCTCGCGCGCCCAGGCCGCCTTCCAGCCCGCCAGGGCGAAACCGACGCGCGCGGCGAGCGACCGGTTCTTCATCCGGCGTCTTCCGCGCCGCGCAGCGGCTGAGTGATGACCTTCTCGACCGCGGCGCGAAGATCGCCGGCCTCGACCTGGGCCTTCAACCGCTCCTTGTCGCGCGCCCGGTACATGTCCTCGGCGCGGGAAATCTCCTCATCCTCGATGCCGAGGCTGGACAGCGCCATGCGCGCCATCTTGATCGCGGATTCGAGCACTTCGCGCACCACGCCGCGCACCGGCGCACCCTTGAGCTTGATCAGCGAGCGCCGATCATAGGCGCGCACGAAGATCGCCGCCTGGGGGAAAGCCTCATGCACGGCCTCGATCATCTCGGGCGTGATCTGGTCGCCGTCCGTGCAGAACAGGATCAGTTCCGCATCGGCGCCGCCTGCCTGGCGCAGCATGTCCAGCCTGGTGCCGTCGCCATAATAGACCTTGGCGCCGAAGCTGCCGGCGATATCGATCATCTCGATATCGGTATCGATCAGGGTCACGGGCACGCCCTGCGCGATCAGCATCTGGCCGACCGTCTGGCCGAAACGGCCGTAACCGACGATCAACGCATTCGCGCCGTCCGACATCGGGCCTTCGCGGGTGCCGCCGTCGGTCTGCGGCTCGGTGCGGATCCGCTCGGTCGCCTTCATCAGGAACGGCGTGGTCGCCATGGACAGCGTAACGATCGCGCCGAACAGGCTGGCGGCCTCGGGCGCGATCAGCATCGCATTCTGCGCCTGGGCGAACAGCACGAAGCCGAATTCCCCGCCCTGGCTGAGCAGCAGGCCGAGCGCGAGCGCACCGCGCCAGGTCATCTTGAAGATCAGGCCGATGCCCATGATGATCACGAGCTTGGTGACGATCAGCGCCACCGCCATGCCGAGCACGAAGAGGGGCCGCTCCGCAATGGCATGAAGATCGAGCATCATGCCGACCGCGAGGAAGAACAGGCCGAGCAGGATCGAGCGGAACGGCTCGACATCCGCCTCCAGCTCGTGCCGGTACGGGCTGTCCGCGAGCATCACGCCCGCCACGAACGCACCGAGCGCGGTCGACAGATGCAGCGCCTCCATGAGCGCGGCGGCGGCGATGACGGTGAACAGGCCGGCGAACACGAACATCTCGCGCTCACCGAGATTGCCGATGGTCCGGAACAGCGGGCGGAGCGCATAGCGGCCGATCAGCACCAGTCCCACCACCGCGAGCACGGTGTAGAGAAACAGCTGCCAGCCGGGAGGCCCCGCGGCGTCGGCCGGGTTGCGCGACATCACCGCGACGATGGTGATCAGCGGGACGATCGACAGATCCTGGAACAGCAGGATCGAGAAGGCGCGCTCGCCGAAGGGCGTGCGCAGGCGGCCGGCCGATTGCAGCATCGGCAGCACCTGCGCGGTCGAGGACAAAGCGAGCGGCAGACCGAGCGCGAGCGCGGCGGCGGGCGAGAATTGAGTGATGACCCACACCACACCCGACACCGCGATACCGCACAGCACGACCTGCATCAGGCCGAGCCCGAAAATCTCCTTCTTCAGCTGCCATAGCCGCTGCGGATTGAGCTCGAGCCCGACGATGAACAGGAGGAGGGTGATGCCGAGCTCGGCGACGCCGATCTTCGACTCCGCGCCGCCGACCAGGCCGAGCGCCTGCGGCCCGACCACCGCGCCCGCGACGAGATAGCCAAGGGTCGCGCCGAGCCCGAAGCGACGGAAGATCAGCACGAAGACGAGCCCGAAGCCGAGCAGGACGACCGCGTCGAACAGCAGCGATTCGCTCATGCGTGGAGCCTTGCGCGCGCGGCCTCGGCGGCGTCGGCGGCGGCCTCGAACGCGAGGCGGATCGAGGCGTGGCGCGCGCTATGCGGCAGCGCGGGCGTGAACAGCTCGAAACCGGGCCAATCGGGCAAGGGCCCCTCCCCCGCGAGCCAGGCGGCCAGCGCGTCGCGGGCGGTGGCCAGTTCCTCGGGTGTCTTGCCGATCACGCTGGCACCCATCAGCGACGAGGATGCCTGGCCAAGCGCGCAGGCGCGCACCAGCAGGCCGACCTCGCTGACTCGGCCGGATTCGTCGACATTGACGTCCACGGTCACGCGGCTGCCGCACACCGGCGAACGCTTCTCCGCGCTGCCCATCGGATCGGACAGGCGATCATGATACGGGATGGTCGCGGCGAGGCGCAGGATTTCGGCATTATAGAGTGGCGCGTTCATGGCCGCTCCTCGCTGCTATTGGTGGGTGTGGCGGCATTGTCCGCCGGGCCGAACACCGGTTTTCCCTTGCGCCTGCGGTCGACGAAGTCGGCGATGCTCGCGCTGGTCGTGTTGAGCAGCGGGTAGGTTCGGGCGGCGGTCAGCCACTCGGGCCGATGACTCGGGCCGCCGCTCATCGTGTCGGTCACCAGCGCGACGAGCAGGAAGCCGAGGCTGGCAAGGATCAGGCCTTTCACCGCGCCGAAGCCGAAGCCCAGCGCGCGATCGACCGGGCCGAGGATCGAATCGCGCGTGCGCGAGCCCAGCGCATTGGCCACCGCGCGTCCGGCGAAATAGGTGATGCCGGCGATGAGCGCGAAAGACAGCACCGCAGCGCCGGTGACCGTCCCGACCGACCCCGACAGGAGCAGGGTGAGCGGCGCGTGGAACAGCTTGATCGCGAAGACGATCGCGACCCAGGCGAACAGCGACAGGATCTCGGTCACGAAGCCGCGCATCAGGCCGAGGATGGCGGCGCCGCCGACCGCGATCAGTACGAGGATGTCGAGTGCGGTCAGTCCCATCAGCGTCCGTTACCTGCCCATTCCGTTCGTCCTGAGTAGCCGTTGAGCTTGTCGAAATGGCGTATCGAAGGACAATGCCCCAAGCGAGGGCGCTTCGATACGGGTCTTCGACAAGCTCAGCCCCTACTCAGCACGAACGGGGTTTTGGTTGGCCGCCTATGTGGCGACGATTTGCACCGTCGCTAGCCGCGCCCCAGCATATGGTCAACGAACTGACCGAGCGTGCGGAATCCCGACAGCTTGAGCGGGGTCTTCTCGCTGGTGATCGCGGCCGGCACCAGCGCGCGTTCGAAGCCGAGCTTGCCTGATTCCTTGAGCCTGAGCGCGCCGTGCGCCACCGGCCTGATTTCGCCCGACAGCGCGATCTCGCCGAATGCCACCGCATCGGGCGGCACCGGACGCTCGGACAACGCGGAGACGAGCGCCGCCGCCACGGCCAGGTCGGCCGCGGGATCCTGCACCCGGTAGCCCCCGGCGATGTTGAGATAGACTTCGCAGGACGAGAAGCTGAGGCCACAGCGCGCCTCCAGCACTGCGAGCACCATCGCCAGCCGGCCCGAATCCCAGCCGACCACCGCGCGCCGCGGCGTGGCGCCGCTGGCGAGGCGGACAACCAGCGCCTGGATCTCGACCAGCACCGGGCGCGTGCCCTCCAGCGCGGGAAACACCGTCGTGCCGGTCACGCCTTCGTCGCGCTGCGTAAGGAACAGCGCGCTGGGGTTGGAGATTTCGGCCAGCCCCTCCGCCACCATCGCGAACACGCCGATCTCGTCCGTGCCGCCGAAGCGGTTCTTGATCGCGCGGAGGATGCGGTACTGGTGGCTGCGCTCGCCTTCGAAGCTGAGCACCGTATCGACCATATGTTCGAGCACGCGCGGGCCGGCGATGCTGCCGTCCTTGGTGACATGGCCGACCAGCACCACCGCGGTGCCGCGTTCCTTGGCGAAGCGGATCAGTTCCTGCGCCGACGCGCGGACCTGGCTGACGGTGCCGGGGGCGCCCTCGATCAGGTCGGAATGCATGGTCTGGATCGAATCGATCACGAGCAGCGCGGGCGCGGGCCCCTGGCGCATGGTCGTCAGGATATCGCGCGTAGAGGTGGCAGCGGCCAGCTGCACGGGCGCATGGCCCAGGCCGAGACGCCGCGCGCGCAAGCGAACCTGATCGGCGGCCTCTTCGCCGGAGACATAGGCGACCGAAAGACCGGCCAGCGCCATTTTTGCCGCCGCCTGAAGCAGCAGGGTGGACTTGCCGATACCGGGATCGCCGCCGATCAGCGTTGCCGAACCCTCGACGAAACCACCGCCCAACGCCCGATCGAATTCAGCGATGCCGCTCGGCAGGCGTTCGGGCAAGGCGACTTCAGCGTCGAGGCCGACCATCGTCATCGCGCGGCCGCCGGACTGGAGGTTATGCTTGGCCTGGAAGGGCGTAACGGTACCGCCCACCTCCTCGACCAGCGTGTTCCATTCCGCGCAATCGGCGCACTGCCCCGCCCAGCGGTTCGCGACCGATCCGCAGGCCTGGCAGACATAGCGTTTCTGGGGTTTCGCCATGTGCGAGGCCTTAGCGGGAAAAGAACGGGAGGGGAACAAACTTTTCTTTTTTCCGACCGCCGGCGACGCTGGTGGTGGAGGGGCATGCCACGACCGCCAACGCCTGTGGCCTTCCCCTCCACCACTCGCTGAAGAAGCGAGTGGTCCCCCTCCCCATGTTCCATGGGGAGGAAAAGAGGGTCAGGCCGGTTTTGCCGGAATAGTCAGTCCGCGTTGCACCGCGGGGCGGGCGAGGCCGCGCTCAAGCCAGGCCGCGACGTTCTCGAAGTCATCGAAGCCAACCAGATCGCGCGCTTCGTAGAAACCGATCAGGTTGCGGACCCAGCCGAGCATCGAGATGTCGGCGATGGTATAGTCGTCGCCCAGGAACCAGTCCTTGCCCGCCAGCGCGGCATCCATCACGCCGAGCAGGCGCTTCGATTCATCGACGTAGCGGCCGAGCGGGCGCTTGTCCTCCCAGTCCTTGCCGGCGAATTTGTTGAAGAAGCCGAGCTGGCCGAACATCGGCCCGACGCCGCCCATCTGGAACATCACCCATTGCGTCGCCTCCCAGCGGCCGGTGGGATTGTTGGGGATGAACTTGCCCGTCTTGCCCGCGAGATAGAGCAGGATCGCCCCGCTTTCGAACAGGCCGAGCGGCTTGCCGCCCGGCCCGTTGGGATCGATCATCGCCGGAATCTTGCCATTGGGATTGAGCGAGACGAATTCCGGCGATTTCTGATCATTGGTGGCGAAATCGACGAAGTGCGGCTCATAGGCCAGTCCGGTTTCCTCGAGCATGATCGATGCCTTCACGCCATTGGGCGTTGGCAGCGAATAAAGCTGGATGCGGTCGAGATGCTGCGCAGGCCAGCGTTTGGTGATCGGGAAATCGGACAGATCGGTCATGAAGGTCTCCTTTGCGGATGAACGTAGGGGCCTGCGGCCACGATGCACCTCTCGCCATGAACTGAATTTAACGCGAATGCGACCAGAGCAGAGATTGGCGTTTGGCTCCGGGGGGTCTATGCGCCCGCCATGCAAGCGAAAGACCTCCGCGTCGCGCTGTTCAGCGGCAATTACAATTATACGCGCGATGGCGCGAACCAGGCGCTCAATCTCCTCGTCGGCCACCTCCTGAAACAGGGGACGACGGTGCGCGTCTACTCCCCGACCAGCCGCCGCCCAGCCTTTGCCCCGACCGGCGATCTGGTCAGCGTACCCTCGATCAAGCTTCCCGCCGGGCGCGCCGAGTACAAGCTCGCGCGCGGCATGCCGGCGAAGACCCGGGCCGATGTCGACGCCTTCGCACCGAACCTGATCCATGTCTCGGCGCCCGACTTGCTGGGGCATGCCGCCGTGCGTTATGCCGAGCGGAATAATATCGCCTCGGTCGCGTCGTACCATACGCGGTTCGAGACCTATGTCCGTTATTACGGCATCGGTTTCCTCGAACCGATCATCATCAACGCCCAGCGCAAATTCTATTCGCGCGTGGACGAGGTGCTGGCGCCGAGCCAGATGATGGGTGAGATCCTGCGCGACTGGGGCGTGACGGCGCATATCTCGCGCTGGTCACGCGGGGTGAACCACGACCGATTCAATCCCGGTCGCCGCGACATGCAATGGCGACGCGGCCTGGGCATCGCGGACGACGAGATCGCGGTCGGCTTTCTCGGTCGGCTGGTGAAGGAAAAAGGCCTCGACGTATTCGCCCAGGCGATGCACGCGCTTGATGCGCGGGGTGTGCGGCACAAGACTTTGGTGGTGGGCGAAGGCCCGGCGCGCGACTGGTTCGCGCAGGAAATCCCGGATGCGGTGTTCGCCGGATTCCAGTCGGGCGACGATCTGGGCCGGGCGGTCGCTTCGATGGACGTGTTCTTCAATCCCAGCGTGACCGAAACGTTCGGCAACGTCACGCTGGAGGCAATGGCGGCAAAGGTGCCGGTGGTCGCGGCGCGAGCATCGGGCGCGGTCGGGCTGATCGATGACGGCGTGACCGGGCTGATCGTCGATCCAACCGATATCCAGGGTTATGCCGATGCCCTGCAGCGTTTCTGCGAGGATGATGATTTCCGCCATTCAGCCGGGGAAGCCGGACACGCCAAGGCCGCCGGTTATCGTTGGGAGACGATCAACCAGGCGGTGCTGGATACGTATCTGGCGGTGCTGGAGCGGCGGGGGAAATAGCCCCAGCCCGGGTTACTTCCAGTCGAACGTGAGAGGCGCTTCGCGGAAGGCGAAGCGATCGAGGTGCCGGGCGACGGCGCCCTTCAGGCCTTCGAGCTGTTCCGGCGAGGTCGCATCGATCCGGACGTCGAGTGCCTCGGCACGCGCATCGAAGGTGACCAGCCCGTCGCCGGGATGATCGGCACCGCGCGCGTCTTTCGGGAACACGACGGTGCCGTGTTCGGGCGTAAACTCGACGGTCAGGTTGTGCTGCCAGTGCTTGCACAGCTGCTGGAGATATTTGCTGCCGCTTGTGGTGGGCACGCTGGCGGTTGCGCTGTCCATGAGCGCTGTCCTTTCTTCATTCGGTCGTCGGTGCCGGCGGCCGGGCCGATGCCCAGCCGCCGGCGCAGGAGTTGCAAACGCGTCACGCGTTATTTCAGCCGCTCGATATTCTGCGCGGCTTCGTCGATCAGCGCCGCGATATGGTGCAGCGTGTCGCCATCGACCTCGCCGGCACCGAGCTTCTGCTGGAGCACTGCCTTGAGGTTGCCCATGGCACGGCGGACCGGGCCGCCGCTGGTGCGCTCGCGCATCGAGCCGAGGTCCTCGAGCCGGGCGAACAGCGCCTCGACCTCTTCCTCGCGCTCCGTGAGCAGCGCCTGGCCCGCATTGGTGATCGCGAAGAGCTTCTTCGCGCCTTCTGACTTCTGCTCCTCGATCAGGCCCATATCGTCGAGCATGGTCAGGGTCGGGTAGATCACGCCGGGGCTCGGCGCATAGGCGCCGCCGGTCCGCTCCTCGATGTCGCGGATCAGGTCGTAGCCGTGACGCGGCTGCTCCTCGATCAGCTTGAGCAGGACGAGCCGCAGCTCGCTGCCATCGAACATCCGGCGGCTCCGGCCGCCGCGTTCGCCATGGCCGTGCACTTCCCATTGGAAGGAGAAGGGACCGCGCGTGAAGCGTCCGCCCCGGGGACCGCAATCGCGGCCGCGCATATGATGAAACATGAGTCTTCCTTTGTGTGTATCACGATGCGTCTAAGATATATCTTGAGTCGGTTTTGACAAGAGGGAATTTTTCACGGGGTGCAGCGCGCCATGGCGGGGTGGCACCTTCCGGCCGTCCACCCTATGTTCCGGGCATGGCCGACCTTTTTGCCACCTATGATCCCCCTGCCCGCGAAGCGGTTTCCGAGAATGCGCCGCTGGCCGACCGGCTGCGGCCGCAACGGCTGGAGGAGGTCGTCGGGCAGGAGCATCTGACCGGGCCCGAAGGCGCGATCGGGCGGATGGTCGCGGCGGGGCGGCTGTCGTCGATGATCCTGTGGGGACCGCCGGGCACGGGCAAGACGACCATCGCGCGGTTGCTCGCCGATGCGGTGGATTTGCGGTTCGTGGCGATCTCGGCGGTGTTCTCGGGCGTGGCGGACCTCAAAAAGGCGTTCGCCGAGGCGCGCGAGCATGCCCGGATCGGCAAGCGCACCCTGTTGTTCGTGGACGAGATCCACCGCTTCAACCGCGCGCAGCAGGACGGTTTCCTGCCTTATGTCGAGGACGGCACGGTGACGCTGGTCGGCGCGACGACGGAGAATCCGAGCTTCGAACTCAACGCCGCGGTGCTCAGCCGGGCGCAGGTGCTCATCCTCCATCGCCTCGACGCGGCAGCGCTCGGCAAACTGCTCGACCGTGCCGAGGAGACGATGGGGCACCCCCTGCCCCTCACCCCCGAAGCGCGCGACGCGATGATCGCCAGCGCGGACGGCGACGGCCGTTTCCTGCTCAACCAGGCCGAGACGCTGTTTTCGGTGAACCTGCCCGAACTGCTCGACCCGGCCGGTCTCTCGGCGTTCCTGCAACGGCGTGTCGCCGTCTACGACAAGGATCGCGAGGGGCATTACAACCTCATCTCCGCCCTGCACAAATCGATGCGCGGGTCCGACCCGCAGGCCTCGCTTTATTATCTCGCGCGCATGCTGACCGCTGGTGAAGAGCCGCTTTATGTGCTCCGGCGCATCACGCGTTTCGCCAGCGAGGATATCGGGCTGGCCGATCCCAATGCGCTGGTGCAGTGCCTCGCCGCCAAGGATGCCTATGATTTCCTCGGGTCGCCCGAGGGCGAACTCGCGATCGCGCAGGCCTGCCTCTATTGCGCCGTCGCGCCCAAATCCAACGCGGCCTATGCGGCACAAAAGGCCGCCTGGCGCAGCGCGAAGGAAACCGGATCACTGATGCCGCCGCAGAACATCCTCAATGCGCCGACCAAGCTGATGAAGGATATCGGGTACGGCAAGGGCTATGCCTATGACCACGACACGTCGGAAGGGTTCTCCGGGTCCAATTACTGGCCGGCCGAGATGAGCCCCCAGACCTTCTACACCCCGACCGAGCGTGGCGTTGAGAAAAGGATCGCGGAACGCATGGCCTATTGGCAGGAGCTGAAGGAGCGCGGCGAATGAGTTTCGACTGGAACAGCATCACCGCGTTCGCGCTCGGCCTGCCCGACACGGAAATGTCGACCAGTTATGGCAGCCCGGCGGTCAAGATCGTGTCGAACGGCCGTGCCTTTCTCCATCCCAGCCGGGAAGCGGATTCCTTCGTGCTCGCGATCGACCAGGACACCAAGGAAATGCTCATGGAAACCGATCCGGAGACCTTCTGGCAGACGCCGCATTACCAGGGCTGGCCCGGAGTGCTGGTGCGTTATGACAGCGCCGATCCCGAGCGAGTCCAGGCGATGATCGAACGATCCCGCGACTGGAGCGCCGCGCGGCCGCGATCGAAGCCGCGCAAAGCCAAGGCATGAGCTTCAGCTGGGACGAGGCGGTGGCCTTCGCCCTGACCTTGCCGGGCGTGTCGATGGGTGCGGGCGCGCGGGGATCGGCCTCGCCACAGGTGCGCGGGCGACAGATCGTCTCGCAGGGGCGGACACCGGGTGATTTCGTGCTGCGCGCGACGCGCGAGGAAATCGGGGTGCTGATCGGGACCGACCCCGAATGCTTCTGGCAGACGCCGCAATATGAGGGCTGGCCTTGCGTGCTGGTGCGATCGGCGGCGGCCGACCCGGAGCGACTGTGCTTGCTGATCGAGCGCGCCTGGTGGGACCGCGCTTCCGGTGCGCAGCGAGCGAGGCGTGGTGGCGCGCGCCCCTGACCATTTCACCCGTTTCGCCGCGATCGACTGGTCGGGCGCCAAAGGCCAGTCCCATCCCGGCATCGCGCTGGCGCTGTGCGAGGCGGGCGACGCCGCGCCGGTGATCGTCGATCCGCCGGGCAAGGCCTGGTCGCGCACCGAAATCCTCGAATGGCTGCGCGCCCGTGCCGACGAACCGTTGCTGGCCGGCTTCGATTTCAGCTTCTCGCCGCCGATCATCGAACGCGGCGCCTATCTGCCCGGCGAGGAAACGCCGGTCACCTCCCGCGCCTTCTGGGGTTATGTCGACGCCTCCAGCCCCGACATGGACCTGGGCGCCGCCTCGTTCCTGGAGAGCCGGCGGGGACGGCATTTCTATCTCGGCGCGGCGGACGGGGCGAAGGCGGGCTTCATCCATCTGCGCCGCAGCGAGATGCACTACAAGGCCGGGGGCGGACACAAACCCTCGTCGCTCTATGATGCGATCGGGGCGGCGCAGGTGGCGAAGGCGAGCTTCGCCGGCATGCGATTGCTGCACCATCTCGGCACGGCAATTCCCGTCTGGCCGTTCGACCCGGTGCCCGACAAGGGCGCGATGATCGTCGAGATCTACACCTCGATCGCCGCGCGCGCGGCGGGCAAGCGCAAGGGCCTGAGCAAGTTCCGCGATGGCGAGACGCTGGACGTGGCGCTGGCCATGATGGGCTCGAAACCGCATGCGCCGCTCGTCCGCTATACCGATCACGCGACCGACGCGATCCTCACCGCGGCCTGGCTGCGCGCCAATGCAGGACGCGCCGATCTGTGGAATCCGCCTGATCTGACGCCCGATATCGCACGGCGCGAGGGCTGGACGTTCGGTGTGGTTTGACGCATGGAGCGCCCGGACGCCGGTTTAGCTCAGCTGGTAGAGCAGCGGTTTTGTAAACCGAAGGTCGCGGGTTCGATTCCTGCAACCGGCACCACATACGAGTCCTCGTGTTCTCATGGCCGATCGACCACCGGCGCTCTCGAACGGTTGCAGCAATGCGACGAGCGCCAGTTCACGGTCGCCTGTCTCACACCACCATGAGGACGTCGGTCGCCAGTTGGCAGCCTGAAGAGCAATTATATGCGACTAAAGGTGCTTGCATTAAATCAGAGCCACCACCACCCGTTCGTCCTGAGTAGCCATCGAGTAGCCGCGCAGCGGCGTATCGAAGGACAGGTTCCGCGCGACAACCTGTCCTTCGATACGGGCTCTCGATACGCCTTCGGCACCTCGATCCCTACTCAGGACGAACGGATCAGATTTAACGCTCGCCGCTCTAAGGGCCACGAGCCTACCACGCCGCCCCCATAGGCTTCGAAGCCCGTACCGGCGGCGTCTTTTGCTGCCAGCAATGTCGTCGATCGATGACAGCACCGCTCACCCAATATGAGTCACAAACGGCCGCGAATCCCGAAGAAAAAGGAACGACCCGAATATTCGTAGAAATTGGGTACGTTGCTATAGGTGTTGAAGCGCTTGATCGCCGAACCGAGCAGGTTCGAGCCTTGCACGTAAACCGACACATTGTCGGTCAGGTCATAGGACAGGCTGGCCGACATCTCGTGATAGCCGTCTTCCTTGACCGGCAAATAGCCCAGGTTGCCCGACTGGGCGTAGGTGTAACGCGACTGAAAGCTGTACGAGACCTGTGCGCTGATGCCGTTCTTCTCATAGAAGAGCTTGGTGTTGGCCGAGAAAGGAATCGCGCCGGGCAGGCCAGTCGTCACCTCCCCGGATGTCGCGCGCGAATGGTTGTAGGTCAGGTTCGCCTGGACGCCGAAACCATTGTCGAGGAAATATTGACCGCCAACCTCCAGGCCATACACCTTGGCGCTGTCGCCGTTGATCACCTGATACTCGACGAAGTCGAAATTCTGCTGCTGGTTGGCGGGCTGCGCCGTCGGCGTGATCACGACATCGACCGGAACGGTCGAGACGAAACTGGTGATGTGCTTGTAAAACGCCGCCGCGGTAAGCGCGAGGCGGTTGGACGGGTAATATTCGAACGACACGTCGAACTGATCGGCGCTGGTCGGCTTCAGATTGGGATTGCCGGCATCGTAGATGATGAAGGTGCCCGACTGCGCCGAGGTCGCGTCCTTGGCTGGGGACAGTTCACCGAAGCTCGGCCGCGAGATCGCCCTCGATGCGGCAAGCCGGACACGGAAGCCGTCCGCGATGTCATAGGCGAAATTGACCGCCGGAAGGAGGCGCAGATAGTCGCCGCCGCCATTGATCGCATCGACCGGATTGAAATTCACGTCATTGTCCTGCGTGCCGACGCGCTGGATGATGCTGGCGATGCTGGCGCCATAGCCCGTCGACGACACTTTGGTCGACACGAGGCGCAAGCCGATGTCGCCGCGCCAGCGCTGTCCGGCCAGGTTGAACTGCACATAGCCCGCCCAGGTCCGTTCCTTGATCAGATAGGATGCGGGAAGGTCGGGCTCGACCAGCTGAGTCGAATAGCCGGCGGGATAAGGCGACAACGCGCAGCCCGGGATGGGCGTGCCGGTCGCATCGAGGCAGCTGTTGGGGTCGAGGATCGCCGGGTTGTTGTCCGCGCGCGGAAGCGCCGCCAGGTACGTATCGATGTCGAAATAGGGAAAGTTGCGCGGGAAATCGCCCTGCAGCTTGGTCAGGATCGTGCCGTTGCCCGGCCGCACCACTGACGCGCCCAGCTGGCCGAAGGTGAAGGGATAGCCGCAATAATTGCAGGAAGTGGTATATTGGTTGTCGATCGTCTCGACGTTCTTGCGGCGATCGGTCCAGGCACCGCCGAAGGTGATCGACTTGAACGTGTCATTGTCCACGTCATAGGTGACATCCAGCTTCACGCCCTGCGTGCGATCCTCGATATTCTGGCCCTGGATCCCGATATAATGCGCCCGGAAATCGTCATTGGTCGCCTGATCGAGCGTGCGTCCGCCGGGAATCGTGATGGCGAGGTCCGGGATGCCGCCCGCACGTGTCGCGAAAACCGCTGACGCGCCGGGAATGCCGGCCACGACGAACCGGTTCTGCCCGCCCGTATTGTCGCGCGCCTTTCCGTAATAGCCGTCGATCGCGACCTTCAACCGGTCCGCGGCCTGCCAGTCGACATGGCCGCCGATCTGATAGGTCTGGCTGTTGCGCGGCTCGTCAGTGGTCAGCACCTCGCTGACGAGATCATTGATCGCAAAGCCGGTGACGACATTGTGGGCGTCGACCTTGATCGACGCCGGATCCCAGCGCAGCGACCCGTCATCGCCCAGCGGATTGAGATAGTTGGACGAGCGATAATTGTGCTGCGTAACATTATACCGGCTGTAGATACCGTCGATCGTCAGCTCGAATGCGCTGGACGGCTTCCACTGGAACGCCCCCGCCGCGCCGATCCGCTCACGCTCGCCCTGCACGGTGCCGACGCTGTAATAGTCGGGCCAGATATAGGCTGGACCATCGGCGTCGGGATTGATCTTGCCGTCCCGGTTGAAGTCGACGCCATAGGCGGCCTCCGTCCCGTCCGTGATCGAATATTCGCCCAGATTGTCGGTGCGGAACTTGTACCTGTTGTAGCTCGCGCCGGCGATGATGCCCATCGTGTCGTTGGCGAAGGTCGCGCTGACGACGCCAGTGACCTTGTAGCCGCCCTTCTCGACGAAATCATTATACTGGCCTTCCACCGAGCCGGTGGCGTGAACCCCTGGGCGGTCGAGCGGACGCGCGGTGCGCAAGTTGATGTTGCCGCCGATGCTGCCCTCCAGCTCCGACGATCGCACCGCCTTCTGCACTTCGGCGCCCGAAATGATTTCCGATGGCAGCACGTCGAAGGCGAAGGATCGATCGGTGCCGTCGGTCGGGAGAATGCGGCCGTTGAGCGTGGTAATGGCGAAATTCTCGCCAAGCCCGCGGATCGTGACCGAGCGTCCTTCGCCGCGGCCGTCGCGGCCGACGGTCACGCCCGGAATGTTGGCGAGTGCTTCGGCGACGTTGCGGTTGGGAAACTTGCCCAGTTCCTCGGCGGAAATGGCGTCCACGATCGTATCCGCGCTGCGCTTGGCCTGGATCGAGCGCAGCAAGCTGCCGCGGACACCGCGCACGACGATATCGGGGGCGTTGTCCGACGCGTCGGTATCGCCGGCCTGCTGTGCCGGATCCGGTTCGGCCGTTACGGATGTGGCTTCCTGAGCATAGGCCGATGCAGTGGGAACGGTCAGCAAGGCCGCTGCGCTGACCCCGGTAAGCACCACATTCCGCAAAATGCGTCGTTGCGTCATCGCCATTCCCCTTATCAGCTGCACGATCCTTGGAGCCTGAATGGATTCGCGCGATTTATTGCGATTTGGTATCCCCACCGTAGCGAAACTGTCAAATAGAAAAGAAACGAAACTTCCGCTTTGTTGTGCGAGCAATTTTAGGCTGATATGCAGGGCCGGAACGGGAGGAAGCCAATATGTCCGTCACGCGGGACACCAGTGGTAGGAGACAGCAGATCAGTGCCTTGGTGCGGGAGCGCGGCAGCGTGCAGGTCGTGCCACTCGCCGAACGCTTCGGCGTATCGATGCAGACGATCCGAAAGGACCTTCATTACCTGGCGAAGCGCGGCATCGCCGAGCGATCCTATGGCGGCGCGATCGCGACCGATGCCGTCAACGTCGCGGCGGAGCCTCCGGTCGAGGCCAAGCGCGCGATCAACGTCGACGAAAAGGCGCGCATCGGGGCGCTGGCGGCGGCCATGGTGATGCCGGGCGATTCGATCGTGCTCGATTCAGGCACCACCGCGCTGCAGATCGCGCTGCACCTGGCTGACAGCGACGAGGTTACCGTGCTGACCAACGATCTGGATATTCTCTGCGCGCTGGCGAGCAAGGAGCGCATCAACGTCGTGATGCTGGGCGGCACGTTGCGGCGGCGCAACCGCGCCTTTTACGGGGCACAGACCGAGAGCGCGTTCGACGACCTGCATGTCGACAAGCTGTTCCTCGGCGTGGACGGGTTCGATATCGAGCGTGGCATCACCACGCATTTCGAGCCGGAGGCCGTGCTCAACCGAAAGATGGTCAAGGCGGCGGGACAGGTCATCGCGGTCACCGACCGGTCCAAGTTCGGCCGAGTCTGCCTGCACCGAATCATGAACGTGGCCGAGATCGACGATCTCGTTACCGATACCGCCGATGCCGGAATGCAGGCAGCCGCCGACCGCCTGGGCTTCCGCCTTCACATCGCCTGAGCTTAGCCTCCGGTTCAGCTCTTGAGCTTGAAAAAGCGCTGGGCGTTTTTCCAATAGATCTTGTCGATCACCGCACGGGGCAGGTTCAGCCCCCTGGCGTCGGCGCTGATCGCATCGACCCGCTGGCTGAGCGGGGTAGCCAGATAGCGCCAGTCGGCGCGCCACACCTGGTCCGCCTCTCTGGGAAAATCGCTGGTGGCGGGCGGGTTCTGGGCGCGTGCGGCTGGATCGGGCGGGCTGTCCGTCAGGTCGGTGCCATACAGGATGCGGTCCTGATATTTGACGAAGAAGGCGCGCACCTTGCCGATATCGGCATTGGACTGGACCTGCAGGTTGGACATTCGTGCCGCGAGATCCACGACCGTGTTGGGATAGCGATCGAAGAACCGCGCCAGTTCGTCCACGCTCCATTCGAGGCTCGCCATATGCGCGCCGTCAAAGGCCAGCCCGGGATGGCGGGCGACGAACCGGTCGCGCGCCGCCATCAACGCCTCGTAGCGTGGCTCCTCGGGGTGGAGAAACATGTAATATTCGGGATGCTCCCTGAAATAGGAGCGATCATTCTCGGTCGTCATCTGCTCGAGCGGCAGCCAGCAATTCTTCGGCTCGGCCTGGTGCGCGATCAGCGGCACGCCGCGCTTTTCGATGTGCGCCATCACGCCGTCGAAGCGCGGATCGTCCAGGAAGACCCGCTTCCCCTGCGCATCGGTAGCGACCATGCCGATATTTTTCCACACCTTCACCGCCACCGCGCCCCGCGCGAACGCATCGTCGAGCGCACGGTTGGTGCGCTCGGTCCAGCCCGGGGTTCCGAAACCCCGCATGGAAAATGTCGTCGCAAAGTGGAAGCGCCCGGCATCGATCGCCTGCATCTGATGCGCGGCCACTGCCTGCATCGGCAACGGCGGGAAGTCGGGATAATCGACATTGATCGACAGCAACGCCATCCCGTCGCGTCGCGCCACGTCCAGGAACCGCGGATCCGTCACATTGGCATGGACATGGGCGTCGAACTTGGCGACGCGCGCGAAATCCGCCTCGCCATAGCCCGGCGCAGGCGCAGGCGCGGCTGCGCCGGCCAGCAGTGCCGAGGTCAGCGCCATCATGGCCTTCAGTGAGCGCATCTCGACCCTCCAAAACAAATGAAACGAAAGAAAACGATCAATAAAATTGCGAATATGGTTTGCGCCGCCGCTGCGGTTCGTGCAACATCTTTCTCCAAGGCTGCGCGTTTGCGGTATCAGCCGATATCAGGGGAGCCCTTCGCCATGCTGTCCAACCTTGTCGATCGCCGCGGCCTGCTCGGCCGCCTGATGACCGGCGCTGCCCTGGTGTCCGGCCCGGCGCTGACGGGGCGCGCACGGGCCGCCGGACCGGCGGGCGTGACGCTGTCGGACGGCATGCTGACGATCGAGTTCGATGCCGCGATGCGGTCGCGCCTGTCCTATGGCGGCAAGCCGGTGACCCCGATGGCGGCCGGCGAGGCATTGTTCCTCGCCGGTCATCGCCCGCTGGATCGCTTCCTGCTGCTCGACCGTGAAGAGACGTCGATATCCGGCCCGCACGGCCCGGGCCGGCGGCATCGGTTGCGCGCGACCGCCAGCGGCGCGGTGGAGCAGTTGCTCGACATCATTTTCCTCGATCGTTATCCCGGCCTCGCCCTGTACGAGCTGCGCTATCGCAACACCGGAGACCTGCCGCTGGCGGCCGTCGGCTGGCGCGTCGCGACGCATGACCTGCTGGCGGACCCGGCGGGCGCATGGACCTTCGCCGGCGCTTCCTATCCCGATCGCCGCGACTGGGTGCAGAAGGTCGCGCCCGGGTTCGAACAGCGCAACTTCATGGGCATGAACGGTTCCGACTATGGCGGCGGCACCCCGGTCGCGGTGGTGTGGCGGCGCGATGTCGGCCTCGCGGTCGGCCATATCGAACCGGTGCCGCGGCTGATCTCGCTGCCCGTCGCGGCGCAACCGGATGGGACGCGCATCGGGCTCTCGGGCGACGAACCAGCCTTGCTTGCGCCCGGCGCCACGCTGGCCCTGCCGACCGCCTTTCTGATGGCGCATGGCGGTGACCATTTTCGCCCTCTCGACGCCTATCGCCGCATCATGGCCGAGCGCGGCCTCGCCGCCCCCGCCATCCCCGAATCGAGCTATGGTCCGATCTGGTGCGCTTGGGGCTATGAGCGCAATTTCACCCCCGAACAGGTGTACGGCACACTGCCCAAAGCCAGGGAATTGGGCTTCGAATGGGCGGTCCTCGACGACGGCTGGCAGACGTCCGAGGGTGACTGGAAACTGGATCGCCGGAAATTCCCGCGCGGCGACGCGGACATGAAGGCGTTCGCTGACCGTATCAAGGCCGACGGCATGCGTCCGCGCCTGTGGCTGGCCCCGCTCGCGGTCGATCCCGGCACTGACCTTCTGCGCGACCATCCTGACATGCTGATTCTCGACCGCGACGGCGCGGCGCAGAATGTCAGCTGGTGGAGCGCTTTCACCATGTGCCCGGCCTATCCGCCGACGGTCGAGTTCTTCCGCGCGCAGGTACGGCGCATCATCGGCGACTGGGGCTTTGAGGGGCTGAAGCTCGACGGGCAGCACCTGAACGGCGTCGCGCCCTGCTACAACCCAGCGCACAACCATGCGCGACCCGAGGAATCGTTCGAGAAACTGCAGGATTTCTGGAAGGCGGTTTATGACGAGGCGATCGCCATCAACCCGCAAGCGGTGATCGAGATATGTCCGTGCGGCGACAGCTTCGCCTTCCACAACATC
This sequence comes from Sphingomonas sp. BL-S-29, assembly GCF_055521495.1. Lineage (NCBI taxonomy): Bacteria > Pseudomonadati > Pseudomonadota > Alphaproteobacteria > Sphingomonadales > Sphingomonadaceae > Sphingomonas > Sphingomonas sp. BL-S-29. The sequence goes on from NZ_CM145482.1 coordinate 3,503,749, forward strand.
CCGGCGATGAACAACACGCCGGCATCCGATCCCACCTCATCATGGCAGGTCCGGCTGAAGGGCAAGACGTTCAAGGCGCTGATGGGACCGTCCGCGCCTTTTTCCGGCGACCATGTCGAACTAAGCGACGGGCGCGACGATTTCGCCTCCACCTACGGGATCGGCGCGATCCCTTCGACTAAATTTACCTGGCCGAAGGACGTGCCCAATCCCACCGATCCCCTGCCGCCCGGCGGCTATCTGCTCACCGCGGAGAAGGAGGCGCTGTGGCGCAAGTGGATCGATCTGTACCGCGCCAACATGCTCTCCAAAGGCCGCTATCTCGGCGATCTCTACGATATCGGTTTCGACAAGCCGGAAGCGCACGCGATCGAACGTGACGGCGTGATGCATTACGCCTTCTATGCCGAGAAATGGGATGGCCCGCTCACGCTGCGTGGCCTCGGCACCGGGCGCTATGTCCTCACGGACGGTTTTACCGGCAGCCCGCTCGGGACCGCCACCGCGGCACGCAACAGCCTCCAGGCGAGTTTCCGGCACTTCCTGCTCGTTCGAGCCAGCCCGGCGCGGGAAGACAAGGCATGAGCGGGGCGGTTGTGCCCTCGGGTCGCGCCTGGCTGATCAACGCGTTGGTCACCGTCATCCTCTGGGGAATATGGGGCGCTTTTTCCGGTCTTTCCGCTCAGCACGGCTTTCCCGAGACCCTGGTCTATTGCGTCTGGGCACTGACGATGATTCCGCCCGCGCTGGTGGTGCTGGGGCTGGCCGGCTGGCGGCTCGACGCCTCGCCACGCGCGATCGGCTATGGTCTGGCGATCGGGCTGCTCGGCGCCGGCGGCCAGATGGTGTTGTTCTACGCCGTCGCGCGCGGGCCGGCCTATCTCATCTTTCCGATCATTTCACTGTCGCCGATCGTGACGATCGCCTTGTCGTTCGTGCTGATGCGCGAACGCACCGGGCGGCTGGGCGCGTTCGGCATCCTGCTCGCGCTGCTCGCGCTGCCGACCTTCGATTTCGCGCCGGGCAGCGGAGGCGGCGCATCGGCCGCCTGGCTCATACCGGCGATGATCGTGATGCTGTGCTGGGGCGTGCAGGCCTATTTCATGAAGGCAGCCAATCACGTCATGTCGGGCGAAAGCATCTTCGTCTACATGACGCTCTCCGGGCTGGTGCTGATCCCGGTGGCCTGGGCGATGACGGACTGGGGCCAGCCGATCAATTGGGGGGTGGATGGTCCGTGGCTCGCCGCGCTGATCCAGGTGCTCAACGCGATCGGCGCGCTGACGCTCGTCTTCGCGTTTCGCTACGGCAAGGCAATCATCGTCGCCCCGCTCGCCAATGCCGGCGCGCCGCTGGCCACTGCCTTGCTGTCGCTGGTGATTCTCGGCGTGGTGCCTGGCCCCCTCAAGACGATCGGCATTCTGCTCGCGCTCGTCGCCTCGCTGCTGCTGGCGATCGAGCCCGACGCGAAGGATCCGGACGCCATTGTCGAAACAAATTAGTTTCGTTATATTTCGTTTCGTTGCTTTTATCCGGACGCCGCGATAAAGGCCTTCCGAAGGAGCCGATGTGCAGGCGATTCTAGAGATGGTGCTTCGGCACAAGGCCGGCGAGCGGATCGGCGTGACCTCGGTCTGTTCGGCGCACCCATTGGTGATCGAGGCAACGTTGCGCCACGCGCTCGTCACCGGCCAGCCGATCGCATTGATCGAAGCCACCTCGAACCAGGTCAACCAGGACGGCGGCTATACCGGCATGGTCCCGGCCGACTACCGGGATTTCGTCCGGGCAATCGCGACCGCGGTCGGATTCCCGCTGGATCGCCTCGTGCTCGGCGGCGACCATCTCGGCCCCAACGCATGGGTAGCCGCGCCGGCCGCCGAGGCACTGGACAAGGCAGAAGTGATGGTTGCGGATTATGTCCGCGCGGGATTCCGCAAGATCCATCTCGACTGCTCGATGAGTTGCGCCGACGATCCCGTGCCGCTGCCCGAAAGAACCATTGCCGAGCGCGCGGCACGGCTGTGCCGCGCTGCCGAGGACGCGTTCGACGGCGATCCGGCCGACGCACCGGTCTATGTTATCGGCACCGAAGTACCGGTTCCGGGCGGCGCCGCGGAGGACCTCGGCGACCTGGCCGTCACCGCCCCTGAAGCGGCGATCGCGACGATCGGCATGCATCAGGACCTGTTTCGCGCATCCGGCCTGGAGAGCGCCTGGGACCGCGTCATTGCCACAGTCGTGCAGCCCGGTGTCGAGTTCGACCACGATAAGGTGGTCGATTACCGGCCCGAACGCGCCACCGCGCTGAGCCGTTCGATCGAGCAGTTCGATCATATCGTGTTCGAGGCGCATTCCACCGATTATCAGACCCCGGACGCGCTCACCGCCCTGGTACGCGATCATTATGCGATCCTGAAGGTTGGTCCCGGGGTTACTTTCGCGTTGCGCGAGGCGCTCTGGGCGCTCGACGCGATCGAGGCGGAGACGGTTCCCGCCGGCGACCGCGCTGCGTTGCGCGCCGTTGCCGTGTCCCGCATGCACGCAGAGCCGAAGCATTGGCGGAAATATTACCATGTCACCGGCGCGGCGCTGGATCTCCAGCTGCAATACAGCCTGTCCGACCGGATCCGCTATTACTGGCCCGATCCGGAGATCGCCGCGGCGCAGGAGGCGCTGTTCGCCAATCTGCGCCAGACACCGCCTCCCCTGGCGCTGGTCAGCCAGTATCTGCCGCTCGCCTACGCCGCGGTACGCGCCGGCCAGACGACACTCGACCCGGCGGCGCTCACCATGGCGCATATCGCCGCCACGCTCGACGCCTATCATGGAGCTTGCTTTCCCAATGCCTGATACCCTGCTCGCCCCCGAGACCGACGGCCTCGGCAGGTCCTGGACTCGTCGCGAAATCGACCAGCAGCCCGACACGCTCCGCGCCACCCAGGCGCTGCTGCGCGACCGGAAGCGCGAGATCGAAGCGTTCGTCACCCCTTTGCTTGCCCGGCCCGATCTCCGTATCGTGCTGACCGGCGCGGGAACCTCGGCGTTCATTGGAGAGTGCCTCGCGCCCTGGTTGTCGGGCGTGCTCGGTCGCCCGGTCGAGGCGATCGCCACCACCGACATCGTTAGCGCGCCATCGCTGTACTTGCGCCCAGAAGCGCCGACGCTGCTGGTGTCGTTCGGCCGCTCGGGCAGCAGCCCGGAGAGCGTCGCCGCGGTCGACCTGGTCGAGGCGATAGTGGCCGAAGCCTATCACCTCATCGTGACCTGCAATGTCGAAGGCGATCTGGCCAGGCGCGCCGAGGACAACACCTGCGTCGTGGTACTGCCGGAGGCGACGCACGATCGCGGTTTCGCCATGACCTCGAGCTTCAGCGCGATGATGCTGGCGGCGTTGTCCATCCTTGGCGGGATCGAGGCGGTCGAGGCGCGCGGACCCGCGATCGCGGCGGCAGTGGACGACGTGCTCACGCGGTGCGAGCCGCTTGTCGCCGACCTTGCAACGCGTGGGTTCAAGCGCGTCGTCTATCTCGGCAGCGGCGTATTCAAGGGCCTCGCCCGCGAGGCCGCGCTCAAATTGATGGAACTGAGTGACGGCGCGGTCGTCACCGCGTTCGACACCGCGCTCGGCTTCCGCCACGGGCCCAAGACGATCGTCGATGCCGACACGCTTGCCGTCGTGTTCGTCTCGAACGATCCGCTCACGCGCCGCTACGATCTCGACATCGTCGAGGAACTGCGCAGCGACGGCCATTGCGGCGCGCTTGCGGTGATCTCCGCTCAGCCCGGCGACGGCGCGGACATCACGGTCGCCGGCATGGCCGATGCAGTCGATGCCGATCTGCTGTTTCCGTTCATCGTGCCGGCGCAAATGTTCGGCCTGCACGTCTCGCTCGCGCAGGGCCTCGCCCCCGACCGCCCCAATGCCAGCGGCACCGTCAACCGCGTCGTGCAGGGCGTGCGGATCTACGCCGCGCAAGCATGACCGGCGCCACATATTTTCTGGGCGTCGACGGGGGCGGCACGAAGACCGAGTTCGTCTGCATTGACGCCGCGGGCGCGACGATCGCGCGCGCGGTGACCGGCACGACCTATCATCTCGAAGTCGGGATGGACGAGGTGCTGGCACGGCTCGAGCAAGGCATCGCCGCGATTTGCGGTCAGCTCGAGATTCTGCCCGACGCGCTGAGCTTCGTCTTTTTTGGCCTGCCCGCCTATGGCGAAGACAAGCTCGTCGACCCACAGCTTCATGCGGCCTGTGGCCGCCTGCTCGGCCATGAGCGCTATGCCTGCGGGAACGACATGGTGTGCGGCTGGGCGGGCTCGCTCGGCTGCCAGGATGGGATCAACATCGTCGCGGGCACGGGCTCGATTGCCTATGGGGAACGGCAGGGCAAAGCGGCGCGCGCGGGCGGCTGGGGCGAAATAGTCGGCGACGAAGGTTCGGCCTATTGGATCGCGATTCAAGGCCTCGCGCTATTTTCGCGCATGAGTGACGGCCGCGCGGCAAAGGACCTGTTATACGGCCGGATCGTCGAGGCACTGTCGCTCGACGACGATCTTGACCTTTGTCAGCGTATCATGGGGCCAGCGGCGATGAGCCGGGGCGAGGTGGCCGGTCTGGCGGGTTTGGTGTCGGGCGCCGCAGCCGATGGCGATGCCGGCGCCAACGCGATCCTGCTGTCAGCAGCCCGGGAACTCGCGGCACTGGCGATCGCCTTGCGCAACGTGCTGGGTTTTCCGCCCGATGTCAGGGTGCCGCTGTCCTGGTCGGGCGGCGTCTTGTCGCGAGAGCCCCTGGTTCGGAACGCGTTCATACAGATCGTCAGCGAAACCGGCCGCTTCGCGCTGGCTGACCCACTTCACGCACCGGGCTATGGCGCCGCCCTGTATGCCGAACGGCTAGCGCATAGCCGAGGCGTGGGAAGACTCCGGAACCGCCCGTAGCGGTCGTGAAGTAGCGGGGTGTAGACAGGACGGCGTCTGGTCGATGGAACATTTGTTTCCAGATTTGTGACCTAGTTCCTCTTTGACGTCGCTTGGACAAGATTAGATAGTTGCGAAAACCGCAGATTTCTGCGGGTCTCGAATATGTGCCGGTTTAGGCCCTTCATCCTCCCGTAGCCCGCCGGGTGGGCGGGGTCCCACGCTGCGGTGGGATCGATTGTGGTTTACGGCAGCCACCACTCCGGAACATCTCGCCCCTCAGACGGCCCGGCTGGCACAGAACTGGCCCGCCATAGGGAATGAGGCGATGGCGATGAAAAGCGACGACCTGCAGCGCACCGATGAGATCGCTGACGCAACAACAGCTGCGGAAGGCTCGCAAGAGCCGAATTTCCGCTTCTACGACAACCGACAGAAATATCTGATGTTCGTGAATACCTGCTCTGAAAAGTGGGTCGTGGCTGAACGCGTCGCCCGTGAACTCAAGAAGCTGAAGCCCGTCCCGCCGGCCGTGCGCTTCTTCGATGCCGGTATGGGCGACGGTACGGTCCTTGCCCGGGTGATGCGCTCGATGCACGAGGCTTTCCCGCGTTTTCCATTCCTGATCGCCGGCAAGGAGATCAGCCTTGAGGACGTCCGCCTGACCCTGGACAAGATGCCGGACCGCTTCTTCGAGCATCCGGAGACCGTTCTGGCGCTCACCAATATTTCTTATGCCGAGGCGCCGCACCTGGTACCAGCGAAACCGGAAGTGCGAGAGCGCATGACCTGGCAGGCAGTAGCCCTGAAGGGCACCACCACGGCCGAGTTCGAGCGCCAGATCCTGGAACTGCAGCCGTTCCTCGCTCAGAACTGGCGCACCCGCGTCTCGGAAAAGACAGGCAGTCTCATCCCGGAAACACCAGCGACATTGATCCTCTACCGCGAGGATTGCGCCTTCATGCTGGAGGATGTGATCCCCAAACGGGACGAGCCGGTCGCCAGCTACGACCTGGTCGTGGCGAGCCAGCCCTTCCGTCTCAGCGCCTCCACCGAATTCAAGGCGAAGCGAGTGCTGGCCCCGCTCGCCCGCGCCCTTCGGCAGGACGGCAGGCTCCTTGGCATCCATTCCGCCGGCAATGATCCGGGACTGGACATCATTCAGCTCGTCTGGCCCGCCGAAGATCCCTTTACCATGTCACGCCACGCCTTGCTCGATGCGACGCGCAAGGCGATGGGCGATGAAGCGCGCGACTTTCGGTTCGACGCCCTGCCGACGTCGGAAGCGCTCTTCAGATACGAGATGCACACCTTGCCCGACGAGCTCGATAGCGAGCGAGCGTCGATCGGCACCTCGACTCTGCTCGCCGCCTGGAATGCCGCAACCTATGTCGCCCAGATCGACGATGAACGCCTGTCCGAGGCGATGAGCAACTCCGCCTATCTCGAGGCGACGCGAAAAGTGCTCCGGAAGAATGGCGAGCTTTGGTTCAACGACGAAAGCTACGTCATCGTCCGCAATCCGCGCGCGGCCTGACGCCGCCACCTGCGATCATATCGAAAGAAGGGGAGCCACATGGCCCGCAATGATTTCCTGTTCACGTCCGAATCCGTTTCCGAAGGCCATCCCGACAAGGTCTCCGACCAGATCAGCGACGCGATCGTCGATCTGTTCCTGTCCAAGGATCCCGAAGCGCGGATCGGGTGCGAGACTCTGACGACCACTCAATTGGTCGTGCTGGCGGGCGAGATCCGCTGCAAGGGCGTCTATGAGGACGGCCAATGGGCACCCGGCGCGCTCGAGGAGATCGAGCAGACGGTGCGCAATACGGTTCGCGAGATCGGCTATGAGCAGGAAGGTTTCCACTGGGAGACGCTGACCTTCTACAACAAGCTGCACGGTCAGTCGGCGCACATCGCCCAGGGCGTGGATGCGAGCGGCAACAAGGATGAAGGCGCGGGCGACCAGGGCATAATGTTCGGCTTCGCCTGCGACGAGACGCCCGATCTGATGCCGGCGACACTCTATTACAGCCACAAGATCCTCGAGCGCATGGCAGCCGACCGCCATGCCGGCACGGCGGCGTTCCTCGAGCCGGATGCCAAGAGCCAGGTGACGCTGCGGTTCGACGAGAACGGCAAGCCCCTGGCCGCGACCGCGATCGTCGTGTCGACCCAGCACGCACCGGGTTATGACAGCGGCGCGAAGGAAGCGGAGCTCAAGAGCTATGTCCGCTCGGTCGTGGCCGAGATATTGCCCGCCACCTTGTTGTCCGATGCGACCGAATATCACATCAACCCGACCGGCAGCTTCGAGATCGGCGGGCCGGACGGCGATGCCGGGCTTACCGGCCGCAAGATCATCGTCGACACCTATGGCGGTGCGGCGCCACATGGCGGCGGCGCGTTCAGCGGCAAGGATCCGACCAAGGTCGATCGATCGGCCGCCTATATCACGCGTTATCTCGCCAAGAACATCGTTGCCGCCGGTCTCGCCACGCGCTGCACGATCCAGCTCGCCTACGCGATCGGCGTGTCGAAGCCGTTGTCGCTCTATGTCGACACGCATGGCACCGGCACCGTCAGCGACCGGGCGCTCGAAGCGGCGATCGGCAGCATCGCGAAGCTCGGCGGGCTCACCCCGCGCGGCATCCGCACCTATCTGAGCCTGAACAAGCCGATCTATCGCAAGACCGCTGCCTATGGCCATTTCGGCCGCGCGGCGGAGGGCGATCTGTTCCCCTGGGAACGCACCGACCTGATCGACGACCTCAAGGCCGCCATCGCCTGACCGGCTTCCTCCCCTTCATGTCACGGACCTCATCATGACCCTCACGCTCGATACCGCCCCCACGCCTGTCACCCAAGACTATGTCGTTGCCGACATCGATCTCGCCGATTTCGGCCGCAAGGAAATCAACATCGCCGAGACCGAGATGCCCGGTCTCATGTCGCTGCGCGAGGAGTTCGGGGCGTCGCAGCCGCTGAAGGGCGCGCGCATCACCGGCTCGCTGCACATGACGATCCAGACTGCGGTGCTGATCGAGACGCTGACCGCGCTCGGCGCCGATGTCCGCTGGGCGACCTGCAACATCTTCTCGACCCAGGACCATGCCGCCGCCGCGATCGCTGCGACCGGCGTGCCGGTGTTCGCCGTAAAGGGCGAGAGCCTGGCGGAATATTGGGACTATGTCGGCGACATCTTCAACTGGGGCGCCGGCACGGATGGCACCACCGCCAACATCATCCTCGACGATGGCGGCGACGCCACCATGTTCGCACTCTGGGGTGCGAAGATCGAGGCCGGCCACACGCTGGGCGAGCCCGAGAATGAGGAGGAAGTCGAGTTCCAGCGCGCGCTGAAGGCGTTCCTTGCCAAATATCCCGGTTACCTGACCGAGACGGTCAAGAACCTGAAGGGCGTCTCGGAAGAGACCACCACCGGCGTTCACCGGCTGTACGAGATCGCGAAGAAGGGTGAGCTGCCCTTCCCGGCGATCAACGTGAACGACAGCGTGACCAAGTCGAAGTTCGACAACCTCTATGGCTGCAAGGAATCGCTGGTCGACGCGATCCGCCGTGCCACCGACGTGATGCTCGCCGGCAAGGTCGCGACCGTCGCCGGCTTCGGTGACGTCGGCAAGGGCTCGGCCCAGTCGCTCCGCAACGGTGGCGCGCGCGTGATGGTGACTGAAGTCGACCCGATCTGCGCACTGCAGGCAGCGATGGAGGGCTTCGAGGTCGTGACGATGGAAGAGGCGGTGACGCGCTCGGACATCTTCGTGACGGCGACCGGCAATGCCGACGTCATCACCGCCGATCACATGAAGGCGATGAAGCCGATGTCGATCGTGTGCAACATCGGTCACTTCGACAGCGAGATCCAGATCGCGGCGCTCAGCAATTACGAGTGGACCGAAGTGAAGCCGGGCACCGACCTGGTGAAGTTCCCGGACGGCAAGCAGATCATCGTGCTGGCCAAGGGCCGCCTGGTGAATCTGGGCTGCGCGACCGGCCACCCGTCCTTCGTCATGTCGGCCAGCTTCACCAACCAGACGCTGGCGCAGATCGAGCTCTTCACCAAGGGCGAGAACTACAAGAACGACGTGTACGTCCTGCCGAAGCATCTCGACGAGAAGGTCGCGGCACTGCACCTCGAAAAGCTCGGCGTGAAGCTGTCGACGCTCACCGCAAAGCAGGCCGGCTATATCGGCGTGCCCGTCGAGGGCCCGTTCAAACCCGATCATTACCGCTACTGAACCGGAACGATGGAAAGCTCGCTCACGGTGCCCAGCGCCGGCCTGCCCAGTGATCCGGCGACGATCGTGCGCGAACGCATTATCGATCTCGCGCGCGAGGCCTCCTATGAGGTCTCCGCGCGCGATGCCAAGGGTCTGGATGCGGCGATCGCGCTACTGCCACCCGGAACGCAGATATCGGTCACGTGGCTGCCTCAGGATAGCGACGACGATCGGGTCGGAACCGCCCGCCGTCTGCGCGACGCCGGCTTCGATCCCATCCCGCACATCGCCGCGCGGATGATCAACGACACAGCGCAGCTTGAGCGGCTCCTGGGTCGGCTGTGCGCCGCCGGCGTCGCCCAATTGCTGGTGATCAGCGGCGATGTGAAGCAGGCGGCGGGCCCCTTCGAGGATGGCACCGCGCTGATCCGCAGCCCGGCCTTCGCGCAACCCGGACTGCGCCATATCTGGCTCGGAGGTTATCCCGAAGGTCATCCAAAGGTGGAATACGCCGTGTTGCGCGCGACTCTGGATGCCAAGATCGCGGCGATCCGTGGGCTAGGAATGACTGCCGGCGTCATTACCCAGTTCTGCTTCGACGCCCGTCCGATTTTGACCTGGATGGACGATTTTCGCGTACGCCATGCGGACACTACCGTTCGGGTCGGGCTCGCCGGACCAGCGGGCATTCGCACACTGCTTCGCTACGCCGCGATCTGCGGGGTAGGCACCTCTACCAAGGCGATCGTCTCGCGGGGGGCGTCGATAGCGCGGTTGCTCAGCGACGCCGCGCCCGATCCCATCATCCGCGATCTGGCGGAGACCGCCGCGTTCCACGATCTCCAGCCACTGGGTTTCCATCTATTTCCCTTTGGCGGGCTGGACCGCACCGCGCGCTGGATGGGCGCGATCGCCGCGGGGCGCTTCCGGCTGCGCGACTCCGAATGGGGTTTTCAGGCGCTGGACCAGTGATGATCGACTCCTATCTCCTCACCCTCTCCTGCACTGACAGGCCCGGGATCGTTGCCGCGATCTCGACCTATCTCACCGAGTGCGGCGGCAATATCCTCGAGGCTCAGCAGTTCGAGGACGCCGAGACCGGACGGTTCTTCATGCGCGTCGAATTTGCGCTGGACGGGCGAGCACCGTTCGAACAGGTGCGCGAGCAATTCCAGCCCCTCGCCGCCAGGTTCGCGATCGACTGGCAGATGCGCGCTCGGGCTGAGCGTCGGCGCGTCCTTATCCTCGTTTCCCGGCCCGACCATTGTCTGGTCGATCTGCTGTATCGCCTGCGAACCGGCGATCTCGCGATGACAGTGGTCGGCGTGGCTTCCAATCATCCGCGCGAGGCGTTGGCGACACCCCTTCTCGATGACCTGCCCTTTCACCATCTGCCGGTCACGACCGCGACGAAATCGGACCAGGAGGCCCAACTCCAGGCGCTTATCGAGAAAACCGGTGCCGAACTGATCATCCTGGCGCGCTACATGCAGATTCTGTCGAACCGGATGGCGGCTTATCTCTCCGGTCGTTGCATCAACATCCACCACAGCTTCCTGCCGGGCTTCAAGGGGGCCAAACCCTATCATCAGGCCTATGCCCGGGGCGTGAAGATGATCGGTGCCACTGCGCACTATGTCACTTCGGACCTCGATGAAGGGCCGATTATCGCTCAGGATGTAGAGACGATCACGCATGCAGACCGGCCCGACGACCTGGTGGCGAAGGGGCGCGACATCGAACGCCGCGTGCTCTCCAGGGCGGTAAAGCTCCACCTCGAGGATCGCGTGCTCCTCAACGGCGCGAAAACCGTCGTGTTTCGCAATTGAGCCGGGGCTTGTCGCAAATGACGGGAACTCGCGCCCCTGCCGAGCGCATCGACGGGCGTGCGATCGCCAACAGGCTCGATGCGAACACTCAAGCCGCAGTGCAAGCCATCGTCGCGCGCCACCGGGCTCCGCCAGGCCTCGCCGTGGTTCTCGTCGGAAGCGACCCCGCGAGCGAGGTTTATGTCGCTCGCAAGGTGGAGGCTTGCCGACGCGTCGGCATCGCCTCAACTGAGCATCGCCTCCCCGCGGATTCGTCACAGGACAGGCTTCTCGAGCTGATCACGCAACTCAACGCCGATCCCACACTACACGGTGTCCTGGTTCAGGTGCCGCTTCCCGCGCATATCGACGAAGGCGCGATCCTTGATGCGATCGATCCAGCCAAGGACGTGGACGGATTCCACCCGGTCAATGTCGGGCGTCTCTCGACGGGGACTGGCGGACTCGTCCCCTGTACGCCGCTCGGCGTGATGATGCTGCTCGACAGTGTACTCGACGATTTGACCGGGCTTCACGCCGTGGTGATCGGCAAGTCGAACATCGTCGGAAAGCCGATCGCGATGCTGCTGCTCGAACGCGAAGCGACCGTGACGATCACGCATATCGAGACACGTGGTCTTCCCGACATCGTCCGCAAGGCCGACATCGTCATTGCAGCGGCGGGCGTCCCGCGGCTCGTACGCGGCTTCTGGATCAAGGAAGGTGCCGTCATTATCGACGTCGGCATCACGCGAATTATCCAGCGTGACGGCAAGACGAAGCTCGTTGGCGATGTCGCGTTCGACGAAGTCCAGCATGCTCGCGCGGTCTCGCCAGTGCCGGGCGGTGTGGGGCCGATGACGATCGCGTGCCTATTGGCCAATACGGTCAAGGCAGCGAACCGGAAGCAATGGGCCTGAACATGCGGAGCGCGCAATCGAGCATCCATTGGCCTCGAATGCCGTTCGGTCGCGGCCCGCTTCATGCCTCCCTCTCACCCCGCCGCAGGCACGAAGATCGATAGATCAAGCGGAGGCGATTATAGCAAACGTCGTTTGTCACTATCGAATTTTATGCTTGCCGGTCTGTCCATATGTGTCATAAGCAACTACCATTCGTCATTTCAGGATGACGATTCAGGGGACTGCGTAACACGCGGACGCCGGCAGAAGATGACCGAAGCGCCAGCGTGAAATGATGAACGGCCATAAGGTCGCATCGATAAGGGGAGGCAGAATGCAGAACTCATCGTCGGTTCCCGGTCGCCGCCGGGTTGCAGCGCGGCTTAGCGGGTCCAGCCTTGCGACCATGGCGCTGATGCTCACGGCCGTCGCCGCTCCGGCCTTCGCCCAGAGCGGTCCTACGCCGGTGCCCGCCCCCCAGGCGGAGGCGGACCCAGCCGCACAGGACGTGCCAGCCGAGGGTGAGGTTGTCGTCACCGGCTCACGCCTTGGCGCGGGGTTCACCGCCCCCACACCGGTCACGTCCATCGGCCAGGCCCAGATCGAGGATCGCGCACTGACCAGCGTCGCCGAACTGGCGTATGATATCCCGCAATTGCGCATCAATCAGAACGTCGGCAAGTCGAGCGAGCCGGTTGGCCAGAGCGTCGCGGATCTTCGCGCGCTTGGCGGTGCGCGTACGTTGCTCCTGCTCGACGGACGTCGCCTTGCGGCAACCAGTCCGTTCGGCGGAATAGACACCAATATATTCCCGTTGTCGCTGATCAAGGGCGTCGAAGTGGTGACGGGCGGCGCCTCTGCGGCCTACGGCTCCGACGCGGTTGCCGGCGTGGTCAACTTTTCACTCGAAAAGCGGCTGGAGGGAGTCAAGATCGACGCGTCCTACGGCATTTCCGGATATAACGACTTCAAGCGCCCCGTAATTTCGGCCGCTGCGGGACATTCCTTCCTCGACGGCCGGCTCAACGTCACGGTGGCCGGTGACTTCTATCGCAACACCGGCCAGACCACGGTGGCGACACGCCCGTGGGGCCGCGGCAACCCGATCCTGTTCAACAACCCTACCTATACTGCCACCAACGGCCAGACGAAGAATTACGTCGCCTATAACGGCCTTTACTCGCGCATGACCTTCGGCGGTCTTATCGTAGTGCCGGCAACGAGTCCGCTGTACGGCACTCAATTCGGCATCAACGGCACCCCGCAGCCCTTCGTCTATGGCACGCCCGTCAACACCACCTTCATGCTGGGCGGCGGCGGCGTCTCGATCGAGGACGAGGGCAATCTCCTTCCCTCGATTACGCGCTATTCGGGCTATGGGCGGGTCAGTTTCGACGTCTCCGACAACATCACACTCTGGTCCGACATGCTATGGTCGCACGTCGAGGTGAAGTCGGATCTCGCGCCGAACTACGATCTCGGCACGCTGACGATCCAGCGCGACAACGCGTTCCTGCCCGCCTCCATCCGCACGACGATGATCGCCAATGGGATCAACTCGTTTGCCTTCGGCCGCATGAACCTCGAGGACGGCTATTCGCAGAACAACAGTAAAGCGCGAGCGATGCGTTACGCCGCTGGTGCCGAAGGCAAGATCGGCACCTGGTCCTGGGACCTGCACGTTCAGCGCTCGGAGAACACGTTTCGCCAGGAAAGCCAGAACAACCGCATCCAGTCGCGCTGGTTCCAGGGAGTCGATTCGGTGATCAGCCCGACGACACAGCAGCCGGTATGCCGAATCAACGCCAATGCCAGTACCGCTGACGACAATCCGGCCTGCGTACCGATCAACGTGTTCGGCGCGGGCTCGATCAGCCAGCAGGCACTCGCCTGGTATCGTGGCACTTCCTTCTATGACGCGAAGATGAGCCAGGATTCGGTCGGTCTGAACTTTTCGGGGTCGCCCCTGAAGACCTGGGCCGGCGACATCAAGCTCGCGGTCGGGGGCGAATATCGCAACGAGAACATCAAGAGCATCTCCGATGCAGTCTCGATGGTCTCGGGCTGGCGCTCCATCAACCAGCAACCCTTCGCGGGCAAGCTCCATGTCGCGGAAGTCTATGCCGAGACCGCCGTGCCGCTGGCCAAGGACACACCGTTTCTCCAGGATCTCGAGGTGAGCGGCGCGGTGCGCTACGCCGACTATAGCTCGAGCGGCGGCGTCACCACCTGGAAGGTCGGCCTCAACTATTCCCCGATCAAGGACATCAGGTTCCGCGGAACATTGTCTCGCGACATCCGCGCCGCGAACATCAACGAACTGTTCTCGGGCCAGAACCAGGTGATCAACACGATCAACGACCCGCGTACGAACGTTGCGGCTTTCGCCACGCAGCTTACCGGCGGCAACCGCGATCTCAATCCCGAAAAGGCGGACACCAAGGCATTCGGCGTGGTGCTGCAGCCGACGTTCATTCCCGGCTTCAACGCCTCGATCGACTATTATTCGATCAAGATCGACAATGCGATCACCGCGGTCCCGCCACAGACGATCGTCAACAACTGCTTCATCGCGAAGATCGCGTCGTTCTGCCCGCTCATCACTCAGAACGCCTCGAACCAGATCACGACAATCCAGGCGACACTGATCAACGCGCAGACGGTTGAAACGAGCGGGGTCGATTTCGAACTCTCCTACCGCCTTCCGGTTGACTGGTTTTCGACTAGCGGCTCAATCGGCTCGCGCCTGCTCGTCAACTATGTCGACAAGCTCTCTCTCACCACATCTGGCGTCACGACCAGTTCACTCGGCGACCTCGCCACCGATCCGGGCGGTCAGCCGCGCTGGAAGGCGAATTTCGACCTGACTTATACTGGCGGACCGGTCCGTCTGGGCGCGTATGTCCGCTACATTGGCGGAGGCAAGTTCCGCACGATCTACGTCGACGACGTCGATCTGCCAGCCGACCAGAACAATGTGAAAGGTCGTGCCTATCTCGACCTGTCGGCCTCCTACAAGATCACCGAGAATGTCGAAGTCTATGGCAAGATCGACAATCTGCTGGATACCGCGCCACCGATCATCCCGAACAACATCGTCCAGCCGACCGTGTCCAACTCGCAGATGTACGACAAGATCGGCCGTTATTTTGTCGGCGGCGTGAGGTTGCGCTTCTGATCCGCCGTTTCGCCCCAAAAAGAGTGGAAACCCGGCGTCCGCAATGCGCCGGGCTTTCAATCGGGGCGCCAAAAAGTGAAGCCGTCCAGCGTCGTTGGAACATTGCAGCGGGCGTTCGTAACTACTGAATTGGGCTGACATTATTCGAGGGTTTGCATGCCGAGACGACAGATCGCCAGATTGCAATACCGCCTCGCAGGCGAAAGGCCCTCAGCATGAGCCAGGACGGGACGCCCAACGACCTCATCAAGCAATCGCCGATGGGATGGTATCAATATGCCATCGTGGCGATCTGCGTGCTGACCTATGCCGCGGACGGCCTCGACGTCGTCACGCTGTCTTACGCAGCGCCGTCGCTCATCAAGGAATGGGGAATTTCGACCGAGGCGTTCGGCTGGGCTTCCACTGCAACCCCGATCGGCATCGCCATCGGCTCGATCTTCATTTCGCCCTTTGCCGATCGCATCGGCCGTCGCGTGCTGACGTTGTGGCTGCTCGGCATCCTGATCGGATTACTCGTCGCCACTGCCCTCAGCCATTCGATCGTTGCCTTGATGAGCTTTCGATTGCTGACCGGCATGTGCCTGGGGGCGCTGGTGGTCTGCCTCAACGTCACCGTTTCCGAATTCAGCAACGCCCAGCGTTCGAATTTCTTCATCGGAATCCTCCATACAGGCTATTCCGCGGGGGGCATGCTGTGCGGCGCGCTCGCGGCCTTGCTGATCGAACCCTATGGCTGGCGCTCGATCTTCATGGCCGCCGCTGTGCTGAACATGCTCAGCTTCATGCTCGCGCTCTTCCTGCTCGCCGAATCGCCGACCTTCCTCGCGGGCCAGCGCAAGCCCGGCGCTCTCGACCGGCTGAACACATTGATGCGTCGGCTCGGCAAGCCCGTTCTGACAAGCCTGCCCGAGGTCGCGGCGGCCGCCAGGACGAAGCGCACTGGCGTGTCGATCATCCCGCGCGCCATGTGGTTCGGCACCGGGCTGCTGTGCCTGGCGGGATTCGTCTTCACCATCTCCGGTGGCTTCATGGCCGGATGGCGACCGCAGATCCTCGCCATCGGCGGGCTCACCATGACCTGGAACGGCATTGCGGGGATGACGACGTATGGCGCGGGCATCATCGCACATCTGACCGTGGGCAGCCTGGCGCGCCGGGTCGGTGAAGTCCGCATCGCGGTCATCTTCTTGCTTGCCATGAGCGCCGCGTTCACGCTGCTCGGCGCGGTCCCGACTGGGGCCACATGGGCATTGATCGGCGCATCGACGCTGTGCGGCTTCTTCAACGTCGGCAGCTATACGTCACTGGTTCTGGTCACGCTCAACTATCACGATGTGACGACGCGCAATGCCGGGCTCGGAATCATGATGGGCTTTTCACGCGTCGGGGGAATCATCGGGCCGTTATTGGGCGGCTATGCGATCGGGGCGGGACTCGGTCGATTCTGGGTGATGCTATTGTTCGGCGGCCTGATGGTGATCCCCGCAGCCGCCGCCTTCCTCGCGCAGCGGCGCCCCGGCACAGGATCGGCGGGTCAGGGCGCCGAAGCGCTTCACTGAGCTGCGAAAGCGCGGCCGGTCAGTCACCTGACCGGCCGCCCAGGCTCATTTCCAGAGTTGCGTCGACGCCAGCGCCGCGCCCTCGACCAGCGCGCTCAGCTTGGCCCATTGCACCTCGGGGTGGACACGCGCCATGTTCCAGCCCTGGGAGAAGCCACAATCGGTCCCGGCAATCACATTCTCGCGGCCCACTATCCCGGCATAGTTGGCGATGCGCCACGCGACGAGCTCGGGATGTTCGACGACATTGGTCTGATGGCTGATGACACCCGGAACCAGGATCTTGCCGTCCGGCAGCTTGACGTCCTTCCAGACCATCCATTCATGCTCGTGCCGCGGATTGGCACCCTCGATCACATAAGCCTGTGCCTTGATCTTGAGAATGAGGTCGACGACCTCCCGCAGGGGCACGTCGGTCGTGTGCGGCGTGTTCATACTGCCCCAGCACATGTGATAGCGCACGCGATCCTCCGGGATGCCGCGTAATGCGTGGTTATAGGCCTCGACCTGCATTTCCGAGGCGCGACGAAGATCTTCCAGGGTCGGATTGGGATTGCCCGGCAGTACCTGATTTCGCGACGGCAGACCAAGGTCCAGCTGCACCACGAAGCCAGCATCGACGATCGCCTGATATTCGACATGCATCGCGTCGGCGAGTGCATAGAGATAGGCCGACACAGTGGGATAAACCGTGCCTGCATCGGCATCGTCGCGCGCTGGTGTGGCAGACGGCATGAAGGCCTCGACAAAGTCCTTGCCCGCGAGCGCTGCCTTGTAATTGTCGATGTCGGTCTGGAGCGCGCCCTGGCCGATATAGGTGATCGGCGCGGCGACGCGAACGCGCGCGGGAGGCGTGTCGCCCGCCTTTCTTACCTTGTCCGCGTCGAGTTCCGGCGGCATCCACATGGTTTTGTACATGGCATTGTACTGTTTCATGAAGCCGGGAAATTTTTCAGTGAGCTGGGTGTAATAGGCGCCGCGGGTTTCCGGAGGTATTTTCTCCAGGCCACCCAGGCGCTCCACGACGTAATTGTGGAAACTGGGCTTGGAGATTTCGCCGTCGCTTGGAATGTCGATCCCGATTTCGGCCTGTTTTGCTACAACGTCGATGACGCCCTGCCTGACGCTCTGCTGAAACTGCGCCTCGTCGACCGGCTCGCCCAGCACCTTGGCCATCATGCCCTGAAGCACATCGAGCGGACGGATCAGGCTACCGACATGCGTTGTCAGAATGCGGTCTGTGCTGCGTTTCATATCCTGTCCTATCTCATTGAGCGAAGGGTAGAAATTCTGGCGATCGAGCTATGTCGACCATCCCCGCGACGGTGCCGGCGGCATCCTCTAACCGGATGTCGGGACAATGGCGCCGCGCGGGACGGGAACGCCGGGTATTTCGAGGCGGATGCGGTTGAGCGATCGGGCGCCGGTGAAATAAAGCGTGCACCAGTCCTGATCGCCCCAGTTCATGTTGGAGACGCGGCCCTCCATCGCGATCGTGCCGAGATGCTTGCCCGCGACATCGAGGATCCAGATGCCGCCAGGGCCGGTGCAATAGACATTGCCCAGGACATCCACTTTCATCCCGTCCGGGCCACCTACGCGGGTGTCCGCGCGCATGTCGCAGAACAGCCGCGCGCTGCCGAGGTCCAGCATGCCGTCGGCCTCGACATCATACGCCATGATCAGCTTGCGGTGCTGGTTGCTGTCGTTGACGTAGAGGATTTTCTCATCGGGCGAGAAGCACAGCCCGTTGGGATTGACGAGGTCACGCACGACCATGTTGATCCGCGCTCCGTCCGGCGAGACTCGGTAGACGCCGGCACAATCGATTTCGGGTGGATGGTCGGCCGGTGTAAACGGAACCTTGGGCGGCGGATCGGTAAAATAGATCGCACCATCGGATTTCACCACCACGTCGTTCGGCCGGTTCAGCTTCATGCCGCGATAGCGATCGGCGATCACCGTGATGCTGCCATCGGCTTCTTCGCGATCGACGCAGCGGCTGAAATGATGGCATACGACCAGCCTGCCCTCGCGATCGAGCGTCTGGCCGTTGCCGTTCGCGGTGCCTTCCTTGTCGATCGTGATGCCATCCCGGGGATGCCAACGCATCCGGCGGCTGTTGTGGATGTCGCTGAACAGCAGATACCCCCCGCCGGAGTCGGTGGCAGCGATCCATACCGGGCCCTCGGCCGGTCCCGTGGGTCCGCCGAAGCCGCTGCCGAGTTCCTCCCATTCGGCATCGCGTGCCACGATGAGGTCCAGCTGCGGATCGAGTCGTTCGACAGGCATCGCCCTTTTTCCTCTCCCCGCTTCACGGTCTGGCGCCGTGAATCCGATTTATTATGACAGCCTATCTTATAACAGCGTCACTGATAGCATGAAAGAGGTTTGAACCGTTGACAGACAGCCAGGCTTATATTCTTATGATTGCCAAAGGTCGCCCGTTGAGGCCGGCCGGATAATGCATGAGGGGGCCGCGCGTGGACCGACCGACGATTGGAATCGACGCGCTCCTCGATGGCGTAAAGTTCCGTCCCTTCCACGTGCGCGTGATGGTAATCGGCGCGCTCGCGATGCTGGTCGACGGCTTCGATCTCGGCGTGCTGAGTTGGGTGCTTCCCAAGATATCCGACCAGTTCGGCGTCGCGCGGACAGCGCTTACCTGGGTGTTGTCGATGCAGCAGGTCGGCATGGTGCTCGGCGCCTTTCTGATCGCGCCGTTCGCTGATCAGATCGGGCGCCGACGGCTGCTGATGCTGTGTCTCCTCGCCGTGGCGGGAAGCTGCTTCGTCACGATCTTCACCGACAGCATTTGGGCACTTGCCGTCTGCCGGCTGTTGACCGGCATGTTCGCGAGCTCGGTGATTGCCAATATGGTCGCCCTCGCCTCGGAGCTGGCGCCGGCGCGCCAACGCGCGACGATGGTGACCGTCGTGCTCGCCGGCTCGATGCCGGGCGCGCTGCTAGGCTCAGCGATGCAGGCATTCCTGCTGGAGCCCTATGGCTGGCATATCGCTTTCTGGATCGGCACCGGGATGCCGCTGTTGCTGCTCCCGCTGATCTATCTGTACCTGCCCGAATCGCCCAAGTTTCTCGCGGCGCGCAATCCGGACGACCCGCGACTCCAGGCAATCGTCACTGCCCTGATGCCGGAGAACGAAGGCGAACCGGTGATATTGGATAGGCCCGCCGCGCAGGAAAAACGCGCGAGCAGCCTGAGATTGGTCCGTGACCTGTTCCAGCCGGGCCTCGCGCTGCCCACGGTGCTGCTCTGGCTGAGCTTCGTGAGCAGCTTCGGCTTCATCAGCGCAGCCGTCTGGAAAACCACAGTGTTCCACGACATCATTGGCCTGGGCTGGGGTCAGGTAGGCCTCACCACCGCGATCGGCACTGGCTTCGGCGCGGCCGGCATGCTGACGATCGGCCTCATGATCGACAGGTTCGGTTTCAAGGCGATCGTCCCATCCTATTTCATCGTCGCGGCCGGTGCAGCGATCGGCATGGGATTGTTCGCGCCAGGCTGGGGCATGTTCGCAGCCCTCGCGCTCAACGCGCTCGCCCAGCACGCCGCACACGCCGGCCTCGCCTCGATTGCGTCGACACTCTATCCCACCCGCAATCGTGCCACCGGCGTCGGCTGGGCCTATGGCGCGGGTCGCGCCGCCTCGATTGTCGGGCCGATGTACGGCGCGCTGGCGCTGGAGCATGAGCTCGGCGCCATTGGCTATTTCTTCCTCCTGGCCGCACCGCTGGCTCTGGCGGGAGTGGTCATCTGGATTCTGCTGACGATCTACCCGCTCAGCTCGGGCAGGCATGCCGCTGCGCACTAGGTTCGTTGCTCACCTCGGACGAGGCGCGCTGGCCAGCGCCTCGAAAGCGGCGATCTGCATCTCGACGTCAAGTGCGTCGTCCAGCCCGAGCGCCTGCGCCAACCGATAGCGGTCGCGACCGCGCTCGACGATCTTTTCCTCCAGCACGTCGCCGCGCGCCCATAAGGCATCGCGCTTGGCGCGCGACATGCGCCCGAGAGCCTTGAATGTCCGGGCACAATGGAAGCGCCGGCAAATCGCAGGGGCGCGGTCATGAATCGCGCAGCCCTGGGCCTGCAGATAGACGCAATTCCCGGTGCGCGGATCGCGTTTGAGCGCGGGCACCCGCTGCCCGGGATAGAGCGCGCTGCCGATATATTCAAAGTCGAATGTCGAAAGATCATCGCCTGCTTCGGGGCGCAAGATCACCTGTTCGGACTTGCAGCACTCCGTGCAGCCGTCGCAAGGAATGGCGTTCTGATCACGCGCCTCGCTCATGGCCCCCTCCCTGACAACCGCGCATGCGCCGACCACCCTGGCGGGCGCAGGGGCAATTGCGCGGCATCACTCGGCTGCCGGATGCCATCCCAGCACGCGCTTGACTGTGCCACCGAAGATCGCGGCCTTCGCTTCTCGATCGATCTCGCCGCTGTGGAGCAGCATGTCCCGGCTCTCGCTGTACAGGCAACCACGGTTACGCAACGGACCGCCAGCCCTTGCCATGCGCAGTCGCGTGTAATCGCTCGCCCACATCAGCCGCTCGGGGCCGAACGCGGAGATCACCCGGTGGAGATTTTGCCACACATCGGCGAATGGATAGGCCTGGTCCGACAGCAACGGCAGGCCGCACAGTTTCACCGATACGTTGTCGAACTCGGCAAGGGCAAGGAGATCATCGATGCGGTCCCAGGGATCGTCCCTGGGGGGCGACACCGGATGCTGACTGAGGCCAAGGTGATCGATGATGATCGTCAAATCGGGATGCCGCTCGATCACCGGGCGCATCGCCGCGGACTGGCCGTGCGTGGACAGGAAAAGCGGCAACCCCACCGCTTCGGCCGCCGCGAAGCCCGGATCCATGGCGCCGCTGGCGAAGGCGCCGGACAAGTCGGTCGTCCGGAAATCCGAAACGAGCAGTCGGCCCGCCGCCAGCCTCTTGTCGCCGCGTGCGCGCTCGACGGCGGCAGCCAGATCCGAACCCGTCGCGCTGAACGTCTCCACCCCGATGAATCGCCCGGGGTAGCGTGCCACGCAGGCTTGGATATAGGGCAGGGCCGCGACCACCAATGTCGCGTCGACGCCCGTGCTGTCCATCGCCTCGCGCGCCAATTCGACATTGACGGCCAGCTTCGCTCCCTCGGGCACATCGTCGCCGAACGGCACCGGGGGCGCGGGCTGGTGGATCTGGGCATCGATGATGTCGAAGTCTGCGCTTTTCAAGAAACGGACCCTTCATTGGCGGCGAACCCGCGGTAGATCGCCCGGCCGCATGCCGTGCAGCACAGGTCTTCGACAGGCAGTGGGACGGAGGTGGAATGAAGCGCGGGCGCACCGCCGCAGCACGCGCAGCTCGACGGAATGGAGAAGCGGTCGAACTGGGCCAGCATCGCATCGCTCCACGCGGCGCCACAGAACGGGCACGATGCGCCCTCCCCTTGTGATCCGCTCAAACCAGTCATCGCCCTCCCCGTCTCCACATGCGCCTTGTTGAACGCCGTTCGTCTTTATATAACGATCATCGACTTTATCCAGCGCCTTCATGCCCTGTTTCGTCTGTCCAGGAGACAAGAATGCAGCCTCCCCAATATCACGTCCTCGCCATCGGCAACGCGATCGTCGACGTCATTGCAAATGCCAGCGATGCGTTCCTCGACCAGCAAGGGATGGCGAAGGGCAGCATGGCGCTCATCGACGAAGACAGTGCTGAACGCCTCTACGCAGCGATGGGCCCGGGCATCGAAATCTCGGGTGGCTCGGGGGGCAATACCATTGCCGGCGTGGCAGCGTTTGGCGGAACCGGTGCCTTTATCGGCAAGGTGCGCGACGATGCGCTCGGCGACATTTACCGCCACGATCTTGGTGCGCTCGGCGTACGGTTTGCCACTCCAGCAACCACCAGCGGTCCTGCGACGGCGCGGTGCCTGGTTCTGGTGACGCCCGACGCCGAGCGGACGATGAACACCTTTCTCGGCGCCTGTGTCGGGCTGGACGAAGACGATATCGACCCGGTGCTCGTCACCTCGGCTGGGATAATCTATCTGGAAGGCTATCTGTTCGATCAGCCGCCGGCCAAGGCCGCGTTCCGCAAGGCGGCATCGCTCGCCCGCGCTGCGGGCCGCAAGGTAGCGCTGACCATGTCCGACAGCTTCTGCGTCCATCGCCACCGCGACGAATTTCTCGACCTGATCGACGGCCATATCGACATCCTTTTTGCCAATGAGGATGAAATTCGCACGCTTTATGGCGTCGACGACGTCGTCGCGGCTGCGCGCATTGCCGCGCAGCATGTCGAGATCGTCACGGTAACCCGGGGCGCTGCCGGGGCATTGCTGATCGATGGGAACGGCATGGTCGAGGTCCCGGCAGCGGGCGTGGCCACCGTCGTGGATACAACCGGCGCGGGCGATCTCTACGCGGCAGGCGTCCTGTACGGCCTCAGCCACGGACTGGCGCTTGAAGAATGCGGGCGCCTCGGCTGTGCGGCCGCGGCTGAAGTCATCGGGCATGTCGGTGCGAGGCCGCAGGCCGACCTGAAGGCGTTCCTGTCGGCCAACACCGCCTAGTTGAGCCGCGCGCGGCGCGAGATCAGATAGATCTCGTCATTGAACCACAGTCCCTGGTGGCGCTGCAGCACTTCACGCGTCGCCTGGAGATACTGGTCGTTGGAGATCGCCTTGGCGAACCGCCCGTCCTCGATCTGAGCAACGTAACTGGCCGCGTTCCACGCCGCGAACAAGGTCGAGCTGCCGATCGGCGTGTGCTCGTCGATCTCGGTCGGCAGCGTCCGAATGTCGTAGCGAAATAGCGCCTCCTCATCGGACAATGCCTGGAAATGATAGTCGCGCGCAGAAGAACCCAATTCGCTTCTGACCGCGTCCATGATCGCCTGGCGGCTGGTCTGGAACGGATTCTCGTTCGGCCAGATCGCGCGGATGATCTCCAGCCCGGGATCGTTGCCGTGGCTATGGACTCCCATCAGTCTACCGTTCGCGCGAAGCGCCTTGACCAGGGGCGTCACCACCCGCGAGGTCTTGAATTCAAGCGGCGCGTGGGCGCGATAGGGCTGCGACAGGAGCACGAAATCGAAATCGGCCTGGGCATAGCCGCGGCGCGGGATGATCGGATCGAGCATGAAATGATGGTCGCTCCGATACAGCACGAGCACCGTCGGCGTCTTGTACATCGGATTGCCGCTCGGCGCGATGCTCGCCTGCCAGTGCCTGGCGAGAAACGGATCGAGCTGCTGGATCTGCTCTTCGAACTGGCCCGCCGACGTTCCATCCAGGCCGACTTCATGCCACACCATCGCGCTCGCGCCGGCTGGCGTGTCGGGCTGGAGCGTCGGCGCTTCGGCATATTTTAGATTGGTGAGCACCAGGACGGTGCCGGGATGCTCGCGCAGCCGATCGGGCATCTTCTCGAGAGTCAGACGGATATTCTCCATGCTGATCTCCTTGGCGACGACATAAAAGGGTACCCAGGGGTGACGGCGATGAAGCCCGCGCAGCATGCGCGCCAGGGCGGTGCCGTCGCCCGCGCCACCGTCGAACAGGCGGATGGCGGGTGGAACGGGCTGGGTGTCCGAAAGCTCGCGGACCGCGCGATCCGCGATGATCTGTTTCTCGTTCGTCGTGTTGACGAACATCAGATATTTCTGGCGGTTGTCATAGAAACGAAAATTGTGCTCGGGCCGGACCTCGGCGCGAAGGCCCTTGATCCCCGCGCGCAACGCGCTTGCCGAAGCGCCGTTCTGATTTTCGATGAAACGATGCACGCGCTCCACCGTCTGGACGGTTACGCGGCCACCCTCCTGCAGCCGGGAGACCAGTTTGCCGTCGTTGACGGCCAGCCGACCGAAAGTCGACTGCGCCATCTTCAGGCGCCGGCAGGCGTGCTCGATTTGCACGAGAAGGGCTTGGGTATCGTCCATTATATTCTGTGCTGCCCGATCAAAACCTGACCACGCCTGCATAGTCGCCATCGACATAAATCAGCGGATCAGGCTCGCCCCACGAGTCCGCTTCTCGCACCGCGCCGATGACGACGGCGTGGCTGCCAAAATCGAAATGGGTTTCGTATTCGCAGAAGAAATTGGCCTGCGCCTCGCGCAGATAAGGCGACCCGCACGCTCCCGAGCCCCATTGCCCCTCGCTGAACCGCGCCTCGCCTTTAGCGTCGCCACCGCATGCCAGCGACACGCTGCGTTGATCGGCGCGCAGGATGTTGACGCAGAAATTAAGTCCCGCCACGAGCGGCGCACAAAGGCCAGCACTTCTGTCGACGCAAATGAGCAGCAATGGCGGATCCATGCTGAGTTCGCTCACCGCGGTCGCGCTCACCGCCCAGCGCTTCCCCTCGTGCCAGCATGTCACCACCGCGGCGGCTTTACCCAGCCTGCGAAGCCCGTTTCGCAGCTGCTCAACGGCATTCAGCGGTGCCGACGCGGCCATTCCCAGCTCGATCATGCGCGCTGCCCTCTCCTGCCGACGATGCACGGCGCGGATGGCTCATGCGACATTGCGCACAATGCCTCCCGCGACAGGGGTGCAGCCTCGGCGAGACGCTGCGCCGCACCTCTGGCGTGAATCAGGGCAGGTCGGCCTATCGCGGCGCGACCAAAGCTTGCGACCTGCATCGCTCTCCATTCATCGTTTTGACTATGATTTGACTAGCAGAGTGTTGCCCTGGACACCCTGCGTCCAATTCTTTGTGCTCGAACGATTGATACCGCCGAAGCATGAAAAGTGACGAAACTTCACTAACCTGGCTGGCTTATGCCATGTGCCGGCGAGATGCCGACACATGATTGCGCAATGGCCAAAGCCCTTCACGGGATGGCCGGCCCCCTCCACGACCGCGGATATGCCGCCGAGCAAGGCCATCTCTATCTTGTCAGTCTCGTGCGTGAGAACATGGCGTATCGGATTTGATTCGGCCTGATTTCAGGCCGAAACGTCGTCGCATCCGGCGTGCGGTTCTCTCGCCTGGGGTCGGGCGGTGCGGCAAGCCCTGCCGCACCGTGATTGTCTCAACCCTTGAGCTTCTTTGTCGCGATCGCAGCGCCCTCGGCCATCGCGGACAGCTTCGCCCACACGACCTCGGGATGCCCGACGCGCGAGCCGATTCCGCAGTCGGTGCCGCCCTGAATATTCTCCATGCCGACGAGCTTGGCGACATTGACCAGCCGCTCGGCGACGAGTTCGGGATGCTCGACGAGATCGGTCATATGACCGACCACGCCGGGGCAGATGATCTTGCCCGTGGGAAGTTTGACATCCTCCCAGACGCGCCATTCATGCGCATGTCGGACGTTGCTGGCTTCGAAGGTGTAACACTGGGCGTTCACCTTGAGCATGAGATCGACGATATTCTTGAATTCGATGTCATGGACATGTGGGCGATGACCACTGCCCCAGCACATGTGAAAGCGAACCTGCTCCTCCG
Source organism: Sphingomonas sp. BL-S-29 (assembly GCF_055521495.1). Lineage (NCBI taxonomy): Bacteria > Pseudomonadati > Pseudomonadota > Alphaproteobacteria > Sphingomonadales > Sphingomonadaceae > Sphingomonas > Sphingomonas sp. BL-S-29. The sequence continues at coordinate 3,529,842 of NZ_CM145482.1, forward strand.
GCAGACCTTCGAGCGCATGGTTGATCACTTCAACCGCGAATTCGAGATAGTCGCGATACTGCTCGACCGACCATTCCGGGTAGAACATCCAGCTTGTCGCGAATTCCGGCTCATCGATCTGGACGATCAGCCCTGCATCGGTGACTGCCTTATACTCCTGGCGCATCGCTTCGGCGACCGCCATCATATAGTCACGCTCGTCGCGGTAATGGGCGTTTCGCGCGCCGGCGCCGGCGCTGAGCGGCCCCAATGCCGCGATGAAGCCATCGACATCGCTTTTGCCTGCGAGTCCGCTCTTGAGCGCGTCGATGTCCTTCGCGATCTCGGCATGGCCGATATAAGTCAGGGGGCCGGTGCAGACCTTTTCCTTGGTCGGTTTTTGCGGCTTGTTGCCGGGCGTCATGAAACCGGGACGGACCGGCCCGCCGGCGCCGGCGAACCACAGGCCGGACTCGTAGAAACCCGGAAAGTCGAGCCGGTCACGCTCGCCCGGGCCGGCGCGCTTCGAGGGCGTATCAGCGTCGCGCGGGAGTGTCTCCCAGCCGGTCACGCGCGCGGCGATGTAGCTGGTGTAGCTGCCCATGTTGGCGGCCTTCACATATTCACCGTCATTGATGATATCGACGCCGCATTCGATCTGCTTCTCGACGACTTCGCGCACGGCCACCGGCAGCCGTGTCTGGATCGCGGTCCGATTGGTGTCGGCATCTGCGAGCAAGGCATCCAGGTCAGCCGGGCGCGGCAGATTGCCGCCATGAGTCGTCAGGATATGATCGGTGGAACGCCGCATTTTACATCTCTCCTTTGGCGGTCTCGCCGGATCATTTCCGGCGGACGAATTTCTGGATCTGGTGGTCGCCATGAGCCTCGGGAATCCAGCCTGGACGGATGGCGAAACTATAGGGCACTTCCGCGACATAGACGTCGCCATGGCTATCGACGGCGATGCCGTGCGGCGCGATGAAATTGCCGGGCGTGTGACGCGCCTGGGACGAACCACCCCAGCGATCAAGGACACGACCATCGGGGGCAAGGACGCTCACGCGGCCTGGGTGATCTTCCTGCATTTCGCCGTGAACGAAGCTTTTTTTCCCCTTGGGCCGCCAGAGTTCGGCGACATAGACGAGACCCTCGGAATCGATGGCGAGGTCGCACGGCCGCTGGATATCGGTCCACTGATCGAGATACGCGCCATCGGGCGAAAAGATCTGGATTCGGTCGTTCTCGCGGTCGCAGACCAGCACGCGACCATCTGCGTCGCAAGCAATGCCATGCGGCAGATGGAATTCGCCGGGGCCCGTACCGATCTCGCCCCAGGACTGAATAAGATCGCCGCCCGAAGTGAAGCGGTGCACCCGGCAATTGCCGTATCCGTCCGCGACGAAAAGCTCTCCATTCGGGGAGACCGCCAGGTTGGTGCAACGATTGAACGGTCCGCCCGGGTAGCGGATGCATTCGCAGGCATGGACCTCATAGGGTGGCTTGGGGTCGTATCCTGTATCGGAAGCACGACCAGGCACGCCCAACGTCATGATCGGCGTGCCGTCGAGCGTGAAGACCCGGATGCTATGGTCGCCATTGTCGACGCAATAGACCCGATCATCCGGGCCGATCGTCAGGCCATGCGCCATCGAAAAGATGTCGTCACCCCAGCTGCGAATGAAGGTGCCGTCGCGTTCGCATACGATGATACGGTGCGGAAAGCGCGCAAACAGATAGACGCGGTCCCGCGAATCCACCGCTACCCCAGTGACATCGCGATGCGACATGCCCTGAGGTAGCTTTTCCCAATCCGCGACCACGTCGAAGGCGGGTGCTGCCATGGTGGCCACTAAAGGCATTTCGCTCCCCATCGGATATCAACCGGACCTAGACGCCCGTTCGCCCCTAAGCCAGGCTGACATATATCGCTGACAGGCCGTTTGTATATAGCGAATGCCATATGACAAGAGCAATCGGGACTTGCAGACCCGGTATCGCGTTCGAAGAATCAATGCACAGCATGAGCGTGGCTATCCGCCGCGACACGCCCACGCTATTCGACAAGGGTTCGCCCCCAGATCAGCAAAGAAGACCGCCGTGCAGTATTTCAGGATTGCGGGGCTGGCGGTTGGCAGCGATCTTCCGTTACCGCAAATGACACCCGTGACGGCAAGCGCGTCCGCGGCGGATATTCATATCCGGCGCGGATCGGTACCGCCGACATTGCCGCGTGCCGACGCTGTCGGTCCTACCTGGGAGATCGCCGGGGATCATTTCCTGTTGCGCGTACCCGGCGTCGCGCGCTTCCTGCTGCTGGAGGGACGCGACATCATGTTCGAACCCTGCGATCAGGAACGGACTTCCGACATCGCCGTTTTCGTGACCGGGACGGTGTTCGGCATTCTGCTGCACCAGCGCCGGCAGACCGTGCTGCATGCCAGCGCGGTCAATGTCGGCGGAAAGGCCGTGCTGTTTTGCGGGGCGTCCGGGGCGGGCAAGTCCACCATGGCGGCGGCACTCGGCACTATCGGCTATCCGCTGCTCAACGACGATATCAGCGTCATCGGGCGCGATGGCGAGGACGTGCCGGTCACCCACAGCGACGGCCGGCAGCTGAAGCTCTGGCAAGAGGCCGCCGATGCGCTGGGATTGACCGACCGCCTTGGGGCTCCGGTGCGTAACGGCCTGTCCAAACATTATGTCACGCCGCGATCCTCGATCGGCGAAACCCTGCCGATCGGCGCGGTTTACATGCTCCGTGAAGCGGAACCGTCGCGGCAGAGCGGCATCGCAAGACTCAACATCGCGGACGCCGCGCACGCTATCATCGCCAATGCCTATCGTCCCTTCCTGGTCGCGGCGATGAATCAGAAATCGCTCTATCTCCAGTCCGCGATGGCAATCTCCAAAAGTGCGGGCGTCTTCCTGCTTACCCGCCAGAAACACTTTGCGGGCATCTCGGACATTGTCGGCGGACTGGAGCGGCATTGGCGCGAACACGGGCTGCTCGCGTGACCAACCGGGTCTGGCTGGCGTCCTATCCCAAGTCGGGCAACACCTGGTTTCGCATCCTCATCCACTGCCTCGATCTCGAACCCGGCGACACGCTCGACATCAATCGCCTGGGCACACCCATCGCCAGCGCACGCGCGCCGTTCGAGGACGCGACCTTGATCGATTCCGGTATCCTGACCCGCGGCGAAATCGAATATCTGCGGCCGCGGATTCACGAGCGCCCCGATCCTGACATGGGCGATCACGACACCCCGCTCGCGACGCACTTCGTCAAGACGCACGACGCCTATTCGCTCACACCGCAGGGCGAGCCACTGCTCGCTGGCGCGCGCGGGGCGAAGGGCGCCATCCTCATCGTCCGCGACCCACGCGACGTGGCGCCGTCGCTGGCGGATCACAAGCAGATCGGCCTCGACGAGGCCATCGCGTTTCTCGACAGTCCGGACGCCGCCTTCGGCGACAGGCCTGGCGGCCTGGCGCGCCACCTGTATCAACAATTGGGTCGCTGGAGCGATCATGTCGCTGGCTGGCTGGGCCAGCGCGACATCGCGCTGCACCTGGTCCGGTTCGAAGATCTTCGGCAGGACACCGCGCGCATTCTGCGCGACGCAATGGCGTTCGCCGGACGTACGGTCACACAAGAGCAGGTGGAACGCGCCGTCCGGATGGCGAATTTCGCCTCGCTGCAGGCGCTGGAGTCGCGAACCGGGTTTCGCGAGACGGCACGCAACGCCACCACCTTCTTCAGACGCGGCCAGGCCGGCGCATGGCGGGACGAATTGACCCCTCACCAGACGCGCGATATCGAATTGGCGCACGGGCCGATGATGGCGACCATCGGCTATGACCTGACCTACTCTCCTCCGCCACACCGGAAGGTCGGGCAATCCTGATGATGATGACACGCGAGCCAGGCGAATGGATCTGCGCCGAGGCGAACGGCGAAACCGTGATGATGAGCGTGGAGACCGGCACCTATGTGGGTCTCAATGCGATGGGCGCGCGAATCTGGGACCTGCTGGCCGGGCCGCATGAGCTGGAAACGCTGTGTGCGATACTGGTCCGGGATTTCGACGTGACGCCCGAAATCTGCCGTGCCGAGACTCAGGCGTTCCTGGACACCCTCATCCGACAGGGCGCGGTGTTGCGGACCTGACTCAGCGATTGTTCGGGCCGGATGCGCATGGTACGAAGATGGCACGACAAAAGGCAGGCGATGGCGGTTCGTCTGGCCAATCTATTTCAGCCCGCTGGATCTGATTGCGTGAACACGCGACATAAGGAGCATTATGCAGGCTGTTGAAAAAGAAGAAGCAGGCAGGATCGAAGTGCCCGCCCGCGCGCCATGGCAAACGCCATATGCTGTCACCACCGAGTTCGTGGCGACGCAGGGAATCTTCAATAACGGCGCTGATATGTACGCCTCTTCCGGTTCCTAGGGTCGCTGCAATACTGCCCTGTCGGACATTTCGAACCTGACCAGGTCGCCCGAGGTCGTCATCGGCCCTTCGGGCTGTTCACCATGGTCGCCGCGCTGGGTGTCGTTTGCGGGCCAGCGCTAGGGGCTTGCCGGAACCTGCATGACGAACTTTGCCGGCCTGATTCGATTTGACGGCGCATCCATCTCCGACCGGCAGGAAGCGGCGCTCGCCTCTGCCCTCGGTCAGCGACAGCGCGGGCGAGTGCATTTCCAGCGCGCGGCGCATGCCGTTTTCGCTCAGGTCGCGTCAGCGGGTGAGCCGCGGACAGGAGCGCTGTTCGCGGCGGACAGCCGGCTCGACAATCTCGGCGATATCGCTGCCGCAGCCGGTGTGTCGTCGCGCGGCGGCGAAGCGGCCTGCATGCGCGCGATCTTCGAGCAGCGCGGCGACGCCGGGCTCGCGCAGCTGCTCGGTGTATTTGCCATGGCGCACTGGGATGAAGCCGACCGAACGCTGACCCTTGCCCGCGACTGCACCGGCGGGCGCGCCCTTTTCTACCATGCGGGCAAGGGCTTCGTGGCCTTTGCCTCGCATCTGGGGACGCTGCTGGCCTTGCCCGATGTGCCATGCGACCTCGACGAGCGGCTGCTGGCAAACTTCCTGGCGCTCAATCACCGCGAACGCGAGGCGACATTCTATCGCGGCATCTGCCGGGTGCCGTCGCGCACCGTGGTGCGCATCACGCCTGGGGGCATTGCCCAGCGGCATTACTGGAGTCCACGGCTGGACGCAGCGCCCCCCTTCAAGCGCGACGAAGACTATATCGCGCGCGGGCGCGAATTGATCGACCGCGCAGTCGCACGCGTTCTGCGCGACACGCCGCGCGTGGCGATCTGCGTCAGCGGCGGCTTCGACTCCAGCGCGGTGGCCGCCACCGCCGCCCGCCTCGGGTCGGCGGAGCTCGATTGCTATTGCGGGGTTCCATCGCCGGGGCTCGACCGGTCGGTGCGCGACCACCGGTACCTCGACGAAAGCGACAAGGTCAGGGCGCTGGAGCGCCTGCATCCGGCGCTGCGCCTGACGCTGGTAGCGCCGCAGGCCGCCCATCCGATGCAGGCCGATCCCACGCGCTTCTTCCAGACCGTCATGCCCATGCCCTGCCGCAACGTGGACAATCTCGGTTGGTTCAGCGGCATCCAGGATACGCTCGTCCGGCACGGCCACCGTGTGGCGCTGACGGGGACCATGGGCAATCTGACGTTCAGCTGGGATGGACGGTTTTGCCTGTCGTCACTGGCGCGGCAAGGGCGCTGGCTGGAATTGGCGCGACAGGCGCGCGCGCTGGCGCGAGGCGCCGGTGACAGCCTGCCGCGCACCGTGGTGCGGCAGGGGCTGGTCCCGCTGCTGCCGCCCGGCCTGCACCGCGTCTTCCAGCGCCTGCGCGGGCGCGAGCCGGAGGACGTCAGCCGGTTCAGCCTGCTCAACCCCGATATCGTCCAGTCGCTCGACCTGCCCGGACAATGGCGGGACGACGGGTTCGATCCCACCTACAGCACGCGCGGCACCAGCGCCCAGCTGCGCGCGCATCAGATCTTCGACCAGCTCCAGATTTCCCGCGATCACCTCGCGATGCAGGGCAACAGCCTCGAAACGCGCGATCCCTATGGCGATCGCGAGCTGATAGAATTTTCCCTCACCATTCCCGAAACCCTGTTCCTGCGCGACGGCGTGCCCCGCTGGTATGCGCGCCAGCTGTTTGCCGATCGCCTGCCGCGCGAGATTCTCGACGAAACCAGGAAGGGCGAGCAATCACCCAACTGGTTCGAATCCCTGAATGCGCGCCGGCCGCTGATCGAAGCGGCGGTCGAGCGGCTCGAGGCCTCCCCGCTGGCCAGCCGGCTGGTGGACATGCCGCGCCTGAAGCAGCTGATCGCCGGCTGGCCCGGCGACGCGCGCGCCGCGGAGAAGCACATGACCGTCTACCGCCTGGCACTGGATCGCGCCGTCCATGTCGGGCAGTTCATCCGCTGGGTCGAACGTGGAAACGAATAACCCCCGTCGTTACGGCCGGTCGATCCAGATGGCGAGGTTGTGACGGTCGTGCGATCCGGCGATCGTCATCGCCTGCCCAGGCGCGGTGTCGATCATCGGCAAGGCATGCAACATCATGTCCCAGCAGGAGGTGGCGCCAGGCATGGGCCGGTTCTCGTACTGCGTGTCGTCGTCCATATCGAGCGCGATCCATTGCGCGACGCCGTTGACGCGCCCGCCCGCCGCGCGCACGCGCGTCGTGGCTCTCGCCGGCGTACAGAAGCTCCCGGAACCGAGATCGAAGTCGAAAAGATCGCTGGGCTCGCTGCGCAATTCTATCCGGTCGCTGCCGACCGAACGCGCCCGAGCAGGCGCACGCAGATCGTTGAAGAGCGACAGGTCGAAGCCGTCGACCATGTGCATCCGCCCGGTCTCGCCGCGAACATCCTCCGCCAGCGCCACGCGCACCCGGCCGCGCGCGGGGATCGCCTGCGCCCCGGGCCTCATCAGGTCGCGCATCGCCTTTTCATGCGCTGGCAGCACATCCTCGCCCAGCAGATTGTTGCTGACGATCTCCGACACCAGAAGGTCAGCGTGCCCGCCCAGCTCGTCCAGAGTGAGCTTGTCCGAATGGCCGGAAAAGATGCGCACCACATCCCCATAGCCATTGGCGTCGACGATGCCGCGCGCGGCATGGGCGACCATGGGATTCATTTCGCAGCTGACCACTTCGGCGGCACCGGCGCGCGCCGCCATCATCGCGAGAATGCCGGTGCCGGTGCCGATTTCCAGCACGCGCATCCCGGGTCTGATCGCCCGGCGCAGCGCGGCGTCATACGCCGCGTTGCGCGCCGCATCCGCCACGATCGTGAAGTGCCAGTTCGGCACGTCTCCACTCAGCAGGGCGCGCGCGCGTGCCGCCAGCTCCGCGTCGTCCGGCACCAGCGCCAATGTCCTGCGGCACAAGGCAACCGCCTGCTCGACCTGACCGGTTTTGCGCATCAGGTTCGCCAGCTGCATCATCGCCGCCGGGTTGCCCTCCGCCTTGGACAGCAATGCCGCCAGCCCGTCCTCGCGATTTCCCATCGCCTGACCTTGCCGCGATTCATCGCGCGCGTCGAGCGGATCGATGTCTTCCGCCCGGGCTATCGCCGACCTCACCGTGCTCGACGCCGATCCCATCGCCATCGCGCCCGAGGCGATCCCCCCAGGCGAAGACGCAGCGCACGATCGTCGGCGGGCGCGAGCTGCTCGGGCCCGCCAAGGCATAACGGGGAGGAACAGGGCGGCGATTTTTCTCTCGCCCTGTTACCTCCAACTTTGTTGGAGATATTTCCGGGAGATTTCAGGTCTTTATTGGGCGTTTGCCCTGTTCCTGCGGAACAGGGCGGGCAGGCAGCGATAACAGGGCGCAGCTCATCGCCAGACAGGGCGCGTCGATTCAGTCGACTCGACTGTCCGGCGGGAGGTGGTTCCATGCTGCGGTCCTGCATCCGGGGACGGTGGCATGACGGGATGGAACTTTGAATCGAACACGTCGCTACGCGGCTACTCGACGGCTACTCAGGACGAACGGGTGTTGGTGGCTCTGATGTACTGCAAGCTGCTCTAGTCGCCACGGCCGACACGATCGCCCCGAGCAGGGCGCCATATAGCGTCTTGGCGATGGCCACGGTGCCGAACGGCCAGACCGACGGGCCGATCGACAGAAAAGCGGCATTGATCAGGAACGACAGCGATGCAGCCGCGCCGGCGATCAGCAGCGCACGGCGCAGGCCGTTGCGGCGTGAGGGTGGCTCGTCGACAAGGCCCGGCAAGCCACCCCGCGCCAGGCGCCTGTGCGTGATCAGCGTCGGCACGACCGCTGACATCAGCGCGATCATCACGCCTTGCGGCACGGCGTCGAGGATCAAGCCGCCGGTGCCGCCCACCGGCACATGGCTCTGGCCACCGAAAAGCAGGAAGCAGAAGGCCAGGCTGAGCAGCCCGTTGATCACGGCGCCGACCGCTGCCTCGACCGCAACATAGCGTCGGACCGCCTGGTTCATCGTTGCGTGCCGAGCAGCCCGCGTGCCTGAAGCCAGGTCACGAATTCCGGAAGGACCTGCACGGTGGTCGTCCCGGGCCGCCCAGCACCGAAGCCATGGTCGCCGCGTTCATAGGCGTGAAGCTCCACCGGCACGCGCGCGGAGCGCCATGCCTCGACGATGCCGAAGCCCTGGCGTGAGAACAGCCCGTCGTCCATCGCGATCGCGGCGAACATCGGCGGCGCGCCGGCCGGCACCGCGATGGTCGACATCGGGCCATAGATATAACCGATGAACGCCGGGCGATCGGCCGGGGTACCGGTCAATACCGCTTGCAGCGCGGTCATCGCGCCGGCGGAAAAGCCGATCATGCCGACCCGGGCGGGGTCGATATGCCATTCAGCGGCGCGGCTGCGGATCAACCGCAGCGCCTGTAGTGCATCGGCGGGCGCGAAGGGATCGCTGATGGATTGCGATCCGCCGGGCCGCGCCGCCTCGCCCATCACCTGGCCGACGGTCTGCATGAAGGCCTGCTCGTCGTCCGGGACCGGATTGGTGCGATATTTGAGCACGAACGCCGCGATGCCACGATCGGCCAGGCGCTGCGCAACGTCATATCCCTCCGTGTCCATCGACAGCGACAGGAACGCCCCGCCAGGCGCGACGATCACGGCGGCGCCCGTCGCCTTGCCCGGCGCGGGCAATACGGGGACGATGGTCGGCACGGTGACGTTCCGGGCAATCCGCCCGTCCATCCGCGTGGCGGGATCGAGTTGCGCGGTGAGGCGGCCCCAGCGCTCGGTCGTGGTTCCGGCGGGCAGCGATCCGGCGGGATAAAGCGGGATCGCACCCGGCTGGTCGGGCGTCGCGATCCGCGCAAGCTCGAAGCGCGGCTGAGCACCAGCGGCAAGCGGCACGATAGCGAGAAGGACGGCGACGGCCTTGGCGAGAAAGTTCATGGCGTTCCCTTCGTTTCGGTCAGGATGGTGACGGGCCCGATCAACCCGGATGGCCGCAGCGGCGCGTCGGGCTGATAGGTCGGCGCGGCGGTGAAGGTGACCTTGGTGGCGCCCGGCTGGACGTCACCGATCAGGCGGTTCACCCAAAGGTTGGCGACGCGAATCTCGAGTTGATTCCTGCCGGCGCGCGCGGCTGCGGTGACGTCGACCCGGTAGGGCGCCTGCCAGACGGTGCCGACCGGCGTTCCGTTGACCCGCACCTCCGCGACGTCCCCCAGCTTGCCGAGATCGAGCCACAACCGGCCTTTTCCGACGGTACGCGGCAGGACGACGCTGCTCTCATAGGTCGCCACGCCGGAAAAATAGCGGATGCCGGGATCGGCCTGCTCATTGAGCGGCGCCAGTTTTTCGAGAACCGTACCCGCTGGCGCGCCGCGCTTCGTCTGGAAAGCGACCTTCCATGGATCGGTCGCAGTCGCGATGGTGCGCAGGACCGGTGGCGCGATCGTCGCACCGCCGCCTGATGCAGGGCGGCGGAATACCACGAACAGCGATTCCTCCGGCGCGATGGTCAGCGGCACGATCGTCTGGTTGCCACTGGTCCGGAAGGACAAAGGTTCGGCCTTGCCAGTGTCGGCGTGCCAGATATCGGGCGCCTTGCCGGTCACGCGAAACCGGGCGTCGATCCGCATCTCGCGCTGCGTGCGGTTGTCGAGGAAATAGATGTCGCCCTCGGACAGCGCGCGATGCTGGAACAGCAGGTCGGTGCCGTTGGCGCCGGCATAGGTGAAATCGGAGCCGATCCCCGCCCGGTCGAGCGCCGCGCCGGGATCTCGGCCGGTGATGACGCGGCCCTGCCCCACTCGCGCCTCGCCGCCGCCGGGCCAGAGCCGCTTGATCAATGCGGCCGTTTCAGCCTTATCGTCATCGAGCGACGGCGAGCCTGTCGGCGCGTCGCCGACCAGTGTCGCGCCGGCTTCGACCAGCGCCGCGATGCGTCGCAGCGTCGCCAGGGTCATGCGCTGGCTGCTGCCGCCGAGATAGAGCGCCCGATAGCGCGCCCCGCGCGCCGCGACGAGGTCGCCGCCCTCGACCCGCAACTTGCCGGCAAGAACATCGGCATTGACGAAATCCACCCCGCGACCGACCGGCAGATCGGCGGGCGCGCGATCCGCGAACAGCGCGGTCAGCGGCGCCTCCTCGCCGTAGAAATAGGCGATGTCGGCGACATGCCGCCCCTGCTGGAGCAGAAAGCTCGACCGGGCGAGGTAATCGACCCAGGGCCGCGCCATCTCGGCCCAGCTTTCGTGGCGATTGAAATATTGCCCGAAGATCGCGAGGCTCAGCCCCGGCTCCTTGTCGTCCATCGGCGACATCACCGAGGTATGGATCACCGGCCGGTTGACGCCCAGTGCGAATTCCAGATCGGCCACGCGGCGCAGATCGGCCGGGGCGAACGCCCAGGGCGAGAAGGAGGCGGTGAAGGATTCCGCCGCGACCAGATTCTGGCCATAGACATGCGCGACCGAGGCCGCGCCCATGATGTCGCCGACCAGGGTCGGGCGCGGCGCGCCGTCCTTTCCGAACGCCCACATTGCTGCCATCGGCACATCGGTATGCGCGCGCATCGCCATGTCGTCGCCAAGCTGCGGCCGGCCGTTTTCGAGCGCTTCGCCATAGAGCTTCAGGCCGCGCTCATGCGCCACCGTAGCAATGGTGCCGTAATGCTCGCTGGCGAGCAGGTCGGCGAGCGTGCGGCGATAATCGTAAAGGAACGCGTCGCTCTTCGCGCGCGACCCGATCACCGCGCCGGTCAACGCAGGAAGCCAGGGCCGGGCATCATAGCCGCGCAACGCCTTGAAGCGATCGAGCAGCTGCGGCGTCCAGTTCGCATCGCCGGATTCGATGCTGTCGGTCAGCAGCGCGTCGACACCCTTGCCGTCCGGCCCGATCGCGGCGCCATAGGTGTCGAGATAGGTGGTGATGTAGCGGCGCACCGCCCCGCCATCATATTTGTCGACCTCCAGCCCGGTCGCTTCGGGCGAGGCGGGGTGATTGGTCGTGCCGAGCAGCGACCAGCCAAGCCGCGCCACGCGCCAGCGGCCCGGTGGCGGCGTCCAGTCGAGCGTGCCGTCGGGGCGCATCCGGCCGGTAAGGTCGACGACCTTGTCCGGTGCAATGCCGTCCAGCTCCGGCGCGTCGCCGCCGAGCGCATAATAATCGGGCACCGTGGCGAAGCCCGCCTTGGCCTCGAACCGGTTGATCCGCGCATCGCCGGTCAATCGCAACGTGCCGATCTGCACGTTCTGCGACGCCGGTCCGGTCGGGAAGACTCCGCCCACCACCGCGCCCGGCGCCGGGGCGGCGAGGCCGACCTGTTTCGGGCCGTCATTGGGCGCAAAGACGACGCGGAAACGTGTCGCCGTCACCGGCGCGAACGCCGATGTCGTCGGGACATTCCCGAGCGGGAGCTTCGCCACCGGGCGCCACCCCGCGCCGGTCTCCGCCTCCAGCACCGGCAGGAATTCCGGGTCGCCGAACGGCGGGACGGCATTGGGCACGAACAGCGTCACCGACCGAACGGTCTGCGCCGCCGGATAGGCGAAAGTGATCGCCGGAACGGCACCGGCCGCGCCGCGCGGAATCGCGACACTCGTTTCCTCGCGTGCGTCGGAAAGCGCCGCTACGTCGAGCGTATCGCCGGCTTGGCTGGTGGCGCGGGGAAGTGCGGCACCAGGTGCCGCGACCGGCCAGGCAAGCACCGCGATTTCACCCGATGCCTGGGGTACAGCGCTCGCCTTCTCGCCGGTAAAGGCCGCGAGCGGATCGAAGAAGGGTGTCGACCCATAAGGTCCGGTGACGCCGGGTGGCGCGGACAGGCGCCCGCGAAACGGTTTGCCGCCGACGATCTCGGTCTCGCTCCACACCAGCTTCTTCATCGCGTCGGCGGGCGGCACCCATGGCCCGCCGGTTTCGCTCCAGCCGGGCGAAGCGGCAATCGCCAGTTCCAGGCCCAGCCGGTCCGCCGTGGTTGCGGCATGCGCGAAAGCCGCCTTCCACGCCGGGGTCATATAGGCGATGCGGTCTTTCACCACCTGCGGCGTGCCGAGCGAGGCATCGAAGGTCTGCACGCCGCCCAGGCCGACGCGCTTCATCCATTCGAGGTCGCGCGTGATCCCGTCCTCGGTGATGTTGCCGTTCAGCCAGTGCCACCAGACGCGCGGACGGGCGCTGACCGGCGGATCGCGAAAGCCCTCCGCCAGCGCGTCGCTGGTCGGGGCGGGTGCGTCCTGCGCCGAAGCGGCGCCGGCAATGGCCAGCGCGGCGAGCGAAACGGCCAGCAGGCCGCGTTTCACAGCGCGTTCCAGCGAGCGATGGCGGCGAGCACGCCAGCGCTCGGCTTCGGCGTGCGCTTGAAGGTCGTGCGGTCGACCGCCACCAGACCGAGATGCTGCTTATAGCCCGAGATCCATTCGAAATTGTCGAGCAGCGACCAGTGGATATAGCCCAGCACCGGCACGCCCTCGCCCATCGCCTTGTGCAGTTCGGCCAGCGCGGAGGGGATCAGGCGGGCGCGGATCGTGTCGTCGTCAGTCGACACGCCATGCTCGGTGACGATGATCGGCTTGCCGATCTGCGAAGAGGCATAACGCACCGCGTTGGCGAGCGAGGGCGCGTAGATCTCGCCGCCCATCGCGTTGACCGTCGCGTCCCTGGCCGGCGGCAGGCGGCCCTCCGGCCCCCACAGCACGCGCTCGTAATTCTGCACGCCCATGAAGTCGTCCTCGCGCGCCACCTCTAGCCAGGCGGCATAGAGTTCCTTGCGGGCAGCATCGCGTTTGGCGACGGGGCCAACCGCCTCGTCATCGAACATCGACAGGGTGAAGCCGACAGGCAGATCGGGACGGACCGCCTTGATCGCGGCGCGCGCCTGCCGGTGTCCGGCGATCAGATTGACCGTCATCGCATCGACATCCTCGGCGTTCACCGCATTGCCGGCGATGAACCTGGCGACATTCGCCTTTTTCGCGGCGGCATCGAGCATCCCCCGCTGCAGGTCGAGCACGAAGGGCGGCAGGACGTAGCGCAGGATTCGCATGATATTGGGCTCGTTGAGCGTCATCGCATGGCTGATGCCGGCACCGAGATGGCGCGTGGCACGCTCGCAGAAGCGGGCAAAGAGCTGCGGCGAGTCGGGGTGAAGCCACCCGCCCTGCTTCGCGAACCACAAGGGGGTGGTGTAGTGGTTGTACGTCACCATCGGCCGGATGCCGCGCGCCCGGCATCCCTCGATGATCCTCTTGTAGTGATCGAGCATGGCGATCGAGAACAGGCCCGGCTCCGGCTCGATCCGCGCCCATTCGAGGCTGAAGCGATAGGCGCCGAGATTGAGCACCTTCACCAGATCGAGATCGGCCTGCCACAGCTCGAGGCTGTTGACCGCGTCCCCCGACGGTTCGGAGAAGACGCTCGGCTTCACATTCTCCAGAAACCACACGTCGCTATTGACGTTGTTGCCCTCGACCTGATGACCCGCGGTCGCGGCGCCCCAGAAAAAGTCTTTTGGAAAGGTCTTTGCCGGCGCGCGCTGCGCCAGCGCGGGCGAGGCCAGGGTCGCCCCGGCCGCAGCGATGAAGGAACGGCGGTCGATCGTCATGCGAGGTCTCCGATGAAGGCGCAGATCTCGTCGGACAGCCGGGTGTCCGTGGTGCCGAGATGATAAGCGAGGCTGAAATGGTTGTGGCCCGAGCCGACAAAGGCGCGCGGCATGATGCCGTGGCGCTCCAGCCGGGCGGCGAGCAGCGATAGGAATTCCGCCTGGAATCGCGGCGGATCATATTCGGCGCCGGCAACCAGCAGTGGCAGCGTCGTCGCCACCACTGCATCGAGCGGTCGGCGTTCCGGGTAAAGATCGGGCGCGCCGTAATAGAGGGAGTCTCGTTCATCCAGCGGCGTGAACCCGTAAAGGCCTGAAAGCAGCACCGCCGCCGCCAGCCCTTCGCCGCCGCGCAATTGCAGGTGCGTGGCGACATGCACCGCGCCGGCCGAGGTACCGACCGCGACGATGCGCGCGGGATCGCCGCCATGCCCGGCGATATGCGCGCACAGCCAGTCGACCGCGTGCCCGACATCCTCGCCGCCCGCCGGCCATCCATGGTCGGGCGCGAGCCGGTAATTCATCACCGCCCCGACCATGCCGTTCCGCGCCGCCCAGCGCCCGGCATGGGCGTTGAACGGATGATCGGCGCTGCGTTTCTCCCCGCGCAGGAAGCCGCCGCCATGCACCCACAGAAGTACGGGCGCGGCGGCGCCCCCTCCTGGCGGTGCGTAGAGGTCGAGCGTCTGGCGCGGATCGTCGCCATAGGACAGGTCGGCCACCGAGACGGGGTGCGCCGCGGCATGCCGGTCCTGCTCGTCGCGATAGAGCGCGTGGACCCGGGCCAGGATATCCGGCCCCAGCACGCGCCCCATCGCCGCCAGCGCGGCGCGGTCCGAAGCCGGTTGCATCACCATCTCTTCCTCTCCCGAGACTCTCGCGATCAGAATTTGCCGTCGAGGCTCAGTCCGACCTGCCGGAACGACTGGGGACCATAGATCGCCCCGATGTTCGCGGTGCCGTTATAGGGGAAGTCGCTCTGCAGCAGCGAGGGCTCGTGGACGTCGAACAGGTTGCGCGCGAAGATCGCGACCTGGAAGCGATCGTCGTCGGTCCGCACGCCGATCCGCCCGCCCGTCATCCAGTGCGGGCGGAAGGTCGTCTCGATCCGCGAATTCGCCTCGTAGCGCAGGCGCGATTTCCAGACGGTGTCGGCAGCGATGAAGCCCTTGAAGCCGCCGGTCAGCGCATGCTCATATTCGCCCGACAGGGTGAACTTGTACTTCGGCGCATAGGCCAGCTGAGTCCCGCCGAGATTGGTACCGTCAGTACCGAGGAACCCGGTCGGATAGGTCGCCTTGGCGTAGATGAACCCGGTGTTGAGCGACATGCCGTCGAACGGCCTGCCGAAGAAATTGATCTCCGCGCCGCGCGATTTCACGCCGTCGATATTGGTCTGAACGCAGGAGATGACCGCGTTCGCATCGACGGTGCATTGCTGCGCCTGGAAGTCGCGGATCTTCTGGTAGAAGATGTTGATGTCGGCCACCCAGCCGCCGAACAACGTGGTCTTCAGGCCGCCTTCATAGACCATCGGGATCTCAGGGCGCACGACATAAGGCGTCAGCGGGGCCGACGGCGTCGCGATCTGGCCGCCCTTGAAGCCGCGCGAAACCGTTGCATAGACCATGGTCGCCGGGGTCAGGTTATATTGCGCGCCGAAACGGTACGACACGACCGCGCTGCTGAGCCGCTGGGCCTGGTTGGGGCTGGCCGGCACGTCGAAATTATACCGGTCGAGCGACAGCTTCGCGCTGGTGTAGCGACCGCCCGCGATCAGGCGGAGTTCCGGCGTAAGGTGGATTGTCCCCTGCCCGAACACCGCCAGCGATTCATCCACGATACTGTCATTGGCACCCAGCGAGCGCACGATCGGGATGGCGACGCCGGGCGCCGGGATCAGCGTGACGCTCAGCGTTTCCGGCGTGCGCGTCTGCTTCTGGCGCGAATAAAAGGCGCCGACGGTATATTCGAGGACCTGGTCCGCCGGCGAGGCAGCGCGGAATTCCTGCGTGAACAGGCTGAGATTGCGGTGTACGTCGCCATTATTGACCTGGAGCTCGAGCGGATCGGCCCGGAACACGTTGCCCGCCGCGCCGGCGCCGCGCTCGCGGCTTTCACGATAGGCCGTGATCGAGGTCAGCGTGAACGGGCCGGCGTCATAATCGACCTGCCCCGAGCCGCCATAATTGGAGCTGCGACCGACGACCGACTGGTTCGTGCAATAGTTCCGATTGCCTTCGCCCGGCGTCACGCCGCAGCTTGCGAGGCGGGCGGTGATGCCCAGCGGATCGAAGCCCGCGCCGCCCAGGAAGGGCCCTGGCCCGCCGGTCTTGACGAAGGTGAAGAAATCGCCGGCGCCGTTGAAATGACTCTCGCTGTAATCGCCGATCAGATTGACCGTCAGATCGGCGGTCGGCTTCCACAGGAAGCGCGCGCGGCCGCCATAGCGATTGCTGTCATTCAACCGGCCGGTCAGGGCGTTGCGATTGACGCCCTGGCGCAGATTGGCGAGGCCGGACACGCGCAACGCCGCATTCTCGCTGAGCGGCACGTTGACGAGGCCCTGGATGATCTGATTGCCGAACTGCGATCCGGCAAAGCCGGCGCTCGACAATTCGGTGCGGAGCCGCGCGCTGAAGTGAGTCGGGTCGGGCGCGTTGGTCGAGATGTTGATGACGCCGGCCGATGTGGTGAGGCCGAACAACGTGCCCTGCGGGCCCTTCAGCACCTCGACCCGCGCAACGTCGAACAGGTCGCTGATGTTGGCATTGCCCTGGCTGACCTGGTCGACGACCACGCCGACCGACGCGACTGCGCCGGCGGAAAAGGTCTGGGTGCCGATGCCGCGGATCGTGCCGCCGCCGCCGGTGTTCTGGCCCGGCGCCGCCTGGATCTCCAACGAGGGCGCAATCCGGTTCAGATCGTTGACCGTATTGACCTGCTGCCGCTCGAGCTGCGCCTGATTGGCGACGGTGATCGAGATCGGAACCTTGGTGACGTTTTCCTGCCGGCGCTGCGCAGTGACGATGATGTCGGACATCGCGCTGCTATCGGCTTCGGCAGCCTGGTCGGTACCGTCCTGTTCCGCCGGCGCAGGCGCCTGCTGGGCCGCGGCGGGCGTGGCGAGTGCCATCAGGCTGGTGGTGGTCAGTGCTGCGGCAATGAATCGTGTCATGGTGCCTCTCCTGTTGTCGTGATGCGTCTTGTGACGCTTAGTTTTCGTCGGCGATCGGGTTGGTGAGCGTGCCGATCGGGCCGATCGTCACGGTGATGAGGTCCCCTGGCTTCATCCACAGCGGCGGCGTGCGCTTGGCGCCGACCCCACCGGGCGTACCGGTCGCAATCACGTCGCCGGGCGACAGCGGGGTGAAGGCCGAAATGTAAGCGATGATCTTCGCGATCGGGAAAACCATGTCGCCGATCGGCTGGTCCTGGACGACCTGGCCGTTGAGCCGGGTGACGACACGGACTTCGGTCAGGTCGCCGGCTTCTTCGGGCGTGACCAGCCGGGGTCCGAGCGCGCCCGTGGAGGGGAAGTTCTTGCCGGGGATGAACTGGCTGGTGTGCCATTGCCAGTCGCGCACCGAGGCGTCGTTGAAGCAGGCATAGCCGGCGACATGGCCGAGCGCGTCCTCCTCGCGGATGGCGCGGCCGCCGCGGCCGATCACCACCGCCAGCTCACCCTCGAAATCGAGATCGGTCGAGGCGCGCGGCCGGACGATCGGCTGGCCGTCGGCGACCAGGGTATCGGCGAACCGGGTGAAGATCGACGGATGATCGGCCTTGGCGCGGCCGGTCTCCTGGCGATGGCTTTCGTAATTATGGCCGACGCACAGGATCTTGCCCGGGTTGGGGATCACCGGCAGCAGCGTCACGTCGGACAGTGCCAGCGACGCGTCCGATACGAGGTTATCGAGCGATCCCGTCGCAATCGCTGCCTTGAGGTCGGCCGGGGCGCCGGGCGCCGCGGCAAGATCGATCACGCGATCGCCCTCGACCCGGCCGAAACCGGCGGTGCCGTCAGGGCGAAGGAAGCTCAGAAATGCCAAGGATCGTCTCCTGAAGAGGATGGCGGAGGTCATGACGCGATCGCCTCGGCCCGCGACGCCAGCGCGCGGCGCAGCTTCTCGATCAGCACGGCCGGATCGCCGGCCGAGGTACCGAACACGTAGAAATCGGGGCGGACCAGCACCGAACGAACGCCGCGATGGTCGAGCCAGGCCGCGACTCCGTCGCTATCGCCGAGCGTGCTCGCATCGATGACGCTGGCCGGGACCGGCGAGGCCTTGAGCGCTCGCTGTCCGGCCGGGAGCAGATCGGCGTCGCGCACGAACAACCGCCAGCCATGGCCGGTCACATTGTCGAGCAGCGCACCATCCGCGACGCGCGGCTGGATGAAGCGCTCGCCGACGCCCGGCGTGCCCGGTGCGACCACGCCCTTGCGGATCGGCGGGATGAGATCGGCGGCGGTACCGCTCGATACGGCACGCGCGCGCTGGCGCATCGTCGCATCGCGCTCACCGGCACGGTCGGGGTCGAGCTCGCAGATATAGCGCCCCGCCTCGACCGCCGCCGCGATCACCGCGCGCACATGCGGATCGCGTTCCGGCTGATAGGTGTCGAGCAGCCCGGCATCCGCTTCGCCGCGGTCCACCGCCGCCAGCTTCCAGGCGAGATTGGCGACGTCGCGCATGCCGTGACACATGCCCTGGCCGAAAAAGGGCGGCGTCTGATGCGCGGCATCGCCGGCCAGGAACACCCGGCCCTGCTGCCAGCGCGAAGCGACCAGGCCATGGAAGCGATAGGTCGCCGCGCGGACGATCCGGTGCGGTACGCCGTCGAGATAGGGCGCCAGCAGCGCCGCGACCTTTTCGGGCCGCATCATCTCTTCATCGTCCTCGCCGGGGAGGAGCATGAACTCCCAGCGGCGCATCGACCCGCGACCGGGCACCAACGTCGCCGGGCGCGCGGGATCGCACATCATCACTGACAGGCGCTGCAGATCGGCCGCCTCGGGTACACCCCACAGATCGGGGAAACGCACCGGCCCATCGACATCGACATCGACCACCAGCCAGGGTTCCTCGAAATCGAGATCGTCGAGATCGATATCGAGGAGCTTGCGCACTGTGCTGCGCGCGCCGTCACAGGCGATCACATAATCGGCCCGCACCTGCGACAATGTCTCGCCCGAGCGCAGGGTGAGCGTCACGCCGCCCTTATCCTGTTCCATACCAACGAGTTCAGCATCCAGGCGCAGTTCGGCATTGGCGAAGCGCCCTATGCCGGCGCGGAGCGCATCCTCCAGCTCAGGCTGATAGAAGAAATAGTCATTGGCCCAGCCGAACGGCTTGTCGCGGCCGGCGGTGCCCATGTAGCGGATCACGCCGTGATCCGCGCCGATATGGAGATGCCCCTCCGTCTCGTTCATGCGCGGACGAATGGTGTCGATCAACCCGGCCGACTGGAACAGCCGCATCATCTCGTGATCGAGATGGACTGCGCGGGGCAGTGGATGCGGCTCGACTTCGCGGTCGACGACCAACGTCCGGAAGCCGGCCGCCGCCACCAGGTTCGCAGCGAGTGCACCGACCGGTCCGCACCCGACGATCGCGACATGCACCGTATCGCTCACCGACGACCACCGCAGGGCGCCATGCGCCAGCCGGTACCGCGTCCGTCATTTCCGGGGCTCGTCGAGCCGTGATGCATGGTGCAATCCCCTCTGGCCGCGCTGCTGGCGGCTGGGGATCATGTGCTCGCTCACGACGTCAAAAGTAAAATATTGGATTTTGGTAAATGCATAGTTGCAGTTTATAAGTCGCTGCCTGCCTCGATCGCTTCGACGAAGCGCGCGCCGAGTTCGGACAGCGGCTGATCGGCGAGAATGCGAATGCCGACATTGCGCACGATCGCGGCGTCGCTGATCGGCACTGCGCGCAACACGCCGATCGACAGTTCGGCCGCGACCACGCCGCGCGGCAGCATCGTCACGCGGGCACTTTGCTGCACGATCGCCTTGGAGGTCAGCAGGGAATCGCAGCGGATCACATCGGCCGGGACCGCGACCTCGGCGGCGAGGAACAGTGCCTCGATCTGGCGGTGGAAGGCGCCAGCCGCCTGCGGCAACACCCAGCCCCAGTCCACCGTGTCGCGCAGCGAGACCGTCGGGCCGAGCCCGTCATGCGCGCGTCCGACGATCAGCGCGAAGGGATCACGGGCGATGCTGCGTTCCTCGATATCCGGCGGCGGTGCCTCGATCCCGGTGGTCGCGACCGCGACTTCGATCTCGCCCTTGCGCAGCAGCTCGGTCAGTTCGAAATCCGGCCGTTCGAGGATGTGGAGCGACAGCCGCTCGGATGGATGCAGCCGCGCGACCGCATCGGGCACCAGGCTGACCAGCGCGCCGGGCGTGCCGCCGATCCGCAAGGGTCCCTGCACGCCCAGCTTGGTCAGCGCGACTTCCTCCACCGCATCGCGCAGCAGCGCCTCCATCGCCTCGGCGCGCCGGTACAGCGCCGTGCCCGCCGGCGTCAGCGCGATGCCGAGCCGGCTGCGCCCGAACAGGCTGGTGCCGAGCACATGTTCGAGTTGCGCGATCGCCACGGAGACGGAGGGCTGGGAGATGTTGAGCCGCCGCGCCGCGCCGCTGATCGAGCGTTCGCGGCAGACCGCGAGATAGGTGCGCATCAATCGGGGATCGATCATGGCGGGCTCCGGAAGTCGGTGGTCGATCTATAGATACAAACTATGATTGCCTAGCAATCGCGTATTGGACAACTATGTCAGATCGGTCCAGATCGATGGTCGAGCCGGCGGCGAACGGCGCGAGAGGACCCCTTTCCGCGCATCTCGCCGTCAGCAGTGGCGGGAGTGATCAGGCGCACATGAACCGGTTTCCGCTGGAAGGCATCCGCAGCGTCGATTTCGTCGTGCCCGATCTCGGCGCGGCGACCGATTTCTACACCCTTGTCTGGGGGCTCAAGCTGGTCCGCCGGACCGCCGCGACGAGCTGGCTGCGCGGCACCGGCAGCGATGCCCAGCTTCTCGCCCTGCACGCCGGCACGGAAGCCTCGATCCGCTCGATGACGTTCCGTGCCCGGCCCGAGGGCGATCTCGATGCGCTTGCCGCCGCGCTGGCCGGCCAGGGCTGCGCGCTGCTTCACGGCGTGCAGGCGCTCGACGAACCGGGCGGCGGAGAGGCTATTACCGTTCGCGATCCGCAGGGCCGCGCCATCCGCATCGTCCGCGAGGACGGCCGCGTCGCCCCCCTGCCCTTCGATCCCGACCGGCCGGAACGCCTGGCGCATGTCAACATCAACAGCGACGACGTCGCCCGGGATACGCGGCTGTTCACCGAGGGGCTTGGCTTCACGCTCACCGACCGGTCGAAGATGATGGCGTTCGTGCGGACAAATGACGATCATCATTCGGTGGTGATCGCGGAAGCCCCGGTCAACACGCTCAACCATGTCGCCTTCCAGCTACCCGATTGGGAAAGCGTGATGCGCGCGTCGGGCAGGATGGTCGATCACCGTTTCCCGATCGGTTGGGGGCCGGGGCGTCACGGGCCGGGCAACAATGTCTTTGCCTATTTCGTCGACCCGTTCGGCTTCGTCATCGAATATACCGCCGATGTGCTTCAGGTGGACGACAGCTACCGCGTCGGCGGGCCCCAGGATTGGGTCTGGCCCGAGGGGCGGACCGACCAATGGGGCATCGCCCCGCCCAAAAGCGCTGCGTGCAAGGGCGCGCAGCTCGCCATCCCCTTTTCCTGATCTCGACTTCGAAGGAACCCCAATGTCCGACACGGCCACCCAGACCCGAACCGCCCCTTATGTCGTGCGTGCCGGCGAGGGCGCCTGTCATCTCGTCGCGGGCCAGATGATCCGGACCCTGGCGGGCGTGGACGAGACGGCGGGCGGCTTCGGCGCGGTGGTCTGCGACGCGCCGCTCGATCGCGGGCCGATCCCGATGCACTGGCATGAGCGCGAACACGACACCTGGTTCTGCACCCGCGGCAAGCTCCAGGTCTGGTGCGGCGACCAGAGCCGCGTGCTGACGCCGGGCGATTTCGCCTATGTCCGCCCGGGCGACACGCATTCCTATCAGAGCGTCGCGCCGCGCACCCAGTTCTTCGGTGTCGTCGCGCCGGGCGGCTGGGAGCAGTTCTTCGCCGATGCCGGCGAGGTGTGGGGCATGACCGGCCTGCCCCCGGCAGGCCATCCGTTCGATTTCTCGCGGATGGGCCCGGCAATGGGCAAGCATCGCATCATGCGCGTCGAGAACCCGGTCTTTGCCGAGGCGAGCCCGATCGGCGCGGCTGACCAGCACTTGCCCGGCGCGCACCAGTCCTATTTCCTCGAGGCCGGGTTCGGCCCGCGGCGCAGCCTGTTCGGCCATCTCTCGACGGCGTTGCTGACCGCGTCCGAAAGCAAGGCGATGGTCGACATGCGCCAGATCGAAGGCGGGCGCGGCGCGGCCATTCCAGCGCTCCGCCACGCCGAAACGCACCAGTTCCTCTATCTGGTCGACGGCATGCTGGAAGTCACGCTCGACGGCGTCGAGCATGTCCTGTCGAGCGGCGACGCCGTCAATATTCCCGCGGGCACGATCTATGCGACGATAGTGACGAGCGGGGCCGCGCGGTGGATCGCGTCCAGCTCGGGCGGCAATGGCGGGGCCTTATGGGATATAGCCGGCACCCCGACCCCCGAATTCAGCTTCCCGCTAGCGGCGGACCGGGACGATGCACCGCGCCTGCGGGCGCAATCGGGCATCGATGTCGCTCTGGCCTGACGGCACGAGGTCGCGCAGGATAGGCGGATGAGCGACAAGGACCCGGCAAATCTGTCCCGAAAGCGCAGTGGTGCCGACGCCGACGCGCCCGACGTATCGGCGGACCCGCGCAAGGGAAGCCAGACGATGATGCGCGGCCTCGATCTGATCGAGGCCGTCGCCAACGGCATGGCGAGCTATGGCGAACTGGCCGACAAGCTCGGGCTGAGCAGGAGCACGGCCCACCGCCTGGCACATGGCCTGGTCGAGCGCGGTTACCTCGCCGCGACGCCGCGCCTCGGCTATCGCCTGGGTCCCAAGCTGCTCGAACTCGGCTTCGTCGCCCAGTCCCAGACTGATCTCGTCCAGGTCGCGCACCCGCATCTCGAAATGCTCTCCGTGACGACCGAGGACACCGTCCGCCTGGGCGTGCTGCAGAATGAACATGTCGTCTATATCGACGTGGTCTCGGGCACCCGCCGCATCACCATCGCCAACCGGCCAGGCGACGCCCAGCCGCTGACCACGACCAGCGCCGGCAAGGCGCTGATGCTTGACGACCCGGAAGCCAGCTGGAAATCCCGGCTCGCCGCTGACCTCACGGCGGGCAGGCCGGCAGTCGACCCGGAGCTGTGGCTTGAGCGGATGAAGACCTTCGCCCGGGCCGGCTATGCCTATGGCCTGGCCGAGAATGACGACGATGTTCGCGGCGTCGCTGCCCCTGTACGAAGCGCGTCCGGCACGATCGTCGCGGCGGTCAGCGTGTCGAGCGTGACGCATTATATGAACGAAGAGCGCATGAGCGATTTGTCGATCGTGGTGAGAAAGACTGCCCAGACGATCAGCCGGGAGTTGGGCAGTCCGCGTTAGGGTTGACCGCATCTCGGTTCGGAGCCGCATGCGCGCCAGCGTCCAGCCGCGGTCTCGATAACCGGGGCGGTGCGCTCTCAATGCACCAAGCCCCAACAGATCGATCCGCATCCCGTGATCGAGCCGAGAGCCGTCGTGCCCGCACCTCCCCAGATCGCTTCAATCCACCTCCAGGTCCAGCAACCGCACGAATTGCGGGCCGCAATGCAGGTCGCGCTCGATCACGCCTCCTGGGGTGGCATCAATGAACCGCGGTCAGTTTGCCCGATCGAGAAAAAGATCGGCGACGGCGTCGATCATCGCGTCGGTATCGAGCCTGTAGCGGCGGTACAGATCCGGCAGGTCGCCCGTCTGGCCGAAGCTGTCGGTTCCCAGCGGGCTCACCCGCATCCCCCGGACGCTGCCGAGCCATGACAAGGTCGACGGCGATCCGTCGATGATCGTCACCAGCCCGGCTCCTGGCGCAAGATCGTCGAGCAGAGTCTCGACGTGCGAGGCCCCTCGCCTCTTTCCCGTCCAGCGGCTCGCGCGCTGCGCGGACCAGCCCCGGTGGAGCAGATCGGGCGAGGTCGCCATCAGGAGTCCGAGCCCCGGCAGGTCGTCGGCCAGTTCCTCATACGCCCTGAGCACCTCCGGTACGACGGCGCCGGTGAAGACGATCGCGGCATCCCGGTCGCCGCCGGGCCGCTTCAGCCAGTAGCCCCCTTTCAGCGCGCCGTCCTGCCAGCCAGTGTCGGGGCGTTCGATCTGGTCGATCGCCCGCGTCGTCAGGCGCAGATAGACCGAGCCCCCGTCCGCCGCCTGGAGATGCTCGAACGACCAGCCCATGATGAGCGCGAGTTCGTCGACGAACGCCGGCTCGAAATAGGTGAGGCCCGGCTGGCCGATGCCGATCAGCGGCGAATTGATCGACTGGTGCGCGCCGCCTTCCGGCCCGAGCGTCAGCCCAGACGGGGTCGCGACAAGCAGGAAGCGTGCGTCCTGGTAACAGGCATAGTTGAGCGCATCGAGCCCGCGGGCGATGAACGGATCATAGACCGTGCCGATCGGGATCAGTCGCGTGCCGAACAGCGGCGCCGCGAGGCCGAGCGCGGCGAGCATCAGGAACAGGTTGTTCTCGGCGATGCCCAGCTCGATATGCTGGCCCGCACCGTGCCCGGCCCATTTCTGCGCCGACGGGATGCGCGCGGCGGAGAAGACGTCCTTCAGTTCCTGGCGGCGGAACAGCCCGCGCTGATTCACGAACGCACCGAGATTGGTCGACACCGTGACATCGGGCGAAGTGGTGACGATGCGGTCCGCCAGCGGATGCCCCGACTTGGCGAGATCGAGCAGGATCCGGCCGAACGCCGCCTGAGTCGACAGCTCGGTTCCGTCCGGCACCGGCAATGCGGTGGGGACTGGAACGGGCGCCGCGGCGACGACCTCGCGCGGCCGTGCAAGCGCGCTTGCTTCGACGAAGGAGCGGACCGAGGCGGCAGCGTTGTCGCCCAGGCCGCCATAAGGCGCCCATTCCTCGCCCGGCGCGATGCCGAGATCGCCGCGCAGCCCCTCGATCTGGGTCGGGTTCATCAGCCCCGCATGATTGTCCTTGTGACCCGCGAACGGCAGGCCATAGCCCTTGACGGTATAGGCGATGAACAGGGTCGGCCGATCGTCGTCGCACCGCGCAAAGGCATCGAGCAGGGTCTCGATGCAATGCCCGCCGAGATTGGTCATCAGCGCCGCGAGCGCCGCATCGTCATGCGCGTCGATCAGCGCCCGTGCGTCGCCATCCGCGCCGAGATCCGCCAGCAGGCGTTCCCGCCAGGCCGGCCCGCCCTGATAGGTGAGCGCGGCGAATTCGGCATTGGGGCAGGCATCGATCCAGTCGGCGATCGCCTGGCCGCCTGGCCGCGCGAACACCTCCCGCTGCTTCTTGCCGTGCTTCAGCGTTTCGACCCGCCAGCCACAGGTTTCGAAGATGTCGTCGAAGCGGCGGAACATGCGGTCCGCGGTGGTGCTGTCGAGCGACTGGCGGTTGTAATCGACGATCCACCAGCAATTGCGAATATCGTGCTTGTACGCCTCGATCAGGCATTCGTAGATATTGCCTTCGTCGAGCTCGGCATCGCCCATCAGCGCGATCATCCGGCCGGTATCCGCCTCCGCCATCTCGCCATGCGCGACCAGATAATCCTGGATCAGGCTGGCAAAGGCGGTGATCGCCACGCCCAGCCCGACCGACCCGGTCGAGAAATCGACCGGGATCTTGTCCTTGGTGCGGCTGGGATAGCTTTGCGCCCCGCCCAGGCCGCGATAGCGCTGCAGCGCGTCGAGGCTCTGCTGGCCGAGCAGATAATGGATAGCATGGAGCACCGGGCCGGCATGCGGCTTCACCGCAACCTTGTCCTGCGGCCGGAGCGCGCCGAAATAGAGCGCGGTCATGATCGCGGTGATCGACGCGCAGCTCGCCTGGTGCCCGCCGACCTTCAGTCCATCCCGGCTTTCGCGCAGGTGATTGGCATTGTGGATCGTCCAGGACGACAGCCAGCGCAGCCGCGTCTCGATCGTCTCGAGGATGGCGATGGTGGCCGGATCGGCCCGGCGTTCGGGGGGAATCGTGGTCATGTCCATGATTCCCCGAATAGCCAATCGGCGGCCGCGCGCGATGCCAATCTTGTCATGGGGCGAAAACCCCAGGGCATCACGCGGCGGCCTGATCCAATTGCCGCGCCGCGAACCGGGCGATCAGCCAGCTTCGCACCAGGCTGATCGTCGGGTCGGCCAGGTCCTCCGGGCGCAGCTTCAGATAATAGCCGAACCCGTCGTCGATCACGCAATCATGCGGCACGACCAGCCGCCCCGCGGCGATCTCGGGCGCGAACATGTCGATATCGGTCAGCGCGACCCCCGCGTTCATCGCATAGCCCACCGCGAGCAGCGCGGTGTCGAAGGCAAGCCCGCGATCGACGTCGAGATCGATCCGGCACTGGCGCGCAAAGATGCTCCAGAGCAGCCCGCGCGGTTCTCCGTCGAGCTTGACGTGTAGCAGGTCGTTGTCGGCGAGGAATTGCGCGAGCGGCTTGCCCGCATGAGCGGCGGCGGTCTGCGGCGAACAGACCGGCGCAACGCGCACCATCCACAACAGGTCGGTCACGCGGTCGTCGATATTGGGCCGGTCGAACACGATCGCCATGTCGGTTTCGTTGCTCGGCAGGCCGGTGACGCCCGAGCTGGAGATATCGATGCGGATGTCGGGATGCTCGGCATGGAATGCCTGGATCATCGGCATCACGACCTGATGCAGCAGGGAGGGCGGGATATGGATGCGGATCGGGCGGCTCGCATTCGGATTGGCGCAGATCGCGTTCATCGTCTGCTCGAGCCGGTCGAACGACTTGCTGACTTCAGGGAGCAGCGCCTTGCCCGCCGCGGTCAGCACCAGTGTCTGGCCGGAGCGATCGAACAGCTTGTGCCCGAGCAATTCCTCCAGGCTGATGACGTGGCGGCTCACGGCACTTTGCGAGACGTTCAGCGCCTGTGCGCCCGCCGTGAAACTCAGCCGCTGACCAACCGCATCGAACGCCCGAAGGGCGTTCAGGGGCAGCCAGCGCCGATTGACCGTTGATGTGCGTGCTATGGCTATCTCCCTGGTCGCTACGGCTATGCCCTTTTTCGATACCAAGCGCGTTTTTTGGGCTGATGCAACGGCGTCAGGCGCGCAGGTCCGATGCTTGCAGCTTTTGGCATGCGGCCATGCGCAAATGCGATTTCTGCTTGGCCCCGGCGTCATGCCACTCACCCCATGGGGTAAGTTGGAGAATTCGCTTTGGACCTGGGGGATATTTCGGCGCTGCTGCGCGCGCGCCCGGCGGGCCATTCGCTACCACAGGCTTTCTATACCGACGCGGCCGCCTTCGAATTCGATCTCGCCGCGATCTTCGGCAAGTCATGGCTGTTCGCCGGTTTCGAGGCCGAGATCAGGAAACCCGGCGACTATCTGTCCTTCATGGTCGGGCGCTGGCCGGTCATCATCCTTCACGGCCGCGACGGCGAGCTGCGCGCCTTCCACAACAGCTGCCGCCATCGCGGCTCGATCCTGTGCAAGCCAGGTCAGGGCAATACCGCGCGCCTCACCTGTCCCTATCATCGCTGGACCTATGGCCTCGACGGCCGCCTGCTCGCGGCGGGCCGCATGCCCGAGGATTTCCAGAAGAGCGACCATGGCCTGAAGCAGGTCCATCTCGAACGCGTCGCTGGCGCGATCTTCATCTGTCTCGCCGAGACCCCGCCCGACATCGACACCATGCGCCGCGACCTGACGCCGTTGCTCGCGCCGCACAATCTGCAGCACGCCAAGCTCGCCTATCAATCGACCCTGGTCGAATATGCGAACTGGAAGCTGGTGATGGAGAATGGCCGCGAGTGCTATCATTGCGCGACCGGCCATCCCGAGCTGTCGCTGACCTTTCCGGTCAACGCCTCGGCTTATTTCGACCTGGAGGACGAACCCGCGCTCGCCTTCGGCCGTCGCATGGCCGAGATCGGCCTGCCGATGGGGCCGGTCGGCGAGGATTGGTGGCAGGCGGTGCGCTTCCCGCTCAACCCCGGCACCGTCGCGATGACCACCAACGGCCAGTTCAATGTCAGGAAGCTGATGTGCGAGGCGGGCGGCGGCGATACCGGATCGTTGCGCTGGGCAATCGAGCCCAATAATTTCTGCCACTCGACCAGCGAATATACCTTCGCCTTCACCGCGATCCCGGTTTCGCCCACCGAGACTCATGTGGTCTCGCGGTGGCTGGTGCATGAAGATGCCGTCGAAGGCGTCGATTACGATATCGAGACGCTGACCGACCTGTGGACGCGCACCAATCTGCAGGACAAGGAATTCGCCGAGAACAACCAGCTCGGCGTCAATTCGCCCGGTTACACGCCCGGCCCCTACAGTCCCGACGCTGAGTCGCTGACCTTGCGCTTCGTCGACTGGTATTGCGCCAAGGCGGCCGATTATCTGGAGCGGGCGGCGGCATGAGCGCGGGCGACGATCCCGTCTGGCGCCCGGAGACGTTGGCCGTCCGCGCGGGCTATGATCCGGCGGGCGCGGCCAATGCCGCCAAGCCGCCGATCTACATGACCTCGACCTTCGCCTATGCCTCGGCGCGCCAGGCAAAGGACATTCACGAGGCCTATTTCGACGGCACAGGCCCCGAAGTCGGCGGTGGCGGGCATATCTATTCGCGGCTCGGCCACCCCAATCTCGACATGGTCGAGGCCCGGCTCGCGGCACTCGACGGTGCCGAGGCTGCCGCCGTCTTCAACAGCGGTATGGCGACTCACAGCGCGATCGCCCTCGCCCATCTGCGGCCCGGTGACAGCGTGGTGTTCAGCCGGCCGATCTATGGCGGCACCAACGGGCTCTATACCGGGCTGATGCCGGGCTTCGGCGTCGGCCATGCCGACTTCACCGATGGCTGCGACCGGGCGAGCGTCGAGGCAGCGGTCGAGGAAGCGCTCGGCCAGGGCCCACTCAAGCTGATCGTGGTCGAGAGCCCGGCCAATCCCACCGCCGCGATCGTCGATATCGCGATGGTCGTGGCCGTCGCCGATGCGGTCGGCGCGCGCAGCGGAACGCGCCCGATCGTGGTGGTCGACAACACGCTGCTTGGCCCGCTGATGCAGCGCCCGATCGAGCTCGGCGCCGATCTGTGCATGACCTCGCTCACCAAATATTGCGGCGGGCATAGCGATCTGCTGGCGGGCGGCGTGTCGGGCAAGGCAGCGCTGATCGCGCCGTTGCGGCTGCTGCGCACCACGCTCGGCAGCCATCTCGATCCCTATACCAGCTGGCTGATGCTGCGATCGATGGAGACGGTGCACCTGCGGGTCGAACGCGCCATGGACAATGCCCGCCTCGTCGCCGAATTTCTGCGCGGCCACGCCAAGATCGCCGACATCACTTATCTCGGCTTCCTCGCACCGGGCACCCCTGCCCGCACCGTCTATGACCGGCAATGCCGCGCGGCGGGATCGACCTTTTCCTTCGCGGTGACCGGCGGCGAGGCGGAGGCGTTCCGCTTCCTCGATCGGTTGAGGCTGCTCCGCTTCGCGGTCAGCCTGGGCGGCTCGGAAACCTTGATCACGCATCCCGCGACGACGACGCATTATGCCCTGTCGCCCGAGGAACGCGCGGCTGGCGGCATCACGGATGCCACGCTGCGTCTGTCGGTCGGCATCGAGCATGTCGACGACCTGCTCGCCGACCTCGCCCAGGCGCTGGAGGCCGTGTGACGGCCCGCGATATTCACGCGATCGACGGCAAGCTGCCCGCCTCCGACGCCCGGTTCGACGTCGTGGTCGTCGGTGCCGGCCCGGCGGGGACGACCGCCGCCATCGCCGCGGCGGCGGATGGCGCATCGGTGCTGCTGGTCGACGAGAATCCGGCCCCGGGCGGCCTGATGGGCACTGACGTGCCGCTCTTCTATGGCGGGCGCATGACCGCCGCGGTGCAGCAGCCCGGCCGCATGCTCGAGCAGATTTTCGCCAGCAATCCAGCGCTCGAAGCAGCCTTCGAGGCAGGCGTCGATGTACGCCTCAGCACCGCCGCCTGGGGACTTTATGTCAACGGTCCGGCGATGCGCGCTATGCCCGAGCCGATGCTGGGCATTGCCGATGCCGAGGGCGCATCGATGATCGGTTTCGACCGGCTCATCCTCGCCACCGGCGCGCGCGATCTGGTGCTTGGTTTTGCGGGCTGGAATCAGCCCGGCGTGATGGGCGCGCAGGGCTTTGCAGCGCTGCTGACCCGCTATGACGCGCTGGCCAGCCGCCGGGTGCTGGTAGTCGGATCGGACAGGCTCGGGCTGGAGACGGCGCTGCTCGCTCAGTCGAACGGGATCGACGTCGCCGGCATCGTCGAGATCGCGGCCAGCGTGCAGGGCCCTCCCGACCTCGCGGAGCGCCTGTCGGCATCGGGCGTCCCGATCCATCTCGGCCACACGCTGGTTTCGGCGGCAGGCGGGATCGACGGCGTCGAGGCCGCGCGGATCGCCTCCATGGATGGCGGTGTGCCCTTCGACATCGCCTGCGACACGATCTGCCTCGCGATCGGCACCCGGCCCGCCACCGAATTGCTCGACGCCGCCGGAACTCAGGCCAGCGACCGGATCACGCTGGTCGGCGACTGCGCCACGACCTGCCCCCCTGCGCCCGAGCGGATCGATGCCTGGAGCCGCGCGCTCGGCCGCCATGCCCCATCCGACACGATCGTCTGCCAGTGCGAGGACGTGACCCGCGCCGACCTGATCGGCGTCCAGCCGCCCCAGTATCTCGACCGGCCCGAGCGCATGGCGGCACGCTCGCTCTCGTCGCTGCTCAACGACGGCCCGGCCCATCCCGACCAGATCAAGCGCCTCACCCGCGCCGGCATGGGCCAGTGCCAGGGCCGCCGCTGCCGCGATCAGGTCGCGTGCCTGCTGGCGCAGGAACAAGGCGTCCCGCTGGCATCGGTACCCGTCGCCAGTTTCCGCGCGCCGGTTCGCCCGGTGCCGCTCGGTATCCTCGCCGACTGGCAGGAAAGCGCGGAGATGGCAAAGGGCTGGGACGTGTGGTTCGGCATCCCGACGCAGTGGACGCCCTATGCCGTGATCGGCACGCCCGAAGAGGCCGATCATGTCGCCGGCCTTGGCGGCAACATGCATGTCTGAACCGGCAGCACCGAAGGGCGCATCGGTGATCGTCATCGGCGCCGGCGTGACCGGGCTGAGCGCCGCCTGGTGGTTGGCGCGATCCGGGCTCGACGTGGTCGTGCTCGACAAGGGCATTGTCGGCTGGGAGGCATCGGGCCGCAACGGCGGCGGCGCCTCGCATTATCAGAGCCCGCTCTTCGCCGAAGAGCAGCGCATGTGGCCGATGATGGACGATCTGCTCGGCTATCCCACCGAATATCGCCGCGAACGCATCATCATCCAGCGCGACCCCGATCTGCTCGACCATTACCGCGCCGTCGGGCGGATGTGCAGTGCGATGGGCTATCCGGTCGACGATCTCGATGCGCGCCAGGCGCAGGAAATGGTCCCGCTGACCGATGAGACCTGCCTTGGCGGTATCCACCTCCGTTTCGGCGGCCATGCCAATCCGCAACGGACGGTGCAGGCTTATGCCTGGGCGCTGCAGGACCTTGGCGGCCAGATCCTGCAGCATTGCCCGGCTTTGTCGATCGGCACCACGGGCGGCAAGGTCACCGCGGTAAAGACGCCGCGCGGCTGGATCGGCTGTGATGCGCTCGTGGTGGCGGCAGGGCCGCAATCGGGCATGCTGCTGGCGCCGCTCGGCGTGAATTTCCCGCTCGCCTCGGCCCGGGCGGAGATGATCGTAACCGAGCCCGCACCGCTGATGGCGATCGGCGGCGTCGACGGCAACGGCCTGTACGGACGCCAGACGCTGCGCGGCAATCTCGCCTTTGGCGGCGGCCCGCACGAATGGATCGCCACGGAGCCGAACGGTCCCGCCGCGCGGCCGACCTCGCCGCTGGTCCGCAACCTCGCCCGCCGTGTGGCCGAGATGTTCCCCCGGGCGGCCGGGCTGAACGTCATCCGCTCCTGGGCCGGCGTGATCGAGAACACGCCTGACGGCCGCCCGATCATCGACCGGCTAACCGATCCCGGCAACGTCACCGTCGCCACCATGTCCGGGGTCGGCTTCGGCCTGTCGCCGGCGAGCGGCCACGCGATCCGCGATCTGGTGGTCGACGGTGCCTGTTCCTTCGCCGACATCGCCAAGCTCGGCCTCGCCCGCTTCGCGACGCTCGAGCCCGACTGGCGCGAGCAGCGCGGCTGGGCGGCATGACGCGCTATTCGGCGCTCGCGCTGCTGCGGGCCGGCTTTACCGGCCAGCGCCACTGGCCCCGTGCCTGGCGCGATCCGGAGCCGAAGAAGAGCTATGACGTGATCGTCATCGGCGGCGGCGGGCACGGGCTCTCCACCGCCTATTATCTCGCCAGAAAGCACGGCGTGAAATCGGTCGCCGTGCTGGAAAAGGGCTGGATCGGCGGCGGCAATACCGGGCGCAACACCACGATCGTCCGGTCGAACTATCGCCAGCCCGCGCTCCACAATCTCTTCGATTTCGCGCTGAACCTGTGGGAGGGAATGAGCGACGAACTCAACTACAATGTCATGTTCAGCCCGCGCGGCGCGCTGTTCCTCGGCCATTCGGATTCGGACATGACTCGCCTCGCCGAACGCGGCGACGCGCTGCGCTGCGCCGGGATCGACGCCGACCTGCTGACGCGCGACCAGGTGCGCAAACTCGTCCCGCTGCTCGACATGTCGTCCGGCGCGCGCTTCCCGGTCCATGGCGGTATGATCCAGCGGCGCGGCGGCACCGCCCGGCATGACGCGGTCGCCTGGGGCTATGCCCGCGCTGCCGACGCGCTGGGCGTGGACGTGATCCAGAATTGCGAAGTGACTGGCTTCACCCTGGCTGGCGGGCGCATCACCGGTGTCGAGACCAGCCGCGGCGCGATCGGCGCCGGGCGTGTCGGCATCTGCGTGGCGGGCAATAGCGGGCCGGTCGCGGCGCTGGCCGGCATCAAGCTGCCGATCGAAGCCCAGACGCTCCAGGCCTTCGTCACCGAGCCGGTCAAGCCGATGATCGACACGGTGATCATGTCGCAGTCGCTGCACTGCTATATCAGCCAGTCGGACAAGGGCGGCATCGTGCTCGGCGGCGATCCCGATCAATTCCCCAGCTATGCCCAGCGCGGCCTGCCTGCCCGGATCGAGAAGGCGGCGGCGGAAGCGATCGCCCTGGTCCCGGCCCTGTCGCGGCTGCGCATGGTGCGCTGCTGGTCGGGCACGACCGATATGAGCTTCGACGGATCGCCGATCATCTCGGCCCTGCCGGTCGACGGCCTCTATCTCAATGGCGGCTGGTGCTATGGCGGGTTCAAGGCGACGCCCGGATCGGGCTGGTGCTACGCCCATCTGCTCGCGACCGGCGAGGCGCATCCGCTCGCCGCGCCCTTTTCTTTCGACCGGTTCGCTCGTGGTGCGACGATCGACGAAGCGGGGGTCGGCTTCATGCCGCAGCTTCGCTGATGATGCTGATCCACTGCCCCCATTGCGGCCCGCGCGCGCAGATCGAGTTCAGCTACGAACGCACGCTCGATTCGATCGTGACGCTCGACATGCCCGCCGATGAGGCCGTTGCACGGCTCTATGCGCGCACCAATCCGCGCGGGCTCGATGACGAACTGTGGCGGCATGGCATGGGTTGTCGGCAATGGCTCGTGTTGCGGCGTCACCGCCAGACGCATGAGATCGTCTCGGCCGCGAACTATGATCCGGCGGTGCACCGGTGAGCGGCCCCTCGCGCATCCCGGGCGGCGCCGAAGCCACGCTGCACTTCACCTTCGATGGTGTCGCGATGCGCGCCCGGCCGGGCGACACGCTGGCGGCCGCCCTGCTCGCCAACGGCGTGGGACTGGTGGCACGGAGCTTCAAATATCATCGCCCGCGCGGGATCATGGCCGCCGGGGTCGAGGAGCCGAACGCGTTGGTGACGGTCGGCGAAGGCGGCCGCACCGAGCCCAACACCCGCGCTACCGATCTGTTCGTTTATGACGGGCTGGTTGCGCAAAGCCAGAATCGCTGGCCGAGCCTTCGCTTCGACCTGGGGGCGGTCAACGGCCTGGCCGCGCCCTTCCTTGCCGCCGGCTTCTACTACAAGACCTTTTTCGGCCCGCCCTCGCGCTGGATGCTTTACGAAAAGCTGATCCGCCGCGCCGCCGGGCTGGGCAAGGCACCGACCCACGCCGATCCGGATCGGCACGAGCATCGCGCCGCCTTTTGCGACGTACTGGTAATCGGCGGCGGCCCCGCCGGGATCGCCGCCGCGCGCGAGGCGGCACGGACCGGCGCACGCGTCATGCTGGTCGAGCAGGACCGGATCCTTGGCGGCGAGGCACCGCCCGGCGTCCGCGTCCTCACCCGCACCACCGCATCGGGGCTATGGGATCATTGCTTCGCGACGCTCGCCGAACGGCTGGTCGAGCCCGGCCAGGCGCCCGCGGACGGCATGCCGGTCCAGCGCCTCTGGCATGTCCGCGCCGGGCGGATCGTGCTCGCCACCGGCGCCTTCGAACGGCCGCTTACCTTCGCTGGCAATGACCGACCCGGCGTGATGCTGTCCCAGGCGGTACGAACCTACATCAATCGCTTCGGCGTGCTGCCCGGCCGCCGCGTGGTGATCGCGACCAACAATGACGATGCCTATGCCACCGCCGACGCGATCCTGGCCGCCGGCGGCGAGGTGGTCGCGATCCTCGACGCCCGCAGCGGGTTCAGTCCCGTGGCAAGCGAAGCGAAGGCGCGCTTTCCGGTCCATACCAACGCCTGGCCGTTGATCGCCAAGGGCGGAGCGCGCGGTATCGTGGCGGTGCGCGCGGATATCTGGACCGAGCAGGTGACATTCGCCGCGGATTTGCTCGCCATGTCGGGTGGCTTCACGCCGGTCGTCCATCTGCATAGCCAGGCCGGCGGCACACTCGACTGGCGCGCCGACATTCAGGCATTCGTGCCCGGCGCATCGCGACAGGCCGTCACCAGCGTGGGTGCCGCCGCAGGCGAGGTCGCCCCGATCGCGCCTGCGGCAGTGGAACTGCCCGATCCCAAGCACAGCTTCATCGATTTCCAGAACGACGTGACCGCCGCCGATGTCGATCTGGCCTGGCAGGAGGGCTATCGCTCGGTCGAGCATCTCAAGCGCTACACCACCCTGGGCATGGCAACCGACCAGGGCAAGACCAGCAACATGGCCGCGCTCGCACGCCTGGCCGGCGCGGCCGGTGTCGAAATCCCGCAGGCCGGATTGACGACCTTTCGCCCGCCCTTCACCCCGCTCACCCTGGGCACGCTGGCCGGTGCCGATGGCGGCGGCCATGCCGCGCCGAGCCGCCGCCTTGCCCTGTATGATCGTCACCAGCGGCTCGATCCGCTCTGGCAACCGCTCGGCTATTGGTACCGCCCGCGCGCTTATCCGCTGGCGGGCGAAACGCTGCACCAGGCCGCCCTGCGCGAGGCATGTGCGGTGCGCACCGCTGCCGGCATCGTCGACGTCTCCACCCTCGCCAAGTTCGCCGTGTCGGGGCCGGATGCGGCGGCCCTGCTCGAGATCGTCTGCGCCACCGGCGTGAAGCTCGCGGTCGGGCGCGGGCGCTACACCATCATGCTGCGCGAAGACGGCATGGTGATGGACGACGGCACCTTCTGGCGGCTGGACGAGAACCGCTATCTGCTCACCAGCTCGACGGGCGGTGCCGACCGGATGGAAGCGCATCTGAGCTATGCGCACCGCGTGCTGGCCCCGCATCTGCGCGTGTCGGTAGTGGCGCAGCAGGAGCAATTTGCCGGTATCGCACTGGCCGGACCGCTCGCCCGCGACATCCTCGCGACGCTCGCCGGCATCGATCCACCAGCACATATGGGCGTCGCCGAGGCAATGATCGCCGGCGTCCCGGTGCTGATCCTCGCGGCAAGCTATAGCGGCGAACGCGCCTTCGAAATCTATGCCGCCGGCAGCGAGGCGGCACCGGTATGGGACGCGCTGGAGACCGAGACGCGGGCGCGCGGCGGTTGTCCCTATGGCCTGGAGGCGCTGGAATTCCTGCGCATCGAAAAGGGCCATATCGTGATCGGCGCCGAGGCCGATGGCCGCACGACGCCGCACGACCTCGGGCTGGGCCGGATGCTGCGCAAGAGCGGCGGCTTTATCGGCGCCGCGGGCCTCACGCGACCGGCGCTGTCGTCGGAAGGTCGCCTGCAACTGGTCGGCCTCGAAGCGCGGGACGGCGCGATCCCCGAAGGGTCGATGCTGGTCGCGGCAACGGGTGCCCCGGTGCAGGGCCATGTCACCTCCGCGGCAGGGCGAGTCCTCGGCGACGGCGCGATCGCACTCGGCTTGCTGACCGACGGCCATGCGCGCAAGGGCGACGTCCTGCTCGCCACCTCGCCGACCCGCAACCAGCATGCCCGCGTCACCGTGACGGACCCGGTCTTCTACGACGGCGAGGGAGCGCGCTATCGTGATTGACGCCTCCGTCACCACCGCGCCCGCAGGCGATGTGATCGTGCTCGATCTCTGGGGCGCGGACGGCCCGCCCGCCGATACCGCGATCCGGGTGCTGCAGGTCGAGCCGCGCCGCTGGTGGCTGATCGGCGCGGGCGACCGCGTCACCGATATCGCCGCCCGCATCGCCGACACCGGCACCCTGACGCCGATCGGTGGCGGCCTCGTCCGTGCGACGCTTGCCGGACCCGAGTGGCGCACCTTGTTGATGATCAGCGGCTGTTTCGACGCCGAGGACCGGGACTTCGGCATCGGCCGGGTCGCAGCGACCGTTATCCATCACATACCTGTCTGGATCGCCGTGACCGGCGACACGGCGTGTGAAGTCTATATGGCAAGCAGCTACGCGCCGGCCCTGACCGATCTATGGGCAGGCGCGATCGGCTCGGGGTCGAACCATGGGCGCTAAGGCGGCGACGATGCGCCTTATCTTTTCTCCTTCCCCGGCGAAGGCCGGGGCCCAGTCGGGGGACATCGCAGAACTGGCGTTGCGCGTCGTCACCACGGCCTTCCCTACTGGGCCCCGGCCTTCGCCGGGGAAGGAAGAGGGGAATGGCACTACGGGGGCTTTGCGACGCCACAAACCTGGCGCCAATGAGCATCGACCGCGGACTAAGGGGAATACGCGATGACACCGACCACGCCGCGTCTCGAATCCGTCCGCTGGTACGTCGTGCTGGTCCTCGGCCTCGTCTATGCCCTGAACATTGCCGACCGTTACGTCGTCTCGACCGTGCTCGAGCCGATCAGGGTCGAATTCAACCTCACCGATACCGGCGTCGGCTGGCTGACCGGCGTGTCGCTCGCTTTGTTCTACATTTCTATCGGCATCCCGATCTCGCAGCTCGCCGATCGATCGAACCGGCGCAACATCGTCGCGGTCGCGATGGGGCTGTGGTCGCTGATGACCGCGTTGCTCGGTCTCACCCACAATTTCTGGCAATTCCTGCTGGTGCGTATCGGCGTCGGCATCGGCGAGGCCGGCGGCACCCCGCCATCGACCTCGATCATCGCCGATTATTTCCCGCGCGATCGCCGCGCCTTTGCGCTGACCGTCTATGCGCTCGGCCTACCGCTCGGCGCCTGGCTCGGATCGACCGTCGCCGGCCAGATCGTCGAGCATTTCCATAGCTGGCGCGCCGCGTTCATTGCGCTCGGCGCGCCTGGCGTGATCTTCGGCCTCATCATCTTCCTCACCGTGCGCGAGCCCGTGCGCGGCCGGTTCGAATGCGTCGATCCGATCACCGAGCAAAAGACGCCGCTCGGCGAGACTTTGCGCTTCCTCTGGTCGCAGCGCTCGGCGTGGCACATCAACGCGGCGGGTACGGTGATCTGCCTGTGGGGCTGGGGCCTGATGTACTGGACCCAGACCTTTCTGGAGCGCAGCTACGGCCTGACCACGGCCGAGGCTGGCGCCCGGCTCGGCACCATCTATCTCTGGGCCGGGATCGCCGCGACGCTCGCGACCAGCGCGATCTGCGCCATGCCGCAGATGCGCGAACCCCGGCGCATCGCGTGGTTCCTCGCCGGGATCACCCTGTGTTCGACCATCCCGTCCTTCGTGATCTACTGGACTCATTCGCTCTGGGTCGCGACCCTGATGCTGTGGATCGTGGTGCCGGCCATCTATCTCTATGTCGGGCCGACCATGGCACTGCTGCTCAATTTCCTGCCCTGCTCGATGCGCGCGCAAGGCATGGCGATCAGCCTGCTGACCGCGAACGTGGCCAATCTGATCGTCGCGCCGCTGGCGGTCGGCTGGATCAGCGACACACTCTCCGGTCCGTTGCACAGCAACGCCGAATCGCTACGCTATGCCCTGATGGCGCTGTCGCTGACCGGTTTCTGGGCAGCCTATCATTACTGGACCAGCGTCCGTACCTATGCCGCGGACGGCCAGCGGATTCAGATGGCCGCCGCTGCCGCCTGATCTCTTTTTTCCCACGGAGCCCTGATGTCAGCGCAGCATTTCGTCCTTGCCTTATCCTGCCCGGACCGGCCGGGAATCGTCGCCGCCGTCTCTGCGCATATCTTCGCGTGCGGCGGCAACATCACCGATTCCAGCCAGTATAACGATGCCGAGCTGGGCGGTTTCTTCATGCGCACGGCCTTCGCCCTTCCGGCTGGTACCGACCTCGCCGTGCTTCAGCGCGGCTTCGACAATCTGGCGGACCGGTACGGCATGACCCTGACCTTGCGCCCGGCGGCGGAACGGCAAAAGGTGCTGATCCTGGTGTCGAAATTCGATCATTGCCTGGTCGACCTGCTCTATCGGCGGCGCATCGGCGAGCTCGACATGGACGTGGTCGGCATCATCTCCAACCATCCGGCCGAAGCCTTCGCCACGCTCGATCTAAACGGGATTCCCTTCCACTATCTCCCGGTCACTGCGGCAACGAAGCACGAGCAGGAAGCGCGGATCTGGGAGATCCATCAGGCTACGGGTACCGATCTGGTAGTGCTCGCCCGCTACATGCAGATCCTCTCGGACGATCTGTCGGCGAAGTTCGCCGATCGCTGCATCAACATCCATCACAGCTTCCTGCCCGGCTTCAAGGGCGCCAAGCCCTATCACCAGGCCCATGCCCGCGGCGTGAAGGTGATTGGCGCGACCGCGCATTATGTCACCGGCGATCTCGACGAGGGGCCGATCATCGAACAGGACGTCGAACGCATCAGCCATGCCGACACCGCCGAGGACCTGGTGCGCAAGGGCCGCGACATCGAGCGGCGCGTCCTTTCGCGCGCGGTCGGCCTGCATCTTAGCGGGCGCGTGCTCGCCAATGGCGCGCGTACCGTGGTCTTCCGGGATTGAAGGAGACATCATGAGCCTGTTTCTCCTTCTCGCTGCAGCGGCCGCCCAGGCACCGGCCCCGAACGACTATCGCCAACCCGACACCTGGCTGTGCCGGCCGGGCCGGACGGATGTCTGCACCGGCGACATGGCCACGACCGTCATCGGCCCGGAGGGCATGATGAAGGCCGATCCGTCACCACGGGCAGGCGCGCCCAAAGCGGATTGTTTCTACGTCTATCCGACCACCTCGATGGACGAGCTGCCGCACAGCGACATGACTCCGGATCGCCAGGAACAGGGTTTGGTCGCCTCTCAGGCTGGCCCGCTGCGTGCCATGTGCCGCCTCTTCGCGCCGATCTACCGCCAGGTGACTCTTCCGGCGCTGCGCGCGGCGATGCGCACGGGCGTCAGGCCATCGGACGACGAGTTCGCCCTGCCCTATGCCGATGTGCTCGCGGCGTGGCGCGACTATCTGGCGCACGACAATGACGGGCGGCCCTTTGTGCTCGTCGGCCACAGCCAGGGCTCGGCGATGCTCAAGCGCCTGCTGGTCGAGGAGATCGACGGCAAGCCGATCCAGCAACGCCTGCTCTCCGCGATCCTGCCCGGCGTCTCGGTGATGGTGCCACACGCCAAGCAGGTCGGCGGCGATCTGAAAACCGTGCCGCTCTGCCGCTCGGCCACGCAGACCGGATGCGTCGTCACCTGGGCGAGCTACCGCGACACCAACCCGCCGCCGGCGAACGGCCTGTTCGGCCGCGCGCCGCTGATCGGCACCGCCGCCGCGGGACTGGAGGCCGGATGCACCAATCCGGCGAAGCTCGAGGGCGGCAAGGCGCCGCTCGATCCGATCCTCGGCTTTCCCTGGTGGCGCGGCGGCGTCGCGCAGTTCGAACAGCCCGCCATCTGGTCCGCGCTGGGCAAGCCGGTGCCGACCCGCTTCGTGCGTACCCCCGGCCTGCTCTCGGCCGAATGCACCGTCCGGAACGGCTTTTCCTATCTGTCGGTCCATGTCGAACCCGGCGCTGCGACCGACCTGACCGACGCCGTCATCGGCCCGGTGGCGATCGGAGATACCGACTATCCCGAGTGGGGCTTCCATGTCGTCGATATGGCGATCGTCGAGGGCGATCTCGCCCGCCTGATCGGCAACCAGAGCGCCGCATGGCATCGGCGCCATCGCTGAAGCGGCACGGTTTCGGACTGAGTCGCCGCGATCCGGTGCACGATTAATGTCACACTCTCCAACAAAAATCCTGTTGGAACGTCCGATTAAGGCATTGATTTGTAACTATATTATTTCCGGTGATTTTTAGTGTCATCCTATAGGGGTGTGACATTAATCGCCAACTGCCTTGCTCCATTTCCATCTGGCACAGACAAAAAAAAGGGGCGGCACGGGCCGCCCCTCCTAATCTCCGGCGAAGCCTCAGAACTTCACTTTCGCCCGCAAACCGATCGTCCGCGGACGTGCATAGGTGACCCGGTCGCCAGCCTGATAGACCTTGTAATAAGTGGCACGGGCGACGTTGGTGATCTTGACGCCGTTGAACAGGTTGTTGCCGAACAGGCCGAATTCGAACTGCCCGATGTCATAGGTCAGCGACGCGCTGACGTTATGCGTCTCCGGGATGACGGCATAGCTCGAGCTTGGACCGTTCCTGGTCAGCACGCCGCCGACGATCTTGGTCGCGAAGTTGTTGAACGTCGTATATTGCTGCGACTGATACTGGTAGCTGGCCTGCAGATGGACACTGCCGGGTCCGACATCCTTGTCGTAGAAGAACGATCCGGCTGCGGTCCAGGCGGGGTAATAGGGCGTCTGGTCGCCATCGAACGCGCCGACCGTCGGGATATCGCCCTTGGCCTTGGAGCTGTTGTACGAGGCGCTGCCGACAAGCGTGATCTCCGGGCTGGCCTTGACCATCGTCTCCACCTCGACACCCTTGCTGGTGATCTTGCCCTTGTTGTCAGTGAAGAAATAGGAGCAATCGAGCCGAAGGCGCGTCTGCACGTCCGTCCAGTTGATATAATAGGCGCTCGTGTTGAGGGTCACGCGTCCACCCGCCAGCTTGGCTTTCTGGCCGATCGTGTAGTTCCATAATTTGTCCGGGCCGAAGGTGAGCGGCGCGGCGGAATAGCCGAAGGCGGCAAGGTTCTGCGTGCACTGCCCCGCGACGCCCGACGAGCCGAGCGGCACCGGCTGGTTGCCGCCGCCATAACGGAAGCCCTTGGCGACCTCGCCATAGACCATGAAATTGTCATTGACCTTGTAGGAGATGTTCCCGCGCGGATTGACCCCGTTCGACTTGAGCGTCGCATTGGTCGTCAACGGTTTATGGTCGATCACGCCATACACCCCGCCTTCGAACAGGTAATATTTCTCCTTGAAGTTGAAATAGCGCAGGCCGGCGGTCAGATCGAGCTTGTCGGTGGCGTGCCAGGTTCCGTCGGCATAGGCCGCGAACTGGTGCTCATCGACATCCTGCAGGCCGGAGAAGATGTCGTTCGACTGGAACGCCCCGTCGACCAGCTTGGAATCATATTTGCCGTTCGGCGTGTTGAACGGCCCGTAGAAGTAATTCATGTAGGACAGCGTATCGAAACCGGGCGTCGGAATGTCCTGGCGCAGATGGCGGGTCTGCTTTTCATAGAACGCGCCGACGGTCCATTTAACCGGGCCGGTGTCCTTCGAAACCAGGCGGATTTCGCCCATATAGTCCTTGAGCTTCTGATCGATCTGATACAACTCGGCCGGAATCTTGTTG
This sequence comes from Sphingomonas sp. BL-S-29, assembly GCF_055521495.1. Taxonomy (NCBI): domain Bacteria; kingdom Pseudomonadati; phylum Pseudomonadota; class Alphaproteobacteria; order Sphingomonadales; family Sphingomonadaceae; genus Sphingomonas; species Sphingomonas sp. BL-S-29. Next base: position 3,572,260 of record NZ_CM145482.1, read on the forward strand.
GTGATCGACTGGTCGTATGTGGTCGGCGCCTTGAACAGCGGATAGGTCGTCGAACTGATCGGCAGGCCGCTGCCATAATCCTCGAAGAAATAGCCGATCTGCGGACCGGGCTCCGCATCGAAGCCGATCGCGCGATCGGTATAGGCGCCGGTCATGACAAGGCTGGCGAAGCCGACATCATAGTCCGCGCTGAGCGAGTAGAGCCGGAAGCGATCGTCGGTACCCTCGGGCCCGTTGGTCGAAACCTTGTAGGGGGCCAGCCCGCTCAGCCCGGTGCTCAGGCCCTTCGCGATGCTGCGCTCATAGGTGATGCTCGCATCGACCGTCAGTTCGGGCGTCGGTACCCAGCGTAGCGCGACACGCCCCTGATAGGTGTTGTTGCTGTTCGCGTTCTGCTTGTTGTAGGTGCCGATATTGTCGATATAGCCGCCGTCGCGCCCGACATAGAAATTCGCGCGCACCGAAAGCTGGTCGGAGACGATCGGCAGGTTGACCATGCCGCGGAAATTATAGCTCTCGGCGCCGTGCTGGGTCGTCGCGACACCGGCCTCCGCCGTTCCGAACATCGTATTGAGATCCGGCTTGGCCGTCACGAACCGGATGGTGCCGGCCATCGAGCCCGCGCCGTACAGCGTTCCCTGCGGGCCGCGCAGCACTTCGACGCGCTCCAGGTCATAGACCTTGAGGTCGGGCGTCTGCCCCTGCACCGAGATCGGCGTATCGTCGAGATACACCGCGACCAGCGAGCGATCCGACGTGTCCGACGAGGCATAGCCGCCGGTCGAAAGACCACGCATGTTGAATTTCTGATAGCCCGGCGCGCCCTCCGTGATCGACAGCGATGGCGTGAACTTGGCGATATCGGAAAGATTGCCCTGTCCGGCCTTGGTGATCTGGTCGACGTTCACCACCGACACGGCCATCGCGACCTTCTGCAGCGATTCGGCGCCGGACCGGTTGGCCGTGACGACAATGTCACCGAGCTCGTCGCTCTTTTCCGGTGCCGCCTGTGCTTCCTGGACCGGCGGCGCTGCTGCTGGGACTGGATCCTCGGCAGCGAAGGCCATACCGGGTGTGAGTGCCGCAAGGCTCGCGCCGGACGCCATCAGGACCGCCAGCAACCGCGCACGACGGCCGAAGCGAACCGATTTATCATGTGACTTTGTCATTAGCCCCCCATTTTGACGAAAATACTCTATCAGGCCTTTTGCGTCGCCGCGTCGAGCATGCATGTGCTCCAGCTTGCGACTATTGGGGCCTGACCCCCGATTTGATGGTGAAGGTCACCTGATTCGGCTGGAGCGGGAAGCAAAATAATCGGATGGGGGCATCCAATATAGGCATCATCGCCGCGTCATCCCATCATGGGCGAGCGGACCCAGCGTTTCGACCAGTGGGCCGAGCCAGGGTTCGAAGCGCCGCCACTGGTCGAGTCCGTCGCGAAAGATCGGCTGTCGCACCTGTTCCGAACTCGGCGTGCGGACGGCCCGGTCCGTCTCGAAGAAACTGAGGCACCCATTTTCGAACTCCAGGCCGCAATGGTCGAGCAGGCGTTGCACCTCCCGCTCCGGCTCCTCGACGATCGCCTCATAGGAAAGATGCAGCACACGACCGGGCAGGACCGTATCGAAATGCCGCATCAGAGCCTCATATTCCACGAAATAGCGGCCAAGGTCGCCCAGATCGTAGCTATAGGCCTGGCCCCGCGCGAAATTCTGCTTGAACAGCGACAGGCAGCAGGCAAGCGGATGGCGCCGGATATCGATGATCCGCGCCTTGGGCAGGATCAGATGGATCAGCCCGACATGCAGGAAATTGCCGGGAAACTTGTCGACGAAATGCGCCCGTTCGAGGGGGCGATGTCCGCGCGTCCGTTCCAGATATTCGTCACCCAGCGCGGAAAAGGCATCGCGCGGCAGGTCAGCCAGCGATGCTGGATACGCCTCGCCGTCGCGCGCCGCGAGGTTCGAAAGCCGTCGCGCCAGAGCGGTAATGTCCGGCAGTTCCGACGCGCCCTCGACCTTGCTGTGGCTGGCGAGGATCTGCTCGACCAGGGTCGATCCCGATCGCGGCATGCCGAGCACGAAGATCGGGTCTTCAGCCGCCAGCCCGACATTCGCCCGCTTGGCGAAAAAGTCCGGTTGAAAGGTCGCAATCGTGCGCCTGACAAAAGCTGCATGGCCGTCCGCATCATGCGGTGTCACCGCGCGCCGCGCGGCATTGGCCTGGCGATAATGGTCGAACGAGTCGGCATAGCGCCCCTCATCCTCCCGCGCCTTGCCGAGCGCGAAATGAACATGCGCGACGCTGTCGGCGTTGAGCTCGCCGCCCGCCAGCAGCCCAAGCATGCGGTCGATATCGCCCGGCTCGAAACGCCAGGTCTTGAGATTGGCCAGGCTCCACCAGGGTTCGCCGAACGCCGGGTCGAGCGCGATCGCGCGGCGATAGGCGCTTACAGCCTCGGCCTGCTGGCCCAGCGCGCGCAAGGCATGCCCCTTGCCGTGCCACAACCGCGCATCTTCCGGCGCGGTCGCGATGGCTGCGGCGAACTCCTCGACTGCCTCGCGCTCCCGGCCGAGCTGCATCAGGATCGCTGCCTTCAACGCCCGGAAGGCAGTGATACCGGACTCCGCGATCTCCTCCAGCGCCTCCCGGTTGCGTTCGAGCCGGTGGAGCAGGATGGCCCGATGATAGCGCGCCGGCGGATAATCGGGCGCGGTCGCGAGCAAGGCTGCGGCAGCCTCGTCGCACCCGAGCCGCACGGCGACATCGGCAAGCAGCCGCCTCGCCGCCGGATCGTTGAGATCCAGGCCGAAACGAATGCGCAGTTTCTCGGCGGCAGCGGGATCGCGCCCATCGAACAATCCCATAGCCACCTCGCCCAGCGCCGCGTCGCTCGCGCTGCCGGGAACCGGCCGCGCTTGCGCCGCCGACGCGGCATCGATCTGCCCGAGCATCGCAAGCTGGTCGCCCAGCGCATGCCATGCGAGCGAGGATTGCGGGTTGGCGCGGGTCGCGCGATCCAGTGCCGCCGCAGCAGCCTCGCATTGGCCCAGCGCCGCGAGCGCCATGCCATGCTCATAGTGCAGGCCCCATGCGCCGGGTCGGGCAGCGGCCAACGGCGCCAGCACCTTCAGCGCATCGCTCGGATCGCCACTACGACGCAAGGCGGCCCCCAGCACGAACTGCGCCTCGACCGAATGCGGCGTCGCCAGCAAAACCTGCCGCGCTGCGTCCGTCGCAGCAGCCGGATCGGTGCCGAGTAGGTCTCTTGCCCGTTTCACGGCCGCCGCCGCGTCGCGATGATCGCCAGTCATGGGCAGTGCCTGAATCCCCGACATCGACATCGGGCACCGCAGTGCCGCAACGGCAGAAAGACTAGGCGCATCGTCTACCGGCCGGGCTTTCTAAAATCTATGACGGCATTGCAAAAAGGCATTGGAAGGGGTGGACGGCATGAACGCACTATCGGCACGCAACGGCATTTGCCGGGCTAGCGCGGGGGGCGCACGATAATGCCGGGTTCGCGCCGTGAGTTTCTCGCCGCCTCGCTCACCGGCCTAGCGCTGGGCCGCAGCACCCTCGCCCGCGCGGCGGAGCCCAAGCCATGGGCGCTGCCACCCAAGGGAACGGTCAAGCATATCGACGCGGCGCGCATTCCGATGCGCGATGGCGTGACGCTCCGCGGCCGGATCTGGCTGCCCGCCGATGCCGATACCAAACCCGCCCCCGTCGTGCTCGAATATATCCCCTATCGAACCCGCGACGCCTATAGCGCGGCCGACGATTATTGGGGCGAGACGCTGGCCGGCTACGGCATCGGTTTCGCGCGGATCGACATTCGCGGCTCCGGCGATTCGGATGGCATCCTCCATGACGAATATCTGGCGAGCGAACAGGATGACGGCGCCCAGATCATCGCCTGGCTCGCCGCTCAACCCTGGTCGAACGGTGCCGTCGGCATGCGGGGCATTTCCTGGGGCGGGTTTTCGACGCTGCAGACGGCGATGCTCAATCCACCAGCGCTCAAGGCGATCATGCCGATGGCCTGTTCGGATCGCCGCTATACCGACGACGCGCATTATGTCGGCGGTTGCCTCGGTCTGACCAACTTCAAATGGGGCGCCAATTTCAAGGGCGTCATGGCCGCGCCGCCCGATCCGCTCATCGCCGGCCCGGCCTGGGAATCGATGTGGCGCGAACGGCTCCAGGCATCTCCGCCGATCATCGCGCGCTGGACTGAGCATCAGCACGAAGACGGCTATTGGCGGCATGGGTCGCTCCACTTCGATTACGCCGCGATCAAATGCCCGACCTATGTCGTCGGTGGCTGGGCCGATGCCTATGTCCATTCGGTGCCGCGGCTGCTCGAAGGATTGAGCTGCCCGCGCAAGGCGCTGGTCGGGCCCTGGGGCCATACCTATGCCTGGGTCGGTGGCCCGGGCCCGGCGCTGGACTGGGCCTATGAGGAAATCCGCTGGTGGTCGCACTGGCTGCGCGGCGAACGTACCGGCATCATGGATGAGCCGATGTTGCGCTTCTATTGCCCGAGCGCAACGCCCGCCCAGTCCGCCCCGGGCGAAACGCCCGGGCATTGGGCCGCTGAACCGGTGTGGCCGTCAAAGGCCGTACATCGGCAGCGCCTGTATCTCACCGACACCGGCCTCGCGCCGCGGCCCGGCCCGGCGAAGACGCGTCGTCACAAATCCAACAATGCCGTGGGGCTGAAGACGCCCGAATGGGTGCCGTTCGGCCAGGCGGAAATGCCGGGCGACCAGCGTACCGACGATGCCCTTTCGATCACCTATGACATGGCACCCCTGCCCGCTGACGTGGAACTGCTCGGCGTGCCGAAAGTCCGTCTGCGCGTCGCGGCCGACAAGCCGGTCGCCCAGGTTGCGGTGCGGCTGTGCAAGGTCATGCCGGACGGCACCTCATGGCGACTGGCCTATGGCCTGCTCAACCTCACCCATCGCGACGGGCATGACACGCCCCGACCGCTGACGCCTGGCAAGGCCGTCGATGTGGAGATCGCCCTTGGCTTCGTCGCGCAACAGCTCAAGGCCGGGGAACGCCTCCGGCTCGCCATCTCGGAAGGGCTATGGCCGCTCGTCTGGCCCTCACCCGAAGGCCCGACGCTGACGCTGGATCCGGTCGCCAGCAGCCTGGAGCTGCCGATCCGAACCCCGCCGCTCGCCGAACCGGCCATGCCTGTCCAGACCGTGCCGATCGCGCCCGACAAGGGCGAGGTCGTGGTAAGCACGACGATCGACCAGGGCCGCCTGACCGTGACCGGCGTCTGGCCCGACAAGAAACGAACCTGCGCCAACGGAACCGAGCTCTCGGGCTATGGCCCGAACACGGTTGCGTCGATCATGACGGGCGATCCCAATAGCGGGGTCTGGTCGGGCAACCGCATCAGCCGCTATCGCCGCGAAGGCTGGAATTGCGAGCTCCGAATTGCCTTCGAGGTGAGGTCGACAGCGGCGACGTTCGACGTCGTCGAATCGATCGAGGCCTTCAACAACGGCACATCCATCTTTTCACGCGAAGCGAAGCAGTCGATCAAGCGACGCCTCGTTTAGACGGTCCTCGCATCAATGCCGACCGTGCATGCCCGGCGGGGCACGCACGGTCGGCTATTCCGGCAAGATCAGAACTTTGCTCGGACGCCGACGCGGTACACGCGGCCCAGCGTGTCGTAGAGCGCCGGGTTCACGTCGAGGCCGGTATTGGTCTGCGGCGACGGCGCGGGATCGTGATCGAAGATATTGTCGACCTTGAAGAAGGTTTCGATCCCCTGGGTGATCTTCACCGAGCCGCCGAGGTCGAGATAGAAGGCGCCCTTCATCTTGTTGAAGTCGATCGTCGGATGATTGGCGGTCGAGGCCGGGCAGCCGGTGGTGCACACGACATATTGATTGCCGAACACGCCATTGCTGAACCAGCGCTCCTGAACGAGGAGGCTGAACCGGTCGTTGCTGTAGCTCTGCGTCGCCAGCCACTTCCAATGGGGCGTGTTGCCGGTGTTGGCGCCGGCCTGGTCGACCACGTCGACGCCGGCGATGCCGGCATCGACCAGGAACTCACGGATATGCGTTCCAAGGGCGCGGATGGTGAAGTTGCCCGGCAGGCCAAGCGGCTGCTGCCACTGATAGCTCGCCTCGATATCGAACCCGCTGGTCTTCCAGGAAGCGAGATTGAACGGCTTGACGTTGATGAAGTTGTCGGCCTGGTTCGCATTGTCCAGTTTGAAGGCGCTGCAAAAGCTCTTGAGACCATCGGCGCAGAATTGCACGATCTGCGCTGCCGACAAGGTCGAGATCACGCCCTTCAGCTCGATGTTGTAATAGTCGAACGACAGGCTCAAGCCCGGGAGCCAGGACGGACGCGACAGAACGATGCCGAGTTCGGTGTTGCGTGCGATTTCCGGTTTCAGGTCGGGATTACCAACTGTGTTCTGGAACGCCTGCACCGGTGGGCCGAACGGATTGGTAAAGCTTGGCTGCGTCGTGACGGTAGGCGCGGCGAACAGCTCCGACAGGTTTGGCGCGCGCACGTCGCGCGACGTCACGGCCCGCAGCCGGATGCCGTCGAGCGGGGTTTCCCAGGTGCCGCCGATCTTCCATGCCCAAACCGTGCCCGACGTGCTGTAATGCGTGACTCGACCGGCGCCGTTCAGGTTCGCCTTGCCGATCCCGTCGCCATCGAACAACGGCACGTCGAGTTCGAGGAACCCTTCATAGACATCATATTTGCCGCTGCCATTCTTGTAATTGCCGGCCGCCCAGTTGCTCCCCTGGGAAGCATTGAGCAGCGGATCCGCCGGATAGGCAGCACTGCTCGGGCTGATGCTCGAAACGCCGGCACCATAAGGATCGGCGTTCACACGATAGAATTCGTGCCGATATTCGCCACCGAACGCGACCGATAGCGGGCCTGCCCACAGATCGAGCGGCTGGCCCGAGAAGTTGAGGCTGACGACATCCTGAGTCAGCTTGGTATGCTGGAACGGCCCGTTGGCCGGCGTGATATAGGCAAGCGCGGCCGACGACGGGACACCGCCAAAGATATTGATCGGCTGACAACCGGCGGCTCGCGCACCCGCGTCGGCGCATACGATGGCGCCGTTCAGCGTGATGGCATTGGCCGCGGCGACGTAACGGTTCTGAATGACGATGTCGTGAACTTTGATGTCGGAAATGGTCGTGCCGTGCTCGTAATAGGCATCATATTTCCAGTCGGAACCGCCCAGGTCGAACGCTCCCTTCAGGCCACCGACGAAGCGATATTGACGCCGATCGGTGAAGACCTTGGGATCCGGGAAATAGCCGTTGCTCGAGCCGAAGTTGAACTTGGTGATGCCGGCGGTGACGCACCGATCCTTTACCAGCTGCGGCAGGAACGCGTTTGAGCATTGGACGTCCGCCAGATTCTGTCGATTATAGCCTGGGCTCGGCTGATTGCTGGTCGTCACCTTTGCAACGTTGACAGTCAGATAGGCTTCGTTGTTTTCAGCGAAGTCGAAGCCGATCCGGCCAAAGCCGTTGAGGCGCTCCAGCGCCGACTTCAGCGACGCGCCGGAGCCGGGCGCACCGGACAGGTCGCCGCCGACGCAGAAGCCATTGCCGGGGTAGCAGCCCGTAACAGTGCCGGTGCCCGTCGGCTTGCCACCCGACCCGTAGTTGAAATTATACGGCGCGCCGTTCTGATCGAACGCGATTCCCTGCAGCGGGCCGTTGTTGATCAGGCCGTACCGCGCATACTGATAGGGCTGCGCATAATCGCGATAATTGAACCGCGGCAGGCCGTTATTGGCCTGTCCTGTATCGACCAGCGTGGTCGCGCGATACCAGTCGCGCCCGCCCGCAAGGTCCGTGCCGAAATCGCCCGGGCCGACACCGTCTTCATGGTCGAATTCGCCGCTTACGATCAGGTGCAGCCGGTTGTCCAACAGCGCCGTGCCCCAGGCCGCCTGGACCAGCGCCTGCTCGTCATCACCGTAATTGGTGATGCCGCCCTGGACGTTCGCCTTGAAACCCGTGAAGCGCGTGTCAGTGATGAAGTTGACCACGCCGCCGACTGCGTCCGACCCATAGGATGCGGATGCGCCGCCGTTCACCACGTCGACCCGCTTCACCAGCAGCTGCGGGAACATGCTAATGTCGGGAACGCCGGTCACGTTCGCGCCGACGACACGCTGGCCATCAAGCAGGGTCAGCGTGCGGATCGTACCGAGGCCGCGCAGCGAGAAGGAGCTCAGGCCCTGCTGGCCGCTCGACGTGCTGAACGTGCCCGTGGCCGCACCGGTCGACCCCTGCAGCGACGGCAGCTGGGCGATGGTGTTGAAGATGTTCGGCTGCGCGTTGCGGGCGATCGACTCCTCGTTGATGACGGTCGTCGGCGTCGGCGCATTGAAGCCGCTCGACATGATGCGGCTGCCGGTGACGATGATATCGCCCTCCGGCTTTTCCGCCTCTGGCGCCGACTGCAACGGCGCCGGCGTGGCTGCCTCGAGCTGAGCGGGTGCGGTTTGGGCGGATGCAGGGGCGAACGCGAGGCCGGCAGCGAGTGCGGCAAGGCTGGTAACGGTACCACGAAGGCCCGTCAGAGCGCGGCGGTCAAACGAATTTTTTCCCATCATCCATCCCCTGTTTGTCATTCTTGGACGCGCCGCCTTGGCTGACGAATCGCGTACTTGTGAGATACACTTACCGGATCACGATCCGCCCATCATCTACGACCATGGTCGCATAGCATCGCCCCGATGGGAGCGTTCACGGCCGCGCGGAATACAGTGCATGATGCGTGAGGATGAACAGCGTGCGCCCGTCCGGGCCACCGAACAGCAGCTGCAGCGGCCGCTCGGGCACGTCGATCCGCCCCAGTTCGCCGCCATCGGCACCATAGATGAATATCTGGCCGTTCGCGACATAGACGCGGCCGTCCGGCCCCGCCGCCACGCTCTCCCCGCCGCGCGGCGCGAAGGGCTTGAGATCGGTCACCGCGCCGCGCGGGCCGAGCAGGCCAGAATAGGTCCGGTCCTCCGAACCATTGGCGACATAGACCCGCTCGCCGATCTTGCCGGTGACCCAGCCATAGGTGTCGAGTGTATCGGAGAAGCGCCAGCCCAGATGATTGGCCGGCCCCTGCTGCCACACACGATAGGCCGGCAGGATCAGGCTGCCATCGGGCGAGACATAGTCGCGTGCCTTGGGCACCGCCATGTCGCGCGCGAACATTTCGGCAAGCGTGGTGAACTGGTCGGTCGCGGGGTCATATTGATCGCGGAACTCGCCATTGTTCCAGAAGCTGCCGGGCAGCGCGATCCGGGCACCCGACCGGTCGCCGGCGGGCGTCGGGGCGATCACCCGCACTGCCTGGGCCTCGCCGGGTTTGATGCTGTAAACGGTCGCCTCGGGGCCGTCCGAGGACAATATCATCAGATTGCCCGACCGATCGACCGCGAGGTTTATAGGATCGACCGGGGCATCGGCGACGATCGAAAGTCCCTCCTTGTCCGACCAGCCATGGATGCGGTGGAACTGCCGGTCGACGAAATAGAGCTTGCCGGCCGAATCCACCGCGCCGCCGCCGAGCGCGTAAAAGTCACCGGCGAGCCGCGTCACCGGCACGAGCGGCGGCGCTGCGGCAACGGGCGCCGCGTCAGTCACGTCCAGCACCGCGAACTCGCGCTCGCGCACCTCCGCGCCACGCGTCAGATCCTGGATCGCATTCGCAAAAGGGTATTTGCTCGCACGCAGATAGGTGCCGCAGCCATTGGTGTCGCAGGTCGAAAAGCCGCTCTCCGCGTTGACATGGACATTGCGGAAACGGATGCCGGTCGAGCCGTAGAGCTTGACCGCCGCCGGTGCCGGCTGGAGCGAACGGGTGACGCGGTAGCCATGGAAATTGGCGAACAGGATGTCGCGCGAATTGCGCACCTCCAGCGCGACCGTATTGCGCCCCTCGCCCGCCTCTTCCTCGGTCTGCGGCGCCAGGAATTCCCAGTTGCGCACGCCGTCAAGCACGATCTCGGCGCGCACATGATGCTCGGCTGACATCTGATAGACATAGCCGGGCGTCGCCGTATCCGACACATGAAGCCCGGACTGGGCATAGGTGTTCGGCGTCCACAGGCCGTTGAAAGTGCCGCCACCGCCATCCGTCACCCACAGGCTGGAATATTGCGCGTCCCAGCGCTTCTTCGGGTCGGCATCCGATGTGTGGTTGGCGTTATAGGGATCGAAGCGGCTGCCATCGGCGAGATTGGTGCCGTGCCCGCCCTGGAACTTGACGTCGTCGACCAGCGACTTTTCGCCCGCGCGCCACAGCAGCGCCGTCGCGCGCGGGTTGATGCCGCCGGTGGCGAGGCCGAGACCCGAGACGATCGCGTCACCGCCTTTGGCGCTTTCCATCAACGCCCTGGCCGGGCCGACCCCGCGATAGGCGGGCGTGTCGTCGGCCAGCACGATCTGGGTCAGGCTGGGATGCAGGCCGATCAGCACGCTGTCGGGGCGCAGCTTCAGCGTATCGGTGACGCGGTAGAAGCCCGAGGGGAAATAGAGAATCTGATGGGTGTCGATCGCGCGCTGGAGCGCGGCGGTATCGTCAGTTGCATTGTCACCCTTCGCACCGAGATCGTGGACATTGGACCACCCAGCGGTACCGGGGAACGCGCGGATCGCCGGATCGCGGCGGCGCGGCAGCGATGACAGCGGGGCGGCATCCATGCGTGTCGCAAAGCTGCCCGCCTGGCCGAGCGCCGCCAGGGTCAGCCCATAAGTGAACTCCTTGACCCGGTAACGCGGCGCCGGCCCCGCGACCGTCTTGCCGCTCTCACGGAACCGGGCGAACACCGGCGTGCCGCTGGCCACGGCATTGTCGAACCCGATCTGGGTATAGGCATTGCCTTCGTTGCTGATGATGATCCCGGCGCGCGAGACATTCTCGAAGCGGACGTCCTTGCCCCACAGCCAGTCGCCATAGCCGCGGTCGATCTCGATCCCGACGGGTACGTTGCGGAGCACGGTATTCACCAAGGTCAGCCCGGCCTCATGCTCGCGGATCGCGGCATCGCGCTGGCCGTCGAACACGGAATCCAGCAACGTGTACTGCCAGGCGGGCGAGGTCTTCTCGGCCAGGATGCCATAGCGCCCGCCATAAAATCGCAAGTCCATGCCGAGATTGCCGACCTGGTAGATGCCGGCGAGCGCCGAGCCGAGATGGAAGTCGATATGGCTGAGATAGGTGTGCTGCGCGGTGTGGAAGCGCACCGCCGTCGCCGCCGGATTGCCATTGCCGATCTCGAAATTCACATTGGCCATCGCCGAATAGAAAGTGCCCGAATTGGCGTCCGCAATGTCTGGATCGAACGGCACGCTGGTCGGCGGCGGCACGGGCACCTTGCCGCGCAACGGCACCCCGCCCGGCCCCGGCGCGGTGCCGCTCGGCTGGTTGCCGGTAAAGAACACCATGCTCCCGACGCCGCGCTGGAAGCCGGGCGTATTGGGCGCGAGCAGGAGAACCGGGCGGGTCTTGCCCACACCGAACAGGCGCACGCCGGGCCACATATAGAGGGTGCGGGTGAGCCGATAACGTCCCGAGGGCAGAAACACGATGCCGCCGCCGGGACGCGCAGCCGCCGCATCGATCGCCGCCTGGATCGCGGCGGTATCGTCAGCCAGGCCGTCGCCCCGCGCCTTGACGGTGACCGCAGCGGGATCGTTCGGGGCGACGGAGAAGGCCGAAACCGCGGGCTGCTGCGCGCCGGCGACCGCACCGATCGGCATCGCCGCGACAATCAAACACCGCGCGATCATGCTCGCCTTCATGCGTCTTCACCTTTCGCGACAAACCCGCATTTTCGCGGTTAGCGCGCAGGGTACGCGGTCGCAGCCATGTCTGCGACCGCGACAAAGGTCGCAATAGTCAAAACCGTCACGTGCCCAATAAGGTCGCCCTGGATGCGTCGCTCGAATTCGCGCGAACGGTGACGAAAGCTGAGGACGCGAGGTGAAGGCACAGGGTAACATGACTGGATTGCCCCCCTGCGCGATCATCGCGATGGGCGTGAGCGGTTGCGGGAAGTCGACCCTGATCGCGCATCTCGGCGCACATCTGTCCTGCCCTGCCCTCGAAGGCGACGATTTCCATGCCGAGGCGAGCGTCGCCAAGATGCGGGCCGGGCAGCCCCTCGACGATGAAGACCGCTGGCCATGGCTAGACCGGCTGGGTGCCGCGATCGGATCGGCGGTGGATGAGCATGGAATCGCCGTCGCCGCCTGTTCCGCGCTCAAGCGACGCTATCGCGAGCGGCTCGAACGTGCGGCGGGCGTACCGTTGCTATGGGTATTGCTCGACGGCGAGCGGGACGAAATCGCCGCGCGGCTGGCCGCGCGAAAGAGCCATTACATGCCGACCAGCCTGCTCGACAGCCAGTTTGCCGCGCTGGAGCGGCCTATGCCCGACGAGCGCGCACTGATCCTGCATTGCTATGCGCCGATCGACAATCTCAGCCGGGAGGTCCTCGCCTGGGCACAGGCCGGCATCCTCTCCACCGCGCGTTAGAGTAGCTTGCATTAAATCGGAGCCACCCGTTCGTCCTGAGTAGCCATCGAGTAGCCGCGTAGCGGCGTATCGAGAGCCCGTATCGAAGGACAGGTTCCGCGCGATAACCTGTCCTTCGATACGGGCTCTCGATACGCCTTCGGCTACTCGATCCCTACTCAGGACGAACGGAGCGAATTAGGCACGCGCTGCTCTAGGTTTCCGGCATCAGCCGCTTGCGGCCCTGCGACAAATGCCAGCGCATCGCCAGTGCGGCGCCATCGGCATCCTGGGCACGGATCGCATCGACGATCGCGTCATGTTCTTCCATCATCGTGGCGATGACGTCGGGTGGACGCGAACGCGAGATATCGACCCCGGCACGCAGGATCAGCATCACGTCTTCCTGGAGACGATCGAGCGTGTCGGCAAAGGCGCTGTTGCCGGTCGCCTCCGCGATGGTCCGGTGCAGCACCCAATCCTCGGTATGGGCCGGGTCGCTGGACAACAGTGCACGGCGTAGCCCCTCAAGCGCCGCGTCGATCGCCTCCATCTGCTGGTGCGAACGCCGCTGCGCGGCCAGGCGGGCGGCTTCGGCCTCGAGCACGAAACGGACTTCATAGGTGCCGAGCGTCGCCGCGAGGCCGTGCATCGGCATGTGCGAGCCGAGCCGTTCCGACGGACGGCGCTTCACATAGGAGCCCGCGCCGCGCCGCGCCTCGGTGATGCCGTCGGCGGCGAGCCGGACCAGTGCCTCGCGCACGATCGAGCGCGACATGCCGAAGACTTCGGCGAGCCGCGCTTCGGATGGGAGCCGGTCGCCGGTCACCAGGCCTTCGTCGTTGATGATCTGAACGATGCCGGTATAGGCGCGCCCCGCCAGCGTCCCTTCCCGCACCACCGGGCCGTCCTTGCCGATGCGGGCGCCGCCGCCAGTCATATGACGTAGCTGAGCGCCACGACCGCGGCGAGCCCGGCCACCGAGATGACCGTCTCCAGCATCGACCAGGTACGGAAGGTGTCGGCCGTACTGGTGCCGACATAGCCCTTCACCAGCCAGAAGCCCGGATCGTTGACATGGCTGAAGAACACCGAGCCGGCGCCGATCGCCAGCACCACGAGTTCGGGCGAGACGCCGGACGCGGCGACCACGCCTGGCATGACCCCGACCGCCGTGATCGTCGCGACCGTCGCTGACCCGGCGGCGAGCCGGATGCCGACCGCAACCAGCCAGCCGAGCAGCAAGGGCGAGATCGCATACATCATCACCGCCCGCGCGAGCAGGTCGGACAGGCCGGCAGTGACCAGCACCTGCTTCAGCGCACCGCCGGCACCGATCGCCAGCAGGATCGCCCCCGCCGCGCCCATCGTCTCAAACCACACGGCATCCTGGATCGCCGCCTCACTGAGCCGGCGCCCGAACAACAGGGGCAGCGCGATGAGATTGGTGACGAGCAGCGCCAGCACCGGGTTGCTGGCGGCGGCCAGCCAGACGGCGTCCTTGAGCCCCGGCACCAGCTTGCCGAGCTCGCCCGCCGCGATCAGCACGATCGGCAGCAGCACGATGAACAGCGACACCGCGCGTGGCGGAGGCGTGAGGTCCAGGGAATGATCGCTGAGGACCGGTTCGACCAACTTCACGCCCCGCGTCGTAAACCTGGCGAGCACCGGGCCGGCGAGAATGGCGATCGGGATCGCGATGATGATGCCGTAGAGCATGGTGAGGCCTAGGCTGGCACCGAGCGCCTCGACTGCGAGCAACGGACCCGGATGCGGCGGTACCAGCGCATGGACCACGCCCAGGCCGGCCAGCGCGGGCATGATCAGCCGCAGCTTGGCGGCATCCCGGTCGCCATCGTCGGGCATCGCTTTCGCCGCCGCCACCACGATCGGCAACAACAGCACCAGCCCGGTTTCGAAAAAGAGCGGAAGCCCGATGATGATGGCGATGCCCAGCGTCGCCCAGGGCGCTGCCTTCGGCCCGGTCAGGCGCAGCGCGCCGGTGGCAAGCGACGCCGCAGCGCCCGACAAATGCAGCATGGCGCCGAGCGACAGACCCAGCGCAACCACCAGCCCGGTGCCGCCGACGATATCGCCAACTCCCTTCTGCACGGCTTTGGCCGTATCGGCGAGCGGCAGGCCGGCCAGCAGGCCGACCGCGAAGGCGCCGCACAACAGTCCGATGAATGGGTGGAGACGCCCGCGAACGATCAACAGGATCGCAAGGGTGATGCCGGCGATGGCGGCCATCACCAGCCTGATATCGGCACCGGTCACCAGCACCGCTCCAGCCGTGGCACGCGACTTTCAATCGCTACGGACATCGCCCCTCCTATCCCGGCGGCGTTTTCACCTCCGGATCCCTATATCATATCTGTAGGACAGGTTTCCGCGTCGTAGCAACGAAAAAAGACTTGATCCACCGTACGTTTCAAGAACATAAATAAAGCTGTCCAACTGATTCCGCGTAAACAGGAACCCGGACAGGGGTTGCGCGACGGTGCGGATGCGCGACACGGCAGGCCGAAGAGCCAAAGGAGCGAGGATGATATGACGGGGAATCGCCAACAAGCTCATCAGATCGGCGCGGGTGTGATGCCATGCGCGATGGATGGCATCGGCGCACCGGTGCGGCTCACGCCGACTCAGGTCAAGGTGATGCGAGGCGTCCGTTCGGGTCAGCTCAACAAGCAGATCGCGTTCGAGCTGGGGATCGCGGAAGCAACGGTCAAAGCGCACATGACGGCGCTGATGCGCAAGCTCAATGTCAGCAACCGGACGCAGGTCGCCATCGCGGCGCAGACTCTCACTCTCTACGCGTCCTGACCTGACCCACCCCTAATATGGGCGCCTTACTGCGACGCCCGTCGCGCTCGCCGAACGGTGACGCAGAAAAGCGGAAAGCCACGCGCGGACGGTGATTCGCCGATATTTCGGGACTCGATCCAGGCGAGGTTTGTGCCCTGGTTCGCATCCTGAAAATCTCAATTCAGTGCGCCATGTCTTGCTTAACGCGCTCCGCCGCCCGCATTACTCTCAGGACATTTTCGCCGGCGACCTTGGCGATATCGGCGTCGCTCCAGCCCCGGCGCATCAATTCCGCGAGCAGTGCCGGGTAGGTCGCGACATCCTCGAGACCGACCGGAAGCGCATCGCCGACACCGTCGAAATCGGAACCAAGCCCGACATGGTCGACACCGGCCACCCGAGCGATGTGCGCGATGTGATCCGCCACTTCCGACAAGGTCACGCGCGGCGCGGGATGGTCCTCGAGCCAAAGCGCATAGTCGGCCTTTGCCTTTTCGGGTTGCCCGATGTCGAGCCCGCCGAACGGCGGCGAATTCAGCCGGCTTTTTTCGGCCACCGAGTCCGCCGACCAGCGGCGATAGGCGTCCGACACATAGGCCGGCGCATAATTGACCATCACGACGCCACCATTCGCGCCGACCAGCTTGAGAACCGCGTCCGGCACGTTGCGCGGATGATCGTCGATCGCCCGCGCGCTCGAATGCGAGAAGATGACCGGCGCCTTTGACAGGGCGAGCGCGTCGCGCATCGTCGCCTCGCTGACATGGCTGAGATCGACGAGCATGCCGAGCCGGTTGAGCTCGAGCACGATCGACCGGCCAAAGTCGGTCAGGCCATCATGCCTGGGATCGTCCGTCGCCGAATCCGCCCACTCGATCGTGCGCGAATGGGTGAGCGTCAGATAACCGGCACCGAGGGCTGCATAGCTGCGCAATACCGACAGATTGTTATCGATCTGTCCCCCTCCCTCGACGCCGATCAGGCATGCGATCCGGCCTGCGGCATGAGCACGGACGACATCGTCGGCGGTCCGGACCATGGCGAAGGTCTGGGGATAGCGCGCGGCGATCGACTTCACGAGGTCGATCTGTTCCAGCGTCTGCTCGACCTGCTCCTTGCCCTCGAGCGCGGACGATACCCAGACGGACCAGAACTGGCCACCGACAAGGCCCTTGCGCAGCCGCAAGATGTCAGTGTTGTAGCGGATGGGGCGCCCCGACAGATCCGTCAGATCCGCAGTCCAGCGCGCATCGCCCTCGCGTTCACGCAGGGCCTCCGGCCAGTCATTGTGCCCGTCGATCAACGGCGTCGCCTTCAGGATGCGTGCGACGCGGGCATTGTAATCCTGTGCCGGCGATGCCGTCGGCGCCGCGAGCATCGCGACCGCGGACAGCAGCAGCAGGGAGCGCCTCAACGGCTCTTCCTGACACGACGCGGTACGCCCGGCGCATCGCCGCCGTCGCTCGCGGCGGTGGCGCCCTGGCGCGGCTCCTCATGCAGGGTCAGCAATGATTCCATCAATTCCTCTTCAGCGCTCGACATCACCGCCAGTACCTCCGCCTCATCGCAATCCTCCACTACGAGACACGCATGGCCCATGCTTGAATCGATATACAATGCCTCTCCCGGGCCCAATGTGACCGGATCGTAGAATTCGGTGTGCGCCAACGATCTTGCCGCTGAGGACGTAGAGGAACTCCTCGCCGGTGTGCCGGACGAGATCGCCGCTCCGCGGACCGGGCACGGATCTTGGTGACCGGGATCATGCGTTGGCAAGCGAACGCGTGGCAGGTTCATCGCAGGGTGAAATTCATCGCGCCGGCGAACCAGCGTGCGCCTTCCGCCTCCGGCTCGATATCGCCGCGTTTCGAGCGCGCGAATATGGTCAGCCCCACCAGCGTGTTGAGCGCGGTGCATCCTGTGTCCGATACGACAACCTGAGTGGCGCGGCCGCCCGGCGCGACGCGCACGGCAAAGCGCGCCTCGATATCGAAAGCCTTTTCGGTCTGGCCGGCAAACTTGCACTCGCCCTTCTTCAGCAGATCTTCCACGGCGAGGACAAGCTGGACATAAGGGAGGCGACCATGAAGCTTCAGGGCGGACAGCTTCTCCCAATTCGCCGTGCCGATGGAGATGCTCTGATCGGGCGCCAACTGGCCGGCCTGCAACGCCTCTTCGTATGAATAATCATCCTCTGCACGCCGCTCCACGCCCGAGCTATTCCAGGAAGCTTGCGTCTTGCAGAGGATGCGCTGCTTCAGGATGGAACCGGTTTCCACCGACCTGCGGCACACCACCCTGCCGGAATCATGACGTGGCCTCTCCGCCCGATCCGCGGCCTGGGCTGGCAAGGGCATCACGGCGAGGACGGCAAGCGCCGTAGCAACTGCAAACACGTGAATCTCCGTCGCGCATCCGCAAGCCTGCCCGTGAAACGGAACAGGAAACATGCGGCCAACGCGCCGTTGCCACAATATGGGCTGCACGGTCTCGCGCAATCGCTCGCGTCGAAAATCGCGATGTCCGCCGATATGGTAAAAGCTGTCCTGCAGGACCGGCAGGGCCAACCGCGATCGGCTATGGCGATCTTCTGCCCTTGGCGGCGTGGAAAGCAGGGCGCCCCGGTCGGCGGGCTGCCCGCTTTGGATGCGTGGCGCCAACCACGATGGGAGCGGCCATTCGTCGACCGCCCCCTCTCGTTGGTTCGACAGCTATTACTGGAAGTACTTCTTTCTGGCCAACCGAACCGCCGAAACTTGAGGCGGCGGCAGTCCGGCCGTCTCGGGCGTAAAGCCGCCACCGTTCACGCCGAAGAACAGGAAGCTGAAGTCGAACCCGTTCTGAGTCTGCGCGACACCATGGCACCCCTGGCAACCACCGCTCGACGTGAGCGACCCCCCGCTATGATAGTCGATGACGTTGACCTGATTGCGGATATTGGTGAGCACACCGTTCGTAATCGGCGGGAAGCCCCGGAACAACTGGATGCCCGGCTGGCTGCTTTCGACGACGATGTTGGCGAGATAGAAATCCCGGGTGCTTTCATTGTTCGTCGGGACCGCCTGGACGCCGGTGAGCTTGTAATATTGCCAGGTGAAATTCTGGTTGAAACCGGGAATTCCCTTCATCGCGGCGAGCGCCTGGGCGTTCACCGAGGCGACTTCCGGTACGGTCGGGACCGGTGAGGTGACCGGGATGGCGACCCCGCCAGGCACGGGCTTCGCCCCGGGGAAGGTGCTCGTATTGCCCTGGGGCAAGCTCACGCTGCCATTCACGCCATAAGGTTTCGCCGTCGGCTGAGCAGGGTTGAAGCCGATATTCGGGTTGGGCACCACCTGACCGGTAGGCGGAAAAGTCGTGGTCGCCGGCGTCGTGTACCCGACCGAATTGTAGGACGGGACATAATAAACGCCCGACGGTTGCCCGGTGACCTGGTTCTTGAAGTCGTCCACCTGTTCGAACGTCGCGAAGATGAAGGCGGGATAGTTGGGGGTCTTGTGGATGATGTGAAGCGCGATGAGCGCATAGGGCACGACATTGGTAACGGGCGCGGTGTCGGTGCCGGAATAAGTGAGCACATTCGCGATGTGATAGCGATAGCGCTGGTTGGCCGGGATCGACGATACCGGGCGCCAGGCGGCCTTCACCTCGACGGTCGTGGTCGGAAGATTGACCACCGGGAAGAGGCGGAACGGTTTGAACTGCGGAATGAAGCTCTTGTAATTCTGCGTCACATAATTGGATTCATACTGGTTCACCTTCGCCTCGAACAATATCTGGGCATCGGTGGCCGGTTGCGGATTTCCCGGCTGGGCCGGATAGAACAGGATATTCTGTCCGATCTGGTTCGCTTCATCGAGGTTGTTGAACGGCACTGGCCCGCCGCCCGGCACCGTGATGGTGCTACACAGGTTGTTGCTCGCGGCGGTCGTGACATATTTGGGAGCCGCACCCCAGGGCTGTGGCGGTATCGGCGACGTCACCGGCCCGGTCGAAGAACTGGTGGCATTGCACGGAAACAATTCGGTCCGATGCTGATAGGTCTCCCAGACCAGCGGGCCCTTATTGGCACCGGTGCCCGAGGCCGCAAAACTGCCGCCAGGCACGCCGCGCATGCCCGATTTGTTGGGTGATACGGCCGAGATGAACTCGAGCCAGGCAAAGGTCGCCAGATCCTGATGCGCGACAGAGCTGTTGCGATAGATGTCGCTGGGGATCAGCGGATTGGTGTTGGTCATATCCGCTGTCTGCACCGTCCGTCCCGGCCCGACGACTGGCCCGAATGGCGGCGCCAGCGGTACGGCGGAAGAAGAAGACGAAGAGGTTTGCGCCACGGCGGCGGCAGCCACCAGCGAGCCTGCGCACAGCAGCAAAGTAAGTTTCTTCATAGCGGCCCCATTTCAGAGAGATCGGCAAGCAGCTTTAAATTCTGCAAATCTCTATATTGCCACAGCCTATAATGGGGCCCGACGGGCAGCAATCGAAGAAGAGGCCAGAATGGCTACATCGGAGGAGGAAACTCTTGGCCGATGCGGTACGGACCCGGGATCACTTGATCCGAATGCCATCCACGGCGGCGATCCATCGATCCGGCGCGATCAGCCATGCATCCACATGGTGCATGCCCTTGCCGTTCCACCCTTCACCCGCCGGGCCGAGGATCGGGCTTTCGGCGGATTCGCGCTCGGCATAGAGATCGGGCGTCAGGCGCGTTATCTCGAAAGCCCGCACGCCGCTGCCATAGCGCGGCCCGCAATCCTGCGCGAAGCGGTACAGGCGACCGTCCCATACCACCACCCGCCCACCGGGCCGCGACCTGCTCTTGTCTTCGGTCTTCAGCGGACTGGCCGGATGTTCGCGCCAGGGGCCATGGAGTGAATCGGCATAAAATAGCGCGAGCGCGTCATGCGTGGACGGCGCCGGACAGGCGAACATCCACCACCGCCCCTCGAACCTGAACAGGGTGGGATCGGCCAGCCGACCCGAAATAAGGTCGGCGACCGGAACCCAGCGCGTTGGAAACGGATCGGCGCGGTAAAGCCGGACAGCGTTGGCATCGAGCGTCTCCGGAACCATGAAGACCTCGCCCTCATGTTCGAACACATAAGGGTAAGACAGATGGAACGGCTCGCTCAGCACGATTCCCCGATAGGACCAGGCGGTTGCATCCAGGCTGCTTGCCCAACCGATCTCGCCGGTCCGGCCATGGTTCAGCACCTCGAAGAACAAATGCCATTCGCCCCGCCAGGGCAGGAGGAACGGGTCGGCGACAAAGGCCGCCGGCACATCGGTCACCTGCTCGCGCGTCATGATCGGATTGGCGATGCCGGCGGGCGGTGCGAGATGAAGCGGATCGGGCCCGGCATAAAGGCCGATCGACCACGGGTCGCCGGGGAGCGGGTCAGTCATGGTAGCCGGCCGATCTCGCGCTGCCCGGAGCACCAGCGCAGCTTGTAGGTCTCCACGCCGCGAAGATAGTCGAACTCGGCCAGGCCAAGCGCGCACGCCTCGCGCACCGCGGCATTCGCCATCAGCATGCCGGGAGAGAAAGTCGCGAAGTCCGCGACGAACCCGGCGTTCCAGTTGCCGAGGCTGTCGGCACCCAGCATGCAGATGTCCAGTCCGATCAGCCGCTCCCCGGCCCACAGCCCGAACAGCGGTACACTGCCTTCGCGCCACAGCGCCGGGAGCATCGCGGTCGCAAAGGCCCGTGCCGCCGGATCGCGCAGGAACAGGCTGCGCTCGCCGAAGCGCGCTCGCTGCATGTCGAGGAAGAAAATGCCCGGGTCGACGTTCGTGTCGCGCTCGGGATCGAGCCGACGCGCGACAAGGCCGTTGCGCGCCGCGCGGCGCACGACAAGGCCAAGCTCGCGCTGGAAGCCGGGGCTGCGTCCGGCGAACCAGCC
Organism: Sphingomonas sp. BL-S-29; assembly: GCF_055521495.1. NCBI lineage: Bacteria > Pseudomonadati > Pseudomonadota > Alphaproteobacteria > Sphingomonadales > Sphingomonadaceae > Sphingomonas > Sphingomonas sp. BL-S-29. Next base: position 3,593,523 of record NZ_CM145482.1, read on the forward strand.
ATCATAGCCGCCGGAAAGATCGGCGGTCGGGCAGATGAATGTCTTCTCGACGAGCATCGGTGCCCTGCCCTCGGCCGTCGCGCAGTTCGCGTCGGGACGGATGCAGGTCAGGTCGAGCCGGGGAAAGCGGTCCCGCGCAAAGATCATCAGCCGCCGCGCGACCGCGACGTCGCCATCCGCCACGATCAGGTCGTTATAATCGCTCAGCAGCGTGGCGAAACGCGCCGTTTCGTCGCGCGAGTGCCGGACCAGCGGAAAGATGCCGACGAGCTGTTCGCCGCGGCGCGCGGCGATCACACAGGGCAGGTGCTCGGGCCAGGCATCGAGCGCCGCCAGATACCAGCTCGGTCCACTGAAGGCGCGGTTGCAGCGAGAGCGTTCGAGCAGCGCACGCCACGCTCCCGCGATCGTCTCGACCGCCTCGCGATCCTCGAGCAGGTCGCAGGCGATCCCTCCGGTGACGATCTCCAGGTCAGCCGCGACCGTGTCCCGATCCGCATGGATCAGCGTGGCGACACCCGCCACCGGTGGCTGGGGTTGCCCGGCCGGTGCGTTCCAGGCGATGCGCTGGGCGGAAGGCAGCTTTTCGATCTGCCCCCTGAGGCTGTCGTCGCGCAGCAGTGCCATCGCGGTGCCGCTGGCCAGCGTATAGCGCCGCGAGACCTGGTCGAGAAAGCCGGCTGGATCGAGGCAGGATTGCACCAGCAGATCGAGCTGACTGGTCCCCGTGGCCGCGCGGCACATCAGATGGGCCGGCGGGCCACCATGGAGGCGAGCGCCGATCTCCACCAGCACCGGGCCGTGCTCATCGACGATCACCTCGCAATGCCCGGCACCGTGACGGATCTCCAGCGCATCCAGAACGCGCACGGCGAAGGCGAAGAGCAGATCGGCCAGCGGCCCCTCGGGCGGCAGCAGTTGCTTGGTGGACAGAAGCCCGATCGAGTCGAAACCCGGCGCCGGCTTGCCATAGGCCCACAACGCCGCCAGCCGATGGTGTCCATCATGGCTGACGGTGTCCACGACATATTCCGGCCCGCTCAGGAATTCCTGCACCAGCACGGTCTCGTTGCTGAACCCGAGCCGGTCGACCTGGCCGTGAACGGCATGGAAGGCGCGCGCCACCTCGTCCCGCGACGCGCACAGATGAACGCCCTCCGATCCCTTTGCGAGGCGGGGCTTCAACACCGCCGGCCAGTGACCGCCGGCATCCAGCCACTCCATGATCTCGTCGAGCCGTCCGGATTCGATCTGCCGCGGCACCCGGATACCGTGGCGACCGACCTCCTCGATCATGCGGGCCTTGTCACGGCGTGCCTGGCTGAGACGGATGCCGTTGCCCGCCAGGCCCAGCGCCTCGCCCAACCGATCGGCCAGCATCACGCCCCGTTCCGATCCGGCAATGACGCGATCCACCTTATGGCCACGCAACGAGGCGACGGTTTCAGTGATATCGTCATGCCAGAAGATCAGATCCCGGAAGGCCGCTGGATCGAAGGACGATGCCGCCTCCCGCGGAACTGCTGCCGTGCTTCCCACCATCACCGCCGCCACCCCATGCTCGGCAAAGGCGGGCGCCAGCATCGAACCGGCATCATAGGGATCGACGATGGCAATCGTGCGCGGCGTCACGGCTTGCGAAAGGCTCCGCGCCAGACCTGCTTGATCGGGTTTCCGTCCGGATCGAAGCTCGTCACCGGCTCCAGCACGAGCTGTTCCCAGCCGGCGAGCACGGCCTGGCAATAATCGCGGCTGAAGAAATGCATCGTCTGGCCGCCGGCGAGGATATAGGATCGAGGCCCGAGCTGGCGCTCCGGGGGCTGGAAGGCGAGCCTGCGCTCGAGATCCGCCATGGAATTGGCGTGAAACAGGAACAGCCCGCCGGGCCGGAGGCAGCGGCCGACCTCGCCGACGATGCGCCTCAGGACGATATCGTCGAAGCTGTGCAGCACCAGATTGCTGACCACCGCGTCGAACGCCTCGTCCGCATAGTCGAGCGGCAGACCGACATCGCCCTGGCGGAAATCGATCGCGAGCCCCTCCCCATCGGCGAGCTGTCGCGCCTGGTCGATCGCGACCTGCGCAAAATCCATGCCCTCGACCTGGAATCCCCGCCGCGCGAGCGCCAGCGCATCATAGCCGGTACCGCATCCGAGATCGAACACGCGGCGGCAATCATGCTCGTTCAACAACGGCAGGAACGGTTCCATCCACTGGCTCGACCGGTCCGGCTCGCCCATGGCGAGGATCGAGCGGAAGCGCGTATCCCAGACGCTCGCCCCGGCATAATGCTCTTCAGTCGCCATGACAGGAAGAAGGCCCTTTCTCCGGCACCGCGAGCGAGGCTAGACTTGCCGCCCGAACAGTTCATGTCTTGTTGGCCCAGTCCTTCCCGGAGCGAAAGATGACGAAACCACCGGAAGCGGTTCGATTCATCATCTTGAATGCCACCAGAACCGGCAGCAATTTCCTGTGCACGGTGCTGAATTCCCACCCGGGCATCCTGTGCCATCACGAAATCTTCAACCCTCATGTGATCGGGGTGGCGCGACACCTGCAGGACAGCGATTTCCGGCTGGGCAGCATGGAGGAGCGGGAACGCGATCCGGTCGAATTCCTCGATCGCGTATGGCGCACCGATCTCGGGCGCGCCGCGGTGGGGTTCAAGATGTGCCTGTGGCAGCACCAGCCGGCCTATGACGCCGTCGTGCCGGACGTGTCGGTGCGCAAGATCATCCTGAAGCGGCGCAACCGGGTGAAGAGCTTCGTGTCGCTGCTGCTGGCGCGGCAGACCGGCGAATGGGTGGTCTATGACGATCGCGGCGCGCCGGCGCCCCGCCCCCAGGTGCATGTCGATCGCGACGCCCTGCTGGAGAATATCGCGCTGCACGAGCGCTTCTATGCCGAGACCGAGCGCGCGCTGTGCGAGTCAGCGCAGGACCATGTGCTGCTCTGGTACGAGGATCTGTTCTCGCCAGACGGGATAGAGCCGGCGCTTGTCTTTCTTGGCGCCCAAGGGCGGCCGGCCCAGCCGGAAGGCCAGACCTGGAAGCTGACGCCGGTTGCGCTGCGGGAAACCATCGCGAATTTCGACGCGCTCAGCGAGGCATTGCGCGGAAGCGATCTCGAAGCGGAACTGCACGAGACGGGACGTTGAGCATCACTCCCCATTCGTTTCGAGCGAAGTCGAGAAACACTGACGAAGCGCCAAGCCCTGTTTCTCGACTTCGCTCGAAACGAACGGAGGGGGGGATACGGGTGAGTAGTTTCAGAGCGATTCCAGATAGCGCAGGACATGGCCCGCATCGGTTTCCGGCAGGAAGCGTAGCGCCGCCTCGCGGGACGCGTTCGCGCAGCGGCGATATGCGTTGCCGTCCAACAACAGGCTGTCCAGCGCAGCCTGCCACGGCGCGATGTCCTGTGGCGGCGCGACATGGCCTGCACCCGTTCGCCGGGCAGGCGCGACCGGCAGGATGAAATCCACCCCGAGCTTGGCCTCGGGCTGCCCGCCGAGATTGCCCGCGAGGACCGGGATGCCGCGCAGCATCGCGTCCAGCGCGACATAGCCGAAGGTTTCCGGCACCAGCGACGGCGCGACCAGAATGCGGGTGGTGCGCAGGACGGTGCCGACATCGTCGTCCGGCTCGAGAACCGTCATATTCGGCAGGCGCAAGAGCTGGTCGCGGACCGCCGCGTCACCACCCCAGGTCGGCACTGCGGCAAACGGCGTATCCGGAAACAATCCCGCCAGTTCGAGGAAGATCGGCAGCCCCTTGACCAGACAGGGGTTGATCATCGTCACAGTGCCGGAATCCGGTCGCCCGACCGGGTCGAACGAGCCGTCGCCGAATACCGGAAAATGCAGGACGACCGAGTCCAGGCCGCCAAACTCCCGGAGATAGGCCCGGCTATGTTCGCTCACCACGACGATGCTTCGCACACGGCGCAATCGTTCGTGTTGCGCCGGATCATGGACCTCGGCCTCGGGACCGAACGGCAGGTGAAAATGGGTATGTACCAGCGCCACCACCCGGTCGGGCGCGCAGGCCAGGGCGATGTCGAGCAGGATCGCCGGGCGATCGTCGGAGACGAGGATCCAGTCGGGCCCGATCCTGCGGATGGTCTCGGCGATGCGCGCCGGCGCCTCGGGACTGCCGAGATCGAGCGCCTCGACGCTCACTCCCTCATGGCGATAGGCCATGCCGCGCGCGCCGGTTTCGACCGCAATGCCGCGTGCCTCCAGCGCTTGCGCGCTGAACCGGTCGGCCAGGACCCGGCGCCCGGCGGGCAGGCGCGACACGGCGTGACAATCGAAGCCGCGCGCCGCGAGCGCCGTCAGCAAGAGACGGTTGGCCTTGTTGCCCCCGCCATAGGACGGGAAATACGCCGCATCCTGCAGCAGGAGTATCGTGGCGCCCATCGCCGCCACTAGGCCTTTCGGCACGCGTCGCGGTCAAGCCGGTTACCTGTCAAAATGGGGGCATCGACTATGCGCCTCGTCCGATCCGCCCGGTAGAGTCGTGCATCGACCTGGGGAGAGACATGTGCGCGACCTGATCTGCGGATTGCTCGGTTCACCGGAAAGCGCTGGTACCGGGACCCCGGCGGGGCGTGCGCGCGACCTCACCGTATCGTGGCTGCGCTGGCATTATTTCGGCGCGATCATCGAGGGTGCCGATCTCGACACGATCCTCACCCGTGCCCGCGAAACGGGCGCCCGCTATTGCCTCGTTCAGGGTTACGGTCATGTCGTCGCCGAGCATGCCGGCCCGAACGGCGGCAAGGCCCGCAGCTTTTTCGACGCGCTGGAGGAATGGACCGGCGACCACGACTTCGTCTTCGCCGGCCTTCCCGGTCGCTGCCTGCTGGTCGACCTCGCCGCCTGGGCGCGGGACGGCGAGCCGGACCTCGACACGGTTGCGGTGCTGCCGTTCGGCCCAGGGCTGGATGGACATCTGATCGACCTGCGGCCCGACCTCGCCAATGCGTCGGGCTTTCTCGGTTTTCTCGACGAGATGTCCGAAAAGGCCGGGCGCGGCGTATTCGTGCTGAATTACGAATCCTATGACGATGTCGCTGAGCCCCCGCCCGGTTTCGCCACGCCCGTGTCGACCCTTTATTGCGTCGCCGCCGGGCTGAAGCCCAACCGAATCCTCGCGACGCACGGCGTGGACGCGGACAGCCAGGTGGTGTTCTTCGATTACAGCAACCAGGCACTGGAGTTCCGGTGCACGCTCGACAGCGAATGGGACGGGCGCGACTATCCGCTTTTCCTGCGCGGCCTGTTCGCGCGGCAGAACGGGGCCCATTATTATCTCTGGCCCGGCGCCTCGCCCGACAACATGGATTGGGCGGAACTCGACCGGCTATGGGCGGCCGAACTGGCGCGCTGGGGCGGCGCGGTCGCTTTCGAGGATCATTGGCGGCAGTTCCGCATATTGAAGCGCGAGTATCTGCTCTGCAACATCCTCGAGGCCGACGTCCTGCTCGCGCGCATCCGCAACGAGCCCGGCGCGCTGATCTGGTGGAGCAATGCCTTTTGCACGATCTTCAGCGCTACTCATTACAGCCTGGAGCAGAAGCGCCGCATCTATGAGGACTGGATCGTCCGCCTCGCCGAGACGGCACCGGACATCTTCCTCTACGGTTCGGACCACAGCAACAGCAGCGTCAACGCGATCACCGCGCACGACTATCGCGAGCGCTATTTCGCGCATGGCGGGGATCCGCTCCTGGCGCGCGCCTTCCACCGCCATTCGATCCGGTTCTGAGGCACAAAAAACCCCGCCGCGAACCGAGGGTCGCGGCGGGGCGGATCATTCAGGCGGAGATCAGCGGAACGTCACCGTGTTCGGGAAGACGTGGCTGACGCTGGTGCCTTGCGTGCCGTTGAAGTCGCCATGGCAGCTGAAGCAGTTGGCGGCCGTGGCCTCCGGATCGGGATTGCCCGGTCGGACCTGCTGGAACGTCTCCATCGTCGTGTTCGCGACGAACTGCGACCCGATCAGCTGGTAGCCCGGCTGCGGCGGGATGATGCGGTTGCTCCAGATCGCGCCGACCAGGAAATAATTGGCCAGCGCCTTGCCGGTCGTGCCCGACGCGGCCAGCTTCGGTTGAAGCGATTGCATCAGCGATACCAGCAAGGTGTTGTTGAGCACGGCCGGGTCGGTCGGTGTCGGTGTGGCCGGCTGCTGACTGCCCCAGGGATTGAGGCGTGCGACGCTGGCCGGCGTCAATTTCGCCCCGGCCGAGACGATGCTGACGATGTTGGGGTCTTTGCCGGACGATGCCGTTTCGACGATCACATCGGGCGCGGTGGGAGCCCCTTTCGTGCCGTTGTAGAAAATCGAGGACTGGCTGCTCGTCTGGCTGAAGGTGACGGTGTTGAGGCAGCTCGTGCTCGCCTTGCACGCCTTGGTGGCGGGATCGTAATTCTGGTTGAGATAGGAATAGGTCGCATCGGGGCTGTTGAAGTTCGATTCGAACGTCGCCCAGACCATTTCCGGATGAGAGTTGACCGACCCCACGACGTGCATGCCGACCATCGCCAGGGTCCGCGTGACCATGGTCTCGCCATCCCAGGTCAGCACCAGTTGCCCCTGGGTATTGGTCGATTGGGTAAAGGCCGGGACGTCCGACTTGATCCGGATGAGGCTGCCGGCCTGAGCGGTGGTGAGATAGGCGACATCGACCCAGGCGGTCTTCACTTCGATCGCGAGCTGCTCGAGATTGGGCAGAGTCTTGCCGGAGGCTTTCTGGATCTCCTTCGCCTGGTCGAGCGTGATCGGGAAATTCGTCTTGTTCGGGCCGACCCGATAATAAGGCACCTTGCGCCAATGCTCCTTGAGCGCTGTGAAGACGTCATTTTCCTGGATCGCATAATAGACGACCGGATAGGTCGACATGCCGGGCGCGCTGGGCGCCGCGATCGGCTGTCCATTGACGATCAGCACGCCGCCGCCCGCCTGGCCGGTCGAGTCCGTATCGCCCGCCGGGCCGCCGACCACGTTATTGGTGGCGTTGGCCGATTTGAGCAGCAGCGTCCTGGGCTTGTTGACGCGGACGCGGAACGAGACGTTCGACTTACCCTGGGCATCCACGCCGGTGCTGTTGACCAGCTGGAAAGCACCAGTCGCGGTGTCCTCGACGGCATTATCGAACTTCGGCGAGAACATCAGCAGGTTGCCGCGCGCGTCCTTGGTGGTCAGCCAGAGGAACATCTGCGACGACCATTTGTAGAAAGCGCAATCCGATGAGGGCTGGAAGCTGGAACTGCTCGGCGGGGCGAAATTATTGCCGACCTTCCAGGTGGCGAACTCGGCGCTGCTGACGGCGCATAATGGCGCCGGGCCGGCGGGCGTCTGGGACTGGACGGATGATTTGGCGGCGATGCCGACAAACAGAAACAGGCCGGCCGATAATAGCCATTTGCTCGGTTTCATTTCGCATGCTCCTTCAGAAATTCAGTGAAATCGGGAACGCTGACAACATCGGTAGATTGCGGTCGAGTCAGGTGGCGCCGACCCGCTGGGTCATCGCGCGATAGACGTTGCGGACGGCGAGATCGGGGACGGACACGAGATAGATTCCCCCGTCATAGGAGGAGGCGATCAGCCCATCGCCGCTGCGCGACAGCGAGCTAATGCCGTTGGCGGCGATGGTCCGGCGGCTGACGCGGCCCGTGCGCAGATCGGCCTTGACCAGCGCGCCCCAATAATCGCCGACGATCACCGTCTCGGCATCCCAGAAGCAGAGCGATTTGGGGGAACGGCGCCCAAGCTCGATCGAATGAGTCAGCCGCGCGTCGGCCAGGTCATAGACGTTCAGCGTGAAATCGCGCGACGCGCTGGCGATCCGGTCGCCCGTGGGAGAGATGTCGACATCGTCGACGATCGCGGTGTGGCCCGGGAAGTGATTGAGGATCTCCCCGTCGAGCGTCCAGGACAGCAGCCCGCCATCGGCGCTGCAGCTCACCCCGATCGCCTCGCTCGGGTGCAGGCGCAGCGCCTTCACCGCGCCGTCGTGCAGCCCATGCGCCTGAACGTCCCGCCCGTCCGGTGAGACCCGAACGATCGCGCCGCTGTAGCAGGCAGCGAACAGCGCGCCTTCATGGCCGGCACACTGCGCCACCCGGATCGAATTGATCGGCCCCTGCCCCAGCGCCACCGCGGCCACGCTTTCCAGCCCGGCACCGAAGATATGCAGCTTGTGGTCATGCGAGCCGGCGATCACCCGGTCAGCGCCGGGATCGCGGGTCACCGCGTTCATCAGGCGGCGCCCGCCGGGCGGGGCAGTACGCGCGACGAGACTGGCCTCCCGATCGGTCAGGCGGATCAGCCGCACCATCCCGTCATCGGCGACCAGCGCCACGCTGCCGTCCGGCCCGGCGGCGGCCTCGTTGAAACAGGCATTGCCCTGGTCACCCGGCGCGCCGCCGATCTCGCACAGGATCCGGCCTGACGCCGCATCCCATTGCACGACGGTGCCGTCGAAGGTGCCGGCAAGGATGGTGCTGCCGTCCGGGGACCAGCCAAAGGACCGTTCCCATTTCGCCGCATGGTTTTCCAGATCGACCCGCGGCGCGAAGGACGCCGCATCCCAGATCCTGATCACCTGATCATAGGCGCAGGACAGGATGTCGCCATTGACCGGCGATACCGCGACTTTCTTGATCCCCGATCCGTGCGCCTCGATCGAGGCCAGCGCCGTGCCCTCACGGGCATCGAAGACGCGGATGACGCCGTCGTCGCAGCCCAGCACCACGCGGCCGTTCAGCATATCGATGGCGCAGGTGTCGGTTTCGGTCTCGAACGGGCCCCAGGTGCGGATCAGTCCGCCGGTGGCGAGATCCCATTGGCGCAGCGTCATGTCGTCGCCCGACGAATAGATCAGCCCGTCGCGGCAGGCGACCGACAGCACGTCCTTCTCATGCCCCTCGATCGTCCGGCGGATGGTGCCAGTGACGAGATCCCACACGATGATCCGCCGGTCGCGCGAGGCGGAAACGCCGGCCGACTCGTCGACAAAGGCAAAGCCTTCCACATCGTCGCTATGCCCGCGCAGCACGAGCGCCAGCTTCCGCGCCGCCAGGTCCCAGATATAGATATCGTAATCCGAGGAGGACGAAGCCGCCCAGGCGCCGTCCTCGCTCACCGTCACATGATTGGCGAGGTGGCGGTGATAGCCGAGCAGCTCGGCCGTTCCGGCATCGAGATCGAACAGGCTGACCGCGCCATCATAAGCGACGGCGACCGCGGCAGCGCGGCCCGGAATGGCGGCGACCGAGGTGACCGGGCCGCGGTGGCGGGTGAAGCCATCGGCTGCGATCGGGGCGATGTTGGCGTTGAGCATCAGCGGCGCTCCTACGGCGTGAAATCGTGGTGATGGAGTTCGGGCATGTCGCACCGGTAGAGATCGTCGAGCAGCGTGGTCCCGCGCAGGGCGCCGGCGAGGTCGTCGAAATTCTCCACCACGGCGCCCAGATCGGCGGGGCCGCGTTTGTGGCTGGCGGCCGACAGCGGCGACGGTGCCGCTATCCCCAGAAAGGAAAGCACGCCGGCCATCTCGCCGGGATCGCCCAGCGCCTCATAATGCGTGTCGCGCCATGTCTGTCCGGACGCGCGGAGCGAATCCACGATCGCGGCATAATAGGCTGCATTGAGAGCGCTGTGCCGGATCAGGTCGCCCGGCTCGACATGCACCACCGGCAGCGCCGGGTCGGCCGGCGCGTCGTAGCTCTCCCAGATTCCGGTCAGCTTCGCGATCTCCTCGGACACATAGGTCCGCACCCGGTTGCGCCGCCTGAGCAGGATCTTGCGCACCGACGGGTCGCGCAGGAGGATGTCCACCGCATCGCCATTCTCGTCCCGGTTCATCTTGAAGCCGATCGCCCGGGCATCGCCGCCCGAGGCCCAGACCGAAGCGATGAAACCCGCCGGATCGCGATCCCGCGCCGCCAGGCCGCCCGGAAAAGCGCCGTCCGGCTGCCAGTCCCGCGCCCAGTGAAGCCCGTCCGGATTGAACAGGCCGTGATGACACAGCACATCGGGATGAGCGTTCAACAGGCTGCACAGCAGGTTGCTGCCCGTCCGGGGCGCGGCAAAGATGACGAACCGGACCGGCTGGGCGAGCATCACCGCGCCGCCCCCGCCGCGAGCGCAACCTCCACCACCCCGGATTCGAGCAGGAAACCTTCGCCAAAGGCGCTCGCCCGAAACTCGACGGGCAACACGCCAAGCGTGTCACGAGCACCGCGATCGGCGCCCTCCGCCGTGCCCGCGCGGACGTAGATCGTCACCCGGTCGGCAAATCCCTGATTGAAGAAGGACCGCAACAATGTCGGCCCGCCCTCGACCAGCAGGCTTTCGATGCCGTGATCATAGAGCGACGTCAGTGGCCCATGCAGATCATGACCGTTCATCGCCAGCGCGACCGCGCTGGGATCGACATGGTCGTGCGAGCTGACCACGAACGCGGGGGCGCCGGGATGCGACATCGCGCAGGGTTGCGACCCGGCGAAGATGACCCGGTTCGGTTGCCGGCGCGGTTCTCGTCCCAGCTTTTCCGGCCGAACCGTCAGGCGGGGCCGATCGATGTTCCAGGTCCTGCCGCCGACCGCGATGGCATCGTAGCGCTCGCGCAGGATGTGCACCCGGTGCCAGTCGGCGCCACAGGAAATATTCCCGGAGATTCCCTGCGGCTGGCGAACGCTGCGCACGTCCTCCGTGGCGAAATTGATATGGATGAAGGGCCGCCGCATTCACTTCTCCAGCGCCTCTCCCCCCTGACCATCGTTGTCCACGACAATTGCATGTCGCAGAAAACAGGGCATCGCGCCGGCGCTGAATAGCATGGGAAGAACAGTGAGAAAGAAGTGTTACAACCATTTATAGTGGAACTTGCCGCACTGCACACAGAACATTGATTTCGCAGCTTGTCGGTGTTTACCACCATTCATGTGACATCTTGTCTGGACTTTTTATTTCACGTTTGCAGTAGCCATATCCTACCTTAATAGTATGAATTATACTACCGCGCCTTGCATGGAGTCGCGCGTCAGCAGAGGCGCTGATCCGATCGCACGAACGCGGTTTTGGCCGTTGTGCGGCCGAATTTTTCTGCACCTGTTATGTTGGATTCGGCGCGCGGATTTATCGTTCCGATCGAACACTTTAGGCACCGCCACCTGTTATTCGCCGAACAGGTGGGAACAGGTGGGATTGCCGGCGAAACAGGCAGCGCTTGATTCAAATCATCGGCGCGATCGGGTTTGAAGGCGGTGGGATCAACCATGGCTGGAACGATGACATGACCAGGCAGAGATTTGAATCGAGGGTCGAAACGAGGGACGACAACGACGCGCGGCCAACGCAGCGTGTTCGGGGGCGGTTCGCCAAGGGCAGTTCCGGCAACCCCGCTGGGCGTCCTTCCGGACGGCGCGCGACCGGCGCGCCAGGCGACCGCCTGCCCGGATCGGATCAGCCGACGCGCGCGATGATCCTCGAGGAGGCCTATCGCCTGGTGAGACTCGGCGAAGGAGACGCCGCAATCGAGCTGCCGGCGCATCGGGCGGTCTTCCGATCGCTCACCGAGGCGGCGATGAAGGGCAACCAGGCGGCATTGCGGCGCTGGACTCAAATGGTGCAGCAGGCCGAGAACGACCAGATGCGCGACCAGCTCGCGCTCTACAATCTGATGGAGCGGGCGCCTTATGGGCGTGAGCCCGAGGCTTCCTATGAGGACGACATCCTGGTCGATTCGCGCTCCGGGCGGGTGATCATCCGAGGCGGGTATGGTGAGGAGGGAGGCGGCGCGAAATAGCGGCGATCAGCCTTGGCTCCGGCCACTGATCCAGGTCGCCAGCGTACGGCCCTCCGAATCGAGCGCGACGAGATCGGCGGCATATCCCGCCGCGATCCGGCCATGGGTTCGATCGAGGCGCAGGAACCGCGCAGGATTGCGCCCGGCCATGGTCAGCGCCTGGGCCTGGGATACGCCCAGCATCGTCTCCGCATTGCGCACGGCCTGGGCCATATCGAGGTCCGAACCGGCAAGCGTGCCGTCCTCATTGACGCAGACTCCGTCGACCACCTCGACCCGGTGCCCCTGCAGCACGAAGCTCTTGTCGGTCTGGCCGACGCTCGGCATCGCATCGGTGACGAGCATGATGCGGTCGCGCTTCGCATTCACCGCCACGCGCATCGTCGCGGGATGGACGTGCCGCCCGTCGACGATCAGCCCGCACCAGCTTTCCCGATCCTCGAGCGCCGCGCCGACCGCGCCGGGCTCACGCGAGGCGAGCGGCGACATCGCGTTGAACAGATGGGTGAAGCCGGTCATCCCTGCGTCCAGGGCCCCGCGGATCGCGTCATAGCTGCCGTCGGTATGGCCTGCCGCGACGATCACGCCCGCCTGCGCAAGCCGCGCGATCATCGCCGGATTGGTCTTTTCCGGCGCGAGCGTGACGAGGGTGACACCGTTCTTCAGGCCAGTGACCGCGGCAAAGCCGTTATCGTCCAGGGTGATGATCTTGTCGGGATCATGGATGCCCTTGCGCTCCACATTGAGGAACGGCCCCTCGATATGAATGCCGAGCACGCCCGGCACGCCGCGCGCGATCGCGTCGTCCACCGCGGCCACGCCAGCGCGCACCGTAGCGAGATCGTCGCTGATCAGGGTCGGCAGGAAACCCGTCGTGCCGAAACGCCGGTGCGCGGCACCGATCGTCGCGATCGTCTCGACCGTCGGCGCATCGTTGAACAGCACGCCCCCGCCGCCATTGACCTGCGTGTCGATCAGCCCCGGTGCCAACACCGCGCCGTTCAGGTCGCGCCGTTCGGCCGACGCGGGGATATCGCGATCCGCGATGACCGCCGCGATCAGGCCGTCTTCGATGAGCACGGCCATGCCGCCGACCAGCGCGTCGTCGATCAACAGGCGGCAGTTGAAAAGGGCAGTGGCCATCAGACGGTTTCGGTCACTTTGCGCAGATGGGGCGGCGAATCGGGATCGAAGCCCCGGCGCACCGATAGCGCGTTGACCGCGCGGTAGAAGGACTGGATCTGCAGCATCGGCTGGGTCGCCGGTGCCGCGTCAAGCGTCGGCAGGGTGACCGCGCCCGAAATGCTGCCGCCCGCACAATAGACGATACCGCCCTGCCCCAGCGCTTCGCGCACCAGATCGTCGACGCCCGGTGCGGTCTCATCGTCCTGGCGGAACACCAGCACGGGAAAGTCGGGGCCGATCAGCGCCATCGGCCCATGCCGTACCTCGGCCGCGCTGAACGCTTCGGCATGCAGCCCGCAGGTCTCCTTGAACTTCAGCGCCGCTTCCTGCGCGACGCCGAGACCGAGGCCACGCCCGATGACATACAGGCCCCGCGCGTCAGCGAGCCCGTCGACCAGCGGCGTCCAGTCGGCTTGCCAGGATTTGGTGAGCAACTCAGGCGCTGCATCGAGCGCCTCTGACAGTGCAGCGTCCTCAGCCCAGGCCGCGACCAGCCCCACGATCGCCGCCAGCGACGCGATATAGCTCTTGGTCGCCGCCACGCTCTTCTCCGCGCCGGCGTGAAGCGGCAGCGGCGCATCGGCCAGCACAGCGAGCGGCGAGGTCGCGTCGTTGACCATCGCCGCCAGATAGGCGCCGCCGGCCTTGCCTGCCTCGACCATGCTCAGCAGGTCGGGGCTGCGACCAGACTGCGAAATCGCCAGCAGCAGCGTGTCGTCGAGCTGCGCCGCGGCATGATAGACCGAGGACACCGACGGCGCGGCCGAGCTGACGGGCACGCCAATCACCGTCTCGATCAGATATTTGGCGAAGGTCGCGGCGTGATCCGAAGAACCACGCGCGCAGGTCGATACCGCGCGCGGCGGCGCGGCGCGCAGCCGCGCGGCGAGCGCCTCGACCGCCCGGCGATTGGCCGCGCGTTGACGCGTAACCACCGCCGCGGCTTCGGCCGCCTCGGCGAACATCAAGGTCGATTCGGGCGCGATGCTCATGCCAGCGCGTTCAGCTCAGCGACGAAGTCATAGGCGTCACCCCGGTACCAGCTATGCGTCATCTCGATCGCGCGGCCATCCTCCAGGAAACCGCGACGCTCGATGAACAGTCCCGGCGCGCCGACCTCGATGCCGAGCAACGCCGCCTGGTCCTTGTCGAACAGCACCGCCCGCAAGCGCTGCAGCGCGCGTACCGGCCTATGCCCCGCCCCTTCGAGCGCTTCGTAGAGCGACACGCCGACCACATCGAGCCCGGGCAGGCCGAAGCCCGGCACCGTCGAATATTCCAGCGCCATGGGCTGATCGTCGGCGTAGCGGATGCGGTGGAAGCGGAACACGCGCGATCCGGGGCTGAGACCCAGGGTCAGCGACTCGTCCGAATTCACCGTGCTCTCGGTCTGCATGATCCATTCGCTGCGCGCGGTGCGACCGCGCGCCGCCATGTCCTCGGAAAAGGAGGTGAGCTTCGAGAATTGCTTCTCGACTCGTCCGCCGACAAAGGTGCCCGCGCCCTGGCGGCGGGTGAGCATGCCGTCCGCGACCAGCCCGTCGACTGCCTTGCGCACCGTGATGCGCGAGATGCCGAATTCCTTGGCGATATCGCGCTCGGGCGGCAGCGCTTCCTGCGGCCGCAGCGACCCGGTCTCGATCCCGCGCCGCAGGGCGTCCTGCATCTGCTGATACAGCGGCGCCCGCGCATTGCCGTCAAGCGACCCGATCTTGTCGGCCAGATTGGTCATTCGCGCATCCCCGCTCCTGCTCGCCAGCCGTTGCCGACCCAACCTCTATAAGACCAATCAAATACCATTTTCCACAACAAAATTGCACCAACGTGACTGGACTTGCAAAAATCCTGCTTGACGCTGTCATTGGTATGACACATGTTTCACAAATTGGTATGCGATTGGTAATCAATTGGCATGCCGACAGGGACAAGAAGGGGAGAACGGCAATGACCGCAATACGACTTCTGGCTGCATCCGTGAGTTCGTTAGCATTGGCCGCCACCGCGCAGGCCCAGAGCACCGTCACCGCCAACAACGCGCCACCCGGCCCGGCCCAGTCCGCGGAGGGCGATTCGGGCGAAAGCGACATCGTCGTCACCGGCATCCGTCAGTCGCTGCGCCTCTCGATCGACGCGAAGCGCGATTCGAGCGTCATCGCCGACGTGTTGTCGGCCGAGGACATCGGCAAATTCCCCGACAAGAACGTCGCCGAGGCGCTGCAGCGCGTACCCGGCGTCGTGATCAACCGCGAATTCGGCGAAGGCGAACGCGTCTCGCTGCGCGGCACCGCGCCGAACCTGACCAAGACGCTGGTCAACGGCCATGCCATCGCCACCGCCGACTGGTTCATCCTCGAACAGCTCGCGGCAACGCGCAGCTTCAACTACCTCACGTTGCCCGCCGAGATCGTCGGCCAGCTCGACGTCTACAAATCGGGCCAGGCGGACGTCGAGGAAGGCGGCATCGGCGGCACGATCAACGTGCACACCCGTAATCCGCTCGACCTGAAGGCCTTCACCGTCTCCGCCTCGGTCCAGGGCGTCTATTCGGACAAGCGCGGTTCGTTCGACCCGCAGGTCTCCGGCCTGTTCAGCTGGAAGAACGATGCGGATACCTTCGGCATCCTGATCGGCGGCGTCTATCAGAAGCGCGACATCCGCCGCGACGGCATCGAAGTGCTCGGCTATCAACCCGTCACCGTCGGCGGCCAGACCGCACAGATCCCGTCGTTGATCGGCTCGGCATTGTTCCAGCAGGAGCGCGAGCGGTACGGCGGCAACATCGCCCTGCAGTTCCGCCCGTCGGACGATCTCGAGCTCAACATCACCGGGCTCTATTCGAAGTTCAACGCCAACAACTTCAACCAGAACTACCTCGCCTGGGGCTCCAAGGCGCTGGGCGACGGCGGCACGCTGAGCAATGCGACCGTACGCAACGGCACCGTCGTGTCGGGCACCGTCACCTCGCTGCCGGGCAGCCGTGCGGCGGTCTATGACGCGATCGACCGCCAGGCCTTCGCCAAGACCTATTCGGCCGATGCCGATCTGGTGTGGCATCCGACCGATGCCTCCACGCTGCACCTGAAGGCCGGCTACACCAAGGCCAACGGCAACACGGAATCGCAGCCCTTCTACGAGGGCGCGGCGCCCGGCGCCTTCACCTTCGACATCAGCGGCAAGGTGCCGCAGGTGAAGTTCACCGGCATCGACCCGACCCAGCCGAGCAATCTGATCTTGGACTTCGCCTCGCTCCACAAGATCACCAACAGCGACGAAGAGAAGTATTTCTACGTCGATTACGAGCATGAGGTGGATTGGGGCCCGCTCCACGCGCTGAAATTCGGCGGCAAGTTCACCGATCATGACCGCGTCACCCGCTTCCTCGCGACGACGTACGGCGCCTTCTATCTCAACCTGGTCGGCGCATCCGGCTGCGGCAGCCATGCCTGCACCTCGGTCGATTTCGCCGGCGGCCCGACGCCCGACGATTTCCTCGACGGCGTCGCCCTGCCCGGCACGCTCACCAACTTCTTCCAGGTCGATCGCACGAAGCTGCAGACCATCCTGAACAACCTGCCCGCGTCGGCGCGTGAGCGCATCCTCAACCCGCCGGAGAATTACTCGATCAACGAGAAGACCTATGGCGGCTATGCCATGGCGAAGCTCGGCGGCAAGGAAGACGGCTGGAGCGCCAATTTCGGCCTGCGCATCGTGCGCACCGACCAGGATTCGCTCGGCAACCTGCTCGGCGTGCCGGCCTCGACGCCGGGTGCGGTGACCACCAATGCGTTCGGCGTCTATGTGCCGGTCGAGGTCAAGCGCAGCTATACCGACTTCCTGCCCAGCGCGAATTTGAGCGTGAACGTCACCCCCGACGTCATCGTGCGCTTCGCCGCGAGCCGCAGCGTCGCCCGGCCCGATTATACCGACATCGTGCCGCGCGTGTCGCTCAACCCGGGCTCGCTGACCGGCGACGGCGGCGATCCCCGCGTCGATCCATACCGCTCGAACAATTACGACCTGTCGATCGAATGGTATCCGGATCACGACACGATCGTCGCGGCCGCGCTCTACTATAAGGACATCCAGTCCTACATCGTGAACCGCACGGTGCAGGAAGTCTATCCGGTGCAGAACGCGACCAACCCGAACGCGTCGCGCTGCACGGTCGCGTCCAACTCGACCCCCGCCAACCCGCTGTTCAACTGCGCCTTCGACATCAACCGCCGATCGAACGGCGCGGGCGGCACCAACAAGGGCGCCGAGTTCCAGATCTCGCGCCCGATCGCCTATGGCTTCGGGGCAATCATCAACTACACCTATTCCGATGCGAAATCGGAAACGGGCGATCCGATCCCCGGCAATTCGAAGCACGCGCTGAACCTGACCGGCTATTACGAGAACGACTTCGCCTCGTTCCGCCTGTCCTACAACTACCGGTCGTCCTTCTTCATCAACATCGACCGGGCGGCACCGCTCAACCAGAAGGCGACTCAGTCGCTCGACGCCTCGGCGAGCTTCAAGGTGACCGAGAACATCTCGCTCACCGCCGATGCGGTCAATCTGACCAACAGCAAGATCGAGCAATATTCCGGCACTGAAGACCGGTTCCGCGCGATCTACGACAATGGCCGGCAGTTCTACGTCGGCGCGCGCCTGCGCTTCTGATAGGCATTGCGGGCCGGGGGATGCTCCGGCCCGCGTCCCTTCGTACAAGGACCTGTCCGTGCCGCGCATGATCCAGTTCCTCGGCAAGTCACTCCCGGCGCTCGCCGGGAGTTTCTTATGGGCGACGCCGCTTTCGGCCCAGGCGCTGCTCCCCGCCCCGCAATCGATGAAAGTCGCTGAGGGCGGCTTCACCCTGACCCCCGCAACGGGCATCGCCATTCCTCCGGGCGATGCCGGCGCCCGCAACGCCGGGGCGCGGCTCGGCGAATTGCTCCTCCGCACCGGCGGGCCGAAGCTCGCGGTAACCACTGGCGGCAAGATCCGCTTCGAACGCGTGACCGGCCTTCCCGCCGAGGGCTATCGCCTGACCACATCCGCCTCGGGCGCAACGATCAGCGCGAGCGACGATGCCGGCCTGCTCTATGGCGCCGTCACGCTGTGGCAACTCGCCCGCGCCGGGGAGACCAGCCCCTTCATTCCCGCCGTCTCGATCGACGATGCGCCGCGCTTCAAATGGCGCGGGCTGATGCTGGACAGTGCGCGGCACTTCCAGTCGCCCGCCTTCGTGAAGCGGCTGATCGATGCGATGGCGGCGAACAAGCTCAACACGCTTCACTGGCATCTGGTCGACGATCAGGGCTGGCGCATCCCGATTCCTAAATATCCGCGCCTGACCAGCGTCAGCGCGTGGCGCCGCCCGGCCACCGCGCCCGGCGCCCCTCCCCTGCCGGTCATCGGCGGTTTCTACACGCACGAACAGATCCGCGATATCGTCGCCTATGCCGCCGCGCGCGGCATCACCATCGTGCCCGAGATCGAGATGCCCGGCCATGCGCTGAGCGCGATCCGCGCTTATCCGCGGCTCGGCATGGGCGTTCCGATCCCGCCGGGTACGGAGAGCGACTGGGGCGTGTTCCCCTGGCTCTACAACAGCGACGACGCGACCTTCACCTTCCTGCAGGACGTGCTCGACGACGTGATGGCGCTGTTCCCGTCGCGCTACATCCATGTCGGCGGCGACGAGGCAGTGAAGCAGCAATGGGCCGCTTCGCCCGCGATCCAGGCGAAGATGAAGGCGCTCGGCATCACCTCCGAGGACAAATTGCAAAGCTGGTTCATCCAGCGCATCGGCCGTTATCTTGCCGCGCATGACCGGCGGCTGATCGGCTGGGACGAAATCCTCGACGGCGGCATCATGCCGGATGCGACCGTGATGTCGTGGCGCGGGCTGGACGGCGCGGTTGCCGCGGCCAAGGCGGGCCATGATGCGGTGCTGAGCCCGGCGCCGACGCTCTATCTCGACAATCGCCAGGGGGTCAGCGCCGCGGAGGGCACCGGGCGCGGCAATCTCATCACCCTGGCGACCGTCTATGGGTTCGATCCGGGCCCCGCCTCGATCCCGGCGGAGCAGCAGCGCCATATCCTTGGCCTGCAGGGTAATATCTGGGCCGAGCATCTGCGGAGCGAGTCCCTCGTCGCGGCGGCCGCCTTTCCGCGTGGCGCGGCGATCGCCGAACTAGGCTGGTCGAGCGGGAAACGCGATTTCGGCGATTTCGTCCGCCGGCTCGCGCCGCAGATGCAGCGGCTGAGCAGGCTCGGCATCGAGCCCAGCGCGGCGGTGTATCGCCCGGTGGCGAGGCTCGCCCCGGATGGCGACGGCGCGAAGGTCGTGCTCACCGGTCAGTCCGACCTGCCGGTTCGTTATACCATCGACGGCAGCCTCCCCAGCCCCACATCGCCGCTCTATTCGGGGCCGGTGACCTTGAAGCTGCCTGCCCGCCTCCGTGCCGCGACCATGCTCGACGGCGCGGCGCTGCCGGGTGCGATCGACCTGAACCTCACGCCAGCCTCGATCCGCCGGCGCGACGATACGCAGCTCAAGCTCTGCTCGCAGGGCATCGCGCTGCGGCTGGCCGACGACGCGCCGGCGAGGGAGCCGCGCGCCGCGCTGATGGTCGACGTCGCCAATCCGTGCTGGATCTATGATGCCGCGCCGATGGACGGCGTGCGATCGATCGCCGTCTCGGTCGGGCAGGTGCCGTTCAATTTCCAGATCGGCGCGGACAAGGACAAGATCAGATTCCGCCCGCCCGCGACGCCCGCCGGCGAGATCGAAATTCGCGACGGCTGCGATGGCGCGCGTGTCGCGACCCTGCCGCTCGCCGCCGCCGCTCGGCGACCGGGGATCACGTTGCTGACCACGTCGATCGCGCCGCTCAAGGGCCATCATGACCTGTGCATCACCTACACCGCGAAGGGCGTGAACCCGCTCTGGGCGGTGAGCACCGTGCAGCTGGTGACCGCTCCGTGATCGTCCGCCTGCACGCGCCCATGGCCGGCTGGGCGCTCGATCTGGCGCAGGTGCCCGATCCGGTCTTCGCCGAGCGCATGATGGGCGAAGGCTTTGCGATCGATCCGCTCGAAGGCGTGATCCGCGCGCCCTGCGACGCGACGGTCATCGCCGTCGCCCCGACCCGCCATTCCGTCACCCTGAAGCTCGCCAATGGCGCCGAACTGCTCATCCATGTCGGGCTGGAAACCGTCGCGCTGGCGGGAGACGGCTTCACCGCCAGAGTCCGCGACGGCGAGACGGTGACGCTCGGCCAGGTGCTGCTGGAGGTCGATCTCGACCCGGTCGCCGCGCGCGCCAAAAGTCTGATCACGCCGATCACCATCATCAGCGAGGGCTTTGCCGTCACGCTCCACGGCCTCGACGCTCGCGTAAAGGCCGGCGATCCTCTCGCCGATATCGCACCGCTCGCTACCGACAAGGTCGCAACCGACCTCGGCGAGGATACCGCCCGCTGCACGATCCGCGTGCTGCTTCCCAGCGGCATCCATGCCCGCCCCGCAGCCCGCATCGTCGCGGCACTCAAGCCGTTCACGGCCGAGGTAACGCTCTCCGCGCACGGCAAGACCGCCAATGCGCGCAGCATCGTTGCGCTGTTGTCGGCGGGCATCCGCCATGACGACGACATCGAGATCGCCGGAGGCGGCCCCGATGCCCGCGCTGCCATCGCCGCCGTCGCCACCCTGATCGAGCAGGGCATAAGCGAGGAAGCGCACCAGCCCGTCACCCCCGTCGCAGCGCCTGCAGCCGATGGCCTGATCCACGGCGTCCGCGCCGCGCCCGGCCTTGCCATTGGCCCGATTTTCCAGTTCCGTCCTGCCGATATCACCGTGCCCGAGCAGGGTGACGGCGCGGCTGTCGAGGGTGCTGCGCTTACCG
Organism: Sphingomonas sp. BL-S-29; assembly: GCF_055521495.1. Taxonomy (NCBI): domain Bacteria; kingdom Pseudomonadati; phylum Pseudomonadota; class Alphaproteobacteria; order Sphingomonadales; family Sphingomonadaceae; genus Sphingomonas; species Sphingomonas sp. BL-S-29. The sequence goes on from NZ_CM145482.1 coordinate 3,614,422, forward strand.
CCGCTCGAACACGGTTGCTGGCCACCGCCGCGAATGGCCATGGTGCCGGCGCGGACATCGCCGCCGCGCACCGCGCCCTGATCGAGGACCCCGAACTGCTCGCCGCCGCGCAGGGCCTGATCGCGCAAGGCAAGAGCGCGGCGTTCGCCTGGCGCGGGGCGATCCGCGGCCATGCCGAGGCGATCCGCGCGACCGGCGACCGCTTGCTGATCGAACGCATCGCCGACCTGAAGGATATCGAGCGCCAGATGATCGCGCTGCTCGTCGGCGCCGATACCGCGATGCCGACGCCACCGCGCGGCGCGATCTTGGTCACTGACGAACTGCTCCCCTCGCATTTCGCCGCGCTGACCGATGCGGGCGTTGCCGGCATCTGCACCGCTTATGGTGGGCCAACCGCGCACGCCGCGATCCTCGCCGCCTCTGCGGGCATTCCGATGATCGTCGCAGCCGGATCAGCCGTCCTCGATCTCGATGACGGCCGCGAGGTCGTGCTCGATGCCGACTGCGCCACCCTCGATCCAGCACCGGAACCTGCCGCTCGCGATGCAGCCACCACTCGGCTGCTCCGCCAGCGCGACCGTGCTGCCACCGAAACCGCAACGGCGCGGGAATTATGCGTCATGACCGACGGGACCCGCATCGAGATCTTCGCCAACCTCGCGACCAGCGCTGAGGCGGCCCCGGCGGTAGCGCTCGGCGCTGAGGGCTGCGGTCTGCTACGCACGGAATTCCTCTTCCATGACCGCAGTTCAGCCCCTGGGGAAGAGGAGCAGCGGGTCGCCTATGCTGCCGTCGCTGAAGGGCTCGCCGGCAGGCCGTTGATCGTGCGCACGCTCGACATCGGTGGCGACAAGCCGGTCGCCTATCTGCCCCTTCTCCACGAGGAGAATCCGGCGCTCGGCGCGCGCGGTATTCGTTTCTCCCTCGCCAATCCCGGCCTGCTCGCGGTCCAGTTTCGCGCGATCCTGCGCGGCGTACCAACCGCACAATGCCGCATCATGCTGCCCATGGTGGTCGATGCGGGCGAGCTCGCCGCTGCCCGTGTGATCCTCGATCAGGTGCGCGCCGATCTCGGGATCGACGAACCCGTCCCGCTCGGCGTGATGGTCGAAACACCCGCAGCCGCTTTGCTCGCCGACAGCTTAGCGCGCGATGCCGACTTCCTCTCGATCGGCAGCAACGACCTGACTCAATATGCGCTCGCCGCCGATCGCGGCAATCCGGCGGTGGCGGCGATGGTCGATGCGCTTCACCCCGCCGTGCTGCATCTCATCGCCCGCGCCGCCGAGGGCGCGAGCAAGCATGTCCGCTGGCTCGGGGTCTGCGGCGGCATCGCCTCCGATCCGGCGGCTGCGCCGATCCTGATCGGCCTCGGCGTCACCGAACTTTCGGCAACGCCCGGCGCCATCCCCGCGCTGAAGGCGGCGGTCCGCACGCTCGACATGCCGGCCTGCCGAGCCCTCGCTGCAAAGGCCCTGTCGCTGTCCACCGCGGGCGACGTCCGCAAGCTGCTGGAAGGAGCCGAATGATGCGCCTGCGGATCGACGCCCTCCAGCCGCTCGGCCGCGCGCTGATGCTGCCGATCGCGGTGCTGCCGGTGGCGGGCCTGTTGCTGCGCCTCGGCCAGCCGGACATGTTGAACATTGCGTTCATCGCCGCCGCGGGCGAGGCGATCTTCTCCAATCTCGGGCTGATCTTCGCGATCGGCGTCGCAGTCGGGCTGGCGCGCGAGAACAACGGCGCGGCGGGCCTTGCCGGCGCGGTCGCCTTCCTCGTCACCGTCGAGGGCGGCAAGGCGCTGCTTTTCGTCCCGCCCGAAGTGACTGCCGCCTTTGCCGATCAGGCCGCACGCGATCTTGCTACCGCCGCGTGGAAAGCGAAGGAACTGGGCAAGCTCAGCGTGCCCGCCGGCATCCTTTCCGGGCTGGTCTCGGGCTGGCTCTACAATCGCTATTCCGGGATCAGGTTGCCCGACTATCTCGCCTTTTTCGGCGGCCGGCGCTTCGTGCCGATCGCGGCCGGGTTCGCCGGGTTGATCGGCGCGGCGCTGTTCGGCCTCGGCTTCCCCGCGCTCGAAACCGCGATCGACACGCTCAGCCGCTGGGTGGTCAACGCCGGGCCCATCGGCCTGTTCATCTACGGCACACTGAACAGGCTCCTCATCGTCACCGGCCTCCACCATATCCTCAACAACATCGCCTGGTTCATCCTCGGCGATTTCCATGGCGCGACCGGCGACCTGAAACGCTATTTCGCGGGCGATCCGAGCGCGGGCGCCTTCATGAGCGGCTTTTTCCCGGTGATGATGTTCGGCCTGCCCGCCGCCTGCCTCGCCATGTACCGCTCTGCCCTGCCCGAGCGGCGCATGGCGGTTGGCGGCATGCTGCTCAGCCTCGCGCTCACCTCGCTGCTGACCGGCGTCACCGAGCCGATCGAGTTCACCTTCATGTTCCTCGCGCCGCTGCTTTACGCGGTGCATGCGGTGCTGACCGGCCTGTCGATGGTCATCATGGACGCGCTGGGCGTCAGGCTCGGCTTCGGCTTTTCGGCGGGGCTGTTCGACTATGTGCTCAACTATGGCCTGGCGACCCGGCCGCTGCTGCTGCTGCCGGTCGGCGCGGCCTATTTCGCCATCTATTATTTCGCTTTCCGCTTCTGCATCGTCCGCTTCGACCTGAAGACACCCGGGCGTGAGGTGGAGACGGACAAACCCGCCGGTTCCGGCGCCACGGGCGATCAGGCGGCCGGGCTGGTGCTTGCCTTGGGCGGGGCCGCCAACCTCCAGTCGATCGATGCCTGCACGACGCGCCTGCGGCTGATCCTCATCGACCCGGCCAAAGTCGACGAAGCCGCGCTCAAGGCACTCGGCGCGCGCGGTGTGGTGCGTCCTGGCGGCAATGCGCTTCAGGTGGTGCTCGGCCCGATCGCCGACCGCGTTGCCGGGGAGATGCGCGCACTGGGCAAGACCACCCCCGTCCCCGAGGCAAAGGACGACGTCTGGCTGGCCGCACTAGGTGGCCGGCAGAATGTGCTGGAGATCGCGGTGAACACCGGACGGATGCGGGCGCGCCTGGCCGACATGGCGGCGATCGATTCCGCGGCGCTCGACAAGGCCGCGCCGCGGGGCTGGAGCGAGGTCTCGCCCGGCATCGTCCACGCCCTCATCTGAGCGCTCGCGAAAAAAGTTGCGGATTTTTCATTACCGCCCGTCTATCACGGTGCCGGCGATGAAGAATCGCACGTCGAAACGAGGAACCACCGGACCGTGCAGGGCATGTCGGCAGTGACGAAGAAAGCAGCGGCCTCCGCCCTGTCTTCGCACGCCCGAATGCCCGGCGTCCCCGCTCGCGCCTCGATCCGACTTATTATCCGGACCCGAATTACGACCGGGCAGATCTCCGCGATCTGACCCCAAAGGTCACAGGCGCTGGCGCGGGACGCATCCGCCACGCCGACTTACATAATTCAGTGTTTTCCGAAAGCTTCATCATGGACTTTTCCCATGCGCGCGACGCGCATCCGCCCGAGCAGGTCGTTCGCCTGCAGGATTCCGCCAGCGGCCTTGACGGTGTCATCGCCCTTCATTCCACGCATCTTGGCCCAGCCGCCGGTGGCTGCCGTTTATGGACCTATCCCGACTTCAACCACGCCACCCAGGACGCGCTCCGCCTCGCCGAGGGCATGAGCTACAAGAACGCGCTGGCCGGCCTGCCGCTCGGTGGCGGCAAGGCAGTGCTGCGTCGCCCCGAGGGCGATTTCGATCGCGCCGCGCTGTTCCGTGCCTTTGGCGAAGCAGTCGAGGAACTTGGCGGCCGCTATGTCACCGCCGAGGATGTCGGCACCACCGTCGGCGACATGGCCGAAGTAGCGCGGCAGACGCGCCATGTTGCGGGCCTGCCGCCGCAGGGCGGACGACCCGGCGGCGACCCATCGCCATGGACGGCGCTCGGCGTGTTCCGTGCGATGCAGGCGGCGGCGGAGCATCGGCTCGAACGCCCGATCGGCGACTGCACCGTCGCGATCCAGGGACTCGGATCGGTCGGCGCGGCGCTCGCCTATCTGCTCCATGATGCGGGGGCGAAGCTGATCGTGGCCGAACCGCGCTCCGCCGTGGTCGCCGAAGTCGCGACGCGTACCGGCGCCGATGTCGCCTCGCTGAGTGGCGTGCTGGAGGCGCGGTGCGACATCTTCGCGCCCTGTGCCCTTGGCGGCGTGCTCAATGCGCGCAGCATCCCGAAGCTGCGCGCCGCCGTGGTCTGCGGCGCCGCCAACAACCAGCTTGGGAGCGAGGAAGACGGCGCGGCTTTGGCCGAGCGCGGCGTGCTCTACGCCCCGGATTATGTCGTCAACGCCGGCGGGATCATCAATGTCTGCGCCGAATATCTCGGCTGGGACAGCGACGAGGTCGCGGCGCGGATCGATGCGATCCCGGGCCGCCTCCACCAGGTCTGGGCCGATGCCGAGCACGGCGGCATCGCCGTCAACCTCGCCGCCGACCGCCTGGCGCGCGCGACGATCGCGCGCGGCCGCACCCCGGCGATGGCGCTATTATGAGGGAGCTCAAGCGCCCCGTCGCGCGCTATCGGGTTCATGGCACCGATGATCCCGAGCTGGTCCCGCGCGTCTTCGGCCAGTTCGCGCGGCGCGGGCTCGTGCCCGCCTTCGCGCTGATTCGCCGTTCCGCCGGACTGGTCAGGATGCAGATCGAGGCCGATGTCGCCGATCCCCATCTCGCGCGCATTCTGGAGGAGACCTTGCGCTCCCAGTTCCTGATCAGGGAAGTAACGCTCGATTATGGGGATTCGGGATAGCGGCATGATCAGGAACGCGATCGAAGCGGATATAGGCACCCTCGCCCGCTTGTGGTTCCACGGCTGGCAGGACGGCCATGCCGCCGTGGTGCCGGCCGACCTGGCGCGGCTGCGTACGCTCGAGAGCTTCCACGAACGGCTCGTGGAAGCGCTCGACCGCGTACGGGTCTGCGTGCGCGACGGGACGCTGCTCGGCTTCTCGATGCTGAAGGACGGCGAGCTCTATCAATTCTATGTCTCGGCCGAGGCGCGCGGCAGCGATGTCGCGCCCTCGCTGATGGCGGATGCGGTGGAGCGGCTGCGCGCAAACGGTGTCGAGGTCGCGTGGCTCGCCTGTGCGATCGGCAATGATCGGGCGGCGCGCTTCTACGAGAAATCGGGCTGGCATCGCGCTGGCGTCTTCACCAGCGAGTTGTCCACGCCGGACGGCATCTTCCGCCTCGATGTCTGGCGCTACGAAATCCGCCTCTGACCGGACTGGCGAAAAACCGCGTCAGACGGCAGAAAGACTTCATGTCCTTCTCTCCTGCCGATGCGCCCCGCATCGAAACCTTCGCCGGCACCGCGACCGAGGCGGTCGCCCTCCTCCTGCCGCTGTGTGACGCCGTGTTTCCAGGCTTCGATCCCGCCTATCTCGCGGGCCGGCTGCCGCACGTCGCCGATCCGCATCTGCTGCTTGCCCGGCGGGAGGATGGCGTGCCGGTCGGATTCAAGCTCGGCTATCGCCGCGGCGATAGCCTGTTCTACAGCTGGCTGGGCGGCGTCGCGCCCGAGGCACGCCGCATCGGCCTCGCCGCGCTCATGATGGAGCGCCAGCACGCCGAAGTACGGGCGCTCGGCTATCGTCATGTGGAGACGCGCACGCGGGCCGCGAACAACCCGATGATCCTGCTCAACCTGCGCCACGGCTTCCATGTCGCGGGCTTCGAGGTCGATGCGCGCGGCAATGCGGTGGTCACCCAGCGCAAGGCCTTCGAAGAGTAGCGCGGAGCCCGGCCGCCCCGCGCATCCCGAACGCCGGGTTCAACGCGCGGCGGTGATGATGATCTCGACCTTATAGTCGGGCGTCGCCAGCCTGGCCTCGCCGGTGGCGCGGGTCGGCGCGTCCTGGCCGCCGATCCAGGCATCCCACACGGCATTCATCTCGCCGAAATCGGCCATGTCGGCCAGCCAGATCGTCGCCGACAACAGCTTCGACTTGTCGCTCCCAGTGCGCGACAGGAGATCCTCGATCTGTGCGAGGATCGACTTTGTCTGCGCCGTTACGCTCTCGCCCGGCGCGCCGACCTGCCCTGCCAGATACACCGTGTCGCCGTGAACCACGGCCTGGCTCATGCGCGGCCCTGCATCGATACGAGTGATGGTCATGCTTCAAATCTCCCGGCGCTTGCGCGCGCTTTTCAGGTGCAATCGACGATCCCCGGTCGCCCGAGTCGATCGCGCGCTGCCTGCCGGAGATGGCTCCCGCGCGCAACCGACGGGGAATCGGCGCGAATCGGACACCCGGCACGACTGATCTGAAAGCGGGTTGGCCCGTCCGAAAATATGGCGGCGTTGTTGCGCCGCTGCCACACTGGCATCCATCCGGCACGCCTGAGCCGGCAATGCCGCGCCGCGTCGTCGGAGACCCGAATCGCGCGGTGAATCGCACGCCAACCCGCGCATTTGTGCGGGATTTATACGAGCTGAACCATCGGCGCGACCTTGCTGCGCGCGCTAACATCCGGCACCGCCGAATCCATCACCCGGAAAAACATCGTCATTATGGTTTTATTCTCCTCGTCAAACTCGTCTCGTCGTCGTTGACAACGTCAGACATTTTGGTACCGTTACCATCAAGCAGCGCGAATCCTGCTTGCAGAAAACAACGGCCCGGGCGCCTCGCGGCGCGCCGGATAGGAGGGGTGATTTATGAAAAGCTTTGGGCGTTCGTCGGCGTTTGCGCGGTCCACATCCGCAATCGCGGTCGCGGTGTGTCTGATGATGCCGGCCGCAGCGCTGGCGCAAGCTGCGCCGGCCACGGCTGCCGATGGACAGTCGGGCGATACCGATCAGGACATCGTTGTCACTGGTATCCGCGCCAGCCTCGAGCGGTCGATCGCGATCAAGCGCGATTCTGCCGGTGTCGTCGACGCGATTTCGGCGGAAGATATCGGCAAATTCCCCGATACCAACCTGGCCGAGTCGCTTCAGCGCATCACCGGCGTGTCGATCAACCGCACCAATGGCGAGGGCGCGCTGGTCACCGTGCGCGGTTTCGGCCCTACCTATAACCTCGTCACGCTGAACGGCCGCACGCTCGCGACTTCGGTCGTCTCGGTCGTCGGCGGCGACCAGAACTCGGACGGCGCGCAGGGTACCAGCCGCTCGTTCGACTTCTCCAACCTCGCTTCCGAAGGCGTGAAGACGCTCGAAGTCTACAAGACCGGCCGCGCCGTCATCCCCTCGGGCGGTATCGGCGCGACGATCAACGTGGTCTCGCGTCATCCCCTCGACGGCAAGTCGGGGCTGTCGGGCAGCATCGGGGCGAAGGCCGTCTACGACACCAGCGTGAACGGCTGCCTGGACTGCGGCTCCAAGGTGACGCCGGAAGTTTCGGGCGTGCTCAACTGGGCGAATGACGCCGAAACGTTCGGCGTGTCCGTGTTCGGCAGCTACCAGAAGCGCAACTATACCTCGATCGCCGCGACGTCGAACAACTGGAACATCATTCCGTACAGCACCTTCCTCTCCGGCGGCTTCGCCCGGTCGGGCGGCGCCTGCCCCTCGTCCACGCCGGGGCCGAATTGCACGGTCGTCAACAATGCGCCGACCAATGCCAGCCAGCTGGTCGCGATCCCGAACGACAGCCGTTACCATTATGCCGAGGGCACGCGCGAGCGCTTCAACGGCCAGGGCGTCCTGCAATTCCGTCCCACCGAGTCGCTGACCCTCACGGCCGACGCGCTCTATGCGGAAAACAAGCAGCGTGAGGTCCGCTCGGATCTGTCCAACTGGTTCAGCCGGCCGTTCGACGTCGTCACCTTCGACGGCAACCCGACCGTCGCGACCGCGACCTATCTGCACGAGACCCTGGGCGGCCCCAAGGACGAAGGCTTCGAAGCGCAGAATCGCGCGCAGCGGAGCAAGCTGCAGGATTATGGCCTGAACGCGAAATGGGACTTTGCCGAGAATTTCTCGCTGAACCTCGACGGCCATATCAGCAAGTCGTCGAGCCGGCCTGACAATCCCAACGGCAAGAGTTCGACCCTGGTCGGCATGGGCGCGAACGTGGTGGCGGCGCACTCGGTCGACTACACCGGCGGCATCCCGAAACAGGCGATCACGATCAGCAGCAACGGCAACGGGCAACTCGACATCAACGATGTCGGATCGCAGGTCGGCCGCACCTTCGCCTCGACTCAGGACCAGACGGTCAAGGAAGTCCGCGCCGACTTCGGCTGGGATCTCGGCGGCGGAAGCCGGTTCGATTTCGGCGGCAATTACCGCACCGCCGACATGCACCAGACCTTCCTCGCGACTCAGCAGACGCTGGGCGACTGGGGCATCACCAGCCCCGGCGACGTGAACAAGCTGGCACCGGGCGCGCTTCAGGCCTTCTGCCTCGAATGCAAGTTCAACCAGTATAACCCCGGCGGCGATGCGCCGTCGCAGCTCGCCTTCCGCGGCAATGCGGCCAATATCTATTCGATCCTCTCGCCTTATTATGTCGGCCTGGATGCGAACTCGGCCACGAAGCCGCACGCTGTCGGCATCACGTCCAACCAGGACAACCGGGTGAAGGAAACCATCTGGGCAGCCTATGGCCAGATCACCTGGGACGGCGAGATCGCCGGCCGCAAGGCGAGCATGGTCGCCGGCGTGCGCTACGAGAACACCAAGACGACCTCCACCTCGCTGGTCGCGGTTCCGGCGGCGATCAACTGGGTTTCGGACAACGACTTCACCGTCGTCATCTCCAACCAGAACAGCTTCCTTACCGACAAGGGCAGCTACAACAATCTGCTGCCGTCCTTCGATTTCAAGATCGAGGCACTGCAGAATTTGGTCGCACGTTTCTCCTTCAGCCGGACGATCGGCCGGCCGAACTATAGCGACCTCTACACCGCAACCACGGTGGGCGGACCGCCGCGGCCGATCAGCAATGGCGGCGTCCCCAGCGGCAATACCGGCAACGCCCGGCTGGCGCCGCTGACGTCCGACAATTTCGACGTCTCGCTGGAATATTATTTCAAGCCGGACAGCTATGTGTCGATCGGCCTGTTCGACAAGCGCGTGCATAACTTCATCGGCCGGGGCCAGTTCACCAGTGACCTGTTCGGTCTTCGCGACCCCAGCTCGGGTGCTGCCGGCTCGCGGTCGGGCTCGGCAAAGACCGCGCTCCAGGGGCTCGGCGTCGATACCAGCGACGAGAATCTGTTCGCCATGACCGCGCTGATCCAGCAGACCGGCTCGGTGGCGGCCGCGACGGCGCAGTTCAGCGCGAACTATGATACGGCCAATCGCCGGTTGAACACCGCCTATCTCCAGAACATCAACAATACGCTCGACGTGACCGCCAATGCGAGCGATCCGCTCTATCAGTTCCAAGTCTCGCGCCCGATCAACAACAAGGACGCGAAAATCTGGGGCATCGAGATCGCCGGGCAATATTTCCTCGGCAATACCGGCCTCGGCGTCGCCGCGGCCTATACGATGGTCCGGGGCGATGTCGGCTTCAACCTCGGCGCGAGCCCCAGCGAGGATCAGTTCGCGCTGCTCGGGTTGAGCGACACGTTCAACGCGACGCTGATCTACGACAAGAACGGCCTCTCGGCCCGGCTTGCCTATAACTGGCGCGACAAGTTCCTCTCGGGGATCAACCGCCAGGATTCACGTAATCCGGAATTCACGGCACCGTTCGGCCAGCTCGACATGAACATCAGCTACGATGTCACGTCGAATGTTTCGGTCACGCTGGAAGCTCTCAACCTGCTGGAAGAAAGCGTCCGCACCTATGCTCGCGCCGAAACCGAGCTGTGGTACGCGCAGGAACTCGACCGGCGCTTCATGCTGGGTGCGCGGTTCAAATTCTGATCCGCCCCATCGATCGACTAAGGGGGAAGGCCGCTGTTCGCAGCGGCCTTTTTCCCGTTGGGAATTGAGCTTGGCCGGGCTTTGTCCCATCATCGTCGCCAATCCCCGTATCGGCGGTTGGAGAGCCGCCCGGTCGAAAGGCCGCACGTTCCAGGGGCTGGATATCATCGCATGACCAACCGTGTGCCGCTGAACAATGTCGACCACCCGAATCTTCGGGTGATCGCGCATCATCGCGCCGAGTTCGGCGACAGCGTCAACCAGGTGCTGGTCTTCCCGACCGAGTTCGAGGAGATTCAGCGCGAATATCCCGTCTTCTTCCGCCGCGAGGAAAGCGGCGCGTTCCAGGCCGTCGCGCTGCTCGGGCTGGACCGGGACGAGAATCTCTTTCTCGGCGAAGATGGCTGGCAGGGTCGCTACATTCCGGCCGTGCTGCAGCGCGGCCCCTTCCTGATCGGCTTCAAGGACGGCGGGACGGAGGGGGAGCCGATGATCCATATCGATCTCGACCATCCCCGCGTCAGCCATATAGACGGGCTTCCCCTGTTCCTGCCGCATGGCGGGAACGCGCCTTACCTCGAACATATCGCCGGTATCCTGCGGACGATCTATACCGGGCTGGAGGCGAACCAGCCGATGTTCGAGGCGTTCGAAGAGGCTGGCCTGATCGAGCCGGTCGCCGTCGAGATCGAGCTGGACGAAACGCGCAAATATGTCCTGCCCGATCTCTTCACCATCTCTCGCACCGCGCTGGCGCAACTCGACGGCGTCCGGCTCGAGCGGCTGAACGCCAGCGGTTTCCTGCCCCTCGCCTTTTTCGTGATCGCCTCCATGGGCAATATGAGCCGCCTGATCGACCTTAAGAACCGAAAGGCCGGCGCCGCCTGACCGGCGCGAACCGATGATGACCAGCCTCCGCAAAACCAGGGTGATCGAAGGCGTCGCAGCGGACGCGGTCCCGCTCGATGCGCTGATGGAGGCGCAGCAGCCGACCATCCTGCGGGGTGTCGCACGCGACTGGCCGCTGGTGCGAGCCGGGCTGGACTCGCCCGAAGCCGCGATCGCCTATCTGAAATCCTTCTATCTTGGAAAGCCGGTCGTCGGCTTTGTCGGCAAGCCCGAGATCGAAGGGCGCTTCTTTTACGACGAGGGAGCGACGGCGATGAATTTCGAAGCCGGTCGGATGCTGCTCGACGAGCTGCTCGACCGGCTTCAGGCTGAATGGCATCTGGATCGGCCGCCCTCCTATTATGTCGGCTCCACCGATCTCGACACCTATCTGCCGGGCCTTCGGCACGAGAACGACCTCGGGCTCGATCAGGCGATGCTCGGCGACAGTCCGCCGATCGTCAGCATCTGGATCGGCAACCGCACGACCGCGTCGGCGCACTACGACATGTCGAACAACATCGCCTGCTGCATGGTCGGCAAGCGCCGCTTCACGCTTTTCCCGCCCGAACAGGTGCCCAATCTCTATCCCGGCCCGCTCGAGCCGACACCCGGCGGCCAGGTCGTCTCGATGGTCGACTTCCGCGATCCCGATCTGGATCGACACCCCCGCTTCGCCGAGGCGCTGGCGGCGGGCCAGGTGGCCGATCTGGAGCCGGGCGATATCCTCTTCTACCCGGCGCTCTGGTGGCACCATGTCGAGGCGCTCGACCGCTTCAACGTGCTGATCAACTATTGGTGGAACGCCTCCCCCGCCTTCATGGATACGCCGCAGAACACGCTGCTGCACGCGCTGCTCAGCCTGCGCGATCGCCCGGAGTCGGAGAAGCGCGCCTGGCAGGCACTGTTCGACTATTATGTCTTCGGGCCCGCCGACCAGGCTGGCGCCCATCTGCCCGAGGCGGCGCGCGGTAATCTCGCGCCGCTCGACGAGACCAGGGCGCGCCGTTTGCGCGCCATGCTGCTCAATCGCCTGAATCGCTGACATGGGAGGCCCCGGCATGGACGGACAGGTCGTACGCAAGGTCGTCATCGCAGGCGGCGGCACCGCCGGCTGGCTCGCCGCCGCGGCCCTTTCGAAGCAGCTGGGCGGGCTGCTCGACATCACCCTGGTCGAATCTGACGAGATTGGCACGATCGGCGTGGGCGAATCCACCATCCCCACGGTGCGCGCCTTCCACACGCTGCTCGGCATCGACGAGCAGGAATTCATGCGCGCCACCCAGTCGAGCTTCAAGCTGGGCATCGCCTTCGAGAATTGGGGCCAGATCGGCGATCGGTACCTCCACTCGTTCGGCGTGCTCGGCAAATCGACCTGGATGGCGGATTTCCACCATTTCTGGCTTCAGGCCCGCGCCGAAGGCCATGCCGGCCCGATCGGCGACTATTGCTTCGAATTGCAGGCCGCCGAGGCAAGCAGGTTCGCGACGGGCGAGAATGCCCAGATCAACTATGCCTATCATCTCGATGCGACGCTCTATGCTCGCTTCCTTCGCACCCGGAGCGAGGCCAACGGGGTCAAGCGCGTGGAAGGCAAGATCGCGAAGGTCGAGCAGGACGCCGAAACCGGCTTCATCCAGTCACTCGTGCTGGAATCGGGACAGACGGTTTCGGGCGACCTGTTCATCGACTGCACCGGCTTCCGCGCCCTGCTGATCGAGCAGACGCTGCAGACCGGTTATGAGGATTGGGGTCACTGGCTCACCACCAACGGCGCCTATGCGGTCCAGACTGAATCGGTCGGCCCCGCCGTCCCCTATACCCGGGCGATCGCGCACAAGGCCGGCTGGCGCTGGCGCATCCCGCTCCAGCACCGCGTCGGCAATGGCCTGGTCTTCTCCAGCGAGCATATGGCGGATGAGGAAGCCAAGGCGCTGCTCCTCGACCAGATCGAGGGCGAGCCGTTGTTCGATCCGCGCCTGATCCGCTATCGCACCGGCACGCGGCGCAAGGTCTGGAACCGCAACTGCATCGCCCTGGGTCTCGCCAGCGGCTTTATCGAGCCGCTCGAATCCACCAGCATTCACCTCATCATGATCGCGGTGACGCGGCTGATGCAGTCCTTCCCGTTCAATGGCTTCGATGAGGCGCTGATCGATCGCTACAACCAGTTGTCGCGCACTGAGCTGGAGGGCGTCCGCGACTTCGTCATTCTCCATTATTGTCTTACCGAACGCGACGACAGCGCCTTCTGGCAGCGCTGCCGCACCATGGAACTCCCCGAAACGCTCGTCCGCCGCATCGCTCTGTTCCGCGAAAATGCCCAGGCCTATCAGGCATCGGACGAGCTGTTCCGCGTGGATTCCTGGGTCCAGGTCATGCTCGGCCAGCGGATTCAGCCCCGCGGCTATCATCATCTCGCCCGCCTGATGCCGCCGGGCCAGCTGCGCCAGGCGCTTGTCGATCTGAAGACCGGCATCGCCGGCGCCGTGGCGAGGATGCCCGCCCACCAGGATTTCCTTCAGCGCTACGGTGCCGCGCCCTTATGAGGCCTCCGCGCGATTTTCGCGCTGGCTTGGCGCGAAACTGGGCATATACGGCAGGAAAGCCGGGCGTATCGTAGCGTGCGGCGAACCAATTTTACCGATCGGCGTTCCATCACGCACATGATCAAGGTCGCCAGCTACAATATCCACAAGGGCATCGGCCTCGATCGCCGCCGCGATCCCAACCGGATCCTCGAGGTCCTGCGCGAGGTCGATGCCGACATCATCGCCTTGCAGGAGGCGGATCGCCGCTTCGGCACCAAGGCGGGCGTCATCCCGCTCCACACGCTGGAAGAACATAGCCCGTGGAAAGCGGTGCCGCTCGGCGCGCGCACCGGCAGCATGGGCTGGCACGGCAATGTCCTGCTGATCCGCAAGGATTCGGTGGTGATGGATTGCGAGGCGATCCACCTCCCCGCGCTCGAGCCGCGCGGCGCGGTGATGGCCGATGTCCGTGCCGATGGCGTGCCGATCCGCATCGTCGGCATGCATCTCGACCTGTCGGGTCTGTGGCGCCGTCGCCAGGCGCACGCGATCCTCGCTCATGTCGATGCGAGCACCAAGCGCCGCCCGACCGTGCTGATGGGCGACCTCAACGAGTGGAGCGCCCAGGCCGGCTGCCTGCGCGATTTCGGCCGCGATTACAGCTTCGCCGCGACCGGCCCGAGCTTCCATGTCCGCCGCCCGGTCGCCCGGCTCGACCGGATCATGGTCTCGTCCGATCTGCGCGTCACCGATTGCGGGGTCCATCACAGCGCCACCGCGCGCAAGGCATCGGATCATTTCCCGATCTGGGCGACGGTGGAACTCGCCTGATGCGTCAGAAGGAGCTCCGTCTCGCCCTGGTCTGCTATGGCGGCATCAGCCTTGCCGTCTACATGCACGGCATCACCAAGGAGATCTGGCGCCTGGCGCGCGCGAGCCAGGCCTTCCACAAGGGCGAGACACCGGCGGGCGGCAGCCAGGGTGTCTACCGCGACCTGCTCCAGGAGATCGAGGAAGAAACCGGCCTGCGTATGCGCGTGCTGGTCGATATCGTCGCCGGGGCCAGCGCCGGGGGCATCAACGGCGTGTTCCTCGCCCAGGCCATCTCGACCGGCCAGTCGCTCGAACCACTGACCAAGCTGTGGCTCGATTCGGCTGACATCGAGGCGCTGATCGACGATCATCAGGCCCCGTCCTCGCGCTTCTCCAAGATATGGGCGCTGCCGATCGCCTGGTACGCCGAGAGGCGCAGCGGCGACAATATCGACGAACTGGTCGAGGCCGGCGCGCGCGACGAGGTCCGCACCAAGCTGTCGCATTTCATCCGCTCACGCTGGTTCGAGCCGCCCTTTGGCGGTGCGCTGTTCACCGGGCTGATCCTCGATGCACTCAATGCCATGGCCTCGGCCCCGCGTGGCGCCCGCCTGTTGCCGGAAGGCCAGCCGCTCGACCTGTTCGTCACCGTCACCGATTTCCGCGGCCATCCCGAGCGCCTGATGCTCAATTCGCCGCCCGAAGTGCTGGAGACCGAGCACCGTCTCGTCGTCCCCTTCACCGATCACGGCACGTCCGGCGACACGCTTGCGCACGCGGCCGAACTCGCTTTCGCCGCACGATCGACCTCGAGCTTCCCGGGCGCCTTCCCGCCGTTCATGGTCGGCGAACTCGACAAGGTGCTGAAGCACCGCAAGGTCGAATGGCCCGGACGCGCCGACTTCCTGAAGCGAGTCCTGCCGCGCCAGTTCGCCGCCAATGCGGCTGACCAGGCAGTGTTGATCGACGGCTCGGTCCTGGCCAACGCGCCCTTCCGCCCGGCTATCGAGGCGCTGCGCGAACGGCCCGCCCGACGGGAGATCGACCGACGTTTCGTCTATATCGACCCATCGCCCAATGTGAAGCTGCGCTTCGGCCCGCACAATCCCAACGCGCCCGGCTTCTTCCAGACGATCATCGGCGCCGTGTCCGAGCTGCCGCGCCAGCAGCCGATCCGCGACAATCTGGAGGATATCGCCGAGCGCTCCCGCACGATCGAGCGCATGCGCGGTATCGTCGCGAGCATCCGGCCCGAGGTCGAGACTCGGGTGGAGGCGCTGTTCGGCTATACCCTGTTCCTCGATTCCCCGACCGTCTCGCGCCTCGCCACCTGGCGCGCCCGGGCGCAGTCCGCCGCGGCCAAGGCCGCCGGCTATGGCTATGCCGCGTACGGCCATCTCAAGATCGCCGGCGTGGTCGAGGCACTGACCTCCTTGCTCTACCATGCCGGCGGCGAACCGGGGCCGCAGCGCTGGGAGCGCATCCGCGGCCATATCGCCGAGGCGGTCCGCGAACGCGGCTTCGACGAGGTGAAGCCCAGCTTCTCCGGCGGCGCCAGCCAGACGACGATCGGCTTTCTGCGCTCCTATGATCTCGGCTTCCGCATTCGTCGCCTTCGCCTGCTCGCCCGCCGCCTGACCGAGCTCGAAGGCGATCATGACGAAGTCGATCTGGAGCCTGTTCGGGACGCGGTCTACGCCTCGCTCGCCGATTATCTGGAGTGCAAGCGTACCGACCGGCACGCGCATCTGCGCAAGGATGTCCGGCTGCTGCGCGGCGATGCGGGTCCGTTGCTCGACAAGCTCGCCGAATCGCTCGATCTCAAGCAGCTCGATACCGATACCGAGAAACGCCTTGCCGCTGCCTTCACTGGCCTGCCGCGCGAGTTGAAGCGGCCGATCCTGCTGACCTATCTCGGCTTTCCCTATTTCGACGTCGCCACCCTGCCGTTGCTCCAGGGCGAGGGGCTAGACGAGTTCGACCCGATCAAGGTCGACCGCATCGCCCCCGACGACGCCAAATCGATCCGCGCCGGTGGCGCCGAGGCGACGCTCAAGGGCATCCAGTTCAACAGCTTCGGCGCGTTTTTCAGCCGCGCCTATCGCGAGAACGACTATCTCTGGGGCCGCCTCCACGGCGCCGAGCGGATGATCGACATCGTCCTCTCTTCGCTGCCCGCCACGGCGAACCTGAAACCCGGCCGCGTCGCCGCGATCAAGCGCGCCGCCTTCTGCGCCATCCTCGACGAGGAGGAACCCAAGCTGGAGGCGATCCCGGGGCTGATCGCATCGCTGCGCAAGGAAATCGGTTAGCTGCGGCCTCTCTTCCCGTCACCCCGGGCTTGTCCCGGGGTCCATTTCTCCACTCGCGGCGACAGCGCTTGTTGCACAATGGATGCCGGAACAAGTCCGGCATGACGAACTTGGGGTGCGAGGCTGGTCAAAGCGGCACCGGAGACGTAAGAATTACCCAATATGGGAAATCTCAAAGGCCACAGCGCTCGATGCAGTTCCTGAAGATCCTGTTCTGGTGCCTGCTCGCCTTCATTGCCGCGGTGTTCACCCTGGGCAACTGGACCACGGTGCCGATCAAGCTGTGGGGCGGGCTGATCGCCGAGGTGAACCTGCCGCTGCTGCTGTTCGTCACCTTCCTGATCGGCCTGGTGCCGACCATGCTCTATTACAACGCGATCCGCTGGCGGCTGCGCAACCGGCTATCCACCTCGGAGCGCACCCTGGCTGATCTGCGCGGTGTGCTCGCGCCGGTCGCGACCACGCCGCTCGAACCCGATGCGCCGACCATCCCGCCGGCCGCCGTGCCCACCGCCGTTCCGCCGGGGGGCGCATGAGCAGCCGTATCTTCGTCGCGCTCGACACGCCTGACCTGGAAAAGGCCAAGGCGATCGCGCAGCGCGTCCATCACCATGTCGGCGGCATCAAGCTCGGCCTCGAATTCTTCATGGCCAATGGCCGCGCGGGCGTGCGCGAGATGGCCGAGCTCGGCCTGCCGATCTTCCTCGACCTGAAATTCCACGACATTCCCAACACCGTGGCCAAGGCGATCATGGCGCTGCGCCCGCTCGAGCCGGCGATCCTGACGGTACACGCGGCCGGCGGCCGCTCTATGCTCGAGGATGCCAAGGCGGCCGCGCCGACCGGCACCAAGGTGGTCGCGGTGACGACGCTCACCAGCCTCGACGCACGCGATCTCGCCTCGATCGGCTGCCCGGACGATCCGCACACCCAGGTGGTTCGGCTGACCGAGCTGGCGATGAGGGCCGGCGTTGACGGCGTGGTCTGTTCGGGCGAGGAAGTCGCGGCGGCCAAGGCGATCTGGCCCAAGGGTTTCTTCGTCGTCCCGGGCGTGCGCCCCGCCAATGGCGCGGCCGGCGACCAGAAACGCGTGGTGACGCCGCGCCAGGCGCTCGACGCGGGCGCCTCGATCCTGGTGGTCGGTCGCCCGATCACGCAGGCCGAGGATCCCGATACCGCCGCGCGCGAGATCGGCGCCACGCTCTAACCCATGTCCGACCTCGTGATTCGCCTTGCCGCGCCGGACGATCTGCCGCGCCTGCATCCCGTGATCGAGCGCGCCTATCGCGGCGACAGCGCCCGCGCCGGCTGGACTCATGAAGCTGACCTGCTCGACGGCACGCGCACCGATCTCGCCACGCTTCGGGCCGCGCTGGCCAACCCGGCCGAACGCCTGCTGATCGCGCTCGACGACGATACCCCGATCGGCTGCGTCGAGGTCACCGATCGCGGCAACGGTCTCGCCTATCTCGGCCTGCTGTGTATCGAACCCACCCTGCAGGCCGCCGGCCTCGGCAAGCGACTGATCGCGGCAGCGGAAGCCCTCGCTCGTGACGTCTTTGGCGTCTCGACGATGGAAATGACCGTCATCGAGAACCGGGTCGAGCTGATCGCTTATTATGAGCGGCGCGGTTACACCCGGACGGCGGAGCGTCGCGACTTCCCCGTCGCGGTGGAGCCGCCGCTCTACATGACGGTACTGGTCAAGCGCCTCGCCTGACGGCTATGGCGGCGCCGTGCCCGTCACCGCCAAGATCTGTGGCCTTTCGACGCCCGAGACCCTCGACGCCGCGATCCGCGGCGGCGCGAGCCATGTCGGCTTCGTCTTCTTCCCGCCCTCGCCCCGCAGTCTGAGTCGCGAGCGCGCCGCGCAGCTCGCCGCGCGCGTACCGGGGCACGTCAGCCGCGTCGGCGTGTTCGTCGACCCCGACGACGCGCTGCTCGAAGCCTCGATCGGCGCCGGACAGCTCCAGGCGCTCCAGCTCCACAACACCAGCCCGGCCCGCGCCGCGGCGATCAAGGCACGTATGGGCCTCGCCATCTGGGCCGCCATCGCGGTGAAGACCCGCGCCGACCTGGCCGCCGCCGAAAGCTTCGCCGGCGCCGCCGATCGCATCCTCTACGACGCGAAGACTCCGCCCGGCGCGACCTTGCCCGGCGGCATGGGCGTGCGCTTCGACTGGACGCTGCTTCAGGGTTTCCGCCACTCGCTGCCCTGGACGCTGTCCGGCGGACTCGATCCGCTCAACCTCGCGGAGGCCGTGGCGATCACCGGCGCGCCGATGGTCGACGTGTCCTCGGGTGTCGAATCCGCGCCCGGCATCAAGGACGTGACCAAGATCGCGACCTTCCTGGAAACCGTCAAAACCCTCTGAGGTCGCGCGGCTTCACCCGCGAACAGCTTTACTCAACTCGACACCGTCATCCGAGGTGCTAAAGCGCGCGCACCATGAACGTCCCCAATTCCTTCCGCGCCCAGCCCGACGATCGCGGGCATTTCGGCGAGTTCGGCGGCCGCTACGTCGCCGAGACGCTGATGCCGCTGATCCTCGAGCTGGATGAGGCCTATCGCGCCGCCAAGGCCGATCCCGCCTTCACCGCCGAGTTCGAGGATCTGCTCGAACATTATGTCGGTCGGCCCAGTCCGCTTTATTATGCCGAGCGGCTGACCGAGGCGCTCCGCGAGTCCGCCCCGCAAGGCAAGGGTGCCCAGGTCTGGTTCAAGCGCGACGAGCTGAATCACACCGGCGCGCACAAGATCAACAATTGCATCGGCCAGATCCTGCTTGCTATGCGCATGGGCAAGACGCGGATCATCGCCGAGACCGGCGCCGGCCAGCACGGCGTCGCCACCGCGACCGTTTGCGCGCGCTTCGGCCTGCCCTGCGTCATCTATATGGGCGCGCGCGATATCGAACGGCAGCAGCCGAACGTGTTCCGCATGAAGCTGCTCGGTGCCGAGGTCCGCCCGGTCACCTCGGGCGCGATGACGCTGAAGGATGCGATGAACGAGGGCCTGCGCGACTGGGTCGCGAACGTCCACGACACCTTCTACATCATCGGCACCGCCGCCGGCCCGCATCCCTATCCGGAGCTGGTCCGCGATTTCCAGAGCGTGATCGGCAAGGAAGCGCGCGCGCAGATGCTGAGCCGCATCGATCGCCTGCCCGACCTGCTCGTCGCCGCGATCGGCGGCGGATCGAACGCGATCGGTCTGTTCCACCCGTTCCTCGATGACGCCGGTGTCGCGATGCTCGGCGTGGAAGCGGCCGGCCACGGCCTCGACAAGCAGCATGCCGCCAGCCTCGCCGGCGGATCGCCCGGCGTGCTCCACGGCAACAAGACCTATCTGCTGCAGGACGAGGACGGCCAGATCGCCGAGGCGCATTCGATCTCGGCCGGTCTCGACTATCCCGGCATCGGCCCGGAGCATTCATGGCTCCACTCGATCGGTCGCGTCCAATATACCAGCGCGACCGATACCGAGGCGCTGGACGCCTTCCAGCTGCTCTGCCGGACCGAGGGCATCATCCCCGCGCTCGAGCCGAGCCACGCCATCGCCGCCGTTGCCCGCGTCGCGCGCGAGATGGATCGCGACCAGATCATCCTGTGCAATCTGTGCGGGCGGGGCGACAAGGACATCTTCACCGTCGCCGAGGCGCTGGGGGTCGAGATATGAACATCCCCAATCTGTTGACCGGCGCCGTGGTGGGCGCCGCGGCTGCGCTGATCGTGCGCGAGCTGAACCAATATGGCCTCGCTTTTTCCGACTGGCGCCTGCCGCTGCCCCGCGGCCTCGAGGCCGTCGAAATGGGCGCCCTGGTCGGCGTCCTGTCCCAGCTCTTCAGCCAATGGCGCGCTGCTCGATGACTCGTCTCTCCGCTGCCTTCGATCGTGCCCGCGAACAGCATCGTGCCGCGCTCGTCACGTTCGTCACCGCCGGCGATCCGACGCCCTGGGCCACCGGCTCCATCCTCGACGCGCTGGTTGCCGGTGGTGCCGATGTGATCGAGCTGGGTATGCCCTTCACTGACCCGATGGCCGACGGCCCCGCGATCCAGGCCGCCAATCTGCGCAGCCTCGGCGCCGGCACCACCACCGCCGACATCCTCGCCATCGCCAAGGCCTTTCGCGAACGCCATCCCGGCGTACCGGTCGTTCTGATGGGCTATGCCAACCCGATGCTCCGCCGCGGCGCCGACTGGTTCGCCAGTGCCGCGCGCGATGCAGGCGTCGACGGCGTGATCTGCGTCGACCTGCCGCCCGAGGAAGATGACGAGCTCGGCCCGAACCTGCGCGCCGCCGGCATCGACCTGATCCGCCTCGCGACGCCCACGACCGATGCGGCGCGCCTGCCCGCGGTGCTCGGCGGGGCGAGCGGCTTCGTCTATTATGTCTCGGTCGCGGGCATCACCGGCCTGCAACAGGCAGCGCAGGATTCGATCGAGAGCGCCGTCGCCCGGCTCAAGGCAGCGACTGACCTGCCCGTCGCCGTCGGCTTCGGCGTTCGCACGCCCGATCAGGCGGCCGCCATTGCCCGCGTCGCCGATGGCGTCGTGGTCGGCTCGGCGATCGTCGAGCTGGTCGGCCAGCACGCCGAGGGTGCAAGCGGGCCGGTCGAAGCCTATATCCGCTCCCTGTCCACGGCGATCGCCGCGGCCCGAAAGGAAACAGTATGAGCTGGCTCACCAGCGTCCGGAACGCGCTGTCGTTCGTCGTCCCGAAAAAGGATACGCCCGACAATCTCTGGCACAAGTGCAAGGGATGCGGGCAGATGGTGTTCCTGAAGGAACTGGAGGAGAATCTCCATGTCTGCCCGAACTGCCAGCATCATGAGCGCATCGGCCCGGTCCTGCGCTTTCAGTATGTCTTCGACGCGGGCAGCTACACGATCATCCCGCTCCCGCGGGTGCAGGACGATCCGCTCAAGTTTCGCGACACCAAGCGCTATGTCGACCGCATCAAGGCAGCCCGCGCCGCGACGTCGGAAGGTGACGCGCTGATCAACGCGCGCGGCACGATCGAAGGCCGCAAGGCGGTGGTCGGCGTGCAGGATTTCGCCTTCATGGGCGGATCGATGGGCCTGGCGGTCGGCGAGGCGTTCGTGCGCGGCGTCGAGAACGCGATCGAGGACAATTGCCCCTATATCATCTTCACCGCCGCCGGCGGTGCACGCATGCAGGAGGGAATTCTCAGCCTGATGCAGATGCCCCGCGCGACGGTGGCGATCCAGATGCTGCACGATGCCGGCCTGCCCTATATCGTCGTGCTGACCGACCCGACCACCGGCGGCGTCACTGCAAGCTATGCGATGCTCGGCGACGTGCAGATCGCCGAGCCAGGCGCGCTGATCGGCTTCGCTGGCCAGCGCGTGATCGAGCAGACCATCCGAGAGAAACTCCCCGAGGGCTTCCAGCGGGCCGAATATCTGCTTGAGCACGGCATGCTCGACATGGTGAAGCACCGCCGCGACCTGCGCGCGACCCTCGCCAGCCTGATCGATTATCTGTGCGCGAAGAAAGCGGCGTGACCATAAAGCCCTCTCCCCTCCGGGGAGAGGGTTGGGAGAGGGGCAGTGCCGAAGACTGACGAAGCCCTTCTCGCCCGTGCGAAATCCATGCGTAGCGACATGACGCAGCCCGAGCGCGAGTTGTGGATTGCGTTACGGGCCAAGCGCTTCGACGGTGTCAAATTCTCCCGGCAAGTTGTGATAGGCCCGTTCATCGCCGACTTCGTGGCGAGGTCTCGCAAACTGATTATCGAAATCGATGGCGACACGCATGCCGATGCCGCGAGAGACGACCGGCGTAGCGAGTGGCTGAACCAGCAAGGATATCGCGTGATCAGATTTGGCAATTCAGACGTGATGCGGAATTTAGAGAGCGTTCTCACAGCTATAAGCGCTGCGCTCGCGACTGCCCCTCTCCCAACCCTCTCCCCAGAGGGGAGAGGGCTTTAGATGCCCGACTTCGCCACCTCCACCTCCGCCGCGGTCCAGCAGCAGCTCGACCGCCTCTGGTCGCTGTCGCCCGGCGCCGACATCCTCGGCCTCGAGCGCATCACCGAATTGCTCGGCCGTCTCGGCAACCCGCAGGACAGCCTCCCGCCGGTGCTGCATGTCGCCGGCACCAACGGCAAGGGCTCGACCTGCGCTTTCCTGCGCTCGGCGATCGAGGCGGCCGGGCTGACGGCTCATGTCTATACCAGCCCCCATCTGGTCCGCTTCAACGAGCGCATCCGCATCGCCGGCACGCTGATCGGGGACGACGCCCTCGCCGCCCTCCTCGAGGAAGTGCTCGATGTCGCGGGTGATATCGGCGCCAGTTTCTTCGAGGTGACGACCGCCGCTGCCTTTCTCGCTTTCTCGCGCACGCCGGCGGACGCGTGCATCATCGAGGTCGGCCTGGGCGGCCGGCTCGACGCGACCAATGTCATTGCCCGTCCGCTCGTCACCGGCATCGCCCAGCTCGGCATCGATCATCAGAGCTTTCTAGGCGAGACCGCGGAAGAGATCGCCGGCGAGAAAGCCGGCATCGCCAAGCCGGGCATACCGCTGGTTACGATGCGCTACCCCATCCCTATCGCGCAGCGCGTCGAGGCGGTCGCCCGCGCGGCACGCGCGCCGGTGTCGGCGGCCGGAGATGGCTGGTTCTTCGCCGCCGATGACGGCAAGCTCGGCTATCGCGACGCCGCCGGCCGGATCGAGACTCCGCTGCCCGCCCTTGCCGGTCCGCACCAGCCCGAGAACCTCGCTCTCGCCATTGCGATGCTCCGTCACCAGACCTCGTTGATCATCCCGCCCGAGGCCTATCGCACCGCCGCCGAGACGACCCGCTGGCCCGCGCGCATGCAACGCCTCGGCGCCGGCCCGCTCGCCGAGCTGCTTCCGCCGGGCAGCGAACTCTGGCTCGACGGCGGGCACAACCCCGCCGCCGCCGCCACCGTCGCCGCGACGCTTCGCCAGATCGCCTTTCCCGGCACCGGTCGCAGCGAAGTCCACCTCATCCTCGGCATGCTGGCCAACAAGGACCCCGCCGGCCTGCTCGCGCCCTTCGTCGGCTTGGCCACCACGCTTCACGCCGTCCCAGTGCCCGACCATGAACACCATGCGCCCGAGGCACTGGTCGCCATCGCCCGCGGCCTCGGCATGATCGCCAATCCCGCCTCCGACGTCCGCACCGCGCTCGCCGACATCACCGCGGCCGCCGATCCGGCCGAGCCGCCGATCGTCCTGATCCTCGGCTCCCTCTATCTGGCCGGCGACGTGCTCGCCGCAAACGACGAACCACCGACCTGATCCTTATTGCTATTGACTTGCAATAACCAAATCGCGACGCTGCCATTCCAGCAGATGGAGTCGCGTATCATGACGGTCACCCCAGCCCCGGCCCCTACCCAGATGTTGCCGCACGCCATGCCGACCTGCCCCAATGGGCGGCTCGCCTTGTTCGCGATCCGGCGGATCGGAGCGCATGGCCTCGCCGATGCTCATGCAGCGCATGCCATGCTCAACGGTTTCGGCGAGGGTTTCCGTCGCCCGCTCGTGCTGATGCGCGCGCTGATGGCCGATCTCGCGACCACGGCGAACGGCCCCATTTCGATCGCGCCCTGTTGCTGCATGCGCATGACCGCAGCTGAAAGTGCAGTACTGACCGTGCTCGCCCGCGCCGAGACGGCGCCGGAGACGGCCCGGCTGTTGCTCGCCGACCTGCTCGGCATCCGCCGCATCGACGGCGTGCTCGCCAGCGCGATGGCCCTCGCCGCCGCCTTTGCCGATGCGGGTCGGCCGATTACGATCTAGCGCGAAGCTCGCCCAGCCGATCCATCGCCCAGCGATACATGTCGGCCTCGGCCGCGCGCTGCTGCCGGTCGAGCCGCTTCATCCGCGCCTCGACTTCCTCCAGCACGGTCCGCGCCTTTTTCTCCCAGCCCTGGTCGAGCAGCAGCGCGGCATAGCGGCACCGCCCTTCCTCGCCCGGCAGGCGCGTGACGAGATCGGCATACATCGCCAGCGCCTCCTCCTTGCGCCCGAGCGCTTCGAGGATTCGCGCCCGGAGCAACCCCTGGCGGTCGCGATCGCTCTGCGCGCTCGCCGGATCGTTGGCGTCGAGCACCGTCAGCGCCTCGGCCGGATCGCCCGTCTCGAACAGCGCCCGCGCCAGCTTTTCGCCCGTCCGCATATCGGCCGGCCCCCGCTCGATCGCCTCGCGCAGCAGGGGCAGCGCCTCGCCATATCGGCCCAATGCCGCCAGCGCGTCCGCCAGCCGGATGCGATTGGCCGCGGTATCCGCCAGGTCCAGCGCATCGCGCGCCGCCCGGACTTCCCGCTCCGGATCGAGCGCCGCCACTGCTTTGGCACGTGCGGTGCGGACATGACGATTGCCCTGCAGCCGCGGATAGACCTCGATCACCAGATAGGCGATCGTGCTGGGGCCCGGCAGGAACATCAGCGCCATGATCCACAACTGATTGCGCCCGTTGCGGATCACGTCGATCACCAGCATCACCTGGATTGCCAGGATCGCGAGATAGAGGATCATGTCGCGGGCGGCTCCGATGCCCCCGCAACGACGGGAGCCGCGCCAGGCACGGGCGGTTCATCGCCCCCGCCCGCGCTGCCGATCGACCGGTCGACCAGTCCCGACCGGATCATCCACCAGAACAGGAGCACCCCGGGAAAGGCGATCACGGTGGTGAGCAGATAGAAATTCACATAGCCCATGGCCTCTATCAACCCACCAGCCGTGGTGCCCGTCACGAACCGCCCGACGATGCTCGCGGCGGCGGAGATCAGCGCATATTGCGCGGCGGTGAAGCGCAGGTCGGTCAGCGCCGAGAAATAGGCGACCACCGCGACACCGCCGAACCCGCTCGCGAAATTCTCGAAGCCGATCGCGCCCGCCATGCCGATGTTCGAATGCCCCGCCGCGGCGAGCACGGCGAAGCTCAGATTGGACACTGCCATCAGCACCAGGGACAGCAGCACCGACCGCTTCATCCCCATTTTCGCGTAGAGCACGCCGCCGACGAAGATGCCGATCAGATAAGCCCAGAAGCCGATCCCGACATCGTAAAAGGCGATCTCGTCATTGGTGAATTTCAGATCGTCGAACAACAGGCGGAAGGTCAGGTTGGCGAGCGTGTCCCCGACCTTGTGGATCAGGATGAAGGCCAGCACGATCGCCGCGCCCTCGCGGGTGAAGAATTGCGCGAAGGGGCCCCAGATCGAGGCGAGCATGGCGCCGATGCCACGCCGCACCGCAATCTCCCGGTGCCGCGCCGGCTCGCCGACGATCAGGCCTGCCAGCATCGCCGGCAGCGCCAGCATCGCGCAGGCGAGATAAGCCCATTCCCAGCCGCCCCGCGCGGCGATCACCAGCGCCAGCGCCCCGGCGCCGGCCGACCCGATCCGCCAGCCATATTGCGACATGCCGGAGCCGACGCCGAGCTGGCGCGGTTCGAGGATCTCGATGCGATAGGCGTCGATCACGATGTCGAAGGTCGCGCCCGCCGCCCCCACCAGGATCGCGGCAATCGCCGCCGCCATGATATCCGCCTTGGGATCGATCAGCGCGAGGTTGGCGACCGCCGCCATCACCAGCACGCCCGCGAGCAGCAGCCACGACACGCGCTGCCCCAGCCGGCCGATGATCGGCAGCTTCACGCCGTCGACCGCCCAGGCCCATATCCATTTGAGATTATAGACCAGGAAGGCGAGGCTGAACGCGGTGACGGTCTTCTTGTCGATCCCGTCCTGCGCCAGCCGCGTCGTCAGGGTCGCGCCGATCATCGCATAGGGAAAGCCCGAGGAGATGCCGAGCGCCAGCGCCGCCAGCGGGGCCTTTTCGAAATAGGGGCGGACGCCGTCCATCCAGCCGCCCGGCCGCTCGATTTCCAGCTCGCTCATCCCGCTCTTGCTCCCCGGCCTTATCCGGCAGACACTAGCGTCAAAAATCGGGAGAGGAAGCGAGATGAACGCGCCCACCAAGATTACCGTGCCGACCCTGGGCCAGCTCGCGCTGGCCGCGCAGCTTGCCGCCGGCGGGACCCGGCCGACTCTCGGCATCACCCATGTCGATGCCCGCGCCTATACGGCGCCGGAACGCCATGCCGCGGAACAGGCACGCATCTTTGCCAAGGTGCCGCTGGTCATCGGGCCTTCCGCGCTGCTGCCGCAGAACAACATGGCGGTGCCGCATGACGGCTTCGGCAAACCCCTGCTCGTCGCCCGCGGCAGGCAGGGCAAGGCGCAGGTGTTCCTCAATGTTTGCCAGCATCGCGGCACTCGCCTGGTCGAAGGCAGCGAACCGGTCTGCGCGCCGCGGCTGATCTGCCCGTATCATGCCTGGAGCTACACGCTCGACGGCGCGCTCGCCGGCCTGCCCCGGCCGGACAGCTTTCCCGGCCTCGACAAGAGCGGCTTCGGCCTCAAGCGCCTGCCGACGCGCGAGGCCGGCGGCCTGATCTGGTTCGCTTTCGACGATCATGCCGATTTCGCCGAAGCCGAGGCGCTGGGCCATGATTTCGATGCCTTCGATCTCGCCGGCCAGCATCTCTTCCGCCGGCGGACGCACGACGTGGCCGCCAACTGGAAGCTGATCATGGACGCTTTCCTGGAGAGCTATCATGTCCAGCGGCTGCACGCGCAGACGATCGGCCGCTTCTTCAAGGACGGCGTCTCCACCGGCGACCATATCGGCCCGCACCAGCGCTCCGCGGTGGGCCGCGAGGCAGCGCTCGCTGCCTGCTCGGCCGAGGACTGGCCGACGCTGAGGGCGGCGATCACCTATACCTATCAGATGTTCCCCGGCACCGTGCTGATCGTCAGCCCGGACTATATGAACCTGATGGTGCTGATGCCCCAGTCCGAAGGCCGGGTGCTGGTCGAGGACTTCATGCTGATCCCCGAAGCCCCCACGACCGAAAAGGCGCTGGCGCATTGGGAGAAGAGCTGGAACCTGCTCGATGGCGGCGTCTTCGCCTCCGAGGATTTCCGTGCCGCCGCGCTGGGTCAGGAGGGGCTGGCCTCGGGCGCGATCGATCGGGTCACGCTCGGCACGCTGGAAACCGGCATCCGCGCCTTTCACGACCAGGTCGAAGCGAGACTCTGAGCGCCGGAGCTAGTGCAGACGCACGATGCGTGACAGCAAGGTCTCGGTGATCGCGACGAAGCGCTCCGGCTCCCCGAATGCCCGGGCGGAGAGCATCGCACCGTAGATCGCCGACATGAACGCATCCGCCTCTTCCGCCGGCGAGCGGACAAGCGACACGCTTCCCTGCCGCACGCCCAGTGCGAGGATATGCGCGAGCCATCCCGACAGCTCGGCGAAATGTGCGCGCACCGAGTGCGCGAGATCGTCCGGCAGGCTAGGCAGTTCGGCGGCGAGGATCGCGGCGACGCAGAAGGGCGCCGAATCGTCCAGGATGCAGCGCTCCCAATAACCCGCATAGGCGCGAAGCTGGACGCCGGCCTCGGGCTCGGTCTCCGCCAACTGGGCGACCTGCGCGCGGATGATCGCGCGCGATTGCTCCACCACGGCGACCGCCAGGTCGCTCTTGCCGGTGAAATGATGGTGGATGCTCGGTTTGCGGATGCCGATCGCCGCCGAGATATCGGCATAGCTGAACCCGTTATAGCCACGTGTCATGATCAGCTGACGCGCCGTCTCCACAATCTGCTGTGCCGTACTTCCCGCCATATGCCTACCTTCCAATAGGTAGGTATTTGCTTGCAAGCCGATGAGCAAGGGCCTAGTCGCCTACCTACTAGAAGGTAGAGAGAGAATCACTCATGTCGAGCATCGAACAACGCCATTCCCTGAGCACCGTCACGCCGGATGCCGCCGGGCTGCGAAACTATTATTTCCTGCGCGCCGTGGTCGCCGCCATCTGGGTCGCGGCGGCCTTTACGATCGGGGCGGCTTCCGCCGCGATCGGCGCTGCGCTGCTCGTTGCCTATCCGGCCTGGGACGCGCTGGCGAACCTGATCGACGCGACGCGCAATGGCGGACTGGCGCGCAATCGCACCCAGGCGCTCAACATGGTCCTCAGCACCCTAACCGCGGTCGCGGTGGCGGTGATGATCGGAAACCTGCATGCGGTGCTCGCGATCTTCGGCCTGTGGGCGATCTTTGCTGGCCTGTTGCAGCTCGCCACGGGGGTGCGGCGCTGGCAAACCTATGGCGCGCAATGGGCCATGATCCTGAGCGGTGCCCAGTCCGCGCTCGCCGGCGGGTTCTTCATCAAACAATCGCTGGGCAGCGCTACCCCGGGAATCACTGATGTGGCGCCCTATGCCGCGTTCGGCGCCTTCTACTTCCTCGTATCGGCGCTCTGGCTCACCTTCCGGCCAGGAGCCAAAGGCTAGGGTCCTAGGCCGCCTTGTCGAACAGGCTGAACCCGCTGGGCAGCCGTTTCGGCTTCCGGCCTTCGATCACCGCTTCGATCGCGTTGATCGCCGCCAGCAGGTCGCGTTGCGCATAGGGTTTGGACAGGCACCCCGCAGCCACGTCGCGTGCCCCCTCGGGGCACGCGCCGGTCACGAACAGCACCGGGATGCCGGCACCATGGGCCTCGTGCGCCACGTCGATTCCGCTGCCATCGGCCAGGCTGATGTCGACCAGCACCAGATCGATGTCCTCCTCGCCGCGAATCACTTCCACGGCCGTGGCGACGCGGTCCACCGTCGCGACGATCTCGAATTCCGCCTCGCGCAGGAAATGTTCCGTGTCGAACGCGACGAGAGGCTCGTCCTCGACAATCAACACCCTGCAAATGCGCCGTTTCTTTTTGCCGAACAACATCGTCCGGTGCCCGCCTTTGTACTGGGCCCGGGCAAGCAACTTCCCCCGACCTTGTTACGCATCCGTCTCTTAACGCGCGGCTTCGGGATCGGGCGCAATATTTTTTTCATGTCGACACGAAGAAAAGCGGTATCAGCGCCTCTGTGTCCATTTTCAGAGAATCCAAGGAGCAGCAGCGCATCGCCAAGCTGCTCGCCCGTGCCGGCATCGCCTCGCGCCGTGAAATCGAACGCATGATCGCCGAAGGGCGCGTCGCGCTCAACGGCACCGTCATCGATACGCCTGCAACGATCCTCACCTCGCTCCACGGCGTTACCGTCGACGGTAACCCGGTCCAGGCCGCGGCCCCCGCGCGGCTGTTCCTCTACCACAAGCCGAGCGGCCTGCTCGTCACCGAGCGCGATCCCGGCGGGCGCCCGACGATCTACGACAAGCTGCCGAACGACCTGCCGCGCGTGGTCCCGGTCGGCCGGCTCGATCTCAATACCGAAGGGTTGCTCCTCCTCACCACCGATGGCGAGCTGAAGCGCCAGCTCGAATTGCCGGCGACCGGCGTCGAGCGCGCGTACCGTGCCCGCGCCTATGGTGCCGTCACTCAGGCGCAGCTCGAGGAATTGATCCACGGCGTCGAGATCGAGGGCGTGCGCTACGGATCGATCAACGCCAATCTCGAACGCCGCACCGGTGCAAACGTCTGGATCGAAATGATCCTGACCGAGGGCAAGAATCGCGAAGTCCGCCGCGTGCTCGAGCATCTGGGTCTCCGCGTCTCGCGCCTGATCCGCACGCGCTATGGCCCGTTCGTGCTGGGCGACCTGCCGGTGGGCGAGGTCGGCGAAGTCCGCCAGGTCGATGTGATCGCCTTCCGCAAGAACCCGACGAAGAACATCACGCCGGAGAGTTCGCCCCCCGAGATCAAGCGCCGCGCCCCGGCGCCGTCGCCTGTCCGGCTCGGCGCGCAGACGCCGCAGCGGACGACGCGCGCGCCGCGCCATGACGAGCGCCCCGCCGCCGCCCGCGACGCGCGGATCGCGCAGGAAGCGCCCAAGCGTGCCGTCCGCCCCGCTGCCCGCATCACGCGCGAAGACGCGGCCAAGGCGGATCGCGCTGCCTTCGACGTCCGTCCGGCGCGCCGCGCGCCCGCGCCCCCACGCAATGGCGACAAGCCGGCGACATGGTCGCCGCGCGACAGCCGCCCGGCCGAGGAACGCGCTGCCCGTCCGGCGCCGTCGCCCGCGGGCGTGAAGCCCAAGCGCTTCTACGACGCCAAACCCAAGGGCGGCGGCAAGGCCGCGCCTCCGGGCGAAACCCGCCCGGCCCGCGTGTTCAACCCGGAACTCGGCCGCAACGTCCGCGCCAAGCCGCCGCGCCCGCCCCGCGACGAAGCGCCATCGGACTCCCGCGGCACCAAGCCCGCCGGCAAGCCGCGTCCCAAGGCCGGCTGGGCCAAGCCCAAGCCCAAACCCCGCACCCGGAAATAAGTCATGCGTATCATCTCCGGCCTGTGGCGCGGCCGCGCCATTATCGCCCCCAAAGGCGACGCCACCCGCCCCACCGCCGACCGCACGCGCGAGGCGCTGTTCTCGATGCTCACCAGCCGCCTCGGCAGCTTCGAGGGGCTGGCGGTGGCCGATCTCTTCGCCGGATCGGGGGCGCTCGGGCTCGAGGCGCTGTCGCGCGGGGCCGGATCGTGCATCTTCGTCGAGCAGGACCGCGCCGCGATCGATGCGCTCAAGGCCAATATCGCCAAGCTCGGCACGAAAGCCGATGTCCGCGCCCAGTCGGTGCTCGCGCTCCCGCCCGCCACCCAGCCGCTCGACGTGATCCTGATGGACCCGCCCTATGGCACCGGTGCCGGCATGGTCGCGCTCGACCGGCTCAACCGGCTCGGCTGGGTGAGCGATGCGACCTGGATCAGCATCGAGACCGCCAAGACCGAGACGGTCGAGGTCGATGGTTTCACGAGCGATGCCGAACGCACGCACGGCAAGATGAAGATCACCCTGCTGCGCCGCGCCGGCTAGCCCTACTCACTACGTCACCCCGGACCTGTTCCGGGGTCCATCGTGCCGCACACCCATCAGTTGAGGCTCTTGCGCAGACATGGATGCCGGAACCAGTCCGGCATGACGGTTACACCAAAGGCGCGCGTCCCTTGCGCAGCAGCGCCAGCCCGCCAAAGCTGAGCAGGCCCGCCACCAGCAGATAGACCCCAACCAGCCCCAGCCCGCCCTTGGCCGCCAGCCAGGACGCCACGATCGGCGCCATCGCGCCGCCCAGGATGCCGCCGACATTGAAGGTCATCGACACGCCGGTATAGCGCACCTCGGCCGGGAACAGTTCGGGCAGCCAGCCGCCGAGCGGGCCATAGGCAAAGCCCATCACGAACAGCGCAAAGGCCAGCCACAGGAACACGACAAACAGCGACGCCGCGCCGAGCATCGGCCCCATCAGCAGCCCCGCCATCGCGGCGCCGGCAAAGCCCCAGCGCAGCATCGCGGTCGCGCTGTGCCGGTCCGCCAGCACGCTCGCGACGATCACGCCAAGCGCGAGGAACAGGATCGCGGCGAGTTCGACCGCGAGAAACGCCTGGCGGTTATGGCCGAGCGTCGTCGTGCCGTATCCGAGCGCAAAGGCGGTCGCGAGGTAGAAGAGCGCGAAGCAGGCTACCACGCCGAAGATGCCGGCCATGGTCGGGCGGAGATGATCGCGGAACAAGGTGACGATCGGCACCTTGGGCAGCTTCTCCTCTTTTGCTGCCTCGAGGAAGGCCGGAGTCTCGGTCAGCTTCAGCCGCACCCACAGCCCCAGTGCGACCAGCACCGCGCTGGCGAGGAAGGGCAGCCGCCAGCCCCAGTCGCGGAATTGCGCATCGGTCAGGGTGGCGCCGAGGATCAGGAAGAAACCGTTCGCCGCGATGAACCCCACCGGCGCGCCGAGCGGCGGAAACATGCCGTAGCGGTTGCGCCAGCCCGGCGGCGCATTCTCCACCGCGAGCAGCGCCGCCCCGCCCCATTCGCCGCCGAGCCCGAGCCCCTGGCCAAAGCGCAGAATGCACAGGATCAGCGGGGCGACCCAGCCGATCTGGGCATAGGTCGGCAGGAACGCGATCGCGACGGTCGATCCGCCCATCAGCATCAGCGAAGCGACCAGCGTCGACTTGCGCCCGATCCGGTCCCCGAAATGCCCGAAGATCGCCGCGCCCACTGGCCGCGCGATGAAGGCGAGGCCGAAACTGGCATAGGACAGCAGCAATTGCGCCGACTGGTCCTCGGCCGGGAAGAATAGCGGCCCGAACACCAAGGCGGCGGCGGTCGCGTAAATGTAGAAATCGTAGAACTCGACCGAGGTGCCGATCAGGCTGGCGAGCAGCACGCGCTTGTGCGCGGTCATGGGGAGTGAGTTCATGACCACTGGTTCGCGCGGCCAATCCTTTCGGTCAAGAAACTATTCCCTCTTCCGGCAGAGCCGGCGAAATGGCCTGCACTACCTTTCCGGTCCGTCACCCCGGACTTGTTCCGGGGTCCATCGTGCCGGAGAAACAATGCTCGTTGCGCTTGCGGGACGATGGATGCCGGAACAGGTCCGGCATGACGTATGAGGTGAAGGCGGTCGCCCCACCCTTTTTCGTCGCTTCGCTCCTCCCTTCGCTCTCCCGTTGAGAAAGGGACTCCTCAACGCGTCGCGAACGTATCCAGCAAGGTCAGCATCAGCCAGTAGAGCCCGCCCGCCAGCAGCATCGCCGCCGGCAGCGTCATCACCCAGGCCAGCGCCATGCTGCCGATCGTCCGTGCGCGCAGCCCGGCGCCGTTCGCGACCGAGGCGCCGGCCACGCCGCTGGTCAGGATATGCGTGGTCGATACCGGCAGGCCGTAATGTTCGGCCGCGAAGATCGTGCCCGCCGCGACCAGCTCGGCCGAGGCGCCCATGCCATAGGTCAGGTGAGTCTTGCCGATCCGCTCGCCCACGGTGACGACGATCCGCTTCCAGCCGACCATCGTGCCCAGCCCCAGCGCGATCGCGACGGTGATCTTCACCCAGAGCGGGATGAAGCGCGTGCCCTCTTCGAGATGCTTCTGATAACCGTCGATCGTCTTCAGCTCGGGGCCGGAGAAGGTCTTCGCCGCCGCCGGATCCTTGGTCACCAGCCGCGTGGTGTCGAGCACCAGATACATGTCGTTGCGCAGGTTCGGCGTCGCCGCCGCCGGCACCTTGTCGAGCGAGCCGAAGCCGCTGATCCGCTGGCTCACGTCGCGCGACAGCGTGTCGACCGCGGCATAGACCTGCGGGCTCGCCGCCTGCTTGGTCTGGAGCGCATGAGTCAGCGTATCGCGCGCCACACCCACATCGTTGCTGGCGGCGCTGGTGGAGTGGGCGCTGAACGCGGCGCCGGCCGAAGTCGCGCTGGCGACGAAGGCCGGCATCGCGCTTTCCGGCATGGTGCGGTTGAGCGCATAGGCGGTCGGCGCGCAGCCGATCAGGATCAGCATGATCAGGCCCATGCCCTTCTGTCCGTCATTGCCGCCATGGGCGAAGGAGACGGCGGTGCAGGTCGCGATCAGCAGCGCGCGGATGCCCCGCGGCGGCGGCGCATTGGCCTCCGGCTCGCGGTAGAGCTTGGGGTTGCGCAGCACCAGCTTCATCACGAACAGCAACGCCATCGCGGCGAAGAAGCCGATCAGCGGCGCCATCCACAGCCCGGTCAGGATCTTGTAGGCCTGGCTCCAGTCGACGCCCGAGGTGCCGCCCTTGCTCGCCGACAGCAGCTGGTTGGCGAAGCCGACCCCCAGGATCGAGCCGATCAGCGCATGGCTGGAGGAATTGGGCAGGCCGACATACCAGGTCGCGAGGTTCCAGATCACCGCCGCGAGCAGCAGCGCGAAGATCATCGCGAAGCCGGCATTGCTGCCGACATGCAGGATCAGGTCGACCGGCAACAGGGTGATGATCGAATAGGCCACCGCCCCGCTGGAGAACATCACGCCGAGGAAGTTGAAGAAACCCGACCACACCACCGCGACATGCGCCGGCATGGAGTTGGTGTAGATCACCGTCGCGACGGCGTTGGCGGTGTCGTGGAATCCGTTCACGAACTCGAAGCCGAGCGCGATCACCAGCGCGAGACCGAGGAACAGGAACACGCCCGTCGCCATCTGCTCGCCGACCTGGGCGGTATCGAGGAAGATGCTGAACCCGGCATAGGCCAGGCCGCCGAGCAGTACCGCGAGAAACAGCCAGCGGCCGGCAGGATGCATCGACTGATCGAGCCGGGGCCCACCAGAGGATCGCTCGTCCGAATCGGCGAGCGCTGAGAATGTCGTTGCCATGGTGAAACCGCTTTGCGCGCTTGTGTGACAAGTTGATGACAAGGCCCGTCCCCTCCCGGGGCCGTCGGCTTCGCAGCCCTTGTCGTTCGTCCTGGGCGGCGTCTTTACCGATGACGAGGCAGGTCCGCCACCCTTTTCATCTCAAAGATAGGGCGCCGGCGTCACCGTCACCTGCAGCGCTTGGCCGCCGCGCCGGAGCGAGAGCGGCACCGCCGCCGCGCCGCGCCGCCCGTCGAGCTTGCCGATCAGCGGGCCGAACCGCTCGCCGACGATCTCGTCGCCCATCTGCACGCCCGCCTTCTCGCCCGGGCTGCCGCGGCCGACCTGCCCGACCACGATGCCCTCGCCCTTCCGGTCGATCCAGATGCCGGACATGGCGTAACGGTCCGGAACGGGCGGAAGCTGGTTAAGCTGGACCCACATGATGCCTGCCTTGACGTCGCTCGCCAGGTTCAGGCGGCGCAGCAGGGGCAGGCCGATATAGCCGTCCGCGATCTCGTAGCGGCCGGCCGAACCGCTTTCGACCACGACCAGCGGCGCATCGAACCTCGTATCGCCGATCTGCAGGCTGCCCGCGCGCACCAGGCGGCTCGCATGCTCCCCGCGCGCGGCGAGCGGCACCCAGGGCTTCGCATCGTCCCACAAGCCGCTCTTGCGCGAGGCAGGGCCATAAAGCCGCGCCGCGACCGGCGCGCCGGTATCGAGCAGGAAGCGATAGCTCTGCCCGTCGAGCATCACGTCGGCGAAGATATAGGCGGACCCGTTGACCAGATTGTGATGCCGGATCTCGGACGCGAGGCGGACATAGCCGGTGCGATCCTTGATGCCGTCGCGATAGATGCGCCACTCGCCCTTGCCGAAATCCAGCTCGCTGTCGAAGGCGGTCATCGCCCCCGCCGCGAGCGATCCCGACACGTCGTCGCCGAACGACACCCGGTCGGTTCCCGCCAGCGCCACATCCTCGTCGCGCAGGCTGCCGCCGATGATGAAGTCGCGCGCATCGTAGATCGGGTAGATACGTTTCTCCCCGCCGATGCCGAGCGACGCGGTCGTCTTCTTCACCAGCCCCAGCCGCTTCGCGAGATCGTCCCGGATCAGGCCCACCACGCCGCCGGTGTCCATCGCGAAGAAGAACGGCCCCTGCCCCGCCACGCCGCACGCCACCAGCACGCGGCCTTCCTCCAGCGCGATCGGGATGGTCACCGGCGGCCGCGCCGCTGCGGC
The DNA here is from genome assembly GCF_055521495.1 of Sphingomonas sp. BL-S-29. NCBI lineage: Bacteria > Pseudomonadati > Pseudomonadota > Alphaproteobacteria > Sphingomonadales > Sphingomonadaceae > Sphingomonas > Sphingomonas sp. BL-S-29. The sequence goes on from NZ_CM145482.1 coordinate 3,650,210, forward strand.
GGCCCGCAGTCCACCGACGGGCAGGATCGTTGCGGCGGCCATTCCTCCGAGCAGGTTTCGGCGTGAAATCATGATGATGCGACTCCAGGTGGCGGTCACTTTGTAGCCGAGGAAAAATGACGGCGTGAAGACTCGGCATCCCGCCCTACTCCCTCTCACTCCAACACGCGCTTGCCCCCATCGCCCGCGTTCCCTACCTGTTCACCGATGAGTCTCCCCGCGCCCAGCCCTGCCGACCCGCCCTATCTCGCGGGCCTGAACGCCCCGCAGCGCGAGGCCGTGCTCACCACCGAGGGCCCGGTGCTCGTCCTTGCCGGCGCCGGCACGGGCAAGACGGCGGCGCTCACCGCGCGCCTCGCCCATCTGCTCTTCACCAAAAAGGCCTGGCCGTCCGAGATCCTGTCGGTCACCTTCACCAACAAGGCCGCGCGCGAGATGCGCGACCGGGTCGGCCGGCTCGTCGGCGATGTGGTGGAGGGCATGCCCTGGCTCGGCACCTTCCACGCGATCGGCGCGAAGATGCTGCGCCGCCATGCCGAGCTGGTCGGGCTGCAGAGCAATTTCACCATCCTCGACACCGACGATCAGCTGCGCCTGCTGAAACAGCTCATCCTCGCCGCCGATCTCGACGAGAAACGCTGGCCCGCGCGCCAGCTCGCCGGGCTGATCGACCAGTGGAAGAACAAGGGCCTGACGCCGTCCGACATCGATGCCGGCGAAAGCGAGCTCTACGCCAATGGCCGCGGGCGGGAGATGTACGCGCAATACCAGGCCCGGCTGAAGGCGCTCAACGCCTGCGATTTCGGCGACCTGCTACTCCACATGCTGACCATATTGAAGCGCGATCGCGGCGTGCTCGCCGACTATCAGCGCCGCTTCAAATATATCATGGTCGACGAATATCAGGACACCAACAGCGTCCAGTATCTCTGGCTCCGCCTGCTCGCGCAGGAGAGCAAGAACCTCTGCTGCGTCGGCGACGACGACCAGTCGATCTATTCGTGGCGCGGCGCGCAGGTGGAGAATATCCTGAAGTTCGAAAAGGACTTCCCCGGCGCCAGGGTGATCCGGCTCGAGCAGAATTACCGCTCCACCCCGCACATCCTCGCCGCGGCCTCGGGCGTGATCGCCAATAACAGCGGCCGGCTCGGCAAGTCGCTATGGACCGATGCGAGCGAGGGCGAGAAGGTCAAGGTGCTCGGCGTGTGGGACGGCCCCGAGGAAGCGCGTCGCGTCGGCGAGGAGATCGAGTCCTGCCAGCGGGCGGGCAAGAGCCTCGACGACATCGCCATCCTGGTCCGCGCGCAGCACCAGACGCGCGAGTTCGAGGAACGCTTCATCACTATCGGCCTGCCGCACAAGATCCTCGGCGGGCAGCGCTTCTACGAACGGCTCGAGATCCGCGACGCGATCGCCTATCTGCGCGTCGTCGCGCAGCCGGCCGACGACCTGGCCTTCGAACGCATCGTCAACACGCCGAAGCGCGGCCTTGGCGACAAGGCAGTGCAGAAGGTCCACCAGCTCGCCCGCGCCGAGGATGTGCCGCTGACCGTCGCCGCCGCGCGCATCCTCGACACCGACGAGCTGACCGGCGCGGCGCGCCGCGCGCTGGGCAATCTGGTCGGCGACATGGCGCGCTGGCGCGGCATGGCGGGCGAGATGCCGCATCCCGAACTGGCCCGGCAGATCCTCGACGAGAGCGGCTATACCGGCATGTGGCAGGCCGAGAAATCGGCCGAGGCCGCCGGCCGGCTGGAGAACCTCACCGAGCTGATCCGCGCGATGGAGGAGTATGAGACTCTCGGCGCCTTCCTCGAGCATGTCAGCCTGGTGATGGATAACGAGGCGCAGGCGGGCGAGGCGCGGGTGACGATCATGACGATCCACGCCGCCAAGGGCCTGGAATATGACACCGTCTTCCTGGTCGGCTGGGAAGAAGGCCTGTTCCCGTCGCAGCGCGCGCTCGACGAAGGCGGCATCGCCTCGCTGGAGGAGGAACGCCGCCTCGCTTATGTCGCGATCACCCGCGCCCGCCGCCGCGCGATCATCCTCCACGCCGCCAATCGCCGCATCTACGGCCAATGGACCTCGAGCATCCCGAGCCGCTTCGTGAACGAACTGCCCGATGCGCATATCGAGCAGGAAAATTCGATGAGCGGCGGCGAAAGCCTGTGGCGCGCCAACTGGTCCGAACGCGCCGATCCCTTCGCGGACGTGGCGCGCGGGACCGGGCGCGGGCCGGGCTGGCAACGCGCGGCCGGCGTGGCGCCCAATGGCGGCGGATTCACCAGCCGCACCTTTACGCGCGAGCCTTCACGGGTGGTGGAGGCGCGGGCCAGCGCGGTGAGCATCGGCAACAAGGGGCGCGACGACCTGTCCGTGGGGATGCGGGTGTTTCACCAGAAGTTCGGATACGGCTCGATCGCCGAGATCGAGGGGAACAAGCTCGAGATCGATTTCGAGAGCGCCGGGCGGAAGCGGGTGATGGATAGTTTTGTGAGTTTGGGGTGAACCGCATCGGGCGCCGGCTTGAAATCTATAGCTCCAGGGACTACACTATGCGCCATGATGGGCTTGTCCGGCCATGAGCGTCTACATGACCAAGCAGTTTGCGCGCTTTGCCCGCAAGGCTCGGTTGGAAGACTCCGGTCTGATGGAAGCGGCGGCCGATATTGCCGAGGGCCATTATGATGCGGATCTCGGCGGAGGCGTGTTCAAGCAGCGTGTTGCCCGCCCGGGCGGCGGCAAATCCGGCGGCTTCCGCACCATCATATTGTTCAGGGTCGGCGGGCACAGCTTCTTCGCACACGGTTTTGCGAAGAACGACAAGGCGAATGTTACGCCCGTGGAGTTGAAGGCGCTGAAGCGTCTGGCGGAGATATTTCTAGCCTTCTCCACGGACGAGATAGGCGTGGCGATGGACGCCGGGCAATTGATCGAGGTGACGGACGGTGACGACGAAGAACAAGGCTGAAAACGACATCCTGGCCTCGGTCTACAAGACTGCTGCCGGGCTGCATCAGATCGGACTGGTCGACAAGGCGACGATGCGCGAGTTCGACGCACTGTGCCTCACCCCTGTCGAGCCCCTGAGCCCGGTGGAAATCCGCGCCCTGCGCGAACGCGAGCAGGTCTCCCAGCCGGTCTTCGCGCGATATCTGAATGTGCGGAAGGACGCCGTCAGCAAATGGGAACGGGGCGAGAAGCGACCAGATGGTCCATCGCTCAAGCTGCTCAACCTGGTAAAGGCCAAGGGGCTACAGGCTATCGCGTGAGGCCCTTGCGTTCAGGGGTAATTGCACGCTTCCCGGTTATACGGTGCTGCGGAGGCAAAGAATTACGGTGCCAGTTTACTAATTATCGCCGCGCTGTTCGGAAAATCGTAAGCCAGTCGCAACCGATAGAGCCGCAAGATCGCGGGCAAGATCGCCCTGGGGACTCACTACATTATTCTGCGACAATTCGAGCAACGCCCCTTCGAATCGGCGCCTGACAAGGGGATCGGCGGCCAGATATGAAGCGCCCGCCTCGCTCGCCGCGTCGGGCCCGGCGGCGACGAGAAGATATTCTACGAGCGACTTCGGCCAAAGCGCCACATTCTTCACCAGGGGCAAGACCGTCTCGGTCCGCTCGAACGCGGCGAAAAAGGGGAAGATGATCTCCCGCATCGCGTTGGCGGCAGCTGCTCGACTGGAAGCCGGTCAAGGCGGGGGACTTCATCAGGCCGGTCGAAACCGCCCAATGCCTCCGATCTCGAAATCCCGGTGACGTTGCACTTTCAGCCACCGGAAAGCCGCCGTCAGCCCGGCGGCGCGTCAGGATCCGAGGTCAGGGCAGACGATACCGAACGAGCCCGCCGTCAGCGCCCGTACCGGCTCACCCCGGCGACCCCGGCGAGGCTGACCGGTGCGCGGATCCGGAGCCAGGTCGAATCCGATATCGTAAAGCTGCTCCCCCGCACCCAGGAGGAGATCGGCGCGGATCGTGACCTTTGGTTTCTGGCCCGCGGGAATGCCCGACCAGTCGCCCCCGAACGTCATCGCGCAGGTAAAGCGCGTGCTCCATTGCGGCGGGATGTCGAGATCGGCCCACGCATGGGTGAAATTGTTGGCGTTCGTGCTGGTGTCGCGATGGCCGAGCACCTGACCGTTCAGCGGCGTTCCCGATGAAATGGTGTAGCTGCTGCCCTTGGGGATGTTCTCGAATATCACCGAGAAGTCGACCCGGGCTTGCTCGTCGCCCTGATTATAACCCGATTCAAACGCGACCTGAGGCACGTCTCCGCGGATCGAATGGACATTGCGCTGGGCGACGTTCGCGTTGCGCGACAGTGCCGCAGCGAGGCTCGATATATCGCGGACGCCCCTCAGCGGATCGCGATGTTCGCGCGTTTCGGCGATCGCGATGAGGCAATAATACTCCGCGATATCGCTCGGTACCCAGGTGAAGGGATCGGTGGTGGCGCCGATCGCCCCGGGGCCGATCGCGAAGCGCGGGTTCTGGTCACCCGACGAGGTGGCTAGCTTGTTCTGTTCCCACAGCCAGGGATAGAGCAGGATGTTCGGCCTCGCCCAGAAGAGGTTCCACCAGCCCGACTGCGCATCCGGCGCGCAGTTCTTTCCCCGCACATAAAGATAGTTCGGCCAGCCGACATGAAGGCCGTTGTCATAAACCTTGCCATAGTTGCCGGGATCGAGGAGCAAGCCGGGATCCTGAAATGGGACCGGGCCGGCGAGAATAATGTCCGGCGACGTCGCCAGCGCGGAGCGCGGGACCGTGCCCCGCTCGTTCAGCGTGGCCCGGGCGACGATCCCGTCCCATTGCTCGTCCATCGCAATTCTCCTTCCATGCCGATTGCTTCACTCGGCCGAGTGAATTGCGGTGTCAGGTCGCTTAGCCCTTAAGCGATCCGGTGGCGACAGAGATAGAACAGCTCCCGCTGTTTATCCTCGGTCCGGCCTTACGCGCCCCGCCCGGCTATGGCATCCCGCGCCCGGCTCCCCGGCCCCAGCGCCACACCGACGCTCCCGCGAGCCGCCGCCGCCCTGCCGGGAACCCGTCACTCCTATTTCTTCTGAAACTTCTTGCCTGGGCCTTCCCCCGCATCGATCATCAGGGTGGCCCAGGCCTGCATGTCGATCCCGGCCAGCAGCCCGACCATCGATTTCTCGACGGCCGGATCGCTCATCAAGCCCGTCATCGCGGTCTCGCCCAGGACCCGGAAACCCTTTTCCAGGGCGTCCGTCCCGCCGGCCTTGATGCTGCCGATCGCCTCGGCGCGACAGTCGACCGTCAGCACCCGGGTGAAAATGATGCCGGCGGCCTTGGACAAGGCGTCACGCTGCGCCGGCGTGATCGAGGACATGGACGATACTTCCGGGCTGGCCGCCATCACCGAGAAGATCCATTTGACGAGGGCGCTGCGGTCACTGGGGCTGGTATGGGAAACGAGGCACTGCGCCAGCGGATCTTCGGCCTGCGCGTTCGCTGAGGCCGGCACGCCCGCGACGACAAGCAGGCCGCAAGCAAGTGCCGTGATTTTCCGTAGCATCGTCTTCCCCCCGGTTTGAAATCGCAGCATGGAAGAATTTAGGGCGCGATGCCAGTCGGATATCGGGCTGCGCGGCCGAAGCCTGCCGGGCCCGCGCGCGACGTCCCCGGCGGTCGGTATCACCCTTCGCCACCCCATTCACACCACCGTCGCAAACCGACGCTACCGGGCGCGCATCCAGTGCGGATGAACCGAAAGCCGGGAGCGACACGATATGCCGCGCAAGACGATACGGACCGCCCTGACCGCCCTCTCCCTCGTCCTACTGAGCCTGACCGCGGCGGTCGCGCAGCAGGAGAGCAGCGATCCGATCCAGAACGCGCAGCTCGTCGGCACCCTGCCGCTCGACGGGGAGTTGTTCCACATCCAGGGCGTCGATCTCGACAGCCGTCATATCTGGGTCACTTCGGTCGATCTCGCCGGCCACAAGGGCTATCTCCATCAGTTCGACCGGCGCAGCGGCCGGTTGTTGCGGCGGCTGGAGCTGACCGACGGCCCGCGCTATCATCCGGGCGGGCTGTCGCTGCATGACGGGTCGATCTGGGTGGCCGTCGCGGAAATGACCGCGAACAGCTCCGCCACGCTGATGGAAATCGACACGGGCTCGCTGGCGGTTCGCCGCAGGATCCCGGTCGCGGATCATCTCGGGTGCGTCGCGGTCTCGGGCGACACGCTCGTCGCGGGTAATTGGGACAGCCAGCTGTTGCGCATCTTCGATCTGGCCAGCGGGAAGCAGGTCCGGGTCGTGCCCAACCCCTTCCCCACGCGCTATCAGGACATCAAGTTCGTCGACGGCCAGCTCGTCGCGGGCGGCGTGGTGACGCCGCTCAGCGGCACGATCGACTGGATCGACTGGCCGTCGATGAAGCTCGTCCGGACCGCCCGCACCGGCGTCACCGACCGCGCCAGGCCCTATACCGGCGAAGGCATGGCAGTGAAGGGCCGCGACCTGTTCCTCGTGCCCGAAGACGGGCCGAGCCGGCTGTTCCATTTCAGGATGAGGGACGCGGCGGTTTAGAAGTAGCTTGCATCACATCGGAGCCACCAACACCCGTTCGTCCTGAGTAGCCATCGAGGTGCCGCGCAGCGGCGTATCGAGAGGGCGTATCGAAGGACAGGTTCCGCGCGACAACCTGTCCTTCGATACGGGCTCTCGATACGCCTTCGGCACCTCGATCCCTACTCAGGACGAACGGATCAGATTTAACGCTCGCCGCTCTATCCCGCAGGCGACGAAATAGAACCGGATCCCGCTGTTTAACCAGTATCCGGGTTTACAGGCTCCGCCCGGCCATGGCCTGTTGCGGCCCGGCCGCGACCTGTCGCCACGCCGGCGCCATGGCGAGCCCCTGGAGGTGCTTATGAGCGATACGCCCCCGACCGACCAGCCCAACGGCATTGGCGCGGATTTCACATCCACTACCTGCGCGGACCCCGATGGCGGCTCCGCGCTCGGCGCGACGCCGTTGCTGCCTGAGGCCGGCTGGCTCGCGATCAACGGCAACAGCGATCTGCAGGGCTGCGTGGTCGGGCCGTCCGGCGCCGTGGTCACCTGCGCCTATGTCACCAACCAGCCGCCAAAGGCGTATGAACACTATGCCTATGGCATCTGGGTGTTCGGCCAGGGCCCATCGGGTTTCGGGTCCGGCACGTTCCAGCTCGACTTCACCGACCAGGGCGGGTCCGGTTACAGCCTGAAGCTCTATTCCTCCACGCCGGCCTGGCATTACGTCAATTACAATTCGGATTCGCCGGGTATCATCGAGATGCGCTGGGCGCCCAACAACCTCCCCGTGGAATAGCGCTCATCCCCGATCGGGCCGCGCGGATCGGCCGCTACGCCGCCCCGATCCGCCGCAGCTTGGCCAGCAGCGCCTGCTCGTCGAACGGCTTGGTGATATATTCGTCGGCGCCGGCGGCGATGCCCTGATAGATGTCGGGCGTCTGCGTCTTGGAGGTGCAGAACACGACTTTCGGCGCGGCGCCGCCCGCAATCCGGCGCAGCGCGGCGACGAACTCGACCCCGCTCATCACCGGCATTTCCCAGTCGAGCAGGATCAGGTCCGGCATCGCCGCCCGGCACCGGGCGAACGCTTCCTCGCCATTTTCGGCCTCGGTCACCTGATAGCCGATGCCGGCGATGATGCGGTGCGCGACCTTGCGCATCACCCGCGAATCATCGACCAGCAGGCAATGCGGCTGGCGCGGCGCCGCGGCCGGCACGGGCGCCGGCGCTGCCTCGGGCGGCTGCGGGTCCGCGGGAAGGGGCGCGGCGCGACCGATGGCTGCGGCGCTCCCCAGGCGCTTGATCAGACCGTGAATGGCTGTGGCTCCCTCTGGCTCAGAATCTGGCTTGCCGCGGCGGCGACCACGGCCTGGTCCGCTTCGGTCATGCGGACATGGATATAGGGCACCCAGATCTCGCCGAACTCGGCCTTCTGGTACCACACGTCGATGATGTCATAGGACGCCCAGAAGCCGTCCGGCTGGCGCAGGCGCAGCCCCTCCCCGATCCGCGGGACCGCAGCGAAGCGCAGCCCGACCTGCGTCTGATTCGTCTCGTTCTGGACTTCGATCTCGATCAAGGACGGCAACCTCCAGTGCGCCGGGTCACCCTAGCCTGCAATTCTTGCCGAAAAGCGAACGAGCGGCGGGGAAAGTCATGAGGCCTGCCCGCCCGGGGCAAGCCTCCCGGCTCAGCAATCCAACGCTCGACAGGTCCGTGACCGGCTGTCGATTCAACTTTCCGGGAAATCGCCACAAGGTGCCGGCGAACGCAGCATTCGACGCCGCTGCCGCTCTTTGAAATCGTTGGCACGACAGACAGGTCGCTCATCGTCGAGAGACCGCCGAAACCGGCTCGCCGTTCGGGACAGTCTATCCCTGTTCCGCGCCGCTCGCTTCCCTGTTATCCCAATAACAGGGATAAGCCATGAATCCGATTGATATAACACGGAAAATCCAGACAATTTCGCCCTTGAACGTCCCGATAACAGCGAAGAAAAAAACCCTTCCCTGTTCCGTCGCTGTTATCCGCCCTGGAACAGGGAAAGCCGCGCCGTTCAACCGGCCAGGTCGATCGGGATCGCCAAGGCTGCGTTTGCCGGCGCCGAGCGCGACGTCCGTGGTGAATCGGCGCACATTGGGATCGTCGGCGATCCGCCGGCTCATGAACGCGTCATAGGCCTCGTTGTCCCGTGCGGTCACGACCAGGATGAAATCCGCCGTGCCGGTGACGTAGAAGATCTCCCAGGCCAGGCAGACTTTATTCCTTTGTGAGATCATCTTAAGGAATAGGTACTGCCTTGGGTGAAGCAGTCCTACCGGTGCGCATGTAGAATCATCGTTACTAAGACGCACTTGAGCGCGCTCGCCGCTTTGTTCCGTCATATCTTCGTGATATCGGTGACCGGTCGTCTCTTCCGAGGGGCGATGAACCACTGGCGCGAGCGAAATCCTATGAGGATGATCCGGGCGCTTCTCGGTTCAGGTTTGCCTGCCGACAATCGGCCAACGACAAGTCGAAGCAATTTCGGGTCTGCGCAACACAAATCTGAGATGGAGCATGAAATGCATAAAATCTGGATGAAGTTAGCGATGGCCCTGGCTGTCCTGTTCACTCTTTCCGCGACTCCGGCCCTGGCCCAGGCGACTCGTACCTGGGTCTCCGGCGTTGGCGACGACGTCAATCCTTGCTCACGCACGGCGCCCTGCAAGACCTTCGCTGGCGCGATCTCCAAGACCGCGGCGGGTGGCGAGATCAACATCATCGACAACGGCGCCTACGGTACCTTGACGATCACCAAGGCGATCACGATCCGTGCCGGTGGGGGGCAAGCGGGCGTTCTCGCCAGCGGCACCACTGGCTTCAATATCAATGCGGGCACGAACGATGTGATCGTGCTCGACGGCATCGATATCGAAGGAGGTACTACGGGCGTCACCGGGATCAATTTCATTGCCGGAAAGGCACTTTTGGTCATCGATTGCACTATTCGTAATTTTACCAACAACGGGATCAACATGACGGCGTCGGGCGGTGCGGCGCTTCATGTGAGCGATACGATCATCAGCAGGGCCGGACAGAGCGGCACCTTTGCAGGGATCAATATCCGCCCGGCGGGCGCCGCAACGACCGACGTCACAATCACGCGCACTCAGATCACCGGCGGGACCTTTGGCATCATTGCTGATGGGTCCGCCACGACCGGCAAAATCAACGGTGTCGTCCGCGACAGCGTCGTCAGCCGCAATACTCAAAATGGCATCACGACCAGCAACGGCACCGCGGCTAACGTGACGTTACTGCTCGACAATGTTGCCGTTTCCGCCAACGGCAACAAAGGCTTGGCGGTAAGCGGTGCCAATGCAGGCATGCTTGTTGGCAATTCGACGATCTTCGGCAATGTCGCCGGGCTGTTTCCCGCTGCCGGTGGGGTCCTAGCTTCCTACGGGAATAATCGCGTCAACGGTAACAATGGCGCCGACGGCGCCTTCTCGGCAACCATCCCGGTGAAATAACCACCGCGATCCGAACAACGTTTTGCGCGACCATCATATGGGCCTGACCCAAATGATGGTCGCTGCGTTGTCGAGCTGGATGCCCCGCATCCTCGAGATCTTGCTACGAACCGGCCATCGCTCTTTTCTCGAGCTGCGGCCCGCGATAGGCATCGGCGCCTTCTCCTTGCCACAACGGGACACGTCGCCGCATGCACGCCTCCTCCATGGAAAATATGCGCAGATGCTATGCGCGCCACGTTGTTGGAAACGCGCTGGAGACGCAGGACTGCGTACGCGTGCTCGATATTGGCGGCTCCGATGTCAACGGAAGCTACCGCGAAATCTTCGCGCATCCCCGTTACGCCTATACCGCGGCCGATATAGCTGCCGGACCGGGCGTACGCCTGGTTCTGGAGGACCCATATCGACTACCGCTCGACGACGCCTCGATCGACATCGTCATTTCCGGACAGATGCTGGAACATTGCGAATTTTTCTGGCTGACCTTTGCCGAAATGGTGCGCGTCCTCCGCCCTGGAGGTTTCATATTCCTGATCGCGCCCTCGGCAGGGCCGGAGCATCGCTATCCAGTCGATTGCTATCGTTTCTATCCAGATGCCTATCGTGCCTTGGCACGCTACACCCATTGCGAGCTGGTCGACCTTTGGCTGGACGAACGGGGCCCCTGGAAGGATTTGGTCGGTGTCTTCGCACGCCACGGTCCGCCGCCGGCGTCCGCACCGTTGGCGGAACCTGTTGCCATCGACCCGGCGAGCATCCCCCCCGGCACCGATGAGGAAGAGCGGACGCAAGGGCAGCGCGACTATATTCATGTCTTGGCAGATCTGCACCAGATACTGGCACCACGTTCCTATCTCGAGATCGGAATACGTTTCGGACGCAGCCTTGCCTTGGCGCAAGGAGCGGCGATCGGTGTCGATCCAGCACCGGAGATTCGGGTAGAGTTGCCGAGCTCCACACGTGTCTTCACTCAAATGAGTGATGATTTCTTTGCCGACCATGCCAGTACGATCTTTGTGGAGCCGGTGGACCTCGCCTTTATCGATGGGCTACATCTATTTGAAGCGGCTCTGCGTGATTTCATGAATATTGAACGCGTCGTCGGGCCGAATGCTATCCTCGTCGTCGACGACGTCCTGCCCAATCACCCGGCGCAAGCCGAACGACTGCGCCGCACTCGCGTATGGACCGGGGATGTGTGGCGATTGGTGCCCATATTGCAACGCTGGCGCCCCGATCTCACCCTGATATTGCTTGATACGTCACCGTCGGGCTTGCTGTTGGTAACCGGCCTCGATCCTGCCAATCGCGTTCTTTGGGAAAACTACAATCCCATTGTCCGCGAAGCGCTTGCGATGGGTGATCCACCGTCGTCGATAGTGATGCGGAGCGACGCGATATCGCCATCGACACCCGCGTATGACATTTTCCGTACCGATCTCGCGAGCGCGTCTCGAGAAGCCCGGATCGAGGCCTTGCGTCATTTCGCCGCCACAGGCAGCCCGTCGAAAGCCATGGCAGGCGATTTATGAACGGGTCTCTTTCGCTATCGGTGATTGTCGTTAGCTACGAGATGGGCCGGGAATTGCCCCGGACAATCCGCAGCCTGTCTCCCGCGCTTCAGCGTGATATCGGCGAAGGCGACTATGAGATATTGGTCGTCGATAACGGCTCCACGGATCCGCCGACGGCAGATCAAGTAGCGGAATGGTCGCCCAACGCTCGTCTCGTCGCGATAGCGGAGCCTACCGTGTCGCCGGTCCCTGCGATTAACCTCGCGATAGAGCAAGCGCGCGGTGATCTGGTCGGTGTCTGGATCGACGGTGCCCGCATGGCTTCGCCGCGCCTGCTGGCAACCGCGCGCGAAGCGTCACGACTGCACGATCGTGCGGTGGTCGGCACGCTTGCCTTTCATCTTGGTCCGGATGTGCAGATGCGAAGCGTGCTCGCGGGATATGATCAAGGGGTCGAAGATCGACTGCTCGCCTCCAGCGACTGGGAGGAAGACCCCTACAGGCTTTTCAACATTTCCACCTTCGCCGGATCCTCGGAAAATGGATGGTTCGTGACGCCCGCCGAGACCAACGCCCTGTTCCTCACGCGGACGCATTGGCAGGAGTTGGGCGGCTATGATCCGCGTTTCGCTACGCCCGGCGGCGGCCTGGCCAATCTCGATATCTGGGAGCGGCTCTGCGCCGATCCGCTTAACCGCATCATTCTACTGATCGGGGAGGCGACGTTCCATCAGGTGCATGGCGGCGTTGCCACTAATGCCGCGCAATCCCCTTGGGACCGTTTCCATGACGAATATGTCGCCATTCGCGGCAAGCCGTACGCACCGCCCGAAGTGGAACCGTTACTCGTCGGGCGCCCTCATCCCGCGAGCCTGCCGTCTCTACGCGAGTCTTTGGACCGACTTGCAGCCCCTCCCCGCCAGCCGCGACTGTCCGCTATGCCGGTGATTGCCGGCAGCAGCCCACGCGATTTCTCGTCCAATGTACCGAGCCTGGTTCTCGACGGGATCCAGGGAGGTGTAATGCGCTCGGTCTATCGAGGAGTGCCGTTCCTCAAAAGCCCGTTCGACATTGGGCTCTATCTCCAATTGCTCTCGAGATTGCGCCCGCGGACGATTGTGGAGATCGGGTGCCGTTTCGGAGGATCGGCCCTGTGGTTTGCTGATATGATGGCCGCTCACGGTGTCACGCCTCGGGTCGTCACCGTCGATCTGGATCCTCAAACACCATATGAGGATCCACGGATACACGTAGTTGTCGGCGATGCGGCAGACTTGGGGGCCTGCCTTCCCCCAGAATTGCTTGCCGCAGCGCCCAGGCCCTGGCTGGTGATCGAAGACAGCAGCCACTTCTACCGTCATTCACTGGCCGTCCTCGAATTCTTCCATCCATTGTTACAGACGGGCGATTATATCGTCGTCGAGGATGGCGTGGTCGCTCACCTCCCCGGCGAGCAGTATATTCAGTACGAAAATGGTCCCAATCGCGCCGTCGCGGACTTCCTTGCGCGAGAAGGCGCGGGATACCGTCTCGACACCGAACTTTGCGACTTTTACGGGCGCAACGCCACATACAATCCGAATGGGTGGCTACAGCGGCTCTAAGTTTAGTGGACAAGCTTGACGTTGTGACTCCTGGTTGATCCAAGGTTGCTTGTTGCGGCAGCTTTGGCGAGCGGATTGGTCTTCGGGCGAAAAATGAGACCTGATCATGAGCTCCGGTCCTGCCGGCGATGGACCATATCGGAAACAAGCAGGCAGATATTAAGTCAGGGAGTAGAGCCGCAACTAGGCGCCGGTCACCGCCGCAGCTTCGGCGCAAGCATGCCGACCTCGCCCTGATACCGGACATAAGGGTCGCCGAACATGTCGATCAGATCGCGCTCCTCGTGCCGGATCGCGATCAGGATATAGACGAACATCGCGGCGGCGAGCAGCAGATGCCCCGCGGTCATCACTGGGATCGCCCAGAAGGCCAGGATGAAGCCGCTATAAAGCGGATGCCGGACCAGCTTGTAGAAGAAGGGCTTGCGGAACACCGGGGCGCCCGCGGGCGCGTTTCGCGCATGGCCCCACACCTGCTTCAGGCCGAACAGCTCGAAATGGCTGATCAGGAAGGTGCTGAGCAGCACGATCCCCCAGCCCGCGACGAACAGGGCGTAGATCGCGATCACGGCGGCGCGGTTCTCGACCGACCAGATCACCGCCGGGATCGGCCGCCAGAACAGGAACAGGAGGATCAGCGCGATGCTGGCCAGCAGCACGTAGATGCTGCGCTCGATCGGCTCGGGCACGATGCGGGTCCACCACCGCTTGAAGCCCGGTCGCGCCATCACGCTGTGCTGCACGCCGAACAGCGCCACCAGCGCGAGATCGATAATCGCGGCAAGCGCCGTACCGCCTACTGGCCCGCCGCGATCGACCGTCAGCGGCAGCCAGGGCAGATTTCCGACAAAGCCTACGAGATAGAGGAAGGTCAGGAAGAAGATCAGATAGGCGGCAATGCCGAATAGCAGGAACAGACCCCGAGTCATCATCGCCCTCCGATGGCAGTAACATGATATCAGCGACGGGCGCGACGCTGCGGCTGGCGGGCGCGATCGTCTAGGCGATAATCGACCATGGCGACGGCGCTGCGACGGATCAGCGACGGATCGCCGCACCCGACGAGATGGCAGTCGCGATATCGCGTCGATTGGGTCCGCGCGCGTCTGGAACAACCGGCCCTCCCACCCCATATACCGCCCCGAAACGGAGGTACCCAATGACCGAGTATCGCAAGACGGCCGAGGCCGTTGCCGCCCTCACCCCCGAAGAGTTCTACGTCACGCAGAAAAGCGGCACGGAACGTCCCGGCACGGGCAAATATCTGAACAACAAGGAGCCCGGTATCTATGTCGATATCGTCTCCGGTGAGCCGCTGTTCGCCAGCAGCGACAAATATGAATCCGGCTGCGGCTGGCCCAGCTTCACCAAGCCGATCGAGCCCGCCAATGTGAACGAGCTGCGCGACGCCAGTCTGGGCATGGTGCGGACGGAAGTGCGCTCGGCGGGTGGCGACAGCCATCTCGGCCATGTCTTCGACGATGGCCCGCGCGATCGCGGTGGCCTGCGCTATTGCATCAATTCCGCCTCGCTCCGCTTCGTCCATCGCGACGACATGGAAGCACAAGGCTATGGTGCCTATCTCAACCAGGTGGAGGAAGTGGCATGAGTCAGGAAACCGCAATTCTCGCCGGCGGCTGCTTCTGGGGCGTGCAGGATCTGGTCCGCCGTCAGCCCGGCGTCATCTCGACCCGCGTCGGCTATTCCGGCGGCGAGGTCCCGAACGCGACCTATCGCAACCATGGCAATCATGCCGAGGCGATCGAGATCGTCTTCGATCCCGAGGTGACGAGCTTTCGCAACCTGCTGGAATTCTTCTTCCAGATCCACGACCCGAGCACCAGGAACCGCCAGGGCAATGATGTCGGCGCGAGCTACCGCTCGGCGATCTTCTACACCAGCCCGGAGCAGAAGGCCGTCGCCGAGGACACCATCGCCGATGTCGACGCCTCGGGCCTGTGGCCCGGCAAGGTGGTGACCGAAGTCACCCCCGCCGGCGATTTCTGGGAAGCCGAGCCCGAGCATCAGGATTATCTCGAGCGCATCCCGAACGGCTATACCTGCCACTTCGTGCGGCCGGGCTGGAAGCTCCCGCACCGCGCCGACGCGGCGTGACATTGTCGCGGGGAGGTTCGCCCTCCCCGCTTCATTCCGCAACGATCAGCGGCAGCGGCGCTTCTTGGTGATCGTCCGGTCGATCGCGCGACCGGCCAGGGCACCGCCCACGGCGCCCCCCGCCGTGCCGAGCAGCCCGTGGCCGAAGATCGACCGGCCGACCAGCGCACCGCCGACACCGCCCGCGACCAGGCCCGTGGTGCCCTTGGAATAACGGCAGCCGTGATGCCGGTAGGTGCCGTGATTGTAATGGTGCCGCGGTCGCGCTTCGGCACCGCTGGTCGGGAAGGCCATGGTGGCGGGAATGGCGAGTGAAAAAGCGCTGAGCGCGAGGATGGCTGTACGCATTGGATGCTCCGGATTGAAAGAACGATGCGGGCAGAACTGACGCAGCGCCCCGAAGGTTGCGTGACAGACTCTCGCATTGGGGTTCTTCAATCCAGCGCCAATGGTTGCCCATATGGATTGACGCTGAGCCCACCTCCGCTGATGGTAGCGCCCTCGCGCGAGGATTAAGTCATGCTTTTCGGATATCTCGGGGCCGCTGCGTTCGTCACGGCACTCGTCGCGACGCCCGATACGGCATCGGCGCAAACGCGCGACGGCATCCGCTATGATTGCGACACCGCCGCGAACCATTTCTCCGAACTCGTACTGCCTGCCGGTCCGGCTCCTTTCATTGTGACGGGGAAGGTCAAGCTGATGAGCCTGTCCACCAGCAAGGACTATGTGCCGATGACTCAGGTCGCGATCAGCACCGCGAGCGACAAACCCGGACCTGCGGATGAAGACCTGGCTGGCTTCAGATATATCGTCGCACCGACCGCGCAGGGCAAACCGCCCAGCCTCCCGTTCCTGGCCTTCGTGACGCAAAAGGCCGGCGGCAAGGACAAGGGCACGCAGATCGTGGCCAAGCCGAGCGATGCAGAAGTCGGCTTCACGGTCCTGTACGACGGCGCGGATATAACCGTGATTGTTGACGGCCATCAGATGAGATTCGAGCTCAGGGCACCACGGCCGGTCGTGCGGATCACCTGCTCGACTGGCGAGTTCCTCTATTCCGACCTGCGAATCCGGCCGAACGACTGAACGCGCGGGAGTGGGCGAGTCCGCCGACGCCATCAAATACAGCGCGTCTCCGATACATGTGCCGCCGCAGCCTGGCGCGGACGGAACCGTCGCCAGGCCAGCCCGCCGAGCAGCACGACAATTCCGGGCGGCCCGAAAGAACCAGCAGTGTCGGGGTCAATGGCGGTTGTACCCTGGAAGGCCGGTGTTTACGTTCGTCCGGACGACGGTTGGGGTGCATTCAGCGGCAGCCCGGCAACCCGGACAGGATGCGGATCCGGCAGCCCGTCGCCTGCGTTTATCGGGCGGACCGCAACGCCAAGGAGGCACTTATGTTCATCCACGGAGCCCAATGGGACAAGGAACTCAGCGCCCTGCTCGACCAGATCCAGGCCCATCCCTCGCGGGACTGGAGCGCCGAGCGCGAGCGCATCGCCGTCCTGAAGAACCTGATCGCGGCGCGCGACAAGGCACACGCCTGACACCGGCGCCGCGGGCGGTCACCCCGAGAACATGTCGTTCAGCTGCTTGCTCGCGGCCCCTCGCGTCAGGCCTTCGAAGCTTCCCGATGCCAGCGTCTGCGCGGCATCGATCGCCGCTGCCCAGGCGACGCGCGCGAGCCCGCCGCCGACGCTGATCCGGCGCACGCCCAGATCGGCCAGCGCGGCGACTGAAAGGCCGGGCACCGCCACCACGTTCAGCGGCAGCGGCGCGACCGCCCGCACCATCGCCGCGATATGTTCGGGGTGCTTGACGCCCGGCGCGAACAGGCAATCGGCGCCCGCCGCGGCGAAGGCGACCAGCGCGTCGGTCACCGGTCCGGTCGCTTCGGGATCGATCAGCAGGCCTTCCGCGCGCGCCACCAGCACCACGTCCTCGCCCGACCGGTCGATCGCCCGCCTTGCCGCGGTGATGCGCTCGACCGCGAACGCCCGGTCGTGGAGCCGCCCTGGCGCGCCGAGCACGCGATCCTCGATCGACAGCCCGGCAATGCCCGTCGCGATCGCCATCCGCACATTCTCCGCCACCGCTTCGGGCGCATCGGCGAAGCCCGTCTCGAAATCGGCGTTCACCGGGATGTCGACGGCTGCGGTCAGGGCAGTCAGATGGGCCAGCACATCGTCCCGCTCGCAGCCATAATCGGGGCGCCCGATCGTCCAGGCGAAGCCGGCGCTGCTCGATGCCACTGCCTTGAAGCCCAGCGCCTCCAGCATCCGCGCGCTACCTGCGTCCCATGGATTGGGGATGACGAAGCATCCCTCCTGATGGAGCGCACGAAACCTGCGTCTCTTCTCCGCTATGCTCGTCATGCGGGTCTTCCTTGTTACGGCCTCTGGCCGCGACCTGATAGCACGATCGCGGCGCGACATTCACGCCGCGCGCGCAGCATGACCGGTATAAACTCCGGTTGACCGCGCCGCGCCGGCGCGCGACCAAGGCGACGCGACCAGCGCCCCGAACGAAGGATCTCAGGTGCGGATTCCGATCACTCTCGCCGCGCTGGGGGCCGTCTTGCTCTCCGTCCCAGCCGCCGCCGAAACCAAATGCTCCGTCGGCCAGATGCTCGAACTGCCCATCACCATGATGGGTCTCCGGCCGACCGCGCCGGCAAGGATCAACGGCCATGAGGTCAGGTTCCTGGTGGACAGCGGCGCCTTCTACAGTTCCATCTCCCCCGGATCGGCCGCCGAACTTCAGCTGCGACTTACCGCGGCGCCGCCCAATTTTCGAGTCAGGGGTATCGGCGGCGAAGCGCGCATGTCAGTCGCCAAGGTCAAGGATTTCGGGCTCGGGACGGCGACCCTGCACAATATCGAGTTCCTCGTCGGGGGCAGCGAGATGGGCAGCATCGGCCTGCTCGGACAGAACGTTCTCGGCATCGGCGACACCGAATATGATCTTAATGGCGGCGCGATCCGGCTGATGAAATCCAAGGATTGCCGGGACATGAACCTGGCGTATTGGGCCGCGGAAAAGGGACTCGCCGTCTCGACGCTCGACATCGAGGCGCCGACGCCGCTCACGTCGCACACCATCGGCACCGTGCTGCTCAACGGCGTCAAGATCCGCGCGGTGTTCGACACCGGGGCGCCGACCACGATCCTCACCAGGGCCGCCGCGGCGCGCGCGGGGATCAAGCCCGACATGCCCGACGTGGTCGAAGCCGGATCGGTCGGCGGCCTTGGCCGGCGCTTCTCGGAAAGCTGGATCGGTCCATTCCAGAGCCTCAAGATCGGCGACGAGGAGGTCCGCAAGATCCGCCTGCGCTTCGCGGAGATGGGCGATCTCTCCGCCGACATGCTGATCGGCGCCGATTTCTTCCTGTCGCACCGGGTCTATGTCTCGAACGCGCAGAAGCGGATGTTCTTCACCTATAATGGCGGGCCGGTCTTCGACCTCAGCGTAAGGCACGCCGAAGCGCTGGCCGCCGCGCAGGAGAAACAGGCGCCGGCGAGCGGCGCGGGCGAGGGCAATGCTCCGGGCCCCGTCACCGCACAGGAATTCTTCCAGCGCGCCAATGCGCGCGCGGCACGAAGCGACAACAAGGGCGCCCTTGTCGACCTGAATCGCGCGGTGGAGCTCGCACCCGACAATGCCGAATATCGCTTTCATCGCGCGCTCGCTCTTCTGATCACCGGCAAACCGGCGGACGCCCGCGCCGACCTGGATCGCGCGCTGAACCTGAAGCCGGACTATGCCGACGCGCTGTTGCTGCGCGCGTCGGCGCGGCTGCGAACCGGCGACAGGCCGGGCGCCAGAGCGGATCTCGCGACCCTCGATCGCCTGCTGCCGGATGCCTCCAATCTGCGCCTGACGGTCGGCGCCTATTATCAGGACATGGAAGATCCTGAGGCATCCATTCCCCAATATGATCGGTGGATCGCCGCGCATCCCGACGACAATCGCATGCCCACCGCGCTCAACAGCCGCTGCTGGGCACGTGCCCTTCTCGGGCGCGATCTCGACAAGGCAATCTCCGACTGCGACCGGGCGCTCAGGCTGCGTCCGAAAACGGCGGCCTATCTCGATAGTCGCGGCCTGGCGCGTTTGCGCAACGGCGATCTCGACAAGGCGCTGGCGGATTACAACGCCGCGCTGGCGCTCGAACCGAAAATGGCCTGGTCGCTATATGGGCGCGGCCTTGTCGAGCATCGCAAGGGCATGGCGGCGCAGGCCAAGGCGGACATGGACGCCGCTATCGCCCTGCAAAAAACCCTGCCGGAAAGGGCGAAGAAGATTGGGCTGGACGTTCCGCAGTGAAAAGGCGTTCGGACACGCCCGAGCGATAATCGACCAGTGGCTTGGCGTTCCCGTCAGCCCCTTTTGGGCTGACCAGGCAACGGCACCGGGCCGTCACCGGCGGCACTGTCACTGTCGTAATCCTCGCCGGAGCTGCCGCCGCCCGCGCCGACGCCGCTGCCGTGAACTTCTCCTGTCGCAGAATCGATCGAGGCGCGGCGACCATTTTCAGGCGGAATCTCGGGTATGTGGGGGACTGTGTCGGCCATGGCTGTTCTCCTTGGAGCTTGAACGGACCGGATGCCGACGCGTTCCGATCTCGCCCCGACAGGTCTCAACAAAACGCCCGCCACAATTCGGTCATTTGGCAACAGCCGGCTTCAGCGCCTTCGCCAGGAAGGCATCGGCCTGCGCGAGCATATCCGCCCGGACCGTGCTGTCGTAAAGCTGATGGTCCAGCCCGGGATAGACGACCAGCCGGGTCGTCTTGCCAGCTGCCCGCAGCGCCGAATCCATCTTCCGAGAATCCTTGATGTCGACATTCAGGTCCTGGTCGCCATGGAACATCAGTACCGGCGCCTTGAACATCTCTGCATGGCGCGTCGGCGACCCCTCGCTCGCATTGGCACCCGATCCGACAAATTTCGAAACCAGGACGGCGTTCTGTGACTCGCGCGATTCGTTGCGCAACGCCTGCAGATCGGTCACCGGCGCTACCGCAACGACAGCCTTGAACAGCGCCGGGTCGAGGTAATTGACCTGCAATGCCGCATAGCCGCCATAGGACCAGCCGAAGATGCCCAGCCGGTCGGGGTCCGCAACACCCTGTTTGATCAGCCAGCGCCCGGCGTCGGTCACGTCGCCGATCGCGGTGCGCCAGGTCTTGAATCCGCTTTCGTTGAGGAACGCGTCACCATAGCCGGTCGATCCGCGAAACTGCGGCTGCAGCACGGCATAGCCGCGCGCCGCGAAGAACTGGGCCAGCCAGTCGAATCCCCAGACGTCGCGCGACGCCGGGCCGCCATGCGGCATCACGATCGCCGGCAACCCCTTCCCGGTCGATCCGACCGGCAGGGTCAGATAGGCCGGGATGATCGTACCATCGGCCGCGGGATAGGAAATGGCGCGCTGCTCCGCTAGCGTGCGGCCGTCGAGTTGCGGACGCGCGCGCAGCACCTCGGTCAGACGCTTGG
Organism: Sphingomonas sp. BL-S-29; assembly: GCF_055521495.1. Classification (NCBI taxonomy): domain Bacteria; kingdom Pseudomonadati; phylum Pseudomonadota; class Alphaproteobacteria; order Sphingomonadales; family Sphingomonadaceae; genus Sphingomonas; species Sphingomonas sp. BL-S-29. The sequence goes on from NZ_CM145482.1 coordinate 3,671,019, forward strand.
TGTCGCGGTTGAAGATATAATAATGCCCCGCATCGACGTCGCTCGCCGCGAAGATGAGCAGCTTGCGCTCGTCCGAACTCGCGCCTTCGAAGACGATCGTCGGCAGGTTGGGGAGCACCTTGGTAAGGCTGGCCGCCAGAGCGCGATATTCCGGGTCGAAATAAACGACATATTTCTTGTCGGTGATGTAGCTGTAGCCGATCGGCCGTTCGTGACGACCGATCGTCTCGACGGAATCCACATCGACCTGGGCATGCGCAAAGACCAGGTCGGTCTTCATCGATCCGTCGAGCGCGACGCGGTATAGCGCGTCACGTCCGTCCAGTTTCTGAAATGCGTAGACGACATTAGTGCGCTCATCGACGATTGCGGGCCTCAGGCCCTTTTCGTCAGCATCGATCTTGCTGAAAATCTGCCAGTCGCCATCGTCCCCCGGACGATAACGATACGTCACCTTGCCGGTGTAATTGTACATGTTGTTGAAATTATAGTCCGCGGTGATGCGGACCGTGCCGTTACCATCAGTGATATAGCTTCCGGCATCGGGCGCCTTCACACGAACGCCATCGGCCGTGCGTGTGTCGACTCGCTCCAGCCCCAGCGCCCCGTCCTTGCGAAATCGCACCATCAGGATCTGCGCGTCGGCACCGGAAAGCCAGTCGACCACGCGCCCGTCATAAGTCTTGGGGCCATAATACATGGAGCGGTTCGGCTTTCCCATCGCCAGCGCCTTGGTGCCGTCGGCATTGACCGCAACGATCCGGTTCCATCCAAACTTGCGGTTCTCGAGTACCGAGACACCGTAGAGCTGGCACACCAGGCGGTCGTTGGCCGACCAGCCGCAATAAGTGAGGCGCAGCGGCTTGCCGTCCGCATAGGTGATCGTCTTCATCTCGCCCGTCGCGACGTTTTCGACCATCGCGACATTCATCGACCCGGCACCGGGCGAAATGAACACGACGTGTTTTCCATCCGGGGACAGGCTGGCGCTCTGCACCCAGGGCTGCGCCCCAAACGCCTCTGCGGTCTTTGCCGGGTCTTCCGAAGCGCGGGCCACACCGCTTCCGGCGGTGGACAGCATAACAAGGATCGCAAGTGGTCTGGTCATCTTCACGCGTGTCGCCCTCAATCGGGCAACTTTATCCTCGGGCGATGGAGGACGACAAGCGTGCGTGACATGAATTCGGTGTCACGACCGAGTGAATTTGTTCAGCAATATCCGTCGAGAGCGTGATCTGCGGCGCTCCGCCTGGCTCGGCCCGACGAATGTAGCGCGACACATGGTCGCGCCGCTCAGTGCCAGAAGATCAGCAGAAGGATGATGATCGGGAGCGGAATGCCGATCAGCCACAACAAGATGCCTTTACCCACGACATGTTCCTCTCGATTGTTACGTTGGTGATAGAACCATTTTGCCGCGTGCCCGTTCCACTTGCCCCTGCCTCTTTCGGATTATTTAACTAGCCGATCAGGACTAATGCCGGTGCTCGGAAAGCGGCCAGCGTCAGAGCGTCACCGTTTCCAGCGTCACCGTCTCCGGCTTGGGAAGTCCGGACGCCTTGTAGGTCGCGATCAGTTCTTCCTTGCGCGCGCGGAGCTGGTCGCCCAGCGCGTCCATGTCGAGCCCGGCATGCCGCGCCTGGGAGAACATGCCCTCCATGCGCTTCTCTTCCTCTTCGACATGATGCTCGATCTGCTCGGAGAGCACCTTCACCTTGGCGTCGTAATAGTCGTCGTCGGGGCTGCCCGCCTCGATCTCGGCGATCAGCACCTTGGCGCCGTCATGCTCGACATAGGCTTCCTTGAGCAGGTCTTCCTCGATCTTGCCCTCACAGGCCGGATAGAAGATTTCCTCCTCGATCGTCGCATGCACGGTCAGCTCCAGGCAGATCTGCATCGCGATCTTCTGCTTCTTCGCGGGGCTGCTCGCACCCTCGAACTGCTCGAACAATTGCTCGACCGTGCGGTGATCCGCCTTGAGCAGAGCGACCGCGTCCTGTTTCGTTTCAGCCATGAAAACCTCCTGTTTGTCGCTGGATCAACCGCAACGCGGAAGGTTCGTTCCGCGCGCTCAGCCTGTTGCGAGTCGTTAGCGGCCGGGCTTGATTCAGATCAGGCCGCTTGCCGCTGAACGACAAGTCATGCAGACGTCACGGCCCGTTCACGCAATCGACGGCAGATCGCGACGGACGTGAACCCAGATCACCAGGCCCGCCGCCCGCGGCGGCCATTAAGGCACGCGCTTGCTCCATTTCCCCCGATCGACTTTCCGGACCACCCGCCTCCAGAACACCTCACCATCCAGCGCCGCCGCCCATGCTATTCCAGGTACATGGGTGACCGCCGGCACGCTGCTCAGCCTCACCGCGCTGATCGTGCTGATGGCGTGGCAGGGACTCCGGATCGACCCCTGGGCGCGCAGCACGCTCGTCTTCTCCGCTCTGGGTGTCGTTGCCGCTGCCATCCGTTATGCCCTGCGCCACTCGCCCACCAGGGGCCGCCGCATCGCGCGCGACATGGCCGAGTATTTTGGCCTGTTCACCCTGATCTCGCTGATGGGCGCGACCGCGACCTATCCGCTATCCGCCGGCAGCCATGGCTTCATCGATCCCACCCTGCAACGGATCGACGCAATGCTGCGCTTCAACTGGATCGCCTGGTATGATCTGGTGGCCGCGCACCGTTCTCTGCAGTTGCTCGGCATCGCCGCCTATCAGAGCATCTTCGTCACGCCCGTCATCCTGCTCGGTTATTTCGCCTGGTTTGACCGCCGCCGTGCGGCTCGATCGTTCATCGCCGCCTTTTGGCTAGCCGCGGTCATCTCGCTGATCCTGTTCCGCTTCATCCCGGCGGAAGGACCGCTCGCCTTTCTGTGGCGCGGACCGATCCCCTATATGCCGGTCAGCCAGCTTTCCGAGGCGACGATCATCCCCGCGCTGCGCCTGCACGCCGTCAGCCATGTCGATCTGGGCGATCTGCGTGGGCTGGTATCGGCGCCCAGCTTCCATACCGCGAGCGCGGTGCTCTATATCGCCGCCGCCTGGCCGTTTCGCCGGCTGCGCTGGCCGCTCACCCTGCTCAATGTCGCGATGCTGCTGTCCACCCCGGTGGAGGGCACGCACTATCTGTCGGACATGATCGCCGGTGCGCTGGTGGCGCTGGTGGCGATCGTCGCCGTCCGGCAACTGGAAATGCGGCGCTCATCCTTAGGGATGATGGATAGTGTCATCATCGCGACCTAGATCGAGCCCATCGCGAACGGATCATCCCGCCCGCGATTGCCTTTACCCCCCGAGGAGACACCGCGATGAGCACGATCACGACCAAGGACGGCACCGAAATCTTCTACAAGGACTGGGGTACCGGGCAGCCGATCGTTTTCCATCATGGCTGGCCGCTGAGCTCGGACGACTGGGACGCGCAGATGCTGTTCTTCCTCGCCCAGGGCTACCGCGTGATCGCGCATGACCGCCGCGGCCATGGCCGGTCGAGCCAGCCGTCCTTCGGCAACGAGATGGACACCTATGCCGACGACGTCGCCGAGCTGACCGCCGCGCTCGATCTGAAGGACGCGGTCCATATCGGCCATTCGACCGGCGGCGGCGAAGTCGCGCGCTATCTCGGTCGTCACGGCACGTCGCGGGTCGCCAAGGCAGTGCTGGTCAGCGCGGTGCCGCCAGTCATGATCAAGAAGGAATCGAACCCGGGCGGTACGCCGATCGAGGCGTTCGACGATCTGCGCAATCAGCTCGCAGCGAACCGCGCGCAATTCTACAAGGATGTGCCCTTCCCCTTTTACGGGTTCAACCGTGAAGGCGCGACGATCTCGCAGGGCGTCATGGACCATTGGTGGCTGCAGGGCATGATGGGGTCGGCCCAGGCGCATTACGAATGCATCAAGGCGTTCTCGGAAACCGATTTCACCGAAGACCTGAAGAAGATCGACGTGCCCGTGCTGATCCTGCACGGCGATGACGACCAGATCGTGCCCTACAAGGACGCGGCATTGCTCTCGGCCGAACTGGTCCAGCAGCCGACCCTGAAAATCTATCCCGGCTATCCGCACGGCATGCTGACGGTGCATGCCGATGTGCTGAACGCCGATCTTCTGGCCTTTATCAAGGCATGAGCGACGCCGCCGCCCTCATCGCCCGGCTGGGGCTCGAGCCCCATCCCGAGGGCGGCTGGTACCGCGAGACGTTCCGCCAGCCCGCGCCTGCCAACGGGCGTGAGCCCGCGTCTGGCTCTGGCCGCGGGCTGGCGACGGCGATCCTGTTCCTGCTCGACCTGGGCCAGAGGTCGCACTGGCACCGGGTCGACGCGGCGGAGATGTGGCTGTGGCACGCCGGTAGCCCGTTGCGGCTGCTGATCGACGACGGCACCCCGCAGGAGCATCTGCTCGGCGGCGACGTGCTGGCGGGCCAGCTCCCCCAGGCGATCGTCCCGGCCAATGCCTGGCAGGCGGCGGAAGCGCAGCTCGGCTGGGCGCTGGTGAGTTGTATCGTCACCCCCGCCTTCGAATTCTCCGGCTTCGAGCTCGCCGCGCCGGGCTGGTCGCCCCGCTGACGCAATGCTCGGGTAGCTGGTCTCACTTGTCTCCGTTCGGGCTGAGCTTGTCGAAGCCCTGCTCTTTCTTTCCGATATCGCAAGAAGAACAGCCCTTCGACAAGCTCAGGGCGAACGGGAGTGGACTGCAGTCAGCCCGCGCCGTTGATCTGCTGGATCAGCGCGCGGTGCGGCGGCAGGTCGAGCGTGGCGCGCTCGCCGAAATTGCGGATGCGGGCAAAGGTCTTCTCCGCCGCGCCGACATTGGGGAAATCGCTGCGACTGGGTGCCAGGTCGGTCCTGAATTCCATGCCGTACAAGATGTACTGGTAGTTGAAGAAGGCGAAGGATTCGAGGTCGAGCGTGAAGTCGAACCGGCCCGGCGGCCGGTGCCGCCACTGATCGAGCATCTCTGCGAGGCGCTCGGGGATCGAGGCGGGGTCGGCGTTGTCGCGCCAGAACGGTTCGCTGCGCTGGCTCAGGCAATAATGCAGCTTCAGGAAATTGACGATATTGTCGTAGCGCGCAGCCATCAGCTCATTGAAGCGCCTGGCCGGCGCATCGATCGGGCCGTTGTGCGGGAACATCTCGGCGATCATGCCGATCGCCGCCTCGATCACCAGTACGCCGGTGGATTCGAGCGGTTCGAGGAAGCCGCCCGACAGGCCGACCGCGACGCAGTTCTTCACCCATTGCTGCTCGCGATAACCGGGCTCGAACAGGATGCGGCGTGGCACGATCTCCTCAGCACCCGGCCCGATATAGTCGCGCAGGATCTCGGCGGCGCGATCGTCGGACATATGGTCGCTCGAATAGACGCAGCCGATGCCGCGCGCACCATTCAGCCCGATATCCCAGGTCCAGCCGGCCTCATGCGCCGCGGCGATGGTATAGCTCTCGATCGGTGCGTCGGGCCGTTCATAGGGAATCTTGCAGGCAAGCGCCCGGTCGGTGAACAGGATCGACCGGACCGATTTGAACGGGACCTTCAGCGCCCGTCCGATCAGCTCGGCACGGAACCCCGTACAATCGATATAGAGATCGGCGTCGAGCCGGCCCTGTTCGGCGGTGACGACATGGTCGATCGCGCCGGCCGCATCGATCTCGACATGGTTGAGCAGGCCCTGGAGGTGCACCACGCCAAGCTCGCGCGCCCGTTCGGCCAGGATCTTCGCCAGCATCGTCGCGTCGAAATGATAGGCATAGCTGAGCGGCCCCGAGAAATCGCCCTCGCCCGGCCCCTTGGGCCCGCGCTTGGCCTCGGCCACGCGATTCTGGATCGTCATCGCCTCGGCGAAGGGCCGGCGCGTCTTTTCGTCCTGCAACAGCCAGTAAGGCACGAGGCTCACGCCCTCGACATGGAAGGGCGCCTCGAACGGGTGGAAGAAATGGCTGTGCTCGCCGTCCCGGGGCGTGCGCACCCAGTCGACGAAACGGATGCCCTGTTTGAAGGTCGCCGAGGTCTCGCGGATGAAGCGGCTTTCGTCGATGCCGATGAACTGGAGCGTGCTGCGGATGGTGGGGAAGGTCCCCTCGCCCACGCCGATGATGCCGATCTCGGGCGATTCGAGCAGCCTTATCTCGAGCCGTTCATTGCCGGACAGCTCCAGGAACTTGGCGAGATAGGCCGCCGTCATCCATCCGGCCGTACCGCCGCCGACGATCAGGATACTGCGTTTCCGGTTCATGCCGCCTTCCTGCCCCATGATCATGCCCTGACGAACAGGTTTTTGAGCCAGAGCGGCCCAGACTTCGCTGCCTGGCGCCAGTCACCATCCTCCTCCGCCGCCTCCGCGGTATAGGCCCAGGGATTGAGCAGCTTGACCCGGCCCGCCTTGAACGCGCCCGGATGGCGCGTCGCCAGGGTCAGACCATGTTCGATGGCGGTCGCGGCGAGCAGGCCGTCACGCGCATCGGCATAAGGCAGTTGCGCGCGCCGCCGCACCACGGCGGTATCGACCGGCAGGATCCGCCCGTCGAACGCGCCAAGCACCTGGTTGTCGATCCACTGGCGGAGCGCCGCTCCGGCGACCTTGTCCCGCTGCGCCGTGCGCGCGACGCCGCTATCCAACTCGAGCAGGGTCAGCGCCGAGATGAACAGACTCTGTCGGGCGAGCCCCGTTGCCCAGCTTGCGAAGCGCGGGTCGCTCTGGCCGGCGCGCGCGTTGCGCAGCTCGAAGACCACGCCGGTGTCGAGCAGATACATCAGCCGATCCCCTCATGCCGGCTCCACGCGTCATGCGCGCTGCCCGCCAGGTCGATGTCGGGCAGGCCCGGCATCGCCAGCAGGTCGACGATCGTCTCGGTCTGGCCGGTAAGCTGGCGAAACGCGTCGATGCTCATCAGCACATGGGTCGGCTTACCGCGATCGGTGACGAACACCGGTTCGAGTCGCGCGGCCCGCTTCGCAGCGGTCACATCCTGGTTGAAATCTCGGCTTGAGACGAGCTTCATCGTGCCGATTCCTGTATCTACATCGCTACAATGTTCACGCTAACTTGTAGGCACATTACTACTCTGTGGCGACTTCGCAACAACTGGGACGCTCCGACCGGAAAAATGACAGCGTGAGGCATGGCGGACGCATTTTCCGGTTGCGCACCGTACCGGATTTCGCCCCCATCATGAGCAGGCAACAGGAATTGCCGCGGGGACGAGCCCGGATTTAGGAGGGGAAGTACATGGCTGACGGAGTCATCGACAGCATCTGGTCTACTGTGGGCGGCATCTTGTCAGCCCATGGCCCGGCAACGCCGGCCGCGGCCGCAAGCTACACGCCGGGCGATTTCAGCGTTCACTTCTTCCTGCAGCTGGCGGTCATCCTGCTGGCCTGCCGCGTGGTCGGCTGGGCCGGCAAGAAGTTCCTCGGCCAACCCCAGGTCGTCGGCGAGATGATCGCCGGCGTGATCCTCGGGCCATCACTGATCGGCCTGCTTTTCCCGGGCCTGCAAGGCGCGATCTTCCCCAAGGAAACCCGCAACGTCCTCTATGCCGGGTCGCAGCTCGGCGTCGGGCTCTATATGTTCCTGGTCGGCACCACGCTGCAGCTCGACAAGTTCAAATCCAAGGCGAAGAGCGCCATGGGCGTATCCTTCGCCGGGATCGGCGCGCCGTTCCTGATCGCGTTCCTGATCACGCCCTTCCTGCTCACCGTGCCCGGCCTGTTCGCGAAGGACATCTCGACCTTCAACGCCACGCTGTTCATGGGCGCCTGCATCGCGCTGACTGCCTTTCCGATGCTGGCGCGGATCATCAACGAACGCGGCCTCGCCGACACCTCGCTCGGCACGCTGTCGCTGACCGCCGGCGCGTTCGACGATGCCTGTTCCTGGTGCGTGCTGGCGATCGTACTGGCGACCTTCGGCGGCGGGCCGGGCGTGGCCGTGCTCGCGATCGGCGGGGGTCTCGCCTATGCCGCCTTCATCATCCTGTTCGGCCAGCGCCTGCTGGCGCCGCTCGGCCGCGCGGTCGAACGCGCCGGGGAGATGAGCGTGACCGTGCTCGCCATCACCCTGATGCTGTTCTGCCTCTCCGCCTTCCTGATGGATGCGATCGGCATCCATGCGATCTTCGGCGGCTTCATCCTCGGCGTCGTCATGCCGCGCGGATTGTTCGTCGAGGAGCTCAAGAAGAAGGTGGAGCCGCTCGCCGTCGTGCTGCTGCTGCCGATGTTCTTCACCTATTCGGGCCTCAACACCCGGCTGGACATGGTCAACTCCCCTACCCTGCTGCTGATCGCACTCGGCATCCTGATCGCCTCGATCCTCGCCAAGGGCGGCGCCTGCTATCTCGCGGCGCGGCTGGCCGGGGAAGACAACCGGACTTCGCTCGGCATTGGCGCGCTGATGAACTCGCGCGGGCTGATGGAACTGATCATCATCAATATCGGCCTGCAAAAGGGCATTATCGGCCCGACGCTGTTCTCGATGCTGGTGCTGATGGCGATCGTCACGACGATGATGGCCGGCCCCCTGTTCGAGCTGGTCTATGGCCGCCAGGCGCGCGCCTCCGGTGAGCTCGGCGCGATAGACGGCGGGCTCGTCGCCAAGCCGGCCTGACCCTTGCCTCCCCTGGAGCGGGCGGCCCACCCCGCCCGCTCCATTTTTTCGAGTTCAAGGATTTGCTCATGAGCAAGACGATGGCGCGGGTCCTCGGACTCGCGGCGCTGGGAACATGCGCTCAGGCCGCCCATGCCCAGGATGTGACGCTGAAGCCGCTGATCGACGCGCGCCTCCGCTACGAACATGTCGACCAGGACGGCATCGCCGATACAGCCGACGCCGCCACCTTGCGCGTTCGCAGCGGCGTCCAGGCGAGCACCGGCCCCTGGTCGGCCTTGGTCGAGAGCGAAGCGACGATCGGGATTTCCAACCGCTATAATGACGGACTGAACGGCCGGCCGCTGCCGCTGGTCGCCGATCCGCAGAATATCGAGATCAATCGCGCCCAGCTCCGCTACGCCGCGCACAAGGCGAGCATCACCGCCGGACGCCAGGTGCTCGACCTCGCCGACCAGCGCTTCGTCGGACCCGCGCCATGGCGCCAGAACGAGCAGACCTTCGACGCGGTGCGGGTGACCTGGGCGGGCATTGCCCGGCTCAGCGTCGACGCCAGCTATGCCTGGAGCGTGCGCACCGTGAACGGGATCGACGGCACGGGCGCTCGTCCCACGGCGGTTCCCGGCAGCAACTGGTTCGGCCTGGTCAGTTACACGGCGCCGATCGGCACGCTGACCGGGTTCGCCTATCTCGTCGATCAGGATCTGGCGGCGGTGCAGGGCTTCCGCCTGTCGAGCCAGAGCTACGGCGTGCGCTTCGCCGGCAGCCGGCCGATCGGCGCGGGATGGAAGATCGGCTATATCGCCAGCGCCGCGCGGCAAAGCGACTATCGCCGCAACCCGAACAACTATGCCGCCAGCTATTATCTCGCCGAGGCCAATCTCAGCGGCAAGGTGATCGCAGCAACGGCGGGCTATGAAGTGCTGGGCGCCGATCATGGTACCGCACTGACCAGCTTCCAGACGCCGCTCGCCTCGCTGTTCCGTTTCCAGGGCTGGGCCGGCAAGTTCGGCACCACGCCGCCCAACGGCATCCGCGATCTCTACGGGACGCTCGGCGCCAACTGGAAGACAAAAGGCCCGATCAGCGGCGTCGGTCTCGGCGCGACCTGGCACCATTTCGACAGCGACCGGCTGTCGCAACATTATGGCGACGAGCTCGACCTGCTTGCCCAGGCAAGGCTGAAACGCTTCACCGTCGCGGCGCGACTCGCCCGCTACAAGGCCGACCGGTTCCAGACCGACACGACCAAAGGCTTTCTGTCGGTGGAGTGGGTGCTTTAAGCCGCTTCGACCGCGATCAGCGCCTCGACATATTTCGCGTCATTGGCGTGGAACAGCGTGCTCGCGGGGAATTCGCGCTCGATCAGCTTCAGCTCGTTGAGCCCGGCGAGCTTGAACGTGCCGATCTTCTCCTCGCGCGGCGGCTTGCCGTCCTTTTCGACCGCCACGGCGTCGATGAACAGGTCGCCATGCTTCGTGTAGATCACGTGCGGCGCGAGCGTCATGGTGACGCGGTTGTAGGTCGCGACCACGCAGCGCTTGCGCACGATCGCCTCGAAAATGGTCGGGACCGGGCCTGCGGGGGCCGCCTTGTCGCTTTCGATGGGTAGCTTCATGACATAGCCATACAATAATATGCTGCATCGCAGCAAGCACAGATCGATGAATTGTGTGTTTCCATTTTTTGGAACCCCGGCAATCGCCCACCCGTTCGGACATGGCAACATCAAGGAAATCGCCATGCCCGATACGCAGGACATCACCGCCAAGTTCTGGAAAGCGCTCCGCTCCGACATGACTCTGATGCTGGGTCTGGACGGCGTCGAGGACGGCCATGCCCAGCCGATGACCGCTCAGCTCGACGGTGACGAGGATCACGGCCCGATCTGGTTCTTCACCTCGAAGGAAGCCGATCTGACCAAGGAACTGCGCGACGGCCAGGGCAGCCGTGCGCTCGCTCATTTCGCCTCCAAGGGGCATGATCTGTTCGCCAGCATCCATGGCAGCCTGTCGCTGTCCGACGACCGCGCCGTGATCGACCGGTTGTGGAATCCGTTCGTCGCCGCCTGGTTCGAAGGCGGCAAGGACGATCCCAAGCTCCAGCTTCTGCGCCTCGACCCCGAGCGCGCGCAGATCTGGCTCAACGGTTCCAGCCTGTTCGCCGGGGTGAAGATGCTGCTCGGCCGGGATCCGAAGCAGGATTACAAGGACAAGGTCGCCGAAGTCTCGCTGGCCTGAGAAACGCGTTACCGGGGCGGCGCACCGGCATCGCCCCGGTTCGAAAAACTTCCCACAGGCGGCAATTTTGTCGCATAGGCGGCCCGTGACGACTCCGCCCCCTCCTCCTGCGGATACCGGTGCCGCCGGTGGCCTTGGCCTGTTCCGCCGCAAGCAGGAGCCCGACAAACACAATAGCGGCGACGGCCTTCCGCTCCCGCGCCGCTATGTCGCCATCGCGGCCATGTCGTTCGGCTCGGCGCTCGTAATCATCGACGGCGGTGTCGCCAATGTCGCGCTGCCCACCATCGCCCGGGATTTGGGCGTCGGGCAAAGCGCGATCGTCTCGGTCGTCACCGTCTATCAGGTGATGCTGGTGATGCTGCTGCTGCCCTTTGCGGGTCTCGGCGAACGCATCGGGCTGAAGACCGCCTATCAGGCCGGGCAGGCGATCTTCACCATTGCCACGATCCTCTGTTTCTTCGCCAAGAGCCTGCCCTTCCTGCTCATCGTGCGCGCCGCCCAGGCGATTGGCGCGGCGGGCGTGCTGAGCGTCTCCTCGGCGCTGATCCGCCAGATCTACCCGTCGAACCAGCTTGGTCGCGGGCTCGGCATCAACTCGGTGGTCGTGACCAGTTCGGCGGCGATCGCGCCCACGATCGGCGGCCTGATCCTGTCGGTCGCGCCCTGGCCCTGGGTATTCGCCAGTGCCGTGCCCTTCGCGCTCGCCAGCCTTGCGCTCGGCCGCGCCATCCCCAATCCGCGCGCGCGCCACGCGACGTTCGACATATTCGGCGCGGTGCTCTGCGCGGCAATGTTCGGGCTGATCATCGGCGGGCTGGAAAGCATGGTGCATGGCGACAGCCCGGTCGTCTCGGCGGCGATCGTCCTGGTCGGCGTGCTGGTCGGCATCTATTTCGTCCGGCGCGAACGCGGCGAGCCCAACCCGATCCTGCCGATCGACCTGCTGGTCCGCCCGGTGCTTGCTTTGTCGGCGATCGGCGGCTTCATTGCTTTCACCGCCTCGATGACCCTGCTCATCTCGACGCCCTTCCGCCTCCACGCGCTCGGCTTCAGCGCAGCGGCGATCGGCGCCGCGATCGCGCCCTGGCCGCTGACCAACATGATCGTCGCACCGGCTTCGGGCTTCCTGTCGGACCGTGTGCCCGCGGGCATCCTGGGCGGCATCGGCATGAGTATCTCGATCGTCGCATTGCTGCTCCTCGCCTTCATGCCGGCGGACCCGAGCCTGTTCGATGTCGCATGGCGGATGGCGCTGTGCGGGTCCGGCTTCGGCACCTATCTGCCGCCCAACGCCAGACTGCTGGTCGGCTCGGCCCCGCGCGAACGCGCTGCCGCTGCCGGCGGCCTGGTGTCGACCGTACGCCTTGCCGGCCAGACCACGGGCGCGACACTGGTCGCGGCACTGCTTGCGCTCGGCATCGGCGAGGGCCGCATCCCGCCGATGGTGTCCGCCGGCCTCGCGATCATCGCCGGCCTGTGCAGCATCGCCCGCCTCCGCCCCTCGATCCGCAACCCGCGCCCCGAAGAGGCCGAAAACGTCCAGCCCGAGGCGCAGAACCGCTAGGGGCTGGCCAGCACCACACCCTCTCCGTTCGTTTCGAGCGAAGTCGAGAAACGTGGCTTGGCGCTCGATCGATGTTTCTCGATTTCGCTCGAAACGAACGGGGTGGTGGTGGCGATCTACGGCTTAGCCGCAGTCTTCTCGTTCGCGAGATAGTTGGCGCTGATCGTCGCATGCGCCGTCGCGACGGGTAGCAGCGTCGGGTAGAATTGCACGAAGGTCGAATCGACCGCCGCATTGGCCTGATGGCAGGCATAGCAGCTCGCATCATAGCCGATCATCGCTGCGGGCTTGGTGCCGTCGAAGCCGAAAAAGCCCCAGCCGCCCTTGAAGCGCTTGCGGTCATGGACATGCACTTCCACCGCCAGCGGCGCGCCCGACTGAAAGGCGCCGCTCCTGTTGATCGATCCTTTCGAGGTGCTGCCGCGAATCTCCAGCACCAGCACCGTTCCCTCGGGCCAGTGCCCGGTCTTCAGGAATGCGGCATGCGCCTCCGGATTGACGAAGACATTGTCGAACGGCCCCTCGGGCGAGGCGGCATTGGCCGAGGCGTTGTAACTCATCGCATGGCCCGAAGTGACAAAGGTCCAGCTGCGATATTCGGCCGGAAACAGCATCTCGCCCTTGTCGTTATAGTGCGCCGCCGCCGCTGCCTCGGGCGCCTTGGCCGGCGCTACCGACATGGCGAACAGCGCCGCCGCGCCCGCTGGAACCAGATATCGCCCGAACCCCATAAAACCCCTCGCTTTCAGACGGGAAGCCATAGGGCGCGGCCGGCCCCGCGAGGATGTCGACTATCCTGCCGTTCCGGACATGCGCCGCCGGTCGCGCGTCACCTCGGGCGGCTCGCCATGCGCGCGGGCATAAGCGCGGCCGAACGCGTCGGGACTGCGATAGCCGGCGAGCCGCGCGACCTCTCCCACCGGCACCGCATCGGCGCTGAGCATGTCGCGCGCCGCCGCGAGGCGCAGCCGTGTCACCAGCGCGCCGGGGCTCTCGCCCAACCCCTCGCGGAACATGCGCGACAATTGCCGCTCTCCGATTGCCGCGCGTTCCGCCAGCGCCGGCAACGACAGGTCGGCCTCCAGATTGGCGCCGATCCACGCTATCAGATCGGCCAGCCGGCGCGGGGCGCGCGCCTGGGCGCGGAGCGGCTCGGAGAATTGCGCCTGCGGACCGGCGCGCATGCTCGGCACGACCATCTCGTGCCCGACCGACAGCGCCAGGGTCGGCCCCAGGTCGGCGCGGACCATCGCCAGCGCAAGATCGATGCCGGCACAGACTCCGCCCGAGGTGAAGCAGGGTCCGTCCTCCACATAGATGCAGTCGCTCTGCATCCGGATCGCGGGAAAGCGCCGCTGCACGTCAGCGATGAAGCGCCAATGCGTCGTCGCCCGCCGCCCGTCGAGCACGCCGGTCGCCGCCAGCCCATAGACTCCAGTGCAGACCGACGCGATCCGGCGGGTCGTTTGGAGCCGCGGCCTGAGCCATCCGGCGACGGCGGCGCTGATCTCCGGTTCCCGCAGGCCGACCCCGCCCGGGACGATGATCGTGTCGTACGCGCCGCCTTCCGCGAAGCCGCGATCGGGCAGGATGCGCATGCCCGCCTCCGTCGTGACCGGATCGAGCGTGGCGGCGACGATCTCGACGCCATAGGCCGCGCGGGCCGGATCAATGGCCGTCGCGGTGGCGAACACTTCCAGCGGCCCGGCAATGTCGAAGCCGTTGACCCGGTCATAGGCGAGCAGGCCTACCCGCCAGCGAACGGGCGAGCCCGCCCCGCTCAAAACACCGCTTTCCCGTCGCCGCCCATCATCGCCTTGCGCACCAGCGGGATCGGCGGGCCGCCAAAGCTCAGGAACTGGTCGTGGAACGCCTTCCACCCCTGCCGCCCGCCATGCGTCGCGGTCCAGTCGTCGCGCAGCTTGCGGATCATCAGCTTGCCCATCGTATAGTTGAGATAGGCCGGGTCATAGGTGCCGCGCGCCGCCTGCTGCCTCGCATTGCCCTCGTCCTGATAGCATTCGTCGCGGAACATCCGGTATGACTGTTCCTGCGTCATGCTGCGCGCATGCAATCCGATCGCCGAGAGATAACGGCAATTGCGCAGCAACGCGTTGGACAGCTGGCCGACATGCGTTTCCGGGTCGCCATCATTGAGGCCCGCGTCCCACATCATTTCCTCGGCATAATGCGCCCAGCCCTCGGCATAGGCATAGCCGACGAACAGCCGCCCGAAGAGCGAGGGCGATTTGTTGGCATGGCGGAACTGCAGGAAATGCCCGGGCATCACTTCGTGCACCGAGGTGAACAGCAGGTCCATCTTGCCCGGCACGAACGAGTCCTGCACGGCCTTGGCCCAGGCCGGATCAGGCGGAGAGATGTAATAGACCGAGGGGATGCCCTTTTCGAACGGTCCCGGCGGATCGATATAGGCGGAATTCTGCCGGTTATAGGGCGGGCTTTCCTCGACCAGCGCCTGTTCCGCGTCGGGGATCGAGACAATGTCCTTGGCGATCACGAACGCCTTGAGCTCGGGGATCTGTCGCCGCGCCTCGGCGACCGGGCCGCCTTCGGGCTTGTTGGCATTCATCTTCGTCATGCAGGCCGGGATCGTCGCGCCTGGCGCGAACTTCGCGCAGGCGGCCGTGAGCGCGTCCTGGTTGCGCTTCAGGTCCGCCTTCCCCGCCGCCTCGAGCTGGTCGAGCGGCACGTCCACGCCCTCGGTCATCTTGACCATGCGGGAGAATTTGTCGGCGCCGAGCGCAAAGCCCTGCGTCGCGGTGGCGCGCTGCCCGTCGAGATAGCCGGCAAGGTCATGCATCGATTTGGCCGCGGCACCCGCCGCCTGGTCGAACTGGCCCTGCAGCTCGGGGCTCTGCACCCCGGCAAAGGCCTTTTTCGCGTCGCCCGTGTAATAATCGGCGAAACCGTTGAAGCCCGCCACGCCATAATCGATGAAGCTCAGCGGCATCGGCGTCTTCAGGTTCGCCTTGATGTTCGCCGCCGCGCCGGGAATCTGGCGCAGGAACTTGATCATCGCCTTCATGCGTGTCGGCGCATCGGCATAGTTGCGGGCGACATAGCCGTTCGGGTCGAGCCCGGCGCCGATATACCAGGCCGGGTTGGTGTGCGGCTGGTCCGCATCGGTCAGCCAGAACAGCTTACCCTCGGCGACATTCACCAGATAGTCGCGCTCGAACGCGTCCTGCTTGCTCAGCTTGGCCGCATCGAAGGCCGATGCCTTGATGATCGAGGCGCGCAGGAAATCAGCCTGGCGCTTCAACCCCGCCTCGCTCCAGTCGCCCAGCCCGCCGTCGAAATCATGCCGCCCCTGATAGACCGCATTGGCCGGGTCGAGCTTGAACCAGCCTTCGATGAACGCCTCTCTGAACGCCGGCCAGTCCGTGGTCGGCAGCGCCAGTTCGGCGTCGTTGGTGATGGGCTTGGTTTCAGACGGCCCGCATGCCGTGACCGCCAGCAAGGCCGCCCCGGCGAGCAATATCCTGCGCATACCCGTTCCTTTTGATTCGTCTTGTCGCGCGATGCTGGCAGGTTGAATCGAGGGGCGCCAGCCCGGGGGGTGGCCGCCCGCAGCGCGGAGGGGCTATTTGTCCAGGTCGACGATCATGTCGTCGGGATGCACCACGTTGAGCTTCTTGCGCGCCAGCTCGTCGACCATGTCCGGATCGGCATGGCGCGGGTCGAGCAAGGCGACGCGGTTCTTCAGCTCGGCGCGCTGCTTCTCCAACACGGCGAGGTCGCTCTGGCGCTTGTCGAGCTGGCGCTGGATGTCGCCATATGCGAGCGCACCGTTCGGGCCCATGATCGCATAGCCACCGAAAAACGCGCCCACGATCAGCAACGCGGCCGGTGGGCCGGCGCGGCGGAGCATGGTGCGGAAGGTGGAACGCTTGGCCATTCCACGATTCTCGCAGGTCGCGACTCGCGGATCAAGCAGGAATTTTACCTACTCGGCGCAAATCAAGCACGAAATCGCGCCCGGAGTCAGGCCCGGAATCAGGCGCGCAGAATCGAGCGCCCCGCATAGACCGCCGCCTCGTCCAGTTCCTCCTCGATGCGGATGAGCTGGTTGTACTTGGCGAGCCGGTCCGACCGGGCGAGACTGCCGGTCTTGATCTGCCCGCAATTGGTCGCGACGGCGAGGTCGGCGATGGTCGCATCCTCGGTCTCGCCCGAGCGGTGCGACATCACCGCGGTATAGCCCGCGCGCTGCGCCATCGACACGGCCTCGAGCGTCTCGGTCAGGGTGCCGATCTGGTTGACCTTCACCAGCAGCGAATTGGCGAGGCCGTCCTTGATGCCCTGCTTCAGCCGCTTCGGGTTCGTCACGAACAGATCGTCGCCGACAAGCTGGACCTTGTCGCCGATCAGGTCGGTCAGCGCCTTCCAGCCCACGAAATCATCCTCGGCCATGCCGTCTTCGATCGAGAAGATCGGATAACGGCGCGTCAGGTCGGCGAGATATTCGGCCATCTCGTGGCTGGACAGGATCTTGCCCTCGCCCGAGATGTCGTACTTGCCGTTCTTGAAGAACTCGGTCGCGGCGCAGTCGAGCGCCAGCATCACGTCGTCGCCCGGCTTGTAGCCCGCCTTCTCGATCGAGCTCATGATGAAATCGAGCGCGTCGCTGGTCGAGGCGATGTTCGGAGCGAAACCGCCCTCGTCGCCGACCGAGGTCGCCAGGCCCTTGTCGTGCAGGCCCTTCTTCAGCGTGTGGAAGATTTCCGAACCGCAGCGCACCGCTTCGGCGATCGACGAAGCGCCGACCGGCACGACCATGAATTCCTGGAAATCGATCGGGTTGTCGGCATGCTCGCCGCCATTGATGATGTTCATCATCGGCACCGGCAGCACATGCGAGGAAACGCCGCCGACGTAGCGGTACAACGGCAGGCCCCGCGCATCGGCCGCCGCCTTGGCCACCGCGAGGCTGACGCCCAGGATCGCGTTCGCGCCGATCCGGCTCTTGTTCTCGGTGCCGTCGAGATCGATCATCACCCGGTCGACATCGGCCTGATCCTCGGCCTCGAGGCCGAGCACCGCGTCGGCGATCTCGGTGTTGACCGCTTCGACCGCCTTCAGCACGCCCTTGCCGAGATAGACGCTTTTGTCGCCGTCGCGCAGTTCGACCGCTTCATGCGCGCCGGTCGACGCGCCCGAGGGAACGGCGGCGCGACCGAAGGAACCGTCATCGAGCAACACGTCGACTTCCACGGTCGGGTTGCCCCGGCTGTCGAGGATTTGGCGCGCGTGGATGTCGATGATTGCGGTCACGTTATGATCCTTCTAACGATTGATGCCCCAGACAGACGGGCGTGCCTCTATCGGCTATCATCGGCGGCGGCAATTCGTCTCGTTCGATGGAACCGCGGACTGCGCTGGCCGGTTGACGATGGACAAGCGAGGAAAGGGCGACAGCATGGCTGACGAAACTCCCAAGGCCCCCAAACCGGCCAAACCGGTGAAGAAGGCCGCGACCACCGCGACACCGCGGAAAGCGGCTGCCGCCACGACCTCGCCTGCCGCGACAACCGCAAAGCCGGCCCCCAAGCCGGCCAAGCCGAAGAAAGGCCCGACCGTGGAAACCACCGCAGACACCGCCACCCCACGCTTCAAGGCCGAGACCAAGGCCGCGACGCAGACGCTGAAGGACAGCGCCTCCAAGCTCACCAAGGACGCCGGCGACAAGGCCCGCGCCTATGCCGAGGACGGCAAGGCCCGTGCGGGCGGCGTGCTCGACGAACTGGCCAAGATGATGACCGAGGCCGCCGGCACCGTCGACGAGAAGGTTGGCCCGCAATATGGCCAATATGCCCGCAGCGCCGCCGACGCCGTCTCGGGCTTTTCGGAATCGATCAAGCAGAAGAATCTCGACGACCTGATCGACGATGCGCGCGGCTTCGTGAAGAAGAGCCCGGCCGTGGCGATCGGCACCGCCGCGGCGATCGGTTTCGTGCTGGTGCGCTTGATCAAGTCGGGCCTCGACGCGGCCGACCGCGACGACGCCTGATCCGACAGGAACCGGGGGGAACATGGCCGAGCAACCGCCGGAAGAGCATGACAGCAACAGCATTGCGGCCCTGTTCTCGCGCCTGATCGACGACGCCGAACGCTTCGTGCGCGCGGAGATCAGGCTGTATCGCGCCCAGTTCCTCAGCCGCGTCGGCGAGGCGCGCACCGCGATCATCCTCGGCGTGGTAGCGTTGCTGCTGGCCCAGTCGGCGATGATCGCGACGGTGCTCGGCCTGTTGCTGATCCTGCGGCGTCCGCTGGGCGAGGTCGGGGCGACGATCCTGGTCGTGCTGCTCTCGCTCGGGGTCGCCGCCCTGCTTGTCCGCTTCGCCATCGCCAAGGTTCGTAAGATCACCGATATGTCGGACAAGCCCGAATGAGCCCGCCTAAAAACCTGCCCGAGGCAATCGACGACGCTACCGACCTGCCAGCGGCGAAGCGGCGGGCCGAGGCGGCGCGCGCTCGCCTGGCCGGGACGCTCGTCGACCTCCAGGCCCGGCTCAACCCGAAGGCGCTTGCCCGCGAGGCCATGGGAGAGTTGAAGGAGGCGGCGCAGGAAATCGGGCGGGACGGTCTGGAAAGCCTCAAGCGCCACCCCCTCACCCTCGCGGGGGGCGCCGCGGCGGTCGGCCTGCTCCTTGCCCGCGGGCCGATCAAGCATCTCATCGAGGTCTATCTCGATGAAACTCCCGAGCGTCCCGCGAGTTTGAAACCCAAACGGGCGCCTGCCCGACGGAAAGGATCCTCCGAATGAACGCCCCCACCACCGAAAAGCCCGCAACCCCGAAGGCCACGCCGCGCAGCACCGCCGAAAAGGCGCTGGAGACCACGCGTGACACCGCGCGCGAGGCCGTGCGCCGCACCGCCGAGGGGATCGAAGCCAATCCGCTCGCCGTTCTGGTCGGCGGCGTCGCGATCGGCGTGCTCGCCGGCGCGGTGATCCCGCGCACCGAGCAGGAGGGCAAGCTGCTCGGCCCGGTCGGCAAGCGCATCACCGACACGGCTGCCGGCGCGGCTCAGGCAGCGAAGGAAGCGGGCAAGGCGGAACTCGACGCGCTCGGCCTCAACAAGGCGGCAGCGCGCGACCAGGTCGGCAAGCTGCTCGACGGCGTGGTCAAGGCGCTGTCCAGCGCCGGTTCGGCCGCCGCCGCCAAAGCGTCCAGCAAGTAACAAAAAGCCGCGCTGGATGGTTCACCTCGCGGAATTCACGCTCTAAGGACGGGTGACTCCTCCCTTGGGAAGCCCGATCCATGAGCAAACTCCACCTGGTCTTCGGCGGCCGCGTCAAGGACCCCCGCCATCTCGATTTCGACGATCTCGATTCGATCGAGGTCGTCGGCATCTATCCCGATTATGCCAGCGCCGAGAAAGCCTGGCGCTCCGCCGCGCAGCGCACTGTCGACGATGCCGAGATGAAGTTCGTGGTGGTGCATCTCCACCGCCTGCTCCAGCCGGACGTGCTGGACACGCCCAAGGCCTAATCCTTCGCCGCGAAAACGCCGTAGCGCTCGCGCCACGCCCCCACTTCGTCTTCAAGATGCGCGGGCGCGGCGTCTCCCGAGAGCACGAGGCTGGCGACGTCGTTGTCCGGGTGCATCAGCATCTTCCTCGACCCGTCGCTGAACCAGACCGGGACCAGTTGATCGCACAGGCTGTCGAGGATCGTCGCCGCCATGCCGGTCTCGATCGCTTCACTGCCGGCGAGCGCGCGGACGTTGATCGATACGCCTTCGAAGCAGTTGCGCGGCTTCTTCTCGAAATTGAGCGACACGAGAACGCCTGACCGGTCCGGCCGGGCCTCGTCGGGCATCGCCGCGACCCGGCGCCAGGCGCAGAACCAAGTCCGGCAGATAGGCGGCCGCACCGCATGGATGCCGCATCCGCGCGCCGTCAGATAAGTGCAGGGCGTTCCCGCCGGCTTGCTGAAATCGGGCGTATCGACGGTGAGCACGGTGCAGCACGCCGTGCACGCCCCGCATACGCGATCGGCGAGGACCGGCCCCAGCAACATGGTCTCCAAGTCTGTCTCGCTGTCCATCCGGGGCCAATACAGGCGTCGCGGTCGCCGCGCCATCGGCCTCGGTTCGTCGCACGCCGCGCTCGAACCGACCGCCGGGACAGAGACTCTCCCGGCCCTGTTCATCTGGGAGACAGCTTCACCCGAACACGCAAGGGCCGTCGGGGGGCAAAGTAGAGGAGATTGCTCAATGCGTGTCATTCCCCAAAGGGCAGGCGTGCCTTTCCTGGCTGCCGCTCTGGCCGTGTCCGTGTCGGGCGCCGTGTCCGCGCAGGATCAGCAGCCGCAGCAGGACCAGCAGCAGCAGAGCGCGCCCGAGTCTAACGTCGTCGTCTATGGCACCCCGCCCGCGATGACCGCCGGGCCCGAGGTCAAGGGCGTCATCACCGCGCGCAATGGCGACAAGATGAAAGTCAGGACCGCCGACGGTAGCGCCGTGGTCATCGCCGTCACCGATTCCACCCGCATCAAGGGCGGCGGCGGGCTGTTCGGCGGTGGCGGCAAGCTCGGCGCAGATGCGCTGCTCAACGGCATGCCGGTCACCGTCAAGACCTTGCAGGCGGACGGCCAGCCAGGCGCCGAGCTGGTCGCGAGCCAGGTCAGCTTCCGCAAGAACGACCTCAAGACCGCGACGATGATCCGCAACGCGACGGACCAGCGCTTCGATGAACAGACCGCAGCAACCGAGTCGCTGCGCGGCCGCCTCGGCGATATCGACAAATATAACATCAAGGGCACCACCAACGTGCACTTCGATACCGGCAAGTCGGAACTCTCCGCTGAGGACAGGGCTCAGCTCTGCTCGACGGCCACCACGGCCGAGGCAACCGAAAACGCCCTGATCCTGGTGGTCGGCTACACCGATTCGACCGGCAGCGACGATATCAACCAGGCACTCAGCGAAAAGCGCGCCAACCGGGTCATCAATTACCTCCAGCAGAAATGCGGCTGGAAACCCTATCGCATGCTCACCCCCACCGGCATGGCCACGGCCGACCCGCTGGCGAGCAACGACACCGAAGAAGGCAAGGCGCAGAACCGCCGCGTCGCGGTCAATATCCTGGTCAGCAAAAGCGTCGACGTGATGTGAAGGGCGCGGGAGCAGCTCCGGAACGCGCCCAATAGCGCTTTCTAAGCTGAATTGATCCACCTCCCCCGTTCAGGTTGAGCGGCGAACGGGGAGGTTATCCATCAGGCCGGGAGCGGCACCCGCTCCCGGCCTGATGTCCGATCAGGTGAGCCGTCATTCCCGCGCCAGTGGCGCAAGGAACACCCGCTCATAGCCCCTGAACGGCGGCGCGGCGAAGCGTTCGATGACGGACGCGGCCTCGGGATCGAGCGGAACCTGTGTGCGATAGTTGTTGTAGCTTTCCTCATCGGGAAACCCGTACAGCGCGATCGCCACATCCTCGGCGCCCGGCTGTCCCTCGCCCGGAAAACTGATCGTCGCATCGCCCGGCGCCGCCCGCGGCATGAAAAAGCCGTAATGGACGCCGCCGTGCCGCTCGATCAACCGGGTCCAGGCCCGGCCATAGTCCTCGAACGCCTCCAGCCTGTCCGGATCGAGCCGGTACCGGATCTCGCAAAACACGGGCTTGGCCTGCATCGTCATCCCCTTACGCAGCGTCACGCATAGGGCGTACCCGCCATCGCCGCGACCAGCCCCACACTCCCCCGGTCGACGATCGAGAGAAAGGCGGCATTCGCTGCCCCCCCATCCCCCGTCCGGCGATAGGTCCCATTCGCCTCGAGAAAGGCCACCGTCCAGGTCGCCAGCAACAGGCCCGCCGCCAGACGCGCATCGCCATCGGGCTCCCGCCCGACGCTCTCGGCCAGCGCCGCCGCCACCACGCCGGCCAGCTCGTCGCGGATCGCCCGCGCCCTCGCCTTCAGCGTCTCGCTCGCCTCGATCGTCGCGATGAAGCGCTGGCTGATCGCGGAGAACTCCACGAACGGCCGCCCTTCCGCCACCAGCCGATGCGCGAGCAGGCGCAGGCTCTCGATCGGCGGAACCCCCGGATCGCGATCCCGCAACGCCTCGCGCAGGACCGCGCGGCCCTCATCGTCGCGGTCGAAGAACATGTCCTCCTTGCGCGGAAAATGATTGAACACGGTCATGCGCCCGACATCGGCGGCGCCGGCGATCTCGTCGATCGTCACCGCGTCGAAGCCGCGCTCCAGGAACAGGCAGGTGGCGGCGTCCGAGATCGCCTGCCGCGTGGCGAGGCGCTTGCGCGATCGGCGGTCGGTCGGCGTTGACAGGTCGCTCATTCACTCCCACCTATTATGTATCGAGTATATATTGGGATTGAGTATATGGAAACGCCCTATGATGTCGTCGTGGTCGGCGCGGGTCCGGTCGGCCTCCTTGCCGCGATCGAGCTGACCCTTGGCGGCGCCAGCGTGCTTGTATTGGAACGGCTGACCGAACCGAGCAAGGTGCTGAAGGCCGGCGGCATCGGCGCGCTCGGCATCGAGGCACTCCGGCGGCGCGGCATGGCCTCGGCGATCGACGCCGCGCAGGCCCGCGCCTTCGCCGCGATGGCGCGGCCGACGGGCCATGGCCAGGCGGCGCCGCGCGGTCCCGGGGGCCGCTATAGCGGCCATTTCGCCGGCCTGATGCTGATCCGACGCAATGCGCAGGTCGAGCCGGACCGGCTCGGCAGCCCGATCGACCAGCAAAATATCGAAGCGATGCTGAGTGAGCGCGCCGGCGCGCTCGGGATCGAGGTCCGCCGCGGATGCGAGGTCCACCGCCTGACGCAGCGGCCCGACGGGATCGATGTCGACTGGAGCTCGGAGACCGGTAACGGCCAGGTCCGCTGCTCATGGCTCCTCGGCTGCGACGGCGGCCGCAGCGCCGTCCGCAAGCTGTCGGGCTTCGCCTTTCCCGGCTGCGACCCGACGATGACGATGTACCAGGCCATCGCCGCGGTGGATCATCCCGAACGGCTTGCCGCCCATGGCTTCCACTACACGTCCGGCGGCATGTACATGTCCTTCGCCGGCCGCCTGGTCATGCTGGATTTCAGCGGCCCGCCCGAAGCCCGCGACGCGCCGATCACCCGCGACGCGTTCGAACAGGTGCTGCGCCGGGTCAGCGGCGCGGACGTGCGCGTGACGGCGTTCGAAAATGCCAGCCGCTGGACCGACAATACGCGCCTCGTCGACACCTACCGCAAGGGCCGGGCGCTGCTCGCCGGCGACGCCGCGCATATTCATTCGCCCTTTGGCGGCCAGGGCCTGAGCCTCGGGCTCGCCGATGCCGCGAACCTCGGCTGGAAGCTGGCCGCGGTGGTTCGCGGGACGATGCCGGAAAGCCTGATCGACACCTATCAGGCCGAGCGGCGGCCGGTCGCCGAAGCCGTGCTGGCCAACACCCTCGCCCAGGCCGCGATCATGCGGCCCGACCCGCAAGCGGCCGCGATGCGCGCCATCGTCGCGACGCTGATGGAGGGCGACGAGGCCAACCGCTTCATCGGCGGGATGATGAGCGGGCTGGCCACCCGCTACGACCTCGGCTCGGAGCATGACGCGGTCGGGCGGCTCATCGGCGACCGGCCAGTCGGCGGCGGGTCGCTCTACGACCTCATGCAGGACGGAATGGGCGTGTTCCTCGACGCCTCGCCGGACGGGTCGGCCTCCAGGCTCGTTTCGGCCGCCACGCAACGGGTGCGCTGTGCGGCGGTCGATACGGGGCCCTCGATGCTGATCCGCCCCGATGCGTGCGTCGCCTGGGCCGGCGAGAAGGATAGCGTGCTCGGCCTGGAACAGGCGCTGGATCGTTGGTGCGTGCCGGCATAGGCTGGGTGCACGGCAGCCGTTGGGCTTAGCCCGTCAGACTCTTGGCGAATGCCTGCCATGCTGGCATCGCGTTCAGCGCGATGCGGATCAGCTGAGTCGCCAGGAAGAACCCGCCGCCCCAGATCGTCGCGGGATGCAGGGTGCCGCGCGTCCTGACATCATAGACCACCAGCGCCGCCAGCATGATGTCGGTCAGGATCATCCCGCCGAAGGCCGGGCTCAGCCCGATATGCGTGAAGCGCGTCACCCGGGCGAGCGGCGTGGTCAGGATCGCCAATGTCCCCAGGAGCATCAACCGCTTGTGCCAGGCTGATCGCTTGCGCATCGTCACGCCCGCGCCGACCAGCACCGCGAAGGTGAGGACCGCCCCCAGGGGAAAGACCAGAGGCGGCCCCTGCGGCGGCAGGTGATGAACCGCCGCGACGTGCTTGGTGATGATCGCGGTCGCGATACCCAACGGGACCATGACGACGGCGAGCACGGCCGCAACCGGCCCGACGAGCCGATGCATGTCGGTGCGCCCCGCCGAGATCAGCGCGGTCTGCGCGACATAGAGCAATATCCATGCGGTGAAGACGAGACCGTGAAGATGCAGCAGGGCCGACAACGGCCTGGCATGGAACGTGGGCGCCAGATAATAGCTTGGCGCGAAGCCAACGAACGTCGCTACGGCGACAGCGATCGCCATGGCTGCGAAGAATCGACACTCGCCCACCGGCTTCCCGCGTCCCACCTTTGTTGGTGTAGCCACATTTGCTCCTCTCGAGGGACGGCGACCCCTTCATCCGGTCGTTGCGTGAACCATGCCGTGGCGGCACCGTGTGGCGCGCTCTTCATTCGGGTAGGAAATGGGAAAATCGCCATGCGGTCCGCGGTTGCCAAGCCCACAGCGATGAGTTTGAAGATGCACATCTTGCGCAATGTTGCCGAGGCCGGTCGACGCGCTTCAGCCCGGTCGCGGCAAAGAAAATTGGCGCCGTTCCCAAATGCGACCAGTCGTCATCCGTATCAAAAATTTACGAGACGATGTCGAATATCGATCCGCTCATTCGTCGTTCCGATGCCACTCGATGGGAGCGGTGGTCCGACGGCACGCCGGCAGCGACGGCGGCAATGCAGTCGTCACGTGGGAGAAACGAGGCTGTGCGGAGGTTATGCGCGTCGCGCCAAAAAGCCCCGCCCAGCAATCAGGTGCCGAAACTCGGCCGACAGCGAAAGGACATCGCATGACAAAAGTTTCGGGCAATCAGCCTGCCACCACAAGAGAGTCAGAACTCCTCGTTGCCATGACGGGCAAAGCCAGTTCGGCCAAGGCCGCAGAAGGGGACAAGCCGGTGTTCGCCTATATCGCCAGTCTACCGCAGCCGCACCGCGCTATCGCCGAGCGTGTCGACGAACTCGCCATGCAGGCAGTGCCTGACCTCAAGCGCGCGGTGAAATGGGGCATGGCCTATTATGGTGTGCCTGACGGCTGGTGCTTCTCGTCCGGCGCCTTTGTCGGCCATGTGAAGCTGATGTTCATTCGGGGCACCGAGCTAAGCCCCGAGCCTCCGGTAACGCCTGTCGGAATGGGCAAGGCCACGCGCGGCGTCGAGCTGGCATCGACGGATGAGCTGGACGAAGCCCAGCTACTGTCATGGATGTCGCAAGCCGCGCTGAAGCCGCTTGCTACGGGGAAAAAGCCGAAATCAGGCTGATGGCCCGTGGCTGGGCGTTTGGTGATGTTGTGAAGGCGCTCAGACCGGCGATTTGCGATCGACATGGTCGCGGGCGGCAATCGCGACGCCATCATCGCTCCCGACTTCAGTGCGTTTTACGAGCGGATTGGGGTTGAGGCAGAGGGCAGTCTAACGTCCCTCCCTCAAGCCTTGCGATAAGCCCAGGCCAGCATTGGCCGTGCCAGCGCCACGCCCGCCAGCAGCCCCCCGATCGGCTCGACGATCGTCACCGATACCGCGAAGCTTTGCGACAGCACGGCAAAGGCGATCTGGATCGCCATCCAGATGCCGGCAAGGATCGCGATCTGGGTCAGCCGGCTATGGTGCCGCGCGATCGGGATGGCGCTCGGCACGCCGTACAGCATGAAATAGGCGCCGATCACCGCGAACACCGATGCGTCGGCCCCGGCGCTGGCCAGCGCCGATCCGGGCGTCAGGATCAGCCGCGCGAGCGCGCCGCCATAGGCGCCCGCGACGAAGATAACGCCCAGCCCGACCGGCCGGATCGCCTTTTCGACATAGCGACCGGCGATCAGCAGGAAGACCAGGTTGAAGATCGCCGAGATGAAATCGCGCGCCAGAAAGGCGGAGGCGAGCGGCGACAGCCAGGACCGGATAGGGTCGTTGCTCCACCCGCCCGCCAGGAAATCACCCGGGGTGAAGCCGAACCAGATCGCGGCGGCGTCCAGGCCGAACACCGCCGTGGCGAGCAAGACGGTAAAGACCGACAGCGCAACCAGCGCGTCGGTGAACCGGCCCCGCGGAAGATCGATTCCGTTCAGATGAATTCGATCTTCGAGACGACGTAATAACGGTCGCCCGACGGCACCGTCACTTCGACCTCGTCGTCGACCTTGCGCCCGATCAGCGCCCGACCCAGCGGCGAATTGTACGAGATGCGACCGCCCTTGGCATCGGCCTCGGTCTGGCCAACGATCTGATAGCGGATCGGCTTGTCGTCCTCGTCGAGCAGGGTGACGGTCGCGCCGAACACCACCTTGTCGCCCGACAGGTCGCGCGGATCGATCACCTGCGCGCGGCTCAGCTTGTCCTCGATATCGGAGATCGACGCTTCGATCTGCCCCTGCCGCTCCTTGGCGGCATGATATTCGGCGTTTTCCGAAAGGTCGCCGTGCGCGCGCGCTTCCTCGATCGCGTCGACGATGGTCGGGCGCTCCGCTTTCAGCCGCTTCAGGTCCGCATTGAGCTTCTCATAGCCCTCTTGCAGCATCGGCATCTTGTCGACGGTCGCCATCCCTTTAGGTCCTTCGTCAAAAAATCTTCTTCAAGCCGGCCCTTCACGGACCCGCCCGCACGTCACTCTCATGTGGGAAATTATTTGTGCGAGTGCGAATAATAGGATTGCAGGGGCCGTACTTCAAGGCTGCGTGTCGCAAGCGCCACGATCGCCTGTGCCGCAGCCACGCTGGCGGGGGCCGTGGTGAAGTACGGGATCTTCTGATTCAGCGCCGACGCGCGGATCGGCTGCGAGTCCTTCAGCGACTGCCAGCCTTCCGTCGTGTTGAAGATCAGGCCGATCTGACCGTCCTTGATCCGGTCCACGATATGCGGCCTGCCCTGCGCCACCTTGTTCACGCGCTCGACCGGCACGCCGTGCGCGAGCAGATAATCCGCCGTGCCGCCGGTGGCGACGATGGCGAAGCCATTCTCGGCGAGCAGCTTCACGCCCGGC
Organism: Sphingomonas sp. BL-S-29; assembly: GCF_055521495.1. Taxonomy (NCBI): domain Bacteria; kingdom Pseudomonadati; phylum Pseudomonadota; class Alphaproteobacteria; order Sphingomonadales; family Sphingomonadaceae; genus Sphingomonas; species Sphingomonas sp. BL-S-29. The sequence goes on from NZ_CM145482.1 coordinate 3,698,694, forward strand.
AGGACCACCGGCTTGTCGCTGTCCTTCACGCTGACGAACAGGGTGCCGCTTTTGGGCAGCACATTGCTCGCGCCGAGTTGCGACTTGGCAAAGGCCATGACGAAATCGCTATCGATCCCCATCACTTCGCCGGTGGACTTCATTTCCGGTGAGAGCACCGGATCGACCCCCGGGAAGCGATTGAACGGGAACACCGCTTCCTTCACCGCGACATAGTCGATCGCCCGGTCGATCGCCGGCAGCGCCGCGAGCTTCTCGCCCGCCATCACCCGCGCCGCGATCTTGGCGATCGGCGCGCCGATCGCCTTGGCGACGAACGGCACCGTCCGGCTGGCGCGCGGGTTGACCTCGATGAGATAGACAAGGCCGTCCTTCACCGCGAACTGGATATTCATCAGGCCGACGACCGACAGCGCCTTGGCCAGCGCCTTGGTCTGGCGCTCGATCTCGGCGATGATCTCGTCCGACAGGCTGTAGGGCGGGATCGAGCAGGCGCTGTCGCCGGAATGGACTCCCGCTTCCTCGATATGCTGCAGCACGCCCGCGACCGTCACGTCGGTCCCGTCGGAGATCGCGTCGACATCCACCTCGATCGCGTCGCGCAGATACTGGTCGATCAGCACCGGCGAGTCGCCCGACACCTGCACGGCGGTCTGGATATAATCGTCGAGCTGCGCCGGGCCGTCGACAATCTCCATCGCCCGGCCGCCCAGCACATAGCTCGGCCGCATCAGCACCGGATAGCCGATCCGCTCGGCGACCTTGATCGCTTCGTCGCGGCTGCGCGCGATGCCGTTGGCCGGCTGGCGCAGGCCGAGCCGGGTGATCAGCGCGGCGAACCGCTCGCGGTCCTCGGCCAGGTCGATCGCGTCCGGGCTGGTGCCCAGGATCGGAATCCCCGCCTGTTCCAGCGCATTGGCCAGATTCAGTGGGGTCTGACCGCCGAACTGCACGATCACGCCGACCAGCGTGCCGTTCTGCTGCTCGACATGCAGGATCTCGAGCACGTCCTCGGCGGTCAGCGGCTCGAAATAGAGCCGGTCCGACGTGTCGTAATCGGTCGACACCGTCTCCGGGTTGCAGTTGACCATGATCGTCTCATAGCCGGCCTCGGCCAGCGCGAAGCAGGCATGGCAGCAGCAATAATCGAACTCGATGCCCTGCCCGATCCGGTTCGGCCCGCCGCCCAGGATGACGATCTTCCGCCGATCCGACGGCATCGACTCATTCTCGGGCTCGCCGAAGCTCGGCGCCTCATAGGTCGAGTACATGTACGGCGTCTTCGCCTCGAACTCGGCCGCGCAGGTGTCGATCCGCTTGAACACCGGCCGCACGCCGAGCTTGTGGCGGAGCTTGCGCACCTCGTCTTCGGTGATGCCGCCGGTCATCGCCACCACCGCCTCATGGATCAGGCCCGATCCGCGCGCGATGCCGCGGTCCATGCCGCCATGGAGATTGGCCGATTTGAGCGCGAGCCAGGCAAGCCGCTTGTCGCTGAAGCCCATCGACTTGAGCTGGCGCATGCCCGCCGCATCGCGCGGCAGGCCGCCGCGGCACACCTCTTCCTCGGCCGCGATGATCTCGGCGATCCGCTCCAGGAACCAGGGATCGTATTTCGCGATCGCATGCACCTCGGCGACGGTGAAGCCCTCGCGCAGCGCCTGCGCCGCGACCAGCAGCCGGTCGGGCGTGGCGCGCGCCAGTGCCGCCTCGATCTCGTCGCGCGGCGCGCCGACCAGCGCATCGACCTGGTTGAAGCCGCTCAGCCCCGTCTCCAGGCCGCGCAGGGCCTTCTGCATCGATTCATGGATGTTGCGGCCGATCGCCATCACTTCGCCGACCGACTTCATCGCGGTCGACAGGATCGGCTCCGCGCCCTTGAACTTCTCGAAGGCGAAGCGCGGGATCTTGGTGACGACATAGTCGATCGTCGGCTCGAACGAGGCCGGGGTCGCGCCGGTGATGTCGTTGATGATCTCGTCGAGCGTGTAACCGACCGCCAGCTTGGCCGCGACCTTGGCGATCGGGAAGCCGGTCGCCTTGGACGCCAGCGCCGACGAGCGCGACACGCGCGGGTTCATCTCGATCACGACGAGGCGCCCGTCCTTCGGATTCACCGCGAACTGGACGTTGGAACCACCTGTTTCCACACCGATTTCACGCAGCACCGCGATGCTCGCGTTGCGCATGATCTGATATTCCTTGTCGGTCAGCGTCAGCGCCGGCGCGACGGTGATGGAATCGCCGGTATGGACGCCCATCGGATCGACATTCTCAATGGAGCAGATGATGATGCAATTGTCGTTGCGGTCGCGCACGACCTCCATCTCATATTCTTTCCAGCCGAGCAGCGATTCCTCGATCAGCACTTCGGTGGTGGGCGACGCATCGAGCCCCTTGCGCACGATCTCCTCGAACTCGGTCCGGTTATAGGCAATGCCCCCGCCCGATCCGCCCATGGTGAAGCTGGGGCGGATGATCGCCGGCAGCCCGGTCGTCTCGAGCCCGGCAACCGCTTCTTCCAGCGTATGCGCTATGGCGGAGCGGGCGGATTCCAGCCCGATCTTGTCCATCGCGTCGCGGAACTTCAGCCGGTCCTCGGCCTTGTCGATCGCCTCGGCATCGGCGCCGATCATCTGGACGCCGTATTTCTCCAAGGTGCCGTCGTTGAACAGCGCCAGCGCGGTGTTGAGCGCGGTTTGCCCGCCCATCGTCGGCAGGACGGCGTCGGGCCGTTCCTTCTCGATGATCTTGGCGACGATCTCGGGCGTGATCGGCTCGACATAGGTCGCGTCGGCCAGTTCGGGATCGGTCATGATCGTCGCCGGGTTCGAATTGACCAGGACGATGCGATAGCCTTCCTCGCGCAGCGCCTTGATCGCCTGCGTGCCGGAATAATCGAACTCGCACGCCTGGCCGATGACGATCGGGCCGGCGCCGATGACGAGGATCGAGGAGATGTCAGTGCGTTTTGGCATTAGTGGCTCGATCCCGTTTCGGCCATGCAGCCCCAACCTTCATATTCCACGTCGTACAATATCTCGATCTGCAGGCATTGCAGCGTCAGCGCCTTGATCGACGCCGCGTCCGCCTTCTGGTGTCTCGCGAGGAACAGCGATTCGCCGCCATCCTCATTCTCTTCGCGCTCGATCATCGAGAAGCCGAACTTGCCGGCCTCCTCGGAGAGCTGGTCCAGCGCATCCTCGTCGCCGGTGAAGCTGACATCGACCAGTCGCTCGAGCTCGGGCCGGTCGCCGCTCTCGGCCAGCCGCGCGAGCACGTCCTGGTCGCCGAGCCATTCCTGCTCGAACCTGGTCTGGTCTACCTCGGGCAGGCTCATGCCGCCTTCTCCAGCGATCCGACGAACTTTTCGAACAGATACAGGCTGTCCTGCGGCCCCGGGCTCGCCTCGGGGTGATATTGCACGCTGAAGGCCGGCCGGTCGGTCAGCTCGAACCCGGCGTTCGACCCGTCGAACAGCGACACATGAGTCTCGCGCGCGGTGGCGGGCAGCGTTTCGCTGACGACGGCGAAGCCATGGTTCATGCTGGTGATCTCGACGGCGCCATCGCTCAGCCGCTTGACCGGATGGTTCGCGCCGCGATGGCCCTGGAACATCTTGGTGGTCTCGGCCCCCACCGCAAGGCCGAGCAGCTGGTGGCCGAGGCAGATGCCGAACAGCGGGATACGCGTCTCGAGCAGCTGCCGGATCACCGGGACGGCATAGTCGCCGGTCGCGGCGGGATCGCCCGGGCCATTCGACAGGAAGATGCCGTCGGGCTTCAGCACCATGACCTGCTCAAAGGTCGCGGTCGCCGGCAGCACGCTGACCTTGGCGCCGGCCTTGACCAGATTGCGGTAGATGTTGCGCTTTGCGCCGTAATCGATCGCGACGACATGCGGCTTCTCCCCTCCCGCCCCGCGGGAGGGGTCGGGGGAGGGCATGTCCGCAGGAGAGTCAGTAGTCTTACCATTAGACGACAGGCCCTCCCCTAACCCCTCCCGCAAGCGGGAGGGGGAATCTTCATAACCGAAGCCGAGCCGCCAGATGCCGCCCTCCCAGCCATAATGCGTCTCGGTGGTGACCGAGATGGCGAGGTCCATGCCCTCCAGCCCCGGCCAAGCCTTCGCCATCTCCAGCAATAGAGGGATGTCGAACTTGCCGTCCGCCCGGTGCGAGATGACGCCGTTGGGCGCGCCGCCGGTGCGGATGCGACGGGTCAGCGCGCGCGTATCGATGCCGGAAAGGCCGATTCGGTCATGCCGCTTCATCCAGTCGTCGAGCCGCTCGACCGAGCGGAAATTGGACGGCGCGGTCACGTCCTCGCGCACGATGATACCCAGCGCATGCGGGTCGTTCGCCTCGATATCCTCGGGGTTCGCGCCGACATTGCCGATATGCGGGAAGGTGAAGGTGATGATCTGCCCGGCAAAGGACGGATCGGTCATCACTTCCTGATAGCCGGTCATCGCGGTGTGGAAACACACCTCGCCCACCGCCTCGCCTTCAGCGCCGAATCCGCGCCCCCACGCAATGTCCCCATTGGCGAGGACGAGGACTCCCGTCGCTCCTTCGGGCGCAGTTACGGGTTTGGCGTCGGCCATCGTGGCGGGCACTCCTTCGGGTTTCGATGTCGCTAAGCGGCGGTCGCTAAGCCTCGCGGGGCGGAGCGTCAATCTGTTAAAGATGGGGCCGCCGCGCTATCTGTACGGATTACCGAAAAGGACCGACAATGATTCGCGACGACATCAAGGCCGCGCTCGTCACCGCCATGAAGGGCGGAGACAAGCAAGGCACCGCCGCCCTCCGCCTGATCCAGTCAGCGATCAAGAACCGCGATATCGAAGCACGCACCGGCAAGGCGCCCGAGGACGACGACACTTTGGTGGTCGAAGTGCTGCAGAAGATGGTCAAGCAGCGCCGCGAATCGATCGAGATGTTCGTGAAGGGCAACCGCCAGGAACTCGCGGACGCCGAATCCGCCGAGGTCGCGGTGATCGAACGCTTCCTGCCGCAGCAGATGAGCGAGGCGGAAACCTCGGCGGCGATCGAAGCGATCAAGGTCGAGCTGGGCGCGAGCGGCATGAAGGACATGGGCCGCGTGATGGCGGAACTGAAGGCGCGGCATGCGCAGAGCCTGGATATGAGCAAGGCGAGCGGGCTGGTGAAGGCGGCGCTGGCGTAAGAGTCGGCACCACCCCCTCCGTTCGTTTCGAGCGAAGTCGAGAAACCGGGCTGGCAACGCCCTCAATCTGTCTCGACGACGCTCGACACGAACGGGGAGCGTGAGGCACAATGGCCCATGGCTTTCTGGGCATATATTTTGCGGTGCGCGGACGGCAAATTCTACACCGGCCACACCGACGATCTCGACCGTCGCATCGGCGAGCACCAGACCGGCGGATATTGCGATTACACCTCGCGGCGCCTTCCGATCGAGCTGGTCTGGTCCGAGAGTTTCGGGTCGCGGATCGAGGCACTGGAGGCCGAGCGAATCGTAAGCGGCTGGTCCAGAGGCAAGAAAGAAGCGCTGATCGCCGGCGACTGGTCGATGGTCTCGCATCTCGCGAAGCCACCCAAGGAAAGAAACATACGTCCCGTGCCACAAGGTTTCTCGACTTCGCTCGAAACGAACGGTGGGGTGGGTGAATCTGCAAAAAACAAGCGGGGGAACAAAGGCGCGCGCCCGGAGGAGGCGCCCCAATGAGCCTCTCCCCCCAATTCCTCGACGAACTCCGCAGCCGCACCCTCCTCTCGGCGCTGATCGGCCGCACCACCAAGCTGCAAAAGGCCGGCCGGGAATTCCGCGCCTGTTGCCCGTTCCACAACGAGAAGAGCCCAAGCTTCTACGTCAACGACGACAAGGCCTTTTACCATTGCTTCGGCTGCGGCGCGCATGGCGACGCGATCCGCTGGATGACCGACCAGCGCGGCCTGCCCTTCATGGATGCAGTGAAGGAACTGGCCCAGGCGGCGGGCATGGAGCTGCCGGCGATGGACCCGCGCTCGGCCGAAAAGGCGGAGCAAGCCAAGGGCCTGCATGACGCGATGAAAGCCGCGGCAGACTGGTTCGAAGGCCAGCTCGGCGGTCTCGATGGCGGCGAGGCGGTGGCGCTGCTCAAGCGCCGGGGGATTACGGACCAGGCGCGGCGGGATTTCGGTCTCGGCTTTGCCCCCGATTCGCGCGGCAAGCTGCGCACCGCGCTGCGCGATTTCGGCGATCCGATGCTGGTCGAGACCGGGCTGCTGATCTCGGTGGAAGGCAAGGACCCGTACGACCGCTTCCGCGGCCGGCTGATGATCCCGATCCGCGATCCGCGCGGGCGCACCATCGCCTTTGGCGGGCGCATCATCGGCGATGGCGAGCCCAAATATCTGAACTCGCCCGAGACGCCGCTCTTCGACAAGGGCCGCACGCTCTACAATCTCGACCGCGCCGCGCCCGCATCGCGCAAGTCCGGCCGGGTGCTGGTGGTCGAGGGCTATATGGACGTCATCGCCCTAGCCCAGGCTGGTTTTGGCGAGGCGGTCGCCCCGCTCGGCACCGCGCTGACCGAGGCGCAGCTCGAACGCCTCTGGCGCCTCTCCGACATCCCGATCCTCTGCTTCGACGGCGATTCGGCCGGACAGAAAGCCGCGATGCGTGCCGCCCACCGTGCGCTACCGATGCTTGCCCCCGGCCGCAGCCTCGCCTTCGTCACCCTGCCCGAGGGCATTGACCCCGACGATCTGGTCCGCATGAAGGGCCCTGCCGCGTTCGAGGAACTGCTCCGCGCGCCCGAACCCCTGGTCGACCGGCTCTGGGCGCATGAGCTCGCCGCCGAGCCGCTGAACACGCCCGAACAAAAGGCCGGGCTGAAGATGCGCCTCAACGAGATCGCCCAGTCGATCGCCGACAAGAATGTCAGCATCGAATATCAGGCCGAATTCCGCCGGCGCTTCGACCATCTGTACGCTCGGGTCCGCGAGCCCTTCCGCGCCTTCCAGCCGGGGCCGAAGCGCAAGCCCGGCCAGAAGTGGAAAGCGCCCGATCCACCCGTGGGCGACGTCGCCAAGGGCGTGCGTGCCACCGGAATCGACCGGATCCTCGCCAAGGCCGTGCTCGCCGGCCTGATCCGCCACCCGGCCGAAATCGCCCGTCACATGGAGGTTCTCGGCTCGCTGAAACTTGCCGACGGCGCGCTGGGAAGGCTGTTCGAGGCGGTCGTCGATCTCGCCGTTGAAGATCAGGCGCTTGATAGCGACGGCTTGCTCACCATATTGGCGAAATCAGGATTCGATAACATCGCCAGCAATCTGCTACGGGCCGACCAATTATCGTGGTCGTTCACGCTGAAAGGCGCCGAACCCGTGCGAGCGAGGGAGGATCTGGACGAAGCCATCGCCATTCTGGTGGCACGGCCGGAAGTGGATGCGGCACTGGCGGAAGCAACGGCGGCGCTCATGGCGCGTTATTCGGACGAAGCCTTTGAACGGCAGGTTTCGCTGGTGAAGGAACAACAGGCGCTCGACGCACGACTTGCAAATCTGGTGCAAGCGAACGAAGACGCCAGAGCTTTAGGTACCGAGGGCAATTAATGGCGAAGACGGAAATGGCGGACGTCGCTGACACGACCGAAAACAGCGATGCGCCGCTGATCGACTTGAACGATGCGTCGATCAAGAAGCTGGTCGCCCGCGCGAAAAAGCGTGGCTACATCACCTATGAGCAGCTCAACGAAGCGCTGCCGCAGGACCAGATGTCGTCCGATCAGCTCGAGGACGTGATGTCCGCGCTGAACGAGATGGGCATCAACATCGTCGAGAACGACGAAGCCGGCGAGGACGGCGAAGAGGCCGATCAGCCCGAGGACGAGGTCGAATCGGTCGATTCGTCCGAGGAAAGCGCGCCCGCGCTCGACGTGAAGAAAAAAGAGGTCATCGATCGCACCGACGATCCGGTGCGCATGTACCTGCGCGAGATGGGCGCGGTCGAGCTGCTCAGCCGCGAGGGCGAGATTGCCATCGCCAAGCGCATCGAGGCCGGGCGCGACACGATGATCCTCGGTCTCTGCGAGAGCCCGATCACCTTCAATGCGATCATCGACTGGTCGACCGCGCTGAACGAAGGCACGATGCAGCTGCGCGAGATCCTCGATCTCGACGCGATGCTCTCCAAGGATCCGGCTCCCGAGTCGCTGACCGACGACGACGCCGAGGGTTCGGGCGAAATCTCGGAAAAGACCGCCGGCCCGTCGTTCAAGGAAGAGGAAGAGCCCGAGGAGGCCGCCGCCGACGAGGACGAGGATTCGATGACCGAGCGGCGCACGCCGCGGCCGTCGGATGACGAGGAGGAGGACAACACCCTCAGCCTCGCCCAGATGGAAGAGCAGCTCAAGCCCCAGGCGCTCGAGCGGTTCGCCAACATCACGGCGATCTACAAGAAATTCTCGAAGATGCAGCAGCAGCGGCTCGAGGCGATGGCCGCGGGCGGCGAGCTGTCGGCCGCCGAGGAGCGCAAGTACCAGAAGCTGCGCGAAGACCTGACCGCCGAGGTCGAGAGCGTCCAGTTCCACAACGCGAAGATCGAATATCTCGTCGATCAGCTTTATGCCTTCAACCGGCGCCTGACCGCGCTGGGCGGCCAGATGCTGCGCCTTGCCGAGCGCCACAAGGTGCCGCGCAAGGACTTCCTCGATCGCTATATCGGCCATGAGCTGGACGAGCAGTTCCTGCCCAGCGTGTCGAAGCTCGACAAGAAATGGACGGCGTTCGTCGCGAACGAGAGCGATGCGGTCGACCGGATTCGCATCGAGATTTCGGAGATCAGCCAGGCGACCGGCATGTCGCTCGGCGAGTTCCGCCGCATCGTCAACATGGTCCAGAAGGGCGAGCGCGAAGCGCGTATCGCCAAGAAGGAAATGGTCGAGGCGAACCTGCGGCTCGTCATCTCGATCGCGAAGAAATACACCAATCGCGGCCTGCAGTTCCTGGATCTCATCCAGGAGGGCAATATCGGCCTGATGAAGGCGGTCGATAAATTCGAATATCGCCGCGGCTACAAGTTTAGCACCTATGCCACCTGGTGGATCCGCCAGGCGATCACTCGCTCGATCGCCGACCAGGCGCGCACCATCCGTATCCCGGTGCACATGATCGAGACGATCAACAAGCTGGTGCGGACCAGCCGCCAGTTCCTGCACGAGCAGGGCCGCGAGCCCACGCCCGAGGAAATGGCCGAGCGGCTGTCGATGCCGCTCGAAAAAGTCCGCAAGGTGATGAAGATCGCCAAGGAGCCGATCAGCCTCGAAACGCCGATCGGCGACGAGGAGGATTCGCATCTCGGCGATTTCATCGAGGACAAGAACGCGGTCATCCCGGTCGACGCCGCGATTCAGGCCAATCTCAAGGAAACGGTCACCCGCGTCCTTGCCTCGCTCACCCCGCGCGAGGAGCGCGTGCTACGCATGCGCTTCGGCATCGGCATGAACACCGATCACACGCTGGAAGAGGTCGGCCAGCAATTCTCGGTGACGCGCGAGCGTATTCGGCAAATCGAAGCGAAGGCATTGCGCAAGCTCAAGCATCCGTCACGATCGCGCAAGATGCGCAGCTTTCTCGATCAGTAAGAACCGCAATATCTATTTTGCGCAAAAAGCGCCCCGGATTTGTTTCCGGGGCGCTTTTTCGTACACTAAAGCCTGAGTGAATCCGGCTGACGAAGAAAATACGACTGATCCGGGGCGCAAGGCCGATAAAATGGGTGCGATTTGGAAACGCCTAACGGGGTTTTAACCAAGTCTTTACGCCCTTCGGTATACTCCGTGAGCCCATTGATGAACCGCACCGGGATTCGCCGGCGCGTTCACGAAAACCCCGGGGGGTCATGGCTTTCGATTCGGCACTTGGTCAGCGTATCGGCGGCAGCTGGGGCACCATCGCCACGCTGGCGTCCGTCGACGGAACCGCGACTCATGCAGTGCCGCGCTCGCTGTCGGACGCGCATGTCGCGGTAAGGGACCTGGCCGACGCGGTGCACGCCCTGTGCTGGCTGCATGGCCGCCACCCGGGCGTGGTCGATCGCGCCGCTGCCCATAATCACCAGCCCGCCGCGCAGGACTGGTTCGAGTCGGCCGCCGCGGCGTTCGTCGGCGAGCGTACCTATCTCGCGCGGCTCACCGCGGTGGCCGGCCCCCTGCCCTCGACTCCCGGCCAGGCCGAGTCCGAGGCCGCCGTCGCGGGTCAACGCCACGCGCTCGAGATGCTGGCCCAGTCCGACCGTACCGGCTGCGCGACCGGTGCCGCGATCGCCTTCGTGCTCGACTGGGCGGCGATACGAGTCATGCTCGATGCCGCCGCCCGCCGCTTCGGCATCGAGCCGCCCGCCGCCGACCTGCCCGACGAGATGGAGACGGCCTCCCTCGTCTCGGCGCTTGCCGAAACCCCAGCGATCGAACGCGCCATGGCGTTCGGCGCGCAGCAGATCCTCGCGCAGCATCGTGGCTTGTGGGATCTGCTCGAAGCCCGTGCGAGCGCGCGCAATCACCCGTAACGCCGGCTTGCGTCAGGCGTAGTATTCCCTCTATCCCCAAACCCGATATTCGAAACGGGATTGGACGGCTGGATGAAGCGCTTCGAGGGCACGCAAAGCTATGTGGCGACGGACGACCTGAAGGTCGCGGTCAACGCGGCCGTCACCCTGCGCCGCCCGCTGCTCGTCAAGGGCGAGCCCGGCACCGGCAAGACGGTGCTCGCCTATGAGATCGCCAAGGCCGTCGGCGCCCCGCTGATCGAATGGAACGTCAAATCGACCACCAAGGCGCAGCAGGGGCTGTACGAATATGATGCGGTCGCCCGGCTGCGCGACGGTCAGCTCGGCGACGAGCGAGTCCATGACATCTCCAACTATATCCGCCGCGGCAAATTGTGGGAGGCCTTCACCGCGCCCGAGGTGCCCGTCCTGCTGATCGACGAGATCGACAAGGCCGATATCGAATTCCCCAACGATCTTCTCCAGGAACTCGATCGCATGGAATTCCATGTCTACGAGACCAAGGAGACGGTCCGCGCGGTCGAGCGCCCGATCGTCGTCATCACCTCCAACAACGAGAAGGAACTGCCCGACGCCTTTCTGCGCCGCTGTTTCTTTCACTACATCAAATTCCCCGATCGCGAGACGATGCAGGCGATCGTCGACGTGCACTTCCCCGGCATCCAGAAGATCCTCGTCTCGAAGGCGATGGACATCTTCTACGACGTGCGCGACGTGCCGGGCCTGAAGAAAAAGCCCTCGACCAGCGAGCTGCTCGACTGGCTCAAGCTGCTCCTGCACGAAGACATGCCGCTCGAGGTCCTGCAGAATCGCGACCCGACCAAGGCGATCCCGCCGCTCCACGGCGCGCTGCTCAAGAACGAGCAGGATGTCATGCTGTTCGAACGGCTCGCCTTCATGGCGAAAAGGCAGGCGAACAAGAACTGATCGTCGCGCGCGAAGCGAACGTTGCGCGCAACTGGCGCGAAACAGGGTTTACGTGCTAGTAATCATCGCCGATCAGGCAGATGCGGAACCATCGGGACGACGGCGCTTATGCGTATCCTTTCCTCGAACGCCCTTTTGTCAGCGGCCGCCTGCGCCATGTCGTGCGCGGTAATGTCGCCTGCCGGCGCGGCATCCCTGCTCGATTATGTCGGCGAATGCGTGCCTTTCGCCCGCGCCGCCTCGGGCATCCAGATCTATGGCGACGCGTGGACCTGGTGGGACCAGGCCGACGGCAAATACAAGCGCGGCGACAAGCCCAGGATCGGATCGGTCATCGTCTTTGCCAGGACCGCGCGCCTGCCGCTCGGTCATGTCGCGGTGATCAGCCGGGTCGTCACACCGCGCGTGGTGATGGTCACGCATGCCAACTGGTCGCGCCAGAACGGCGAACGCGGCCACGCCGAGCAGGACGTGACCCTGACTGACATGTCGCGCGACAATGACTGGAGCGAAGTGCAGGTCTGGTACCGCGATCGCGACGGCCTCGGCACCACGACCTATCCCGTCTACGGGTTCATCTATGGCACGCCGGAGTCGAAGCAGGTCGCCAAAGCCCGCCCGGCATCCGAACTGACCGGCGACGATCCCGACTATGTCGGCGCGATGATCGATGTCTACGCGCGCTGAGCATAAAAGCATCGACTTGACCGGGATGCAGCGCCTACTCTCCCGACGATGTTCCTGAACTTCCTCGACGAGCTCCGCGCGGCCGGCATTCCGGCGAGCATGAAGGAGCATCTCATCCTGCTCGAGGCGCTCGACCGCGACGTGATCGAGCATACGCCCGAGGATTTCTATTATCTGTCGCGCGCGGTGTACGTGAAGGACGAGGGGCTGCTCGACCGGTTCGACCAGGTCTTCTCCAAGGTGTTCAAGGGCATCGCCACCAGCTTCGGCACGCAGCATGCAGACATCCCCGAGGAATGGCTCCGCGCCGTCGCCGAGAAATACCTGACGCCCGAGGAGATGGAGGCGATCAAGTCGCTCGGCTCCTGGGAAGAGATCATGGAGACCTTGCAGAAACGGCTCGAGGAGCAGCAGGGCCGGCATCAGGGCGGCAACAAATGGATCGGCACCGGCGGCACCAGCCCCTATGGCAATTCGGGTTATAACCCCGAGGGCGTGCGCATCGGCGGCGAGAGCAGGAACAAGCGCGCGCTGAAAGTCTGGGACCAGCGGGACTTCAAGAATCTCGACAACACCAGGGAGCTCGGCACTCGCAACATCAAGATCGCGCTGCGCCGGCTGCGCCGTTTCGCCCGCGAGGGCGCCGCCGACGAGCTCGACATCGACGCGACGATCGACGGCACCGCCCGCCAGGGCTGGCTCGACGTGGTGATGCGGCCCGAGCGGCACAATGCGGTCAAGCTGCTGCTGTTCCTCGACGTCGGCGGATCGATGGATCCCTGGGTGAAGCTGTGCGAGGAGCTGTTCTCGGCCGCGACCAGCGAGTTCAAGAATCTCGAATTCTTCTATTTCCACAATTGCCCGTACGAGGGGGTGTGGAAGGACAATCGCCGCCGCTTCACCGAGCGCACCCCGTTATGGGACGTGCTGCACAAATACGGTCATGACTATAAGCTGGTGCTGGTCGGCGACGCCTCGATGAGCCCCTATGAGATCACCCATCCCGGCGGCTCGGTCGAGCATTTCAATGAGGAATCGGGCGCGGTGTGGATGCACCGCCTGACCACCACCTATCCCGCGGCGATCTGGCTCAATCCGGTGCCTGAACAGCAATGGGGCTATTCGCAATCGGTCCGCATCATCCGCGAGCTGATGAACGACCGCATGTACCCGCTGAGCCTGGCCGGGCTCGACGACGCGATGCGGGAATTGACGCGGAAGCGGTGAGGGATCAGGCAATTCAACGACCGACCGCAGTCCTTGTCTCCGAAGCGCTGAATATCACGACCATCAGGATGGCGGCTATGGTTCGCCCAGCGTGATCCATCTCGAATCGCTGGTTGACCTCACTTTCGTGCCGCGGCTTCGACCGCCCTTGCGATCGCGCTGATCTGATAACCCACCCGCCGGTTACCAGGCATCGCATAAAGTGCCTTCAGATAGGCGACATCCACGTCGGTCACGGATTGCGGCGGGCTCGTTTCGGGATCGAACAGGGTGAGGATCGTGCCGACCTTCGCGCCGCCTTCCACCGGCCTGGTTTTCGCCAGCGCGCGCATCGCGACATAATCGGCAAGCTGGATCACCGTCTTGCCGGCCATGACCGGGGAGTCGATCACCACCGTCGAGGTGTCGATGATCCGCTTGCTCGATGGATTGAGGATCGATGCGGTCTTCACGTTGAGCGAGGAGGGGCCCATCGGGTTGCTGCTCGACGGCGCGGACAGGCGCTGGCCATCCTCGTTCACCGTGGCGGTCGCGCTCCATGCGCGTACCGGGCCGCCGCCGTCGATGAGCCGACGGATTTGCGTGGTCTCCAGCCCAGCGAGCAATTCGGGGTTGGTCGCCCGCATGCCCTTCACCAGCGCCCCGCCATCGGGCGTCGCGACCAGCGCGACATTGCCCGCACAGTCCTCCGGCGCCACCTCGGCACCCACTGCCTTTGCGACCTTGCGGATGCGCGCGACGATCTGGCGCGATATCTCGGGCGTGAATCCGATCACCATCGGGCACACGGGTGCCTCGAACCGGGCCACCTGGCCGTCGCTCTTGCCGGCGGTGATGCTGCTGACGAAACGGGTCGCCTCGTCGCGATCCAGCGGCTTGCGCGCGGTCACGACGACATCGTCCTGCGACGAATCCTGGGCGGCGGCATGTCCTGCCCCCATCAGGCCGATCGCCATGGCGACACTCAATCCGATCTTACGCATCCCACGCTCTTTCCAAGGAAAATCGTGGCTTTCCCCTGAACGTCCCGGCGCCCGATGGCCAGCCTTTACGCCGCAGCCCTGGCCAATAATGCTTCAGCCAGCATCGGCTGTACTGCGAACGCCCCATCCTGCCAGCCTGGGACCAGCCGGTCGACCACCAGCATCAGCCCCAGCCCCTCGTCCTGCGACCATTGTTTGCGCCCACGCCGCACTGCCTTCAACGCCACTCCCGGCGCGTAGACCTTGCCCGGCCCATCGACATAATATTTGTAGATCAGCCATTGGCCGAGCCCTTCTATCTGCAGGAAGATATCGTCGAGCGGCTTCCACTTAGCCCCCGGCCCGACGAACCACATCGCGTGCCGCACGCGCATCGCCGTCAGCGCTTTTCGAGCGAGCCGGCGCGCCTCGGCATCGGTCGGTGCCGCCGCGGCGGCGTAGAGCAGGTCCGTCTCCGCCAGCCAGGCGCTGACATAGGCGGGGTCGTCCTTGAATGCGGCCTGGATCGAATCGTCGTTGATGTCCTCGGGCAGGCCATAGCGCTTGCTCAGCGCCGCCATTGCCGGGTTGGCGAAGGCGAATTGCCGCGTGTGCATCATCTCGTGCAGCAGCACGCCGTCCATCAGCGTTTCCAGGCCGAGTTCGCTCGTCACCCCGCCTTTCCGCCACACCGACGGCATACTCATCACGAAGAAGCCGCGCGGGTCTTTCGGATTCGGGCCCGCAAAGGACATCACGCCGACGGGCGCGCCGTTGCCGTCGGGCATCATCACCTTGCCGTGATGCAGCCGCCCGCGCCACCGGATCGGCGCGCCGGTGTGCGGCACGGCATTCGCCTGGCAGGTCGCATCGACTGCCACCACTTCCGGCATCGGCACGGCCGGCCGGTGAAGCATGTTGGTTTCGGCCCAGCGCCAATTGCCCAGCGCCCGTTCGGTCCACAACCGGTCGGCGGGTTGCAGCCGGCAAGCGCGTCCGTCACCTGCCACGGCCGATGCCGGCCCCATGGCTAGGCAAGCCAGAAGGCCAAGGTGCCGCATCCACATCATCGGTCGCATGCTCGCCTCCGCCGGTCCCGCGGCGCATCAATACAGCAGATAGGGCTTCCGCTCTTCCACCCAGGCGCTCTCGTCCGGGCGCGCTACAGCATCCAGGTCGCCCGCGACCGCCGCCGCGTCGTCGACCCATTCGCGCAGGCCGGGCCCGCCATTGATCACGTCGATCGCCAGCTTGCCGAATTCATATTCGTACGGAAAATCGCGCCACAGGTCATAGTCGGGGTATAGCAGCCGGATCGCCTTGAACCCGAGCGCCTGCACCCGCCACGGCTGGAAGGCATGATGGTCGTAGAACGGCCCCTCGGCATGGATATGCACGCCATTGCAGAGCTTCCCGACATGCTTGTGAAAGGTCGGCTGGAACCAGATGTCGCGCAGCGCGCAGCCCTTCAGCCAGTCGGGTGCGAGCCGCCGCATCTCGGCGATCACCGCGCGCGCATCCACATCAGGCGCGCCGAACAGTTCCAGGGGCCGCGTGGTGCCGCGCCCTTCCGACAAATTGGTGCCCTCCAGCATAACGGTACCGGCATAGGCCCGCGCCATGTTGACATTGGGCGCGTTCGGACTCGGGTTGATCCAGATCCGCTCGTCCGGCCAGCCGAAGCCCGGCGCGGCCTCGGGCGTCCAGACTTCCATCTCGATCACGCGGTAATCGACATTGAGTCCCTTCAGCGCGACGAACCAGTGGCCGAGTTCGCCGAGCGTCATCCCGTGCCGCATCGGCATCGGCCCGGCGCCGACGAAACTCTCCCAGCCCGGCAACAGCGTCAGCCCCTCTACCGGACGCCCGGCCGGGTTGGGCCTATCGAGCACTACGACGGTTTTGCCATGCTCGGCCGCCGCCTCGAGCACATAGAGCAAGGTCGTGATGAAGGTGTAGATGCGGCAACCCAGGTCCTGCAGGTCGAACAGCATCACGTCGAAGGTGCCCATCGACTGGCCGGTCGGCCGGCGCACTTCGCCGTACAGGCTGAACACCGGCATACCATAAGTCGGATCGGTGAAGTCGGGCGACTCCATCATGTTGTCCTGCAGGTCGCCGCGCACCCCGTGCTGCGGCCCGAACACTGCGGTAACGTTCAGCCCGCTCGCCACCAGGGCGTCGAGCGAATGCGTGAGATCCGCCGTCACCGAGGCCGGATGAGCAAGCAAGGCGATACGCTTCCCCTCCAGCGGCGCACGCAGGGCGGGGTCGGCGAGCAGGCGATCGATACCGAATTTCATGGGGCGGTGGGTGCCGCGAGCCGTGCCGTAAAGCAATCCCGATCGTGGAAATCCTCCGGCCCCGCCGGATGCGCCAACGCCCAGAAGGACTTGGTCCCGTCGCGTTCCTCGATCACCGTGGTCAGCGCGACATCCCAGTCGACACCCGCCAGCCCTGGCAAGTCGGCGGCCGCCCGCAATTCCGCGACCTCCGCCTCCGGCTGCCACATCACGTCACTCACCGCCGCACCGGCCGCGCGGCGCATCCCGGTACGATGATCGTCGAAATCATAGGCCGCCCATTGCGCCGACGGCGCGATATTGAGCTCCACATAGCGCGACGTCCCTTCGTCCCCGACAAAGGCCTCGAAGCAGCTATGCCGCCACAGCTCGTCCCTGAAGCCGGGCTCCGCCGGCTCGGGCCACAGCACATCGCCGATCGCGCCGGTAACGCGATAGGTCAGGCTCAGCCGGTTCCCATCCCGCCGCGCCGTGACCGCGATCGATCGTACCGCATTGCTCGGACAATCGGGGTGCGGGACGAGCGAAAACGATTCCCCCTGCCCTTCTTCCTTCCCCGGCGAAGGCCGGGGTCCAGTCGGGATGTCGGTCATGGTTGCGCGATCCGGTCGTAAAGGTCTTCCCAATCGGGATTGAGCCCCTCGATCTCACGCACCTTCCACGCCCGCTTCCATTCCTTCATCCGAACCTCTCGCACCCTCGCAGACTCAAGATCGCCGTGCATCTCGTACCAGACCAGCAACCGGCAATCGTATTTCTTCGTGAAGCCCGCAATAACGCCGTTACGATGCTCCCACGCACGCCGGATCAGATGGTTGGTCGAGCCAATGTAGATCGCGCCGTTTCGCCGGTTCGTCATGATGTAAACGTAGAATTGCTCTTCCATTCCAGCGTCCCCCAACTGGACCCCGGCCTTCGCCGGGGAGGGCTATGGTGGCAAGAGCGACATCCTCAAATGCCCCTTATAGCAGCGCGAAAACCACGCCCATCACCGCATAAATCACCAGCCAATACCCCGCATCGATCAGGAACAGCCGCAGCGACTGGCGCGAGAACAGATAATTCACCCCGATCGACGGCACGATGAAGCCCAGCGCGATGCCGCCCGAGATCATCACCGACAGGCTCAGGCCCGGCGCGCCATAAGTGGTCAGCGTGTGATCGAGGATGAAGGCCGAGAACAGGTTGAGCAGAAAAGTCAGGCCGAAGATCATCGGCATGTTGGCGTTCTTCATCGCGTCGTCGCTCAGGCCGCGCGCTGCCTGCCACGCCTTGCCGAAGACCGGGCCGTACCACAGCCCGCCGACAAGAAACCCCGAAACCGCGGCGACCAGGATCGCCAGCCAGTGCACTTCCGTTCCCATCGTGCTTCTCCCCTCGTTTCGTCCGCGGCACGATATGCTCGTTCTGGCCCGACAGGAAGCCGACTCTCCGGCCCATGAAGGCGATGACTGGAAAATCCCGCGCGATGCGCCTATGTGGCGCGTTCCCCATGGCAACGATTCTCCCCACCCCGCCGAAAATCGGCATGGTTTCGCTCGGCTGTCCGAAGAACCTGGTCGACAGCGAACGCATCCTGACCAAGCTCCGCTCGGACGGTTATGCGATGTCGCCCGACTATGCCGGCGCAGACGTCGTGCTCGTCAACACCTGCGGCTTCCTCGATTCCGCCAAGGAAGAGAGCCTCGAAGCGATCGGCGAAGCCATCGCCGAGAACGGGCGGGTCATCGTCACCGGCTGCATGGGCAAGGAAGCCGAGACGATCCGCGCCCGCTTCCCCAATGTCCTCGCCGTGACCGGCGCGCATCAATATGAAGAAGTGGTCGGCGCCGTGCATGAGGCAGCGCCGATGCCGCCCAGCGCCTTCCTCAACCTGGTGCCCGAAAGCGGCCTGAAGCTCACCCCGCGCCATTACAGCTATCTGAAGATCTCGGAGGGCTGCAACCATCGCTGCTCCTTCTGCATCATCCCGTCGCTGCGCGGCGACCTGGTCAGCCGCCGCCCCGACGCGATCCTGCGCGAAGCCGAGAAGCTGATCGAGGCCGGCACGAAGGAACTTCTGGTCATCAGCCAGGACACCTCGGCCTATGGCGTCGACATCAAACACCACCCACGCATGTGGCACGGCCAGGAAGTCCGCGCGCACATGACCGACCTGTCGCGCGAGCTCGGCAAGCTCGGCGCCTGGGTGCGGCTGCACTATGTCTACCCTTACCCGCATGTCGACCAGGTCGTCCCGCTGATGGCCGAGGGGCTGGTGCTGCCCTATCTCGACATCCCGTTCCAGCATGCCTCGCGCGCGGTGCTGAAGGCGATGCGCCGCCCGGCCAACGAGGCGAAGGTGCTGGAGCGCATCAGGAACTGGCGCACGATCGAACCCGATATCGCGATCCGCTCGACCTTCGTCGTCGGCTTCCCTGGCGAGACCGAGGATGATTTCCGCTATCTGATGGACTGGCTGGAAGAAGCCCGGCTCGACCGGGTCGGCGCCTTCCGCTTCGAACCCGTCGAGGGCGCCGCGGCGAACGACCTGCCCAACCCGGTGCCCGAAGAGATCAAGGAAGAGCGCTACGCCCGGCTGATGGAGCTGACCGCGCGCATCTCGGCGGAAAAGCTGGAAGCCAAGATCGGCCGCACGCTCGACGTGATCATTGACGCGGTCGATGGCGACGGCGCGACTGGCCGGTCCAAGGCGGATGCGCCGGAGATCGACGGCGAAGTCCATCTCCGCGACGCCGGCCATCTCCGCCAGGGCGATATCGCCCAGGTCGAGATCGAGGATGCCGACGAGCACGACCTGTTCGGCGTGCCTGTCGCGTAACCAAAAAGGGAGGCGGCGCCCTGACGGTCGCCACCTCCCCCTCCGATCGCGGTCAACCCCTGTTGGTTACGCCGCCGATACCATCGACGATGCTGCCGACCAGCACACCGCCGGCAAAGCCGGTCAGGGCGCTGGCGAAGATCCCCGCCTCGCCGATCACCGGTGCGAAGACGGTGCCCGCGAGTACGCCGCCGATGGCCCCGGCAAGACCGACGATCCACCACCAGGGATCCGGCTGCGGCGGCCGTGGACCGCGCCACCAGCCGGGCCATTTAGTCCCGCACCACCCCATCATCGCCAAGAATGCATATCCCATGGACAACCTCTCCTGCGTCTCAAATGGCGGACATCGGTCCGACTGGCCGGTGTCTCGCGGGGAGCATCCTCTCATTTCGGGCGTATTCAAGTCATGTTGGCACCGATCTGAGGATTTTCGGGATGCAACTGGCATTCAACATGGCGCTTACTTGCTCACGACATGATATGGTCTTTCACCGTAACCAGTGTTTCCGTCGCTGCCGCATATTGACAGTGTATTGCTTAAACAATACACTTTCGCGACGATGACGAAGGGGTGACAATGGTCAAGACAGCGGTCCTGATGTCGGTGCTCGCGGCGACCCTCGCCGCCTGCGGCCCGGCGCATTTCGACGAGCTGGCCTATTCGGCCGATGTCGATGCGAATCAGAGCGTCGCTCTTTTCACCTGCCGCATATCGTCGAGCGGCAAGTGCGTCTTCCGCTTCGACGGCAATGCCAGCCCCTCCACCGCGACCGTCGCGGTGAACGAGACCGGGGCCGTCAGCGGAATCGGCCCCGGCACCAGCTATTGCGCGACGTCAGGCGCGGACGGCGCGACATGCCATCCCCAGACGCTCCAGGCAGGCAAGCAGACGATCCGCCACGTCAAGCGCAGCTCCTAGGCTTCGGCCCGCTCGCTGCGATAATAAGCGAAGGTCAGCCAGGTCGCGACGGCGCCGAGCAGGTGCCAGATCGCGTGCCCCTGGATCAAGCTGGACGGCGCACAGGCCAGCCCGTGCTGGTCGAGGTTCCAGATCGCGAAGGCGATCGCGTTGACCAGGATGCCGGCCAGATAGAAACGCAGCCGCACCCCCTGCCGACGGGGACGCGCAAGGCCGAGTTCGAGGACGATCGCCGCGATCAGCACCACCGCGAACAGCCAGCGCCGGACCTCGGGCGCGACGATCAACACCCCGACAAGAACGAGGCACAACAGCAGGTAGAGCGCGATCGCCTGCCCGTCCGCCATACGCCGCCAGCGAGCCAGCGCGCTCACCAGCAGGAACGACCCCACCAGATACATGCCGAGCACATCGAGGAACTGCCCCCACAAGGTCAGCGTCGCATGGAGCAGCACGGAGCCAAGCCCGACGATGATCGCGGTGATCCCGAAGGCGACCGCGGAAACCGGCGTCATCGCCGAATGCCAGGCCGGCGCGCGGGCCAGCACGATCATCAGGCACCCGGCAAACACGAAGCCCAGCGACGACCAGCTATTGGCCCGCTGGAGGATCAGCGCGCCGATGCGCGGCATCTCGCAGAAACATCGCGTCGCGGTGCAACTCGCCGGAGCATAGACGCTCCAGTCGGGGCCGAGCGCCAAAAGCAGCAAGACGATGCCGATCCCGGCAAGGGCAGTCGCCGCCAGGGCGATCGCCAATGGGCGCAGTCCTGTCTCCTGCATCGCTCTCCCCCTTTGGGGGAGGCTAGCGCGCGCGAGGCAGGTCGCCAAGCGCGCGCCGATCCGTCAGGCCAGGTTTGCCTTGTACAGCTTGAGCAACTCGCCCCACGCCTTTTCCGCGGCCGCCTCATTATAGGTCTGGCTGCCCGGCACGCACCAGCCATGGTCGGCGGGATAGACCTCGACCGTCGCGGGGCGCCCGGCGGCCTCGAACGCTTTTTTCAGCACGTCCTTCGCCTCGGGCTGGCGCGCATCGTCATTCTGGGCGACCGCGACCAGATAGGCCGCCTTGGTCTTCGGAATCAGCAGATGCGGGCTGGACGGCTCGGCGGTGACGAGCCCGCCGCCATGAAAGCTGCCGACCGCGCCGATCCGCCCCGGTACCGCAGCCGCCGTGCGGAACGACAATGGCCCGCCCATGCAATAGCCCTGCACGCCGACCTTCTTCTTTTTATTGGTCTGCGGTTGCTGGTCGAGAAAGGCGAGATAGGCGGCGGCATCCGTGTCGACGCCGGCGTCGGTCATCGCCTGGCGGAAGCCCATGACCTTGGCGCGGTCGTCCGGCTTGCTGAAATCGAACGCCCCGTCGACCACGGGCGCGCGCTTGCTGCGGTAAAAGGGGTTGGGCACGAGCACGACATAGCCTTCGTTCGACAGGCGCCGGCCCAGTTCGCGGAACACCGGGCGCAGGCCGAGAATGTCGGGCCAGACCACCACCGCCGGCCAGGGCCCCTTGCCCTTGGGGTAGAAGAGCGCGGCGTCGGCTTCGCCGTCGGCGGTCTTCACCGTCACGTCGGTCTCGACGACATTGTCCGCGAGCGCCGTCGTCGCCAGCCCGGCCACCGCCACGCCAGCGATCACGAACGCCCGGCGGGACAATGCGGACGTCTCTACCAGCCCTTGATGGATGTCGCTGTCACACATGCCGTCTCTCCCGGTTTTTGCGTGGCATCATTCGACGGGCGGCGTCGGCGCCTGTCAAGGGCTGTGGCGGCCCTATCGGCCCTAACTCCGCTGCGGCAGGGCATAGGCGATCACCTGGTCGCCGATCGGCGTCTCCATGAAATGATGCCCGCCGGTCACGATCACCAGATATTCGCGCCCGCCCTGTTCATAGACCATCGGCGTTGCCTGCCCGCCCGCCGGCAGCACGTCGGACCAGAGCGTCTTGCCCGTGCGCAGGTCGATCGCGCGGATCAGATTGTCGGTCGCCGCCGCGACGAACACCAGGCCGCCCGCCGTCACCACCGCACCGCCATTGTTCGGCGTGCCGATATGGAAGGGCAGCATCGAGGGGATGCCGAACGGCCCGTTGGTCCGCGCGGTGCCGAGCGGCCGGTCCCACAGGGTCTTGCCCGTGGCGATCTCGATCGCCCTGATCCCGCCATAAGGCGGCTGCTTGCAGAGGAGGCCGGTGAAGGGCATCCGCCAGCCGGCATTGACGTTGATCGCATAGGGCGTGTTCGCCTGCGGGTCGCCCGCGCCCTCGATGCCGCCGATCTTGCCGCGTGCCTGGTCGCGCGGCGTCCAGCCGCGCTTGTTCGCCTCGGCGCGCGGCACCAGCCGGACATAATTAGGCATGTCGTTGTAATTGGCGACGATCACCCCGCGCTGCGGATCGACCGCGATACCGCCCCAGTCGCTGCCGCCATTATAGCCGGGATATTCGATCGAGGGCCGATCAGCCTCGGGCGGCGTGAAGAAGCCCTTGTAGCTCGCCCGGTGGAACTGGATGCGGCAGATCATCTGGTCGATCGGCGACATGCCCCACATGTCGCGCTCGGTCAGCGCCGGCTTGCGCAGCGTCTGCCACAGCGAGACGATCTGGGTCGGCGCGCGCTGCTCGGGTTCGACCCCGCCGCCCGGCGCCCTGATCGTGCCCACCGGCGTCAGCGGCCGCCCGGTGCGACGGTCGAGCACATAGAGATCGCCCTGCTTCGACGGCAGCACCAGCGCCGGCGTGCCCTTGTAATCGATCAGCGTCGCCTGGCTGCCGAAGTCGTAATCCCACACATCCTTGTTCACCGCCTGGAAGCGCCAGCGCGGTTTGCCCGTCGTCACGTCGATCGCGACCAGCGAGGTGGCGAAGAAATTCTCCGCCGGGCGGCGCAGGCTCGAATAATAATCCGCCGTCGAATTGCCCATCGGCAGATAGACCAGGCCCAGCTGCTCGTCGCCCGACGCCGTGGTCCACATGTTCGGCGTGCCGCGCGTATAGGTCTGGCCCGCCGGCGGCATGCCGGTGATGTCGGGGCGCATCATGTCCCACGCCCAGCGCAGCTTGCCGGTCACCGCGTCATAGGCCTGGATCACGCCCGACGGCTCCCAGCGATCCTGTCCGTCGAGCACCTGGTGCCCGGTCACGATCACCCCGCGCACGATGGTCGGCGCTGAATTGATCGAGACATAGCCCGGCGGCACCGCGCCCATGCCGGCCTTGATGTCGACCTGCCCGCCCGTGCCGAAATCGGCACAGGGCTTGCCCGTCGCCGCGTCCAGCTCGAAAATCCGGCCGTCGAGCGTTCCCTCGACGATCCGCGCCGCGCAGGCCGATCCGGCGGCGGCGCCCGGCACCGCATAATAGCTCACCCCGCGGCAGGCCGCGGTATAGGGGATCGCGTCGTCCGCCACCTTGGGGTCGAAGCGCCAGCGCTCCTTGCCGGTCGCCGCATCGAGCGCGATGGCGAGGTTCTTCGGGGTGCAGAGATACAGGCTGTCGCCGATCTTGAGCGGCGTGGTCTCCGCGCCATAGGTCCCGGCGATCGCCTTGCTCGACGGCATGTCGCCGGTGTGGACCAGCCAGGCACGCTTCAGCCCGCCGACATTGCCGTTGTTGATCTGCGCCAGCGGCGAGAAGCGCCGCGCGCTATAGGTGCCGCCATAGGCCGGCCAGTCGGGCCCGGTCGCCTGGCCCGAGGGGTCGGCGAACCCGGGCGATTGCGGCGCGGGCAGCGCGGCCACCGCCACATCGTCGCGCGTGCCGAGCATGCCGAACAGCACCACCGTCGCGACCAGCAGCACCGCGATCGCGCCCTGCGCGATGCGCCAGCGCTTCGGCGCGGTCGACAGGGTCGGCATCACCGCCAGCACCGCCACCAGCAGCACGATCGGCGCGATCACGCGCGGCACCAGCGCCCAGACATTGGTCCCGACTTCGGCAAACGCCCATAACAGGGTGAGCGCAACCACCGCGACATAGATCCAGCCGCCCAGCAGCCGCTGGCGGACCAGCAGCACCCCGGCGGCGACCATCGCCACGCCCGTCACGAGATAATAAAGCGACCCGCCCAGCACGGCGAGCCAGACCCCGCCGATGCTCAGCACTGCCCCGATCAGCGCGACGACGATGCCGATGATGGCGGCGATCCAGCTGTGACGGACCGGCATGACGATTTCCCTGTTGCCCCGCTCCATCCAAACCAGCGAAGGCACTGGTTGTTTCCATGACAAAATCGTCATCGCCGCCCCCTTCCCTTTGCGGCGCTAAGGTGAAAAGACGGGCTCCCCCGCCACTGGCAAGGTGACCGATTGACGATGCTGCTCCGCTCGACGCTGACTCTGGTCGCGCTGTTCGCCGCGACCCCCGCTTTCGCCCAGGCCCTCACTGCCGAGGAGCGCGCCCAGGTCGACCGGATCGTCACGGACTCGCTGAAGGCGACCGACGTTCCCTCGGCCTCGATCGCGGTGGTGCGCGGCGGCGAGATCGTCTTCGCCAAGGCCTATGGCAAGCAGGCCGAGAACCAGCCCGTTCCGCGCGACGAGGCGCCGTACCAGATCGCGTCGGTCTCGAAGCAGTTCACCGCCGCGGCGCTGCTGCTGCTCCAGAAGGACGGCAAGCTCAGCCTCGACGACAGCGTCGCCAGATATGTCCCGGACATCACTGACGGCGACCGGATCAGCATCCGCCAGCTGCTCAGTCACACCTCGGGCCTGCAGGATTACTGGCCGCAGGATTACAGCTTCAAGGCCATGGCTACCCCGGTCACGCCCCAGGGCATCGTCGATCGCTGGGCGAAGAAGCCGCTCGATTTCGCGCCGGGCACGCAGTGGCAATATTCCAACACCGGCTATGTCGTCGCCGGCATGATCGTCGAGAAGGTCGCCGGCATGCCGCTGCTCGACTTCCTCGAGCTGCGCATCTTCAAGCCGCTCGGCATCACCGCCTACGATCAGGATCTCGCGATCGGCAAGGGCTTCCCCCAGGGCTATGGCCGCGCCGCGATGGGCCCGGTGCGCGTCGCTACCCCCGCAGCGCATGGCTGGCTGTTCGCCGCGGGCGAGCTGGCGATGAGCGCGCGCGACCTCGCGAAATGGGACGTCGCCCGGCTCGACCGCAAGATCCTCGCCCCCGACGACTGGATGCTGCAGGAAACCCCAGTCAAGCTGACTGACGGCAGCTCGACCGGCTATGGCCTGGGCGTCTCGATCGGCAATGCCAATGGCCGGCGCTTCATCGAGCATAGCGGCGAGGCGGTCGGCTTCCTGTCCGAGAATATCGTCTATCCGGACGAGAAGGCGGCGATCGTCGTGCTGACCAACACCTGGTCGAGCGACGCCTTCATCTCGATCAGCCAGGCGCTCGCCCGGACCCTGCTCCCGCCCCTGCCCCCGGCCGCCGCCGACACCGCGGACGCCGCCGCGCTCGGCACCGCGCGGCGCGTGTTCGATCAGCTCCGCACCGGCGCGCTCGACCGCGCGCTGCTGACCGACAATGCCAATTATTATTTCACGAGCGTAACGCTCGACGATTACCGCGCCAGCCTGGTCCCGCTCGGCGATCCGGTCACCTTCGTCCAGACCGGCCGCGCCCGGCTGCGCGGCGGTTTCGTCGGCCGTTCCTACCGCGTCACCTATGCCAGTCGCGCGCTGACCATCAGCAGCTATGCCGACCAGAGCGGCAAGATCGAACAATTCCTCATTACCCCGGTGCAACGCTGATGCCCACGAAACTGCTCCAGCCCGATCGCGGCCAGCCCGCGCATGCGATCGAAATCGTCGAGGCCGACGGCTTCGAGGCGTGGATCAAGGCTCAGCCGCCCCGTATCCGCGCGGCGGTCGCGGCGCAGAAGCTCAGCGGCAAGGGCGGCGCCAAAGCGGGCGCCAGCGCGATCCTGCCCGGCGAGGCCGACGACTGGTCGGTCATACTGGTGGTGAAGCACGCCGCGCTCGGCGCCTGGGATCTCGCCAGGCTGGCCGAGACGCTGCCCGAGGGAAGCTACCGCCCCTCGCGCGATGCCGGCGCCGCGATGCTCGGCTGGGTGCTCGGCCAATACCGCTTCGACCGCTACCGCAAGCCCGAGGGCGAGGGCCCGCGTATCCTGTTGTCGGGAGAGCCGGCGCGGTTCGAGGAGATCGTCCGCATCGCCGCCGCCACCAACAAGGTGCGCGACCTGGTCAATATCGGCGCGTCCGATCTCGGCCCGGCCGAGCTCGAGGCCGAAGTCGCGACCCTCGCCGAGGCGCATGGCGCGACGCTCCACGTCACCAGGGGCGAGGCGCTGGCCAAGGGTTATCCGATGGTCCACACCGTCGGCCAGGCCGCCGCCAAGGGGCGCGAGCCGCGGCTGATCGAACTCGAATGGGGCGACCCGAAACACCCGCGCATCGCGATCATCGGCAAGGGCGTGTGCTTCGATTCCGGCGGGCTCGACATCAAGCCCTCCTCGGGCATGCGGCTGATGAAGAAGGACATGGGCGGCGCGGCGCACGCGCTGGCGCTGGCCGGGCTGGTCATGGCGGGACGGCTCGAGGTCCGGCTTCACCTGCTGATCCCCGCGGTCGAGAATGCCATTGCCGGCAATGCCTTCCGCCCCGGCGACGTGCTCAGAACGCGCAAGGGCCTGACCGTCGAGAACACCAATACCGATGCCGAGGGCCGGCTGATCCTCGGCGACGCGCTCACCCGCGCCGGCGAGGACAAGCCGGCGCTGATCCTCGATTTCGCGACCTTGACCGGCGCCGCGCGCGTCGCGGTCGGGCCCGATCTCCCGGCGACCTTCGTCAATGACGAGCCGCTGGCGGACGCGCTGTTCGCCGCCTCGCGCGCGGTGGACGACCCGCTGTGGCGCCTGCCGTTATGGGACGGCTATGATGAGATGCTCAAATCCGACATCGCCGACATGGTGAACTCCCCCGATGGCGGCTATGCCGGCGCGGTGACGGCAGCGTTGTTCCTCCGACGCTTCGTGCCCGAGGGCACCCCCTGGGCGCATCTCGACACCTTCGCCTGGCGCCCCGCCGCCAAGCCCGGCCGCCCCAAGGGCGGCGACGCCCTCGGCCTGCGCGCGACATGGGCGATGCTCAAGGCGAAATATAGCTGAGGCGCCACACATCCCCCGTTCGCCCTGAGCTTGTCGAAGCCTGTCCTGAGCGCCTGCCTTGGCAGGCAGTCGAAGGGGGCTGCTCTTCTAAGTCGCCAGCCATGAAGAAGGTTAGTCGACGGGCTCGGCACGAACGGGTGAAGATGTAGGACCGGGCCCTACTGAACCACGATCGTCCCGGTCATCCCGAAGGTCGAATGCATGAAATGCGTGCAATGCGCCTCGTAGCGGCCGGCCACAGGCGCGGTCAGGTGCACATCGGCCGACTGGCCGCCGTCCAGCGCGATCTTGCCCTTGGCGATCGCCGCCCGATCCTCCGGCGCGACGCGCGCCGCGTCGAAGAACGCCTTGGCCTCGAAATCATGCCCGCCCTTCACCTGGTTGACGACGTGCAGCACATAGGGCTGGCCGTGCTGCAGGGTGATCGTGTCGGGCGTGAACTTGAAGTTGGACAGGTCGATCTCGACCCGCTGCGCGTTGCCCTGTGCGGGCGCCTGCGCCCCGGCCAGGGCAAGCAGCGCGACGGCGGAGAGAATGAGCGGTTTCATGTGGCGATACTCCGAACGGGCACCCCTGCCGATGCCTCAATAGGAGCGCGCTGCCGGTGCGTTCAACCATATCTTGGTTGGGGGCATTCTCGCCCTGCCCCCGCGGCGCAACGGATGTCACTGATACCGTGCCGGCCGGCGACGTCGCCATCATGGATAAACTGAGCAGTCACAAACGGCTCGCCATCCGTAAGGCGATCCGCAGCGCCGACGCCAGGCTGTTGTTCCTGCCGCCCTACAACCCCGATCTCGATCCGATCGAGCAGGTCTTCGCCAAGCTCACGCACCTGATGCTCAAAGCCGCTGCAGCGGATCAGCCATCCCGGCGAAGGTTGGTTCGAGAAGGATCTGGCGTCGCTGTTCCTCGACCTTGCGCAACGGCTATCCGAAATAGAAGTCGTCGGGTGTCAGCGCCTCGAGAATCCCGCCCCACAGGGTGATCGTGTTGCCTTGCGATATCGTAATGACAACATCGCCGCCAACCTGTGCACTCGCGGCCATCACCGTATCGTAATCGGTGAAGACCGATGGATCGAACACCAGCAGGTCATGTGCCGGTCCACGTCCGACCTCGGCGGAGAAATCGTAGATGATGTCGTTGCCGGTCGCCCGATCGCCGAAGTAGAAATGATCCTCGCCCGCCTCGCCGCGCATCTGGTCGTTCCCGGCACCGCCCATGAGGCCGTCATTGCCGGCACCGCCGTAGAGAATATCGTTCCCGGTGCCGCCGACCACCTGATCGTTGCCGTCGCCGCCCCAGAGCTGGTCGTCGCCCGCATCGCCATAGATGAAGGCACCGGTGTTGGTCCCGCTCACCTGGATCAGGTCGTTGCCGTCCTCGCCATAGAGCAGGTCGCCGCCGCCGGCCTTATCGAAGATGAGATCGTCGCCCGCGCCGCCGGCCAGCTCGTCCCGGCCCTCGCCGCCTTCGAGACTGTCATTGCCAGCCTCGCCAAAGAGGTGGTCGTCATTGCCATAACCCTCGAGCGTATCTTTTCCGTCGCCGCCGTAGAACCAGTCGGCAACGCCCCCCCCGAGCCCCGAGCCAACCGACGAGCCAGCGATGTGGTCGTTGCCCGCATAACCGAATACCGTCTCGGTAGCGCCACCACGACTCATATTAATGGAGTCGGCATACGGCGTTCCATAAACAAGATTACTTTCCGCGTTATCAACGAACGAGGCGCCTCTATTATTAGAGCGCGCGAGAAACCCATCTGTAACAAACAGATAAATACGTTCTACGTTCTCGACGCCACCCGTACTTTCGCTATCAAGCAACATGACAGTGTCATAGCCACCCCCCACTTCCTCCCGAACGCTATCATCGTTTCCTTGAGCCCCGACTATCCAATAGGTGTCGTCGCCGGCGCCGCCATAAAGCGTGTCCCTGATGGTGCCAGAGTTGTTGTTATAGACACCCGTGTAATTATACCCCCAGCTGTACAGGATATCGTTGCCGTCGCCGCCATAGAGCGCGTTGCTGCCCCAGCCGCCGTTCAGGAGATCGTCGCCGGCGCCGCCGTAGAGCGTGTCGTCCCCTGAAAGATTGACGAATTCGTCGTCGCCGAACAGGCGGTCATTGCCGTCCCCGCCGTATAAGGTGTCAGTGCCTTGCCCGCCTGCGACGAAATCGTCGCCCTCATCACCATAGACGATGTCGTCGCCGCCGCTGCCACGGCTCGGATCGAACGCCGATCCGCCGTACAGCGTATCATTCCCCAGCCCGCCATGAATGAGGTCATAGCCCTCCTTGCCGTCCACCTGGTCGTCACCGGCACCCGCGTCGATATCGTCCTGGAGGTTGGTGCCCACCAGGACGTCGTTGCCCGGCGTGCCGGTGATCGTCGCCATGGCGACTATTCCAGGATCGTTCTCGGGCAGGATCGTCGCCACATAGCGTCCCCCGAAAGGATATCCGACGCCACCGATGGTCGAGACATCGACCCTGCCGCGATCATTTGCCAGAAAACTGCTAATGGCTGCCATGGAATCTCTCCGGATCAGCCACCTGAGCGCGTGACCGGGGCCATGAATAACTCTCTAACAGGCCGATGCAAATCGGTTTTTGGCGCCACTGTCCTTTAGGCTGGCTCGTTGGGAGGCGTTGACAAATTGTCGCATCCACAGGCGGATTGAGACGAGATGTACGAAGCCGAAATAGCTATCGATGGGTTGCGAGACGCCCGGCGTTCTTGACCTTGTCGAAGCAGCGCTCGACCATGTTGCGCAAGGCATAGATGTCGGCATCGACGGGTAGTTGCACCTATTTCGGCCCGCCATCCGTAAGGCGATCCGCAGCGCCGACGCCAGGCTGTTGTTCCTGCCGCCCTACAACCCCGATCTCGATCCGATCGAGCAGGTCTTCGCCAAGCTCACGCACCTGATGCTCAAAGCCGCTGCAGCGGATCAGCCATCCCGGCGAAGGTTGGTTCGAGAAGGATCTGGCGTCTCTGTTCCTCGACCTTGCGCAACGGCTATCCGAAATAAAAGTCGTCGGGTGTCAGCGCCTCGAGAATCCCGCCCCACAGGGTGATCGTGTTGCCTTGCGATATCGTAATGACAACATCGCCTCCAACCTGGGCACTCGCGGCCATCACCGTATCGTAATCGGTGAAGACCGATGGATCGAACACCAGCAGGTCGTGTGCCGGTCCACGTCCGACCTCGGCGGAGAAATCGTAGATGATGTCGTTGCCGGTCGCCCGATCGCCGAAGTAGAAATGATCCTCGCCCGCCTCGCCGCGCATCTGGTCGTTCCCGGCACCGCCCATGAGGCCGTCATTGCCGGCACCGCCGTAGAGAATATCGTTCCCGGTGCCGCCGACCACCTGATCGTTGCCGCCGCCGCCCCAGAGCTGGTCGTCGCCCGCGTCGCCATAGATGAAGGCACCGGTGTTGGTCCCGCTCACCTGGATCAGGTCGTTGCCGTCCTCGCCATAGAGCAGGTCGCCGCCGCCGGCCTTATCGAAGATGAGATCGTCGCCCGCGCCGCCGGCCAGCTCGTCCCGGCCCTCGCCGCCTTCGAGACTGTCATTGCCAGCCTCGCCAAAGAGGTGGTCGTCGTTTCGATTGCCTTCAATCCGGTCGTTTCCTTCGCCGCCGTAGAGCCAGTCCGCCGCGGGATCGCCCCGGAAATAGTCATTGCCAGCGCCGCCATATACAAGCTCGGTGGTGTCGCCCTGATCCACATAAAAACGGTCGTCGCCCGGTGTTCCATAGACAACGTTGCTTAGCTTATTATCGTTAAAGGTCACGCCGCTAAAGGGCTGGATTGCTGCGAATCCGGGAGAAATGAATAGATAGAATCGCTCGATGTTCTCTCCAGGAAACATCCCGTCATTATTCAAGATCATGGCCGTATCGTAGCCACCGTTGGGGTCCTCACGCATGATATCCCGGAAACCGTTGGCGCCAATTACCCAATAGGTGTCGTCGCCGGCGCCGCCATAAAGCGTGTCCTTGATGTTGGCAGAGTTGTCATAGACATCCGGGTTGTAGTCATACCCCCAGCTGTACAGGATATCGTTGCCGTCGCCGCCATAGAGCGTGTTGCTGCCCCAGCCGCCGTTCAGGAGATCGTCGCCGGCGCCGCCGTAGAGCGTGTCGTCCCCTGAAAGGTTGACGAATTCGTCATCGCCGAACAGGCGGTCATTGCCGTCCCCGCCGTATAAGGTATCAGTGCCTTGCCCGCCTGCGACGAAATCGTCGCCCTCGTCACCATAGAGGATGTCGTCGCCCCCGCTGCCGCGGCTCGGATCGAACGCCGATCCGCCGTACAGCGTGTCATTCCCCAGCCCGCCATGAATGAGGTCATAGCCCTCCTTGCCGTCCACCTGGTCGTCACCGGCACCCGCGTCGATATCGTCCTGGAGGTTGGTGCCCACCAGGACGTCGTTGCCCGGCGTGCCGGTGATCGTCGCCATGGCGACTATTCCAGGATCGTTCTCGGGCAGGATCGTCGCCACATAGCGTCCCCCGAAAGGATATCCGACGCCGCCGATGGTCGAGATATCGACCCTGCCGCGATCATTTGCCAGAAAACTGCTAATGGCTGCCATGGAATCTCTCCGGAGATCAGCCACCTGAGCGCGTGACCAAGGTTATGAATAACTCTCTAACAAACCAGTGCAAATCGGTTTTTGCAGCCGCTGTCCTTTAGGCTGGAATTACGGTGACAGGAATTGCGGTGGAATTGCGGTGGAATTGCGGTGACATGACCATATCTCCACGCCTGCAGCCGCGCAGTGCCGGCCCAGCAGGTCGCGGTACAGCGCATAATCCTCATCGCCGAAGAAGGTCTGCGCGCGACCGCTGCCGCGCTGCGTCACATGGTGGGCGTGACCCGTGAAAACCGCGCGAGCACGGCGACCCATGCGGTAAACCATCGCGACATCGCTGACCGGTCAATTGAATGGACTGTCGCTGGAACTACGGTCAAATTGAGTGGACTGTCACCGGTACCATCCGTCGCCCCCGCCTTGACCTCGTGCTTCGAGATCTTCTGGCGGCCCGGCTGGATAGAACTCACTACCCATTTTACCGTCGACAGTTCCAATGAAACGAAAATCGCGCCAAGATCGGTGCGGATAGTGGTCTGTTCGATCGGGCAGTCCAAAAGCTTCACGGTCGCCTCCAGGGTTGGTGTTAGCAACCGCATCCTGCCAAAGGCCGGGCCGCCATCCACCACACATGGAATCTGTCACCGGTACCTTCTCGCTCCAGGCCGATCATGGCGACGCGCGTGGATGCGGCACCGCGACCTCAAGGGTGGCGCGAACGTCCCTTACTGCACCACGATCGTCCCGGTCATCCCGAAGGTCGAATGCATGAAATGCGTGCAATGCGCCTCATAGCGGCCGGCCGCCGGCGCGGTCAGGTGCACATCGGCCGACTGGCCGCCGTCCAGCGCGATCTTGCCCTTGGCGACCACCGCCCGATCCTCCGGTGCGACGCGCGCGGCATCGAAGAACGCCTTGGCCTCGAAATCATGCCCGCCCTTCGCCTGGTTGACGACGTGCAGCACATAGGCCTGGCCATGCTGCAGGGTGATCGTATCGGGCGTGAACTTGAAGTTGGACAGGTCGATCTCGACCCGCTGGGCGTTGCCCTGCGCGGGCACCTGTGCCCCGGCCAGGGCAAGCAGCGCGACGGGGGACAGAATGAGCGGTTTCATGTGGCGATACTCCGGACTGACAACCCCCAGGCGCTACATGGGTGGGAGCGTTCTGGCCGTTCAATCATATTCAGGTATGAACGCCGACCACTCATAGCGCCCGCCGCCCTCGCACGCTCAATCTAGCAGAAGCGGGCCCGATTACGGGCGACCGGCACTCGCCTAGATGAAGATTTCGCGCCTCAACTAATGCCATCCGAACGCACAGGGTGCTATCGTGCCATTCCGTCATCATTCACATACGCTCTTGCGCCGAAGAACGGCTTTCTCATCGTCGCCATAGCCATGATAGGTAATGTCAACGCAAATCTTCTTCGAAGAAGTCCTGTCAGCAAATCCCTTGTCTAGAATATTGAATTCAACGTTCGTTTCTCCAGGCAACACCTCAATTTCGCACTCACCCGCTATATCTATCCCAGTCCGGTTCTCATAATTTCTGGTAACGCCGAATCTATTATAATACATCTTGTAGGTAACGATGCAGATTTTTTCGGACGCCGTTATACGCCCGACTAAGCCGCCCTCTCCTCTTACGACATTGACGTCAAAACCCGGACCGACATCGCGACATCCGCAGAGAAGGAAGATCAGCAATAAATATAGCGATCTCATTTTAATGCCCCACCACCAACGCCGCATAGCTGTCGGCGTTATTCAACCCGTCATTCCAATGCCATGGCAGATAGCTGGACCAGCTGTGCGTCAGCGCGGCGTCCGCGGTCATCCTGTAGGCGTTGTCCACGGCCCCGAATATATGTGTCGGTTCATGGATCAGTGTGCCTTCGCGATGCCACGCCGGCTCCGTGTAATAACTCGGTAGGATATTTATCTTTTGAGAGCCCAGGCTGGTGTAGGCCACGGCGTTGCCCGGCGCGCGCGCTGCGGTGACTTCACGGGCCGACGGCGTATGGTAATTATATTTCGCCCCGCTGTCCGCCAACACGCGCTCCGAATTGCCAAGCATGGCATCGACTTTCTTGAGCGTCGAATTGCTCGTCGAACCGAAGACTTTCGAAATAGCGGCTTTCACGGCCGCATCGCCGGCGGAGAGCTTACCGCCGCCCTCGATTCGACCGATCGCGCTCCTGACGGACCGCACATCTGTGAGCGCCTTGGCCTGTTCCTGCATGAGAACCGCACAATCGCTCTTCGAAACCGTGCCATCGCAGCCTGCAAGGCCTCTGGGATCGCTGCGATTGATCGGATCGTTTCCGACATAGGAATACAGATCCATTTGATCCTTGTATCCGATCGGGTCGGTCTGCAGAAATCGGCCCAGCTTTGCCGAGTAGATCCGCGCCTTGTAATGATACATCCCAAGGTCCGGCAGCCATGCCTGCCCGGTATATTGAAAGCGGCCGACATTGCCCGATCCAGGCACGCCATATTCGTCATAGCGATTGATCGCGGTCGGATTGCCCCAGCAATCTGCCTGCGCCACGATCGAGCCCTGGTGATCGCTGTGGAGGAACCGCGTCTGCGAACAGTCCAGCGCGCTGCCGGTATCCGCCAGGATCGGCTCATCCTGGCCGGCGCCATGAACATAACGTGCCAGCATCGCACCCGCGCCGTCATATTCGGCGACCAGCGCATCGCCATCGTACAGAAAGCGGGTGGTGCCCGACGCTCCGCCGGAGGTCTGGAACAGGCGGCCGAGGGGGTCATAGACCATGGTCGTCGTGAGCGTGCCCACCGCCGAGACCAGGCGGTTTTCCACGTCATAGGTGAAGCTGCTTCCGCCGGTCGATGCCAGGTTGCCGTTTGAATCATATCCAAGCGACCCCGCGCCGACCACGGTATATTGGTTCAGCCCGTTCACCGCATAGCCGGTCGTCCCGGCCACATATCCGGCGAACGCATAGGCGTCGTTCGATAGGTTCTGGCTGACGATCTGGCTCGCCGGATTATAGCTGAACGTCGTCGCGCCGTTCGACGCGCCCGAGGTGAAGGACTGAATCTCCGAAGCCAGACGCGACACTGGATCATAGCCATAGCTCGTCCCGCTGCTGGCGCGCAGCGTCGCCACTCGTCGCCCCTGCGCATCATAGGGGATGGTCAGGAACGGAACCGTGCCGGAACTCGCCGTATGCCAGGCCGCACTCGTCATCCGGTCGAGACCATCATAGCCATAGTCGACATAAACGCCGTCCGGATGGGTCAGGCGGATACGGTTGCCGTCGGCATCATATTGATAGCCGAGCGTGCGGCTGAGGCCGGCCATGCTGGTGTTGCTCGAGGTGAGCCGACCCGCGGAGTCATAGGACTGGGTGACCCCTTCGCTGCCCGCCGCGCTACTGTCGAACCGCGCGCTGAGCTGAAGCCCGCGTATGTCGTAATCATAATAGACGCTACGCACCGCCCAGGACGGCGGCGTCGTGCAGGCATAGCCGGCCACGCAGGCGCCGCTCACCAGTTTGGAGGTCATCCGGTTCAGCGCGTCGTAACCATAGGTCAGCATGCGCCCGTCACGCTTTCTCACGCTGGTCCGGTTGCCGTTCGCGTCATAGCCATATTCCTCATAGTCGGTTGCGCTGACGGCGCCGACCGCCGTCGCGGAGGGGAAACGCCAGCGATTTTGGCGATCCTGGCCGTCATATTCATATTGCGCCACATTGCCGTCGGCGTCGGTGACATATTGCTGCTTGCCATTGGGCGTATAGCTGTAGCCCGCATAGACCTGCTCCAGCGGCGTCCCCACCGCCTTCCTCGTCTGGGCGAGATGCCCGGCCGCGTCGTAGAGCAATTTGGTGATGCGGTCGGTCCCGAAGCTTCCCTGCGCGCCGAGGGAGCAGGCGCTTGCCGGCAAGGACGCGAAAGCGGCTGGATTCATCCGGATCGCAGTGCATTCGAGCCGCCCCATCGCATCGTAGCTGTACTGAGTCAGGATATGGATAATGTCTTCGCCCGACGTGCCTTTGGTGATGACGCTTTCCGTTACCTTTCGGTCCATCGCGTCATAGGCGGTCCTGACGATCTTGAAGACGGTGAAGCCGGCCCAGTCGGCCGGCCTGACGGTCTCCGCCTGCCATGCGGCGAGTTCTCCCGTCTCGACCTCCACCAGCCGTCCTGACGCGTCATAGCTGTTGCGCGTCGCGGCATGATGCAGCCCCCCCGCACCATCGGGATCCGCGGAAATATCCCCCGTCAGGCGCTGCATCAGGTCATAGCGGTGCCCGCTGGTAAAGGGCGACGCCGCGGATTGCGCCACGGCCTGTCCCGCCCCCATCATCATGGGCAGCGCGGCGATGGCGCCGATCGACTTGCTGTTCATCGAACGGATTCTCCCGAAGCCACTCATGGGCAACTCGTCAGCCCCGCACGGGGCGAGGTTTCGGACATGACATTGCCGTAGTCGTCATAGCCGTAGCACGAGCGCAGATTGAGCTTTCCGGCGCCCTGATCGACTACCTTGCCCCGGGGCAGCAGCGTATTGGCTGATCCGGCCGCGCCATATTCGTAGGTCGTCACGACCTTCACCGCACCGGCTGCGGTCGAACAGGCGGCCGCGCTGCTGCCGGCCGCGCCTTCGCATAGCGTCTCGCTCGTCAGCATCGACACGGGGCTGGCCGCCTGGGCCAGCGAACCGGCACTGTTCTTCACATAGGCATAGAGGTCGGCATAGGTGAATAGCTTCACCTGCCTGACATTATGGGCATCCGCAGGGCCGACTTCCGAGACCGGCTGACCGTGCCCGTTGTACGCGATCGCCGTCACGCCGCCCGCGGGGTCAGTGACGGTTCTGGGCTTGTCGCAGGTCATCGAACTCCATGTGCAGGGATCGAATGTCTGGTGACGCGCCAGGGTCGGCCCGCCTGATGGCTTGGGATAGGCGATCTCGTCGACCGCATTGCCGGCGGCGTCGCGGACCGAACTCACATAGTTGAGCTCAGGCCATTGCGCCTTCGTCTCCATGCCATCCTGGTTGGTCTGGAATGTATAGACACGGTTGAGCGGGTCGACCCACTGAACCAGAGCGGATTCGCCATCGCGCAGTGTGTTTTGAGAGTAATATTTGTTGATCACTCCGCCCGGCTCGGTGGACGTGACCAGACCGGCAGACACATTATAGGCGTAGCTGGTCGTCTTTCCCGGCAGGATCGCGCTTACCACCCGGGAATCCGACCCCATCGAACAGGCGGACGGCGGGCTGGCGGGAACGGGGACGCACTGCGGCACATAGTTGAAGACATATTTTATGTTTTCCACCGTGCTGCCGGGATTGGTGATCGACAAGGTCGAGGAGGGGCCGCTCACGCTGCGATAGACGGTCACGCCCCCCATCGCGTCCGTGACGGAGGTGGTGCCGATGACCGGCGGGGAAGTGGGGGAACCGGTCGAGGTATAGGAATAGGTCGCCGTCGGCCACGGATGGGACAATACGCAGGAATCCGCGTCCGGATCGCAATATTCGACGGCGTTGTTGATCGCCTTCGCCGATGTCCGGGTGCCCCACCCCGCACCTGTCACGATGTTGCTCTGATAGGTGAACTTTATCTGATAGCCGGTGTTCGTGGTCACCGATTGAATGCGCACGGCGGGGAAATATGTCTGGGGAATAACCTTGTAATGGATCGTCCAGACTACCCCGCTGCCGTAGACGACCGAATCCGCGAGACGATATACGTCCTCTGATCCGTCCCCATATGATCCGTAATGATCCCAGATGCTAAGGCCGAATATTACCTTGGTGCCGTTCCTCTGCTTGTAGACCGGGACCGCGCTAGTTTGGGAGCTGATAGTGGCGCCCGGCCCCACGCCCCAACTCCCGAAACTGTCGCCGGCCGGGCCGAAGGATGCGGTAATGGACTGATACGGCGCATCCATCGTGTCGACTTCGTAATAGGTATTGTCGAACGAATCGCGGAAGATGCCGCCGCCGAGATATCGCGCGAAGTGCAACCCGTTTTCTCCGGGCGGCCCGATGTCGAGCTCCGCGCGGAAATAGACCGGGTTGCCGGTCCGCACGTCGACTCCGTTCGAATCGATGCGCGGGCTCTTGGGCGGTGGCGGGAGCTGGGCGGAAGCCTGGGCACCGATCGACGCCAGTATCGCCATGGCGATATAACCTGGTCCACCGGCAAGCGACGAAAAACGTCTGGACGACGTGGATCTTCCGATAATGCGCGACATCTGGAATGGGCTCATTACAGTTCACCCCGATAAATATACGCCATTCAGTCAGTAATTTGATGCCGCCCGGCCGGGCGGGCCCGCGATCATGCGTGTCCGCCGGTCGGTCATTGGAGTCCCCCTCCGCTGCACGCAAGGACCGGCCCAGTGACTTGCACCGAGAGCGTGCCGGTGGATGACGCGCCCAGGCTGTCCCGCACCAAATAATTGAAGGTCGTGCTGCCCCTGTCGCCGGCATCGACCTGTACCGAGCTGCTGCTGACTATTGTCGCGACCGTGTCCGATCCGCCGCTGACGGAAAGCAGCACGAGCGGCAAGTTGTTCTCCGGATCGCTGTCATTGGCGGTGAGGTTCACCGTGGCGCTGGTCCAGCAGCGCAGGCTCAGCGAATCCGCGACGGCAACCGGCGGAAGGTTTGTCGGGGTAGGTGTGGGTGTGGGTGTGGGTGTGGGTGTGGGCGTTGGCACGGGGGTAGGTGTTGGTGTTGGTGTTGGTGTTGGCGTCGTCGCGCAGGAGGGCGCGCCGCTCGTCCCCACGAAATACTGAGTCCGGTTGCCCGCCGGATCGAAGCATGTCGCCATGGTTACGCCGCTGCTCGGCCCGCCGGTCCTCGTCGTCGTTACCAAACGGCCGAGCGAATCGTACGTGTAGCTCGTCGTTTCGGAGGCGTGCGCAGGGGTTCCGGCAACGAGCACCGCGGGCGCAACCCCACAAAGCAGCAACCGACGCGCCGGCATATGGCGATCCCTCCTCCGCCGTCCGGATCCTGCCCGAACCGCACGCCGAAACTCCGTTATCCCGCCCGAGTCGTCAATCGCGCGGGCGGCAGATGGATCGGATTTGGTTGCTTTAACCGACTCATTTTGCAGGGTTTATCCTGCGCGCTGGCGCCGAGCCCGTCGAATGGCGCTTCGAAAACGGATATGCCGGCGTCACGCCGATAACCGGTTGAAGCGAACAACACAGGATGCGACCACAGCGGACTTTCGGCGACCTTCCGCCGCGCCTGGCTGGCGCAAACGTCCGGCCGCTTTCCCGCTCCAATGCGGCAAGAAACGCGGCATCGCCCACCGGACGGCCGATCGTCTCGGCTTTCCGCAGTCTCGCAAACCGCGCCTCCTCCTCCCCGGCCGAAAGCAAGGCGTGGAAGTCGGGCTGGCGCTCCCGCACCGGCGCGACCGCCGTCACCCGGTCGTCCGCGACTTGGCCCAGATGCGCATGAAGGCTCGACCGAGAGACCGCCCCTGCCACATTCCCCCCGAATCGTAATCATCGATCAGACATCGCCAGACTACGTGCCAATCCTAAGATCAGGCACAGGAGATGCTTCGAAAATGGCGGTTATTTTATTCGCCGGGGATTGAGGTTACCTCGAAACGCAGGGGCTTGCCGTTACCCTGCCGGAGCCAGTATCGCTGGCACGCGCGACCGATTTTCTCAAGCGTCGCAGGCGACTGCGTCACCCTCGCGATTCGTGCGGCGACGTCGCGAACCAGGCGCCGGCCGGCTTGGGCGCATGCCGATAGCTGGCCCGATTATCTCCATTATCGCGCGAATTGCGCCAGCGGATGGCACGCCCCCGGCCACAGCACAGGTCAATTCAATCGCCCCGCGCACCCGCCTAAGCTGCGCCCGCCGCCGGCATCGCCACCGCCGCCGAAGGGATGCGCCATGACAGTAAACCCGACCCGCCCCACCTATTCGCAACTACAGCCCCAAGAACAACCGATAGGGGTCGCGAAATTCGGAAAGAACCCGCCCAATCCACGTCCCGGACTTTTTCACCGCGCGTTTCTTGCCGCACCCGCATCAATAGTAACGACTACGCAACCCTCGCCGCAAACCGCTAATACCGCCCGATTCCGCCCCTCTCGCAAGTGGGTCGCGAAATTCCGCGAATACTGTCCGATTCGCCCCCGCTTCCAACACCAATACTTCACGCGAGGCGGCGCGCCCTCACCCCAGCGCCGCGCCTGCCTCGATGATCGGCACGAACTTCGCCGCGGTCAGGCTCGCCCCGCCGACCAGCGCGCCGTCGACATCGCCTGCCCCCAGCAGTT
This sequence comes from Sphingomonas sp. BL-S-29, assembly GCF_055521495.1. Classification (NCBI taxonomy): domain Bacteria; kingdom Pseudomonadati; phylum Pseudomonadota; class Alphaproteobacteria; order Sphingomonadales; family Sphingomonadaceae; genus Sphingomonas; species Sphingomonas sp. BL-S-29. The sequence goes on from NZ_CM145482.1 coordinate 3,739,088, forward strand.
CCGCCGCATTGTCGCCCGTCACCGATCCGCCGTACAGGATGCGCACCGCATCGGCCTCCACGCCGATCAGGTCGCGCAGCCGCGCGCGGATCGCGCCGTGCATCGCAGCGACGTCGTCGACGGTCGGCGTGCGCCCGGTGCCGATCGCCCAGACCGGCTCGTATGCGATCGACAGCCAGTCGGCCGCCGTGCCCTCGGGCAGCGATGCCGCGAGCTGCCCGGTCACCACGTCTTCCGCCCGGCCCGCATCGCGCTCGTCGAGCGTCTCGCCGACGCACAGGATCGCGCTCAGCCCGCCGCGGCGCAACGCCTCGGCCTTGGCCTTCACCTCGGCGTCGGTCTCATGGCAATCCGCCCGGCGCTCGCTATGCCCGACGATCGAGAAGACGGCCCCCGCCTCCTTCACCAGCGCGACCGAGATGCAGCCGGTATGCGCGCCCTTGTCGACCGGGTGCACGTCCTGCGCGCCGATCGCGAGACTAGGCACGCGCGCTGCGGCGCCGGCGATCAGGGTCGCCGGCACCGCGATCGCGACATCGACGCCGGGCGCCGCCACCGCCGCCGCGGCGATGCCGTCCAGCTCGGCCAGGGCAGCCAGGCTGCCGTTCATCTTCCAGTTCCCTGCAATCAGCCTGCGTCGTGCCAAAGCCGCGTCTCCCCGTTTGATGCGTCAGCCGATAGCGCCCCCTTTCCGGATCGCACAAGCTTGAAGGAGCGTGCCGGTCCCCGTAAAGCGTCGCAGTTCGTTACCTTTCAGCCCCAATAGATCGGCTCTTCTCGACCATGCTCAGTCTCATCCGCCGCGCCGTCAATTCGAAGGTGGGGGTCTTCATCACCCTCGGCGTGCTCGCGCTGATCGCGCTCCTGTTCGGCATGGAAGGCACCGGCATGGGCGGCTCCGGCCGTATATCGGGCGATTCGGTCGTGAAGGTCGGCGGCACCCAGCTCAGCGAGGTGGATCTGCGCGAGCGCGTGCAGAACCAGCTCGACGGCGCCCGCCGCGAGCAGCCGACGCTCGACATGGTCCAGTTCGTCAACCAGGGCGGCGTCGAGTCGACGCTGGAAGGCACGATCAACACCTTCGCGCTGACCGAGTTCGCGCAGGACCAGGGTCTGGTCGCGTCGAAGCGGCTGGTCGACGGCCGCATCGCCAGCCTGCCCGCGGTCCAGGGGCTCGACGGCAAGTTCAGCCAGAGCGCCTATGAGCAGTTCCTCGGCCGCGCCCGCCTGACCGACCGGCAGCTCCGCGCCGAGATCCTCAACGACACGCTCACCCAGCATCTGCTGGTGCCGACCTCCGGCGCGTCGCAGGTGCCGGTCAAGATGGCCCTGCCCTTCGCCTCGCTGCTGCTCGAAAAGCGCGACGGCCTGGTCGGCTTCATCCCCACCCCCGCCATGGGCAAGGGCGCGCCGCCCACCGATGCGGAACTCGCCACCTTCTACAAGCGCAACCTCGCCCGCTACACCGTGCCGGAACGCCGCGTGATCCGCTACGCGACCGTCACGCTGGACGGCATCAAGGCGATCGCGATCCCGACCGAGGCCGAGATCGCCAGGGGCTATGCGGCGCTGCAAAAGGCGAAGTTCCAGGCGACCGAGAAGCGCGACATCGTCCAGGTCGTCGTGCCGACCCAGGCGGCGGCGGCCACGCTCGTCGCCGCGGCCAAGGCCGGCTCGCTGGAGGCGGCGGCCCGCGCCGCCGGGCTCGAGCCCAACACGGTGAAGGCCGCGGAGAAGCCCGCTTACACCACTGCCAACTCGCCCGAGATCGCCAATGCCGCCTTCGCCGCCGCCAAGGGCGCGGTGCTCGGGCCGTTCCGCACGCCGCTCGGCTTCACCGTGCTGCGCGTCGACGGAATCGAGAAGGTCGAGGCCAAATCGCTCGAACAGGCCCGGCCAGAGCTGGTCACGCAGCTGAGCGCCGAAAAGGCGACCGCCATGCTCCAGCAGAAGCGCGATGCGATCGACACGGCGATCGGCAACCACGCGACCTTCGACGAGATCGTCGCCGACCAGAAACTGGCGGCCGCCAACACCGCGCCGCTCACCGCCAACGGCCTCAACCCCGACGATCTCGCCGCGAAGGCCGATCCCGCTTTCGACCAGGCGCTGCTTGCCGCCTTCGCCGCCGAGCAGGGCGACGATCCGCAGCTGGTGCCGGTCGGCCAGGACGGCAGCTTCTCGCTCGTGTCGCTGGCACGCATCGTGCCCTCGGCCGCCCGTCCGCTCGCCCAGATCCGCGAGAAGGTCGCCAGCGACTTCGTCATCGATCGCGCCCAGCGCGCCGCGCGCCAGGCGGCGGTCGACGTCACCGCGCGCGTCAACAAGGGCATGACGCTCGCCCAGGCCATGGCCGAGACCAAATTGGCCATTCCCGGGCCGCAAACGGTCCCCGCCATCGCGCGCGGCCAGATCGAGAATACGCGCGAGCCGGTGCCGCCGGCGATCACGCTGATGTTCAGCATGGCGGAAAAAAAGGCGCGCATGATCGAGGCGCCGAACAAGGCCGGCTGGCTCATCGTCTATCTGAACCATATCGAGCGCGGCAACGCCGCCGGCCAGAAGCCGGTGATCGACCGCGCCCGCGCGCAGATCGGCCAGGCGATCGGCCGCGAATATATCCAGCAGTTCACGGAGGCGGTGCGCCGTTCGGTGGGCGTGAAGAAGAATGAAAAGGCGATCGGCGTGGTCCGCGCAGCGCTCACCGGCCAGGGCGGTTCCAATTAATCCTGGAGCGTCCGGAATGACCGAAGCTGCTGTCGCCGCCCTCGCGGCGGGGCGGCCGGCCCTCGTCTGGCGCCGCCAGATCGCCGACACCGAGACCCCGGTCGCGGCGGCGCTCAAGCTGATCGAGCCGGGCCGCGGCGACTTCCTGCTTGAATCGGTCGAGGGCGGCGCGACGCGCGGGCGGCACAGCCTGATCGGCCTCGCCCCCGACCTGCTGTTCCGTGCCGCCGGCCCGCGCGCCGAGATCAACCGCCACTGGCTGACCGACAGGGCGGCGTTCGAACCGTGCGACGCGCCGACGCTGGAGGCCTTGCGCGCGCTGGTCGCCACCTGCCGCATGGACGTGCCGGCGGAGCTACCCCCAGCGCTTGCCTGCCTGGTCGGCTATTTCGGCTATGAGACGGTCGGGCTGGTCGAAAAGCTCGATCGCCCGGCGAACGATCCGCTCGGCCTGCCCGACATGATGTTCGTGCGCCCGACGGTCGTGCTGATCTTCGACCGGCTGGCCGACGCGCTGTTCCTCGTCGCCCCGGTCTGGCCCGATACGGCGCGCGAGCCGGGCGCGATCGTCGCCGAGGCCCAGGACCGCATCGACGCCGTCGCCGCCCGCCTCGCCACCGCTGCGCTCCCCGCCCCGGTACGCGCGGTCGATACGGCCGAGATCGCGCTCACGCCCGTCCTGGCCGAGGGCCGCTATGGCGAGATGGTCGCGCGCGCCAAGGACTATATCGTCGCCGGCGACATCTTCCAGGTCGTGCTCGCCCAGCGCTTCACCGCGCCCTTCGCGCTGCCCGCGTTCGAGCTCTACCGCGCGCTGCGCCGGATCAATCCGTCGCCCTTCCTCTATCATCTCGACCTGCCCGGCTTCGCGCTGACCGGCTCGAGTCCCGAGATCCTGGTGCGCGTGCGCGACGGCGAAGTCACCATCCGCCCGATCGCCGGCACCCGCCCGCGTGGACGTACGGCAGTCGAGGACGAGGCCAACCGCCAGAGCCTGCTCGCCGACCCCAAGGAGCGCGCCGAGCATCTCATGCTGCTCGACCTCGGCCGCAACGATGTCGGCCGGGTGGCGGAGGCAGGCTCGGTCAAGGTGACGGCGAGCTACACCACCGAGCTGTACAGCCATGTCATGCACATCGTGTCGAACGTGGTTGGGCGGCTCGACCAGAGCCACGACGCGCTCGACGCACTGTTCGCCGGCTTCCCCGCGGGCACGGTCAGCGGCGCGCCCAAGGTGCGCGCCTGCGGCGTGATCGCCGAACTGGAGCAGGAAGTGCGCGGCGCCTATGCCGGCGGCGTCGGCTATTTCTCGCCTGATGGATCGATGGACAGCTGCATCGTGCTGCGCACCGCGGTGGTCAAGGACGGCGTCATGCACGTCCAGGCCGGCGCCGGCATCGTCGCCGACAGCGACCCGGCCTATGAACAAAGGGAGTGCGAGGCCAAGGCCGGCGCGCTACTCGCGGCGGCACGCGAAGCGGTCGCGCAGGCATCGTCAGTGGGGTTCGGCCAATAACTCTTTTCATCCCTCCCCTTCAGGGGAGGGGCAAGGGGTGGGGCAGCCTTGATCGGGGCTCGACGCCCCGATCAAGGCTTCGGGCTTGGCGGGACGAGTTTTTCGGAGCGCGCAGACACGCGCACCTACCCCTTAACCCCTCCTTTTCGGCGAGGGGGAGGCTCAGGGAATTACGCTCTCCTGGCGCTTCTTCTCCGCGCGCTCGGCGGCGAATTGCTGATTCATCTTCAGCGCGCAGCCGGTCTGGCCACCCGATCCGACTGGCGAGCAGGTGTCGGGCAGACCGCCCGCCTCGCGCCCGACCTCATCGAGCGTCGCCGCGCGGTTGACCCAGCTGTTGGTCGCGGCGCTCTTCTTGGTCTCGCGCAGCGCCTTGGGGATTCGGTACGGCTCCTCCAGCGTGCTGCACACCACGACTTCGCCATCGACCGGCTTGGGGCAGGTTTCGGCGCCGGTCAGCGTCACGTTGCGGATGCGCTCGGGCGGCTTGCCGGATTCGGCCTGCTGGTCCTGCGCATGCGCAACGCCCGAGAGCGACAGCAGAGCGGCGACGGCAATCATACGAAACATAAACGCGACCTCCTGGGCGGGCATCACTTCCACGCCTCGCTATTGCTCCGCCCTGAATGAAGCGGGAGCCGGCCCAAACCATGTCGGTATCGTGGCGTGGTTGCGCAAGCGCGCGCATCCTATATGGCGACGCGCATGATCCTCGTCATCGACAATTACGACAGCTTCACCTGGAACCTGGTCCATTATCTGATGGAGCTTGGCGCCGAAGTGAAAGTCGTGCGCAACGATTCCCTCACCGCCCGCGAGGCGATCGAGAGCAACGCGCAGGGCTTCCTGATCTCGCCCGGGCCCTGCACGCCGAACGAGGCGGGCATCAGCCTGGAACTCGTCGCGGCCTGCGCACAGGCCGAAAAGCCGTTGCTCGGCGTCTGCCTCGGCCATCAGGCGATCGGCCAGCATTTCGGCGGCCAGGTCGTGCGCGGCGGATTGATGCACGGCAAGACCTCGCCGGTGGTGCATGACGGCACTGGCCTGTTCGAAGGCCTGCCCTCGCCCTTCACCGCGACGCGCTATCACTCGCTGATCGTCGAGGACATTCCCGCCGACCTGATCGTCAACGCGACCGCCGACGACGGATCGGTGATGGGCTTCCGCCACGCGACCCTGCCGATCCACGGTGTGCAGTTCCACCCGGAAAGCATCGCGACCGAGCACGGCCATGCATTGCTGGCGAATTTCGTGCGGCTCGCCGGTATCGATGTGAAGGCGCTGGCGTGAAGGCTGGAGGCGCTATCGCTCGCGGCGAAACTCTCCCCTCCCGCTTGCGGGAGGGGTCGGGGGAGGGCCTGTCCAATTCAGGGCGGCTTTCGGGGACGTGCCCTCCCCTAACCCCTCCCGCAAGCGGGAGGGGAATATGACCCCCCTCCCCGATCCCACCACCCCCCTCTCCCACGAAAGCGCGGCACAAGCGTTCGCCGACATTCTCGACGCGAAGACCTCGGAAGAGGCCATCGCCGAATTCCTTATCGCGCTCAGCGAGCGGGGCGAGACCAGCATCGAGATCGCCGAGGCCGCCAGGGCGCTCCGCGCCCGCATGATCCCGATCGACGCGCCGCACGGGGCGATCGACGTGTGCGGCACCGGCGGCGACGGCCACCACACGCTCAACGTCTCCACCGCCGTCTCGATCATCGTCGCGGCCTGCGGCGTACCCGTCGCCAAGCACGGCAACCGCGCCGCCTCGAGCAAGGCCGGCGCCGCCGATACGCTCGAGGCGCTTGGCCTCGACATGGAGCGCGCCGGCCTGAACGCCGAGGCGAGCTTGCGCGATATCGGCATCGCTTTCCTGTTCGCGGCGAACCATCATCCGGTGATGAAGCGCATCACCCCGATCCGTCGCCATATCGGCCGCCGCACCATCTTCAACCTGATGGGCCCGCTCTCCAATCCGGCACGCGTCACCCGCCAGCTGATCGGCATCGCCCGCCCCGATTACGCCTGGCCCTATGCCCAGGCGCTCGAACAGCTCGGTATCGAAGCTGCTCTGGTCGTCTCGGGCGAGGAAGGGCTGGACGAAGTCTCGGGCGCCGGTCCGACCGTCACGGTCAGCATCGGCAGCCTCTCGATGCCGGCCCGCATCGCCCCCGAGGACGCCGGCCTGCCCCGCCATGCCATCGCGGCGATCCGCGGCGGCGATCCCGAATACAACGCCGCGGCGCTGCGCCGCCTGCTCGCCGGCGAGCAGGGCGGATATCGCGACGCCGTCCTCCTCAACGCGGCCGCCGCGCTGATGGTCGCGGACAAGGCCGCCGACCTGACCGAAGGCGCCAGCCTGGCCGCTGAAGCGATCGATTCCGGCGCGGCCCGGACTCTGCTCGATCGCTGGATCGCTTACCCATGACTGACATCCTCGCCCATGACTGACATTCTTGAACGCATCCTCGAAACCAAGCGTGCCGAAGTCGCCGCGCGCAAGGCGACCATGCCGCTGTCGGAGATCGACGCATGCATCGAGCGCCAGACCAAGCCGCGCGGCTTCCGCGCCGCGCTCGACGCCAGGGCGAAGACCGGCCACGCGCTGATCGCCGAGATCAAGAAGGCGAGCCCCTCGAAAGGCCTGATCCGCGCCGATTTCGATCCCCCCGCCCATGCCCGTGCCTATGAGGCCGGTGGCGCCGTCTGCCTCTCGGTGCTGACCGACGAACCCTGGTTCCAGGGCGCGGATTCCTATCTTACCGCCGCGCGCGATGCGTGCAGCCTGCCGGTGCTGCGCAAGGACTTCATGGTCGATCCCTGGCAGGTCCCCGAATCCCGCGCGATCGGCGCGGACGCGATCCTGCTGATCATGGCCGCGCTCGACGACAGCCTGCTCGCCGAGATCGAGGCGAGCGCGCTCGAATGCGGCATGGACGTGCTGATCGAGGTGCACGATGCGAAAGAGCTCGAACGCGCGCTGAAGCTCAAGTCGCGGCTGATCGGGGTCAACAACCGCAACCTGCGCGATTTCAGCGTGGATTTCGAAAACAGCTACCGCCTCGTCGGCAAGGCGCCCGCCGGCTGCACCTTCGTCGCTGAAAGCGGCCTCACCATCCGCGCCGATCTCGACCAAATGGCAGAGCACGGCGTGCACTGCTTCCTGATCGGCGAGGCGCTGATGCGCCAGCATGACGTCGAGGCAGCGACACGGGCGCTGGTGGGGTAACCTTACCTCCGTCATGCCGGACTTGTTCCGGCATCCATGTCTCCGCAAGAGTTGCGTTCGGTGCGTGTGCGGCACGATGGACCCCGGAACAAGTCCGGGGTGACGGTCAGTTTATAGGGCGAAGTGGGTGCATCAGGGCGCAAAGACCCGATTTTCCTTCCGTTCGTTTCAAGCGTAGTCGAGAAACAGGCGCTAGAAGGATTGGGACAGACAATCCCTCCCCCGTTCGGGCTGAGCTTGTCGAAGCCCTGTCCTTCCTTCCATGGAAGAGAAGAGCAGCCCTTCGACAGGCTCAGGGCGAACGGGGAGTGGATCGCTCGCACGAAAAACGAAGGCCGGCCCTATGACCCTCACCCATCTCGACGAAACCGGTGCCGCCCATATGGTCGATGTCTCGGGCAAGCCCGTCACCGCCCGCGAAGCCAGGGCCACCGGCCGCATCGAAATGTCCCGCGAAGCCGCCGGCGCGATCCGCGACGGCACCGCGCTGAAGGGCGACGTCCTCGCCGTCGCCCGCGTCGCCGGCATCATGGCCGCGAAGCGCACCAGCGAACTGATCCCGCTTTGCCACCCGCTGCCCCTCACGCGCGTCGCCATCGACCTGTCCGTGGACGAGACCGGCGTGACCGCCACCGCCACCGCCGCGACCGAAGGCAAGACCGGCGTCGAGATGGAAGCCCTCACCGCCGTCTCGGTCGCGCTGCTGACGATCTACGACATGGCCAAGGCGATCGACAAAGCCATGACGATCGGCGGCGTCCGCCTGCTGACCAAGACCGGCGGCAAATCGGGCGACTGGAAAGCCTGACCTCTCCATCCGCGGCAAACACTAAAGCAATTGCCTAACTATCGACGCCGCGTTAGTTAGGCATATGCTTAACCAACACGATTCGCTCGATCTCGCCTTCAGCGCGCTCGCCGACCGCACCCGCCGGTCGATCGTCGAGCGGCTGTCGCGCGGTGAGGCCTCGGTCAGTGAGCTGGCCCGCCCGCTCGCCATGTCGCTGCCCGCGGTCATGCAGCATATCGCCCTGCTCGAAAGCTCTGGGCTGGTCAGGTCGGAGAAGATCGGCCGGGTGCGCACCTGCAGCCTCAACACCGCCGCGCTCGGCCACGCGGAGCAGTGGATCCAGCAGCGTCGCGCCGAATGGGATCACCGTCTCGATCGGCTTGGCGACTATCTCGGCACGCTCATGAACAAAGGAGAAGACCATGGCACAAAAGGCTGAAACGCTTGAGCCCCTGCGCATCTCGCGCGTCTATCCGGTGCCGCGCTCGCTCGCCTTCGAGGCGTGGAGCACGGCCGAGCATGTGAAGCAATGGTTCGCGCCGGCGGTGTTCACGGTCCCCGAGGCGACCGTCGACATGCGGGTCGGCGGCACCTTCGATGTCTGCATGCGCGGCCCCGACGGCACGGAGCATTGGTCGCGCGGCAGCGTTGCCGAACTCGTGCCAAACGAGCGGCTGGTGCTCGACATGCGCGCCGAGGGCGGGGACGGGAAGCTGCTGTTCAACGCCTGGACCGAGGTGACTTTCTCGGACGAGGCCGGCGGCACGCGGATCGACGTCGTGCAGACCTATGTCTTCGCCGACATGACCTTGGCGCCGATGATGGTCCAGGGCGCGCCGATGGGCTGGAGCCAGACGCTCGACAAGCTGGGCGAGGAACTCGCCCGCATGGCCGGCTGAGTAATTCCTGAGCCGCTGCCCGTCAGCCAAGGCCTGACGGCAGCTATTGGCCACCCTCCGTTCGTCCTGAGTAGGGGCTGAGTAGCCGAAGGCGTAGCGAAGACCCGTATCGAAGGACATGGCGTGAGGCCTGTCCTTCGATACGCCATTTCGACAAGCTCAATGGTTACTCAGGACGAACGGAAGATATAAAGGTGCTTAGCGGAACTTGCCGCTCACCGAGATACCGATGACGCGCGGTTCGTTGAACACCGCCGCCATATAATTCTCGATCACACCCTTCAGGTTCTTCTCGTTGGTGATGTTGCGCCCGAACAGCGCAACCTCATAGGCACCGCCCGGCGCGGAGTATCCGAGCTTCAGGCCGCCCTCGAACGTGCCGTCCGAATAGAACTCCTTGGTCTTGTAGAGCACGAAGTTCGTATAGCCCTGCAGGTTCCAGTCGGTCGCCACGAACACCTTGCCGCCATTGCCCAGCGGCACGTCGTAACGGCCGTTGAAGTTGACGGTATATTCCGGCGCGTTCGGCAGCGGCTGGCCGTCGATCTGGGCGAACACCGCCGGCGATCCGAACACCGGCACCGTGATCGTCGGGTTCTGCACGGTGCAGACCACCACGCCGTTCAGCGCGCAGACCTGCGCATAAACGCGCTTGTCCTTGATCTCGCTGTGCAGCAGGCTGAGGCCCAGGCCGAGGCTCAGGTTGGACGTGGGGCGGAACTCCGCCTCGGCTTCCAGGCCGTACGCCTTGGCCTTGTCCGCGTTGAACAGCACGCCATTGCCGTTGGAGTCGTTGCCGTTCAGCTGGATGTCGTCGACGGTGTAGGTGAAGGCCGTCGCGTTCAGGCTCAGCATGTTGTTGAACAGCCGGCTCTTGAAGCCAGCTTCCCAGGACAGGATCGTCTCGGAATTCGCCGTGGTGAAGTCCGAATTGAACACCGCCGAACGACCCTGGATGGTCGGGCCGCGGAAACCGCGCGCGACGCGGGCATAGAGGCTCACGTCCGGATTGACCTGGTAGAGCGCGCTGAAATCCCAGCTCGGCTGCGTGTCCTTCAACTCGACGAAGCGGCGGCCGGTATAGGTCACCGCGTTCGTCGCGCTGTTGGCGGTCTTCAGCAGCTGGGTGGTCTTCTTGTCCTCCGTCACGCGGCCGCCGGCGGTGAGGGTGAGGCTCGGCAGGATCTCGTAGCTGAGCTGGCCGAACGCCGCCCAGGAGGTGTTCACGTCATGCAACCGCACCCAGTTGTTCGGGTTGCGCGCGGCAGTGGTGAGGAAATAGGCGCGCTGGTAGAAATCGGTGATGTCGCGAGAATCGAAATACATGCCGCCGATCTGCCACTTGAAGCGGCTGTCGCCGTCGCTGGCGAGCCGGACCTCCTGGGTGAACTGATCGAGATTGCGCACATTGCCTTGCGACTCGCCGAAGCCGGTGCCGCCGAAATTAGCCGCCGCGCCGCCATCCGTGTCGCCGCGGCTGAAGCCCGACGTCGTCTCGTACGCGCTGATCGAGGTCAGCACGACGCCGCCGAAATCATAGGCGGCGCGAACCGACTCGCCATAGGTGGTATAGGCTTGCGGGTTGTTCATCGCTTCATCGAAAGCGACCTTGTCGCGCGGCTCGGCGTCGACGCTGTTCGAACCCTTTTTCAGCGCGGCGCGGTGGAACAGGGTGGAGGTGCCGTCATAATCGCGGGCATGCGCCGAGAGGTTGACCGAGAAGCGGTCGCCCGGCGTGAACAGCAGCTGGAAACGGATGTCGCGCTCGTCGAAGCCGCCCATCGCGTCCTTCTTCGGCGAGACGGTGCCGTCGGCGCTGGTGCCGGTGAATGTGTTGTCGACCCAGTCGTCGCGGTGCTGGTACAGCGCCGAGACGCGGAACGCGAGCAGGTCCTTGACGATCGGGCCGCCCACGCCGGCATCGGCCGTGATCGTGTTGTAGCTGCCATAGGAGAATTGCCCGCGGCCTTCGAACTCCTGGGTCGGCTTGATCGTGTCGAACTTGATGATGCCCGCCGTGGTGTTGCGGCCGAACAGCGATCCCTGCGGCCCGCGCAGCACTTCGGTCTGCGCCACGTCGAACACCGGGTTCGACTTCAGCACGACATGCTCGAGCACGACATCGTCCTGGATGATCGATACCGGCTGCGACGCGCCGAGATAGAAATCGATATTGCCGAGGCCGCGGATGTAGAAGCGCGGAAGATGCGGCCGGTCGTCGTCTCGGCATACAGGCCGGGCACGCGGCCGGAGAGCGAGAGGATGTCGTCGCCGCCGGTCTGGAAGGAGCGCAGCGAGTCACCGGTGAGCGCCGTGACCGACAGCGGCGTGTTCAGCAAGGTCTCGGGGCGCCGTTCCGCCGTCACCACGATATCGTTCAGCCCGACCTCCGCCGACTCCTGCGCCACCGGCGCGGCGGCCTCCTGGGCGGAGGCCCCGGTCGAACAGAGCAGCGCGCTGATAGCGGCACCGAACAGGAGGGAAGATTTGGCAACGGTGGATCTGGACACGGGAAACCCCTTTTAATCTGAACAAGACGCGCGGCTTTTTCCGAACCGAGACGAACGTCACGGTCCCCCGAATCGTTATCGATTTCGCTGGACGAGCCCCACGGACCGGGCCCCTAGGCGCGGAATAAGACCGTGGAATGACAGAGTCATTTCCTAGATGGAACGATCTGGTCGATTCAATCCGGAAGTGATCCGTGCGAGCGCGGCGCCCCGGGCAGCCGGCGTTCTTTCTCATCGTAACCATGAATGGTGGCGGCTCGGCCTGCGCGCTACAGCGGAAAGCAACCGCTATTTCCCGCGTTTTTTCCGTCAAAATCGACCGATTTTTCCGCTGTTATGCCGTAACAGGGAAACGCGACCTAACGCGCTGCGAACAGAGCGAAAAATCGCGCCGAAAATCCAACATTACAGCGGAAGAAAAAAGAAGATCGGAAACGGCGCTAAAAATCGCGCGCCGTCGTGGGAATCAGTCGAGCTTGCGACCGGCGATCCAGACCTGCTCCAGGCTGTGCGTGTTGCGGATATCGGTCAGCGGATTGGCCCCGAGCACCAGCAGGTCGGCCTGACGCCCGGGCCGCAAGGTGCCGACCATGTCGTCGATGTGCATCACCTTGGCCGCCCCACCCGTCGCGGCGACCAGCACCTTCATCGGCGTCAGGCCGGCCTCTACCATCATCTGCATTTCAAGATGCTCGAAATAGCCCTGCCAGCGACCGGTGGGCGCGCCGGTGTCGGTGCCCATCGCGATCTGCACGCCGGCATCGGACAGCAGCTTGAGGTTGCGCTCGGCCTGTTCCAGCGCTGACTTGATCGCCTGCGCGCTGGCGCTTGCCTTCACCCTGGCCTGGGCCTCGGGATCGAGCAGCGGGGCGAGCGGCGCGCGATAGGCCGCTTCCTTCGTGAAGAACGGATCGCTCGTGAAATCGGGGGTGGATTCATACACGAACACGGAAAGGTCGCGCGTCAGGGTCGGAATATAGCCCACGCCGTTCGCCTTGATCGCGGCGATCAACGCCGGGTCGACGTCCCGGTCGCGGATGCTGTGCGCCAGGATGTCGGCGCCGGCATCGACCACGCCCTTGGTCTCGTCGGCGGTGAACATATGGACGGCGATGCGCAGCTTCTCGAGATGCGCCTGGTCGATCATCGCGCCATAGACGGCCGGGGTGCGGATCGGCGCGTCGGGCGGCCCTTCCAGCCGGATCTTGATGATGTCGACGCCGCGCGCGGCATTGGCCGTGACGGTGGCGCGACCTTCCTCCGGCGTCTTCGCGGTGAGCACCGGGCCGGAGACGTAGAGCCGGGCCATGCCGGGTCCAAACGGCGCCGTGCGCAGTTCGTCGCGCAGCTTCACCGTCTCCACCCCGTCATCGCCCAGGCTGTAGACGGTGGTGACGCCGTAGCGGGCATAAAGCGCGAGCTGGTCGGTCAGCTGGGTGCGTGGCGGCACCGCCGACTTCGCGTCGAAGAACAGATGGCCATGCGCGTTGACGATGCCGGGCATGATCGTCTTGCCGGTCACGTCGATCACCGTGGCACCGGCGGGGACCCGGGTCCCCGCCCTGGTGCCGACCGCGACGATCTTGCCGTCGGTCACCACCACCACGCCGTTCGCGATCGGTGCCTTGCCGGTGCCGTCGATTACGCGTGCACCAGTAAAGGCGATCGTCTCGGCCTGGGCCGGCGCCAGTGCGACCAGCGACAAAACCCAGAGACCAAGCCCGCTCAACAACCGCATGCTCTTACCTCTTCGCAGCCAAAGCCGGAGCATAGCAGCGCGACCGCGCTTGGGTAGCGCGGTTCAGCCCTCCCCGCCGCCGAGCCGGCGTTTCCGCTCGAGGATGCGCACCACGCCGAAGATCATGAACAGCACGACCGGGATCAGCGCCACGACTTGGAAGGACCGCGTCGCCGCATAGGCCAGCACATCGTTCAGCACCGGCCCCGGCTGAAGCGCGGCAAAGGCTGCCTCGCCCCCTGCCCGCTCAAGCTTGGCCTTGTCGTAGATCGCGCCGAGCTTGGGCAGCACCAGCTGGATCGCCATCGCACCGGCAAAACCGACCAGCCCGATCGTCCAGGCCCCGCCGCGCGGATAGCGATAGGCCACCGCCGCGATCATCGTCGGCCACATGAAGGCGACACCCACCGCCCACACCGTCGCGGCGACCAGCGCCGTCACCGGCGAGGACGCGACGCTCAGCAGATACAGGCCCAGGCCGGCCGGTATGGTGCACAGCCACAACAGCCCCATGTCGGACACGCGGTGCGACAGGACGCCAGCGAAATGCCGCATCACGAACATGATCGCCGAGACATAGACGAGTAGCAGGATGCCCTTCATGCCCACCGTGTGCGTGAGCGCGACGTCCACCCAGGAACCCGGCGCCAGCTCGGCCGACGCCGTCAGGAACATGATCGCGAAGAAGATCCAGAAGGTCGGCCGCTTGAACGGCACCGCGATCATCTCGCCGAACCCCACGCCCAGCGCGGCGCTCTCGGTGGGCGGGAATTTCTGGGTGAGCGTCCACAGGCCGAAGGCGACGCCCGGCACCATGATCAGCGCGATGTCCCAGCGCCAGTCGAGCCCGATCTGCCCCACGCCGATGCTCGCCAGCCCGCCGACGACGATGCCCGCCGGCCACCAGGCGTGCAGCACGTTCAGCCGGTGAGTCTTGTCCGCCGGATAGAGCGCCGCCGTCATCGGGTTGATCGATGCCTCGGTGCAGCCCCAGCCCACGCCCGTCAGCGCCATGCCCAACGTGACCAGCGTCCCGATGCCCGCGCCGCTGCCCATGCTGGGCGCGAGCACCATCAGCAGCGAGCCGCCGACAAAGCTGCACGCCGCCAGCAGCAGCACCCGCTTCGCCCCGATCACGTCGAGGAACGGGCTCAGCACCAGCAGCGAAAAGGCGAACCCGCTGAACGCCGCGCCGAGCGCGCCGCCGATCATCCGGCCCGAATTCGCTGGGTCGATCGGATCGAACACGGCCTGGCGGATCGCATCCGACGCGGCGGTGCGCATCGAAAAGGCGACCGCGGCGGTGAACAGCGCCAGCACGCAGATCCAGAACAGGGCAGTACGATTATAGGCGTCAGGCGCCGGTGCTTGCGTCATGCATCTTCCCCCGTGACATGGCCCATGGCCATGCGAAGCACCCCGCCGACTTGATCGCGGCCAGTCTGCTACCGAAGCGATTGCTATAACACTCGTTTGCAAGATGGTAGCGGTAACTGACACGCCTGCCGTCTCGACCCATGGCGCCCCGCCGGATAGGGATGCGGGATGATCTCCGTCACCGAAGCCCAGGCCCGCCTGTTCGCACTTGCCCCTCCCGTCGAGATGGAGACCGTGCCCCTGCGTGAGGCAGCCGGACGCTGGACCGCCCGCAACATACTCGCCCTGCGCACTCAACCTGCCAGCGACCTTTCGGCGATGGACGGCTATGCGATCCGCTTCGCCGACTTGCCCGGCCCCTTCACCCTGGCCGGCGAGAGCGCGGCCGGCCGGCCCTTCGCCGGCGAGGTCGGCACGATGGAGGCGGCGCGTATCTTCACTGGCGCCGCGATGCCCGCCGGCGCTGACACCGTGCTGGTGCAGGAGGAGGCAAGGCAGGAGGGCGACCTGATCCTCCTCACCGGCGAAGGGCCCGGCGCCTGGGGCAAGAACACGCGCCGCAAGGGCCTCGACTTCTCCACCGGCGACCTGCTCATCCCTCAGGGCGCGCGCCTCACCCCGGCCCGGATCGCGGTGGCGGCAACCGGCGGGCACGGCGCTCTCCCCGTCACCCGCCGCCTTCGTGTCGCGATCGTCGCGACCGGCGACGAGCTGGTCGTACCGGGCAGCGCGCTGACGGACGAAGTGCTGCCCGAGTCCAACGGCGCCATGCTGGCCGCGCTGCTCGCCGACCTGCCCGTCGAGGTGATCGACCTCGGCATCCTGCCCGACCGGCTCGATGTAACCACCGCTGCCTTTGCCGCGGTCGATGCCGACATCCTCGTCACCACCGGCGGCGCCTCGGTCGGCGACCACGATCTGGTCCGCCCGGCGCTCGCTGCCGCGGGCGGCAGCATCGATTTCTGGCGGATCGCGCTCCGCCCGGGCAAGCCGATGATGGCGGGCCGGCTCGGCGGCGCGGTGGTGCTCGGCCTGCCGGGCAACCCGGTTTCGGCCTTCGTCACCGCCTTCCTGTTCCTCCGCCCGCTGATCGCTATCATGGCGGGCGCGCCCGATCCGTTCCCGCGCACCTCCACCGCGATCCTCGGCGAGGACCTGCCGGCGAACGACCACCGCCAGGATTATCTGCGCGCCGCGATCCGCGACGGCCATGTCTTCGCCGCCGGCATTCAGGACAGTTCGATGCTGCTGACGCTCGCCCGCGCCGACTGCCTGATCGTCCGCGCGCCCAATGCACCGGCGCTCGGCGCCGGCGAGGTGGTGGAAATCCTTCCATTCGCTTGACACGGCACCGGAACATTGCATAAACGTTCCCAGTCTGTTCCGACGGAGGAATTGGGATGCTTACCCGCAAGCAGCACGAGCTGATCTGCTTCATCAACGACCGGCTCGAGGCGAGCGGCGTTTCGCCCTCGTTCGAGGAAATGAAGGAGGCGCTCGACCTCAAGTCCAAATCGGGCGTCCACCGCCTGATCAGCGCGCTGGAGGAACGCAAGTTCATCCGCCGCCTGCCCAACCGCGCCCGCGCGCTCGAAGTGCTGCGCATGCCGGAACGGCCCGAGGCAGTGCGCAAGGGCGCCGCTGCGGCCGCCGCGCCGACCGGCAATGTGAAGAAGCTCCCCGAGCCGGCGAACGACGTGATCGAGATTCCGCTGCACGGCCGGATCGCGGCCGGCGTGCCGATCGAGGCGTTCGAGGGCCAGTCGATGCTCGCGGTGCCCGCCGCATTGCTCGGCGGCGGCGAACATTATGCGCTCGAGGTCTCGGGTGACTCGATGGTCGATGCCGGCATCCTCGACGGCGATTATGCCCTGATCCGTCGCGCCGACACGGCGCGCGACGGCGAGATCGTCGTGGCGCTGATCGACGACAGCGAAGCGACGCTCAAATATTTCCGGAAGGAAGGCGCGATGATCCGCCTCGATCCGGCGAACCGCGCCTATGATCCGCAGCGTTATTCCCCGCATCAGGTGCGCGTGCAGGGTAAGCTCGCCGGCCTGCTCCGCCGCTACGTCTGACCGGCACGGGCGCCGTCACCCGCCAGGGGTGGCGGTCGCCCGGCTGCAACACGGTGGTGACATGGCCGGTACGCAGCGTCACCGCGACACCACCGGTCTTGGCCAGCATGTCGCGGTCGAGCTTTAGCCAGCGCGGGCGGCAGCCATCGGGCAGCCAGCGCTCGCTGACCACGATATCGGCGGTGGCGCATGCCGCGATCAGCTCGCCCGCCGGCACTAGATAGGCGCTCCGCGTCGCGAGGATCCGCCAGCTCCGGCCGCCCGCCTTCTGCTCGACCAGACAGAGATCGCGGCTGCACCGCGCCTCTGGTTGATCGGCGAGGAACAGGGGCTCGCCGTCCACCCCGCTATTCTCCGCCAGCATGTCCGACGTGTAGTCGCCGACCCGATCACGCAGCAGCGCCAGCCCGCCCCGCGCCGTCCGGATCGCGACATGCCGTCCGTCGCCGGTGACGAGCAGGTCGGGCGTCGGCGTCGTCAGCGCCCAGGCAGCGCCCATCGCGAACGGCACGCCGCCGAGCTGCCGCCAGCGCGTCCGCCACAAGGCGACCCACAGCCCGCCGAACGCCATCAGCCCGAAAGCCCCGCCCGGCATCGCCGGTAGCGCCGCGACCGATCCGGGGATGCTCGCGGTAGCATGCGCGATCCACAGCAGCAGGTCGAGCGACCGCGCCGTCAGCCACCACAAGGGCGCGCCAATCCCCGCCAGGTCGAACAATAGCGCCAGCGCTTCGAGCGGCATGACGATGAAGGTGGTCAGCGGGATCGCGACGATATTGGCGACCGCGCCATAGATGCCCGCCTTGTGGAAGTGGAACAGCGCGATCGGGATCAGCGACAGCTCGACCACCACGCCGGTCAGCAGCAGCGACAGCAAGGTCCGCCCCAGCTTCTGCCACCAGGGCTGTTCGCGCGGCGCGAACCACGCCTTCACCCGCGGATGCTCGTGCAGCGCGACGATCGCCGCGACCGCCGCGAAGGAGAGCTGGAAACTCGGCCCGGCCAGCGCGTCGGGGAAGAGCAGCAGCACGATGAAGGCGCCGGCCGCGACCAGCCGCAGGGTAATCGCCTCGCGCCCCATCGCCATCGCGATCAGTACCAGCAGCGCCGCGACGCAGGACCGGATCGTCGGCACCTCGGCGCCGGTCAGCCAGGTATAACCGATCGCCGCCACTGCACCCGCCCCGGCAGCGATCAGCGGCAGGCGGAAACGCAGCGCCAGCCACGGGCTGAGCGCGAGCAACCGCAACACCAATAGCATCACTGCGCCGACCACCGCAGTGATGTGCAGCCCGCTGACCGATAGGAGATGCGCCAGCCCCGACCGGCGCATCGCTTCGGCATCCTCCTCGGAGATGCCGCCCTGGTCCCCGGTCGCCAGCGCCGCCGCAATCGCCCCACCGCTGCCCGGCGCGCTCGCCTGGATGTGCTTCGACAGTTTTTCGCGCAGGCCGGCGCCACTGGATGCCCCCGGACTGACGACGCTGACCGGCCCGAAGCCGCGCCCGGTGGCGCCGATTCCATCGAACCAGGCGACACGGGCGTAGTCGTACGCCCCAGGCACCGCCGGCTGGGGCGGCGGCATCAACCGCGCACCGAGCCGGATCGTCGCGCCCCGCGACAGCGCCGCCGGCACATCCGCCTCGGCCAGATTGACGCGGACATGCTGCGGCAAGGTCGGCAGCGGCCGCGTGTCCTTACGCCCCGGACGCGCGGGGACGGCCACGACACGAACCGGCGTCAACCGCAACCGCACCAGATCGCGCGACGGCAGCGGCTCGGCTCGTTCCACCCGCGCTTCGAAGGTCGCGATCACCGGACGGGCCAGCACCTGTCCGTCCGACCTCTCCGCCCGCCACCAGATCAGCGCCAGCCCCGCCGCCGCGAGCAGCGACCCCACCGCCACCACGCGCCCGGCCCGCCCGCCGCGCCCGACGGCAATCGCGAACAGCGCCACGCCGGCCAGCGCGAGCAACAGCGTCCACCACCATGCCGAATCGGGCAACACGAGCCACGCAGCGATCCCCGCCCCGAACGACACCGGCACCCACAGGAAAAGCTGATCGCGCTCGGCTTCGAGCCACAGCTCCAGCCCTGCCTTGGCCTTGCGCAACCGGGCGCCAGCCCCGATTTGAAGGAGCCGGGGTCGCGTGCTAGGGGCCTCGGCGGCTGTACTGGCCATCGATTTTCAAGTCTGGGAGCAAGCGCGTTTGGGCGCAAGGTCTGATACCGCGGCGGCCGATACCGGCACGCCCGACACATCCGCAGTGGTGACGCGCTTCGCGCCGTCGCCCACCGGCTATCTGCATATTGGCGGCGCCCGCACGGCGCTGTTCAACTGGCTGTTTGCGCGCCATCATGGCGGCAAGTTCCTGTTGCGCATCGAGGATACCGATCGCGCCCGCTCGACCCAGCCGGCGATCGACGCGATCATCAGCTCGATGACATGGCTCGGTCTCGACTGGGACGGCGACACCGTGTTCCAGTTCGAGCGCGCGAAACGCCATGCCGAAGTCGCCTATCAGATGGTCGAGCAGGGCAATGCCTATCGCTGTTACGCGACCGCCGACGAACTGACCGCGCTGCGCGAGAGCCAGAAGGCGGCCGGCAAGCCGATGCGCTATGACGGCCGCTGGCGCGACCGTGATCCATCCGAGGCACCAGAGGGCGCGCCCTTCGTGGTTCGGCTGAAGGCACCCAAGGAAGGCGCGACGACGATTGTCGACCAGGTCCAGGGCTCGGTCACCGTGCAGAACGAGGAGATCGACGATCTCGTCCTGCTGCGGTCGGACGGCACACCGACTTATATGCTCGCGGTCGTGGTCGACGATCACGACATGGGCGTGACTCACGTCATCCGCGGCGACGATCATCTCAACAACGCCTTCCGGCAGCTCCCGATCATCAAGGCGATGGGCTGGCCCGTGCCGGTCTACGCCCATATCCCGATGATTCATGGCAGCGACGGCGGGAAGATGTCGAAGCGCCACGGCGCGGTCGGCGTGGAATATTATCGCGACGAACTCGGCATCCTCCCCGAGGCGCTCAGCAACTACCTGCTCCGGCTCGGCTGGGGGCACGGCGACGACGAGATCATCAGCCGCGAGCAGGCGACCGAGTGGTTCGACCTGGCGGATGTCGGAAAATCACCAAGTCGGTTCGATCTGAAGAAACTCGAGAACCTGAACGGTCACTATATCCGCAGCGCCGACAATGCCCGACTGGCCGAGCTGGTGATCCCGCGACTCGGTTTCGAAATCACCGAATCGCAGGCCGGATTGCTTCAGCGCAGCATGGAGTCGCTGAAGCCTCGCGCGGCCAATCTCAACGAGCTTACGACCGGCACGGCCTTTCTTTTTCGCACGCGCCCACTTGAAATGGACGCGGATGCAGCATCGCTCGTCTCCGGCGACGCACCGGCGCTGCTGGCGCGTCTGCATGCCGCTCTTGACGCGGTTGCCAACTGGGATGCAGAGGCTCTCGAAGACGCGGTCCGCCGGGTCGCGGACGATGCGGGGGTGAAACTTGGGCAGGTCGCGCAGCCGTTGCGGGCAGCGCTGACCGGGCGCAAGACATCACCCGGGATTTTCGACGTGCTCGAATTGCTCGGGCGCGACGAAAGCCTGGGCCGCATCGCCGACCGGATGACTGCCTGACGGGTCGAGAAAGGACATATCGATGAGCAACACCGCGAAGCTGGACGTGGCAGGAACTGCGCACGACTATGCGGTGATGTCTGGCAGTACCGGGCCCGACGTCATCGATATCCGCCGGCTCTATGCCGATACGGGCATGTTCACTTACGATCCCGGCTTCACTTCGACGGCGAGCTGCGATTCGGCGATCACCTATATCGACGGTGACGAGGGCGTGCTCCTCCACCGCGGCTATCCGATCGGCCAGCTCGCGGAACATTCGAGCTTCATGGAAGTGTCCTATCTCCTCCTGAACGGCGAATTGCCGAACGCGAAGGAGCTCGAAGGCTTCAGCTACACGATCTCGCGCCACACCATGCTGCACGAACAGCTCGCGACCTTCTATCGCGGCTTCCGTCGCGACGCGCATCCGATGGCGATCATGTGCGGTATCGTCGGCGCGCTCTCCGCCTTCTATCACGATTCGGCCGACATCACCGATCCGCACCAGCGCATGATCGCCAGCCACCGGCTGATCGCGAAGATGCCGACGATCGCGGCGATGGCGTATAAATATTCGGTGGGTCAGCCCTTCCTCTACCCCGACAACAGCCTGTCCTACACCGGCAACTTCCTGCGCATGACCTTCGGCGTTCCGGCCGAGCCCTATGTAGTGAACCCGGTGGTGGAAAAGGCGCTCGACCGCATCTTCATCCTGCATGCCGATCACGAGCAGAACGCGTCGACCTCGACCGTCCGTCTCGCCGGCTCGTCGGGCGCGAACCCGTTCGCCTGCATCGCGGCCGGCATCGCCTGCCTGTGGGGTCCGGCGCATGGCGGCGCCAACGAGGCGGCGCTCAACATGCTGCGCGAGATCGGGACGGTCGATCGTATCCCGCATTATATCGAGCGCGCCAAGGACAAGAACGATCCGTTCCGCCTGATGGGCTTCGGCCACCGCGTCTACAAGAACTACGATCCGCGCGCGACCGTGATGCAGCAGACCGTGCGCGAAGTGCTCGGCGCGCTGGGCGTCAACGATCCCGTGTTCGACGTCGCGCTCCACCTCGAGGAAATGGCGCTCAACGATCCGTACTTCATCGAGAAGAAGCTGTTCCCGAACGTCGATTTCTATTCGGGCGTGATCCTGTCGGCGATCGGGTTCCCGACGACGATGTTCACCGCGCTCTTCGCCCTTGCCCGCACCGTCGGCTGGGTCGCGCAGTGGAATGAGATGATCTCCGATCCCGCGCAGAAGATCGGCCGTCCGCGCCAGCTCTATACCGGACCGACCCAGCGCGATTACACGCCGGTCGCGAGCCGGTGATGCGCGCAGCGGTCACCATCCTCGGCATCCTGGTGCTGCTGATGGGGCTGCTGTGGATCGGCCAGGGCACCGGCTATATCCAGTGGCCGGCGTCCAGCTTCATGATCGATCAGCGCATCTGGGCGCTGTGGGGCGCGTTGCTGGCGGTCGTCGGCATCGTGCTGATCCGGATCGGGCGGCGGTAGCAGCGACGCCCGATCATTCCCGATAGGGTAGCGTGAAGACGAACCGGGCGCCCTGCCCCGGCGCGCTGTCGACCGTCACGTCACCCCTCATGGCGCGCGCCAGCTTGCGGGCGATGTAGAGCCCCAGCCCGCTACCACCAGCCTCGCGTGAATCGACCCGTTCGAACTTCTCGAAGATGCGGGCCTGGTCCGCGACTGCGATACCCTTGCCCTGGTCCGCCACGCTCACGGCGGCGATGCCGTTCTGGTGCTCGACACGAATCCGCACCATGCCGTCGCGCGGCGAATAGCGCACCGCATTGCCGATAAGGTTGACCAGCACCTGCACCGCCCGGCGGAACTCGCCCGTCGCCGGCAGCATGTCCTGCGGAGCCGGCTTGTCGATGCGCACCTGCGCCGCGGAAGCGCGTCCATCGAGCAAGGCCGCCGCCCGGCGCGCGACGTCGGCAAGATCGAGGGCTTCCTTCGCCACAGTGAAATCGGGATGTTCGATCGCCCGCAGATCGACCAGGTCGTCGACCAGGCCCATCAGATGTCGACCCGCGCTCGCAATATCCGCCGCATAAGTCGCATAATCCTGATGCAGCGGCCCATCCGACCGGGCGTTGATGCTGTCGGCATTGGCGATGATGCGGTCAAGCGGACTGCGCAGCGCCCGGTCAAGCCTCGCGGCAAGGGCTTCAGTCAGATCCTCGAATTGCGTGGAGTGCGGGACGGCAGCCGGTGCATCCTTGATCATGTGTGCGGTGCCGACGAAGCCGGCAAAGGCGCCGGCAACGTCCGTGCGCGCCGCCGTCAACAGCCGGACCGGCCGGCCAGTCGCGCGGATCGTCGCACGCTGATCATCGAGACGGCGGTGCATCGCCGGACCGTCCAGAATCGGGAACGCTTCCGCCCGATCATCGTCGAACGCGAACAGGCGGCTCAACGGCTGGCCGAGCATCGACGCCGAATCGAAACCGTGCTTTGCCCCGGCGCTGACTGGAAGGGAGGTGATGCGCAGCGCCGAATCCGTTTCCCATGTGCACTCGCCCGAACTGCGCAGGAAATCGCCATCGCGCTCGACCTGCATCGTGTCGGGACGCCAGGCGGCCCGGCTGCGCCAGCCAGTGATCCTCAGGCGCATGCCGGCCGCCTCGGGCTCAGCACGGACCCATAGCTCGACATCGTCGTCACCGTCCGCGACGATCAGGCCACGCGAGACGAGGATGCCGAGACGCTGCGCGAGCCGCGCCAGCGTCGCGATCTGGGGGATCGCGACTGGTTGGCCGATCCCGCCGCCCGCGCGGCTGTTGAGGTCGATCAGCCGCTGGTCGGCCTGGACCAGCCGGCCGGCGCGATCGACCATCCCAAGCACGGGCGCCAGCACCGGATCGCTCACGTGCAGGGCCGTGCCCTCCCCGCCGCCAGCGCACGCTGCGCGGCACGATAATCGGGCGGCAGCAACAACGGCGCGAGCGCCGCCAGCGCATGTGCCGATGATGTGGCAGCGATCGCGTCGAGCTGTTCGGCGAAGCGCTCGATATCGCGGCGGGGATCGGCTTCGCTCAGCGCGAGCGCGATCCGCGCAATCGATTCCCGATCGAGCTCCAAGGCACGCAACACCAGCCACAGGCGGTCGGCGCCTGGGTCGAGCAGTATCTCTCGCGCATCGGTGTAATTCAGGCCGAGCGCGTGGCCGATCAGCGCTACGACCAATGACAGGCGGCGGTCCAGCAGGGCTTCGATCAGCAGCCGGGCGCGTTCGTCGGCGCGTGTATCGAGGGCCGCGGCAAGGCGCATTGCCGCCACTTCGAGCCGACCGCCTTCATCATGAGAGGAGATGCTGCGTGCGGCAGCATCCACCAGCGCGCAGTCGAGTATCGCGAGATCGTCACCCGCCGCTTCGGCGAAATGCGCGCGGAGCGCGGCCGCCGTCCACCATGTCAGGCGATGGTGCAGCCCGGCGGGAAGGTCAGCACGCGCCGACGTCGTAACGGCGTCGCCATGACGGCGGTTCTCCGCGGCAAACAGTGCCATGGCCGCGGCCGCGACCACGCCGTCGGGATCCTGGGCCAAGCGGGCGAGCAGGCTGAGGCCATCGGGGTTCTCCGGCGCGGTGACGGGCAAGGCGGCGGCAAGCACGTCCTGTCGCGCCCGGCCGACCAGCTCACGCATCAGCTCGGCATCGCGCAACAGGCCCGATGCGCTGAGCCTCTCCAGAACGAACGGATTGCCATGGGCCAACGCCTTGGAAAGCACCGGCGCCCCACGCGCGGCGAGCAGGCGGGCGGCATGATGGCCCACCAATTTCTCGACAGTGGTAACGAGCGCGCCGAGCATACCCGCCAGGGCCGAGCGCAATCGTTCGTCGAGCCGCGCTTCAGCGGGGAGGAAGAAATCGTTGATTGCGACCGCCAATCTTTCATCGGCGCAAAGCTCCACTGCCGCCTCGCGCGCGCCCGGCTGGCCAGCCCCCCAACGGGCGCCATCATCCATGTCGCCAACATCGCTCGACATGCGCCCCTGCTACGAAAACATCCTTAATATGACACTAAGGTTTTTCGCGAAGACCCTCAATGGCGGCGCCCAGTGTCGCAACGGCACAGATTCCCGCGACTAGGAGGGCAGCGAGCGGTTGCCCGATCGCGACCAGGGGAAGCATCAGCATCGGATAAGCGGCCGGGCTCGCCCACCAGCGGCGGCGAAGTCGCGCATTGCCGGCCCGTTCGGCCAGCCCCGCCGCCACGATCGCGCTGCTCGCCGCGATCAGACCGGCGGTCGAGCCCCGGCCCAGCAGCAGGGCAGACAGTGCCGGCACCGCCAGCATCGCGCCTTGCTGAACGCGTAGCTGGATCGCCTCGTCCCGCAAGGCCGAAGCGGTCATCCCCACCGCCAACGCGACCAGGGCGACGATCGACAGCCCCAAACCGGTGATCGACCATCCGAAAAAGAGCGCCGCGAATCCGGCGACCGCCAGAGTGAACGCCAGAGCAGTAACGGCGATGCTGGAAATATTCCGCGCTACCATATGCGGCAGGGCGAGGCGCGCCAGCGGTGCCAGCACGAACCGGTCGGCCCAGCGCGTCGGAGCGGGCGTCAGCGCCGACAGGATCACCTTGCCGCGTTCCGCCAACCGGCGCGAATCGCGTTCGATGCCATGCGCTTCACCTGCGGCACCGGCCGGCAGGCGAATCTGTGCCGGACCAGCCTGTGCCGCGACACGGAGCAGGGTCGACTGGAAATCATAGTCCTTCGGCATCGCCGCGACCTCGGCGATCCGCTTCGCGTCGAGCAGCGCCATGCCGGCCCAGGCGGTCAGCGCGCCGACCCGTTCGAACGGTGCGCCACTACCCTGGTCGTCGATGACGAGCAACGCGTCCCCATGTTCGGCAGCCAGCGAAGCCACGACCTCTCCGGTCGTCATCACGCCATCGGCGACGACCAGCACCCGTGACAGAGGGTGCAGCTTCTCCGCCGCCTCGGTGGCGGTGCGAACGGCATCGACCGATGCGCCGCGCCGTCCGATCCGGTTGATCGCACCGAGCAGCTCGGGCGTAAGCCGGGCGATGACGAGGACGAGCTGCGACGCGCCCGCCGCGACGAGCAACCGCGCCTGGAATTCGATCAGGGTCAACCCGCCGAACGGCAAGGTCGCGGCAAGCGTACCGGGCCGGTCAACGGCATCCTCGGTCGCGAAAATCAGCCCGGCCAACATGCTGAGCTGTTAGGCTGAACCATCGCCATTGGCAAAGGTGACGATATTCAGAGGCATTTCGCCGCCTGGCGCAGGCGACGAAGCAGGCCTTCGTCCGGCGCGCGCGCCTCGGTCGCCTCGGACGCGATGTCCATCAGGGCAATGGCGCCGAAGCTCGCGGCGAGGCCCTTGAGACGTGCCGCAGCACGCCGCCATTCGTCATCACCTTCGGCGCTCTGGAGGGTGTCGAGACCGCGCCGGACACCGTCGAGAAAGGCTTCGCGAAGCTCAGCGATCAGCTGGGGCTCGTCGCCCACCGCGGCCGCCAGAGTCGCATCGATTGCACCAGGATCGTACGCCATGCCTGTGTTTCTACGCAGAAGCGCTTAAGACAAGGTTTCGCTATTCTCTTTCCGCAGGCAGAAATCGTGATAAACAGCTGATATGAACGGGGGTTCGCGCATCATCGATCTTCGACCAGGTACCGGTCCCAAAGCGCCTGCTGAAGCTGCGGCGTCACCGGACCCTGCCACGGTCGAAACGGTCGAGCCGCACCAGTATATCGATGACTATGACGACGAGCCGGCGCCGCAGCGCGTACGGTGGATCGTTCCCACGCTCGGCATTCTCGTCTCGCTCGGCTGGATCGCAGGCATGCTGTGGCTGGCGTGGCCGAGCCTGCAGCGCGCATTGCCGATCGAGCTGACCGGTTTCATCGCGGCCTTGTGCGTGCCCCCGGCGCTGATCGGCATCCTGATGTTGCTGGCGCTCCGGACCAGCACCGCCGAGGCGCGGCGCTTCGGCCGTACCGCCGAAGCCATGCGCGCCGAGGCGGCCAGCCTGGAACGCACGGTCGCGGCCTTGTCCAACGCGATCGACGCGAACAGGACCAGGCTCGCCGAGCAATCCTCCAGCCTGATGGCGATCGGCGACGGCGCGGCCGCAAAGCTGACCGGCATCGGGACCGGCATTGCCGAGCAGGTCGATCTGGCTGACGCTCAGGCGCGCAAGCTGGCCGCCGCCGCCGCCGCCGCGGAAAAAAGCCTCGCCATCTTGCTCGCCACCCTGCCCAAGGCGCATGACGAAACCGAGGACCTGACCAGGCTGCTCGAACAGACGGGAATCTCCGCGGGCCGCCATGCCAGTGCGCTCGACGCCCAACTGGTCGCCCTGGCCGAACGGGGGCGGGAAGCAGACGCCGTCGCGGGCGGCGCGGCGCAGAGGCTTGCCGCACACATCACTCGCATGGAAGCGACCAGCGAGACGGCTGGCGCGCGCCTCGAGGCAGTCACCGGTGACATGTCAGCCGCGGTCGACGGACTGCTCGGCCGCACCGCGGGAGCGGTGGACGAAGCGCGCAAGGGTATTGCCGCGCAGGGCGAGGCGATGCTGGCGATGCTCGGCACCAACCAGGCAGCGCTTGACCGTGCCAGCCGGGACAGTGTCGAGGCGCTCGCGGCGCGCATCGGCACGATCGAACAGATCATCGACCGGATCGCGGCCCGTCTGGGCGAGCAGCGCGTCGCCAGCGAGATGGTGATTGGCGAACTCGACACCGGGCTGACGCGGGTCTCCCGCCAGCTCGACGCGCTTCACGCGCAGGGCGTCGACCGGACCGAGCATCTTTCCGCCTCGATCGGCGCGCTCGGCGGATCGGCCGATGCGATGACCGCTGCGCTGAAGACTGGCGATGCGATCGCGACCACGGCGATCGGCACGACCGAGCGGTTGCTGACGGCGCTCGATGCGGCGGCGCGCGAGATCGACGAAACATTGCCCGGCGCCCTGGCGCGGCTCGATGCGCGGATTTCCGACAGCCGGCGCATGGTCGGCGATGCGACGCCGGAATTGCTGGCGCTCGTCACCGCCGCCGAAAACACGCATGAAGCGGTCGCGGCAATTGCCCAGGCCATCGCCACGCAGCGCGACACGATCGACACGCTGTCCAACACGCTGATCGAGACGCTCGCCAGCGGCCGCGCCAGGGCGAATGCGCTCGGCGAAATGGTCGAGGAGACGATCGGCCAGACCCATCGCTTCGCCGACGAGGCCGCGCCGCGCCTGGTCGAAGCGCTGCTGCGAGTCCGCGACACCGCCAGCGCCGCGGCAGATCGCGCCCGCGAGACGCTCGCTTCGGTCATTCCCGAAGCGGCGATGGCGCTGGAAAATGCCAGCGTCGAGGCAATGCGGCGCGCATCCTCCATGGCCCTGGATCAGCAGATCGCCGCGATCATCGACGCCGGCGACGCGGCAGCGGAGTCGGCTCAACGCACGTCCGAACGACTGACTCGCCAGATGCTGGCGATCGCCGAGTCGACTGCCACGGTGGAGAGCCGGATCGAGGAAGCCCGGATCGAACGCGAGGATGCCGACAAGGACAGCTTCGCCCGCCGGGTGTCGCTGCTGATCGAATCGCTCAACTCCGCGTCGATAGACATCACCAAGGCCTTCTCCGCCGAAGTGTCGGACAGCGCATGGTCGGCCTATCTCAAGGGCGATCGCGGTATCTTCACGCGGCGGGCGGTGCGGCTGCTCGATAGCGGCGAGACGCGGGAGATCAGCCGTCTCTATGAGGCGGACATGGCCTTTCGCGAGCAGGTGAACCGCTACATTCATGATTTCGAGGCGATGCTGCGCGCGATCCTGGTCCAGCGCGACGGGTCTCCGCTGGGTGTTACCTTGCTGTCGTCCGATATGGGCAAGCTCTATGTCGCCCTGGCCCAGGCGATCGAGCGACTGAGAACCTAAGCCATTACAGCGCGCGGCGGCCAAATACGGGCCGGCGCGCGACCAATGGGTTCGATTCACGCTCGAGCAGTTCCAGCGTCTTGTCGAACAATGGCCGAAGTTCGACCACCGATTGCAGCGCTTCATCGGGCGTATCGCGATTCTCTACGCAATCGCGCGCGATCGTCTCGATCTTCTCCGCCAGCGCGCCGAGCGGTTCTGCGCCGAACTGCCGGGACTCGCCCTTCAGCGTGTGGGCGGGCAGGACCATCGCGGCGGCGTTGCGAGACCGCATGGCAGTCTCGATCGCTCCGACCGATTTCACGCCGTCTTCCCGAAAATAGCCCAAAATCCGCACGAAGCCGGCACCAAGCTCGTTCCGAGCCCGCGAAAACACCATCCAGTCGACCAGGCGAGGATCGTCGAGCGACACCGCAATCTCCCACTTCGGGCCGCAAGGCCGCGAAGACATGCCCCGCTCTTATGCAAACGGGGTAAAGGATGCGTTGACGGGCGTGCCGGCAGTCGCACCGACACCGTTCAAACGGCCTTTACCGGTCGAACGGATTCTTGGGCGCGCGCAGCGTCAGCCGGACCGGCACCGCACCGAATCCGAGGTCGCGCCGGATGCCGTTGATCAGATACCGCTGATAGCTCGTCGGCAATTGATCGACGCGGGTACCGAACAGGACAAAACCGGGCGGGCGCGTCTTGGCCTGGGTCAGGTAGCGTAGTTTGATGCGCTTGCCGCCCGGCGCGGGCGGCGGATTGGCCTCGATCGCCTTTTCGAACCAGCGGTTGAGCTCGCCCGTGCCGATACGGCGCGACCAGGCTTCCCGCGTCTCGAACGCCACCTTGAGCAAGGTATCGATGCCCTTGCCGGTCGCCGCAGACACCGTCAGCACCGGGATGCCCTTCACCTGCGAGAGCCCTTCCTCCAGGGCGCCGCGGATGCCGTTGAACAGGCTGCTGGCATTTTCCGCCACGTCCCATTTGTTGATCGCGACGACCAGCGCACGCCCCTCCTGCAGCGCCGCGTCGGCGATGCGCAGGTCCTGCGCCTCGAGCCCGCGAGTCGCGTCGAGCAGCAGCACGACCACTTCGGCGAAGTCGATCGCGTGAAGCGCGTCGGCGACCGACAGCTTTTCCAGCTTGTCCTGCACATTGGCGCGCTTGCGCATGCCGGCCGTGTCGATCAACCGAACGGCCCGGGCCTCGCCTTCCGGATCGTGCCAGGTCCAGTCGATCGCGATCGAATCGCGGGTGATCCCGGCCTCGGGACCAGTAATCAGCCGCTCCTCGCCGAGCATGCGGTTGATCAGCGTCGATTTGCCGGCATTGGGGCGGCCGATAATGGCGAGCTTCAGCGGCGCGTCGAGGCTCTCCTCATCAATCTCCTCGGCTACCGCTTCCGCGTCCTCCTCGGGCTCGACGTGCGGCAGCAGTGCCTCGAACAACTCGACCATGCCCTCACCATGCTCGGCGGAGAGCGCGACCGGATCCCCGAAGCCGAGCGACAGCGATTCGAGGATACCGTTTTCGCCGGCGCGGCCTTCGGCCTTGTTCGCGACCAGGATTACGGGGGTTTTCGATCCACGCAGCCAGCGGGCGATCTCCTCATCGAGCGGAACGAGGCCGACACGGGCGTCGATCAGGAACAGAGCAACATCGGCCTGGGCGACGGCGGCTTCGGTCTGCGCGCGCATGCGGCCGGGCAGCGAAGCGGCGTCCTGGTCCTCGTACCCGGCGGTATCGATGACACGGAATTCCATGCCGACGAGCGTTGCATCACCCTCCCGCCGGTCGCGGGTCACGCCTGGGCGGTCGTCGACGAGCGCAAGCTTCTTGCCGACGAGACGGTTGAACAGAGTCGATTTGCCGACGTTGGGCCGGCCGATGATCGCGACCACGGGAAGATTGGGCATGGCGCGCCTTAGCGCGCCGCGCCGCATTCGTCACCCCGGAGTCGCACCGGAGTCACGAAGCGGTCGCCGTCGATCAGCGATACGCCGAGATCCGGCCCTTCTGATCGAGCACATAGAGCGTGGAATTCGCCACGATCGGCGGCAGGCTGTAGGATTTGCCGCCCTCGATTACCGCGCCGGGTTCGCCCGTGTCGGGCGAGGCCGACAGGATTTCGCCGCGCGAGTTGGTCAGGATCAGGCGGTTGCCGGCGAGAACCGGGCCATACCAGGTGACCGGATTCTTCTTTTTCTTCTCGCTGCCATAATGGCGGAGCTGCTGGATCCATCGGACCTTGCCGGTCGCGCGGGCGAGGCAGACCAGCCGGGCATCGTCCGTGACGATGAACAGCCATTCACCCGCGACCCAGGGGGTCGAGATGCCGGCGAAATTCTGTTCCCAGATGCGCTGGCCCGAGACGATTTCCAGCGCGACCATGCGCCCACCCTGGCCGACGGCGAAGACGAGGCCGCGGTCGATGACCGGCGACGCGTCGATATCGGCAAGCGACGACACCGAGGTGGAGATGGTCGAACGCGACAGCGCGTCCTGCCACAGGGTGCGGCCATTCTCGTAGCGATAGGCGTTCAGTTCGCCGGAGGAGAAACCGGCAATGACCGTGCCCTGCCCCATCGCGGGCGCCGCGACGCCGAACACGCCCTGAGTCTCAAGCGAGCCGGACTGAGTCCAGACGACCTTGCCGTCGGTCTTGGTCAGCGCGAACAGCTGATTGTCCTGGCTCAGCACATAGAGATTGTCGTTGTCGATGGTCGGTGAGCCGCGCAGCGGGCCGCCCGGCTTGGCGCGCCACAGCTCGGCGCCGGTCGCGGCGTCGAGTGCCACCACGTCGCCGAGACCATCCGTCGCATAGACCTTGCCGTCATCGAAGCTGACACCGCCGCCGAAACGCGCGCTTTGGGTCTTCTTGTCGGTCTTGGCGATATTGGTGGTCCAGACCTTTGCGCCGGTATCCGCGGTGAAGGCATGGACATTGGCGTCCACGTCCATCGCATAAAGCCGGCCGCCGGCAACGACCGGTGGCGCGGCGAGCCGCTGGCGGTTGGAACCGCCATCGATCGAAGCGCTCCATGCACGCGACAGCGTGGCGCCGAGCGCAAGCTGCCCCATCGACTTGGAGGCATTGCCGCCTGGCTGCGCCCAGCTGTCATTGGCCTCTGGCGCGGGGAGAAGCACCTGCACGTCCGCCAGACTCTTGTCGGAGGTGACTTCGCTCTCGGACATGAGGATCGGCACGCGATCACCCAGCACCGGAGTCTTCTTGCCGCCGCCCTTGAAAATGCCGCAGCCACTGAGCGCGAGGAGCGCGGCGCCGGCCAGCAGCACCCGGTTCTTGTACATCATTGCGCTTTCTTTTCCTCAACCGGGCCGACCGCGTCGACGCCCATGGTGCCCGCGAGCTGAACCGCGCGTTGACGGATCGTATCGGGCACCGTCTCGTCCCGGGCGATCTGCCCGAAGAGCGGTGCCGCGAGATCGGGCTTGTTCATTTGGAGATAGGCGGCACCGACGAGCTCGCCCGCGCTGCCGAACCAGGGATTACCCTTCACCGCAAGCGGCTTCAGCCGGTTGACGACGACATCGGGCTTCAACGTATCGAATTCAGCGGAGGTCTGGCGGATCAGCGCCAGGTCGCGCAGCGGCTGGCCGATCGAACTGTCGCCCGCGACCGCGGCGAACTTGGCGGCAGCGCCCTTCAGGTCTTCCTTCTGCAGCAGCAGGTCGGCCTGGGTGAACAGCGCCATCGCGCGGTAGCCGGCGATCTTCGACCCGGCGAGCTCGACCAGGCCCTTCTCGGCGGTGCCGATCTTCTGCACGGCCAGATCGTCATAGACGGCCTGAAGCTTCTCGCCCTGCTCGCCCGCGACCTCGCCGCTGTGATGCTGCCAATAGAGGAAGCCGCCGAACGCCGCGAGGCCGGCGATGATCGCGACAATCAGCCAGCGGCCAAAGCGCGTCCACATGCTCGCGAGCTGATCGCGGCGAAGTTCCTCATCGACCTCACGCAGGAATGCTTCGTCGGTATTCGGCGTAACGGCCAAGGGATGCTCCATGTGGCGAAGGCTGGAAAGGCGCGGACCTTAGCGATGGCCGCGCACAAACGGAAGGGATCAATCCTTGGGCGCGTAGGTCTGCTCCGGACCCGGAAACGCGCGGGATCGGACGTCCGCCGCATAGGTTTCAACCGCGGCGGAAATACGGCCGGCCATGTCGTCGAACTTCTTCACGAAGCGTGCCGTGCGCTCGAACAGGCCGAGCATGTCCTCCGCCACCAGCACCTGCCCGTCGCACTCGGCCGAGGCGCCGATGCCGATGGTCGGGCAGGCGATTTTCCGGGTGATCTCGATCGCGATCGGCTCGACCACACCCTCGATGACGATCGAGAAAGCGCCGGCATCAGCCACCGCGACGGCATCGGCAACGATCTTCGCCGCTTCCTCGGGCGTGCGGCCGCGCGCGCCATAGCCGCCGAGCACGTTGACCGCCTGCGGTGTGAGGCCGACATGACCCATCACCGGGATGCCGCGCTCGACGAGGAAGCGGACGGTCGGTGCCATCGCCTCGCCGCCTTCCATCTTCACACCGGCCGCGCCGGTCTGCTTGAGCAGCCAGGCCGCGCTCTCGAACGCCTTTTCGGGCGAGGCCTCATAGCTGCCGAACGGCATGTCGATGATCACGACCGAATGATAGCTGCCCCGCACCACCGCGGCGCCGTGCGCAGCCATCATCTCCAGCGTGACCGGCACCGTCGAGGGCAGGCCGTAGACGACCTGGCCGAGGCTGTCTCCGACCAGCAGCAGATCGCAATGCGGATCGAGCAGCTGCGCGGTGCGGACGGTATAGGCCGTCAGCATCACCAGCGGCGTGCCGCCCTTGGCCTTGCGCAGGGCCGGAATGGTGAGCCGCTTCATCGGCGCCGGCGTGGGATTCGCGCGGCTGGTCGAGGTGTCGATCGTGAAGGTCGTGGACATGGCCCCGCTGTTAGCGCCGCCGCCGATGGGACGCCAGCCACAGCGGGCATCCAGAATGCGGCAATGTTCCCATCACTTGACTCAATGTTAGATATGTTTTACATTGAGTCGCATAAAGTTGACGTTGGAGGCCGTTATGGCGTTTCGGGAAAAGATGATGTGGGGGTCGGTCGCGGCGACGATCGTGATCTGGGGCTGGTATTTCCTGGGGTTCGTCCGGGCACTGGAGGGACCGAGTTTCGATGTCGGTGCCGAGCTGGGCCATTTCATCTTCGCGGTGGTCGCGCTGACCATCGTGCAGATCGTGGTGGCGATCATACTCGCTATCCTGTCGCCAAAGGAAGCGAGCGCGCCGGCGGACGACCGCGAGCGGGAATTCGCGCTGCTCGCCTATCGCCCGGCCTTCGTCACCCTGAGCGCGCTGGTCGCGACACTCACCGTGGTCGCGCCGCTGACCATGGCGACCGCACCGGCCTGGCTGAACGGCAAGCCCGTCACGCTGGTGCCGATCGTGATCAGCAACGCGCTGCTGCTGGCGCTGGTTCTCGCCGAACTGGTGCGCGCCGGCACGCTGCTGTTCCTGTATCGCCGGGGGAGCTGAGGCATGGCCAGCACCCCGATCGTGAACCAGATCCGCACGTTGCGCTTCATGGCCGGCGAGATGACTCAGGCCGATCTCGGCGCGCGGATCGGGATGACGCGGCAGACGATCGCCGCGATCGAAGCGGGCAAATATTCTCCGTCGCTCGAGGCGGCGTTCCGCATCGCGCGGGTGTTCGGCAAGCCGCTCGACGAGGTGTTCCAGTGGGAGGAGTGACGTCCTCCCACCGATATTGCCCTCAGGGGCGCAGATATTCCCGCTTCTTCGCGACGCCGGCGAACCAGATCGAGAAGATTCCGATGACGATGATCAGGATCGGGAAGGGCAGCACCGTCCCCGCGCCCTTCACCGCGATGATGTCCGTCGCGAGGAAGAGATAGCCGAACTGGATGACCGCCGCGACGAGCGAGACGATGAAGAGAATGCGCACCGCGCGCGAGCGCATCAGCAGGCCGATCGCGCCGAGCAGGCCGGTGAGCACCGCAAGCGCGAACACGACATTGTACCAGGCGGGCAGGCTTGCGTAGAGCTTGAGATCATAGTCAGTCGCGGGGCCCATCGCTTCAGCCCCGTGAATGAACTGCATATAGCAGGCATAGCAGCCGAGCGCGCTCCACAGCGCCAGCGCGCCGCCAACGACATAGTACCAAACAGGTGGCTGGTCGCCGTCCTCTGTCATGACCTTCTCCCCTCCAATGGTGAGAGGGAGAATCTGCGCCTTTCGAGGGAGAAAGGCAATGTTTAGCGCCGAATCGGACCTAGCTTTCAGCGGATCTGGACGCCCTTCCAAAAGGCGAAGCGGCCCTTGATTTCAGCGGCGGCGGGCAACGGATCGGGATAGAACCAGACCGCGTCCGGATTGCGCTTTCCGTCCACCACGATCGACTTGTAATGCGCCTGTCCCTTCCATGGGCAGGTGGTGTGCGAAGGGCTGGCCTCGAGCAGATCGGCGTTGACGCTATCGGGCGGGAAATAGTGATTGCCCTCGACCACCACCGTGTCGTCGGATTCAGCGATGACGGCCCCGTTCCAGCATGCGGTCGGCATTGAGTGTCTCCCGGATTATCCAAGCCCTGCCGCATCATAGAGGTCCGGCTTGAAGCCGACCAGCAGCTTGCCACCGGTATCCAGCACGGGCCGCTTGATCATCGAGGGATTGGCCAGCATCAGCGCGATCGCCTTGTCCTCGCCGATATCGGCCTTGTCGGCATCGGGCAGCGCGCGGAAGGTCGTGCCGGCGCGGTTGAGCAACACGTCCCACCCGACCTGCCCTGCCCAGCCGCGCAGGGTCGCCTCATCAATGCCGGCCTTTTTGTAATCATGGAAGTCATAGGCGACGCCGTGCGCGTCGAGCCAGGTCCAGGCCTTCTTCATCGTGTCGCACGCGCGGATGCCATAAATGGTGACAGTCATCTTGATCCTTCAACAACTCTCGCACCAATCAAGCGTCAATCTCACTCATCTACGCGCAATGATCGTATAGATGGGCCGAATGCGATCTCCGTATTTGAAATTGCTCCACGACACCGAGCAATTCTTAAAACCCAGGATGCCGAGATATTCCTGCACAAGCAGGGGAGGCAACCGGAACCAGCCGTCGCTTATACCCTTTGGCTTCAGGCTGCGCGGCATAAACCGCGGATTTCTTTTGAAGTTGCTGGCGAACCTCCCAAAGGGAGAGAGATCCGCAACTATAATAGTCTCGCGGGTCAGGCTTGCAGCATTCTGCAACGCGAGAAACGGGTCTCTCAAATGGAGAAGTATGCTGCCGAAGACCGACACATCCACAGAGCCGATCGACGCGGGAATATCATAGACAACGCCATTTACCATCCGTGCCTTCGACTCAAAGGCTTCGTGGCACAACCAATAGCCATTATTGATTTTACGAAGATGGTTCCGACGCTCGCTACGCGCCGCGTCATTGTCATTTTCCGCAAATGGAACAATGTCCCAATCATAATTTTCGGAGAGATCGAACGACACGACCTCAGCACCCTGCTTCTCGATGTGAAAGCTCAGAATGCCCGAAGCGGCACCCACATCCAGGACACGCTTTCCCGAGAAATCAAAATGCCCAAGATAGTCGTCGATCGATCCACGCAGATCCCATTCACCGTTGATGGTGCCATAGCCCGGCACATCCATCGTATGATAAAAATAGCATTCATCCAGGGACTTTATCGATCGAGCATGGGCGTACGGGTCCGCGCCTGCCGGACCCTCGCCGTGAGCGTTATCGTCAATCATCACACCCCCAAGGACATCATCTTCATTCCGCCCGGCGGCCAAAGCGAGCACGCAGCGGTCGCTCCACCTGCCCGCCAACTGAAAGCCGTCCGCCACCTATCCGCCAGAACCGCCATATACCAGCGGCTCACGACCCTCATGCTCTCGAAAGACCTCAGGGATCGCTCCCGGTCCACGACCACATGGAGCGACGCATCATGTTCAATCCTTCAGGAATTTGCCGAGCGTCACGACCTTTTGCCGTTCGAGCCCGAGCGCTTCGTAGAAACCGAGCGCGTCCTGATTGTCGTCGCGTACCATGAGCTGGATCTTGGGGGCGCCGCGGGCACGAAGCCAGGCCTCTGCGGCGCCCATCAGAATGCGGCCGAGACCGTGGCGGCGATGGTCGGGCCCGACCGCGAGATAATAGACCCAGCCGCGATGTCCGTCGAAGCCGATCATCACCGAGCCGGAGAGAGGCCCCTGCCCCGTCACCAGCACGGTCGAGGTGGAACCGCCGAGCGCCTGAGTGAAATCGGCGTGAGGGTCGTTCCAGGGGCGGGTAAGACCACAGGCTTCCCATAAAGCGACGACGGCGGCGGCATCGTCGGGCATGGCCTCGCGCGGCGCGGTTTCGGACAGATCGGGCATGGACGCGCTCTCGCCCAGCCGCGCGCGCCGCGCAAGATCGGTGGCGCAAGAACCCGGTGCAACAATGAGAAACAAGCGATGCCCGTACACCGCCACACCCGGCCTATGAGGCTTTGCGCACCGTTTGAATCGAGGAAAACGACGCTCGCGGGCTGCAAAGTAATGGTGTTGGAGTCGGCGCCGGACCGGCAAGTCATCTCCGATTTATGCGACCCACCTGCGAAGGGGTCGGAATCGGACGGTACTTCGGCCCTGCTCGGCGCCGCAACTATAGGATAGTATCGGTGTTGGAGGACCAAGAAACACCCGACGAACATGCCGGCGCGATCATCCTGACGAATTCTCGCCGAATTCCGCGAGGGGTATCGGATTTTGTTGGAGCTGTAGTTGCGAGTACTCACGGTGCGAATCCTGTTCTTTCGTCTCGGTTTCCCGCGGATCGAGGGGTGAACCGTTTGAGTCGACCTCGGTGCGGAGAATCGCGCTGCCTTGAGTCGCTGCCCCTTTTGCCGGGTTCGCCGCGCGCGGGTTTCCGGGATGCCTTTGGACTTGGTGTCGTATCTCTAAGCCATTCCGCGTTGGATTGAATCGGGGGCCGGGCGTTGGAAATGTCAGCAGGGTCGCTGACATTTTCGGGTTGCGGTCATAGTATAAATATCATTTTATTATAGATAGTTAGGCTCACGCAGAGTGCTGACCCGCGCGACGCCCGGCACGCTATGCGTGTTCGCCGGTTCCCTGATCTGCTGGCCGCGCCGCTGCTGCGGGAAAAGAAGAACGGATCACGCGAAGGCGCGAAGACGCGAAGCGTATGTCGGGGCGAATCGACATTCTGCCCCCCCGCCGGAGGCACGCCTATATTTGTTCGCGCGGAGGCGCGGAGGCGCAGAGATCGTCTGACTGGGGCGCACGGGCGGGTAGTGACCACCAGCCTGGCCACGATATCTCCGCGCCTCTCTGCGCGAATCCTCCTCCTTACTGTGCCCCTGCCGATGTGGGCGACGGCCCGCCCAAGTCTACTTCTCTCTTTGCGCCTTCGCGCCTTCGCGTCTTCGCGTCTTCGCGTGAATCCACCTTCGCGGTGTCGGATCGCGACGGCGCCCAGACGCGGAGCCAATCCACCGCTGGATGGTTCAGCAGGTGGCGGGACATCCCGACAGCCTAATTCCCGCCGCCAACCAGCGGTGCGATCTTCGGAGAAACATGGTGGACCTGACCGAGCGACGGGATCTTCGCGGCGGCCGCGCGTGCTGGGCGGCGGACGCCGGCAACACGCTGATTTCCGATGAGCTTCCCTCGGGCGAGATCGATATCGCAATCGTCGGCGCGGGCGTGATGGGGGCGATGCTGGCGGAACGGCTGTCCGGCGAGGGCCGGCGTGTGCTGCTGCTCGATCGCCGCCCGCCAGCGCATGGCAGCACGGCCGCCTCCACCGCGCTGGTGATGTGGGCCGCCGATGTGCCGCTGATCCGGCTGGCCGGGACCATCGGTGCGGCGGAAGCAGCGCGGCGCTGGCGGCGGGTGTTCGCGGCGGTGGAGCGGCTGGCAGCGCATATCGATGATGCGGGGATCGAGTGCGGGCGGATCGACCGGCCGGAGCTGTATCTGGCGGGGACCTTGCTCGACGAAGAAGCACTGAAGGCCGAGGGTGTGGCGCGACGCGAAGCGGGCTTGCCGTCCGATTATCTGGACGCAGCGGCGGTGGCGGCCCGGTTCGATATCGCGCCGCGGGCGGCGCTGATTTCGGCGGGGAGCTATGAGGTCGATCCGGTTCGGCTGACGCTCGGGTTGCTCGCGCGAGCCCGGACGCAAGGCGCTATGGCCTGTTTTCCGTTCGACGTGACGCGCATCGAGCAGGCAGGCAACGGATCCGTGTTGCATGAAGCGGACGGGCGGCGGATCGAAGCGCGGCAGGTTATCCTGGCGCCGGGCTATGAACGTGCGAGCTGGTTCCTGCCCGCTGCCTTCACGGTCGGGTCGAGCTACGCCATCGCGACCCCGCCGGGGCATGCACCGCTATGGCGGGAGAATGCGATGATCTGGGAAGCGTCCTCGCCCTATCTCTACACGCGGGCAACGGCCGATGGGCGGGTGATCGCCGGCGGCGAGGACGAGGATTTCGACGATGCGCGCCAACGCGATGCTCTGATCGAGGCCAAGGGCGGTACGATCCGCGCGAAACTGGGGGCGATGATCGCGGTCGAGGACGTAACGGTGGATTGCGTGTGGTCGGCGGCGTTCGGATCGTCGCCGGATGGGCTGCCGGCGATCGGCGCCGCGCGCAACCATGACGGTCTCTGGCTGGCGAGCGGGTTCGGCGGAAACGGGGTGAGCTTTGCCGCGCTGGGGGCGGAGCTGATCGCGGCGGCGCTTGGCGGGACGGCCGATACGGATGCCGGGTGTTTTGATCCCTATCGGTTTGGGTAATCGGCAAGATGCACCGCGGTTCGCTGTTTCGCATGTAGCCTTCCCCGGCGGAGGCCGGGGTCCAGTTGGGAATGGAAGAGAACGGGCGAAGCGCCCATTTTAACGGTCCCCCAACTGGACCCCGGCCTCCGCCGGGGAAGAACCATGGTGGGGCCGCCATCTAACCAAGCAATCCCTTCCGAAGGGCTTTCAGCGCTCGCCCGGCTTCGGCGGCATCCCGGCAAACGCCACAAGCGCCGGATCGAGCAGGTCCCAGGCAAGAGCGCGCGCTGCATAGGTCACGGCCTGGGGTTGGAAGCGGCCCGGATCGTCCAGGCCGGTGGCATGGATAGTGAACAGGTCGGGCATGGCGCTGAAGGTCAGATACACCGGCGATCCGCAGGTAGCGCAGAAACCGTGCGTCTTCGCATTGCCGCTGTCGGCGACGATGCCCCAATGCGTGGCATCGCCCTTCAAGGCCACGTCAGCGCGCTGCGGGAAGGTGAGATAGGAACCGTGGCCGGTGCCGCTCTTGTGCTGGCAATCCCGGCATTGGCAATGGTTCTGGAAGATCGGTTCGGCGGCGATCTCGTAACGGATGGCGCCGCACGCGCATCCCCCGGTATAGGGCTCGCTCATTTTCTCTCTCTCTCTCTCTCT
The DNA here is from genome assembly GCF_055521495.1 of Sphingomonas sp. BL-S-29. Taxonomy (NCBI): domain Bacteria; kingdom Pseudomonadati; phylum Pseudomonadota; class Alphaproteobacteria; order Sphingomonadales; family Sphingomonadaceae; genus Sphingomonas; species Sphingomonas sp. BL-S-29. The sequence goes on from NZ_CM145482.1 coordinate 3,778,986, forward strand.
CTCTCTCTCTCTCTCTCGTTCTGCAGAGGGTTGGGGGCGTGATCGCGCCTTTTACGAGTCGAGCTCACCGGCGACCTGAACCATGTTGGGCACGACCTTCTTCCAGCCCTGGCTCATCTTGGAGAAGGCGCTTTCGTTCGTCGGCAGCACGAAGCCCGAATGGACCATGCGGACGCGGGTGCCGCCTTCGGCTGGCGAGAGTGTCCAGGTGACGACCGTGTCGAGCGGCGAACCATAGCCCGTGTTGCCTTCGTGCCCGCCCTTCCACGCGAAGGCGAGGCGCTGGTTCTCGACCACTTCGAGCACCTGGCAGCGGATCACGCCGTCCCATTCGCCGGCCGGGGTGGTCTGGAAGGTGAAGCTGGTGCCCACCACCGGCGCGAAGCCGGTCGGTGCCATCAGCCAGCGGCCCATGACGGGGCCGTCGGTGAGCGTCTTCCAGATCGTCTCGGGCGCGTGCGGGAACACTTCGTCGACGACGATGTCGCAGGTTTCGGCCGGGGACCCCGGGGTCATCTGGGCAAGCTGGTTCATGGATCGATTTCCTTGAGCAGGGAGCGGAGGTCGGCGAAGCGGTCGCGCCAGAAGACGCCGTAATGGTCCATCCAGTCGACCAACGGCGCGAGGCCGTCGGGCGTGGCGCGGTAATGGACCTTGCGGCCCTCGGGCCGCTCGGCGACGAGACCCGCCTGTTTGAGCGACTTGAGATGCTGGGAAATGGCGCCCTGAGTGACGCCGCTTCCTTTGGTCAGTTCGGCAACGGTGATCTCTTTGGCGTTGACGACGCGCTCGAAGATGCCGCGCCTTGTGGGGTCGGCGAGGGTACGCATGACGGTGGTGATGGCGGCGGCTTCGAGCATGGGCGAATCATTAGTCATCACTAATGCATTAGTCAATACTAATGTATTGCCGCTCAGGGTGCCGGTGTCGCCGGGCTGGTTCTCAGCGCCTTGAGCACGCCATTCGCCACGGCAGCGGCGGGGCCGTCTCCGGTAAGCGCGACAGCGACGATCGTCTTGTCCGCGGGCGACCAGGCGAGCATCGCGCTGACGCCGGGAGCACCGCCGGCATGGCCAAGCCAGGTATCGCTACGGGCGCCATCGGTAACGTCGAGCACCATGACGCCGAGGCCGTACCAGGTGCCCGGATCGAACATCGGATGGAGTGCGCCGAACATCTGCTGCACCGTTGCCGGACGAAGCAGCCTGCCTTGCAGCAGCGCGCTCCAGAAACGGACCATGTCGGCCGGGTCGCCGGCGATCGGACCACCCGCGCCAGCGCTTGAGGGATCGATCGGATCGCCGCTTGACAGCATCGGCGGGGCGACGTTCGGCGCAGGCTGGCCGGGGCGCAGGGCGATGATCGAGGCGAGACCGAGCGGCTTCACGATGCGTGCATCGATCGCATCAGGCAGTGGGCGGTGATCGACCGCTTCGACGATAACCGCGAGCAGATCATAGCCGCTGTTGGAATAGCGCCAGTTGGCGCCCGGGCAGAACATCGCGCCGTGGCGGCGGAGGATCGTCAGCATTTCTTCCGGCGGCAGATAATGCGGTCTGGCGTGGACGCGCAGATCCTCATTGGCGCTGAACAGGCCGCCGGTGTGAGCGAGCAGGTCGCGCACGGTGACGACATCACCGTTCGGCACGCCCTTGATCCAGCGCGAGGCGGGATCGTCGAGCGAGAGCTTGCCCTCCTCGACAAGCTGGAGGACGACCACCGCGACAAAGGCCTTGCCGGTACTGGCCCACCAGAGTCGCTTTCCGGCGGGCGCCTCGATGCGGGTCCAGAGCCCCTCCCCTGTGCGCCCGACCGCGATGCCGAGCGCCTGGGCCCTGGCGGCGGTGCGCATGGTATCGAACAGGCGGTCGAGTTGCGCGGTGGTGGCGGGCGCGAGCGGGGTTTCGGGAACGGTGCCTTCGAATGCGGGCGTGACAGCCGCGTGAAGAGGGCGGCCCTGCCAGACCTGGTGCGCGGCGCAGGTGACGGGCTCGTAATCCTTGGCGAGCGCGGGGCTCGCTATGATCGCCGCGGCCAGGACGCCCGCACCCCACCACATCAAACGCGCCATCAATCCGCCCCGTGATTCGACCCGGACGCGGGGTATCGGGCCGCTTCTGAACGGCGCCGAAACGGTTAGCGGACCAGTCTGCCGCCCTTCATGACGTGATCGACCTTTTCGAGCGCGCCGATATCGGCGAGCGGATCGGCTGCCACCGCGATCAGATCGGCATAATGGCCGGGCGAGACCGCGCCGACATCGGCCGACTTGCCCATCAGCGCGGCGGCGCTGGTCGTCGCGGACTGGATCGCCTGCATCGGGGTCATGCCGAAGCGGACCATGTAGCGGAATTGCCGTGCGTTCAGGCCGTGCGGATAGACGCCGGCGTCCGTGCCATAGGCGATCTTCACACCGGCGCGGACTGCCTTGCGGAAACCCTCGCGCTGGGCGTCGGTGGTCTCGGTGTTCTTGCGCAAGATCTCGGCGGGCCAGCCGTCGCGCTTGCCGACCTGATCGATAAAGTCGCCATTATAGATGTCCATCACCAGCCAGACGCCCTTCGCCTTGGCCAGCGCGATGCCTTCGTCGTCGATCAGCGAGGCATGTTCGATCGAGCGGACACCGGCGCGGATCGCCAGCTTGATGCCCTCGGCGCCGTGCGCGTGCGCGGTGGCGTAGCTATGGTTGCGGGCGGCCTCGGCGACGGCGGCGCGCATTTCCTCCTCGGTCAGTTCGGGCGCACCGGGCTCGGTACCGGCGGCGAGCACCGCGCCGGTCGCGATCAGCTTCAGGAAATCGGCTCCACCCTGGAACAGGCGGCGGGCCTTGACCGTCATGTCGGCAGGACCGGTGACCACGCCCATGCGCATGATCGCGGGAACCTCGACATCCGGCGCCATGCCGGTGACTTCGCCGCCGCCGCCCGGCACGGTGAGATAGGCGCCGGCCACACTCATGCGCGGGCCGTCCACCAGCCCGGTATCGATCGCGTTGCGCAGCGACACGTCGCCGAACGCGCGGAAAGTGCCGACGTCACGGACGCTGGTGAAGCCGGCGCCGAGCGTGTCGCGCGCATGTTTCGCGCCGAGCAGCGCGATGTCGGCGCCCGAATGGAGCAGCGGCTCGGCGACATTGGCCGATTGTTCGGTGTCGACGAGATGCGTGTGCATGTCGATCAGGCCGGGGAGAACGGTGAACGCGCTCCAGTCAGTCAATGGCGTGCCCGGCGGCGGCGGCGCCCAGGGCGTCACGGCGGTGACGCGGCCATCGTCGATGCGGATCAGCCGGTCAGTGAGGACCACGCCCTTTTCGGTGTCGACCAGTTTTCCGGCGCGAACGTAGAGGGTTTCCGCCAATAGGGGTGACGATGCCGTTATCAGGGCCGCCATCCCTAGGATGCGCGCGATCAGCCTGGACGCCATCATTCCCTCCCGCTCGTCGCCGGCAATTGTCTCTAGTTGTTGGACGCTCGTCAAACAGGAAATGACGAGATGAGCATGGAACTATCGGAGGCTAAACGCTATATGACCATCTAGTTGGTCAGGAGCGACATATGGACTCGATTAGTCTGGCGGATGCCAAGGCGCATTTGAGCGAACTCGTCGATCGCGTCGAAGCGGGGGATTCAATCGATATTACCCGGCGCGGCAGGCCGGTCGCGCGACTTACGGCCATTGTCAGATCGCGCAAACCGATCGACGCCGCGTTGCTGAACGCACTCACGGCGACCATGTCGCCACAGGCCGGGAGTGCGGTCGATCTGGTGCGGTCGATGCGCGACGGCGATCGCTATTGATGCTCTATATCGATACATCGCTGATCGTCGCGGCGCTTTCCAATGAGGCGATGACGCCGCCGGCGCAACGCTGGCTGGCGGAGCAGGATCCAGCGCTGCTCTCGATCAGCGACTGGACCATCACGGAAATATCCTCGGCCATGGCGATCAAACTGCGTACCAGGCAGATCGACCTGGAAGAGCGCGCGGCCGCGATGGCCATGTTCAACAAACTAAGCGCCGAGAGCTTCACGATTCTCGCGGTGACGGGCGGTCATTTCCGCGCGGCAGCCAGATTCGTCGACCAGTACCTGCTTGGCCTTCGCGCGGGTGACGCGCTCCACCTTGCGATTGCGGCGGAGCACGGCGCCACCATGCACACGCTCGACCAGCGGCTCGCCGAGGCTGGCCCCATGCTCGGCGTGCCCACGCAGCTGCTCGACGCCTGACGTCCGGCCTAATGTTTCGCCGGTTTGAGCGAGGCGAGCCCGGCGGCGAGATTCAGCATGTCGGTCTGAGTCATCGGCGCAACGACCGCCTTCATTGGTTCGGCCAGGGGGCCTGAGCGCGCACCGGAATGGAAGTCGTACAGCTGGCGCGCGATATAGCTGGGCGACTTGCCGGCGAGCGACGGGACCGCGTCGGTGCCGCCGAGATCGTCGCCATGACAGGCCGCACAGGCGGGAATGCCCCTGGCCTCGTCGCCCCGCGCCAGCGCCCTGCCGCGGGCGATGCTGCCGGGCGGTACATAAGCGAGGATCGGGACATGGGCATCGCGTTGCTCGAACCGATCGAGATCGGCGGGCGTTTCGACGATGCGGTCGCCCAGCGGCTCGGTGCCGCCACCGGGCACCAGGGTGAACAGCCAGCCCCTGGCGACGGTGCGCGGTACGGTGGCGGTTTCGATGACCGACACATGGGATCGCAAGGGCAGCTTCGCGAAATAGGCGGCGGCGCTGCGCACTTCCTCATCCGTCGCGGCCTTGCCGATATCCGCCATCCAGTCGGTGGGAAGGCGATGCGGAACCGAGGACGTGCGTGCGCCACTTTTGAAATCGGCCATCTGCCGGACGATGTAGGATTCGGGCAAGCCGGCAAGCGGGGCGTTTTCGGGCCGGCCGTCGCCGCTCGGCAAGTGACAGAAACCGCAGGCACGCACGCCCGGCGCGCGGCCGTGCACGACCACTTCCGGCATCGCCGGATGATCGCCGGGATGCCAGTCCGGCACGGCGAACAGGTTGCGCAGATCCTTGCGCGCGAACGATATGGCGCTGCCGGGCACACGCAGTTGCTCGTTCGCATCCTGTGGCGCCTGCGCGGCGGCTGGGACATTGCCGGGATAGGCCCAGTCGGGTGGTCCTTCGGGCGTATCGCTGGCCCCGGAGGTCGCCAGGGCGCAGGCGACCAACGCAAGGAGCAGCAAGACGTCGCGGCTCATATTCTGCATCGAAAGCCCCCTGCCCCAAGGGGACGGAATTAGGGCAAAGCGAGCCCGGCGGCAATCTCAGGTCAGCGCGGCGGCGGGAAGCATGTGCCCCGGTTCGCGGCTGATCCTCGCGAGCCGCGCGGTCCTCCGTGCGATCCTCACTCCTGCAATGAGGCACGCTGGTTTCACGGCCTGCATTTGACGACGAAAAAGATAGCACCGAAGTCCGATGCAATTCAACCGCTCAAAGCAACAATGTTTTATCGATATCCTTAAATTCGGTTGTAATGATTTTTCCAGATTCTCTCCGTCATCAATCGCATGTCATTGCTTCTCAAATTGAGAAAATCGCCAATAACTGCTCAAAAGTCTCAAAACTGGAACATTTTGCAATATTGACTCCGAAAGATCGGCAATATTATCTGAAGAAAACTTGAGGAGCGATCCATGATCAGAAACGGCAAGGATATCGCCGACGGTACCGTCGTCTCGACCGAGGTGTGCATCGTCGGATCCGGCCCCGCCGGAATCACGGCGGCGTGGCACCTGCAACAGGCCGGGGTGAAGGTCACCCTGATCGAGGGAAGCCGCGATTATCGGACCGCCGACATGAAGGCGAGCTGGCCGGATAAGACCCTGCTCTACCAGGGGCTGGCCGACGGCCTGTTCGCGACCAACGAACCCGAATTCCTGATCCAGCCCTATTTCGGGCAGACCAACAGCGCCTGGGAGCGCGAGCGTATCTATGGCGGTACGTCGGCGCATTGGGGCGGCCAGTCCCGCCCGCTCGATCCGATCGACTTCGAGAAGCGTCCCGGTTTCCCCGGCTGGCCGATCAGCCGCGCTGACCTCGATCCTTATTATGCGGAGGCAGCGGCCTTCTGCAAACTGCACAGCGCCGATTTCACGGCCCATTATTGGGCGAAGGTCCTGGGGGCCGATGTTCCCCAGCTCGCCGGTTTCGATACCGACATGTACCAGTTCATCGGCGCGAATTACCTGAATTTCGCGACGAGGACGTTCGACGGAATCACCATCGGGGAAAGCCCGGTCGACGTAATCCTCAACGCGAGCCTGCTCGACATCGATCACGCGCAAGGCAGCGTCAGCGCGCTGAGCGTGGCCAGCATGGACGATCAGGTACCGCCGCAAAAGGCGACTCAGTTCACCATCAAGGCCGATGTCTTCGTGCTGGCCTGCGGCGCGGTCGACAATGCCCGCCGGCTGCTGCTCTCCAATGCAGGCAATGAGCATGATCAGGTCGGCCGTTATTTCCTGTGCCACCCGCTGTCGGCCAGCAACGTTATCACCATCACCAAGCCCTATCTGACTGAAGCCCAGACGAGGCTGATGAACGGCGATACGCTTTCCGGCGCCCGCCCGGTCCGGTGGCAGGACGAGAATGGCGTGACGGTCAATGGGCGATTTTCGCCAAGCGCGGACGAGCAGCGCGCACGGGGAATCGGCAGTTGCTGGTTCTGGGCCGGCAGCAGTCGTTATTATTTCGAAATGGCGCCGAACCCGGACAGCCGGGTCACGCTGGCCGATACCGTCGACCCGGTCTTCGGCCAGCAGCAGACTCATATCACCTGGCTGCTCAGCGACACGGACGAGGCGACCTACACCCAGTCGACCCAGATGTTCAAAGCCGCGGTCAACAGCCTGAACGGCGACGTCTATTTCCCGTCATGGCAAAGCGTGAAGAACCAGTTGATCGTCAACGGGCACCATATCGGCACGACACGCATGTCGTCCGACCCGACCCAGGGTGTGGTCGATGCCAATCTCAAGGTGCATTCGCTCGACAATCTGTATGTCGCCGGGTCGTCGGTGTTCGCATCGTCCGGAATCTCCAATCCCACCTTCTCGATCATCACCTTTTCGATCCGCCTGGCCGAGCATTTGTCCGGCGTGTTGGGCAAATAGGGACGCGACGTCGCGATCGTCAGCCTGTTCCGCCCGCCGTCCTGCACGGTATGGCGGTTCAGGCAAAAGCGGGTTCAGCCGGGAGACTCCGGAGGCTGTGGTGGAACAGGCGCTCTCCGCCCGGCCTGCTCCTCGCACCGCCCGGACCGTCATCAGTCCCTTGCGCGATAGGCCTCCGGGATGACGAAGACCTGGTCGGCACGGGCATAGCCGCCGTCCCTGACCTCCTCGATCAGCACCATGGTGTGCGGCCGTGCTGCCTCCGAGAAATATTCGACGAGCATGGCAGTGGTGCGGTGGACGATCTCTTCCTTCTGCGCGCGGCTGAGCGCGGCTTCGGGTATCTTGAAATTGGCGAAGGGCATGGAATTTCTCCTGGTGATTATTCTCAGATCACGCCGCCATTGGCGCGGAGGATCTGGCCGTTGACCCAGCCGCCATCGGGGCCGGCAAGGAAAGCGACGACATTAGCGATGTCCTCGGGGGTGCCGAGCCGGCCGAACGGGTTCGCCCGCGCGATGGTCGCGACCAGCTCGTCCGACTTGCCGGTCAGGAAAAGGTCAGTCGCCACCGGGCCGGGCGCGACGGCGTTCACCGATATCCCGCGCGGCCCCAGTTCCTTGGCGAGGATATGAGTCATCGCCTCGACCGCTGCCTTGGTCGCGGCATAGACGCCGTAGCCGGGCTGATAGAGACCGACCACGCTCGATGAGAAACTGATGATGCGCCCGCCATCGCGAAGGCGGCGGGCAGCTTCACGCATGCCGCGAAAGACGCCGGCGAGATTGGTCGCCACATGCCGGTCAAACACATCGTCCCCGGTATCCGCGATCGGCAGCACATCCATCGTGCCGGCATTGTTCACCAGGATATCGACGCCGCCGAATGCCTCGGTGGCGGCGTCGAACAAGGCGCGCGCTGCGGTGGGGTAGGAAATGTCGGCTCTGACGGGGATTGCACGCCCGCCCGCCCGCTCGATATCGCTGACGACCCCATCGGCGGCTGCGGCGTTGCTTGCATAGTTCACGACGACAGCGACGCCGTCAGCCGCCAGGCGCTTTGCGATAGCCGCGCCGATGCCTTTGGAGGCGCCGGTCACGATGGCGATCTTGTCCGATGGGGGCATGGAATTCTCCTTCGGGCGAGAGATAGCGCTCGACATCCCGTCGGATAATCCAGCAAATTGCGGAAACACTATCCGCTGAGGACGTACAAAGATCATGGACCATCTCGACAGCCTCCGCCTGTTCATGCGCGTGGTCGAACGCGGCAGCTTCAGCGGCGCCGCAGCCGATCTCGGCGTCAAGCGCTCGACCGCGACCGATATGATCCGGCGCCTGGAGACCCGGCTGAACGCGCGGCTGCTCGACCGCACCACCCGACACGTCGCGCCGACGCATGACGGGCAGGAATTCTATCAGCGCTGCGTCACCATCATCGCCGATATCGAGGATGCCGAGGCCGTGCTGCGTGACGCGGAGCCGCATGGCCGGTTGAGGATCGAGGCACCCGCCCTGCTGACGCGCACCTTCCTGTTGCCCGGGCTCCCCGCCTTCCTGGATCGCCATCCGCGGATCGACCTGCAATTCGGCCAGACGGACCGGCTGGTCGACCTTATCCGCGAGGGTGTGGACTGTGCGATCCGCGTGGGAGACCTGGCCGATAGCGGGCTGGTGCGGCGTCGGCTCGGCGCGCTCGAGGAGGTGACGGTCGCCAGCCCCGGCTATCTCGCCCGACACGGCACGCCGCGCACGCTGGAAGATCTGGACGGCCACCAGATGGTCGGCTTCGTCTCGTCGCGAACGGGCGAGGTGATGCCGCTCGAATTCACCAGCGAAGGGCGGGTAAGAACGGTCCTGCTGCCCACTCGCGTGGCGGCCAACCATTCCGACACGACGGCCGACCTCGCGCGCCTGGGGTTCGGCCTGATCCAGGCGCCCCGTTACCGCTTCGCCCGCGAACTGGTGTCGGGAGCATTGATCGAAGTCCTGCCCTACCATCCGCCGACGCCGACGGCCGTGTCGGCGCTCTTCGCGCAAAACCGGCAGCTGTCACCGCGCCTCAGGGTATTTCTCGACTGGATAAGCGGAATCTTCCGCAGCGAGGATTTCCCGAATCACGCTCACTCAACGGTATCTTGACGCTCAATGGCTCGATGAACGAACCTAGAGTAGCTTGCATTAAATCAGAGCCACCACCACCCGTTCGTCCTGAGTAGCCATCGAGTAGCCGCGCAGCGGCGTATCGAGAGGGCGTATCGAAGGACAGGTTCCGCGCGACAACCTGTCCTTCGATACGGGCTCTCGATACGCCTTCGGCTACTCGATCCCTACTCAGGACGAACGGATCAGATTTAACAATCGCCGCTCTATTTTGATCGGTACGGCCCAAACCGCGTCGTGATCTCACGACGCCGATCAGTGTCGCTGAGGACATAGACCTCATATTGCTCGCCACCGGGTGCAACCCGGATCACGACATGGCCGCCATAGCTCTTGTAGATGCTGTCCATGACGGGGCCGATCACCAGGCGACTTTCCGCGCTCATCCCGGTGGAGAAGACGTCCCGATCGCCCGGATAGAGGCCCTTCGACGCCATTCTGGTGACCACTTCCTCGCCCGGCTGCGGCGAGAGCCAGTTCTCCTGCACGATAACGCGAGGGGCGAGGTTTCGAAGGATATTCTCGTTCGTCGAATCCCGGTTCCCGTGGTGATCGAGCAACATCACGTCGACCGGTCCGACAACCGCGGAGACCGGTGTTTCGATATCGCGCCACCAGGGCTGGGTATAGTTCGGTACGCCCGGGATATCGCCGCCCGAATAATAGGTGAACCGGCCATAGGAAAATCTCAGCACGTTGCTGAACGGATTCTCGTCGAAATGGCAATCCGAGACTGCGCCCTTGGGTATATAGTGTTGAGTCTCGTCGCGTGCGCCAGTCCAGATAATGCCGTTGGACGCGATATTGCGGATGTGAAAGCTCGGGAATGCCGCCGCCTGCGCAAGCCGGATCTGGTCGAGCGCGCCCGGTTTCAGACCCGTCACCGCCTGGCCGTGGCCCATCCGATACCCGGTGAAGCTGAGGTAGTTCGCCAGCGACCGCTGATCGGAATCCTGAACGCCATCCACGCCCTTGACGCACTGCCGCAGGTCGACCGGATAGTCATAGGCCGGCGCGGCCCGATCGATGAGCGTGCCGATCGGAATCAGGTCGGCGACCTCGGTAATGCCGGCGAGCCGATAGGCGCCGGTCTTCGACATGGGCTTGCCGGGTGTGATCGTACCCAGATGATCCGTATGGAAATGCGTGATGAGTGCATAATCGAGCTTTGCCGCCTGTCCGGCCGGCGCGAACTGACGAATATAATCCGCGATCCAATAAGCAGCGGAATGTTCCCCGTCCGGACGGGGTGGGAAGGCTTTCAATGGGCGTACGCGCTCAACGAACGCCGGATCGGCTTCGCCCGCGTCGATCAGCAATGTCGTCCCGTCCGGGAAGACGAAATAGGTGGCATTGCCTCGCCCGGTGCTGATGTGATGAATGTCGAAATAGCCTTTCGACCACGCCGGAAGCATGTCTACCGCCGCACTGACGGCCGCGGATTTGCTCGACTGAGCGACAGCCGGCAAAGGTGTCAGGCATCCAAGGACAGTCGCCGCCAGCGCAGCGGACGTGCCGCATTCCGCGCCCGGTCGCTTCAGCTGTGCGGCAATGCGACCGAGCGACTTGCGCAGATGGTTTCGCGACTTCCTCATCCGATCATCCTCCCATCATCGTCTTGCTGTTGGCGAAGCGATCAGCAGCCGTCCTGCGCGAGATCAGCGCACGCGCTCGCCGGCATCCGACCGCTCGAGCAATTCCAGCGTGACGCCATTCGTCCATCCAAATCCGATCTCGGTGCCGTATTCGCCGCCGCCGCCGGCGGTGCCGCGCTCGACATCGTATTTTTCGAGCAACTGACCGGTATCGCGGTAATAGGCGTCGATCAGGCGCAGCCAACGCCCTGCGATGGTCTCGGCTAGCGCATCCAGGCCATAGGCGCGGAGGCCAGTTATCGCGACCCATTGCAGCGGCGCCCAGCCGTTTGGGGCATCCCATTGCTGACCTGTCCGTGTACCCGTCGTCACCAATCCGCCCGCCCGCAGCAACCGCCCGAGGGCATCGGCAATCGACGCCGCCCTCGCGGAAGGAGCGACACCGGTGAAGAGCGCGAACCCCAAGGCGGCGGTCAACATGTCATTGCAGGCGCCGAGGTCGAGGTCATAGTCGGCGTAGAAGCCGGTCCGGTCGTTCCAAAGGTACCGGTCGAATGCACCGGCCCGGTCGACCGCACGCTTTGCGAACGCTCGTGCAGTCGGGGCATCGCCAAGCGCTTCGGCCTCCGCGGCAATGGCGCGCTCGAGCCCGTAGATCAGGGCGTTCAGGTCGACCGGCAGCAATCGCGTCGTGCGGATCGTTGCGAGCGTCGCGCGGTCGCCGAGCCAGCGCGAGCTGAAGTCCCACCCGCTTTCGGCCGCGGCGCGCAGATCGCGCCAGAGCTCTCCGGCATCGCGATCGGGCGTCGCGCGCGCCAGTTCGACATCCTCGCGCCAGGACTCGTCGCGCGGCGCGGCACGATCGTCCCAATAGCGATTGAGCAGCGCGCCATCGGCGAGCCGGACGATGCGACGATGCGCGCCGGGTCCCTCCAGCATATCCTCGCCCGCCATCCAGAAGGAGTGCTCGATCCGCATCCAGCCGAGGCGCTGGCGCCGCCCCTCGTCGCTCCTGTCCTTCGACAAGGCCGCCATCAGGTAGAAGACGGGCGGATGCGAGCGGCTGAGATAATAGCTGCGCGTGCCATTGGGGATGTGGCCGTAGCGGGTGAGCAGATCGCCAAAGATGGCGATCATGTCCTCGACCAGATCCTGGCGGCCCGATCGGGCGAGGCCGAGCATCGTGAAATAGCTGTCCCAATAATAGAGTTCGCGGAATCGCCCCCCCGGCACGACATGACGACGCGGCAGCGGGAGCAGCGATCCGCCTTCGTCCGACCGGTCGGCTTCGCGGGTCAGGCTAGGCCACAGCGCGACGATATGCTCGGCGAGGGGCAGGTCATCGGGAGGCGGCACGCAAGCCTCGATTTCCGGCAGGACGAAATTCGCGCGGACGAATGCGTCGAGCGCCGCATCATCCGGCTGGATTCGCGCCCAGTCCTCCAGGATTGCCTCCGCCGGGCGACGCGGAACCGCGTCGGCGAAGGTCTTGGAGTCGGGGAACAGCCCGCGCTCCTGTACGGCGGCGAACAAGGGTCCCCAGATTTCGGAAGGCGACAGCGTCACGCAGCGACTCCGCTATCCTGTCGGCGGCGGATGATGGGCAGGATCAGCGCGATCAGCCCCAGCGGCACGAGCGTGAAGTAGAAGGCGAGCGTGCCCGGCAGATGCTGGAACACCATACCGGTGATGAACGAGCCGATCGTACCGCCCAACGCGGAGAAGATCACGATCAACCCCATCATCGCGGCGTGCCGGTGGCGAGGAAGCGCACTCAGCGCGACCGAGCAGAGCGTCGGGTAGATCGGCGCCAGGAAAAGGCCCAGCAGCGGAAAGAGATAGGCCGCGAGTGGCGCGTGGAACCAGTCGGTCGCGCCATTCGGGTGCCCGCCATGGGCAAGCGGCAGCGACAGCAGCACGAGCGCCGCAACGCAGGCGAGACATCCCAGCAGCGCAGGCAACCATGCGACACGCCGCAACACCACGCCTGAGGCCAGCCGTCCCACCGCCGAGGCGCCGACGAAGATGCTCGCCAGCTGCACGCTCATCGCCGGCGGCAGGTGCAGCACTTCGTTGTTGAAGGTCGGCAGCCAGGTGCCGACGCTTTGTTCGACAAGCACGTAGAAAAACAGCCCGGCGAGAACCGCCACGCTGGCGGGCAGGACGGCGAGCCGCGCCATTTCGCCCCAATGCGCACTTTCCGCGCCGGCGGGCGCGGCGGCGGCGCGTTCGTCGATCGGCGTCGCGATCCACACCAGCGACATCACCGCAAACGCCGCGCCCAGCGCCCAATAGATGCGCAGCCAGCCATTGCCGGTGTCGTCGAGCGCAATGAACCAGCCGAACAGCCATACGCCTGCAAGGATTCCGACCATGAACACGCCTTCGATGATGCCGGTGATGCTGGCATGGTCGTTGGAATCGCGCGCGAGCAGGCCGATCGTCGCATAGGTCGCGACCTTGGCGATCGCGAAGCTGAAGCCGATCGCCACGAACAGCGCCTGCATCATGAAGAAGCTGCCCGCGAACGAGACCACGAAGCATGTCAGCGCCATCAGCACCATCATGGCGGTCAGCGCGCGGCGGAAGCCGAACAGCGGCACCCGGGTCGCGGCGAGGAAGGAGGCCGCCACCACGGTCAGATCCTTGCACGCCTCCAGCGTGGAGCCCATCGGCTTGGTCGCGTCGAAGTGCCGGATCGATTGCAGGATGACGATGCCCACGCTGTTCATCATCACGCCGAGCAGCGCGTAAGTGAGAGCGAGCGCGACGATGACACGGATGCGGTTCATTTCGGGCTTCCCTGGGCGAGGTGGCGATCGAAGAAGCCGGCGATCAGGCGGAACGCCTCGATGGATTCGGGCATGTCGGGCCACATGAAGAAGGCGTGCGGCAGGCCATCGAAGAGATAGAGCTCGGAGGGCACGCCGGCGGCCGCAAGACGACGATGCGCCAGGGTCAGCGTGCTCGCGGCGAAATCGCGGCCGCCGGCCAGCAGCAGAGTAGGCGGCATGGCGCGGGTCTCTGCGTCGGACAGCAGTGGATAGGCGCGCGCGTCGCTCGACGGAACACCGGCAAGATAGGGGCTGACCGGTGGCACCGTCACTGGCGCCTTGCCGGCAAATGGCCCTGAGAGGACGACGCTGTCGCCCGTATAAGGCGCCCCGGTGCTGCAGAAGGTGCCGATCGCGCCCGGGACGGGAAGCTTCGCCAGATGAAGGGAGGCGGTGGTCTGCGCGACCAGCGCACCGCCGGCCGAGCAGCCATAAAGGCCGATGGCACCAGGTTGGTAGGTCTTCAGAAGCGCGCGATAGACCGACATCATGTCGTCCGAAGCGGCCGGATAGAGATGCTCGGGCGCAAGGCGGTAGTCCACCGTCACCACGCGCACCCGCATCGTCGCCGCGATCGGGATCGCTTCGACCAGCGCGCCGCTGCCCGCGCCCCACAGGAACGCGCCGCCATGCGCATTGACGAGAACGCGGTCGCGATTGGCCGGGCTGATGCCTTCGGCCGGCTCGACCACGTCGACGGCGACGCCGCCGATCGTCTCGTGGCGGACAATCGTCCTGAAGCGCCGCCGCATCTCGGCAAGACGGTCGTCGTTGAAACGCTGGTAGAAAGCGCGCTGCTTCGGGATGTTTCCGGCGATGTCCGCGGGTGCTGTCGCCGCGTCCATGCGCTTGAGGATTGCCAGCGCCTCCGGGCTAAGCTGGTTCGACGGCGGCATGGTAAAGGCCGGCATCGCCACCTGCGCACCGACCATCGATGGTGCCGCGCCGGACGCGGCAACGGCGAGCATCAGTCCCAGCCGGACACCTATCATCGACAACCCCTCCCCAGCCTGCGGAAGCGGATGCTCCTCGCGCCTTTCTTCACGCCTAGGTCGCCATGAAATGCATTTCAAGAAAATAGGTGCTCAGGTCTCGCGGATCACCATCTCCGTCGGGAGCAAGGTCGAACGCGCGCGCGCTCCATCGAGCTGCTGCATCAGTTTCTCCACGAGCAGGGCGCCGGCCACGTCGGTCTTCTGATTGATCGTCGTTAGCGCCGGTGTGAAATGTGCGGCCGGTGGTATGTCATTGTAACCAACTAGAGAAAAATCGCGCGGCGCGGTCAGGCCATGCTCGCGAAAGGCACCAAGGGCCGCCATGGCAGCGGTGTCCGAAAAGGCGAAAACCGCATCGGGGCGCGCGCCGCCGACGAGGTAGGAGGAGACGGTCTGCGCGGTGGCGGTGAACGCCATCGACACGATCGGCAGGAAATCGACCGTAATATTCTCGGCCGCATCCGCCTCCTGGCAAAGTCCCTCATAGCGCAGGCGTAATTCTTCATGACGGATATCACCGAGAAACAGCCAGCGCTTGCGGGCCCGCTCGCAGAAATATTTGCCCGCCAGCCGGCCGCCGCGAATATTGTCGCTCCCTACCGCGCAATAGCCCGAATCCTTACGCACCGCCCCCCATACGACCATCGGCACGCCACGCTGCGCCATGGTCCGCAGCATGGCGTCGCGCGTTCCCTGACCGAGGATGATGAAACCGTCAGCGCCGCGGGCGCGGAAAAAATCCTCGAAGGCGCGTGCATCATCGAGACCGGGCGGCGACAGCAACAACTCCTGGTCGCGGATCGACAGCGCCTCGGAAACGCCCGCAAGTAGCTCGAAGATAAAGGGATCGCCGATCGCGCCGTGCCGGTGCGAGGCGAAATCGAGCATCACCGCGACGGTCCCGGTGCGCGCGTGGCGCAGCTTCTGCGCGTTACGGTTGACGACATACCCCTGCTCTCGCGCGACCTGGAGCACGCGCGCGCGGGTTTCTTCGGTGACGAGCGGGCTGTCGCTGAGGACGCGCGAGACGGTCGGCATCGACACATTGGCGAGTCGTGCAATGTCCTGCATCGTCGGGCGTGCGGCGCGCGCGGCGCGCCCCGGCATTCTCGGCACATCATCACTCATGGGGCAAGACCGTAGGCGAGCGCAGGAGGGTGTGGCAAGCCTGCAACATCTCCTTGCACTGCGCTCTTGAAATGCATTTCATAACGATTTAGCAAGCACCCCTGCCAAGGCAATCATGCCGGTTTATCCGCAAGGGGAGGATTCATGATCCGCACCGCTCTCTATATGCTCAGCGCAGCACCGCTCGCGCTTTCCGCCCAAATCGCTTACGCTCAGTCGGCGCCCGCCGTGCCCGCGGACACGGCAGCGCAGCCGGCGGATGAACCGGAACAGCAGGACATCGTCGTCGTCGGTACCGCCGGCGCCGGGACGCGGCGCCAGGACGCTGCCTTTGCCGTCACCACGCTCAGCAGCGCTGCGATCACGCGCGCCGCGCCGACGAGCACGGCGGACCTGCTGCGCACCGTTCCGGGCGTGATGACCGAGAGCTCGGGTGGCCAGAATGGCGCGAACATCTTCGTCCGCGGCTATCCGGCGGGCGGCGACGCGCAGTTCGTGACGTTCCAGGTGGCGGGCGTGCCGATCTTCCCGCCAGCGACATTGTCGTTCCTCGAAAACTCGCAGCTCATCCGCCTCGACGAAACGGTCGAGCGCGTCGAGGCCGTGCGGGGCGGCACCGGGTCGCTCTTCTCGGCGGGACAGCCGGGTCTGACCGTCAACGTCGTGCCGCGCATCGGCGGCGATACGCTGAAGGGCTTCGCGAAATTCTCCATCACCGATTACGGCGACAAGCGCGGAGACGCCTGGGTCTCGGGACCGCTCGGCGGCGACACCAGCTTCATGGTGGGGGGCTATTATGCGCAGGGCCACGGCATCCGCGATCCGCGCTTCGATGCGGAAAAAGGCGGTCAGATCACCGCCAATATCCATCATGATTTCGATGGCCGCGGCTCGGTCGAGATCTATGGCCGTTATCTCAACGATCACGGCCAGTGGCTGCTGACGATCCCGGTCGTGCAGAACGGGAGCGAGATCAGCCAGTATCCGGGCTTCACCGGCAACAGCAACAGCCTGATCGGCCCGGAGACGAAGGTCGTTACCAACGTGGCGGGCCGCCGCATCGATCTGTCGCAGGGCCGCGGCGCCAAGGTTTTCAACACCGGCATCAATTTCGAATATGAGATCGCCGACGGACTGCGCGTGCGCGAGCGTACCGCCTATCTTGGCGGCAACGCCGACACCAACGGCCTCGTCCCCGTGGCGGCGCCAACGACCGCGGCGGCAATGGCGGCGACGTTGGGCGGCACGGGCTCGACCGTCGGCTCGCTGACCTACGCCAATGGTGGCGGCACAGTCTCGACTGGCGCCAGCACGCAGGTGATGCAGGCCGGTGTGTGGAGCGTTAAGAAGAAGATCTCGTCGTTCGTCACCGATTCCGCGCTCGAATGGAAGAGCGGGGGCAACACGCTGACCGGCGGGTTCTACTATGCCAACTACACGACGCGCGATAACTGGGCGCTTGGCAACAATGTCCTGCTGACGGCCACGCCCAATGCGCGTCTGCTCAGCCTGACGCTCGCCGACGGTCGGGTCGCGTCGAGCGCTACCGGCCTCAGCGGTGGCCAGGGCTTCCTTGTGGACGGCAGCTACACCGGCAACGATTACGCCTTCTACGCAGTGGACGAGTTCCAGATCACGCCGGAACTGCGCGTCGATGGCGGCCTCCGCTGGCAGCGCCACGAGGTGAGCGGCCAGGTCCGTACGCCGGGCGGCACCGTCAATGTCGATGGCAACATCAACACGCTGTACGACAACGCCTCGAACGTGCTGGCGGTGGCGCCGCAGATCATCGACTATAGCGACTCGCAATGGTCCTGGACGGCAGGCGCCAATTACGATTTCTCCCGCAGTCTCGGCGTGTTCGCGCGCTACAGCCGCGGGCACAGCTTCCCACAATTCGACAATCTTCGCGGGTTGACGGCGGCCCAGATCGCCAACCACACCGGGACTGCGGTCACCGCCAAGGTCGACACTTATGAGGGCGGCATCAAATTCTCCAGCCAGATGCTCAACCTGTACCTGACGGTGTTCCACAACAAGTTCGATGGGCTGGCCACGACGGGGATCGTCAACAACGTGCCGACCAGCTCAATCGGTGGCGCCAAGGCCACCGGCGTCGAGCTCGAAGGCATCGTGCGTCCGGTACAATGGTTCAGCGTTTCCGCATCCGGCACCTATCTGGACGGCACCTATCAGGACTTTTTCTCCAACAACGGTCTCAACGACGACACCGGCAACATGGTGCAGCGCCAGCCGCGCTGGGCCTGGCGCGTGACGCCGGCGGTCGACGTGAACGTCGCCGGGCTGAAGCCGTCGCTATATGCGACGGTGCAATATACCGGCGACCGCTTCTCGGATCCCGACAACAAGCAGTTGCTGCCGCATTATTATCAGCTCGATGCCGGCGTGTCGGTCGAGGTGATGAACCGCGTGACCTTGCAGGTGACGGCCAACAACCTCACCAACGAGTTCGGCCTGACCGAGGGCAACCCGCGCGTCATCGGTTCGCAGGGCTCCGGCGTGGTACTGGCGCGTCCGATCCTCGGCCGCTCGTTCCGCTTCAGCGCGGCGGTGAAATTCTGACCTGACCGAGCCCGCTTCCAGCCGCGCGCCGGAAGCGGGCTCAGCTCTCGCTTCCTCCTCGAGACGGAGACGTTGGTGGATCGTCGCAATGTCCTGAAGGCGATCGCAGGCGCCGCCGCGATTTCCGCGGCGCCGCTGCGCGCGACGGTTGCCGCGCCCTCCAGGCGCAACGTGTTGCTGCTGATCTCCGACGACCAGGGGCTGGATGCCGGCTGCTTCGGCGTCGACATCAAGACGCCCCGCATCGACCGGCTCGCGCGCGAAGGGACACGCTTTTCACAGGGCTATGCCACGGTATCGTCCTGCAGCCCCAGCCGGGCGTCGATCTATACCGGCCTCTATACGCATCAGAACGGCATGTACGGTCTGGAGCATGATGTGCATCACCAGTCGTTGTTACCGGGCATCGAGACGCTGCCGGCGATGCTGCGCCGTGCCGGCTATGCCACTGCCCTGGTCGGCAAGAAGCATGTCGGCCCGGATGCCGCCTTCCCCTATGAGGCCGAACTGGTTCCGGAACGCGGCGGCATCCGCGACGTACACGAATTGTCGGTCGCCGCGGCCAGCTTCATCCGGTCGAGCGACGACCGGCCGTTCTTCGTGACCATCGGCTATAGCGATCCGCATCGTGCCGCGGTGGATTACGGCAACGATCGTCCCTGGCCGGATGTGAAGCCGGTCAGATACGATCCGGGCCGGGTTCCAATCCCGTCACACCTGCCCGATCTTTCCGCGGTCCGGCAGGATCTGGCGGCCTATTACGAGTCGGTCAGCCGTCTCGACAGCGGCATCGGCATGCTGCTCGACGATCTTGCCGCGATGGGCCGCGCCGACGATACGCTGGTGATCTTTCTGAGCGACAATGGCCGCCCCTTCCCTGGCGCCAAGACCAACCTCTACGATCCGGGTCTCCATCTGCCGCTGATCATTCGCGCGCCGGGCGCGAACGCTTCGGTCAACGATGCGATGGTGAGCTGGGTCGATATCGCACCGACCATCCTCGCCTGGACCGGTGCGCAAGGGCCCGGCTACGAACTCTCCGGCCAGTCGCTGCTGCCGCTGCTCGGCAAGCCGGGCGATGCGGCGCGCGACGCGGTGTTCGCCAGCCATGATTTTCACGAGATCAATCAATATTATCCCATGCGCGCGATCCGCACGCGCGATCACAGCTATATCCTCAATCTCGCGCACCCGCTCGATTACCCGATCGCGGGCGATGTCGCCGCATCGCCGAGCTGGCGCGCGATCATTGCCGACCCGTCGATCAGGCTGGGTAAGCGTACCCAGGCGTCGTATCTGAAAAGGCCGGCCGAAGAACTGTACGATCTGAAGCGTGATCCGGACGAACTGACGAACGTCGCGAACGATCCTGGCTACGCCTCGGTGCGGGCACAGCTCGCGGAGCGCCTGCGGGCGCGCCGGGCGGCGACCAAGGACCCCTGGCTCGCCGGCCAGACCGACCCGTACAGCCATGTCGGCAAGCCCGAATGAGCGAAGCGCCAGATCGTCGCGACCCCCCTGCTTTCGGGTAGCCTCGGGACGTTCGGACTCAATAGCTGGGCCGCGACCGCTCGCGGCGCTCACGCGCAAGGCGGAGTAAAGCCCGGACACCGACTATGGTCGCGGTAGGAATGAGCGCTGAAATCTGGAGGCTGGGTCGCAATGCGAGCAGCATGCGCTGCTCGGGAGAGTCCACCATGCTCGTCAGTGCCGTCTCCGTCTTTGCCCTGTTGATTGCCGCGCCGTCCACGGCCCCGGCAGAAACGCCGTCCGCGGTGGCCAGCGGCCCGGCGACGGTGTCGCTATGGCCACGCGGCGCGCCAGGCTCCGAGCAACGGTCGAGCGACCCGGAGATCGTCGAGAACACCTATGTGCGAAGCGTCCACAGCCCGTCCCTGACCGTGTTTCCCGCCGACCCGCGTCATGCCAATGGCGCGGCGATCATCGTCGTGCCCGGCGGTGGGCATCGCATGCTGGTCTTCGTCAATGAGGGCGTCGGCCCGGCCAAGGCCCTCAACCGCTACGGCGTCACGACCTTCGTCCTGAAGTACCGCCTCGCGCGTGAGGCGGGATCGACCTATGCGATCGAGCGCGACGCCGCCGCCGACCTGCGCCGGGCGATCCGCTGGGTGCGTACCAACGCCGCTCAGTACGGCGTGGATCCCCGCCGCATCGGGGTGATGGGCTTTTCGGCCGGCGGCGAACTCGTCTCGCTGGTCGCCGACAATCCGGAGCCACTCCAGCCGCCCTCGGCCGATCCACTCGACGCGGTCAGCGCCCGACCCGATTTCCAGGTGCTGGTCTATCCGGGACCCTTGGGCATCCCCGCCCGCGCAGCGGCGGGCGCCCCGCCGGCCTTCATCACCGCCGGCTCACTGGACCAATGCTGCGCCGAGCCTGCCATGACGCTCTTCGGCCAGCTTCGCAAAGCCGGCGTGTCCGCGGAGGTGCATATGTTCGCCGACATGGACCACGGTTTCAACATCGCCGCCCATTCCGAGAGCCTGTCGATCCTGCACTGGCCGGACCGGCTGGCCGATTGGCTGAGCGACGGCGGGTGGCTGCACGAGCGGCCTCTGAAAGACCCAAAACCCTTCAGTCCCTGAATGGAATCATTCCCACTCGATTATTCCGTTCGGCGTAATGCGTTGAAATGCCGAAAGAAAATTAATATCGTGCACATCACCGCCGCGAACAAGACCGACAAAATACTTTGGCTTTGATTTTATTGAATAATTTAGCCGAAAAAAATTTTTGGCCTTCAGCCACATTCGCACGCCGCTTGGCGCCTTAGGAAGTGATCTCAACCTTGATCCGCTGACCGCTGGACGGAGCCTGAAACAGCGGTCCCCATCGAATATTGCATTGCGCAGAAAGATATCGTCACATTCCTCAGGGTGATGGGCGAGCGCGGCCGTATGCGCCCTCGCGATGGCGCGGCACTGGGCATCGCTGCGTGATCTCGGCGATCCGCTTTATGGGTCGAGCGCTATCATGTAGCGACCTGGCTCGACTATGTCCGGCACAACCAGCGGTGAACCCACGCCGATGCGGACAACATCGCCCAACTGGCGACGCCGCACGAGGGACCAGTGCCTCCAGTCGTCTACCCCATTATCAAACGGCAAGCCGGATCACTGCCCTTCAGCCGAACGCCCGGATCGAGAGAGATGTCCTGATATGAATTAAGAACCTACTCTTTTTTTTGGGGACGGGCAACCTGAGCTTTGACGGAACCCGGTGTGGCGCCCAGGGCTGCCCGGAATAAAGACGTTATGCGGCCATCGCGACGATCGGGACGACCGCGCGGGCGATCTAGTTTTGACCGATGGTGACCAACACGGCAAAACCTTCTCCGTCCGGTGGCGGCGCCTAGAGACTGAAGATTTTGCCTGGATTCATCAGGTTTTTCGGATCAAGGGCGCGTTTCAACACACGCATCAGATCGACGGCGTCGCCAAGCTCCGCCACGAGCCAATCCTGCTTGCCGAGCCCTATCCCGTGCTCGCCGGTGCATGTGCCGTCCATGACCAGGGCGCGCTCGACGAGACGTCGATTGACGGCTTCGACCTCCGCGAACTCTCCCGGCTCATTCGGGTCGATCGAGAAGATGACGTGGAAATTGCCATCTCCCACATGACCCAGGATCGTCGCCGGCACAGGGCAGGCGTCGAGATCGGCCCGTGTCGCCAGGATGCAGTCGGGCAGCCGGCTGATCGGCACGCATACATCCGTCGTCCATCCCACGGCGTTGGACCGGACGTTGATCGCCGCATAATAGGCCTCGTGACGCGCCTTCCAGAGCCGGGCGCGCTCTTCCGGCCGGTCGGAGAATGCGAATGCGCCGCCGCCATTCGCTGCCGCGAGGCCGCGCACGATCTCGACCTGCTCGGCCACGCCGCCCGGCGAGCCGTGGAACTCGAAGAACAACGTCGTGACTTCGGGCAACCCGAGCTTCGACCAGGCGTTCACCGCCGCGATCTGCCGATCGTCCAGTAGTTCGACGCGAGCAAGCGGCACGCCGCTCTGGATCGACTGGACCACGGTATCGACCGCGCCCTGCAACGTGGCGAAACCGCACACCGCCGCCGAGATGGTCTCCGGGACGGGATGAAGCCTCAGCGTCACTTCCGTGATGATGCCGAGCGTGCCTTCCGACCCCACGAAGAGACGGGTGAGGTCATAGCCCGCCGCGGACTTGCGGGCACGACGCGCGGTCCGGATGACCTTGCCGTCCGCGGTGACGACGGTGAGCGACAGCACTGCCTCGCGCATGGTGCCATAACGGACAGCGTTGGTGCCGCTGGCCCGCGTAGCGGCCATTCCCCCGATCGTCGCATTGGCCCCGGGATCGATCGGGAAGAACAGACCGGTGTCACGCAGGTGGGCGTTAAGCTCCTCGCGGCGCACGCCGGCTTCGACCGTGCAGTCGAAATCCTCCGCGTTAACGGCGACGATGCGGTTCATCCGCGACAGGTCGATCGAAACACCACCGTGGACGGGAAGCGCGTTGCCCTCGATCGAGGTGCCCGCTCCAAACGCGGTTAACGGCACGGCATGCTCAGCGCAGAGCTTTACGCAGTCGACGACATCCCCGGTGGTCCGCGCTACAATGACGACGTCGGGCAGCGCCTCCGCGAAATGCGCCTCGCTCCGTCCATATTGGCGACGCATTCCCTCGGACAGAAGCGCGTCCTCCCCGAACCGCACCGCAATCGCGGCCAGAAATGACGAAGAAGGCGGCATGCGCGTTGCAACCGGGCTCATCGCGGGCGGCGTCATGGCCGATAATCCGTCGATATGCTTCCGGCATCGTGAGCCAGGGCGAAATTCAGGGCCGCGCATATCGCCGCGACCTGCGCCTCCACACACGTCTCAGCTGTCATGCCCGGGGCATCCGGGTAAACTTCGGTCGCCGACGTGAAGCGGGCTTCGGTGATGGATGTGCAAAGAAAGAGTTCAGCCACGGGATAGGCGATTACGCCGTGCGCGATGACGGGCGAGCCGATGATCTTCCCTTCCCCATCCGGCGGCGCTATCCGCGTGATCCCCTCCACGGCGGCAATGATCGCGTGTTGAAAGGCGAGTTGCGGTTCGACGGCATCGGCGACCAGATAGAATCCGTCGGGTATCGCCTCGGCTTCGAACGTCTTGCCGTCGCGAGCGCTCAGTGCAGGTCGGAACTCGCTTTCATCGCTATCCGTCGTTTCGTGCAGATCGATGTGCAGAAGATAGTGGTCCGCCGTAGCGTTCACGAGGTCGATCAACGCCGTCGCTTCTCGCGATGGCCCTCCCCTTCGAAAGTTCCGGTTCGGATCGATAGCGTCATAGTTCCAGCGGTTGATGCGTTCATAGGCCCAGGGACTGACGCAGGGAATCACCAGCAGATTGACGCGGCCGGAATACGCGCTGGCGTGATGCTCGAGAAATTCGAATGCGCCCAGAACGCCGCTGGTTTCGTAACCATGGACCCCGCCCGTTACCACGGCAGTGGGTAACGCGAGGTCGATCGGCTGGCTGCGCAGCGCATACAGGTTGTAACTGTCCTCCGCGTAGTCGATCTTCCCATAGGCTATTTTCTTGAAGCGATCCGCATGCGCGTCGATGCGCGCCACGACATCTTCGTCATAGCTGCGCCGACGCGTTTGCCGAGCCCGCCACTGGGCACGTTCCTGCTCGCCCCAGGGCCGCCCGGCCGTGCCGATGGGATAGAAATCATTGGCCGTCATGCAGCCACCACGACCTTCGCGTGAGCAATCCAGTCGTCGATTAGGATCTCAAGCACCGGCAGCGTCACGGCACCGGCCGCCATCAACGCGTCGTGAAAATCGCGAATCCGGAAATCGTCACCGAGAGCATTCTCGGCGCGAGCCCGAAGTTCGCGAAACTTGAGATTGCCGAGTTGATAGGCGAGCGCCTGCCCGGGCAAACCAATATAACGATCGACCTCGGCCGTCAGCGTCTCCAGCGGCATCGCCATATTCTCCCGGAAGAAGGAAATCGCCTGATCGCGGCCCCATCCCCTGGAATGAATACCAGTGTCCAGCACCAACCGCACCGCGCGCCACATCTCCATCTCGAGACGGCCGTACCGCTTCTCCGGCGTGTCGTAGAAACCCATCTCTTCGCCCAATGCTTCGCAATATAGCGCCCAGCCTTCGAGACAGGCGGCATATTTCATCGCGCCGTAGCGGCGAAAGTCGGGGAGCTGATCCATCTCCTGGATCAGCGCGAGATGCATCAGATGGCCGGGCCAGGCCTCGTGCAGCGCCAATGGCAGATGCATGTAGCGCGGGCACTTGCCGGGAATCGAGGTGATCCAGTGGACACCCGCCGCGCTGCCATCGGCCGGATTGGGTTGGGCATAGGCCGGCGGCATGCGTTCGGCGACGGCGAGCGGAATGCTGCTCACGCCATAGCTGATGCGGGGTATCCGCCCGAAGAATTCGGGAATCCGCGCATCGATGCGTTTCGACAGGATCTCGATCTGCTCGCGCAATGCTTCCGCGCTTTCGGCAAATTGCCGGTTGTCGGTCTGCAGACGGTGACGAAAACCTTCGAGGTCGTCGGCAAAACCTGCATCGGTCGCGACGGCCAGCATCTCGCCTTTGAGACGCTCGACTTCCGCAAGCCCGGTCGCGTGGATGTCCGCCGGCGGCAGATCGATCGTGGTATATTGGTTGATATTGTACCGATAGAAGCGCTCTCCATCCACGTCGTCAGCGCCTGAAATGCTGTCGCGTGACGCCGGCAGCAGCATCTCTTCGAGAAAGTCGGCATAGTCGAGGAATGCCGGGCGGACCACGTCCTCCACCAATGCACGCCCCTCGCCTGCCAGATCCGCCATCACGCCACCCCTGCCCGCGATGCGCCCGAGCGGACCATAAAAGGGATTCGCCTCCAGGTCGGCCGCCATCTGGCCGCGGACCTGCGCGATGGCGCGCTCCACCACGAGACGGGGATAGGACATTCCTTGCGCTACGCCCCGGGCCAGCGCGACCTGCACGGTCGCGAACGACGCCGGTGTTGCGACAAGCCGCGCCAGATACAGCCGCGCATCGGCTGCGGTGGCCAAGGCAGTGGCGTTGGCCCAGTAGATCAGCGTGAACTCCGGACCGAGCGGATAGATGGCCGGGCGCAGATGCGCCCCGCTTTCGACCAGCTCGACCAGAAGGCGAAGCTCATGGCCGAGCAGCAGATGCGTCGCCCGATCCTCGACTCCCAGCGATGCCGTCTCGATCGCCGCGAGCTCGACAAGGGCTTTCCGCGCCCAGTCGGCGCGCCGTTCATGGTCGATCGGCGCCTCGCGCATCAACTGCGTGGCTTCGGTCGCCACGCCCGCCGCGATCGCGTTGATCGGGAGCTCCTCGCATTGAAACGTCCAATAGCGCGCGGCCAGTCCGGCCAGGGCGGCGTTGATACCCATCTTCACTCTCCTATAAACGGCTAGCATTGCGGCGTGGCATGCGGTTCAAGCCGCCAGGGCAACCCCGGTGCGGCGCGGATCCGCACAGGCGCTGGCGAGCCCGTCCGCGGCGAGATGGACGCCTTCGTAGCTGCCGCTGTGATAATTCCAGGGGTTGACCAGCTCGGTCTTCAGCCCGCGTTTCCTGACCTCCGCCTGGATTTCCGGGGTACCGCAATCCAGCTCCAGGAAGAACGCGTCCGGTGCCAGGCTGTCGCTGGTGTAGGTCGGTCCGCCGATGCGGGGTTGATGGACCGAGGTTTCGATGTCCATGCCGAAATCCAGGATATTGAGCGCGTTGGTGACGCAGTTCTGGATCAGGCCGACGCTTGGCGACCCTGCCGCCAGGACCGGCGTGTCGTCCGCGTCGAAGATGATGTGCGGCGCGACATAGCATGTCCCGCGATCGCCTGGCTTGGGCATGTTGCGGAAGAAATGCACGCCCCCGGCCCACAGGTTCATGCCGTCCACGATCAGCCCGTTCGACCAGCCGTGCGACATCACCGAATGCAGTACCGTGGCGATATTACCCTCGCGATCGACCACGGTCAGATGGTTCGAACCCGGATACGCCTTCTTCGACGGATCCACGCCTTTGGGATCGCGCATCTTCATCAGCTCGAAGCGCATCGCGGCATAGTCCTTGGAAAGGATGGTCTCCATTGGGAGCGGCCAGCTGTTGGGATCACCTTGCGCTGCGCCCTCGGAGAACACTTCCAGGCAGAAGCGCGCCAGCCAGTACATGGAGTCCGCGCTCTCGGTGGGCATGCCCCACTCCCTGAGCGGAATCTGCTCCACCAGATTCAGGATCTCGATGATGTGCGTGCCGCCCGTGTCGGGCGGAGGCGAGCCGGCGATCTTGTACCCGTGATAGCTGCCCCAGGCAGGTTCCATCCAGCGCGTCTCGTAGCGATCGAAATCCTCCATCGTCAGGACGCCGCCGGCGCGCCTGACCGTCTCGACCACCTTCTCGGTGAAGGCCGAGCGGTAGAAATAGTCGACGCCGTCCGCGGCCATCCGCTCCAGCGTGTCGGCGAGCGCGTGGTTGACCAGCGGCTCGCCGGGGCCGCGGATCACCTTGTCGCGGAAATAGATATTCCGGCCTTCGTCGCTCAGCCCGATCTTGGGCGCCGCCTCGAACATCATGCCGTACAGGACCGGATAGATCGGGAACCCGTTGCGGGCGAGTTCGATCGCGGGCGCGGCCAACGCCTCCCGCGACTTGTTGGCAAAGCGCGCGCGCGACGCTTCCCAGGCCGACCAGAAGCCGGGGACCGCAACGCTCCGTCCGGTGGCCACGTCGGCAGCCGAGAAGCCGGGCAAGCCCGCGAGCGGCGCGTTCATGGAGCCGTTGACATATTGGGTCGCGCCCGTCGCCGCGTCGTAGTGCATCATGCTCAGCACCCCGAACGCCGTCGTCATATGCGGCTCGACGACGGTCTGGGCGAGCGCAGCCGCGAGAGCCGCATCGACGGCGTTCCCCCCGTCCCCGAGAATGTTCAGCGCGACCTGCGAGACGATCGGGTGCGACGAGACCACGATCCCGTTCCGGCCCGATGCCTTTTGCTTCCGGCCGGCCACCGCGGCCTTGCAAAGCCGCGCAATTTCATCCTGGTCGAACATGATCCTTAACTCCTTTGGGACAGGCCCAGATACTCGGCGAAAAACGCGAGAACTTCGGCGGATTGACGCGTCTGATCCTCCCTGCCGATGGCGCCGTGCCCGGCGCCGCTCCGCACCCGCAACAGGACCGGGAGCGCGCCCGCGCTCGCCTGCTGCATCCGCGCCGCGAGCTTGCGTCCATGCCATGGGGGACAGCGCGGATCGTTCGCGCCGCAATCGATCAGCATCGCGGGATAGTGTGTGCCATCCTCCACATTCTGATAGGGCGACCAGCCGTAGAGGATCTGCGCCATTCCAGGGTCCGACGGGGCGCCATAGTCGAGCGTCGCGGCCATCGAGAACGGATCGCGACACCGCGCCAGCACATCAGTGATCGGTGCCTCGGGGGAACTGGCGCGGAACAGGTCCGGCCGCTGGACAGCGGCCACCGCAGCCATCACCCCGCCATTGGATCCGCCGGTGACGCCGAGTTGCAACGGCGTCGTGATGCCCTGGGCGATCAGATCCTCCGCTATGGCATACAGATCGTTGAACGTATTCTGCTTGTGCTGGAGGCGGCCCTGCTCCCACCAGGCCGATCCGAACTCGCCGCCGCCGCGCAAATGGCTGAGGACAAATATGCCGCCAGCCTCGACCCAGGCGGCCCACCGGTTCCCGAACCAGCCGGGGAGTACGGCCACGTTATAGCCGCCATAGCCAGTGACGATCGTCGGATGCGGCTTCGACAGGTCGAGGTCGCTGCGCGCGATGACGTGATAGATGACCTCGGCGCCGTCCTGGCTGACCGCCTTGCGATCGACCACCTGCGCGTCGATCGTTCGTTCCGGCTTGCTGATCTGGGTGAGCTCGCGGGTCCTGACATTCGCCGAATACAGCGCCGGCGCCACGGACGGCGTCGCGAACAGGAAATCGATCCGCTCGCCTTGGCCGCGCAAGATCGTGTTGGTGACGTTGAAGAAGGAGAAATAGCTGCCCGTGCAATTGACGAGCCCTTTGCCCGGAAGCGCGATCTCGCCTTCCAGTTCGCCATGCCTGTCGAAGACGCGAAGACGCGAATAGGTATCGACATAATCGAGCACGAGCGCGCGATCACCGACTGCGAGCACATTCGCCAGGACATCGGCGGATGGTGGAATGATCTCCTTCCACATCTCACGCTGGGCAGGCGCGGCAAGCGGGATCGACAGCATCCGTCCGCGCGGTGCGCCGTCATCGGTGATCGCGAAAAAGCGATCTCCCACGATATCGCCGCGAAAAATCCCCGGCACATCCTTCAGGAAAGGACGCCATTTACCGTCGCCATGCGTATCGAGGATGAACTCAGGTTTCGGGGCGAGATGGTTGACGAAAAGCAGGACATGACGCTTGTCGGCGGCGACGACGGGCCGGACGTAGAAATGGCTGGGTTCGACAGGTTCCAGCATCGCGTGCTTTGGATTGTCGACCATCACGCGATACAGCGTCTTTCCGGCTGCGATGTCCGCCGGATCCATGCTCATGTAGAAGAAACCGCTGTCGTCCGGCAGCCAGACGAAGGTGCTGAGTCGCTCGCTCGGCAGGCCTTCTGAAACTATCCTCCCGGTTTCGACCTCGACAAGTTGAACGATGGGCTTCTCGCGCCCGCCGGCAGTATGCGCGAAGACCGCCATCCTGCCGTCGTTCGACAGCGCATATCCCGCCATCTGCAGCGGTTCGTCCGCACGCATCGCGTTCAGGTCGACGACGCGCCGACCCGGGCCGACCGGCGAGTCCGAAAGCTCGACGACGGTAAGATCCTGCCCCTCGGGCACGAACCTGCGAACATAGTGACCGCCGGCAAAGGGAAAAATGACGATGTCCTCGCTGTCACCCATTGCATGAAGCGTTTCGAGGAACGCCTGGTAGCTTGGCAGACCCGAGAGATGCGAGCGGGCAAGCGCGTCCTGGGCGCTTTGCCAGTCGAGCACGTCGCGATCCGATTCTTCCAGCCAGCGAAACGGATCGGCATACCGGACCGTCCCCATGCCGAATTCGACCCCTTCCGGACGCGCCTCGGCGGGTGGGTAAACAAGTGTCTCCAAGGTCACTTCGCGGGATTCAGCGTATCCGCCCACACGGCGCGGACGCCTTCGGCGACGATGTCGGCGATCACGGAACTATGGTCCTTGCCGGGAAAGATCCGCGTCGTGACCTTGAGCGACGGATACTGACGCAGCAGCAGCGTCTCGGCCATCAGGACCGGCGCGCTGACGATCCCCCAGGCGGCGAGGCTGAGCTTCCCGATCTCCAGTTCCCCTGCGCCGAAAAAAACGTCTGCCTTCAGGTCCTCGTTGGCGGCGGCATAGTCGGTCTCGAGCCGGAAAGCCGCCCGGTCCGCAGCGTTGCTGGACGGACTGCCAATGATGTAGCGGCGAAACGCGCCGGGCCGCGCGAACAGGGCATAGCTGGCGAACATACCCCCGCCGGAATGGCCCAACAGGCCGTGATCGTCGCTCATGCGGTATGTCTGCGACAAGGAAGGCCTGACCTCGTCGACGAGGAAGGCCAGGAAATCGTCGGCCTGTTGCGCCCCACCTTCGGGCACGCCAAGCTTACGGAAATAGTCGCCACCCGGCCCATCGAACAGGATGGACTTTCCGGGAGGCGCAAAGTCGATCGAGCGCCGGCGGCCGAACTCGCTCGCGCCTGCGTCGCTGGTGCAGCCGACCCCGACAATGATCATCTCGGGGGCCAACCCACCGACCACGAGGGTGTTGAGCAAGCCTACCGCCAGATGGAGCAGGAACGGCCCGTCGGTCAGCCAGAGCACGGGATAGCTTTTTTCAGGCATGACACCATAGCTGGTGGGCAACGCGACCTGGACCTCATAGTCCCAATCGAACGCAGCCGTGCGCATCGCCACCGCGGGTTCGATCGACATGGTGCATCGGGCGCCGGGCCGTTGCCAATCGGGTACGGACACTTCCATGACTATGCCTCCGTTCGAGCGGCCGGTGCTGAAACGTCGAGCGGGTGATTCATTCCCGTGCTCTCACGAGCGGTACTCTCGAAGGGCTTCTCGACAAGCCGCATCAGCACGATGCAGGCAATCCACGCCGGCACGGTTATGCAGAGGCCACCCCAGAACAGGCTCCTTGGTCCAGCGTTGATGACGTCTCCCAGGAACGCGGATCCCGCGATGCCCAGCCCGACCGCTGGCCCGTTCGTCATTGCGCGAAGCGCCATGATCCGCGCCCGAACTTCGGGCGGCGCCAAATCCTGCAACAGGGTAACGCTCGAGGCCCCGGCGATCGTCGAAACGACGACCTGAATGCCGACGCACGCAAAGACCTGCCAAGGCGACGTCGCAAAGGGGACCAGGCAGATCAAGGGAAGCGAAACGAGCAGCGACACCCAGATGGCGCGTGGGGCCGCGCGATAGCCAAGTCGCCGCTGCAGCAGACGCAACACGAAGTTGCCGGCGACGACCCCAATGATGCTCGCCACTGCGATGACCGAGCCCAGGACCATGCCGATATGAGCGGGACTGAGTCCGAAGATTCGCGTGAGCGATACCGGTGTCCATGCCAGAATGCTCGTCACCCCGAGCGCGAAGAAGGTCATTCCGGCGAAGACGAAGCCAACCGACTTCATGTTGGCCTTCAGAAAAGGCAGGATGGGCGCCGCGACCGGCCTTGCGCGCGCGCTGACACCCTGCACCGGCCCAATCGGCAACAGGAACACCATCGCCACGAAGACCGGGAAAGGCGCCGCAGCCACCAGGAAGGCCAGGCGCCAGTCTTCTAGCCCACCCAATGGCGCGGGGAGTGGCTTCAGTGCCTCAAGCAGCGCAAGCATTGCGCCGATCAGGATGAGGCCGCCCGCCATGCTCAGCGACACGGCGATATAGTAGATCATTGTCGCGGTTATTCGCGCCTTGCCGCGAAACAGTTCCGGCAACATCGACATGAAGATCGGCGCAATGCCAGCCTCGGACACCGCCACCGCCGCGGAGGCGACGAACAAGCCCAAAAATCCTCCGGCGAGGCCGCAGGCGGCCGTTCCAAGGGCCCAACTGAGGATACAGGCCGCGAGTATCCAGCGCCGGTCGTACCGGTCGGCCAACCAGGCGATGGGATAGGCGGCGATGACGGTAAACGCCGCGAAGCCAAGGCCCTGGATGAGACCGAGCTGCGTGTTGCTGAGGCGCAGCGTGCTGCTCATCTCGGCGGCGACCAGTCCGAATACCTGGCGGTCCACGATCGCATACAGCATCGATGCAACCATGACCGCGAGGGCCAGCCATGCGCGGATATCCGATACTTGCCGAAGGGATGATCGTTGCATTGGCCAGTCCTTACTTCATCAGCAATCGGTGGTGCGCAATCGCGCGAGCGTGCGCCACCGCTCGATCCCTATCAGAACCCGGCCTTGAACCGCGCGCCGATGATCCTTGGCGCCGGCTCGATATCCTGGCGGATCGCGCCGACCGGACCCGGGATGATCGGCGTTTTCACGTCCAGCAGATTGCTGGCGAACACCGAGACCTCATACTTCCCGAAATCCACCCCGAGTTGCGCATTGAGCAGGTCGCGTGAGCCGATCGCCACGTTTAATGCCGAACTGCGATTGATCAACGCGGAGCGTCCCGCATGCTGATAGTCCAGGCGGGCGAAACCCTGCGCGTCTCCGATCACCGGACGGCGATAGTCGATCGATCCCGACCAGCTCTCCCGCACCGCATAATCGACGGGGTCGCCGGGCCGATGCTCAGCGGTCGTGCCCTTATATTCAAGGTTGTTCCAGCCATAGGTTGCGCTGAGCGTCAGCCCGTTCACGGGACGCGCGCTCATCGAGATATCCGTACCCCAACCGTTCACGTCGCCGCCGTTCGTGATGTAACCGAAGGCAGCGCCGGTGGGGACGAACGAGCTCTGAACGTCCGTCCAGTCGGTATAGTAGACCGCCCCTTCCAGTGTCAGCCTACCGTCCAGCAATTGATGCTTGGTGCCGAACTCATAGGTCCACAGTCTGTCGGGATCATAGCTGGGCGGCCCGCCCGTGACCGACAGGTTGAAGCCGCCGCTGCGGAAGCCCTTGGCGCCGCTGAGATAGACCATCGATGTGGGCGAGAGATGGTAGCTGATGTTCAGGCGCGGGTTTAAGCTGGAAAAGTCGCCGCTATTGAAGAGCTTCGTATTGGCACCGAAGCTGCGGTTTACGGTATCGAGCGTCCGCGTCTCATGGAAATAGCGAAGGCCGCCGGTGATCGTCAGCACATCGGTTGCATTGAAGGTCAATTCGCCGAACGTCGCCCAGGCCTTGGATTTGAAGATCGCGGTGATCGAGGTAATGTCGAGGGGTAGCGTGCCAGGCGTCGTGACGGTCCGCGACGTTCCCGTCCGGTCGAGTTGCCGCCCGTAGACCCCGACCGTCCAGTCGAACCTGCCGCCCGGCGCGGACATCAGCCGAAGCTCGTCGCTCACCACGTCGATATTCGAGACCGATCCCAGACCGATGCCGGTAACATTGCAGGTGGCACACAGAATCGGCACGAACGGCACATAGGTGAAAGACTGATCCGTCACCGTATTGTTCTGGGCGTTCTGATATCCGAAGCTGTTGGTAAGAGAAGCCACTCCGAGATCCCAGTGAATCACGGCGTTCACGAGATCGTAGTTCGGATTGTTCCGTTCCGCGACACGGGAGGAGGTTTTCCTGGCCTTGCCGAAGTTCTGGTAATCCTGCGTCTGGTCCTGATGGAGCGCCAGGATCGACAGCTCCAGATTGTCGGCGAATTTGGCCAGGAGCTTGCCACGCAGGGTGAAGATCGTGGCGTCGTTCACGTCCTTCCTGCCGGTGACCGTGCTGTCGATCCAGCCGCCGGTATGTTCATAGCCCGCGACGAGGCGCACACCGAGCTGGTCCTTGGCCAGCGGCAGGTTGAGGACGCCGTTGACCCGCCAGGCGGTGTTGCCATCCTTCACCGACCCAATCTGGCTTTCGACACTTCCGCCGATCTGGTTCAGGTCTGGATCCGCGGTCAGGTAGCGGATCGTTCCGCCCATCGAGCCTTCGCCATAGAGCGTGCCCTGCGGACCGCGCAGCACCTCGACCTGCTTCATGTCGATGAGGCGCAGGTCGAGCGCCTGCGTCTGATCGTCGATGCTGATCGGCATCTCGTCGATATATTGGCCGAACGTCGGCAACCCGTTGGAGTTGGCCACGCCGCGTATCTGGATGCGCTGCTGTCCGGGACCCTGCTCGACGATCGACAGACCGGGGATGGAATATTGAAGGTCCTGCAAGCTGGCGGCCCCGCGCCGCGCGATTTCTTCGCCGGTAACGGCCGAGATCGCCAGCGGGACGTCGAGCAGGCGCTCTTCCCGCTTCTGCGCCGTCACGATGATATCATCCGCCTGGTCGACGCCTGGCGCTTCCTGCGCCTGCGCGCCAGCGGGAAGGAGCATTGCTGCCGTCGCTCCGAGGAGGAGCCGACTGCGCATCCGCGATAGATATTCGCAACCCCTTGTCATTTGCGTCCCTCCCAATATGAGCGCCGATGTCTGAGCGTATGATCCCCGATTTCCGTGTCCGTGTTCGGTTGGTGCCGAGTGGCCGGTGGATCATGGATACATTCGCAAAGAGCGCCGGAGTGACCGCGGGCGACAGAAATGCGCCCATTAGCGACATCGACGATTAGCCGATACGAGCCGCTAGCGCTGAGTGCGTATTTTGCCGGGCGATATCGCGAAGCGCTTCCGAAAGCTGCGCGAGAAATGGCTGGTGCTGGTAAATCCGCAGGCAATGGCAATCATCACTCTCGACAAATCCGTCTCCCGCAGAAGCCGCATCGCCTTGTCGAGCCTGATCCGCAGATAATGCTCCCGGATGGAGGTGCGCATGTGGGTTTTGAACAACCTCTCGAGTTGACGCAGCGAAAGGCCCGCGACCGACGCCAGTGCATCGCGTTCAAGCGGCTCTTCGATATGGGCTTCCATCGCTTCGAGGGCGGTGACCAGTCCTGGATGCGACACCCGATAGCGCTGGCTGATGGCTGCCCTTTGCGCGCCCTCGGCAGGTCGCTTCTGGGTTCGAATGAACCAGTCGCTGACAAGCTGGGCCAGTTCCGGGCCGTGCGCGTCGGCAATCAATTCCGTGACAAGATCGAGGCCGGCGGTTCCGCCGGCACAGGTGATGCGGGTCCTGTCGATGACGAACAAACCACGCTCGAACGCGAGGTTCGGGAATTCTTCGACGAATGCCGGCTCATGTTCCCAATGGATCGTGCAGCGATGCCCGCCCAATATCCCCGCTCGAGCAAGCAGATAGCCCCCCCCAGAGACACCGCCGACGACGACTCCGCGCGCGGCGAGCCGGCGAAGAACGGCAAAGGTAGGGCGATGGTCGAACAACGCCGGATTGCCGCCGGCACAGACGAGCAGCATGTCGACATTCAGAGTGCCGTCGACGATCCCGTCGACCTGCATGGCGACGTCCGTCGAAGGCCGGACGGGCTGGCCGTCGATCGAATAATGCGACCACTCATATAGCGCGCGTCCCGACAGGCGATTTGCTGCGCGAAACGGCTCGATGAGCGACGCATAGGACATCAGCGCGAAGTCCTCGATCAAGAGAAACCCCACACGCATCGGACGATCTCGCTGACCCAAAGTGTCGCCGCTGGACCCGGCTTTGTCGCTGCTGTGCATCACCGGTTCGTCGATAAGATCAAAGATGGGTCAGAAGCAACCAGCGGGGATGAGGAGGGAAATGCGCTATTCTTGGTCGAGCCTGATAACGCAGTCCCTCGGCAGGCATCGTGGCTGGACCCGAGTCTGGGCCGACCGCCCCGTCCAATCCGAGTATGACATCGTCGTGGTGGGTGGCGGCGGGCACGGTCTCGCCACTGCTTATTATCTGGCGAAGAACCACGGCATCAAGCGTATCGCGGTGCTCGAAAAAGGCTGGATCGGCGGCGGCAATGTTGGCCGAAACACGACGATTATCCGGTCCAACTATCTGTTGGATGGCAATATCCCGTTTTACGAATGGTCGCTCCGGCTTTGGGAAAAGCTCGAGCAGGACCTTAACTATAACGTCATGGTAAGCCAGCGCGGCGTCC
The DNA here is from genome assembly GCF_055521495.1 of Sphingomonas sp. BL-S-29. Lineage (NCBI taxonomy): Bacteria > Pseudomonadati > Pseudomonadota > Alphaproteobacteria > Sphingomonadales > Sphingomonadaceae > Sphingomonas > Sphingomonas sp. BL-S-29. Next base: position 3,814,582 of record NZ_CM145482.1, read on the forward strand.
TGAACCTCTTCCATAATGACTCCCAGCGGGACGAGGCCGTCCGGCGCGGCAATGCGATGCGGTTGCACGGCGTGGATGCGGAATTGCTCGATCGCGATCGGGTCCGCCGAATGGCGCCGTTCCTGGATTTCGAAAATGCGCGTTTTCCCATCATGGGCGGCCTGTTGCAGCCTCGCGGCGGAACGGTCCGCCACGACGCGGTCGCCTGGGGCTATGCCAGGGCTGCTTCGGCGCTCGGAGTCGATATCATCCAGGAGTGCGAAGTGCTCGGGGTCGAACGCGACGCGTCGGGCGCGGCAGTTGCACTGGAAACGAGCCGCGGCCGGATCGGGGCCGGACGCATCGGCCTTGCCGTTGCCGGCAACAGCTCGAGGGTAGCCGCACTGGCCGGCCTGAAGCTCCCGATCGAAAGCCATGTGCTGCAGGCTTTCGTCTCCGAAGGCCTCAAACCCGTCATTCCGGGTGTCATCACCTATGGAGCTGGGCACTTCTATATCAGCCAGTCGGACAAGGGCGGGCTGGTATTCGGCGGCAATCTCGACGGCTATAACAGCTATGCCCAGCGCGGGCAGATGACCACCGTGGAAGATGTCTGCGAGAGCGGCATGGCGCTCATGCCGATGATCGGACGCGCACGCATTCTGCGCAGCTGGGGCGGAATCATGGACATGTCGATGGACGGTTCGCCGATCATCGATACGACGCCGGTGTCCAATCTCTTCCTGAATGCCGGCTGGTGCTATGGCGGGTTCAAGGCGACGCCCGCGAGCGGGTGGTGCTTCGCCCATCTTCTCGCGACCGGTTCGTCCCACGCGCTGGCGTCGGCCTATCGCCTCGACCGCTTCGCGACCGGCGCGCTCATCAACGAAAAGGGCGAAGGCGCCCAACCCAACCTTCACTGAGACGGGCGAAGATATGCGTATCGATTGTCCTTATTGCGGCCCGCGCGATTCCGGCGAGTTCGTCTATCGAGGGGATGCCAGGCCAAGCCGACCCCTCTCGTCGGATACCGAAGCGTTCGTGGATTATGTCTATCTGCGCGACAACGTCGCAGGGTCGATGGACGAGCATTGGTATCATCTCCACGGCTGCCGCCAGTGGCTGAGGGTGCGGCGCAATACGCTCTCGCACGAGATCGAATCGTCCGTTCTTGCACGGGAATGCGGCTGGTGAGCCGTCTTCCCAATGGCGGGCAGCTGGATCGGTCGCGTGCCCTGAACTTCACCTTTGACGGACGCGACCTTTCCGGTTTCGCGGGCGACACGCTGGCTTCGGCATTGGTGGCCAATGGCGTGAAACTGGTAGGCCGGTCTTTCAAATATCACCGGCCGAGAGGATTGCTGTCCGCCGGCTCGGAAGAGCCCAACGCGCTGGTGACCCTGCGTGAAGGGGCGTTCGCCGAGCCCAACACCCGGGCGACGCTGGTCGAATTGTTCGATGGCCTGCAGGCGAAAAGCCAGAACCGCTGGCCCAGCCTCCGCTTCGATATGCTGGCGCTCAACCAGGCGATCGCGCCGCTGCTGGTCGCCGGATTCTACTACAAGACCTTCATGTGGCCGGCCGCCTTCTGGGAGCGTGTCTACGAACCGTTGATCCGACGCGCGGCTGGCCTTGGGCAACTTTCCGCGCTTCCGGATCCCGATCATTATGATCGCGAGCATGGCTTTTGCGATCTGCTGGTTATTGGCGGCGGACCGGCAGGACTGGCCGCCGCGCTGGCCGCGGCGCGATCCGGCATACGCGTGATCCTCGCAAACGAGGACTTTCAGCTTGGCGGCCGCCTGCTGTCGGAGCAGCATCTGATCGCCGACATGCCAGGCAGCTTATGGGCTGGTGAGACTGCCCGTGAACTCGAAGCGATGCCGAACGTCCGGATCCTCAATCGCACCACGATAGTGGGCGCCTATGACGGCCGGGAATATATCGCGGTCGAACGGCTGGCCGATCACCGCGCGCGGCCGGAAGCCGGTCAGCCCCGGCAGCGACTGTGGAAGATCGTCACGCGCGAAGCGGTTCTCGCGTCGGGTGCCATCGAACGGCCGCTCGTCTTCGGGGGAAATGATCGGCCAGGCGTTATGCTGGCCTCCGCGGTATCGACCTATATCAACCGCTTCGCGGCGCTTCCGGGCAAGCGCGCGGTGGTTTTCACGACCGGGGACAGCGGCTGGCGCACGGCTGCCGACCTGATCGCCGCCGGCGCCGAGATCGCGGCGATCGCGGATGCCCGCGACGCGGTTCCGGCGGCAGCGCGCGCGCCGGTGTCCCGACAGGTTCCCACCTATCTCGGGGCACGCATCGGCGATGCCCATGGCGCACCGCTTCGTTCGGTCGATCTGTACGCCGGTAACACGCGGCATCGAATCCGCACCGATCTCCTGGCGATGGCGGGCGGCTGGAATCCGGCCATCGGGCTTGGTTCGAACCTGGGCTCGCGGCCGGTCTGGTCGGAAGCGCTGGACACGTTCGTGCTGGAAAAGGGGCCGCCGGGGCTCCGGGTAGCCGGCGCCGCGAACGGGCGATATTCGCTCGGCGAGGCCGTGCGCGACGGCTGGTCGAGCGGCATCGAAGCAGCCCGTGCGCTGGGCCGCACAATTCCCGCAATGCCCAATCTGGCGGCGAGCGACGATCCATGCTCCGCCCGGCCGCTATGGTACATCCCCGAGCGCCGCGGAAAGGCGTTCGTCGATTTTCAGAACGACGTGACCGACAAGGATCTCGACCTTGCCGTCCAGGAAGGCTTCACCTCCGTCGAGCATCTGAAGCGGTACACCACGCTTGGCATGGCCACCGATCAGGGAAAGACCAGCGGCGTCAACGGCCATGCGCTTCTCGCCCGGGCGACCGGCAGATCGCTGGCCGAGACCGGCACGATCTTGTCCCGCCCTCCGTGGCAGCCGGTCGCCATCGGTGTGCTCGCGGGCCATCACCGCGGTCGCGATTTCAGGCCGGAGCGCCTTACCCCCAGCCATCACTGGGCGACCGAACAAGGCGCCGTCTTCACGGATGCGGCTTTGTGGAAGCGCGCGCAGTGGTTTCCGAAGCCTGGTGACAAGAACTGGCGCGAGACGGTCGATCGCGAGGTACGGCTGACCAGGACCGGCGTTGGGGTTTGCGACGTCTCGACCCTTGGCAAGATCGACATCCACGGACCCGATGCAGGAACGCTTCTCGACCGGCTGTACACCGGCACCTTCTCGACCCTGGCCATCGGGCGCGCGCGTTACGGCCTGATGCTGCGCGAGGACGGGTTCGTCTTCGACGATGGTACGACGACCCGCTTTGCGACGGACCGCTATTATCTGACGACGACGACCGTGAATGCCGGCCGGGTCATGCAGCATATCGACTATGCGCGGCAGGTGCTGTGGCCGGAGCTCGACGTCCAGGTGATCTCGGTGACCGAGCAATGGGCGAGCTTCTCCATCGCCGGGCCCACGTCACGCGCGCTGGTAGCGGATATGTTGCCCGGGTTCGACGTCTCCAACCAGTCATTCCCGCCGATGGCAGCCGCGGAACTCCTATGGGAAGGAATGGCGGCGCGACTGTTCCGGCTCTCTTTTTCCGGCGAGCTTGCCTACGAACTCTGCGTGCCGGCAAACGCGGGCGATGCCTTGATACGCCGGCTTTTCGAGTTGGGGGAGCGACATGGCATCACGCCCTACGGCACCGAGGCGCTCGGTGTGATGCGGATCGAGAAAGGACATGTGGCGGGCCCCGAGCTGAACGGGCAAACCACGGCCAAGGATCTGGGCGTGGCTCGGATGATGTCCACCAGGAAGGACTATATCGGCCGCCCCCTTTCGGGCCGCCCTGCCCTTGTGGACCCCGAACGCCCCGCGCTGGTCGGACTGATGCCTGTCGATCGAAGCCAGGCTTTCGTCAGTGGCGCGCGCCTGATCCCAGCCGGGCACCTCGCGACGGCTGCGAATGTCGAGGGGCATGTCACCTCAGTCGCCCATTCGCCGACGCTCGGCCACGGCATCGCCCTTGCGCTTCTCGCACGCGGACGGGACCGACATGGCGAACGGATCGTCGCGCACGATCCCTTGCGCAGCATGACCGTGGAAGCGGAGGTCTGCGATCCCGTGTTCTTCGATGCCGGGGGAGCGCGTGCCCGTGGGTGATGCCGTACGAATTACGGAGAAGCGGGACTTCTCCATGGCGGCGATCCTTGCGCGTCGTGGCGCAAGCGCGGCGATGATAAGCGACGTGCTGGCAGCCGATCTGCCGCTCGGCTCGAAGTGGATCGACTGCGGATCGCTGGTGATGATCGGCAGCGGGCCGGGAACCTGGCTGGCGCACCGGGAGCGCGATGGGGAAACTACTGGTTGGGTCGGTGACTTGCAGACGCGTCTCGCCGGCGTCGCCAGCGTATCCGATCAAAGCAGCGCCTATCGCATCTTCCGGATCGAGGGGCCCGGTGCGCGCACATTGTTGCAGCGCGGGGCGTCCGTCGATCTGGATGACTCGGCATTCCCGGCCGGCTCCGTCGCGTTCACCGCCATCGCGTATCTGGACGTCGTCATCCGGCGCCTCGACGAGGCGGATTGCTATGAACTGGCGGTCTTTCGCAGCTCCGCGGAGGGGTTTGTCCGTTGGCTCGAAGCTGCCGTCGACAGGCTCTGAAGGAAGCACTCGTGACGCAGATCGTCCTTGAGAACGCGCGGATTTTCGATGGCGCCTCGGCGGATTGTGCCGAGGGGATGTCCGTCGTGATCGAAAACGACATGATCCGCGAAATAACCGATCGTCCCGTCAAGTCTGAGGACGCGCATCGCATCGACATCGACGGCAAGACCCTGATGCCCGGGCTGATCGACCTGCATATCCATGCCTATTTTTCCGATCTCAACACGCAGGTGGTCGATCGGCGGGACGCGCCCTACCGCACCGCGCATGCTGCCAGGATGCTCGGCCATGCGCTCGACTGCGGCTTCACGACCGTGCGGGATATCGGCGGCGGAGATTACAGCCTCGCGTCCGCGATTGCCGACGGCCTGATCCGGAGCCCGAGATTCTTCTACGCTGGCAAGGTCCTGTCGATGACCGGCGGCCATGCCGACATGCGTTTGCCCGGCGAATCCCGGCACACGCATGGCTATTGCTCATGCGGATCGATGAACTTTGCCGGCGTGATCGTTGACGGCGTCGACGAGTGCCTGAAGGCGACGCGCGAGGAACTGCGCCGCGGCGCCCATTGCATCAAGATCATGGGATCGGGCGGCGTGATGTCCCCCACCGATCCGATCTGGATGAACCAGTTCTGCGAGGACGAAATCCGCACGATCGTCAGGGAATGCACGGAACGGCGCACCTATGTCGCCTCGCACTGCCACCCCGTCAGCGCGATCCGTCGTTCAATCGACTATGGCGTCCGCTGTATCGAGCATGCCACGCTGATCGACGCCGGAACCGCCGACTATGTCGCAACAAAGGGCGCCTATGTCGTGCCGACGATGGCGGTGATCTTCGCGACGATGGAGGTCGGCGCTCGCCTCGGCACGCCGCCGGAGAATCTGGAGAAGTTCAAGGTCGCGCATGAAATGGCCATCGCCGGGCTCGACCACATGCGCAACGCCGGCGTGAAAATGGGATACGGCACCGATCTGATGGGCCCCACCTACGACCAGCAGTGCCGCGAGTTCGAGTTGCGCGCCGAGGTGTTCACGCCGCTCGAAATGCTGCGCCAGGCTACGTCGGTGGGGGCGGAGATTCTCATGGAGGAAGGCAAACTCGGCTGTGTTCGACCCGGCGCGTACGCTGACCTGATCGTGGTCGACGGCGATCCATTGACCGACATAGGCCTCCTCACCGCCAATGGTCGCAACCTGGACCTGATCATGCGCAGCGGCGAGATCATCAAAAACAGGCTAGGCTAACGCACCAGCGGTACACCGGCGCCCAAGGAGCGGGATGCTCGGCCTCGGTCACAGGACGATGGTCTTGTTCCCGTCCTGGAAAGTCCGATGCTTGGTGTGCCGGCGGACCGCGCGCGAGAGGGGCTGTCGTACCCCTGACGGTATCGGCGGTTTTGGGGAGGACTAGCAGGTGGCACCGTCAGCGCGCCCGTCAATGCCGAGCGCTACTCTCGGATTGTCGTCGAATGTCTCTGTGCAGAACTGATTTTTAATCAGGTGCTTAGGTCGCATTCTGGCGTAGTCCCAGGCCCCTCTGGAGGGGCCTAAATCATTCCCACTCGATCGTGCCCGGCGGCTTCGACGTGTAGTCATAGGTCACGCGGTTGATGCCCTTCACTTCGTTCACGATGCGCGTCGCGACACGGGGGAGGAAGTCACCGGGGAACTGGAAGGCGACCGCGGTCATGCCGTCGGTCGAGGTGACCGCCCTGAGCGCCAGCACATTGTCATAGGTGCGGCCGTCGCCCATCACGCCGACGCTGCGCACCGGCAGCAGCACCGCAAAGGCCTGCCAGATCGCGTCATAGAGGCCCGCGTTGCGGATTTCCTCGAGATAGATGGCGTCGGCCTTGCGCAAGATGTCGCAGCGTTCCTTGGTGACCTCGCCGGGGATGCGGATGGCGAGGCCGGGGCCGGGGAACGGGTGCCGCCCGACGAAGATCTCCGGTAGGCCGAGCTCGCGGCCGAGCGCGCGGACTTCGTCCTTGAACAGTTCGCGCAGCGGCTCGACCAGCTTCATGTTCATGCGTTCGGGCAGGCCGCCGACATTGTGGTGGCTCTTGATCGTCACGGAAGGGCCGCCGGTAAAGCTGACGCTTTCGATCACATCGGGATAGAGCGTGCCCTGGGCGAGGAAATCCGCGCCGCCGATCTTGCGCGCTTCCTCCTCGAACAGGTCGATGAACGCGCCGCCGATGAACTTGCGCTTCTTTTCCGGATCAGTGAGGCCGGCAAGACCGCCCAGGAACTGCGCCTCCGCGTTCACATGGACCAGCGGGATGTTGTAATGGTTGCGGAATAGGGTGACCACCTGGTCCGCCTCGCCCGAGCGCATCAGGCCGTGATCGACGAACACGCAAGTCAGCTGCTCGCCGATCGCCTCGTGGATCAGCACCGCGGCGACCGCCGAATCGACGCCGCCGGACAGGCCGCAGATCACCTTGCCCTTGCCGACCTGGGCGCGGATGTCGGCGATCTTGGCGGCGCGGAATTCCGCCATGGTCCACTCGCCGGACAGGCCGCAGACATGGCGAGCGAAATTCGCGATCAGCTTCGCGCCGTCGGGCGTGTGGACCACCTCGGGGTGGAACTGCATCGCGTAATAGTGACGCTCGTCATCGGCGATGATCGCATAGGGCGCGCCCTTGCTGGCGGCGACGGGACGGAAGCCCGGGGCGAGCGCGGTGACCTTGTCGCCATGGCTCATCCAGACCTGGTGGTTCTCGCCCTCGCTCCACAGGCCGTCGAACAGCGCGCAAGCGTCGGTCACCTCGATCACGGCGCTGCCGAACTCACCGCTGTCGCCCAGGGTGACGGTGCCGCCGAGTTGCGCCATCAGGACCTGCTGGCCGTAGCAGATACCCATGATCGGCAAGCCGCTGTCGAGGATCTCCTGCGGGATACGCGGGCTGCCCTCTTCCAGCACGGAGGCCGGGCTGCCCGACAGGATCACGCCCTTGGGCTGCATCCGGGCAAAGGCCTCGGCGGCGGAATTGAACGGGGCGATCTCGCTATAGACCCCCGCTTCACGCACGCGGCGGGCGATGAGCTGAGTCACCTGGCTGCCGAAATCGACGATGAGGATCGAGTCGCTGGGCTGTGTCATGCGGCCAGATAGCAGATGCGGCCCGGGGGGGAAGCCCCGCCGAGGCAGTAGCGCGGCGTTTAGTTCGCCGCGACCGCCGGGCCGTCGATCGTGACCTGCTCCACGCCGCGCTCGCCGACGCGGCAGGTGAAGTCGCGGTGCTCGGACGCCGTGTCGCGATAATCCTCGCGCAGGCCGAGCGTGCCGCGGATGATCCAGTCGGACGCGACCGCATCGACGATCGTCACCTTGTCGATCTTGGCGACGCGGGCGTAGCGGCGCCCTTCCGATTCGGCCGAGGACACGCAGGCGTCGACCGCGGCTTCCTCGTCGGAGCGGGCGACCGAGACGGTACGGTTGCCTTCCTCCGGCCCGATGACGGGCGTCGGCTCGACTTCCTCGGCCGCCTTCTTCTTGCCGACGCCCGACAGGATCGCGAACAGGCCGCCGGCGAGAACCGCGCCGAGCAGCACGTCGCCACCGTCGATCTTGTCGTGATCGCCACGATGCCGCGAACCGTGGCGCTCCGCCTGGGCGGGAACTGAAGTGAGGCTCATCGCCACCAGCGCGGTGGCCGCGACTGCCTTGCCGAAAATCGTCATGTCCCGTCCCTTTCGATTCGATGACGTATCGATAGGTGAGTCGTGCTGTCCCGTCGATGAACCGCTTGTTTGGACAGCGGCCCCGCAACGTGCGAGGGGCCGCAGATGACGGATGACGGCAAGCTGGACGATATGGCGCGAGCCGGGTTCGAAGATCGAGTGGCGGCGGCGCAGGGCGACGGGCGGCAACTCGCCGATCTGGCGATGACCGCGAGCCGGATCGGCCTGGGTCCGCGCGTCTATGCACTCGCGCGCGAGGCGCAGGCACTCGCGCCCGATGACGCCGATGTCGCGAGCAGCACCGGCGAGCTGATCGCGGGCGGCGTGCCCGGATGGCATTTCTACATGGTGCTCGACGAGGCGCGCAACAGAGCGTTCGAGGCAGCGATCAAGCGTGCGGTGACGCCGGAGAGCCGCGTGCTGGATATCGGCGCCGGGACCGGACTGCTCGCGATGATGGCCGCGCGGGCCGGGGCAGCCTCCGTCACGAGCTGCGAGATGAACCCGGCGATTGCCGACGCCGCAACCGAGATCGTGGCGCTGAACGGCTATGCCGACCGGGTGCGCATCCTGTCGGCGCCATCGACCGCGATCGGACCCGAGGATCTCGGCGGCAAGGCGACGCTGATCGTCTCCGAAATCGTCTCCAACAATCTGCTGTCCGAGGACGTGCTGCCGACCATGGCGGACGCCGTCGAGCGGCTGCTCGCGCCGGGCGGCAAGATGATCCCCGAGGCCGGGCAGATCGTCGTCTCGCTGGCCGACTGGGACGGCTATGGGCGCGACGGGATGGAGGATGTCGCCGGGTTCGACATGCGGCCGTTCAACCGGCTGGAGCAGCGCCCCCTGCGGCTGAAGGTCGGCGATCGCGGAATCGAACTGCGCGGCGAGCCCGCCGATCTGTTCGATTTCGATTTCACCACCGGCGGCCCCTGGCCGCACGAGCAGCGCAGCATCGACCTGGTCGCCGACGGCAATTACATCAACGGCGTGATCCAGTGGATCCGCCTGAAGGTGGACGCGAAGAGCAGCTATGAGAACCGGCCGAAGCCGGAGACCATGTCGAACTGGGCCGCGCTGTTCGTGCCGTTCGGGCGCGAGATCGTGCCGCCGGCGGGCACCATCATCCGTGTTTACGGCGCGCACGACCGGCACAGCGTACGCATCTGGGTCGACGAGCAGATGATCGGAGCGGATCGCTAGAGCGGCGAGCGGAAATCTGATCCTTTGGGATGGAGCACCCGAAGGCGTATCGAGAGCCCGTATTGAAGGACAGGTGGTCGCGCGGAGCCTGTCCTTCGATACGCCCTCTCGATACGCCGCTACGCGGCACCTCGATGGCTACTCAGGACGAACGGGTGTTGGTGGCCGCGATTTAATGCAAGCTACTCTAGCCGCTCTCGTCATCTCCAAGCTGCAGCCTGGCAATGGTTCGACAATCGGAAAGAGCGCGCCGATCCAGGTCCGGCGAGGCGTGACATGCCAGATGCTGGATCATGGTTGAATCACTGCCGACGAGAAATGCGGGAGATATGGGACACCTAGGATGTCCCATATCTCCTGCCTGATGGCGTTAGATTTGATAATAATCGTTATATATCAGATTCTTATTCAAAACCTTCGATGCCGGCCAGCAACGAATATGGGACACGCGAAAGCCGTCGAGCGACCGGAAGGTGGCGCAAACGCAACTCCGCGTCCTCCTTTTGCTTCCCCGGCGAAGGCCGGGGTCCAGTTGGAATGGCGTTCGTGACGACGCGCAGCATCCGCTACCACCCCCCCAACTGGGCCCCGGCCTTCGCCGGGGAAGCGCGATGGGATAGGCGGCGTACGCGACCGCGGACAGGCAATGCTTCCCGCTTTAGCGCGTCGCCTTCACCGTCATGCCGGTCCAGGCCGCGGCGAAGGCCCAGCTGTCGGCGGCCTCGGCGATCACCTTGTCGGTCGGTTTGCCGGAACCATGGCCGGCGCGCGTCTCGATGCGGATGAGATGGGGCTTGGGCCCGATCCGCGCGGCCTGGAGCGCGGCGGTGTATTTGAAGCTGTGCCCGGGCACGACGCGGTCGTCGGTGTCGGCGGTCGTCACCATGATCGCCGGGTAATCCTGACCGTCCCTGATGTTGTGATAGGGCGAATAAGCGCGGAGCACGCGGAAATCGGCTTCCTTCGAGGGATAGCCATAATCGTCGACCCAGTAACGGCCTGCCGTGAAGCGATCGAAGCGCAGCATGTCCATCACGCCGACCTGCGGCAGCGCCGCGGCGAAGAGATCGGGGCGCTGATTGACCACCGCGCCGACCAGCAGGCCGCCGTTCGAGCCGCCCTGGATGGCGAGCTTGCCCTTAGAGGTCACGCCCTGCGCGATCAGGTCCTCGCCCGCCGCGATGAAATCGTCGAAGACATTCTGCTTGTGCGCCAGCCGGCCGCCATCGTGCCAGGCCTTGCCGTACTCGCCACCGCCACGGATATTGGCGACCGCGAGCACCCCGCCCTGCTCGAGCCAGGCGATCCGGGTCGCGGAAAAGGCCGGGTTCATCGAGACGTTGAAGCCGCCATAGGCATAGAGCAACGTCGGCGCCGGCCCGGCCGGCAAATCCTTGCGGCGGACGATGAACATCGGGACCTTCGTGCCGTCCTTCGATGCGTAGAAGCGCTGTGACACGTCATACAGGCCGGGCTCGAACGCCACCTTGGGTTTGGCCCAGGGCGTCGCGGCACCCGTCTTCAGATCGTAGCGATAGATGGTGGTGGGCGTCGCGAAGCTGGTGAAGGCGTAGAACAGCTCGTCATCATCCGCCGCGCCGCTGGTGCCGGCAACGCTGCCGATGCCGGGGAGCGCGACGACGCCGTCAGGCGTGCCGTCCAGGGCGTAGCGCCGCAGCTCCGACTTCACATCGACCAGATAGGAGGCGACCAGCTTGCCGCCGACGATCCCGGCACCCTCCAGCACTGCCTTGTCCTCCGGCACCACTTCATGGATCGCGGGCGCGGCCTGGCGCACGTCCATCGAGACGATGCGCAGGCGCGGCGCATTCTTGTCTGTCGTCCAGTAGAAGGTCGCGCCCACATTGCCGGCGAGCGACCATTCATTCTCCAGCCCCTTTACGATCGTGCGCGGCGTCGCTGCCGGATCGGTCAGGTCGAGGATGGTGATCTCGTAACGATTGTCAGTGCCTTCGGTGGTGGTGATGACCAGCCATTTGCCGTCCTCGGTCACCTGGGCACCATGCCCGCGCTTCGGCGCATCGGGCGTGGCGTAGATCAGCCGGTCCGCCGACTGGGCAGCGCCGAGCTTGTGGAAATAGACCTGCTGGTTCTCGTTCAACGCCTGGAACTTGGCGCCCTCCGCCGGCGCGGCGAAGCGCGAATAATAGAAGCCGGAGCCGTCCTTCGCCCAGGACAGGTTGGAGAATTTGACCCATTCGACCGTGTCGACGGCAATGGCGCCGGTCGCGACGTCGAGGATCTTCACCGTGCGCCAGTCGGTCCCGCCGTCCTGCACCGAATAAAGGATGTGCGTGCCATCCTCGGACGGGACCCATTCGCCGAGCGCGGTCGCGCCGTCCTTTGCCCAGGCATTCGGGTCGATCAGGACCCGGCCGGCACCATCGAGGGAGTCGCGGACGTACAGCACCGCCTGGTTCTGCAGGCCGCTGTTGCGCATGTAGAAATAGCGCCCACCCTTCTTCACCGGCACGCCGAACCGCTCATAATCGAGCAGCTGCTTCATGCGTGCAGCGAAGATGTCGCGCCCCGGCAGGCTTGCGAGATAGGCGTTGGTCACCGCATTCTCGTCGGCGACCCATTTGGCCACCGCCGTATCGGTGCGCACGTCATTCTCGAGCCAGCGATAGGGATCGGCGACCTTCACGCCGAACTGCTCGTCCACCGTGTCGCCACGGGTCGTCTGGGGATAGATCATGCTGGGGGCCTTGGTCTGAGCGGCGGCGGGAGTGGCGAGAAGGGACAAGATCAGCGGCAAGGCGCGACGCATCAAGGGCTTCCGGACAAGAAAAAAGGAGCCGCACCGTATCAGGTGCGACTCCTTTCTCAACTGATCCTCCCCGAGCAAGCTCGGGGAGGAATTAAATTTACGCGGCCTGATCGTAATCCTCGTCGGTCTGCACCGGGCCCGAATCCTGGCCCTTGGCGCTGACGTCGCGATCGACGAACTCGATGATCGCCATCGGCGATGCGTCCGAGGCGCGGATGCCGGCCTTGATGATGCGGGTATAGCCACCGTTGCGATCGGCGTAGCGCGACGCCAGGACGTCGAACAGCTTCACCAGCTGCGCATCGTCGAGCAGACGGGCATGCGCCAGGCGGCGGTTCGAAAGGCCGCCCTTCTTGGCGAGCGTGATCAGCTTCTCGACATAGGGGCGAAGTTCCTTCGCCTTGGCGGTCGTGGTCAGGATCTGCTCATGCTTGATGAGCGACGCCGACATGTTGCGGAACAGGGCGGTGCGGTGGGCCGAGGTCCGCTGAAGCTTACGGCCGCCTACGCGATGGCGCATGGTATCTTTCCTTCGTTCGTTAAGGGGCCGTTTGACGGAACCCCAGACCAGGCGAGGACGGTACGCTCGCCGATTAAACCGTCTCCCCGGCGAAGGCCGGGGCCGCTGTGTAACAAGGGAACCGGGTGCCACAAACCCAGCGGCCCCGGCCTCCGCCGGGGCGACGCCAGGTTTGTGGCGCGCCGCTTACCCCATGATTTCCTGCTCAAGCTTCTTGGCCATCTCTTCGATGTTCTCAGGCGGCCAGCCCGGGATTTCCATGCCGAGGCGCAGACCCATCGACGACAGCACTTCCTTGATTTCGTTCAGCGACTTGCGGCCGAAATTCGGGGTGCGCAGCATCTCTGCTTCGGTCTTCTGGACCAGATCGCCGATATAGATGATGTTGTCGTTCTTGAGGCAGTTGGCCGAACGCACCGACAGTTCGAGCTCGTCGACCTTCTTGAGAAGGTAACGATTGATCTGCTGGGTATCGCCCGAAACCTCGCCGGCCGAAGACGGCGCGGCATGGCCGATCGGTGCCGACGGACGGACCGACGAATCGTCGAAGTGAACGAACAGCGCGAGCTGGTCCTGCAGGATGCGGCCGGCATAACCGACTGCGTCCTCGGGCGTGATCGTGCCGTCGGTCTCGATGGTCAGCGTCAGCTTGTCGTAATCCAGTTCCTGGCCGACGCGGGTGTTCTCGACCTTGTACGACACCTGGCGCACGGGCGAGTAGAGCGCGTCGATCGGGATCAGGCCGATCGGAGCATCCGCCGGACGGTTTGCAACCGCAGCGACATAGCCCTTACCAACGTCAGCGGTCAGCTCCATGTTGAGCGTCGCGCCTTCGTCGAGGTGGCAGATCACGAGATCGGGGTTCATCACCTCGATATCGCCGGACACGGCGATGTCGCCGGCCTTCACGTCGGCCGGGCCGGTCGCGGAAAGCTGGAGACGCTTCGGGCCTTCGCCCTGCATGCGAAGCGCGATCTGCTTCACGTTCAGGACGATGTCGGTGACATCTTCACGCACGCCGGCAAGCGACGAGAATTCGTGAAGAACATTCTCGATCTTGATCGAGGTAACGGCAGCGCCCTGAAGCGAGGAGAGCAGCACGCGACGCAGCGCGTTGCCGAGCGTCAGGCCGAAGCCACGCTCGAGCGGTTCGGCCACGAAAGTCGCCTTGCGCTTGGGATCACCGCCCGGCTTCTTTTCGAGGCCATTGGGCTTCTTCAGTTCCTGCCAGTTCTTAGCATTGACGGACACGGGCTTCCCCTTGGTTTTGGGCCTGAGCGGGGTAACTCAGACCATGTGGGAATCGTCCGCGCGGCGCGATCAACCGCGCGCGGACGAGACGAAATCAGACGCGGCGGCGCTTGGAGGGCCGGACGCCATTATGCGGGATCGAGGTCACGTCGCGGATCGAAGTGATCTGGAAGCCGACCGCCTGCAGCGCGCGAAGCGCCGACTCGCGGCCCGAACCCGGACCCTTTACTTCCACTTCGAGCGTGCGGACGCCGTGCTCGGCGGCCTTCTTGCCGGCATCCTCGGCTGCGACCTGGGCCGCATACGGAGTCGACTTGCGGCTTCCCTTGAAGCCCATCATGCCGGCCGACGACCACGAGATCGCGTTGCCCTGGGCATCGGTGATCGTGATCATGGTGTTGTTGAAGCTGGCGTTCACGTGCGCGACGCCAGAGGTGATGTTCTTGCGCTCACGCCGCTTAATGCGCTGAGGTTCGCGTGCCATGTTGAAATCCTAACCCTGTAGCTGGAAGGCGAGCCGCCCCGAAAGGAACGGCTCAGCGCATCACTTCTTCTTGCCGGCGATCGGCTTGGCCTTGCCCTTGCGGGTGCGCGCATTGGTATGCGTGCGCTGGCCGCGGACCGGAAGGCCCTTGCGATGGCGAAGGCCGCGATAGCAGGCCAGATCCATCAGGCGCTTGATGTTCATCGCCGTCTGGCGACGAAGATCACCCTCGACCGTATAGTCGGCGTCGATCGCTTCGCGGATGTGCAGCACTTCCTGATCGGTCAGGTCCTGCACGCGGCGCTCAGGGGCGATGCCCAGCTTGGTGGTGATTTCCTTGGCCTTGGTATCGCCAATGCCGTGGATGTAGGTCAGCGCGATAACAACGCGCTTGTTGGTCGGGATGTTGACACCCGCAATACGAGCCATGAAATTTATTCTCCTGCTCCACAGGGCGTGCATGGCTGCAGCCGCCCCATCTCAACGCGTTAACATCCGAACGCAAGATAACGGCGTGCGCAAACATGCGCCGCCGGGACCCGGTGTTTCGGAATAATCGCCAAATAGGAGAGCGAGTCGCCCATGTCAAGCGCGACACCCCGATTCCCGACTATCGACCGGTTCGTCGCGCGTCCGCCGCAGGTCCTTTACGCCGGCAGAACGATCGCCGCAATCAGCCCTGGCGCATTATCGCCCAGCTCGAGCCGCCCGCCATGCAAGCGGGCGACCGCCTCGATCAGCGACAGACCAAGTCCGGCGCCGGGCGTGCTGCGCGCATTGTCCAGCCGGCCGAAGCGGCGCAGCGCCTGCTCGCGGTCCTCCGCGGCGATGCCGGGCCCACGATCCTCGACCTGGATTCGGACCTCACCCCCCTGCCCCGTCAGCCGCAAGGTCACCTCGCCACCCTGGGCGCCGTGGCGCAGCGCATTGTCGACCAGGTTGGCGATCGCCTGGGTCATCAACTCGCGGTGGAGGATCAGGCGCGGCGGATGAGTGTCGAGCACCGTCGCGAAGCGCAGGCCGGCATCCTCGGCCACGGGTGCGTAGAGTTCGGCGATCTCCTCGATCAACGCCGCGGGATCGATGCTGGCGAACCGATCGCGCGACACCGATTCCGACCGGCTGATCTCAATCAGCATGCTCAGCATGCGCATCACCAGATCGGTCTCGGTCAGGAGTCCGCCGAGCGCCGCCTCGCGCTGTGCCGGGTCGGCGAGCAGGACCGCGTTCTCGGTCTTGGTCCTGAGCCTGGCCAGCGGCGAGCGCAGATCATGCGCGAGGCTGTCGGTGACCAGCCGCAATTCGACCATCAGCCGCTCGACCTTGTCGAGCATCGCGTTGAGGCGGGTGGCAAGCCGGTCGAACGCATCTCCGCCGCCCGAAGCGCTGGCGACACGGCGTGACAGGTCACCGCCGGCCACGCCCTCGATCACGTCGGCGACCCGGTTCAGGCGGCGTCCGACATAGCGGGTCACGACCAGGCCACCGACGATGCCGAGCCCAAGCGACAACAGCATGGCAAGCAGCAATGCACGTTCGATCCCGCGTTGCACCTGTTCCCAGTCGTCGAGCATCCGCCCGCTGATGAGGCGCAGGGCGCCGATCCGCCGCACCGAATAGCCGGCATCGCGCAACGACCAGGGCGGCGATGCGCCGATCCGGCCAATGCGGAAATCGACCGATTCGGATGGAGCGATCGTCGCAATTTCCGGGCCGATGCCCGCCACGCGCTTCCCCCGCCCGTCGATCACCGCGATGATCAGCGAGAGGTCGCCAGGGGCCCGCGCTTCCTCGATCGTCTGGTCGAGCGCGCGCAGCCCACCTGCCCGCCAGACCGAGACGAGCGCATCGGCCTGTTCGGCGGTATCGCGACGCAGCGAATCGATCGCGTCGTCATGTACCTGCCGCCAGATGAAGGTCACCAGGACAAGATTTGAAACAAGGGCCAGCGCGATCGCGAGCAACGCAATGCGCGCCGTGACCGACAGACGCCACATCAGGTATCGGCCGAGAGCCGGTATCCCGCGCCGCGCACCGTGTGGAGAATCGGGGCGGCGAACCCTTCCTCGATCTTGCGGCGCAGCCGCCCGATATGGACGTCGACCACGTTCGATCCGGGATCGAAATGATAGTTCCAGATCTTTTCGAGCATCATCGTGCGCGTCACCACTTGCCCGGCATGGCGGGCGAGGAATTCGAGCAGGTTGAATTCGCGCGCGCCGAGCGCGATCGGCCGGCCGTCGCGCGCGACCGTGCGGGCGAGCAGGTCGATCTCCAGATCGCCGACGACAAGGCGAGTCGTCTGGTTTTCGCTGGCGACGCGATCGGCGCGGCGGAGCAGCGCCTCGATCCGCGCGGAAAGCTCCGCGAAGGAAAAGGGTTTGACGAGATAATCGTCAGCGCCGGCATGAAGCCCATCGACCCGGTCGTCGACCGTCGCCAGCGCGGACAGGATCAGGACGGGAGTACGGATGCCGGCCGCGCGGATCGCGCCGATCATCGCCAGGCCGTTCAGCCCGGGCAACATGCGGTCGGCAACGATCAGATCGAAAATGCCCTCGCTGGCGAGAAACAGGCCGTCGCGGCCGTCCCCACAGGTTTCGACGGCAAAACCGGCCTCTCCCAGCCCCTTGGCGAGATAGCCGGCCGTCGCGGCGTCGTCTTCGACGATCAGGATCTTGCGGGTCATCGGCGGCATTCCGGTCGGTGCCTTTCTGCCTTTACAGCAAAATTGGCCGGCGGAAAGCGAACCTTCCGCCGGCCACGACGCCCCCGGGAGTGCGGACGCCGATTCAAGGAGTTTGGTGCCCGGCGCGCTGGGCACGGACCCTGAGTAGCGGCCCGCCCCGCACCTGCCGATGACGGCGATGTGAAGAATTCGTCATGAAGCGCCGGCGAAGCGGCAAAGGCGCAAATCGCCCCTCCGTTCGTCCTGAGTAGACATTGAGCTTGTCGAAATGGCGTATCGAAGGACAAGCCTCGCGCCATGTCCTTCGATACGGGTCTTCGATACGCCTTCGGCTACTCAGCCCCTACTCACGACGAACGGAAGGGTTCAGCTTTGTCCGGCCCTAACGCTGCGGCGCCGGGGCGGGCGGCGGTGGGGCCTCGGCGGCGGATTTCAGGTTCAGCACCTGCAGCGCCAGGACCTCGTCGACCTTGGGCGCAAGCGTATCGGCGCCGGCGCGGACATAGCCGCTGACGATATAGCTGAGCGTCAAGCGCGTGGCGTTCGCGCCTTCAGGGGCAAGCTTGAAGGTCAACGTACCGACCACCGCTTCGGCCTGGAGCGGCCCCAGCGCGCCCGACAGGCGGATCATCTGGGGCGGCTGGATATAGAGGATCCGGGCATGCTCGACGCTGCCCCGACGATCGGGGAAACGTTCGCAGAAGCAGCCGGTCGCCTGGCCGTCCATGTAGAGATTGGTCGCATTGTCGCTGTAGGTGTGTTCCTTGCTCCACCAGCGCTGGGGCGAGCGCAGCGTATCCCAGGCCCTGGCAATCGGCGCGTCGATCGTGACGACCTGGCTGATCTCCATCGTGGTCGGGGTGGCGGACACGACTTCGGCTGCCGCCGGGCCGGCAAACGACAGCGCGATGACGGCGCCCAAAGGACCGAAAGGCTTCATCGACGCTCTCCCCCTGACCCGGCGCATCATATGCCCTGCGCCGGGAACGGCAAGCGACGCGGGCCTATTTCCCGTCGAGGATTGCCTCGA
The DNA here is from genome assembly GCF_055521495.1 of Sphingomonas sp. BL-S-29. Classification (NCBI taxonomy): domain Bacteria; kingdom Pseudomonadati; phylum Pseudomonadota; class Alphaproteobacteria; order Sphingomonadales; family Sphingomonadaceae; genus Sphingomonas; species Sphingomonas sp. BL-S-29. The sequence goes on from NZ_CM145482.1 coordinate 3,832,874, forward strand.
TCGCCTGAGTCACCTGGTCGATATCCCCCATGCCGTCGACGCGCGACACCAGGCCGCGGGCCTCGTAGATCGGCAGGATCGGCGCGGTCTTGGCGCGATATTCGGCCATGCGGGTGCGCACGGTTTCCGCATTGTCGTCGGGACGGCGCTTGAACTCGGTCGAGCCGCACACATCGCAGACGCCCGGAACCCTGGGCTGCTTGTAATGATCGTGATAGCCCTCGCCGCACTTGGCGCAGGTGTAGCGACCGACGATGCGGTCGACGAGCGCCTCCTCATCGACGCTCAGCTCGATCACATGGTCGAGGGTCCGGCCGCGCTCGCTCAGCAACGCGTCGAGCTGCTCGGCCTGGGCGGCGGTGCGGGGATAGCCGTCGAAGATCACGCCATTGGCCGTGTCGGGCATGTCGAGCCGTTCACCGATGATGCCCGAGACGATCTCGTCCGAGACGAGTTCCCCCGCCTCCATCACCGATTTGGCCTTGAGGCCAACCGGGCTGCCGGACTTCACCGCGGCGCGCAGCATGTCGCCGGTGGAAAGCTGGACCATGCCCCGATCGGCCATCAACCGGCTCGCCTGGGTGCCCTTGCCCGCGCCCGGCGGACCCAGGAGAATGATATTCAAGGCCGTTCCCCTCATTTCGATGTCACCCCTCTCAACGGAGGCGGCCACCCTTCAACTTGGCCTTCTTGATCAGATCGCCATATTGATGCGCGAGCAAGTGGCTCTGGATCTGAGTCACCGTATCCATCGTCACGTTGACGACGATCAGCAGGCTGGTGCCGCCGAGATAGAACGGGATGCTCAGCGCCGACACCAGATATTCGGGCAACAGGCAGATGATCGTCAGATAGGCCGCACCGATCACGGTAATGCGCGTCAGCACATAATCGAAATAGGTTTCGGTGTTCTTGCCCGGACGGATGCCCGGAATGAAGCCGCCATAGCGCTTCAGATTGTCGGCCGTCTCCTCGGGATTGAACACCACGGCGGTGTAGAAGAACGAGAAGAAGATGATGCCCGCGCCGTACAGCCCCATATATACGGGCGATCCGTGCTGGAGATACTGGTTCAGGCCGATGATGACATCACCCCACCAGCTCTCGCCCGCGACGCGGTTGCCGGCGAACTGAGTGATCGTCAGCGGCATCAGCAGCAGCGACGAGGCGAAGATCGGCGGGATCACGCCCGCGGTGTTGAGCTTGAGCGGCAGATGGCTGCGATCGGCCTGCATGCCGCGCTGCGTCTGTCGCTTCGGATACTGGATCAGGATGCGGCGCTGCGCGCGCTCCATGAAGCAGATGAAGAGGATCAAGGCCACGACCGCGATGATGATGCCGATCAGGCGCACCGCATCGAGCGAGCCGGAGCGGCCGCCCTCGAACAGGTTGTACAGAGTACGTGGCAGGCTGGCGACGATGCCGGCCATGATGATCAGCGACATGCCGTTGCCGATGCCGCGGCTGGTGATCTGCTCACCGATCCACATCAGGAACATGGTGCCGCCGACCAGGCTGACCACCGCGCCGATACGGAACAGCATGCCGGGTTCGATCACGGCCTGCAGGCCATTGCTGGCACCCAGCGCCTCGAGCCCGACGGCGATGAAATAGCCCTGCACCGCGGTGAGGCCGACGGTGCCGTAGCGGGTATATTGGTTGAGCCGCTTGCGGCCGCTTTCGCCTTCCTTCTTGATCGCGGCGAGCGTCGGCGACAGAGATGTCGCGAGCTGAACGACGATCGAGGCAGTGATATAGGGCATCACGCCGAGCGCGATCAGGCTCATCCGGCTGAGCGAGCCGCCCGAAAAGGCGTTGAAGAAATCGAGCACGCCGCCCGACGTGTGCTGCGAAAGCTGGGCGAGCACGGACGGATCGATGCCCGGCAGCGGCACATAGCTGAGCATGCGGAAGATGATCAGCGCGCCGATCGTGAACCACAGGCGCTTCTTGAGATCAGTCGCCTGGGAGAATTTCGACAGGCTGATGCCGGAGGCCATCGAGTCGGCTGCGGATGCCATAAGTGTGATCGTCCCAAAAAAGCCTGGGGGGGAAACAAAAGCGGCGGGAAACGTTTTACCGCCCCGCCGCTCATATAGGGGCCCGATCGGGCTTGTCTAAGGGCTTTGATGCCGGATCCGCGACAACGGCGCGAGGCCGATCACAAAAACCCCTCGCGGTACCCGGCTCGCGCCGGGGCCCGCCGGGGCATTACGCCTTGAACGAAGCCTTGTGCGCGATGCGCTCGAGACGGGCCACGCCCTTCTTGGCCTTGGCCTTTTCGGCGGCGGGCACGACGACGAGAACGTCGACCTTGCCGCCTGCCTTCTCGACCGCCTCGATCGCGCCCTTCGACGCGCCGGCCACGGTGAAGCTGAGCTTCGCCGAGAATTCGCCCTTGCCGAGCAGACGGACGCCGTCCTTGCCGCCACGGGCCAGGCCAGCGGCCTTCAGCGCGTCATGGTCGAGCGCGGCACCGGCCTCGATCTTGCCGGCATCGACGGCCTTCTGGATCGCGCCCAGGTTCACCTCGGCATAATCCTTGGCGAAGATGTTGTTGAAGCCGCGCTTCGGCAGACGCATGTGGAGCGGCATCTGGCCGCCTTCGAAGCCGGCGATGGACACGCCCTCACGGCTCTTCTGGCCCTTGATGCCGCGGCCGCCGGTCTTGCCCTTGCCGGAACCGATACCACGGCCGACCCGCATACGGGACTTGCGGGCACCTGCATTGTCGCGGAGTTCGTTCAGTTTCATGTCGTGCACTCGCTTTCGCTTTTGTCGCGCTGATTAAAAAGGCTGAGGGCGGAACAGGTCGAACCTGCGTTCGAGCCGTTCCGCCCCTCACCCTCCCCTGACGGGGAGGATCATTGAGGTCAACCCTCGACCGATACCATGTGCGCGACCTTGCGGATCATGCCCCGAACCTCGGGGCTGTCCTGCAATTCGCGCGTCTTGTGCATCTTGTTGAGGCCGAGACCGATCAGCGTCGCGCGCTGATCCTTCTCGCGGCGGATCGGCGAACCCGTCTGGGTCACCTTGATCGTGCCGCCGGCGGCTTCTTTCTTCTTCGCCATCTGTCTTACTCCGCGATCGCTGCGGCGTCAGCCTCGGCGGCCTGCGAGCCACCACGGCCGAGCAGGTCGGCGATCTTCTTGCCGCGACGCTGCGCGACCGACTTCGGGCTGACCTGAGTGGTCAGCGCCTCGAAGGTCGCACGGATCATGTTGTACGGGTTCGACGTGCCGACCGACTTGGTCACCACATCGGCCACGCCCAGGCTCTCGAAGACGGCGCGCATCGGGCCGCCCGCGATGATGCCGGTGCCCTGCGGCGCCGAACGCACCGTCACGAGGCCGGCGCCGAAATGGCCCTTGCCGTCATGATGCAGCGTGCGACCCTCGCGGAGGGGAACGCGGACCATTGCCTTCTTGGCAGCAGCCGTCGCCTTGGAAATGGCTTCCGGCACTTCGCGCGCCTTGCCATGACCGAAGCCGACCCGGCCCTTGCCGTCGCCCACGACGACGAGTGCTGCGAAGCCGAAGCGCTTGCCGCCCTTCACCGTCTTCGAGACGCGGTTGATGTGGACCAGCTTCTCGATCAGCTCTTCGCCGCCATCGTCGGTCGCGCCGCGACGATCGTCGCGACGGCCACGATTGCCGTCACGACCGCCACGGCCGCGATTGTCGCCGCCGCCCGGGCCGCCACGGCCACGGCCGCCACGCGGACCACGGCCCTGCGGCGCGTCCTGCGGGGCAGTTTCGCCGCCGGCAACGACGTCCGTCGTGTTGATTTCGTCGGCCATTCTTAGAACTCCAATCCGGCTTCACGCGCGGCTTCCGCCAGCGCCTTCACGCGACCGTGGAACAGGAAGCCCCCACGGTCGAACACGACCTTGGTGACGCCTGCCTGCTTCGCCGCTTCGGCGACGCGCTTGCCGACCAGGACGGCAGCATCGATGTTCGCGCCGGACGTGCCGCGCACGTCCTTCTCCAGGGTGGAGGCGGAAGCGACCGTCTTGCCCTGGGCGTCGTCGATCACCTGAGCATAGATGTGCTTGCCCGAACGGTGCACCGACAGCCGCGGACGGCCGGCAGCACGACCGCGGAGCGCGGTGCGATTGCGAAGACGGCGCTTCGCAAAGAGGGAGAGACCTTTGGTGCTCATTACTTCTTTTTCCCTTCCTTGCGGAAGATGAACTCACCGTCGTACTTGATGCCCTTGCCCTTATAGGGCTCCGGCTTACGCCACTGACGGATCTCCGCGGCCAGCTGACCGACCTTCTGCTTGTCGGTTCCCGAAATCTCGACGGTCGTGTTGTCCGGCGTCTTCACCTCGAGGCCTTCCGGCACGTCGATGTTGACGTCGTGGCTGTAGCCGAGCTTCAGGTTCAGCACCCGGCCCTTGGCGTCCGCACGATAACCCACGCCGTTGATCAGCAGCTTCTTGGTGAAGCCGTCCGACACGCCGGTGATCAGGTTCTGCACCAGGGTACGCTGCATGCCCCAAAAGGCACGGGCGCGCTTGGTGTCGTTCGCCGGGTTCACCGAGATGCCGTCGTCCTCGAGGACGTAGCTGATCTCTTCGCGCAGCGGCATGGACAGGGTGCCCTTGGGGCCCTTGACGCTCAGCTGCTGGCCTTCGATCGTCGCGGTCGTACCGCTCGGGATCGCGACCGGCTTTTTACCGATGCGGCTCATCAGAATACCTCCGCCAGCACTTCGCCGCCGACATTCTGCTCGCGCGCTTCCGCGTCGGACAGAACGCCGCGAGGCGTCGAGACGATCGTGATGCCCAGGCCGTTCATGACGCGGGGCAGCTCGGTTGCGCCCGAATAGACGCGGCGACCGGGCTTCGAGACGCGCGCGACATGCTTGATCGCAGGCTGGCCCTCGAAATATTTCAGCTCGATGCGGATGCCCTTTGCGGGACCCATCTCTTCTTCGCTGTAGCCACGGATATAGCCCTCGCGCTGAAGCACGTCGAGCACACGGGCCCGCAGCTTGGACGCGGGCGACAGGACGGAGTCCTTGCGCGCGCGCTGGCCGTTGCGGATGCGGGTGAGCATATCACCCAGGGGATCGGTCAATGCCATCTCGTGATCCTTACCAGCTCGACTTCGTAACGCCCGGGATCAGGCCCTTGTTGGCCAGATCGCGCAGCTGAATACGGCAGAGGCGGAACTTGCGGTAATAAGCGCGGGGACGACCCGTCACCTCGCACCGGTTGCGGATGCGCGTCGGGTTACCGTTGCGCGGGATTTCCGCCATCTTCAGGCGAGCGATCAGGCGATCGCCGTCATCGAGCGAATTGTCCGCCGCGATCGCCTTCAGCTTCGCATAGGCGCCGGCGTATTTCTTCACCAGCAGCTTGCGACGCTCGTTCTTGTTCACAGAACTCTTCTTAGCCATCTTACGCTGCCTTCTTTTCTTCGTCGGCTTCGATCGGGAACGGGAAGCCGAACAGGCGGAGCAGCTCGCGCGCTTCGTCGTCGGTCTTCGCCGTGGTCGTCACGATCACGTCCATGCCGCGGATCTTGTCGACCTTGTCGTAGCTGATTTCCGGGAAGATCAGCTGCTCCTTCAGACCGCAGGCATAGTTGCCGCGACCATCGAAGCTCTTCGGGTTCAGCCCGCGGAAATCGCGAACGCGCGGCAGCGCGATCGTGATGAAGCGGTCGAGGAACTCGTACATGCGCTCGCGGCGAAGGGTGACCTTCACGCCGATCGGCATGCCTTCACGCAGCTTGAACTGCGCGATCGACTTCTTAGCCTTGGTGACGACGGGCTTCTGACCTGCGATCAGCTCCATCTCGCCAGCGGCCTGATCGACCTTCTTCTTGTCCTGCGTCGCTTCGCCAACGCCCATGTTCAGGACGATCTTGTCGAGGCGCGGGACCTCCATCACGTTCTTGTAACCGAACTTCTCGGTCATCGCCTTGACGATGCGATCCTCGTAGATCGCCTTCATCCGCGGCTTGTGCGCCGCCTTCTGATTTGCATCAGCCACTGATCGTCTCCCCGGACTTCACGGCCACGCGGACCTTCTTGCCGTCCTTGGTTTCAAAACGAACGCGCGTCGGCTTGCCGTCGGCGGTCACATGAGCGACCTTCGAGACGTGCAGCGGCGCTTCGGCGCGCTTCAGGCCGCCCTGGGGGTCGCCCTGGCTCGGCTTGGTGTGACGGATCGCGATGTTCACGCCCGACACGATGACCTTGCCGTCCTTGGGCAGGGCCTGGGTGACTTCACCGGTCTTGCCCTTGTCCTTGCCGGACAGGACGATGACGCGGTCACCCTTCTTGATCTTCGCAGCGGCCATTACAGAACCTCCGGCGCCAGGCTGATGATCTTCATGTGCTTGCGCGCACGCAGCTCGCGCACCACCGGGCCAAAGATACGGGTGCCGATCGGCTCCTCGTTCTTGTTGACCAGCACGGCCGCGTTCGAATCGAAGCGGATCACGGTGCCATCGGCGCGGCGAATGTCCTTCGCCGTACGCACGATGACGGCACGGTGCACGTCGCCCTTCTTCACGCGGGCACGGGGTGCCGCTTCCTTGATGCTGACGACGATGATGTCGCCAACGCCTGCCGTCCGGCGCTTGGACCCGCCAAGCACCTTGATGCACTGCACCCGCTTCGCGCCGCTGTTGTCAGCGACCTCGAGATTGGACTGCATCTGGATCATCGATCCGGTTCCTTCTCACATGGGGTCCGATTCCGACCGGGCCCCGCCTAAAACTCGGCCTTAGCCGTCGATGGTTGCCCGCTCGGGGGTCGCGTGGGTGTTGACCCGCTCGATCACCTTCCAGGTCTTCAGCTTGGAGATCGGCGCGGTCTCTTCGATCCGCACGGTTTCGCCCTGCTTGAACTCGTTGCCCTCGTCATGGGCATGATACTTCTTCGTACGGCGGATGATCTTGCCGTAGAGCGGGTGCTTCACCTTACGCTCAACGTTCACCACCACCGTCTTGTCGGTCTTGTCCGAGACGATCACCCCGGTCAGCACACGCTTCGGCATGTCGGTCTTCCTTACTTGGCTTCGGCCGAGCGCACGCGCTGGCTCTGCAGGGTCTTGATGCGAGCGATGTCGCGGCGGACCTCACGCACCCGGCTCGGCTTTTCGAGCTGGTTCGTGGCTGCCTGGAAACGGAGGTTGAACGCCTCGCGCTTCAGGTTGCCCAGCTCCTCGTCGAGCTGGTCCTCGGTCTTCGCCTTGAGGTCGGAGCGACGGGTGTCGATCTTGCTCATGTTATGCAACTCCCAGATGCGAGGTGTCGCCGAGACGGGCAACGACCTTCACCTTGATCGGCAGCTTCATCGCGGCGCGGCTGAACGCCACGGCAGCGATATCGCCAGGGACACCGTCCAGCTCGAACAGGATCCGGCCGGGCTTGACCCGGGCGGCCCAATATTCGGGCGAACCCTTGCCCTTGCCCATGCGGACTTCGGCGGGCTTCGACGTGACCGGAACGTCCGGGAACACGCGGATCCACAAACGCCCCTGGCGCTTGATGTGACGCGTGATCGCGCGGCGAGCCGCCTCGATCTGGCGTGCGGTGATCCGCTCCGGCTCCATCGCCTTCAGCCCGTAAGAGCCGAAGTTGAGGGTCGTGCCGCCCTTGGCATCGCCATGGATCCGGCCCTTGAAGGCCTTGCGGAACTTGGTTTTTTTCGGTTGCAGCATTGCTCTTGTTCCTTAGCGCGCCGGACGGACGCCGGAGGTTTGAGCCTCCATCATGATCCGGTCCTGCGCCATCGGGTCATGGCCCAGGATTTCGCCCTTGAAGATCCAGACCTTCACGCCGCACACGCCATAGGCGGTGTGTGCCTGCGCTTCGGCATAGTCCACGTTCGCGCGCAGCGTGTGCAGCGGAACGCGGCCTTCGCGGTACCATTCGGACCGGGCGATCTCGGCGCCGCCGAGACGGCCGCCGCAATTGATCCGGATACCCTCTGCGCCAAGGCGCATCGCCGACTGCACCGCACGCTTCATGGCGCGGCGGAACGCGATACGACGCTCGAGCTGATCGGCGATGCCCTGGGCGACGAGCTTGGCGTCGACTTCAGGCTTGCGAATCTCGACGATGTTCAGCGACACGTCGGACGAGGTCATCTTGCCGAGGAGACGGCGCAGCTTCTCGATGTCCGCACCCTTCTTGCCGATGATCACGCCGGGGCGCGCGGCATAGATGGACACGCGGCACAGCTTGGCCGGACGCTCGATCACCACCTTGGAGATCGCGGCCTGGGGCAGCGTCTTCATGATGAAGGTGCGGATCTTCAGATCCTCGAGCAGGAGGCGGCCGTAATCGGCGCCTTCCGCATACCAGCGGCTGTCCCAGGTACGGTTGATCTGGAGACGCAGACCGATCGGATTGCTCTTTTGACCCATTATGCTTCTTCCTGCTCGCGCACGACGATCCGCAGCCGCGAGAACGGCTTGAGGATGCGCGTCGACTTGCCACGACCGCGGGTCGCGAAACGCTTCATGACGATCGACTTGCCAACCGAGGCCTCCGAGACGACGAGCGCGTCGACGTCGAGATTGTGGTTGTTCTCCGCATTGGCGATCGCCGAGGCGAGAACCTTGCGGGCATCGACGGCCATCGCCTTGGTCGAGAATGCGAGGATGTTCATCGCATCGCCGGCCTTCTTGTTGCGGATCAGCGCCGCGACGAGACCGAGCTTCTGAGCCGAGCCGCGAATCTGCGTACCGACCGAGAGAGCTTCCTTCTCACCGACCTTGCGGGGGGATTTTGCCTTCGACATCAGCGCTTGCCCTTCTTGTCGGCGGCATGGCCGGGGAAGTAGCGGGTCGGCGCGAATTCGCCGAGCTTCATCCCAACCATGTCCTCGTTGACGGACACGGGCACGAACTTGCGACCGTTATAAACGGTGAAGGTCAGGCCAACGAACTGCGGCAGGATCGTGGAGCGGCGCGACCAGGTCTTGATCGGCGCACGCGCGTTGGTTTCCTGCGCGGTCTCTGCCTTCTTGAGCAGATGGAGGTCCACAAAGGGACCCTTCCAGACGGAACGAGCCATTGCGGTTAGCCCTTCTTCTTCGCGTGACGCGACCGGATGATCATCTTGTCGGTCGCCTTGTTGTGACGGGTGCGTGCACCCTTGGTCGGCTTGCCCCACGGGGTGACCGGATGACGGCCGCCCGAGGTCCGGCCTTCACCACCGCCGTGCGGATGGTCGACCGGGTTCTTGGCGACGCCGCGGGTCAGCGGGCGCTTGCCCAGCCAACGGTTGCGGCCGGCCTTGGCGAGGTTGGTGTTGCCGTTGTCCGGGTTGGACACCGCACCGACGGTCGCCATGCAGTTCGAGTGGATATAGCGCTGCTCGCCCGAGTTGAGGCGCACCATCACCATGCCCTTGTCGCGACCCACGACCTGCACATAGGTGCCCGCCGAACGTGCGAGCTGACCACCCTTGCCGGGCTTCATCTCGACGTTGTGGACGATCGTGCCGACCGGCATCTGACCGAGTTCCATGGCATTGCCAGGCTTCACGTCGGTCTTCTTGCCGGCAACCACCTTGTCGCCGACGGCAAGCCGCTGCGGCGCGATGATATAGGCAAGCTCTTCGTCCGGATACTTGATCAGGGCGATGAAGGCGGTGCGGTTGGGATCATATTCGATCCGCTCGACCGTGCCGTCCACGTCCCACTTGCGACGCTTGAAGTCGATCAGACGATAGCGCTGCTTGTGGCCGCCGGCGATGCCGCGCGAGGTCACATGGCCCTTGTTGTTGCGGCCGCCAGTCTTGCGCTTGCCTTCGGTCAGCGCCTTGATCGGGCCGCCCTTGTGCAGACCGCTGCGGTCGACGAGGATAAGTCCGCGTCGTGCCGGGCTGGTCGGGTTGTAATGCTTGAGTGCCATTACTGGATTCCCGTCGTCACATCGATCGACTGACCATCAGCCAGCGTCACGATCGCCTTCTTCATGTCGGAGCGCGTGTAGGGCGTGCCCTTCCACTTCTTTGTCTTGCCCTTCTGGACGATCGTGTTGACCCCCAGGACCTTGACGTTGAACAGCGCCTCGACGGCCGCCTTGATCTCAGGCTTGGTCGCGTCGTTCGAAACCTTGAACACGACCGCGTTCTGCTCGCTGAGCAGGGTCGCCTTCTCGGTGATGTGCGGAGCGACGATCACGTCATAATGACGAATGTCGATCTCGGCATTCTGCTTCTTAGCCATTGAAGCGCGCCTCCAGCTTTTCGACAGCGGAGCGCGTCAGCACCAGCGTGTCATGCTTCAGGATGTCGTAGACGTTCGCACCAGCGGCGGGCAGAACGTTGATCTGACGGAGGTTGCCGGCGGCGAGCGCGAAGCTCGTCTCGACTGCATCACCGTCGATCACCAACGCGGTCTTGCCGAAGCCGAGCTTCGCCAGGTCCGCGGTCAGCGCCTTGGTCTTGTTGTCCTTGACGGTCAGGCTGTCCATGACAATCAGCGAGCCGGCCTTGGCGTGGCTGCTGAGAGCCATGCGCAGACCAAGAGCGCGGATCTTCTTGTTCAGCGACGGATTGAAATCGCGAACGCGGGCGCCGTGAGCCTTACCGCCGCCGACGAAGGTCGGAGCGCGGCGATCGCCGTGACGCGCGGTACCGCCGCCCTTCTGGCGACCGAACTTCTTGCCGGTGCGGGCAACATCGGCGCGCTCGCGCGTGCCGCGTGCCGTGGCACGACGCTTTTCGAGCTGCCAGGTGACGACGCGGTGCAGGATGTCGGCGCGCGGATCGAGGCCGAAGACCTCGTCGTTGAGCTCGATATCGCTGGCCTTCGCGGCAGCGTCGAAGGACTGAATAGTGACCTTCATGTTCAGCCCTCCTGGCCTTCGGTCGCTTCCACGGCCTGGACGTCTTCTGCAGGCGTCTCGGCGGGAGCGGTGTTGCTGTTCGCGGCGGCCTTCAGGCCGGCCGGGTACGGTGCATCGGCGTGACGGGCGACCTTGACGGCGTCCTTGACGAGCAGCCAGCCGCCCTTCGAGCCGGGCACGGAGCCCTTCACGAAGATCAGGCCACGCTCGACGTCGGTCGATACGATTTCGAGATTCTGCTGGGTGCGGTTCTTGTCACCCATCTGGCCGGCCATCTTCTTGTTCTTGAAGACCTTGCCCGGATCCTGGCGCTGACCGGTCGAACCGAGCGAACGGTGCGAGACGGACACGCCGTGGGTGGCGCGCAGACCGCCGAAGCCCCAACGCTTCATGCCGCCCGCGAAACCCTTACCCTGGGTGACGCCCTGGATGTCGACGATCTGGCCGGCAACATAATGGTCGGCCGAAATCTCGGCGCCCACTTCGAGCACGGCGTCGTCGGAGACGCGGAATTCGGCAACCTTCGCCTTAGGCTCGACTTCGGCCTTGCCGAAGTGGCCGCGCTGCGGCTTGGCGACATTCTTCGCCTTGGCGGTGCCAGCACCAAGCTGGACAGCGGTATAACCATCACGGTCGGCCTCGCGAACGGCCACTACCTGCAGATTTTCCAGTGCCAGGACGGTGACGGGCACATGGCGCCCATCGTCCTGGAACAAGCGGGTCATCCCCATTTTCTTCGCGATCACGCCAGTGCGCATGATCAATGCTCCTATTACAGAGGCCCGCCGGAACGATTTCCGACGGGCGTGTCAGCCCAAAATATAATGCGTGCCCCGTCCCGGGCTGGTGTTCCCGCGAGAGCGGGAACGTGACGGGGGACGCAGACCCCGGCAAGCCGGGCGGTATCCCTGTATTTGATCTCGCCAGTGGCGAAACCGAACTCTTTTGGAGCGCGGCCTTTAGGCCAGCTTGATCTCCACGTCTACACCCGCGGCGAGATCGAGCTTCATCAGCGCGTCCACCGTCTGCGGGGTCGGCTGAACGATGTCCAGCATCCGCTTGTAGGTACGGACCTCGAACTGCTCACGCGACTTCTTGTCGATGTGCGGTCCGCGGTTCACCGTGAACTTCTCGATGCGCGTCGGGAGGGGAATGGGGCCGCGGATGAGTGCGCCAGTGCGGCGCGCCGTGTCGGCGATGTCGCCGGTGGCCTGATCGAGCACACGATGATCGAATGCCTTCAGACGAATCCGAATATTCTGCGTTTCCATAACCCTACCGATGCGAAAGAGCGGGTTGCCCGAGAGCAACCGAACCATTGTTCACTGAAATAGCAACCGCCCGATTTGCCACCGAGAAAGCGGCGAATCGGGCGGAGGCGCGTCTATATTACTTCGAGATGCCGCTGACAATCCCCGAACCAACGGTACGGCCACCCTCACGGATGGTGAAACGCTGGCCGACGTCCATGGCGATCGGCGCAATGAGCTTGACGCCCAGAGCGATGTTGTCGCCAGGCATGACCATCTCGGTGCCCTCGGGCAGCTCGACGGTGCCGGTCACGTCCGTGGTGCGGAAGTAGAACTGCGGACGATAGTTGGCGAAGAACGGCGTGTGACGGCCGCCCTCGTCCTTCGACAGCACATACACTTCCGACTGGAAGTCGGTGTGCGGCTTGATCGAGCCCGGCTTGCAGAGAACCTGGCCACGCTCGACCTCTTCACGGCCGACGCCGCGGATCAGCGCACCGATGTTGTCGCCGGCCTGGCCCTGGTCGAGCAGCTTGCGGAACATTTCGACGCCCGTGACGGTGGTCTTGCGGACTGCCGGGTGGATGCCAACGATCTCGACTTCCTCGCCGACCTTCACAACGCCGGTCTCGACGCGGCCGGTGACGACCGTGCCGCGACCCGAGATCGAGAACACGTCCTCGATCGGCATCATGAACGGCTTGTCGAGCGGACGCTCGGGCTGCGGGAGGTACTCGTCGACCGCCTGCATCAGCTTGAGCACGGCGTCATGGCCGATCTCGGGCTGCTTGTCGTCGAGCGCGCACACGGCCGAGCCACGGATGACCGGGATGTTGTCGCCGTCGAAATCATACTTCGAGAGCAGCTCGCGGATTTCCATCTCGACCAGTTCGAGGATTTCCTCGTCGTCGACCAGATCGACCTTGTTCATGAACACGACCATCGTCGGCACGCCGACCTGACGGGCGAGCAGGATGTGCTCGCGGGTCTGCGGCATCGGGCCGTCGGTGGCGGACACGACCAGGATCGCGCCGTCCATCTGGGCGGCACCGGTGATCATGTTCTTCACATAATCGGCGTGGCCCGGGCAATCGACGTGCGCATAGTGGCGCGCGGTCGTCTCATACTCGACGTGTGCGGTCGAGATGGTGATGCCGCGCTCGCGCTCTTCCGGAGCCTTGTCGATGTTGGCGTAGCTCGTGAACGTAGCGCCACCGGTCTCAGCCAACACCTTGGTGATGGCGGCCGTCAGCGACGTCTTGCCGTGATCGACATGGCCGATCGTGCCGATGTTGAGATGCGGCTTGGTCCGCTCGAACTTTGCTTTAGCCATTTTTCCTACCTTCTAGAATCAGATTCGCGGCCTTCAGGGCGCCACGCGAACGCGGCCCCTTAACGACCTATTTCAAGTTACGCCAGCTTCGCCTTCACTTCTTCGGCAACGTTGGCTGGCACTTCGTCATAATGCGAGAACTGCATGGTATATTGCGCGCGGCCCTGGCTGAACGAGCGGAGCTGGTTCACGTAACCGAACATGTTCGCCAGCGGGACGATCGCCTCCACCGCAGTCGCGTTGCCGCGGCTGTCGGTGCCCTGGATCTGGCCACGACGGCTGTTCAGATCGCCGATCACGTCGCCGAGATAATCCTCCGGCGTCACGACCTCGACCTTCATGATCGGCTCGAGCAGCTTGATGCCCGACTTCTGGGCCGCTTCGCGCATGGCGCCACGGGCACAGATTTCGAACGCCAGCGCCGACGAGTCGACGTCATGATATTTGCCGTCGATCAGCTGAACCTCGAAATCGATGATCGGGAAGCCGATCAGCGATCCGGTCTCGGCCGTCTCGCGCATGCCCTTCTCGACCGACGGGATATATTCCTTCGGAACGTTACCGCCCTTGATCTGGTCGGAGAAGACGAAGCCAGAACCGCGCTCGCCGGGAATGACCTTGATCTTGATCTCGGCGAACTGACCCGAACCACCCGACTGCTTCTTGTGGGTGTAGCTCATCTCGATCGGCTTCGCGAGATATTCGCGATACGCCACCTGCGGCGCGCCGACATTTGCCTCGACCTTGAACTCGCGCTTCATGCGATCGACCAGGATCTCGAGATGGAGCTCGCCCATGCCCTTGATGATGGTCTGGCCGCTCTCGACATCGGACGTAACGCGGAACGAAGGATCCTCGCGAGCGAGACGATTGAGCGCGATGCCCATCTTCTCCTGGTCGGCCTTCGTCTTCGGCTCCACCGCGACCTCGATGACGGGGTCCGGGAATTCCATGCGCTCGAGGATGATCGGAGCGTTCTGCGCGCAGAGCGTGTCACCGGTCGTGGTATCCTTGAGGCCCGCGAGAGCGACGATGTCGCCTGCGAACGCTTCCTGGATGTCCTCGCGGCTGTTCGCATGCATCAGCAGCATGCGGCCAACCTTTTCCTTCTTGTCCTTCACCGAGTTGGTGACGATCGAAGCGGCGTCGAGCTTGCCCGAATAGATGCGCGCAAAGGTCAGCGTACCGACGAACGGATCGTTCATGATCTTGAACGCCAGCGCCGAGAACGGGGCATCGTCGGCCGGCGGACGCGTATCCGGCGTCACGCCGTCGAGCTTCAGACCCTCGACGTCCTTGATGTCCAGCGGCGACGGCAGATAGTCGACCACTGCGTCGAGCAGCGGCTGAACGCCCTTGTTCTTGAACGCGGAGCCGCAGAGCACCGGCACGAACGAGAAGTTCAGCGTGCCCTTGCGGATCAGCTTCTTCAAGGTCGCAACGTCAGGCTCGTTGCCCTCGAGATACTGCTCCATGATGTCGTCGTCCTGCTCGACGGCCATCTCGATCAGCTCGGAACGCGCGTTTGCAGCCAGGTCGGCCAGGTCGGCCGGGATGTCCTGATATTCGAACTTCGCGCCGAGCGACTCTTCGAGCCAGATGATCGCGCGGTTCTCGACCAGGTCGACCAGGCCCTTGAAGTCGCCTTCGAGGCCGATCGGCAGATAGAGGACGGCCGGACGCGCGCCGAGGCGGTCCTTGATCATCTGCACGCACATGTTGAAGTTCGCGCCGGTGCGGTCGAGCTTGTTGATGAAGCACATCCGCGGGACGTGATACTTCTCGGCCTGACGCCACACGGTCTCGGACTGCGGCTCGACACCGGCAACGCCGTCGAAGCATGCAACCGCGCCATCGAGCACGCGCAGCGAACGCTCGACTTCAATGGTGAAGTCGACGTGGCCGGGGGTGTCGATGATGTTGATGCGGTGATCGTTCCAGAAGCACGTCGTTGCGGCCGACGTGATCGTGATCCCGCGCTCCTGCTCCTGCTCCATCCAGTCCATCGTGGCGGTGCCCTCATGGACCTCGCCGATCTTGTAGGACTTGCCGGTGTAATAGAGGATGCGCTCGGTCGTCGTCGTCTTGCCGGCGTCGATGTGCGCCATGATGCCGATGTTGCGGTACATGTCGAGCGGATGGCTGCGGGCCATGATCGGATTTTCCTTAGCGATGTAGGAGGCCGGGGAACTCCCGGCCTCTCGACATATAGGTAGTGGAGATTACCAGCGGTAGTGGCTGAAGGCGCGGTTCGCTTCGGCCATACGATGGGTGTCTTCGCGCTTCTTCACCGCGTTGCCGCGGTTGTTGGCGGCATCCATCAGCTCGCCCGACAGGCGGGCCGACATGGTGTTCTCCGACCGCGCGCGCGCAGCGGAGATCAGCCAGCGGATGGCCAGCGCCTGGGCGCGCTCGGGGCGCACTTCGACGGGGACCTGATAGGTCGCACCACCGACGCGGCGCGAACGGACTTCGATGCCCGGCTTCACATTGGCGAGCGCCTCGTGAAACACGCCGATCGGATCCTTCTTCGCGCGCTGCTCGACGGTTGCGAGAGCACCATAGACGATCAGTTCGGCGACGGACTTCTTGCCGTCCAGCATGACGCTGTTCATGAACTTGGAGAGAACCTCATCCCCATACTGGGGATCAGGCAGGATGACCCGCTTTTCGGGACGACGACGACGTGCCATTTCAATTTCCTTCTAAACTTCAGCCCTGGGGGTCGGAAGCTCCAGCACCGGCTTTCGCAGGGTGGAGCCGACCGGCTTACTTCGGACGCTTAGCGCCGTACTTGGAACGCGACTGGCGGCGATCCTTCACACCCTGCGTATCGAGCACACCGCGGAGAACGTGATAGCGGACGCCGGGAAGGTCGCGAACGCGGCCGCCACGGATCAGCACCACGGAGTGCTCCTGGAGGTTGTGCCCCTCGCCGGGGATGTAGCTGATGACTTCGCGCTGGTTGGTCAGGCGGACCTTGGCAACCTTGCGCAGAGCCGAGTTCGGCTTCTTCGGAGTCGTCGTATAGACGCGGGTGCAGACGCCGCGCTTCTGCGGGTTCTGCTCCATTGCAGGGACCTTGGACTTGGCCTTCTGCGGATCGCGGCCCTTGCGGACCAGCTGGTTGATCGTCGGCATGAATCTCTTCACCTTAGACTGTGGTTACTTTGCTGGAGCCATGACGCTCGGGAATACAAAAAGGACCGCTGGGTGGACTTTCGACCCCCCGGGCCCTGGAATGCATCCAGCAATGTTCAAGCTTGTCCCGACAGGTACGGTCCCGTCGGAGCAGCGGCGCCTATACAAGCCGACTCGGGGGTGGTCAATGGCGTGCGCCGGAACTCTTCCGATCGCGGTTCCCGCCGGGCGAGCGGTCGCCCGCAATATGACATTTCGAGAAGGCCGAATAGAATATTGAGCGGGCGCCGCGGCTATCCAGCGGCGGCGGCTGTGGTAACAGCGGCAGATGACTTACGACCTTCTCATCATCGGCGGCGGCATCAACGGCTGCGCGATCGCGCGCGAGGCATCGCTGCTCGGCCTCAAGGTGCTGCTGGTCGAGCGCGACGATCTGGCCGGGCATACATCCTCCGCCTCGACCAAGCTGATTCATGGCGGCCTGCGCTATCTCGAATATTACGAGTTCAAGCTGGTCGCCGAGGCGCTGCGCGAGCGCGAGCGGCTGATCCATGCCGCGCCGCACATCATCCGTCCCCTGCTGTTCGTGCTGCCGCAGGAGAATTCGGTGCGGCCCTGGTGGATGATCCGGCTTGGCCTTTATCTCTACGACATGCTGGGCGGGAAGATGTCCCTGCCCCGCTCGCGCGGCCTGCGTGTCGGCGACACCGCCTATTCCGCACCGCTCAAGGGCGGCAACCATGGTTTCGTCTATTCCGACGCGTTCGTCGACGATGCCCGGCTCACCGTGCTCAACGCGGTCGATGCGGCCGACAATGGCGCGGAGATAGCCGTCGGCGTAGCGCTCGATTCGGCACGGCGCGACGGCAATGTCTGGCGGGCGACCTTGTCCGACGGCCGCACTGTGGAGGCGCGGGCGATCGTCAACGCGGCCGGACCCTGGGTGCATCGCATGCTCGACGATCTCGGCGTCAGCGCGAAGAGCGGCGTGCGGCTGGTCAAGGGCAGCCATATCGTCGTGCCGAAACTCTATGAGGGCGAGCACGCCTATATCCTGCAGCTGCGCGACCGCCGCATCGTCTTCGCCATTCCCTATCAGGGCGACTTCACCGAGATCGGCACGACCGACATCCCGGTCGACCGTCCCGAGGATGCGACAATCAGCGCGGAGGAAGTCGCCTATCTGTGCGACGCGGCCAATACCCATTTCGTGAAGCAGATCGCGCCCGCCGATGTGACATCGACCTGGTCCGGCGTCCGGCCGCTCTATGACGACGGCGCCAGCGAAGCGAAGGCCGTCACGCGCGACTATGTGCTCGAGCTCGACACTGAAGGCCCTGCCCTGCTCAGCGTGTTCGGCGGCAAGATCACCACGGCGCGGCACCTTGCCGAGGAAGCGATGGGCAAGCTGGCCAAGCCGCTCGGCCTGACCGTTCATCCGGCGACACGGGCACGTGTCTTTCCGGGCGGCGCCATTCCCGACTTCGCGCTGTTCCTCGCGCAGGTCCGCACGACCTGGCCTTTCCTCGGCGAAGCGCGCTCCGAGCGCATGGCGCATGCCTATGGCACGATGCTGGCCGAGATGCTGGACGGCGTGACGGACGAAGCCGGCATGGGCGCGGATCTCGGCGGCGGGCTGACCGAGATCGAGGCGCGCTGGATGAAGCGCCGCGAATGGGCCCGCACGCCCGAGGATGCGCTGATGCGCCGGAGCAAGATCGGCCTGCACCTGACCGAGGCCGAGCGCGCCACCTTCGCCGACCGCTGGAACGCGCTCAGCTGAGAAAGCTCGCCAGCGCGTTCGGGTGGATCGCCCAGCCCGCGAAGCCGGCGATACCCATCAGCAACCCGAACCCGCCAAAGCCCCAGGCCGCGACCAGCAGCCACCGCGTCTCGGCCAGCGCGGCGACCGCCGCCAGCGACACCGCGATCGAGATGAGCGCGTCGCACATGTCGAACTGGTCGTCATGCAGGTTGAGCGCATCATATTGCGCGTCGTCCGCTTCAGCCTTCGCCTTGAGCCGCGGCGTCTCCGCGGCATATTTCGCTGCCTCGGCATCCATCGAGACGAGGGCCGTGCGCGCCGCGACGGAGGGCGCCGCTCCGGCGATCACCGCGATCTCGGCCTTGGCCGTCTCGACGATATGCGCCTTGGTCTTCGTTGCCTGATATTCCGACCAGGTATCGATCGCATCGCTTTTCGCGAGCTGCATCGCCTGGACCAGATTGTCGTCCTTGATGTTCGCCACCGCCATGAACACCGAGAGGATGACCACCGTCATCGCCACCAGTCGATTCAGCGTGCGGTCACGCCCACCCTCGGGGAGATCATCCTCCATGCATTGTCCTTCGTCATGAACATTCTCCCGGGAGCGAGAGAGTGGTGAGCGTGCCGGCCGCGCGCAATAGGGACTCGCCATTTTTGACGTAAGGGGCCGGGATACTCTAGCGGAGCCGGCATGGCCCCTCTTCGCGTTACCGCCCTTTATCGTTTCGCCCGCTTTCCGGATCCTGCCACGCTGCGCGATCCGCTCGCGCGCCTGTGCGACGAGAACGGCATCAAGGGCACGATCCTGCTGGCGAAGGAAGGCATCAACGGCACCATCGCCGGCGCGCCCGATGCGATCGAGCGCGTGCTCGACCATATCCGCGCCCTGCCCGGCTGCGCGGATATCGAGGTGAAGGACAGCCATGCGGAGAAGATGCCGTTCCACCGCATGAAAGTGCGCCTCAAGCGCGAGATCGTGACGATGGGCGAGCCCGATATCGATCCGCTGGAAGAGGTCGGCCATTATGTCCCGCCGGCGGAATGGAACGCGCTGATCGAGGCGCCCGGCACGATCCTGATCGATACCCGCAACGATTATGAGGTCGCGATCGGCACCTTCTCCGGCGCGATCGATCCGAAGACTCACAGCTTTCGCGATTTCCCCGCCTGGTTCCGCGCGCACCGCGACGAGTTCGCCGCCGCGCCGAAGATCGCGATGTTCTGCACCGGCGGCATCCGCTGCGAAAAGGCCACTGCCTTTCTCAAGGCGGAGGGACTCGAGGAGGTCTATCACCTCGAAGGCGGGATCCTGAAATATCTCGAAGAGGTGCCGGCCGAGCAGAGCCGCTGGGAAGGGGAATGTTTCGTGTTCGACCAGCGCGTCGCGGTGAAGCACGGGTTGGAGCTCGGCACGCACGCGCTCTGCCACGCCTGCCGCATGCCGGTGAGCCCGGAGGACCAGGCTTCCCCGCTTTATGTCGAGGGCGTCAGCTGCCCCGCCTGCCACGATTCCCGCAACGACGAACAGCGCGCGAGCTATGCCGAACGCCACCGCCAGGAACGCCTCGCCGAGGCGCGCGGCGAAGTCCATGTCGGCCGGCGCTTCCCGGACGACGGCGGCGCAAAATAAATTTCCGGACGCTGTCGAATCCGCTGCCCGTCGCCCGTCTCCGCTATACGATCGCAGGCCGCGATCGCTGATGGAGGACAAACCGATGCAGTACATACTCCTGGTCTATGAGGACGAGACGGTTTACGGCGACGAGCGTGACAACCCGGCCATGACGGAGATCATGCAGCGTCACATGGCGTTCGGCACCGAGCTCGGGGCGCGGCGCAAGGGTGGCGCCGGCCTGATGCCGACCAGCATGGCGACCACCGTGGTCACCCGCTCGGGCACGCAGACCATCCATGACGGCCCCTTCGCCGAGACCAAGGAGCAACTCGGCGGCTTCTACATCGTCGACGCGCCCGATCTGGATGCAGCGATCGCGATGGCGAAGAAACTCCCGGTCTATACGGACGGGTCGATCGAGATCCGGCCGGTGCTCGGCGGGAGCGATTGACCAGGGCGCTGGACCGGGCCGCGCGCGATCACGGCGCGCGCGTTCGCGCCGCGCTCGCGGCCCGGTTCCGCGATCTCGATATCGCCGAGGAAGCCTTTGCCGAGGCCTGCGCCCGGGCGGTGACGGCCTGGGCGACCGAGACTCCGCGCGATCCGGCCGCATGGCTCTACCGCGTCGCCGAGCGCGCCGCGCTCGATATGGTGCGGCGGCGCGCGGTGCGATCGGGCGCCACGCTGCCCGATCCCGAACCGCCGCCCAGCCCGGAGGAGGACATGATGGCCGACACCAGGCTGATCCCGGACGAGCGGCTCAAGCTGATCTTCGTCTGCTGCCATCCGGCGATCCACCCCGAGGCGCGCGCGGCCCTGACGCTCAAGCTGGTCTGCGGCCTGTCGACGCCCGAGATCGCCCGCGCCTTCCTCCTGCCCGAATCGACCTTGGCGCAGCGGCTGGTGCGCGCGAAGAACAAGATCGCCGGCGCTGGCGTACCCTTCGAGGTGCCCGGTCCCGATGCGTGGCCGGACCGGCTCGACGCAGTGCTGAGCACGATCGAGATCGCTTATGCCAAGGCACATGAGGATGGCGGCGGCAGCGGCCGCCACGCGGGCTATGCGCAGGAGATGCTGGGCATCACCGCCACGCTCGCCGCGCTGGCGCCGAACGAGCCCGAGGTGCTGGCGCTGGCGGCGACGGTCCGCTTCGCCGAGGCGCGCCGGCCGGCGCGGGTGGACGCCGCTGGAACGATGGTACCGCTCGACCGGCAGGATCCGGCGGCATGGGACAAGGCGCTGATCGCCGAGGCCCGGCCCTATCTCGCCCGCGCGCTTTCCGCCGGGCCACCGGGCAGGCGTACCCTGCAGGCGCTGATCCATGCGGAATGGTGCGCGCGGCTGTCGCTGGACCAGCGGGCGCCGTGGCGATCAGTGCTCGTCCTCTACGACGCGCTGCTCGCCCTGCGCGACGATGCGATCACCCGGCTCAACCGCGCCGTGGCGCTTGCCGAGATCGCCGGGCCGGAAACCGCGCTGGAGGAAGTCGATGCGCTGGACGCGCCGGGGCTGGCGGATTTCCTGCCCTATCACGCGGTGCGCGCCGATCTGCTTGCGAAGCTCGGGCTGACCGACGCGGCGCGAGAGGCTTATGACGCGGCCCTGAAGCTGGGTCCGGAACGCGCCGAGCGGCTGTGGCTGGAAGGTCGGCGCGCCGCGCTGTGAGGCCCTACCCCTTCATCTGCCGCGCGACCGCCTTCATCGTCGCCTTGCCATAAGGCGGCTTGAGCCCGGCGATCTTCGCCACGTCGAGCTTGACCTGCTTGTAGACGCTCTTGGCGTGGCTGAACGTGCGGAATCCATCGAGCCCGTGATAGGCGCCCATGCCCGATGGCCCGACCCCGCCGAACGGCAGATCCTCCATGCTGATATGGAAGATCACGTCGTCGAGCGTCACGCCGCCCGCGATCGTGCGGTCGAGCACCTGCCGCCGCTCCACCTCGTCGCTGCCGAAATAATAGAGACCGAGCGGCCGGTCGCGACGATTCACCTGGGCGATCGCGTCGCCGATCCCGTCATAGCGGCGCACCGGCAGGATCGGTCCGAAAATCTCCTCCTGCATCACCGCCATGTCGTCGGTCACGTCGGTCACGATGTGCAGCGGCATCTTCCGCGCATTGGAGGCGCCGAAATCCTCGTTCGCCGGGTTGATCGCCTCGACCTTCGCGCCCTTCGCCCGCGCATCGTCGAGCAACCCCTCGAGCCGCGCAAAATGCCGGTCGTTGATCACCGAGGTATAATCCGGATTGGCGAGCAGAGTCGGATACATCGCCGAGGCCGAGGCCTTCAGCCCGCGCACTACCTCAGCCTCCTGTGCTGCCTCGACCAGCATGTAATCCGGCGCGAGGCAGATCTGGCCGGCGTTCAGCATCTTGCCCAGCGCCACCCGCTCGGTCGCCTTGGCGAGGTCGGCCGACTTGCCGATGATCACCGGCGATTTGCCGCCTAGTTCCAGCGTCACTGGCGTCAGATTGTCCGCCGCGGCATGGAGGATATGCTTGCCCACTGCGGTCGCGCCGGTGAAGATCAGGTGATCGAACGGGAGTTCCGCAAACGCCTTGCCGACATCCGGCCCGCCCGACACGAAGGCGAGTTCGTCAGCCGCGAAATAATCGCCCACCACTTCCTCGAACAGCTCGGCGACGCGCGGGGTATATTCGCTCGTCTTCACCATCGCCCGGTTGCCCGCCGCGAGCACCCCGGCGAGCGGCGACATGACGAGATTGACCGGGAAATTCCACGGCGCGATCACCCCGACCACGCCCTTGGGCTGATATTCGATCCACGCTTTCGCGCCGAGCAGGCCAAGCGGGAACAGCACCGGGCGCTTTTCCGGGCGCGCCCATTTCTCGACCGATTTGAGCGCATGGTTGATTGGCGCGATCGAACTGGCGATGTCGGTCAGCATCGATTGCTCGCGGCTGCGATGGCCGAAATCCTCGCTCAGCGCGTCGCAGAACTTCGCGGCATTGTCGCTGATCATTGCCGCGGCGCGCTTCAGCCGGTCCTTGCGGACGGCGATCGACACCGGCAGTTCGGCCATGAACGCCGCGCGCTGCTGCGTGAGGATTTCCTGCATTGTCGCCATCGTCTCTCTCCCCTGCCCGCCCTTCGGCGTGGCGTTATGCAGCGCAGCCGATCAGGCCGGCCACCGGCACCACCACGCTGTCCTGTCCCGTCCGGTCGATCCTGAGCGTCGCCTCCGGCACCGAGGCGCCGTCCTTCAAATCGCCGCGCGTCACGATCGACATGGTCACCACCGCGGTCACGTCGCCCGCCTGGTACTGAGTCGTGCCGGCAAAGCCGAATCCGCCGGGATCATGCTGCTCGGTGCGCGGCAGATCGGCCACCGTGCCGCCGATCGACAGGCGGAGCTGCGCCGGATCGGCGCCCGCCATCGCGACCAGCGCGCGGCTGCCGGTCGCAGTCCACAGGAACGCGGCGCAACCGGTCTTGGGCAGTGCCTGAGTCGGGATCGCACCGATCGGCAGGCCGTCGATCGCGGCCGGCGGCGGAGTCTGGGCGGAAGCGGCGCCGGCGAGAAACAGCGGCAGGATCGCGAAAAACCTCATCCCGCCGATCCTAACAGGAACAGCCAGGCCGGGTAAGCGGCGATCGCAAGCAGCGCGCCGAACGGCATCCGGTCGTCGAGTTTCGCTGCCCGCCCGCGCACCATCCCGACCAGCACAAAGGCAAGCCCGGTCAGCGCCGCGAGCAGCAACACCGCCGGCAACATGCGCCAGCCGAGCCACAATCCGATCGCACCGAGCAGCTTGGGATCGCCCCCGCCCAGCCCCTCCCGGCCGCGGAGCCGCTTGTAGGAAAAGCCGATCAGCCACAACGATCCGAACCCCGCAACCCCACCGATCAGCCGTTCGGTCAGCACCGGCTCGACCCCGGCGACTCCCGCCGCCAGCCCGGCCAGCGCCAATGTGAGGGTCAACCGATCGGGCAACCAGAAATCGGTCACGTCCAGCGCCGCCAGCGTCAGCAACAGCCAGCCGAACACCGCTCCGGCCAAGGCGACAGGCCCCGGCACGACCAGCCCGGCGATCGCGCCGATGCCGAGCGCGGCAAGCTCGATCTGCCAGTGCAGCGGATCGATCGGCGCGCCGCAATGCCGGCACCGCCCCCGCGCCAGCGCGGCGCTGACCAGCGGAATCAGGTCGCGCGACCCCAGCACCGCGTCGCACCCGTCGCAATGCGAGCGCCCTTTCAGCACTGACCGGTCCTGTGGCCAGCGAATCACGATCGTGGCGAGGAAGCTGCCGATCACTGCGCCCAGCACCCCGAGCGCGACCGGCCACAGCCAGGACTCAGCCATTGGGCTTCTTGCGGATCAGGTACCGATACACGCCGACCATGTTGATCCCGAACAGCACGACATTCTGCGTGCCGAGCGCGAAGTCCTTGGTCAGCACCGATCCGGAAATCCACGCTATCGACGAGGCGAGGAACAGGACGAACCCCCAGCCCGTCACCTTCCGCCCCAGATCCAGCGAGACCATGGCCGCGGCGATCATCCCGCTGCCCGAAGCGAACCATTTGAGCGCGGTGGTGAGCGTGTCTTCCATCGTCCGGCGATACCCGCCCGCGCCTCCCGCGTCATGCCCAAGTTGGTACGTCGAATCTTTACGACGAATCCTTCTGCTTCGCTCTCGCCAAAACTTGCCGTTTACGATAAGGTAAGCCCATGCCCGACCCCCAATATGCCTCGCATAGCTATGCCATCGCGATCCATGCCGCCGACATCGATTTCATGGGGCATGTGAACAATGCGAGCTATCTGAAATGGGTCCAGGAAGCCGTGATCAACCATTGGCAGCGTTTCGCGCCCGCCGATGCCGTCGCCGCGCATCTCTGGGTCGCGCTCAAGCATGAGATCACCTATCGCCGCCCGACCTTCCTCGACGACGACGTCATCGCCACCGTGCTGCTCGAAAAGGTGCACGGCGCGCGCGCCTTTTACGAAACGGTGATCAAGCGCGGCGAGGAAGTGCTCGCCGAGGTCAAGTCGAGCTGGTGCTGCATCGATGCCGAGACGCTGCGTCCGGCACGCATCGCGCAGAATGTGATCGAGCGCTTCTTCAAGGACTGACGCGGGCACTTTGGCGCTAAAACCTTGTCCTTCCCCGGCGCAGGCCGGGTCCAGGTGAAAAGGTGGATGTAGCAGCGCGAGACGGCCATCATCATCGTCTCCCAACTGGACCCCGGCCTTCGCCGGGGAAGGCGCTAAACTTTGTCGAACACCGTAACCGCCGCCCTGCAAAACTGCAGTGCCGGGCTGCCTCACGGCGGTTTGTATTCGATCGCCCAGGCGCCTAGATCGCGGCCACCCCTCCCAACCGGAGCTCAAGCATGTCCGCCGATCCGATCGTCATCCTGTCCTATGCCCGCACGCCGATGGGCAGCTTCCAGGGATCGCTCTCCGGCGCGACTGCGACCGAGCTGGGCGCGACCGCGGTCGGCGGCGCGGTCGAGCGTGCGGGGCTTTCGGGCGAGGCGATCGAGCGCATCTATATGGGCTGCGTGCTGCCCGCCGGCCTCGGCCAGGCGCCGGCGCGCCAGGCCGCGCTGAAGGCGGGCCTGCCGAACCATATCGAGGCGACGACGGTCAACAAGATGTGCGGATCGGGCATGCAGGCAGCGATCATGGCGTCCGACGCGCTGGCGGCGGGCTCCGCCGACCTGATCGTCGCGGGCGGCATGGAGAGCATGACCAACGCGCCCTATCTCTCGATGCGGCACCGCGGCGGCGCGCGCATCGGCCATGACCGGCTGATGGACCATATGTATCTCGATGGCCTCGAGGATGCCTATGAGCCCGGCAAGCTGATGGGCAATTTCGCCGAGGATAGCGCCGCCGAATATCAGTTCACCCGCGCCCAGATGGACGATTTCGCCATCGCCTCGCTCGAGCGCGCGCAGAAAGCGCAGCAGTCGGGCGCGTTCGACCGGGAGATCGTGCCGATCGAGATCGCCGGTCGCAAGGGCCCGACCCAGGTCACCCTCGACGAGCAGCCGGCCAAGGGCGACGCCTCGAAGATCCCGACGCTCAAACCCGCCTTCTCGAAGGATGGCACGATCACCGCCGCCAATGCTTCCTCGATCTCGGACGGCGCGGCCGCCCTGGTGCTGACCCGTGCCTCGATCGCGGAGAAGCTCGGCCTCGACCCGATCGCCCGCATCGTCGCGCACGGCGCCCATGCTCATGCCCCGGCGCTGTTCACTACCGCCCCGGTCTTCGCGATGCGCAAGACGCTGGAAAGGGCCGGCTGGTCGGCGGAAGAGGTCGACCTGTTCGAGGTCAACGAGGCCTTTGCCGTCGTGGCGATGATCGCGATGCGCGACCTCGGCATCAGTCATGACCGCCTCAACATTCATGGCGGCGCTTGCGCGCTCGGCCACCCGATCGGCGCTTCGGGCGCACGCGTCCTCGCGACCCTGCTTTCGGCCCTGCAGACGGCCGGCGGCAAGCGCGGCATGGCTTCGCTCTGCATCGGCGGCGGCGAAGCCACCGCGATGGCCGTGGAGTTGATGCACTAGGCCGGAGCCGCGATGAAGGTGGATCGAGACAGCCGAAGTCGCCGTCACGCCGGACTGCATATTCCCGACACTCGTCGATTCAACATCGCGCGACTTTCTGCGATCTGGCGTTCGACGAAACTTGCCCGCGTTCCGTCCGCTTTTTCTCATGACCTGCGTGTGTTGGACGACGCGCGGTCCCTGTCTCAACCGAAAATTCGCTGATCCGGGACGGATTTCCCTGTTACCGCGGAACAGGGAATCGTTCATCAACATCTTGTTATTCAGTGATATATTGATGATCAGCCGGCCCCGAACGGCGAAAGAAAAAAAGAATTCCCTGATAATTCCCTGTGGAGTGACCCCCTTTAGTGAGACACGTTAATTAGAGAGAGCTCGGTTGCTTGTTTGAAGGGCTGCTGCGCAGCAGCCCTTCGCATGGTTTCCTCATACTCGTCGGGCGACCTGTAGGCCAAGGCGGAGTGCAGGCGCTGGCGATTGTAGACCTGCTCGATGAAGGTCCCGATCCGCTCGCGTGCGTCGGCGAGGTCGCGATAGCCGGTACCGTCGACCTCCTCCTGCTTCAGGGTCTTCATGAAGCTCTCGGCCATGGCGTTGTCGTAAGGGCAGCCCGCACGGCTCATGCTGGGGATGATGCCGGCGGCTTCGAGCCGGGCGATGTACGCGCCGCAAGCATATTGCACGCCTCGGTCGGAGTGATGGACCAGACCGTCCGCGGTCACCCTGCGTCGCTCCAGCGCCATGGCGAGCGCCTCGAGCGCCAGCTCGGCGCGCAGATGGTCCGCCATCGCCCAGCCGACCACCTTGCGGCTGAACGCGTCGAGGATCACCGCCAGATAGACGAACGCCTCGGCCAGATGGACATAGGTGATGTCCGCCACCCATAGCTGGTTGATCGCCATCGGTTGCATCGCGCGCGCCAGATTGGGCCACACCCGCCAGCCGTGCCGCGCATCCGTCGTCGCCGGCCGGAACGTCCGACCCCGCAGGCACAGCAGATTGTCCTCGCGCATCAGCCGGGCCACCCGCTTGTGGTTGACGCACCAACCGTCACGCCTGAGCAGCGCGGTGATCCGGCGATAGCCATAGAAGCGCTGCGCCAGGCACAGCCGCTGCACCTGATCGCGCAGCGCCGTCTCTTCCACTTTTGGCGCATGCTCGCGCCAGCGCCGGTAATAGCTGGCCCGGCTTACCCCGGCCAACTGGCACAGCGCCTCTGTCGACAGCGCCGATCCCTCGCCTTGCGAACCCGTCATCGCCTGGATCTCGGCGAAGACGTCGTCTCGCCAGCACCGTCGCTCGGCTGGCGTGACGCCTCGATACGCCGCAAGGCGCCTTTGAAAAAATCCAGCGCCACCTGCTGCTCGCCGATCTTGCGCTGCAAGGCCTCGATCTGACGCTGCGCTGTGGCAACATCGCGGATCTCACCAACCGCCGCCTGGCTAGCCATCGCATCCGCTACGCGCCCCGGACGACCCGGATCGCGCAGCGCCTGCTCCCCGCCCGCCCGCACCGCATTGCGCCACCGGTACAGCAGATTATCCCTGATCCCCAACTCGAGCGACAAGGCTGACACCCGCTCGCCCGACTCAATCCGACCCACAAC
This sequence comes from Sphingomonas sp. BL-S-29, assembly GCF_055521495.1. Lineage (NCBI taxonomy): Bacteria > Pseudomonadati > Pseudomonadota > Alphaproteobacteria > Sphingomonadales > Sphingomonadaceae > Sphingomonas > Sphingomonas sp. BL-S-29. The sequence goes on from NZ_CM145482.1 coordinate 3,860,957, forward strand.
CCACAGCTTGAACCCCCGGTCGTGCCGTCGTCGATGGTCCTTCGACATTCTTGCCCTCCATCCAGAGAGCTCTCTCTTATTTCATGTCTCAGTCTAGGGGGTCATTCCACCTGTTCCCTGCCCCGAAACAGGGAAATCGTCGGGTCTCCTGGCGACAGCGCCTGTTGGAGAATCCGCGGCCGCGCGGCGCCGCTAAAGCTCCAGCCGATAATAGCGGCTGAAATCCGTATCGATATAATCCGCGAACGGCCCGCAAGTCATGAATCCGGCCCGTTCGTACAATGCCCTGGCCGGCGCGAAGGGCGCGTTCGATCCGGTCTCCAGGCTCAGCCTCCTGTACCCGCGCGCCCTGCCCTCCGCGATCAGATGGTCGAGCATCGCCGCCGCCACGCCCTTGCGCAGGTGCGCCGGGGTGGTCCGCATCGACTTCAGCTCGCCATGATCGGCATCGAGCGCCTTCAGCGCACCGAGGCCGAGCAGATGCTCGCCCTCCCAGGCCGACCACAGCGAGACCGCCGGATCGCGCAACCCCGTCAGGTCCAGCGCGAAGACGCTTCCAGGCGGCGAATTCTCGAAGGCGGCGCGCAGATGGAATTCGAGCAGGGCGATGACGTCCGGATGAGTCAGGTCGTCACGAACGATCCGCATGTCCCGAATCAGCCCAGCGTCTCGTCCGGCGTCACGCCCCAGAGATGGTTCGCCTCGACATACCCCCCCTGCCCGCGCACGTCGAAATAGCACCAGCCCCGCGCGCATTTGCTGACCCGGCCGACCACGCCGGGCTCGGCCCGCCACACCACCCGGCCACCATAGCGCGGCGTGTCGCGCAATTCGGCGATGGTGCCGGTAACCAGCCCGGTGCGGGCGTCGCTGATCAGCGTGCCCATCATCCAGCCCTGGGTACCGCTCGGATCCTCGATCTTCACCCAGGCGCCGCGATCATAGCGGTCGATCACCTTCACCGGCAGGTCGGCACGCTGATAGAGCCAGCTGGCCGGATAGGTCTTGCCCGGACCGGTGCGCATCCGCGCCTTGCTGGCGGAGATGGAAGCGAAATAGGGCGTCTTCTTCTCCACCGACGCGGCGAGGGCAGGCGCAATGGCAGCTACGGCGACGCTTGCCGCGGCTGCTGCGAGCACGATGGTCGGTCCGAAACGCATAACTGGCCTTCTCTTGACGAGATTTCGTTTACCCCGTTCGGCACGCACGCTTCAACCACCGTTGACGGAGACAAAAGCCTTCGCCAAGCGAGTCTCATGGCCGAAACAAGACGCGTCCCGAACCCGAAGGTAATCGTCACCCGCGAACTCGCCGATCTGGTGATGGAGCGGATGGAGCAGTTGTTCGACACGACGCACAACCGCGGCGACGTTCCGATGAACCGTGCGCGGCTGGCCGAGGCGATGGCCGATTGCGACGTCTTCGTGCCGACCGTGACCGATACGATCGACGCGGCACTGATCGAGGGCGCGGGCGACCGGCTCAAGCTGATCGCCAATTTCGGCGCCGGCGTGAATCATATCGACCTGAAAGCGGCGCGCGCGCGCGGCATCGTCGTTACCAACACACCAGGCGTGCTGACCGAGGATACCGCCGACATCACCATGGCACTGATCCTCTCGGTGCCGCGCCGCCTCGCCGAGGGCGAGCGGCTGGTACGCGACGGCCATTGGAAGGGCTGGGCGCCGAGCGGGATGCTGGGGCACCGGATCGGCGGCAAGGCGCTGGGCATCGCCGGCATGGGCCGCATCGGCCGGGCGGTCGCCAGGCGGGCCCAGGCCTTCGGCCTGTCGATCCATTATCACAACCGCCACCGCCTGCCCGAAGCGGTCGAGGCGGAATTCGGCGCGACCTGGCACGATTCGCTCGATGGCATGCTCGGGGCGATCGATATCCTGACGATCCACACGCCGCGCAATGCCGATAGCGAGAACATGATCGACGCGCGGCGGCTCGCCCTGATGCGGCCCACCGCCTGCATCGTGAATACCGCGCGCGGCGGCATCGTCGACGAGGACGCGCTGATCGACGCGCTGGAGCATGGCCGGCTCGCCGGTGCCGGTCTCGACGTGTGGAAGTTCGAGCCGGAGATCGATCCGCGCATGCTGGCACTGCCCAATGTCATGCTGATCCCGCATATGGGTTCCGCCACCTATGAAGGCCGGATGGCGATGGGCGAGAAAGTGATCGCCAATATCCGCATGTGGGCCGACGGCCACCGGCCGCCCGACCAGGTGCTCGAGGGCTGGGTATAACGGAGCGACAATGAGGCGGGCACTTGGGCTCACCGCCGGCGTACTGGCTGCGGCGATCCTGCTCTTTGTCGCATTCGAGGGATATGCGCTGATCCGCGCCAATGCTCGCACCCCGACGATCATCGCCGAGAATGCGCAGCGAGAGGTGAAACTCGGCGATATCGGCAAGCGCCGCCTGACGATGCTGTTGCGAGTGGAGGACCCAGGCTTCTTCCACCATCGCGGCGTCGATTTCTCGACGCCTGGCCAGGGCGCGACTACGATGACCCAATCGCTGGTCAAGCGCCTCTACTTCGACGGCGGCTTCAAGCCGGGCTTCGCCAAGATCGAGCAGAGCCTCATCGCCCGCTTCGTGTTCGATCCGACGGTGAGCAAGCGCGACCAACTCGAGATATTCCTGAACAAGGCAAGTTTCGGCAGCGTTCACGGCCGCCCGGTGATCGGCTTTGCCGATGCGGCCCGCACTTTCTACCCAAGCACTTTCCATCAGACCGACGGCGCGTTGAGCGATCGACAGTATCTGGCGTTGGTCGCGATGCTGATGGCGCCAAACGCCCTAGATCCGGTACGTCACCCACATGAGAATGCGGAGCGGGTCGACCGGATCATGGCGATGCTTGCGGGAAAGTGCCGGCCGCGCGACCTGCGTGACGTCAGTTATCGGGATTGCGCGGCGATCAGTTCTTGAGCTTCCAGCCGCTCCGCAGCAGGCGGTAGCAGAGGATCGCGAGCGCCACGTCGAGCGCCAGGATGATGATGCTGCCCAGCATCACCGGCGAATCGGCTGTGCCGAGAAAGCCGTAGCGAAAGCCCGAGATGACATAGAAGAACGGGTTCACATGGCTGAACACGCGGAATGCGGGCGCGAGGTGATCGACCGAATAGAAGGTGCCGGAGAGCAGGGTCAGCGGCGCGATGAAGAAATTCTGCACTGCGGCGGCATGATCGAACTTCTCCGCCCAGATCGAGGTGAGGATGCCGATCAGCGCGAGGAATACCGATCCGAGCAGCCCGAACCACAGGATCGCGATGGGATGGCTCGGCGTGACATGCACGCCCGGCCACAGCGCCATCGCCAGCCACACCGTCAGCCCCACGCAAAAGGCGCGGGTTACTGCGCCACCGATCATCGCAACCAGCAATTCGGCGGTCGACAGCGGCGGCATCAGGTAGTCGACGATCGTCCCCTGGATCTTGCCGACCAGCAGCGAGAAGCTCGCATTGGCGAAGCTGTTCTGCAGCATGCCCATCACGATCAGCCCCGGCGCGATGAAATCGGCGAAGGGAACATCGACTCCGCCGACATGAACCGGGCGTTTTCCGCCCGTCGCGACGGTGAAAATGATCAAAAACAGCAGGGTCGTGATCGCCGGCGCCCATACCGTTTGAAGCTGCACCTTGAAGAAACGGCGCACCTCCTTGATATAGAGCGTTCGAAGACCGCCCCAATTGACGTTTCTGATCACGGGAACGCCGGGGGCGTTCATCACCGCCGACTGGATTTCGCCGATTGGGGGCTGGCTGCTCATCGCGGACGCGCTAATAGCTGCCGCCGCCGCCCGCAACCCGGCAATGCGATTTGAGGAATAAAGATGGCCTGGACCGACGAGCGAATCGATACGCTGAGGAAGATGTGGGAAGCTGGCCAGACCGCCAGCCAGATTGCGGAAGAACTGGGTGGCGTCAGCCGCAACGCCGTGATCGGCAAGGCGCATCGCCTTGGCCTGCAGTCACGCCCCTCGCCGGTGAAGCCGAACGAGCCCGACAAGGCGACCGCGGCTGCAGCGACCGCCGCCGCCGCGCCGCAGGCCAAGCCGGCGCCGCCCAAGGCGCCCGAGCGCGCGCCTCAGCCGGCCCCCGCCCCCGCGCCGATCGCCGCCAAGGTCGAGATCGACGAAGAGGATGAGGACGACGACGGCGACACCGATGCGCCCGTCGTCGCGGCGCCCGCTGCGCCGCAGCCGATCATGCGCTCGGTGGGCCCCGGCGGCTTCCTCCGCCAGGCACCGGGCGAGCAGCAGGCGCCGATCACCCCGGCCCCGCCACGCCGCCTCGTGCCGGCCAAGCCGTCGGCCGACATGGCGGGCAAGACCACGCTGCTCGATCTCAATGACAAGATCTGCAAATGGCCGCTCGGCCATCCCGGTGAGCCCGACTTCCATTTCTGCGGCGACAAGGTGAACCCGGGCTTCCCTTATTGCGTCGCGCATTGCGGCCATGCCTATCAGGCGCAGCTTCCGCGCCGCGATCGCCGCCCGCCGCCGCCCCTGCCCTTCGGCGGCCCGCGGGTCCGCTGATTCAAACCCTCTCCTCTCGTGGGAGAGGGGACAGGACCACCCTTCTCCCGGCGGGAGAAGGATTCTTGCGCTCCTGACTCACCGGACCCTATAGCTCTTCCATGGCCGAAGACCTTTTCGCTTCCTCATCCAAAGCAACCGCCGATTACAACGCCTCCTCGATCGAGGTGCTGGAGGGGCTCGAGCCCGTCCGGCGGCGGCCCGGCATGTATGTCGGCGGCACTGACGAACGCGCGCTGCATCATCTCGCCGCGGAGGTGCTCGACAATGCCATGGACGAGGCGGTCGCGGGCCATGCGACGCGGATCGAGGTCACGCTCGAGCCCGGCAACCGGCTGACCATCGTCGACAATGGCCGCGGCATGCCGGTCGATCCGCATCCGAAATTCCCGGACAAGTCGGCGCTCGAAGTGATCATGTCGATGCTGCATTCCGGCGGCAAGTTCGAGGGCAAGGCGTACAGCACGGCAGGCGGCCTCCACGGCGTCGGCGTCAGCGTGGTCAACGCGCTCTCGTCGGACACGGTTATCGAGGTCGCGCGGAACAAGGAGCTGTACCGCCAGCGTTTCTCGCGCGGCATCACGCTCGGCCCGCTCGAATCGCTGGGCGGCACGCCCAACCGGCGCGGCACCTCGGTCAGCTTCGTGCCCGACGAGCAGATCTTCGGGCCCGAACTCCACTTCAAGCCGGCTCGGCTCTACAAGCTCGCCCGCTCCAAGGCCTATCTCTTCGCCGGCGTCGAGATCCGCTGGAAGTGCGCGCCGGAGCTGATCGGCGACGATACCCCGCCCGAGGCCGTGTTCCAGTTTCCCGGCGGCCTGGCCGATCATCTGCGCGAGCAGATCAACGGGCGCGAATGCGCGACCGCGGATTTCTTCACCGGCAGCCAGGAATTCGCAGAGGGCAAGGGCCGCGTCGAATGGGCAGTCGCCTGGCCGTTGTGGAGTGACGGCAGCTATAGCTGGTACTGTAACACCATCCCGACTCCCGATGGCGGCACGCACGAGGCGGGCCTGCGCGCGGCGCTGGTGAAGGGCATTCGCGGCTTCGGCGAGCTGGTCGGACAGAAGAAGGCCAAGGAGATCGCGGCCGAGGACGTGATGACCGGCAGTGAGCTGATGCTCTCGGTCTTCATCCGCGATCCGCAATTCCAGAGCCAGACCAAGGACCGGCTGACCTCGCCCGAAGCCGCCCTGCTCGTCGAAAAGGCGATGCGCGACCATTTCGATCATTTCCTCGGCAACAATATGGAGCGCGGCAAGGCGCTGCTCGGTTATGTGCTGGAGCGGATGGACGAGCGCCTGCGTCGCAAGCAGGAGCGCGAGGTCAAGCGCAAGACCGCGACCTCGGCGCGCAAACTGCGACTTCCGGGAAAGCTTACCGACTGCTCCGCCGACGATCCGACGGGCACCGAGATTTTCATCGTCGAGGGCGATTCGGCCGGCGGTTCGGCCAAGCAGGCGCGCGACCGCAAGACCCAGGCGATCCTGCCGATCCGCGGCAAGATCCTGAACGTCGCCTCCGCCACCTCGGCCAAGATCCTCGCCAATCAGGAAATCGCCGACCTGATCCAGGCGCTGGGCTGCGGCACGCGCAAGGACTGCATTCCCGACAATCTGCGCTATGAGCGCATCGTCATCATGACCGACGCCGATGTGGACGGGGCGCATATCGCGACCCTGTTGATGACCTTTTTCTTCCAGGAGATGCCGGAACTGGTCCGTCGCGGGCATCTCTATCTCGCCCAGCCGCCGCTCTACCGCCTGACCGCCGGCACGAAGAGCCTCTACGCGATGGACGACGCCCACCGCGCGTCGATCGAGGCGAACGAGTTCAAGGGCAAGAAGGTCGATGTCGCGCGCTTCAAGGGCCTTGGCGAGATGAACCCGATGCAGCTCCGCGAAACCACGATGGATCCCAAGACCCGCGGCATGCTCCGCATCACCCTGCCCCAGGAATATGAGGAGCGCGCGGTGGTGAAGGATCTGGTCGACCGGCTGATGGGCAACAACCCGGCGCACCGCTTCGCCTTCATCCAGGAAAATGCCGCGCGCATGGACGAGGATGCGATCGACGCCTGATCCAGGCAGTCCTCCCTTTGTATCGAGCTGGATCGGGCGTAACAGTCCGGCGACACAGTTAGGATCCGCCAATGCACCGCGCGCTCGCCATCGCCCTTCTCCTGACCATGGCCCCTGCCGCCGCGCAGACCGTGCCGCCGGCAACCGCGGTCGTCGCAGATCCCGCGCTCGAGGCCCGTGCAAAGGATGTGGTCGCGATCCTCGGCGGCAAGGGCGACTATGACGCGGTATTCACAGCCGCCTTCCGGACCGCCGTGCCCAAGGACCAGTTCGATACGGTGACCGCACAACTCGTCGCCGCCTCGGGCCCGGTGACGGGCGTCGAGAAGCTGACCCCGGTCACGCCGCTGAGTGGAACGCTGCTGATCGGCTTCGAACGCGGAATCGCGACGATGCAGATTGCGCTGGACCCCGCCGCGCCACACCAGATCGCGGGACTGCGCGTAACCGGCGTCACTGCCCGCTAGCCCCCAATCCAGCTCGTCCGGCCTCGCCCGTGGGCGATGCGCGATCAGTCCTTCATGCGTTGCTGATGATAGCGCGTGCGCAGCGCTATCGCCGCGAGCATGTTGAGCACGCCCAGCGCGAGCGCCGCCATCGGGATGGCCGACGGCATCTGCGGCGCCCATTTGCTGCGGGCGATGGCCAGCAGCGCGCCTAGCAGTGCAAAGGCCACGCCGGTGTAGCGCAACGGACTGGCGACATTCCGCAACTCGCGCCGATAGGCGGCGCGCTGAACAGGGTCGGTCAGGTCGGGCTTGCTCATCTGTTTGTCCACTCCTCGGCGAGCATGCCCCAGATGAAGCTGTCGCGGACGCCGATATGCGTTTCCCATTCGCCGCGCAGGCGCCCTTCCAAGGTGAAGCCGAGCCGGGTCAGCAATCCGTTAGAAGCGGCATTGTCCGGATCGGTGTCAGCCATTACCCGGCGATGCCCTTCCTCCAGGAACAGCAGGTCGAGCAGCCGGCTGACGGCTTCGCGCGCATAGCCATGGCCCCAGTGGCGACGCAGGATCATATAGCCAATCTCGCTGACCCCGGCACGCCTGGCGCCGGCAGCGAGCGTGCCGATCGCCTCGCCGGTCCCGGCCAGGGTGATCGTCCAGCCGCGCCAGTCGGGTTTGGCACCGCGCGGCGCGAGATAGGCGCGCGTCTCTTCCAGATCGGCGTGCGGCGCGCTGGACCAGTATCGCATGACTGTCTCGTCGCGATAGGCCTCGTGCAGCGCCTCGGCGTCCCCGACGCCTTGCGGGCGCATCGCCAGATGGTCGCTCGAGAACGTCTCGCTCACGCCGTCAGCGCATCGACCAGCGAGCGCACCTTCTTCTGGCGCCATTGCGGCAGGGGCGCGACGATCCAGTAGCCGAGCGCGGATGGCCGGGCATCGCCGATAATAACCACCCGACCCGAGGCGAGGTCCGCGGCAGCCAGCAGTTCGGGCACGGTCGCCCGGCCGAGCCCCTGCGCCGCCGCATCGATTGCGAGGCCGGCATCGCCGACTCGCACGAGCGAGACGTCGGGGTCGTTGAGACAGCCCGGCCAGGAGATGCGCGTATCGATGCCGCCACCGGGCCGCTCGATCGTGACCATGCCCTCGGATTCGAGCGCTTCGCCCTCATGCTCGCCAGGTCCATCGCCCCAGCGGATCGCCAGATCGAGGTTCGCCTCGGTGAAGTCGACGTCATCGTCGGCGGAGACCAGCACGAAGCGCAGCTCGCCATCGGCGCGTGCGATCTCGGCGAGGCGCGGCATCAGCCATTTCTCGGTCAGGTCGCGCGGGGCGGCGATGGTCAGCGACTTGGAGGTCTGCCCGGCCTGCATGGCGCGGACGGCTTCCTCGAACTGGAGGAAGCCGTGGCGGAGCGCGGCAAGGCCCGCCTCACCCTCGGGCGTGAGTTCCAGGCCCTTGGTGGTGCGGCGGAACAGGACGACGCCGAGCGTGTCCTCCAGCGCGCGGATCTGCTGGCCGACCGCCGCCGGTGTGACCGCGAGCTCGTCCGCGGCGCGGGTGAAGGACAGATGCCGCGCGGCGGCGTCGAGCACGCGCAGGCCGTTGAGGGGAAGATGAGTCCGCTTCACGCGCCCACCGCCGGCGCGAGGAGCGCGAATTTGGGGATATCGACCTCGAACGCCGATCCGTCCTCGCCGATCATGTGATAGCTGCCCTGCATCGATCCGGTCGGCGTCGCCAGCGGGCAACCCGAGACATAGTCGAAGCTGCCGCCCGGCGCGATCAGCGGCTGCTCGCCGACCACACCCTCGCCCTCGACGGTGTGGCGCGCGCCGCGGCCGTCCGTGATGATCCAGTGGCGGGTCAGCAGTTGCACCGCCATCGGCCCCTCATTCTCCAGCCGGACATGATAGGCCCAGAACCAGCGGCCGCGGCCGGGCTCCGATTGCTCGGGCAGATAACTGACCGAGACGCGCACGATCACGCCGCGCGTCTCCGCGACATTGGGAAAAAGTGCCTTCACAGCCCCACCGCCCGCAGCGCGCCATCGAGATCCTCGATCACGTCCAGCGGATCCTCCAGGCCGACATTGAGGCGCAGCATGCCTTCGGTGACGCCCATCTCCAGCCTCTTTTCCTCGGCCACGCCCGAATGAGTGGTCGAGGCAGGATGAGTCATCAGCGAGCGCGAGTCGCCGATATTGTTCGAGATATCCACCAGGCTGAGCGCATCGAGCAGGCCGTGCGCCTGTTCACGCCCCTCGACCTCGAACGCGAAGATCGGGCCGCATGCGTCCATCTGCGCCATGGCGAGATTGTGCTGCGGATGGCTCGGCAATCCGGGATGCAGGATGCGCGGCACCCGTGCCTCCAGGAATTGCCCCACCTTCAGGCTGTTCTCGCTCTGGCGGCGGATGCGCAGGTCGAGCGTCTCCAGCCCCTTCAGCACCACCCAGGCATTGAACGCGCTGAGCGTCGGGCCGGTATTGCGGGTGAAGGGCAGCAGCGTGTTGTTGATGAAATCCTCGCTCCCGCAGACGGCGCCGGCAAGCACACGGCCCTGCCCGTCCATCATCTTGGTCGCCGAATAGGCGGTGACGTCCGCGCCGAACTCCATCGGCCGCTGCAGCGCGGGCGTGGCGAAGGCATTGTCGACGACGCTGACGATGCCGTGCGCGCGGGCAATGTCGCAGACGGCCTTCAGGTCGACGACGTCCATCGTCGGATTGGCCGGCGTTTCGAAGAAGAAGACCTTGGTCTCGGCCCGGACCGCGTCGGCGAATTGCTGCGGATCGCGTGCGTCGACAATGGTTACCCCGATGCCGAACTTCGGCAGCAAGGTGTCGGTGAGCCAGCGGCACGAGCCGAACGCGGCGCGACCCGCGACGATATGGTCGCCGGTCTGGAGCTGGCAGAGCAGCACCGCGGTCATCGCTGCCATGCCGGTCGTCATCGACCGGCACGCCTCGGCGCCTTCGAGCAGCGCGATGCGCTCCTCCAGCATCTGCACCGTGGGGTTCTGAAGGCGCGAATAGGTCATGCCGACCTGTTCGCCCGCGAAGCGCGCCGCGGCGTCGCCGGCGCAGTCATAGGCATAGCCCGAGGTCAGGAACAGCGCTTCCGACGTCTCGCCCCATTCGGAGCGCGCGGTCCCGCCGCGCACGGCCTGGGTGGCGGGGCGCCAGTTGCTGGTGATCGAGCGGTCTTGTCCGGTACGGCGTTTCATGCGGGACGCTTTGCCGGGACGGATTGCCCTGCGTCAATGGGCGACTCTTGAAAGGACGCTGCCGAAGTGGGAATGGCACGGTAATGACCGCCGAGTCGCAGCCCCGCCCGTACCGCGCCGCCGCGATCATCGGCCTCGTCGCGCAGTTGCTGTTCAGCTTCCGACTCACCACGCCGCACAAGCTGGTGTTCGACGAAACGCATTATGTCGCGGCCGCTCGCGTCCTAATGCAGTTGAGCGGCCCGTCGAATATCGAACATCCCTTGCTGGGCAAGGAGCTGATCGCGCTCGGCATGATGATCTTCGGCGACAACAGCCTGGGCTGGCGGATCATGTCGACCTATGCGGCGACCGCGGTGGTGCTCGGCATCTTCGCGATCCTGTGGATGCTGTTCGGCCGGGTACGCACGGCGACGATGGGCGCGCTGTTCGTACTGCTCAACATCACCGTGTTCATCCAGGCGCGGATCGGGATGCTGGACGGCTTCATGGCCGCGTTCGTCGTCACCGGCATCGCCGCCCTGCTCTGGGCGATGCGGGCACCACCCGGAAAGACCTGGCCGCGCTGGATCCTCGGATCGGTGCTGCTCGGCCTGGCGGTAGGCACCAAATGGGCGGCGGTACCCTATATCGCCTATGCGGCGGTCGCGCTTGTCGCGATCCGGCTGCGCGACGCCCGCGCGCGCAGGCGATCGATCTATGCCGCGCTCAATCCGGGCGACCAGACCTATTGGCCCGGCCTGCCCGTGGTGCCCGCGCTGTTCGCGCTCGGTGTGGTGAGCGTCGCGGTCTACAGCCTCACCTTCCTCCCGGCCTTCTTCTACGCCCAGTTCCCCCTGACGGCCGACGGCTTCATCAAGTTCCAGATGCAGATGTACGCCTCGCAGACCCAGGTCCTGCCACCGCACACCTATCAGTCCAGCTGGCCGACCTGGCCGCTGATGATCCGGCCGATCTGGTATCTGTACGAGTCGGTCGACGGGGCGATGCGCGGCATCCTGCTGGTCGGCAACCCGGCGATCCTGTGGGGCGGCCTGATTGCCGTGGGCGCCTGCCTTTACGCATGGCAGCGCGACGGATCTGCGAGGATGCTGGCCGTCGCGGCGCTGTGGATCGCGTCTTACGCGATATGGGCCATCATCCCCAAGTCCTTGGGTTTCTTCTATTATTATTACCTGTCGAGCATCTTCCTGGCGCTGCCGCTGGCTGCTGCGTTCGACCGGTTCGGCAAAGGGCGTTATGCGCATTGGGATGAGGGTTTTCTCCTGCTCGCCTTTTGCCTGTTCGTCTATTTCTACCCGATCATCGCAGCGATGCCGTTGAGTGATCCGCAGGATTTCCGCTACTGGATGTGGTTCCCGACATGGCCCTGAACCCCGGTCAATAGCGCCCCCAGGTGAAGCGCGAGGACAGCGCATAGTTCCACACCGCGCCGACCAGGATACCGGCCAGCGCGGAGAAGGCCCAGGTATCCGACCGCGCGTCGTAGAGGAAGGCCGCGACGCCGACATTGGCGATCGCGCCGACCGAGCAGACCGCGCAGAACGACACCCAGCCCTCGAACAGCTGCTTGGCGCCCTTCAGGCGGCTGTCGCGATAGGTCAGCGCGTTGTTGAGGAAGAAGTTGAAGGTCATCGCCACGCTGGTAGCGATGATCGTCGACACCAGGAAGCCGACATGCAGTTCCTTGAACAACGGCCCGAGCACGAGGAAATGCACGCCCGCGCCAAGAGCCCCGATCGCCGCGAACATGGCGAAGCGCACCGGCACGACCCGCCCGAACATGCGGTCGTAGATCGCGATCAGATATTCCATCGCGACGACGTGATCGAGCTTGCTCTCGCCCTCGGTGCGCAGGCGGAAGGTATAGGGCAGCTCGACGAACTTCAGCGGCCGCGGATTGGCGGTCATGATGTCGAGCAGGATCTTGAAGCCGATCGCCGACAGATGCGGTGACGCCTCGCGCACGATCTGCGTGCGGATCATGAAGAAGCCGCTCATCGGATCGTTGAGATCGGCCTTCAACACCTGGCGCGAGAGCTTCGTGGCGAAGGCCGATTTGGCGACCCGGTCATGATCCCAGTCGCCGGTGCCGCCACCCTCGACGAAGCGCGAGCCGATGACGAGATCGAGGGTTTCGTCCTGCAGCAGCCGGTCGAGCATGGCCGGCAGGATCGTCTCGTCATGCTGCATGTCGCCGTCGATCACCGCGACGATCGGCGCGGCGGTGGCCGACATGCCCTCGATACAGGCCGAGGAAAGCCCGCGCCGGCCGATCCGCTGGATTACGCGGACGCGCCGGTCGAGCCGCGCGATCTGGCGCGCGACGCCCGCCGTGCCGTCCGGACTGTTGTCGTCGACGAAGATCGCCTCCCACTCGCGCCCCCGGAGCGCGGCGTCGAGCCTGGCGATGAGCAGCGGCACGTTGCCCGCCTCGTTGAAGGTCGGGATGACGATCGCGAGATCGAGCAACGGACCGGTCATGCAAGCGCCGCCAGCACCGCGTCGGCCATGCCGCGGGTCGACAGCGTGCCGCCGAGATCGGCGGTGCGCGCGCCGTTCGCCAAAGCCGTGGCGACGGCGGCCTCGATCCGGTCGGCGGGCTCGGGCAGGTTCAGCGAGAAGCGCAGCATCATCGCCGCCGAGAGGATCGCCGCGGCCGGATTGGCCTTGCCCTGCCCGGCAATGTCCGGCGCGCTGCCATGGATCGGCTCGTACAGGCCCTTGCCCTGCGCATCGAGCGCGGCGGAGGGCAGCAGGCCGATCGAGCCGACACACATGCTCGCCAGATCGGAGAGGATATCGCCGAACAGATTGCCCGTCACGATCACGTCGAACTGGCCCGGATCGCGCACCAGCTGCATTGCCGCATTGTCCACCAACATGTGAGTCAGCGTGACGTCCGGATATTGCGCCGATGTTTCGATCACGACATCCCGCCACAATTGCGACGTTTCCAGCACATTGGCCTTGTCGATCGAGCAGAGCTTGCCGCGCCGGCGCTGGGCGGCCTGGAAACCGGAATGGGCGATGCGCGAGACCTCGCTCTCGTCATAGCTCATGATGTCATAGCCTTCGCGCAGCCCCGTCGGCGTGGTGCGCATGGCCTTTTCGCCGAAATAGACGTCGCCGTTGAGCTCGCGCAGGATCAACAGGTCGATCCGGCGGGCGATCTCCGGGCGGAGCGAGGACGCGTCCTCGAGCCCCGGAAAGAGCTTGGCGGGGCGCAGATTGGCGAACAGCGTCAGTTCCTTGCGCAGGCCGAGGATCGCCTGTTCCGGGCGCAGGCCGCGTTCGAGATTGTCGCAGGTCGGATCGCCGACCGAGCCGAACAGGATGGCGTCGGCGCGCTTCGCGAGGTCGAGCGTCCCGGGCGGGAGCGGATGGCCGGTGGTGTGATAGGCGATGCCGCCGACCAGCCCTTCCTCGAACGACAGGCCGAGATCGAGCGTCTCCAGCACGCGACGTGCCTCCGCGGTGACTTCGGGGCCGATGCCGTCTCCGGGCAGGATCGCGATCAAGGGCATTCAGACGTCCTCCAATAGTTCCGTTCGTGTCGGGTAGCGACCGATGCTTCGGCGCGAGCGCCCTTGCCTCAGGCGCGGGGACTCACGCAACCGCCCTTTTCAACCGGTCGATCAGCCGCGCGCGCGCCGCGAGGGTCTCGGCGCGGCGATCGGTCAGGACATCGCTCTCCAGCGCCTCCCCGGTGACGCGCAGCGCGGTGAGGATGTCGGGCCAGGCCGCCTCGCCGCCGGTGCGCAGGATGTCGGGCAGATCATCGGGTTCGAGCCCATAGCCGAGCTCGGCGAGGAGCAGCAGCTCGTAGCGGGCGAGCGCGACCGCCCAGCCGCGCGCGGCGGGCGCCGCCTCGATCGCGCCGATCACCCCGCCCAGCGCCGCGTGGAGGCGCGGATAGGGCTGCGCCTCGGGCAAGGCCGTCGCGGTCAACGCCGTCACCCATTCGAGCGCGGCGGCCGGCAGCGGCTCGGCGAAGAGCGGCGCGCGGCTGCGGATGAGCTCGACCGTGAGGCCGGCGAGCTGATCCTCGGTGCGGGCGCGCCATTCGCCCAGGATGAGGTTCGCCGGCTGCAGGATGGGGCGAATGGCGCGCGAGCGGCCGCCGCGGACATAACCCGCCTGCAGGCCGTGCGCCGCGGTGAGCGCGCGGACGATCGCGCCGTGCTCGCCATGCTGGCGGATCGCGAGGACCAGGGCTTCGGCGCGCAGGTGCATCGCAGCGCTGTAGTCGCCCGGGGCCGGTCAGGGGAGGACGAAATCACGGCACGATGCCGTATTTGGCATAGGTGCGGTCGATCTGCGGCGTCATCATGCGCGCGGCGGCGAGATCGCCCTCGCTCGCCTTGGCATCGCCCATGCGCTTGCGCACCACGCCGCGCATATACATGCTGGCGGGCAGGCCCGGTTCGAGATCGAGCGCGGCGTTGAGATCGCTCAGCGCATCCTCGAAGCGGTTCATGCGGAAATAGACCATCGCCCGGCTGTCCAGGATCGATTCAGGCGAGTCGCTCAGCTCGATCGCCTTGGTGCAGTCCTTAAGCGCGGTATCGAGCATGACGTTGAGCGTGCCCTTCACCCAGCAGCGCGCGTTGAGCAGCACCGGGCTGCCCGGGGTCGAAGCGATGGCGGCGTCGATCGTGGCGATGGCGCCGTCCTTGTCGCCGGAATCGCCCAGGATTTCGGCCTTGGCGGCCATGAAATTGGGCTTGTCCTTGCCGCCCTCGTCGATGCGCTGATCGAGCAGGGTCAGTGCCTGATCCTTCTTGCCATTGTCGGCGAGCAGGGAGGCGAGCTGGTTGATCGCAGCACCCGACGCCGGATCGACCTTGCGCGCCGCGGTGACGTCGTCGAGCGCCTTGGTCTTGTCGCCGGTCGCTTCGTAGAGGCGCGCGCGCCAGAGATAGAAATCGACGCTGGGATCGATCGCGATGGCGCGGGTCAGGTCCTCGATCGCCGCGCCGCGATCATAGATGCGCTCCAGGAACCAGGCGCGGTTGCGATAGGGCTCGGCCTTGTCGGGCTCGTCGGCGATGCCCTGCCTGTACTGGGCGAGGATCGGATCGAAGCGCTTGGCCTTCTTGCCCTCGGCGACGATCTGCCAGGGCGCGGCATAATTGGCGGGGGCGACGACGCGCAGCAGATGCTGCTTCGCCTGATCGAGCCGCTGGCGCTCGGCGCCTATGTCGGCGACCGCGATCTCCGCGCCGGTCGACATCAGATCGTCCTCGGTGGTGACCCAGCCATTGGCCAGGGTCGTGGTGCGCTGCAGCTTGTTGCCGGCCAGCGTCGCGGACAGCGTCTGGTTGCCTTCGAGCGTGAAGCCGGTGCCGCCATCGGGCAGGCGGATCTTCGTGCGGATCACGAAATGATGGGGATCCTCGGTCGCGACCGGGATGTCGCGCCAGGCCGGGCGAGTCCGGTCGGGCTGGAAATTGAGCTGGGTGACGGCGCGATCGAGCGCGTCGCGATAGCGTTCATTCTCCTTGTCCCAGTCGGGATAGGCGACGCCTGCCGCGTTGAGCGTCGCGGTGCCGGCGGCATCGTCGAAGCTGATGCTGCGCGACATGACGGTGGGATTGTCGAGATAGGGCCCGATCATCTTGCCGGCCATCTCGGTCAGCTGGTCCTTGCTCGCCTGGAGCGAGCCGGCGCGGAACAGCTCGGCGAGCTGGCCGCGCACCGTGATCGCGGCGCGGAACGGCGCGGGGAAATTGACCCCGGCGGTCTCGTCGAGCTCGATCTCGGCGCGCAGCTCGGGCCGGGCGCCGGGCCGGAGCGGCACCGGGATCAGCCCCGAGCCCGCCACGCGCACCGGCAGGACGAAGCGGAAGGGCGGCGCGTCATGCAGATCCTCCAGCCGCGCGCCGCCATCGGTGCCGTCGAGCCACAAGGCCTCGCCCGCCACGGTCGCGCGGACAAAGACATGGTCGAAGGCGCCGGGGGTCGGCAGGCGATCCTGCAACAGGTCGCCGAGCTGGCTGCTCGCCAGCACTGGCTCCGCCTCGATGCCGAGCTCGTGCAGGATCGTCAGCAGCAACAGCGTCTTGGCCTTGCAGTCGCCATAACGCAGGTTCCAGGTCTGGGTCGGCGTCTGGGGCACGTAATTGCCGCCATCCATGCCCTTGAACAGATAGCGCACCTTGCCCTGCACCAGCTGGAGCGCGAGCGCGGTGCGCTTGAGCGGATCGGTCTCGGCGGCCTTGATCTTCGCGATCTCGGCGGCGAGCGGGCTGCCCGCCACGACGAGGCCGTCCGTCGCGTAAAGCGGCGCCATCACCTTCGAGATGGTGTTCCAGCTGTCGAAGCTGGTCGCCTCGAGCATCGGCGGGCGGCGGAAGCGCGCGGGCGCGTCGGCGGGCATCTCGGCCTGCTTCGCCAACGGCAGCGCTATGGTCAGCTCTTGATAGCCGCCGGCGGTGGTCAGCACGGGCTGGGCGGCGCCGATATTGGCCTTCCAGTGGATGTCGACGTCCTGCGGCCAGATCAGCCGGCTGCGGGCGAACTGGATGCGCAGCGGCTCGGTGGGGAGCAGGGCGAAGGCCTGGACATTGCCCTTGAGCGTCGCGTCCTTCTCGGTGATCGAATAGCTCAGGTGCAGCACGTCGCCGACGCGCAGGCCCTCGACCGCCATGGTCGCGGTCAGGGTGCCGCTCAGCATGCGCTGCTCGAGCTGCTCCTCGCGGCGCAGCACCGAGAAACGCTCCCCGGCGGCGAGCAGATCGATATGCTCGGTACCGCGGATGATCTCCGCGCGGTGGACGATCAGGTCGCCCTTGTCCGGCGACCATTGCAGCTTCACCGTGCCGAGCGAATCCAGGATCTGGGTAGAGCCGACGCGCGCCGCGGTTTCGACATAGGCCGTGACCTGCCCGTCCTTCAGCCGCTGCTGATTGTCGAGGATCAGATAGACGGGGGAATCGTCCTTCACGGCGGCCGGGTCGATCGGCGGCGCGGGCTTCACCCAATCCGGCAGCGGGGCGTAAAGCGGCTTGTCGCCCGCGTGCGCGACGGAGCCGGCTGCGAGCAGCGTGGCGAAGAAGATAGGCCGAACCATGATATTACCCCTTGTGCCCCCCGACTCTAGCGCAGCGCGCCGAGGCGACAAGCGGGGGCGAAAAGGATTTTTGGCGCGGGGATTCGGTGCCGGGCGGCTCGTCGCCGGGGAGCGGCGGGGCCTGTGCGACTGGCCGATGGCGGGAAGCACGAAGAGCGCCGCCTGAACGACGGGGGACGATGGCGCCCTTCCCTGTGGCTCAAGAACAGCGACAGTAAAAGCGGGCGGTGCGGCCGGAAAGGCGGCAGTAAAACACCTATTATGCCAGGACACGTCGACCCCGATTTTTCCGGATGCCTGCGTGATGGCGCAAGACAAGCGGCAGAAGAGCCGGTGCGCCGGCGCGGCACGCGGGAAATTTGGCAGTCCTCGGCGCGCAGAACCCGGATCGAGTAGGCCCCCTATAGTTACCGATTTATGAGAACCGGTCGCAGGGACTCGCGGTGGTCGCGCGGCGCTGGACGTGAGGTACATGAATTGGGATGGTGTCTTGCGCGCGCCGTGTTTCGGCGGGATGGCGCCGGTGCGCGGGGCCGCCATGACGGCGCGGGACGATCGGGCATAGTGCAGCGCGGCTTCGATGGGCGGCAATGGCGGCTTCATGCGACGGTCCTCCTCGGCGGTGACGCTGGCATCGCTGGCGAGACTATTGAATCGACCTCGCGTCCCCGGGGCCAGGCAGGGCCTTGAAGGCGAGGCGCAGGCGGGAGCTCATGCGCTGCGGCGCCATTATCGCCGCCCTTCCCGAAACATTTGTGAAGTAAGCCGGACTCGCCTAGCGGAATGGCGCAAGAAACTTCATCGACTGAGCAACATCTATGTCGAACCTGAAGATGGATTTCCGCCAGCCCCCTGCCCGGCTGGCCGATCATTTCTCGTTTTTCTACCATTTTCAGCAGGACGACGATCGTTTCGAGGGAGTCGACCGCGCCGATTATGCGCAGTTCCGCTTCATCCTCCGCGGCGACAACGCGCGCTATCGCTTTATCGACGGCACCGAGCAGGCGATGCCGGACATCTATGTGCTGGGCCCCACCACCGGATCCTCGAGCCTGAGCTGCGACGGCGCGGCCGAGGCGATCGGCGTCGGGCTGATGCCGCTTGGCTGGGCGGCGCTGGTGCCGATGGACGCCTCGGCGGCCGCGAACCGGCTGTTCGATGCGAAGGACCTGTTCGGCCCCATCGTGACCGAGGTGTACGAGAAACTGCGCGCCACGCCGGATTTCGATGCGCGCGTCGCGATCCTGGAGGAGATGCTGGTCACGCTGATGACGCGGCAGAAACCGGGATATCAGGCATTCGTGGGCAAGGTGAACGCATGGCTGGCCAGCGCCATCGCGCCCGACATCAACGATCTGGTCGCGCTGACCGGCCTGTCGTTGCGGCAGGTCCAGCGCGGCTGCAAACGCTATTTCGGGTCGCCGCCCAAGGTGCTGGCGCGCAAATACCGGGCGCTGCGCGCGGCGGTGGCGATGATGCATCGCGACCCCGAGCTGGACGAGCTGCTGGTCGACGGGTTCTACGACCAGTCGCATGTGACGCGGGAGATCAAGCATTTCACGGGGATGACGCCGCGGGCCTTTGCGGAGAATCCGACGGAGCTGAACCGGGAGATTGCGAAGCGGATTGCGCTGGAGCGGGGGAACCCGATCCGGCGTAGTGGGGTGATTACTTGAGGTGGCGCGGGGTGGGGTAATTTCGTGCGGCGTCGGGAATACCGCACCTCTTCGCACTGGCCCGGGCTGGCGTGAGCGGGGGAGCCGGCGTTATCTCAATTAATTGACTGGCGCCGGAGATCTTAGCTCGCCAGCAGTTTAGTTAGGGCGTCCAGAGCCTTTTCTGCATAAGCGCCCACGATTCCTTCTGCGAATGCCCCAGTGAGGAACAGGATCGGTGGCGCTACCCACCTCGCCAGCAGCCCCTTCTCCGCCTTAGCGAGAAGAAGTTCCCGTGCGGCATTGAGTTCCACAAGTAGGACCTCACGCCCGTACGTCGCAGGGAACTCACCGTTATGGGCAGTCACCGCGTCCGTCAGTACCTCAAGTTCCCGGATCAATTCTACGCGAGCAGCTTCGACATCCGCTGCGCTCAGGTCTGGCAAATTTCCTTCAGCGCGTTGTTGGAGGTGGTGGAGCGTCTTTAATCCGGCAGCTCTTCGGGCGAGCGGCTCCGTATCAGCATGGCCAAGGAAAATGCGGCCGTCCGATGCATGAGAGGCGGCCACCCACTTTCCGATCTCGGGCATGAAATGAGAGAGCACTACGCTCTCTGCCGGCACGCGCGCATCGATCGATCCGGTATAATGCGGGACACCTGTCAGGTCGGACACGGCAGGTCGCTGTCGCCGATTGATCGCCACTCAAGCCGTACCCCTACTATTAACGCCCAAGTCACTAGGGCACCCTGTTAGAGTGCGGAAGTGATTCAGCAATGCGCGAACGACGGGCGCCGTTAATTATAGGTCCCCGATCGTCGAAGGGAACGAATGGCTCGCCGATGCCGCCGCGCCCGACATCAACAACCTGATCGACCTGACCGGCCTGTCGCTGCGGCAGGTCCAGCGCAACTGCAAACGCTATTTCGGTTCGCCGCCCAAGATGCCTGAAAGCGCCTTGATGCGACGAAATCGTCCCTGCTTGATTCAAATGTTTTCCAGAATCTGGTCTTGATGGGATGGGACGGTCCAGAGCGACGGAGCGACATGGTGGAACGGCAGATGAATCGAGCGACGACGCTGCGGATGTAGCGGCGGCGGAGGCGGAGGCGGAGCCGCGCCGCCGTCCAGGATGGAGAAAGGTCGTCGTTCGGGTGTATCGGACTCCTTTCAACTGGACGGCAGCGATGAGCGTTTACATCCTCCGAATCCCACCAACTGCCGGAACCATGCATGGTGAAACGCAATTTTTTGTTATTGATCGCTACTTGATCGTAGCATTCCAGATGATTAGAGTCGGTTTGTGAAGGGACCAGCCATCAAGAAGAAATCAAATTGGCCGGCGATCGACGCGGCGCTCGGCGAGTTTGCTCGGGACGGGCATCTCTCTCCGGCGATCTTCGCCGCCATCGCTGACCGGCTGCGCACGGCGATCGAAGCGCCCGAGACTCTACGGATCGACGAGGCGGCGACCACGATCGAAGCCTTATATCGCGAACTGATCGCCAATTCATCGCGCGCGGTGCGCGCCGCCTCGCGTGGCGAGGGTGAGGCTGATCTGGTCGCCGGCTATGCGTTGGGCAAGGTCGCATTTGCGCAGCTCCTAGCCGCCCGTGTCGCCGATACCCGGGCCGATGGTCGCTTTGTCGAGCACGTGCGCGATGCCCGATATCTTCCGCTCATCCGAGCTCTCCATGATGAGCCGCTCAACGTCACGGCGCTGCACGCAGCGGTCGGGGAGCGCACCGAAACAGTTAGCCGCAAGCTGGGAGCGTTGCGCGCGCTCGGCATCGTTGTATCGAAGAAACAGGGCAATGTCGTTGTCAACATGCTCACACCAGCGGCCCGTGCAATGGTCGGGCAACTGGGCCTCGCAACTGTAGCGGAGGAGGTCGTGCAGTCCGTCAAGACGCCGCGGGTCAAGGAGACGATCGAAAACAAGCGGGACGGCCTTGAAGACCACATGAAGAAGGCCGCGCATTTCGTAGCGCGCAGCAACGTCTTGCCGATTATCTCCCCCCGCAAGGTGGCGTGATGACGCGGCAGGGTACCCGCAACGGCAAGATCTCCACATTCTTCTCTTATAAAGGTGGTGTTGGTCGAACGATGGCGGTTGCCAATGTCGGTTTTATTGCAGCTATGGCCGGCAAGCGTGTACTGCTTATGGACTGGGATCTCGAAGCCCCGGGGCTCGCCGTCTATTTTCGCGGTATCACCGAGCACCAAGCAGCTGGCGACATCCGCAAGGCGCGTGGCGTACTCGACCTGTTCGTCGAATGGCGCGATACGCTGCTTGACGCCACCTCGACTGCTGCAGTCTCGCGCACCTTTCGCGCTTTCAATTCAGGAAAGCCATTTGCGGCGTGCGCTTGCCCACTACTCCCCGCCGAACGCCTGCCCGCCGGCGCCAAGCTCGACATCATCGGCGCTGGAAGCGCACAAATTGGCGGGGAGGATTTGGTCCCCTATGCCGAGGCGCTTTCGACGTTTCATTGGCCCAGCTTCTTCTCGGACTTCGCCGGTGGTGCGATGCTCGAGGCGCTACGCAAATGGGCTAAGCGCAACTATGACTTGGTCCTTGTCGACAGTCGCACTGGCTTAGCCGATGTCGCCGGCATCTGCACGATGCAGCTTCCCGACGAAGTGGTGCTGTGCTTCGTGCTCAACCGCCAGAACACCGAGGGCGTGGCCGACATCGCCGCCTCCATCCGCAGCGCCCGTGGCGAGGCCGTCGCGATCCGCCTCTCGCCCATGCGGGTCGCCAAGGACCGCCCAACCGAAGAGGCGGACGCGCGCGCCCGGGCGCAGCGCGAGATGCGCAACGCCGGCTTGCGCCAAGCTGATATCGAGGAAGACATGGCGAAGCTCGCGATCGCGGCGGCGCCGAATATCCCCTTCTACGAGACGCTCGCCCCGTTTGCCGCGACAAGTACCACGGCCGACCCGATGACCTTCGAATATCTGCGCATGACGCAAGAACTTGCTGGCGATGATCTCGAACTTCCTAAGGTCGACCAAGCGTGGATAGAGGCGGTGCGGCGGCGGTTGCAGCCGCGTATGACGACGCCAGATTATTTAACGTCGCTTGAAACCGCAGATCCCGATCGTGGTATCGAGGAAATCGATCGATTCCTCGACGGCGCGCTTGATGCGGATCCGACCCGCGAGCTTGATACCGAATATGTCGGGGCGCTGGTAAATGCCGCGTTTGAAAGCCGTGACTGGTATTGGGATGGCGATTATGAAGCCCAGACCCAAGCGCTAGGCGAAAAGGCGTTGTTGCTACTGCGCCAACTGCACGAGGTCGGTGATGGCGACTGGCGCTTGCAACTTGTCAATGCAATCGACGACTTTGAGGATGGGAGCTCGGGGAGCACCTCTGCGTTTATTACGCAGGCGAGAATCGATCGCGACAAGATTCTCGCCGAAGGACCACAGGTCGCAGCGATCCTAGTGCGGCGCGCATCCCTGCGGATACTGGATGCGGCGCGAGCGTTGGAGGACGCGCGTAGCCGGCCCAAAGCTCAGCGGTTGCTCAACGAGGCCGAACGGCTGCTAGACGGGCTTGCCGGGCCGCCTCAGGCGGAGGAGTTCGCCGCGCTCTCTAACAGCTATTCCGAGATTGCTGCGATGCGCGCGCAAATCTTCGCGCGGATCGGGAATCGCGAGCAGGCGGTCGAGCAATGGACACGAGTGCTCGAGCTGAACGAGTCCGCCAATTCTGACCGCTCGCCCGTGCTGATGGCGCAAGCCCAATTAGGCTTAGCCGAGCTGACACAGAATGCCGAGGAGAAAGCCGATCGCGTGCTACTCGCTGTCAAGCACTGGCGGCCGATCGTACTCCGCTCGATTGATCGGTTCGAATCCGCGACCAAGGCGGTCCTCGCCGCCAGCGATCCGGACCGGCGGGCGTTTGAGTTCCTTAATGTCGTAATTGGCGGGGCATCCGAGTTTGGCCGTCCTGTGCGTCCGCTGCCCCCCACCTACGAAACTGCGGCACGGTTCGTCGAGCTGCTCGAGCAGCTCATCGCAGCGCTTGGCAACATTGCGCCACGGCGCCGACGCGATGTCTTGCTGGACTGCGTTGTTGCGGCCGAACAACAACTGCAGCGCTTCGCGCGCGCGCAATCGCGTTTGCCGCGCGGTACGCAGGATGGCGAACGCGGCCCACGGCGCATGCGCGCGGCCTATATTTCGCTGTGCGAAGCGCTCGCCAATGCCGGCGCACCGGAAAAAGCGATTGAGGGGCTTCGCGAGCGTCTTGAAAAGACGCGCGCCAGGATTTCCAGCGAGCCGCGATGACGCACCCGCGCGACTGGCATGGGGAAAGCGATCCCGCGCATTTGTTCCTCGCCTTATGGCGCTATGTTCGCGGAATGGGAGCGGATCGGCTTGCTTATGCACGCGCCGCGCCCGCTTCCCTGAAGCCCGACCTCGACGCCGCGCTCCAGTGTTGCGACGGCGTCGCATCGGTGGAGGCTATCTGCGAGGCGCTCGTTGCGATCTGGGACGAGGCGACGAACTTCCAGGCGCGCCGATTGCGCGCGGGCTTAGCACTCGCCGCGATGCGGGAAATCGACACGGCGCTTCTCACCGTTCATCCTCGGAGTCCGCTGGTCGCCTCGAGCGCGGCGGCGCTGCCGGCCTGGCTTGAAGATGCGCGGGAGCGCAGAACTCTTACCGGAGCGTACGCCGCTGACGAGGCTCTCTCGCTTATCGCGCGTGGCCCCTTCGCTCGAAGCCCCAAGGTTCCCCGCGAGGAGGCTAGCTTTGTACTGGTCGATCAGTTCACTAGCGTAAAGGTTATCGATCTTACCGCCTTTGTCGAGGATGGCCGTCGGCTAAATCTCTCGCTGAAGGTGGTGGACCATTCCGCCGACCGCGGCGTCCCGGCTCGACGTGACCGCGCGGGCAGCGAGAAAGTGACCTTTGTGCCGCTCGCGGAAATGGGCGAGGATCTCCTCGCCAGCGTTACCAAGGACGAAGCGACCACCTTCATCGACGTCGTCAAGGGCAAGACATTCGCGCCGGCGGCGCTACTACGCATTGCGGTCGAGGCCTGCGCAGACAGTGATATCATCCTCGCGCCCGAGCTCACGGTCGATCGGACCGATATCGAGGAGGTCGCTGACTTCCTGTCGAGCCTTCCAGGCGTGCGGCCACGGCTAGTCCTCGCCGGCTCAGGACTTGTTCCCACCGACCAAACCGAAAGCTGCTATCCTTTTAACGAGGCGACCTTGCTAAATGGAAATGGCGCGCGTCTGTGGGCGCACCGCAAGGTGGCTGCCTATGCGATGCATCACGATGTCGCCGATAGCCTCGACATCGCTGGCCGCGGAGACGCCAAGGAGCTCATGGAGCGGATTTCTTGGTCCGATGATATCGTCATTGCCGATCTCGATGGCCTTGGCCGTTGCCTCGTGCTGATCTGCCAAGATCTAATGATGGGCGTGGTTGCTCAGCTAATCTCCGAGTTCCGGCCAGACTGGGTGTTGGTGCCGATCCTGGATAGCGGCACGGCGCTCAACCGTTGGCCGGCGCGCCGAGTGCGCGATCTGGCGGCTGGTGCCGAAGCTAGGTTTGTCGTCGTGAGCAGCCTCGCCATGAAGGCATGGTCGACGATCAAATACCCCGGCGAGGAGATTGGGGTCGCAGTCGGCCCAGCGTATATAAATGCTGGCGATGATGGTGTCGAGCGCGCAGCAGCGCAAACGGAGATCAGCCCGCAATCGCCTACCAAGCGCTATGCCACAGTGCGGTGGCGCTCGCTGAACGGTTGGCAATGCTATCGCTGAATTTTCCCACGATCGGGACGAAGCAGGCTTAGGTCGTTACCTGCCTCTCCTAGCGAAGGGTCTTTGTCGGCATCAGAAGGCTAGGATGGCTCGCCGGGAAAGCGCCGCCCCCTCCCCTACCGCCCGTGATAAAAATCATAAACCTGCCGCGCCACCAGCGCCGAGACCCCCGGCGCCTTTTGCAAATCCTCCAAGCTCGCATTGCGCACCGCCTGGCCCGTGCCGAAATGCATCAGCAGCGCCTTTTCCGCGCCGGGCCGATGACCGGGACCTCATCCAGCGGGCTTGCGCCGATGGCCTTGGCGCGTTTTGCCCGGTGGGCGCCGATCGCGACGCGGTGGACTTCGTCGCGCCGGCGCTGGAGGTGGAACAGGACGGGCACGTTGGTGGGCAGGGTCAGCTCTCGGCCGTCCATCAGGATAACGGTGACAGGATAACGGCTACATTCAACCCAGCAGGCAAGGCGGAGCGGCAGCGCCTGGCCGAGTAATTAAAGGCGCTGTCGCCCCATTCCCGGCCCCAGCCAAGAGCGCTGTTTCGCCTTCTAAACAATCCTCGATAACCGTGGGATCGACTTCCCGATTCCAATTTCGTGTGCGAAACAATCTGCCCTGGCGAGAGGATAAGATCATGGTCGCGAAGGGTATCGATTATTATCTTTATTCGGCTTCGGAAGATCTCCGCACCGATCTGGCCGTGCCGAAGGTTCATCGCTCACACGGCCCCGAGGCGAATTTCAAGCACAACAACTTCCACGTCCAGTCGGGCAACATCCCCGATCCGCTCAACTATACCGGCAGGCTCGAATGGGTCACGACCGATCGCGGCAAGGAGATGATCAGGCATTGGCAGAACATCAGCTCGCTCGACGGCAACCTCTACACCGGCACGATGCACAATATGTTCAACTCGCCGCCGCGGATCGGCAATCCGACCGTGTGCTGGGGCCTCTACGACGCGGGAGCGGGCGTGATCTCGGGGATGACCAACCAGCATCAGTTCTACGTCTATGCGACGCGCGATCAGCGCCGCTGGATGGGCGATCTCGCGAAGCGCAATCCGCGCGTCGCGCGCGGGCCCTTCGCCCGGTTCGCATTGCCCGGTTCCCATGATGCCGGCATGTTCGACATGCGCGCGGTACGGAAGGTAGTGCACAATCCCGCGTTCGTGCTCGCGCTCGGCGCGGCGATGGGCGTGGCCGCCGCCGCGCTCGGGCCGCGCGCCATCGCCAATCTCGCGATGACGCAGAAGGACAATATCCGCACGCAGCTGGACATCGGTACCCGCTATTTCGATTTTCGCCCCGGCTGGATGCATCCCGCGATCCGCCCCTTTTTCGGGAACACGCTCTACCACCAGCACGGACTGGTCCCCGGATATCCCTATGTGGATTTCCTGGTGGACGTGCTGCGCTGGCTCGAGGCCAATCCCGGCGAGATCGTGGTGGTCAACCCGAACACCCAGGGCTTCGCCGCCGATGCGATGGCGCCGACTGCCCAGGCCGTGCGGGACGCGCTCACTACCGCGATCGACAGGGTCAACCCGGCCCCGCGGATCGCCATCGGCAGGTCCGCCGATCTCGCCAGGAGCTACGATGCGCTGATCCGCGACAATACCCGCCTGATCTTCGCAAACGAGATCGAGAACGGGTCGCGCTTCTACAATAGCTGGAGCGGGGCCTATGCCACGTTGACGCCCGCCCCGATCATCAAGGCGTTTGAGGGCATGAGGCGCGACATGCCGGCGGGTGCCAACCATGTCGTGATGCAGATGCAGGCGACGGCGACCAAGATCGGTGCGGTCGTCGCGGCCTCGGTCGTCACGTCGAGCGACGCCTCCTCGCCCCTGCTCGCGACCAAGCCGGTGATGGATACGGCGACCAATCCCTGGCTGCGCGAGCATGCCGCCAAGCGGCTGTCGCCGGATCACCTGCTGGTGTTCCTCAACGACTTTGTCGACAATTGCATGGTCGAGACCGCGATCATGGTGACGGAGCAGCGCGCACGGGATTGAGCACGGCGCCTTGGTCCAGCCTGCCCTCATAGGCGGGGCAATCGCCTATGAGCGCACCGCGTTTGGTTCGGGCCTGGCGAAGAGGAAAGATGGTTCACGCGGAGACGCGGAGGCGCGGAGTTTTAGAGTAGCTTGCATTACATCGGAGCCACCAGCACCCGGTTCGTCCTGAGTAGGGATCGAGGTGCCGCGCAGCGGCGTATCGAGAGGGCGTATCGAGAGACGTGCGCCCGGAACAGTGCCTCGATATGAGCCCTCGATACGCGCCTACGGCGCTACTCGGTCTCACTCGGCACGAACGGGTGAAGGTAGGTCATCAGACTTTCGATAGCCTGTCCGAGATACGCGGTTCGCTCGACCGCGTTCAAACATCTTTGCGCCTTCGCGCCTCCGCGTGAACCCTTTCTTCCGCGACTTTCCACCTCGCACCGTTCCAAATGCGATCGCCCGCCTCATGGGAGGGATTTTGCTGGTCCTCGACCACGCACAGGCCAAGGCGGGGGTGCAGTGGGTGGGACCCTACCTAGATTCGCCGCGCCGTTTTCTCGAACGACAAGACGCAGCGGACGCGGCCCGATGGACCCCGGAACTAGTCCGGGGTGACGCTAAGGGGTGATGCGACGCGCCCTCACACCGATCGCCTTCTACCCCCAGAAAAAACACTCACTCACGCG
This sequence comes from Sphingomonas sp. BL-S-29, assembly GCF_055521495.1. Taxonomy (NCBI): domain Bacteria; kingdom Pseudomonadati; phylum Pseudomonadota; class Alphaproteobacteria; order Sphingomonadales; family Sphingomonadaceae; genus Sphingomonas; species Sphingomonas sp. BL-S-29. The sequence goes on from NZ_CM145482.1 coordinate 3,888,476, forward strand.
AGAACGAGTATTGCATTCCGCCCTGCCCGGGTTCATGATCCGACCATAGCGCCGATAAGTGCGTATTCATGGGGGGATGTCGGAATGATCCGGTCAATTCTGTTGGGCAGTGTTGCGTCTCTGGCATGGATGTCCGCGGCGGCGGCGCAGACGGCGCCTCCTGCGCCGAGCCAGGAGCCCAGCGACAGCGGTGACAGGGACAGCGCCGATCGGGACATCGTCGTCACCGGATCGCGCATCGCCAATAACGGCTTCCAGCAGCCGACCCCCGTCACCGTGCTGGGCCAGGCGGAGATCGGGCGGCAGGCGCCGGTGACGATCGCCGATTATCTCAACAAGATGCCGTCCTTCGGCGGCACCACCTCCGCCAAGAACCCGGCGATCAACGTCGCGGGCGGCGGCATCGAATTCGTCAATCTGCGCAACCTGGGCGTGACGCGCACGCTGGTGCTGCTCGACAATCGCCGCGTGGTCGAGGCGACCACGACGGGCGGGGTGGACACCGTCACCCTGCCGCTCAACCTGATCAAGCGAGTCGAGGTGGTGACGGGCGGCGCCTCCGCCGCCTGGGGATCGGACGCGGTCGCCGGCGTGGTGAACTTCGTGCTCGACCGCGACTATCAGGGGCTCGGCGTCAATATCGACAGCGGCGTGACGGAGCGGGGGGACAGTGGCTATGTCAAGGCGACCGTCACCGCGGGAACGAGTTTCGCGGACGGCAAGGGGCATGTCGTCGCCGAGTTCGACTATGCCAACACGCCGCGCGGCGTCGACCTGAAGGATCGCAGCTTCTTCCGCAGCCGGGCGGTGGTGAACAACCCGGCCTATACCGCGACCAACGGCCAGCCCCGGCAAATCACCGTCAGCGGCACCGCGCCGTCCAACGTGTCGCCGGGGGGCGTCATCACCTCGGGTCCGCTCAGGGGAATCCAGTTCGTCGGGCCGAGCGGCACACCGGTGCCATATAATTTCGGGACCCAGTCCGGCCTGGTGCAATATGGCGGGGATATCGACAACACCGTCGGGCAGAACCGCGCGATTTCAACCGCGCTGAACTATGCGAATGCCTTTGCGCATGTCGATTACGAGATCACGCCCAACATCACGGCCTATGTCGAGGGGTTCTACGGCAAGTCCAATTACAACGAGAATGGCTATCTCTATTATCTGCGGCAGGGGAATCTGCCGATCAGCGTGGACAATGCCTATCTCGACCCGACGATCCGGTCGCGGCTGCTCGCGCAGGGACAGACCGGCTTCAACCTGGGCAAGGACACGGTCGATTTCGGCCCCCCGACATCGCACAACACGCGCGACGTGTGGCGGGGCGTGGTCGGCCTGAACGGCACGATCGGCGACAGCTGGAAATGGCATGGCTATTACACGCATGGCGACGTCACCGCGAAGCTCTATGCCTATAACGACACGATCATCGCCAAATTCATCGAGGCGGTGGACGCGGTGCGCAACCCGGCGACGGGCGCGATCGTCTGCCGCTCCACGCTGACCAACCCGAACAATGGCTGCGCGCCGCTCAACGTGTTCGGGGTCGGCGTCGCCTCGCCCGCCGCGATCGCCTATACCCACGGCACGGCGTATCAGCGCTCGAACGTGCAGCTCGACGTGGCCTCGTTCGACGCGACCGGCACGCTGTTCAGCCTGCCCGCCGGCGACGTCTCGATCGCGTTCGGCGGCGATTACATCAAGAACAAGGCCTCCTCCACGCAGGACGCGCTGGCGCTGGCGCGGCAATATGCGGTGCAGAATTTCCAGCCCTTTTCCGGCCAGCGGGACGTGAAGGAAGGGTTTTTCGAGACGGTGATCCCGCTGCTCAGGGACCTGCCGCTGGCGCAGAAGCTGGAATTCAACGGCGCAGTGCGGCTGACCGATTACAGCACCAGCGGCAATGTGGTGACGTGGAAGGTCGGGCTGTCCGACCAGCTGGCCGACGGCCTGCGCGTGCGCGGCACCATCTCCCGCGACATCCGCGCGCCGACGCTGAACGACCTGTTCTCGGGTGGCATCCTGACGCAGCAGCCGGTGCTCGACCCGTTCACGCAGAAGACCTATCCGCAATATACCAATGCGCGCGGCAACCCCGCGCTGCGGCCGGAACAGGGCAGCACGCTGACCGCCGGGGTGATCTACAGCCCGAGCTTCCTCAGGGGTCTCACGCTGTCGGTCGACTATTACCGGATCTCGCTGAAGGGCGCGATCACCTCGATCAGCGCGGCGCAGGAGCTGCAATATTGCTTCAGCGGGCAGGACCAATATTGCCAATATATCCACCGCGACAGCACCCAGGCGATCACCTCGATCGACACGGTGCCGATCAACGCCGCGAGCCTCAGGACGCAAGGGTGGGACTTCGAGGTGGATTACCGGCACGCCGTGGGCGCCGGCCGGTTCGAGCTGCGCGCGCTGGCGAATTACGTGCCCGTCTTCCGCCAGGTCGACGCGCTGGGCAACGTGACCAATTTCGCGGGGCAGATCGGCGATCTCAACCCGGGCGAGCCGAAGCTTCGGGCCAATATCACCACGATGTACGAGCAGGGGCCGTACTCGCTGGCGCTCAACGCGCACATCCTGGGCGCGGCGAAGCTCCAGAACAACTGGGTGAGCGGCGTCGATGTGGATGACAATTCAGTGCCGAGCTACGCGACGTTCGACCTGACCGGCATGGTGACCGTCAATGTCGGCAGCCGGTCGTTCAAGCTGACCCTGGGGATCGACAATCTGTTCGACCGGGACCCGATCGACATTCCGGTCATCCCGGCGACGGTGCAATATTCGGCGCCGGGGCTTGGCGGGCGGTTCGACCTGTACGACCCGCTCGGGCGGCGGTTCCGGGTCGGGGTGCGGACCAAATTCTAGGGGGTTTTCGCGTGCCCCCTCCCCGTTCGCCCTGAGCTTGTCGAAGGGCTGTTCTTTCTTCCGCGGAAGGGAAGAGCAGGGCTTCGACAACCCCGGATCAAGTCCGGGGCCGAACGGGAAAGGGTGAATCCGCCCAGCCAAATCTCGCCCCCAACTGGACCCCGGCCTTCGCCGGGGAAGCAGGAAGAAGGGCAGGCGCTATTCCGGCCTGCCGCCCTCGCAGATCGCGATGAAGCCGGCGGCCATGAACTTCGCCATGCGCTGCTTCACCGCGGCGAAATCGTCCGAGCGGTTGAGGCCGTTGGAGAGCTTGTCGATGCGGCCGGTGCGCGCGAGCGTGAGCATCAGCGCGCCGGTGACGAAATGATAGCCCCAGAAGATGTCGGTGTCGGCGCAGCCCGGCAGCGCGCGGCGCAGCAGGCCGATCAGGCGGAGCACCACCGGATCGAAATGCGCATCCATCAGCTCGGCGCCCCAGTGCGGCGTGTTGGCGACCTGGGCACCGAGCTTGGCATAGTTGCGCCAGCCTTCGTCGCCCTGGATGTACAGGTCGAGATCGGTGTCGAGAAAGGCGTGCAGCGCGCCCTCGACGGTGGGGGCGTCGCCTGCCGCCTGCTCATAGGCGTCGAGCGCCTGCATGCGCCGCTCGCTGGTCACCACCGCGCGGCGGGCGAAGACCGCGTCGAACAGCGCCTTCTTGTCGGCATAATAGTAATTGAGCAGCGTGTTGTGGACGCCGACCTGCTTCGCCACGTCCTTGAGCGTGACGCCGTACAGGCCGTGCTCCGCGAACAGCGCCTCGGCCGCATCGAGGATCTGCTCGGTCGTCGCGGCGCGCTGTTCCGCCTTGCGCGACTGGCGACGGGGTTCGGCTGCCTTGTTCACATCGTCCGCCTTCCAGCTTGCCCGGGGGGACGTCAAGGCAAAGATGACCGCAGGCCATAGCCCCGACGCGCCCTTCCGCCTGGGTAAGGAGACCCCAGGACCCCCGGAAAGAATATTCGCTATCGTTATAGTGAGTGTTTGACATCGCAAAGCGGGAAGTGCCAGATCCGCGCAATCGACGGGAATGGTCGGCAAAAAGGAGAGGTTCATGCGGATCGCCATGCCATGCGCGGGATCGGGCTCTGACGGAACGATGCGCGGCTGGTCCGCATGGGGGATCGCGGCGATCGCGGCGACCCTGATGAGCGCCACCCCCGCCGGTGCGGCGCCGCTGCCGGCGACCGACACGCCCGATTATGCCAGTCCCGCGGCATGGCTGTGCCGCCCCGATCAGGCCGGCGACGCGTGCAGCCGCTCCGATCAGGACGCCGTGGTCCTGCAGGCCGACGGGTCGACCAAGATCGAGCGCTTTCGCGCCGACCCGCGGGCGCCGGTCGACTGCTTCTATGTCTATCCCACCGTCTCGCGCGACCCGGGCGGCAACGCGACGATGAAGGTCGCGCCGGAATATGTCGCGGTGGTGAATCAGCAATTCGCCCGGTTCGGCGCGGTGTGCCGGCGCTATGCGCCGCTGTACCGGCAGGTGACGCTCGCGGCGCTCCACGCCAATATCCGCGGCGCGCCGATCCCGACCGACCGGCAGATGGGCTATGACGATGTGAAGCGCGCCTGGGACCATTATCTCGCCAACGACAATCATGGCCGGCCCGTGGTGCTGATCGGCCACTCGCAGGGATCGAGCGTGCTGGCGCAACTGGTCAGGAACGAGATCGACGGCAAGCCGGTACAGGCCCGGATTCTGTCAGTGATCCTGGCCGGATACCGGTTGCAGGTGCCGGTGGGCAAGGATGTCGGCGGCGATTTCAAGGCGATCCCGCTGTGCCGCGCCATGGGGCAGACGGGGTGCGCGATCAATTTCGCCTCGTTCCGCGCCGACAGCCCGCCACCGGCGGAGGCCCGGACGTTCGGCGCCTCGGCGGGTCCCGGCCTGGAGGCGGCATGCGTGAACCCGGCGGCGCTGGCCGGCGGCGTCGCACCGCTGCACGCCTATCTCGGCGCCGGTGCCGAGATGGTAACCGCCAGCGGCGAGCAGCAGGGCCCTTGGACCACCCCGCCCAAGCCGATCACCGAGCCGTTCGTCGAAGTGCCGGGCCTGCTCAGTGCGGAGTGCCGCAACGACGGGACCCACAATTATCTCGCGGTCGCCATCCATCCCGATCCGGCGGGCAAGCGCACGAACGTGATCGTGGGGGACGTCGTGATCGACGGGCGCAAGCTGCCGGACTGGGGGTTGCACCGGATCGACGTCAACCTGACGATGGGCAATCTGGTCGACGTCGTCCGCGCTCAGGCCAAGAGCTATCTGGCGGGGAAGCGATAGAGCGAAACCTGGTTGGCTGGAGTCACCTCTCCCCGTTCGCCCTGAGCTTGTCGGGCCGAAGGCGAGCGAAGCTCAACGGCTGTTCTTTCTTCCCAGGAAGAGAAGAGCAGGGCTTCGACAGGCTCAGCCCGAACGGAGGTAGTGGATCAATTCCGGCCGGGAAAGCCAATCCTACCGTCCGTGGTAGAAATCATAGACCTGCCGCGCCACCAGCGCCGAGACGCCGGGCGCCTTTTGCAGATCCTCCAGGCTCGCATTGCGCACCGCCCGCCCCGTGCCGAAATGCATCAGCAGCGCCTTTTTGCGCGCCGGGCCGATGCCGGGGACTTCGTCGAGCGGGCTCGCGCCGATGGCCTTGGCGCGTTTCGCGCGGTGGGCGCCGATCGCGAAGCGGTGGACTTCGTCGCGCAGGCGCTGGAGGTAGAACAGAACCGGCGCGTTGGTGGGCAGGGTCAGCTCGCGGCCGTCCATCAGGTGGAACACCTCGCGGCCCTCGCGCCCATGGTCCGGCCCCTTGGCGACGCCGACCAGGCACACATCCTCAATGCCGAGTTCCTCCAGCACGCCCTTCGCCGCGTTGAGCTGGCCGCGCCCGCCGTCGATCAGCACCAGATCGGGCCACTCGCCTGAATCCCGATCGGGGTCCTCGGCCTGGGCGCGGGCGAAGCGGCGGCTGAAGACTTCGCGCATCATGCCGAAATCGTCGCCGGGGATGGTCTTCGCGTCCTTGATATTGAACTTGCGATACTGGCCCTTGCGGAAACCCTCCGGGCCGGCGACGACCATCGCGCCAAGCGCGTTGGTGCCCTGGATATGGCTGTTATCGTAGATCTCGATCCGATCGGGCGGCTCGGCCAGGTCGAACAGGTCGGCGACCTCGCGCAGCAGCTTGGCCTGAGTGGTGCTTTCGGCGAGGCGGCGGTCGAGCGCTTCCTCGGCATTGCGCTTCGCCTGGTCGAGCAGGCGGCGGCGGGTGCCGCGCTGGGGGATGGAGATGGCGACCTTCGCCCCTGCCCGCTCGGCGAACGCCTCCTGCAGCAGCTCGGTCTCTTCCAGCTCGCGATCGACGAAGATGATGCGCGGCGGCGGGACCTCCTCGTAGAATTGGGTGAGGAAGCTCGCCAGCACCTCGGCCTCGGGCACGTCGTTGGTGTGGGCGGGGAAGAAGCTGCGATGGCCCCAATTCTGGCCGCCGCGGATGAAGAAAGCCTGGATGCCCATGACGCCATTCTTGTTGGCGAGCGCGAAGATATCGGCGTCCCCCACCCCTTCCGCGTTGATCGCCTGGCTGCCCTGGATGAAGGTGAGCGCCTTCAGCCGATCGCGGATGATCGCGGCCAGCTCGAAATCCATATTCTCGGCCGCCGCCTGCATCTGGCCGCCGAGCTTGGTCTGCACCTGAGTCGATTTGCCGGCGAGGAAGGCCTTGGCGTCGCCGATCAGCTCGCCATAATCCTCCTTCGAGATGCGATCGACGCAGGGGGCCGAGCAGCGCTTGATCTGGTAGAGCAGGCAGGGCCGGTCGCGCGTGCGGAAGAAGCTGTCGGTGCAGGAGCGGAGCAGGAACAGCTTCTGCAGCGCATTGAGCGTGTTGTTGACCGAGCCGGCGCTGGCGAAGGGGCCGTAATAATTGCCCTTGGCGCGGCGGGCGCCGCGATGCTTCTGGATGCGCGGGAAATCATGATCGGCGCGCAGCAGGATGAAGGGGAAGCTTTTGTCGTCGCGCAGCAGGACGTTGTAGGCGGGGCGGTAGCGCTTGATCAGCTGCGCCTCGAGCAGCAGCGCCTCCGCCTCGTTGTTGGTGGTGACGATGGTCATCGAGCGCGTCTGCGCGACCATGCGCTGGAGGCGTTTGGGCAGGCGATCGACCTGGGTGTAGTTGTTGACGCGGCTCTTCAGCGCGCGGGCCTTGCCGATATAGAGCACGTCGCCCTTGGCATCCTGCATGCGGTAGACGCCGGGGCGGGCGGGGAGCGTCTGCAGCACGTTGCGGATCGCGGCCACGCCAGCTTCAAGATCGGGCGCGTCCGATCCGCGCACGGTGAAGGTGGATTTCTCTTCGTTGAAGCGATCGGGGGCATTGGGGGTCGACATCGTTCCCCCAGTTAGGACTCCGGGGCGCGCGCAACAACGGGTATATCATGATCGGCAGAGGAGCTGGACATGCACATTAAGGGCAAGACGGCGGTGGTGACCGGGGGCAGCGATGGGATCGGGCTGGAGATCGCGCGGCACCTGAAGGAAGCGGGTGCCGAGGTGATCGTGGTCGGGCGTGACCGCGGGCGGCTGGCGTCCGCGTTGGCGGAGGGGTTCGACACGATCACCGCCGACCTGTCGGATGCCGCGGGGTGCGATGCTTTGGTGGCAGAACTGGCCAAGCGGCCGGTCGATATAGTGGTCAACAATGCCGGCATGGGCGCGACCTTTCAGGTCGGAGTGCCGTTCGACCTGGCTGAGATCGACCGCTGCATCTTCCTCAATCTCAATGCGCCGATCCGGCTGATCGCGGGCCTGCTCGACAGGCTGCGGGCGCGGCCGGAGGCGATGATCGTCAACGTCACCTCGGGGCTGGCGATTGCGCCCAGTGGGAAAGGCCCGGTCTATTGCGGGACCAAGGCGGGGTTGCGGAGCTTCACCATGGCGTTGCGGGCGCAATTGGCGGGCACGCGGGTGCATGTGATGGAGGCGCTGCCGCCGGTGGTCGAAACGCGCATGACCGAGGACAACAGGCACCGGAAGATGCCGGCGCCGGAATGCGGGCGGCAGATCGTGGCAGCGATGGCGCGCGGGCGGGAGCAGGCGAATGTCGGCATGACCGCGGTGCTGAACGCGGTGTACAATGTGTCACCCGCCATCGCACGGCGGGTGATGATCCGGTATTGACGCTTATTTGATCGCGGCGAGATCGGCCTTGGCCTTGGCCATCATCTCATCGGTGATCGCACCTTGAGCCAGCGGCTGAAGCGCATTGAGCGACAGAGCCTTGAACTGATCATAGGCGGGATGGGAAAGCATCTCGGGAAAATCGGCGGCCAGCACGGCCTTGCCGGCGGGGTCGGCGGCAATGGTCTCCACCGGGGTATCGAGCGTGAACTTCGCGGCGGGCGCGGCATCCGCGGTCGCTGCCGGCGTGGCGGCCGGGGCAGCCGGTGCCGCAGGGGCGGTCTGCGCCAGGGCAGGCGCCGCCGTCATCACGAACAGGGCGGCGGTAAAGGCGGCAAGCTTCATGGGGCGGTCTCTCCAAGGATGCAGGCACGCGACTCGGTGCCACGCACCCGGTGTAGCCGGGATCGATAAGGCGTGAAATGACGGCGGTGCTGCCAAAGGCGGAAATTCGGCCGGCGATACCGGGCGCCGATCAATCCTCCTTGTCGTCCGGCGTGAGCGCATCGTTGATCTGCGCGAGCAAGCCGCCGCTGCGCGCCTTGCTCGATGCACGCGCCAATGCGCGATCGACCTTGTCCTGATCGGCCGGCGACAGCTCAGCCATCTTCTTCTGCTGGCTGTCGTTCAACATCGCCGCGCGGCAGCTTTGCTCAAGGCCCTGATCGGCGACATCGAAGCATCGGTTGAGCGTGACGACGAGCATCTCGGCCTGTTTGGTCGCCATATAGATGGCGATATATTGCGGCAGAAACGCCTCGTCATCGTTGAAGCGGCGCTTTGCCTCGGCAATGACCGCCAGCGCCTTGGGATAATTGGCCATCCGCACGAGCAGATCGACATGGGCCTGGAAGCCCTGCAAATTCTGCTCGAGATAAGGATCGCGCAATATGATCGGCGCGGGCGCCGGCGCGGCCGGTTTGGGTGCGGGTTTCCTGCCCTTGCGCGGCGGCGCCTTTACCGGGACGGCGGCGTTGCCCGGCAAGCGTTCGGCGGTGGTATAGGCCTGGTCCGCACCGCGAAGATCGCCCTGAATCATCAGGATCTTCGCGCTGAGATTGCTGATCAGGGGCGTCGGGCCGTACCGCGTCGTCAGCGCGGGCTGCAGATCCAGCCTGGCCTGCGCGGCATCGCCCTTGATGACGCTGGCAAGCGCCCGTGTATAGGCCCCGACGGCTATGTCGGCATCCCGATATTCGGGCGTCGCGCGCAGCGACTTCAAAAAGGTCAGCGACGGCGGTTTTTCCACCGCGTCGTTATAGGCGAGCTTGTAATATTTGCGGAGGCCGTCGATCCGTTTCTCCGACGGGCGGTGCTGTGCCAGGTATTTCTTCTTGGTCTCCTTCAGCGCCACGACCATCGCGTTGCTGGCGAGATCCTTGACCCAGGATGTCAGCGTGTCGCCGACATTCTTCGACCCGCCGAGCGAGCCCAGCGTCTGCAGGCCCGTTTTCTTGGCATAATCGCCGGTCGTGGCGGCGATCGTGTCGAACATCGTGATCGACTCCTTGTCGTCGTTTCCGATGATCTCGAGGGCATCGAGCGCGCCGCTATAAGGATAACCGGCTGCGACCGCGAAATCGACGCCGGCGACGTCGGCCTTGTCCTCGTCGCCGCGGCTGAAAAACGCGTCGGTCAGCGACAAGGCGCCTTCAAGCTGGCGGCTGCGCGCCCAGATGGAGTCGCTCATCGCAACGGCTTCCTTGTCGGTCACCTCGTAGAGCCGCAGCTTGTTGCCGCTGGTATCGACCCGCTGTTGCGACAGCGTCGTTGCCATATCGACGGCACCGACGATCTGGCCGATCCCCCTCGACCGCTTCTTGGCGCGCGCCTCACGGGCGAAATGCGCCATGGCGAGATGGCTGAATTCGTGCGCCAGCAACCACACCACCTGCCCGTCGCTCCTGGCGCGGGACAGGACGCCGAACGGGACGACGATGACATTGTCGGCGAAGCTTTGCGGAACGAAACTGTTGGTGCCGACGATGCGCACCTTCACCGGCCCGACCGGCCGATACGGCCAGAATGGACGAAACGTGTCGATCAGCGCCGCGAGTTGCGCTTCGGTCGCCGGCATCGACAGGCCGGTGCCATATAGCTGGCCGCGATTGACCGATTGCGCCGCGAGCAACCCCTCCTTGCTGCCGGACGTCGCAATCGCTGCGTCGTTCTTCGCGAGATCGTCGGCGTCGACCCTGGTCTTCAGGAACGGGCCCTTCTTGCCGCTCTCGGTGAAGCCGCACATGCCCGGCAGACATTGCGGCATGGCCCGGGTCTCCGCGACCGGTGACAGCACGAGGCCAAGCGCCGCGGCAGCGGCAGAGATGCGGCACGATGTCCGCCCGACGTTTCGCAGCATCGCGTTCATTGCTGGATGCAGAGCCCGTCATCCTCTCCGGCACCCTTTCGCACGCCGCCCGGTTTGGCGCCGCCGAGGCGATCCCCGGTCTCGCGCCTGGTGACATCTCCGTCCGCGCAATATTTCATGGTATGCCGCACGTCCGCCGGACGAAGATAGACGGCACGCCCGTTGATCATCACCTTGAGATAGCCGAATTCATTCGTACCGCTGATGTCGAGTGGCGGCGGCGGCAGTTCCGCAGCGGTCAACCTGCCCGTCGACGCCCCCTGTTCGTCAAACGTCGTCAGCGGGTTTACCTTGTACTCCGTCACCTGGGGTCCGCCGCCGGCGGCGGCGGCGAGGAGTGCGATCAGGATCAACGACATTGCTATCCCCCACCTTCTCCGGCCCCGCAGCAGCAGAACCGGATGATTTCAGCCCCGGAAACAAGAGAATCACCGCACGGGAAACATCCAGCCTGTTCCAAATCGGCGCAAGCAAAATCCCCATGATGTTGAAGAATTCCAATACTATCACGATAGACAATGCCGCCAGATTGAACCTGTCCGGAAGAACGCTGACCTGGCGTGTCAAAATATAGAGTATCAGGACCATGTAGACGATCGCCGCGGCGAGGAAGATCGCCGCCTCGACCATCAGCCGTACCGACCCTTCGGCGTCGTCAGGCTTGCCGAACAGACGCTGCCGCGCGACGACCGCGCCGCCGAACAACAGCATCAGGAACGCGCCGATGGCGTTGGTGACATCCTGATCCGAAAGCGTGAACGGCGGAAACATCTGGCGCGCCACGCGCGGATAGGCGGCGCCTCGTTCGATCAGATTGTCGAGCGCCATCGCGTGGTAAAAGACGCCCGGCAACTGGCCGTGCGGGCCCGCCGAAACATAGTCGTTGCTGTCCCTGGTCGACATGCCGATCAGCACGATCTTCCTGGCCAGTGCCGATTGGCGGAACGCTGCGAGTTGCGCTGGATCGTCCTTGCCGAGCCGCAGCAGGCCATAGCTCACGCTATGCTGATAGGCGCAGGCAGCCTGAGGTTCGATCCTGAGACCAGAGAACAAGGCCTGCATGAAGGCGCGGAAGGTCCCCCCGCGACTGGGATCGGCGACACGGCAGCGACTGCCGGTGGTACCGTGCGCAAGCGAATCGACCTGGTTGGTGAACCGGTCCTGCTTGCCGACACCCCAGATCACCTCGACGGGCGTCTCGAACGCGGTCGACCAGCGCCAATCGTCCAGCCACGCGGCCCCGGTCCGTTTCGCTTCCTCCGGTGCCGGCGCGATCGAGGGGTCGTCCTTGCACCCATTCGTCGCGCAATAGGCGGCGTACAGCATCGCGGCGGGGTGCAAGGTGAAAGGCCGGTTTTCTCGCTGGGCGGCTTCGACCGGAAACACCAGCGGATAGCGCCGGTCATTGACCATGATCGGCACCGAGATCGCGATCGTCGCCAGCGCCGCCGCGCCCGGTTTCTCGACCGCGGCACGCTTGTCTTTCGGATCGACCGCGCTGGCGATCATGACGGGTGTGCCGCCTCGTTTCAGGATGCAATGGAGCTTGGCGAGCTCGCTCTTCAGGCAGCCCTTGTCATCCTTCCAGCCCTTTGGCCCATCATAGCGGGTGATGTCGGCAATGCCGCGCAGCATGCAGCGGAAGGGCGATGCGACCTGAGCATATTCCAGCGTGGCGCCGAGCCGGCCGGGGCAGGTGACAGGCGCCCCGGCAAAATCGAGCAGCTCGGCCTGGGTCATCCCGTCCGGGGCGAAATCGCCGAGTAGAAGGTCGATGAACATCGCCTCCGGTTTGCCATGCGCCCTCAGGCGCCCATCCGGCCCGTTATCGCCTTCCGCAACGGTGCGAAATATCTCGAGCAGGTGGATCGAATCCGGCGAGGCGTCCGACGGCGCCGCTGCCTGCATTCCCTGTTCGTCAAGCTCGACCACCGTGATGGCATTCCGCCCGACCTCCGAGCGGTCGCCATAATGATCCGCATAGATACGCTGCCAGACGTCGTGACTGCGCAGGTCGCCCCATTCGGCGATGCCGAACGGGTTGATCAGGAGGATCAGCAGAAACAGGAGCGCGCGCGTGACCGCATGCCGCGCGGCGATCGCGGCGAAACGCCCCCATTTAACCCAATCGATTCGCATGAGCCCCCCGGCAATCCGGAGAGGCTAATCACGGCAGCCAGCCTTGTCGAATCGGTTACCGCACCGAAATGGAGCTAGTTGAGGCGCCCGAGCCCGGCGATGGTCTGATCGATCAGCGGCTTGTCGGCGCTGGCGTCATGCTTCTCCGCGATGATCGCGGCGGCGGCGCGAGTGGCGGCATCGGCCGCCGTGGCGCGAACCTCGGCGATCGCGGCGCGCTCGGCCGCGGCGATCTTGTCCTCGGCCATCTTGCGGCGGCGGGCGACGAGATCGGCGGAGTCGCTTTCCGCCTTGGCGATCATCTGCTTCGCTTCGGCTTCGGCGTGCGCGATGATCGCGGCGGCATCGCCGGCGCTCGCCGCGTTGCGCGCCTTGGCTTCGGCAAGCTGCGCCTCGGCTTCGGTGCGGAGGCGCGTGGCCTCTTCGAGCTGCGTGCGGATCGTGGCGATCCGCGCGTCCAGCATGCCGGCGATCATCGCCGGCACCTTCTTCCAGAGGATCAGGCCGATGACGACCAGCATCGACAGTGCGACGAAGCCGGGCGCCGAAATGCCCAGCGCCGTGGGCTCGTGATGCAGCTCGGTCGTGCCGGTCGCTGCCGTCATGCTCTGATGATGCGCGTCAGCCATGCGCCAGTTCCGCCTTCACTTGCTGTTCGATCGCCGAACGATCGACCGCCACGCCCGAAAGCTTGGCGACGATGGCCTGCACCGCATCCACGGTCGCCGTCTCGATTTCGGCCATGGCCGTGGTCTTGGCGGTGCCGATGCGGGCGGTGGCGGTGACGAGTTCTTCGGCCATGGCCGTATCGCCCGCCTTCACCTTGGTCTCGGCCGTGGCCGACGCCTTGGCCTTGGCCTCCGTCACCGCGCGCAGGGCCTGGGACCGGGCCGAGTCCAGCCCGGTCTGATACTCAAGCTCCGACGCGCGGGCGGCGGCATTCGCGGCCTCCGCCGCGGCGAGGTCTCCGCCGATACGGGCGTTACGATCGTCGATCGTGCGCTCGATCTTAGGGACCATCGCCTTGCCGATCCCGAAATAGATCAGGGCAAATACGATCGCGAGCCAGAACAGCTGCGACGCGTAGATCTCTGGAATTTGGGATAGCTGCGGCATTGAGGTCGCTCTTCGCTTACTTGACGACGAAGAGGATGAGGATCGCGACGACGAACGCGATCAGGCCGAGCAGCTCGGATGCCGCGAAGCCGATGAACAGGCGGCCCTGCTGGCCGTCTGCCGCGCCCGGATTGCGCAGCGCGCCTTCGAGGAACGAGCCGAACACGTTGCCCACGCCGAGCGCGGCCATGCCGACGCCGATCGCCGCGAGGCCGGCACCGATGTACATTGCACCAAGATCAGTCATGATAAGCTCCCTAAAAATACGGTATTAAACGATAAAGTCGAATGACTTAGTGCAGGTGCACCGCGTCGTTGAGGTAAAGCGAGGTCAGCAGCGCGAAGACATAGGCCTGGATCGCGCACACCAGCAACTCGAGCGCGCTGACGCCGACGATCATCAGAAAGCTGAGCACGGTGACGATGAAGCCGATCGGGCTGCCGTCGAGGCCCGCGTTCAAGCCCTGCACCACGAAGCTGCCGAACACTTCGAGCAGGATGTGGCCGGCGGTCATCGCGACGAACAGTCGCAGGCCGAGGCTGAACGGGCGGACCATGAACGACACGAACTCGACCGGGATGATGACGGGCATCAGCCAGCCGGGCGCGCCGTGCGGCACGAACAGCGAGAAGAAGTGGAGGCCATGGCGCCAGAAGCCGACCGCGAGCACGATGCCGAACGACAGGAAGGCCAGCACCGCGGTGACGGTGATGTGGCTGGTCACGGCGAAGGTGTGCAGGCCCGGCACGATCGCCAGCGGCAGCACGCCGACCAGGTTCGCGAACAGGATGAACATGAAGATCGAGAAGATATAGGGCGCGAACTTCTTGCCCTCCGGTCCGATGTTCACCTGCATCATGTTGTCGATGAAGCCGACGACCGATTCAGCCGCGACCTGCCAGCGGGTCGGGACCAGCTGGCGCTTCATGCCGCCCCACATGAACAGGAACAGCAGCGCGAACACGACGACCATGAACAGCGCCGAGTTGGTGAAGGAAACATCGTATCCGAACAGCTCGATATGCCGGCCGAGCACGGGCTCGACCATGAACTGTTCCATCGGGTCAATTTTACCGGCCACGATCGCCTTACCCTTGTGCGTTGCTGTCGGAAGCGACGGTCATTCCGCGCGCTCCTTCGAGATCTTGAAGATGTTGCGGAACGCCGCGACGACGGCCAGCACGAGCAGGATCAGCAGCAGCCAGGGGCTGGTGCCGAGCCACTTGTCGAGCAGCCAGCCGATGAGGCCGCCACCGATCGGCGCGCCGATCAGCTCGGCCAGCACACGCGAGCCCTGCGAATAGCCCTTGGCGGGCTTCGCCGCAGGGTTCCCGGCAGTACGCGCCTCTTCGACCGCTCGCGCATTGGCGATACGGCTTTCAAGGTCATCGTTCTGGCGGTCGTCGGCCAACGCGAAAGCATCCTGATAAGAAAACGCCGCCGGGCTTGCGCACGGCGACGGAAAACATGGGGCGAGCCCCCGTTGCGGCGCCCGTTTAGAAAAGGGGTCGGCTTGAGTCAACCTTAACCGGGCGTTGCCCGACGGTGACATTGCGGTGCCTTTGACGGGCAGGTTCCGGCCGCCATTCCGGGACCTTGCACAAAGCCGAATCACGGTCACCGGATCGGCCGCTTCTCCAGCTTGCGCGCCAGCGTCCGCCGATGCATGCCGAGCCGGCGCGCGGTCTCCGAGATGTTGAACCCGGTTTCGGCGAGCATCTCGTTGATCCGTTCCCATTCGAGCGTCTTGATCGAGGTCGGGCGGTTGGTGAGCGGCGCCTCCGCGTCCCCATCCCCCCTGGCGAACGCGGCCTCGATATCGTCGGTGTTCGACGGCTTCACCAGATAATGGCAGGCGCCCAGCTTGATCGCCTCCACCGCGGTCGCGATGCTGGCGAAGCCGGTCAGCACGACGATCAGCATCGCCGGATCATGCGCGTGCAGCCGGGCGACGCAGGGCAGGCCCGATGCGGTGCCGAGCTTGAGGTCGACCACCGCGTATCCCGGACGTTCGGTCTCGAGCAGCGCGTCGAGCTCGGTGGGGCTGGTCGCGACACTGACGCGGTAGCCGCGCCGCTCGAAGGATCGCTGCAGGGTGCGGGCGAAGGTGGCGTCGTCCTCCACGATGACGAGGGTGCGGGCCTGGTCCATCTAGCCTCCTGCGGGTGCCGACGAGATCATCGGAAGAACGAGCCGCACTTCCGCCCCGCCCGCGATGTTACGCGCCTCCAGCCGGCCACCGAGGCGGCGCGCGACATTGGTGGCGAGGAACAGGCCGAGCCCGTGCCCTGCCCCCTTGGTCGACTGGTAGAGCTTGCCCACCGTCGCCAGATCCCGCGGCGCGAAGCCCGGCCCGTGATCGCGCACCACGATCGCGAGCATGTCGCCCTCCGCCTCGGCTTCGAGCACCACGCCATGGGACGATGCCTCGGCCGCATTGTCGAGCAGGTTCCATACTGCCTGGCGCAGCGCGGGCTCGACCACGATCACGGCGCCGCCCGCCGTGGCCGGATCGCACACAAAGGGAACCTCGGCATGGATCTCGGCCCAGGCATCGCCCACGCGGGCGATGAAGGCGCCTGCCGCCATGCTCTCCAGCGGCTCGCTGCGTGGCTGGCCGGCGGAATGGAGGATATCCGAGACGATCGACTTGCAGCGCTGCACCTCCGCCTGCATCTCCGCCACTTCGGCGGCAAGCGCCGGGTTCCGCGCGATCGCCGGCATGCGGCGCCAGTCGGCCAGGATGACTGACAACGAGCCAAGCGGCGTCCCCAGTTCATGCGCGGCGCCCGACGCAAACAGGCCCATGCGCACGATGCCCTCCTCTTCCGCGGCGCGGTGGCGCAGGTCGGCGAGATAGGCCTCGCGCGCCCGGAGGTTCCGGCTGATCCGGGTGATCAGCTGCACGAGCAGCGCGGCGACGAGGACGAAGCTGATCCAGCGGCCGATCGCGAACAGATCGGCGCTCTCGGCGATCAGCCCGCCGGGGAGCGCCAGCGGTACGAAGCGCAGGGTCAGCAGCCCGTAGCTCAGGCCGGTCGCCACGACGAGGACCGCCGCCAGCATGGGCGTCAGCAGGATCGCGCCGAGCACCACCTGGAGCAGATAGAGCGAGATGAAGGGATTGGCCGCGCCCCCGCTGAGATAGAGCTGGAAGGTGAGCGTGCCCATGTCGAGCAGCAGCGCCAGCATGATCTCGATGTCGCGCACGCGGTGCCGCCGCAGCGCGACCGAGGCGACGAGATTCGCCAGCCCGAGCGCCAGCGCGGCGCCCAGCATCCAGCCGAGCGGGAGCACCACGCCGAAGCCGAAATGCACGACCAGGATGGTCACGGTCTGGCCCGCCACCGCGATCCAGCGCAGCTGAGTGAGCTGGCGCATATTGTCGGCGGTGGCGTTCTCGGGCGAGGTGCCGCCCGGCATGGCGGACCGCCCGACCATCAGGGCGAGGAGCGGCGTGTCCATTACGCGGCCTCACGCCCGCGCAACAAAAGACGGATCGCCGCGATGCACAGCCCGGCCAGGGCGAACCAGGTCAGCGCATAGACGAGATGGCTGTTGCGGAACCGGACGACGGTCAACCCGCCAACGGGATAGCCGCCGGGATTGAGGGTGGCATCCGCATCGATGAAGAAGGGCGCGACTGGCCCGAGGTGCCGCGCCCCGGCGATCGCCGCCACATCGCGCGAATACCAGCGGTTTCCCGCCGGATCATTGCTGCGCAGGAAAGCGCCGTGCGGCTCGGTCATGCGCAGCAGGCCCGTGACGGTCACCGGCCCCCGCACCTGCCCGGCGGCGCGACGGGACGGATCGCGCACGCTCTCCGGGACGAACCCGCGATTGACCAGCACGATGCCCTGCGCCGTACGCAAGGGTGTGAGCACCCAGAAGCCGGCGCCGCGTTCGGTCACTGCCTGCACCAGCGCCTCGGCGCCGTGGTCGAAGACGCCGCGCGCGCGGACATGGCGATAGGCATCGGTCCCCTCGGCCACCCTGCCCCATTCGCCCGGCAGTGGCAGGCCCGCGGGCGGCGCGTGGACGCGCGCCTCGACGCGCGCGATCAGGTCGAGCTTCCAGCTGCGCCGCTCGATCTGCCATATGCCGAGGGCCGCGAAACCGATCGCCCCGAACAGGGCGAGACCGAGGAGGAGCAGGCGGCTCAGGGCTGGTTGCTCATCTCCGGCCCGTTCATCGGCATCATGTTCGCGTTGAGATGATGCATGATCCACAGCGACCCGCTGATGCAGATGAGGATCAGCACGGCCGTGAAGATATAGGCCATCAAGGTCCAGCCGCCCTCGACGCGCGGATTGACGTGGAGGAAGCAGACGGTGTGCACCAGGATCTGCGCGAAGGCGGCGACGATGATCACCGCCGCGGTCGCCTGGGGATTGCCGAGCGCGCCGGTCATCACCAGCCAGAAGGGCAAGGCCGTCAGCACCACCGACAGCAGGAAGCCGACCAGATAGGCACGGCGCGAACCGTGCGCGTGGGAAGCGTCAGCACTCATTGCACGGCCCCGAGCAGATAGACGAAAGTGAAGACGCCGATCCAGACGACGTCGAGGAAGTGCCAGAACATGCTGAGGCACATCAGCCGCTTCTGGTTTTCCGGATGCAGGCCGCGCTGGCCGAGCTGGAACAGCATCACGCCGATCCACAGGATGCCGAAGCTGACATGCAGGCCGTGAGTCGAGACCAGGGTGAAGAAGGCCGACAGGAAGGCGCTGCGTTGCGGCGTGGCGCCCTCGGCGATCAGATTGCCGAACTCGTAGAGCTCGACGCCGACAAAGGACGCGCCGAGCAGCGCGGTGACGATCAGCCACAGCCGGGTGCCGCCGAGCTTGCCCTGCTGCATCGCGATCATCGCGAAGCCATAGGTGATCGACGAGACGAGCAGGATCGCAGTGTTGAGCGCGACCAGCGGCAGCTCGAACAGCTCGCGCTGAGTCGGCCCGCCGGCATAGCTGGTGCTCAGCACGCCATAGGTCGCGAACAGCGTCGCGAAGATGAGCGCGTCGCTCATCAGGTAGATCCAGAAACCCAGCAGCGTGCTGCCCGCGGCAGGCTCATGGCCATGGTCACCGTCATGGCCGTGGCCGTCTTCCTCGATCAGGTAGAAGGTCGGGGTGCGGCCATCGGCATCGGCAAGCGTCGTCGTGCTCATGATCAGGCTCCCGCCGCGAGCAGCGCGGTGCGCTCGCCCTCGGTTTGCGCGACCTCATCGGCGGGGATGTAATAATCGCGGTTGTAGTTGAAGGTATGGCCGATCGCGACGACGAACAGGCCGACCAGGCTGACCGCGGCCAGCCACCAGATATACCACACCATCGCAAAGCCGAGCACCAGCGCGAGGCCGGACAGGATGACCCCGGCCCCGGTGTTGCGCGGCATGTGAATCGGGCGGAAACCGCTCACCGGGCGCTCCGCGCCGCGTTCCTTCATGTCGTACCAAGCGTCGAGATCGTGCGCGATCGGGGTGAAGGCGTAATTATAGGCCGGTGGCGGCGACGAGGTCGACCATTCCAGGGTGCGGCCGTCCCAGGGATCACCCGTGAAGTCGCGCAGCTTGTCGCGGTTCTTGATGCTCACCGCGATCTGGATGACGAAGGCGAGGATGCCGATCAGGATGATGACCGCGCCGATCGCGGCGATGACGAACCAGATCTGCAGGCTCGCATCGTCGAAATGGCGCACGCGGCGCGTCGTGCCCATCAGGCCGACGATGTAGATCGGCGTCCAGGCGACCCAATAGCCGATCACCCAGCCCCAGAAGGTCACCTTGCCCCAGAAGCGGTCGAGACGGAAGCCGAAGGCCTTGGGGAACCAATATTCCATGCCGGCGAACAGGCCGAACACCACGCCGCCGATGATGACGTTGTGGAAGTGCGCGACCAGGAACAACGAGTTGTGCAGCACGAAGTCGGCGGGCGGCACGGCGAGCAGCACGCCGGTCATGCCGCCGACCACGAAGGTCAGCATGAAGGCGACCACCCACATCATCGGCAGCTCGAAGCGGATCCGGCCGCGATACATGGTGAAGAGCCAGTTGAAGATCTTCGCGCCGGTCGGGATCGAGATCACCATGGTGGCGATGCCGAAGAAGCTGTTGACGCTGGCGCCCGAGCCCATGGTGAAGAAGTGGTGGAGCCACACCAGATAGCTCAGGATGGTGATCACCACCGTGGCATAGACCATCGACGAATAGCCGAAGAGGCGCTTGCCGGTGAAGGTCGAGGTGATTTCGGAATAGATGCCGAACACCGGCAGGACCAGGACGTACACCTCGGGGTGGCCCCAGATCCACACCAGGTTCCAGTACATCATCGGGTTGCCGCCGAGATCGTTGGTGAAGAAATTGGTGCCGGCATAGCGATCGAGCATCAGCAGCGCGAAGGCGCCGGTCAGCACCGGGAAGATCGCGATGGCGAGCACGTTGCTGCACAGAGCGGTCCAGCAGAACACCGGCATCTTCATCATCGTCATGCCCGGCGCGCGCATCTTGATGATGGTGGTGACCATGTTGATCGCGGACAGAGTCGTGCCGACGCCCGCTATCTGCAATGCCCAGAGATAATAATCCGGCCCCGTATCGGGACTGTTCTGCAGGTTGGTCACGGGCACGTAGTTGAGCCAGCCGCCGCGCGAGAATTCGCCGACGAACAGCGAGACCATGACGAGCAGCGCGCCCGCGACGGTGAGCCAGAAGCTGAGATTGTTGAGGAAGGGAAAGGACACGTCGCGCGCGCCGATCTGCAGCGGCATGACGAAATTGACCAGGCCGACGATCAGCGGGATCGCCACGAAGAAGATCATGATCGTCCCGTGCGCGGAGAAGATCTGGTCGTAATGATGCGCGGGGAAATAGCCCTGGTTGGCGCCGAAGGCGACGGCCTGCTGCGCGCGCATCATCAGTGCATCGGCGAAGCCGCGCAGCAGCATGATGATGCCGAGGATCATGTACATGACCCCGATCTTCTTGTGGTCGACGCTGGTCAGCCATTCGCGCCACAGCCAGCCCCACAGGCGGTATTTCGTCACCGCCGCCAGGATGCCGACGCCGATCAGCACGACGGCGATGAAGGTCACGAGCAGGATCGGCTCGTGGAGCGGGAAGGATTCGAGGGTGAGGCGGCCAAAGATCGTGCGCGCCAGGCTTTCGGTGAACATTTAACGCTCCTGGTGCGAATGCGGGGCGGGGCTGGCCTGCGCGCCGGGCGGCGGGGTGAGGCTTTCGCCGCTGTCCTTCTCGCCGTCCTGCTTGAACAGCGCGCCTTCGGCCTTGCCCTGGTCAGTGCGCGGCGCGGCGTGGCCGCCCTTTCCGGCATGCCGCATCATGTCGCTCATGCACGGCGTGCCCGGCTTGACGCAGCGATTGTAGATGCGGTCGAACAAAGTCGCGTCGACGCCACCGAAATAGAGTGGCGGCACCCTTTCGCTCGGGCGCTCCAGCAGAAGGAAGCCGCTGGTATCGAGCGTGCGGCCGCTCGCCTTCACCCGCGCGACCCAGGCGTCGAACCCACCCTTGTCGACGCCGTAAAGCTTGAAGCGCATGTCGGAAAAGCCGGCGCCGCTGTAATTGGCGGACATGCCCTCATAGCTGCCCGGCTTGTTGAGTACCGCGTGGAGCGTGCTGCGCATGCCCGGCATGGTGTAGATCATGCCGGCCAAGGTCGGCGCGTAGAAGGTGTTCATCATGTTGGTCGAGGTCATGTCGAACCGCACCTGGCGGTCGACCGGCAGCGCCAGTTCGTTGACCGTCGCGATGCCCTGTTCCGGATAGATGAACAGCCATTTCCAGTCGAGCGAGACGACCTGGATGACCAGCGGCTTTTCCTTCGGATCGACCGGCCTGCCCACTGTCACCCGGTCGAGCGGCCGGAACGGATCGAGCAGGTGCGTGCTCCACCAGGTCAGCGCGCCGAGGCAGATGATGATGAGCAGCGGTGCCGACCAGATGACCAGCTCCAGCGAAGTCGAGTGGTCGAAATGCGGATCATAGGTCGCGTCCTTGTTGGACGCGCGATAGCGCCAAGCGAACACGATGATCAGCGCGATCACGGGGATGATGATGACCAGCATCAACGCCGTCGAGATGTAGATGATGTCGCGCTGCTGCAGCGCGATGTCGCCCGCGGGGTTGAGCACGGCACGGTCGCAGGCCGAAACCAGCGCGACGAGCGGCATCAGGATGAGCGTTGGCACGAGTCGTCGACTCGCCGGCGTTGGGTGTTCGCGCATGGTCATCGCCTATCCCGACAGGTCTGGATGCCGACATTGGACATTTTGTCCGATACCCCCGAGAGCTTTTTATCGTGCAAGGCGTGTTGTAAAGTGGAATCCTGCCATCAGGCTGTGGAGCGAAGCGCCATGACTGCACCGATCGCTGCGTCGACCTCGACGCCCCTCGAGCGCGACGCGCGCCTGATCACGGCACGCGAACGCAAGATCGCGCCCGGCGAGATCGCGATCGGCGTGATCGTCGGCCGCACCAGCGAGTTCTTCGACTTCTTCGTCTATGCCATCGCTTCGGTCCTGGTGTTCCCCTCGCTGGTCTTCCCCTTTGTCGATGCGCTGACCGGCACAATGTATTCCTTCGCGCTCTTCGCGCTGGCGTTCATCGCCCGGCCGATCGGCTCGCTGATCTTCATGGCGATCGACCGCAACTACGGTCGCGGGGTGAAGCTGACGATCGCGCTGTTCCTGCTCGGCGGCTCGACCATGTCGATCGCCTTCCTGCCCAGCTATAATGACGTCGGCATCGTCGCGGTCTGGCTGCTCGCGCTGTTCCGGCTCGGCCAGGGCGCGGCCCTGGGTGGCGCGTGGGACGGGCTGCCGTCCCTGCTGTCGCTCAACGCGCCCCGGGATCGCCGCGGCTGGTATGCGATGATCCCGCAGCTCGGCGCGCCGCTCGGCCTGATCGTGGCGGCCGGCCTGTTCGCCTTTTTCCTCGCGACCCTGACCACTGCCGACTTTCTGAGCTGGGGCTGGCGTTATCCCTTCTTCGTCGCCTTCGCGATCAACGTGGTCGCGCTGTTCGCCCGCCTGCGCATCGTCGCCACGCCGGACTTCGAGCATCTGTTCGAGAGCCGCGAACTGCAGCCCGCGCCGATCGGCGAGACGCTGCGCGCGGAAGGCCGCACCGTCCTGCTCGGCGCCTTCGCGCCGCTGGCGAGCTTCGCGCTGTTCCACCTGGTGACGGTGTTCCCCCTGTCCTGGGTCGTGCTCTACACCGGCGAGGGCACGGTTCGCTTCCTGCTGATCGAGATGATCGGCGCGGGCGTCGGCGTGTTGTCGATGCTCGCCTCGGGCATCATCGCCGACCGGGTCGGGCGCCGCGCGGTGCTGGGCGTCTCCGCGGTACTGATCGGCGCCTATAGCGGCTTCGCCCCGCAACTGCTCAACGCGGGCGGCTTTGGCGAGACGCTGTACATGCTGGGCGGGTTCGTGCTGCTCGGCCTTGCCTTCGGCCAGTCCTCGGGCGTGGTAAACGGCAGCTTCTCGCGCGAGCGCCGCTATACCGGCGCGGCGCTCACCGCCAATCTCGCCTGGCTGATCGGCGCCGGCTTCGCGCCGCTGGTCGCGCTGACCCTGGCGAGCCGGTTCGGCCTGTGGTCAGTGGGCGTGTACCTGCTGTCCGGCGCGGTCTGCACGCTGGCCGCGCTCGGCATCAACAAGGAATGGGCGCGTCCGGGAGACTGATCGGCGACGCCGGAGATCAGACGCAGCGGGAATCGCGTTCCGGCGGGCCGGCGCCGCGCGTCGCCCAGATACCGCCCGGCGTCTTGTACTTCTCGCCCGGCGCGGTCTTCAGGATCAGGTTGCAGCCGCTGACGAACGCCATCTGCTCCACCGTCGCGCCCGACGCGGCGCTCTCGGTATATTTCGCCTTGCGCTGGATGTTGATGCTGTTGACCAGAGTGCGCAGGTCCGGGGTGCCGGCACCGACGATGCCGAGATAGCCGTCGGGCTGCTCACCCACCTGGCCGGCCGCGCGCGCCGCCTGATAGGCGGGGTCGCGCTGCGCATAGGCCGCCGTGGCAAGGCCCGCGACCCCAAGGGTCACCGCGATCGTCATCAGCTTCATCATCTTCTTCATCAGAAAATTCCCGGATTCTGCTGGATCAACGCCTTCGCCTCGCCGTCGAGCCGATAGACGACTTCCTGAGTCACGTTGATGTTGAGGTTGATCTCGATCGGCTTGTCCGGCGCGGTCACGTTGACGCAACCGGCGGTTGCGGCGGTGGCGCCCAAGGCCATGATCGAAAGCATTCTCTTCATCCCGTACCTCGTCGGTCTCCACTCTCGTTTCGTCAATCCTGTTTCGGTCATCGCAGTTTCTCGCTTTCGGCAGGCTGAATGGGCTGGATCGCGGGCGGAGTCTCCTCGGGCGGCTTGCCGCGCTTGCGCTGCTCCTCGAGCAGGGCGGGCAGGTTGCGCTGCACCAGGCGTTTCGGGTCGTAGAAGGATGCGGTCGCATCGATCAGGCCGCGAAAGGGTGCCTTGATCCGCACGTTGAAGATGAACGGCAGCTTCTGCAGCCGGTCGAGGATGAAGTTGCGCTTCGCCCCCTCGCCCTGGCCGACGCCTTCGAAGCGCACCTCAGTGATCATCTCGCCCGCGAGCGGACCGTTCATCACCAGCTCGAGGTTGCGATAGCGCAGCGATTTGAGCGCCTGGAAGGCGAGGTTGCCCCAGAAACCGACATCCTTCTGGCTGACCTCGCCGACATAAGCGATCGTGCCGCCGCCCGGGCGCACCGTCAGCCGGCCATGCTCGATCCGCCCACCCTGCTCGTCGAAGACCATCGGCAAGGTGCCGTCGAACACGCCGGTCGCATTGAGGTTCTTGAAATCGAACTGCTGGAGGAACTGGCCGGCATCCATGCCGGTGACGGTGAAGGTCATGCGGCGCTCGATGCTCTGGCCGAAATCGAGCATGGTCGGCTCGAGCACCAGCGACCCGCCGGCAAAGGGCCAGCGCCCTTCCTCGATCTGGACTCGCGTGCCGGCGAGCAGCCGGTAGCGGATGGTGCCGTCATTGACCGCGATGCCGGGATTGATCGTCTTGATCGTCGCGATCTGGCCCGGCGCGCTCTCCAGGTTGAGCAGATCGGTGAAGCGGATCTCGCCGGCGATGCCGGTGACCGGTCCCACGGCGGCGGCGAGATCGGTGCCGGGGGTGCGGAACACGCCGTCACTCGTCACCCCGGCCTGGTTCCAGCGAATATGGCCTTCGCCCGAGACGGTACCGACCACATTCTGAATCACGCCTTTGGTCAGCGAAGTGAGCTGTTCGGGCCGAAACGCCTCGCCAAAGGTGATGCCAGGCACGGTCAGGTCGGCATGGCCGCTGCCGTTCGACAGATCATGCTCGATCGCGACGCCGCTGACGAAGACCTGTTTTTCGGGCGTGCTCAGCCGACCGGTGGCGGTGATCCGGTTGTCGGCGAGACGGAGCGCCACGTCGCTGCCGGCGAGCGGCTCGAAGCGCGGCTGCGGATCGGCATCGGCAACCTTGAGCGTACCGCCGGTCAGGTCGAGCACGCCCTTGGCGAAGGTCCAGCGCCCCTGCGCTTCCGACATCAGCAGCGGCACATTGGCGATGCGCCCCGAACCGCCCTCGATCGTGCCGGCCATGGTGCCCCCGGACAAGCCGCCCTCGACTCGCGCGAAGGAGAGTTGGGTGACGCGGTCGGGCGCGCCGATCCGGACATCGACATGGCGAAGATCGGCGCGGGTATCGTGCAGCCGGAGCAGGAGGCTGGCGGCGGACAGCGTAAGCGGCGAACTGCCGATCGCGCCCGACAAGCGCAGCGCGCCGGACTGGACACCGCCGCCGATGCGACCGCCGTCGAGACGCAACATTGCGCCGTCGACCGGGCATAAAGTCGCGGATGTCTGCCCCAGCCTGAAACTCGACAGGGCAAGCGCACCGACCGACAGCGGCGCGCAGGTGCGATTGATCTGGAGCCGGTCGCGCCCGTCCCACAGGCCGTTCACCGGCAGGACGAGATTGTCGATGCGCCCGTCGGCGAGCGGCCCCGACAGAGTGACGCGCGTCGCGATACGGGTCGTGCCGCTTGGCGTCGCGGCGAAGCTGACCGGCGTCAGCGCGAGGCGGGCATTGCCGGCAGCATAGGGCTGCATGGTCGCGGTGCCGCTCACTGGCCCGCCCGCCACCGCCTGCGCGACGCGGATCGTGGCGGTCGGGAGGTTCCCGCCGCCCAGATCGACCGAGCCGTCGAACCGTACGCCCCCACCCGGCCAGGCATAGCCAATTCCTTCTCCACCGGCGATCGTCGCCCAGGCGCCGGAGGCACTTGCAAGCTGGAGACGCGAGACCCTGGCCTGGCCGCGTCCGCCGTCGAGCGAAACGGCGATATCGGCGTCGAGATCGGCGGATTGCGCGGCGGCCACCGCGGCGTCGACTGCCTTGTGGACCAGCGGCCCCACTGGCGTGCCCGCGCCCTTGTCGCGATAGGTGGCCAGCCGGGCCCGCATCAGCTTGCCCAACAGGGCATGGCGGGCACCGGCCTTGCCCTCGAACGCGATGCCCGCCGTGCCGAACCGGTAGGTCCCGGTGAGCGTGGTCGAATCGGCGGCAATACCCCGAGACGCGGCAATGCCCGACACAAGGTCGAGCTTGCCGGCCGTGCCGTCCGCCTTGCCGGCGAAATCGATCGTGCCGGTGAGGGTGTGGAGCTCGGCGGACGGATGGCGAATCTTCGCCACAGAGAGCTTCGCGTCCCCGCGCCAGCCGTCCAGCGCCTGCTCCAGCGTCACCGAGATGTCGGCGCCGGCATCGCTCAGCACGGCACCCGCGCAATCGAGCTTCCCGGCATGGACCGGCCCGCGCAAGGTCGGGCGCGCCGAGGCGATACGCACCGCCAGCACCGCCGTCGCGGGGCCGCTGACGCAGCCGCCGAGATCGAGCCGTTCGGTGATGGCCGCGACCTGACCGGCAAAACCGTCATTCAGCTTGCCCTGCCCGCTCAGCTTGATGCCGATCACGCCCTGCGGCGCGACCAGCCTGATCCGTGCATCCTGCACATCGGCAAAGAGCGCGGGCAGCGCGAAAGGCTTGCCCGAAGGCGCTGGCATCAGCTTGTCGAGCGCGCCGAGCGACAGCTTGCCGTCGATCAGCCGCGCGTTCATCCGGACATGGCCCGCACGGATCGCGGTGACGGTGGCGCCGGACAGGCCGATGCTGGTGCGCAGCTCGATCCAGTCAGCGACGAGATCGGGATGCGCCGGATCCCCGATCGATACGTTGGTCAGGCGCTGGCGGTTGAGGCCGAGATCGGCGATCTTGTAGCGCGCAGGCACGCCATAGCCCGTGAGCGCCTTGTCGATATAGCTTGACGCAATCGGCTTGCGCTGAGTCCAGAGCGCGACCAGCCCGGCGAGCAGGACCAGCGCCACGACGAGCACGACCCGGCGCACCCGCCGCCAGCGGGGCTTATCCTCGATCGCTTCGTCCAGACTCAGCTCGCCACTCCCGGTTGCGGCACAAGGGCACGCGCTCTTCAGCATAGGGCACGCCCAGGCACGTGCAATTGCGCGTGGCCACCCGGTCTCCAATTCCCGAACCCCGATGAGCGTTCCCGAAAGGGAAAATGGCAGCCGTGCCCGACCGTATCCTACCCCCGACGGCGCTACCGGTGTCCGCTCGAAACGACCCTGTAGACGGCGGAGCGGCCGTCCGACCAGACCGGTGCCAGATCGGCGGCCTGAACCCGTCCGACCGGAAAGCCGATCGTCCAGACATAGCCAAACGTCCCTCGATCGAAATCGCGGATCGCACGACCCAGGCCAGGGCTCCCCGGCACCGTCGGCGGATAGACGAGCTGAGACGGATCCCGATCATAAGGGGCCGCGGCCGGGTGCAGGGGACGGACAAGTTGTTGCCCCGCCAGCGACCATTGTTCGTTGGTGAAGACGCGTCGGCGCGCAATCGCGATCCCGGCAATATGGCTCAGTCGCGGATTGTTCCAATTGTCCGCCGCCGGCTCGTCGACCAGCACCAGCACCGCCGCCCCTTCCGGAAACAACGGCACCGCGCGCAACGCCTCTTCCTGGCGCTGGGCGAAAAGATCGAGCGCGATCGTCGAGGTGGCGGTCCTCACCAGAAAGAACGCCGCCGCCGCGAGCGCCAGCCGGCCCGCAAGCCGGTCTGCCCTTGGGCCTATCCTGATCGCGAGGACGGCCACCGCCACGGTGGCGGGCAGCACGCGCATATCGACGCAGGATGCCCCTGCATAGAAAGCGGGCAACAGAATGAAGGCGACTCCGCCAAGCAGGGCGGGCGCCGCCAACACCGGCGAGAAGGACAGAGCGCGCGAGCGAAGGGCAAGCGCCAGGAGGAGATATAGCAAACCGGCGCCGAGAATATCGTATAGCTGCCACCGTTCGCGAAGCAGCGACATTGCCCAGAACAGCTTCAACGGCCAATCGAACCAGTCGCCGGTCGCCCCGGTCAGCCGGTTTTCGCCAGCCGCAACCGTCAACAGCACAGGCAGCGCCATCGGAACACACATCAACGCCGCATGGACACCCGCACGCCATGGGTTGAGGCCCGCGCGCCGTCGCAACGCCCATTCCGCCCCGAACGCGAACAAGCCCAGCATTGCCCAACCAAAGGAATGGCTGACCCAGACCAGCGCGGAAATAGGCACGAACAGGACGATCCGCGTCCAAGGCCGCGCCTTGTGCGCCAGCCTGATCCAGAGGGCGAGACCAGCCAGCGCCAGCGCTGACGCGAGCGAGAAGTTCACAAAGCCCGACTGGAACGGAAAGGCATAAGCGAGCGGGAACGCAAAGGCGGCCGTCGGCGGCGGCCTGCCATGTACCTCCCGAACAAGCCACAGCATCGCGGCGACCATCAGCATCGGGATGGTCAGCACGACTAGCTTCGTCGCTGGCTCAAGCCCCATGACGGGCGCCAAAGCGAGCACTATTCCGTCCACGCCGAGATTGCCGACCAGGGCCCAATGAACCGCATAATGCTGCGCAAGCGGCAATGACCCAGCCTCCGCCATGATCCGGAAACGACCGATATGGCCGGGCAGGTCGGTCAAAGGCGGGATGGCCGGCGTCAGCAACGGCAATGCCGTGAGCAAAATGGCGAAGGTCGCGGCTGCGCGACTCTCCCACCAGCGCCGGTCCCGGTCGGGAAGCTGCGTCGGAGAATCTTCCGATACGGAATGCCGATCAATCGCGAGGTTCATTCCACGGACCTGAACCGACCGGTATCGAATACTCGCTTCATGGGATTTTCGCTCGCAGGCCGTGCAGGACGCCGGAACCACGGTTGCAGCCCGACTATAAGGGAACACGTAACAGGCGTCGCGGGATGCGCAATTGCGCGTGCCCATCGCTGCCCCTAGTCTCGGACAAAGGATGAGCGTTCCCGACAATGACAATAGCGGCCACCGTGCCCGCCTGCGCCAGCGGCTGAGCGAGGGCGGATCGGACGCGCTGCTCGATCATGAGCTGATCGAATATCTGCTCGCGCTGGCGATCCCACGGCGCGACACCAAGCCGCTGGCCAAGGCCTTGCTCGCCGAATTCGGCGGGATGGGTGGGCTGCTGACGGCCGACCATGAAGCGCTCGGGCGCGTGAAGGGCATGGGCGAAACGTCGGTCGCGGCGGTCAAGGTCGCGCATGCCATCGCGCTTCGCCTGCTGCGCGCCGAGGTGGCGGCGCGGCCAGTGCTGTCCAACTGGCAGGCGCTGCTCGATTATCTTCGCGCCGACATGGCCCACCATATCCATGAGCGGGTGCGGGTGCTTCACCTCAACACCAGGAACATGCTGATCCGCGACGAGCTGATGAGCGAGGGGTCGATCGACGAGGCGGCGGTCTATGTCCGCGAAGTGATCAAGCGGGCGATGGACCTGGGATCGGCGGCGCTCATCCTGGTCCACAACCATCCAAGCGGCGATCCTACGCCGAGCCGGGCCGATATCGAGATCACGCGCAACATGGTGGAGGGCGGGAAGCGCATGGGCATTACCGTGCACGACCATATCATCATGGGCACGAGCGGTCATTCCAGCCTGCGGGCGCTGGGGTTGATGTAGGGCGAAGGGACAAAGTCGACCGGCGTCACCCCCTCACTCCCGTCACCCCGGGCTTGTCCCCGGGGTCCATCGTTCCGGAAAACGCAACGCCGGGTGCGTACGAGGAAACATGGATGCCGGAACAAGTCCGGCATGACGGTGGAACGGGTCGCTCTCTGCTTCCCTCTCAGCTTTTGAGGAACGCCAAGGGGCGGTCGATTGACGTCGCGATTCCTGCCCGGATAGCCTTGCCTATCTGAAATCATGGGCCACATGCCATGCGCCGTCGCGATCTCCTGAAAGCGCTCGGCGCTGTCGCCCTTGCGCCGCTGTTCGGGACGCTCGACGCCCTTGCGGCGCCTGCACGCGGGCTGGTGAAGATCACCGCGATCAAGGCGATGCGGCTGAAGGAGGGGCAGACCCTCATCAGGATCGAGACCGATGCCGGGATCAGCGGCTATGGCGAGTGCGGCGCGGACGGGCCGACGGCGCGGTCAGTGATCGCGGCCTATAATGGCGGGGGCCGCCTTCCGCATCTCGGGCTGATCGGCAAGGACCCGCTGGCCATCCAGGTCCATTTCCACAACATGTTCTATGCCTATGAGCAGCGCGGTCGGGCGATCCGCGTGCTGAGCGGCATCGACATGGCCTTGTGGGACCTGGCGGGCAAGATCCTGAACCAGCCCGTATCGAAGCTGCTCGGTGGCAATTTCCGCGAGGAGATCGATCTTTATTCGCACTACCCGGGCGGCAATTATCTCGACAAGGCAGAATGGCGCGACCGGGTGCAGCAACTCGCGGCCGACCCATGGGGGTTCCAGGCGTACAAGGTCGACACGCATCACGTGCTCGGCGTGCCGATGCAGCAATATACGCCGTCGCTGGGCCCGCAGGATTTCCGCAGGATGGAGCGCGCCTATGCGTTGGCGCGCGAGGCGTTCGGCGACGACATCGACATCCTGGTCCATTGCCATTGCGAGTTCGACGTGCCGAGCGCCATCGGCATCGCGCGGGCGGTGGAGCCGATCCGTCCGCTCTATTTCGAGGATCCGCTCGCCCCGGCCTGGTCGGAAGGGTGGAACGCGCTGCGCCGCGCGACCAAGGTGCCGATCATGACCGGCGAGAATATGGAGCTGGCGGAATTTGCCGTGCCGTTCCTGGAGAATCAGGCCGTCGACATCTTCCAGCCCGACATCATCAATTCGGGCGGCATCACCGGTACGAGGATGATCGCGGAGATGGCGGCGCGCTACCGCATCCCGGTCGCGCTGCACAATGTCAGCGGGCTGCTGCTCAACATGGCGTCGCAGCAATTGGCAGCGGCCTTGTTCAACTGCCCGCGGATCGAATGCTCGCGCCGCGCGGTCGATTTCAAATGGGCGAAGGCGAACCCGCTGGTCATTAAGGGCGGGCACATGGCGGTGTCGCACGAGCCTGGGCTCGGGCTCGATATGGACGAGGCGTATCTGCGCGCGAACCTTGCGCCGGGCGAGCCGTGGTGGGGATGATCGGCCTAAACGGCGAACGGCCGCCGGGCCCGAAGGTCCGACGGCCGCCCCGGAGGGACTGCGCGTCCCGCTAGGTAGCTTTACGAGCCCTTGGTCAGGAACCCGGTGAGCTCGGTTTTCGACAGCGACTTGCTCTTGTCGGTGTCGGCGCTGGCAAAGGCCTGGTTGACCCAGGTCTTGGTCGCAGCGCTCTCCGCCTTGGTCGTCGGATCGCTCGCCGTCTTCAGCGCGACCATCCACGAACTGAACTCGGTCTCGTTGAGCGACCCGTTCGAGTCCTTGTCGTAGGTCGGGAACTCGGTGCTCACGACCTGCGCGATCTGGGCGGCGCTGGTGGCCGGCTGGGACGCGGTCTGGACCGGCGCCGCGGCAGGTTCAGCAGGGGCCGGCGTAGCCTGGGCGGTCTGAGCGGGCGCCGCCGCCGGATCGACCGGGGTCTGTTGCGGCGTGGTCTGCGCGATCTGGTCCGTCACCGGCGCAACCGGGCTCATCGCCTGGTCGACGGGCGAGGCCGTCTCGGGTGCCGCAGCATCGGGCGCGGCCGGAGTCGCCTCAGGCGTAGTCTGCACCGGCGCAGCTTGAGTAGTCGGCGCCGTCTGGGTGTCGGCAGGCTTATCCTGTGCCAGAACAGGGACAGAAATCGTCATAGCGCTGGCAAGAAGAATATATTTTAACATGTGCTCTCTCCGTTGGTGTTACTTCAAGATACATAAGCCGGTCAATTTCCCGTTGACCAAGACTTGAAGATAAAACCCCTCAGCCACCGAGATAGTTCATTTTTTCTCGATTTGAAGCTTCGCCTCGTCCCTGCTAACGCGCGGCTCATCGCGAGTCCGTTCAGGATTCGCGACGAACAGAAACCGGAATTTCAGGAACCGTTGCCATGGTGCCACGCTACTCACGCCCCGACATGGTCGCCATCTGGACGCCCGAAGCTCGATTCCGCATCTGGTTCGAGATCGAAGCGCACGCGACGGACGCGCTCGCCGAATTGGGCGTAGTCCCCAAGGAAGCCGCGAAGGCGATCTGGGAGAAGGGCGCGTTCGAGGTAGACCGGATCGACGAGATCGAGCGTGAGACCAAGCATGACGTGATCGCCTTCCTGACCAACGTCGCCGAGCATGTCGGGCCCGAGGCGCGCTTCATGCATCAGGGCATGACCTCGTCCGACGTGCTCGACACCTGCCTCGCAGTGCAGCTGGCGCGCGCGAGCGACATATTGATCGCCGATATCGACGCGCTGCTGGTGGTGCTGAAGCGCCGCGCGATCGAGCACAAGATGACCCCGACGATCGGGCGCAGCCACGGCATCCATGCCGAGCCGGTGACGTTCGGCCTCAAGCTCGCCCAGGCTTATGCCGAGTTCGACCGCAACCGCGCCCGGCTCGTCGCCGCGCGCGCCGATGTGGCGACCTGCGCCATCTCCGGCGCGGTCGGCACCTTCGCCAATATCGACCCGTTCGTGGAAAGCTATGTCGCCGAGAAGCTGGGGCTGAGCGTCGAGCCCGTCTCGACCCAGGTGATCCCGCGCGACCGCCACGCGATGTTCTTCGCGACCTTGGGCGTGATCGCCAGCTCGATCGAACGCCTCGCGATCGAGATCCGTCATCTCCAGCGCACCGAAGTGCTGGAGGCCGAGGAATATTTCTCGCCGGGGCAGAAGGGCTCGTCGGCGATGCCGCACAAGCGCAACCCGGTGCTGACGGAGAATCTGACCGGCCTGGCCCGCATGGTGCGCGGCTTTGTGACGCCGGCGCTGGAGAATGTGGCGCTGTGGCATGAGCGCGACATCAGCCATTCGTCGGTCGAGCGCTATATCGGGCCCGACGCGACGATCACGCTCGACTTCGCGCTGGCGCGGCTGGCGGGGGTGATGGACAAGCTGGTCGTCTATCCGGCGCGGATGGAGAAGAACCTCAACAAGATGGGCGGGCTCGTCCATTCGCAGCGCGTGCTGCTGGCGCTGACTCAGGCGGGGGTGAGCCGCGAGGACGCCTATCGCCTGGTCCAGCGCAACGCGATGAAGGTGTGGGAATCGGATGGCGCGCTGTCGCTACTCGATCTGCTCAAGGCCGATCCCGAGGTGACGGCAGCGCTCTCACCCGCAGAGATCGAGGACAAGTTCGACCTCGGTTATCACCTGAAGCATGTCGATACGATCTTCGCCCGGGTGTTCGGGACTGGTTATTGAAGCAAGATGTCACTGATCGGGCGGCGAAGCGTGCCGATTCGTCGATGAAGCGATTGCAAATGCTGCAACTGCGAAGGCGCGTAACAATATTGCGAGAGTCCGCAACAATCTCCACATAGGGCCTAGCCGGACTTTTCCGGCATCGGAGACCCTACCATGCGCTTCTTTGAAACCGTGGTCAGCACCATGCTGACGTTCACGGCTCTTGCGCTGGTGGTCGAGGTCGTTAGCCTCTGATCCATCGGCCCGCCCACCCCTTGTCTAAAGGGGTGGCTAGGCCGGCGGGATGGCCGACCAGCTCAATCCTTCCATGATATAGGTGGCGTAGTGGAAGTCCCGGATCACGGCGATCCGGTCACCGCGCCAATCGAGCAGCACGACAAAAATGGGTGGACCTGACTCGTCCCCACGCTTCCGGATCAGCAATGCCGGACGCCCCTCCGCGATGCCCACACTTGCCCGCCAGTCCGGCAGCGCAGCGTAGCGCGTGAAATAAATCGACACGTCGCGCGCACCGGACAGCGTCGTCCGATTGGCGAGATCCAGCTTCACATCCTCGGCCAGCAAGGCGCGCAGGGCATCCCAGTCATGGGCGTTGAAGCGGTCGGCATAGGCGCGAAGGCGTGCGCGCTCGGCAGGCGCGATGACCGCCGATATTTCCGCTTGTTGCGCAAGCGCGCGCAGCCTGGTCCGGCCGCGATGAAGCGCTGCTTTGACCGCTGGGACCGTCATGCCGAGAATCGCCGCGGTTTCGGCGAGCGAGTGACCCAGCACATCGACGAGCGCCACAGCCGATCGCTGTGCCGGCACGAGATGGAGGAAGCTGCCCAGCCCGGCCTCCACCGCGATCCGCCGGTCGGCCTCTTCGGTCGACGCATCGTCCGAGACGGCAAGAGCATCGCGCGCCTCCTGCCGCCGCCTGCGGCGTAGCGCATCGAGCGCGGTATTGTGGACGATGCGGAAGATCCAGGCGTCGGGCTCGGCCACCTGCGCGCCGGCGCCGAGTGCTTCGGCTGCCTTGGCGAGCGCATCCTGGACGACGTCCTCGCCATCAAAGGCCGACCCCATCATACGCGCGGCATAACGGTGCAGCCGCGGCCGCATCTCACCCAGCCAGTCGTTCAACCGGTCCGTCACACGCACCTCCACTTTTCCTCTAGCCCAGGGACGCCGCGGGAGACGCAAAGGATTCGGGTGAGGATTCTTTTTCGACCGCCGAATCCTTTGCGGGGTCGGCACCGTCTCATCCTCCGACGCGATGCCGCGTCGATAAGGAACCCACATCATGCAGAGAGTGACGCTGGTACGCTATGCGACCAAAGCCGAGACGTCGGACGAGAATGAACGGCTGGCGCGCGCCGTGTTCGACGAGGTACGCGCCAACGCGCCCGATAAGGTGGGCTATGCCCTGTTCCGCGACGGGGACGAATTTATCCACCTGTTCGTCAATCTGGCCGACGAGAGCGCCGATGCGGTGACCGGACTGCCGTCTTTCCAGGCCTATCAGACCGATCTGGCGTCGCGCTGCGCCACGCCGGTCGTGCCGGTGCGGTTGGCGGTCGAACTGGTCGACAGTTTCGGGATTGGTTGATCGCACAGGCCCTCCCCTGACCCCTCCCGCAAGCGGGAGGGGTATTCATAGGGTCAGCCGAGCGCGCTCTTCACTTTCTTGAAGAAGCTCGTGGTCTGCGGGTTTTCCTCGCCGGTTTCGGTGGCGCGGAACTGTTCGAGGAGTTCGCGCTGCCTGGCCGACAGCTTGGTCGGTGTCTCGACCTCGACCCTGATCACCAGGTCGCCACGCCCGCGGCCCTGCAGCACGGGCATGCCCGCGCCGCGCTGGCGCAGCTCGCGGCCGCTCTGGGTGCCGGCCGGGATCTTGATCGTGTGGCGCTCGCCGTCCGGCCCGGGGATGCGGATCTCGCCGCCCAGCGAGGCGGTGGTGAAGCTGATCGGCGCGCGGGCGAACAGGGTCGTGCCCTCGCGCTCGAACAGCGCGTGCCGCTGCACGTGCAGGAAGATGTAGAGATCGCCCGGAGGCGCCCCGCGCGCGCCGGCCTCGCCCTCGCCGGTCAGGCGCACACGCGTGCCCTCGTCGACGCCAGGTGGGATATTGACGGTGAGCGTCTTGGTCTTTTCGACCCGGCCCTCGCCGCGACAGGCGCTGCACGGGTCGGAGATGACCTGGCCCGCGCCGTGACAGCTCGGGCAGGTCCGCTCGACCACGAAGAAACCCTGCTGGGCGCGCACCTTGCCGTGCCCGGCACAGGTGCCGCAGGCCTTGGCGCTGGTGCCGGGATTGGCGCCGGTGCCCTTGCACGAATCGCAGGAGGCCGAAACGTCGACGGTGATGTCGGTCGATTTGCCGCGGAACGCGTCCTCGAGCGTGATCTCCATGTCGTAGCGCAGATCGGCGCCGCGCCGCGCGCCGCGCGGGGCCCGCCCGCCGCCGCCCATGAACTCGCCGAAGATATTTTCGAAGATGTCGCTGAACGCGCCGAAATCCTGCGCGCCCGCACCGGCGCCGCCACCGCCATTGCGGAACGCGGCATGGCCGAAACGATCATAGGCCGCACGTTTCTGCGGGTCCTTGAGGCAATCATAGGCCTCGCTGATCGCCTTGAAACGGGACTCGCTGTCCTTGCACCCGTCATTCTTGTCGGGGTGATATTTCATGGCGAGCTTGCGATAGGATGCCTTCAGCGTGGCATCGTCCGCTGTGCGCTCGCATTCGAGCAATTCGTAAAAATCGACTTCGGTGGTCATCTTGGGCCCCCGCCCTCCCCGTTACCCCTGCTCATCGCAGGAATAACGGGGGGAACGCAACAAGTTACGCTTTGGTATCGTCGACTTCCGAGAATTCGGCGTCGACCACGTCCTCGGCAGGAGCTTCCTGCGCCGCATCGGCGGCAGGCGAAGCTTCCGACTGGGCCTGCTTCTCGTAGATCGCCTGGCCGAGCTTCATCGCGACCTGCTGCAGGGCATTGGCCTGCTCGCGCATCGCTTCCGGATCGCCGCCCTCGACCGCCGTCTTGGCCGTGGCCACCGCCGCCTCGATCTCGGCCTTGAGCGACGCGTCGACCTTGTCGCCATTGTCGGCGAGCTGGCGCTCGGTGGTGTGGATCAGGCTGTCGAGCGTGTTCTTCGCCTCGGCTGCCTCACGACGCTTCTTGTCCTCCTCGGCGAACTGCTCGGCGTCGCGGACCATCTGGTCGATGTCGCGATCCGACAGGCCACCCGAGGCCTGGATGCGGATCTGCTGCTCCTTGCCCGTGCCCTTGTCCTTGGCGGACACGTTGACGATGCCGTTGGCGTCGATGTCGAAGGTGACCTCGATCTGCGGCACGCCGCGCGGCGCCGGCGGGATACCGACCAGGTCGAACTGGCCGAGGATCTTGTTGTCGGCGGCCATCTCGCGCTCGCCCTGGAAGACGCGGATCGTCACGGCCTGCTGATTGTCGTCAGCGGTCGAATAGGTCTGCGACTTCTTGGTCGGGATGGTGGTGTTGCGGTCGATCATGCGGGTGAACACGCCACCCAGCGTCTCGATGCCCAGCGACAGCGGCGTCACGTCGAGCAGCAGCACGTCCTTGACGTCGCCCTGCAGCACGCCGGCCTGGATCGCGGCGCCCATGGCGACGACCTCGTCCGGGTTGACGCCCGAATGCGGTTCCTTGCCGAAGAAATCCTTCACGACCTGGCGCACCTTGGGCATGCGGGTCATGCCGCCCACCAGGACGACCTCCGCAATATCGGCTGCCTTGAGGCCGGCATCGGCCAGCGCCTTGCGGCACGGCTCGAGCGTGCGCTGGATCAGATCCTCGACCAGCCGCTCCAGATCGGCGCGGGTGATCGTCTTCACCAGATGCTTCGGACCATTCTGGTCAGCAGTGATGAAGGGCAGGTTGACCTCGGTCGTCGCGGCGGACGACAGCTCGATCTTCGCCTTCTCGGCCGCTTCCTTCAGCCGCTGCAGCGCCAGCTTGTCCTTGGTCAGGTCAATGCCTTCGGCCTTTTTGAAGTCTTCGGCCAGGAAGCGCAGGATCTTGTCGTCGAAATCCTCGCCGCCGAGGAAGGTGTCGCCGTTCGTGGCCTTCACCTCGAACACGCCGTCGCCGATCTCGAGCACCGAGATGTCGAAGGTGCCGCCACCAAGGTCATACACCGCGATGGTCTTGCCGTCCTGCTTGTCGAGGCCATAGGCCAGCGCCGCTGCGGTCGGCTCGTTGATGATGCGCAGCACTTCGAGGCCGGCGATCTGGCCGGCGTCCTTGGTCGCCTGGCGCTGCGCGTCGTTGAAATACGCAGGAACGGTCACGACCGCCTGAGTCACCGTCTCGCCGAGATAGGCCTCGGCGGTTTCCTTCATCTTCTGCAACGTGAAGGCGGAGATCTGCGCCGGCGAATAATCCTTGCCGCCGGCCTTGACCCACGCGTCGCCATTCGGGCCCTTGACGATGTGGTACGGAACCAGCTCGGTGTCCTTCTTGGTCACCGGATCGTCGAAGCGGCGGCCGATCAGGCGCTTCACCGCGAAAATCGTGTTCTCGGGATTGGTCACCGCCTGGCGCTTGGCCGGCTGACCGATCAGCCGCTCGCCATCCTTGGCGAACGCGACGATCGAGGGCGTGGTGCGCGCCCCTTCCGCATTCTCAATGACCTTGGGCTTGCCGCCTTCCATCACGGAAACGCAGCTGTTGGTCGTGCCCAGATCGATACCGATTACTTTAGCCATGGTCCTCTTCGGCCCCCGTCTTCAAAAAAATTGCCTCTCGACCGCGCCCCCTGACTGGGCGACGCGGCACTTACTGCTGGCGATATAGGGGGGCTTTCGCTTGCCGCAAGATTTTCGACTCCCTAGAGGCCGGACAACATTCCCGAAGCGGGAGAATATGATGCGTATCCCTGCCCTCCTTGGTGTCCTGCTGGCGCTTGCCGGCTGCGAGAGTCCCAACGAAATCCATGTCACCAAGGCCTGGGTGAGGCTGGCCGCGGTGCCGCGCGGGCCGGCGGCGGCGTATTTCACACTGCATGGCGGACCCGCCGACGCGACTCTGGTCAGTGTGACCAGCGACGTCTCGATCCGCGCCGAGATGCACGAATCGATGCAGACAGGATCGATGGCCTCGATGAAGCCGATTCAGCAGGTCGCCCTGCCCGCCGGAGGCGAGGTCGCCTTCGCGCCGGGCGGCAAGCATGTGATGCTGTTCGATCTGAACCCCGGCATCAGGCCGGGCGCGCCGGTGCCCTTGCTGTTCACCTTCGCCGACGGCCAGCGCGTCACCTACAAGGCCACCGCCGTCGGTGCCGGCGAGGCTTCGCCGGGAAGTTGAGCGCCGACCGCTCCGGCCGCCCGCTGACCGCGGGCGAGATCGCGCTGGCGCGAAGCGTGTTCGGCGACGCGATCGATTATGCGCAAGTGCGAGTCACGCGGCGCAAATGGGCGTTCTTCCAGCCGCGCGAAACGGTGATGGCGCCGACCGGATCGATCCATTTCCATCCCGGGGGCAGCCGCTACCGCGACGATTTCGCCGCCGGGTCGCTCGACGACCAGGGGCTGTTCATCCATGAGATGACTCATGTCTGGCAGCACCAGAAGGGCATCAGCCTGCCGATCAGGCGGCACCCCTTTTGCCGCTACGATTATGCGATCCGGCCCGGCCTGCCGCTGCACCGTTACGGCATCGAGCAACAGGCTGAGATCGTCCGACACGCCTTCCTGTTGCGCCGGGGGGCGCGGGTGATCGGCGCGCCGGCACTGGCGCGGTACGAGGAGATATTGCCGTTCGGCACCGCGCTGGAGCGGGCCTGACCTATTTTTTCCCGGGCGCAGCGGGGCGAAGCGCCCGGATGCCGAGTTCGATCGCGCCGAGCGGCCCGGCATGGTTGCCGAGCGCGGCGGGCACGACATAAGCCTCGATCGGGTCGAGACCGGGGGCCGCGACATAGCCGCCCAGGCTCGCGACCAGTTTCTCGCGGATGCGCGGGAAAAGATGGGGCGTGCCGACCATCACGCCGCCCCCCATCACAATCCGGCGCGGGATGCCGGTCAGCACGAGCGTGTGCGCGAGCTGGGCCAGCGCATGGGCGACGCCGTCCCATACCGGATCGTCCGCGGCGAGCTGCTCCGCGGCCTTCCCTGCCCGCGCCCGGATCGCCGGTCCCGATGCGAGACCCTCGAGACAGTCGCCGTGAAAGGGACAGATGCCGGGCCAGCCATCACCGGACAACCGTACCGGACGGATATGGCCGAGCTCGGGATGAGACAGGCCATTCGTGGTTTCGCCGCCCATCACCAGCCCGATGCCGATCCCGGTGCCGACGGTGACATAGGCATGGTCGGCGACATCCCGCGCGGCACCCCAGCGCCCCTCGGCCAGCGCCGCCCCGGCCACATCGCTGTTGAAGCCCAGCGGCACGTTCGCGTGGCGCGAGAGTCGCCGCGCGACATCGGTGTTCGACCAGCCGGCCTTGGTCGTCGCGGTGATGAAGCCGTAGTTCGCCACCACCGGATCGATCGAGACCGGGCCGAAACTGGCGATGCCCAGCGCCTGATAGCCCGACCAGCGGCCAAGCACTGCCTCGACCGCCGCGAGCGTTTCGTCCGGCGTGGTCGTGGGGATGCGGACTTCGTCGCGGATATCGTCCGGGCCGGAGCCGAGAACGCAGATACATTTGGTGCCGCCAAGTTCGATGCCGGCGATCAGGGGATTGGTCATGCGGATGCTATCCGCTGCGCGCCCGAATACTGTCAATCGTAGGTCAATGCACGGACCGGCACATTCTTGCGACAAATGGAGTCTAGGGCTCCGACGGTGATTCGAGTTGGAGTGACCATGCGGCGTATCGGCATCCTGTTCCTGTTGGCCTCGGCCAGCGCCCCGGCCCTGGCGGCAGCGCAGGAGACGACGAACGCGGCGCCCGCCCCGGCGGCGGCGCAGAGCGACGACCAGGCCGATCCCGACGAGCCGGACATCATCGTGCGCGGCCAGCGCAACCTGCCCGGCGCGGTGATCGGCGATATCCAACCCGAGGAACAGCTCGGCCCGGCCGACATCCGATCCTATGGGGTGAGCTCGCTTTCCGACCTGCTCAACGAGCTGACCCCGCAGACGACCAGCGGACGCGGCAGCGGCGGGGCACCGGTGGTGCTGCTCAACGGCAAGCGCATCTCCGGCTTCTCCGAGATCCGCGACATCCCGACCGAGGCGATCGCGCGCGTCGACATCCTGCCCGAGGAAGTCGCGCTCAAATATGGCTATCGCGCCGACCAGAAAGTCGTGAACATCGTGCTGCGCCGCCGCTTTCGCGCGACCACGGTGGAACTGGCCGACCGGGTGCCGACAGCCGGCGGGCGCAACGATGCGCAAGGCGAGCTCGACCTGCTTCACATCCGCGGTGACGGCCGCTTCAACATGCATCTCCAATATGAGGCGCAGTCGGGGCTGACCGAGAATGAGCGCGATATCACCGATCCGGACCCCTATCGCAGCCTGCTTGCCTCGAGCCGCGATTTCAGCGCGAACACCATCTATGCACGGCCGATCGGCAAGGTCTCGGCGACGATCAACGGGCGGCTGGAATATACCGACAGCCTGCGCGCCAACGGCCTGCCCGATGGCGTGACCGACCCGACGCTCGACGGAGTCCTGCCGCTGCAACAGCGTAACTCCACGCTGACTGCGCATCTTGGCACCACGTGGAATGGCTCGATCAGTCCCAAATGGCGCTGGTCCGTCACCGGCAATTACGATCGCAGCGAGACCAAGACCTTCAGCGAGACGGGCGTCGACATTTCCGGCTCCGAGGTCGGCGCGCGCCCAGCCAACCGGGCTTATGGCGTCTCCAACGAGGCGGGCGTCGACGCGCTGCTCAACGGCCCGCTGTTCAAACTGCCGGCGGGCGATGTCTCGACCAGCATCAAGCTCGACGCGGATACCAGCGGCTTCGATTCGCGATCGTATCGCGCAACCGGAAACCAGACCGGCTCCGTCTCGCGCGATACCGTCAACGGCCAGGTCAACATCGATATCCCGATCGCGAGCAAGACCAACGGCTTCCTGCCGTTCCTCGGCAGGCTTTCGGCCAATTTCAACCTGGCCGAGGACCATCTTTCCGACTTCGGCACGCTGCAGACGCTCGGTTATGGCGCGAACTGGATTCCGGTCGAGGCGGTGCGCTTCATCGTCTCGCACACCGACCAGGAACAGGCACCGAGCGCCCAGCAGCTCGGCAATCCAGTGATCACCACGCCGAACGTGCGCGTGTTCGACTATGTGCAGGGCACGACCGTCGACATCACCTCGCTGACCGGCGGCAACGCCAATCTGCTCGCCAGCAACAATCATGTGACCAAGATCGGCCTGACCCTGAAGCCGTGGTCGCAAACCGACCTGAGCCTCACCGCCAACTACGTGACCAGCCGCACCGACGATCCGATCGCGGCCTTCCCGAGCGCGACGGCCGCCATCGAGGCGGCGTTCCCGAGCCGCTTCACCCGCGACGCATCGGGTCAGCTCACCCGGATCGACATGCGGCCGATCAACTTCGCCGAGAGCAGCCGGTCACAGCTGCGCTGGGGCGTCAACTTCTCCAAACCGATCAAATCGAAGGTGCAGAAGGAGCTCGAGGCATTCCGCGCGGGCACCGGGCCGAACCCGTTCGCCGGACTTCAGCCGCCAGGCGGATTCAGGCGACGGAATCAGGATGGTGCGAACACCACGCCCGACGGCAGCGCGCGCAACGGCGGCACGCCGGCGGGCGAGGCCCCGGCCGGGCAGCAGGGCGGCAACCCGCCGGGAGCACCCGGCGCTGGCCCCGGGGGCGGCGACGGCGGCCCACGCGCGGGCGGTTTCGGCGGGCGCGGCCCCGGCGGCGGCGGTTTTGGCGGGCGTGGCGGCGGATTCGGCGGCGGCGGCCAGGGCGGCGGGCGGCTGAACTTCGCGCTCTACCACACCTGGCATTTCAAGGAGGAAGTGCTGGTCCAGAATGGCGGGCCGCGGCTCGACCTGCTCAATGGCGATGCGACTGGCGGCAGCGGCGGCCAGTCGCGGCACGAGTTCGAGGCGCAGGCGGGCTACACCAACAACGGCATCGGTTTCCGCCTGTCGGGCAATTACCGCACCGGTACCGAGGTCAATGGCGGTACGGCGGCCGCGCCGGAACGACTGAACTTTTCGGGACTCGGCACGCTTGACCTGAGGCTGTTCGCCGATTTCGGCCAGCGGCTCGACCTGATCAAGAAGCATCCCTGGCTGCGCGGCACCCGCCTGACGATCGGGGTGACCAACATCTTCGACGGCAAGCAGCGCGTGACCGATGCCGCCGGGATCACGCCGGTCAGCTATCAGCCCGATTATCTCGATCCGCTGGGGCGGAGCGTGCGGGTCAGCATCCGGAAGCTGTTCTTCTGAGGGTTTGACGTGGCCGGGGGAGACTTCCCGGCCACGTCCCCTCCCTGTCTCAGAAATCCTGTCTCAGAAATTGACCCGGAAGGTCGCCCCTGCCGTGCGGGGCGTGCCGAGCTGGCCGGCATAGGCAAAGGGCGAAGTGCCGACGATCGCGGTGGTCGACAGGTTCTGGAAGTATTTCTTGTCGAACGCGTTGTTGACCCAGGCCGACACGTCGAACTGCCCATCGCGGAAGGACGTACCGACGCGGAAGTTGAACAGGGCATAGGGGTCGATCCGGCTATAGGGCCCGGCATCGGCGGTGCCGAACGTGCTGGAGCGATAGCTGAACTGGCCGATCGCATAGGGTCGCACGCCGTTCGCGAGCTGGACATGATAGTCGATCGACGCATTGGCGACCCATTCCGGCGCCTGGAACAGAGGCTTGCCGGTGAGATCGCACACGCCGGTGACTCCGACCGGGCACGGCGCATTGGCGTAGCTCTTGTACTTGGCGTCGTTGTACGAGCCATTGGCGTCGATCGTCAGATTGTTGGTCACCTTCAGCGACGCATCCACTTCGACGCCACGCGCCCGCACGTCGCCGACATTGGCGAGATAGGAGCGGTTGCCGTTGGTGGGCACGATGTTCGCCTGAAGCCCGGACAGATCGGTCGAGAAGGCGCTGAGGTTGAAGGTCAGGCGCCGGTCGAAGAACTGGGTCTTCAGGCCGATCTCCCAATTCTTCACGTCCTCGGGCTCCAGGACCAGCGGCGTTCCCGCCGAGACGGCGGCGTTGAGGTTCAGGCCCGACCCCTTGTAGCCGGTCGAATAGGACCCATAGACCAGCACATCGGGCGCGATCTTGTAGGCGATGCTGGCGAGGTACGAGACATTGTCGCCCGTCACCGACGTATTGTAGTGGAAGGGGATCGAGGTCGCCGGATTGGGGGTGCCCACGGTCGAGGTATCAGACCGGCCCCAACGCTTGTCGTGCGTGTAGCGGATGCCGGCGGTGAGCGTCAGCCGATCCGTGACCGAGTAGTTCGCCTGGCCGAACACCGCGACGCTGTCGACCGTGGTGCGGACATCGTCGAGATATTGCGAGCCGGGGGCGATGTTGATCGCCGCC
Source organism: Sphingomonas sp. BL-S-29 (assembly GCF_055521495.1). Lineage (NCBI taxonomy): Bacteria > Pseudomonadati > Pseudomonadota > Alphaproteobacteria > Sphingomonadales > Sphingomonadaceae > Sphingomonas > Sphingomonas sp. BL-S-29. The sequence continues at coordinate 3,932,463 of NZ_CM145482.1, forward strand.
GCCGCCGGGTTCGCGAGCCGGGCATAGGTGGTGTAGAAATTGCTCGCGTCCGTGCCGAACTGGTTGAGGATGAAATGATCGCGCAGCACCTGGTGGAACAGGTAACCGCCGACCTGCCAGGTGAATCGCCCGGGTTGTGAGGCAAGGCGGATTTCCTGCGAGAACTGATCGTCCTTGGTCTGGGCGACATTGACCTGGATGACGTCGAGCGGCGTGCCGTCGCTGTCCTGCAGCGGCGCGAAGTGCCAATAGCGCCACGCGCTGATCGACGTCAGCGTGACCGGGCCGAGATCCCAATCGGCCTGCAGCGACACGCCCTTCTGGTCGGTCTTCATGTTCTGAAGCGAATTGTTCTGGGTGTAGTCGAGGCTCCGCTTCGGCACGTACCCGAGCGCGGCGAGCGCCTGGAGCGTGCGGCCGGTGGTCGCGCTGAGGCTTGCGGGCAGGACCAGCTTGGTCGCGCTGACGCAGCAGGTATCGTCCTCGATAGAATAATCGCCGATCAGCCGCAGGGTGAAGTTGCTGGCGGGCGTGGCGAGAAGCTGGACGCGCGCACCGCTGCGCCCGACGCTGTTCGCGTTCACCCCGGTCTTGATATTGTCGAGCACGCCGTCGCGGTGAGTGTTGAATCCCGTGACGCGGAAAGCGAGCAGTCCATCGATGATCGGGCCGGTCACGCTCACGCGCTCCTGGTTGTAATTATACGTGCCGCCGGAGATTTCCGCCGTGCCCTTGAACTCGAACTCAGGTCCGCGCGTGGTGATGTTGAGCACGCCGGCCGAATTGTTGCGCCCGAACAACGTCCCCTGCGGGCCGCGCAGCACCTCGACCCGGTCGACATCGATCAGGTCCGACAGCGCCATGCCGGGACGGCCGAGATAGACCCCGTCGATATAGACGCCGACCGAAGTATCGAGCCCGTCCGACGCGGAGGAAACGCCGATGCCGCGAATACCGATCGAGGAATTGCGCGGATTGGAATTATAGGCGGTCAGGCTGGGCGTCTGGAACTGGACGTCCGTCAGCGTATAGCCGCCCTTGCGCTCCAGCGTCTCGCCCGAGACCACCGACAGGGCGATCGGCACGTCCTGCGCGCGCTCCGAAGTGCGGCGCGCGGTGACCACGACATCGGCGCCCTCATCGGAGGTTGTGGAGGGATCGGGCGCAGCCGCAGCGGCGACCGCTGCTCCTGCCTTCGCGACGACATCCTCCCCCTCCGGCCCCGCGCCGTGCGCGAAGGCCGGCTGGGCGAGCCCCATGCCCGCGATGATCGATGACAGCAGAAGTGACTGGCGGAACGTGTTCATGATGGCCTCCCTTGCCCCGGTAAATCGTCGATCGACGGGTCGCGGCCGCCCCTCTCCGGACGGCTCTGAACGAGGCCGGCCATCTCTCGACGCCATGCTTCGCTGCATGCCGCGGGACGGCCCGATCCGCCCCAGATCGAAGGCGCAAGGCTGATTCTTAATTCCTACTGAGTCAATGGGAATTGATTCTTCTGTGGCTCGAAGTTTTTCTAAAGGCGCCCCGCTTCACCAGTCGCCCCGGCGATTTTCTGTCGATCATATCCATTATGTATCAGCATCTTATCCTGGTATTCTGCCCTAACAGACGGCGCGCGCGAACGCGCGAACCATCGAGCGGTTCCCCACTTTAATTCCCATCAATAAGATATGGATTCTACGACGAAGGAAAGATATCCTACGTTCGCCGATCGGCCGCCCGCAGGCAGTCTTCGGTTTCAACTCTTCGTTCGGGAACCCGCAGATGCCGACCATTGGAAATCTAGACGTCAGCCGTCAGGGCTTTGGAGCGATGGGGCTGTCGCATGTCTACGGGCAGGCCGACGACGCCAGTTCGATCAAGACGCTGCACCGCGCGATCGACCTTGGGGTCACTTTTTTCGACACCGCCACGGGCTATGGCCCGGGGCATAATGAAGAGTTGCTGGGCAAGGCGATCAGGGATCGGCGCGACGGCCTCGTCATCGCCAGCAAGTTCGTGCCCCGCCCGAATGGCGGCGGCGTCGCGGTGCCGGCGGTCAAGGCGCGCGACGCGGTCGAGGCGAGCCTGACCCGGCTGGGCCTCGACCATATCGACCTGTATTACTTGCACCGCGTCGACCCCGACATCCCCATCGAGGAATCGATCGGCGACCTCGCCCGGCTGGTCGATGAGGGCAAGATCGGCGGCGTCGGCGTGTCGGAGGCATCGGCCGACGGCGTGCGCCGCGCACATGCGACTCATCCCCTGACCGCCTTGCAGAGCGAATATTCGCTATGGACCCGCGACGTCGAGGTCGAGATCCTGCCGACCGTCCGCGAACTGGGGATCGGTTTCGTCGCCTATAGCCCGCTGGGGCGCGGCTTCCTGGCGGGCGCGGAGATCAGCGATCCCGACGATCGACGCCGGCACCATCCCCGATTCCAGCCCGACGCGGTCGCCGCGAACAGCCTGCGCCGCGCGACGATCGAGCAGGTCGCCAAGCGCGTCGGGGCGACGGTGGCGCAGGTGAGCCTGGCCTGGGTGCTGTCCAAGGACGTCGTGCCGATCCCCGGCACGCGGCACATCAACCATCTCGAGGCCAATTGGGCGGCCAATCATCTCGAGCTCGATCCCGAATCGCTCGTCGCGCTCGAAGCGGCGTTCCCCCGGGGCGCGACCACCGGCGCCCGCTACCCGGCCGAGGCGCTCCGACTTGTCCCGCCCGAGCCCGTTGCCGCCTGAACGAACAGCTGAAGGAGCCGCCATGAACGCCGTCACCGCACTTCGCCCCGAAACCAACCGCGACCGCTTCACCTATGACCATATCACCGTGGAGGCGGTGACGCCGACGATCGGCGCCGAGATTTCCGGCGTCGACCTGCGCGAGCCGATCACGCCCGAGATCGCCGCCGACATCCAGCGCGCGCTGCACGACTGGCGCGTCGTGTTCTTCCGCGAGCAGGACATCAGCAACGACCAGATGAAGGCGTTCGGCCGGGCGTTCGGCCCGCTGACGCCGGCACATCCGATCGCGGAAGGGCTGCTCGACCATCCGGAAATCTGGGAACGATCGGTCGCCGAATATCGCGCCCGGCACGAACGCAACACCACCCTGCCCCCCGGCCGCGAGCCGCCGCGCGATTACAAGGGATGGCATATCGACATCACCTTCGTCGCGAACCCGAACCGCTATTCGATCCTGCACGGCGTCGAAATCCCGCCTTATGGGGGCGACACGCTCTTCGCCAATCTGGTGGCCGCCTATGAAGGCCTGTCGGCGCCGATCCGTACGTTGATCGACGGATTGCAGGCAGTCCACCGCACCACGGATTATGATGGCGGCACCCGCGAGCCACGCCGTGATGGCCGCACCAAGGGCCCGTTCGTCGCGCTCCACCCACTGGTCCGGATTCATCCCGAGACGGGCGAGAAGCTGCTGTTCCTCAACCCGGGCACGATCAGCCATATCGTCGGATTGAAGGAGCCGGAGAGCAAGGCGCTGCTCGACCTGCTCTTCTATGAGGTCACCCGACCCGAATATCAGGTCCGGTTCCACTGGCGGCCCAAATCGCTCGTGGTGTGGGACAATCAGGCGACGGCCCATGCCGGGCCGATCGACTATGCCCATTTCGACCTGGCGCGCGCGGTGCGCCGCATCACCGTCGCGGGCGAACTGACCCGCGGGCCCGACGGCTTCGTCTCGCAGCAGCTCGAGGGCGCGCTGTTCAACGTGCTCGGCTGATGCCGGTCGCGGCCAGATCGAAGCCATGGGGCTTTATCGCTCTGGCCGCGTTCGTCGCGGTCACGATCGGCCTGCTGGTGCTGTTCGCACCCAACCGACAGGCCAAGGCGGCGGGTGGACTGGCGCTGTCGGCGCCCCTGCCCGACACCGTGCCGGACGGCACGCTGCTGACGGTCGGCGATCCCGTGACGGAATGGGTGGTCCACCATAATGGCTGGGACAAGGACCTGCCGTTCCGGATCAAATGGGTGCAGATCACCGGCGGGCCCGACGTGACCGAGGCGTTCCACGCCAAGGCGCTCGATGTCGGCCTGGGCGCGAACGTGCCGCCGATCCATGCGACCTGGGTCGGCCTGCCGGTCAAGATCATTGCCACCGCCTATCGACACGACCCGCTGAACCACCCCGCCTTCGTGCTGGGGATCGCGCCAAAGGCCAATATCCGCACGATCGCCGATCTGCGCGGCAAGAGGATCGCGATCAGCCCGAGCCAGGTGCAGGGGCAGATCGTCCTCCAGACCTTGAAGAGCGCGGGCATCGCCAAGAGCGAAGTCACTCTGGTCGAGCTGCCGTCCAATATCGGCGGCGACGTCTATACCAGTGCGCTGGCCAGCGACGCGGTCGACATGGCGCCGATCGGCGGCGGGATCGTCGCCGAGCGCTATCTGCGCAAATATGGCGATGACGGCGCCACTGTCCTGAAGCATCCCGATTTCCGCGACGATCCCGTCTTCGCCTATGTACCGGTCGAGGTCCTGGAACACCCGGCCAAGGCCGCCGCGCTCAAGCAGTTCGTTGTCTTGTGGGGCCGGGCATGGTCGTGGCGCCAGACTCATCCGGAGGAGCTGGCGCGCGGCTATTATGTCGGCGAGCAGGGGCTGAAGCTGGAGGATGCGCGGCTGATCGTCACTGCGGCGGGCAGGCCCGACATCCCGGCCGAATGGACCGACGCGATCCGGTATCAGCAGGCCTCGATCGACATCCTGGCGCCTGAGCTGGGCAATCCACGCTTCGAGGCCGGCACGCTGTTCGACCGCCGTTTCGAAAAGCTCGCCGCTGACGGCTTCTCCGCAGCCAGTTCCAAATGACCGGAGGTGTCATGAACGCTCCCTTCCCCCAATTGGTGGTCGCGCCGCCCAAGCATTTCGCCCCGGCGCAGGTCGCGCGAAGCCAGCAATCGGGGGTGCGCCGGCTGGGCCTCGGCGCACCGCTCGCCTGGGGCTGGATCCTCGGGCCCGGGCTGCTGCTGCTCTACTGGTCCGTGCTGTCGGCGACCGGATGGCTTGACCCTCGGGTGCTGCCGGCGCCCTGGACCGCGGTCGAGACGGCGATCGAGCTGATCCGCGACGGGCGTCTTCAGGATAATCTCGCCGTGTCGGCCTGGCGCGCGGGACAGGGGCTGGTGTTCGGCACGACCGTCGGGGTCGTGCTTGCCCTGCTGTCCGGCCTGACCCTACTCGGCGGCTATGTGATTGATGGGCTGGTGCAGCTGAAACGCGGCATCCCGGTGCTCGCGCTGATCCCGTTCATGGTGCTGTGGTTCGGCGTCGGCGAAGGCATGAAGGTGACGGTCATTGCCGTCACGGTGTTCGCGCCGGTCTATATCCAGACGCACACTGCATTGCGGGCCATCGACCTGAAGCAGGTCGAGCTGGCCGAGACGCTTGAACTGAGCCGATGGGGCTTCATCCGCCATGTCGTGCTGCCCGGCGCGCTGCCGGGCCTGCTGACCGGCCTGCGCTTCGGCGTGACCGCGTCATGGCTGGCGCTGGTTGTCGTCGAGCAGCTCAATGCGACGAGCGGGATCGGCTATATGATCACGCTCGCGCGCAACTATGCGCAGACCGACATCATGCTGGTCGGGCTGGTCGTCTACGCGCTGCTCGGCCTGACCTCGGACGCCGCGGTGCGGCTGATCCAGCAGCGCGCGCTGCGCTGGCGCCGGACGCTCGCGTCGTGAGCGCCGTCGTGCAGGTCCGCGGGCTCGTTCGCCGCTTCACCCGGAAAGGCGTGCTCGAAGGCATCGATCTCGACATCGCCGCCGGCGAGTTCGTCGCGCTGCTCGGCCGCAGCGGATCGGGCAAGAGCACCCTGCTGCGCGCGCTCGCCGGGCTGGATCACGAAGCGGAAGGAACGGGCACGATCCTGGTGCCGGAACGCTTGTCGGTCGTGTTCCAGGACGCGCGGCTGCTGCCGTGGAAGCGCGTGCTCGACAATGTCCTGCTTGGGTTGACGGGCGCGGACCGGCGCGCGCGCGGGCTGAAGGCGCTCGACGAAGTCGGGCTGGCCGGGCGCGAGAATAGCTGGCCGTACGAGCTTTCCGGTGGCGAACAGCAGCGCGTGGCGCTGGCGCGGTCGCTGGTGCGCGGACCGGCGTTGCTGCTGGCCGACGAGCCGTTCGGCGCGCTCGATGCGCTGACGCGAATCCGCATGCACGCGCTGCTCCGGCGCCTGTCCGAAGTCTATAATCCCGCGGTCCTGCTCGTCACGCATGACGTCGACGAGGCGATCGAACTGTCCGACCGGGTGGTCGTGCTCGACGATGGCAAGATCGTCGCCGACATCCGCGTCGCCCTCCCACTCGATGGCGTGGCCCGGCGCGAACGGACCGCCGCGCTTCAGCACGAGCTGCTCGGCCTGCTCGGCGTCGCGGTCGATGCCGCCACCTCTCCCTATGCCCGCAGCGAAAGGATTCCCGCATGAGCACCGATCGGAAACTTCGTCTCGGCGCCTTTCTCCAGGCGACCGGCCATCACGTCTCCGCCTGGCTGCATCCCGACACCGATGCGGATGCGGGGCACAATCTGGAGCATTACAGGAATCTCGCGCGCACCGCGGAGCGCGGCAAGTTCGACCTGGTGTTCGTGGCCGACAGCCCTGGCGGCTATGCCGATTTCACCGACGAGGCGACCTTTCGCCAGAACGCCAAGGCAGCGCATTTCGAGCCGGTAACGCTCTGGGCGGCATTGTCGCAGGTGACCGAGCGCGTCGGTTTCGTCGCCACCTCCACCACCACATATGAAGACCCCTATACCACGGCGCGGAAATTCGCCTCGCTCGACTGGATCACCGGCGGACGCGCGGCATGGAACGTCGTCACCACCGGCGCCGACGTGTCGGCCAATTTCAGCCGCACCGAGCATCTCGAGCATTCGAAGCGCTACGAACGCGCCGAGGAATATATCGATGTCGTGAAGGGCCTGTGGGACAGTTACGAGGACGACGCGTTCGTGCGCGATCGCGCGTCCGGCGTCTTCCTCGACACGGAGAAATTCCATGTGCTCGGCCATCAGGGCGAGCATTTCCAGGTCCGCGGGCCGCTCAATATCGGGCGTCCGCCGCAGGGCTATCCGGTGATCGTCCAGGCCGGCGCGTCCGAGCCGGGCCGGGAACTGGCGGCGCGGACGGCCGAAGTGATTTTTACCGCCAATCTGCTGCTGGAGGATGCGCAGGAATTTTACGGCGATGTGAAGGCGCGGCTCAGCAAATATGGCCGACGGCGCGAGGATCTGCTGGTGATGCCGGGCATCTTCGCGGTGCTGGGCGGCACCGAGGCCGAAGCGCAGGCGAAATATGAGGAACTTCAGTCGCTGGTGCACCCGGCGATCGCCTGGGGCATTTTGAACCGGCATTATCAGGGCGTCGACCTGTCAAACTACACGCTCGACGATGTCGCGCCGCCGCTGCCCAACGACACCAATGGCAGCAAGAGCCGGCTGAAGCTGGTCTCCGATCTGGTCGAGCGCGAGCGGCCGACCCTGCGCCAGCTCTATCGCCAGGTCTCGACCGCGCGCGGCCACTTGACCACGGTCGGCACACCCGAGCAGGTCGCCGACCTGATCCAGACCTGGTTCGAGACCGGCGCGGCCGACGGCTTCAACGTCATGCCGCCCATCCTGCCGACCGGGCTAACCGATTTCGTCGATCAGGTCGTGCCGATCCTTCAGCGCCGCGGGCTGTTCCGCGAGGAGTATGAGGGCAAGACGTTGCGTGAGAATCTCGGGCTCAGGCGGCCGGTGAACAGCTTCGCAGGGCGCGCGGCTGCCGTGGCGGAGGCATCGTGAGCGAGGCACTTCAGGCGCGCTATCGCCATGACGGCGGCGCAGCGATCCACCGCAACCCCGCGATCGACCTGCTGATTGGGCATCGATCGGTGCGAGCCTATCTGCCCGACCCGCTGCCCGAGGGCACGATCGAGACCCTGGTTGCCGCAGCGCAATCGGCCGCATCCTCCTCCAACCTTCAGGTGTGGAGCGTGGTCGCGGTGCAGGACCCCGAACGCAAGGCGCGGCTGGCGGCGCTGGCCGGATCGCAGAAGCATATCGTCGAGGCGCCCTTGCTGCTCGTGTGGCTGATCGATTTCGACCGGCTGACTCAATTGGCGACCGCGCGCGGCGTGCCGGCCGAGGCGCTCGACTATACCGAAACCTTCCTGCTCGGATCGGTGGACACGTCGCTGGCGGCGCAGAATGCGGTGGTCGCGCTGGAATCGCTGGGGCTGGGATCGGTCTATATCGGCGGGATCCGCAACCGGCCTGCCGAGGTCGCGGCGGAACTCGACCTGCCGCCGCGGATGTTCCCGCTGTTCGGCCTGGTGGTCGGCGTGCCGGATCCGGCACGCCCGGCCTCGATCAAACCGCGCCTGCCGCAATCGTCCGTGCTGTTCCATGAGACCTATGCCTGGACCGACCGGCAGCATGACGGCGCGCATGCCTATGACGAGCGCCTGCGCAGCTTTCAGCGCGAGCAGGGCATGGCGGAGCGCGGCTGGACCGAGCTCGTGGGCGAGCGGACGCGCGGGCCACAATCCATGGCGGGCCGGCATGTCCTGCGGACGGTGCTGGGCGATCTCGGCTTCGCGCTTCGGTAATCGACGACAGGCCGATCCTGCTTTCGCCTGTTGCTCATCCGTGTTAGCTGAATAACACAGATGGGAGGCGTTCTTGGCCATTCGACGCGCGCGGCATGAATTCTGGGGTTCCGGGCCGGCCTATCGCGAAGCCGCCGGTTTTACCTTCCACCGCCTCGACGCGACGGCGCCCGAGGAAGAGGTCGAGACGCATAGTCATGACGAAGCACATTTCGTGCTCGTTCTCGGCGGGCGGTACATGTCCTCCGCCAAAGGCGCGCCGATAGCATCGTCCACGCCGCTGCTGCTGTTCAATCCGGCGGGCACCACCCACCGCGACCGTTTCTATCGCGGCCAGGGCAGTTTCCTCGCGGTGTCGGGCGGCCCGGCGAACGACGAGGGACAGGCGATCACCGTGCTCGATCCCTATGCGATCTGGACCGCGCATCGCCTTGCGCGGGAACTGGAGGATGTAGCGCTGCCGGCGCTCGGGCTCGACGGGCGGGCGCACCAGCTTGTCGCCAGCGTTATGCCATCGACTTCGGACGAAGCGCCCGGCGCCGCGGAACCGCCATCCTGGCTGCGCCGGGCGTTCGAGATGAGTTTCACCGCCAACGATAGCGAGCTGAGCGTCGCCGACATGGCGACCGAGGCGGGTGTGCATCCGGTGCATCTCGCCCGGGTGTTCAAACGCTATCTCGGCTGCTCGCCCGGCGAATATCTGCGCGGACGGCGGCTGGAGCGCGCGGCGGCGATGCTCGGGGCGCCGCACGCGTCGCTAGCCGATGTCGCCTGCGCCACCGGTTTTGCCGACCAAGCGCATTTCAGCCGCGCCTTCCGGTCGGCCTTTCGCAGCACGCCGCTGGCTTGGCGTCGCGAGCGCGATGTTGCGCGGATACAAGACTGAGGTGCCGCGATCCATGCAGGGATCGGCGACCCTTTCTGTCCGGAACCCGTCATGCGTATCATCAAGACCATTGCCTCGACCATGATCCTCACCGCCCTGCTGGCCACCCCGGCGCTCGCCGACCCCGCCGATTCCGGCAAGGCGAGCGCGCTGGCCGGCCTGTGGCAAGCGAAGAAGCGGTTCGGCCCGGACGTGCGCGGCGAACTCACTCTTGTCCGCGACGGCACGACATGGCGTGCGCAGATCGCCGGCAGCGATGCGATCGCCACTCTGGACGGAAACACCCTCACCTTCTCGCTCGCGAACGACGAAGGCAGTTTCCGGGGCAGGCTGATTGACGGCGGCAAGCGCATTCGCGGCCATTGGCTGCAACAGCGCACGGTCACGAGCGGCACCGCCTATCTGACCCCGGTCGAGCTGGTCGCGCAGGGAGCGGGTCAGTGGCGTGGTGAAGTCCGACCGCTGGACGACAGCTTCACACTGTATCTGAAGATCGATGCCGACCCCGATGGCAGCGCGCGCGTCTTCCTGCGCAATCCGGATCGCAATATAGGCCGGTTCATCGACCTGCAGCACATCACGCGGGACGGGGGCAAGATTACGCTGCTCGGCAAGCCCGGCGGCGCGGACAAGGAAGTGCCGATCTCCAGCGGCAGCTACGACGCCGAGAATGAGATACTCTCGGTCTTCATCCCGGGGCGCGGCGGCACCTATGATTTCGAGCGGGCGGGCGAGGAGAGCGATTTCCATCCCCGGCCGGGCAAAGCGCCCTATGCCTATCGCCCGCCGCTGGTCCGGGATGATGGCTGGCCGGTGGCGACGCTCGGCGCCGTGGGCATGTCGGTGCCGGCGATCGAGCGCTTCGTGCAGATGGTGATCGATACGCCGATCGATTCGGTCCACGCGCAGGACATCCACAGCGTGCTGATCGCGCGGCACGGCAAGCTCGTGCTCGAAGAATATTTCCACGGGCAGGATGGCAGCCAGCTGCACGACACGAGGTCGGCGGCGAAGAGCCTGATCTCGGTGATGATCGGCGCGGCGATTCAGGATGGTGCGAAACTGAGTCCTGCCACGCCGGTCTACAGCATGATGAACGGGGGCACCTTCCCCACTGGCCTGGAGCCGCGCAAACGCGCGATGACGCTCGAGCATCTGCTGACCATGTCGTCGGGTCTGCATTGCGACGATCGCGATCCGAAGGCGCCGGGCAACGAGGATGTGATGCAGAACCAGGACGCGCAGCCCGACTGGTATCGCTATGCGCTCGACCTGCCCATGGCCTCGGCGCCGGGCGAGGCCGCGATCTATTGCAGCACCAACCCGAACCTTACGGGCGGCGTTCTGGCCAGGGCGACCGGCGTGCGGCTGGAGGACAGTTTCGACCGGCTGATCGCCCGGCCGCTGCAGTTCGGCCGCTACGCCCTCAACGTCCAGCCGACCGGCGAGCCCTATATGGGCGGCGGCGCGCAGTTCATGCCGCGCGACTTCATGAAGCTCGGCCAGATGATGCTCGATGGCGGGACCTGGCATGGAAAGCGCATCGTGAGCGCTGACTGGGCGAAGCGTTCCACTGCCCCGATCCGCGAGATGCGCGGGCTTCATTACGGCTATTTCTGGTGGGGCATCGACCTTCCTTACAAGGGCAGGACGCTGCCGGCCTATTATGCCGCGGGCAATGGCGGGCAGGTGGTGATGGTCGTGCCCGCGCTCGATCTCGTCGTCGCGATCTTCGGGGGCAATTACAGCGACAAGGTGATGTACCTGCCGCAGGAGATCTACACGCCCCGATACATCCTGCCGGCAATCGAATAAGCGCCCGATTTCACGTCATTTCCCGTTCGCTTTCGCGCGCTCTTCACGGCAGGATAGGACAATCGCTGCCGGGAGGATGTGATGGATCGAGTACGCAAGATCGCATGGGGCTATTTCGCCGGCTTCATCGCGGTGGTCGCGATCGGCTATGTGCCGGGCTTCCATGACGCGGACGACAATCTCTTCGGGCTGTTCAAGCTCGATCTCTACGACGACAGCCTGCACCTTGCCTCCGGCATCTGGGCCGGTGTTGCCGCATGGCTCTCCTACCGGGCGTCGCGCGGCTATTTCCGGCTGTTCGGGCCGCTCTATTTTCTCGACGGCGTGCTCGGCCTGATCACCGGCAGCGGTTATCTCGACGGGGGCATCTTCCTCTACGGGCCGCTCGACCTGTCGCTGACGATCCGGTTCTTCGCCAACCTGCCGCATCTGCTGATCGGCGGATTCGCGATCTATACGGGCTATGTCCTCGCGCGGCGGCCTGACGCGGCGGCATGAAACGGCGCTGGAAGATCGCGATCGGCATCGGCGGCGTGGTGGCCGCGACGATCCTGATTCCGATGGCCTATATCGAGGTCGGTTGCCGCTCGCCGATCGCCGGGTTCGACCCGGGCGCCCCCTACAAGCCGATCCTGTCGCCCGCCGAGCGGCGGCCCGAGGCGCGGACCTTCCTGACCTATCCCGAATGGCACATCGTCTATTCGACAGAGAGCTATGGCCGGCACCTGACCGCGGGCCAACGGCCGAGCAGCTATGCGTTCGGCAGCGATATCGGCGGTTTCTGGTCGAGCTATTGCGCGCTCAACCGCGCGACGGCGGGCGGCGATGCGGGCGACGCCAAGATGATGATCTACACGATCGGCATCAGCTATACCGTCGAGATGCTGGTCAAGGCGGCCTATGAGCGGCTGATCGGACAATTCTTCGAATGGACCGGCGGCTGGCGCAGTGCCGACGACCTTTACGCGGCCGGCGTTCAGCGCGAATATGGCTGGTTCATGCACGAGACGCCCTGGTACAAATTCCCGTTCGGCAGGGCGTTGAGCGGGGAATGGCGGACGGCGGACAGCAGGAACCGGCTCCGGCATTATGAGCGCCGCTTCGCGCTCAGCGCCGAATATGGCGTGAAGGCGGGCTATGCGAAACTTATCGGATCGGCGGCGGGCGCGACGATGGACCCGGCGGCGCCCACGCTGCGGTTCGTGGCGACGGGCACGCCGGCGGCGATCCGGGCGATCGACCCGCGCCTCAAGCCGATCCGCGCGGCGGGCGGAATGACGGTGGTCGAGGCGCCGCGTTATGCGCAATTCACCGATCTGCTGGGCAAGCTCGCCGCCTCGCGGATCGGGATCGTCGAGATTTCCGGCAATGACGACGTCCTGGTCACTATCCTTGCTCCCGCCTCGGCCGGGCCGAAGCCGGAGGATGGTACCGTGCTCATTTCCCAACCGCTGGCCGATCGGCCCGGCTGGAGCCGCTATGGCATCTCGACCAGGGTCCCGAAGCTGCTCGCGCTGCTGCGCGCGATCAAGGCGCGCGGCGGGACGGTCGAGCATGTGTATGATTATTAGGGCTGAAGCGAACCGGATATTTCGGGGCCCCGTTAAACAAAGCCTCCTTGTGTCCCCGCGAAGGCGGGGACCCAGTCTGGGCTCCCGCCTTCGCGGGAGCACAACGGGTAGCTTCGCGCGGCCATGACACCGTGGCTGTAAGCACTCCCAGAAACCTGCTCCGCATCGCGGCGAAGGTCGCGCTGGTGCTGGGCGGCTGGACGGTGATCATGCTCGCCATGCCCTTTGTCGGGCCGGCGCGGCAGGTCGCGGTGGTCGGGGACCGGGCGCGGGCACTCCGCGCCATCGCCGCCGCGGGCGGGAGGGTGGTGGAGGTGCGCGACGGGGCCATCCTGGCCCGGTCCGACAGGCCCGGTTTCGTCGCCGCGCTCTATCGCAACGGCGCGCGGCTGGTGATCGAGGGGCGGATCGGCGCGGGCTGCTTCAGCCCCGCGACAAAGGCGGGCTGAACGCCGGCGCGTAGCGCGCATACCAGCTGTTGCTGAACAGCCCGTCCGGATCCCAGCGCCGCTTCTCCGCGAAAAAGGCGCCGATCTGCGGATAGGAGCGCTGGAGCTGCGCCGGCGTATAGTGAAGCTGATAGGGCAGGAAGAAGCGCCCGCCCTGCTTCACCGTCAGGTCGATCAGGTCGCTGGTCAGCTTCGCCATCGCCTTCGTGCCCTCGGCATCGGTCTTCTGGTTGAGATACAGCACAACCGAGAAGGCGGGCGCGGGCGCATAGCTCAGCGCATTGCTTTCGGTGTCGACCGCGCGGATCGAAGCATTGACCAGGTTCGCATGCTGTTGCTGGAATAGTGTGCGCATCGCATCGATGAACGGGACGATCCGGTCGCGCGGGATGAAATATTCGTGGAGGATGTCGGTCTCGGCCGGCAAGGCGTTGCGCAGATAGGCGACGCTGTCGTGCATCGGATCGTTGCGCGAGACGAGGCACGCCTCCCCATCCCCCATCGCCTGGGCGCGAGTGATGGTGCAGGTCTCCAGCCGGTGCTCGATATGTTTTTCGGACCACCATTTGGCCGAGGCGAAGAAGCTGCTGCGCTTGGCGAGATTGACGGTGAGGCGGCGCAACCTGGTCGAGCTCACCTCGGTCAGCGGCGCGCGGGTGAGGTTCTGGTCTTCCGATACCTTGCGGTAGCTATACACCAAAGCCTCGCGCAGCAGCGAGCCGGGCGCGGTCGAGAGATGGGTGTAGGTCAGTCCGACCGCCGGATCGGCCTCGAGCGTTGTGAAGGTCTTTGGAAACGCGCGATAGTCGATCATCGCGCGTTCGGAGCGGTAGACATCGTTGGGCACGACATCGAGCACCGCCGAGAGCAGCACGCCGAACAGGCCATAACCGCCGACGATATGGCTGAACAGATCGGGATTCTCGGCGCGGGACGCGGTGATGATCCGGCCGTCCGCCAGCATCACGCGCAGGCTGCGGATCGAGCGCATCACTGCCCCCGCCCGGTGGTCCATGCCGTGCGCGTTGACGGAGATCGAGCCGCCGACGGTGAAGATGTCGGTCGATTGCATCGCCTTGACCGCGAAGCGCGGATGGATCGCCTTCTGGATATCGTGCCAGGTCGCGCCGGCCCCCACCGTGACCGTCTGCGTCGCCGGGTCGAGCGCGATGCGGTTCAGGCCCTTCATGTCGAGCACCACTCCGCCACGGCGAAAGGCATGGCCGCCCATGCTGTGCTTCATGCCTGCGGGCGAAACGGTTAGGCCATGCGCGCGGGCATAGGCGATCGCGCCGGCCACGTCCTGCTCGCGCCGTACCGCGACCACGCCCGCCACCGGGGTGCGGCTGAGGCAGCTCGCGTCGTTGACAGTGCCGCCGCGCTGCGCCCAGGTCGGCTCGGGGACGTTGGCCGCATTGCCCTTCAGCGCGGGAAGCGGTGGCAGGATATCCCCGCAATCCTTGGCGCCGACCGGGTCGGCGGCAAGCGGCAGCGCGTAGAAGGTCGCGCTCGCCGCGATCAACGCGATCACCGAAACACCGATCAACAACTTTTTGCGTTTCATGGTGATTCCTCGATGCGGCGTGCCGGAGGATAGCGGTTCGGATGGCGCCTGCAACGCGCTTCGCAGCCAGGACAAGATCGGGAAATCCGGCTAGCGGCGGTTTCATCGACAGCGACGAACGGGATTCCCCATGGCGGACTACGACTATTGCACCGTGGACGTGTTCACGGACCGGCGTTTCGGCGGCAATCCGCTCGCGGTGTTCCCCGCCGCCGCCGGACTCGACACCGCCACCATGCAGGCGCTCGCGGCCGAGATGAATTACAGCGAGACTTCGTTCGTCTTGCCGCCGGCCGACCCGGCCAATACGGCGCAGGTCCGCATCTTCAACCGGACGGCGGAGATGCCCTTTGCCGGCCACCCGAATGTCGGGACGGCCTATGTCCTGGCGCAACTCGGGCTGGCGACGGGGCCGATCTTGCGGTTCGAGGAGATTGCCGGACTGGTCGAGGTTCGCCTGACGGGCGCCAGCGGCACGGAGATCGATGCGCCGCAGCCGCTGAGCCTGAAGGGCGACTTGCCGACGGCGGAGATCGCCGCGTGTCTTTCCCTGCCCAGGGAAGCGATCGTGCTGGCGGAGCATCCGCCGATCCGCGCGAGCGTTGGCGTCGATTTCGTGATCGTCGCCGTGGAACCGGAAGCGCTGGCCAAAGCCATACCCGATATCGCCGCCTATCGGCGCCTGGCCGATGCACGGCCCGAGCTTGAGGGTCGGCTGTCCATCTTCCTCTATGCGCTGTCCGGTGCGGGGGTGCGCGCGCGGATGTTCGCGCCCCTCGCCGGCACCTGGGAGGACCCGGCGACGGGCAGCGCCAATGCCACGCTGGCGGCGCTCCGCCTGTCGCTCTCCGGCGAGGAGACGCTTGCCTATGAGGCGGTGCAGGGCGTCGAGATGGGGCGGGAAAGCCGGCTGTCGCTCCGCGCCTGGCGCGCCGCCGACGGCATACGCGCCAGCGTCTGCGGGCGCTGCGTCAGTGTGTTCCGCGGGAAGGTGTCGTTGTAGCGCGATAGGCCGGCGCCCTCCCCTTCTGCCTCCCCGGCGGAGGCCGGGGCCCAGTTGGAACGGTTGATGTAACGGCGCGCAACGCCAACCATAATCGTCCCCCAACTGGACCCCGGCCTTCGCCGGGGAAGCAGTGGGTTGGCGGACGAGTCCCTCTATTCGACGGTCACCGATTTCGCGAGATTACGCGGCTGGTCGACATCCGTGCCCTTGGCCACCGCCACATGATAGGCGAGCAATTGCACCGGCACCGCATAGACCAACGGCGCGATCAGCGGGTGGACCTTGGGCATGGTGATGGTTGCCATGCACCCCTCGCCGGCCGCGGCGACACCGTCATAGTCCGAGATCAGCACGACCTTGCCACCGCGCGCCTGTACTTCCTGCATGTTCGACACGGTCTTCTCGAACAACGGGCCCGACGGGGCGATCACGATCACCGGTACATTTTCGTCGATCAGCGCGATCGGGCCGTGCTTCATCTCGCCTGCGGCATAGCCTTCGGCATGGATGTAGCTGATTTCCTTGAGCTTCAGCGCGCCTTCCAGCGCGAGTGGATAATCCGTGCCGCGCCCCAGATAGAGCACGTCGCGCGCACCAGCGATGACATGCGCCATGGCCTCGATCGACTCGTCATAGGCGAGCGCCCCATTCAGCGCAGCGGGCGCTTCGGCAAGATGCTTGACGATCGCCTTCTCGGCCGCCGCATCGAGCTTGCCCTTTGCGCGCGCCAGATTGGCGGCGAACGCGGCAAGCACCGCGAGCTGGCAGGTAAAGGCCTTGGTCGAGGCCACGCCGATCTCCGGCCCGGCGTGAGTCGGCAGCAACAGGTCGGCCTCGCGCGCCATCGAACTGGTCGGCACGTTGACGACCACCGCGATCGTCTGCCCTTCGGCCCGGGCGTGACGCAGCGCCGCGAGCGTATCCGCCGTCTCGCCCGACTGGCTGATGAAGAGGGCAAGGCCGCCCTCCTCCATCACCGGTTCGCGGTAGCGGAATTCCGATGCGACATCGAGATCGACCGGCACGCGGGCAAACTGCTCGAACCAGTATTTGGCGACCATGCCGGCATAGAAGCTGGTGCCGCAGGCGACGATGGTGACTCGCTTGATCGTGCTCAGGTCGAATTCCGGGATCGGCAGCGTGACCCGGTCCTCCATGCGCTGGAGATAGGAGCGCAGGGTCTGGGCGACGACGATCGGCTGCTCGTAAATCTCCTTGAGCATGTAATGCCGGTGGTTGCCCTTGGACACGAGCTCGCCGGTGACGCCCGAAATGGTGATGGGCCGCTCCACCGCCTCATTGTCGCGGTCGTAGATTTGCGCGCCCTCGCGCGTGATGACGACCCAGTCGCCTTCCTCGAGATAGGAGATGCGCTGCGTGAGCGGCGCGAGCGCGAGCGCGTCGGACCCAAGATAGGTCTCCCCGTCGCCATAGCCCACGACGAGCGGCGAGCCGAGGCGCGCGCCGATCAGCAGCCCGGGATGCTGGCGGAACAGGATGGCGAGCGCAAAGGCGCCGTGCAGCCGCGGCAGCACTTCGGCGACCGCCTCGGCCGGCTTCATCCCGTTTTCGACCTTCTCGCTGACCAGATGGGCGACGACTTCGGTATCCGTCTCGCTGTCGAAATGGCGGCCGCGCGCGATCAGCTCGTCGCGCAGCGCCTTGAAATTCTCGATGATGCCGTTGTGGACCAGCGCAACTTCGTTCGTCGCGTGTGGATGCGCGTTGTTGGTGGTCGGCCCGCCATGAGTCGCCCAGCGGGTATGCGCGATGCCGGTCCGGCCCGGCAGCGGTTCCTCGGCCAGTACATTCACGAGATTGACCAGCTTGCCCGAGGCGCGGCGGCGATCGATCACGCCGTCATGCACGGTCGCGATACCGGCTGAATCATAGCCGCGATATTCGAGCCGCTTGAGCCCGTCGAGCAGCCGGTCCGTGACCGCGTCCTTGCCGACGATTCCGACGATTCCGCACATAGAGAGTACCTTTAGACAGAGCTCAGTTCGCGAAGTTGGTGTCGACGAACGTCCATGTAAATATCAGCGGGTCGGGCTCGCTGCCGTTCGCCGCGACAAAAGCAGGCCGCCCCTTTTCCCAGATCCGGTGGATTTCATCCGGCATCGTCTCGGGGAACTCCATTTCCGCCTCGACGATCTCCAGCCAGGTGCCGGGCCGCTGGTAGATTTCCTGCAGCTTCGGCTCCATCGCCGTCATCATGGATTGCGATGCGGGGTCGAGCGCGCCGATCGCCTCGAGCACATAGCAATCGAGCAGCTTCAGAAAGGGTTTGCCCGCATAACGATCGCTCATGTCTTCGCGGCTTTGCGCGCGGCCATCGCCTCGCGGAATCGCTTCGCCCGGCCCGGCCGGGCCTCCTGTTTCGCGCGCGCGACCACCAGCGCATCGGCTTCGACATCCGCGGTGATGACCGATCCGGCACCGACCATCGCGCCGGCGCCTATCGTCACCGGGGCGACCAGCGCGCTGTTCGATCCGATGAACGCGCCCTCGCCGATGATGGTCTTGTACTTGAAATAGCCGTCATAATTGCAAGTGATCGTGCCCGCCCCGATGTTCGCGCCCGCGCCGATCTCGGCATCGCCGAGATAGGTCAGGTGGCTGGCCTTCGCGCCGGCGCCGAGCACCGCCTTCTTCATCTCGACGAAATTGCCGACCTTCGACTTCTCGCCCATCACCGCGCCGGGGCGCAGCCGCGCGAACGGGCCGACCTCCGCCCTGGGCCCGACCGTGGCGCCCTCGATATGGCTGAAGCCATGAATCGTCGCGCCGTCGGCGATGCTGGTGCCAGGGCCGAAAAACACATTGGGTTCGATCACCACATCGCGGCCGATCCGCGTGTCATAGGCGAACCATACCGTCTCGGGCGCGATCAGGGTCGCGCCTTCGGCCATGGCGCGCGCGCGGCGGCTATGCTGCCAGCTCGCCTCGACCGCGGCCAGCTCGCCCCGGCTGTTGACGCCGGCAACCTCGGCCGCATCGGTCTCGATCACCGCCGAGACGCGCCCATCCTCGGCTGCGAGCATGACGATGTCGGGCAGATAGAATTCGCCCGCCGCATTGTCGTTGCCGACCAGGGCGAGCAGCGCGAACAGATCCTCGCCGCGCACCGCCATCAGGCCGGAATTGCACAGAGTCTCGGCGCGCTCCTCGGGGGTCGCGTCCTTGAATTCGACCATCTTGGCGATGCGGCCCTCGCCGTCCGCGATCACCCGGCCATAAGCGGCCGGGTCGGCCGGGCGGAAGCCGAGCACCACCGTCGCCGGCTGGTCTGCCCCGTGCAGCCGCTCGAGCATCCGCGCCATGGTCGCGGTCGTGACGAGCGGCACGTCGCCATAGAGGATCAGGATGTCGCCGGCGAACCCGCCCCCCCCTGACTCTTTCAGCGCTTCTTCCGCCTGCTGCACGGCATGGCCGGTGCCAAGCTGCTCGCTCTGCACCACCGTCATCACGCCGAACGGCGAGACCGCTGCCTCGACCTGCTCACGGCCGGCGCCGGTCACCACCACGGTCTGGCCGGGCTTCAGCGCCGACACGCTGTCGATCAGGTGCAGCAGCATGGGCCGTCCGGCGATCGGATGGAGCACCTTGTGCAGGTCGGATTTCATGCGCGTGCCCTTGCCGGCGGCAAGGATGATGGCAGCGATGGGTCGATTGGTCACGGTACCTGAACCCTATTCCGTCGAGCCGGAACGAAAAAACGGCATTACTCGGCCGGCCCTGCCATGATTGTCTTGCCAATTCCATAGTGCCGCTGGCAGGCGCGGCTGCCATGACGAAGTTTTCATTCGATATCGTCGGTTTCGACCTGGACGGAACCTTCCTGGACACGATCGGCGATCTGCGCGCGGCGGTGAACCATACGCTGGCCGCGGCCGGGCGAGAGCCGCTGACCATCGAACAGGTCAAGCCGATGATCGGCGCCGGCGCGAAGATCATGCTGGAGCGAACGCTGGCGGCAACCGGCGGGTGCAGCGAGGAGGAGTTCCGCCACCTCTACAAGCTGCTGCTCGCTTATTACGAAGCGCATATCGCGGTGGAGAGCCGCCCCTTCCCCGGTGCGGTCGAGGCGATCGAGGCATTGCGGGCGATGGGCGTGAAGACCGCCATCGTCACCAACAAGTTCGAAGGCTTAGCGGAAAAGCTGCTGAGCGAACTCGGCCTGCGCGACCGCTTCGATACGCTGATCGGCGGCGACACCATGGGCAAGGGCTTCGCCAAGCCACACCGCGCTCCGATCGACGAGATGATCCGGCGCCTCGGCGGCGGCCGTGCGGCGTTTGTCGGCGATACGAGCTACGACATCCAGGCAGCGAAAAATGCCGGGGTGCCGGGCATTGCGGTCAGCTTCGGTTTCCTGCTGGGACCTGTGGAGGATCTGGGTGCGGATGCGATCATCGACAGCTATGCGGACCTGATTCCCACGCTTGAAAGGATGGCTCGTTGATCGATCGCGAAATGCTGGCCCGGCTGGCCTTTTGGGGGGCGTTGCTGTTCGCGGTGGTCATGGCGGTATTGCCCAAACCGCCGCACACACCGATCGATCAGTTCGGCGACAAGTTCGAACATATGCTGGCCTTCGGCACGCTCGCCGCGCTCGCCGCTGCCGGCTATCTCCAGACGCCGCTATTGCGGATCGCCGAACGCCTGTCCTTCTTCGGCGCGATGATCGAGCTGGTGCAATCGATCCCGGCGCTGCACCGCGATTGCGACATCAAGGACTGGATCGCGGATACCATGATCGTCATCCTGGTGCTCCTTCTCGCAGCACCCGTCCGACGCGCCATCGCCAAGCGGAATCACCAGATTTTTCCGCTATAGCCCGAGACATTTCCTCGAGCCGCTTCGCGTTTTCAAACCGGCTTCCGCCTGCCCAATCGTGGCTCCGTGCCCGCCAGAAGGCGGCCGATATTCGCCCGGTGACGCCAGATGACGTACGCCGCGCCTGTCGCCACCAGAAGAATATAGGCCACCGGCTGGTGAAACACCTGCATGAGGACGAATGCGGCAAGTGCCGCCAGGATTGAGCTCAGCGACACAATCCGCGACAGCGCCAGCACGACGGCGAAGACGATCGCCGCACCAAGCCCTACTTGCCATGAAATGGCCAGCAGCACGCCAAGGCCAGTCGCCGCCGACTTGCCACCGGTAAAGCGGATGAAGATTGACCGGCTGTGTCCGACAATGGCGAACAGCGCCACGGCCATGATCGCCCAGGGCAGCCACGCGCTCATGTCGATAACGGGCGGCTTGGCGGCCATGACCGCCGACAACGAATAGAACCAATAGCCAAAGGCGACGGCGGCGAAGCCCTTGAGCAGGTCGATCACCAACGCGGCCAGGGCCGGCGCTTTGCCCAGGGTTCGCAGGACATTCGTGGCACCCGTCGATCCGGAACCATGTTCTCGAATATCGATGCCCCGAAGCAGCTTCCCCAGCCAATATCCCGTAGGAATCGCGCCGCACAAATAGGCGACCACGCCTGCGAGAAGATTGTAGGCGATCCAGGCTGCCATGCAGAGTCCTCCGTGTCCCAACCGGTTTATACCAGCTTCGTACCCTACGATACGGCATCCGGGCCGGCCGATTCCACACCGTCCACGCTTTCCCGACAGGATTGAGTCACGCCGGTATTGCGCCCACATCTCTCAGCTGGCCGCCAAGAGCACAGGGGAGTTTGAGATGACGGATCGAAGCCTGCGCCTCGCGCTGGAGCGCCATTGGGAGGCTTCGGACGCCGGCGATTTCGAGGCCGAGCACGATATCTATCACGAAGACGCGGTGCTGCATTATCCCCAATCGGGCGAGCGCATTCGCGGTCGGCGCAATATCCGGGAGAGCCGGTATCTTCAGCCGAACAGGAAACGATTCACCGTCAACCGGATCGTCGGCGACGGGGATCTATGGGTTACGGAATTCATGCTCAGCTATGATGGCATTCCCTCCTATGCCGTCAGTATCATGGAGTTCGACAAGGGCCTGGTCGCCCGGGAAACGCAATATTTCGCCGACCCCTTCGAACCCGCGGCGTCGCGTGCCCATCTCGTCGATCCGGCTGCTCCGGCACACCTTCCTGATCGCCGCAGTGACGCATGACCCGGACTATCAGCCCGGCCTTCGCATCAAGCCGAGGCCCGTTGGAACTACGAGCCTTGTCCGATGTGTCCCGCCGGTTTCGCCTCCAGCGGTATCGATGCCCGAATACGGAATTTACTGTCGTCGATCTCGTCCATCCGAACCGGCCCGAGCATCCTGTATCCATCGGCACTGAGGGTGGCCGCGAGCCCGCCGAGCAACAGCTCCTCCCGCTTTTTCACATCGTCATCGCCGGTCGGAGGCGGAATCGTTGCCGTCAGCGCGCACTCGTCGACGCTGCATCCCAGCGCCACATCCAAAAGCCTGGGATAGGCCTGGCGCACATGCGCGACCGCTATCTCGCGCGCCGCGGGAAGATCTGGCCCATGCGCCTGAACTGCCCTTGATGACGGCGCGGCAATGCCGGGCGCCGGAGTCGGCGCCTGGACCACGACGACACCTTCGGGCGCCGGCGCCCGGCTGGTCTCGAAAGCCTGTCGGACGCACCAGAAGACCGCAACCGCGAGCACGGCCGCGATCAGCCCATATCCAGGCAACCATCCCCGCTTCGACTTCTCGTTGTCCTGTGGCATGCGAACTCCGGTGGAGCCTGGACGGATCCGCCCCGCGCCGGATCCAGCGCGGGGCGAACCAGGTTAGCAGATGGTCGATCCGGACGGGCAGCCCGGGGAATCGGTGCCGGAATCGAGGTTGGGATTGAACCCCGGC
Source organism: Sphingomonas sp. BL-S-29 (assembly GCF_055521495.1). Classification (NCBI taxonomy): domain Bacteria; kingdom Pseudomonadati; phylum Pseudomonadota; class Alphaproteobacteria; order Sphingomonadales; family Sphingomonadaceae; genus Sphingomonas; species Sphingomonas sp. BL-S-29. The sequence goes on from NZ_CM145482.1 coordinate 3,955,173, forward strand.
GTGATGCTCGTGTTTAACGCAGCCGCCAGGACGCCTGAGAAGCGGGACTCCTTGTTGTCGAAATTCGTGCCGGCGAAATTAAAGTTCGACACGGTGTCGCGGACGCTGATCGAGGGATAGCCCTTCCAGCTCACCAGCGGCTGGATCACCCAGCTGCCCGTGCCGTTCTCGGGCGGCTCGTCGCCATTATCGGTCTTGGAGAAGCGCCAGAGATGGGAAAAGCCCCAGGTCTCGTAATGATAGACCATCTTGACGTGCTGGCCGCTGGAATCGCTGACGAAGCGCAGCTGGCCGCCGCTCGTGGCGCGGGTGTCCCACCCGCCATGATCGCCGCGCGTGACACCCACCACGGTGCTGCCGGTGCCCTGGTCGGTGGTCCAGACGATAACCGATTCCCAATCATAGGCGTGCGAAAAGTCCGACTGCCAGAAATAGCTGTAGACACGCGCGCAAAAGCCGTTGTTGCAGCGGCTTCGCGAATACACGTTGCTCTGGCTGAGGTAATTGGCGTTGCGGCACGACGCCGGCGGCCGGGTGGCGTAGGTGGAAGCGCCCGCGCTGATGCCGCCCGAACTGTTGACGGCCGAAACGTTGAAGCAGACGTCCGTATCGAAATCGACCGCGGGCTGAAACCGCTTGTCCAGCGCCGTTGCCAGTGCCGGCAGCGGCGCGACCGGCGCCGGCCATCCCTGCGCCAGTGCCGATCCGGCGTTCAGCAGCATGAAAGCCCCGATGGCTGCGCCCAACCAGGCCCGAACCGGCGAGGCAGCGATGCGCCCTCGCGACCTTTTGTCATGCGATCCGCATGCCGTTTGAAATAGGCTTCCCATACAATCTCCCGTTGCAGAAAGGTGATACGCACACCGCACGCACTCACTTCCGCGGTCGAAAATGTCGCGGAAGGCGAGTCTGGAAATTCTCATGGTCGCTGGGCACCGGCACCGCGCGTCCTCACAGGAGAAGACGGAAAAGCGCGACGATCCGGACAGAGATTTCTCGCGCGGCGCGGCATGTCGCGCCGCCGGCGAGTCAGGTTACGGCCGCGCCCCGGCCGGCAGGCCCCGCTGTTCTAGCGCGAAACGCAGATCGGCAACCGCGCGCGTGCAATGCTTCTCGATCGCGGCGCGACTCATCTCCAGGTCGGCGGCGATGATCGCGATCGGCATGTCGTCCAACCGGCGGCGCAGAAAGATTTCGCGGCGCAGCGGCGGCATCTCGCGCAACGCCTGGACGAGAATCGTCACCCGCTGCCGGTAATCGAGCACCGTATCCGCGCGCGGATAGTCGCAAGCAATCGTATCGCACAGCGCCGCCGAGGGCGGTGCCGCGCGCATGCGGCGAAAATGATCATGCATCAGGTTGCGCGCGATCGCGTAACACAGCGCCGCCACGTTCGCGACCGATCGGCGCTCGGCATAGACATAATAGCGCAGATAGGTTTCCTGGACGATGTCCTCGCGCGCATCCTGGTCGCGCAGGCGATTTCCGATGAAGCGGCTCAGCCCCTCGCGCAGCGCGATCTCTTCACTGAGCGCGACGTTACGGCGTCGAAAGGAGGGGATCTCGTTCATCGGATCGCGTCTCGCGCAAAGCGCGGCTTGGGCGGCATCGCTGATAGCTGCATTGCCGCGTCCCTCCGGGCGCGAGTCGTCGCCGCGCCGTGAGTGAGGTAAGCCTGCCCGGTGAAAGCTGGATGACGCCAACATGACCGCGCCGCCATCGCGCATGACCGAATGACGCGGCGAGCAAGGCTGGCCGGGCCGGAGAGGAATGGGTAGAGGAGCGACAATGCTCACCGGGTTCGGCCATCGTACAGTCACTGCCATCGTCATCGCCATCGTCGCGGCGGGCGCGGTGTTGTTGATCTCGTCGGACGTCCCGGCGACGCTCGTCACCCTGGTCGGCGGCATCGCCGCCGCATTGCTCGCGGCCGGCGCGGGCGACGAAACGACCGAGGCATCGAACGCCAAGACCGACCCGACGGCCCCCGCAGTGCCGGAGATCATCGAGGTGATCGAGGCGGTCGTCGAGCCGGTGCTGATCATCAACCAGGGCCGCGTCACTCATGCGAACATGTCGGCGCGTGCGCTGCTTGGCGGACATATCGTGGGCGAGGATGTACGCCTTGCGATCCGTCATCCTGCCGCCGCGGAACGGCTTGCCGGCCCGGCCGGCAGCGTGCCGCAGGGACCGATCGACCTGGTCGGGCTCGGCACGCTCGATCAGCGTTGGCAAATGCATGTCGGGCGCGCCGCGGGCGGCCAGCGCATCGTCCATCTGATCGACCAGACGGGAAATTATGCCGCCGAGCGCATGCGCGTCGATTTCGTCGCCAATGCCAGCCACGAACTTCGCACGCCACTCGCCTCGATCCTCGGCTATATCGAAACCCTCGAGGAAGAGGCCGGCGCCGACAGGGCCGTGCGCAGCCGCTTCCTGAAGATCATGTTCGACGAATCGCGGCGGATGCAGCGGCTGGTCGAGGATCTGATCTCGCTCAGCCGGATCGAGGCGGAGAAATACCGGCTGCCGGACAGCGCGGTCGACCTGCGCGATCTGATCGGCGAAGTGCGGACTGAACTGCTCGACGCGCGCGATGCGCGCGGCAACGAGATCGTGGCGGATATCGCCGCGGACGTGCCGGCCGTCGCCGGCGACCGCGCGCAGCTGAGCCAGGTGCTCCACAATCTGATCGGCAATGCGATCAAATATGGCCGGCCCGGCGCACCGGTGTCGGTCCGGCTGTGGCGCGACCAGACGGGCATGGTGCGGATCAGCGTGGCCGATGAAGGCGACGGCATCGCGCCCGAGCATATCCCCCGGCTGACCGAACGATTCTACCGGGTCGACGCCGGGCGCAGCCGCGCGGCGGGCGGCACCGGCCTGGGTCTGGCGATCGTCAAGCATATCGTCGAGCGGCATCGCGGACGCCTCGATATCGCCAGTATCGTCGGCAAGGGCACTACCGTGACCGTGCTGCTTCCCGCTCACGGAGCGGGTGTCATCAAACGGTAACGCAACTGTCACACAGGCGCGTTGATCGCGCTGCTAGCGCGACTCAGGAATTGCTCCCGAGGAAACGCTCCACGTGACACGGACCACCCTGATTCTCGCTCTCAGCGCGCTCGCCCTCTCGGCCTGTGAGGACCAGGCGAATGGCGGCGGCGCGGGTTCGCGCGATCAGATCAGGGCGGTGGGATCGTCGACCGTCTTTCCCTTCACCACCCTGGTGGCCGAGCAATTCATCAACTCGAGCCCCAACGCCCGGACGCCGGTGATCGAATCGACCGGCACGGGCGCGGGCATGAAGCTGTTCTGCGCCGGCATCGGCGCCGCGCATCCCGATATCGAGGCGGCATCACGCCGCATGAAGGCGTCCGAATATGCGACCTGCAAGGCGAACGGTGCCGGCGACCTGCTGGAAATCCAGGTCGGGCTCGACGGCATCGCCTTTGCCGAGGCAAACAATGGCCCCAAATTCCAGCTGACCCCGGTCGACCTGTTCAAGGCGATGGCGGCCAGCCCGATGGGAGCGAAGAACAGCGCGCGCACCTGGCGCGAGGTGAATCCGGCGCTGCCGGCGACGCCGATCCAGATCTACGGTCCGCCCGCAACCAGCGGCACGCGCGATGCGCTGACCGAGCTGATCCTCAACAAGGGCTGCGAAACCGCGATACCCGCGATGAAGCCGCTGAAAGAGACGGACAAGGACGCTTACGACAAGGTCTGCAGCCGGGTGCGCGAGGACGGCGCCTATATCGATGCCGGCGAGAACGACAATCTGATCGTCCAGAAGCTGCAGTCCAACCCGAGCGCGATCGGCATCTTCGGCTATTCCTATCTCGAGGAAAATCGCGACGAGGTGAACGGCGTGCCGCTGAACGGCATCGAACCGACCTATGAGACGATCGCGCAGGATCGCTATCCCGGATCGCGTCCGTTGTTCCTGTACGTCAAGAAGGCGCACCTCAACGCGATCCCCGGCCTGCGCCGCTTCCTCGTCGAATATTCGAAGCTGTGGAACCCGAGCGGACCACTGGTGAGGCGCGGGCTGATTGCCTCCCCGCCAGAGGTTCGCGCGCAATCGGTATCGATCATCAAGCACGAGACTCTGCTCGACCCGAGCAAGCTCCACTAGATGTCGGCCCTTGCCCTTCTTTTCCTGATCGCCGGGCTGGGGCTGATCGGCTGGCTGACCGCGCGCGTCCGCGCCGTGAGCTTCCGGCGCGACAGCAGCGCGCGGTTCAGTTCGCTGCCGTCGCATCATGGCACCTATGTCGCGATGTGGACGGTGCTGCCGGCCGCCCTGTTTCTCGCGATCTGGTCGTCGGTTTCCCCGGCGCTCGTCACTGACGCGGTGCTGGAAACGCCCGCCGCGGCGCAATTGCCGGCCAACCGGTTCGAGCGCGCGTCGGTCCTGTCCGAGGCGCGCAATCTCGCCGCCGGGCGGAGCTTCGGTACCTTCAACCCGCTCTCGCAAACGCTCGCGCCGGCCTATGCCTCGGCGCAGAAGCGTTATGACTGGATCGGCAGCGCCGCCGCCCTGCTGCTGGCGTTCGCGGCAGGCGCCTGGGCCTTTACGCGCATTCGCCCGGCCTTTCGCGCGCGGACCCAGATCGAGCGGGTGGTGATGGTGCTGCTGCTCGCCGCATCGCTGATCGCGATCCTGACGACGCTCGGCATCGTCGCATCGTTGCTGTTCGAATCGGCGCGCTTCTTCCGCATGGTGCCGATCGGCGATTTCCTGTTCGGCACACACTGGAGCCCGCAGGTGATCCCGGCCAACGACCCCGGCTCGGCGCTCGGCGCGGTGCCCTTGTTCTGGGGCACTTTCTTCATCGGCGCGGTGATCGCGATGATCGTTGCGATCCCGTTCGGGCTGATGAGCGCGATCTATCTGACTCAATATGCCGCGCCGCGCGTGCGCGCCTGGATGAAGCCGACCCTCGAGATCCTGGCGGGCGTGCCGACCGTCGTTTACGGCTATTTCGCCGCGTTGACCGTGGCGCCCGCGGTGCGCGATCTCGCCGTGTCGCTCGGCGTGACCTGGGCGTCGTCGGAAAGCGCGCTCGCTGCCGGTCTGGTGATGGGGGTGATGATCATCCCCTTCGTCTCCTCCATGGCCGACGATTCGATCGCGGCCGTGCCCTCCTCGATGCGCGACGGCAGCCTCGCCATGGGCGCGACCTCGTCCGAGACGATCCGCCGGGTGCTGTTGCCCGCCGCGCTGCCCGGCGTTGTCGGCGGCGTCCTGCTTGCGGTCAGCCGGGCGATCGGCGAGACGATGATCGTGGTGATGGCCGCCTCGGGCGTCGCCACCATGACGCTCAACCCCTTCGCCAGCGCGACGACCGTGACCAAGCAGATCGTCGACCTGCTGACCGGCGAGGCCGAGTTCGACAGCCCCAAGACGCTCGCCGCCTTTGCGCTGGGACTGACGCTGTTCATCGTGACGCTGCTGCTCAACATCGTCGCGCTCACGGTCGTGAAACGGTATCGGGAGGCCTATGAATGAATAGTCTCCTGCCCGAAAAGGCACCGACCGACTGGCGTGCCGAGGCAATGCAGCGCCGCATCCGCCGCCGCTATCGGTCCGAACGCCGGTTCAAGCTGCTCGGGCTCGCGGCCGTGCTGCTGTCGGCGGGCTTCCTCGTCTTCCTGCTCGCCACGATGCTGGCGAACGGCATTGGCGGCTTCAGCCGCACCGAGATCAAGCTGCCGGTCGACTTTCCCAGGGCCGGCCTGACGCTCGATGCGACGCGGCTGTCGGGTCCGGGCGCCGACCTGGCGCTGGCCGGGGCCGGCATTCAGGGCGCGACCGATGGCGCGGCGATCGCCGCCTTCGGCAAGGATGGCGACCGGCTGATCTCCGATGGCGCATGGCTGAGCGTCCGTGCCGCGGTGAAGGCCGATCCGACGCTGCTGCGCGGCCGGGCGACGATCGCGGTCCCGGCATCTGACTCGATCGACATCGCCGCCAAGGGTGAAGGATTCCCCGAGGCCGAGGCGCAGGTGGCGAAGCTGAAGGCGGCGGGTGTGCTGACCACCGGCTTCAACCTGTCCTTCCTGCGCGAAGCGGATTCGACCGACCCGACCATGGTCGGCATCTGGGGCGCGCTGAAGGGATCGATCTATACCATGATCGTCACCCTGTTGCTGGCCTTCCCGATCGGCGTGCTCTCCGCGCTCTACCTCGAGGAATATGCGCCGCAGAATCGCTGGACCGACCTGATCGAAGTCTCGATCAACAACCTTGCGGCGGTGCCGTCGATCATCTTCGGCCTGCTTGGCCTGGCAGTGTTCCTCAACACCTTCCATCTGCCGCGCTCGGCGGCGATCGTCGGGGGCCTCACGCTTGCGCTGATGACGATGCCGGTGATCGTTATCGCCGGGCGCAACGCGATCAAGAGCGTGCCGCCCTCGATCCGCGATGCCGCGCTCGCGGTCGGCGCCTCGCCGGTGCAGGTAGTGTTCCACCATGTGCTGCCGCTCGCTTTGCCCGGCATCCTGACCGGCACGATCATCGGCATGGCGCGCGCGCTCGGCGAGACCGCGCCGCTGCTGATGATCGGCATGCGTGCCTTCATCGCCTCCCCGCCCGACCGGCTGACCGATCCCGCGACGGTGCTGCCGGTGCAGATCTTCCTCTGGTCCGATCAGGTCAATCGCGGTTTCGTCGAGAAGACCAGCGCGGCGATCATCGTGCTGCTCGTCTTCCTGCTCGCGATGAACGGCGTCGCGATCTACTTCCGCAACAAATTCGAGACCCGCTGGTAATGACTCAACATCTCAAGATGACGGCCAACCACGTCAACGTCTTCTACGGCAAGAAGCAGGCGATCAACGACGTGTCGATCGACATCGACCAGGATCTCGTGACGGCGTTCATCGGCCCGTCGGGCTGCGGCAAATCGACCTTCCTGCGCACGCTCAACCGGATGAATGACACCGTCGCCAGCGCGAAGGTGACCGGCGACATCCGGCTTGACGGCGAGGACATCTATGCGCCCGAAATGGACGTGGTGCAGCTTCGCGCCCGGGTCGGCATGGTGTTCCAGAAACCCAACCCCTTCCCCAAGTCGATCTTCGAGAATGTGGCCTATGGCCCGCGCATCCACGGCCTCGCATCGAACAAGAGCCAGCTTACCGGCATCGTCGAGCAGTCGCTGAAGCGCGCCGGCCTGTGGGAGGAAGTGAAGGACCGGCTGCAGGACAGCGGCACGGCGCTATCGGGCGGCCAGCAGCAGCGGCTGTGCATCGCCCGCGCCATCGCCGTCGACCCAGAAGTGATCCTGATGGACGAGCCCTGCTCGGCGCTCGATCCGATCGCCACCGCCAAGATCGAGGAGCTGATCCACGAATTGAAGGGCCGCTACGCCATCGTGATCGTGACGCACAACATGCAGCAGGCGGCGCGCGTGTCGCAGCGCACGGCGTTTTTCCATCTCGGCACGCTGATCGAATATGGTGCGACGTCCGACATCTTCACCAACCCGCGCGAGGAGCGCACCAGGGACTATATCACCGGCCGGTACGGCTGAGCCACGGGACATATTCAGTGAGCGAACATACGGTAAAGGCTTTCGACGACGATATCGGGCAGCTCCGCGGCCTGATCGCGGAGATGGGCGGGCTCGCCGAACAGGCGATCGGCTCGGCGATCGAGGCGCTGCAGCGGCACGACTTGGAAGGCGCCGCGAAGATCGTCGCCGACGACAAGAAGATCGACGCGCTGGAAATGCAGGTCGAGCAGCTTGCCGTGCGCATCATTGCGCTGCGCGCGCCGATGGCGGTCGACCTGCGCGAGGTAGTCGCGGCGCTGAAGATTGCCGGCGTGGTCGAGCGGATCGGCGATTACGCCAAGAACATCGCCAAGCGCGTGCCGCTGATCGACAGCCATGGCGAGATCGAGCCGCTATCGGTGCTGCCGGCGATGGCCACGCTCGCCGCCGCCCTCGTCCATGACGTGCTCGACGCCTTTGCCGCGCGCGATGCCGAGGCTGCGGTCTCGGTGTGCGAGCGCGACAAGGCAGTCGACGATTTCTACAACAGTCTCTTCCGGGTGCTCGTGACGCACATGATGGAGAACCCGAAGACGATCGGCCAGGTCGCCCACCTGCTGTTCATTGCCAAGAATCTGGAGCGTGTCGGCGACCACGCGACCAATGTTGCCGAAATGGTATATTATGCCGCAACGGGCACGCACATGGCCGAGCGTGACCGCGCGACGATCGAAACGATCTGAAGGAGCAAGACCGATGGCCCGAGCGAAAATGCTGCTGGTAGAGGATGATGCGGCGCTTGCCGAACTCCTGATCTATCATTTCAAGCGCGAGGATTTCGAGGTCAAGCAGACCCCGGATGGCGAGGAAGCCCTGCTGCTCGCCAAGGAACAGACCCCCGATATCGTGCTGCTCGACTGGATGGTCGAGGGGCTTTCGGGGATCGAAGTGTGCCGCCGCCTGCGCCGCATGCCCGAGACGGCGAACGTGCCGATCATCATGCTCACCGCACGCGGCGAGGAAGAGGATCGCGTGCGCGGGCTTGAGACCGGCGCCGACGATTATGTGACCAAGCCCTTCTCGCCGCGCGAACTGGTCGCACGGGTCGGCGCGGTGCTGCGCCGCGTGCGGCCGGCGCTCGCGGGCGAACAGCTCACGTACGGCGATGTCGAGATGGACACGGTCGGCCACAAGGTCCGCCGCGCGGGCGAAGTCGTGCCGCTCGGCCCGACCGAGTTCCGCCTGCTCAAGCATTTCCTCGAGCATCCGGGCTGGGTCTTCTCGCGCGAGCGCCTGCTCGATGCGGTGTGGGGGCATGATTCGGACATCGAATCGCGCACTGTCGACGTGCACATCCGCCGCCTGCGCAAGGCGATTAATGGGACGAACCGTCCGGATATCATCCGGACCGTCCGGTCTGCCGGCTACGCACTGGATTCGGGGGCCTAGGCCAGCGTCGAATCGGTTGCGAAACAGTGGAGCCATGCGCCCGCCCGCGCGTTTGGGGCGGGCGTGGGCGACAGCCTGCGCTTGAAAATGCAGGAGACAGTGATGAAACTCATGCTCTTGGCCGCTCTTGCGGTCGCAATGCCGGCGGTGGCGCAGGAAACGCCCGCCCCGCAGACGGCAGCCACCACCGATGCGGCGACGACACCCGATCCCGTCGGCGGCTATCAGCCCAGCCAGCCGGCATTGTCGGGCACGCCGCAGCCGGGCGTGAAGCCGACCTTCGTCCAGGCGCCTTCGCCCGACCAGGCCTTCCCCGCGCCCCCGCCGCTGGCGAAATACCCGATCTGCAAGCGCGGCCAGTTCGACAAGTGCATGCAGCGCGGCGGACGCTGATATGTCGGGCGGGCGCTAGGAAGCGCCCGCCACCACTTGCCTTGACGGTGCGATAGAATAGGAAGCGCTCCATCATCTTTGGGAGCGCCCGCATGACCATCAGTTTCAAGGACCGTGTCGCGATCGTCACCGGCGCAGGCGGCGGCCTGGGCCGCGCCTATGCGCTCGAACTGGCGAAGCGCGGCGCAAAGGTCGTCGTCAACGATCTGGGCGGGTCGCGCGACGGCACCGGCCATTCCGACGCAGCGCTGAAGGTCGTCGCCGAGATCGAGGCGGCCGGCGGCGAAGCCATGTCCGATGGCGGCAGCGTCACCGAATATGATCACATGGTCGAACTCGTCGCCAAGACGAAGGAGAAATGGGGCGGCGTCCACGTCCTGATCAACAATGCCGGCGTGCTGCGCGACAAGAGCTTCGCGAAGATGGAGCCGGCCGATTTCAAGTTCGTCGTCGATGTCCATCTGATCGGCTCGGCCAATGTCACCAAGGCCGCGTGGGAGACGATGCGCGAGCAGAATTACGGCCGCATCCTGATGACCGCCTCGTCCACCGGCCTGTACGGCAATTTCGGCCAGACCAATTACGGCGCCGCCAAGCTCGGCCTCGCCGGCTTCGCCAGGACGCTTTATCTCGAAGGCGCCAAGAACAACATCAAGGTCAACACGATCGCCCCGACCGCAGGCACGCGCATGACCGAGGACCTGTTTCCGCCCGAGGCCTTCCAGGCGTTCGCCCCGGAAAAGGCCGTTCCCGCCGCGCTGTATCTCGTGTCCGAGGATGCGCCGACCAACATGATCGTCGGCGCGGGCGCCGGCGTGTTCCAGGCGGCCTATGTCACCCTGACCCAGGGCAAGCTGCTGACCGGCGACGAGCTCAGTCCCGAAGGCATCGCTGCGCACTGGAGCGAGATCGTCGACCGCACCGGCGAGATGACCCCGCAATCCGGTGGCGAACAGGCCATGTCGATCCTGAGGAAGCTCCAAGGCGGCTGAACTGTAGCACTGTATTGCCATGGCAATACACTCGTGATATTCCTCCCGCAACAACAGGAGGAATGCCATGTACAGCGAGAGCGATCTTGACGACGCGGTAGCGGCGGGGGCCATCTCCCGCGAAGCTGCCGCGGCCCTGCGCAGCCATGTCGCCCGGAGCCATTCGGCACCGGCGGTGGACGAGGAGCATTTCAAGCTTCTCAGCGGGTTCAACGACATCTTCGTCGCCATCGCGGTCGGGCTCGTGCTCGTCGCGCTGGCCTGGATCGGCGAGTCGGTCTTCAAGCCGCTCGCCGGCGCACTCGTTGCCATCGCCGCGTGGGGGCTCGCGGAATATTTCACCCGGCAGCGCCGCATGGCCCTGCCCAGCATCCTGCTGCTGATCGCCTTTGTCGGCGGCGTCGCCGCGACCCTGATCGGCGTCATGGTGGAAATCGACCCGGACCTCTCGGACCGTACCAATGCAGTGATCGGCGCCGGCATCGGCCTGGTCGCCGCCGGCGCGGCATGGGTGCACTGGAAGCGCTTCATGGTGCCGATCACCGTCGCGGCCGGCGCGGCCGCCCTGGTCGCGGTCGCGGTGGCGCTGACACTCGCGGCGATTCCGGCGGCGAAGGACGCGATCTATCCGATCCTGCTCGCCGGCGGCCTTGCCGTGTTCGCGCTGGCAATGTGGTGGGACGTGTCGGACCGGGAGCGCCGCACGCGCCGCTCGGACGTCGCCTTCTGGCTGCATCTCGCCGCCGCGCCGCTGATCGCACATCCGGTGTTCCACATGCTCGGCGTGTTCAACGAGACCATCACGCTCGACATCGCGGCGATCGTGCTCGTGCTCTACCTCGTCTTCGCCTTCGTCGCGCTCGCGGTCGACCGTCGCGCGCTGCTGGTCTCCAGCCTCGCCTATGTCCTGTACGCGATGTACTCGCTGTTCCTTACGGCGGGCGCGGTAGAACTGGCCTGGGCCTTCACCGCGCTGGTGATCGGCTCGGCGCTGCTGACGCTCTCCGCCTTCTGGCACCCGATGCGCCGGCTCGTCGTCGGCACGCTGGGCAGCCTGAGTGAAAAACTTCCGCCAGTCGGGGCAATGGCCACCGCCTGACGCAAGAACCTGCCAAGCCAAACTGCCCCCGGCAGCCCTTGGGCCGCCGGGGTTCTTTTTTACAGATCCACGAGCTTCATCAGCCGGCGCTCCAGCGGTGCCAGCACGGGCGCGAGTTCGTGCCCGCGCTTCAAGACGACACCCGCTTCGTTGACCAGCGACCACATGCCCTGGCGGTTGCGCTGGGCGGGATGTTTCTGGATGCGGTATTCCGGCCGCTCGGCCGCGCGGCGGAAGGCAGCGAAGATCGCGGCGTCGCTGCCCAGTTCGATCGCATAGTCGCGCCAATGGCCGGCGGCGACCATCCGGCCATAGAGATCGAGGATACGAGTGAGTTCGAGGCGTTCGAAGCCGACCTGGCCGGCGCGTCCCTGCGGCAGCGGAAAAGGGGTTACCGTCCCCATCAGGCCTTTGCGCCCTGCCCGTCAGGCACGATCGCGCACGTTCTTGCGCTTGGGTTCGGACTCGGCGAGCAGCGCATCGAGCCGCTTGCGCATGGTCTCCAGTTCGCAGCGCAGCAGTTCCAGCTTTTGGGTCTGCGGATCGAACATGTCCTTGCACGGCGTGCCGTAAGCGAGGAATTCCTGCGGTTTCTGCCCGCCCTCGATCATCGTCGCGCGCGCGGGAATTCCGACCATGACCGCGCCTTCGGCCACGTCGCGCGTCACCACCGCGTTCGCGCCGATGCGAGAGCCGCGGCCAACGGTGATCGGCCCGAGCACCTGGGCGCCCGATCCGATGATCGCGCCCTCCATGATGGTCGGATGGCGCTTGCCCGCGACGCCATTGTCGGGGCTGGTGCCGCCCAGCGTGACGCATTGATAGATGGTGACGTTGTCGCCGATCTCCGCCGTCTCGCCGATCACGACGAAGCCGTGATCGATGAAGAAATTGCGCCCGATCTTCGCGCCTGGATGGATGTCGATCGCGGTGAAGGCGCGCGAGAAATGATTCACCAGCCGGGCGAGGAAATAGAATCGCGCGCCATACAGGCGATGCGCGACGCGGTGCCAGGCAAGCGCCCACACGCCCGGATAGGTCAGAATTTCCAGTCGAGACCGAGGCGCGGGATCGCGCGCCTTGATCGAATCGAGATAGGCGATCAATCGCTCCATCATCTCGCGTCCCCTTTGCAGCGCCCGTATCTAGGCGCTCAATACGGCGAATTAAAGGACCGGACTGCCGCTAACTTTCGAGGCATAAACCCTATCTTGCTTGTAGGATTTGGCAGGAACGGCGAATTCGGCGCAAATCGGTCGGAGAGTTTGCCCTGATGTTCGACGTTACGCTCGCGACCGTGGAAACCGTGCTGCCCTATATCGCGGTCGGCTTTGCCGCGCAGATGGTCGACGGGGCATTGGGCATGGCCTTTGGCGTGATCAACAACACGCTGCTGGTGAGCTTTCTCGGCGTGCCCCCCGCACTCGCCTCCGCCAGCGTGCATGCGGTGGAGACCTTCACCACCGCGGCATCGGGCGCGAGCCATATCTTCCACAAGAACGTCAACTGGAAGCTGTTCCGCCGCCTCGTCATCCCCGGCGTGATCGGCGGGGCGCTCGGCGCCTATGTGCTGAGCAATGTCGATGCCGCGGTCGCGAAACCGTTCGTGATGGCCTATCTCGCCTCGATCGGCCTGTACCTGCTCTTTCGTGCCTGGCGCGGCCGGGTCGAGCCGCGCGAGCCGAAGATCATCGAGCCGCTCGGCCTGGTCGGCGGCTTCCTCGATGCGGCGGGCGGCGGCGGCTGGGGGCCGGTGGTGACGTCCAATCTGCTGGTTCAGGGCGCGAGCCCGCGCAGTACGATCGGCACGGTCAACACATCGGAATTCTTCCTGACGGCGACCATTTCCGCGACGTTCATCGCGACCATGGGGTTCGCGGCCTTCACCTTGCAGACGGTAGGCCTGCTGATCGGCGGCCTGATCGCAGCGCCGTTCGGCGGGCTGCTGGCAAAGCGGGTACCGGCACGGCTACTGATGGCGATGGTCGGCGGGCTGCTGACGGTGACCAGCGCCTATACGATCTGGGCGGCGGTGATGAAGTAACTTCTTGCTCCCCTCCCCTTCAGGGGAGGGGCAGGGGGTGGGGGCTTCCGACTTCCAACGGCGTTGGCATATGCGGGACTGCCCCACCCCAACCCCTCCCCTGAAGGGGAGGGGCTTTATAGGGAAGTCAGTTCACTGCTGCATGCACGGTCGCGACCGCCGTCATCACCGCGCCGATACGCACGGCGGTCTGGATCGCCTCGGCGGTGGCGCCAGCTTTCTTCAGCACATTCTCATGCGCGTCGATGCACATGCCGCAGCCATTCATCGCCGAGACGGCGAGGCTGAACAGCTCGAAATCGACCTTGTCGATGCCCGGCGCGCCGATCACGTTCATGCGCAGCTTGGCCGGCATGGTGAGATATTCCTTGTTCCCGGCGAGATGCGTGAACCGGTAATAGACATTGTTCATCGCCATCACCGCCGCCGCCGCGCGGGCCGCATTAGCTGCCTCGGGCGAAAGCTTGTCGGCCACTTCGGCCTCCGTCGCATCGACCAAAGGCTTGTAGCCCGAGCCGTGCGCGCAGGTGAGCAGCAGGCCGTATTTCTGCTGGTCGGGCAGATGCGCTTCGTTGAGCAGCGAGCCGACATTCAGCCGGATATCCTTGGCGAAATCTGGCAGCGTAGCGGCGAATTCCTTGAGCGACATGATGTACTCCAATCAAGCGAAGGGGCGCGAGGCCGCTGGCCCCGCGCCCCTTCAACGTTCGTCAATTACCCGGCAACCTGGAGGACGTCGTCGCCCTTGTTCCAGTTGCACGGGCAGAGCTCGTCGGTCTGCAGCGCGTCGAGCACGCGGAGCGTCTCGGCGGGGTTGCGGCCGACGTTCAGACCGTTGACCTGCACCGCCTGGATGACATTGTCCGGGTCGATGATGAAGGTCGCGCGGTAAGCGACATGCTCGTTGGCATCGAGGATACCGAGCTTCGACGCGAGGACCGCGCCATTATCCGCCAGCCAGGGGAAGTCGGCAGCGGCCAGATCCGGATCCGACTTGCGCCAGGCCAGATGAACGTGCGCGGTGTCGGTCGAGGCGCCGATCAGCACGGCGTCGCGATCGGCGAAATCGTCCTTGAGCGCGGCATAACCCACGATTTCGGTCGGGCAGACGAAGGTGAAGTCCTTCGGCCAGTAGAACAGGATCTTCCAGCGGCCCGGAAACGCATCCTGGCTGAGCGTCTCGCCGGCGGGGAGCGCGTCGATGCCCTGCTGGACGGGAACGGTGAATTCGGGGAGCTTGTCACCGACAGTAAGCATATTGGCCTCCTCAAGAAATGGGTCGGCCTTCGGCATCCTCGCGACGCGGCGATTGATTCGCCGTCTGTGCTGAAGTGCATATAAGGCTGGCGTTTGATCGATCCAACAGGTTATTTAGGCCGTGTTGATCGATTGAGGCGATTATGGCCACTTACCTGCCGACCTTGAAACAGCTGCAATATCTCGTGGCGCTGAAGGACCATGGTCATTTCGGCCGGGCGGCGGATGCGTGCTTCGTTACCCAGTCGACCCTGTCCGCCGGCATCCGCGAGCTGGAGACGCTGATCGGCGTGACCCTGGTCGAGCGCACCCGCCGCGTGGTGCGCTTCACGCCGCTGGGCGACCGGATCGCCGACAAGGCGCGCCGGGTGCTGCGCGAGGCGGAGGAACTGGGCGACCTGGCCCGCGCCGCCGGGCGGCCGCTGTCGGGCGAGATGCGGATGAGCGTGATCCCGACCATCGCGCCCTTCATGCTGCCGCGTATCCTGCCGCGGCTCCGCCGCGACTATCCCGACCTGAAGCTGTTCCTGCGCGAGGAGCCGAGCGGGGCGGCGTGCGAGGGGCTACACAATGGCCGCACCGACTGCGTGCTGCTGGCCCTGCCCTATGCGTGCGGCGAGGTGGCGTCGCAATTCCTGTTCGACGACCGGCTGTTCGTCGCCGGCCCCGAAGGCGAGATCGGCAGCGCGACCGGGGCAATGCATGCCGATGACATCAATGAGGACCGGCTGTTGCTGCTCGAGGACGGGCATTGCCTGAAGGACCATGCCCTCGCGGCCTGCAACCGGCCCGAGCTGCGCGCCGAGGCAACGATGATGGGCACCTCGCTGCACACCATCGTCCAGATGGTCGACAACGGGCTTGGCGTGACGTTGCTGCCCGAGATGGCGCTGAAGGCGGGCATCCTCGACCACACGGGACTCACCGCACGGCCACTGGATGCCGCAAATCCTGCACGCCGTATCGCGCTGGTGTGGCGCCGTGCCTCCCCCCGCGAAAAGGATTTCCACCTGCTCGCGGAGGTACTTGCCGAGGCGCAGTAGCCTGCGGTTTGTGAAACCAATCAGCCGCCGGACCGTATCTTGTCCTGTGCGTCACCTCTGCGCGCATTCGATTAGCTGGAGAGACTGATGAAATTTTCCACCAAGCTTCCGGTTGTGGCGATGTCCGGCCTGTTGATGGTCGCGTCCGCTGAAGCGCGTCCCCCTCAGGCCGCCCCTGCCCCCGCCGCGCCGGCCGCTCCCGCAGCCGAGGCGGCTCCGAACCCGGCCGTCGGCGGCGCCGCGATGGACGCAGCCAAGCCGATCCCGGAAAACGCCGCTGCCGCGCCGAACCTGACCACCCTGGTCAGCGCCACAAAGGCAGCGGGCCTCGACGCGACTCTGGCCGGCCCCGGCCCCTTCACCGTGTTCGCGCCGACCAATGACGCGTTCGGCCGGCTCGCGCCCGGCACCGTCGACACGCTGATGAAGCCCGAGAACAAGGCCACGCTGGTCAAGGTGCTCAGCTATCATGTCGTGCCCGGCGCGATCACGCTCGAGCAGCTCAAGCAGCAGATGACCGCCGGCGGCGGCACCGCGAAGCTGACCACCGTCGAGGGCGAGCCCCTGACCGTCACCGATCTCAATGGCGCGATCCAGATCACCGACGTCAACGGCAACAAGAGCTATGTCGAAGTGCCCGATGTCCGCCAGTCGAACGGCGTGGTGCATGTCGTCAACGGCGTGCTGCTGCCCAAGCTGGGCTGAGCTGGGCTAGGGCTTGTCCCATCGCGCGGCGGCATGCGTGTCGCCGTCGCGCGGTTCCACCCAACGCGCTTCGTCACCGCGCGTCTCGCGCTTCCAGAAGGGCGCCTCGGTCTTCAGGCGATCGATCAGGAAGGCGCAGGATTCGAGCGCCGCGCCGCGATGCGCCGCCGCCGTGCCGACGAACACCACCAGCTCGCCCGGTCGCATCACGCCCACCCGGTGCACCACGCTTGCCGCGGCAAGGCCCCATCGGCCGGCCGCTTCCTCCGCGAGACTGCGCAGCGCGGCTTCGGTCGCCCCGGGATAATGTTCGAGCTCCAGCGTGGTGACGCCGTCATCGGCGCGCACCACGCCGGCAAAGGTGGCGATCCCGCCGACGCCCGCCGCGGTGATCGCAGCGAATTCGGCGGACTGGTCGATCGGCTCGTGCTGGACGGCGACGCGGATCATCCCCCGGTCACCGGCGGGAAGATCGCCACTTCGCGCGGAGTCCCGAGCGGGGAATCGAGGCCGACAAAAACCTGGTCCACGGCGGCGCGCAGCCGGCCGCGATCGGCCAGGGCTTGGGCATGGCCGTCGCTGCGCGTCGCCAGCCAGTCGATCAGATCCGTGACCCGCGCCAGTCCTTCGGGTGGGTTCACCGTTTCGCTGCCGGTGCCGATCGCTTCGCGCACCCAGGAGAAATAGAGCAGGTCGATCGCCATGACGGCGTTCAGTCCATGTGCTTCAGGCCGACCCGCAGATAGTCCCAGCCAGTGACCAGGGTCAGTACCGCGGCGCCCCAGAGGGCGGCGATGCTGAAGGTCTGGATCCAGGGAAAGGCGGGCAAGGCGCCGGCGAGGATCAGCCCGCCGAGCGAGACGAGCTGCAAGGTCGTCTTCCATTTGGCCAGCTTCGACACCGGCACCGAGACCTGTAGCTGGGCCAGGAACTCCCGCAGGCCCGAAATGGCGATCTCGCGCAGCAGGATGATGATGCCGGCGATCAGCGACCAGCCCGCGATGTCGCGCGTCGCGACCAGCATCAGCACCACCGACGCGATCATGATCTTGTCGGCGATCGGATCGAGAAAGATGCCGAGCTTCGAGACGGTGCCCTTCGACCGGGCGAGATAGCCGTCGAAATAATCGGTGATGCCCATCAAGCAATAGAGCGCGAAGGCGATCGCATAGCCCGCCGGCCAAGCCGGCCACCACAGGAAGCCGACGAGCAGCGGCACCGCGAGAATCCGCGAGAGGGTGAGGATATTGGGCAGGGTCAGCATCGCCACCGACCCTAGGAGCCGGCGCCCTCCCCCGCAAGCTGGAGTCGGGCCTCGAGAAAGGGCCACAGCCAGGGGCCGGCACGGCGGTTACCGACTATTCGGTTGCCGCCTCGTCTCCGGGTCGGCTATGCGATGCCCCTATTTCGCCACATGTGAGGCCGTTTCCCATCATGCTCAATGCGCTCGGCTTGCTGAAAGAGCGCCGGTTCATGCCGCTTTTCGTCACCCAGTTCCTCGGTGCCTTCAACGACAATCTCTTCAAGACTTCGATGGTGCTGTTCGCGACCTACCAGGTCTTCAACGACCCCAAGGTCGAACAGAGCTTCAATGCGCTCGCCACCGGGCTGGCGATCCTGCCCTTCTTCATATTGTCCGCCCTGGCGGGGCAGCTCGCCGACACGACCGACAAGGCGAAGATCATCCGGATCGTGAAGACCGCGGAAATCGCCATCATGCTCCTCGGCGCGGCCGGGTTGATGGTGGCGCGTGCCGGATTCTGGACCCTTGGACTCGGGCTGATGCTTGGTGCCGTGCTCTGCCTCGGCGCGCACTCGACCTTTTTCGGGCCGATCAAATACGCGATCCTGCCGCAGCATCTGAAGTCGGACGAAGTGCTGGGCGGTACCGGCCTGGTCGAGGCGGCGACCTATCTCGCCATCCTGCTGGGCACGATCTTCGCCGGCGTGCTGTCCGTCGAGGGCGCGGCGATCATGGGCATCTGCGTCGCGCTGGTCGGCTGGTTCACGGCGCGAATGATCCCCGCGGCACCGCGCGCGGGCGCGGTCCTCTCGATCAACTACAATCCCTTCACCGCCTCCTGGCGGCTGATCAACGCCACGATGCACATCCCGCGCCTGTTCCTCGCGATCTGCGCGATCAGTTTCTTCTGGACGATCGGTGCGGTGCTGATCGTCACTTTCCCGCCGCTGGTGAAGAACGTCCTTACCGCCGATCCGCAGGTCTCCAGCATCGTCATCGCGCTGTTCTCGATCGGGATCGCGATCGGGTCGATCGTCATCAATACCCTGCTCAAGGGGCGGGTATCGGCAAAATACGCCCCGGCCTCCGTGATCGCGATGGGGGGAATGGTGGTCGTCTTCTCGCTGATGATCCGCGCCTGGCCGGCCGCGCCGGCGGGCACGCTGTACGACTGGGTCGCCTTCTTCCAGATCCCCCGCGCGATCCCGCTCGTACTGGTGTTGATGGGCATCGCGATCACTGGTGGCATGTTCGTGGTTCCGCTCTACACCTTCCTCACCACCACGGTGACCAAGGACCAGACGGCGCGCACCGTCGCTGCCAACAATGTCGTCAATTCAGGCGCGATGGTGGTCGGGACGCTGCTGGTGCTGGGCGCGTCGGCGCTCGGCGTCACGCCCGACAACATGTTGTTCGTGGTCGCCGGCATGTGCCTGGTCTCGGCCTGGCTGGCGCAGAAGCTCCATCTGGCCTGCGATTAGGCCGGTCGTTCCCGGATCGCCGAAATTCCCTGTTCCTGCCCCGTAACAGGGAAGTAACAGGGTGGAGTGACCCCCTTTAGTGAGACACGTTAATTAGAGAGAGCTCGGTTGCTTGTTTGAAGGGCTGCTGCGCAGCAGCCCTTCGCATGGTTTCCTCATACTCGTCGGGCGACCTGTAGGCCAAGGCGGAGTGCAGGCGCTGGCGATTGTAGACCTGCTCGATGAAGGTCCCGATCCGCTCGCGTGCGTCGGCGAGGTCGCGATAGCCGGTACCGTCGACCTCCTCCTGCTTCAGGGTCTTCATGAAGCTCTCGGCCATGGCGTTGTCGTAAGGGCAGCCCGCACGGCTCATGCTGGGGATGATGCCGGCGGCTTCGAGCCGGGCGATGTACGCGCCGCAAGCATATTGCACGCCTCGGTCGGAGTGATGGACCAGACCGTCCGCGGTCACCCTGCGTCGCTCCAGCGCCATGGCGAGCGCCTCGAGCGCCAGCTCGGCGCGCAGATGGTCCGCCATCGCCCAGCCGACCACCTTGCGGCTGAACGCGTCGAGGATCACCGCCAGATAGACGAACGCCTCGGCCAGATGGACATAGGTGATGTCCGCCACCCATAGCTGGTTGATCGCCATCGGTTGCATCGCGCGCGCCAGATTGGGCCACACCCGCCAGCCGTGCCGCGCATCCGTCGTCGCCGGCCGGAACGTCCGACCCCGCAGGCACAGCAGATTGTCCTCGCGCATCAGCCGGGCCACCCGCTTGTGGTTGACGCACCAACCGTCACGCCTGAGCAGCGCGGTGATCCGGCGATAGCCATAGAAGCGCTGCGCCAGGCACAGCCGCTGCACCTGATCGCGCAGCGCCGTCTCTTCCACTTTTGGCGCATGCTCGCGCCAGCGCCGGTAATAGCTGGCCCGGCTTACCCCGGCCAACTGGCACAGCGCCTCTGTCGACAGCGCCGATCCCTCGCCTTGCGAACCCGTCATCGCCTGGATCTCGGCGAAGACGTCGTCTCGCCAGCACCGTCGCTCGGCTGGCGTGACGCCTCGATACGCCGCAAGGCGCCTTTGAAAAAATCCAGCGCCACCTGCTGCTCGCCGATCTTGCGCTGCAAGGCCTCGATCTGACGCTGCGCTGTGGCAACATCGCGGATCTCACCAACCGCCGCCTGGCTAGCCATCGCATCCGCTACGCGCCCCGGACGACCCGGATCGCGCAGCGCCTGCTCCCCGCCCGCCCGCACCGCATTGCGCCACCGGTACAGCAGATTATCCCTGATCCCCAACTCGAGCGACAAGGCTGACACCCGCTCGCCCGACTCAATCCGACCCACAACCCACAGCTTGAACCCCCGGTCGTGCCGTCGTCGATGGTCCTTCGACATTCTTGCCCTCCATCCAGAGAGCTCTCTCTTATTTCATGTCTCAGTCTAGGGGGGCATTCCAGGGAATTTTCATTTTTCTCGACCGTTTTAGCCGGCCTTCTTTGACATTTTCTATTTTTTTCAGAGTGTTAATGCCAATTCCCTGTTACCCGATAACAGGGAATTCATCCGCGCATAACAGCGAAATCCCTCTTCGCCAGCGATGAGAAACAGCGGGTTGGCGCCACGAGCGCCATCCGCCATCATCCTGCGACGATCGCCGTCTTCTTTGAATCGATGCGTGATCGTGCCGCGCCGGCCTTCAGAAGATGAAGGTGTAGATGCAGATGAAGAAGGCCGTGAAGCTCAGCGCGAACAGCTTCAGATCCTGATCGTCGTTGCGCGGCCGCGACGGACTCGCCGGCTGTGCCGAGACGAGCCGGCGGCGGAACGGGTGACGGGCGGCGGTAGCCGCAAGGGCGAGATGCTGGGCCATGCGGAACAGTTAACGCCGCGTTTACGATTCGCGCCAGCCCCGAATTTGGTGAACCCGAGTCCGATATCGGGACAGCGCAGACAAGGATTTTCCCAGACCCGAACTGGAACCAATCCAGGGTTGGACGATAGCGCCTCGAGCGGGTTAGGATTGCGCCGTGACCTTTTTCGAAAGCCTGATCGCGCTGCTGCTGATGGCGATCCTGCTCCTGCAGGTGGCGCGGCGCACCTGGATTCCCTATCCGACCATGCTGGCCGCCGCGGGGGTGATCGTCGCGCTGATTCCGGGCAGCCCGGTGATTCGCCTCGACGGACATACCGCGCTGGCGCTGTTCATCGCGCCGGTGCTGGTCGACGCCGCGTTCGATTTTCCGCTCGCCGCGATCCGCACCTTGTGGCGCCCGCTGCTCGCGCTGGCGGTCGGCGCGGTGCTGTTGACCACCGCGGTGGTCGCCTGGATCGGCTGGACCTTCGCCGGATTGCCGATCGCGGCGGCGATCACGCTGGGCGCGATCGTCGCGCCGCCCGATGCCGCGGCCGCGACCACGGTGCTGCGATCCGCCAAGCTGCCGCGCCGCACGGTCGAGGTGCTGACCGGCGAAAGCCTGCTCAACGATGCGACCGCGCTGCTGCTGTTCAGTGCCGCGCTCGCGGTCCAGAGCCATGGCGGGATCGATGGCGGCGTGGCGCTGCGCCTGGGCCTGGCGGTGCCGGGCGGCATCGCGCTCGGCATCGCCTGCGGCTGGGTCCATCGCTTTGTCGTGCCGTACACGCGCGGAACGCTCGGCGGAAACCTGCTCGAGTTCGTCAACACCTTCCTGGTGTGGATCATCGCCGACCGGCTCGGCCTGTCCGCCGTGCTGTGCGTGGTCGCGATGGCGATGTACCTCGCCAGTTCCCCGATCGTGCGCGCCAGCGCGCGCAACCGCATCCAGTCCTTCGCGGTGTGGGGCGGCGTGGTGTTCCTGCTCAACGTGCTCGCCTTCCTGCTGATGGGCATGCAGGTGCGCGAGATCGTCGGCGACATGCGGCCGGAGCGATTGCAGGAGGCGCTGAAGTTCGCGGGGCTGGTCGTCGCGGGCGTCGTCGTGACCCGTATCGCGTGGGTAGTGCTCTACAACCGGCTCGCGCGACATTTTGCGGCGATCCGCGGCCCCCTGAAGGCGCCGAGCCTGGCGCAGAGCATCGTGATCGGCTGGTGCGGCATGCGTGGGCTGGTGACGATGGCGACCGCCTTCGCCCTGCCCGCCGATTTTCCGGCGCGCGACATGATCCTGCTCGCCGCCTTCGGCGTGGTGCTGGCGACGCTGGTCGTGCAGGGCCTGACCCTGACGCCGCTGATCCGGCTGCTCAAGCTGCACGACGGCGGCGCCGAGGAGCGCGAGATGGCCAATGCCCGGAAATCCCTCGCCGACGTGGCCCTGGAGGCGATCGCCGATGCCAGGGGCAAGGTCGCCGAGGAAACGCGCCGCCAGCTCGAGATCGACCGGGACGCGTTGATCGACGCCGACGCCTGCACCGTCTTCGAGGAGCGCCAGAAGTTGAAGCGGACCGCCATCACCGCGCAGCGCGACCGGCTGCTCGCCCTCCGCGACGAGGAGAAGATCGGCGAAGATGCCTATGAGGTGCTTCAGGAAGAACTCGACTGGCGCGAGCTGGCGGTCGGACCTGAAGATATCCGCACGATCGAGGAAGGCTGACCTTGCCGACGAAACCCCTCCCCCATCGGCAGATCGGCGGTGTGATCGCACACGGCGTGCGGCGCGGACTCGTCCGGCAGGTGCGGGCCGTGTTCAACGATACGAAGAAGGGCGAGCGCCCGGTGGTGCGCAGCGACGACGCGCTGTTCGATCCCGGAACTGTCGTGTGGCGCGTGCACGGCGACGTGACGACGATGATGGTCGGCGGGGTCGCCGCCTTGCTGCTGCAGATGCTTCATCCCGCGGTGCTGGCGGGCGTGTGGGACCATTCCAATTTCCGCACCGACATGCTCGGCCGCCTGCGGCGCACCGCGCGGTTCATCGCGATGACCACCTATGGCGCGCGGGACGAAGCGGAAGCCGCGATCGCCCGGGTCCGCGGCATTCACGACAAGGTGGGCGGGGTGCTGCCCGACGGCACGCCCTATCGCGCTGGCGATCCGAAACTGCTCGCCTGGGTGCATGTCAGCGAGGCGACGAGCTTCCTCGACGCCTGGATCCGCTACAGCGAACCGGACATGTCGGCCGCTGACCAGGACCGGTATTTCGCCGAGTTCGCGCGCATTCCCGAGGCGCTGGGTGCCGATCCGGTGCCGCGCAGCCGGGCGGAGGCGACTGCGCTGATCGCCGCGATGCGGCCCGAACTGACCGTCGATGCGCGCACGCAGGAAGTTGCCGCGCTGGTGCTGAACCAGCCCGCCCGAACCCTGTCGGCGGGGCCGGTACAGGCGATCACCTTTCAGGCGGCGGTCGATCTGTTGCCGGATTGGGCACGGCACATGCACGGCCTTGCCGCGCCGCGCCTGACCCGGCCGCTGGTGCGCGCGGGCACGTTCGGGATCGCGCGCACTTTACGCTGGGCGTTCGGTTAGCCCCACTCCCCCGTTCGTTTCGAGCGACGTCGAGAAACATTAATGGAGCGCCTGACCCGGTTTCTCGACTTCGCTCGAAACGAACGGAAAAAGAGGAAAAACAGACTTGGACGTAGAAGTTAGTCGGCCGCCGGCGCGACGATCCGCAACGCCCCTGCCCTGATCCGGAACTCCAGCGGGAATTCGAGCTCGCGCACTTCGCCGTCGAGACCGACATCGACACCCTTGCGATGCGCATGGACGGTCAGCGTCTCGCACTCGCCATATTCGACGAAATCCTTGTGGTGGTCGGCCCGGCCCGCCACCGCGCGAAGGGCGAACCACAGCAGGGCGAACCGCCCCGGCGCGGCCAGCGCGAAGACCGACAGCTTGCCCTGGCTGAGCGACGCCCGCTCGCCGATCTGCCCGCGTTCGAGCGAATAGAGATTGTTGCCGACGAAGAGCAGCGACGTGACCAGCGGCTTCTGCCCCTCGCCCATGTCGAGGCTGAGCTGATAGCGCCGCAACCGCCTCCAGGCGTTCCAGGAAGCGGGAATCGACGCGAGCCATTTCGGCATGCCCAGCCTTTCGCGATAGGCGTCGCGTTGCCGAACCATCATCGGGTAAAGGCCGATCGACGCGTTGTTGGCGAAGACATGGCCGTTGACCTCGGCAAGGTCGATCGAGGTCGCGGTGCCGTGAACGGCCAGCGCCGCCGCCTCTTCGAGCGTCGCGGGGATACCGAGGTCGCGCGCGAGGTGGTTCAGCGTGCCGAGCGGCAACAGGCCCATTTCGACATCGCCATCCGCCAGCACGGCGGCGGCGCACGCCGCGGTGCCGTCTCCGCCACCGACGACCACGCGCTTGCTGGTGGCCGCGGCATCGCGCACCGCGTCCGCCGTATCTGGTCCATCGAGCAGGCGGACCGCGATATCGGCACCCGCAAAGGCATCGACCAGATGCTGTTCGAGATCCTCGCCGGCCGATGCGGCGGTGCCTCCCTTGCGGTTGACCAGGACGGGAAGCGGCAAATTCGACACAGACCCGTAACGATCGAGTGTCGCGCTTGTTCAGATCGAAATCGCGGGCGTCTGAAAGATATCGTCCGCCACCTCGCGCGACGTCCAGCTGTCGCCGTCGCGGGCGAAGCGGACATGGTTGCCGCGATTGAACGCGGCCCCGTCCCAGGCGATCACCTGCAGTTCGATATCGTCGTTGCGATGGACATGGATCCAGTTGAAGCTCTGCAGCTCGTCATTGCGGAGCCGCGTCGAGGTCGCGGTGCCCGCCTGGATGACGAGCGACCCGCCGGCGGTCTCCACCATGCGGCGTGCCGCCTCGGCATAGGTCCGGTGAAAATGCCCGGCCAGCGCGATATGTACGCCCGCGCGGCACATCGCGACCACCGCGTCGCGGTGGCGGCCGACCGCCTCGCTCAGTTCGCCACCCTCGCCGATCGGCATGGCGAACAGCGGGTGATGCGTGACGAGGATGCGCGTCTTCTGCGGCGCCACCGGGCCGAAGCGGTCGTGAACCATCGCGAGCTGGTCGCGATTGATCCGGCCATCCTTGAAGGTGAGCGAGCGTGCCGTGTTGATGCCGAGGATCGCGACCTCGTCATTCTCGAACCAGGGACAGAGATTGTCGTCGACATAGCGCTTGTAGCGATCGAGCGGCGCGAGGAAACGCCGGGCCACGTCATAAAGCGGCACGTCGTGATTGCCGGGAATGAGCAGCAGTTTCAGGCCCGCCGCGCGCAGCCGATCGAGCCAGGCCGCCGCCTCGCGGAACTGGGCAACACGCGCACGCTGCGTAAAATCGCCGCTGACGATGAGGAGATCGGGGCGATGCTCGGCCAGCCAGGCCTCGGTCGCCGCGACGATCCGGGGATCATGCGCACCGAAGTGAATATCCGAGAGGTGCGCGATCCGGGCCACGGCCGTCCAACGAGCGACGGCACGCCCGGTTTCATAACCGCCCTGCCGCATTTTTTCCTATTAAAAGCGTAGGAATTGATCCATGCAGACGGCGGACACAACGCCAGGACGGAGCGGGTGACGATCGCGTCTCCCCGTGACGTCCTGAAACAACTACGGAGAAACCGTCCATGAAGAAGTTCGTTATCCTGCCGCTCATCGCCGTCGCCTCGCTCGGCCTCGCCGCCTGCGACCCCAAGACGCCCGTCGACAACAGCGCGAACGCGACCGACGTCACGCTGAACAGCGAAGACACGCTGGACGTGAACGCGACCGACGAAGCCGCGCTGAACCTGACGGACAACGCGACCGCGGTGGACAATGCGATTGCCCCGCTGGACAGCGCCGGGAACGTCACGACCAACTGATTCCGACCCGGCGCTCCCTAGGCGTCGAACAGGCCGCGCGACCGGATGGTCGCGCGGCCTTTTTAATGCGCGACGCGCCGCCTGGATTTCATCCGATGGCCAAGGCGGACTATCGCAAAGCAAAGCAGCTCTGTATTTCCCAGTCATCCGATAGGGATTAGAGAGAAGCTGCGTTGATGCTCCCTAGCAGAACGTAACCTAAGGCCCGGCGCCCCTGGGTGCCGGGCCGCTACTTTAGGCCGTTAACCCATTGACGGCAGGCACGATGCCCGGCGTCCATCCGAGTTGGTCGAGGAAGGTCACGAGCTGAGCTGGGGCAGCATCCGCCGGCACAGCCCGTTGCCATTGTCGGTCTGCGATTGCGGTGTCGATGTAACGGAAGTCCACCATTCCCGACGGTAGCGGTGACATCCGGAGGTAGGGTCCAGCGTAGGGAGCCGTGTCGGTTTGCTGCACGCACAGATCGTGCATCGAGGTCCACCCGAATAGCGACCGGTTCAGGGGGCTTTCAGCGATCAGAATGGCGAGCTGTTCTATGCCAGCTATTGCTGATCGAAACGTTTCATCCCCAAGTGTTCGCTTCTGCCCGAAGATGGCAATAATGTTGGCCCACGGCTCACTCATGGAGGAAACCTGCGGCGAGAAGTACCGCCTGTCAAACGGCTGAAATGGCACTTCCGCCGGTCCAATAATTTGATGGACGCGCACCATGAGCCGATTGATCTGACCGACTTCGAGTGGCGCGTGATCGAGAGCGCTTCTTCAGTAGGTTCAAGCGCTTTTGTCATATCGCCATCCGATACGGCAAGCCGCCGAGAAATTCCTCGCGATGGTCCAACTCGCCTCAGCGCACCTGGGGCTCCGCAAATGAGTCTACGGCCGCATTCGGGTCTGCCCCTGTCTGGCCTTGGCCGCGTCCTCGATCAGCGCGCTGACCTCGGCAGGGTGCGACACCATCAGCGCGTGCGACGCGCCGTCCACCACCACCGTCTTTTTCGCGTGCGCGCGTTCCGCCATGAACTTCATCACGGCGGCTGGAATATTCCGGTCCGCGGTGCCGTAGATCATGAACGACGGCAGAGTCTTCCAGCTGGCGTTCCGGGACGGCTCGCCCAGCGCCGACAGGGTGACCGGCCGCTGGGTAGCCGCCATCGTCGCGGCCTGCGCGTCAGGGACATCGGCGGCGAACTGAGCGTGGAACGTCTCTTGGCGGATATAAAGATCCTCGTCGCCATCGGGCAAGGCGATCGCCGTCAGGCTGTCCCCAAGGGTGCTGCCGGGGAATTTCGAGGAGAGCGAGAGGCTCGATTCGCCCGTCTCCGGCGCGAAGCCGGCCACATAGACCAACGCCCTGACGTTGACGTTGCCGGTGGCCGCCTCGGTGATGACCGGCCCGCCATAGGAATGGCCGACCAGCACCACCGGCCCCTTGATCGACCGGACGATCGTGGAAACGGCGGCCGCGTCGTTCGCGACCCCGCGCAGCGGGTTGGCGGCGGCGATGGCGGTATAGCCATGCTTTTCGAGCAGCGTGATCACCGGAGCCCAGCTCGAGGATTCGGCGAAGGCGCCATGGACCAGCACGATCACCGGCTTTTCCGGCGCGGGCGCCGTCTGCGCCGCGGCGGGACCGGAAAGGATGAGTGCCACGGAAAACAGCGCGGGAAAAAGACGCATGACGATAGCTCCCTACTTCTCAGCCGGCGCGGATCGACAAGCGGCGCGGCTGCAGGCTGTCGCGCAGCCAGTCTTCGAATTTCAGCGACGCGATAAGCGCATCCGGCCCGGGGAGCAGCGAACGCTCGCCGAGTTCGGCACCGAAATAGCGGGCATGGACATCAGGCACGATGCGGCGGCCGTCCTCATGCGCGGTCGCGATCTCGGTCGCCACCTCGTCGAGCCTGAAGCATTCCGGCCCGGCGACTTCGAGGATCGCGTCGGACGGCTCGCTGAACACCGCGTCCGCCAGCGCATCGGCGACGTCCTCGCCGGCGATCGGTTGCACCAGCGCGGGCGAGATCGGAATCTCGCTCGCCGTGCCTTCCTGCACGACGTCGCTGATGAATTCGAAGAACTGAGTCGACCGCAATATGGTGAACGGGATGCCCGAGCTCGCGACCAGATCCTCCTGGATCTTTTTCGCGCGGAAATAGTCGCTGGCGATCAGGCCATCGAGACCGACGATCGACAAGGCGATGTGGTGGCGCACCCCGGCGGCCCGCCCGGCGGCAAGCAGGTTGCGGCCCGACGTCTCGAAGAAGCGCAGTGCCGTGGCACCATCCAGCGACGGCGAATTCGACACGTCGACGACGATCTCCGCCCCGTCGAGCGCTGCCGCCAGCCCGATGCCGGTAACGGTGTCGACGCCGAAAGTGGGAGATGCCTCGAAGACGCGCAGATCCTCCTGGCGCAGGTTGCGGACCAGCTTCTCGCCGATGCGGCCACTGCCGCCGATCACGACGATTTTCATGTCAGCGCATCGAAGGAGGAGGAGTCGATCAGGGGGCGCGGGTCGAACAGGCCCTCCTCGGCAAGCGCGCGGCGCACGGTCTCGCGTTCCGCGACACGCTCGAAATACCCCAGCATTTCGGGCGACATCGGTACCCCGAATGCCCGGGCCCATCGCAGCATGACGAACAGATAGGCGTCGGCCACGGTGAAGCGCGGGCCGAACAGATAGAGTTCGTTGATATGCTCCGAAATCAGATGCAGCCGCTGCGCCACCGCCGCGCTCGCGGCCGCCCTCTCCTTTTCATCGTCGGAATGCCAGAAGGGTTTGAAGGCGATGTGAAGCTCGGTGGAAAGCCAGGACAGCATCTCGATCAGCCGCGTACGGCCGAGCGGGCCGCCGGGCGCGAGATTGGGATCGAGTCCGGAAATGAAGTCCAGAACGGCGGTGTTCTCGGTAACGGCATTGCCGTCGTCGAGCACCAGCATGGGCACATAGCCCCGGGGGTTGATCGCCGTATAATCATAACCGTGCTCGGTGGTCTTGGTCTTGATGTCGACCCGCTCGAAATCGGCGGAAATCCCCGCTTCGTGCAGCGATATCCGGCCGGAGAGACTGCAAGCGCCAGGCGCGTAATAGAGCTTCATGCGATGAACTCCGTTGGAGAAATGGCCATCATGCCGGCGTCGCTGCGGGGCGGCGGTCGAGGACCGACCAGATGGTCAGTCCCCCACCGAGGAGCGCCGGCAGCGTGACCGCGGCGAAGTCGCGGAGGAGCGCCGAGGGCCCGCAAATGCCGACGGCTACCTCCCAGAAATGGAAGGTCGCGTGCGCGCCCAGCCATAGTGACGCCGCCGCCCAGAGCGTGGTTCGATAGGCAGGCCGCGCCGCGCCGAGCAGGAAGGCCGCGCCGATGAAGAGGAAGATCAGGCCGATATCCCGCAGGAAATGCTGATTGAACGGGCCGGTGGTGGTCACACCGGGCACCGCGAAATACCAGTTGGCCGGCGAGACGAGCATGAAGCAGCCATTCGCCAGGGCGCCGAGACCCAGTATGACGGCCGTTGCGAGGCAGAATTGCCTGAGCATCGCGCGATCTCCGCGCTTATCGGCGCGCCGGCGGCGGCACATTGGCCAGCCACCAGTCGAGCGTGGTCTTGCCGAGGCGGGCACCAGGGCCTGGCACCAGCGTCCGGTCGCTGACGGCGACGCCGAAATAGGGCGCGGCCGGATCGACGATCACCGCGCGCGGATCGCCGTCGAAGGCGAGCACCCGACGGACCGGCTCGTCGAGCGTGAACGCCTCCGGTCCCGCGATCTCGATCATATCGTTCGCCGGCTCTCCCAGCGCGACCTCGACGATCGCGCTCGCCACGTCCGCCGCCGCCATCGGCTGGAATTGCACGGCCGGCAGCCGGACCGCGCCGTCGACGGTGGAGAATTGGGCGATCTGGCGCAGGAATTCGAAGAACTGGGTGGCGTGCAGCAGCGTATGCGGCACCGGCGAGGCCTTGATCTGCTCCTCCTGGGCGAGCTTGGCGCGGAAATAGCCGCTGTCCTGCAGCCGGTCCGTACCGACGACCGAGAGCGCGACATGATGGCGGACGCCAGCGCCCAACTCGGCCGCGGTCAGATTGCGGCCGGCGGTCTGGAAGAACTCCATCGCCGCCGCTTCCTCGAACGACGGTGAGTTGGACACGTCGACGACGACCTCGGCCCCCGCCAGCGCGTCGGCGAGTCCTTCGCCGGTTATCGTGTTGACGCCCGTGTTCGGGGCGGCGGCGATCGCATCATGACCGCGCTCCTTCAGCTTCTCGACGACCTTGGAGCCGATCAGGCCGGTCCCGCCGATGACGACGATCTTCATGTTTTCCGTCCCTTGCTGGCGTTTCGCTACGAGGGGGAAACTGGGCGGATCGGCAGACTCTCGCCATCGTGCGGACGGCTGCATCGGCCACGCCAAAGGTCAGGCGAACCCCACCCTTGGGGCAGGTCCGGCGCCAGACTTCCCGGCATCGGCGAGCATCCATCGATGCCAGGCTCTCCCGACTCCCGACGATTTGGCGAAGGCGCTTTCAACCAGGGGATGGGCCAGCCTCGTCTCCTGCTCGATCGATCGTCGGCCGCCCCGCGGATAGGCGAGGCGGGTGCCGCAAGGGCGCCCGCGTCGGACCGCCCGAGCACGAAGAGGAGGCGTATCGTGCCGCTATTCACCACCAAGGACGGTCATGACATCTTCTACAAGGATTGGGGCCAGGGGCCCGTGGTCACATTCTCGCATGGCTGGCCGCTCAGCTCGGACGCCTGGAGCATCCAGATGCAGTTTTTGGCGGAGAGGGGCTTTCGCTGCATCGCGCACGACCGGCGCGGGCATGGAAAATCGGCCCAGACCAGCACGCGCAACGACATGGACGGTTATGCCGACGATCTCGCGGAACTGATCGAGGCGCTCGACCTGAAGGATATCGCGATGGTCGGTCATTCGACCGGCGGCGGCGAAGTGGCACGCTATATCGGCCGGCACGGCACCGCGCGGGTCGCCAAAGTCGTGCTGCTCGGCGCCGTGCCGCCCGTGATGCTCAAGAGCGAGGCCAATCCCGAGGGTCTGCCGATCGAGGTGTTCGATGGCCTACGCCGCGACATCCTCGCCAACCGCTCGAAATTCTACCAGGACTTCGCCATCCCCTTTTACGGCGCCAACCGGCCGGGCGCGACCGTGCCGCAGAGCCTGCTCGACGAGTTCTGGCTCATCAGCATGCAGGCCGGGCTCAAAAACGCCCATGACAGCATCAAGGCGTTCGGCGAGACCGACTTCACCGCGGACCTCGCCAGGTTCGACGTGCCGACATTGGTGGTGCACGGCGAGGATGACCAGATCGTGCCGATTGCGGATTCGGGTCACAAATCGTCCAGGCTCATCGCGGGCGCCAGGACGATCTTCTATCCCGGCCTGCCGCATGGCCTGACGGCGACGCATGCGGACCAGTTCAACGCCGACCTGCTCGCCTTTCTGCGCAGCTGAGCATTCGCTGTCCGGCGGCTCCGCGAAAGGGGCCGCCGGACGACATCATCCGGGAGCGATAGCGGGCAGCGTGACCTGGAAGATCGCCCCGCCGCCGAGATCATTCGACGCCGTCAGGGTGCCGCCATGCGCGGCGATGATCGACTGGCAAATGGCAAGGCCGATTCCCATGCCGTCGTCCTTGGTCGTGAAGAAGCTGTCGAAGATCAGGTCGAGATTCTCGTTCGGGATGCCGGGGCCATTGTCGCGAATGGAAAAGACGACGCGCCCCTCCCCATCCATGCCGGTTTGCAGGAATATCCTGCCCTTCCGGCCGCTATCCGGCGTCATGGCCTGAAGGGCATTCAGCACCAGGTTGACGAAGACCTGCTGCAACTGAACCCGATCGCCGAGCACGCGAGGAATCTCGCGGGCGTGCAGGACCGACAGGTCGATCGACCTGGAGGCGATCTCATAGCCCAGGAACAGCAAGGTTTCGTCGACGACCTCGTTGAGGTCGAGCGGAACCCGTTCCGGGGGATGACGGGTCGTCATGGCGCGAATGCGCCGCACGATGTCGCTGGCGTGCCGCGCGCTCTGCGCGATCCGGGTGGTGAGCTGGGTTACCTTCGCCAGGTTGGGGTCCTCGCGCGCCATCCAGCGCAGGCTGGTTTCGGCATTGGTGACGATCGCGGAGAGCGGCTGGTTGACCTCGTGCGCGATCGAGGTCGCGAGTTCACCCAGCGTCGAGATTCTGGCAGCATGAGTCAGATCGGTCTGAAGCTGGCGGAGCTGCGCTTCGGTTCGCAGGCGATCGGTAACGTCCTCCAGCGTTGCGAGATGCACGTCCACATTTTCCCTGGGCGCGGGAAAGGTGATCGAAAGCCGTACGTCACGGACGCGACCATCGAAGGTGACCAGCTTCACGACCTCGGAATAGTGCCGTTTCCCGGCGAAACGGGCGACGATGATGCGCTGCTGGCTGTCGTGCGACACCGTGAACATGAAGGCGACCGGCCCGATGACTTCGGCCGGCGTGGCGCACCCCAACAGCCGCGCCGCGCTCAGATTCGCCTGCACCACGCGCACTTCGCCGTCCGCCAGTTCGACCAGCTCGGGATGATCGTTCAGATACTGGTTCAGGCCCAGCTCGCTGATGCCTTCCGACTGGAGCTTGTCGTAGATCGGGCTCATGCAACTGGCATCGACCTGCAGCATGGCGGTCTGGGCGTGATGGATCAGGTCGAGATAACGGGCCTCGCTCCCGCGCGGGGAACCGGGACGCCCGCTCTTCGGGGCATCGGTAATGGTGAGGAACACCAGGTCGCCGCGCCGCGGCTCGACCGATCTCCAGATCGTGAGGACCGGGTCCTGCAATCGCCCCTCCGGCGCGATCCTGCGCACGCGGGTGTTCGAGGCGGCATTGTCGCTCGCCACGGCGACGATCAGCTCGGTAAGCACATCCCTGCTTCCAGGCGGCCAGAATGCCGACAGAGGCTGTCCAAGAACATGCTCGCGCCCTGCCGGCCAGCGGAGCAGATTTTCCACATCGTCGGCGACTTCCGCAGCATGCGTGCCGCTCAGGATGGCATGCATCCAGTCGGGCGATGCCTCGCCCCGCGCCACCGAATCGATGATCGGCCGCACTCGGGAGATGTCGAGCGTCCAACGCATTTCGTCGTGATAATGCAGGCCGCCGTCTCGAGGCGCGGCGGCTGCCTCCGGCATGGTCTCGCCGCTGCGCCCCGGCGGGGCGATGGAGGGGAAAGCTTCCCCCATGTCAGCGTTTCGGGTGCTCCCCGCCCGTGACCACGCTTCCGCTGAGCGCCCGGCGCACATGGCCGAGAAAGACCTCGTCGGCCACAGGCTTGGTCAGGCAGGCCAACGCGCCGGCGTCCATGGCGCGCGCATAGGATCCCTCATCCGTCGCGGACGTAATGACGATCACCGGAAGGTTCGAGCGGAGCGCGCGCAATTGCTGTTGCAGCTCGAACCCGTCGATACCGGGCATCCTGATATCGGTGACGAGGCAATTGAACCTGTCCGGCGCATAGTCCTTCAGAAACGCTGCCGCGCTGTCGAAGCCGCGGCATGGAAGGCTTTCAACCTGAAGGAGATCGCAAAGCGCCTCGCGCACGGCCTCGTCGTCATCCACGATGGCAATCACAGGCGGGTTCGACAAGCGCAGGCCTCTCACTGACAAGGCCCTTCTGGCCCCCCGTCGATGTCGCTGAATTCCGGGAAGATTGTAACCATACCATGGTCTAGGTCGCCCGGTCGCGCAGCGCAGCAGGGAGCATGTCCCAGGCGCGGACGAGCTCGCCGATCGATGCCGCCTGCATCTTCTTCATCACGCTGCTGCGGTGGAGCTTGACCGTTACCTCGCTGATGCCGAGCTCGAAGGCGATCTGCTTGTTGAGCCGCCCCTGCGCAACCAGCCGCAACACCTGCCGTTCGCGTGCCGTGAGCGTGGCGTAGCGGTCCGCCTGTTGCCGCACCGCCCTGGAATCCGCCCGCTGGGCAAGATCGCGCTTGATGCCCGCCGTCACCGCATCGAGCAACGACTGGTCCCGGAACGGCTTGGTCAGGAAGTCCACGGCGCCGGCCTTCATCGCCTGGACCGTCATCGGGATGTCGCCATGCCCGGTCAGGAAGATGATCGGCTTGGCGTTGCCATTGGCGGCGAGATGCTGCTGGAGATCGAGACCGCTCGATCCCGGCATGCGGACGTCGAGCACCATGCAGCCCGGGCGTTCGGGCAGGTCCGCATCGAGCAGTTCGCGCGTCGAACCGAATCCGGTCGCATCGATCCCCACCGACAGCATGAGTTCCTCGAGCGAGGCGCGAACCGCGGCATCGTCGTCGACGATGACGACCAGCGGACGCTCGCTGTCAGCGAAGAGCGCAGTCATGACGGTACCTCCTGATGCGAAGATGATGCGACGTGCGACGTGCGGGTGCGGCCCGCGATCCGGTTGCCGACCCACGCGTCCACCTTGGCCGGGAAGTCGGCGGGGGCCTTGCCGCTGACCGTTCGCCCCAGATCGCG
Source organism: Sphingomonas sp. BL-S-29 (assembly GCF_055521495.1). Lineage (NCBI taxonomy): Bacteria > Pseudomonadati > Pseudomonadota > Alphaproteobacteria > Sphingomonadales > Sphingomonadaceae > Sphingomonas > Sphingomonas sp. BL-S-29. The sequence goes on from NZ_CM145482.1 coordinate 3,989,632, forward strand.
CAGCGACGCGCGGGCAAGCGTGTCGCGCATCGATTTCTCGGCCTGCAACATCACGGCGTGGATCGCGCAGACTCCGTGCGTCGCCCAGCCCGGCGCCGCTTCGCCGAACACGGCGCAGCGCCCCCGGATCTCCTGGCAGTCGAACAACGGCTTTCGCCCTTCGATCGCGTCGACGATCTGGAGAACGCTGACCTCCTCGGGCGCGCGCGCGAGCCGATAGCCGCCGCGGACGCCCTCCGAAGCGCGGACTATCCCGGCCTTTTCGAGCTTGGGAAAAATCTTGGCGAGGAAGCTGTGCGAGATGCCCTGCAGGTCGGCGAGATCCCGGCTGCTCAGCGGCGCATCGCCCGAATCCGCCAGCCAGAGCAGGCAGTGAACCCCATATTCGACGCTGACGGTGAGATGAGCCATAACGCGGACAATATCACTCTGCGTTTGAGTCGGCAATTCGAAACGCGAACTGCTCGCACCACGCTTCACCCCAGCCGGCGCGGTCCGCGATCTAGTCGCTCCTCCCGAAATCCATGGCGCGGGACCTATCGGAATCATCGAGGCAGGCGACCCATCCGCTGGTCGAGCGCTGCCCAGACCAAGGTTCAGCCGAGGCCAGGTTTTGCGCCCACCCCCGGCCCGCGATCAGGTCGGCCGGCAGGACATCATCGTCGATCGTGGTGGCGAGCCCGGCCGATCGGCCGGCGCGGCACGTCCCCGGGTCCAGGCATGGCCATGCCGGCGTTCAGATGCAGCCGCGCGCTCGAACCGGCAGTGCAAACGGCGGTGGCTCCGCACCAGTAAGCCGGGGCGACCCTGGAGGGCCGTGTCAATCGGACGTGACAGGGATGATGAACGCAGGGGTTTTTCCGATTTCACCCTGCGGCCAACGAAATGGCAGTCGAGCGTCCAACCTGTCCGGCTCTTCGGGACACGATCAGGCCCCGGAACCGGCGGCCGGCCGCTTCCGCGATCAGCGCCGGAGCTGACGCGCCGCGTCTGGCGGGAGGCGGAGCTATCCCCGCACCGTCCAATTATACCAACAAAATCAATTTATAGGGAAATGGTGGAGCCGTGGGGGATCGAACCCCAGACCTCTGCAATGCCATCGCAGCGCTCTCCCAGCTGAGCTACGGCCCCATCGTCGCGGGTCTGGAATTTCCCGCGAAGGCGTCGCCCCTACCGAGGCGAGACGACCTTGGCAAGCGGTGTGATCACCATGCCGGTCGATTTTTAAGACAAACCTCGAAGCGACACCCCGGCCGAAGCCGGGGCGCCCCTTTTCATTGGATCAATGCTCGTCGTCGTCCGTCGGCGCTTCCACGCCGAGATCGTCGTCGCCGCCGAGATCGACCTCGTCGTCGGGCGAGGGCTCCTCGTCTTCACCGGTGTCGATATCCTCATCGTCGCCGACCAGATCGGCGTCCTTCTTGACGAGTTCCGGCTTCGGCGCGTCGAACGGCAGAGGCTGTTTGGATTTCAGAATCGGCTCGGGCACCCAGGTCGACCCGCATTCGATGCAGGTGACGGGATCGTCCTTGCCGAGATCGTAGAAGCGCGTTGCGCATTTCGGACACGACCGTTTCGTGCCCCATTCCGGCTTGATCATGCCGATTCGACCTTTCGAAGAAATGGGAGTTTTGCGAGTTGACCCGCAAAGTGGGGCGCGCCTTGCCATAGCGCAAGCGCACTGTCAAAAGCCCGCGCCAATGCCCCACCCCCTGCCCCGCCCGCTCCAGATCGCCCCTTCCGGCCCGCTGCACGGCACCGCCGTCGTGCCCGGCGACAAGTCGATCAGCCATCGCTCGCTGATGCTGTCGGCGCTCGCCGTCGGCGAAAGCCGGATCGAAGGGTTGCTGGAGGGCGAGGACGTGCTCGCCACCGCCGCGGCGATGCGGGCGATGGGCGCCGACATCCGGCGTGGCGAGGACGGCATCTGGACCGTCAACGGCGTCGGCGTCGGCGGGCTGCTGCAGCCGGAAGCGGCGTTCGACATGGGCAATTCGGGCACATCGACTCGACTGCTGATGGGCCTTGTCGCCTCGCACGCCATCACCGCGACGTTCATCGGCGACGCTTCCCTGTCGAAACGGCCGATGGGCCGCGTCATCGAGCCGCTGTCGCGCATGGGCGCCGACTTCACCGCAAGTCCGGGCGGGCGCCTGCCGCTGATGGTGCGCGGGCTGAACCCGGCGGTGCCGATCGAATACACGCTGCCGGTCGCCTCCGCCCAGGTGAAGTCGGCGATCCTGCTCGCCGGGCTCAACACCCCGGGCATCACCCGGGTGATCGAGCCGGTCGCGACGCGCGACCATAGCGAGCGCATGCTGCGCGGCTTCGGTGCGGAGCTGAGCGTCGAGGAAACGAATCAAGGCAGGATCATCTCGCTCGTCGGCGAGGCCGAGCTGAAGCCGCAATCGATCGTGGTGCCCGGCGATCCCTCGTCGGCCGCCTTCCTTGTCGTCGCGGCCTCGATCGTGCCGGGGTCGGACGTGCTCGTCATGAATGTCGGGCTGAACCCGACGCGCGCCGGCCTGTTCGAGGCATTGCGCATGATGGGCGCCGACATCGTCGAGGAAAATCCGCGACTCGTCGGCGGCGAGCCGGTCGCCGATCTCCGCGTACGCCATGCGCCGCTGCGCGCGATCGAGGTGCCAGCCTATCTCGCGCCGAGCATGATCGACGAATATCCCGTGCTGTTCGTCGCCGCGGCCTTTGCCGAGGGGCGGACCATCGCCCGCGGCGCGCATGAACTGCGCGTCAAGGAATCGGACCGGATCACCGCGATGGCCGATGCGCTGGGCGCGTGCGGCGTGCTGGTCGAGGAGTATGAGGACGGTGCCGCGATCCAGGGCAATGGCGGCGGGCCGATCGCCGGCGGCGCGACCATTGCCTCGCAGCTCGACCATCGCATCGCGATGAGCATGGCGGTGGCCGGCCTCGCCGCGAAATCCGCGCTGACCATCGACGACGTCTCGCCCATCGCAACATCCTACCCTATGTTCCTCGAAACGCTGGAGGGGTTGAAGGGTAAAGAAGTGGTTGCAGGGTCATGATCATCGCCGTCGACGGGCCCGCCGCATCGGGCAAGGGCACCATCGCCCGCGCGCTCGCGAAACGCTATGGCCTGCCCCATCTCGACACGGGGCTGCTCTACCGCGCGGTCGCGGCGAATGTGCAGCGGCTCGAGCTTGACCCGACGATCGAGGCCGATGCCGTCGCCGCCACCGATTTCGACGATCACCTGCTCGATGACCCTGAGCTGCGCAGCGACGAGATCGGCAAGAACGCCTCGGTGGTCTCCGCGCACCCGCTGGTGCGGGCGGCGCTGTTCCACCGCCAGCGCCGCTTCGCGCATCAGCCGGGCGGGGCGGTGCTCGACGGGCGCGACATCGGTACGGTCATCGCGCCCGACGCCGACGCCAAGCTGTTCATCCGCGCGACGCCGATGATCCGCGCCAAGCGCCGCCATGCCGAGCTGCGCGAGCGTGGGTCGCAGGTCAGTCTGGACCGGGTGCTGGCCGACATCCGTGCCCGCGACCTGCGCGATTCGACACGGGGCATCGCGCCCATGACACCGGCCGACGATGCCGCCTTGCTGGACACCAGCTTTCTCTCTATAGACGCCGCCATCCAGCGGGCGATTGCGCTCGTGGAGGCTCGGACAGCGGCGCAGGTGGCAACACCCTAGCCGGGCGAGGCGCGAAGCGGAAACGGCGCTCATCCTTGTCGGATGGTATCTGCCGATCCTGCTTACGCGCCCTTTTTCGCTTTGTCGGTGATCTTCACAAGGGCGATGGACGCTGGGCGTCGCGACCGGCAACCGGCCGCCGCGACATTTAGGCCAAGACCGCCGGAGACAACCGGCTGGCCGGAAACATAGTACTTAGGAATCAAAGATTTATGGCCACTTCGGCATCCCCCACGCGCGATGATTTCGCGGCACTTCTCGAAGCCACGCTCGGCGACGCAGACGGCTTTGAAGGCCGGGTCGTCAAGGGCACCGTCACCGCGATCGAGAATGATCTCGCGGTCATCGACGTCGGCCTCAAGTCGGAAGGCCGCGTGCCGCTCCGCGAATTCGCCATGCCCGGCCAGAAGGCCGATCTGAAGGTCGGCGACGAAGTCGAAGTCTATGTCGACCGAGTCGAGAATGTGCATGGCGAAGCGATGCTGTCGCGCGATCGCGCCCGCCGCGAAGCCGCCTGGGACAAGCTGGAAACCGAATTCGCCAAGACCGCCCGCGTCGAGGGCGTCATCTTCGGCCGCGTGAAGGGTGGCTTCACCGTCGACCTGAACGGCGCCGTGGCATTCCTGCCGGGCTCGCAGGTCGATATCCGCCCGGTCCGCGACGTGACCCCGCTGATGGACATCCCGCAGCCGTTCCAGATCCTGAAGATGGACCGCAAGCGCGGCAATATCGTCGTCTCGCGCCGCGCCATCCTGGAAGAGACCCGCGCCGAGCAGCGTTCGGGCCTGATCCTGTCGCTGGCCGAGGGCCAGGTGATCGACGGCGTCGTCAAGAACATCACCGATTATGGTGCGTTCGTTGACCTCGGCGGCATCGACGGCCTGCTGCACGTCACCGACCTGAGCTACAAGCGCGTCGGCCATCCGAGCGAAGTGCTGAACATCGGCGACACCGTCCGCGTTCAGATCATCCGCATCAACAAGGACACGCAGCGCATCTCGCTCGGCATGAAGCAGCTCGAGAGCGATCCGTGGGAAGGTGCAGCCGCCAAGTATCCGATCGGCGCCAAGCTGTCGGGCCGCGTGACCAACATCACCGAATATGGTGCGTTCGTCGAGCTGGAGCCGGGCATCGAGGGTCTCGTCCACGTCTCCGAAATGAGCTGGACCAAGAAGAACGTCCATCCGGGCAAGATCGTCTCGACCTCGCAGGAAGTCGATGTCGTCGTGCTCGAGGTCGATCCCGACAAGCGCCGCATCAGCCTTGGCCTCAAGCAGGCCCAGTCGAACCCGTGGGAGGCCTTCGCCGAAGCGCATCCCGTCGGCTCGACCGTCGAGGGTGAAGTCAAGAACGCCACCGAGTTCGGCCTGTTCATCGGCCTCGACAACGATGTCGACGGCATGGTCCACATGTCCGACATCGCCTGGGGCGTTTCGGGCGAGGACGCGCTCAACCTGCACCGCAAGGGCGAAATGGTTCAGGCCATCGTGCTCGACATCGATGCCGAAAAGGAGCGCATCTCGCTCGGCATGAAGCAGCTCGAGCGTGGCGCTCCGGCAGCCGGCGGCGCCGCAACCGCATCGAGCGGCGGCGGTTCGGGCGGCCTCAACAAGAACGCGATCGTCACGGTCACCGTTCTCGAAGTCCGCGACGCGGGCCTCGAGGTTCAGGTCGGCGACGATGGCGCGACGGGCTTCATCAAGCGCACCGATCTCGGCCGCGACCGCGACGAGCAGCGTCCGGAGCGTTTCCAGGTCGGCCAGAAGTTCGACGCGATGGTGACCGGTTTCGATCGTTCCAAGAAGCCGACCTTCTCGATCAAGGCGATGCAGATCTCCGAGGAGAAGCAGGCAGTTGCGCAGTATGGCTCGTCCGATTCGGGCGCGTCGCTGGGCGACATTCTCGGCGAGGCGCTCAAGGCGCGCAGCAGCGAAGCCAAGAAGTAAAACCCTCTTTCGGGGCGGGCGGGTTACCCCCGTCTGCCCCGAAATGGCGATTTTTTACAAATTTGCGTCGATTCGATCCTATTCGGCGGCCAGCACTTGATATAGATAAAGGTCCGGGACGGTCGTTTTTCAAGGCACCAAAAAGGCTGGAAAAATGATCGTCATTGGGGAAAAGATCGAGCGGCCGACGGCCGCCGTGCTTTGGTCTTGAGGAGTCGACGACGCCATGATCCGTTCCGAACTTGTCGAAATGCTCGCCGCGGATAACCCCGATCTCGCCCTTCGCGATGTCGAGGCGATCGTCACGACCTTCTTCGACGAGATCTCGAAGCGGCTGGCGACGGGCGGCCGCGTCGAACTGCGCGGTTTCGGCGCTTTCTCCACCCGGGCACGCGATGCCCGGACCGGCCGCAACCCGCGCACCGGGGAAGTGGTCGAAGTCGACGCCAAGCGCGTCCCCTATTTCAAGCCGGGCAAGGAAATGCGCGTTCGATTGAACGTCTGAGGGCCAACGCGGCTTGACGCCCGGCCCGGCTTGCGCTTCGTCGCAGGCGGCGCGGACGTGGCGAAACTGGTAGACGCACGGGACTTAAAATCCCTCGCTCGAAAGAGTATGCGGGTTCGAGTCCCGCCGTCCGCACCATTTCATGGGAATTCCTGTCCACGTCCCCGATCCGTCGGCGTCGCTTGCGCAGTCGGGGCGACCACCCGCTGGACGCTGTATCGTGTTCGGTAAATAACGGGCCTGCAATCAAGGGCGGCCGCCTGCACCACGGCCTCACGTCCACCGCAACTTAGGGTGCCGGCTCGAATCCGGTTTTCCCGGCCCGCGGCCTAAATATCCTTGCCGAGGATGCCGTCATCCCTATTCTGCCCAAGGGGGCAATAACCGCGGCGAGCACAGCCGACCGCCACCGCCTGAACTTTCTTTACGGGATGGGGAGCCTGCCGCGTCTAACGGATCGGGAGGATCGTGCATGCCAGATGCCGCCAGGCACCAATGGCTCGATGAAGTGGCCACGCAATATCGCACGCCGTTGCTGCGCTTCTTCCAGCGCCGTGTAGACCGCCGCGAGGATGCGGACGACCTGGTGCAGGACGTCTTCAGCCGCCTGGCGGGGCAGGATGTCGACACCATCGCCAACATCCAGGGCTATATCTTCCAGGTCGCCGCCAACGTGCTTCGCGACAAGGCCCGCCGCGCGAGCATCCGAAGCATCATGACCCAGGCCCCGGACGGGTTCGATGTCGAGGACGAGGCCGGTTTTTCCCCCGAGCGCATCCTGCAAAGCCGGGAAGCACTCCAGATCATGATCGCGGCGCTCTATGAGCTGCCTGAAACGGTGCGAATGACGTTCAGTCTCTATCATTTCGACGGGGTGGCGCAGGTCCAGATCGCGCGTCGCATGGGCCTGTCCGTCAGTACCGTCGAAAAGCATATGGCGAAAGCCAATAGCCACCTCCTCTACCGTCTGCGGAAAGTCCGATGAACAAGCGCTTCGACCAGATGGAAGAGACCGCCGCGGTCTGGGACGCGCGCCTGCGCGGTGCCAAGTCGACATTTCGTGATCGGCGGGCATTCCAGTCCTGGCTGCACGAGGACGATCTGCACCAGGCGACGCATGACCGGCTGCAGGCGGCATTGTCGAGCTTACGGGAGAATGCCGCCCTGCCGGAACTGAGCGCGTTGCGCGATGAAGCCCGTAATGGCGTTCATGAGAACCAACGGCGCCGCCTCGCTTCCGCCGTCGCCATGGCGGCTGCCATTGTCATGGTCGTGATGATCACGCTCGGCGCCCGGACCGACTATGGCGCGGAGGTCGTGGCCCGACTGCAGGGTAGCACATTCTATACGACCTCGCCCGGCGAGCGCACCAAGGTGACTCTCGCCGATGGCTCGGTGGTGACGCTGGATGGCGCCACCCGGCTGTCGGCGCTGCTTGGCGCCGGGCGTCGCGATATCACCTTGTTCGCCGGACGCGCGCTGTTCCAGGTCGCCAAGGACAAGCATCGCCCGTTTGTCGTCAAGGCGGGGGATCGGACCATCACGGCACTCGGCACCATATTCGATGTTCGCCTCTCCTCGCAGGAACTGCGCGTGACGCTCGTCGAAGGGAAAGTCGCGGTCCGTCCCGTCCAGTTCGCCCACGGCCCGGCCGAAGAGGTCCTGAAGCCGCGACAGCAGTTCGTGGCACGCGCCGGCATTGCGTCACCGCAGGTCCGGGCCGTCGACGCGGACAAGGCGCTGAGCTGGGCCGACGGGCAGGTCTTTTTCGAGGATGAACCTCTCGCCAGCGCGGTCGAGGAAATGAACCAATATTGGCCCGAGAAGATCGTGGTCGATCCGGCCGTGGCGGATTTGCGCATCAACGGCATGTTCCGCACGAACAATCAGGCCGGTTTTCTGGAGGCGCTGCAGGTGACCCTGCCCGTCAAGATCCGCGAAGGAAATGACCGATTGGTCGTTTCCGGACGCCCTGAAACCACCGCCGACTGATCGATAAGGGGACATATGCGCTTTTCATCTCTCGCCCTCGCCGCTGCCCTGCTGCCCGCCACGGCCATTGCCCAGGACAAACCGGACCCGGCCCGGCTCAAGGCCGATGTCGAGAAGCTGGTGAGCTTCGGTACGCGGCATACGCTCTCCTCGCCCGACGATCCGAAGCGCGGCATCGGCGCCGCGCGGCGCTGGTTCGCGGAGGAGATGAAACGGACCAGCGCGCGCTGCGGGGGCTGCATCGAGGTGTCGACGGTCGAGCGCATCTTCACTGGCGACCGAGCGCCCAATGGCGTGAATATCGTCGACGTGCTCGCGGTGCAGCCTGGCAGCGATCCCAATCGGGTGGTGATCGTGCAGGGTCATATCGACAGCCGCGTCACCAATGTGATGGACATCACCAGCGATGCCCCCGGCGCGAACGACGATGCGTCGGGCGTTGCCCTGGTGCTCGAATCCGCCCGTTTGCTGTCGGGGAAGAAGTTCAAGGCGACGATCATCTATGCCGCGCTGTCGGGCGAGGAGCAGGGCCTGTTCGGCGGACAGTTGCTGGCGGATACCGCCAGGGAACGCGGCTGGAAGGTCGCCGCCGTGCTCAACAACGATATCGTCGGCAACACGCTCGGCCAGAACGGCCAGCGCGTTGCCGACCGGGTGCGGGTCTTTTCCGAAGGGATCCGTTCCTCGGAAGACCAGACCGCTCAGATGGCCCGCCGGGTCGATGGCGGCGAGGATGACGGCCCCAGCCGCGCGCTGGCCAAGGCGATCGACCATGTCGCGGATGGCATCCCCGGCGGGTTCGACGTGTTCGTCGACCGGCGCAATGATCGCTTCGGCCGTGGCGGCGACCATGAGCCGTTCCTGAAACTCGGCTATCCGGCCGTGCGCTTCTCGGTCGGCATCGAAAACTACAACCAGCAGCATCAGGACCTGCGCACCGAGAACGGCGTGGTCTATGGCGACACGGTCGACAAGATGGACTTCCCCTATCTCGCCAGGGTGACGGCGATCAACGCGGCCACGATCACGCGCCTCGCGTCCGCGCCGGCAGCCCCGGCGCAGGTAAGCCTGAACGGTGCGCTGGGCATGAACACGACGGTGACCTGGACGCCGGTGCCCGATGCGAGCGGATACCGGATCCACTGGCGCCGCAACGACAAGCAGGACTGGACCGCCCATCGCGACGTCCCCGCCCCGGCGGGCGAACTGGTCCTGAAGGACGTGATCGTCGACGATGTGTTCATCGGCGTATCCGCCCTGTCGGCGGACGGGTCAGAAAGCCTCGTCACCTTTGGCGGCCGGGCGCCAAGGCCCGCAAGGCGCTGAAGCCATGCCTCCGCGGTACGAGCACCGCGGAGGGTAATTCTATCGGTGACGCTCCGGTTCATGAATGATCGCCATCCCGGCGCTGACCGGGATGGCGATGCGGAACTGGGCGAGAGATCCGTCTAGAATTTGAAGCGGAACCCCAGACGATAGCTCCGTCCGATCAGGTCGTAGGGCGCCGAGGTGCCGAACGAGGTGCCGCTGCTCGGGATCGGCTCGGGTTGACGATCGAACAGATTTTCGACGGCGCCGAATATCGTCACCTTCTTGCCGCCGATGCTGATGTCGTAATTCTGGGCAAGCTCGAAATACCAGACCGGATCGACATGATTGAACGCCGCCGGGATCCCCGTGCGGCTGGTCTCGGGCTGGTTGGTGATCTTGCCGGCCCCAAGGTACCGCGTGGTCAGCGTCGTGCGGCTCGGGCCCACGGCATAGGTTGCCGTCATGAGGCCACGCCACCGGAGGCTGGCGAACGTACCGAGCGTCGGAGGCGCCGAATCGCCGGGCAGATTGGTTTCGTCCTTCAGCCGCTGCGACACCAGCAGCCGGAGATTGAGCGCGCCGGGCAGGCTTTCCGAGATATCGCTGAGATTGGTCCGATAGCTCGCCTCATAGTCGATGCCTTCTACCGCCACATTCTGCGCGTTGATGCCGCTGGTGAAGATGGTGGCGTTGACCAGGTTGGTGGCGCCCGCCGCCTTGACGATCGACTGGCAGGCCGCCGCATTCTGCGGCCGGTTGAAGCCGTAGCACATGTCGATGATCTGCTGCGCGCCGACTGCGGTGATCGCGTCCTGGATATCGATCTTGTACCAGTCGACCGAGACGCTGAAGCCGGGCAGCCAGCGCGGCGTATACACCCCGCCCGCCGTCCAGGTATCGGCGATTTCAGGCTTCAGGTTGGGATTGCCGCCGCTCAGCGTGATGTTCGGCACCTGCGGGCTGCCGGGCTGGCTGCGATCGAGATAGGCGTTCACGAACTGGCTGGCCGGCGCGAACAGATCGTTGAGGTTCGGCGCGCGGATGTCGCGTGATCGCGTGCCACGCAGCCTCAGGCCGTCGACCAGTTCCCAGGTCAGGCCCGCCTTCCAGGTCGTCACCGCGCCGCTGGTCGAATAGTCGGTCCGCCGCACCGCGCCGTTCAATTCCAGATTCTTCGCGACGACCGAGTCCTTCAGCAGCGGCACCAGCACCTCGCCGAAGAACTCCTTCACATTATACCCGTTGCTGCCGGGCTTGAAGTTGCCGACGTTCCACTGCGACGCGACGGAAAGATCGTCGGCCGTCGCGGAAAAGGATTCCTTGCGATATTCGAAGCCGGCGGCGATCGAAACCGGCCCGGCCCAGGTGGAAAAGGGATTATACTGGGCGTCGATCGACCAGACGTCCTGGTAGAAATCCAGATCCTGGCGCGTCCGGTATCCTTGCGCGGCACCGGTGACCCAGGCGATCGACGCGGCGCCGAGCGATCCTTCGCCGAACACGTTCATCGGCACGCAGCCATTGGTCGGACTGGCCAGGGTCGAGCGGCAGATCGGCGCGCCGACCGCGACGCCCGGCACACCGCCGACCGCGGGGTTGGTGGTCGCGTCGATGGCCTGGTTGAAGCGGGTAAGGATGATGTTGTTGTCGCGGGTATACCACACATTGCTATGGCCGCGCTGGTAATAGGCGCGCCACCTGCCGCTATCGAGGAAGCTGCCCTCCAGCGCGAGCAGAACCCGATCCTGGCGGCGATTATAGCCCGCCTCGCCGATATGCGTGCCGGGCGTATTGATCATGTCGTAGAAGAGCCGGCTCATCTGGAACGAGGTGATCTTGGCGGTGTCCATCGCCTGCTGCACCGATACCGGGATGAACGGATTGTCGCGGGTAATGACGAGGTTTGTGGCACCCTGGCGGTTATAGACCGCCGACCAGTTGATCGTGTCGTTCCCGGCATAGCTCGCCTCGACGATCGCGTTGATCGAGTCGGTGAGCTCGTAGCTGAGCCGGCCATAGACGCTCCAATGCTTGTCGTCGGGCATCAGCGCACCGCGAATGGGCATGGATTCCACCGTCCCGCCGGCCTGTACCTGGCCCTGCTGGATCGGCCCGTAGACGAAGGTGCCGACCGTGCCGCCTGGGCCGAACGACATTCCCTTCAGCGGGCCGGCAGCGATCACGCCGCCTGGCGTGCTGTTATAGCCGGCATCGGTGCGCACGATCTGGCCGGGCTGACCATTGGTCGCCGTCCAGTCCGGATTGTTCAGCAGGCGCAGGCCGGGCTGAAACCATTTGCGCTGATGCTCGTAGAAATCGATCCTGTCGCCCTTGTAATAGGAGCCGCTGAGCAGGACATGGCCGCGGCCGCCCGCGAATTTCGCGCCCCAGGCAAGATCGCCGGTAATGATCCTCCCGTCGGAATAGTCGGTCTGGCTCGCGTTAAAGCTGCCCTTCAGGCCAGTGAATTTGGTGTCGAGGATGAAGTTGACGACGCCGGCCACCGCGTCCGAGCCATAGGCCGCCGACGCGCCGCCCGTCACCACATCGACCCGCTGCACCAGGTTCTGCGGCAGCAGATTGACGTCCACCGCAGGCGACATGCCGGAGCCGACGACGCGGCGGCCGTCAAGCAGCACGAGCGTGCGGGTGACGCCGAGATCGCGCGCGCTGAGCTGGTTCGCGCCACCGGTCGCGTTGGCGAACAGCGTCGTGGTGCGCGGCGTGTTGCCCGTTCCCATCGACGGCAACTGCGTGACATAATCGGCGATGTTGGTCGGGTTGCGCTCGGCGATGTCTTCGGAGCTCAGCACGGTGGTGGGTGTCGGCGCGTCGTTGCCGTTGCGCACGATGCGCGAACCGGTGACGATGACCTCGCTCGCCGGGACTTCGCTTTCCTCCGGTTCTCCCACCCCGCCGGGAGTCAGGCTGGTCGCGCGATCCTGAACGCGGACCGCCCGCGCTGAAGGAGCATCCTCATAGTTGATCGGCTGCCGCCGCACCGCGACTGGCTCAGGCGCCATGACCTTGCGCAGGGTGAGGACACTGCCGCCCTCAGCGCGCAGACCAGTCCCGTCAAGCAGGGCCTGCAGGGCCGCACGGGGCTCGACACTGCCGCGAACGCCTCTGGTCCGCTTGCCGGCGACCAGGGCGCTGGAGAAGATGATCTCCTGGTTCGCCTGCCGGGCGAAAGCGTTCAGCGCGCTTGCCAGATCACCGGCGGCAATGTCGAAAGTCCGTGACTGCTGGGCAGCCGCGGCAGGCGCGGTGGCAAGCAATAGCGCCGTCGCCACCGCCGAGCTGCAGCCATAGATGGAAATAAACCCCCTATTACGCATGATGACCCTCCCGCCGCGTTCATCGCGGTTCCGTCCTGTGAGACGCAGGGGGGGCCTGATCCCGCCAAAAAAATGTCATGAAACGCTTGAGCGCACTGCCTTCTCAGCCGGGGACAGGATCAGCCCTTTGCCTGATCGGTGGAACCGCCCGGCCAGCGCGCCGCCTCCATCTTCTTCCACAGGCGGTGCATTATGGCCCGCGCGTTGCCCAGTCCGGCGCGGTCGGTGGTGTCGCGCCAGCGATCGGCGTGATCGAGCAGTAGCGCGATGCGTGGCCCGGGTGTCTGTTCGGCGGCCCAATTGGTGATGGAACCGGCGTTGGTCAGGGTGAGCGAGAGCGTCATCACAGCAATGACGATCGACGTCCAGCGCAGCGCATGCATCTCCCCGGCCGGGCCGGGCAGATCGACGGGGAATTCGGAGGCTATGGGCATGCCAGGCTCCTAGAAGCGGTAATAGATGAACGGGGCGACGCCTTCGAAGCGCATCGCGTCGATGACGAGGATCAGCCCGGCCAGGCCGACACCGACCAGCGGCGCGGGCATGGTGCGGATGCGGATGGCCATGCCGCTCATCCACCGCGTCGGCACAGCGTGAATCGCCAGCCCGACGCCGATCAGCAGCACGATCAGCGGCGAGGCGGTGAAGCCGGCCGGGCTGCCGAACAGATCGAGCATACCCCCGAGATAGGCCATGGCGTCGCCGAAACTCGCCGCGCGGAAGAATATCCAGCCGAGCAGCACGACGTGGAAGGTGAGCAGCAGCCTCGCCCATACCGGCAGCGGCGGCCAGCTCTTCGGCGCATGATCGGCCCAGAAGCGCTCCACCGCCAGCGCGCCGCCATGCAGGCCGCCCCAGATGACGAAGGTCCAGCTGGCGCCGTGCCACAGGCCGCCGAGCAGCATGGTCAGCATCAGGTTGCGATAGGTGGCGAGCTTGCCGCCCCGGCTGCCGCCCAGCGCTTCGATATAGAGATAGTCGCGCAGCCATTGCGACAGAGTGATGTGCCAGCGCCGCCAGAAATCCTGCAGCGATGTCGCGCGGTAGGGCTGATCGAAATTGCGCGGGAAACGATAGCCGAGCAGCGCGGCCAGCCCGATCGCCATGTCGGTGTAAGCGGAGAAATCGCAATAGATCTGCACCGCATAGCCATAGGCGGCGAAGACCAGATCGAGCGACGAGTGGGAAGCGGGATCGGCGAATACCGGGTCTACAAAGCCTACCGCGAGCTCGGAGGCGATCACCGTCTTCTTGAACAGGCCCCAGACGATCAGCAGCAACGCCATCGACACCATCGACCGGTCGAGCTTCGGCCGCGACTGGAATTGCGGCACGAGATCGGCCGCGCGGACGATCGGCCCGGCAACGAGATGCGGGAAGAAGGACATCAGCAGCAGGATGTCGAGCAGGGCCGCCGGCTCAACGCGCCGGCGATAGACGTCGACGACATAGCTGATGCCCTGGAAGGTGAAGAAGGAAATGCCGATCGGCAGGATCACCCGCAGCATCGGCAGGTCGCGCTCGAAGCCGATCGCGGCCAGCGTGGCGCCGACCTGTTCGGTGAAGAAGTCGAAATATTTGAAGAAGCCGAGGATGATCAGATTGACCGCGACGCCGCAGAGCAGGAGCAGCTTGCGGCGATCGGCGAAACGATCGTTCGCCAGGCCCGCCGCGACCGCCCAGTTCATCAGCGCGGAGAAGATCAACAGCGGGACGAAACGCCAGTCCCATGCACCGTAAAAGACCCAGCTCGCGACAAGCAGCAGGATCTTGCGCCATTCGTTCGAGCGCGCGGACCAGACGAGGGTAAAGACGAAGAGGAAGAAAACGCCGAAGGTGAGCGTCGGAAACAGCATGGTTATTCCGCGGATGCGGCTCCCCTGTCGAGGTCGGCCTGGAGGCGCCGTGCGATCTCCAGTCCGCCCGCGGTGTTGAAATGGACATAGTCGCCGCGCATCAGCGGCACCTCGCGCTGGACCCAGTTGCGGGCCGCGCAGGGGCCGCCCATTCGGGCCTGCCAATCCCACAGGGCAAGGCCCATCTCACCCGCCACCCGGCGCTGGATGTCGCGCACGGCAGCGAGGGCGGGAGGCGCGAACAAGGAGGGTTGGTCGCCCGCGCCCTCGCAGCCGACCAGCGCGCCGGGTGCGTTGGTGCGCAGCGCAGGCTGGCGGCTGAGCGAATCCGGAGCGCCGAGCAGCAGCATCGGGACGTTGCCCGAGAGCAGGCGCAGCCGGGTGATCTGCGAGCGCAGCACGGCCTCGAACGCGACCGGATCGAAATGTGGCGCGAAGCCTTCGTTGGTGCCGAAGGCGAGGACAATCAGGTCGGGGCGATAGGCTTTCAGTTCCTCGGCCATTACGGCATCGTCGGTCCGCGCGAAATGGGCGAGTTGCGATCCGACCACGCCGAGATTGGACAGGGCGATGCCGCCATCGTCGCGGAAGGTCGCCCAGGACGTGAGGGTGAGAGGACGCCCGTCAGCGACAATCTCGACTGACGCGTCCGGCACGGTCGAACGGATCGTCCGGCAGACCGGCTGCCGCGACGGCGCCGTGAAATCCAGCCGGTGCTGATCCTCTCCATCGAACCGGACGCTGACGCCGCCAGCGTCCGGGCCACCGATTGCGCACAGGATGAACCGGTCGAACGCCATGCCCGGCGCGGCATTCAACGCCATGCTTGCGCCGGCACGTGTCGCGGTCATGCTGAAGCCGGAAAGGCCGAGCGGCGGTCGCGGCGCGGTCGCGCCCTTGCCGAAGGTCGCGCCGATCGCCCAGCCGGACGACATGGAGACCGTGACGCCGCGCGTGATATAGCCGTCATAGGGTCGCCCCGGCGGCAGCACGCCCCTGCCCCCGCCGCCGAACCGCGCCTGTAACAGGTCCCGCCAGGCGCCCGTCACCGCATCGCCGGCGGTGTGGCTGTCGCCGATCTGCAGGATATGAACCGGGGCGACGCCCTTCGCGACCCGCACGGCCTCGAGCCTGGCGAAATAGGGTGCCAGCGCCTCGGGGTTGCACAGCGGCCCGGCACAGGTCGACGCCACCGCGGGCGCCGAGAGCGCGGCCATGGTCATCAATGCAAGCTTCACTTCGCGGCTTCCCCGCCCCCGGTGGCGGGCGCGCCGGCAACGGTGCGGGCGGCATCGGCATAGCTGCGGATTCGACCGGCCAGCTCGCGCGTGATCCAGAGATAGCCGGTCATCGACATGTGCACGCCGTCCGCCGCGCGGATCAGGGTGCGCTTGCCGGATTTCGGATCGTTCAGATAGGTCGCGAAATTTCCTTTCGCGTCGGACGCGACCGGCCGCGTGTCGATG
The DNA here is from genome assembly GCF_055521495.1 of Sphingomonas sp. BL-S-29. Lineage (NCBI taxonomy): Bacteria > Pseudomonadati > Pseudomonadota > Alphaproteobacteria > Sphingomonadales > Sphingomonadaceae > Sphingomonas > Sphingomonas sp. BL-S-29. Next base: position 4,005,728 of record NZ_CM145482.1, read on the forward strand.
AACGGCACGCCGAGCGTCGCCATGCGCTCGGCATAGAAATCGTTGATCGCCATGACATCGGTATCGAGCGATTCCTTGCCGATGCGCGGCAGGCCCACCCAATAGACCATCGCGTGATGCCGGCGCAGCAAGGCGACGTAGCGATCGAGGCGTCCGCCGACTTCCTGTTGCCAGAGCGGCCGCATGAATTTGGCATATTTTCCCTGAGGCGTGATGATCCCCTGCGCATCGTTGGCGCCGAACGAAATGATCGCGATATCGAGCGGCGCATCACCGAGTTGCTCGGCGGCATGGGTTTCCAGGTTGAGGCTCTTGTAGCGGGTGAAGCCGGTGGCCGGCTGGCTGTACTTCACGACCTCGTAACCCGCCTTGTTCGGCAGTTGCTGCTCCAGCCCCCACCAGACGCCGTCGCCGAAACTGTCGCCGAACACGCCGATCTTGATCCGGTTGCCGGTCGCGACCGTCCGGACCAGTTGCTGGAACGGTGCGGCATATTGGCGGATCAGCGCATCCTCCGCCTGGGCCGACACCGGCATCGGCCGGGCGATGGCGGGCCGGGCCGGCGAGACGGCTGCCGCGGAGGCGCTGCTGCCGGTCTGGAAGGCCCAGCCGATCGCCCCCCCCACTGCAGTGCCCAGCAGGAGAACCGCCGTCCGGTCGAGCAGGATGCGCAGCGGAGGACGATGTGGCGAAGACATCAGGTCGAGATGGCGCGCGGCATCCTGCGGCGCCTGCACTATACCTTGCAACACGGCGTTCATACTTTCAGCGGGAGAGTGTATTCTATCCAACGCCGCATTCATGCGCCTATCTAGAGCATCTTGTCTACAGACTCGCGAGTGATTGCAGAATTTTACGGCACTCCGGCAACTTTGTCCGGGGCCTGTGCAATAAATCACTTGGAGTATTACTTGGCTATTTGTTCGAGTGATGAACTCCAACTGGCGATGCACGTGACGCTGACAAGATTCCGAATAATCACCCGGAGCGGTTCGGGCAGTTTTCTCGGATAGAATAGAGATGAATTTCAATCGGATCGTCATTCGCAATAGCATTGCAATGAAGGATGATGCTCTTCATCAAGCCTCACGGTGAACGCGGCGGATTCCGGCGGGATTCGCTGATCGGACGCGACCGGATCGGCTATTGTCCGCTTCTGTTCCGGGCCGCACGACAGGCAGGTGGAAGCTGGACGCGCAAGGCGGTAGGACCGGGCGTGGTTTCCCCCTCGCCCCTTCAGAATTTCCCCGATCGAAGCGGGATTCGATGGAAGCGTGGCCGCCTTTTGGGCATCGCTTTGTGCGTTGCGGTGCTGACCAGCAGCTGCGGCCGGAACGAGCGCGGCACGCATGGCGGCCTCGTCCGGCTGTCGGACGACGAGGTGAAGAATCTCGATCCCCAGAAGATCTCCGATCTCACGTCGCTGCGCGTCGCCGAGGACCAGTTCGAGGGACTGACCCGGCATCGCGGCGATGGGCAGGCCGAGCTGGGCCTGGCGAATGCGATGCGCTGCACCGCCGACAAGCTCTCCTGCAGCTTCACCCTGCGGCCCGGCCTGCGCTTCTCGGACGGCGCACCCATCACCGCCGCTACCTTCGCGGACGGTTTTGCCCGGCTGCGCGACCCGAAGACGACCGCGCCCAATGCCAAGCTGTTCGAGGGCATCGCGACCATCGCCGCCAGTGATCGGGCGACCGTGACCGTCACCTTGCACCGCCCTTTGCCCTGGCTGACCGAATTGCTTGCCCAGCCCGCGCTGGCGGCGCTGCCGATGCACCGGATCGCCGCGGTCGGGGATCGCTGGACCAGCGACCGCCCGCTCGTCACTTCAGGTGCCTATCGCCTCACCGGCTGGCGGCTCGGCGACCGGCTGACCCTGGCGCGCAACCCGGCCTGGCATGATCGCCCGGCCCCGACCTCGACCATCGTCTGGCAACCCGCTGAGGACAAGCTGGCGGCGCTCCGGCGCTTTCGCGGGAAAGAGGCGGACACGGTCAGCGACATTCCGGGAAGCCGGATCGACTGGGTACGCCAGCACTTGCCCGGCGCAGCGCGGATCGCGCCTTATGCCGGCACCTATTATCTCGCCTTCAACACCCGCAAGCCGCCGTTCGACGATGTCCGGGTCCGCCGCGCGCTGTCGATGGCAATCGACCGCGACTGGATCGCGACCAGATTGATGGGCACCGGCGAGACCGGCGCGCTGGGCCTGGTGCCCCCGGTGCTTGGCGGGGATGACCCCGACGTTTTCGCGAACCCCGATCGTCCAGCGGCTATTCGCGGCCTGCTCGCCAGGGCGGGATATGGCCCAGGACATCCGCTCGTGTTCGATGTGCGGTTCAACAGCGGCGGCGATCACCGGCGGATCGCGGTGGCGCTGGCGGCGATGTGGCGGCCTTATGGTGTGGAGGCGCGACTGCTCAACAGCGAGGCGGCGCTGCATTTCGCCGCGCTGCGGCTCGGCGACTTCCAGCTCGCCCGGTCCGGCTGGATCGCCGACGTGCCGCGCCCCGAGAATTTCCTCGCCGTACATCTGGGCAATGCCGGCGCGGTCAATTATTCGGGCTATGCCGATGCCGGCTATGACCGGCTGGTCGCGCAGGCGCTCGACACGGTCGACCCCGCCGCACGGGCCAAGCTGCTGCGCGCGGCGGAGGAGCGCCTGCTGCACGCCGCGCCGATCCTGCCGATCTATCATTATGTCAGCCGCTCGCTGGTGGCGCCCGAGGTTCGGGGATGGCAGGATAACGCAATGAACATCCATCCCAGCCGCCTGCTGTACCGGGAGCCGCGATGAGGGCGGGCGGCGCCTTGCTCCTGCTTGCGCTGCTCGGCGCAGTGCCGCTGTCGGGCTGCGGCCGGCGGTCGGATGCCGGACCGGTCGTGGTCAGCGCGATCGGCGGGGCGCCGAAGCTCGGCGATTCGTCGCTGGGGGCACTCGACACTCCCTCCCGCCTGCTCGTCGACTCGACCGCACAGGGACTGGTTCGTTTCGACGCCGCCGGGCAAATCGAGCCCGGCGTCGCCGAGCGCTGGATCGTGATCGACGATGGCATGAGCTACATCTTTCGCCTGCGCGACGCCGAGTGGAGCGACGGCCGGCCGGTGAGCGCCGAGGAAGTGGTGGCGATCCTCCGGCGACAGATCGCCACCCGATCCGACAACTCCCTGCTGCCCTTTCTCAGCGCGATCGACGAGATCGTCGAAATGACGCCGCAGGTGATCGAGATCCGGCTGAAGCGGCCGCGCCCGGATCTGCTCAAGCTGTTCGCGCAGCCCGAGCTTGCCCTTTTCCGCACACGACCGCCGGGCGGCAGCGGCCCGTTCCGGATCACCGAAACCTATCGCGACGGCGCGATGTTGCGCCCGGCGTTCGATCCCGCCCGCTCGCCGGACGAGGAGGCTGCCGAGCCAGGCCCCGAGCGGCATGTCCGCCTGATCGGCGAGCGGGCCGCAAGGGCCATCGCGCGGTTCGCCGCGCGCGATTCCGACATGGTCACCGGCGGCACTTTCGCCGAATGGCCGTTGCTGGGTTCTGCCGCGATCGCGCAGGCCAACCAGCGGATCGACCCCGCCGCCGGCCTGTTCGGCCTGGCGATCGTCAGCCGCAAGGGGTTCCTCGCCGAGGCGGCGAACCGTGCGGTCGTCGCCCGGTCGGTGGATCGCCAGGCGATCGTCACCGCCTTCGCGCCCGGCTGGAATGCGACGTCCCAACTCCTGCCCGACCGGCTCGATTCGGGGGCGGCGCCAACCCCCGGCTGGGTCGCCTCGGCGACCGATACGACGTCCGCGATCGACCGGGTCAATAACTGGCGCGCCGCGCATGACGGACCATTGTTGCTGCGCATAGCCCTTCCACCCGGGCCGGGCTCGACGATCCTGTACGGCATCGTCGCGGCGGGGCTCCAGCGGATCGGCATCGATACGCAGCGGGTCGCGATCGGCGCCGATGCCGATCTGCGCCTGATCGACGCGGTTGCTCCTTATGACAGCGCACGCTGGTATCTCGCCACCGCGTGCCAGCCTTGCGGCGCGGACGCCCAGACAGCGGTCGATGCAGCCCGCGACGCGCCGACGCTCGTGTTACGCGCCGCCCGGATCGCCGAGGCGGATGCGGCGGTTGCGGCGGATATCGCTTATATTCCGGTCGCCCGGCCGCTGCGCTGGTCGCTCGTCGCGCTGCGACTGGGGCAGTGGCAGGGGAACTCTCGCGCCTGGCACCCGTTGAATCACCTGCGTAACGACACCAAATGAGGTGATATGGCCAACCGTGCGACCCGAATGAGTCCCGAACCCCTTGGCGCGATCGCGGGCAGCCTGACCGGTAGCGACGCCGCGTCGGTGCGCAAACGCATCGTCGCGATGGAGCATCTGCTCGAAGGGCTGTTCACCATCCCGGGTACCAACCGCAAGGTCGGGCTCGACGTGATCCTCGACATCGTCCCGATCGGCGGCGGCGCGGTCGCCGCGCTGATGGGCGCATGGATGGCGTGGGAGGCCCGGAACCTGGGCATGTCAAAATCCCAGGTCGCGCGGATGGCCGGCAATATCGGCGTCGACTTCCTGCTCGGCCTGATCCCCTGGGTCGGCGCGGTGCCCGATTTCTTCTTCCGGTCGAACACCCGCAATCTGAAAATCATCAAACGCCATCTCGACAAGCACCACCCCTCGACGGTGGTGATCGACCAATAGCGTTTTGCGCGTCCGCCTCAGCGCGGCCCGCGCCAGATCTTCAATGCTGCCGTCGCCGGAAGACCGCCGCTGCCCGGCCTGCAGCGTTCATAGGCAAATCGCTTGTCGAGGCAGATCCACAGTTCGTCGAGCCAGCCTTGCCGATTGGCGGTCACCCGGATCGCGTTCGCCGGCAGGCCGGGATTGGCCTTCGCCATCGCCGCGGTGAAGCCGCCTACCGTCACGGCAGCGCGCGAGAGCGCATCCATGTCCGGATACCGCAACTTGGCATAAAGCCCGGTCGATCGCGCGAAATAGGCGGCCGGCGTGGTGCGCATGCAGGTGCCGTGCTTGGCCCATTCATGCTGAAGCAATTGCACCGAGGGGGTCGCGCAGAGATGCTTGCGGATCACCTGACGCGGCAGGATCGTCGTCGCGGCGCAATATTGCGGCCATTCCTTGCCGACGCCGTCCGGCCATAGCCCGTGCAGGGTGAAGCCGAAGCGATTGCCGCTGCCGCATTCGAGCCGTGCCGAGGCGTTGCGCGCACTGTCGTGGCAATATTGCGGGGCCCAGGTGACGGCCAGCGTATAGCCGCCGATCGGCAGCACGCGCTTCGGCTCGCTGCGGCTCGGCAAATCGGGGCGGGGACGCGCGAGATTGGCGGGAATCGCGCATTGATAGGCCTGGGCCTGGGCGACGCCCGGCGCGGCGGCGAGCAGGGCCGCGATGATGAGCGCCGGCTTCATGCGGCGGCTCCCGCCCTGGCGCCGAACCAGGGCCGTGCGTCCGGGCGGAACAGCATCACGACCGCATAGGCCTGAAGCACGGTCGAGAACAGGCCGAGCAGGCCGCTCAGCCCAAGCGAATAGCGCCCGCTCGGGATCGCATACAGCGTCCACGCCAGTGCCAGCGCGATGAAGATGGCGAGTATCCATTTGGCGATCATGCTCCCCTTGCGTGCGACCAGAAACCACAGGACCAGAGCGATGACGAAACCGATCGCGGTCATGAGCGGCAGGGTCGCGTCACCGAACATCTGGGGCTTAAGCAACGCCCGCTCCTCCCGCTCCGACCAGGACAGGACGGTGTTCACCACATCCACGCCGATGGCGGCGAGATAGAAGCGTTCGAACTGAATGATCGATTTCGGCCGTTCCATCGACTCCCCCCCACCAGCGCTGTCGGCGACAGCTTAGTCCTCTTTTGTTCTCATGCAACCGTCAGGTGGCGGCGGTGAAATCAAGCCCGATGTCCGCCGCCGGAGCGGACTGAGTCAGCCGCCCGACGCTGATGAAGGTCACGCCGGTTTCAGCGATCGCGCGGATCGTATCGAGCCGTACGCCGCCCGATGCCTCGGTCGGCACGCGGCCGCCGATCAGGGTCACCGCGCCGCGCAGCATCGGCGGGTCCATATTGTCGAGCAGCAGATGCGTCGCGCCGGCAGCCAGGGCGGGTTCGATCTGGTCAGTCGAATCGACTTCCACGATGATGCGCGCGATCCCCGCCTCCTTCGCGCGCCGCACCGCCTCGCCGATCCCGCCGGCGACCGCGACGTGATTGTCCTTGATCATCGCCGCGTCCCACAGCCCCATGCGGTGATTGGTCGCCCCGCCCATCCGCGTGGCGTATTTCTCCAGCACGCGCAGGCCCGGGATGGTCTTGCGGGTATCGAGCAAGGTGGCGCCGGTGCCGAGGATCCTGTCGACATAGCTGCGCGTCAGCGTTGCGATGCCCGACAGATGCTGGACGGTGTTGAGCGCCGAGCGCTCCGCCGTCAGCATCGCCCGGGCGCTGCCCTCCAGCCGCATCAGGTCGGTGCCCGCTGCGACCCGGTCGCCATCCTGGACCAGCCGCTCGATCCGCACCTGGGGATCGAGCGACCGGAAAAAGGCCTCGGCGATCGGCAGGCCGGCAACGACGATCGCGTCGCGGCTGTCCATCACGCCGGTGAAGCGGGCATCGGCCGGAATGACGGCGGTCGAGGTGATGTCGCCCGCATCGCCAAGATCCTCGGCCAGCGTCGCGGCGACAAAGGCCGGCAGGTCGAAACCGGGCAAAGCCCAGTCAGCCGCGCCGTCCGGCAGTGCCGGAGAGAGAGTGCCCGACATCATCATCCGCTCCGCCGCTGCTTTGGGTCAGCATTGTCGACACCCGGCGGCGAACGCAAGCATCCAGCCCGTCGCTGCGCAACAAAACCGATGCATCGCCCGATGCCGAAACCGCCCATGTCCGCCAACCACCCGCCGACGTTACACCTCGGGCAGCAGGTGCCCGTCGATCGCGACGGGAATCGCCTCGATCAGAACGAACACCACGCGACAGGGTTCGGTCCCGGGGTTGCGCCAGAGATGACTCGTGCCGCGCTGGATGACGATGTCGCCGGTCTCGAGATGCTCGACCTCGCCACCGTCGAGCTGCAGCTCGATCTCGCCATCCAGGATGATGGCATAGTCGATCGACCAGCTGCGGTGGGTGCGTGATTTCCGGCCCGGCAGGAAATCGACGACGCGGATCATCGATCCGCCTTCGTCGCCCGGCATCCGATCCCCGTCGCTGTCGTCATTGAGATTGGCGGGCACCTCGGGTGTCGCCCAGACCTGCGCCAGGGCTGCCTCCCCCGTGCCGGTGGTGACCGGGCGCAAGGTGTCGATGCTGTCCACGATCGACCAGCCGGCATCGTCATGCCCGGTCACGATCCGGCGGAACGGCGCGGTCATAACCGGACCACCGGGCAGGCCCTTCGCTTTTTTCTTGCGGAAGAACATGATCCTACTCCCCTCCCGCCTGGGCGACCCTAGTCGCCCGTCACCTTGACCGGCCCGAGATCGCCCATGCCGACCGTTGCGCTGGCCATGGACAGCATCGCGTCGAGGCTCTTCTTGGCGCGGAGGCGCAGGCCCTCCTCGATCTCGATGCGCGGCTCGAGATCGCGCAGCGCGACGTACAGCTTCTCCATCGTGTTGAGCGCCATGTACGGGCAGATGTTGCAGTTGCAGTTGCCGTCGGCACCGGGCGCGCCGATGAAATTCTTGTCCGGCACCGCCTTCTGCATCTGGTGGATGATGTGCGGCTCGGTCGCGACGATCAGCGTGTCGCCCTCCATCGCCAGCGCATATTCCAGGATGCCGCGGGTCGAGCCGACATAATCGGCATGGTCGAGGATATAGGGCGGGCATTCCGGATGCGCGACGACGGGCGCGCCGGGATGCTGTAGCTGGAGCTTGAGCAGCTCGGTTTCGCTGAACGCCTCGTGCACGATGCACACGCCCGGCCAGAGCAGCATGTCGCGCCCGGTCTTGCGCGCGAGATAGCCGCCGAGATTCTTGTCCGGGCCGAAGATGATCTTCTGGTCCTTCGGAATCTGGGCGAGGATCTTTTCGGCCGAAGAACTGGTGACGATGATGTCGCTGAGCGCCTTCACCTCGCAGGAGGAGTTGATGTAGGTCAGCGCGATATGATCGGGGTGCGCGGCGCGGAAGGCGGCGAACTGCTCGGGCGGGCAGCTGTCCTCCAGGCTGCATCCGGCGTTCATGTCGGGCAGCACCACGATCTTCTGGGGCGACAGGATCTTCGCGGTCTCGGCCATGAAGCGCACGCCGCAAAAGGCGATGACGTCGGCGTCGGTCGCTTCGGCCTTCTTGCTGAGATCGAGGCTGTCGCCGACGAAATCGGCAATGTCCTGGATCTCCGGCTTCTGGTAATAATGGGCGAGGATGACTGCGTTGCGCTCCTTGCGGAGCCGATCGATCTCGGCCCTGAGGTCGAGCCCGGTGAGCGTGCCGCCGATGCCGTTACGTGCGTCCATGGTTACTTCCTATTCCCCAAAACCTGGTCGAGCGAGCGGGTCGTGTCCCACACCTCGCTATTGTCCTTCGCCTCGTCGGCGAAGCGCACCTTCACCGTCACGTCCATGCCCGCCGCCTTGAGCGGCATGGCGAAACTCCGCTCCACCGCCCGGCGTGTGGCGTCGCGGGCGAGGTTCATCGGTACCGCTTCATGCGCCTGGCGCACCAGCTCCTGCTGACCGGCGCGGCGATTGGCATCCTGCAGCTTCGCATCGGCATCGGTAAAGGCCGACAAGATGCCGCCTTCGCCATATTCGCGCATCTGGGTGAGGTCGATCTGCGGCGGGGAGACCTCGATGGGCGGCAGCACCACGCCAAGCGTGCGCGTGCCGGCATCCCAGGACACGTCCTTCTGCCGCAGCTTGGCGAGATCGACCTCGTAGCGGACCATGCCGGGCATGATCAGCGTCTTCTTCGCGCTCAGCCCGAATTGCGACTGAGTCGATGTCGTCACCGCCACGAACCGCGCGGCGAAGGCCGACAGGCGGTTCTGCTCCTTCAGGCCCTGAAGCGAGGCGCTCGCGATCGTCACCGGATCGGGGCCCTTCATCTTGCCGCTGACATAATAGCCGAGCGCCCAGAAGGCGCCCGCGATGAACAGGGCGATCAGCGCCAGCGCGCCGGCGAACTTGCCGAGGAACTTCATGCGGCCATCTCCCAGTCGTCGCCCCTGAGGGAGACAACGCCCCGGTCGCGCAGATCGATCAGATGGGCAAGCACGGATCGCTCCGCCGCGGGAAACAGTCGAGGGTCGATGCCGACATACATGCGCTCGACCATCGCCGGAATCGCCCGGGGCTCGGCACGGAGCAGGCGGAGGATCTGGCCCTCGCGCTGCTTGCGATGGCCGATCATGCCGCGGACGAGGCGCCGGGGATTCTCCACCGGATCGCCATGCGCCGGGTAATAGATGCGGTCGTCGCGGTGCATCAGCTTGTCGAGGCTCGCCATATAGGCCGCCATGTCGCCATCCGGCGGCGAGACGATGGTGGTCGACCAGCCCATCACATGATCGCCGGAGAACAGCGCCTTGCTCTCGGACAGCGCGAAGGCGAGATGGTTCGAGGTATGGCCCGGCGTGGCGACGGCAGTGAGCGTCCAGCCTTCGCCGGATACCGACTCCCCATCGGCCAGCACACGATCCGGCGCATAGTCGCCATCGAACGACGCGTCGGCGCGGGGGCCGAGATCGTCGAGCGCCAGCGGGGCGCAGCCGATGATCGGCGCGCCGGTCGCTGCCTTCAGCGCGCGCGAGGCCGGGCTGTGGTCGCGGTGGGTATGGGTGATGATGATGGCGGTGACGGGGCGACCCGCGATCGCGCGGATCAGCGCCTCGACATGGCCGGCATCGTCGGGCCCTGGATCGATCACGGCCAGATCGCGCGTGCCGACCAGATGCGTCTGGGTGCCGGTGTAGGTGAAAGGCGACGGATTGGGCGCGAGGATGCGGGTGACGAGCGGTTCGAGCTGCTCGGCGACGCCAGGTAGTTGCTCGCTCATGATGGCGAGATGGCGGGTCGGCGCCGGGATGGCAAGGGCACAGAAAGCCCCTCCCCCGAAGGGGAGGGGTGAAGATCGCTCAGTTTGCCCTGGCGATATTCTCTTCCATGTCCTGGATCGCTTCGTCGATCGCCTTGATCGCTTCGTTGCGGGCGACCTCGTCCATGGCCTGGTCGTTGCGCATGCGGGCCTGCGCGTTGCGCAACCCTTCGAGTGCCGAGCGATAGGCGTTGCGCTCGATGTCCTTGCTCCGTGCCGCCACCGCGGCGCCTTCTCGCGCCATCTTCTCGATGCGGTTGGTGCAGATGATGATGATCCGCTTGTCGCCCTTCTTCTCGTTGATCACCGTCTCGTGGCGCTGCCCGTCGCCGGGGCAGTTGCGCGAGGAGACCTCGGGCATGGGGGGCATCGGCGGCATGGCGCCCATGCCGTGAAAGTCCTCGGTCACCGTCTTGCCGTCCTTGTCGCGGCGGACGATGCGGACGACCCTGCGCTTGGTGACTTTCCCATCGGGCGAAACGGTGGTGGTGGCGCTGTCCTCGTCATCGCCCCATGCCGGCGGCGCGGGGGGAGCAGGCGGGGCTGGCGGGGCGACCGGTGCGGGGCCGACTTCCTGGACCGGCATCGGCGCGGGGATGGCGCCGACGGCGGGGACGGCCGGGACAGCAGCGGGCGCCGGCACCGGCGCCGGGGCGACGAGCGGCGCCACGGCGGCGATCGGGTTCAGCTCGGCGAGGCTCACGCCGGTCGCCTTCTCCATGCCCGAGCGGACGCGCTCGGCGGCCTGGGTGCCGGAGGCGGTGACGCCCAGCCCGGCCACGGTCAGCATCGCGACCGCGGCACAGCCGCTGACGAGGCGAAGGCGCGACGTCTTGTTGGTGGTCAGCATTCTCAGTCTCCCTTTCAGATCCTCGATGGTGTGCAGGTGGCATGCGGCCGACACGGCGCCGCCATGCGCCGCCTTGACGATGGCGCAGGCATAGGTGTGCCGCAGCATGGGGTTCTTGCCGGCGAGCACGCGGGCGTCGTTGGCGATCTCCTGGTCGGCACGGAAGGCGCGGAAGGCACGCCAGGCGATCGGGTTGAACCAGTGCAGTGCGAGCACCACCAGCGCGATCCAGTTGGCGATCAGATCGCCGCGATGATGGTGGCCGACTTCATGGGCGAGCGCGAGATCACGCTCCTCCAGATCGTAGCGCTCGGTGAAGTCGCGCGGAAAGGCGACGTAACGGCGCCAGATGCCAAAGGCGAGCGGACCGCTGGCGGCGTCGGTCTCGATCAGCTGGATGCCGCCCTCGATCTCCGTCTCGCGCGCCGTCTGGTCGAGCATGCGGCGGACGAAGCGGGCATGCGCCGTGGCGTGCCAGGCAATGAACGCCGCCGCTCCCAGCACCCAGAGCGAGACCAGCAAGGGGCCAAGCGAGGGATTTTGGGCAACGGGCGCGGCGGCGTCTCCGCCGAGCGGCTCGATCACATAGACCGTGATCTGCTCGCTCGCTCGGATCACCGGCGCGACTGCGATCTCGCGCCAGGACTGGGGTAAGGGCGGCAGGAACAGCCTGAGCGCGGGCAAGGCCCAGAGCGCATAGGCGATGTCCGGCCCGAAGGCGCGGCGGACGGGGCCACGCAGCAGCAGCACCGCGACCATCAGCACGGCGGAGGCGATCAGCGCCTCGATCGCCCACGCCGTCACGACTTCAGGCCTTTGAGCAGCGCCTCGATCTCGGCGATGTCTTCGTTGGTCAGCGCGTCGCGCTCGGCGAGATGCGCGACCAAAGGGGTCAGCTTGCCACCGAACAGCCGGTCCATCAGGCGGCGCGATTCACCCTCGACATAGTCGCCGCGCGCGACGAGCGGCCGGTAGAGATAGCGGCGGCCATCTTCCTGGTGTCCGATGATGTTCTTGGCGAGCAGACGGCCGAGCAGGGTCTTCACGGTATTGGCCGACCAGTCGCGCTCCGGCGGGATGCGCTCGGCTACGTCCTGCGCGGTCAGGGGCGACTCATCCCAGAGCACCTCCATCACCGCATGTTCGGCATCGCTGATCCGTTCGCTCACGACTCGCTCCCCGTAATGACCACATCTGTAATCGTCTCGATTACATCTGTAGTCAATTGGCTGAACGGTCGATGAATGCGGCGCCTCCCACGCCACCTGTCCCCCCGGACTTGTTCCGGGGTCCATCGGGCCGTGGGCGCTGCGCGAGGAACGAGGCACTGGCGGTGCGTACTCGCCGACGAATTCGCCACAGGCCCGATGGATGCCGGAACAAGTCCGGCATGACGGAGGGGGTGTTGCGCTGTAGGTTGCCCAAAAGAGGGAGAGGAAGATGAGCCAGTTCACCACCGTCGCTACCGGTCTGCGCTTCCCGGAGGGTCCCGTGGCGATGCCGGACGGCAGCGTGATCCTGGTCGAGATCGCCGCGGGGCGGATCACCCGGGTCAAGCCCGACGGATCGACCGAGACGGTGGCCGAACCGGGCGGCGGGCCAAACGGGCTGGCGATGGGGCCGGACGGCAAGCTCTATTGCTGCAACAATGGCGGCTTCCATTATGTCGAGCGTGGCGGGCTGCTGATCCCGCATGGCCAGCCCGACGATTATTCGGGCGGACGGATCGAGCGGATCGATCTCGCGACCGGTGCGGTCGAGATACTCTACAAGGATGGCGATTTCGGCTGCGTGCTGCGCGGCCCGAACGATATCGTGTTCGATGCGCATGGCGGCTTCTGGTTCACCGACCATGGCAAGAACCGTCCGCGCGAGCGCGACATCACCGGCATCTTCTACGCCAAGGCCGATGGCAGTCATCTGGAGGAAGTGGTCTTCCCCAGCGAGAACCCGAACGGCGTAGGCCTCTCGCCTGACGGCGCGACACTCTATGCGGCTGAGACCTATACCTGTCGGCTGATGGCCTTTCGTATCACCGCGCCGGGCAAGATCGATCCGACTGTGGGTCTCGGCGGCGCGGGCATCCCGCTCTATCGGCCGGCCGGCTACAAGTTCTTCGACTCGCTCGGGGTCGAGGAGAGCGGCAATATCTGCGTCGCGACGATCGGCGAGAGCGGGATCAGCGTGATCTCGCCGTCGGGCGAGCTGGTCGAGTTCGTGGCGACCCCTGATCCCTTCACCACCAACATCTGCTGGGGTGGGGCCGACCGGCGCACCGCCTACATCACCCTGTCAGGCACGGGCCAACTGGTCAGCATGGAATGGCCGCGTCCGGGCCTGAAGCTGGCCTATTGAGTCAGCCCGCCCATTGCGCCGCGAGCTGCGCGGCGGTGCCGTTGAAGTGATCGAGATCGAGCGCGCCGATCCCATTGCCGGGGATGCCCGGGATGTTCGCGACCTTCTCGGCATATTGCCACAGCCAATAGGTCGCCCAGCTTTTCTGCACGACCGCGGTCGGGCCATATTGCGCGAGCCATAGCCGGTGCGCGCCGAAAAACGGGTCGACGCGGGTGCCGAGATCGGCCTTGGCCAGCTCCCCGCTATAGATCACCGCTTTCCGGCCGAGCTTCTGCTCGATCAGGGTGAGGAATTCGCGCGCGATATCCAGCGTCATCTGGTTGCCGTTGGTGCGCTCGTAATCGAGCGCGACCAGCGTCTTGTCATCGGGCTTGGCCCAGCCGAGGAAATTCTCGACCTGCTGCTTGGCCGGCGCGGCGGTGCCCCAGTGATAGGCGCCCCACAACATGCCCGCCGCGAGCGCCGCGGGGCGGCGGTCGTCATACAGCGAGTCGCGCCCGGTGCCCCCCGTCGTCACCTTGTGGATGATGCCGCGCACCCCGGCCGCAAAGGCCTGGGGAAAGCTGGTCACCACATCGCCGTGATAGATGTCCAGCACCAGCGGCACCGCCGGCGGGAACGGAATCGCGGGGGCGGGCGTGACCGGCGTGCCGGTCTGCGGCACGGTGACGGGCGCAGGCCCCGCCTTGAACGGACCGCAGCCCCCGCTCCAGGCAAAGGCATCCTCGGCGATCTTGTACCAGAGCGGATTGCCTTCGACCGAATCGCCGGCGACGATCGCGGAGACGGCGAGTATGGTGCCGGGTTGCGCCTTGCGCAGCACCGGCGCGGTGGTCGATGGCGCGCCCTGGCGGAGGTTGACGAGGGAGGTGGTCTGCACCTGCCCGGTGACGAGGATCTGCGCGACCATGATCAGCCCACTGAGCCATCGGCTGCAGTCGCCGTCACTGTAGCGGATGGCGGCGGTGGCGCAGGGATCGGCGGCGTATAGGCCGGCGGTGTCGTGGCGATCGTTACGGCGACGGTCTCGCGCGACATGAAGCCTTCGACGAAATCGGCGCCCGAATAGCCCGCCGCCATCAGCATGAAGATCTGTTGCGCGCTGATATGAGCGAGATCGGTGACCAGGCTCACCGCCGCGAGCGCGCCCGCGATAAATCCGATGCCGAACGATATCAGGACCCGGCTCGGCTGGATCATGTCGCCGGTGGTGGCCGTGGTGCCGCTGGCGGCATCGTTCAGCTTCTTGATGCCGACGATCGCGCGGATGCCCTGCCCGAGCATTCCCATCGCGCCGCCAAGTCCGATGACCTGCAACCAGCTAACCGCATCAAGTGTGGCGGACATCGGCCCCTCTCCTTCCAACGGTGTGGCTCACCCCATGCTTGAGGAATCGGGCAACCCCAACAAGCGCAACTAGGCTCGATTCGACTATATCGCTGGCGCGCCGGGTTGAATCGACTGCGTGCATTTCCTGCAACTGCGCTTGCAACAACCGCCCGATTGACCGGGGCGCGTGCCGATGGCTTATGCGCGCCAAACATGTCTAGGAGATCATGGCGATGAAGAAGCTCTATCCCGATGCAGCGGCAGCGCTCGAGGGTATCCTGTTCGACGGCATGACGATCTGCGCGGGCGGGTTCGGTCTGTGCGGCATTCCCGAGCGGCTGATCGACGCGATCCGCGATGCGGGCACGAAAGAGCTGACCATCGCCAGCAACAATGCCGGTGTCGATGGCGAGGGCCTGGGCAAGCTGCTCCGCACGCGCCAGGTGAAGAAGATGATCTCCTCCTATGTCGGCGAGAACAAGGAGTTCGAGCGGCAATATCTGGCGGGCGAGCTCGAGGTGGAATTCTGTCCCCAGGGCACTTTGGCCGAGCGCTGCCGCGCGGGCGGCGCGGGTATTCCCGGCTTCTACACCAAGACCGGCGTCGGCACCCAGGTGGCCGAGGGCAAGGAAGTGAAGGTCTTCGACGGGCAGGAATATATCCTGGAACGCGGCATCCGGGCCGACCTGGCGATCATCAAGGGCTGGAAGGCGGACGAGAGCGGCAATTTGATCTTCCGCAAGACCGCGCGCAACTTCAACGCGCCGATGGCGACCGCGGGCAAGATCTGCGTCGCCGAGGTGGAGGAAGTCGTGCCGGTCGGGTCGCTCGATCCGGACTGCATCCATCTGCCGGGGATTTATGTGAAGCGGATGATCGTCGGCAGCCCTTACGACAAGAAGATCGAGTTCAGGACGGTGCGCGAGCGGGTGGCGGCGTGACGTTGCGCGCTTTTTCTCCCCTCCCGCTGGCGGGAGGGGTCGGGGGAGGGCCTGTCCGAAACAGCGCCCTCCTTTCGGGGACATGCCCTCCCCTAACCCCTCCCGCCAGCGGGAGGGGAATGATTTTGGCCCTTGCTGCGCTCCTCGCGGGCTGCGCGCATGCCGAGGCTCCGGTACGGGTCGCGCCTCCCCCGCCGGAACCGGTCGTTCAGGCGCCGCCACCGCAGCCTCCGATACCCGCACCGCCCCCCGCCCCGACCGTCCCACCCGGCATGCAATATCTCTACGGCTCGGGCGAAGGCTCGGCGATCAGCCTCCAGGCGTGGCGCGGCCTCACCGGTTATGTCGCGCAGCAGGTTCGCAGGCGGCCGCGCGACAGCGTGGTTCTCGCCGCCGGCACGACGCTTGCCGCGCCGAGCTTCGTGCCGTGTGCGAAGAAGCCCTTCGCCGCGGTGTTCGACGTGGACGAGACGGTGCTGCTCAACCTCGGCTTCGAATATGCCGACGCGGCCAACCCGCAGCCCTATGACGAAGCGCGCTGGCAGGCCTGGGAGAAGACCGGCGCCGACAAGGTCGTGCCAACGCCCGGCGCGCTCCAGGCGCTGACCGCGCTGCGCAAGCTGGGCGTGACGGTGGTGTTCAACACCAACCGCTCGGCCGGCAATGCCGCGCAGACGACCGCCGCGATCGACGGCGCGGGCCTCGGCCCGGCGGTGCATGGCGATACGCTGTTCCTGTCGGGCGACGACGCCACGGGCTCCAAGAAGGACGGCCGGCGCGCGGTGATCGCCGCGAAATATTGCGTGCTCGCGATGGGCGGCGACCAGCTCGGCGATTTCAGCGACCTGTTCAATGCCGGCCTGGCGCCCGCCCCGCGCCGAGAGGCAACCCTGGCCGTGGCGATCGCGGCCAAATGGGGCGCCGGCTGGTTCGTGCTCCCCAACCCCGTCTATGGCAGTGGCCTCAAGGGCGGGTTCGACGACGTATTTCCTGCAGACAAACGCTGGGCCATGCCCGCGACGACGGAGAAGTAAGACATGGCCTGGACCCGTGACGACATGGCGGCGCGTGCCGCGCGCGAGCTGCAAGACGGATTCTACGTCAATCTCGGCATCGGCATCCCGACCCTGGTGGCGAACCATATCCCCGAAGGCGTGACCGTCACGCTTCAGTCCGAGAACGGCATGCTCGGCATCGGGCCGTTCCCCTATGACGACGAAGTCGACCCCGACCTGATCAACGCCGGCAAGCAGACGATCAGCGAGCTGCCGCAATCGGCCTATTTCGGATCGGACCAGAGCTTCGCGATGATCCGCGGCGGGCATATCGACCTGACCGTGCTCGGCGCGATGGAAGTGGCCGAGAATGGCGACATCGCCAACTGGATGATCCCGGGCAAGATGATCAAGGGCATGGGCGGCGCGATGGATCTGGTCGCCGGCGTGAAGAAGATCATCGTCGTGATGGAGCACACCAGCAAGAATGGCGACCCGAAGTTCATCCCGGCCTGCACTCTGCCGCTGACCGGCAAGAATGTGGTCGACATGGTCATCACCGACCTGGCGGTGTTCCAGCGCCCCGATCACAGCTCGCCTTTCAAGCTGATCGAGACGGCGCCGGGCGTGACGGCGGATGAGGTAGCGGCGAAGACGACGGCACAGTATCTGGCCTGATGCGGCGTGCCCTCGCCGCCGTCGCGCTTGTCCTCCTCGTCTCGCTCGGGCTGACCGTGGCGCTCGTCTCCCCGCCGGGCCTGCTCAGCCTGTATGACGGCACCCTGGGCGGCGGGACCGGGGCGAGCCGGCCGGGCAGCGCCCTGCCCTTCGGTACGCACGGCCAGACGCTCGACGTCTGGCGGCCCGCCGGCAAGGTCAGCGCAAAGCGGCCAGTGCTGATCTTCTGGTATGGCGGTGGCTGGGTGAAGGGCGACCGCCGCGCGTACGCCTTTGCCGCCCGCGCCTTCGCCAAGGCCGGTTTCGTCGTTGTCGTACCCGACTATCGCAAGGTGCCGGGCGTGCGCTTTCCCGCCTTTCTGCAGGACGGCGCCGAGGCGGTGAAATGGACGCGCGACCATGTCGCCGACTTCGGCGGCGACCCGGGGCGGATCGCCATCGCCGGCCATTCCGCCGGTGCCTATACCGTCGCGATGCTGGCGCTCGACCGGCGCTGGCTCGAAGCGGAGGGCGTCGACCCCGGCATCGTCAAGGCAGCGATCGGGCTGAGCGGGCCCTATGATTTCTATCCCTGGACCTCGCCGCGATCCGAAGCGGCGATGATGGGCGTAGCCGATCCGGCGATGACTCAGCCGATCCGTTTCGCCCGCGCCGACGCGCCGCCGATGCTGCTGATCACCGGCGACAGGGACACCACCGTCAGGCCGCGCAACGCCATCCATCTCGCGGCGCGGCTGAAGGCGCTCGGCGCGCCGGTGACCTTGCGCATCCATCCGGAGCTCAATCACGAGGATGTGGTGATGGCGCTGTCCAAACCGTTTCGCGCCAAGGCGCCGGTGCTCGCGGAAAGTGTGGCGTTCCTGGAGGCGGCGCTCAAGGAATAGGGTCGTCCCCTTCCCTTCCTCCCCGGGGAAGGCCGGGGCCCAGTCGGGAAGGTGGAGGCAACGACTCGTAACGCCAGACAATCAGCCGCTCCCAACTGGGCCCCGGCCTTCGCCGGGGAAGGCAAAAGAGGTCGCCTGTGTTGCGTCGATAATACGCGCTGCGGTAGGAGGTGATCCATGTTGATCGCCGCGCTTCTCCCGCTCCTGCTTGCCGCCATGCCCGTCGAGCGCGACTGGTCCCAGGCGTTGCGCCAGGACGCGCAGGCACTGCATGACGATGCGGCGGCCAATCATCCCGGGCCGATCAACACGCTCGACCCCGACTTCGCCAAGCGCAACGACCAGGGCCTGGACCTGGCGCTGAAACGGGCCGGGCAGGTGCGTGACTTCGCGGGCTATTGGTATGCGATGAAGGCCTATGTCGCCTCGTTCGAGGACGGGCATATGGGGTTCGGCACGACCGGCGAGGCGCCGAAGTTCGACACCAGATGGCCCGGATTCCTCACCGGCTTCGACGCGGCCGGTGCGCAGCGCGTGGTGTCGCGCGCCGACGATGCGCCGTTGCCGCTCGGCGCCCGGCTCGCCTCGTGCGACGGCATGCCGGCGGAGTCGCTCGCGGCGGAGAATGTCGGCGCGTTCGAGGGCCGATGGTTCCTGAAATCCCGCCATATGTGGCGCGGCGGCGAGCTGTTCGTCGATCGCGGCAACCCGTTCATCAGGCGCCCGGCGACCTGCGTGTTCGAGGTCGGCGGCAGGCTCGAACAGGTCAGCCTCACCTGGAAACCCATCGCGCCCGAGGCGCTCACGCCGCGGCTCTGGACCGCCAGCCAGCTGATCCGCCCGCCGGTCGGCGCGCGGACCCTGGCCGACGGGACTCGCTGGTATGGGCTCAGCGACTTCAACGGCGATCCCGGTTCGGATGCCGGGCGCAACCTGCCCGGCGTGATCGCAGGCATGAAAGCGGATCGCGCCGCGCTGGTCGCCGCGCCCGCGATCGTGCTGGACCTGCGCGGC
This sequence comes from Sphingomonas sp. BL-S-29, assembly GCF_055521495.1. Taxonomy (NCBI): domain Bacteria; kingdom Pseudomonadati; phylum Pseudomonadota; class Alphaproteobacteria; order Sphingomonadales; family Sphingomonadaceae; genus Sphingomonas; species Sphingomonas sp. BL-S-29. The sequence goes on from NZ_CM145482.1 coordinate 4,024,835, forward strand.
AACAATGGCGGATCGTCCGACTGGTCGCGCCAGATCGCCGCGATCCTGTGGGGCGAGCAGCGCTTCGCCGGGCTCGATATCGACTCGGATTCGGTCGAGTGGCGCGCGTCCGAGGCCAATATCGCGTCGCTGGTCGAGACGCGCGAACAGCGCAAGGCGATCCTCTCGCCCGAGGCCAGGAAGTGGTTCGACCGCACCATCGCCGGCATGCAGGCGGCCCATGCCAAGGGCGAGACGCTGTGGCGCGACCCGGAGGACAAGGAGCCGCCGGTCCCCGGCGATCCGCCTGCCCCGCCGCGGGGCCCGGTCTATTTCGTCACCGATTCGGGCTGCGGATCGGCCTGTCTCGACGCGGCCGATCTGTGGGCGGCGCTGGGCGCGATCCAGATCGGCCAGCAGACCAGCGCCGACACGCTCTACATGGACGTGCGCCAGGACGTGCTGCCGAGCGGCGTCGCGCGGCTGTCAGTGCCGATGAAGGTCTATCGCGGCCGCAAGCGCGGATCGAACGTGCCGCTCGACCCGGTCCATGTCTTTCCGGGCAATCTGCGCGATACCGCGGCGCTGGAGGCATGGGTCGCGACCCTGCCCGAACGGAGGAAGTGAATGCGTGTCCTGCTGACCGGATCGAGCGGCTGGCTCGGCCGTTTCCTGGCCCCCCGGCTGCGCGCGCTCGGCCATGAGGTGACCGGGCTCGACGTGGCGCCTGGCACCGACACCGATGTGATCGGCAGCGTCGCCGACCGGCCGCTGATCGACCGGCTGTTCGGCGAGCGCGGGATCGAGGCGGTGATTCACGGCGGCGCGCTGCACAAGCCGGATATCGTGCGCTATCCCAACCAGACCTTCATCGACGTGAACAGCAGCGGCACGCTCCACCTGCTCGAGGCGGCCGTCGCCAGCGGCGCGAGCCGGTTCGTCTTCACCTCGACCACCTCGCTGATGATCTCGACCGCGATCCGCGAAGCGCGCGGCGACACGGCGGTGTGGATCGACGAGGAGATGGCGCCGCTAGAGCCGCGTAACATCTATGGCGTGACCAAGCTCGCCGCCGAGCAATTGTGCCGGCTGATCCATGCCGATCACGGCCTGCCCGTTATGATCCTGCGCACCTCACGCTTCTTCCCCGAAGACGACGACACGCATCTCGTGCTGTCGGGCGAGAACATGAAGGCGAACGAGCTGCTCCACCGCCGCCTCACCGTGGAGGATGCGGCCGAGGCGCATATCGTCGCGCTGGATCGCGCCCCGGAGATCGGGTTCGGCACCTTCATCGTCTCCGCCCCCACGCCGTTTGCACGGGACGAGGTGGCGGCGCTGAAGGCCGATGCGCCCGCCGTGATCGCGCGGCATTACCCCGATGCGGCGGCGCTCTATGCGCGGCGCGGGTGGCAGCTGCCGCCGTCGATCGACCGGGTCTATGACGCGAGCCTTGCCGAGCGCGTGCTGGGTTTCCGCTGCGCGACCGATTTCGCCGCGGTGCTGGAGGCGCTGCGCGACGAGGCGGAACTGCCGTTCGCGCATGACGCGGACTATGTTTCGCCGAAGGAAGTCTTCGTCGCAAACTAGTCGCCACAGTCGCGCGACCGCAGCACCGACACTCCGTTCCGCCTAGGCGCCCCGCTCGATTTTTTGAGGAAGCGGGAGTTTTTCGTGCGGATAGTGAAGCGTATCGTCCTTGGGCTGGTCGCGATCGTCGTGCTGGCGGTTATGGTCCTCTACGCAGGATCGGAATGGAAGATGCGGCGCGGCTATGACGTCGCCTTGACGCCGATCGCGGTGCCGCACGACGCGGCCTCGATCGCCGAGGGCGCGCGGCTCGCCAAGATCACCGGCTGCCGCGATTGCCACGGCGCCAATGGCGGCGGCACGGTGATGCTGAAGGACCCGATGATCGGCACCATTGCCCCGCCGCCCTTTTCGCGGGTGGCGGCGCGCTACAGCGATGCCGAGCTGCTCCGCGCGATCCGGCACGGCGTGCGGCGCGACGGCAGCGCGTTGTTCATCATGCCGACCGACGCGCACACCTACCTGGCCGACGACGACGCCGCGCGGATCATCGCCTGGATCCGCTCGCTCAAGCCGCAGCCGACCGATTCCCGCGAGAAGACGAGTCTCGGGCCGCTCGGCCGCGGACTGGTGCTTGCCGGCAAGGTGCGGCCGAGCGTGCAGCTCCCGGATGTCTCGGTGCGGACTCGCCCGGCGGATACCGGCAAATATTTCGTCGATATCTCCTGTGCCGCCTGCCACAAACTGCACGAGCCCTCGCCCTCGCATGACGGCAAGCAGATCGTGCCGGCGCTGGCGCCGATGGCCGCCGCCTATGACCCGGCCGCGTTCCGCACCCTGCTGCGCACCGGCGTCGGCGCCTCCAAGCGCGACCTGGGCCTGATGCGGGTGGTCGCGGTCGCCGGGATGCACGCGCTGACCGATCAGGAGATCGCGGCGATCCAGGCCTATCTGACGGCGGAAGCGGCCAAGGTGCCGGCGCGATAGCCGGGCTCGCCAAAGTGCCACTCCCCTTCGCTGTTATCGACCGATAACAGCGAAGGAACAGGGAAGCATTACCTTTTCCCCTTTCAACGTCGGTTTGTTGCAACTATTACATAAATATATCAGTACCTTAAAGAGCGCTTCCCTGTTATCCGTAACAGGGAAAGCGCCGCGCGGAACAGGGAATGGCCGTTGCAGGAACAGCGAACGCCCGGGCCGTGACGCAGCGGCTCGATTCAAATGTCCGCGCAAAGCGGCTTTTATCCGGCGATCATTCATCGACGGGAAACTGCCATGACGAAGCGGAAGGTTGAATCAGGTGCGACGGGCTATGCGATCGGGCGTTGCAAGCCGCCGGTCGAATATCGTTTCCGCAAGGGGCAATCGGGCAACCCCGCGGGCCGGCCGCGCCGGACCGGCGCACCGGGCGACCGGCTGCGCGGCGCGGCCGAGCCGACGCAGCAGATGATCCTGGACGAAGCCTATGGCCTGGTCACGGTATGCGACGGCGACAGCGAAATCGAGATGCCGATGAACCAGGCGGTATTCCGCGCGATCGGGCTGGCGGCCCTGAAGGGCAGCCTGAATGCGCAACGGCGCTGGGCCGAGATGGTGCAGGCGGCGGAGGCGGCGCAGAAGCGCGCGCAGGTCGCGATCTACAATGTGGCCGAACGCGGGGACAAGGAAGTCGCCGTGCGGCTGCACCGATGGAAGGAGGAGAGTGAAGACGACGTCCCCCCTTATGACCATTATGCGGAGGATATCATCATCGATAGCCGGTCGGGTGCGGTGGTCATCCGGGATGACGGGGACGCGGAAACCTGAGACGGCGCCGCCCGCCATTGGCGGAGGGCGCAGGACGGGCAATGTCTGCCCGGCGTTGCTGACGGCCAGCTACCGCTTCTGATTGCCCGCCGCCCGTTTTTCCTTGATGGCCGTCAATCGCCAGGGATGTAATCCTGCTAGACGCCATGGCCCGGCCCCACCCAAGTGTCCGCAAGGATCCGATATGCTGCTCCACATTCCCAGCCTGTTTTCCGCCGAGGAAGCACGCGACGCGCGCGCGCGGCTCGAGGCGGCGGATTGGGTGGATGGCCGGCGGACCGCCGGGCATCAGGCGGCGCAGGTCAAGAACAACCTGCAGCTGGCCCTGGACGATCCGGTCGCACGATCGCTTGGCGACCTGATCCTCGAAAGGCTCGCCGCGACACCGTTGTTCATCGCAGCGACGCTGCCGCTGCGCGTGCTGCCGCCGCGGTTCAACCGCTACGAAGGCGGGGGAACCTATGGCGCTCATGTCGACAGTGCGATCTTCCCCATCCCCGGCACGCCGACGCGCGTGCGCACCGATGTCTCGACGACCGTCTTCTTCAGCGATCCCGACGATTATGACGGCGGTGAGCTGGTGGTGGAGGACACGTTCGGCGAGCACCGGGTGAAGCTGCCCGCCGGCGACATGATCGTCTATCCCGGCTCCAGCCTGCACCACGTGACGCCCGTGACGCGCGGCACGCGCTTCGCCGCCTTCTTCTGGACTCAGAGCCTGGTGCCGCCCGATCCCCAGCGCAAATTGCTGTTCGACCTCGACACCGCCATTCAGCGCCTCACCGCGGATCACCCAGAGCATGCGTCGATCGACGGGCTGACAAACGTCTATCACAATCTGCTGCGCCAATGGTCGATCACATGACCCTGTTGCCGCCGCTCACCGCGATACCGCCCGACCTGCGCAGCCTGGCGGATTATGAGGAGAGGGCCCGTCACCACATCGACCCCGCCGCCTGGGAGCATCTCCAGGGCGGCGCCGGGGCGGGACTCACGCTCATCGAAAACCGCGCCGCCTTCGACCGGCTTCGCCTGTTGCCGCGCATCCTGGCGGACCTGACCGGCGGGAGCACCGCGATCGAGTTGTTCGGGCGGTCGCATGCCACCCCGATCCTGCTCGCCCCGCTCGCCTATCAGCGCCTCGCCCATCCCGACGGCGAACTGGCGACGGTCCGCGCCGCGACGGCGATGGAGATCGGCATGGTCGCCAGCACCTTGTCCAGCGTCACGCTGGAAGAGATCGCCGGAGCGGGGCGAGGCGCGGCGCTGGAACTGGGCAGCGATCCGGCACCACTCTGGTTCCAGCTCTATCTTCAGGAAGACCGTAGCTGGACGACCGACCTGGTACGGCGGGCCGAAGCTGCGGGGTATGACGCGATCGTGCTCACCGTCGATGCGTCGATCAAGCGCTCCGACTTCACCCTTCCCGCCGGCGTGGAAGCCGCCAATCTCCGCGGCATGCCGGGCCTGCGCCAGACGAGCATGCCGCAGGGCCGCATCCTGTTCGGGACGCCGCTCGTCGACGCGGCACCGGGATGGGCGGATCTGGCGTGGCTGCGGTCGCTGACCAGCCTTCCCCTGATCGTCAAGGGCGTGCTGGCGGCGGACGATGCGCGCCTGGCCGTCGCGGCGGGCGCGGACGGGCTGATCATCTCCAATCACGGCGGGCGGGTGCTCGATGGCCTTCCGTCGCCACTCGACGTGATGCCCGGCATAATCGATGCGGTCGGTGGCAAGGTTCCGTTGCTGCTCGATGGCGGCGTGCGCGGCGGGACCGACATCGCCAAGGCGCTCGCGCTGGGCGCTGCCGCGGTCCTGATCGGTCGCCCGCAGATGCACGCGCTTGCCGTCGCCGGAATGGCAGGCGTCGCGCATATGCTGCATATCCTGCGGGCCGAGCTGGAGCTTGTCATGGCGCAGCTGGGGTGCCGGACGGTGGACGATCTGGACAAGAACGTCCTGTTGCTCCCGCACGCCCAGGCCGCGGCGAGCTCGCGCGTGTGAACCCAGGCTATGCGTAACTAAATGCCGCGCGCGCTTGATCGCGCGCAAGAAAGGGCTAGATGCCGCCGCATGGCTTCCCGTCCGCTCACCTTGTACGAAAAGATCTGGGCCGCTCATGTCGTCGAACGGCGCGATGACGGCACCTGCCTGATCTATATCGACCGCCACCTCGTCCATGAGGTCACCAGCCCGCAGGCCTTTGCCGGCCTTCGCGCGGGCGGCCGCAAGGTGCGCCGGCCCGATCTGACCCTGGCGGTGCCCGATCACAACCTGCCGACGACGGCGCGGCTCGACGCGGCGGGCAAGCGCTTGCCGATCGCCGATGCCGAGAGCGCGGCGCAGCTCGACGCGCTGGAGCGCAACACCGCCGAGTTCGGCATCGACTATATCGACGCGGTCGCGCCCGAGCAGGGCATCGTCCATGTCGTCGGGCCGGAACAGGGCTTCACCCTGCCCGGCACCACCCTGGTCTGCGGCGACAGCCACACCTCGGCGCATGGCGCGATGGGGGCGCTGGCGTTCGGCATCGGCACCAGCGAGGTCGAGCATGTGCTCGCGACCCAGACCCTGTTGCTGACTCAGTCGAAGACGATGGAAATCCGCGTCGACGGGTCGCTCGGCTTCGGCGTCAGCCCCAAGGACGTGATCCTGGCGATCATCGGCAGGATCGGCGCGGCCGGCGGCACCGGCCATGTCCTGGAATATACCGGCGAAGTGATCCGCGCCATGTCGGTCGAGGGCCGGCTGACCGTCGCCAACATGTCGATCGAGGGCGGCGCGCGCGCCGGGCTGATCGCGCCGGACGAGACCACGTTCGCCTATCTGAAGGGCCGTCCGATGGCGCCCGCCGGCGCGGACTGGGACAAGGCGGTGGCCTGGTGGACGTCGCTGCGGAGCGACCCCGCCGCGACCTATGATCGTACCGTGCGCCTCGACGCGACCGATATCGCGCCATCGCTGACCTGGGGGACGAGCCCGGAGGACGTGGTGGCGATCACCGGCGTGGTGCCCGATCCCGACAGCTTCGCCGACCCCGCCAAGCGCGCCGCCGCGCGCAAGTCGCTCGACTATATGGGCCTGACGCCGGGCACCGCGATGCAGGACGTGCCGGTCGAGCACGTCTTTATCGGCAGCTGCACCAACAGCCGGATCGAGGATCTGCGCGCCGCGGCCTCGGTCGCGAACGGCCGCCATGTCGCGGACGGCGTGCGGGCGCTGGTCGTGCCCGGATCGGGCCTGGTCAAGCGCCAGGCCGAGGCCGAAGGACTCGACCGCATCTTCGTCGACGCAGGGTTCGAATGGCGCGAGCCGGGCTGTTCCATGTGCCTCGCGATGAATCCGGATAAAGTGCCGCCGGGCGAACGCTGCGCTTCCACTTCGAATCGGAATTTCGTAGGGCGTCAGGGGCCAGGAGCACGGACGCATCTGGTTTCACCCGCGATGGCGGCAGCAGCGGCTGTCACCGGGCGGTTGAGCGACGTCCGCGACCTGATGGGAGGGTCGAGACCATGAAGAAGGCGCTTGTGCTGCTGATCCTGGGCACCGTGCTGAGCGGCATCGCCGCCTATGCCGCGACGGCCAGGACGAAACCGGCCGACGGAACGATCGCGGTCCGGTAATGAAAGCGATCAGCCAGGTCTCCGGCCGCGCCTATCCATGGGGCGCGAAGAACATCGATACCGACGTCATCATCCCGGCGCACTGGCTTAAGACGGTGACGCGCGAGGGGCTCGGCAAGGGTGCGTTCGAGACGGTGCGCGCGCAGCCGGGCAATATCTTCGACGATCCGCGCTATGCCGGCAGCCCGATCCTGATCGCGGGCGACAATTTCGGCTGCGGATCGAGCCGCGAGCATGCCGCCTGGGCGCTCGCCGACATGGGCATCGTCGCGGTGATCGCGCCGAGCTTCTCCGACATCTTCTCCGGCAATGCCTTCAAGAACGGCATCGTACCCGTGGTTCTACCGCAGGAGGCGGTCGACCGGCTGGTCGAGGTCGCGGCGACCGATCCGGTGACGATCGATCTCGAGACGATGACGGTCACCACACCGTACCAGGATCGCTTTCCGTTCGAGCTCGACGCCTTCCGCCGCCAGTGCCTCATGGAGGGGCTGGACGAGATCGGGCTTACGCTGGCAAGGGATACCGCGATTTCGAAATACGAGTCCGGCGTCAACGAGCACCGGCCGTGGATGAGCGGAGGACGATCCTATGCGGGCACTGTTGTCGAAGGCGCCGGGCGGCCCTGACACCCTCGTCATCGACGAGGTGCCGGACCCCGTGGCCGGAGCCGGCCAGGTGGTGGTCGCGGTCAAGGCCTGCTCGATCAACTATCCCGACGTCCTGATCATCGAGGACAAATATCAGTTCAAGCCGCCCCGGCCGTTCGCGCCGGGCAGCGAGATTTCCGGCGTGATCGACAGTGTCGGCGACGGCGTGACCGGCTGGGCGGTGGGCGACCGGGTGATCGCCACCACGGGATCGGGCGGCCTGGTCGAGAAGATCGCGGTCGATGCGGTCCGGCTCTACCGCCTGCCCGAAGGCCGCAGTTTTGCCGAGGGCGCCTCGCTGCTGCTGACCTATGCCACCACCATCCATGCGCTGCTCGACCGCGGGCATCTGGTCGAGGGCAATACGTTGCTGGTGCTGGGAGCCGCCGGCGGCGTCGGACTGGCCGCGATCGAGCTGGGCAAGGCGTTCGGCGCGCGCGTCGTGGCGGCGGTGTCGTCCGAGGAAAAGGCCGCGGTCGCCCGGGAAGCGGGCGCCGATGTCGCGCTGGTCTATCCCCGCGCACCGTTCGACAAGGATCAATCCAAGGCGCTCGCCGAGCAGTTCAAGGCAGCGCTCGGCCCGGGCGGCGCCGATGTGATCTACGATCCGGTCGGCGGCGACTATGCCGAGCCGGCGCTGCGCTCGATCGCCTGGGAGGGGCGCTATCTGGTCGTCGGCTTCCCGGCGGGCATCCCCAAGCTGCCGCTCAACCTGACCCTGTTGAAGAGCTGCGACGTGTGCGGGGTGTTCTGGGGTGCCTTTGCCGCGCGCGACCCCAAGGCCAACCAGGCGCATATCGAGCGGCTGTTCCGCCTGTGGAAGGACGGCCGCATCGCGCCCCGCGTCACCGAAACCTTCGCGTTCGAGGATGGCGGCAAGGCGATCGCGAAGATGGCGGCGCGCGGGGCGATCGGGAAACTGGTGGTGACGGTGGCGGAGTAAGTCATTCCTCCCCGGCACGGGGAGGGGGACCACGAAGTGGTGGAGGGGCTTGGAGCGCGGAACGATCGCCCCGCGCTCCAAGCCCCTCCACCACCCGCTGAAGAAGCGGGCGGTCCCCCTCCCCGTTCCGGGGAGGATTTCACATGCCGTTGCGCGGTTGCGTCATAGCGGCCGCGCCCCTATCTCCGCGGTAATATTTGAAAGACCCAAGGGGACCGAGCAACCATGAGCACTTTCGACGATCGCGAGCGGGCCTTCGAAACCAAATATGCGCGCGACGAGGAAATGGCGTTCCGCATCACGGCGCGGCGTAACCGGCTGCTTGGGCAATGGGCCGCCGCCCGGATGAAGCTCACCCCGGAAGAGACCGACGCCTATGCCAAGGCAGTCGTGCAGGCCGATTTCGAGGAAGCGGGCGACGAGGACGTGATTCGCAAGCTGGTCAGCGACCTGAACGCCGCGGGTGTCGAGGTCGACGAGGGGGCGGTGCGCCGCGCGATCGAGGACCATACGATCGAGGCCCGCCGCCAGCTGATGCAGTCCGAATAATCCCATGGCGATGGCGGCAGAAGAGATCGAGGCGCTGATCACCGGGGGCATCCCCGATGCCCGGGTCGAGATCACCGATCTCGCCGGTGACGGCGATCATTATGCGGCGCGCGTGACGTCCGAGAGTTTCCGGGGCTTGCCCCGAATCAAGCAGCACCAGGCGGTCTATGCCGCGCTGGGCGGGCGGATGGGCGGGGTGCTTCACGCGCTTCAGCTCACCACCGCGGTTCCCGAGTAACAGGAGTAGAACCAGTGACCGATGACGCACAGGCCCGCATCGCCGAGATGGTCGCCAAGAGCGACGTTCTCCTTTTCATGAAGGGCAGCCCGCTCTTCCCGCAATGCGGCTTTTCCAGCCGCGCGGTCGCCATCCTCAATCACCTGAACGCCGAGTTCGACAGCGTCGACGTGCTGCAGGACCAGGGCGTGCGGCAGGGCATCAAGGCGTTTTCCGACTGGCCGACCATTCCGCAGCTCTATGTAAAGGGTGAGTTCGTCGGCGGATCGGACATCATGATGGAGATGTACGAGAGCGGCGAGCTCGCACAGCTTCTGGAAGATCAGGGCGTCACCTCCGCCGGATAAACCGCGCGGAAGACCATGGTTTCATGAAGGGGCTTCGCCTGCGGCATGACCGCGGCGGAGCCCTTTTTCGCGGGCTCGCTGGCCGGGACATTCGGGCGATGGAGGAACCGGGTAGGACGGACCGATACGAGATCGGGGGGAGTATCGGCCCGTCCTGCTGAAGCGATGAACGCTCGGCATGCTTCAGACTATGCAGTCGGCGTGCCAGTCCCGATGAAGGACGGACATCCGGGCATGGCGATGGTTAACGCCCCTGCCCGCGCCGCGCAGACTGTAAACCCTTCCGACAGTTCAACCGCCGATGGTGACGGCGACCTCATACAGTCCGGGATGCGCGGTGCCGAGCGCGGCGTTGCGCGCGAAGAAATCGCTCGCCTTCAGCCGGGCCATCACCCGATCCTGCGCCGCCTGGTCGCGCACCTGGGCATAGTTCACCACCCGATTTCCTTCGAGCCCGCGGTGGATGCTGGCCGACATCCAGCCCTCCACGTCACTGACCGATCGCGCGCCCTCGGCGAGCAGGGCGATCAGCGCCGCCTGGTTGGCGGGATCGCAGGTGAAGACGTTGATCTGGGTGATGACCCCGGTTCCGCTGGTAATGATCGGCATGTCGTTTCTCCGTACAGGCCTGTGGGGCGCACCCCGACAGGCCGGGAACGCGGGTATCGCGTCCCTTCCTGTCGCGGGTTCCGCCTCGGCGGATACGGAGAGCGCTCCCGAAGGAGCGGTGGCCGGGCTTACCGATACCGGCCGGCTTCTTTTCGACCGGCACGGACTAGCAAATTGGCGCGGGCCGGTCCAGGAATCACGGCATGACGAACTCACGCTCCGGCGGCCGTATCCTGGTCGACCAGCTCGTCGCGCAAGGCTGCGACCGAATCTTCACCGTTCCCGGCGAGAGCTTCCTCGCCGTGCTCGACGCGCTGCACGATACGCCCGAGATCGACCTGGTGGTGTGCCGGCAGGAGGGCGGGGTCGCCTTCATGGCCTGCGCCGACGGCACCCTGACCGGGCGGCCGGGCGTCGCCTTCGTGACGCGCGGGCCGGGCGCGACCAACGCCTCGATCGGTGTCCATGTCGCGATGCAGGATTCGCAGCCGATGCTGCTGTTCATCGGCGATGTCGATCGCGGGACGAAGGACCGCGAGGCGTTTCAGGAGATCGATTTTCCGGCGATGTTCGGGCCCATCGCGAAATGGGCGGCGAAGATCGACGATGCCGCGCGCATCCCGGAATATGTCGCGCGGGCGTGGAGTATCGCGCTGTCGGGTCGGCCGGGGCCGGTGGTGCTGGCACTGCCCGAGGACATGTTGCTGGACGAGGTCGTCGCGGTGGATCGGTCGCGGATCGAGCGGCCCGCGCAGGCGGCTTCCAGTGACGCGGTCACGGCCGCGATCGATCTTCTCGCCGGGGCGAAGGCGCCCGTCGCCATTATCGGCGGCGCGGGCTGGGATGCCGCCGCGACGCGAGACTTCACGGCCTTTGCCGAACGCTCGAGCCTTCCCGTCGCCGCCGCGTTCCGCCGACAGGATGCCATCCCCAATGCCTCGTCGGCCTGGGCGGGCAATCTCGGCTATGGCCCCAGCCCGAAGCTGGTCGCGCGGATCAAGGCGGCCGATGTGCTGCTGGTCGTCGGACCGCGCCTCGGCGAGGCGACGACCGACGGTTATGCGCTGATCACCCCGGATCATCCCGGCCAGGTCCTGATCCATGTCCATCCCGACCCGGACGAGCTGAACAGCGCCTATCACGCCGATCTCGCGATCTGCGCGGGCATGGCGGAATTCTCGGCCGCGCTCGCCGCATCCAATGCCGCCCTGCCCGGCTTTGCCGGCACGGAAGCGCATGAGGAGTGGCTCGGCTGGTCCAACCCCGCCCCGCGCGACATCAAGCTCGATCTCGCCCCCTGTGTCGCGGCGATGCGCGATGCGCTGCCGGCCGACACCATCATCTGCAACGGCGCGGGCAATTATTCGGGCTGGTGGCATCGCTACTGGCGCTATGCCGGCCCCGGCTGCCAGCTGGCGCCGACCGCCGGCGCGATGGGTTATGGCGTGCCGGCCGCCACCGCCGCGGCACTACGGCATCCGGATCGCATGGTGGTGGCGCTGGCCGGCGATGGCTGCTTCCTGATGAACGGGCAGGAACTGGCGACCGCGGTCGGGCACGGCGCCGACATGCTGGTGCTGGTGATCGACAATGGCGGCTACGGCACGATCCGCATGCACCAGGAGCGCGAATATCCCGGGCGCATTTCCGGCACCGAGCTGCGCAACCCGGACTTTGCGGCACTCGGCCGGGCTTATGGCTGCTGGGCGGAGACGGTGGAGACGACCGAAGCCTTCGCCCCCGCGCTCGAACGCGCGATGGCGGAGACCGGGGTACGCCTGCTCCATCTGAAGACCGACCTGGAGGCAATCACGCCCGCCACGACGATCTCGGCGATCCGGAAGCGATAACCAGGATGGAAAAGGCCGCCCCGGTCACCCGGAGCGGCCTTCAAGACAATCGAAACGGATCGCGTCAGATATCGTCGCCGAGCGCGCCCTTGACCTTGCCGATCGTCTGCTGGGCCTTGCCCTTCACTTCCTGACCGGCGCCTTCATCGCGCGTGGCGGGGTTGTCGCTCTGCTGCTTGGCCTTGCCGATCGCTTCGTTGACATTGCCTTTGATCTTGTCGACGAGTTCACCCATGTCCGTGCTCCTTGGTGTCCGCGGCGCCGAGGGCCGGCGCCAGCCACTCCCGGAACAAGAACGGTCGATCGCGCGCGCGGTTCCTGCGGTTCATCGCGTATCCGCCTCGCAATGCACTGAAAACAGAGGGGATGCCGCCGGCGGGCGCCCCTAGGGTGCGACCTTCTTGAGGAAGGCCATGACCGCCGCCCAGTTCGCCTCGGCGCCCTTGGGGTCCTTCGCCGCGATCAGCGTCGACGAGCCGTGCACACCAGCGGCGGGCACATATTGCTCGGCGCGACCGCCGGGCACCGCGGCGGCGATCGCCTTCGCCTCGGCGATCTCCCCGGAGTCGCTGGACGAGGTGATGAAGACCGGGACGGTCACCCTGGCCGCCGCCGTCTTCACCAGCGCCTTGTCCGGGAAATATTCGCCGGGGGAGAAGGCCAGGATCGCCTTCACCTTGCCGGGATTCTCCGCGGCGAGCGGGAAGGTCAGCGAGGAGGAGTAGCTGCTGCCCCACAGGATGACCGGCAGCTTCGACTGGCTGGCGAAATCGAGCGCGGCCTGCAGGTCGGGCTTCGCCTCGAGATAGTCAGTGCTCTTGCCGAGCAACGCCACGGTCTCGTTATCGCCATAGAGCTTGCCGCCGGAGCGCTGGTCGATCGCGATGGCGGTATAGCCGGCGTCGCGCAGGCGCGGCGCGATCTCGGTATATTCGCCCTTGCTCGAGTCCGCCTGGTGGAACAGCAGGATCACGGCCCTGGGCTTAACCGCCGGATAGCTGCGCGCGAAGATGGTGAGGTCGTCGGCGGCCTTGAAGGTCACCGGCGTCCAGGAATGCGCCTCCGAAGGGGGCACATTGTTGTATTTGGTCTCCGGCTTGTCGCACGACGACAGCGCGGTCGCCGCGAGCAGCATCAACCCGACACGCACCGACTTCATCAGATCAACCCCGCCAAAGGGCTCGACGGATCAGCATAGAGGCGCTTGCCCATGCGGCCGGCGAGATAGGCGAGCCGCCCCGCCTCGACCCCGGCCTTCATCGCCGCGGCCATCATGATCGGGTCCTTGGCTTCGGCGATGGCGGTGTTCATCAGCACGCCGTCGCAGCCGAGCTCCATCGCCGCCGCTGCGTCGGACGCCGTGCCGACGCCCGCGTCGACCAGCACGGGGACGCTCGCGCCCTCGACGATCAGGCGGATCGTCACCTTGTTCTGGATGCCGAGACCCGAACCGATCGGCGCGCCCAGCGGCATGATCGCGACCGCGCCGGCATTCTCCAGACGCTTCGCCGCGATGGGATCGTCGACGCAATAGACCATGGGTAGGAAACCTTCCTTCGCCAGGATCTCGGTCGCGCGCAGCGTCTCGACCATGTCGGGATAGAGCGTCCTGGCCTCCCCCAGCACTTCGAGCTTCACCAGATCCCAGCCGCCCGCCTCGCGCGCCAGGCGCAGGGTGCGGATCGCCGATTCGGCATCGAAGCAGCCGGCGGTGTTGGGGAGATAGGTGACTTTCTTCGGGTCGATGAAGTCCGTCAGCATCGGCGCATTGGGATCCGACACGTTGACGCGGCGCACCGCGACGGTGACGATCTCGGCGCCCGAGGCCTCGAGCGCGGCGGCGTTCTGGGCAAAATCCTTGTATTTGCCGGTGCCGACGATCAGCCGCGAGCGGAAGGTGCGGCCGGCCACCGTCCAGCTGTCGAGCGTCGGCGTGACGTCGCCGCCGCCGACGAAATGGACGATCTCCAGCTCGTCGCCATCCTCGACCATGACCTGGCCGAGCGTCGAGCGCGGCACCACCTCGAGGTTGCGCTCGACCGCGACCTTTTCGGGGACGAGGCCGAGATCGGCGGCGAGCTGCGCCAGGGTGAGGCCCGCGGCGACGCGGCGGTGTTCGCCGTTGACGCGGATCGAGACGGTGTGATCGGTGTGCATTGATCTTCCCTAGCCGTTCGCTTCGAGCGAAGTCGAGAAGCCCGTTCCCGCACCACTGTGTCTCGACTTCGCTCGACACGAACGGCTAAAGAAGGGCCGCCCGCGATATAGAGGGCGAGACGCTGCCCGCAACCGAAAGGCTCCTCCTTGGCCGATACGATCTTCGTCCTCAACGGTCCGAACATGAACCTGCTCGGGCTGCGCGAGCCGGAGATTTACGGCAGCGACACGCTCGACGACATCGCCGGGCAGCTCGAGGATCGGGCGCGGGAGCTCGACCTGAAGGTCGATGTGCGCCAGTCGAATCACGAGGGGCACCTGGTCGACTGGCTGCACGAGGCGCAGGCCGTCGGCGCCAAGGCAGTGATCCTCAATGCCGCCGCCTTCACCCACACTTCGGTCGCGATTCACGACGCGATCAAATCGATCAAAACGCCCGTGATCGAGGTGCATCTTTCCAACCCCCACAAGCGCGAGGACTTCCGGCATTTGAGCTGGGTAGGTCGTGCCGCACGGGGAACCATCGCCGGCTTCGGCGCGCTTTCGTACCTGCTTGCGCTTGAAGCCGCCGCCCGTCTCTGACAGGACGCCCCGCTTAATAGGGTTTTTGGCCCAATAAGGGAGATCATGGGTCGCATGGCCGAAGAAACGAATACCGATCCGATGCGGATCGATGTGGAGCTGGTCCGCCAGCTCGCGCAGATGCTCGACGAAACCCAGCTGACCGAGATCGAGGTCGAGGACGGCGGACGGCGCATCAGGATCGCGCGCAAGGCCGCCGCAGCGGCGCCAACGGCGCATTACGCGCCGGCGCCTGTCGCCGCGCCCGTGGCAACCGCCGCCGCGCCGGTCGAGGCCCCGGCGGCCGTTCCTGCCGCGAACGCGGTCAAGTCGCCGATGGTCGGCACCGCCTATCTGTCGCCCGAGCCCGGTGCGGCCTCGTTCATCAGCGTCGGCAAGACGGTCAAGGCCGGCGATACGCTGCTGATCGTCGAGGCGATGAAGGTGATGAACCCGATCCTCGCGCCCAGCGCCGGCACCGTCCGCGCGATCCTGGTCGAGAGCGGCCAGCCGGTCGAGTTCGACCAGCCGCTCGTGGTCGTCGAGTAAGCCATAATGGCTGAAATCAAGAAGCTCCTGATCGCCAATCGCGGCGAAATAGCGCTGCGCATCCATCGTGCCTGCCATGAGATGGGCATCAAGACGGTCGCGGTGCACTCCACCGCCGATGCCGACGCGATGCATGTCCGGCTCGCCGACGAAGCGATCTGCATCGGCCCGCCGCCCGCGACCGAGAGCTATCTCAACGTCGCCAACATCATCTCGGCGGCCGAGATCAGCCATGCCGACGCGATCCATCCCGGTTATGGCTTCCTGTCCGAGAATGCCCGTTTCGCCGAGATCGTCGAAGCGCATGGCATCATCTTCGTCGGGCCCAAGCCCGAGCATATCGTCACCATGGGCGACAAGGTGGAGGCGAAGCGCACCGCGGGGGCGCTCGGCCTGCCGCTCGTCCCCGGTTCGGACGGCGCGATCGGCGACGTGGTCGAGGCCAAGGCGATCGCGGGGGAGATCGGCTATCCGGTAATCATCAAGGCCGCCTCGGGCGGCGGCGGGCGCGGCATGAAAGTGTGCGCGTCCGAGGATCAGCTCGAAACGCTGATGATGCAGGCGGGCAGCGAAGCCAAGGCGGCGTTCGGCGACGCGACCGTCTACATGGAAAAATATCTCGGCAACCCGCGCCACATCGAGTTCCAGGTGTTCGGCGACGGCCAGGGCAATGCCATCCATCTCGGCGAGCGCGACTGCTCGCTGCAGCGCCGCCACCAGAAGGTGCTGGAGGAGGCCCCCTCCCCCGTGCTCGGCGCCGAGGATCGCGAGCGCATGGGCGGGATCGTGTCCAAGGCGATGTCCGACATGGGCTATCGCGGCGCGGGCACGATCGAGTTCCTGTGGGAAGACGGCGAGTTCTACTTCATCGAGATGAACACAAGGCTTCAGGTCGAGCATCCGGTGACCGAGATGATCACCGGTCTGGACCTGGTGCGCGAGCAGATCCGCATCGCCGAGGGGCATCCGCTGACCCTGCGCCAGCAGGACGTGGTGTTCCGCGGCCATGCCATCGAATGCCGCATCAACGCCGAGGACCCGCGGACCTTCGCGCCTTCGCCCGGGCTGGTGAAGCAATATCATGCGCCGGGCGGCATGAACGTGCGGGTCGATAGCGGGCTCTATGCCGGCTACCGCGTGCCGCCTTATTATGATTCGATGATCGCCAAGCTGATCGTCTACGGCACCACCCGCCAGGGCGCGATCCGCCGCCTGCGCCGGGCGCTGGAGGAGTTCGTGATCGAGGGCATGAAGACGACCATTCCGCTGCATCAGGCATTGATCGAGGACCCGGATTTCCAGGCGGGGGATTATACGATCAAGTGGCTCGAGGAATGGCTGGCGCGGCAGGAGGATTGAGTTGTGGAGAGACCTTCTCCCCTTGTGGGAGAAGGTGGCGCGTAGCGCCGGATGAGGGGGAGTGAGGTTCGGGACACAGGCGAGTGTCCCCCTCACCCTTCCCAAGCTTCGCTTGGGCCCAGCATCGGGTCGGTCATGCCCCCGGCATGACCTGAACAGCGCGGGGCGCTGTTCACCCAATGCTCCTCATCCCACAGGGGGAGAGGGAAATATGTTCATCGGTCATTACAGTGCAGCGTTCGTGGCGGCGACCTCGCCGAAGGCGCCGCGGCTGGGCACGTTGTTCGTCGCGGCGCAGCTCGTCGATCTCGCCTTCTTCTCCTTCGTGCTGCTCGGCGTGGAGCATATGCGGCTCGTCCCCGGGATCACCGCGATGAACCCGATGGATCTGTACGACATGCCCTGGACTCACAGCCTCATCGGCGCGCTGGCCTGGTCGGCGGGGTTCGCGCTGCTGATATGGCTGTGGCGGCGCAGCGGCGTGACGGCGCTGATCGGTGGCGCCGTCGTGTTCTCGCACTGGCTGATCGACCTGTTGGTCCACCGGCCCGATCTGACACTCGCGGGCGGGCCGCCGCCGTTCGGGCTGGGGCTGTGGAATTATCCGGCGATCGAGATGCCGCTCGAACTGATCCTCGCTTACGGCACGCTTGCCTGGTTCACCCGGAAGACGCGCGGGCCGTGGGTGCCCGTCGCGGCGCTGGCCGTGGCGATGGCGGCGTTCCAGGCGTTCAACTGGTTCGGGCCGCAGCCGGCGACGATCGTCGATCCGCCGCCGCCATCGCTCGCCATTCTCGGACTCCTTGCCTATGTGCTGCTCGCGCTGCTCGCCTGGTGGGTGAGCCTGACGAGACAGTTGAAGGTTGGGAGTTGAGAGTTGAAGGCGACGATCTGGCATAATCCGCGCTGTTCCAAGTCGCGCGAGACCCTGGCGATCCTGCAGGAGGCGCCCGGCGTGGAGGTCGCGGTGATCGAGTATCTCAAGACCCCGCCGACCCGCGAGAAGCTCGCCGCGCTGTACGAACGCGCCGGCATGACGCCACGCCAGGGCCTGCGCATGGCCGAGGATGCGGCGCGCGGCCTCAAATATGCCGAGGGCGACGCGATCCTGGATGCGATGATGGTCGATCCGATCCTGATCGAGCGGCCGCTCGTCGAGACCGAAAAGGGTGTCCGGCTCGGCCGGCCGCCGGAGAAGGTACGCGAGATTCTCTGAGGGATGCGCGTGCGCGGCCCCGATCGAGACGTTCTGCGATCATTTGCGGATTCCGACGACGAGCTTCACCGTGCGTGAATGCTCGAGCGTGTCGAGATTGCGTCCGCGATCATAGCCGAGCCCGATCGACAGATTGTCCGACGGCGCGAAGGTCAGGCGAAGCCCGAGCCGTTGGGCATCCCCGAGCCCGCGCTCCAGATTCTCGCGCAGCGCATAGGTGCCGGCCAGCGACAGGATATCCGCGTTCGCCAGCTTCAGGCGCAGCTGGGCGGCAGCATCGAACCCCAGCCGCGTATAATGCGGTGCGCCCGCCAGATCGGTCTTGCGGCCGATATCGCTGAAGCCCGCATGATCGCCGACGCCGGTAAGCTTCCACGAGAAGTCGACGCCGCCGCCCAGCGGCGCGGCGATAAGATTGCCAGGGATGGGAAAGCGCGGTGTCCATTGGGCGGCGACGGACCAGCCCGAGGAGTCGAAGCGCGTATCGGTGAGATAGCGCACGCTCAGCGCATAGAAGTGATTGGCGGTGGTCTTCCCGCGGGTTTGCACGACACCGCCGAGTTGCAGACCGAGATTGAGATTGTCGACCTTTGCCGTCGCGGCATCGCTCGCTTTCTCATATTCGAGCTGCGTGAAGACAAGCGGACGAATGCGCGCCATCACCTTGCTGCGCCCCGCGTCATACGCCTTTCTACCGATCGACCGGTCGCCAAAGCCGATGCCGAGCGTGCCGTAGAATGAATAGGTGTCAGTGTCCGCATCCTCGTCGCGCAGATAGGCGAACTCCGCGAACGGGCGGTCGGTAAGCTTTGCCGCCGCGAAATCGGTCGGCTCCTTGGCGATCAGCAACTGCCCGACACCCCCGCCATCGGAGGGCGGCGGCGTGTGCTCGGCCGACGGGATGCACAGGAAGCGGTAGTTCGCGTCGCTCCGATCGAAAATGTCGGCAAGCACGGCCGCGGTGTCGGCCGCGCCGAGCGGACCGCCGCTGCGCGCCTGCACCTCGATGCCACCATCGGCGAGCGGCAGGAAGCGTCCGGCCCCCTCTTCCGTCGGCGCAGTCCAGCCGCCGACCGTGCGGCTGACCAGCAGATACGCTCCCCGGTCATCGCCTTTCCCGGCGATGAAGAGCGGCGCCAGCACGCTCCCCGGTTGCGCCAGCAGCGGCGCAACGTTCTTGAAGGTCACCACATCGCTCGACAGCAACGCCTCGTACAGCGCCGCGGCCTTGATCTCACCCCGCCTGTCGCCGGTGGGCGTGCAATGCTTCGCGATCAGCGGGGCGAGGTTGTCGATGAGGTTCCGGTCCGGCCTCTCGGCCCCCGGGCGTGCCTGCGCGGCGGGAGAGGCGGCGATCGCCAGCCCCGTGGCGGCGGCGAGCAGCGCGCGGTTCACAGATACTTCCCATTGGCCAGCACCTGGTCGCGCACCCAGGCGGCGAGGGAGAGATAGGATTCCTTGCCCAGTTCAGTCATTTCCGCGTCGCTGCCGCTGGCAAGCGAGACGAAGATTCCGAGATCGTGGATCACATCCTGCACGCAGCTCAGCAGGACCCGCACCTTGTCCGCATCGTCGAACACATCCGCGACCGTGTCGGTCAGCGAAGGTTCCTCGGCCGGCACGCGCAGCACGCCGTCGATCACGCAGGTCTCGGCCTGCGCCTGCGAGAAGTCGGCAACGCCGCCGCCCGGGTCCCGCGCCGCCGTGAGCGCATGCAGCGCCTCCATCGCCGCGGCGGCGGGCGCGTGCGGATAGCAGGTGGCGGCGAAGTCATAGTCGAGCGTGTCGATATCCGCGCCGCCCGGGATCGGATGGTGATCCCGCGTCAGCGCGCCGGGGATCTGGTAGCACATGATCGAATTGCTGTCCGCGCGGGGCGTGCCGAGCAGGGAGCCATCCTCGATCGGCGTGAGGACCTGCGCGATCACTTCCTCGCGCGACCAGCCCTGCGTCGCCATATAATAGGCGATGGCCTTTTCCCGATCGATCTTCTCGACCAGTTCGCGGCGCATATGTTCGTGCGGGAAACCCAGGGTGTGGCCGGTCTCGTGCCGGACGACGCGAATGAACTCGCTTTCCGGCGTGTTCATGGTGAAGCCCTCGAGATTCATCGTGGGCTTGTCGGCGTCGATCAGCAGGACATCGGTGCCGAGATAGGACCAATAGCCGCCATCCTCGCCGCCGCCGCGCGCAATGCGGACCTGGGCCTCGCCGCTGGTCTCGGTGAAGGCGACGTTGGCGCTCGTCCCCCATGCGTTCATGTGCGCGAGGATGCGCCGGCGCAGCACCGGCTCGGGATTGTCGAGAAATCCGACGGTCAGCCGCACCCCGTTGGTCTTCCATTTCCGCTCGATGAGAATTGAAAGCGATGCGCGGTCGAGGTCGTGCGTGGGAAGCAATCGCTTGAAGCGCGTGACGGGAGAATAGTTGCGCAGATTGACCTCGACGGCCTTGATCAGCGCGCCGTCGATCGACGCTTCGGGCAGGCGTTTGGGCGTGCAGGTATGAACGGTCATGACGCACTCCTGTGGTAAGAAGTTGGGATGCCGACGACGCGTCGGCGGACAGGACTATTTCCTGGGCGGCTCGGCCGGCGCGAGGGCATTGCCTTGTGCGCCGCTGGCGGGCGTGCATTTCGCGGTGCACTCCGCAGGCCCAGGCTTGCCGACGACCGCGCCGCTGGCGACCGCGGCGATGGAAAGGAACAGAATCGAGCCGATCAGCAGGGCCAATGCAGGCCCCGCCTTGGACAGGCTCTCGCTCAGCGACGTCAGCGCCTTGACGAGGTCAGTGAGTTCGCCGACGCTCACCGGGGTGAGCCCCTGGGCCTTTACGGCCATCTGCCTGGCCGGTTCGGACGGCCTTGCGGTTTGCGCCTTCACACTCAACCAGAGAAACAGCGCGAAACACAGGCCGCCCATCACCAATGCGGTGATCGTGACAATGGCTTGCATGATCTTCCTCCTTCGCGATCCGGGTCGATCGCAACGAGGAGACAGTCCTCCCATCAGGGTCCGGGCAGCGTGAAATTCCTGTTCGCCGAGCGTGAAAAAGGGAATTCGCGCCGAAACGGTTCAGAATGTCCCGATCACGCGCCAGCCGCCTGCAAGATGGCCTCCAGCATCTGGCGATGCTCGGGTCGGCGCATTTGCCGCGCGAGCGCCGGTCCCGGACCATTCACCAGCGTGGCGGCAAGCGTGCGGGCCTCTTCCTGCCTGCCGAGCAAGTGGGCGCTCACGCACAGGCCGAGCGCCGTCGGCGGAAAGCCCGGCGTCGCACGGTCCGCCTCGACGAAGAAGTGATAGGCGTCCTCGATCGTGCCGCGCTGGAGCGCCGCGAAGCCGATGCCCGACAGTGTCTGCCCAAGCGCGCCGGTCGCCGGGTTGATCCGCAGCGCCAGCTCGAACCGCTCGGAGGCACGCTCGGCGTCGCCGCGCAGTACGTCCACCCAGCCGCCCCAGAACAGCGTCGGCTGGTGCGCCGGCAGCAGATGCAGCGCCCGGGCGACGATTCGATCGGCCATCTCCAGGTCGCCGCCGATATTCATCAGCGTGCCCGCGCAATAGCCCAGCGCCTCCACATTCTCCGCCCCGAAGCGCATCGCGGCCTGATAATTGCTGATCGCCCGGCGCAGCGTCGCCTCGCGGTCCGGCGAATAGTTCATGAGATAGGCGATGCTGCAACAATAGGCGGCGAGCGAGGTGGCCCAAGGGCAGGTCGGATCGTCATTGACCAGCTGCAAGGTCAGGTCGAGCGCCTCGGCGATCGCCTCCTTCTCCCAGCTACGGAACAGGGCATTGGCGCGCCAATAACGTTCATAGTCTCCGGAGATCGGGCCAGTCAGGCGCAGGCTGCGCTGGCGTTCGGCATGATCCACCTTGGTCCATATCTGCGGTGCGATCTTTCCGGCGATCGCCTGCTGGAAGGTGAAACTGGCGTCGATCCGGCCGATAAAGGTGTCCGACCAGAATTGCTCGCCGTTCAGCCCGTCGATCAGCGATGCGAGCACGCGCAGATTGTCGCCGTCGCTCAATATCGTGCCGTCGAGCAGATAGCGCACGCCCAGTCGGCTGGCGATCTCGGGGCGCGACCGCCCCTCCTCCGCCAGGAGGCGCGAAGCGTTGCTGGAGACGATGAAAAGTTGCGGAAAACCACTCAGGCACACGCTGATCTCACCTGCCAGCCCGATGCCGAGCCAGGCCTGGGGATCGGGGCCGAGCACGGTAAAGGGGAGGACGGCAACCGACGGCTTGGGCGGTGGCAACGGCCGCGTACCCAATGCCAGGGTCTCGCGCGCGGTCGGCACGGCGCCGCCGAAGATCTCGTCGGCGCTGGGCAGCGGCTCGGCAGGCTCGGGCAGCGCCAGTTCGATCATGTCGCGCACGCGCTCGCGCTCCTCGCGCAGCCAGTCCTCGAACTCGTCGCAATCCGGCAGATCGATGCCTTCCAGGAAATCGCCACCGAAGCGGGTGCGGGCATCGGGCGCGCTCACGCCGAGCGCGAACACGTCGACTTCCAGCCGGTCGATCGCCAGCGCCACCCGTTTGGTCTCGCAGATCAGCAGATCGCTCGCGCCATGATCGGACAGCACCCTGCGCAGATTGGAGAGTTCGCGGCGCAGGCTGTCCTGTGCCTGTTTGGGCGCGCGAGCCCCCCACAACATCGCCTCCAGCTTGCGGCGGGCGCGCACGCCGCCCGACGAAACGACGACGATCGCAATGAGCGCGGCGGCTTTCTGGCTGCTGATCTCGATGCGGCTGCCATCGGGCGCAAAAAGCCCGAAGGGCCCCACCAGATTGAGCCGATAGCGCTGCATCCCCAATTCCCCGCCCCCACGGCCGATGCCGGAACCCGTTACGCAGCGACGCCCGTTTCACGCTTTTCGGACTCTGCGCCGCTTAAAGCCCCCGGCAACGAGTGAATCCTTTCCTAACGCCAAAGAGGGGCAACCGAAATGCGAATCGCGGCAATCATCTCCGTCCCGGTTCTTTTGGGGGGGTGCGTCCATCTGGGCGCACGACCGATGCAGTTTCGCTGCGGCGACATGCTCAGCGGCAACATCGAGAGCTATCAATCCACGCCGCTCTTCGCGGAACTGCAGCGAGACGCCGGATATGACGAATGCCCAAACGGGCTGGACGGCAAGCCGGATTGCAGCGGAATCCGGTCGTTCCAGATCGATGGCAGCGGGAGCGATCCGATCATCGAGGCGCTCAAGGGCTGGGAGGACCGGCGGGCGAGTATCCTGTCGGACAAGCGAGCTGCGCCGCTGGAATTGCCAGTGCTCATGCTCTCCGGCGGTGGCAGCTGGGGGGCGTTCGGGGCCGGCTATCTGAACCAGCTCGGCAAGCGGGACTGGGCGGTGGTGACCGGCGTGAGCACGGGGGCGCTGCAGGGGCTGTTCATCGCCGCCAACGACTATGCGGGCCTGGAGGCCGCCTATCGCATCAAGGACGAGAGCGAGCTGTCAAAGAAGAACGGTCTGCTCCGCATGCTGTCGCGTGGATCCGAAAACGATATCACGCCGCTCCGGGCGAAGGTCATGGCCTATCTGCTCCCGTCGGACGGCTCGGAATCGCCGTTGCTGCGCATCGCCCGCCCCGACAGCCCCGCCCTGTCGGTCGCGACGGTCGAAGCGCGCAGCGGCGACCTGAAGGTAGTGCACATCACCCGGCTGGTGCGCCAGGCGATCGCCACCAACCAGCCGCTGTCCCGCGTGGCCGAATGCGTCGCCGGCGCCGCGATCGCGTCAAGCTCCATCCCGGTGCGGCTCACGCCCGTGCAGATCGACGGGCATAGCTACACCGATGGCGGCGTGCGCAGTTCGGTGTTCGATACCGGCATCGGCGAGCGGATGACGAAGTTCCTGGCACGCCCCGATGCCCGCGACCGGCCGCACCTCTATGTGATCCGCAACGGCCCGACGATCGTCTTCCGCGACGCCGATGACAAGGACCATCCCGGCACCGCCGAAGTCGATGCAAGGCCGGATATCCTGCGCCTGGGCCTGCGCGGCTATTCGACGATCGTGAACCAGAACGAGCTGATGTCGATCGCGAGCCTGCGCATCAACTATCCGAAGGGGCCGATCAGCGTGATCTCGGCCGACGGCTTCAACGCGCCGCGCCCCAAGCCGGGCGACATCTCGCACCCGGCCGGCGAAGTGCCAGTGATTCCCCCTTCCTGCGGCCCCCGCCCGGCCGCGCTGTTCGACAAGACATTCATGAACTGCCTGGCCGATTGGGGGCGCTTCAAGGCCAGGTACGGGCCTGGCTTCATTGCGCTGTCCGAGCTGGAGATGAAGCACCTGCCCGCCACTCCCGGTGGCCGCTGAACCGATCCGTGAAGGAGCAAGCGATGCCCAAGATCACCTATGAGTCCAACGTCGACTGGTCGAACTTCCACTATACGCTGGGCGTACCGACGCCACAAAACCCCGTTCCGCACCTCCAGATCAGGAGCCTGGCCCATATCGATGCGAGCGATGTGACGATGCCATCGGGGCTGGCCCGCTTCGCGGCGACCGGGGCTGTATTGTTAGACTATCTGGCCAAACTCGAAGCGCAGAATCCCGCACCTCCGACCGGCTTCGCCGCCGGCACCACCGGCAAGTGCTGGAGCTTCGCGCCGTTGATCGGCACGCCTGACGCACAGCTCGATGCGCTTGGCCTCAAGGGGACCGAGATGCTCGCCGACGACGAACGCGACCCGCGCTGCCGGTCGGCCGCCGATTTCGTGGCGCTGACCAGCGGGGGGACGACGTTGCGCGACCTCGCCGACTGGGCGGAAAGCAGGAACCGCACGATCCACACCAGCGGTACCTTTTTATGGCCCAGCGTCGCCGGATCGATCGGCACGTCGAGCCATGGCTCACGGCTCGGCTTTGGCGGTATCCAGAATATGGTGCTGGGCCTGCACCTTATCGTCGGCAGCGGCGAGCATGTGTGGATCGAGCCGGCGTCAGCGCCGCTGCTGAGCGCCCAGGGTCTGGCCAGGCTGGCGATCAACGGCAAACCGCCCAGGCTGGTACGGGACGATGATCGTTTCGAGGATGCGCTGGTCCATCTCGGCGCGATGGGAATCGTCAACGGTATGGCCCTGGAGCTGACGACCAACGACCATTTCACGGTGATGCGGCGCGTCGACATCCTGCAGCCCGCGTTGCTGACAAGCATCGCCGCCGGCGACTTCACCGCCATGGCCCAGCACCTCGGCTGCAAGGCCGCGCCGCTGTTCTACGAGGTCACGATCAATCCGCACGCGTTGTTCGACGATGTGTCCACACACACCATGTATTTCCGCACCAGCCGCGCCGCGTTCGTCTCGGAATCCGCCAACATCCAGCATCCGGACCTGGTGCTCATGGAACTCGGCGATCTGCTCGTCAACGCGGTGGCAAACGCACCGGCCACCATTCCGATGGGCTTCGCCACCAAGGCCGCCGGCACCGTCCCGGCCTGGGTTTTCTCGCTCCTCATCAACGCGCCGTCGGCCTTCGCCCGGTATCTCGGCATGCAGCATTACGACATGATCAATGGCGACTTCGATCCGGACGGAGCAGACGCACCGGGACCGTTTCGCTGGAGCCAGATGCATGACGGGGAAATCACGGGCGACCGGCCGGGCGCGCTGTACAATGCCTCCTTCGCCGTCCCGCTCGAGCAACTTGCGCAGGTGCTGCCGCTGCTCTGCGCTGCCGTAAGGGATTTGCCTCCGTCGTTCGTGTTCACCGTGCGTTTCGTCGAAAAGGCATGCGGCACGCTCGCCTTCACTCGCTTCGAGAAGAATGCGGTGATCGAGATCGACGGCCTGTCGCCGCTGATCTGCGCGATGGCCCATGCGACAGTCAAACCGACCTTGTCCTACGCCGCGGACCTGAAGGCCGCCCTCGAACTGCTCGCCGACACGCTGCCGCAAGGTGCCAAACTGGTGCGCGACACGCTGGACGGCAACCACATCCCCTATTCGATGCACTGGGCCAAGCGGGGCGAGCTCGACAAGAACAAGGTCTATGCCGATTATGGCCACCCACAGCTAAAGGACTCACTGATCCGCCAGTGGCGCGATACGCGAGACACGTTGCTCACCCCGTTCGGCAAGCGCGTGTTCCGCAACCGGGCGGTTGTCGACTATGGCCTGCTCGATCCCTGAACAGGGCAAGGCGCCGAGAGCAAGGCGAGCCGCGCCAGGAGTTTCAGCCAGGGCCGGATTCCGCTCGACCAGCCAAGCACGGGTCGCTCAGCCTCGCGCCCTGGGGACGCCGCCCGCCCGCCATTCCATGCGCCACGAAGCGCCGGTGTCCGCCGTCTTGCGAAAGCCGATGCGGCGATAGAGGTGGATGGCGCGGCTCATCTTGTCGACGTGCAGGCTGACGCTGCGCCCGCCCTCCGCCGCGGCACGCTGCACCGCGGCGAGAAGCCCGGCGCCGAGGCCCTGTCCGCGCCATTCGGGCAGGACGCTGATATCGACCAGGCGCAGATCGGGGCGCCCCGCCGCCTCGGTCCGCCAGAGGTCGATGCGGCCGATCGGCCGATCCCCGGCGAGCACGACGAGACGCTGCCCGCCGAGCATATGGTGCGCGTCGAAATGGCGGCACTGGAGATCGAACTGGCTACTCAGGAAAAGCGCGGCGGACAGCGGATCGAGCCCGGCAGCCGCCACTTCCTCGGCCCGGGTGCTGCGGTAGAGGTCGCGCAGGAACGCCAGATCCTCCGGCTGCCGCAGCCTGAGGCCGATTCCGCGCGCCTTCCACTCGGCCGACAGCGCCAACCACGGGCCACTCGGCCCCACCCGTCCGGCCCCGATCAATCGGGGCGCGGCGGGTAGGTCCCGTCGTTGCAGATATAATAGGCCATGACGAGATAAGGCTGGACGTTCGGGTGCGGATCCGTGCCCAACTGCACATTGCCATAGCCCACCGAAACCTTCACGCCAAACGCCGTATCGTTGGTCGCCGGTGGAATATCATAGGCTTTGATGGTCTGGCCCGCAGCCGTCAGCGGCCGGCTCAGGAACGACGTCCCGACCAACGACGGCGGCGTGCCGGTCGTCTGCGCGACGCCCGTCATGCCCGCTATCCCCGCGCTCGACACCTTGGCGGTGACGACATGGGTATGGGCCGGCGCCTCGTTGAAGACCAGCGTCACGGTCTCCTGCCCCAATGTCCCGGCAAAGGTATAGGGCGTGCCCGTCTTCGCGGTTCCGAAGCTCAGCGGGATGCGGCCGTTCAGATTGGGCACGTTGAAGTAGGTCTTGTTGTCCCCGCCGAACCTCGACCCCAGCAGACTGTAGAGCGCCTGATTCTGCATCAGACCGACCTGCTGACCGCTGCAGACAATCCACCCGATCGGGGCATAGCCGAAAGGAAACATGCGAATTTCGCCAATGAAAGCATCAGCCATAAAAATCTCCTGTGGTCAGGATCACGAGTTGAAGTCGGGATAGGTGCCGTTCACGGCCATCACATAGGACAGCACGAGACTTGGCTGCACATTGAGGTGCGGCTGATTGCTCCCGCCATTCGTGATCACGCTCCCCGGGGCGAGAGTCACCATCGTGCCGGCCTGGGATTCGTTACAATAATAGAAATCCGATCCGACATTGGCCGGCGCATTGTTCGACGCGGGTATCATGGCGGTCGCCGTGCTGTTCAGCGCCGATATCGTGTGTGTATGCGGCGGCACCGTCGCCAGGGTCAGCGTCACCAGTTCCGCCCCGGCGGACTGCCCGAGCGCATAATTGGTACCGCCGCCCGTGGTCTGGCCCTTGTGGACCGGGCTGCGGCCGCGCAGATCGGGGATACCGAAGGTCGAGACTCCGTCGCCGCCATAGGCCGTGCCAAGGAGCGAAAACAATGCCTGATACTGCGAAATGCCGAGCAGGCGACCGTCACAGGGCAGAAAATTGACCGGCGCAAATTGATCGAACGCCAAAAGGCGAATTTCGCCCAGGAAATAATCCGACATATATTCCTCCGCTTGATGGAGAGCACATTCAATTGCGCGCCGGCCAGAGGCCGCGCGTGGCGATGCAGATCTGCACCGCGAGAATCGGCTGCCGATTTTCATGCGCCCCGCCGCCGCCCACCGAAGAAAAGGTCGAAGGGTGCAGCGGCAGCCAGCTGGGGTCGTTGGGGTTCCCGGGCGTCGGCGCATAGAGATTGAAGGGCTGAATTCCCGTATTGCTGGCGAGCGCCTCCCCGATATAGTTGTTGGCGGGGCCGCTCGCCGTCGTCGTCGTGGACTGTGACGCAACGACGACATGGACATGCGGCGGGGTTTGAGTCGCCGTCAGCGTCACGCCTTCCGCGCCCCCGGTCTTCCCGAGCTGATAATTGGTCGGACCGGCGTTCGATTGGCCCTGTGCAACGGCGACGCGGCCCCGCAAATCGGGCAGCGCGAAATTGACCTTGCCGTCCCCGCCATAAGTGTTGTGAATGAGCGCAAAGAGCGCCTGATATTGCGTTATGGTCAGGATCTGGCCCTCGCACGGTAGCCACCCGACGGGCGTTTTTCCGAACGCGAACAGCCGCAATTCACCAACAAAATTTTCAGACATCCACTCCCTCCCACCGATTATCCTCTGGCGATTTCAACCGCACGTAACTTCACAACCTTGGCGCGCCACATCTTTTACAACAAGAAATGGTGCAATTTGTTCAGGAAGTCCGTTTTTAATCACTGCGAACAGAACAGATTTGATAACGGCTGCCATCATCAAATGCGACTATTGCCCGCCCCATTACGGGTGGGGCAGGTTCTTGAGATGAACCGGAAGCTGCGGTAAGTCCGATGAGACATAGGGAGATAAACAAGCTTGCCGCGGCGCGACGAGCTTCGTAAATCCCCGGCGGTCCGTTACGGCAACTAATTGATATGACGGGAGTGATGATGACCGAACAGTGCAATACCGACGCTCTTGTGGGCCAGCGCGCGGCCGATGCCCCGCCGGCCCTTTGGGTCGCCCCGCTCCAGTGCGTGACGGTCTTTTCGGTTGCGGAGTTCACCGAAGGTGGGGCGTTTCCTCCCAACGACGACGGTAACGGCACCTGGACGACATCCTGAACAGCCAGAGATAAGCCGGCACCTGGATCACTCTCCAAGCCACGACATCTTCGGCATGTCTTGCCGGGACTTTCGATGGAGAGCCGAAGATCCGTCGTATTGGGATTTTACTTCGTCCTTTACGTCAAGATGATCTTTCAATCCAGCCAGTCGAGACGCGCGACATCTTTCGGAGATGGCGCATTTCTGGTACGACGACGCTCTCCCGATCATCGGCCTCGCGATTGGCGGGAGGCCTGCACGGCGGCGCCCGCCATGACCTTGCAGGGCCGACCATGACCCGCGCGCCATCGACACTGCCCGCATGACGGAATTCCGCGGCTATCTCGCCTTCGAGCGGGAAGAAGGCTCACCGGACGATCGAGCGCGGGCGGGCGCGGGATTCCTCGCGGCCGGTGTCGGGCCGCCGCGCGCCTGGTTTGACGAGCATGCGGCGCTGGCGCTCGCTCAGCGGATCGTGACCGAGGAAGATCGCGGAGAACGCCAGCCGATCGAGGACCCGGCGGGGCGCGTCATCCTGTTCAATGGCTATCTGTTCGACCCTTCCGGGATGAGCGCGGCCCTTGGCCTACCGCCGCGATCGCCCGATTCCCGGATCGCCGCGGCGTGGATCGAGCGATATGGTTTCGACGAACTGCACCGGCTGAAGGGCGACTATGCCTTCGCGCTATGGGATCCGAACCGGCGGCAGATGCACCTGGTGGTCGCGCCGATGACGATCCGGGTCGTCTATTGGCATGCGCGGCGGAAAGGCTTCTGGTTCGCCACCACCTTGAGCGCGCTCCACCAGTTCCCGAGCGTTCCCCGGCAGATCGATCCGTTGCAGCTGGCGCTTCACTTCACCGCTCACGTCGCCGATCCAGCGGATACGCTCTACCGGCAGATCCGGTTGCTGCCGCCGGGAACGCATCTGACGGCCGATGCCCGAGGCGTGCGGGAACGGGCCTTTTGGCGCCCCGACCCCAGCCGCCGCCTGACCTTGCCGACACCGCAGGCTTATGTCGAGGCGGCACGCGAGCGCCTGGACCAGGCAGTGCGGCGCCAGCTGCGCGGCGCGAGGACGCCGGGCGTGCTCGCCTCCGGCGGGCTCGACAGCGCGGCGGTCGCAGCCACGGCGGCGCGCCTGATCGCGCCGGCTACCCTCCAGACCTATACCGCCGAGCCGCCGCCGGGACAGGCGGTCGAAAGCACCCAGGGCCGTTATGATCGCGAGCGGCCGCATGTCGAGGCGCTCGCCGCACGCTACCCGAATCTCGACGCCCGTTTCTGCCATTCGACCGAGCCCGCGTCGTTCGAGGAGGACCCGACCGCCCTGTTCGTCGCCGGGGGGCGCATGCAGTTCATCGCCAATCACATCGGCTGGTTCGACGCGGCCTATCGCGCCGCTCGAAACGACGGGCATGTCGCGCTGCTGACCGGTGCGATGGGCAATATGACGCTGAGCTTCGATGGCCTGCGCGGGCTGGGCGACTATGCGCGGGCCGGGCGGCTGGACAAGCTCTTCCAGCTCCTGCCCGGCGCGGCACGGTTCCGGCAGCAATCATTGTGGACCATGATCAAGGCTCATGTCCTGGCGCCCTCCCTGCCCCCTGCCGTGCGCGACGGGCTGTGGCGCCGGCGGCATCCCGGCGAGCGCCCTTGGGCAAGCTATGCCGCGATCCGCGCCACGTTTGCAGCGGAGATCGATCTGGAGGCCATGCTGCGCGCCTCGAAGGTGGACGCGCATTATCAGATCAGCCCCGACAGTCGGAAATTGGCGGCGCATTTCCTGCAGACGCAGCGGATCCGCATTCTCGAGACGCTCGGCACGCTGAGAGCCTTTTATGGTTTCGAGTTGCGCGATCCCCTGGCCGACCCCGATCTCGTCGATTTCTGCCTGGCGATCCCGCGCGACCAGTATCTCCTGGGCGGAGAACCGCGCAGCCTCGCCCGGCGCACGCTGGCCGACCGGCTGCCGCCCGCCCTGATCGCCGAACGGCGCTATGGCCAGCAGAACCCGGAATGGTTCGCCCGCCTGTCCGTCCAGCGCGCGCGTTTCGCCGACGAGATCGACCGGTTGAGCCATGTGCCGCTCGCCGCCGAGATGCTGGATCTGCCGCGGCTGAAGCAGTTGATCGACACGTGGCCCGCCGATGCCGCCGCGGCGGCGGCCCGGCGCTTCGACTATGAGCATCTGATACCGCGCGCGATTCAGACCGGCCGCTTCATCCGCTGGGCCGAGGGCAGCAATCAATAGGCCGGGAGATAGCCGAGGCGACGCATGACCGGTCCGTGATCGGCCTCGATCCGCGCGACCTGGTGCGGTGTCAGCCGGTCGCGCCAGCCCTGCACCCGGCCTTCGCCGAAAAACGCCCGCCCTTCCCATTCAGTGAAGCCTTTGTCCGCCTCCTGTGCGCGCAGCGTCTCGATCGTGGTGGCCGCGATCGCCAGCCGCACGGCCTCGGGATCGACCGGAAGAACCAAAGCGGCGAGGATCCCGGCCAAGGCGCCCTCGGGTTCCGCGCGCAATGCTTCGTACCGAACGATATGCGCCGGGAAGGGCCGCGGCGCGCACCAATCCTCGACATTCTCGCTCCAGCTGCCCCAATGATCGAACAGCTGCGGTCGCAGGCGATGGCGCGACCGCTCCATCCGCTGGCCGGGCGTGCCCATCACCGCGATGGCGGCATCGACGCTCACGTCCAGATGCCGCGCCAGCGACAGCGCCACGTCGCGCGGATCGCGCACCAGATAGATCGCGCCCGATGTCAGGTCGGCGGGGAACAGGCTGGCGATCCCCGCAACCGGCCTCCGCATTTCATGAGTCTTGAAAAAGACCGGCGGCGTCTCGGCCCGCGCCCAGGCGCGCAGCGCGGCAAGGCGCCAGGCCAGAATCTCGTCCTCGGTCAAATCCGCCGACGCGATGCCGATATCCTCGTCGAACTGCGCGCGATCCTTGCCCCGCCGGCCGGCCAGCGCGATCGCATTGATGTCGACCGCCCCGCCCCCCGCCAGACAGGATTGCAGCAGCAGCCGCAGCCAGGTGTTGCCCGATTTCGGATAGGAAGCGAGCCAGTAGATGTCCGTCATGGCGGCGAGGCGCTCAGCGAGGCCAGGATCGAGTCGACCAGGCGCGGAAGATCGGCGAGATCGTCGCTGCGCGTCGCCTCGACCACCGGGGCCGCTTCCACCAGCCGGGCCATGCCCCTGAACATCAGCGCCTGCTGGCCGAGCCCGAGCCCCAGCTTCCAGCGGTGCACGAGATCATAGCGTCGCAAGGCCTCCAGCCCGCTCAACCGCCGGAGGCGCGGTGGCCCGGACGCGTGGTTGGCGCGCAGGAACAGGGTGCAGACGGGCGATAGCGGATCGGGCTGGAAGCCGGTTTCGCCAAGGGGGATATGGTATTTCTCCAGCTCCTCCCGGCTGCGTTCCAGGCCGTCGGTGGCAATGGCGAGATGATCGGCCGAATCCCGCCACAGCTTCAGGCGCGGAAAGGCGGGACGGATTTTCGGTCCGTCCGGCCCGTCCAGGTCAAGCGCGCAGAGATCGTCGCCGAGCAGCCGATAGCCCCGCTGGACGAAGGCGGCGGCGAGCGTCGATTTCCCCGCGCCGGAATTCCCCGACAGCAGCAGGACGTGGCCATGGATATCGACCGCGCTGGCGTGAAGCGGCACCAGCCCGCGCTGAAAGCAGAGAATGGCGAGCACCGACCCGAGCAGGAACACGCGGATATCGGGCGCCTCCAGCGGCAGCACCGGCTGGATGATCACCCGCCGCCCGGCCTCGACCCAATAATCCGCCACCGCCGGAATCGTCACACGCGCGCCGGTCGGCAGGATCTGCACGGCGGGGCTGAAAACCGGCTGTTCCGGATCGAGCGGCGGCACCGCGCCGATCTCCACGGCAAGGTCCGGGTCGCGGGCATTGCCCCGCCACGGCAGCAGATCGGGAAGCGGCAGGGCGCTTCGCACGCGCCAGCCGAAAAGACCGTAATCGTTCATGCGCTCCGGCAGCTTTCGCCCCCGCGCGGAAAAGCGGGAGAAATATCGACGGTGGGACATTTTATCCGACCATGAATGCCGGACGATTCCTATACTGTGCCGATGGCAGGTCCGAAAGGGTTCGACACGATGATGGCAATGGACAGGGTGGTCGTGCGCAAGGACGGGATCCTCGATGCGCAGCTCGGCGCGGAAACCGTGCTGATGGGCGCCGACAATGATCAATATTACGCCCTGACCGCGACCAGCCGCGATATCTGGCATCGGCTGGAAACCCCGACCCGCGTCGGCGATCTCTGCCAGGCGCTCGCTGAGGCCTATGGCGTACCGGTCGATACGGTGGAGCCCGACACGCTGGCGTTTCTCGACTTTCTCCAGGCGGAGAGGTTGCTGGACTGAAGCCAGGACCGCAGTTGCTCTGTGGGCGTTGCCGTCTTGATAGCGCCCCGCGACGCCTGCAAAGTCGGTCGTGACCGACAATGCGGGAGCCGTTCTTGACCGACCGTATCGCCAGCCTTTCGGAGCGGGAGCGAGAGGCGTTGCGGCTCCTGTTCGCTGGCCACGACGCCAAATCGGCCGCCAATGCCCTCGGGCTTTCAGTGCACACGGTGAACGAACGCCTGCGGGAGGCACGGCGCAAGCTCGGGGTGTCGAGCAGCCGCGAGGCGGCGCGCCTGTTGTGCGCAACCGATGCGGAAGTCCCCAAATTCCTTGGGGACAAGGATATCGGGGTTGGCGACGGGATCGCCGCCATGGCTGTTCGCCGTCGGGACGCGATGCGGACCGCAGGCGGCAACCGCCTGCTCCTCTATGCAGGTGGAGCACTACTGATGATATTCCTGACTCTGTCCTCGATCATGTTCTGGGTCTCGGCACCCGACCAGAAGAACGAAGGCCCGGTCCCCGCCGCTGCACCCAGGGTCGTCGCGACCTATCCGGCGCGGGATAGCACGATCCCGTCCGGGTCGCTCACGCTCTCGGTCACGTTCGACCAGGCGATGCGCGACGGGAGCTATTCCTTCGTTCAGATGTCGGAGGAGACCTATCCGACATGCGAGCCGCGCCCTCAGGTTTCAGCGGACCGGCGGACCTTCACGCTCCGTTGCACGACCTTGCCGGGCCGGAAGTACGAAATCTGGTTCAACCGGGCGCCCTATATGAACTTCAGGTCCGTGGCGGGCACGCCCGCCCAGCCCTTCCAGCTGCTGTTCAGGACGCGCTGACGAAGGGGTCGGTCGCCGTCGCATAATGCGCCATCGCCATGGTGGTGAGCTGGGCGTTCACGCGGATGCAGCTCGAAAAGGTGCTGGCGTCAGTGACCAGCACATTCGCCGTGCCGTGGACGCGGCACTCCAGGTCGACCACGCCCTTTTCCGGATCGGCATTGCGCGCGTTGCCGCCCTGGGGATGCGAGCTGGACAAAGTGACGTCGTCCGCCTCGCCGATATGGCGATCGAAGAACGCATCCACGTCCTCGCCCCGGTGCAGGGTCTGGCCGCGGGCGAGGGCTGGATAGACTTCGGTCGCGCCGGCGGCGAAATGCACCTTGGCCAGCGTGCCGAGCGCACGGCGGAGCAGGGGTAGCTCGACATCGGCGCGGAGCTTGAAGTGGAGCGAGCCGCCGATCAGCCGGCCCTGGCGGTCGGCGGGGAAGAGGATGCCCGCCGAGGCGAGCTTGTTGTAGTTGAGCATGCGTTTCGCATGGCGGCCGAACCAGCCGGGCATCAGGGTCGACATGCTCATCGGCGGCTGGAAATGCGATTCGAGCAGGAAGTCGCCGCGATCGACATAGGTCGCCATCTGATCCTCGTCCCAGGCACGGACCTGGCCGGGCATCAGCGCCACCACCGGGCAGGCGATGTTGAGCGAGATGCCCTCCCCCGTGCCTTCGATGCCGCTCTTGTCGAGGATCCGGCTCGACGCCATCGTGCCGGCGGCGACGACCACGCCTTTCTTCGCCGCGATGGTGCGTCGGCTGCCGTCGGGGAGCAGGACCTCCACGCCGGTCGCGACGCGGCGCCCTTCGAGATCGGGATCGCCCCAGACGATCTTCTCGACCCGGGTCTCGGGCAGGATGCGGGCGCCCGAGCGGCGGGCGTCGATCAGGAAGGACTGGGCCATGCCCTGCTTGCGGCCGTAAGGGCAGCCGGTGTTGCAATAGCCGCAATAGGCGCAGTCCGCCTTGAGGCTGCGCGGACCATAATTCTTGCTGAACCAGAGCGCGGGGGCAGCGGTGTCCATCGGGTCGGTGCTGGCGCCGGCGTGCGTCGCCCAGCCGTTCAGCAGATGCGTGCCGTTGTTGCGGCCGGCCTTCGGATCGATCGGTTCGATGCCGAGCCGGGTCTCGACCGCGCGATAGGATTCCTCGAACCGCGCGACGTCGACCGGCGCGCCGAGCGCGGCCCAGGTGGCGAACACGTCGTTCGCATGCGGGTGCGTGAGGCCGTCCTGCTTCACGCGCAGCGCGATGCCGTTGTTGATGACGGTCGAGCCACCGACGCAGTGGCCCTGAAAGACGACGATGTCATGGTCGCGGCTGGTCTGGACGCCGCCGTCGACGAACAGCCGCGCGGTCATGCGGCGTTCCTCATGGGTGATCGCGCCCGAGGGGAAATGCGGGCCGGCCTCGATCACCAGTACATCGTGATGGCAGGCGAGATTGGCGGCGGAGACGGCGCCGCCGGCGCCCGAGCCGATGACGATGACCTCGGCCGAGGCCGGCGCCTCGGCGGGATCGAGCACATCGTCATGGCCGAGATCGCGGCCGGGAAAGGGCGCGATCGCCACCTCGCCCAGGCCGCGCTTGCGCTGGTGGGGAAGCTCGAAGCCGATCGCCTGGAAGATGGGATTGGCGTCATTGTCGGCCTCCGCCGCGCCGATCCAGTGGCCGTAATAGCCGGCATAGATGATGCCCCGGATGCGAGCGAGATCCTGCATGAGGTTGTTGCGGCTGCGCTGGAGCCGCTTCGCCACGCGCCGCTTGCGCCAGGCCGGGCCCATCCACAGGAAGAAGGGGCCGCCCATCAACAGGCAGATCAGATAAAGGGTGAAGCCGATCTCGCGCGGCTTGCCCCCTTCGACCATGCCGAACTGATGCTGGAGATTGGCGACGACGCGTTCGGGCGGGATCTTCATGTCGACGCCGTGGAACAGCGCCTCGGTCAACGCCTTGAGGATGACCGCCTGCAGCGGATTGAACGGTTCGCGCATCGCCGATTGCCCCCTTGGTCCCGGTCGTGACGCTAGCGGAGCGATATTGCAGCGGCGAGGGGGATGCGTCGGAAGTGCGACCGAATGGTTTTCCGCTTCGGCCGGAGAAGCGATGCTGTGACGACTGCGCCCTGTCGCTGCGCGCACGTCCCGCTGAAGCCCACGAGCATGGACTAAATCGCCCCCGAGATCGTCGCCTGCCGACGATCGGTGACCTCTGGCGCGAATACCGGGGTGGTCGACGTCAGCGCACTGAAATCGTCGGAATTCACGCCGGCGCGCCCATCGCGGACCTGGGCGGACACATTCTCGGGCTCGAAAAACCTCGCGGCAGCGTCATGGCATCGACATGCCGACGGACTGCGTAAGCTGTCCATATTCGCGATCACGCGTCGCGTACTGCTTGCTGGCGTATCACGATTTTGGCATGCTCCAGCCATGGAAACTGAGAAATTACCGTTCTGCAGTCAGCCTTGGACCACTCTATACGTCCAATGGGATGGTCAAGTAACCAGGCCTTGCATTCGTGGGCCTCAGAATATGGGCTCACTCGATTCCATCTCCGACATACGGAGTTTGTGGAACGGCGCCTCCTTTCAGAGCGTAAGGGATTCGGTGGCACAGGGCAGCCGATTAAATGCCGCCTGCCGCTCATGCTTTTCTTCGCCGACACGCACAATAGATCATTTGAATAGCTTTGGGCGTAATATTGGCGGAGATTTTGGTTTTGATAAAGTTGCGAATTATTATGACGTTTATGATTCGTGGTCTGGCGGCGTCGTTAATCCCAACACGGGCCCCATAGTCATTGTTATGGATATGAGCTCAAAGTGTCATATTCGTTGCCAGAAATGCTTTGTTTATCATTCCGATATGCAATACGGCCTCGGCCATATGCCCGACTCCGTTTTCGACAAGGTCAAGCCCCTATTTAGAACCGCACTTGAGGTTATCGGCCATGAGAATGGCGAATGCATGCTACACAAACGGTTCATCGAAATGGTTCGCGAAATCAAGGCGAACGGATGTCGCTTTATGTTCAATACCACCGGGCAGCTAATTACTCCGGAGCGCGCTGCTGAACTTGTCGACCTCGGCGTTGACAAGATCATGCTTTCAATTGATGCAACCGAGCCGGATACCTACGCGTATTTACACAAAGGTGGAACGATAGAAAAGACGATGCTGGGCATCCAAGCCATTAATGAAGAGAAAGCCAGACTCGGGGTTAACATGCCTCGTCTGGGCTGGTATTTCGTGGCCTGCAAGTCCAATATTGATCAGCTTGTAGCCGCCGCACGATTAGCGGTGGAATTGGGTTTTGGCATGATGTTTGTTACTCACCTAAATAAGCCAACGGGAGAGCAGTGGCGCAGCTATTTTGACTTTTATCGAAGTGAAAGTCTGTTTAGCGACCCTGTGACCCAGCAACAGTTTGTCGACGCCGTCAATGAGGCCCGGTCAATCGCCGAAGGAGCCGGGCTTGAGTTCTTCTCTGGCTCTGCCGACGCGTAGGGCAGCCCAGCTACGAACCTCAAGGCTGATGATTCGTGGAAGACGCATCGAGCCACCTCATCTCCCTCATAGATAGCAGCCCCAGCGAGCCGTCGGGCTTTGCCCCGTAAGTTAAGCCGTAACCCGGCTCTCCCGTGACACCACGCAATTTTGCCGTTTCGATAGCTGTTGCTCCTATCGACGCCCCTAGCCCCTGCCGCCCTCCCCCGCTAAAGCCCGCGGGCATGAGCCAGATCACCCCCGAGATCGTCGCCCAGCATGGGCTTTCCGTGGAAGAATATGAGCGCGTGCTGCACGCCATGGGGCGCGAGCCGAACCTGACCGAGCTCGGCATCTTTTCGGTGATGTGGTCCGAGCATTGTTCGTACAAATCCAGCCGCATCCATCTGAAGAAGCTGCCGACCACCGGCCCGCAGGTGATCTGCGGCCCGGGCGAGAATGCGGGCGTGATCGATATCGGCGACGGGCAAGCGGCGATCTTCAAGATGGAGAGCCACAACCACCCATCGTACATCGAGCCTTATCAGGGCGCGGCGACCGGCGTCGGCGGCATATTGCGCGACGTGTTTACCATGGGCGCGCGGCCGGTGGCGAATCTCAACGCGCTGCGCTTCGGCCGGCCCGATCATCCCAAGATGCGCCACCTGATCGCCGGCGTCGTCCATGGCATCGGCGGCTATGGCAATTGCGTGGGCGTGCCGACGGTCGGCGGCGAAGTGAATTTCCACCGCGCCTATGACGGCAACATCCTGGTCAATGCGATGACGGTGGGCGTCGCCGAGCAGGACAAGATCTTCTATTCGGCCGCTTCCGGCATCGGCAATCCGATCGTCTATGTCGGCTCCAAGACCGGGCGCGACGGCATTCACGGCGCGACCATGGCCTCGGCTGATTTCTCCGAGGATTCGGAGGAGAAGCGCCCGACGGTGCAGGTCGGCGACCCGTTCACCGAGAAGCTGCTGATCGAGGCGTGCCTGGAGCTGATGGCGTCGGATGCGATCGTGGCGATCCAGGACATGGGCGCGGCGGGCCTCACTTCCTCCTCGGTCGAAATGGCGTCCAAGGGCGGGGTCGGCATCGAGCTGGTGATGGACGCGGTGCCGCAGCGCGAGACCGGCATGACGCCGTACGAGATGATGCTGAGCGAGAGCCAGGAGCGCATGCTGATGGTGCTCAAGCCCGGCCGTGAAGCGTTCGCCGAGGCGATCTTCCACAAATGGGAGCTGGATTTCGCGGTCATCGGCCATGTCACCGACACCGGGCGGATGGTGCTGAAATGGCAGGGCGAGACCGTCGCCGACATTCCGCTCGGGCCGCTGGCCGACGAAGCGCCGGCTTATGACCGGCCTTGGGTGAAGACCCCGCCGGCGGCGCCGTTGACCAACGTGCCCGACACGAACGATATCGCGGCCGATCTGCTGAAGCTGATGGGCTCGCCGGATGTCGCCAGCCGGCGCTGGATCTGGGAGCAGTACGACCACATGGTCGGCGCCGACACGGTGCAACGCCCGGGCGGCGATGCCGCGGTGGTGCGCGTGCATGGGACGAGCAAGGGGCTGGCGATCACCACGGATTGCACCCCGCGCTATTGCTATGCCGATCCCTATGAGGGCGGAAAGCAGGCGATCGCTGAAGCGTATCGCAACCTCTCCGCGGTGGGCGCAAAGCCGCTCGCCACGACCGACTGCATGAATTTCGGCAACCCGCAGCGGCCCGAGATCATGGGCCAGTTCGTCGGCTGCATCGAGGGCATGGCCGAGGCCTGCGCTGCGCTCGATTTCCCGATCGTGAGCGGCAATGTGTCGCTGTACAACGAGACCAAGAATGACGACGGCACCGGGAGCGCGATCCTGCCGACCCCGGCGATCGGCGGCGTCGGGCTGCTCGACGACTGGTCGAAATCGGCGACGATCGCGTTCAAGGGCACGGGCGACGTGATCCTGCTGGTCGGCACGCGGCGCGGGCATCTGGGCCAGTCCTTGTGGCTGCGCGACGTGCATGGCCGCGAAGAGGGCCCGCCGCCGCCGGTCGATCTCGCCGCTGAGCGCCGGAACGGCGAGTTCGTGCGGGCGCATATCGCCTCGGGCGCGTTCACCGCGGTGCACGACGTGTCCGACGGCGGCGTCGCGGTGGCGATCGCGGAGATGGCGCTGGCGAGCGGCATCGGCGCGATGCTGCATGCCCCCCTGCCCTGTGGCGTCGCCTGCTCGTTGTTCGGCGAAGACCAGGGGCTGTATGTCGTGACGGTCGCCGACCATGCGCTGCTCGACACGCTGGCGGGCGCCGGTGCCGCGGGGATCGAGGTCGAGCGGATCGGGCGGACCATTGCCGGCCGGCTGATCTTCGAGTTGCCCGACGACGACCATGTCGTGACCCTGGCCGATCTGCGCGCGGCGCATGAGGGTTTCTTCCCGACCCTGATGGGCGATACGATCGTCTGAGCCCTTGGCGGAGACCGGCCCGGATCGGTCCGAAAATGCGTCAGCTCGGCATGGACCTTGGCCGTTGCGGCCGGTAGCTTCCCCCACCGCACATGTGCAAACCGGGGGGACTGCATGACGACGACGGAAGAGGCAGCCGCGTTCGCCGGACCGCGCAGGATTGCGACGCTCGACGTGATCCGCGGGGTCGCGGTGATGGGCATCCTGATCATGAACATCGTGGCGTTCGCGATGCCCGAGGTCACCTATATGAACCCGGCGGCCTTTGGCGGGCATAGGGGCGCCGATCTGGCCGTGTGGGCGTTCAACTTCGTGCTGGTCGACGGCAAGATGCGCGGCCTGTTCTCCTTCCTGTTCGGCGCCTCGACCCTGCTGGTGATCGACCTGGCGACGGCCAAGGGGACCAGCCCGGCCAGGGTGCATTTCTCGCGGATGTTCTGGCTGTTCCTGTTCGGCGAGGCGCATCTGATCCTGCTCTGGTGGGGCGACATCCTCCACCATTATGCGCTGATCGGCTGCATCGCGTATCTGTTCCGCAAGGCCGCGCCGTACAAGCTGGTGTCGATCGCGATCCTCCTGCTGCTGGTCGAGTTCGCGCTGATTTCCTCCGTGACGGTGAGCGTGCGCGCGAGCGAGATCGCGATGCAGGCGCCCAAACCGAGCGCCGAGGCCGTGCGTCAATATCAGGAGTTCCAGCGCGGATTCGGCGTGCCGACCCCGGAGGCGCTGGCAAAGGACCTGGCGCTGCATCGCGGCCCCTGGCCGGCGCTGATGGCGCACCGGCTGGCCAAGGCGCTGTCGACGACGCTGCAGACCGTCGCCTTTGTCGGGGCGGAGACATTGGCCTATATGCTCCTCGGCATGGCCTGCCTCAAAGCGGGGATGCTGACCGGCACGTGGGAGCGGAAGCGGTATCTGCGCTGGATCGCGATCGGCTTCGGGACTGGTGTGCCAGCCTATATGGCGCTTGCCTGGTACGTGGCCTCGCACGATTTCGCGCTATTCCCGCTGGTGCTCGGCGCGCTGGCATTGCCCACGCTGGTCCGGCCACTGATGATCATCGGCTGGGCCTGCCTGATCGTGCTGCTGGCGCAGCGCGGCGGCGCCATCGTCACGCGGATCGGCGCGGCGGGGCGCATGGCCTTTTCCAATTATCTCGGCACCAGCATCGTCTGCACCACCTTGTTCTACGGCTATGGGCTCGGTTGGTACGGATATCTGTCACGCGCGCAGCTCTATCCGGTGGTGATCGCGGTGTGGGTGCTGATGCTGCTCTGGTCGAAGCCCTGGCTCGCCCGTTTCCGATTCGGTCCGCTCGAATGGCTGTGGCGATCGCTGGCGCGGATGCGGTTCCAGCCCATTCGCGGGGCGGCCGGGGACAATTAAGTCTTCTGCGACTGATGCGCAAAAGCGCTTGCGACTGGTTCGCATTAGCCCTAGATCAGGGTCAGGCGAGGGAGCACCCATGGTCGTTTGTATCTGTAATGCGATTCGTGAGCAGGATGTGCGCGAGGCAGCGCGCGGCGGCGCAAAAAGTGCCTGCCAGGCCTATCGGACGCTCGGCCGCCAGCCGAAATGCGGCCAGTGCGTACCGTTCGCGAGAGCCATTATCGACGAGGAACGTGCGGCTGCGTAGCGTTCGCAGGCACGAAAAACCGCAGATTTCCGCCATTTTTCGCCTGTTCGGAGTCCCTGTTCTGCGTTAGGTTACGCAGGCATTACGGAGACACGACATGAAGGGCGACCCCAAGGTCATCGACTATCTGAACGAGGCGCTCAAGAACGAGCTGACCGCGATCAATCAATATTGGCTGCATTACCGGCTGTTCGATCACTGGGGCGTGCGCAAGCTGGCCGAGTTCGAGAAGCACGAATCGATCGACGAGATGAAGCATGCCGACATGCTGTCGGAGCGCATTCTGTTCCTCGACGGCCTGCCCAATTTCCAGCTGCTCGGGCGTTTGCGCATCGGCGAGACGGTCGAGGAAGTGCTGAAGGCCGATCTCGCGCTGGAGATGGAGGCCTTGCCGCTGCTGCGCGACGCGATCGAGCATTCCGAGAAGGTCCGCGACTATGTCAGCCGCGACCTGTTCCGCCGCATCCTCGACAGCGAGGAAGAGCATGTCGACACCCTGGAGCGCCAGTTCGAGATGATCGAGCGCATGGGCATCGCCAATTATGTGCAGCTGCAGAGCAAATCCGCGGATGAGGATGGGTGAGGCGGAAACGCCTGACGTGAAATAACCGTCACCCCGGACTTGTTCCGGGGTCCATCGGGCAACAAGCGTTATGGTAGCGGATCCAGCCCGAACCCCACCGCAAGGTCGTTCCATGCCGGATTGTCGCGCTCGATCAGGTTGATCCGCCAGTCGCGCGGCCATTTCTTGATCGTTTTCTCGCGCGCGATTGCGCCGTCCATCGTGTCGCCGACCTCGAACCAGACGAGGCGCTTGATATTATAGCGTTTGGTGAACCCATCGAACATGCCGTCGCGATGCTGCTGGATGCGGCCGACCAGGTTCGAGGTTACGCCCGTATAGACGCGACCGTAAAAGCCGCTGGCCAAGATATAGACGCAAGGCTGCCGTTCTCTCACGAGCGACATCTATCGCCGAAACATGGATGCCGGAACAAGTCCGGCATGACGGAGGATTGAGACCTCAGCCTTTTTACCGCGCCGCCTCGTTCGACAGGCCGTAGAAATCAAGCGTCTGGGGGGTCACCCAGCCATAGGAGTAGTTCAGCAGGAAGATGCCGAACAGGATGGTCGCGACGATCGTCACCCGCAGCGCCGTGCGGCCCACGCGGAATTCATGGGGCGCGCTTTCGGCCTGGCCGGGCACGCGCTCGGTTCCTGCCTCGTCTGCCGTCCTGACCCCGAAGGGCAGGACGAGAAAGACCGACAAGGCCCAGAACAGGAAGTAGATCGCGAGCATCGACGGCCAGCGCATCGGATCAGGCCTCGATCAGCAAGACGTCGACAATGGGCTTCTTGCCGGTCCACCGCGTCGCGACGCGGCGGGCCGACAGGCGAATATCCTCGCGCAGCCGGTCGCGGTCGCGGCCGCCCTTGCGGGTCGCCTCGATGACCGCGTCGATCGCTTCGTCGAGGAAGGGATCGCGATCCTCCTCCACCGGGATGCCCTGAAGCCGGACCTGGGGCTGTCCGATCATCTTGCCGGCGCGATCGATCGCCACCGCGACCGACATCTGGCCGAACAGGCCCAGCTTGCGGCGTTCGTTGATCGTCGCGCCGTCACCCGGCAGGATCACGTCGCCGTCGAGCACCAGCCGGCCGACATGGGCATGGCCGAGCTTCTCGGGCGCGCCGGGGGCGAGCCGGACGATGTCGCCATTGGTCTGCACCAGCGCGCGCGGAATACCCTCGGACAGACCGAAACGCGCCTGCTCCATCAGATGGCGCATCTCGCCGTGCACCGGCATCAGGATCTCGGGGCGGATCCAACGATACATCGCGGCCAGCTCGGGCCGGCCGGGATGGCCCGAGACATGGACATGCGCCTGGCGCTCCGTGATCATCTCGATACCCTTGGTGGCGAGCTGGTTCTGGATACGGCCGATGGCGACTTCGTTGCCCGGAATCTGCTTCGACGAGAAGACGACGGTGTCGCCCGCATCGAGGCTGATCGGATGCGTGCCGGCGGCGACGCGGGCCAGCGCGGCGCGCTCCTCGCCCTGCCCGCCGGTGGCGACGATCAGCACCTTGTTGCGAGGCAGGCGCATCGCCGCATCGGGATCGACCGTCTCCGGGAAATCCTTGAGATAGCCGGTCGCGCGCGCGACCTTCAGGATGCGGTCGAGCGACCGCCCCGCGACGCAGAG
Organism: Sphingomonas sp. BL-S-29; assembly: GCF_055521495.1. NCBI lineage: Bacteria > Pseudomonadati > Pseudomonadota > Alphaproteobacteria > Sphingomonadales > Sphingomonadaceae > Sphingomonas > Sphingomonas sp. BL-S-29. Next base: position 4,068,856 of record NZ_CM145482.1, read on the forward strand.
CTTGCGCCCCGTCTCGCGCGCGACCTGGCCAAGCGTGTGCAGCCGTGCGGCGTTGGAGGCGAAGGTGGTGACGAGCACGCGGCCCTTGGCCTTGGCGATCACTTCGGCCAGGCCGACGCGGACCTCGGCCTCGGAGCCCGAAGGCTCGGGATTGAAGACGTTGGTCGAATCGCAGACGAGCGCGAGCACGCCCTCGTCGCCGATCACCTCGAGCTGCTCCGGCGTGGCCGGCTGGCCGAGCACGGGGGCAGTATCGAGTTTCCAGTCGCCGGTGTGGAAGATGCGGCCGTACGGCGTGTCGATCAGCAGCGCGTTGGCTTCGGGGATCGAGTGCGACATCGGCACGAAGTTCACGCCGAACGGGCCGATATCGACGCGCTGGCCGGGCTTCACGATGTTGAGGCGGACGCGATCGGCGTTACCCTCTTCCTCGAGCTTGCCGTGGATCAGGCCGGCGGTGAAGGGCGTCGCGTAGAGCGGCACGCCCAGATCCTCGGCGAGGTAAGGCAGCGCACCGATATGGTCCTCATGACCATGGGTGAGCACGATGCCGACGAGATTGTCGATCTGTTCCTCGATAAAGGCGAGATCGGGCAGGATCACGTCGATCCCGGGATATTGGGGGTCGGCAAAGGTGATGCCGCAATCGACCATCAGCCACTTGCCGCGGCAGCCATAGAGATTGACGTTCATGCCGATCTCCCCCGACCCACCAAGGGCCAGGAAGAGGAGTTCGTTATTGGGAGTCACGTAGTTTTTGTTCTTTCTTGTCGTGGAGTCCACGCGAGTGCGGGGACGTACTGGATGCGCGGTCAGCGCTGAATAATATCGCGATGGAGATGGCGGTAACGCCACGGGACCCCTTGCCGGGATCGCACATCAGACCCTTATATGGGCGCGATCCCACAACATCGCCAGCCCCTGAATGGTGAGGTCGGGTTCGATCACGTCGAAAACGTCGGTCTGCTTCTCGAAAAGCGTGGCGAGACCGCCGGTCGCGATGACCTTTACCGGCCGCCCGACCTCCGCCTTGATGCGCGAGACCAGCCCCTCGATCATCGCGATATAGCCCCAATAGATGCCGATATGCATCTGGCTGACCGTGTCGCGGCCGATGACGCTGGTGTTGGCCGGCGCCTCGATCGCGATGCGCGGCAGCTTGGCCGCGGCGGTGACGAGCGCGTCGAGCGACAGGTTGATGCCCGGCGCGATGATCCCGCCCTTGTACGCGCCGCGAAAGTCCGAGAAGTCGAACGTGGTCGCAGTGCCGAAATCGATCGTGATCAGGTCGCCGGCATGGAGCGCATGCGCCGCGATCATGTTGACCGCGCGGTCGGCGCCGACGGCGTGCGGTTCCTCGACATCGAGCTGCATGCCCCATTCGACCGGAGGCTGGCCGGCGATCAGCGGCTCTCCGCCGAAATATTTGCGCGCGAGCGTCTGGAGATTGTGGAGCGCCCGCGGGACGACGGTGGCGATGATCACGCCCGTCACGGCGCTCCGGTCATAACCTTCGAGCGTGAGGAGCTGGCTGAGCCAGACGGCATATTCGTCGGCGGTGCGGCGCGGGTCGGTCGCGATGCGCCAGCGCGCCTTGATCGTGCCGCTATCGACAAGTGCGAAGACCACATTGGTATTGCCGGCATCGATCGCGAGCAGCATGCGAACCTCAATCCCTTCCGTTCGTGTCGAGCGAAGTCGAGACACATTTGCCTGGCGCCAAGCCCTGTTTCTCGACTTCGCTCGAAACGAACGGAGTCATATCAGATCAGGAAGACGTCGGCGGCGTGAATGACACGGCTCGATCCGTCCGCCAAGCGCAGGATGAGCGCGCCCTCCGCGTTCAGGCCCTGAAACAGGCCGTCGATCGCGCTGCCGTCGGGCAGGCGTGCGGTAAGCGCGGTGCCGGGCTGATATCCCCGTTCCAGCCAGCGGGCGCGGATCGGGGCGAGCCCCTCGACGCGCCAGATGCCGAGCCAGCGTTCGAAGGCGGCGGCGAGGGTTTCGAGGAAGTCGGCCGGATCGGGCGCCGCGCCGTGCGCCGCGAGGCTGGTGGCGGCGCGTTCGAGATCGGTCGGGTGGTGCGCGAGGTTGACCCCCATGCCGATCACCACCGCATCATCAGCGCGTTCGAGCAGGATACCGGAGAGCTTCGCCCCATCGAGCAGCAGGTCGTTGGGCCATTTGATCGCCAGCCCACCGACCCCCGCCGTTCCCCCGCGAAGGCGGGGGTCCAGAGCCACAAGCGACGCGCTCTGCGACTCTGCCCCCCCGCCTTCGCGGGGGAACAGGGAAGGAAGGTAGGCGCGAACGACCTCCTCCAGCGCCACGGCGGCCACCAGGGCCAGCGTGGACGCCTGTGGATCGTGCGGGCGCAGGCGGACCAGCGTGCTTGCGTAGAGATTGCCTTCGGGCGAGGACCAGGCCCTTCCCTGCCGCCCGCGGCCGCCGGTCTGGCGCCCGGCGCGGAGCCAGAGCCCCTCGCCTGCCCCGCTGCCGGCGAGCATCAGCATGTCGGCGTTGGTCGACCCCGTCTCCGTGACGGTGCGGATCGTATGCGTCAGAACAGCGCCTTGGCAGCGGCCGCAGCCCAGGCGCCGAGGCACGGGATGGCGAGATAGCCGATCGGCGAGATGAAGGTCGCGGCAACCGCGATCAACCCGCCCTCGACCTTACTGTCGATCGGCGCGAAGGCCGTCGCGGCATCATCGAAATACATCGTCTTCACGACGCGCAGATAATAATAGGCGCCGATCACCGAGGCCGCGATGCCGACCACCGCGAAGGGGAAGAGCCCCGCCTGCACGGCCGCCTGGAACACCACGAACTTCGCATAGAAGCCGAGCAGCGGCGGGATGCCGGCCAGGCTGAACATGAACAGGCCGAGCGCCAACGCGAGGCCGGGCTGAGTCTTGGACATGCCCGAGAGGCTGGCGATCGTCTCGACCGGCTGGCCGCTCTGGTCGCGCATCTGGAGCACGACGAGGAAGCTGCCGAGCGTCATGGCGATATAGATGGTCAGGTAGATCAGCACCGCCGACACGCCCTCGGCGGTGCCGCAGGCGAGGCCGACCAAAGCGAAGCCGACATTGTTGATCGAGCTATAGGCGAGCAGGCGCTTGATGTTGCTCTGGCCGATCGCGGCGACCGCACCGAAGATGATCGAGGCGAGCGAGGCGAAGATCACGATCTGGCGCCACTGATCGGTCGCCGGGCCCATCGCCTCGACCGCGACACGCACCGCCAGGGCCATCGCCGCGACCTTGGGCGCGGAGGCGAAGAAGGTCGTCACCGGCGTCGGCGCGCCTTCGTACACGTCGGGCGTCCACATGTGGAACGGCACCGCGCTGATCTTGAAGGCGAGGCCGGCAAAGACGAATACCAGGCCGAAGGTCAGGCCGAGCGAATGGCCCGCGCCGTACGCATCGGCGATCAGCGAGAAAAGCGTCGTGCCGCTGAAGCCATAAACCAGGCTGATGCCGTAGAGCAGGATGCCGCTCGCCAAGGCGCCGAGCACGAAATATTTGAGGCCCGCTTCGGCCGACCGCGCGTCGCGGCGCATGAAGCTCGCCAGCACATAGGCGGCAAGGCTCTGCAGCTCGAGACCGACATAGAGCGTCAGCAGGTCGCCGGCCGACACCATCATGCCCATGCCGATGGCGGAGAGCAGGATCAGGACCGGATATTCGGGACGCAGATCGTCGCCCGAGGTCTGCTGGAAGAAGCGCGGGGCGACCAGGATCGCGACGCCGGCCGCGATATAGATCAGCACCTTGGCGAACGCGGCAAAGGCATCGGCGCGGTACAGGCCGTCGAACGCCTCACCCCCCGACGAGGCCGGGCCCATCAGCGCGATCCCGGCGCCGAACAGCACCGCGACCGACGTCCAGGAAATGGCCTTGGTCGAGGCCTGTCCGCCCCAGGCGGCGGCGAGCATCAGGATCAGCGCGCCGGCGGTCAGCACCAGTTCCGGCAAGGTCATGAGCAGGGAGGCGTTCATTGATGTGCCTCCCCATGGTGCGCGGCGGGGGCGGCAGGTTTCCCTGCAGTCGGCAGCGAGTCACCGGCGGGCGCGGCGCGGGCGATGCGCGCCTCGAGCGTGGCGACGTCACCGCGCATCGGGGCGAGGAAGCTTTCCGGATAGACGCCCATCCACAGCACCACCGCCGCGATGGGGGCGAGCAGCGCGATTTCGCGCAAGCTGAGATCGGGCATCGCGCGAACGTCATCCTTGGTCAGATCGCCGAACACGACGCGGCGGTAGAGATAGAGCATGTACGCGGCACCGAGGATGATGCCGGTGGTGCACAGCAGCGTGATGGTGGTCGAGACCTTGTAGGTGCCGGCCAGCGAGAGGAACTCGCCGACGAAGCCGCTGGTGCCCGGCAGGCCGACCGAGGCCATGGTGAACAGCATGAAGAACAGCGCGTAACGCGGCATGTTGATCGCAAGGCCGCCATACCGGTCGATCTCGCGGGTGTGCAGCCGATCGTAGATCACGCCGACGCAGAGGAACAGCGCGCCCGAGACGAGGCCGTGGCTGAGCATGACGACCATAGCGCCTTCGATGCCCTGGCGGTTGAAGGCGAACAGGCCGATCGTCACGATCGCCATGTGCGCGACCGAACTATAGGCGATCAGCTTCTTCATGTCGGACTGAACCAGCGCGACCAGCGAGGTGTAGATCACCGCGACCGCCGACAGGCCGAAGATCAGCCAGACGAACTCGGCCGACGCCTCCGGGAACATCGGCAGCGAGAAGCGCAGGAAGCCGTAGCCGCCGAGCTTCAGCAGCACGCCCGCCAGGATGACCGAGCCGGCGGTCGGCGCCTGGACGTGCGCGTCGGGCAGCCAGGTATGGACCGGCCACATCGGCATCTTCACCGCGAAGGAGGCGAAGAAGGCGAGCCATAGCCAGGTCTGCGCATGCGCCGGGAAATCGGTGTTGAGCAGGGTCGGGATGTCGGCGGTGCCGGCATATTGCGCCATCCACAGCATCGCGATGAACATCAGCACCGAGCCGAGCAAGGTGTAGAGGAAGAATTTGTACGACGCGTAGATGCGGTTCGCGCCGCCCCAGATGCCGATGATCAGGTACATCGGGATCAGGCCGGCTTCGAAGAAGATATAGAACAGGAACAGGTCCTGCGCCGCGAAGGTGCCGATCATCAGCAGCTCGGTGACGAGGAACGCGCACATATATTCCTGGACGCGCTTCTCGATCGCGACCCAGCTGGCGCCGATGCAGATCGGCATCAGGAACACGCTGAGCATGATCAGCATCAGCGCGAAGCCGTCGATGCCGAGCTTCCATCCGATCGGGCCGAACAGATTCTCGTGCGCCTCGACGAACTGCCATTGCGGCCCGCCGATATCGAACTGCGCCCACAGACCGATGCCGAGCAGCAGATCGACCAGGGTCGCGATCAGCGCGATCCAGCGCGCGTTGGTCGCACTGACGAACAGGCACGCGACAGCGGCGATCGCCGGGATCGCGAGCATCAGCGACAGGATGGGGAAACCGCTCATCGTGTGATCGCCCAGGTAATAGCGGCGGTCAGGCCGATCAGCATGACGAAGGCATAGGTATAGACATATCCGGTCTGGACCCTGCCGGCGACCCGCGAGCCGAGCGCGACGACCCAGGCCGAGCCGTTGGGCCCGAAGCGGTCGATCGTCTTCTCGTCGCCGCGGTGCCAGAAGAGGCGACCAAGGGCGAAGGCGGGGCGGACGAACAGGATGTTGTACAGCTCGTCGAAATACCATTTGTTGAGCAGGAAATCGTAGAGCAGGCTGAACTGCCCCGCGAGCTTCGCCGGGAAATCCGGGTTGCGGATATAGGCGAGCCACGCGCCCAGCAGCCCGAGCAGCATCGCGACCGACGCCGACAGCTTCACGCCCAGCGGCACTTCGTGCATCGAGTGCATCAGATGTTCGCTGAAGGCGATGCTGCCCTTCCAATATTCCTCGCCCGCCGCTGGTTCGATGAAATAGCCGTGGAAGACGAAGCCGGCGGCGACCGCGCCGATCGACAGCAGGATCAGCGGGATCAGGATCGGCAGCGGGCTCTCATGCGGATGATAGCCGCCGGTGCCGTCACCATGATCGTCGTGATGTGCGTGATCGTCGTGATGCGCGCCGTGCGCGGACGTCTCGTCGGCAGGCGCATCGTCGTGATGGCCATGGCCATGCGCGTCGTGCACCGCGTGCTGGATATGCTCCGACTGCGCCCAGCGCGGTTTGCCCCAGAAGGTCAGGAACATCAGGCGCCAGGAATAGAAGCTGGTCAGCAGCGCGACGATCATGCCGACGATCGAGGCGCCGCCTTGGCCAGCGGCCCAGGCCGCTTCGATGATCGCGTCCTTCGAATGGAAGCCGGCAAAACCGATCGCGAGCGGATTGCCGAACACCGCGGGGATGCCGACGCCCGTGATGGCGAGCGTGCCCGCCATCATGCCCCAGAAGGTGATCGGGATATGTTTCCTGAGGCCGCCATAATAACGCATGTCCTGCTCATGGTGCATCGCATGGATCACCGAGCCGGCGCCAAGGAACAGCAGCGCCTTGAAGAAAGCGTGCGTGAACAGGTGGAACATCGCCGCGCCATAGGCGCCGCAGCCCGCCGCGAAGAACATGTAGCCGAGCTGCGAGCAGGTCGAATAGGCAATGACGCGCTTGATGTCGGTCTGCACCAGGCCGACGGTCGCAGCAAAGAAGCAGGTCGCGGCGCCGACCGTCATCACGACGTGAAGCGCGAACGGGCTCGTCTCGAACATCGGCGACAGGCGGCAGACCATGAACACGCCGGCGGTGACCATCGTCGCGGCGTGGATCAGCGCCGACACCGGGGTCGGGCCCTCCATCGCGTCGGGCAACCAGGTGTGCAGGCCGAGCTGCGCCGACTTGCCCATCGCGCCGACGAACAGCAGCAGGCACAGGATCGTCATCGTATCCCAGCGCTGGCCGAGAAAGCCGATGGTCGAACCGGCCATGCCGGGCGCAGCGGTGAGGATGTCGGGGATCGACACCGTGCCGAACACCAGGAAGGTGCCGAAGATGCCGAGCATGAAGCCGAGATCGCCGACGCGGTTGACGACGAACGCCTTGATCGCGGCAGCATTGGCGCTGGGCTTCTTGAACCAGAAACCGATCAGCAGATAGGAGGCGAGACCGACGCCTTCCCAGCCGAAGAACATCTGGACCAGGTTGTTCGCGGTCACCAGCATCAGCATGGCGAAGGTGAAGAGCGACAGATAGGCGAAGAAACGCGGCTGATCCGGATCCTCCGCCATATAGCCCCAGCTATAGAGGTGGACGAGCGCGGAGACGCTGGTGATGACCACCAGCATGACCGCGGTCAGCGCATCGACGCGGAGCGCCCAGGCGACGTCGAGATCCCCCGAGCGGATGAAGTCGAACACCGGCGTGACGCTGGGTTCGGCACCGCCCAGATAGGAGATGAAGATCGGCCAGCTCAGCAGGCACGAGACGAACAGCGCGCCGGTCGTGAGCGACTTGGCGACGGTGTTGCCGAGTGCCCGGTTGCCCAGGCCTGCGACGATCGCCGCGAGCAGCGGCAGGAAGACGATGAGGAGGATCAACGAATTACCCCTTCATCCGGTTGACGTCGTCGACCGAGATCGTGCCGCGTCCGCGGAAATAGATAACGAGGATGGCCAGGCCGATCGCGGCCTCGCCGGCGGCGACCGTCAGCACGAACATCGCGAACACCTGCCCGACCAGATCGTGGAGATAGGCGGAGAAGGCGACGAGGTTCAGGTTCACCGCGAGCAGGATCAGTTCGACCGCCATGAGCATGACGATGAGGTTCTTGCGGTTGATGACGATGCCGAGCACGCCGAGCGCGAACAGGATCGCCGCGACGACGAGATAATGCGTCAGGCCGATCACAGGCCGGATCCTTCTTCTTCGTCACCCTGAACTTGTTTCAGGGTCCATGCGCGGACAGTCGATCCACGAGCGTCACCCGAGAGGATGCGAACGCGCATGGATGCTGAAACGAGTTCAGCATGACGGGTGGAGGACGCGATCACAGCTCGATCCCCTGCCCTACGCCAGGCTGGGTGTTGCGGGTCGCATCCTGCGGCCGGCGCGATACCTGGCGGTTGATGTTCTGCGGGCGGGTGCCGCCACGCTCGCGGTGAGTCAGCACGATCGCGCCGATCATCGCGACGAGCAGGACGAGGCCGGCGCCTTCGAAGATGAACAGGTAGCGGGTGTAGAGCAGGTTGCCGATCGCCTGGATGTTGGGCACGTCCTCAGCGATCGGCGCCGCGCGGCGGCTGAGCTCGATCGCGCCCGCGCTATAGGCGCCGATCGCGACGACGATCTCCGCCGCGAGGCCGATCGCCAGCACCAGCCCGATCGGCAGGTAGCGCGCGAAGCCGCTGCGCAGCTCGGCGAAATCGATGTTGAGCATCATCACGACGAACAGGAACAGCACTGCGACGGCGCCGACATAGACGATGACCAGCAGCATCGCGATGAATTCGGCGCCCAGCAGCACCATCAGCCCCGCCGCGTTGAAAAAGGCGAGGATCAGCCACAGCACGGCATGGACCGGGTTCCGCGCGGTGATGGTCAACGCTGCCGACAGCAGCACCATCACGGCGAACAGGTAGAAGGCGAGTGTCTGTATCACGGAATCAGGAGGCCCCTCGGATTCGGCTGGCGCTTAACGGTACGGTGCATCGGCGGCAAGGTTCGCGGCGATCGCGCGTTCCCAGCGATCGCCATTATCGAGCAGCTTCGCCTTGTCGTAGATCAGCTCCTCGCGGGTTTCGGTGGCGAATTCGAAATTCGGCCCTTCGACCACGGCATCTACGGGGCAGGCTTCCTGGCACAGGCCGCAATAGATGCACTTGGTCATGTCGATGTCGTAGCGCGTGGTGCGGCGGCTGCCGTCCTCGCGCGGCTCGGCCTCGATCGTGATCGCCTGGGCCGGGCACACCGCCTCGCACAGCTTGCAGGCGATGCAGCGTTCCTCGCCGTTCGGATAGCGGCGCAGCGCATGCTCGCCGCGGAAGCGGGGAGAGATCGGGTTCTTCTCGAACGGATAGTTGATCGTCGCCTTCGCCTTGAAGAAATACTTCAGGGTGAGCGCGTGCGCCTTCACGAATTCCCACAGGGTGTAGGATTTGATGATCTGGCCGACGTTCACGGGCGTTTCTCCGGCTGGACGACGAGCTGGCTGCGACACGCGCCGTCGGTAGGATATTGAGGACGCTGCGCCTGATAGAGCCCCTCAGCCGTCGCATATTGCTTGAGATACACGCGCTGTGACGGATCGCACTCGGTGCCGACCCGCGTCAGCATCAGGAAGCTCGACACCAGGAACACCCAGAACAGCGACAGCGGGAGGAAAATCTTCCAGCCCAGCCGCATCAGCTGGTCGTAGCGGTAGCGCGGGACGGTGGCCTTCACCCAGCTGAACACGAAGAAGAAGAACAGCATCTTGGCGAACAGCCAGATGATGCCCGGGACGTAATAGAGCGGCGCCCAGTCGAGCGGGGGCAACCAGCCGCCCCAGAACAGCGTCGCGTTGAGCGCGCACATCAGGATGACGTTGGCATATTCGCCGAGCCAGAACAGCGCGAAGCTCATCGAGCTATATTCGGTCTGGTAGCCGGCGACGAGCTCGCTCTCCGCCTCGGTCAGATCGAACGGCGCGCGCTGCGTTTCGGCCAGCGACGAGATGAAGAACACGATCGCCATCGGGAACAGCAGCGGATTGGCGTAGAAGCCGTTGACGAAGCCGTAGAGCCCCTTCTGGGCAACGACGATGTCCGACAGGTTGAAGCTGCCCGCCCACATCACCACCGAGATCAGCACGAAGCCGATCGCGACTTCGTACGACACCATCTGCGCCGCGGCGCGGATCGCCGAGTAGAAGGGGTATTTCGAGTTGGACGACCAGCCCGCCAGGATGATGCCGTAGACGCCGAGCGACGAGGCCGCGAGCACATAGAGCAGGCCGACATTGATGTCCGCCAGCACCACGCCCGCCTGGAACGGGATGACCGCCCAGACGATCAGCGCGACGGTGAAGGTGATGATCGGCGCGAGCAGGAACAGGCCCTTGTTCGCGCTGGTCGGGATGATGGTTTCCTGCAGGAAGACCTTCAGGCCATCGGCAAAACTCTGCAACAGGCCGAACGGGCCGACCACGTTCGGGCCGCGGCGCAGCGCCATCGCCGCCCAGATCTTGCGATCGGCATAGATGATCATGGCAACCGCCAGCATCAGCGGCAGGGCGATGACGAGGATGCCGATGATCGTGGCGAGGAACCACGCCCATTCGAACTGCATGCCCCAGGAGACGAAGAGAGCGGTCATCAGTTCAGCCCTCCCTTCACAGATACGCTACGAGCACGGCACAGCCGATAAGCACGACAACCACCGCCAGACATCCGAGCTGCACCTTCGGTGGCAGCGACAGGAACAGCGCTTCGGAAATGAACTCCCACATGCATCACTCCGCCGCCTCCGCGAACTCTTCACCGTGGATCAGCTCGGCCGAGCAGCGCTGCATCGTCGGGGACGCGCGGCAGATGGCGTTGGTCAGGTAGAAATCCTTGATCGGATAGCCGACCGGGCCTTCGCTCTTCGCATCGAGCGCCGGGGCGTTCCAGGCGAAGCGGCGCAGGCCAAGCGTGGCGAGATCGGGCGTGTCGACACCCATCGCCGCGCGCAGTTCCTCGAGCGTGTCGAACGGCAGGGTCTTGCCCAACACCGCGGAAAGCGCGCGCAGGATGGTCCAGTCCTCGCGGGCGTCGCCCGGCGGGAAGACGGCGCGTTCGCCGCGCTGGACGCGGCCTTCGAGATTGACCCAGGTGCCCGACTTCTCGGCATAGCTCGCGCCCGGCAGCACGACATCGGCAGCCGCCGCGCCCTTGTCGCCGTGATGGCCGATATAGACCTTGAAGCTGTCGGCAAAGGCCGAGAAATCGGCCTCGTCGGCACCGAGGAAGAAGGTGAGCTTGGGCCTGGCCGCGACGATATCGGCGATGCCGCCCTTTTGCGCGAGGCCGAGCATCAGGCTGCCCATGCGCGACGCCGCCATGTGCAGCACGTTGAAGCCGTTCCACCCATCGCGCACCAGGTTCAGCGACGAGGCCAGCTTGAGCGCGGCACCGTGACCGCCCTTGAGCGCGCCGCCGCCGACAATGACCATCGGGCGCTGGGCATTCCTGAACGCCTCGGCCGGGCCATCGGGCAGCTTGCCGAGCAGAGTCAGGTCGTTGCCGAGCCATTCGACCTTGTAGGTCAGGTCGGTCTCTTCGCCGATCGCGAAGACCTTCGCGCCCTTCTTGATCGCCTTGCGGATGCGGGTGTTCACCAGCGGCGCTTCCCAGCGCAGATTGGTGCCGACCAGCAGGATCGCGTCGGCGTCTTCAGTGCCGGCGATGGTGGTGTTGAAATTGACCGCGGACAGCGACGACGCGTCATACGCCATGCCGGTCTGACGGCCTTCGATCAGGGTCGAGCCCATCGCGCCGAGCAGCGCCTTGGCGGCGTAGAGCGTCTCGCAATCGACCAGATCGCCATGGATCGCGGCGACGCTGGAGCCGGCGTTCACTGCGGCAATGGCGGCGAAGGCCTCGTCCCAGCTTGCCTCGGTCAGCTTGCCCTGCTTGCGCACGAACGGACGATCGAGCCGGCGGCGGACCAGCCCGTCGACCGCGTGGCGGGTCTTGTCGCTGGCCCATTCCTCGTTGACGTCCTCGTTGATCACGGGGAGCGCGCGCAGCACCTGGCGGCCGCGGCTGTCGAGGCGGATATTGGTGCCGACAGCGTCCATCACGTCGATGGTCAGCGTCTTCTTCAGCTCCCAGGGCCGCGCCTCGAAGGCATAGGGCTTGGAGGTCAGCGCGCCGACCGGGCAGAGATCGACGACATTGCCCGACAGCTCGCTCGTCACCGCACCCTCGAGGTAGGAGGTGATCTGCATGTCCTCGCCGCGGCCGATCGCGCCGATTTCCTCGACGCCGGCGACTTCCTCGGCGAAGCGGATGCAGCGAGTGCACTGGATGCACCGCGTCATCACCGTCTTCACGATCGGGCCCATGTACTTTTCGGTGACCGCCCGCTTGTTCTCGTCATAGCGGGAATGGCCGCGGCCATAAGCCAGGCTCTGGTCCTGCAGGTCGCACTCGCCGCCCTGATCGCAGATCGGGCAATCGAGCGGGTGGTTGATCAACAGGAATTCCATCACGCCTTCGCGCGCATTCTTCACCATCGGGGTGTTGGTGAAGACTTCCTGGTTTTCGGCGGCCGGCAGCGCGCACGAGGCCTGGGGCTTGGGCGGGCCCGGCTTAACCTCGACCAGGCACATGCGGCAATTGCCGGCGATCGACAGGCGCTCGTGATAGCAGAAGCGCGGGATTTCCTTGCCGGCAAGCTCGCACGCCTGCAGCACGGTGGCGCCCTGCGGCACCTCGATCTCGATTCCGTCGACTTTGAGCTTTGGCATGCGTTTCGTACTTGCTAGCTGCGCCGGCCGGCCGAAGGGCCGTCGACAATGGCGTGATAAAGGGGTTCGGCGATCATCAGGCGGAGCTGATCGCGCTTCATGCTGATCGGCTTGCCTGTCACGACGCAACCGCCGAGCACCGGCTTGATCGCATCGAGCGCGCGGCGTTCGGCATCGCTGCCGGCCGCCGACTGAACGAGATCGGTCGAGGCTTCCGGCGCCGCGTTGACCACGCAGGTGCCGAATTCCTGCATGCCGAGCGCGACCGCGTCATAACCATTGCCCGGCGACCGTCCCGCAATAGAACCGAGATACCATGTCTTCACTTCGCCCGGACGCAGCGCCCGGCGGCCACCTTTCAGCGCCAACGACGTCGCGGCAGCCGCCATATCGGCGCGGCCGTTATAGAGACCCTGCGTCCCGTTGCTGAGTGAAAGACCGAACGAGTCGCCGCTGCACGAGCTGTAGACCGAAGCAAGCCGCTTCGCCGCACGCTGCTCGTCGGAAGAGCCGGGCAAGCTGCCGAGCAGCTGGCGCACCTGATCGGGCGCTTCCGCCATCACGCATTCGGCCGTGGCGCGGAATTCGCGCGGATCGGCCTTGCGCTCCCCGGCGGCGGCGCCCGCCGCTGCCAATGGCAGTGCGGCGATAGCGGCAGCAATGACCATTATTCTCATTCCGCCTTCCCCCCGATAGACGACAACGACATGGGATAGCCGCGCAGCATCCCGCTTCCCACGAGCTCAATCGTGCCCATGGCGCTAGCTCCTCACCGCGGCGCCGGGCCGCGTCGCGATATGGTAGCTGGTCAGCGCCAGGATTGCGCGGAGCCCGGCGGCGCTTGGACGCGCGCTATGCACCGCCGCGACACAGGTACTCGCATCGGGCGTGATGGCGCGCAAGGCGCGCGGCTCTTCGGCACTGTCCGGCACGGACTTCAGCCAGGCGACCACTTTCCCGGGCGACCTGTGGATGATGCACGCGCCAAGACGTTGAGTCGCATCCGTGGACGCCAGTTCCCGGTCCATGGAACCTCGCGCCAGTTCACGCTCCAGCGAACCGCGTGACAGATGGGACGCCAGGAAATATTCCGCGATCCCGCCGCCCAGCTGGACCGGATTATAAACGACATGCCCCTGCGGCATGCAGCTGTCTGCGGGCTGCACCAGCGTGGCCAGGGCCGTACGGTAGGTCTCGGTGCCAAAATCCAGATCGATGACCCGCCGTGCGGCCGGGGAACTGCGATCCGCCACGCAAAAACCGATCACGCGAACGGCCGAATACGCCAGTCTCGGCGCCGGCTGGGACTGGGCGAGAAGCGGCTGCCAGGCGATCGTCATCGCGAGACAGGCCGTCACGTGCGCGATCGACAGCAGCTTCATTCCGCCGCTTCCATCATCGGGGCGAGATCGCCGCCGCGTTCCTTGATCCGGCGCTCCAGCTCGGGCCGGAAATGCTTGATCAGGCCCTGGATCGGCCACGCCGCCGCGTCGCCGAGCGCGCAGATGGTGTGGCCTTCGATCTGCTTGGTGACCTGCTGCAGCGTATCGATCTCGCTGATATCGGCATCGCCGGTGCGCAGCCGCTCCATCACGCGCCACATCCAGCCGGTGCCCTCGCGGCACGGCGTGCACTGGCCGCAGCTCTCATGCTTGTAGAAATAGGAGATGCGGCTGATCGCGCGGACGATGTCGGTCGACTTGTCCATGACGATGATCGCCGCGGTGCCGAGGCCGGAGCCCAGCGCCTTCAGCCCGTCGAAATCCATCGGGCAGTCCATGATCTGCGCCGCCGGCACCAAAGGCACCGAGGAGCCGCCGGGGATGACCGCGAGCAGATTGTCCCACCCGCCGCGGATGCCGCCGCAATGTTCCTCGATCAGCTGGCGGAAGGGAATGCTCATCGCTTCCTCGACCACGCAGGGCTTGTTCACATGGCCGGAGATCTGGAACAGCTTGGTGCCGCGGTTGTTCTCCGCGCCGATGCCGGCGAACCATTCGGCACCGCGCCGCAGGATCGTCGGCACGACCGCGATCGATTCGACATTGTTGACCGTGGTCGGGCAGCCATAGAGGCCCGCACCCGCCGGAAACGGCGGCTTGAGGCGCGGCTGGCCCTTCTTGCCTTCGAGGCTCTCGAGCATCGCGGTCTCTTCGCCGCAGATATAGGCGCCGGCGCCGCGATGGACGAACACGTCGAAATCATAGCCCGACCCCGAGGCGTTCTTGCCGATCAGGCCCTTGTCATAGGCTTCGGCGACCGCGGCGAAGAGCACCTCCGCCTCGCGGATATATTCGCCGCGGATATAGATGTACGCCGCGCGCGCGCGCATCGCGAAACCCGCGATCAGCGCGCCTTCGATCAGCTTGTGCGGATCGTGCCGCATGATCTCGCGGTCCTTGCAGGAACCGGGCTCGGATTCGTCGGCGTTGATGACGAGGAAGTTCGGCCGCTCGGGCTTGGGCTCCTTCGGCATGAACGACCATTTGGTGCCGGTCGGGAAACCCGCGCCGCCACGGCCGCGCAGGCCCGATGCCTTGACCGCGTCGATCAGGGCATCCTGCCCGCGCGCCATCAGGCCCTTGGTGTCATCCCAATCGCCACGCTTGAGCGCGCCTTCGAGATTCCACGGCTGGAACCCGTAGACGTTGGTGAAGATACGGTCCTTGTCGGCGAGCATCTAGCGGCCCTTCCCCGTCGCGCTCTGCACCGCGAAGTAAATGACGAGGCCGATGCCGATCAGGATCAGCAGGCCGAGCAGCTTGAAGGTCACCTTCAGCACGAAACCGAGCACAACCAGGCCGCCGATGATCGCGAGGATCGCGACGATGGGATTCGTACCCTTCATGCCCATTCCCCCCGGTAATCGTGATTCTCGTCGACCATTTCCCTGAGGCTGGTCGGGCCGCCCGCCGGGCAGCTGTCGCGGCGCCCGGTCTGCGAGCCCGGCGTGGGCGTCCTGCCCTCGGCCAGCGCATCGAGGATCGCGGTCGTGCGATCGTAATCCAGGTCTTCGTAATTGTCGTCGTTGATCTGTACCATCGGCGCGTTGGCGCAGGCGCCGAGGCACTCGACCTCGGTCAAGGTGAACAAGCCGTCGGGCGTGGTCGTGCCCTTGACCAGGCCACGATTCTTGCAGGCGGCTAGCACATCGTCCGATCCGCCGAGCATGCACGGCGTCGTGCCGCAGACCTGGACGTGATAGCGGCCGACCGGCGCCATGTTGAACATGGTGTAGAAGGTCGCGACCTCATAGACGCGCATGTAGGGCACGCCGATCTCGCGGGCGACATATTCGATCACCGGGACCGGCAGCCAGCCCTGGGTATGCGTCTCCGCGCCGACCTGGCGCTGGGCGAGATCGAGCAAGGGCAGCGACGCGGATTGCTCGCGCCCCTTGGGATAGCGGCCGAGAATCTCGGTCGCTTTCTTGCGATTCTCGGCCGTCCAGATGAACGAACCCCAGCGTGCGCGAGTCTCGGCTTCGTCGGGGATTTTGGGTGCTTCAGCCATGCTAGCCCTTGGCGTCCGGATTGAAGATGGCGGGGACGCTCGCGCGAGTGGTCACGACGCTGCGAATCTTGCCGCCGCTGAACTTCACGAACGAGATGTAGTAGAGCTGCCCCTTATAGATCCACTCGAGGCGTACGTCCGAACCACCTTCGTAAAACGGGGTGTTGGCGACACAATGCTCACCAAAGGTGAAGCCGTCGAAAGGCACCGCGTCACGACAGTTTTCGGTCATTGGGCCTTCGCACCATGTACCGGTCGCGTCAGCGGCCAGATAGGGTCGGTATGAGCCTTTTTTACCGAGTTCGTAAGCGTGAAGCAGCCCGGTGACGATGGCCAACATCGGTTGTGGGACCGGCGCAGCATTAGGCGGGGACGGTTTAAGTCCGAAACCCGGCTGCCCCTTGGCCGTCACGAGAGGGCCAAGCACGAGCTGGTCAAGCGGGCCGCCTTGCATGACGGTATCTTTTTTTGTCAGATCTTGAGCTTGCGCGATGCCGCAACCTGCCATCAGCGCCACGGCCAAGAGAGAAGCGAACCTCACCGGTCGCACTCCCCGAACACGATATCCATCGCGCCGAGAATGGCGGTGGTGTCGGCGAGCATGTGGCCCCTGGCCATGAAGTCCATCGCCTGGAGATGCGAGAAGGCGGTCGGGCGGATCTTGCAGCGGTACGGCTTGTTGCTGCCGTCGGCGACGAGATAGACGCCGAACTCGCCCTTCGGGCTCTCGGTCGCGACGTACACGTCGCCCGCCGGCACGTGGAAGCCCTCGGTATAGAGCTTGAAGTGGTGGATCAGCGCTTCCATCGAGCGCTTCATCTCGGCGCGCTTGGGCGGCACGACCTTGCGGTCGAGGCTGGCGATCGGCCCTTCCGGCATCTCGTTCAGGCACTGCTTCATGATCCGCACTGACTGGCGGACCTCCTCCACGCGCACCATGAAGCGGTCGTAGCAATCGCCGCGGGTGCCGACCGGCACGTCGAAATCCATCTTCGCGTACACGTCATAGGGCTGCGACTTGCGCAGATCCCACGGAATGCCCGAGCCGCGGATCATCGGGCCGGAGAAACCCCATTTGATCGCATCGTCGCGGCTCACCGTCGCGATGTCGACGTTGCGCTGCTTGAAGATGCGGTTGTCGGCGACAAGGCTGATCGCATCCTCGAACAGGCGCGGCAGGCGGCCGTCGAGCCAGTCGGCAATGTCGGTCAGCAGCTTGAGCGGCGTATCCTGGTGTACCCCGCCCGGCCGGAAATAGGCCGAATGCATGCGGGCGCCGGAGACGCGCTCGAAGAAGTTGAGGCAATCCTCGCGGATCTCGAACAGCCACAGGTTCGGCGTCATCGCGCCGACGTCCATGACATGGCTGCCGAGGTTGAGCATGTGGTTCGAGATGCGCGTCAGCTCGGCGAAGAACACGCGGAGATATTGCGCGCGGATCGGCACTTCGAGATCGAGCAGTTTCTCGATCGCGAGCACGAAGCTGTGCTCCATGCACAAGGGCGAGCAGTAATCGAGCCGGTCGAAATAGGGCAGAGCCTGGATATAGGTCTTGTGCTCGATCAGCTTTTCGGTGCCGCGGTGAAGCAGGCCGACATGCGGATCGACGCGCTCGACGATCTCGCCGTCGAGCTCCATCACCAGGCGCAGCACGCCGTGCGCGGCCGGATGCTGCGGGCCGAAATTGATCGTGTAGTTCTGGATCGCGATATCGCCGACTTCGGGGTCGGCGGCGTCGGTCCTGCCCTCGATCGCTTCGAGATGATCAGCCATGCGCGCCTCCCGGCACTACTAGCTCTTCCCCGGCGAAGGCCGGGGTCCAGTTGGGAAGGTTGAAGTGAAGAAGCGCAACGCCAGCCAAGGAAAGTCCCCCAACTAGGCCCCGGCCTTCGCCGGGGAAGGAAAGAAGAATATCCATCACGACGCCTTCGGCTTGCGCGGCGCGCGCGGCTTCTTCACCACATCCGGATCGGCGGGCTTGGGTTCCGCGTCGGGCGATGCTTTGCCTGCCCCGGTCTGCGCCGTGCTCTCGGTGACCTTCGGCGTCGCCGGCGGCGCAGCGGCGGCGGTCTTGGCCGCATCCGCCTTCTGGATCTCGTCGGCCTTGAGCGGCGTCGGCGCGCCCTTGGCTTCGGGCAGCTTCGCCTTCTCGTCGCCGGGCAGGATATATTCGGCGCCTTCCCACGGGCTCATGAAATCAAAGCTGCGGAAATCCTGGGCGAGCTGGACGGGCTCATAGACCACCCGCTTCGCTTCCTCGGAATAGCGCAGCTCGACATAGCCGGTCAGCGGGAAATCCTTGCGCTGCGGATGGCCGCGGAAACCGTAATCGGTCAGGATGCGGCGCAGATCGGCATTGCCCGA
The DNA here is from genome assembly GCF_055521495.1 of Sphingomonas sp. BL-S-29. Lineage (NCBI taxonomy): Bacteria > Pseudomonadati > Pseudomonadota > Alphaproteobacteria > Sphingomonadales > Sphingomonadaceae > Sphingomonas > Sphingomonas sp. BL-S-29. The sequence goes on from NZ_CM145482.1 coordinate 4,087,226, forward strand.
GAACAGCACGCCGTACATGTCGTACACTTCGCGCTCGAGCCAGCCGGCGACCGGCCAGATGCCCGTCACCGACGGCACCGGCTTTTCCTCATCGGTCTGCACATGCACGCGAATGCGGTGGTTGCGGGTCAGCGAGAGCAGGCAATAGACCACTTCGAACCGGTCGGGCCGCTCCGGATAGTCGACGCCGGCGATTTCCATTAGCTGCTGATATTCGAGGCCGGGCGTGTCGCGCAGCGCGATCATCGTCTCGACCAGCGTCTCGCGGTCGACCGTCAGCGCGACTTCGCCCACCGCATCGAGCGACGACACCAGGCTCACGCCGAGCAGCTCGCCCGCGCGATCGATCACCCCGTCATTGGCCGTGTAGGCCGGCGCCGGCGCCCTCACCGTTCGATCGTTCCGATGCGGCGGATCTTCCGCTGCAACTGCATGATGCCGTACAGCAGCGCCTCCGCCGTCGGCGGGCAGCCCGGGACATAGATATCGACCGGCACGATCCGGTCGCAGCCGCGCACGACGCTGTAGCTATAATGATAATAGCCGCCGCCATTGGCGCAGGAGCCCATCGAGATGACGTATTTCGGCTCGGACATCTGGTCGTAGACGCGGCGCAGCGCCGGAGCCATCTTGTTGCAGAGCGTGCCGGCGACGATCATCACGTCCGACTGGCGCGGAGACGCGCGCGGCGCGGCGCCGAAACGCTCCAGATCGTAGCGCGGCATGTTCACATGGATCATCTCGACCGCGCAGCAGGCAAGGCCGAAGGTCATCCACCACAAAGAGCCGGTGCGGGCCCAGTGGAACAGATCCTCGGTCGAGGTGACGAGGAAACCCTTGTCGGTCAGCTCGCCGTTCAGATCGTCGAAGAACGCCTGATCGGGTGGGATGATCGCGCCACCGGAGGCGGCTGGTGTGAGTTCTACTCCCACTCGAGCGCTCCCTTCTTCCATGCATAGACGAGGCCGAGCGCGAGTTCGGCAATGAAGCCCATCATCGCGAACCATGCCGTCCAGCCCAGCGAGAAGACGCTGACCGCCCAGGGATAGAGAAACGCGGCTTCGAGATCGAAGATGATGAACAGGATGGCGACGAGATAGAAGCGCACGTCGAACTGGCTGCGCGAATCCTCGAAGGCGGGGAAACCGCATTCATATTCGGTCAGCTTTTCAGGCGTCGGCTTATGCGCGCCGGTGAAGCGCGCGGCGATGATCGGCAGGAACACGAACGCGCTGGACAGCACGATCGCGACGCCAAGGAACAGCAGGATCGGCAGATATTGCGACAGGTCGACCAATGGGCTTCTCGCAGGTGCGAATGATTGGCGCGGCTTTAGGACGATGACCCCTATTGGGCAAGGCCGCGAGGAGTGAGAATCACTCGCAAAAACCAAGCCTTCCGTTCCTCCCCGAGCTTGCTCGGGGAGGGGGACCACGAAGTGGTGGAGGGGCTTGGAGCGCGGGACAGATGTTCCGCGCTTCAAGCCCCTCCACCACCCGCTGAAGAAGCGGGCGGTCCCCCTCCCCGTTCCGGGGAGGAATGATTAGCGCAAAGCGTTCGCCAGCAGCTTGTGCAGCTTGGATTGCAGCGCGTCGTTCGCGGCCAGGAATTCGCCGCGTTCCATCATCCGGTCGCCGCCGCGGAAATCGGTGACGAAGCCGCCCGCCTCGCGCACCAGCAGGATGCCGGCGGCGACGTCCCAGGGCTTCAGGCCCGATTCCCAGAACCCGTCGAAACGGCCCGCCGCGACCCAGGCGAGATCGAGCGCGGCCGCGCCGATCCGGCGGATGCCCGCCACTTCCGGCGCGATCGCCCCGAAGATGCGGCTCCACTGGGCGAAATCGCCATGGCCGAGGAACGGAATGCCGGTCGCGATCAGCGCGTCGGGCAGGTCGCGGCGCGCCGACACGCGCAGCCGCTGTTCCTGCATCCAGGCGCCCCGGCCCTTTTCGGCCCAGAAACTGTCGTCCGTGATCGGGTTGTAGATCAGGCCGGTGGTGATCTCGCGCTTGCCGTTGGCGAGCGGCTCCTCGACCGCGATCGAGATCGCGAAATGGGGAATGCCGTGGAGGAAGTTGGTGGTGCCGTCGATCGGGTCGACGATCCAGCGCGGCTTGTTGGGGTCGCCGGCGATTTCGCCGCGCTCCTCCATCAGGAACCCCCAGTCGGGGCGCGCCTTGGACAGCTCCTCGAAGATCGTCTGCTCGGCGCGCTGGTCCGCCATGGTGACGAAGTCGGCGGGCCCCTTGCGGCTCACCTGCAGGTGCTGGACCTCGTTGAAGTCCCGACGAATTCGCGGCGCGGCCTTGCGCGCGGCGCGATCCATGACGGTGATGAGGCCTGAATGGGATACCAATGCAATTCTCCTCCCCTCCCGCTTGCGGGAGGAGTGTACGTTCGTCGCTGGGTCCGAAATGCCTCCCAGGCATTTCTCGATCATGCCGGGGGCATGATCGACCCAGCGGCGAACGTACACTGGGGGAGGGCCTGTCAACAATCGGTGGAGGACATGAGGCCCTGGACAGGCCCTCCCCTAGCCCCTCCCGCAAGCGGGAGGGGAGCTTTAGTCCGCGCGCCTTACATAGGTCTGCTCGTAGACATCGACCACGATCCGCGTGCCGGCGCCGATATGCGGCGGCACCATCACGCGCACGCCGTTCTCGAGGATGGCGGGCTTGTAGCTGGAAGACGCGGTCTGGCCCTTCACCACAGCATCGGCCTCGACGATCAGCGCCTCGATCGTGTCGGGGAGCTGCACCGAGATCGGGCGCTCCTCCCAGAGCTCCATCACCACGTCCATGCCATCCTGCAGGAACGCGGCGGCGTCGCCGAGCAGGTCGGCGGGCAGCGTGATCTGCTCGTAATTGATCTTGTCCATGAAGGTCAGCTGGTCGCCCTCGCGGAACAGGAACTGGAAATCGGTGGTTTCCAGCCGGACCTTCTCGAGCGATTCGGCCGAACGGAAGCGGACATTGTTCTTCCGCCCATCGATCAGGTTCTTCATCTCGACCTGCATATAGGCACCGCCCTTACCCGGCTGGGTGTGCTGGATTTTCACCGCGCGCCAGATGCCGCCTTCATATTCGAGGATGTTGCCGGGACGAATCTCGACCGCGTTGATCTTCATGGGGGATGCCTGTGATGGAAAGAGCGAAGGCGGGGCCTTTAACGGGATGACGGCTTTCCGGCAAGGTAGGGGTAGGGATTGATGTCCTGCGCCTGATACCAATGCTGCTCCGGCGTGGCGCGGCTGAGCCCGAAGTGCAGATGGAAATTGCCCGCGCCGGCATTGCCCGTATCGCCGACATAGCCCAGCGGATCGCCCGTCTTCACCACCTGCCCTTCATGGATTCCCGGCGCGTAGCCGGAGAGATGGGCGTAATAATAGACCCATAGCCGGTCGGGCGAGCGGACATAGAGAGTCGTCCCGCCCGCCACGCTCTGGAACAGCTTCTCGATCGTGCCGGGCGCGGCCGCGGTCACCGGCGTGCCGCCGGGCGCCATGATGTCGGTGCCGTGATGCTGGCGGGCGCCGCCGTCGCGCGGATCTTCCCAGCTGTCGGCGATCATGCTTCGCGCCACGCCCGCGACCGGAACGGCGAGTGGTCCGCCCGGGTCGGCCATGGCCGTTGCCGGCGCCGGCGCGGGTACGCCCGCCGGGTTTGCCACCGTGGTTGCGACCGCGACCTTGGGCTGCGGCTTCGCGTCGGGCAGGGCCTGACCGAACAGCACCAGGGCGACAAAGATGCCGGCGATCCCGCCTATCACCGTCAACAGGCCGCAACCGAGCTTTTTCATCGCCTCACTCCTGGAAGATCGCCGGCGTGCCGGGCTTCACCATCAACGATAGCCGCGCCGCGTCCCAATTGCTGAGGCGGATGCAGCCATGGCTTTCGGCGCGGCCGACCGTGCTCGGTTCGGGCGTGCCGTGGATGCCGTAATGCGGCTTGGACAGATCGAGCCAGATCACGCCGACCGGCCCATTCGGCCCCGGCGGCAGCCGGGCAGCCTTGGCACTGTCCTTCGCGTCCCAGAACAGGTCCGGATTATAGTGGAATGGGGGGTTATAGGACGCGCCCTGGATCTTCCAGGTGCCGATCGGCAGCGGATCGTGCGTGCTGCCCATCGTCGCCTGGAACTGGGCGACGAGCTTGCCGTCCTTGTCCAGCACGCGCAGCACCTCGTCCGATTTGTCGACCACGACCTTCGCACCCTCGGGCTGGCTCGCCGACACGTTCAGGTCGTTGAGCGTCTTGCGCCAGTCGGCCGGCAGTTTCGCATCATAGGCGCGCGACAGCGGCAGCGCATTGGGGAAGGTCATCATCGATCCCGGTGCGAGCCGGGTCTGCGGGTCGTTGAGCGCGATCAGCACCTCGGGCGTGGTGTGGAACATCTCCGCCAGCTTCTCGATCGGCGCACGATAACCGAGCGTCGGGAGCTTCGCCTGCTCCTGCGGATCCTTGGGCAGCGGGTTGGTATAGGGACCGGCCAGCGTCTCCGGCGTCAGCGCCAGGGTTCGCGTCGGCCGCCAGGCGCGATAGGGATGAAGCGCCCACAGCGTCGCCTTGTCCATATCCCCGGTGATCTCGAGGCCCCGGCTTTCCTGAAACCCCTTCAGCGCGGCGGTAAGCGACTTGCCCGGCTTGCCATCGAGCATGCCGGGCGAAAATCCGAGATGATCGAGAATCACTTGAACATGCAGAATCGACCGGTCGATCGCTTGCACTTCCTTAAGCTTTGTTCCCTGCGCGGAGACACTAACGGGACAAAAAGAGACAAAAGCGAGACAAGCCGCGCCGATCGTTATTTTTCTCATCATTTCAGGTCCCTACATTGCCACTCATGCAATCAACGATGGACAGCCGGCTTGTTTCCGGCCCGGAACGAGCTGACGGCCCAAACCTTTCGCGACGCGCGCTGCTTGGCGGCGCGATGGCTGCCGGCGCCGCGCTCGCTTTTCCTCTGCCCGCCATGGCGACCGGCGCGGAATTGCGGCTGGCGATCCGCAACGTGCACACCAATGAAAGTGTCGATGCCGTCTTCGCGCGGGGCGGAAGCTTCGTGGCGGACGGGCTCGCCGAACTGAACCACGGCCTGCGCGACTGGCGAACCGGGCAGGTCCACCCGATGGACCCCAGGCTGCTCGCGCTGCTCGTCCAGCTTCGCGAGAAGCTCGACGTGGGCGGCAGCCGCAAGATCGACCTGATCTCCGGCTATCGCTCACCCCAGACCAACGCGTCGCTGCGCGCCCGGGGCGGCGAGCATACCGGCGTCGCCAGCCAGAGCCAGCACATGCTGGGCAAGGCCACCGACATCATGATTCCGGGCGTCTCGCTCGATCGCCTTCGTGGCGCGGCGCTCGCGCTGGGCGGCGGCGGCGTCGGCTATTATCCGCGCGACGGTTTCGTCCATGTCGATACCGGCCCCGTGCGCCGCTGGTAACGACCGACGGGCGGGGGCAACCCGCTTTATAGCCAACCCCGTCAACGAGATGCGGCCGCCGCGCAGGTCGTGATATCATGCACGGCCCAAGGCAGGCCAAGCCACTCACCTGCTTGCTGGACAGACCGCGACAGCTCAGCCACACTCCCTGCCCGTGCGCAGGATTTTTGCCGACGCTGAAAGCGTCCTTGGCTCCCCCGTCCGGAATCTCCTGTCGATCCTGGCTTTTGTCGCCATGGTCGTGGTGGTCGCTACCTGTGCCTATATGGCCGCGGGCTGGAGCTTCAGCGACGCCTCCTACATGGTGGTGCTGACCGTCTACACAGTCGGCTATGGCGAGATCCGGCCGATCGACACGCCCTATCTCCACGCCGTCACCATGGCCACGATGGTGCTCGGCTGCACCGGCATGATCCTGCTGACAAGCGCCCTGGTCCAGATCTTTACCGTCCTTCAACTCAGGCAGTTTTTTGGAGCGAACCGCATGCAGAGCCGCGTCGACAAGCTGTCGGGCCATGTCGTGATCTGTGGCTTCGGCCGGATCGGGGTGATGCTCGCCCGCGACCTCGCGGCGGCGGGGATGCCGCTCGTCGTGATCGAACGGGGCGCGGCCAGGCTCGCCGAGGCGGAGGCTGCGGGTTATCTCTGCCTGGCAGGCGACGCGACGGACGAGGAGACGTTGCATGCCGCCGGGATCGAGCGCGCCAAGGTGCTCGCGACGGTGCTGCCCGACGATGCCGCGAACGTCTTCATCACGCTGAGCGCGCGCAATTTAAACGCGGGCCTGGAGATCATCGCGCGCGGCGAAGCGCCGACGACGGAGCGCAAGCTGCGCCGCGCGGGCGCCGATCACGTCGTGCTGCCGACCCATATCGGCGCCGAGCGGATTGCGCGAATGATCCTGTATCCGGCCAGCGGCGCTTTTGCGTCCGACGAAGAACTGGCCCGGGCGAAGCACGATCTCGGTGAGCTCGGAGTCGATCTCGAACTGGTCATCACGCAGGATGGCGCCGCGATGACCAACCTCACGGTCGGCGAAGCGGAACGCCGGGGCAGCGGCGCCTTTTTCATCGTCCGGATTCGGCGCGGGGAATCCAGCATCGCACGCCCGCCGAGCGACGAGATCATCCGGGCGGGCGACGAAGTGCTGGTGCTGGTTCGGGATGCGGGTGCGGCGGCGCGCAAGATGTTCAATACGAAGGTGGAAATCCGCGCCGGGCGGAACATCTTCTGAAACCGGCGCGCCCGCTCAGCCGAGCACTGCCGCAAACGACTTGATCGCCGCCGCTTCGTCCCCGCCCCACACCGCGTTCGACACGGCGAGGAAATCGGCGCCCGCGGCGACCAGCGCCGGCGCGTTGGCCGGCGTGATGCCGCCGATCGCGACGCACGGGATTTCGAACACCGTGGTCCACCAGCTCAGGATCGAGGGATCGGGGTGGTGGCTCACCTCCTTGGTGGTGGTCGGATAAAAGGCACCGAATGCGACATAGTCGGCCCCCGCCTCGCCGGCCTCCATCGCGAGATGGCGGCTGTCATGGCAGGTGACGCCGATCTGCGCCGCCGGGCCAAGCACCGAGCGCGCCTCGCGCGGATCGCCATCGCCCTGGCCGAGATGCACGCCGTCAGCGCCGAGCCGCTTGGCCAGCGAGATGCTGTCGTTGACGATGAAGGCGACGTCGCGCTCGGCGCAGAGTGCGCGGAGCGGCTCGCCCAGCCGCGTCGCTTCGTGCTGATCGACATCCTTCACGCGAAACTGGAACGCCGCGACCGGTCCAGTATCGAGCGCCCGGGCCAGCCGGTCGGGAAACGTGCCGCCGACATCGAGCGGCGACACGAGATAGAGCTGGCAGGGCGGCCGGCGGATGTCGCGCGTGAACTTGGCGGCGAAATCGGGATCGAGCGGGCCGAGGGGATCTTCTTCAGTCATTCGGGGGCGCCTAGCACGGCCAGCAGGAACCCGTCCCATTTCTTCGCGCCGACCGTCTGGACTGCCGTCGCGCTGAGCCGCGGTTCTGCGGCAACTGCCTCGAACAGCGCGCGCGTGCCCTGGATGCGGTCATCGTCACTGTTCGCGTCGAGCACCCCGCCCTCCCGCACGACATTGTCGACGATGATCGTGGTGCCCGGCCGCCCCAGCGCGATCGCCGCGCGCAGATAGGCAACGTTGCTCGGCTTGTCCGCGTCGATGAAGATGAAGTCGAACGGCCCTTCGCCCGCCGCGATCATCGCCTCGAGCGTCCCGACCGCCGGACCGGTGCGCACATCGACCCTGTCGGCGAAACCGGCCGCCGTGATGTTGGCGCGCGCGACATCGGCATGGTGCGGTTCGAGTTCGAGCGTCACCAGCGCGCCGTCCTCGGGCAGTGCCCGCGCCAGCCAGATCGTCGAATAGCCGCCGAGCGTACCGACTTCCAGGATGCGCCGGGCGCCGGCCATGCGCGCGAGCAGGTGGAGCATCTTGCCCTGCGCCGCGGATACATCGATCGGCGGCAATCCGCCTGCCTCGTTCGCCGCCAGCGCGGCGTCTAGCACCGGATCGGCACCGAGCAGATGGCCGACGATATAGTCGTCGACCGCGGTCCAGGCGGCGTCGCTCATGTTGTCACCACGCCGCTGATCGGGCGGGTCTGGGCCACGGTGTCGAAACCCGCGATCAGCGGTCGGCCGACGGCGATCGCCGCGCGCACCGCCGGGAGCGACAGCGACGCTTGGTGCGCCGCCTTGCTCTCCCAGATCTCGGTGACCCAGAGCGCGTCGGCGTCGGCCACATCTTCGGCCACGACATAGGCCAGGCAGCCCGGCATCGCCTCAGACCCGCCGGCGAGCGCGGCAGCCAGCGCGGCGCGCTGGCCGGGCTTGGCGGTGATCTTGCCGATCATGCCGTAGCGCTCATTCTCCGCCGCGATGGCGGATGCCGGCCAGCCGATCATGGCGATGGCAACGGCACCGCCGATGACCTCGCGACGACCGATGGCCGGCATGTCGCTCACTCCTCGTTCTTGTAGATGCGCACCAGCTTGTCGAGCATCGCCAGCGCTTCGTCGCGCGGCCGCTGGAAGGTGTTGCGGCCGATGATCGAGCCGTTGCCGCCGCCGTCGCGAATGTCGCGCGCGTCCTGATAGACCGCATCGGCGCCCTTGGCCGCGCCGCCCGAGAACACCACGATGCGGCGGCCGGCAAAGCTCGACTGCACGACGTGGCGGACGCGGTCCGACTGCTTCGACCAGTCGGTGCCCTCGTACATCGGCTTGGCTTCCTTCTGCTCGATATGGTCGCTGGGCAGCTTCACCTTGATGATGTGCGCGCCAAGCAGCGCCGCCATGTGCGCGGCATAAGCACCGACATCGAGCGCGAGCTCGCCCGACTTGGGCAGCGCACCGCCGCGCGGATAGGACCAGATGACGGTGGCGATGCCGACCGACTTGGCCTCGGCCGACAGCTCGCGGATCTGGCCGATCATCTCGAACAAATCGTCCGAGCCGGGATAGATGGTGAAGCCGATCGCCGAGCAGCCGAGCCGCACGGCGTCCTCGACACTGGCGGTGACCGCCTGGTTCGCGCCCTGCGCCCAGCTGTTCGAGCTGTTGACCTTCAGGATGGTCGGGATCTGGCCGGCAAAGGTCTCGGCGCCCGCTTCGATCATGCCGAGCGGCGCTGCATAGGCCGAGAGCCCCGCATCGATCGCGATCTGGTAATGGTAATGGGGATCATAAGCGGCGGGGTTGACCGCGAAGCTGCGCGCCGGGCCATGCTCGAAGCCCTGGTCGACCGGCAGGATGATCAGCTTGCCGGTACCGCCGAGCTTGCCCTGCATCAGGATGCGGGCGAGGTTCGCCTTCACGCCGGCGTTTTCGGACTCGTATTTGTCGAGAATGGCCTTCACGGTCGGCGTCATCGTGATCCCCTTTGCTGCTGCAGATGTTGCCCGGCTGTTAGCTCGCGATTGCGCCAGGGGCAACGGGGATGCTGCAATGCGGCACGGCGTCTCGACCGCGCACGGGAGATGCCGCCCATATTGACGCAGCCCCAGCCCTGCATCAGGTTCGCGACAAAGGGGAAAATATCATGGGGGTGTCTTTCTCGCAGGGGTTGAAGCTGGTCGGCCTGGGCCTGGCCGCTCTCCTGCTGACTGCGGCCAAAGCGCCCAAGGTCGGCGATGTCGCGCCCAATTTCGAACTGACCATGATCGACGGATCGAAGGTGACGCTCGACCAGCTTCGCGGCCAGGTGGTGGTGCTCAATTTCTGGGCGACCTGGTGCGTGCCGTGCCGGGAAGAACTGCCGCTGCTGGATAGATATTATGAGGTCCAGCAGAAGGCGGGACTGAGGGTCTTCACGATCGCGACCGAGGATTCGGTGCCGCTATACCAGTTGAAGAAACTCTTCGCGGTAATGCACATCCCCTCGGCGAGGAGGATCAAGGGCGGCTACCCCATCCTGACCGGAGTACCGACCAACTATATCATCGATCGATCGGGCCATATCCGGTACGCCAGGGCCGGGGCGTTCGATCTCGACGCGCTGAACGAGACGATCGTGCCGCTGCTCGAGGAACAAGTGCCGGCGACGGCCGCGAACTGAGCGCATGACAATCGACCCGCCGGACGAAAGACGGATCGGCCGAGGACGGGATCGTCGATGCAAGCGAGTTCGCCAGCTACGGACCGATCCTCGGTTGTGCCGCGATCGCAGCCTTGTTGGCGGCGTAGCTGACGATCGTCGCCCTGCACGCTCTCGGCGCGCCGGATTGGGCGGATTACCTCGTCGGGCTGGCCTATGCCACCCTGCCCTATGCCGCCTTCACGCGGTGGGTCTGGCATAGCAAAGCCGTTCGGCTTGCCAACGGCAGGATCGTCACGGGCAGGGAAGCGCGCCGATTGGCGCTGATGATCTGGGCGCTTACCGCGGCGCTCATCGCGATTCGCCTGGTGGTGGTGCTGAACGGCTGAGCGGCCCCTTCGACTCGGTCTACTCGCCGACGCGTTCCATCGTCACATGATTGTCGCGCACGGGGTTCAGGATGCTCCGGGCGGGGGAATCGCATGGAGACTCCGACATGACCGATGCACCGACGGACAATGACATCGACAACGACACGATCGAAATCGACGAGTCGGACTGGCTCATCGCTTCGAACAAGGTCGAAGGCACCGCCGTCTATAATGAAGACGGCGACAAGCTCGGTACGATCCACAACTTCATGGTCGACAAGCAGTCGGGCCAGGTCGAATATGCCGTGCTCAGCTTCGGCGGCCTGTTCGGGCTGGGCGCCGACTATTACCCGCTCCCCTGGGAAGCGCTGACCTACGACACCGATCAGGGCGGCTATATCGTCGATATCGACAAGGAAATGCTCGAAAAGGCGCCGCGCTACGGTGCCGATGAAGAGCCGACCTTCGACCGCGCCTATGGCGAGCAGGTCTATGGCTATTACGGCCTTACCTACCCCTGACCCTCAGCGCATGGCCCACCCGGCGGGGCAGTTCGAGCTTCGGAGCGGCGCCGCCGGGTGCGCCCTCCAATTCCGGGGCGCTCCACTGGCCATGAAGCCCATCATGACGATCGACTTCGAGGCCTCATGCCTGCCCCGGCACGGCCGGTCATTCCCGATCGAGGTCGGTATTGCGGATTCGCGGGGAATTGCGCGCTCCTGGCTTATCCGTCCGCACGCTTCCTGGTCGGGCTGGACATGGACCGCCGAGGCACAGGCATTGCACGGCCTAACCCTCGATCACCTTGTCTCGCACGGCAAGCCCGCCGATCACGTCATGGCCGAGCTGATCAGCGTCACCCGCGACTATCGCATCGTGGCGGACAGCAAGCTCGACAGCGCCTGGCTGGAGACGCTCGCCCATGCTGCAATGCAGCCGGTGCCATGGCCGATCGACCATGTGGCGACCCTGTTCGACGAGCTCGATATAACCTCGGATGACATCCGTTCGGCTCTCGCCATGATGGACCGAGTGTCGCGCCGGCGGCACCGTGCCGGCGACGATGCCGCATGGCTGGCGGGCCTGATCCGCCACCTGCAGGAAACCGCCACGCGACGCCTTGAAGCGGAAAACCGGCCGATCTTCAGCTGGAACAGCGTGCCCGTCGCCGTGCCGGCGAGCGGATGAGCGCGCGGGTGACCGCATGACGGCGCGAGGAATGTACGCCGCGTATCAGGCCAAGTTGTCGGAGCGATGCCAACGATAAAGAGAGGATTTCGCGTGAACGGAAAACTGGTCGCCGCGGTCGCGGCATGTGCAATGGTGAGCGCCTGTAGCGGACAGGACGCGTCACAGAACAACAGCGCGGCGCAGGCCAAGGCAAGCCTATCGGGCGCCGGCGCGACCTTCCCCGCGCCGCTCTACGCCAAATGGGCGGAAGGCTATCGCACCGAGGCCGATGTCGCGGTCAACTATCAGCCGACAGGCTCGGGCGACGGCATCAAGCAGATCGAAGCGGGCAAGGTCGATTTCGGCGCGTCGGACCGGCCGCTGCAACCGGAAGAGCTGGACAAGAACGGCCTTTACCAATTCCCGACCGTCATCGGCGGCGTGGTGCCGGTCGTCAATCTGCCGGGCATCCAGCCGGGCCAGGTCAAGCTCACCGGCGCGCTGCTCGGCGACATCTATCTCGGCAAGGTGGAGAAGTGGAACGCGCCCGAGATCAGCGCGCTCAACCCCGGCCTGACCTTGCCCAATCTGCGGATCACCCCAGTGCACCGCTCCGACGCGTCGGGGACCAGCTTCCTGTTCACCTCCTATCTGGCGATGAAGAATCCGGCCTGGAGCGCCAAGGTGGGGGCAAGCGACTCGGTCACCTGGCCGGCCGGCATCAGCGGCCAGGGCAATGAGGGGGTCGCGTCGTCGGTGCAGGTGGCCCCCGGGTCGATCGGCTATGTCGAATATGCCTTTGCCAAACAGACCAAGGCGACCCATGTGCTGCTGCAGAACAGCGCCGGGGCCTATCCCCAGCCATCCTCCAGGTCGTTCGCGGCCGCCGCGCTGGGCGCCGACTGGGCGCACGCTCCGGGCAATTACCTGCTGCTGCTCGACCAGGCGGGCGCGCCGAGCTGGCCGATCACCGGGGCGACCTTCATCCTCCTGCCCAAGACCAGGGCGGACGCCGGCAAGCGAGCGGCGGTGCTCCAGTTCTTCGACTGGGCCTATCGCAACGGCGACGCGGCCGCCGGGCGCCTGGACTATGTGCCACTGCCCGCGTCCATCAAGGAACGGATGCGTCAGCAATGGGCATCGACCATCACCGCGAACGGCAAGCCGGTTTATACTGCCGCGCCCTGACCGCGCCGTGCTAGGGGCTGGCGCGACCGTCAACCTCATGCACGGAGCCACTGCGATGGACGCGTCCCCTGCCGACCCGACGGACTATGACGCCCTTCTCCGGGCGAATGCAGCGCGCGTGTTCAGCGAACCGGACGCCGCCGCGCGGCTGCGGGCGATCGCCGAGCTCTGGACCGATGATGCGATTCTTCACGAAAAGGAGGCGACCATTGCCGGTGCGGAGGCGATCTCCGCCAGCATCGGCGCGCTGCTCGCGCGCTTGCCGCCTGATACCCTGTTCGTCCCGATTGCCCCGGCGGCGGGCCATCACGGCGTCGGAAAACTGCTTTGGCGGGCCGAAACCGGCGGCGTTCCCGGCCCTGTGACCGGCACCGACATTGCCGTGATCAGGGACGGGAGGATCGCAACACTCTATGTTTTCGTGGACGCGCCTGCCTGAGCCGGTTCGCCCTACGGTCTCGAGCTCTACGCCGTCAGCGCGGCGACCCCGGGCAGTTCCTTGCCTTCCATCCATTCGAGGAAGGCGCCGCCCGCGGTCGAGACGAAGGTGAAGTCATCGCCTGCCCCCGCCTGGTTGAGCGCGGCCACGGTGTCGCCGCCGCCCGCGACCGAGACGAGCGAACCATCGCGGGTCAGCGCGGCTGCCGTACGGGCGAGCGCGACAGTCGCCGTGTCGAACGGTGGCGTCTCGAACGCGCCGAGCGGGCCGTTCCACACCAAAGTGCGGCAATTCTTGAGCACATCGGCCAGCGCCTCGACCGCGGCGGGGCCGACATCGAGGATCATCTCGTCGGCCGCGACCTCGTGCACGTTGATGGTGCGGATTGGCGGGTTGGCGCGGAATTCCTTCGCCACCACCACGTCGTACGGCAGGTGGATGGTGCAGTTGGCGCGCTCCGCCGCCTCGAAAATCTCCTCCGCGGTGCCGGTCAGGTCATGCTCGCACAGCGACTTGCCGACATCGACGCCGCGCGCGGCGAGGAAGGTGTTAGCCATGCCGCCGCCGATGATCAGGTGATCGACCTTGGCGACGAGATGCTTGAGCACGTCGAGCTTGGTCGACACCTTGGCGCCGCCGACCACCGCCGCGACGGGATGCTCGGGATTGCCGAGCGCCTTGTCGAGCGCGGTCAGCTCCGCTTCCATCGCGCGTCCGGCAAAGGCGGGAAGGAGATGCGCGAGGCCTTCGGTCGACGCGTGCGCGCGATGCGCAGCCGAGAAGGCATCGTTGACATAGAAATCGCCGAGTTTCGCCATCTCGGCGGCCAGCGCGGGATCGTTCTTTTCCTCGCCCGCATGGAAGCGGGTATTCTCCAGCACGGCGATGTCGCCGTCCTTCAGCGTCGCGATCGCCTCGGCGGCGCCCTCGCCCACGCAATCCTCGATGAAGCGCACCGGGCGGCCGAGCACCTGGCTGTACGGCTTGGTTACCAGCGCGAGCGACATCTCCGGATCGCGCGTCCCCTTGGGGCGGCCGTAATGCGCCAGGATCAGCACGATCGCGCCGCGATCCGCGAGTTCGGTCACGGTCGGCAGGGTCGCACGGAAACGCGTGTCGTCGGTGACCGCGCCATCGGCCATGGGCACGTTCAGATCCTCGCGGACCAGCACGCGCTTGCCGGAAACGTCGCCCATATCGTCGAGCGTCTTGAAGGAATTGGTCACGAGTCTTTCGTCCTCTTTCTCAACCGTTCGTGCTGAGTAGGGACTGAGCTTGTCGAAGGCCCGTATCGAAGCACCTGTCCTTCGATACGCCATTTCGACAAGCTCAATGGCTACTCAGGACGAACGGGGATTGGTGGGTCTTCAACCCTGATAACATCACCGATGCGGATTTCTCCGCCACGAATGACTCGCGCCAGTGCGCCGCCACGCCAGTCGGGCGTCAGTGCCGCCTTGAGACCGGGTTCGATCTGCTCCATGCGGCTGCAGGGATCGCATTCGATCGTGATCTCCAGCGCGACCTCGTCGCCGATCCGCAGCAGGGCGCCGGCCCGTTGCGGCAGGTCGAGCCCGTCGACCAGCAGGTTGGCACGCCGCGCCGACCAGTGATGATCGACCCCCAAATCGGCCATCGCCGCCTCCCAGTCGATCCGCTCGATCAGCGAGACCTGCCGCCTCGCCCTGGCGCCGGGCTTCACCGCGCCGCGGAAATCGCCGGCCAGCCCCGCCTCGACCGTTACGCGGACCGACTCGAGCAGCTCGATCGGTCCGCGCGGGCGGCCGTGACGGGCGATGCCGGCAAGCACGCCCATTGCCTTAGAGGAAGGCGCCCATTGCGCCGGCGGTGTCGACCATGCGGTTCGAGAAGCCCCATTCATTGTCGTACCAGCTGACCACGCGGACGAGCTTGCCGTCGAGCACCGCGGTCTCGAGGCTGTCAATCGTGGAACTCGCCGAGGTGTGCATCAGGTCGATCGAGACCAGCGGCTCGTCGGTGTAATCGAGGATGCCGACCAGCGGGCCGCTTTCCGATGCCGCCTTGAGGATCGCGTTGACCTCTTCCTTGGTCGTGTCGCGCTTCGGGGTGAAGGTCAGGTCGACCAGCGAGACGTCCGGCACCGGCACGCGGATCGCCGAGCCGTCGAGCTTGCCCTTCAGCTCGGGCAGGACCTCGCCGACCGCGCGGGCGGCGCCGGTGGTCGTCGGGATCATCGACATGGCCGCGGCACGGGCGCGGCGCAGATCGGGGTGGATCTGGTCGAGGATCTTCTGGTCGTTGGTATAGGCATGGATCGTGGTCATCAGGCCGCGCTCGATGCCGATCGCATCGTTCAGCACCTTGGCGACCGGCGCCAGGCAGTTGGTGGTGCACGACGCGTTGGACACGATGTTGTGGCCGGCCTCGAGCTTGTCGTTGTTGACGCCGAACACCACGGTCAGGTCGACGCCCTTGGCCGGGGCCGAGATCAGCACCTTCTTGGCGCCTGCGTCGATATGCTTCTGCGCGCTTTCGCGATCGGTGAAGAAGCCGGTGCATTCGAGCACGATGTCGATGCCGAGTTCGGCGTGCGGCAGCTTGGCGGGGTCGCGCTCGGCGGTGACGCGGATGCGCTTGCCATCGACGACCAGGTCATTGCCCTCGGCCGAGACCTTGCCCGGATATTTGCCATGGACCGAATCGCGCGAGAACAGCCAGGCATTCGACTTGGCATCGGCAAGGTCGTTGATCGCGACGAGCTCAAGTCCGGTATCGCCCCGCTCCAGTACCGCGCGTGCAACGAGGCGACCGATCCGCCCGAAACCATTGATCGCAACCTTCACCGTCATCGCAATTCCCTCCATCGCGTGAAACCGGGCGCGGCGCGGACTTGCGCAAAGGGGCGACCGGCGAGTCTGATAAGCCGGGCGGTCTTTGCGGTGGGCGGACCCGCCCGTCAACCGTGCCGAGGCCTTTGCGGGGCAAATCGATCTTGCCCGCCCGAAAAGCCGTGCTATCCGGGAGCGATGGCAGACGAGACGCCTCCGCCCGCGCTCGACCGGATCGATCGCGCGATTGCGAGAATCGAAGCAGCAGTCGCTGAGAGGGACCGTGTGGCCGAGGCAGCGGTGCGCCGCCATGCGGTCCTGCGAGCCCGGATCGAGCAGGCGGTGTCGACGCTCGACGACGTCATCGCCCGCGGCGAGGCTGGCGGAACCGGCTGATGGCGGACGTCACCCTCACCATCGGCGATCGCCGCCATACCGTCGCCTGCCGTGACGGCGAGGAGCCGCAGCTCCGCCGGCTCGGGGAATTGCTCGACAGGCATTGGGCGACCGCGTCGCGCGCCTCGGGCGGGCTCAATGGCGAGCGGACCATGTTGTTCGTCGCGCTGATGCTGGCGGACGAACTGGACGAGACGCGTCGCCGCCCGCCCGAAGGTGCCGGAGCGGTGCTGCTCGACCAGGTTGCCGAGCGGCTGGAAAAGCTGGCGGCTACCCTTGAGAAATCGCCCGTAAAAGCCTAGATGAGGGGTGGCGGGCACTGCCCGGTACGAGCCTTACCGATTATCCCTGAGGCGATTATTCTTCCTAGGGGGTTGTCCCTGCGCTGGCCCTGGCCTGTCGTACACGATCCCCACCTGATGCTAACGGCGTCAGAGGATATTCAGGCAAACGGCCATGGCGGTCCCGCCACCGCTATTTCGGCGATGCGTCGGTCATCTACCCTTCTGCTCCCCGGCGAAGGCCGGGGCCCAGTTGGGGGACATTTGCGGGTGAATGCAACGCTTCATCACGGGGGCCTTCCCAACTGGGCCCCGGCCTTCGCCGGGGAACAAGCTAGATGAACCCCGAAAAATCCGCCCTCCGCGCCCGCATCCGCGCCGAGCGCGACCGGTTCTTCGCCGGCGGCCCGCCCGCGATTACCCCTTCGCCCCAATTCCTCGCCCGGCTCGAGCACGGCCTGACCGTCGCCTCCTATGTGCCGGTGGGCAGCGAGATCGACCCTTCGCTGCTTGCCCGCGCCGCGGTGGAGCGGGGCTGCGCGATCGTGCTGCCGCATGTCACCGTCCGCTCGGCGCCGATGCGCTTCCTCGCCTGGGACAGCGAAGCCGCGCTGATCCAAGGCCCGTTTGGCCTGTCGCAACCGCATCACGAGGCCGCGGCGATGGCGCCCGACATCATCCTGACCCCGCTGCTCGCGTTCGATTCGGCGCTGAACCGACTCGGCCAGGGCGCCGGCTATTATGATCGCGCCTTTGTGCAATTCCCCGACGCGTGGCGCGTCGGGCTTGCCTGGTCGGTGCAACAGGTCGAGAGCCTGCCGCACGACCCGTGGGACGTGCCGCTCCACGCCATCATCACCGAACGAGACTGGATCACTGCGAAATGACCCCTTCCTGGCGCAAACCCGTCGGCATGCTCGCGATCCTCGGCATGATCCTGGTCTGGGTGGTTCTGGTGGCGAGCCTGTCCGGCACGGTCGGCCAATGGCACGTGCTGCTCCAGCTCGCCTTCTATCTGGTGACCGGCATCGTCTGGCTGTGGATATTGCCGATGCGCCGCATGCTGCTGTGGATGGAAACCGGACGCTGGCGGTGAAATCTGCGCCTTCCCTCCCGAAATCAGGGAGGGTGGCGCGAGTGACGGGGCTCGAACCCGCGACCTCCGGCGTGACAGGCCGGCGCTCTAACCAACTGAGCTACACCCGCTTGGAAAGCGTGAGGCGGCGCAACTAGGCGAGGTGCCGGAGCCTGTCAACGCCTCGTTTTCATGCCCGCTCAACTATTCCCGGCAACCGTGCCCGTCGGCAGGTCCGGCCGCTCGCGCAACGGCCGGAACGCGAAATACAGGCCTGCCGCGATGATCGGCAGGGTGAGCGTCTGGCCCATCGTCAGCCCCCACCAGAGATGCTCCAGGCCCTTGTCGGGCTGCCTGACCATCTCGAGCAGGAATCGCGCGGCGCCGTAGATCAGCAGGCCCGTGCCAAGCAGCCGGCCCGGCCGGTTGCGGGCATTGGTGAACCAGAACAGCCAGAACAGCACGATCCCCATCACCAGCCCCTCCAGGCCTGCCTCATAGAGCTGGCTGGGATGCCGGGGCAGATCGTCGCCCGCACCGGGGAACACCATGCCCCAGGGAAGAGTCGTCGGCCGCCCCCAGAGCTCGCCGTTGACGAAGTTGGCGAGCCGCACCAGCACCAGGCCGAACGGCGTGGCGCAGGCGACATAATCGCTGACCCGGACCATGTTCAGCCCCTGCTTCCAGGTGAAGAGGCCGAGCGCGACGAGCACGCCGATCAGGCCGCCATGGAAGGACATGCCCCCTTCCCACAGCTTCAGCACCTGAAGCGGATCGCCCCATATCTCGGGCTTGTAGAACAAGGTGTAGCCGAGCCGCCCGCCGGCGATCACCCCGATCATCAGGTAGAAAGCGAGATCGTCGACATGCTCCCGGGTCATCGGCGCGCCGGGTTGCACGACCAGCCTGCGCAGATACCACCAGCCCAGCACGAACATCGCGAGGTAGCTCAGGGCGTACCAGCGGATGTCGAGCGGGCCGAGATGGAAGGCGACCGGCGAAAGGCCGAGATCCTGCCACCGCCAGGGGGCATGCGCGTCGTTCATCATGTCCCCCATCCCGGCCCGGTATCAGTCGTCTCGGTATCAGTCGGCATCGTCTCGCGCGGCCCGCCGCTCGCGACGCTGCTGAGTCAGCGTGCCGTGCTCGAACAGGAAGCCGGCGATGTCGGGCTTGCCCGCGGCGCCGATCACCGTCTGGATGATGATCAGCAGCGGCACCGCGAGCAGCGCGCCGGGCGTGCCCCAGACCCATCCCCAGAAGCTCAGCGAGATCAGGATCATGATCGGGTTGATCGTCAGCCGGTGGCCGACGATGAACGGCGTGATCGCATTCGCCTCGAGCAGATGCGCGCCGATCATGATCGCGGCCGGCAGCAGCGCGACCCAGACGTCGGGAAAGGTCATCAGCCCACCCAGCGCGAGCAGCATCGCCGCGACGATCGGCCCGAAATAGGGGATGTAGTTGAGCAGCGCGACGATGCCGCCCCACATCAGCGGATAGGGCATGCCCATCAGCCACAGCGCGAAGGCGATGACCAGCCCGAGCGACAGGTTGATGATCGTGATCGTGCCGAGATAGGCCGAGGTGTCGTCGACCACATCCTGGATGACGCGCGCCGTCGCCATGGCGCCGCCGAAGCTCGACCGGCTGGTGATCGTCCGCCGCCGCAGCCGGGTCCAGCCCGACAGGAAGAAATAGACCACGAGGATGCCGAAAAAGACCTGGACGATCGCGGTCGGCGCCGAGGTGGCGGCGAGTTCGAGGATCGAGCTGGGCGGCGCGACGGCCGCGGTCTGCGGCGCATTTACCGGCCCGGGCGCCGCGAGATGACGCACGGTGCGGTTCACATATTTTTCGAGGCTCGAATAAAGATCGAGCACCGGCGCGATGTTCATCTGGATCCGGTCGATCCGGTCGGGCAGCTTGCGGAAGAACTCGGTCGCCGGGACGATGATCGCCGCCAGCGCGATATTTGCGGCGACGAGGAACAGCAGCACGCAGGTGAGCGAGGCGAGCGCCGAGGGCACGCGGTGCCGTTCGAGCCATTCGAGCACCGGCACCAGCGCGATGGCGATGACCAGGGCAGCCGTGGTCGGCAGGAAGAATTCGGCGCCCGCCTTCAAGGCGAACGGCGTGCCGAGCGCGAGGCCGAGACCGGCGATCAGGGTCAGCGCGGCTAGCAGCCTGTCGCGGCGTTGCCCAACACGCGCTTCGTCGCCCCCTTCATCGCCGTCGAACGGCAAACCGAAGGCGCCCTCGCCGGAGGCCTGTCCTGCGCCTTGCCCGGTACCGTCCGCCACTTGCACGCCCCTTCACGTTACACCCGCGGGAGCAGCGTAGCCGCATTCCCCTCGCCTGTAATCCCCGCTAGCTTGCCGTCATGTCAGATCTGATCCTTGTCATCGACGAAGGCACCACCTCGACGCGGGCGATGCTGTTCGCTCCGGACGGCAAATGCCTTGGCAGCGAAGCCGCCGAACTGGTGCAACATTATCCGGAAAGCGGGCGCGTCGAGCATGATGCCGCCGAAATATGGGAAAAGACGCTCGCCGTCTGCCGCACCGTGATCGAGCGCGGCGGCGGTGCCGAACGAATCGCGGCGATCGGCATCACCAACCAGCGTGAGACGGTGGTGTTCTGGGACCGTGAGACCGGCGAACCGCTGGCGCCCGCGATCGTCTGGCAGGACCGGCGCACCGCCGCGATCTGCCGCGACCTGCGTGAGGCGGGGAACGAGCCGGTAGTGCAGGCCAAGACCGGGCTGCTGCTCGATCCCTATTTCTCCGGCTCGAAGATCGGCTGGGCAATGGCCAACTGGCCGCAGCTCAGGGAGGCCGGCAGCCGGCTTGCCGTGGGCACGATCGAGAGCTGGCTGATCTGGAAACTGACCGGCGGGCAGCACATCACTGACGCGACCAACGCCAGCCGCACCGCATTGATGGCGATCGGCAGCGGCCAGTGGGACGACGGGCTGATCGACCTGTTCGGCGCGCCCCGCGCCGCCCTGCCGGAGATCGTCGATTGCGCCGGGCAGTTCGGCGAGACGACCCTGTTCGGCGCGGCGATCCCGATCTGCGGCATCGCCGGCGACCAGCAGGCCGCGACGATCGGCCAGTCCTGCCTCAAGCCGGGCGAGACCAAGGCGACCTTCGGCACCGGCGCCTTCGTGCTGACTCAGGCAGGGCCGATCCCGCCAACCTCGCGCAACCGCCTGCTCTCGACGATCGTATGGCAGCTGGGCGGCCGGCGCGCTTATGCGCTGGAGGGGTCGGTGTTCGTCGCGGGCAGCCTGATCAAATGGCTGCGCGATACGCTCAACCTGATCGGCAATGCGGCCGAGACGGAGAAGCTGGCGCGCAGCGTCGACTCGAGCGGCGGCGTCTATTTCGTGCCGGCCTTGTCCGGGCTCGGCGCGCCATGGTGGGAGCCCGATGCGCGCGGGACGATCTCCGGCCTCAGCTTTTCCAGCGAGCGGGCGCATATCGTGCGCGCGGCGCTCGAATCCATGGCGCATCAGGCGAACGACCTGAAGACCGCGTTCGCGGCGGACGGTGTCGATTGGCAATGCCTGCGCATCGACGGCGGCATGGTCGCCAATAACTGGATGGCGCAGGACCTGGCCGACATGCTCGGCGTCAGCGTCGAGCGGCCGCAATTCGCCGAGACGACCGCGCTGGGCGCGGCGATGCTGGCGGGCGTCGGATGCGGGCTGTTCAGGGATCTCGAAGCGGCCAGCGTGATGCGCGGCGCGGTCGAGATGTTCGAGCCGGCTTTGCCGGACGCGGTGCGCGATGCCCGGCTGACGGGGTGGAAGAACGCGGTCGACGGTGTGGTGCGGGCAGCGCGGGAGACGGTAGCGAAAGGGGCGTGATGAGCAGCGAGCAGCAACGTATCGATCTTCTCACCATCATCGGGCTGGGCATGCTGCTGATGCCGTCGCTCACCATGTGGCATGAGATTGGCGGGCATGCTGCCTTTTGCGCGGCACAGGGCGGCCATGTGGCGACGATCGGTGCCTTTTATGTGGACTGCGCCGGACTGACCGGTGCCCCGAGGCTGCTGGTCGCCTGTGCAGGCGTGCTCGTCGATACGATCCTGGCCTGTATCGCTTATGCCCTGTGGAAGAGAGCGAGGGGCGATCGTACGCGCCTGATCCTGTGGCTGATCTGGGTTACCAAGGGATTCGTGGCAGCGGGCTATTTCTGCTTCTCGGGCGCAAGCGGGGTCGGCGATCTCGGCCCGACAGCCGATGGCGGGCTTGGCGCGTTGGCGATGCCCTGGCTGTGGCGCGCGGGCGAGCTCGCATTCGGGATCGCGGCCTATGTCCTGCTCGTACGGGCAGCGATCCGCACCCTCACCGGGATGCTCGGGGATTCGCAGGCGACCGCTGCCCCGCGCAGGGTCATCGCGCACGGCTATTACGCCACGATCGGGGTTGCCGCCGTGCTTGTCGGGCTGCTCAATCCGGTCGGCATTTTCATCACGATCATGTCGGCGGCGGCATCGTCCTTCGGCGGCAATGCCGGCATGATCTCGGTCGGATACGCCGCGCCCCATGGAACGACGGTGCGGCCTTTCACCGTGGCGCGCAACTGGCCGATCATCATGGGCGGCGCCGTCCTGCTTGCGGGATTCGCGCTGATCCTCGGGCCGTCGCTTCGCTTTCCGGGATGAGCGTTTTCGGCGCCCCACCTTAACGGGGAAAGCACGGCTCGATCCAACATTGCTCGAGCCGACGATCGTCGCCGGGATCAGGGTACAACGCCTGACCGGTTGGAACAAAGCGGTACGTAGCGTCATTGCGGGCGAGCGATGCCAACGAAAGGAGATGGGGATGCGTGGATCGACGATCGGCTTGGTGGCCATGAGCGGCGCGCTCATACTTGGCGCCTGTTCCCCAGAGCCCCGCGATCCGCGCGGTGTCCGCCATGACGAGGTGCTGCTCCAGGTCACCGCCAGCGGCCAGGCCGAGACGGCGCCGAACGAGGCGCGCTTCTCCGCCGGCGTCTCGTCGATCGGCGCGACCGCCGATGCGGCGACCACCGCCAACAACAATATCATGAACAAGGTCGTGTCCGCGCTGGAGGGTTTCGGCGTCGCCAAGGCGGACATCCAGACGCAGCGCCTGACCGTCTCGCGAATCGAGTGGGGCGCGAACAAGAACAAGTTCGAGGCGAGCAACGTCGTGGCGGTGCGTATGCGGGCGGTGGACAAGGCGGGCGCGGCGATCTCGGCGGTGACTCAGGCCGGCGCTAACGTGCTGTCCGGCCCCGACCTGCGCGTCGGCGACCCGGAAGCCGCGAGCCGATCGGCCTATGCCAATGCCTACAAGGCCGCGCGGGCGCGGGCGGATACCTACGCCCAGGCGGCCAACCTCAAGGTCGCCCGAATCCTCACCATCCGCGACGGCGGCGCATCTGGCGTACCAATGGGCTATGAATCGATGGGGATGATGGACCGGGTCGCGCCACAGGCCGTCGCGGCGCCGCCCGTCATGGCGGGCACCAATTCCAGCCAGGTAAGCGTCAGCGTCGATTTCGCGCTCGCGCCGAAATAGCGGCGGCTCGATTCAACATCCTGGCGGTCGCGATATCGGGGCGTCGGGCAGCGCGCTGTTTCGAGCGCTGCCCTGCTCTTTCTCACGTTGAAAATCGTTGCAGATCACCGCTCTCTCGCGCGCGATAACAGCGGAAAAATGCGCTGTTATCGCATTGTTTTCCGCTGTTATGGCGTAACAGGGAAAACGAGTATCAAACCGCTGAATTCACACGCTGATTTTCGCCTGAAAATCCAACATAACAGCGGAAGAAAAAATTTAAGCGCCAAGGTCGCATGCGACCAGGTAGAACGTCACCCCGGACTTGTTCCGGGGTCCACTGTCCCGCAAACCTGGGCGCCGATGACTGTGCGGCGCAGTGGATGCCGGAACAAGTCCGGCATGACGGTTAAACCTGATCGTCGAAAATTGGCGCCGGCTATTTCGCCGGCTTGACGAACTTCAGCGTCATGCGGTCGCTCTCCCCGATCGCGGCATATTTCTCGCGGTCCTTGTCGCCCAGGCGATAGCTTGGCGGCAGAGTCCAGACGCCTTCGGCCCAGTCGTGGGTGTCCCTGGGGTTCGCATTGACCTCGCTCGATCCGGCGAACTGGAAGCCGGCGGCTTCGGCCAGCGCGCGAACGGTGGAGACCTTGATATAGCCGCTGGTCTTCTCCCGCGCGCTGTCGGCGTCTTCCGGCAGGCGGTGATCCTCGATGCCGAGCACGCCGCCCGGCTTGAGCATCGCATAGATCTCCTGGAATGCGGCGGCGCTATAGTCCGTCTTGTCGGGGCGCAGATACCCCATCCGCCAGTTATGCACGTTGCGGAAGGTCAGCACCTTGTCGGCCGTGCCGGGCGCGACGCTCGTGCCGCCGAGCGCGCTCGGGAAATTGGCGCGGGCGACCTTGCCATAGGTCGCGGCATCCTTGTCGAGCTTGGCGTTGATGCCTTCCGAGGGGCGCCCCGGCGGCGATACCACGGTCAGCTTGCCGCCAGCGGAAAGATAGGGCGCCAGGATCTCGGTGTACCAGCCGCCGCCGGGCCAAATCTCGACCACGGAATCGGTCGGCTTCACGCCGAAAAAGGCAAGCGTCTCGGCCGGATGGCGGTGCGCGTCGCGCGCGACATTGGCGGGCGAGCGGGTCGAGCCGGCCACCGCGGCGGTCAGCGCCGGCTCCGACTGGAGCAGCGGCATCGAGACGGCGGCACCCGTCAGCGACAGGCAGGCGAGCGAAAGGGCGATGAACGGCAAACGCATGATGACTCTCCCTAAGCGAGATCATGGTCTCGCGACTGACATCTGGCGTGTCGGCGGGGAGCATAGCGTGCCGCCCGAGCATGGGGCAAATGTTAGAGCATTGCTGGATTGTTACGCCCGCCCTTTTCATCGTCCGGTTGAAACGCGGCAAGCGAGATGCTTGAAGCCGGCCAACCCGCCCGAGGAATTGCGCCGTGACGATCGACTATGCCTCCCGCCGCGGGGAAATCTGGACCTGGTACTGGCGCGCGTGGCGGCAGCGGCTGTGGAAATCGCACCTGCGGATATTTCTGATTGTCGCGGTGCTGGCCGATTTGATCCTGTTCGGCACCGCGTCGCCTCATCTGGCCGTTCCGATGGCGATCGGCGCGATCCCGGTCGTCCTGCTGATCCTCTACCCGCAATTGCGCTTCAAGCCGCAGCGCCGCACCGTCACCATCGGCACCTCCGGCATCACGACGGTGGTTGGGCGAAAGAGCGGCAAAATCTCGTGGAAGAATATTTGGTCCGTCACCGAGGAGCGGGGCTATGTGGTCGTCCAGGGCAGCAGCGGGAACGCCTTCATCATCCCGCCCCGCGCCTTCGAAACGCCGGAGGGGCGAGCGCGGTTTGTGGAGGCGATCCGCGAGCGGATGACGACGGCGGAGTAGGCACAGCCCTCCCTCTCTCTCCCGTTCGCCCTGAGCTTGTCGAAGGGCTGTTCTTTCTTCGTCGCACAAGAAGAGCAGGGCTTCGACAAGCTCAGCCCGAACGGGGTTAGGTCTCCGATCCAGGTGACAGGATGGCTATCCCGCCTCTAGGCCGCCTGCCCCACCCGGTCCTCGAACAGTATTTTCAAATCCTTCTTCAGGATCTTGCCGTTGGCGTTACGCGGCAGCGTTTCGTGGACGAAGCGGATCGCGACCGGGGTCTTGAAGATCGCTAGCCGCTCGCGCACCCAGGCCTGGAGTTCGGCCTCGCTCGCTT
Source organism: Sphingomonas sp. BL-S-29 (assembly GCF_055521495.1). Classification (NCBI taxonomy): domain Bacteria; kingdom Pseudomonadati; phylum Pseudomonadota; class Alphaproteobacteria; order Sphingomonadales; family Sphingomonadaceae; genus Sphingomonas; species Sphingomonas sp. BL-S-29. Next base: position 4,112,727 of record NZ_CM145482.1, read on the forward strand.
CCATGCCCGGCGCGAGATGCACCACCGCCGCGGGCTCCTCGCCAAGGGTCCGATGCGGGATGCCGATCAGCGCGCAATCGGTGACGGCGGGATGCGCGTAGAGGACGTTCTCGACCTCCGACGAATAGATGTTCTCGCCGCCGCGGATGATCATGTCCTTGGCGCGGTCGACGATATAGACAAAGCCTTCCTCGTCGACCCGCGCGAGGTCGCCGGTGCGCACCCATCCGTCGATGAAGGTAGCCGCGGTCGCCTCGGGCTTGTTCCAATATCCCTTCACGATCATCGGCCCGCGCGCCCAGAGTTCGCCGACTTCGCCCACGGGCAGTTCGTTGACGCCCTCCTCGTCCATGATCTTCAGGTCGGCGACGGGCACGGGCGGTCCGGCGCTGGTCGGGCGATTGAGATAGTCCTCGCTCGAATGGCCGGTGACGGTCGCCATCGTCTCCGTCATGCCCCAGCCATTGCCGGGGAGTGCGCCGAACTCGGTATGGATGCGCTTGACCAGTTCGGGCGCGGACGGCGCACCGCCATAGGCGATCGCCTCCAGCGAGGAGAGGTCGTATTTGCTGCGGTCGGGATGTTCCAGGATCTGCCAGGCGATGGTCGGCACGCCACCGGTGATGTTGACCTTTTCGCGCTCGATGATCTCCATCGCGCGGACCGTGTCCCATTTGCGCATAAAGATGAGCGAGCTCCCCGCCGCGATGCATCCCATCATGCCCGCGCTGCAGGCCGTGACATGGAAGAGCGGGATGACGGTGAGCGTCACCCGCGGCGTCGGCGCCGGGATTTCCTCGCCGCGGCGGAGCAGCGAGCGCGCGGCGTTATAGCCACTCGACATGATGTTGGTGGTCATGTTGCGGTGCGTACCGAGCGCGCCCTTGGGATGGCCGGTGGTGCCGCTGGTGTAGAAGATCGTCGCCTCGTCGTCGGGCGCGATCTCCACCGTCGGCAGCGCCGCGTCCGGCAACATGGCATAGTCGCCCGGCGTACCGATCAGGTCCTCGAGTCGGGCCGCGCGATCGTCGAGCGGAGTCGAGGCGCGCGAGACGATCATTCGCTCGAGCGCCGGCAACGCGGCGCCATGCGCCTTGACGCGCTGGTAGCGCTCGTCGTCGACGAACAACAGCCGCGCGCCCGAATCGTCGATGCCATATTCCAGTTCGCCGGCCGTCCACCACGCATTGAGCGGCACGACGATCGCGCCGATGCTGACCACGGCGAAGAAGATCACCGGCCATTCGGGCAGATTGCGCATCGCCAGCGCGACCCGGTCGCCCTTGCCGATGCCCATGTCCCGCAGCTTGTTCGCCAGGGCCGCCACCGCACGGAAGTTCGCGTCATAGGTGACGCGCTCCTCCTCATAGATGGTGAAGACCCGATCGCCATGCGCGCGCGACGCCTGGGCAAGCCAGGCGAGCGAGGGCGGCGCGTGCTTCCAGGTGCGCGTCGGCACGCCGTGGATCGTCACCGTCTCCATCTCGAACCGCCCGCCCGGCCCGGTCAGCGCGGCCTCCACCTCGGGCAGGGTCATTTTCGGCCAGGCCGGATCGAGCGCGATGAGCGGTTCGGTATCCAAGACGCATTCTCTCCATGTGAGCAGAGCCGTCTGCGGGCTCAACTTGAATGTCGGGTTTGGCTTATCCGCCATTTTTTCCAAGGTTAGTGTTGATTCACGCGCCGCTCAAGGCAATAGGAAAGTTGATGTTTCGAATGAGGGGTATGGGCAACACATGAAGATCGCCAAGCCCGAGTCGCAGGGTTTCGATGCGTCTCGGCTCGCCCGGATCGATGCGTTCCTGCAGGAACGCTATGTCGATTCCGGCAAGCTTCCCAATGCCCAGCTGCTCGTCGGCCGGAACGGCGAGATCGTGCATTTCGCCCATCTCGGGGCCGCGCGCGAAGGCGGCAAGGCGATCGACGAATCGTCGCTGTTCCGTATCGCCTCAATGACCAAGCCGGTCACCTCGATCGCCTTCATGATGCTGGTCGAGGAGGGCAAGGTCGCGGTGGACACGCCGGTCCATCACGTCCTCCCCGAGTTCAAGAACCTCGGCGTCTATAATGGCGGCGGTGCCGGCGTACCGTTCCAGACCAAGGCGACCGCCGAGCCGATGCGCATGGTCGATCTGCTGCGCCATACCTCGGGCCTGACCTACAGCTTCCAGAATCGGTCGAACGTCGATGCGGCCTACCGCGAAGGCAAGATCGAGAACTGGCACGGCAATCTCGATCTCGACCAGTTCGTCGCCGCGCTCGGGCAGATCCCGCTCGAATTCTCGCCGGGCGAGGCATGGAATTATTCGGTGTCGACCGATGTGCTCGGCGCGGTCGTCCAGCGCGTCTCGGGTATGCCGCTCGCCGAGTTCTTCCGGACCCGCATCTTCGCCCCGCTGAAGATGGACGATACCTTCTTCGAGGTGCCGGCGGACAAGATCGACCGGCTTACCGATTGCTACACCTTCGTGCCCGGCAAGGGACGCGTGATGTACGACCGCGGCGCCGAGAGCGCGTGGAGTCGCCCGCCCAGGCTCGTCTCGGGCGGCGGCGGGCTGGTGTCGACCTCGCTCGACTATCATCGTTTCTGCCGCATGTGCCTGAACGGCGGCGAGCTGGACGGCGCGCGGATCGTCGGGCGCAAGACGCTCGACCTGATGACGCGGAATCACCTGCCCGGCGGATCCGACCTGTCGCGCATGTCGAGATCGCTGTTCAGCGAGGCGGCCAATGCCGGCACCGGCTTCGGGCTGGGCTTCGCGGTCAATATCGACGTCGCCCGATCGATGATCCCCGGTTCGGCCGGCGAATATTATTGGGGCGGGATGTTCTCGACCGCCTTCTTCATCGACCCCGTCGAGCGGCTGACCATGGTGTTCATGACTCAGATGAGCCCGTCCAATGTCTATCCCATTCGCCGCGAGCTGAAGACGCTGATCTATTCGGCGCTGACCTGATCCCCCGCCGTCCCGCGGGACGGTGCTACGAAATCCAAGATTGCAGGAGACACCCATGACTTCCCCGATTCGTACCGAACGCCATGACGATGTGCTGGTCATCATTTCGGACAATCCGCCGGTGAACGCGCTCGGCGCGGCGGTCCGCCAGGGGCTCGAGGCCGGCGTCAAGGAAGGCCTGGCCGATGCCAGCATCAAGGCGATGGTGATCCGCTGCGACGGCCGGACCTTCTTTGCCGGTGCCGACATCACCGAATTCGGCAAGCCGATGCAGGAGCCGGGCCTGCCGACTTTGGTCGACATGATCGAGGCATCCGACAAGCCGGTGGTCGCGGCGATTCACGGCACTGCGCTGGGCGGCGGCTGCGAGGTGACGCTGGCCTGCCACTACCGCATCGCCGTGCCCTCGGCGAAGATCGGCACGCCCGAGGTGAAGCTCGGCCTGCTGCCGGGTGCCGGCGGCACGCAGCGTATCCCGCGCATCGCCGGGGTGCCGCTCGCGCTGGAGATGACCGCCAAGGGCGATCCGATCTCGGCCAAGCGGGCGCTCGATGCCGGGTTGATCGACAAGCTGGCCGGCGAGGGCAGCCTCGAGACCGACGCGATCGCCTTTGCGCGCGGGGTCGCCGATACGACTCCCCTGCCCCGCGCCAGCCAGAAGACGGCCAAGGCCGATCCGGACGCCGTCGCTGCGTTCAAGAAGGAGAATGCCAAGCGCTTCCGCGGCTTCGACGCGCCGGCCGCGAACATCGCCTGTGTCGAAAAGGCGTCGGACGGGTCGAGCTATGAAGAGGGCGTCGCCTTTGAGCGCCAGGAATTCATGAAGCTGATCATGGGCGTCCAGTCCGCCGCGCAGCGCCACATCTTCTTCGCCGAGCGCCAGGCAGCGAAGATCGACGGCGTGCCGGCCGACATCCCGCTCCGCCCGATCAAGCGCGTCGGCGTGATCGGTGCCGGCACCATGGGCGGCGGCATCTCGATGAACTTCCTCTCGGCCGGCATTCCGGTGACGATCGTCGAGATGGCGCAGGAAGCGCTCGACCGCGGCACCGGCACGATCCGCAAGAATTACGAAGCGAGCGCCGCCAAGGGCCGGATGAAGCCGGAACAGGTCGAGGCGGCGATGGGCGCACTCAACCCGACGCTCGATTTCGACGCGCTCAAGGACTGCGACCTGATCATCGAGGCGGTCTATGAGAATATGGACGTGAAGAAGGAGATTTTCGGCCGGCTCGACACCATCGCCAAGCCGGGCGCGATCCTCGCCTCCAACACCTCCTACCTCAACATCGACGAGATCGCCGCGAGCACGTCACGGCCCGAGGACGTGCTGGGCATGCATTTCTTCTCGCCCGCGAACGTGATGAAGCTGCTCGAAGTGGTGCGTGGCGCGAAGACCGCGCCGGACGTGCTGGCGACCGTGATGGCGCTGGCCAAGACGATCAAGAAGGTCTCGGTCGTCGCGGGCGTCTGCTACGGCTTTATCGGCAACCGCATGCTGATGCCCCGCCAGGTCGAAGCCAACAAGCTGCTGATGGAGGGCGCGACGCCCGAGCAGATCGACCGCGTCCATGTCGAGTTCGGCATGCCGATGGGGCCGTTCCAGATGAGCGACCTCGCCGGCGTCGATATCGGCTGGCACCGCGATCCGACCCGGATCGAGAATATCCGCGACGCGCTCGCCGCCGAGGGCCGCTGGGGCCAGAAGACCGGCAAGGGATTCTATGATTATGACGAGAAGCGGAACCCGACGCCATCGCCCCGGGTCGCCGAGATCATCGAGGATTTCCGCTCCAAATCGAACCTCGCCAAGCGCGAGATCAGCGACGAGGAGATCATCGAGAAGACGCTCTACACCATGGTCAACGAAGGCGCGCTGATCCTCGAAGAGAAGATGGCGCAGCGTGCGTCCGACATCGATGTGGTGTGGATCTATGGCTATGGCTGGCCGGTCTATCGCGGCGGCCCGATGTTCTGGGCCGATACCGAGGGCCTGAAGAAGATCGTCGCCGGGCTGGAGAAGCACGGTTTCGCGGTTGCGCCGCTGCTCAGGGAAAAAGCCGAGAGCGGCGGGCGGTTCAACTGAAGCGCGCCACGGGAGAGAGACGATGAGCGATACCGATCTGGAGAGCTTCCGCGCCGAGACCCGCGCCTGGCTCGAGGAGAATTGCCCGCCCGAGATGCGTGAGCCCATGCGCTCCGAAAAGGACGCCGTGTGGGGCGGCCGCGACCAGAGCATACTGACCCCGGCGCAAAAGGCCTGGATGGACCGGATGGGCGCACGCGGCTGGACCGTGCCCGACTGGCCCAGGGCCTATGGCGGCGGCGGGCTGAACGCCGCCGAGAGCAAGATCCTGCGCGAGGAGATGGGGCGCATCCGGGCGCGCAATCCGCTCAACAGCTTCGGCATCTCGATGCTTGGCCCCGCGCTGCTGAAATATGGCACCGAGGAACAGAAGCTCGACTATCTGCCCAAGATCGCGCGCGGCGAAATCCGCTGGTGCCAGGGTTATTCGGAACCCAATGCCGGCTCCGACCTGGCGGCGCTCGCCACCTCAGCGGAGGACAAGGGCGACTATTATCTCGTCAACGGCCAGAAGGTGTGGACCTCTTACGCCGACAAGGCCGACTGGATCTTCTGCCTCGTCCGCACCGACAAGACGACCAAGCAGGGCGGCATCAGCTTCGTGCTGTTCGACATGGCGAGCGAAGGCGTGTCCACCAAACCGATCCTTCTGATCTCCGGCTATTCGCCCTTTTGCGAGACCTTTTTCGACAATGTGAAGGTGCCCAAGTCGCAGCGCGTGCACGACGAGAACAAGGGCTGGGACGTCGCCAAATATCTGCTCGGGCATGAGCGCGAGATGATCTCGGGCATGGGGCTCGGCTCGGTGGGCGGCAATCCGCTGATCGACGGCGCGATCGCGACGGTCGGGCTCGATCATGACGGGCGGCTCGCCGATCCGCTGCTGCGGGCGAGCATCGCGCTGTTCGAGGTGCGGTCCAAGGCATTCGGCAGCATGTCGGAGCGGTTCATCGACGAGCTGAAGGCAGGGCGAGCGCATCCGGCACAGCCGAGCATGATGAAATATTACGGCACCGAGCTGAACAAGAGCCGGCACGAGTTGATGATGGCGGCCGGCGGATCGGACGCGCTCGAATGGGAGAGCGAACGCTCGTCGGGCGGGGCGGGCGCGCGGGCATGGCTACGGACCAAGGCGAATTCGATCGAGGGCGGCACCAGCGAGGTTCAGCTCAACATCATCGCCAAGCGGATCCTGGATCTGCCGAGCAACTGACAAAGAGCCCTCTCCCCTCTGGGGAGAGGGTTGGGAGAGGGGCAGTCCAGACATTTCACCAATCGGGCCGGACGCGAGAGACTGCCCCTCTCCCCGGCCCTCTCCCCAGAGGGGAGAGGGAGTTTTGAATGCCTCTCTATCTCAACGACGAACAGACGATGCTGCGCGACACGGCGCGCGATTTCGTGGCGGAGCATGCCCCGGTCTCGCACATGCGCAAGCTGCGCGACGACAAGAACACGGCGGGCTTCTCGCGCGACTTGTGGAAGAGCTTTGCCGAGATGGGCTTCACCGGCATCCTGATCGGCGAGGATGATGGCGGGCTCGGGCTCGGCCATGTCGATGCCGGGATCGTGCTGGAGGAGATCGGCCGCAACCTCTCCCCCTCCCCGTTCCTCTCCACCGCCATTGCGGCAGTCGAGGCGTTGAAGGGCAGCGCGCAAGCGGGGCGCTGGTTTCCCGGCATCCTCGCCGGCGAGACCGTCGCCGCGTTGGCGATCGACGAAAGCGCCAAGCATCGCGACAGCGTCGCGCTGAAGGCGGAGCGGTCGGGCAATGGCTTCCGGCTGTCGGGCAAAAAACAGTTCGTCACGCACGGCCATATCGCCGATCTGATCATCGTCGCCGCGCGCACGGCCGGTTCGGCGGACGATACGAACGGCATCACCCTGTTCGCGGTCGAGAAGGGCGCGGCGGGGCTGACCGCCGAAGCGGAGCGGCTGGCGGATTCGAGCATCGCCGCACGGCTCGAATTCGACGGCGTCGAGCTGACCGCCGATGCCGTGATCGGCGAGGTCGATGCCGGCCGCGATCCGCTCGCGCGGCTGCTCGCGGCGGGTCGCACCGGTGCGTCGGCCGAGTTGCTCGGCGTCGGCGGCGGGGCGATGGACATGACCGTCTCCTATCTCAAGGAGCGCAAGCAGTTCGGCGTGACGATCGGCAGCTTCCAGGCGCTGCAGCACCGTGCGGCGCATCTCTATTCGGAGATGGAAGTGGCCCGCGCCGCCGTGCTCAAGGCGCAGCAGCTGCTCGATGCCGGTGATGAAAAAGCAGATGCAGCGGTGTCAGTCGCAAAGGCGATGACCGCCCTTGCCACCACGCTCAGCGTGCAGGAAGGCGTGCAGATGCATGGAGGCATCGGCATGACCGACGAATATGACATCGGCTTCTACATGAAGCGCGCCCGAGTCCTGGCCGAGATGTTCGGCGATGCGAACTTCCACGCCGACAAGCTCGCGCGCGCGGCAGGCTACTGATGGACCTCAACACGCCACCCGACACGCCGCCCGAAGCACTCGCCCAGGGCCTGGTCGATCTGCTCGAGGTCGAGGAGATCGACACCGATCTCTATCGCGGCAAGCGCCAGCCGGGCGGCGTGGGGCGCGTGTTCGGCGGGCAAGTGATCGCCCAGGCGCTGCAGGCGGCGCAGCGATCGACTGATGCGCCCAAGATGGCGCACTCGCTGCACGCCTATTTCATGCGGCCGGGAAATGAGGATTTCCCGATCATCTTCCGCGTGGTGCGCGATTTCGAAGGGCGCAGCTTCGCGACGCGGCGCGTGATCGCGATGCAGCAGGGCCAGCCGATCCTCAACATGGCGGCGAGCTTTCAGGTGCCGGAGGAAGGGCTGCACCATCAGGACCAGATGCCCGACGTGCCGGGGCCCGACGAGCTGAAATCGGATGTCGAGCTCCGCCGGGACATGATCGACGAGATTCCGGAGAAGTTCCGGCGCCACATGCTGCGGTCGCGGCCGATCGAAATCCGGCCGGTGCATCCGCGCAGCTGGTTCAGGCCGGTCAAGCAGGAGCCGAAACAGGATAGCTGGTTCCGGCTGGTCGCGCCGATCGGCGACGATGCGGCGATGCACCGCGCGATCCTCGCCTATGCGTCGGACATGTCGCTGCTCGGCACGTCGATGCTGGCGCACGGGATCAACTGGATGACGCACAATGTGCAGACCGCCAGCCTCGATCATGCGCTGTGGCTGCACGAGGAATTCCGCGCCGACGACTGGCTACTCTATTCCTGCGACAGCCCCTGGGCCGGCCATGCCCGCGGCTTCAACCGCGGCCGTATCTACAGCCGCGACGGGCGGCTGGTGGCGAGCGTGGCGCAGGAAGGACTGATGCGGCTGCGCGAATAGCCGGCTGCCCTGAAGCTCAGCGCAGGCCACCCTGGATCAGCGAGAAACCCGGCGGAAGCCGGCGGCGACCGCTGACCGCTTCCTGTTCCTCGGCCAGCCGCGCGGCGATCCGCGCGCCATGTTCGGTAAGGAAAGGCATTTCGTGAAAGACGAGCACACCGACCTGCCAGTTGCCGACCGCGATCAGGCCGCGCTGCTCGAGGCTTCGCTCGGCCTGCGCGTCCACACCGAAGGACCAGCCGCCATGCAGCGCGCGCAACGCATCCCTTTCCGGGGCGCTGAGCGGGCCGTGATCGGGATCATTGGCGTGCACTGTCATCATGGCTGGCAAATCTCTTCACTTGGCGATGAACGGGACATGAAACCGGGTGGCGCAAACTGTCGGCACGCCCCACCGCAACCGTACCGGCTGTGGGATTCGCCCACTAAACACCAGTCGCGGAGTCGATATTAGGGCATCTACCAATGGAGACGCTTGGTGGTTCCCGACATCAGGCCAAGAAAAATGCGGGCCGCGAATCAGTACCAACCACCGCCTCTATACATTTTTTGCTGCACTGCGCAAAGATGGCCGGTTTCAACGCCACGGCACCGACGCCGCGCATGAGTCTAGACTGCGGTCTTGCCATATTCCTGGCGAATCACCGGGTGGCTGGACGAAAGCCCCCCATCGACCGCCAGTGCCTGACCGTTGACATAACTGGCATCGTCCGAGGCGAGGAAGGCGGCGACCCTGGCCAGTTCCTCGGGCTGGGCGCCGCGGCGCAGCGGGTTGAGGCGGCCGACCCGGTCCATCTTCCCGGCCTCGCGCGCATAATCGAAGGTGGGCTTGGTCATGCCGGTCTCGGTCAGGCCGGGGCAGATCGCGTTGACCCGCACGTTCGATCCCGACAACTGCTGGGCGGAGACCATCGCCAGGTTGATCACGCCTGCCTTGGACGCCGAATAGGCCGGGCTGCCGGCGCCCGAGCGAATGCCGGCGACGCTCGCGGTCAGCACGATCGCCCCGCCGCCGCGCTCGGCGATCTTCGGCGCGGCGTGCTTGATCGCCAGATAGGGCCCGATCAGGTTGACGCGCAGCACCTCGGTGATCAGCGCGACGTCCGTGTCGAAGATATTGGCCATGCCGCCCGAGATGCCGGCATTGGCGAACATCACGTCGAGCCCGTCATAATATTCGCAGGCGACCGCGACGGCACGGATCACGTCTTCCTCATTGCCCGCATCGATCCGGATGGCGTGGCCGGTACCGCCGGCCTTGTCGATCATGTCGGCGGTCTCGTCGACCGCGTCCGTGATATCGGCGGCGAGCACTCGCCCGCCTTCGCTGGCGAAAAGCAGCGCCGCAGCGCGCCCGATGCCCGAGCCGGCGCCGGTGACGATGATCGATTTGCCGGTGAACCTTGCCATGTCTCTTCCTCCGTCATGCCGAACTTGTCGCGGCATCCGCCGGGCGGCTGGCCCGGCCTTTGATATTCAACCCTGGGGCCGCCCGCACTGAACTCACAAAACCTCGCTCTTCCCCGGCGAAGGCCGGGGCCCAGTTGGGGGACGATGCTGACTGATGCCGCGCTTCGTTACATCAACCTTCCCACCTGGGCCCCGGCCTTCGCCGGGGAAGCAGAACCTTACACGGCATCAACCCGACCAGGCCCGGGGCGACGCTAGATCGTCACGCCGCCATCGATCACGATCGTCTGACCGGTCATGAACGCGCTCGCAGTCGAGGCGAGGAACACCACGCCGCCGGCAATCTCCTCGGGATTGCCGATGCGGCGCAGCGGTGTCGTCGCATTGCGTCGCTCGGCCAGCTTCTCGTCCTCCCACAGCGCGCGGGCGAAATCGGTCTTGATCAGCCCCGGGGCGATGCAGTTCACGCGCACATTGTCCGGCCCATATTCGACCGCGAGGTTGCGGGCGAGCTGCATGTCGGCCGCCTTGGAGATGCAATAGGCGCCGATCACCGGCGATCCGCGCAAGCCGCCGATCGAGGAAATGATGATGATCGAGCCCGACCGTCGCGCGCGCATCTCCGGCGCGACCATCGAGATCAGCCAGTGGTTGGACACGATATTATTGTCGAGGATCTTGCGGAACTGGTCGTCCGCGATGCCTTCCTGCGGACCGTAATAGGGGTTGGACGCGGCGTTGCAGACCAGCACGTCGATCTGGCCGAAGGCAGCGCGTGTTTCGTCGACCAGGTTCTGCAGCCCGGCCTTGTCCGAGATGTTCGCCGCCACCGCGATCGCGGTGCCCTCGCCGTACCGCGCGTTGATCTCGGCGGCGACCTCGTCACAGGCATCCTGCTTGCGGCTGGAGATGACGATCTTCGCGCCATGCTCGGCCAGCTCGACCGCGCTGGCCTTGCCGATGCCCTTGGACGAGCCGGTGATGACGGCGACCTTTCCGGTCAGATCGAACTGGCTCATTCTCAATCCTCTCTTTCCGTCAGGCCCCCGCCTTCTGGGCAAACCCCCAGGCCGCGGCCGCCAGTCCCGGCACACGCTCGGCGGTCTTTGCCGCCTGGGCGCTCGAGGCAGTGCCGTCGACGATGCGTTTCTTGATGCCTTGGACAATCCCGGTCAGGCGGAACAGATTATACGCGAAATACCAGTCGAGCTGGGGCACGCCGTCGCGCTTCGTCGCGGTGCAATAGCGCGCGACCATGTCCTCGATCGTCGGGATGCCCGTCTCCGGCCCGGCCAGCCCCATCACGCCCGAGCGGCCTTCGGGCTGCGTGACCCAGTTCATCAGGAAATAGGAAAAGTCGGCGAGCGGGTCGCCCAGGGTCGACAATTCCCAGTCGAGCACCGCGATCACCCGCGCCTCGCCCCCCGCGAAGATCATGTTGTCGATGCGATAGTCGCCATGCACGATCGAGGTGCGCGTCTGCTCCGGCAAGGTGCGCGGCAGCCAGTCGATCAGCGCCTCGACCTCGGGCATATGCTCGGTCTCGGACGCACGATATTGCTTGGTCCAGCGCGCGACCTGGCGCTCGAAATAATTGCCCGGCTTGCCGTACTCGCCAAGGCCGGCCGCGCCATAATCGGTGTTGTGGAGCGCGGCGAGTGTATCGACCATCGCATTGTAGATATCGCGCCGTCCCTCAGGCGCCATGCCGGGCAGCGAGCCGTCCCACAAATTGCGGCCTTCGACCAGCTCCATGATGTAGAACATCGACCCGATCACCTCGGGATCGTCGCACAGGCCGAACGGCGCCGGGACCGGGAAGCCGGTCGGGTGCAGTCCGGCGATCAGCCGATATTCGCGGTCGACCGCGTGCGCCGAGGGGAGCAGCTTGCCGAAAGGCTGGCGGCGCAGGACATAGCTCCTGCCCGGCGTGTCGACGCGGTAGGTCGGGTTGGACTGGCCGCCCTTGAACTTCGACAGCGTCACCGGGCCGACAAAGCCTGGCGTATGCGCAGTCATCCAGCGTTGGACGGCGCCCGTATCGATCGAGTCGTCGGCCGGCACCGGGATGGTGCCGACCATCGTGACATCAGCATTTTGGGGCGCCTCGACCATCAGCTGAACTCGATCACCGAGCGCACCGTGTCGCCGGTGCGCAGATTGGCGAAGGCGTGGTTGATGTCCTCCAGCCTGATCCGCTCGGCGACCATGGTGTCGAGATCGAGCTTGCCGTCGAGGTAGAGCTGGACGAGCCGGGGCATGTCGATCGGGAAACGAGTCGAGCCGAGCAACGAGCCCTGGAGCTTCTTGCCGGTGAGGAAGGTCGGCCCCGCGATGCTGACATTGTTGCCGGGCGCGATCATGCCGAGGATCGTCGCCGTGCCGCCGCGGCGCAGGATCGTCCAGGCGAGCTCCGCGGTGTTGGAGCGCCCGACTGCCTCGATCGCATAATGCACGCCGCCGCCGGTCATGCCGATCACCTTCTTGGCGAGATCGGGGTCCATCGCGTCGAGCGCGTGAGTCGCCCCCAGCTTCTCGGCCAGGGCGCGCTTGTCCGGCACCGGATCGATCGCGATGATCTGGCCGGCGCCCGCGATCTTCGCCGCATTGACCGCGGCGAGGCCGATGCCGCCACAGCCGATCACCGCTACCGTCTCGCCGGGACGAAGCCGGCTGTCGTTGAAGATCGATCCCGCCCCGGTGATCACCGCGCAGCCGAGCAGCGCGGCGCGATCGAGCGGCATGTCCTTCGAGATCGCGACGCACGCATTTTCGTGCACCAGCATCATCTCGGCAAAGGCGGACAGGTTGAGAAACGGCGCGAGCGGGGTGCCGTCCTTCAGGCTGAGGCGCGGCGGCGCATCCTTGGCGCGGCGCGTCGAGGGATCGACGCACAAGGACGGGCGGCCGGTGACGCACATCTCGCAGCTGCCGCAGAACACGGTGAAGAAGGTGATGACATGATCGCCGACCTTCAGATGCGCGACGTCGCTGCCGACCGCCTCGATGATGCCGGCCGCCTCATGTCCCGGCACGGTCGGCACGGGATGCGGGAAGGCGCCGTCGACGAAATGCAGGTCCGACCGACAGACACCGACCGCCACCGTGCGGATCAGCACTTCGCGCGGGCCGGGGTTCGAGACCGAGACATCCTCGATCTGCAGCTCGGTCTTCGGCTCGAAAAGGACGGCAGCTTTCAACCCAGTTCCTCACATCCGTTCGCCCTGAGCTTGTCGAGCCGTAGGCGGGCGCAGCCCAACGGCTGCTCTTTCTTCACCGCGTCCAAAGAGAAGGACAGTGCTTCGACAAGCTCAGCACGAACGGAGTTGTGTTGGCTCTACCGACGCACCGCCTCTTTCGCGGCAACCGCCTCAGGCAGATCGGCGTACTTCCCGAACTCGTTGCGCGCGATGGCGCGGTTGTGCACTTCGTCCGGCCCGTCGGCGAAGCGCAGCGTGCGCATCGCGGCCCAGGCATGGGCGAGCTCGAAATCCTGGCTGACGCCGCCGCCGCCATGCGCCTGGATCGCATCGTCGAGGATCTGCAGCGCCATGGTGGGCGCCGCGACCTTGATCATCGCGATCTCGAGCTGGGCGGACTTGTTGCCCGCCTTGTCCATCATATCGGCTGCCTTGAGGCACAGCAGGCGGGTCATCTCGATATCGATGCGCGCCTTGGCGATGCGCTGCTCCCAGATCGAATGGTCGGCGATGCGCTTGCCGAAGACGACGCGGCTGAGCAGGCGCTTGGCCATCGCCTCGATCGCGACCTCGGCGACGCCGATCGTGCGCATGCAATGATGGATGCGGCCCGGCCCGAGACGGCCCTGCGCGATCTCGAATCCACGGCCTTCGCCGAGCAGCAGATTATCCACCGGAACCCGCACATCCCTGAGCTCGACTTCGCCATGCCCATGTGGTGCGTGATCATACCCGTAAACCGAAAGCATGCGCTTGATCGTCACGCCGGGCGCGTCGAGCGGGACCAGGACCTGGCTCTGCTGGCTGTGGCGCGAGCTTTCCGGGTTGGTCTTGCCCATGACGATCGCGACCTTGCAGCGCGGATCGCCGACGCCCGAGGACCACCATTTCGTGCCGTTGATCACATAGTCGTCGCCATCGCGGACCATCGAGGTCTGGATGTTGGTCGCATCGGACGAGGCGACCGCCGGCTCGGTCATCAGGAAGGCGGAGCGAATCTCGCCGTTCATCAAGGGCCTGAGCCACCGCTCCTTCTGCTCGCGCGTACCGTAGCGGTGGAACACCTCCATATTGCCGGTGTCGGGCGCGGAGCAGTTGAAGCATTCCGACGCCCAGCCGACCTTGCCCATCTCCTCGGCGCAGAGCGCATATTCGAGGTTGGTGAGCTGCGTGCCCTCGAACTCGAAACTGTCGTCGACATGGCTCTGGCCGGAATGCGGCGGCATGAAGAAATTCCACAGGCCGGCCTCGCGCGCCTTGACCTTCATCTCCTCGATGACGGGAATGACCTTCCAGCGCTCGCCCTCCTGCTCCTGCCGGTGATACTCGTCCTGCCGGGGCCGGATATTCTGGTCGATGAAGGTCTTTACGCGGTCCCGAAAATAGGTCTCGCGCTCGCTCAGCGTGAAATCCATGGTGCATCCTCCATCGCTCTTTCCATGGCCGTTAGACCGTACCGCGTTTTCGGTAAAGCGCCTTTGCGGCCGAAATCGCAGTCGAACCGGCGCGCAGAAAAAACACTGTCTCTTCGAAAAGAAGATGTTACAGTTTCACTCATGCAAGCTGCCGAAGACGTCCAGGGGGAGGAGGAGGCAGGCACGAAGCGGTTCCGCGCCAAGCGGGATGCGATTCTCGCCGCCGCCGCCGAAGCGATCAACGAACAGAGCGCGAAGGGCATGACCTTCGCCGACGTGGCGCGGCGCGTGGGGCTCAACACCACCAGCGTCACCTATTATTTCAAGCGCAAGGAAGATCTCGCCGCTGCCTGTTTCGAGCATACGCTCGACCGGCTTCAGGCGATGCTCGACGAATCGCAGCAAAAGCCGACGCCGCAGGCGCGGGTCGCGCATTACCTGGCGCTCAACATGGAGCGATTCGCCAGGATCGAGCGCGGCGAGGAGCAGGCCTTTGCCGTGCTCTCCGATCTGCGCGCGATGGAGGAGCCGGTGCGCGGCCGCCTGCTGGCGGGCTGGCAGCGGGTGTTCCGCACGACTCGCAGCCTGTGGGGGCCTGCCGCCAACCGCGCCGAGACCGACCTGCACGGCGCGCGCGCGCACGTCCTGCTGGAGAACACCTTCTGGCTGCCGCTCTGGCTCGTCCGGTACGAGCTCGACCAGTTCGGCCGGATCGAGGAACGGCTGATGGATGTGTTCGAGCACGGCATCGCGGGCCCGAATCAGAATTGGGCGCCCGCGCTGATCAACCTCGAGCATGAAGAACCCGAGCCGGGGCGCGAGGCCTTCCTGCTCGCGGCGACCCGGCTGATCAACGAGCTCGGCTATCGCGGCGCCTCGGTGCAGAAGATCGCATCCGAGCTGAACGTGACCAAGGGCAGCTTCTACCATCATCTCGATGCCAAGGATGACCTGGTCATCGCCTGCTACAAGCGCAGCTTCGACACGATCGCCGATGCCCAGCAGCTCGCCGACGAGCGCGGCGGGAGCCATTGGCAGCGGTTGACGGGCACGATCGCGACCCTGCTCGACGTGCAATTCTCCGAGCGCGGGCCGCTCCTGCGCACCACGGCGCTGTCGGGCCTGCCGCGCACCGTGCGGCGCGCGATGGTCGAGCGCTCCAACCGGATCGCGCGGCGCTATGCCGGCACGATGATGGACGGGATCGCGGAAGGATCGATTCGCCCGGTCGACGCGCTGGTCGCGTCGCAGGCGCTGATGGCGCTGCAGAACGCGGCCTTCGACATGCGCAAATGGGCAAGCACCATGCCGCGCGAGAAGGCCGTCGCCTTCTACGCCTCGACCCTGGCCTTCGGGCTGTTCGACGATCGCGTGCTCGATTTGTGACATCCTCTACCCGTTCGTGCTGAGTAGGGACTGAGCGAAGTCGAAGGCCCGTATCGAAGCAGGGTTGGAGCGGGGTAACGCTTGTCCTTCGATACGCCGCTTCGACAGGCTCAGCGGCTACTCAGGACGAACGGGAGTGGTTGCAAACCCATTTCCCTGCTGGCAGCGGGGCCGCAAGGAGACATTACATGGCCGGCATGGGCGCATTCGACTGGGCGGACCCTTTTTTCCTCGACGATCAGCTCGAAGATGACGAGCGGATGATCCGCGATTCGGCGCGGGCTTATGCGCAGGACAAGCTCGCCCCGCGCATCATCGACGCCTTTGCCAACGAGACCACCGACGAATCGATCTTCCGCGAGATGGGCGAGCTCGGTTTGCTCGGGCCGACCGTGCCGGAGGAATATGGCGGCGTCGGCGCATCGTACGTGGCGTACGGCCTGGTCGCGCGCGAGGTGGAGCGAGTCGATTCGGGCTACCGGTCGATGATGAGCGTCCAGTCGAGCCTCGTGATGTATCCGATCTACGCGTACGGATCCGAGGAGCAGAAGCGCAAATATCTGCCCCAGCTGGCGAGCGGTGAGTGGATCGGCTGTTTCGGCCTGACCGAGCCCGATGCGGGCTCCGACCCCGGGGGCATGAAGACGCGGGCGGTGAAGACCGCGGATGGTTATCGCCTGTCGGGCTCCAAGACCTGGATCTCCAACGCGCCGATCGCCGACGTCTTCATCATCTGGGCCAAGTCCGACGAGCATGGCGGCGGCATTCGCGGCTTCGTGCTGGAAAAGGGCATGAAGGGCCTCAGCACGCCGAAGATCGAGGGCAAGCTGAGCTTGCGCGCCTCGATCACCGGCATGGTGATGATGGACGATGTCGAGGTCGGCGGAGAGGCGCTGCTGCCCGACGTGCAGGGGCTGAAGGGCCCGTTCGGCTGCCTCAACCGGGCGCGCTACGGGATCAGCTGGGGATCGATGGGCGCGGCCGAATTCTGCTTCCATGCGGCGCGGCAATATGGGCTCGACCGGGCGCAGTTCGGCAAGCCGCTGGCGGCGAACCAGCTCTACCAGAAGAAGCTGGCCGACATGGAGACCGAGATCGCGCTGGGGCTACAGGCGAGCCTTCGGGTCGGGCGGCTGATCGACGCCGGCCGGTTCGCGCCCGAGATGATCTCGATCGTGAAGCGCAACAATGTCGGCAAGGCGCTCGATATCGCGCGGGCGAGCCGCGACATGCATGGCGGCAACGGCATCTCGGGCGAATATCAGGTCATGCGCCATCTGATGAACCTGGAGACGGTCAACACCTATGAGGGCGCGCATGACGTCCATGCGCTGATCCTCGGCCGCGCGATCACGGGGATCGCGGCGTTTTGAGGGGCGTCCTCCTTTGTGCTCCCGCGAAGGCGGGAGCCCAGGGTGGGCTCCCGCCTTCGCGGGAGCACAAGGAGTGAACACCCCTCCCCTCACAGGCCTCAAGGTCATCGAACTCGCCCGCATCCTCGCCGGCCCTTGGGCGGGGCAAACCTTGGCCGATCTCGGCGCCGAGGTGATCAAGGTCGAAAGCCCCGAGGGCGACGATACCCGCACCTGGGGACCGCCCTTTATCGAGAACCCCGACGGCAGCCGCGACGCCGGCTATTTCCACGCGACCAATCGCGGCAAGAAATCGGTCGTCCTCGATTTCCGCACGGCGGAAGGCCAGGCCGAGGTGCGGCGCATGGTCGCCGATGCCGATGTGCTGATCGAGAATTTCAAGGTCGGCGGACTCGCCAAATACGGCCTCGATTATGCGAGCCTCAGCGCGATCAACCCGCGGCTGGTCTATTGCTCGATTACCGGCTTCGGCCAGGACGGGCCCTATGCGAGCCGTGCGGGCTACGACTTCATCATCCAGGGCATGAGCGGCATCATGGACCTGACCGGCGAACCGGACGGCGCGCCGCAAAAGGTCGGGGTGGCGTTCGCCGACATCATGACCGGGCTCTATTCGGTGATCGCGATTCAGGCCGCGCTCGCCCAGCGCGAGAAGACCGGGCGCGGGCAGCAGATCGACATGGCGCTGTTCGACACGATGGTCGGCGTGCTCGCCAACCAGGCGATGAACTATTTCGTCAGCGGCGTGACGCCGCCGCGGCTCGGCAATGCGCATCTCAACGTCTCGCCCTATGCGGTTTTCCCGACCAGCGACGGATGGTTCATCCTCGCGGTGGGCAATGACGGACAGTTCGTCCGCTTCTGCGACGCACTCGGACTGGATGCGCTCCGGGCCGATCCGCGCTTCGCGACCAATGCCGGGCGGCTCGAATGTCGCGAGCCGCTGTTCGCGGCGATCCGGGAGGCGACGTCGCAGCACGAACGCGACGCCTTGCTGGCGACGCTCGAAGCCGTGGGGGTGCCCGCGGGACCGATCAACTCGGTGGCCCAGGCCTTTGCCGATCCGCAGATCGTCCATCGCGGCATGGCGCTGACGCTCGACCGGGACGGCATGGCCATCCCGGGGCTGCGCACGCCGATCCGCTTTTCCGACGCACCGCTCGCGCTCGAGCGCGCCGCGCCGATGCTGGGACAGGACGACCCCTTATGAGCGGACCTCTGGCCGGCCTGCGTATCCTCGAAATGGCGGGGATCGGCCCCGGCCCGTTCTGCGCGATGATGCTCGCCGATCACGGTGCCGAAGTGATCCGGATCGAGCGGCCGGGCGACGGCGGTGGTTTCTCGGTGGCGGCGAAGGATCCGTTGCTGCGCTCCCGCCGCGTGATTCAACTCGACATGAAGAAGCCCGAGGCGATGTTTGCCGTACGGCGGCTTGCACAGGGCTGTGACGGCCTGATCGAGGGCTTCCGGCCCGGCGTGATGGAGCGGCTGGGTCTGGGCCCCGAGGTACTGCTCGCCGACAATCCGGGGCTCGTCTATGGCCGTATGACCGGATGGGGACAGACCGGGCCGATGGCGGCCGATGTCGGGCATGACATCAACTACATCGCGATCTCGGGCGCGCTCCATGCCTTTGGCGAGGCGGGCGGCAAGCCGGTCGCGCCGATCAACCTGGTCGGCGACTTTGGCGGCGGCGGCATGATGCTCGCCTTCGGCATGCTTGCCGCGATCCTGCAGGCGCAGGCGACCGGGCGCGGCCAGGTGGTCGATTGCGCGATGACCGACGGCTCCGCGCTGCTGATGAGCATGATGTGGGGGTTCCGCGCGATGGGCCGCTGGGGCGATGCGCGCGGCACCAACCTGCTCGATGGCGGCGCGCATTTCTACGACAGCTATGAGACCGCTGACGGCAAATGGGTGGCGATCGGGGCGATCGAGCCGCAATTCTACAAGGCGTTGCGCGCGGTGATGAGCCTCGAAGGCGCGGAATGGGACGCTCAGTTCGCGCCCGCCATGTGGCCGACGCTGACGGCCGACCTGGCGCGCCGGTTCCGGGAACGGTCGCAGACCGAGTGGGTCGAGGCCTTTGCCGGGCACGAGGCATGTTTCGCGCCGGTGCTCGGCTTCGACGACGCGGCGGCGCACCCGCATAATCGCGCGCGGGGCACTTTCGTGGAAGCCGGCGGCGTGCTCCAGCCGGCCCCTGCCCCACGCTATTCAGTCAGCGACACCGTGCCCCCGGTGATGGCCGGTCCGGCCGAGTCCGACACGATCCTGGCCGACTACGGCTTTTCCGAAGACGAGATCGCCGCGCTGCACGCGGCGGGGGCAATGGGCGCAGCCTAGGGACGCCATGGCGCATCGTATCATGCACGAAACGATCCCCCCTGACTTCACGGATCGCGATGGGAGAAAACTTCATCAAACTATTGATATTCAATATAATATTCTGAAATTCTGATCGACAGATATGGGACATGCTGGTGTCCCATATCTTCCCGAGGATCGATCCCGGCGGACCGAAAGATTTGCCTGTCTCGCGCCGTCATGCGATATGGGTTGCAAAGAAGAACCCATAGGAGAAAGCGCCATGGCCACCGCCGTCCTTCGCAATTCGCAGATGAGCGAAGCCGAATGGGAGGCGCGCCAGCAGCTCGCCGCCTGTTACCGCGTGTTCGCGATGCTCGGCTGGTCCGAGATGATCTACAACCACATCACCTTGAAGATCCCGGGCGAGGAAGGCGCGTTCCTGATCAACCCGTTCGGGCTGCATTTCAGCGAGGTCACCGCCTCGACCCTGGTCAAGATCGACATCGACGGCAACAAGCTCGACGACAATCCCTATCCGGTGAACCGGGCGGGCTTCGTCCAGCATGCGCTGTTCCACCGGCACCTGCCCGACGCGCATTGCATCATGCACACCCACACCACGGCGGGCATGGCGGTCAGCTCGGTCGAGGGCGGGCTGCGCGCGACGAACTTCTACGCATGCAACTTCATCGGCCAGATCGCCTATCATGACTTCGAGGGCGTGACGGTGCGCGACGAGGAGGGTGAGCGGCTGCTCGAGCATCTCGGCGACAAACGCGTGATGCTGCTGAAGAACCACGGCATCCTGGTGATGGGCCGGACCCTGCCCGAGGCCTTTATCAAGCACTGGTCGCTGCAGCGCGCCTGCGAGATCCAGGTCGCGACCGCCGGCATGGGCACGCCGATCGAAGTGCCGCCCGAAGTGGTCGCGGTGCACCAGCGCGACCTGCACCAGGTCTCGATCCCCGGCGGGCCGGGCAAGGCCGATTTCGACGCGATGGTGCGGCTGGTCGACAAGATCGACACGAGCTGGCGGAACTGATCCTTCTATTCCTCCCCCGGGAACCGGGGGAGGGGGACCACCCGCTTCTTCAGCGGGTGGTGGAGGGGCTTGGAGCGCGGCGACGTGGCCTCGCTCCAAGCCCCTCCACCACTTCGTGGTCCCCCTCCCCGTTCCGGGGAGGAACTCTAGCCGAACCTGTAGCCCGACACCGCCCAGCCCATCACATGGTCGGCATAGTCGCACACCGCCGGCCCCTCACCGCCGGCACCAACCGCCACCATCAGCGGCAGCAGATGCTCCGCCTCGGGATGCGCGAACCGCGCATGAGGCAGCTCCTCCCAGCGCGCCACGCGATCCGCGCGTGCGGCAGGATCGGGATCGGTCACGGCCGCCGTCAGCGCGGCATCCCATTGATCCGCCACCGGCGTGACCTGCGGGCCGCGGGCGCGCAGGTTGTGGAAACTCATGCCCGACCCGACGATCAGCACGCCTTCGTCGCGCAACGGCGCCAGGGCGCGGCCGATGGCGATATGGGTCGCGGGGTCGAGATCCTTGCGCAACGACAGCTGTACCAGCGGGATATCCGCGCCGGGCACCGCGACCATCATCGGGATGAAGACGCCGTGGTCCCAGCCCCGCGCCTTCTCCTCGCGCACCGGGAAGCCGGCATGTTCGAGCAGCGCCTCGGCTCGGCGCGCGACATCGGGCGCGCCGGGCGCATCCCAGCGCAGATGATAGGTGTGCTCGGGAAAGCCGTAATAATCGTACAGCAACGGCTGGCCATTGCCGACATGGACCGTCACATCCTCTTCTTCCCAATGACCGGAGACCATCAGGATCGCTTTGGGCCGCTCGGGCAACGACGCGATCAGGCCGGCGAGATACGCCTGCATCGGCCGCCACATCGGATCGGGCGGGCCGCCGGCCGGGTCCATGAAGAAGCAGGGGCCGCCGCCATGCGGCACGAAGAGCGTGGGAAGTGTCATAAACGGGATATCGGCCCTGCCCTGTCCCATCGCAATCGCGCGCCCGGAAACACGCCGTTTCCCAATACCCGCCTTTGCCCTAAGCTGCTGGCATGACCCGCTTCACCGTCAACAACCAGCCCGTCGAATATAAAATGGATCCGAAGACGCCCCTGCTCTGGGCGTTGCGCGACGCCTCCAACCTGACGGGCACCAAATATGGCTGCGGCAATGGCGAATGCGGCGCCTGCACGGTCGATATCGACGGTGAGGCGGTGCGATCCTGCCAGGCGACGATCGGCGCGATCGAGGGCAGCTTCGTCACCACCATCGAAGGCCTGTCACGCGAACGCACCCATCCCGTGCAGCTCGCCTGGATCGCCGGGAATGTGCCGCAATGCGGTTTCTGCATCCCCGGCATGGTCATGGCCGCCGCGGTGTTGATCAAGAAGAACAGGAACCCGTCCGAGGAGGATATCAAAAGCGCGATCACCAATCTGTGCCGGTGCGGCGTCTATCCGCGCGTCGTCGAGGCAGTGATGCGGGCTGCGCGCGTCCAGCGCGGCGACGAAACGATCGATGCCGGCCCCCCGCCCGGAATCGACCCCGCGAGCGCGGCAAGGCTCGTCCCGGCGCTGACGCCGGGCGGACGACAGCAGCGCTGAATCCTTTCGCAATGCTGTCGCCCCAATTCAGAAATGGCTCATCGCCAATAGTGCAAAAGCCATGCATCGTTCGGGCCAATCATGCGCCCGCGTACCGGAAGGACTAAGATGCGTACTTCTTTTATCATCGCGCTTCTGGCGGCGACGGCGGCCATCGTGCCGGCGACCGCCTATGCGCGCGACGCGGACCGTCAGGATCGCGGTGGGGACCGCGGCGCCGAACAGCGCCAGGCACGTCCCGATTTCCAGCGCCCGCAGCAACAACCTGCGCAGCAGCCGCAGCAGCAGCCCCGCGCCGAGCGGCCCGCCAATAATGGCGCTGGCTGGGGCGGCGACCGGGGCCGTGGCAATTGGCAGGGCCGCGCGCCGCAGCAGCAGCAGGGTCAGGCGCAGCCGCAACCGCAGCGCCCGCAGGCAGCCCCCGGCAACCCGGCCGGCCGTCCGGATTTCCGTGGCGGCAACCGTGTCGACTGGCGGAACGGCGGCGCGGCCGTCCCGCCCCAGCAGCCGCAACAGCCCCAGGCCAATGGCGGCCGCCCGGGTGGTCGTGGCGACTGGCAGCAGGGCCAGGGCAATGGCAATCGCGACTGGCGCAACAATGGCGGCCGCGGCGACGGCAATGTGCGTGGCAATGACGGCCGCGGCAACGACGGTCGCAACGACGGCAACTGGCGCGGTAACAACGGCCGCGGCAATGATGGCCGGAACAACGGCGATTGGCGTGGCAACAATGGTCGCGGCAACGACGGCAACTGGCGTGGCAACAATGGCCGGGGCGGTGGCTGGAACGGCAATGACGGCCGCAACTGGAACCGTGGCTGGCGCAGCGACAATCGCTACAACTGGCAGTCGCGCCGCAACCAGTACCGTAACAACTACCATCTGCCGCGCTATTACGCGCCCTACGGCTGGGATTATGGCTATCGCCGCTTCAGCATCGGCCTGACGCTGAACTCGATCCTGTTCGAGCAGAATTACTGGATCGACGATCCGGAATATTACGGCCTGCCGCCGGCCTATGGCCCGTATCGCTGGGTGCGCTATTACAACGACGCGCTGCTGGTCGATGTCTATAGCGGCCAGGTGGTCGACACGGTCTACGACATCTTCTGGTAAGAGGATGCGGTGAAGCGAGGGGTCCGGCGGCATGGTCGCCGGACCCCTTGTTTTTGAGCTCTTGTTTTTTGGGGGCGTAGCGGCAGATTGCGGCGCGATGTCCCTGTTCTCGAAAAAACCCCTTGTCCCGAAAAAACCGGGCGGCCCGTCCCCGATCCGCAAGCTCGCGGGCGAAACCGTCTCGCAACGGCTGGAGGCGAATCCGGCGGTGAAGCGCGCCAGGATCGACAAGGCCCAGGTCTACTACCATCTCGATTTCCTGAACCCGGCACAGTGCACCGCGCTGATGCGGCTGATCGACTCGAACCGCCGGCCCTCCACCCTGCTCTCCGAATCCGGCGACACGACCTTCCGCACCAGCGAGAGTTGCGACATGAATCGCTGGTCGCCGGAGGTTCAGCCGATCGACGAATCGATCGCCAACCTGCTCGGCCTTCCCCCCGTGAATGGCGAGACGATGCAGGGGCAGCGCTACGCGCCCGGTCAGCAATTCCGCGCCCATCACGATTTCTTCCATGAAGGCCAGCATTATTGGGAGGCGATGAAGGCAAGCGGCGGCCAGCGCACCTGGACGGCGATGATCTATCTCAACAATGTCGAGGAGGGCGGCGCGACCTGGTTTCCCCAGGCCGGTATCCGCGTCGCACCGAAGCGCGGATTGCTGCTCGCTTGGAATAACATGAATCAAGACGGCAGCCCGAACGAATTCACCTTGCATGAAGGCATGCCAGTGGTGAAGGGCACGAAATACATCGTCACCAAATGGTTCCGCGAGGGAGCCTGGCTGAAGCAGTAAGGCGGCGCGAGCCGAATGTCGTCGAGCCGATCATGGGTACAATCCTGCTTACGACCGTCGGGACGCTCGGCGACCTTCATCCTTTCCTGGCGATCGGCCTTGCGCTCAAACGGCGCGGACATCATCCCATCCTGGCAGTCCCGGAGGATCATGTCGCCAAGACGCGCGCCGCGGGACTGGACGCGGTCGCCGTGCTGCCGAGCTTTGACGCGATCCGCGAACGCATGGGCCTGGGCGAGGACGATGCGGTCAAGCGCGTCATGGCCGACCAGACCTATCTGCTCGAGCAGGTGCTGCTGCCCTGGCTCGAATCGAGCACCGCCGCGCTCGATGAGATAGTTGGTGGCGCCGACATACTCGTCGGATCGCTGTTCGTGTTCGGCGCGCCGATCATCGCCGAGAAACGCCGCGTGCCACTCGTCTCGGTGATCCTTCAGCCGATGGCCATCCTTTCGGTCCACACGCCGCCGAAAACCTCGGATTTCTGGATGCTGATCCAGCGGCCGGGCAGCCCGATCGGGGTCAGGTGGAATCGGCTTGCCAATGGCGTCATCCGCAAGGTCATGCGGCTACGCTATGGCCGGCGGGTCGACGAGGTCCGGGCGCATCATGGCCTGAGCCCGGCCTGTGACCCGTCGATGTTCGACATCAGTCGCGAAACCGCGCTGACCCTGTGCTGCTACTCGCCTATCTTCGGCCCACCCCAGAAGGACGCGCCAGCCAATACCGATATCGTCGGCTTCCCGGTCTATGACAGCCAGGGCGGCGAGACCGAGGCGCCCGATCCGGAGCTCGAGGCCTTTCTGGCCGACGGCCCGCCACCCCTGGTGTTCACGCTCGGCTCGTTTGCGGTCTATGCACCCGGCGATTTCTACGAGGAGGCCGCCGCCACGGCCAGGCTGCTCGGCGCCCGCGCGGTGCTGCTGACGGGCGAGAAAACCAAATTGAAGTCGGAGGGCAACATCCTGGTGCGCGCCTATGCGCCGCATTCCACGCTGTTCCCCAGGGCCG
The DNA here is from genome assembly GCF_055521495.1 of Sphingomonas sp. BL-S-29. Lineage (NCBI taxonomy): Bacteria > Pseudomonadati > Pseudomonadota > Alphaproteobacteria > Sphingomonadales > Sphingomonadaceae > Sphingomonas > Sphingomonas sp. BL-S-29. The sequence goes on from NZ_CM145482.1 coordinate 4,137,779, forward strand.
CAGTGATCATCCACCATGGCGGCATCGGCACGACGGGCCAGGCATTGCGCGCGGGCAAGCCGCAACTGGTCGTGCCGCATATGGGCGATCAGGCCGACAATGCGCATCGCATCCGCAAGATGGGTATCGGCCAGGTCCTCAAGGCGCGGCGCTTCAACGCACGCCGGGCGGCCGTAATGATCTCCTCCCTGCTCGACCGGCCGGCCTATCGCGCCGAGGCGGAACGCGTGGGCGCACTGATCAGTCCCGAAAACGGTGCCGAGGCAGCGGCGATTGCGATCGAGCGGCTGCTACCTTCCTGAGGCCCCTCATCGTTCGCCCCCTGTTCCAGCCATGGCAAAATGTGCGAGAGCAAGCCGGTGAACACCGTACTCAACATCTCGCATTCGATCCTTGGCCAACCCTGGCGCTGGCGCGCGCTGGAAACCGACACGCGCGATCCGGGCTTTTCGCCCGACGATCTGGTGACTCAGCTGCTGCTGTCGCGCGGATGCCCCCGCGAGGCGCTGGACGCGCACAAGGCGCCGAGCATCCGCGGCTTCATGCCGGACCCTTCCATCTTCCGCGACATGGACCGTGCGGCCGAGCGACTCGCCGATGCGATCCAGGCCGGCGAGAAAGTGGCGATCTTCGGCGACTATGACGTGGACGGCGCGACCTCCGCCGCGCTCATGATCCTGTTGCTGCGCGATCTTGGGCTGGAGGCGCGGGCCTATATCCCCGACCGGCTGATGGAGGGGTACGGCCCCTCGGGCGAAGCGCTCGTCCGGCTGAAGGAGGAAGGCGCGAGCCTGATCGTCACGGTCGATTGCGGCGCCCAGGCATTCGAGGCGCTGGAGATGGCGCGCGTGGCGGGCGTGGACGTGATCGTGGTGGATCACCATAAATGCGCGGCCGCCTTGCCTTATGCGCATGCGCTGGTGAATCCCAACCGGCTCGACGAGGCCGAGGGCACCGCGTTCGGCCATCTCGCCGCGGTCGGTGTTGCCTTTCTGCTCGGCGCGGCGCTGGTCCGGCTGCTCAGGACGCGCGGCTTTTTCGAGGGCCGCACCGAGCCGCGCCTGCTCGACCTGCTCGATATCGTGGCGCTCGGCACCGTGGCCGATGTCGCGTCGCTCAAGGGGCTCAACCGCGCCTTTGTCAGCCAGGGGCTGAAGGTGATGGCGCAGCGGCGCAATATCGGCCTGAACGCGCTGATCTCCGCCTCACGGCTGACGCGCGCGCCGACCGCGACCGATCTCGGCTTTGCGCTGGGGCCGCGGATCAATGCGGGTGGGCGGGTCGGCAAATCCGATCTCGGCGTGCGCCTGCTCACCACGCGCGATCCGGCCGAGGCCGCCGGCATCGCCGCCGAGCTCGATCGCCTCAACGAGGAACGGCGCGCGATCGAGACGATCGTGCAGGATGCCGCCGAGGGTCTTGCCAGCGCCAAGGGCAATCGCGCGGTAATGGTCGTGGCCGGGCGCGGCTGGCACCCCGGTGTGATCGGCATCGTCGCCGGACGGCTGAAGGAAAAATTCGGGCGGCCCTCGCTGGTGATCGCGCTCGACGAACAGGGCATCGGCAAGGGATCGGGCCGGTCGATTCCGGGCGTCGATCTCGGCGCGGCGGTGCTGGCCGCCAAGGACAGCGGCCTGCTCGTCGCGGGCGGCGGGCATGCGATGGCGGCGGGCCTCACGATCGCCGAGGACCAACTGGAGGCATTTGCCGATTTCCTCGAGGAAAGGCTCGACGCGGCCGTCACGCGGTCAATCGGCGATCGCGCGCTGCTGCTGGACGCGTTGCTGACCGCGGGCGGCGTCACCCCTGCGCTGGTACAGGCGATGGATGCCGGCGGGCCGTACGGCATGGGTTGGCCTCAGCCGCGCGTGGTTGCGGGGCCAGTGCGCATCGTGAAGGCGGATATCGTCGGCAATGGCCATGTCCGCGCGATCGTCAGCGGCGATGACGGACGGGTGTTGAAGACGGTCGCGTTCCGTCAGGCCGAGACGGCGCTGGGCGCGGCCTTGCTCGGCGCCCCGCCGCATCGCCGGCTATGGCTCGCCGGGCGGGCGCGAATCGACGACTGGGGGGCCAAGCCTGCCGCCGAGTTGCACCTCGACGATGCGGCATGGGCTGACTGAGGAGGAGACGGCGATGTTCAGTCACATCACTTTCGGCACCGATGATATCGAGCGCGCGCGCCGCTTCTACGAGCCAGTGATGGCCACGCTGGGCGTCAAACAGCCGTTTGAACTGCCGGGTACGCTCGTGTTCGGCGAACTGGCGGGTCTCAAGCTGTTCATCGTCAGCCCGTTCGATGGCGGTGATGCTCATCCCGGCAATGGACCGCACGCGGCCTTTCTCGCGCCTGATCGCGCCGCGGTCGATGCCTTCCATGCGGCGGCACTATCCCATGGCGGCACCGATGAAGGCAGCCCTGGCCTGAGGCCGTATTATCACGCCCATTATTACGGCGCCTATGTCCGCGATCCGGACGGAAACAAGCTCCAGGCGGTCTGCCATCGTCGTCAAGATGACGCAGTGGGTTGACCAGCCCGCCGCATTTGCCTAACCGGCACGCCCACGCTCGGTAACGAGTATGGCCCCTTCGTCTAGCGGTCTAGGACGCGGCCCTTTCACGGCTGAAACACGGGTTCGATTCCCGTAGGGGTCACCATCGTCAGGCGGGAAATGGCGCATTGGCGCCGGTCCGGGCGAGGCAGCAAGGTCCGCGTCCACATTTCGTCCCACAATTTACGGGCTTTGATGAGATGCGTTGGCATATCTTGCCAATCGCAATTACCGGCGGTCACGTCATCGAAATCGGCCACATCCAGCTTGAACGAGGACACATCGCAGCAGGCCTATATCCAGGGCATCTCGACCCGCGCGGTCGATGATCTCGCGAAGGCAAATGGTGATGTCGGGATCTCCGAGAGCCAGGTAGCCGGCTCTGCGAGGCGATCGGCGTTGATCGTCACTTTGCCGCAACGCACAAAAGATATAATGGATACATATGGAGCGATTTGTGTGGATGAGTTTGGTACCGAAACGAGAGTGCGTGAAGCCCACCGAAAAAGGCACGGAGTTTCTCCGCCATTTGGCGTGGTCGAGAAGCGCGAACCGCCATCCGTCGTTTCGGATATTCCGCGACATTGCGGACAGACCGGGAAGCGCGGGAGACTCGTAAATTTCTCGCGAATAGGTTTGCTTACGCATTACGACCATGAGCTAACATTCTGAATTTCTCGTCAGAAACTTGAACCCGGCAAAGATTAACCGCAAAATATGCTAAAAAGATTCTTTTCTCCCAGTACTTCTGTCACGCCAAGGCTGGCTCCTCGAACGCCGCCAGGCGAACGCTTGTATGCAATTGGAGATATCCACGGGCGAGCTGATTTGCTCGACCTACTACTGGACTTGATCGACACTGACGATAGGAACCGCGGGCCGGCACGGACGAGGCTGATCTTCTTGGGTGATTTAATCGACCGAGGCCCGGATTCGGCGGACGTCGTCCAGCGTCTCCTTTTGCTCGCGAAGACCAATACAGAGGCACGGTTCCTGCTGGGCAACCATGAGGAGGTGTTTCTATCTGCGGTCGCCGGCAACCTTGGAGCGGTCAAGTTCTTGCACCGGATAGGTGGAGACACGACGATTACCAGCTATGGTATGAAGGAAGCCGACTATCTCAACGCCAATTTTGATGATCTCATGGAATTTCTGCAGCGTGCGGTCCCTCCATCGCACGTCGCGTTCCTCAGCAGTTTCGAAGATCAGATCAATATCGGCGACTATTCGTTCGTGCACGCAGGGGTCCGTCCAGGCGTCGCCCTTTCGGATCAAAAACCCGAAGACCTCCGCTGGATCCGCGGGGAATTCCTCGGAGCCGGCGAACCATTCGAGAAGATGATCGTGCATGGCCACACGATCAGTCCGGATGTAGACGAGCGTTCAAATCGTATCGGACTTGATACCGGGGCCTATCTGACGGGCCGCCTGACAGCGATGGGCTTCGAAGGTACCGAGCGATGGGTGCTTCAGACTAACCCCGCAGAACCGAAACCAGCCTGAGATCGGACTCTCAACGCCGCATGGTCCCGCGAAGGCGGTGCAATGAATGACGTTCAGCCTATGGCTGACGCGCGCCCGCTTGCGCGGCTCTACTTCGCCGGACTGGCGCCGAAGCCGCCTGGCGAGCGCTCTTACGCGTTCCTTCCTCCGCCGCATCGCCCGACGGATTGTCGCGGTCGTCCGCGCACCGGTATATATAGCTTGGAACTCTGGCTCGTCCCGAAGCGCGTGCAGCAGGTTGAATACCCGACGTCTGGGATTTTATGAGCGCGAACTATTCCACCTGAATGCCGTTGCCCCAGAACAGCACGATGTCTAATGGAAGCGGGTCAAGCATCGCTAGAGGGTAAAGGCCCACAAAACGTTGCCGCTGACCTATGCATCATATTGGGCAGGGTAAGACATGGCCGAATTGCCCTTTTCTGTTATAATCCCTGCACATAACGAGGAAGCTGTGATCCGCCGCTGCCTCGAGGCCATATTAGGCGACGCACCTCCCGATGCACTTCCGGAGATAATCGTGGCGGCCAATGGTTGCAGCGACCGGACAGTCGAGATCGCGCGTGAAGTTGCGCCTCACGCTACTGTGCTCGACCTTCCCAAAGGCTCCAAACCGCTTGCCCTCAATGAAGGCAACGCGCTTGCGACCGTGTTTCCGCGGTTTTTCGTGGATGCGGATGTGATGGTTAGCTACGCGACGCTCGCCGCCACGGCAGCGCTGCTCCGCTCGGGCGAAGCGCTCGCCGCCGCTCCAGCGATCCGGGTGGATACCAGTGCCTCGGGCAAAGCGGTACGTGCTTATTTCCGTGTTTGGCAAAGCCAGCCATATATTCGGGATAACATGATCGGATCCGGGATCTTCGGATTGTCCGAGGCGGGGATGGCACGCGTTGGGCGCTTCCCTAACATCATCGCTGATGATGGCTATGTCCGGACCCGCTTCCGATCGGAGGAGCGGCGCAGCGTCGCCGTCGATGCGAACGGGAAGCCCGCCAGCTTCACCGTCTTTCCACCGCGAGATGCTGGCTCTTTAATTCGCATAGAGAGCCGCCGTCGCGCGGGCGACCGACAGCTCCGCGAAGGCTTCCCGGCGTCGGTGCCACAGGCTGGGACGGGCAGCGGATCGCTCACACGGGCTTACCGGGCCGGTATCTCGCCAATCGATATCGGCACTTACCTGTCAATAAAGACGCTGGGACGCTGCCTCGCGCTTTGGAATCGCCTGCGCGGTCACGCCAATGTGTGGCACCGCGATACCAGTTCACGATAGGAATTCTGGATGAGCGTCGTGAAGATTCGCTGCGCCACCATTTAACGCCCGACGCGACGGATACCTGGTCCATTTCGCCACTCGACGCGACGATTCCATGCTTCCCGCCATTGCGCGGAACTTTCGGCGTGACGCTTATTTACCCTCGCCGACAAGCTGTAGAGTCTGGCGCGCCACCATGCCCAGAGGAGTACCAGCGCACGTCCATAAGCGCGCCAGCCGGGCTTGAAATGCCGATTTATCAACCCAACCCGGCATCCAAGTTTGTAGATGATCTTCTGCGCCGCATCCCGTGTGCTACGCCCCCCGTAGTGAATGATGGTCGCCTCTGGCGTCATTCGCGGGCGAGCGCCAACCGAGCGGGCCCGGGCACACAGATCAGCTTCCTCGCCATACATGAAGAACGCCGGATCGAAGCCGCCAAGCTCGTTCCAGAATGCCTTTTCGATCAGGAAGAACGAACCCTGGACGACATCGACTTCGCGCTCGCTATCTCGCCGCCAGCCGCCATAGCCTTCGGGATTGAAGAGGCGGCTCGAACGAAAGAGAGTGGTCAACCCACTCGTCATGCAGAACATACTCCAGGGCGTGATCTTGCCCCACACCGAGCCAGGATTGAGGCTGCCATCGGCAAACACCGTCCGGCCACCCCATATGCGCGCGCCGGGCACACGCTCGGCAAAGGCCACCAGCTTGTCGATCGCGCCATCGAGCACGACAGTATCGGTGTTGAGCAGCAACAGATAGCGTCCCAGCGCCCGCGCGGCCGAGATATTCGTAGCGAACGCAAAGCCATGGTTCTCCCGTTCCGCCATCAGCACGATATCGGGAAATTCTGCGGCGATCGCCTCCGCTGATTCGTCCTGCGAACCGTTGTCGACAACGATAACTTCGAACCGCGCCTCCTTCGTCTCGGCATAGATCGAGCGGATGCACTCAAGCGTCATCTCCCTCGTGTTCCAGTTGACGAGCAGGACCGATACCAGGGGTATCTCCATCGCTGCATTTGGCTCTGCGGCGGTCGATAGACTCGGCGAGTTCCCGCGATTGAGCATTGGCATTCTCCGGCTCGGGCGCCGCTCAACGCGCGTTGATGGGATCGCCACCCAAAGCCTCTAACGTGGCGTGATCTCTTCTCGCAAGTGCGAGATGCGCTTACGGACACCCCAAGAGGTGCCCAATGGCGCATCGTCCGCCATTTTCTCGATCGCGGTCAGTGCATCCTGCGGAGCGTAACCCGCCTCTCGCATCCAGCCGAGTGCAAGATCGTCGACCCGTCGCTCGACGTCACGACCCGCTCGCTCGCTTCGCCGTCGTAGCACGATATGTCCAAGTTCATGCCCAAGGACGAAGGCCAGTTCACCATCCTTAGGCAGGAGCGCGATCGTCGCTTCGGACAGCTGTATCCAGCTCCCGCGCGATCGCGCGGAGACCTTATTGCTTCGTGTCAAGTCGAGCCACACGTCACAGCCGGGGTCTAGCGACAATGCGATTGACCGTATCTCCCCATTCCGTTCCACCTGCAAAGCCAGGTGCCCATCGCGGCCTTGCTCGGCAATCATCTTAATCGTCATTTCAACAGCAGCGAGGCCGCCATCAGTTGCTGGGTGCGGGGCGGGCAACGCGCCAATCAAGCGGATCGCGTCTTCTCGAGCGAGTCCCGCGTCGGCGGCGGGCGACGAATCGGCTACGGCAAGGATACGCGGAAACGGGACGCCATCAGAGAACCCGACCAACGGACGATCGCGGGGCGCGTACATACCGGGATGATCGAGCACAAGCCCAGCGATCGATTCGCCAGGACATTGATTCACCGCCGTCCGTGACAAGCGGTACAGCACGGAGACCATACGCTTGTACGCAGTTACGCGTTGCTCAAAATCTCCACCGGACGGGCGCAGCACCGCAGGCGCCTGTGCCGAGCCAACAAATATGAGCAAAAAAAATGGGGCCAGGAAACGCATTTCCCAGCCCACATTACACTTCGAAAATAGGTGCCAGCCGCTTAGCGATTGCTACGCGAATCATCGACGGCAACGATAATCACCCCGCCAATCACGACGAAGCCAAGGATGAAGAAAATCGGCGCAACGCCGAAAAAGCTGTCGCCCTTGCCCGTGTCGACGCTTTCAACAACCGACGGTCCGGAATAGGGTGCAGGCGCCGCGAGGGCTGCGACCGGCGACCCCACGAGAGCCACACCAGCAATCGTCGCAACCAACTTCTGAATGGTTTTCATAGTGGGTCTCCGTTAATTCCTACGTGAGGAGATACCTTCGAATCGCCAGCAAAGCAAGTCACTTCTTTCGCAGGTGCGGCATAAACGCCCAGCCCAGTATGATCGGGAGCACTTTGGGGCTTCGGATAAGGTACCGTCTCCATAGTCGCCGCGGCTCACTCACCAGCCGATGAAGCCATTCGAGCCCCATGCGCCGCATCACGAGCGGCGCACGTTGCTTGCGCTCTACCAGGAACTCGACGGCTGCGCCGATACACAGCGCAGTGCCGCTGATGCTGCCATCGAGCTTTGCGCGATAGGCCACCACTTCCTGTTGAGGCGAACCACAACATAACAAATGATAGCTCGCCGCATTCGATCGCATAAAATCGACCGCCGCCGCCATTGCCGCGGGATTTTCAATCATCCCCATGGGAGGAAAGTGCGTGGTAATCCGCGTGTCCGGCAGGATTCGCCGCAACCGCTCAGCGAGCTCAGCGTCGCCGCCCACCAGATTGATCGTCTCACCCGGCAAGATCATACCTGGGATGAGCCTCAGCACCAGATCGCTCCCGGTGATTGTGCTGAACTGGATGCCAAAAGGTTGCGCCAGCAACCGCAGGACCTGGCTGTCGCAAAAGCACAGATCTGCAGCCTCATAGGCTATTTTGACTTCCGGATCCTTGCTCTCGTGCAAGCGGACGATGTGGTCGACATTCGGCGTGACGACATAGCGAAACGCCCCATTTGAAGGCCGCACCTGAATCGCCGCCAATGCTTCGTCGAAGCTGAGACTATCGAAACGGATTCCAAGGAACTCGATGACTTCCATCAAACCAGCCGTACGGAGAGCATAGACTCGGGCATTCAATGAAGCGGCGTCAAGCCGACCTTGCTCACTGTTTCGCTGCCAGATGGTACCCATAATGCGAGCGCCTGGATAGGACAGTTCGTGTCGAGTGCGATCACGGCGCCGCTCGCGAAGGAAGTAGTGCCACTACCGCAGGATGTTTGCAGCCGCACGCGCGCGTCGGCAGCAGCGATGGCGAGACGATATTGCCCTGCCGGGAAGGCTGTCGTCAACTTCGCCACGATCGCCCCGGCGGCGCCCTCGATGTCGTACCGCAGCGCACCATTGCCAAACGTCACCCGCCCGGCGAGTTCGTCCGGAACAGACCAGGAGTAAGGCATTGCCTCTGGCGCATCGCTCCCCGGCCAGCTCAGGGGGTCCGCGCCGCTCCGCGTGCTCCAGATGCGCCACCCATCGACCTTGTGGCCTGTAACGCCGAAGGAAAGGCGCTGCACCAATGGAATGAGCACGGAGTCTGGCAGAGGCGTACCGCGGCGCCGCATATCTGCGAGCAGCAGCCTGATCGATTCGACTTGACCGGGGGAAGGATCGATCTGCCCGAAGAAGGCACTGCGCCACGAATGTTTTCGTGCAAAGATCGCTGCAACGCTTGCACGCGCGGTGGGGTTGGCAAGCATGTCGCCCAGTATCGCGAAATAAGGTTCGGGCCCGGTTGTCTGGGCGAACAGTTCGTCGAACACCGCGACCGCGCCGGAAATGTCGCGCTGCCGCCGCAAACTGGCGACGTAAACTTCCAGCATCGGACGATCGCGTCTCGACAACGCGTGCGCGTGCATGAGCAGGGCTTCGGCGAGATCGGGCCGTGGCACCACGCGCGACGTCGCGAAGAAGGGTTCATGATGCAGCGGCGAAGAAGCGACGGCGGCGACTGAAAGCTGCACGATTTGCGGCGTCGCCGCGCCTCTCAACGCCTCCCGGCGCGCAGCCACGGCCAGTGCCTCACCACTGCCGAACGGGAGGGACCAGCCGAGTTCAGGCCGATTGCTGCGCGCCATGGCCGCGCCGGCCAGGCTCACATAGCTGACCAAGCCAAGCACCACGGGGACTCCAACCGCCATTATAAGGCGACCGACCCGCATCTCAGGCACTTTCCCCCTTATAGTCGTAATAAGACAGGTAATAATTGTAGCCATAGCCGCTCGAGCGTGCATCGAACTTGGTGATGACCGTACCGAGAATGCGGCCGCCGGTGTCGCGCAGTCGCTTGAGCGTATTCTTTCCCTGGCCACGATGGGCGCGACCGGCCTCGACCACCAGGACGATGCCCTCGACCGAGCGCGCTATCAGTGGCGTATCGGCGAGGCCCATGACAGGCGCGGTATCGAGGATGATGATGTCGAACTTTTCCGACTGCGCCTCAAGGAAGTTCTCGAAAACATCGCTCGAGAATATCTGCACCGAGTTACTGGCAACCTTGCCTGCGGTGAGGATGCTGAGCGCGGAATTCGGCACCTTCTTGATGGCCTTCTCAAGCGGCATTGCGCCCGACAACACGTCGACCAACCCCTCGGCCAGGGGAAGTTGCGCAAGGCGGTGCACACCCGGCCGGCGGAGATCGCAGTCGATCAACAGCGTCTGCAGCCCCATTCTCGCATAGTCGACTGCGAGCGCGAACGCGGTTGTCGTCTTTCCCTCCGAGGGAGCACTCGACGTCACCAGGAAGCTGCGCGGTCGGCCGTGAGCTGCCGAGAAGTCGAGTGCGGCCCGGATGGAGAAATAAGCCTCCGCCATCGCCAGCTTCGGGTTCGAGACGATGTTCTCGACGGTGATTTCCCCGGAGCCCGCTACCGGCACGCTACCAAGCACTGGGAGCCTTAGCTTGTTTTCGACATCCTCCGGCGACCGCACAGTATCGTCTATGCCTTCACGCAGGAGCCCAGCGAGAATCGCCAGCGCGATGCCGATCGCCAACGCGGTCAGAATGTTGCGGAACGCGTTCGGCTTGATCGGCGCGCCCGGCACAATCGCCTCATCCACCAACGACAGGTTGTTATTGATGATTCCCGACGCCGCATTCACTTGGTTGTAGCGCTGCAACAGATCGTTCAGGGTCTGACGATTCGTCGACACATCCTGCGCAAGGAGATTGAGCTGAACGCGGCGCTGCTGTTCGCCGAGCACGTCCCCGCGCGCGGATTGGATACCGCTACTGATATTGGCTTCCTGGCGTTGCGCGGCAAGATAAGCATTCTGGAGCGACTCCCGAATGTTTGTTGCAGTTCGCATAATCGCCTGATCGATGGACGCAAGCCGTGCCTGCGCCTGCTTCACATCGGGATGATCCGGCTCATAGCGCGCGCGCAGCTGGTTGAGTTGGGACGCGACGTCAGCACGCTGCTGCTGCAGTGTCGCCACGGTCGCATTCGATACGACTTCGGGCAGTTGCAGCAGCGAACTCGCCTGGGCCTGCCGCCAGCGGCTCTCGGCCGCAATACGATCCGCCCGGACCTGGCCCAGCTGCTGATTGAGTCCAACCAGGCTGGCAGTCGTCAGAGACCGGCCCGCCGCAGATCCCTCCTCTGTACGCGATGCTGCTGCGTCGCTGGCATCGATCAGTTGTGTGTTGCGAGCATATTCAATCGACTTCTGCTCCGACTCGGACAACCGTGAGCGGGCCGCCTCGATCTGGTGCGACAGGAAGTCGCGCGCGTATTTGCTCGAGTTGAACGACGTCTCGACATTCTGTTCGATGAAAGCTTCCGCATAGGCGTTCGCAACGAGCGCTGCATAACGCGGCGAAGGGCTATTGAAATGGAGCGCAAGGATGCGCGAGCCCATGGGTAGCGTCGTCGAAACGTTCCCGGCCAGGAGTGCGACCACACGCTCATGTCGGGCGCTGCGAAGCTGGCTGGCGGGCACCTGACCCTGGAGAGGCTTGCCCTTCATCGCCACGATAAAATCATCGCTGCGATCGAGCTTCAGCTTGTCGGCGACACGCTCCGCAATCGAACGGCTGGCGATCAGGTCCTGCTGCGTCTGAAGATACCGTGTCGCATCGGCGATGCTAGTGGCGGGATTGACGTCCTGCCCCTGGACGATGTTCGTCGACTCCTGCTTGATCTGCACGGTCGACTGGGCCTGATAGATCGGCGTCATGAGCAGCGTGATGACGATACCGACAAGGACCGCCGCGACGACAATGATCGCGGCCGGCCAGCGTTGCCGCCACGCCATCGCGCGAATGTCGGCCAAGCTGATGGAAAATCCTGAACTCTCCCGAGTCTCCTCGGAGTGCGACCCCATATCCGACGGGGAGGAGATTGCGCCCGCGCCGTCACGATCGTCCGAGACAGGCAGGTAACGGTCTAAATTAGCCATTGGTTACAACAATCCTTGGCGCTCGGGGCGTCGCTCAGAGTAGCTGGAAGGGACATCAGAACTTCGTGAAAAGCCCAACCAATGGTGCGACCTGCAGGAAGCCGCGCCAGAATTCGCGTCGTCCCGATCGGCCAACGACCACATAGTCTTTGGGCTGCAACTGAATATCGGACATGCGGCCGGCGCGGATCGCTTCCAGGTCGAACACGCCGAGATACCGACCTGTCGGCGTCGTGCGGATGACGCTGACCTCCGCGGTCCTCGCAATCGGTGTCGGGCTCTTTGCAACCGCGACAGCCGACAGCAGCGTCATGCCATTCTGATACTGGAACACACCAGGATTATTTACCTCGCCCTCGACGGTGAAGGTGCGCGAATTATAGGAGGTGATGTTCACCGTAACCCGCGGCGAGACGACGAAACGCGCCATATCCCCCTGGATACGGGCGCTCAATTGCGCTGCGGTCAGCCCAGCCACGGCGGTGGTGCCCGTCAGCGGCATTTCAATGTTGCCCGAAGGATCCACAGTGACGGCGGCGAGCGACAGTTCGGGCTCGCGATAGACCTGGACTGCCAACTGATCCCCACTCTCTATCTTCGCGTTCGTGAGATCGGCGACGAGCAATTCGGGTGCGATGGAGTCCCCCGCGGGTCGTACAATACCCTGTTGCGGGTGCGGCGAGCCGCTGCACGCGCAGAGAAGCAGGCCAAGGGATGCCCCAATCAATCTTTTCATCTGGAACCAACCTCGTTCATGGCCCGAGCAACGCGCGGGTAAGGACAGCCAACTTCGAAACCAGTTACCCACAAAGTTCACCGGTCCGCAATCTCGATACGGTCTGCGCTTGGCCCGCCAACACGCAGACCGCGGCTGCGAATAGCGTCGCCAGCGCCGTCATGCGCAAGGGATAGTCGACAACAGAATGGAGTAGAAGGAGCAGGATAACGACGCTCGCCGCCCTGGGCAGCACCGCATCGATTCCCGGCCGCCGCCACACCTGAGACATCCGCCGCGCCAGCCACACCAAAAAAACGATACCCAGCGCAGGCCCAAACAAGCCCGTTTCCAGCATTAACTCAAGCCAGTCATTATGGGCGTTATAGAGGTGCAGTGGCGCGAGCAAGCCGACCGGCTCATGCACCTGGAAGATCTGATCGAACGTGCCGATTCCACTCCCGACCGGGAAATACACCATGGCGGCGTTAAAGGCCGCCGGCCAGTAGCTGAATCGATCCTCCTCCCCCGTGATCGCTCGCGAGAAGACAAGGCCAAGCGGACCTCCCATATTGGGCAGAATCGTCAGTGCGATCGTCCCCACCGCCAGGATCCCCGCAACAATCAGCAACGCACGCCTAGACACGCCGGGCAACCCGTTACCAATCACCGCAGCAGCGCCTATTGCTGGGACCAGCAATAGGCTGCCGGTACGCGATCCGGTGAGCAAGGCACCGATGGAGAATATGCCGAAGATCATAATGCAAATGATCCACCGACCGGTCGGGGCAGGCAGGCCCGCGCGCTCAGCGAAGCGATCGCCCAAGCCGTGCCGTATGATGAATGCAGCGCTGATCGGGATCGCACACGCAAACATGATCGCCTGATGGTTGCGGTTGGCGAAGAGACCCGTCGGGGTCGCCGATCTGGTTTCGTAGAGATAGAATCCCGACCCGAAAAATGCCTGCGCCAATGCCAGAAGCAGCGACAAACCCGCAAAAACGACGAATATTGCGAAGAATTGTTCGATGCTTTTATCTCTCTGGGTAGCCCGGAGAAAGGCGTAGACGCCGAGTGGCGCGAAAAGGAAGACAGCGTCAGCAATTGTCGCGTCGGGGTCGAGGCTGACAGGACGGTTCGGCAGAACACCCACCATCAACTGGTCGCCGTAGACGAACAGATCGCGCCCCGGCAATGCGGACCAGATCGACGGAGGCAGCGGCACGAGTTGGATCACGAATAGCGCGCCCACTCCCATCAGCACCCAAGAGAGCAACCGGTCTTCTGCATAGAATTGTCGCCAGTCGAGCCTGTAGAGCGCCACTCCCAAGAGCGTCAGCCCTATGCCGATGCTGATCATACGGGGTGCCACGCTCTGCTGATTCGAGCCGCCCAGGGCCAGGAGCGTGAGCAGTGAAGCGGCGACCAACCACGCGCCCCACGGAGACTCCACGCCGCGACTCCAATGGCCCTGATCATGACGAGACGCAGCTAGCATTGTGTTGATCAGCCCCTATGCCGCACTGCAATAGAAAGTCCCGCCGCTATTGGCAAGTTCTCCCGTCGGATATAGAAAATGGCCACAAATTGGGCTCGGCATGGTGGGGGCGATGTGACTGAAGGCCCCGATCCAGACCTCTCGGTGCTTGTCGTAAACTGGAATACGCGGGCGATGACGATCGATTGTCTCGAATCGCTGTACGCGCAGACCAGGGGAGTCACTTTCGAGACAATCCTGGTCGACAATGGATCGCAGGACGGATCGGCCGATGCGATCGCTGCCACATTTCCACAGGTCCGGCTGATGGCAGAGCCCATCAATCACGGCTTCGGGCACGCAAACAACCTTGCCGCCGCGAGAGCACGCGGACGCTACCTGCTGCTGCTCAACAGCGATACGGTCGTTCTCGATCAAGCGGTTGACCGGCTGATGGCTTTTGCCGCCAAACGGCCCGAAGCGCGGATCTGGGGCGGTCGGACGATCTTCGCCGACGGCAGCCTCAACATCGGCTCGGCGTGGGGCGCGTTCGGCACCTGGAGCGCCTTCTGCTTCGCAGCCGGCCTCACGCTGCTGTTCCCGCGGAGCAACCTCTTCAATCCGGAAGGGCTTGGCGGCTGGGATCGGTCCACCGAACGGGAAGTCGATATCGTTTCAGGCTGTTTCTTCCTCATCGAGCGCTCGTTCTGGGAAGAGCTCGGAGGGTTTGCGCCGGACTTCTTCATGTATGGCGAGGAAGCCGAATTATGCGGACGGGCGCGGCGGCTCGGGGCACTGCCGCGCACCACACCTACTGCCACGATCATCCACCATGGCCAGGCGAGCGCATCCAACCGTTACGATGCGCGAATGCGGATTTGCGAAGCAAAGGTCGAACTCGCGCGCCGCACCATGGGCACGATCAAGTCACGTTTCACATGCGGGTTGATGATCATCGGTGTCGGCGTGCGCGCCCTGCTCTATCGACTAGCTGCAGGCATCATAGGGCGGCTGCGTGAGCCGGCGGAGATGTGGGGTGAAGTATGGGCGCGGCGCCGGATATGGAGCGCGCCCAAGCGTCAGGCGAACAATCGCTGGTAGGCGTTTATCAGCGGTGCGATCTGCTTGTCCCAGCCAAGCTCGCTATGAACCCGATCATGGCCGAACGAGCCCATCCGCTCACATCGTTCCGGATCGTCAAGCAGGGCGACGATCCTGGTCGCGAAATCGACCGGATCATTGGGTGTAGCATAGACCGATGCCTCGCCCGCGCTGGCCCGCCCCTCACGTACTTCGAATTGCACGATAGCCTTGGAGAAAGCCATATATTCCATGATCTTGTTCATGGTCGACAGATCGTTCATGGTATTAACGCGGTCGGGATTCACGCAGATGTCGGCAGTCGAAAGCAGTTCGAACAAATCGGCATCGGGCGCGCGGCCGGTAAAGGTCACATAGTCCGCCACATCAAGCTTGACCGCGAGTTGCTTCAACTCATCGAGTGCGGGCCCACCACCGACCAGCCCGAACTGAATGTCGGCTCGTCCGAGACCGTGGACGAGGTGACGGATGCTTTCGAGCAGCAGGTCGATCCCCTCCTGCGCGCCCATCACGCCGACATAGCCGACCAGATAGCGGCGCCCGTTACGCCAGCGCGGATTGGGTGGTACCGGCTTCACCTTGGCGAGATCTGGCCCCGAGCGCACAACGAACACTTGATCCGGGTCCATTCCGCCACGTTCGATGGCGATCTGCCGATAGCTCTGATTGGTGGCGATGCTGACCCGCGCAGCGCGGAACGTCAGCTTCTCGAATAGCACCATCAACCGCCAGAAGAAGCCGCGCCGGCCGAACTTGGCTTCGTAGAGCTCCGGATTGATGTCGTGATGATCGAACAGGTAGCGCACGCCCCAGGGGCGGAACAGCAACGCGACAAGGAAGATGAGATCAGGCGGATTGCAGCCATGGATCGCATGAAACCGGTTCTTGCGGAAGATACGCCACGCAAGCCGGCTTTCCCACCACAGGGCTGCGCCATATTCGAGCAGGTAGCCGACGGCCCCATTCGCGTCGAGGGGAAGCGGGTGACGCCAAATCTCGATCCCCTCGATCATCTCGTACGCGGAATCGAAGCCCTTGCCGGTCGGGCAGATTACCGACACCTTGGCGCCAGCGGCCGCCAGCGTGCGGGCCTCGGCCCAAACACGACGATCGAATGGCACCGGCAGGTTTTCAACTACCATCAACACATGCCTGCCCGCCAGCGGCTGGGCCTTCAAGACATCGTAGGTCGCCCGCCAATGCTCGACTGATGAGGTTTCGGCTAGCTGCATTTCAGAAGGCGAGCCTTTCAACGTCCATCACTGGCGTGCCAGGGGGGAGCGAAAGATCGTCAAAGGTTGCGTTCGTGCGAATCGCCAGGTCGAATTGAGACGCCGCGGCAGTCACGCCATCAATGAGCAACCGCTCGAGCGAGGGCAGCTGAGTGAAGGCATAGCCCAGATTTTGCCCTACCAGTCGGTCCGCGGTGATAGCCGGGTCGTAGATTCTGATCTCCTTGCCGGCGGCTATCAGCGCTCGGGCGATATGGACATTAGGGCTCTCGCGCAGATCATCGGTACGCGCCTTGAACGCGAGGCCGGAAAGAAGCACCGTCCGCCCCTCGCCCAGCCGCTCCAGCACGGCAGCGGCGACGAAATCCTTATGCGTCTCGTTACTGTCCACCAGATGGTCGATAAGGGGTATGCCGGCGCCGAGGTCCTCACCAAGCGCCTTGAGCGCACGCACATCCTTGGGCAGGCATGACCCGCCGAATGCTCCGCCCGGACGGGTATAATAGGCCGACAGGTTGAGCTTGGTGTCGGACTTGAAGATCGCGTGCACTGCGGCAGGATCGATGCCTTGCCGCTTGCAGATGCGGCCGATCTCATTGGCGTAGGCGACCTTGACCGCGTGCCAGGTATTGTCGACGAACTTGGTGATCTCGGCCGTCGCCCATTCGACGTGGAAGATCGGCGCCTCGATACCGTGATGGAGCTGGTCCATCATCTCGGACGGGCTTGCATCCCGGGTTCCGATCACGATCTTGGGCGGCGCGAAATAATCCGCGATCGCACTGGATTCGCGCAAGAATTCGGGGTTGTAGACCAGTTCCACCATCGAATCGGTGGCATCGCCGAATCGCGCCTCGATCATCGGCCGAATCATGTCGGCCATGGTTCCGGGCCGCATCGTCGAGCGATAGGCAAGCGTCAGCGGTCGGGCGCGATCGGCCGGCAGCGCGCCGGCGATCGCGCGCGTGACCGACAGGATATAGCGCATGTCGTGGCGACCATCAGGACCGCTTGGAGTACCGACGCAGACGATAGCAATGTCGGCGTCGGCCAACTCGTCACCCGGTTCGGTTGCCGCCGAGAGCAGGCCGGCAGCACGGCCATCGCGAATGAGGTCGCCAAGGCCGGGCTCCTCGATCGGGCAGCGACCCGCGTTCAAGGCGTCGACCTTTTCCTGGCTGACATCGATGCCGACAACTTGGTGTCCCTGGCTCACGATGCAGCCTGCGGCCGTGCAGCCAACATAACCCAGCCCGAAGATTGCGACTTTCACCCTGCTCTGCCCCCGGATTCCATGCCAGCCAACGAATGTTGCGCCGCACAACGACTAATGCCGATCTTTTTGCGTCGCACAAGCGTCTAATGTCGATATCCCAGTCTTTAGTTGCCGAGCGCGAAGTTCCGACCTGCGCGTGACCGCGGTACCCCGCGCTTTGCGTCGGAAACTATTGGTGGCTGATAGCCCAGACTATAGGCGCGCTGGGCGCACGCTACGCAGGTTCCCAGCAGGAGGTTGAACCATGACAGTGCCGAACCCCAGAGCGTCACGGTGAACATCATCAGCGCAAAGCCGGTTAGCGAGATGGCGATACCCCGGTAGAAACGCTGGTTGACATAAGAAACATGGACGCTCGCCTTGGCCAGCGCGGAAATCGCCATCACCGTAGCCCAGATCAACGCAACCGCCGGGACGAGGCCGAAGCGGACCGCCAGCAGCAGCCAGTGCGCGTCGATGCTGGTGGTGACCATCCAGACCGGTCGCTCATAGTCCTCGAACCCGACGCCAAACCACGGATGCTTGCGCACCGATGCTGAACCATATGTCCAGATCAGCTCCCGGAAAAAAGCGGTGGATGAATCAAACACGAGATAGCGCTGGACGAAGCCGATCGCGCCAATATTGGTCGTGAGCTGCATGACAAGCAGCCCTCCCCCAAAAACCGTGAGGGCCAGACGCCAACTCAGTTCGCGGAACCGACGCTGCACCGTGTCGAAAAACATCGCGAGATAATTGATCATGAGCGCAGCGAAGGCCGCCGAACTGACGGTGAAGATGCTGCACAGCGACGCGAAGCGTCCGCACCATGCTGGCCAGCCGCGGATGCCGGACATCCCATACAGTGCACCCATCGACGCCAGATGGACTCCGGCCAGGATTGGATGGGAAAAGGGTCCCCTGGCACGCATTAGACCCATGCGAACACCCCCACCTTCCTGGAGAGCCGTTCCCACATCGCCAGCACTGGCAAACGCAGGAAGCCTGCCAAACAACGCCTCGGCAAGCGGCTGCACGATCGGTTGGTGGGAAATCGATTCGACCATGATGGACGCTCCGACGATCGCGAGACCGGGAGAAAATACAATCAGCGCCCGGCGTATTGCCGTAAGAGATCGGAAACTGATCCGTGCAAGATAATAACCCACGGTCGCGTCGAGCGCCTGTGATCCGCCACTGATAAATCCCTTCGTTATTCCGTAGTTGGCGGCCAGCGCGACAACCATCCAGATGCCGGCAAGCACCACGAGGAAATCCGGGAGGACGAAACGAATGGCGCCTTTGAAAAGCTTGTAGAGAACCCAGGGCAGCGCGATGATGAGCGCCAGACGATCGGAATAGAATGCCAGCCCGCCAGCGAAGAACGCGACTTCGCGTGGCAGTAGCGTCGCGTAGAGCACGATCATGATCGGGATCAACGAGACCTGAACATCCGGCCTGGCCAAGGGTGTCGAGGCAACCCGCGGTGGCGCACCGGGATGGGGGACTGGGGCACCTCGCTGCATTGATTTCCGCTGCCCTTCCATGTCAGATTCCTAGCTAAGTCCTAGCTTTCCCGAATACCGTCAACCGAAAAGAGCCATAAGTTCGTTCAGGCATGTGCCCTTCCGCACTTCAACCTGGCTGGCGAACGGCGCTACGTCGGCGCAGCGACCGGCCTGCGCCGCCTGAGCCACTCACGCGTCAGGTGGTGCATGGGAATCTCGACGCTGCGCGCGACCACAATGCCGACCCCCACCACCAGCACGAGCGCGACGACAACGAAAAGATGGGCGGGCAACTGTACGGGCAATTTGGCCCATATCATGCTGAGGCCACGAATCGTGAACAGATGCGTAAGATAGATGCTGTAGGATGCGTCGCCGACCACCTCACCCCAACGAAGACGCGGGAAGTAGCACTGGCGATCTCCGATCACCGCGGCAGCCACAACTAGCGCGGCAGGAACACCAAAGAAGAAGAAGCGCCAGTCCGTTCTAACATATTCTCCGAACCACGGCACCAAATACCAGCCCAAGCCGGTCAACAGCAACCCATATACCATGAATTTAGGCCAACCATCGAGACGGCCTCTCACAAGAAGATCACCCAACAGCATGCCGAAGACGAATTCCAACAGGATTGGACTGGACCAAAATGCCAGTTGTGGCTGCTCCGAGTGGCTCAAATTCCCAAGAATCACAATCAACGCCAACACGCCGATCGTCACCCACAATCCTCGCCTGCCCCAAAACGCGAGGCCCACCGCAAATACCACATAGAACATCATCTCATAATTGAGCGTCCAGCCGGGCCCAACGATGGGAAAGAGATCACCGTCTTCATTGCGGTACGGAATATAGAATAGGGATGTCAGCAGCCGCGCCGCATCGGGCGCCGCATGGTTGAATCCCGTGCCGATTGTCGAAGCGAGCAAGGCGGCAACAAACGTCACAACCCAGTAGAGCGGCGAGATTCTCAGGAATCTCGCGACGAAGAATCGCACCCCATTCTCTACAGCAGCCGACTGCCCGGCCGTCGAGTAAACCATGATGAGCCCGCTGATGACGAAGAAGACATCGACACCGAAATGATATTTGGCGTGCGCTGGGTCGAACCCAAACATCCGCCCGCCAGGAAGATGCAGCGCCTCGGTCATGATATGACCGGACGCCACGAGTACCGCTGCGAACGCGCGCAAAAGCTGCACTGTCGGCAGCGGACTTCTCGTTTCAGTTCCCACGGTCACCCCGCGCACCAGCGAGGGAAGATACCTGCGATTCTTCGGACGGGTGACGCAGGCGTGACAAGGTGAATATCCGGTCCGGAGATGCGGTAATCTTTTTGCCCAGAGCCATGCCGGGCAACTCGGCATAGCGGAAGATCAGGCCGGAAATGATGATGGCGACTACCGCCGTCGCGACCGCCAGGACAATCATCGCGGCGATCGGCGACATGCGTGGTAGCGCGCTGGCTATCAGCACCAGTATCGGGGCATGAACCAGATATAGGCTGTAGGATCGTTCCCCAAGCCTCTGCAGCGCCATGGACCGAAGCCAGCGCGCATCGAGCGCATCGCTCGTCAGTGCACTAATGAGCAGCGCGGCGCCGCTAGCCTCGACAAATCCCACGAAATAGTCCTGATAGAAAAAGGTCGCAGGTTGGAGTTGGCCCGTCTTCAGCAGCAGGTAGAGCACCGGACCCACCGTGATGAGCAAGATGCCAGCCACCAATGCGAGTGGCGCCGCATTCGCCATCCGGCGCGACGGGAACAGCGCAAGAGTCACACCGATCGCAAAATAGACTAGATAACGCGCAGGAAGTGCCGGCTTCGGCCAATGCATGGCCACACAGGCGATAACGGCAAGGGCGATGATCATGGCCACTGCCGTTGTTCGGCCTCTGATTGCAAGCCAAGCCATCAGCGGGATTAGAAATGACCCAACGAGTTCGACGTAGATCGTCCAGAGCGGCATCAGGACGGTGTTGTCGGCGGCCGCCAAGCCAAGCAATATCTGCTTAGGAGTCGGCGGTACGATATATTTCATCATCCAGGCCGTGAAGTCAGGATCGCGCGCGATCCAGTGGCCCAGGTAGAGCGCGGGCACGCCTACGATGGTCGCCACCCATATGGCCGGATAGATTCGCGCCAGCCGACGGATGACGAAACGACCGGCGGAAATCACGCCCGTACCCAGCCTCTGCCACGAAAGAGTCAACACGTACCCGCTGAGCACGAAGAACAATATCACCGCACCATGGGCATTGAACACGGGCGCGACCGCCAGATGAAACGCGGCGGGCACCGGAAACGCCAGCGTCGCATGGTATAAGACGACAATTAGCGCCGCGATTCCACGCAGCGAGTTCAGCTCTACGACAGCCCGCCTGTCCAAAACCTGTCCCCCTAACCACCCCAAGACATACCGCCGATTCAGTCGACATTCTCCGCCGCGATCTGGCAGGTGGGCGCTGAGCAGCCAAAAACCTCTGGTTGCACTGCACAAATCGAAGCTTTCCGCCGAGGCGTCAAGCCGTTTCAGCAATGCCGACGCCGATATGGTGAAGTGCGCGATCGTTAGCGCAACATGGATGAGGACGAGCTGGGTTAGTGCCCGCGGTAGCCGGCCCTCCCAGTTACAGTCCATGACGAGGGCACGCGGTGTGTTCCGCCTGAGGTGACCGCGGCGGCGACCTGCCAACAGTCGATGCTGCACTGCGAAAGAGGCTTATCATGCGCCGCGGGCCGGTTTATAGCCGGCACGGAATCAGGGGGAATGGAATAGGTGAACGTAGCTCACATTCTGTTGACGAGGTTCAATTTGGCGACTCCGGGCCGGGAGACCGCGCACCGCCAGAGCGCAGGCTGGCTGGCTGGCCGGTTCGACCTTTTTGAGCGCTATTGCCTGCCCAGCATCGCGGCTCAGGACAGCCGCGATTTCCAGTGGCTCATCTTCTTCGACGTCCACACGCCCGACTGGGCACGAGAGCGGATCGAGGCGGGTCAGAAATCCTTCCCTTTCACGCCCGTGTTCACGGAGTTGTTCGAGGCCGAAGGTTGGGCCCGTAACGTTCGCGCGGCGATCGGCCCCGCTCAGGCCGACCGGATCGTCATCACCTCGAATCTCGACAACGACGATGGCCTCGCCAACAACTATATGCGCAGCGTGCGGGAGACGGGCGCAGCGAACTGGAATGGCAACACCTTCGCGGTCAATGTGCCCGACGGCTATGTGCTGGCCGGAAGCAATCTTTACGCTCATCGCCATCTATACAATGCCTTCACCAACCTGGTCGAGGCGGACGACGATTCGTTGGCGACGACCAAGACGATCCGGCACATGGACCTGCCTGATCGAGTCATGATCGTGCAGGCCGAGAGTGGCCCAGGCTGGCTCCAGTTGGTCCACGATGGCAACGTATCAAACAAGATCCGAGGATATCGAGTCCAGCGTCCGGAGGGAGGGCAATTCGCCGACGGCTTGCTTGCCGGGGTGGGTGACGCTTCTTCGGCGCGTCTCTTCTGGGACAATCAGGTCGAAGCCCGCATCCGAAAAGGGCGAGACGACGCGTTCAGGCTGATTCGTCGCCTTATTCCAGCCGACCGGCACGTTGGGTGACACAAAAGAGCGCGGTGTCGACGGGCACTCTTGTCTCCAGGCTGCGGCAGCGGCTTGCCGGTAGCCTTCACCTGGAGCTGTTCCTCGGCCTCGGGATGAAGGCCGCAGGGGCGGGCTCGAGTTTCGTCTTCACTTGGCTGGTCGCGCGGGGTTTCGGCGCTGACACCATCGGCCGTTTCCAGATTGCATTGCTTACGGTCACCATGACGTCGGTCTTCACGGGCCTCGCACTGGACAATATCATGCTCCGGACCGTGGCGCGCGCGCTCGGCACGAATAGACTGGCTGACGCGCTCGCTTCCTTTGTCCGCGCGCTTCTGATCACCCTTGTCACGACCGGGGGCGCGGCTCTGCTCGTCTTCGCGGGCGCACCGTATTTCTCGACAAATCTGCTCGGCAGTCCCGAGGTCGCAACCTTCCTGCGGGTGCTTGCGCCAGGCATCGTCCTCTTTGCACTGATTCGTGTAGCCGCGGCGCTTCTTCGCAGCCGCGGAAAACTCCTGTTCTCCCAGTCGTTGGACGGGGTCGGCTATACGACGGTGGCCATGTTCATCCTGGTCGTGGCCTGGGCCGTCGGCGCGGCGAAACTGCCGTTGCTGGTGCCGGTTGCGTATCTGTGCGGACTGCTGGTTGCCGCCGCGCTGGGACTTCTCGTCGCCCGCCGTGAGGTGGCACCCTGGCCGCGGGGCGGCACTCCCGACATCTCGATCCGGGCGGGGGCGATCCTGGCCTGGGTCTATCTAGCGATACAGGCTTCCGATTGGATCGGCCTGCTGGTCGTGACGCGCCATCTCGGCACGGATGGGGCCGGTGTCTATCGCGTAGCGTTCCAAGTCTGCATGCTGTTCCTGATCGTGAACACCGCTTTCACGGTGATGATGGGCCCGCATCTCGCGGCGGCGACAGGAGCGCGGGACCGGGCCGGCATTATCCGTGTCATCCGCACTGCCTCTGGGACCGGCCTGCTGATCTGCGCTCCGCTGTTCATCCTGATCCTTCTATGGGCAGAGCCGATCCTCAGCCTGTTCGGGCCGGAGTTCGTCCAGGGCGGGCGCGCACTCAGGGTGTTGGCGCTGGCGCAGTTGCTCAGTGTGGGCTTCGGCCCGGTGGGGACCGCGCTGATGATGATGCACCGCGAAAAACTGATGCTGGCAATCGAAAGTGCCGCGACGACGCTGGCCGTGGCGACGGCGCTATGGGCCGTCCCGAGATACGGAATGATCGGCGCGGCCACTGCGGCCCTGCTGGCGTCGATCGTGCGCAATGGCGGGGGCTTCGTCTCGGTTAGACTCATTCTTCGATCGATGCCCCGCTCTGCTCAATGAAAGGTCGTTATTCATCATCGGCAAAGGGCGCGATACCAGCACTGGACTTATGTCTGCGCGCAGATGCTGCAGATCCGACTTGAGCGGGTCGCCGATTTCTGGCTCGTTTCTAGCCCGATGCGATGCATCGATGGATTGACCAGCGCGAACGAGAGAACATCATGGATTTTCTGATAGTCTGGCTTCGACGGCAGCGCGCAATGGGCCGTGGCACTCGGATCATCAATGCGATGATGAACGGCCGGCAATATATGAAGGACGTGATCGACTACACGCGGCGCGGCAAAATGCGCGATGCGTTGTTACACCTGCACGCCGAGACGCCCGAGGCGCTGGTCGATTTCGCATTCAACGCCGGCGACGGTTTCTTGCGCCCGATGCAGAACACCCATGAGATCACCGAGCTGCTGCGGATGGTTCAGACTAGGAAACCCAAGCGTGTGCTGGAGATTGGCACCGCCAAGGGCGGCACCCTGTTCCTGCTCACCCGGGCGGCGGCGGACGACGCGCTGATCGTCAGCGTCGACCTGCCCTTCGGCATCAATGGCGGCGGCTATCCCGACTGGAAGGGCGAAATCTACCATAAATTCGCCAAGCCCGCCCAAACCCTCACGCTGATGCGCGCGAACTCGCACCTCGCAGGGACCAGGGACAAGGTGAAGGCAATCATCGGCGATGAAGGCTTCGACGTTATTATGATCGACGCCGATCATAGCTACGAAGGCGCCAAGGCCGATTATGATCTATATAGCCCGCTGGCGGCCGCCGGAGGGCTGGTCGTGCTACATGACGTGCTGGTCAATCGATTCGATGCCGAGATAAACGTCGCGCCACTGTGGAAAGAACTGAAGGCTAAGCATGGCACGGCCGCCAAGGAAATTGTCGATCATCCCGAACAGGGCAATTTCGGCATCGGCGTTATCGAGGCACCCTGACCTGGTCGATCGACGCGACGTGAGCGAGCGCGTTGTATTACCGGCAGGCCACATCCCCGCTCGCCGCGAACCCCTTACCTACCATTTTCAGAGTCATTGCGGGAAACGCGCCGACGGGAAGCATAATCGCCGGTGCTGTGGTACCGGTTGCGTGGTGCCGGTCCGTCCTTCGCTACCTATCCACAGGATCGCAGATGACCTTTGAAGCACCACCTTATCATTCGCACGTTCGCCGCGACGTGTTCGACCATATACCGCTCGGCGGCACCGTCCTTGATGTCGGCGGCGGCGATGGCGCGACGGCGGCCACGCTGAAGGCTGAGGGCCGGGTCGCGCGGATCGGTGTCATCGACATGGTGCCGCCTGCGAATCCGCAGGCGATGGACTTCGCCTATCAGGGCAATATCGAGGAACCCACCTTGCTCGCTAAGGTCGGCGCCGAGCAAGGTCCTTTTGACACGATCCTTTGCCTCGACATCCTCGAGCATTTCGTCGATCCGTGGGCCGTGGTGGCGCGACTGACCACTATGCTGAAGCCGGGCGGGGTGATCGTCGCGTCGATCCCCAACGTGCGTCACTACAGCGTGCTGCTGCCCCTGCTGCTGCGCGGCCGCTGGGACTATATCGATGCCGAGATACTGGACCGCACCCATTTGCGGTTCTTTGTGCGCCGGACGGCGATCGAGTTGATGACCTCAAGCGGACTGACACTCGATCGTGTAGCCACGATCCCACGCCTGCGCGCGCGCGACAAGGCCGCACGGAAACTGACACTGGGCCTGCTCGACGGCTTTATCGCCCTGCAATATGTCGTGCGGGTCCGCAGCGATGGCTGAGCGCTGGCGCTACCGCGCGGGATCCGGGATCACTCCGGCACCCTCGCGCCGCCAAAAGGCCATCCATCGTTCAGCAGCCGGTTTGGCCAGCGCCAACGAACGCTTCTCAACCAAATGCCATGACAGGATCGCGCAAAGCAGCGTCGGCGGGAACGCCAGCGCGATGTTTGTCGCCCAGCTCTGCCCCGGGACTAGATAAACCATCAGCTGCTGCAAGGGAAAGGCGTAGATATAGACCCCGTAGGAATAATCACCGAGGCGGTTGTAGCGAAGCAGTGCGCCTTTGGGCCGGTAGGCGAAGACCAGGGTCGTATAGCCGACCGCCAGAATGTAGAAAGGCGTGAACACCGGCGTAAACCAAGCAATCACGGCGACAATCCACACCGGCCCAACTAGCCGCCAGTCAAGCAAAAGCCGATCGCGCCATACATACGCAGCCATGCCGAGAACAAACGGGAGAGCAAGTCTGATAAGAGGATCGAATCTCGGCCCGAACTTCAGATCCAGCCCGGAAGACAGCGCATAAAGAGCGATAAATAACGCTACGCCGATACCGAATGCAAACTTCTTCCGTAACAATCCCATCCAACCGGTCAGAAAAACGAGGCCATAGCATGCGACCTCATTAAAGAGCGTCCAAAGACTGCCATTAATCACATGTGGAACCGGATTATTCGGAAAAACCTCGGGCAGCCCGACCTGTATAAAAGCGAGGACCATATCTTTTGGCAAATAAGTCCAAGTCTCGGCTTTGGAAAAATAGGTGACGACAGGTAGCGTCGTGACAAATGGGCCAAGGACAAACACCGTCAACAACGACATCACGAATAGGCCCGGCGCCAGGCGCAGAATACGAGCAAGCAACCAATGCCACCCGCTGAGGCGTCGATCGTAGCTCCGCGCGATTAAGAAACCCGAGATTATGAAGAATATTGCGACCGCGAGCCATCCGAGCGTGTGGCCGGTCAAGGTCTGCAATGGTTCGGGCCCGGTGCCGCGCGTAATAAGGAAGCTGTGAGAGACGATAACGGAACTGGCGGCGATCACACGGATTAAATTGAGGTTGTTGTCGCGACCGCCGCACAGGTCCGCCAAGGTCAGCGATCGCCCTTCCCCATCCACGTCAGTCTGGACGCGCAACCGAACCTCCTGCAATCCCCCATACCCGGCCTAACTGGACGTAGGCGGGACGGGGGTCAAGGTACATGCTGCGGCGCACAAGCATTCTACCTACACGGCCCTTAATTACGGGCGGCGCAGTCCATCCCGGGGCATGAGTTCCGCGATTCCGTGTGCGGCATCGCCACGCGCGACCGCCAAATAGCGATTCGCTCGGGAGTCGAGGGCGAGTCATCGTATCGCAGCATGGGAGATCCACCCTGCGGTTGGAGCGCTGAACCCAATTTGCGCTTCAAACAAGCTATTTACGCGGGCCCGATGAAGCTCAGGACGCGATGCGGCGGCGCACAAACCAGTCGGTTAGAACGGCCCGCAACGGTGGCGGCGCGATTCCCCACGCCGGCACGAGCGCTGCGATCCCGGCACACAGTCCCGCGGCGATCGACCAACCCCAACCCAGCGCCGCATCCTCGCGCGCAAGCACCGCCGAAGCACCGACGAGCAGCAACAGGGTCGCGCCCAGGAAGCCCGCATGCGGG
Source organism: Sphingomonas sp. BL-S-29 (assembly GCF_055521495.1). Lineage (NCBI taxonomy): Bacteria > Pseudomonadati > Pseudomonadota > Alphaproteobacteria > Sphingomonadales > Sphingomonadaceae > Sphingomonas > Sphingomonas sp. BL-S-29. Next base: position 4,165,166 of record NZ_CM145482.1, read on the forward strand.
AGCTTGCGGTCGGTCAAGCGGAACATGATAGACGTATCAATCGCCACCCGCGCCAGGAAGACGAGCGCCGCACCCATCAGCCCGGCATGGGTGATCGCGAACCACAAGCTCGCAAAATAGAAGGGCAACTCGATCAAATGCGTCTTGCCGACCAGGTCGGGGCGTCCCCCGGCCTGCAGTCGCGCAAAGGGCATCTGCGCAAAGGCGTTGAGCCAGGTCGCGACGAGCAGGAAGCGACCAATCGGCGCAGATTGCGATCCGATCTCCGGGCCGAGCCACAACACCAGCGCTGGGTGCATCAGGAACAGGGCAGCCGCGACGGGGGGCGTCAGGATCGCGTAGAGCGCGCCGACCGACGCTCCAGTCAGCCGGCGCGCTTCCTCTCCGGTCGCGGCCGCAAGGCGCGGAAACAGCGCGTTCCCCAGCGCCGCGGAGATGCCACCCAGGCGATTGGCGAGATCGGACGGCACGGTATAGATCGTCACTGGCACGGCACCCATCAGCGCGCCGACGACGAAGCGGTCGGAAAGGACCAGCAACGGCCCGACTGTTCCGGTCAGCGTCACCCAGCCCCCAAAGCCGAGCAGCGGACGCAACTGCGCCCGGTCGAAAGGCTCGGCCGGCGACCCGCCAAAGGCACGCGCGGTCGCGCCCCATGCGAGCACGACCCCTACCAGCCGCGCCGCGAATGCGCCCGTGACCAGGCCCACCAGCGCGGGGCCGGCAATCCAGGCGACGAATAATGGCATCAGTTGGAACAGGGACGTGACGAGGACGACGATGCCGTTCGCCTGTGCGAAGCGCTGGCGCCCCATCAGCGCGCCGTTGAGCACGCCCGATACGACGGCGAGCGGCAGGATCGCGGCGATCGCCGGCATCGCGGCGGCGATCTCCGCGCGCAAGCCGGAATCGAGCGCAATCGCACGACCGAACACCAGATGCCCGACGAGCGCCAGGGCGAGAGCGCCTGCCAATCCAAGCACCATGCTGGCGCGGAGTGCGGTCGCAAGCGCAGTCCGCGCGGCCAGCGCTTCGCGCTCCGATGCGATCCGATGCATCACCGCGCGCGCCAGCCCCAGATCGAACAAGCCGAAATATCCGAGCAGCGTCCATACAAGCGCGAGGACGCCATATCGCGCTGGCCCGATCGCGGTCAGGTAGAGCGGCACGGTCGCTACGGCGAGCACCATCGGCACCAGAAAACCCGCAAGGTTATAGGCAGCGTGGCGACCGAGGCTCATCGCGGCCCTTTGTGCGTTATGCCAGGCATTGGCAAGGCGCGACGGCCGGGCTCTTTCACGGCCAGGTGAAAGCTGTTAACTGGCCGGCGCGGGCACTCGGGCAATCGGGCAAATGGCACTTTACAGCATCATCATTCCCGCACGCAACGAAGCTGCGCTGATAGCCGGTACATTGCGATTCCTCCTTGCCGACGCGGATATCGGGGCCGGAGCGAGCGACGCGCGTATCATAGTCGTGTGCAACGGATGCACTGACACGACAGCGGATTGCGCGCGCGAAGTAAGCGGGCCGATCAAGGTGGTCGAACTCGCCACCGCAGGCAAGGTCAAGGCGATCAATTATGGACTGGAGCATGTTCAGCCCGGCCCCGTCTTTGTCATGGACGCCGACATCCATATGCGTTTGAGCGGATTCGATCGCATGGCCGAAGCCTTGATGAAAGGCGATGCGGACGCGGTATCGCCGTCGCCATATTTCCTGTGCGATGCCAGCGCGCCGGTGGTCCGGCGCTACTTCCGGGTCTACGAGCGCCACCCATATCTTACGAGAGGCGTCGGCGGATCAGGGGTCTGGGGCGTTTCGACGGAAGGTCGCGCCGCGTTGGGAACGCTGCCCGACATCATGGCTGACGACAATTACGTCCGCGCTCGTTTTCCGTCGCATCGCCAGGCGCGGATTACGCTTGGCCGCGAAATCGGCCCCCTCATCCAAGCTCCCCGTACGCGCGCCGACCTCCTGCGCTGCGAGGCCAGGTGGCGCAGCGGCGACGCGCAGCTCGCACGCCTGCGGGACGACATCGTCAACCGCAACGATGCCCTGTTTCGTCCCGGGGACCTTATGGTGGCGATGCGACGAAACTGGTCTGACCCACTGGGTCTCCTGTCCTATTTTGGCATCAAGATTCTTGGGCGCGGCACCCGGCTCGGGAACCAGGCACGACAACGCGATCATATCTGGCACCGTGACGAGACCAGCCGCGTTGCCGTCCCGTCCGCGTCAGTCGCGACGCGCTAGGCGGAGAGAGACAATTAACGGGCTGTCGTTCATCGGATGGCTGGGGGTCGGCGTGCTGATCTTATGTGCAATCGTCGCGCTGCTACCTGTGGCATCAGGCAAGTCGGGACGTGGCTTCTGGCTGACCATCGTCGCCATTCTTGCGCTGCTCGCGCTCTATCGCTTCCTGAATCTCGAGCAGGTCGTACCGAATGAGGCACGGGTCGTGGCAAGGGCGAACGACGTGTATGATGAGCGTCGGCTGCCGCAGGCACTGATGGTGTCCGCCATCCTGATTGCGGGAAGTGCTTTCGCGCTGTGGCTGGTTTGGTGGCGGGAGCGGTTGAGTCGAAAAGCCGCGCTCGGCATGACCGTCGCGCTACTGGCGCTATATGGTGTGCGCCTGCTCTCGTTGCACATGACCGACTCTATCCTTTACGCCTCGGTAGCGGGACTGCATCTTAATTGGGCAATCGAGGGAGTGCTGCTTGCGGGACTTTGCGGTGCGGCGTTTTACGAAGCGAGGAAAGGCGGGCCCAAGTGAGGGAGCCAAAGATATGCTGCAGCGCACACAAATAGGCTTGACGGAATTTCCAACTCCCATCACTGGACTCGGTCGAAAAGGGGCACCCGTTTCGCAAGAGTAAAATGCGTCGCCGACATGAGCCGTTACCGTTTTCGTCGGATCGGCGGCAACGGATATCATCGACTGAGCAGGGAGCAGTGGCGGAATGAGTGACAGTGGGAAGAACCGGCGCGGCATCATTCTGGCGGGCGGCTCAGGCACGCGTCTCTATCCGTTGACCAAAGGCGTCTCGAAGCAGTTGATGCCGGTCTACGACAAGCCGATGATCTATTATCCGCTGTCGACCTTGCTTCTCTCCGGCATCCGCGACGTGCTGATCATCACGACACCGCACGATCAAGCTGCGTTCAAAGCGCTACTCGGCGACGGTACTGATCTCGGCATCGATCTTCGGTACGCGGTCCAGCCCGATCCGGGGGGGCTGGCGCAGGCCTATCACATCGGCGCCGATTTCGTCGGCGACAATCCGTCCACGCTCGTGCTGGGTGACAATATCTTCTATGGCCATGGCCTGGTGGATCTGCTGGCGCGCGCCGCGAGCCGCCCGAGCGGCGCCACCGTGTTCGGCTATTATGTCAACGATCCCAAGGCATATGGTGTCGTTTCGTTCGATGCCGACGGTCGCGCTGAGACGATCGAGGAAAAGCCGGCCGAACCGAAGTCCAATTATGCGGTAACGGGCCTCTATTTCTACGATGACAAGGCAGTGAGGCTGGCCCGTGACCTGGCCCCTTCCCCACGCGGCGAACTGGAGATCACCGATCTCAACCGACTCTATCTCGAGGCCGGGGAACTGGCGGTCGAGATTATGGGCCGCGGCTACGCCTGGCTCGATACGGGCACTCACGGATCGCTGACCGACGCAGCCCTGTATGTCCGAATTACGGAGGAGCGGCAGGGCCTGAAGATCTGCTGCCCCGAAGAGATCGCCTGGCGTAACGGCTTCATTGACGACGAACAGCTCGAGCGGATCGCAGCGCCGTTGCGCAAATCGGGTTATGGTGAATATCTCATGGGATTGCTCGCGGGCAAAGGAGCGATCGGATGAACGTCGTCGAGACCGCCATCCCGGACCTCAAGATCATCGAGCCGCGTGTGTTCGGTGACGATCGTGGCTTTTTCTTGGAAAGCTGGAATCGCAAAACGTTTGCAGAACTCGGGCTTGATCTCGACTTCGTGCAGGACAATCACAGCCGTTCGGCGGCGGGCGTGCTGCGCGGGCTTCATTTCCAGAACCCCGATCCACAGGGCAAGCTGGTACGTGTGACCGCCGGTCGCGCCTGGGACGTGGCTGTCGACCTCCGCCGCTCCTCACCCTGCTTCGGCAAATGGGTCGGCGTCGAGCTGTCGGCAGCGAACAAGCGAATGTTCTGGGTTCCCCCCGGGTTCGCGCACGGCTTCGTCGCACTCGAGGACGGGACCGACTTCCTCTATAAATGCGTAGGCTTCTACGAACCAGCGAACGAGCATTCGCTGCTGTGGAACGATCCGGAGGTCGGCATCGAATGGCCACTCGAAGGGCTGGAGCCACAGCTGTCGGGCAAGGACAAGCTGGCCAAGCCGCTCAGCGAGATCGAGGCATTCGTATGAAGGCGCTGATCACCGGAGCCAATGGCCAGCTTGGGCGGGCGTTACAGGCGACCGCCCCCAAGGGCTGGGAGTGTGTCGCGTCGGACGTCGACACGCTCGACATCACGGACCCCGCAGCAGTGCAGGCCTGGGTGGAGACTGAGAGACCCGATTTCCTGTTCAACGCCGCCGCCTATACCGCGGTCGACAAGGCCGAGGGCGAAGAAGCGACAGCGCAGGCAGTAAATGCCGATGCGGTTGCCCTTCTGGCCGCCGCGGCGCGTGGCGCAGGCGCAAAGTTCATCCATGTCTCAACCGACTTCGTCTTTGACGGCGAATCGGCCACCGCATACGCGCCCGACGCACCGCGCAATCCGCTGTCTGCCTATGGACGAACCAAGGCGGCCGGCGAGGATGCGGCCGGACCGGACGCGCTGATCGTGCGCACCGCCTGGGTCTATGCCGCCGGCGGCGCCAATTTCGTGCGGACGATGATCCGCCTGATGAGGGAACGCGAGTCCCTCCGCGTCGTGGTCGACCAGATCGGCGCGCCGACTTGGGCCACCGGCCTCGCCAATACCCTGTGGGGCTTGGCCCTGAAGGGCGAAACCGGCTTGTTCCATCACAGCGATGCGGGCGTGGCGAGCTGGTACGATTTCGCAGTCGCGATCGGCGAGGAAGCTGCGGCGCTGGGGCTAATTGCCAAGGCCGTGCCAATCGAGCCGATCCCCTCTTCTGCCTACCCGACCCCTGCCAGGCGCCCGACCTTCTCGTTGCTCGATAGTTCGGCGACGCGCGCGGCATTGGGCGAGGCGTATGTCCATTGGCGGACTAACCTCAGAATCATGCTCAAGGAGGAAGCGGCGCTTGGCTAACCTGCTCATTACCGGCGGCGCCGGTTTCATCGGCGGCAATTTCGTCCATTATTGGCGCGAGCGCCATCCGGACGACGGGATCACAGTGCTCGACGTACTGACCTATGCCGGCAATCGGTCAACGATCGAAGACGTGCCCAATGCCGAATTGGTTGTTGGCGACATCCGTGACACGGCACTGGTCGAGAAGCTGCTCGCCGAGCACGACATCGATACGATCGTCCATTTCGCCGCCGAGAGCCATGTCGACCGCTCGATCGAGGGCCCAGACGCCTTTATCGACACCAATATTCTTGGAACGCACAGCCTGCTCAAAGCGGCACGCACCAAATGGCTTTCCGGCGGCGGAAAGCCGCACCGCTTTCACCATGTTTCGACCGACGAGGTCTATGGTTCGCTCGGGCCTAACGACCCTGCGTTCAGCGAAACGACGCCATACGCGCCCAACTCGCCCTATTCTGCGTCGAAGGCTGGATCGGACCATCTGGTACGTGCCTATCATCACACTTTCGGACTCGATGTCACGACCAGCAATTGCTCCAACAATTACGGGCCTTACCAGTATCCCGAGAAGCTGATCCCGCTGTTTCTCCTCAATGCACTCGAAGGGCGCAGCCTCCCGATTTACGGCGACGGCATGAACGTGCGCGACTGGCTGCACGTCGAAGACCATTGCCGCGGCATCGAGGCTGCCATCCTGCGCGGCGTGGCGGGTGAGACCTATAATATCGGCGGCGGGCAGGAATTGCCCAACCTCACGGTGATCGAGGAGATTTGCCGGACGGTTGATGCAGCCTTTGCGGCCGCCCCCAAACTTGCCGAGCGCTTTCCCGACGCGCCGGCGGCCAGTGGTACGTCGACCGCAACCCTCAAGACCTTTGTCACTGACCGCAAGGGCCATGACCGGCGCTATGCGATCGACGAAGCCAAGGCGCGCGCCGATCTGGGGTATACGCCGAGCCGGGACTTCCCGGGCGGATTTGCCGAAACACTGGCCTGGTATCTCGCCAACGAAAGCTGGTGGCGCCCCCTGCTCAAGCGTTGATCGATACCCCGCCGGGGTAGCCGACTAGTCGGGGCCGGCGGGGCATGTTTGTGTGGGTGTCGACCGCTGTCGGGTAGCAGGCCACAAGGACGCCCCGCGCAGCGACAGGAAAGTTCGCAGGTCGATGCGTCGTCTGATTTGGCGCTCAAGATTCGGTGCCGGCCGGCGTGTCAAAACCAGCAGGCCGCAACCCGAACGGCGATTGTCGATGGTCGGTTCGCGCAATCCATGGTATCGGATTTCAGCGAATTCGCGCGTCCGGGAGAAGTGTCGTCGAAACTCGCTTGATAACAGCCTACGGGCTCATCATAGTTCTGTTCGCAGGCGCAATAATAGTAGCTCTGCTTGTTCGCCGTAATAGCTGGCCTCGGAAAAACGCCAGAAATGAGAAACGCGATCGCGCTCGCTACAGGGTGGACCCGTTGGAGTGATCACTAGGCGCTGAGTTGAGACAACGCGGCTTAAATGCCCAGGCACCGCTACTGTGAGGTAGTTGTGCAAGCGTGATCTTGCTGAACATGCCCTATCAATTTGAGACGAGCTCGTTCGGCCGCCAATCTGATCTGTCAGCGTTCTGACAGAATATCCTCCTCCACTTGCGCCCCCTGCTGCGAATTGCCGGCCACACGGTAATGCGCTCGATGACATGTTGCGCCAGCCCGTCGCGCCGGATACTTCACTCGAGCCCAATATTTTCCTCGTAGCCGACTGGAGCCATGCTGCACCTGCGAAAAAGGGTTGCGGACCGACAATCGGCTCGATAAGAAAAAAAGCGCCCCGGGGGAATCAAGATCCCTTATCAGGCACGCCTCCGCGTGGATGGGCAACCGGCCAAGCGAGACTTTCGATGGGGATACGGAACGGCCATGGACCGCGCAGACATTGTGACCCAATTGACCGAAGTGATCGAAGACGTATTTGATCTCGACGATCTGGAATATCGAGATAGCCTGAGCGCTGCCGACATCGAAGAATGGGACAGCCTCTCCAACATCCGCTTCGTCGTAGCCGCCGAGCGGAAGTTCAACGTTCGCTTCACGAACAGCGAGATAGAGGGCCTTGAGAACGTTGGCGAAATGGTCGATTTGATCGGCCGCAAGTTGGCTTGACTTTGCCCAAAAGGCGTTTGTGGCGGAGGCTTCGTTGACGGATCTTCTCAAATTACCGTGGCTACGTCACCCGCCGGCTGATTTCCGGACCAAGACCAAGGCGTTGCGTGACGCCGAGGCTGTCGATTCCACGGCTGCCAGAGTGCTGGCAAGCTATGGTCTCGACCTGTCCCAGCTTGGCCAACTAACCAAGCTGGTTACTACGCGCTATCATGATCTTGCTGCGTCGGGGATGTTTCGCGAGCTCAAGATTTGCTTGGCCTCGACACATACCATCGACCTGATCGGCGATGCGCTGCCCGCGACTGGTCTGCGCCACGGCCTACTCGTCGACGTCCACAAGATCGCTTTCGGCCAGATGGCGCAGGAATTGCTGTCCCCGCAATCGGGACTGGCGCTGGCCAAGCCGGATTTCGTGGTTCTTGCGCTCGACGCACCCAGCCTGGGGCTCGCACGCGCCCGTTTCGACGCCGACGATGCCGAGGCGGCAGTGCAATCGGCAATAGATTACGTCGGATCGCTTCGCGATGGTGCCCATGTCAATGTCGGCGCCGGCGCTATCCTGCAGACGCTGGCGCCGCCGCCGGAAACATTATTCGGCAGCTATGACGCCCAGCTGCCTGGAAGCGTTTCGCGGATGATTGCGCGTTTCAATCAGTTGCTGGTCGACAAGGTCCTGGGCGAAGGCGATCTTCTTCTCGACGCCGGCTTTATCGCGCAGACCGTCGGACTCGCGACTTGGCACGACCCGCTTCGCTGGCACGATGCAAAGATGCCGTTCGCGCTCGACGCCGTGCCGCTTTACGCTGATCATCTTTGCCGCCTGCTCGCTGCTGCGCGCGGCCTGTCCCGCAAATGTCTGGTGCTCGATCTGGACAATACATTGTGGGGTGGCGTGATTGGAGATGACGGTCTCAACGGGATCAAGCTAGGCCAGGGCTCCGCGCGTGGAGAAGCACATCTGGCCGTTCAGTCCCTGGCACTTGAGCTGCGACGGCGCGGAATCATTCTCGCGATATGCTCGAAGAACGAAGAAGCGGCTGCTCTCATCCCATTCCGCGAACATGATGAAATGCTCCTCAAGGAGGATCATATTTCGGTGTTCGTCGCGAACTGGGTCGACAAGGCGACCAACCTCAAGGAAATTGCCAAGACGCTCAACATCGGAACCGACTCATTCGTATTCCTCGACGACAATCCAGCCGAGCGCGAACGCGTTCGCCAGGAGATGCCTGAGGTAGCGGTGCCCGAAATTGGAGACGAGGCGTCAGACTATGTACGCCTCCTGTCCATGGCAGGATATTTCGAAGCGATAACGTTTGGCGACGAAGATAGAAAGCGCGCCGACATGTATCAGGCCAACGCCCAGCGCGTCTCGGCCCTGCAGAAGGTCGGTAATCTGGACGATTATCTCGAATCCCTCGAGATGGTCTGCACTATCACTCCATTTGACGGGCTGGGCAGAGGGCGCATAGCCCAGCTCATCAACAAGTCGAACCAGTTCAATCTGACGACCCGCCGTTACACCGAAGCGCAAGTGGCGGAAGTCGAAGCGGCGGCCGAGAAGTTCGCGATCCAGGTGCGGTTGGTGGACCGGTTCGGCGACAACGGCATGATCTCCGCCGTGATCTTCGATCGCGGGGACGAGGAGTGGCGGTGCGACACCTGGCTCATGAGCTGCCGGGTGCTCGGGCGGCGTGTCGAGGAAGCAGTGCTCGCGCATGTCGCCGCAGCTGCCCGCGCTGCAGGGGCAAGCAGCCTTATCGGCGAATATCTTCCGACACCCAAGAACGTGATCGTCGAAAAGCATTTCGAAAAGCTGGGATTTTCGCATTGCGCTGATCGCACGGATGGCGGCACGGTGTGGGCGCTGGATCTAGAATCCTATCGGCCGCCGGAACTGCCGATGCGAATCGAGATAGTCGACAAACAAGTGGCTAGCCAACGGCAGCAAACCGTCCCGTAGACGGCACCATAGGGGGCAAAATGACGATCGCTGCACTAGACAGGCTCGATTTGCTGGTGGCTGGCCGGCCAGCGCTCAGGCGGCTCACCGACGTGGTGTTGCGGGCATGGCCTGATCATGCCGACTACCTCGCCACCAGCTACGCGGCGCGCACCTCGGCACTCATGGACACCAGCGAGGCGATGGCTGAAGTCGTGCTACGCCTTGCTGGCGATCGCGCCGAACAGGTCGCGGTCGACTATCGATGGCTGTGCGGTCAGATTCGCGAGGAGGAAATCAACTTCGCGCGCACCGACGCTTATCGTTACTCAAGCTTTGAGCAGACCAACGCGCACGTCTATTCTGACGACGTGTTCATGGAACGGTACATGCACGGCCTGCTGTACAGCCATGTATTGTGGTATATGCATCTTTCCAGCCTGCATTTCTTCCGCGGACGCTTGGCCGCCCGGGTGTTTCCGGGTGGGCGAGTGATGGAAGTAGGGTCGGGCCATGGCCTGTTGATCTACCTCGCGCTTGTGGAACTCGGCATGGCCGAAGCTGTCGCGTGGGACATCAGCCCGATCTCGCTCGAGCAGACCCGTGCCGCCCTGTCTCTCCTGGGCGCCGCCGATCGGGCACGGTACGCGATCCAGGACATGCACAAGGTGGAACCGGGCGGCGAAACATTTGACCTGATCATCCTGAGCCATCTTCTCGAACATCTGGATGACCCGATCGACGCTTTACAAAAACTCAGGCACACCGTGGCCAAGGGCGGCCATCTGTTTGTCAATATCCCGCTGAATGCGCCGATGCCCGATCACCTCGTTCTGCTGCGCGATCCCGACGAGGCGGTAGATCTGATCACCAAGGGCGGATTCCGCGTGATCGAGATCGCCTCACATACGACCCAGGCCGCGACCCTGCCCCGCGCCTTGAAGCGGCAGATCGCGGTTACCTGTTCAATCATCGCTGAACCGGCCTGAACGCTACGCTTCCGGGGGGAAACATTAGGAAATGCTGTTCAATTCGACCCTGTATCTGTTCGCGTTTCTGCCGGCGGTACTGGTCGCCTATTACATTGTATCAGGTACTCGGCTGCAGCCACTTCGCCGGCCTCTACTGATCGTCGCAACACTGGTTTTCTATGGCCTTGGCGGATGGCGTTTCGTGCCTCTGCTGATCGGGTCGGTCGTGTTCAATTATGCCATCGCCTGGACCATAACACGGCTCGCCGCTCGGCCGGTGGCGGAAAGGCTGGTTCTCGCGATCGGAATCGCAGGGAATGTGGTGCCCCTGTTCTATTTCAAGTATTTCAACTTTATATTGACCAGCGCGAATGCTGCATTCGATGCTCATTTCATGATCGAGCGGATTATACTGCCGCTCGGCATCTCGTTCTTCACCTTTCAGCAGATTGGCTTTCTGGTCGACCTCACCCGCAAACGCATAACCCTCGGCTCGCCACTCGATTATTCGACATGGGTCCTCTTCTTCCCACAGATTCTCGCGGGTCCGATCGTACTCTACCGGGAGACCGCTCCGCAACTCGCAGCGCAACCCGAGCGCAGCCGCATCGGTGCCAATATTCTGATCGGCATTGCGATACTTTCCATCGGCCTGTTCAAGAAAACCGTCATCGCCGACACCTTCGCACTCTATGCGTCCCCAGTATATCGCAGCGCGCGCGAGGCTCACGCGATTGGCTTTTTGGACACATGGATCGGTGCTTTCGCTTACACTGGTCAGGTCTATTTCGACTTTTCCGGTTATTCGGATATGGCGATAGGCACGGCACGGATGTTCGGCATCCTGCTGCCGCTCAATTTCCACTCGCCACTGCGATCGGCAAGCATCGTCGAAATCTGGCGTCGTTGGCACATCACGCTTGGCCGATGGGTTCAGAGCTATGTGTTTCAGCCCATCTCAATGCCCCTTGCCCGTGTCGCGGCCGTTCGTGGCGCCGGCAAATACGGCATGCTGGTTGCGTCTGTACTGGTTCCAACGATGATTTCGATGCTCATCGTCGGCGTCTGGCACGGCGCGGGGTGGCCGTTCGTCGTCTTCGGCCTGATGCAGGGCCTCTACATGGTCGTGAACGAAACCTGGGCTGCCGTCCGCAAGAAATCCCGAAAGAAGCGCGGCCCGGCGCCGGGATGGCATCGCCCCCTTGCCGGTGCTGCGACGCTTGTCGCATTCGTGCTGACGCTCATCCCGTTCGGCTCCCCTGACCTGGCAAGCGCTGGAAGGATGTTCGCGGCGATGACGGGTGCATCCGGCGGCATCGTGTTGCCACCGGACTGGCCGATAGGGCTGCCGGGCGCCGTCATCGTGATGCTGATCGGCTATGCCGCCATTTATCTTGTGCCCAATACGCAACAGATCATGGGCCGCTTTGAGCCGGTTCTGGAATGGGAAAAGTGGCAGAAAATGGATGCGGGTCCATTGGCGATAACCTGGCGCATGACCGTACCATGGATGTTCGCGACCGCGTTGGTCTTCTTCCTTGGTTTCGCGCTCATAAGCCGCGGCACAACCCAGTTTATCTATTTCAACTTTTGAGGGGGCGAAGGTGAACGCGATGCCAGATCCGGTCGATGCCACCGCTCCCGCCTGGCGCTTGATCCTGATTTTCCTCCTATCGTTTTTCGGCCTGTGCGCCGCCACTCTGCTGTTGCCGCACGATCCTTACATCCGGATGCAACAGCTCGCGCCGACGATTCAGTTTCAGGCGATCTGGGGTTATGAGCGACTTGCGTTCGACAAAACCCCGATCGATGTGGCCGTTCTGGGGAATTCGCGACTCCAGGCGGCGGTCGCGGCACCACTGCTGACGCGCACGCTGTCCCAGCAGCTCGGCCGCCCCGTTCGCGTCGCCAATCTAGCCATGCCTCAAGAAGGCCGGAACGCCCAATATGTCATCGCCAAGCACCTGTTTGCGAGCCATCCCGAGGTCAAGCTCGTCATCCTGTCGGCGATCGAGCAGATGCCGCGCGAAGGCCACCCAGCCTTTCGCAATATCGCGGATTCCGTCGATGTTGTTGCCGCCCCGCTGCTGATCAATCGAGGCTATGTCGACGACCTGGCATATATTCCGTTCCGGCAGATGTCGTTGTTCGTGCAAACTCTCTTTCCCGGCGCGTTCGGCGTTCACCGCGACTTCGACAAGCCGAGCTATCGCGGGTCCGAGTATGATACGACGCAAAGCTTCGACACGCCGACTGGCAACCATGTCGACCGGGATTCCGTCATCCAAGCAGAGACACTGCGGCCCATTGCCGCCAAGCGAATCGCTGAAATCACACCCCCTATCCTGCCGCCATGGGCTGCTGACTATGAATTCGCGGTGGAACGGACCTATGTCCGGCGCATCGTTGAGCTTGCCAGGGCGAACCGCTCGGCGGTCGCGTTTCTCTATCTGCCCATCTATTCGAACGAGGGAGCGGTTCGCGATGCGGATTTTTACCGTGCCCGAGGCACGCTGATCGAAGCTCGAATGCTCGCGGCCGATCACCGAAACTATTCCGACTACGGTCACGTCAACCGCATCGGATCGGATCGCTTGACCACCTCGCTCGCCACCTACATCGCTGACCACAATCTGATTGAGCGGCGCGATGGGCAGGCTGGCGCCGTTACGGGAAATCGCTGATGTTCTCTGCCTATACTCTCCACCATGTTGGTATAATCCTGCCTTCGATCGAGGAAGCCGAAACATTCATGACCAGTATGGGCCTGGTCGAGGACTATCGGGGTTTCGTTGAGACATGGTCCTGCTGGTGCATCTTTACCAAATCGTCGAGCGGCGCGACGATCGAGCTGGTCGTCGCGGAAGCGGGTCCGCTTACTCGTTTCAACAAGGGTTTCGGCGGCGTCCATCATTTCGCTTTCGAGATCGAGGATTTCGAGGCAGTCGAACGCTGGTGTGCCGAGCGTGACCTCAAGCTGATTGAACCCAAGCCAGTCAAAGGTGCCGGAGACTTCTGGTGCAACTTCATTCACCCGATCTCGACCCGCGGGATCCAGATCGAGTTTGTGCAGCCATGGAAATAAGAGACGTTCACCCCGACGCCGGAGACATTGGCAGCATCGGCTTTCCCGCCGACTTGCGCAGCCTGACGAGCCTTCGTTATCTGGCGGCCTTCTGGGTGGTCACCTTCCATTATCACTACTTCTTTTTCGGCGCCGACGCCAAGGTTCACCCGCTGCTGTGGAACGGCTGGCTTGGTGTGGATTTCTTCTTCATATTGTCCGGCTTCGTGCTGGCACATGTCTATCTTCCCCAAATGCGCGAGGGCCGCTTTGACTATTGGCAATTCCTGGGCCGTCGAATTGCGCGTGTTTACCCGCTTCATCTGCTAACCTTTGCCCTCATGCTCGCCTTCGCTCTCATCGCGAGGAAACAGCATTGGCACTTCAGCGTCTTTGATCCCGCAGCGATATTCGAACTACCTGTGGGCGATGTGATTCGCACGATCTTTGCCAATCTTTTGCTGACCCATTCCTGGGGGGCCACCAACGGGCTTTACTTAAACAGCCCATCCTGGTCGATTAGCGCTGAATGGTTCGCCTATCTTCTATTTCCGTTGTTCGCTGCGGCAGCGGGTTTTGGTGTGCGCCAAGCCGGCTGGCGGCTGGCGATTGCCGTTGCAATTCTGCTTTGTGTCGCGACACTGGCAGTCGCATCGCCGCATTTTCCCTACTACAAGACGACATGGAACCTGGGCATTCTGAGGATCGCACCCGAATTCTTCTTCGGAGTCGCGCTGTACGTCTTCGGCGCCCGGCACTCAGCTGGCAAACTCGGCGCCGCGATCGGCCTGATAGTATCGCTCATGGCGGCGATTGCGATATTGATGGTCGGGCTTCCGACCACGCTGGCGGTGATCGCGCTAGGCGCGGTGATTCTGTTCGCCGCTGATCTCGAACGTCACGTTTCGATAGGCGTGCTAACCCACAGCTTTCCGGTATTGCTCGGCGAGGTGAGCTACGCGGTCTATATGTTTCATTATGGCGTGGGCATCCTCATGTTCGATTTGGTGCTGCCTGCATCGCTTCGTACCCCCGCGATGGCAGCGCCGGTCATCGTTGGCGTGCTCATGCTGGTAACACTGATCTCCTATTGCTCGCATCGCTGGTTCGAGTTGCCCACGCGACGCTGGATGATCGCCAGAGTCAGTGCCATCGGGCGCGGAGGCAGGCCGCAACAGCGTGTTGCCGAGCTAGGTCGATGAGCGCAGCGCGTACCTCGCGGATGCGCAATCGATAAATTCCGGGCGCCCGCCGGGCGGCATCTTCATCGCGTTGCAGTATCGCTGACATCGGCGATTGCGACTTGCTGGACCCATGGCGTTGGGGATCGTGGGACACAGTCCACGCCGCGTTGCCGAGGTTTCGCATGCCGTTCACCTATCCACCCCGACGCTGCGGCGTCGACGGCCCGACTTGCGGCGCCGGGGGAGTTGGAGCGGGGCGACGCACGAGCACCCATATCGACTCTCGAAAATGATATGGTGTGCGAACATAATGGGTGCCCAGATACCGATAGGTCAGCGGATGCGTGTGCCGAAAGCTGCGTGCCGGATCGCCATCGAGAGCGGCATCGGCAAAGAGGACCAGCGGCGGCCGAACCTGATCGAGCCGGGCGATATCCGCGGTTTCTTCCTGCGGTTTGGCAACCCAGAGCGGATACGTGTCCTTCAGGGGAGAGGGCTTGCCGAGCAACGGATAGGCCCCAGGCAGATAGGGAAGCACAAGTACCGGTGCGTCGCCGGGTGCGAACCTGGCGTTGGCGGCAGTAACGAACCGGACCTGTTCGGCATACCATGGATTAACCCATATCGTCGCACCGCGTGCCTGGACCGGCTGACAATAGCGATTGCGAAAGCACTCCCAAGCAGGCGAACGCGATCCCAGCACGATCATCGCGCCGGCAAGCAGCGCGCCGGTGATCAGCCAGCGCAACAGTCGCGGCGTCCCTGCAATCACCAGGAGAAGACCGATGAACATCGGCATGCCGCCCCGTGCGAGGTGCGACTCGCCAGCTCGGGAAAGCGCGTAGTGCGCATACGGCAATGCGACCAGCGCGGCCGCCGCCACCGACGCCGGCACGTCAACGCCCCTGTGTTTTCGTGACAACATCCAACAAATGGTGGTGATGGGAAAAGCGAGTAGCGCCATCTCGAATACCGAGAATATTGCACGATCTACAAGCATACGCGCGCCGAGCGGGCTACCGATCAAGGTCCAGGGCCAAACAATCGGCAGCGCCAGATTGGTTTCGCCCCGCTCAAAGAGCACGGAAATACTGGTCACGAACGGCGCAGCGAAACCCGGTACGAGGAGCATCATCAGAAGCAATGGAGCGTAGCCGATGAGGACCCCGCCCGCGATCCGCCCGAGAACCGCCGGGCGCAGCGCCAGTAGGCCGATCAGGTAAAGCCAGCCGAGCGACAAAAAGGTCGCAACCGCAGCATAGAGTCCATGGTTGCGGCCCCAGCAACCCGCAAGACCGATCGCCATGCCTACCATCCACTGCCCGCTCGATCCCGGCGCCTTGTGGAATCGATAGACCGCGAAGAGCACAAGCAATGCGATCGCGGAGTCCGCGACGTAGTAGAGCTTGAACGGAACGATAACGATCAGGAGCCCCGCGACGGCGAGATAACAGCCCTTCTCAACGCTGCCCCAGTCAAGTTCGTCGAGGCGGTCGGCCAGGAGCCGCAGCGCAAGAAACGCCGCCGCCGCCTCCAAAGGTACGAGCGCGACCCGCATCGCCACCACGCTCTCGCCGCCACCAGCCCACATCAGCGCTGCGAGCCAGTAATAGCGGGCTGGGTCATAACTGCTGAAGTCGCGGATCGGTACGCCACCGGAAAGCACGGTGTCGGCGCCAAACCAGAGATACCCCTCGTCGTAGAGCTCAATTCCGTAGTGCAGCGTCGTCAGCCGCACGAGTGCCGCTGCGGTCATGGTAACCGCGACCAGCCACCAGTTCATACCCGAGCCGCACCCGAGCGCCGCGCGCGCCTTGGCAATCACCTCCAGGCTTCCTTTCCCGACACTTGAGAACATTCCCGCCAACGTGGCATACCAATTCAATAGACGATCAGCAGCGTCTATTCGGCGCGCATCTGCCACCTGAAATAGATCGTGACACACGGACGACCTGGTGCAAAAGCGTTAGTGTGTCAGCACGCGACAAATTTCGTCTATCGACGGTGCGCCGTGCGGCCGGTCTCATCCGAAATCGGTGTGTCTTCCCACCTATCGCCATGATGCGCAGGATTCGTTTGTGAGCGCGGCGGCGGCGCGTGCAAAAACCATCGCGGTCGTGCAATCCAACTACATCCCGTGGAAGGGCTATTTCGACCTGATCGCAGCCGTCGACGAGTTCATCCTTTACGACGACGTCCAATATACCCGGCGCGACTGGCGCAATCGCAATCGCATCAAGACACCGGCCGGGCTGCACTGGTTGACGGTCCCGGTCGCTTCCAAAGGAAATTATGACGCGTCGATTCGGGAGATACGCGTCGATGGGCTGGACTGGATCGACCGCCATTTGCGCGCATTGGACGCCAACTATGCCAGAGCGCCCCACGCCGCAGCCGTACTCGACTGGTTCGAGCCGATCCTGCGCAGCAGACACAGCCATCTGTCATCGCTCAATCGCGCGCTGATCGAACGCATCAGCACCGAACTTGGGATCAGCACCCGCATCCGGAGCTCGTCTGATTTCCAGCTTGCGGCAGGAAAGACCGAGCGGTTGCTGGACCTTTGCGTCCAGTCCGGAGCCGACCGCTATGTCAGCGGCCCGGGCGCGCGTGCCTATCTCGACGAGGCCCGCTTCGCCGAAGCTGGGATCCGCGTTGAATGGTTCGACTATGGCGGCTATGCCGAATACCCTCAGCTCTGGGGTCCGTTCGAACACGCAGTGACAATACTCGACCTCCTTTCGAACTGCGGGGCCGACGCGGCGCGCTATATGAAATGCGGCGCGCCTTGACCGAGGGCATTACGGCTGGAGCAACGTGCGTGAGCACACCGATCGCGTTGACCATCGTCGTGCCAGTCTATGGCTGTGACGACTGTCTCGCCGAATTATGCCGGCAGATCGCGGCGGCGCTGGCTGACCTGGCGGGCGAATACGAGATTCTCCTGATCGACGATCGGAGTCCCGATGGGTCCTGGGCGCAGATCGTCGCACTCCAGGCCATCTATCCCCAGCTCCGCGCATTACGATTTAGCCGCAACTTCGGTCAGCAGATCGCCATCACTGCCGGCTTGGCTGCAGCGCAGGGTGCCAGGGTCGCCGTCATGGACTGCGATTTGCAGGATCCGCCTGCGCTGCTCCCCGCGATGATGCTGCAAATGGATGTAGGCGCCGATATTGTCCAATGCAGGCGTACGCCACAGAGTCGCGCGCCCATCCGGCGAATGCTGGCGGCCGGCTATGGCCATTTTCTGGGACTGGTCACTGGCGCGCGGGTCGATCCCTCGCTGGGAAGTTTCAGTCTGCTCTCGCGCAAGGTCGTCGACGCTTATCTGCGCTTCGGCGAGCGGGAGCGGCATTATCAATTTATTCTCCACTGGCTGGGCTTCGAAACCGCCTATCTCGACTACGCGCATGCGGAGCGCCACGCGGGCCGCAGCAGCTACAAACTCCACAAGCTGATCGCGCACGCGCTCGACGGCGTGTTCTTCCAATCAACGCGGCTGCTCCACTGGATCACGGCGCTTGGCACGATGTTCGCTGCAGGCGGCTTCATCTTCGCAGGCTATGTTGCCTGGCGCGCCATCTTCCGGACGGCGCTTCCCGGCTGGACGAGCCTCGCCTTCCTGATCTTGATCGGTACGGGGTTCATTCTGATGTCGCTGGGGGTGATCGGCATATATGTCGGCAAAGTGTTCGCCCAGACGAAGGGACGACCGCTCTACATCATCGACGAGGAGGTGGGACTGAAGCGATGACGGCGGCGCTCGATCAGGTCGCGAGCTATTATACTGGACGCCTTGCCGAGCATGGCGCGACCGCGCGTGGCGTTGACTGGAACGGTTCGGAAGGTCAGCAGCGACGCTTTATCGAGCTTTGCCGAGTTATCGATGCGGATGCACCGGCTTCGGTGAATGATCTGGGCTGTGGCTATGGCGCGCTTGCCGATTACCTGGCTGAGCACCACCCTCATCAAATCGACTATCGGGGCTTCGACATCGCCGACGCCATGGTAATGGCCGCTCGCGACCGGATCGGCATGATGCCGGGCGTTAGCTTCACCATCGGTGCGCAGCCAAACCACATGGCGGATTATGGTATCGCGAGCGGCATCTTCAATGTCCGTCTGGACGCATCGGAGGAAGAGTGGCGCGCCTATGTGGAGACGACGCTCGACGCGCTCGATGCCACCAGCCGGCGCGGTTTCGCGTTCAACTGCCTGACGCGTTACTCCGACGCGAATCTCATCCGACCCGACCTCTACTACGCCGACCCACTGGCGTTGTTCGATCGCTGCAAGAGGCGTTATTCACGGAACGTCGCGCTGCTGCACGATTACGGCCTGTACGAGTTCACCATCATCGTCCGGAAGCCCGCATGAGCAAGCTCGTGATCTTCGGCACTGGCCAGATCGCCGAGCTGGCACATCATTATTTCACGCACGACAGCGATCACGAGGTCACGGGCTTTACCGTAGACGGCGCGCACATGGCGGCGGACAAGTTTGCCGGGCTTCCCGTCTGTCCGTTCGAAGAAGTAACGCGCGCTTTTCCGGCGGCCGATCATCATATGTTCGTGGCGCTAAGCTACAGTCGGCTCAATGCACTGCGCGCCGAGAAAGTCGCCGCCGCGCGCGGATCCGGCTATCCTCTGGCGCGCTATATCAGTTCACGCGCCGCGGTGGCGCATCCCGACCGGATCGGCGAGCACTGCTTCATCCTTGAGGATTCGACGATCCAGCCCTTCACGACACTTGGCACCAACGTGTTCGTCTGGAGCTGGACTCACATCGGTCATCATGGCCTGATCGGTGACCATTGCTTCCTCTCGGCCTGCTGCGTCGCCGGAAACGTCGTTGTGGGCGACTATAGCTTCATCGGCGCCGGCGCGACGGTGCGCGACAATGTTGCCATCGGCGAGCGCTGCGTGATCGGTGCGGGCGCGCTGATTCTGTCGAGCTGCGAGTCCGATGGCGTTTACATGGGCCCGGCGACGGAGCGGGCACGGGTGCCGAGCTCGCGGCTGCGGGGATTGTGAGCGGATGGCGCCGCCTGGGGCAGTTGTTCACGCCGCCTGACCCGCCCTTGCACCCGGCACTGGCGTCTCACGCCTCCAATCCGCTTGCGCTACCACTCGGCCGCAATGTGGTGCGAATATTCTACAATGGCCGCGATGCCACCAACCGATCAGCGATCGGCGCGGTCGATGTGGATTTGTCGAGGCTTGAAATCGCGACCCTTCATCGTGAGCCCTTCCTGTTGCCGGGAGCACAAGGCACCTTCTGCGCCGACGGCGTCAGCATCGGCGGATGGTTCGACCAAGACGGCGGTCGCTGGCTGCTGCTAATGGGCTGGACGCTGCTTGGTGCGGGCCGGTGGCGGGGCGCGATCGGACGGATCGCCATCACTGCCGACGGACGGTTTGAGGATTCAGTGGAACAACTACTCGAAGCCGGTGTCGCGCTCGATCCGCTGAGCCTTTCATATCCATGCGCGTTTCGAGATGCCGGTGGCATTTCCGTCATGCTCTACGAAAGCACGCAGCCGGGCGAACCGCGCACGCACCCCCTTCACGCCGCCACATCCAGGGACGGCACCTCATGGCAGCGCATGGGCGTGGCGCTCGGCCCCGTCACGGGGCTCACCACGGGCTATTCCCGACCGAGCGTCCTGCGCATCGGGGACCATTGGCATCTCTGGGCCAGCCGGCTGGGCGCCATGGGCGAACGGTACCACATTGCCCATGCG
The DNA here is from genome assembly GCF_055521495.1 of Sphingomonas sp. BL-S-29. Classification (NCBI taxonomy): domain Bacteria; kingdom Pseudomonadati; phylum Pseudomonadota; class Alphaproteobacteria; order Sphingomonadales; family Sphingomonadaceae; genus Sphingomonas; species Sphingomonas sp. BL-S-29. The sequence continues at coordinate 4,185,495 of NZ_CM145482.1, forward strand.
GCCAGCCCGGACGGCCGCACCTGGACGGCCGACAGGGATGCAGCGCTCCTTCCATCGGGCGAAGGCTGGGACTCGGCGATGGTCTGTTACCCCTCTGTATTCGAGCATGGCGGGTCACGTTACATGCTGTACAACGGCAACGATTTCGGCCGGAGCGGGTTCGGACTGGCAAGGTGGGACGGCGCGTGAGGGGGAATATCTACGATCTCGGTTACATTCTGACGGTAATAGCGTTCACAGCCTACGGCCAGATCGTGCTGAAGTGGCGTGTCAGCCAATTCGGCTCGATGCCCGAAGACGTAGAGGGTAAGCTGCGTTTTGTCGTCGGCTCGCTGTTCGACCCCTTTATTGCCTCAGGGCTCGCGGCGGCCGTGATAGCCTCGCTTGCCTGGATCGCAGCGATGACACGTATGGATCTGTCCTATGCTTACCCGTTCCTTTCGATCAATTTCGTGGTCGTGATGGTTCTGAGCGCCTGGCTTCTCGATGAACCGCTCAATGGCGGACGGGTGGCCGGGGTCTGCCTGATCATGCTCGGCACGATCCTGGTCTCGCGCAGTTGAACCGGGCTCATTGATTGCCCCGCTTCGACGTTCCGCTTAGTCGCGTGCACCTGACGGGACGTGAGCGTGCTTATCTCGATCAGGCGCTGGAGGACGGACACCTTTGTGGCGACGGGCCCTTCACGGCTCGGTGCGAGCGTACCATCGAGGCGTTGACCGATTCGCCACGCGCGTTGCTGACTCATAGTTGTACCGCCGCACTGGAGATGGCGGCCCTGCTGCTCGAACTCGTACCCGGCGACGAGGTCATCATGCCCTCGTTCACCTTTCCATCTACGGCCAATGCTGTCGCACTACGCGGCGCCGTGCCAGTATTTGTCGATATTCGCGCAGACACGCTCAATCTCGATGAGCGACGGATCGAGGCGGCGATAGGCCCTCGAACACGCGCGGTTCTGCCGGTTCATTATGCTGGGGTCGCCTGCGAGATGGAAGCCATCATCGCCATTGCCCAACATCACAAGCTGATGGTGATTGAGGATGCGGCGCAGGGTGTCGGCGCGACCTGGCGGGGTAAAGCACTGGGGTCAATCGGCGATTTGGGCGCGCTCAGCTTTCATGCGACCAAAAACATCGTCTCGGGTGAAGGCGGGGCACTGCTTGTGGCCGATGACGCCATGGCTCGGGACGGCGAGATCATTCGGGAAAAGGGCACGGATCGCGCCCAATTGGTACGCGGCGAAATCGACCGCTACGAATGGCAGGGGCTCGGCTCCTCCTATCTTCCAAGCGAACTCACCGCCGCCTTTCTGCTCGCTCAGCTCGAGGCTGTCACCGAGATTACAGCGCGGCGGGTAGAAATCTGGGAAATGCTGCACGATGCCCTGGAACCGCTAGAGGCTGCCGGGCGAATACGCCGCCCTATCATACCGCCGGACTGCGGCCATAATGGCCACATCTATTATGTGTTACTGTCCGATCCTGCCGAACGCCCAGGCGTGCGGGCGTCGCTGGCGGCGGAAGGCATCCAGTTGCTCTCGCATTACGAGCCGCTTCACTTGTCCCCTGCGGGCCGTCGTTTCGGCAAGTCCGCGCATCACATGGACGTAACCGAGGCGAGCGCCAGCCGACTGCTGCGCTTACCCGTCTGGCCAGACATGACTCACAGTCACGCGGAGCGGATTACAAGGGCCTTTGCCCGGGCGATGTCAGTCTGAGCCGAGTGCTCGCCGAGAGCTTTTATATTGCCCGCCGCCCGGTCAGGTCAGGTCGGCGGTGCTTTCTTCCGAGCTGTGAGCGTGGCGATCGGAGCAAGCGAAGCAATTGCCATCAATATGCGTTGCTATGCACCAGGACCCGGAACGTCAGTGCGATAATTTTCAGGTCGCGCCAGATCGACCAGCCACCGAGATATTCCAGATCGGCGTGCAGCCGATCGGTAAGATCCGAGCGGACGTTGGTCGCGCCACGATATCCCCTAACCTGCGCCAGCCCTGTCAGGCCCGGCTTGGCGGCATGGCGGTGCCAATATCGACCGTCGATTTCCCAGAACAACTGGCCCTCGGCCCGCGACCCAAGCGCGTGCGGCCGCGGCCCGACGATACTCATGCTGCCAAGGAGCACGTTGATCAGCTGCGGCAACTCGTCGATGCTGACCATCCGGATGAAGCGGCCGACCGTCGTGATCCGGTCATCGTCGCGACGCGTGGAGGCAACACCATCGCCGTCACAAACCTCGTTGCGCATGCTACGAAACTTGAAGACGCGGATGATCCGGTTGCTTCGTCCGATACGCGACTGAATGAAGAAGACCGGTCCCGCACTCTCAATCTTTATTGCGATCGCCACGATCATGAACAGCGGCGCGAGAAAGATCAGCGCGGTGCCCGCAACTGCCAGATCGAAGAGGCGCTTTACAAGTCGGTCGAACAGCCCGAGCGGGCCCTGAGCGACGATGATCGTCGGGACGGCGCCGAAACGACCCAGCCCTCGTGGCCGCATGTCGGAGAGTTCGGGCACGATGATCTCGGCATGGATGTTGGCGCCCTGAAGGGCATTGGCCCAAGCGAGCCTGAGGTCCGGCGCACAGTCCAGCACGACCCTGTCGGCGCCGCGCAAGGCGGTCCCGAGCTTGTCATACATGATGGGAGAACTGCTCTCCGGATCGAAATCGGACAATTTCAGGAAACCGGAAAACTCTCCATTCAGATGGCGCGGCGCCTCCTCCGCGATCAGGACGATGGAATAGGGACTTCCGCCAAGTATCGAAAATGCGCGGCGCAGAAAGAAGGTGCGTGTCCCGGCGAGGCTGACGGCGCTGGCGACAATACCGATCGCGAAGGCAAGGCGCGAAAGTTCCTGGCTCGATTTGAAATAGAAGGCGACGAACAGCACAGTGGCAGCCGCGAGGAGCAACGCGCGTAGCGCGCGCTTTACCCCGGTCTCCGGTGTCGTGGTTATGTCTGCGGAATAGGCGCCCGCGCTGGCGGCGCTGCCGAGATAGACGATCGCTATGGTGGTTCCAATCACGCTCCATTGCGAGCCGAATGGCGGGTAGACGAGACGCGCGAACGCAAAACTCGCATAGATGCACAGCATATCGAGGAGGATCAGGAAAGCGTGGAGACGCAGCCTCACCATGCGGCGTGACTTTAGTCCCTGCGCGCCGGTGCCGGAACCGTTTTCTACCTTTGCAGGCTCCAACCGTAGACCAAGCTCAACATTCATCGCCGGCCCCCTGCCTGGCCTCGAATCAACTTTTCGAGGGCGCAGCATAAGCAGGCAATCATTACCTGTTCAAGACTCGTCCTGCAGCGCAGCATTCACTCTAACATGATATTTACGCAATCTGCCGCCAAAATTGCCGCTCGCAGGCTGGCTCTGCTCTCCCCTTTCAACGGCGGTGCAGCAAAGGGAAAATCAATCGCCGATACGAAGCGCGACGTCGGATCGGCGCCGCGGCGCGGCCGGGGCGCCCAAAACGCCCCAATTGCCTTGGGCTGATATCTGGTGTTTTATTGCGCCAAAGCGGAGTTCGATCCGTCATGATGAGAGAGGAGGTAACCGAGGATATTCTTCATGACGATGCTTGAACGGATTGCCCGCGGCATTCACGCCAGTCTTAGCGGTGCTGCCTCCATCGAAGCCGACGCGACATGGGATTCGATGCCGAATGGCGAACGAGAGCCTTATTATGCCGCGGCGCTCAGGATGCTGACCGTCATCCGAACACCGACGAAAGCAATGTTGCTCGAGGGGAATCGGGCCGGCGCGCCGATGGATGCCGCCAATGTCTGGGAGCGCATGGCTTACACTGCACTCTATGAGTCGAAATAGCCGCGGGCCTTGATCTTGCGTATCGGCCTCAATCCTCCCGCAGCGCGCGCGCCGGCCGCACGTTGAGCACCGGCAGGCTGCCGACGACCCCGATGCTCAGCGTCACCAGGACCGACGCCATGAGAGTCAACGCGACCAACCCCCAGTCGGGCGCCCAGGGCAGGCCGAAGACCTGGACGACGACATACCACCCTGCCCCCGCCCCGATCGCCAGTGCCACGCCGGCAAGGAGCAGCCCGAGCAGCGCATATTCCATCGCCTGCACGCCCAGCACCTGAGCCCGGCTGCCGCCGAGCAGCTTGAGGATCACCGCATCCATCCGCCGGGCGCGGGCCGAGGCGGCGACCGCGCCGACCAGCACCGCAACGCCGGCGGCGACGGTAACCGCCGCCGCCGCACGGACGGCGAAGGCGATGCGGCCGAGCAGTTCGCCGAGCTGCCCGATCACATCGCCGACGCGGATCAGGGTGACCGAAGGCAGGACCGCGCCGACCTCGCGCGCGATCGGCCCGTCGCGACCGGGCGGGGCATAGACGCTGGCGAGCAGGCTGTGCGGCGCTTCCTCGATCAGGCCGGGCGAGAAGACGATCGCGAAGTTGAGGCCGAGCCCGCTCCAGTCGATCGTGCGCAGCGCGGCGATGCGGGCCGGCACGTCGACGCCGAGCACGGCGACGGTGATCTCGTCGCCGACCTTCAGGCCGAGCGACGCAGCGGCCTTGTCCTCGATCGAGACGAGTGGCGGGCCGCGATAGCCGGCCGGCCACCATCTGCCGGCGCTGATCGTGTTACGCGCGGGCAAGGTTGCTGCCCAGGTGATGGTGCGGTCGCCGCGGAGCACCCAGGCATCCTCGGGCAGGTTCTTCATGTCGGTCACGCGCCGGCCCTTGAGCGCCACGACCGAGCCGCGCAGCGACGGCGTCGCCTCGAACCGCGCGTCCGGCGCGGCGCGCCTGACCGCGGCGCGGAAGATGCCCGCATCCTCGGGCTGGAGATCGATCGCGAAGAAGCGCGGCGCCTTGGCCGGGGCGGCATTGGCCATCTCGCTCGACAGGCTGGTGTCGATCACCGCCAGCGCGACGAACAGCGAGAAGCCGAGCCCCAGCGCGACCACCAGCCGGTCGGTCTGTGCGCCAGGGCGGTGGAGATTGGCCAGCGCCATGCGCAGCAGCGGCCGGCGGGGACGAGGCAGCCGGGCAATGCCGCGCCGGAGCGCCAGGCCGATCAGCCAGAGCGCGACGATGAGGACGGCGATCGCACCAACGAAGCCGAGCGCCAGGATCGGATCGGATGCCGTCAGCACGGCGAGCGCGACGAGCGCGACGAGCAGCCCGGCCATCGCCCCGATCACCCGCCAGGACGGCAGGCGACGGCGCGCGACCGCGCCGCGCAGCAATCGCGCTGCCGGGACACTCCGTGCCCGGGCCAGTGCGGGAAGCGCGAAGAGGATGCCGACGATCAGGCCCAGCGCCGCTGCGCTCAGCAAGGGCACGGGATAGAGGCCGAGGCGTGGCGGTACAGGCAATGCGTCGCCGGCAACGGCCGCGACGATCGGCGGCACGGCCGCGCCGAGGATCAAGCCGCTGCCGATGCCGGCACCCGCGACCAGGCCAAGCTGGATCAGGAACATCGAGGCGATGGTGCTGGAGCGTGCGCCGAGCACCTTGAGCGTCGCGATGATCGGGGTCTTGCCGGCGAGATAGGCGCTGACGCCGCTGCCCACGCCGACCCCGGCAATGGCCAGCGCGGCGAGGCCGACGAGCAGGAGGAACTGGCCGAGCTGGGCGATGCCGCGCCGGAGCCCCCCCGCGGCGCTGTCGGCGGTGCGTTCCGACCAGCCCGCCCCCGGGAAGCGCGCGGTCAGACGCTTGCCCAGCGCCTCGGCATTGACGCCCGGCGGCAGCGCGAGGCGGTAGCGGCTCTCGTACAGGCTGCCGGGTTGCACCGCATTGGTCGCGTCGAGCCCGGCCATGTCGACGATCACGCGCGGGCCGAAGCTGAAGCCGTCGCCGAGCGCGTCGGGCTCCTCGGCGATGATGCCGATCACCGCGAGGCGCGCGGTGCCGATGCGGATATGGTCGCCGACCTTCAGCCCCAGTCGGTCAGCGAGCGCGGGCGCGATGGCCGCCTGACGGCCGTGCGGGCGCGACGCAAAGGCGCCGGGCTCGAGCCTGAAGCTGCCGACGAGCGGCCAGCGATCATCGACGCCCTTGAGGTCGATCAAGGTCGGCGTCGCGCCGTCCTCGGGCTGGACCATCGCGCGCATGCCGACGGTCTCCGACATGCGGCCGCGCGCGGCGAAGGCGGCGCTTTCCTCGACCGTCGCGCGGCGCTGCGAGATACGCATCTGCAGGTCGCCCCCGAGCATCGCCCTGCTCTGCCCTTCGAGCGCGGAGAGGATGCTCGCCGAGAGGCTGCCAATCCCGGCGAGCGCGGCAGTGCCGAGGAACAGGCAGAGCGCGAGCAGCATCAGGCCGCGCCCGCCCCGTCTCAGGTCCCGCAGCGCCAGCCGCCAGGCGAGCCTCACGCGCGGCGCCGGTCAGCGACGATGCGGCCGTCGGCCAGCTCGATCACCCGGGCGCAGCGTGCCGCCAGCGCGGGATCATGCGTGATCACGAACAGGGTCGCGCCGGTGTCGCGGTGCCGCGCGAAGAGCAGGTCCATGATCGCGGCACCCGTCGCGGTGTCGAGATTGCCGGTCGGCTCATCGGCGAACAGCAAGGCCGGGCGAGGGGCGAGCGCGCGGGCGATGGCGACGCGCTGCTGCTCGCCGCCGGAAAGCTGGGCGGGATAATGGTCGAGCCGGTGGCCCAGCCCCACGCCTTCCAGCTCGGCCGCGGCGCGCGCGAACGCATCGCGCTCGCCGGCCAGTTCGAGCGGGACGGCGACATTCTCCAGCGCGGTCATGGTCGGCAGCAGGTGAAAGGCCTGGAGCACGATGCCGATCCGGCCGCGTCGCGCGACCGCCAGCGCATCCTCGTCGAGCGTGGCGAAATCCAGCCCGGTGACGCCGACCGCGCCGCTGCTCGGCCGCTCCAGCCCGGACAGGATCGCCATCAGCGACGACTTGCCCGACCCCGACGGCCCGAGCAGCGCGACGCTGTCCCCGGTTGCGACCGACAGGTCGATCCCGTGCAGAATCTGGACCCGGGCGGGCGGTTGCCCGAGCGCGAGCGTGACCCCGGCGGCAACGATCACGTTGCTTTCGGGAGGTGTGGGGCTATCCGGGATACCGGCCGATGCGGAAGAAGATGATGATGCCACGATTCCCGGGATATGGCGTGCTTCGCCGACTTGTCCAACTCGGCCTGTTGCTGGCGCTGACCGCCGCCGCACCGGCGCCGCCCAAAAAGCTGGTCTGGGCGTTCGGCGACAGCCTGATGGCGGGCCTCGGCCTGCCGCCCGACCAGGGATATGTGCCGCAGCTGCAACGGGCGCTCCGGCAAGCCGGGGTCGATGCCGAGGTGCGCAATGGCGGGGTGTCGGGCGACACTGCCGCTCAGGGACGGGCACGGTTGTTGTGGGGCCTGCGCGGGCTCGGCCGGAAGCCCGATCTCGTGCTGCTGGAGCTTGGCGCGAACGACATGCTGCGCGGCCTGCCGACCGATCAGGTTGCAAGCAATCTCGACCGGATCCTGGCGGAGCTGAAGCGGCGGCAGATCCCGGTGCTGGTCATGGGCATGCGCGCCGCGCCCAATCTCGGCGCCGACTATCGCGGCGCGTTCGAGAGCATCTATCCGCGCCTTGCGAAGCGCCATGGCGCACCGCTCTATCCCTTTTTCCTCGAGGGCGTGGCGGGCAACCGGGCCCTGATCCAGGCCGACGGGCTGCACCCCAATGCGAAGGGCGTCGCGATCGTGGTGCGCAGGACGCTGCCGAGCATAGGAGCCGCGCTACGGCGGAAGGCTCCACTTTTCCCTGTTCCGGCCCGTTAACAGGGAAAAAGCAGGGAAGGGAAAAATTTTCCCCTGTCACGTTGGATTTTGGACGCCTTATTTCGTATAAATATCAAATGCTTATTGGAATCTACCCTGTTCTGCGGAACAGGGTAGAATTTCGCCATAACAGGGTAACGCCATGCCAATAGCAGGGTGGGCAGGCGGCGTACGGGGCGCCTTTTCGGTCGGTCATGTCAAAGAGCGCGGTGGCTGCCTGTGGAACACGCAGCCGGCAGCATCATGCAGCTATTTGGACCGAGTTGAATCAATCCCAACCTTGATAACTATTATCCATCCGCGATATAATGTACTTGGAGAATGCCCCATGGCCAGCAGCGTCGACCTCGGAAACCATCTCGAAAATTTCGTCGGCCAACTCGTCAAAACGGGCCGTTACAACTCGCGTAGCGAAATCCTGCGCGAAGGGGTTCGTCTCATTCACGAGCGTGAGACTCGTCTTGCCGCGCTGGACGCATCCATAACGCGTGGCATTGCCGACGCTGACGCCGGGCGAATCCAGAGCCTGGACGCTGCAGCAGCGATGCTCGACGCGAAATATGCGTCGATGCCGGAAACGCGCGAGGCGCGGTGAAGGTTGTCCTGACTGACGAAGCGCTTGGCGATCTGGAGCGGATCGGCGACTATATCGCGCGGGACAATCCGGATCGTGCCCGCAGTTTCATACGAGAGTTGCTCGACAAGGCGCGGCAACTGGGTGACCTTCCTCAAGGCTTTCCACTGGTGCCCCGTCACGCGCATCTTGGCATTCGCCGCCGCGCGCACGGCAGCTACCTGATCTTCTATCGAGCGGAGCCGGACCGCGTGACCGTCATCCATGTCCTTCATGGTGCGCGTGACTACGAGGCGCTGTTGTTCCCCGACGATTGATCGACCCGGCCACCCCTCGCTCAGCGCGTGTCGATCAGCAATATCTCCGCGAACTTGCGCGATTCGATGCGGATGGCGGTTTCGTTAGTGATCGCGGCGCCTTCGAGCGGGCCGATGGCCTGGCCGTTGACGTCCACCGTGCCGGCCAGCGCCATCACATAGGCATGGCGCGACCGGGTGAGCGCATAATCGATCGCTCCCCTGGCCGGCAGGCGGGCGCCGAACACCCGCGCATGCGATTGCAGCGGCATGGCAAGGCGATCCTGCGGAAAGCCGCTGGCGAGGAGCGCGAGGCGGCCGGTGTGGGCGCGGTTGGGGAATTTCACGATGCGCCGCTGCACACGCTCCGGCACCGTTTCCATGCGCAGCCGGATCTCGACGAATTCCGCGGGCCTGGCGCCAGGATTGCTCTGGGCATGCGTGATACCGCGTCCGGGACAGAGCAATTGCACTTCCCCCGCCAATGTCCGGTCGACGGCATCCATGTTGACGTGATGCGCGATCACGCCCTTGCGCACGATCGTCAGGATATCGACCCCGTCGATGGCGTGCGGCGGCATGTCGGCACGCGGTTCGAGGATATTGTGGTTGAGCGTGGTCAGCGCACCCCAATGGCCGCGCGCGGAATCCTGATATTGCCCGAACGAGAAATGATGCAGCGCCTCCAGCCCGGGCAGGCGGCTCCGTCCCAGCTCGTCACGCGCGCGCAACACGACCATCGCTCACACGCCCGGCGTCAGGCGATAGCCGACGCCGGGTTCAGTCAGCAGCAGCCGGGGATCGCTGGGATCCTCCTCGATCTTCTGGCGCAGCAGGCCGATATAGACGCGCAGATACTGGCTGTCGGCACCCTCCGATCCCCAGCCGGCGGCGAGCAGCCTTTTGTGAGTCACCACCTGGCCGGCGCTGAGCGCGAGCACGCGCAGAAGATCGAACTCCTTCGGAGAAAGCCTGACCACATCGCCGTCCAGCCTGACCTGGCGCGCCGCGAAATTGATCTCGAGCGGAGCACCCGAATAGGTTTCCGGCTCGCTCTCCAGGCTCTTGCCGCGGCGGATCGCGGCGCGGATGCGCGCCATCAGCTCGCCGATCTCGAACGGCTTGTTGACGTAATCGTCCGCGCCATTGTCGAGCGCGGCGATCTTCTCCGCCTCCTGGTGCCGCGCGGAGATCACGATGATCGGCACCGCGCTGGCCGCACGAATCCGCCGGATAACTTCCTTGCCGTCCATGTCGGGCAGACCGAGATCGAGCAGGACGACGTCCGGCCGCTCATCCAGGGCCAGGCGCGAGGCGCTGCTGCCATCGGAGGCGACGCGCACTTTATAGCCCGCGGCGCCCAAGACGGGCTGAAGCACGGCGATGAGCGACGGCTCGTCATCGACAAGCAGGATATGAGTCATGAGCGGTCGCTCCCCATGGCAAGCGGAAGGCGAATGGTGATGCAGGTGCCGCGTCCCTCGATGCCGGGAATCGTCGCGCCGATGGTGCCACCCAGCGCCTCGACGAACCCCTTGGCGATGGCGAGGCCCAGACCGCTGCCGCGCGGCGACGCCTCGCTGCGCGCGACGCGGTGGAAGCGGTCGAACACACGCTCGGCATCCTGTTCCGGGATGCCATAGCCTTCATCGGCGATGGCGATGCGGCAAATATCCTCCGCCCCGGATATGCCGATGCGGATGCGGGTGCCGTCCTCGCTATAGGTGATCGCATTGTCGAGGATGTTGATCAGGACGAGCTCGAACAGGGCCGGGTTCGCGGCGATCTGAAGCTCGGATGCCCGGTCCTCCAGGGCAATCGACCGCGCGCCGGCCCGAGACCTGACTCGCTGGACCGCCGTCGCGACCATCTCGGACACGCCGAGCACCTGGAGCGAGGCAGGCTCTCCACGCGTTTCGAGCCGGCTCATCTCAAGCAGGTTGGCGGTGTAGCGGTTGAGCCGCTCGCCTTCCTCGACGATGCCCCGCAACAGGCGAAGCGAGGTTTCCGGATCGAGCTTCTCGCCATAGGTGATCAGGCTGGAGGCCGATGCGCAGATCGCGGTCAGCGGGGTGCGGAAATCATGGCTGACCGACGCAAGCAGCGCCGTCTTCAGTTCCTCGGCCCGGGCCGAGGCCTGACGCTCGGTCATCCGTTCGGACAGGGCCGCGCGCTCGAGCGCGAGCGCGACCATGTTGCCGAGCGCGTCGACGAATGCGGGTTCGATCCCGCGTGGGCGGAGCGGCTCGACGATCATCAGGATGGGGAGGCCGGTGCTGCCTTCGAGACGGCGACCGATGAGATTTCCGTCGTTGAGCGTCAGTGCCGGACCCGACAGCAAGGCCTGGGCCAGGGCCTGCCAGCGATCGTCGCGCTCCACCAGGTCGAGCGGAACCGCGGTCCGTCCCTCGGCGCGGAACAGCGAAATCCGCGCGCCGAGGATTTCATGGGCCGCCCCGTCGACGGTCGCGACCACATCCTCCGGGCGCTGGGTGGATTGAAGTTCGCGGCTCAGCTCGAGCAGACTGTTGAGCTGGAGATTGCTCGACCGCGCCGCCTCGGCATGATCCTTGAGCCGGCCGGCGAGCACGCCCGACACCAGGGCGCACAGGTTGAAGATGACCAGCGGCGCGATGTCGCTGCCCGTCGCCAGCCGGAAGGTCAGCACCGGCTCCGTCAGGTAGAAATTGTAGATCAGGAAGCCGACCAGCGCGGCGATCAGCGCAGAGGCCAGACCGCACAACGCGCCCGTGACGGTAATGCCGAGAACGAAGACCAGCGCCGCCGCCACCTCGCCATAGCGGGCTGCGGCGAAGGAACCGGTGGCGGACACGGTGACGAGCAGGAGCGTGAGCAGGAACTGACCGCTGCTCAGATGCAGCTTCACCTTGCGCATGGTGCCGAGCAGCGAGGTGGGAGATTCCGTCATCGACTAGCGTGTTTGCCCTCATCACCGGGTTTGGTCCACGGCGGCTGAGGCGGGCCTGTCGGGAGCGAATGCCCGCCCGCCGCCGTGGTGGGTGGAGCACCGCCTTTCAGGAGGAGGGTCCGTGCCGGGGGGCACGGCGGTGCTCGCCCAATCGGGATAGGCGCCGCCCGGCCGACCCGTCCATGCATAAAAAACCTATAGTAACGCTCCCTGCCCGCGCAGCCCTAGGGAGAGAGCGAACGCTGTCCCTTGGGGGGAAGAATGATGAACAAGATGGTCCTGACCGCCGCGATCGGCGCCGCGATGCTTGCCGGCTGCGCGAGCAAGAAACTGCCGGTCGACGGCAACAGCTATGCGCCGGGCGCCGGCGAGGCCTATACCGCGCCGGACAGCCTGTCCGGCCTGCAGGCCAGCCTGGTTGCCGCGGCAGGGAGCGACCGGGTGCTCTTCGGCTATGATTCCTTCACGCTCGAACCCGAGGCCCGCCAGACACTGGCGCGGCAGGCCGAATGGCTGCGGCAGCACCCGGACATCGGCTTCTCGATCGAAGGCCATTGCGACGAGCGGGGCACGCGCGACTATAATCTCGCGCTGGGCGACCGCCGCGCCCGCGCCGCCGCGGCCTTCCTGACCGCCGAAGGGATTGCGCCGACGCGAATCCGCACCATCTCCTATGGCAAGGAGCGCCCCGAGGCGCTCGGATCCGACGAGGGGTCCTATGCGGCCAATCGCCGGGCGGTATCGATCGTGATCGGGAACAATGGCAGCTGACCGAGGATGTGGCTATCGGCGCGGGACAGCGATCCTGGCCGCGACGCTTGCCTGCTGGACCGTTGCCGCCTGCGCCCAGCGATATAGCGACGATAGCTCGACCGACGAGCGTCAATATGACTGCGACGCGGGCAAATCCTTTTCCGCGGCCTTCTCCCAGGACCGGGTCCGGATCGATACCAAGGGGTATAGCTACGAGCTGGAGAAGCGCCCGTCGTCGGTGGGCGTCCGTTATGGATCCAAACGGGTCGCCTTCGCCCAGGACGAGGATCGTGCCGTGCTGATCGGCGCGGGTGACGGGCCGTACCAGGGCTGCACTGAAACCGGCTTCCGCATCAACAGGTGACGTCGCCCAGCGTCCGGCAGATGCCTTGACTCATGCATCGCCATTTAGCTATATAGCCAAATGGCGATGCAAACCGACCCCAGCCTCGACGCAGTCTTTTCCGCTCTCGGCGATCCAACCCGCCGGGCGATCCTGGCCAGGCTGAGCCTGGGCGAGGCGACCGTCTCCGAGCTCATGCGGCCCTTCTCGCTCAGCCAGCCGACCATCTCGAAGCATCTCAAGGTGCTGGAAAATGCCGGCCTGATCGAGGGTGGCCGCGATGCGCAGCGCCGGCCGCGACGGCTGCGCGCCGAGGCGATGAAGGACATGGCCGACTGGATCGAGCCGTTCCGCCGCCTGTGGGAGCGCCGCTTCGACAATCTCGACCATCACCTCGCCGCCCAGGCCGCGAAAAAGGAGGACTGACCGATGTTCACTGCCACCGACACCGATGCCGATCTCGTCAACCCGACCGGCTTCACGATCGATCGCGACACGAACACGATCCGTTTCGAGCGCGCTTTCGACGCACCCTCCATCCGCGTCTTCGACGCCTGGACTCAGCCCGAGCAGGTAGCCGGCTGGTGGGACCCGACGGGCGAGCGCCTGAGTTCCTGCGAGATCGACCTGCGCCCCGGCGGCGCCTTCCGCTTCGTCAGCCGACATCACCCCGACCGGCCCTTTTCCGGCGTGTATCGGGAGATCACGCCGCCCAATCTGATCGTGTTCGACGCCAATGGCGCGGTCGGGCGGGTGAAGCTGGTCGAGGCGTCCGGCAGGACTCGCATGACCGTCGAGATCCAGTGCCAGTCGAGCGAGCATCTCGACCACTATATGCAGATCGGCGTGCATCTCGGCACCGACCGGACGCTGGACAATCTCGTCGCCTTTGTCGCTGGGGCCTGAGGCCAGGCTCAGCCGCGCAGCATCTGCATCACATAAGCGCGGATGCGGCCGTAATTGTCGCGGAGCGGCCCGAGGATGCCGTGCCGCTCCGGCGGCAGATGCGCGAGCGGATGGCCGTTCTCACGGAAGACATAATGGTCGAACAGCGCCTTCCAGGCGCCCCGTTCGCCCTCGGGCCGTTCGGCAATGGCGATCATCGCGAGCAACAGCGTGGTATAGGGCGCATCCGGCCCGGCGCCGAACGCGTCCCACCAGTAATTGACCAGGACGTTGAACGGCGCGGTCGATTCGACCTGATGCCACCAGAGCTTGGGCAGATAGAGCGCGTCGCCGGGTTCGAGCTCGGCCACCAGGGCCCGATCGCGTACCGTTTCGAACTTCGGATAGCGCGCATCGCCAGGTGCCGCGGCAGCGGCGAGGCTGACCGGCTGGCCCGCCATGGTCCGATCGATCGGGCCGACATAGAGGCTGTCGATCAGCCTGGGATCGTACAGCGTGAAGCGCCGGCGGCCGGCGACGACGCAGGCGACATTGTCCATCGTGTCGTAATGCGCCGCGACATTGGAGGCGTGGCCAATCCAGATGCGCGGCCTGACGCCGGGTAGCACCGGGATCGGATTACGGTCGGCGAGTCCGGGAAGATAATCGTCCGTCGAGAGCGAGCCGGCATAGATGCTGTCGGCGTCGGGCCGATCGAGGCCGGCCAGGATTGCCTCGAGCGCGTCAGCGAGGCGCATCCGGCGACGCTCGAAATTGAAGCCCTGCAGGGTCTCGTCATAATAATATTTGCCGGCGATGCGCGGCGCGCCGAAAAAGGCCTCCATCTCGCGGCCCGTATCGAACGACGCGAGGTAGCGCGCGAAAGCGGCCGGCGACTCGCCCGCCGCGGCGATCGCCGGCCAGTCACGCACCAGCCCGCGCAACAGGACCGGGCGGCACGGCTCGACGACATCCCGCCGGAACGCCGCGGCATCGGTGAGCAATTCTGCCGGATATTCCGCAACGGCGGGCATGGCTGGTTCAGAACGCTCCGACCGGGGCGAGCGCGGTCAGCCGGTCGTTGCGGCGACGCGCCAGCGACGGAATCTGATTGAGCGAGCCGAGCATCAGCGACGCGGCATGGAGATAGCCGCGCCGGAACAGGTCGACCACCCGCGCATCCTCCAGATCGGCCAGCGCATCGCGATTGATGGTATAGGCGCCCGCCACGCTGCTCTTCGTGCCGTCGTCGAAGCTCACATCGATATCGATCGGTTCGACCAGCTTGAGGTCGAGCATCGTCCGGATGAACGCGCGCGTCTCGTCCAGGCCCGGGCGCAATTCGCGGAAGGTGGCGATGACGCGCTGCAGATAGGGAGTCGGCCCTCCCCCATCGTCGAACACCCGCTCGCCGCCAAAAGCGCTCACCCGGGGGCTGTCGAGATCGACCGCGAGGCCCGTCTCGGTCGCGAAAAAGGGTTCGCGCTCCAGGTTCAGCGGCCGGTAACCGTGCATGCCGCCGCCCGGCTTCAGGAACAGATTCTCCCCTTCGTCGAAACCGAGCATCGCGGCACAGAAAAAGGCGCCGGTGTCCGACTGCTTGCCGAACAGGATGGGATAATCGACCGCGAGCAAGGCGAATTCGCGCAGGATGACCTGAACGAGATGCGTGCCGTCGCCGTTGCGCGGGGAAGCGATCGTATCGATGCGCAGGTCGCGGTGGGCGACCGTGTCCAATGGCACGATATTGCTCATCAAGTCAGACGCCTTCCCATGGCCGCACCGCTCTCTGACGGTTGACCTATCCGTTGTGGAGATGGCCCGTCGCAGCCGACATGCGCCTCCCCTGCGCGATGATAGCTGGCGCCATGCGCGAAGCCAATGACGGATGATAGCGCGCACAAACAAGATCCATTCCCGATATAAATGCCCCCGTTCCCGTGCTCCAACCGATCAGCAGCCAGCCTGACAACGGCGGAAATGTGGCAAATATGGCGCTTGCCCGACAAAAATGTTCGCGCTACCACTATAGGATATAGAATATGCGAAAACGCATATAGGATATCAAAATCGGTGAGGCGCGTAACGGCGCGACCTCATCACGGAGAGGATGAATGGGGCTCCACTCATCATCGTGACGGAATGTGTCGTCGGGTCCGAAGGACCCGGCGCAGCATGGGGCGTGGTTCGCAGTGATCCGCGCCGACGAGGACGCGCCGACCGGAAAATGTGCCGGCGCCGAACCAGAAACGACGTTAGGCAGGAGAGAAGAATGACCATGAACAGGGTGGGCACGAGAACCGGCAAGGGGAGCGCGCTGCCGATACGCAGCCTTTTGCTCCTCGGCGCCTCGACAGTTACGATGATGGCGGCGCCGGCCTATGCGCAGGCAGCGGCGGAGCAGGACAGCCCTGCCGCGGGCGCGGCGGCATCGCCTGACGAGGACATCATCGTCACCGGCATTCGCGGGTCGCTCCAGCGCAACCTCGACATCAAGCGCGATGCCGTGGGCGTTCTCGATGCGATCTCGGCGGAAGACATCGGCAAGTTTCCGGATTCGAACGTCGCGGCGGCGTTGCAGCGCCTGCCGGGCGTGTCGATCCAGCGCGACGGCGCGCGCGGCGAGCCCACGGGCATCACGGTGCGCGGCTTCGGCGGCGACTTCAACGAGACGCTCTATGACGGCCGCCGCGTGCCCACGACGAATGGCGGGCGCTCGGTCGACTTCAGCACCGTCGGCGCCGATTTCGTCGGTCAGCTGAACGTGATGAAGACCCCGGACGTCTCGATCGGCGCGAGTTCGATCGGCGCGACGCTCAACATCCTGCTGCCCAAGCCGTTCGACCATCCCGGCTTCCGCCTGGCGGCCAGCGCATCGGGATCGTACCAGGAATATGCCAAGAAGGTCGTTCCGACCGGCGGGATCCTGATCAGCGACACCTTCGCCGACGACACCTTCGGCATTCTCGCCGACGTCGTCTATACCCGGCACGATACCCAGACGAACCAGGCTTATATCAACGGCTTCGGCTTCGCCTATTTCGCCCCGTGCCAGCTGGCCGGGAGCACGGCGCAAAACTGCGCGCCGACCTCCGCAACGGCGAATGCCCAGGGCGTTCCGACGCCCGCCAGCAACCTGACCAGCGTGCGCGGCGCGTTCGAACAGCAATATGGCCTGAGCCAGATCTACACCAAGGACGAGCGCATCGACGGACGCCTCGCCCTGCAATGGCAGCCGTCCGACAAGGTCCTGGTGTCGCTCGACAGCAATTTCTCACGCCAGTCGATCAACCAGGATTCGTTCGGCTTCGGCATCTGGTTCAACCAGGGCAGCCTGCGCAACGTCACGCTCGACAGCAACGGCGTGCCGACCAACTTCACCCAGGCCGGCACCCAGACCGACTTCAACGCGACCACCAATAGCGACGTCCGGCAGACCAGCCAGACTGGTCTGAACGTGAAATGGGACGTCTCCGACAACTTCAAGGTCGAAGCCGACGCCAATTATGCCAAGGGCTGGCGCAATCCGGACGGACGGGTCAACAGCCGCAACGGTGACGTCGGCTATGGCTTCGGCATCGGCCCGTCGCTCGGCATCGTCATTGCCGGCGACAGCACGAATTCGATTCCCACGCTCAACAATTACGGCGTGAACGGCGACGAAGCGCGCTGGGTCGATACCTCGGTCATCGGTTCGCATGTGACCGTGAACACGGCGAACAAGAACACCGATACCGTCAAGCAGGCCCGGCTGTCGGGCGAGTGGAAGCAGGACGATTTCTCGATCAAGTTCGGCGGGACCTATCTCGACGATCAGTTCAAGATCCAGACCAGCGACACCTTCGCCAATAATTTCTGGCAGGCCTATGCGGGCTATGGACCGCCCTCGGGTGGCACGACGGGCGTTCTGCTCCCCGCGAGCCTGTTCAAGGGTACGGTGAGCACCGCCAACTTCCTGCCGGGCTATACGGGCAATCTGCCACCGTCGCTGCTCCGGTACACCGCGGCGGACTATCAGGCCTATCTGACGAGCCTAGGCAACCCGCAGACCAAGAACATCCCGGGGTTCAACTATCTGGACGGACAGGTCGGCCCGAATTTCAAGGGCACCTTCGACGTCAAGCTCAACCCGGCCAGCGTGCAGGTCATCACGGAGAAGACCTGGGCGGCGTTCGTCCGCGCCAGCTTCGAAACCGAGATCGCCGGCATGAAGTTCAACTTCAACGCGGGTGCCCGTGAGGAAGTCACTCACATCACCTCGAGCGGCGTAGGCCAAGTGCCGCTGACGCTGACTCAGGGCATTGGCGATCCCACCCTGTTGTCGGTCGGATTCTCGCCCAGCCAGCCGGTGACGACGAAGAGCAGCTATGCCTATCTGCTGCCGAGCATCGACATGAAGCTGAACCTCACGGACAATTTCGACGTCCGGTTCGATGCCTCGCGCACGCTGACTCGCCCGAATCTCGGCTTCCTGACCCCGGTTCTCAACGTGGGCAGCGGCCAGCGTATCGGTGCCTTCACGGCCACCGGCGGCAACCCGACGCTGCGTCCGTATCTGTCGGAGAATTTCGACCTCACGGCCGAATGGTATTACCAGCGCAACTCCTATTTCGCGGTGGATCTGTTCGTGAAGAACGTCAGCAACTTCATCGTTGCCGGCGTGACTCGCCAGCCGATCAACAACGTGATCGATCCGACCACCGGGTTGCCGGCGCAATTCTCCGTCTCGGCCCGGGTCAACGGACCCGACGCGACGGTGAAGGGTGTCGAAATCGCCTGGCAGCACGTGTTCGGGGACAGCGGCTTCGGCTTCAACGCGAACGCGACCCTGGTCGATACCAACAAGCCCTATGATCCGAACGACTTCACCCAGAGCGGCTTCGCCGTCACCGGGCTGGCCAATTCGGCGAACTTCGTTGGCTTTTTCGACAAATACGGCTTCCAGGCGCGTGTCGCGGTCAACTGGCGTGACGAATATCTGCTCCAGTTCGGCCAGGCGCAGAACAATGGCAGGTTCGGCGCCGAACCGACCTTCGTGAACCAGAGCACGCAGATCGACTTCAGCACGAGCTATGAGCTGACGAAGCAGTTCACGATCTTCGCCGAAGCGCTGAACCTGACCAACGAGACCTACAGCACGCATGGCCGGTACAAGAACCAGCTGCTGACCGCGTACGGCTATGGCCGGCGTATCACGGCCGGCGTGCGCTTCCACTACTAAGAGGGTCGCATCCCCTGGGGCCGTCGACCGTCGAGGTTGGCGGCCCCCTTTTCTTTCATGCTAGGGGCAGCCCGGGCCACAGCGAAGAAAGTAGCCGACTGATATGGTTCGTCCGGTTCGCAATATCGTCATCGTCGGCGGCGGCACCGCCGGCTGGCTGACCGCGGGCGTCATCGCCGCACGCCACAAGGGCCGGATCGCGGCGGGCGACGTCAGCGTCACCCTGATCGAATCGCCTAACGTCAAGATCATCGGCGTCGGCGAGGGGACCTGGCCGACGATGCGCACCACCCTGCAGAAGATGGGCGTGTCCGAAACCAATTTCTTCCGCGAATGCGACGCGGCCTTCAAGCAGGGCGCGAAATTCGCCAAATGGACGACAGGCGCGGAGGACGACGCCTATTACCATCCGCTGATGCTGCCCCAGGGGTTCAGCGAAGTGAACCTGGTGCCGCACTGGCTGCAGGACGGCCATGGCCGGACTTTCAGCGACGCGGTCTGCCCGCAGGAAGCGATCTGCGAGGCCGGCCTTGCCCCCAAGATGATCACCACCGCCGAATATGATGCGGTCGCCAATTACGCCTATCATCTCGACGCGGGAAAATTCGCGCCGTTCCTGCAGCGGCATTGCACCAGCGCCCTGGGCGTGCGGCACGTGCTGGCCGATGTGACGAGCGTCAACCAGGCCGAAAATGGCGATATCCTGAGCCTCACCACCGAACAGGCGGGCGAGATTCCGGGCGACCTGTTCGTCGACTGCACCGGTTTCGCCTCGCTGCTGCTGGGCAAGACGCTGGGCGTCCCTTTTCGCGATTGTTCGGACGTGCTGTTCTGCGACACCGCGATCGCGATGCAGGTGCCGTTCGACGACCCCGACGCGCCGATCGCCTCGCACACCATCTCGACCGCGCAATCGGCCGGCTGGATCTGGGACATCGGCCTGCCGACGCGGCGCGGCACCGGCCATGTCTATTCGAGCGCGCATATCGACGACGAGACCGCCGAGCGCGAGCTGCGCGCCTATATCGGTCCGGCGGCGGACGGACTGACCGCGCGGAAGATCCCGATCCGTGCCGGGCACCGCGAGACCTTCTGGAAAAATAATTGCGTCGCGGTCGGGCTGGCCGCCGGCTTCATGGAGCCGCTCGAATCCTCGGCGATCGTGCTGGTCGAGCTTTCGGCCAAGCTGATCGCGGAGCAGATGCCGGCCAATCGCGAGGTGATGGACATCGTCGCCAAGCGCTTCAACGAGACCTGCCATTATCGCTGGGGCAGGATTATCGACTTCCTGAAGCTGCATTATGTGCTGACCAAGCGGCGCGACACGCCCTTCTGGATCGACAATGTCGCGCCTTCCAGCATTCCGGAGCGGCTGCAGGAGCTGATGCAGCTGTGGAAATACCAGCCGCCCTGGTTCTTCGAGGAATTCGACCGGCTCGACGAGATCTTCCCGGCCGCGAGCTACCAATATGTCCTGTACGGCATGGGCTATGAGACCGAGGCCAATCCGCTGGAGACGGCCACGACCCGGCAGCGCGCGGCGCGCCTGATCGACGAGAATGCGCGGATGGCGGCGCGGATGCGCGAGCAGCTCCCCCGGAACCGCGAGCTGCTGAAAAAGATCGAGCAGTTCGGGTTCCAGGCGATCTAGGCGGGATCAGTCCGCCGCAACCGGGCCCTTGGCGGGTTGCGGGCGGCGGGTGAGCCAGACCATGAAGGTCAGCGCGACGCACAGCCAGGCCGAGAGGCGGAACAGGTCGGTCGAGGCGAGCAGATAGGCCTGCCCGACCATCTGCCGCGTGATCGCGCCGGCCGCCTGGACGTCGGTCAGGCCGAGACCGTGGAGCGCGTCGCGCGCTGCCTGGAACGGCGCGCCGCTGCCGACCGCTTCGGACAAATGGCTCTGGTGCAGCGCTTCGCGCCGGTCCCAGGCGGTGGTGGTGATCGAGGCGGCGAAGCTGCCCGCGGTGATGCGCGCGAAGTTCGAGATGCCCGATGCCGAGGGGATGCGCTCCGGCGGGATGCCGTCGAGCGAGATGGTGATCATCGCGAGGAAGAAGGTGCTCATCGCCACGCCCTGGACGAGCAGGGGCAGCATGAAATCCCATTCACTGGCGCCGGTCGTGTAGCCTGCGCGCATATAATAGGAGATGCCGAACGCCACGAAGGAGATCGAGGCGAGGATGCGCGCATCGACCTTGCCCGAGGCGCGGGCGACGAAGGGCGTGAGGATGACCGCGACCACCCCGCTGGGTGCCGCGACCAGACCGGCCCAGGTCGCGGTGTAACCAAGTTGAGTCTGCAGCCAGAGCGGCAGGATGAGCGTGTTGGCGAAGAACACCGCATAACCGAGACAGAAGGCGATCGACCCGAACAGGAAGTTGCGGTTCTTGAACAGGGTCAGGTCGACCGTCGGGTTGGCGTCGGTCAGTTCCCAGATCACCCAGGCGGCGAAACCGATCACCGCGATGACCGCCATCACCACGATGCGGGTGGAGTTGAACCAGTCGTCATTCTTGCCGAGATCGAGCATCATCTGCAGCGAGCCGACCCAGAGGACGAGCAGGATCAGCCCGACTTGGTCGATCGGCAGTTTGCGCGTCGGGGTCTCGCGCCGGCGCAGGCTCTGCCAGCAGATAAAGGCGCAGAACAGGCCGACCGGCACGTTGATCAGGAAGATCCAGCTCCAATGATAATTGTCGGAGATATAGCCGCCCAGGATCGGCCCCATGATCGGCGCGACCAGGGTGGTGATCGACCAGATGCCGAGCGCGGTGGAGCGTTTCTGCGGTGGGAAGATCGCGATCAGCAGCGCCTGGCTGCCCGGGATCATCGGGCCCGACACCGCGCCCTGCAGGATGCGGAAGCCGATCAGCGAGGGGAGATCCCAGGCGATGCCGCAGAGGAAGGAGGCGAAGGTGAAGAGCAGCACCGAGACGCTGAAGGTCTTCACCACGCCGAAGCGGCCCATCAGCCAGCCGGTCAACGGCACGGCTACGCCGTTCGCCACGGCGAAGGCCGTCACGATCCAGGTGGAATTGTCGCTGCTGACGCCGAGATTGCCGGCGATCGTGGGCAGGGACACATTGGCGATGGTCGAATCGAGCACCTGCATGAAGGTGCCGAGCGCCAGCGCGAACGCGGTCAAGGCTAGCGCGCCGCCCCGGAGCGGCGCCTGGGCGGCGCCGGACATCAGCGGTTCGCCGCGATGATCTGCGCGATACGCGCCTCGACCTTGGGGTCGCCGCCATCGGACGCGCCGTCATGATAGACCTGCCGCGCCGGCGCACCGACGCGCGCGCCGCTGGCGTCCGCGGTGTCGATCGTGGCGTTGACCGAGAGGCCGACGCGCAGCGGATTGCGCTGAAGTTCGCCCCGGTCGAGCGCGATGCGCACCGGCAGGCGCTGCACCACCTTGATCCAGTTGCCGCTGGCATTTTGCGGCGGGAGCAGCGCGAAGGCGCTGCCGCTGCCGGCGCCGAGGCCGATGACGCGGCCATGATAGACCGTGCCGCTGCCATACATGTCGGCGGTCACCGTCGCGGGCTGACCGATGCGGATATCCTTCAGCTGAGTCTCGCGAAAATTGGCGTCGATCCAGACGCGGTCGAGCGGGACGACCGCCATCAGCGGCGTGCCGGCCGCGACCTGCTGGCCGAGCTGGACGGTGCGCTGAGCGACGACGCCGTCGATCGGCGCGATGATGTGCATATGGCTGTGCGCGATGGCGGCGCGACGATAGGCCGCGATCGCGGCGAGCACTGCCGGATTGGTCGAGACGGTGGTGCCCTGCACGCCGGTGCGCGACTGGGCCTGCTGGCTGCGCGCGAGCGCGAGATTGGCCTGGGCGACCTTCACCGCATCGGCGGCGTGGCTGAGTTCCTCGCCCGAGACGGCACCTTCGGCGGCAGCGCCGCGACGGCGGGCAAGGTCGTTCTGGGCGCGCTGAAGCTCGGCCTGTGCCTGGCCGACGACGGCACCGGTCTCGTTGAGCTTGGAGAAGTCGGACCGGGTCGAGCGGACCGCCCGGGCCAGCTCGGCCTCGGCAGCGGCGAGGCCGACATCCACCGTCGCAGGATCGAGATCAAGCAGCGGCTGGCCGGCGCGGACCGTCTGGGTGTTGTCGGCATGGATGGCGAGGATGGTGCCGGGGTCACGCGCCGTGATCGAGACCACGTCGCCCGCGACATAGGCGTCATCCGTCTCCTGCTCGGGCTTGGCGAGCACGAAATGGAATACGCCCCAGATGATCGCCGCGATGGCGATGAGGATGGCGAGGATGGTCAGCCCGCGGCGACGCGCATTGGGGTTTCCGCGGACGGGCGGCGCCGGAGGAGCGGCGGGCTCGGGAGCGGCCGGTGCCTCGGCGGGCACTTCGATCTTTTCCATCTTGGTCATTTCGGGTCCTTCGGATCGAAGCCGCCGCCCAGCGCCATGACCAGCGCGACCCGCTGGCTGGCGGCATCGGCCGCGAGATTGGCATCGGATTGCTGCGCGTCGAGCAGCCGCACGTCATTGTCGACAAGGCCGAGGCGGGATTCGAGCCCGCTCGACACGCGGATCGTGTTGAGGCGTCCGGTCTCGGCGAGGCCGCGCACGACCTCGGCCTGGCGCGCGCGATCCTCGGCGAGGCTGCGGATGCGGGTGAGCGCATCGGCGGCTTCGCGAACGGCGCCAACCACCTTTTCGTTATAGTCGGCGATCGCGACATCGACCCCGGCAGTGGCGCCCGCGAGGCCTGCGCTCAACCGGCCATTGTCGAAGATCGGCAGATGGATCGCGGCGCCGCCGCCCACCGTGCCGGCATCGGCGTTGAAGAAATTGCCCACCCCGATCGCCTGCAGACCGACCAGCGCCGACAGATTGACGTCCGGGTAGAAAGCACGGCGCGCGGCCAGCCGGCCCTGCGACGCCGCGTCAATCCGCGCCAGCGACGCGGTGACATCGGCGCGCCGGGCGAGCAGGTCAGCAGGGATCGTCGCGGGCAGCGACAGGGCCGCATCGAGCTGGAGCCGCGCGGGAGCGATGGTCGCGGGATAATCCACACCACGCCCGGCCAGCGCGGCGAGCGCATTCGCCGCGAGTTCGCGTTGCGCCGTGGCGCGGACCAGCGCCTGCTGCGCCTGGGCGAGCAGAGTCTGCGCCGCCTGCGCGTCGAGATCGCTTGCCAGCTTGTTGCGGATACGGATCTGCACCAGCCGGAGCGAGCCCTGGCGGGTGGCGATGGTCTGCTGCGCCAGCGCCGCGAGGCGTTCGGCGCGGGCGAGCTCGATATAGGTCTGCACGACCGACCCGGCGAGCGCGAGGCGGGCGGCGGTCGCATC
Organism: Sphingomonas sp. BL-S-29; assembly: GCF_055521495.1. Taxonomy (NCBI): domain Bacteria; kingdom Pseudomonadati; phylum Pseudomonadota; class Alphaproteobacteria; order Sphingomonadales; family Sphingomonadaceae; genus Sphingomonas; species Sphingomonas sp. BL-S-29. The sequence goes on from NZ_CM145482.1 coordinate 4,209,591, forward strand.
GAGCATTGCCGCACGCGTCGAGGCGCGCGCGCCGGCGATCACGGCCTTTTGCCGGCCGAAAAGGTCGAGGTTCCAGTTCAACCCGGCCTGGGCCTGGCCGATGAACCGCGTGGTGCCGGCGAAAGGCGGCGGGATCTGGTAGCGGCCGCTGAGACGGGCGACCTGCGCCTGGGCGTCGAACGCCGCATTGGGGCCGTCATCGGCGCGCTGGCTGGCGAGGATCGCGCTTGCCTGACGCACGCGCGCGAGCGCCGCATCCAGCGTCGGATTGCCCGCCTGGGCATCGGCGACCAGCCGGTCGAGCTGCGGATCGCCGAACGAACGCCACCAGTCATCGGCGATCGCCGGGAAGACGGCGTCGGTAGCACCGGTCAGGCCAAGCGCGGAATCGGCGATGGGTGCGACTTCGGGCCGCGACGCGGGGATCGCGCAGCCTGCAAGCAAGGCAGTAGTGGCGAGCGCCAGGGCGGTCAGGCGCATGATGGGTCTCCGACACTGGTCTCGAGCGTCGTCCGCAGGCGCTGGAGATGGCCGATCAGCTGCGCCGCATCCTCCGGCGACCAGTCGGCAAGCCAGCCGTTCCACAGATCGACCACGCCGTGCATGCAGCGCTCGGCGACCTGCTGACCTTTCTCCGTCAACACGAGATTGATCACGCGCCGGTCGCCTTCGTCCCGGTCCCGCGCGAGGAAGCCGCGCTCCTCGAGCGAGTCGACCAGACGCGTCGTGGCACCCTTGTCGTGCCCGAGATCGTGCGCGAGCGCACGACAGGTAAGGCCGCGGGCGAGCCAGATCGACACCAGCGCGGACCATTGCAGGTGCGTGACATCCTCCGCGACGAAGATCGGCTCGAGCCCCAACTGCGCAGCCTGGAAGATGCGCTTGGTCAGATAACCGACCGAGATGTCGGGGTTGAACTCATCGTGCGTGTAGATCGGCACGTCGTTGCTCCAGCAATGGTTGCTGCGGCAACTAATAAGCCCGCCACCTCGCCGTTTCAAGTGAGCGGCGCGGGGAAAATTTCGAGTCATGCCTTGGTATGAGGGACGGACGGAGACGCAGGTTCGATGTATGGAGGGAACCACTAGGGCCGCCGGCCAGTTAAGCAGGACAGGGGCCGGGATGGCCGGGTTGTGCCTGAACCACACGCAACCCGCCCGATAGGCACCGCAGGGCAGGTATTTTATTCATTCGCGCCGGGGGACAGGCTGTTTTGCGTTCAAGCTCAAGCTTAGTCCTGTTGGCTAGCCTGTATGCCGTTACGCAGCCTGTATCCGCACAGCGCCGCCCCGATCCGGTCGAGCAGGCGCGCAAGGACCAGCAGGATCAGGCGGCCAAGGCCGATCCCGCCGCGCCCGCCAGCAGTGATCCCATCATCCCGGAGTCGCAATTCCAGGAAGCGTTGCCGCCGATCGACGGGGAGCTGAACCAGCCGCTGGCACCGATCGAGAGCATCGATGCGATGCCGGCCGCGCCCGCCACCCAGCCGACGGCGCCGAGCCCCGCCGCGCCGCAGACCGTCGCCGCGCCCACCGCCGAGGATCCGGCGCTCACCCAGCCCCTGCCCCCGCTCGCCGGCTTCGACGTCGAGCCGCCGCCCGCGACGACGCAGACCGAGATTGCCGACACCCCGCCCGAGCTGCGCTACTCCGTAAAGGTCGAGGGGCTCGACGCGGTCAATCTCGAAGGCCCGTTCCGCGCGCTCTCGGCGCTCGACAAGGGCGACGGCAAGGGCGCCAATGGCGCGGTGATTGCCGCACGGGCGAAGGAGGATGAGGGGCTCGCCCAGCGCCTGCTCCGCTCCGAGGGCTATTATGACGGCGTGGCCTCCTCGCTGGTCGAGCCGGTGCAGAACCAGCCCGGGCGAGTCACCGCGACGATCAGCGCCGCACCCGGCACGCGCTACACGCTCGGCTCGATCGTCATCGAAGGGCCGGAGACGGTGCCGCCGGGTCTGGTGCGCAGCGCGCTCGCCCTGCGCACCGGCGATCCGATCGTCGCGAGCGCGATCGAGGCCGCCGAAGGCGGCGTCGCGCTGCAATTGCCGCAACAGGGCTATCCCTTCGTCAAGGTCGGGCAGCGCGACATCGAACTGGACGATGCGAGTCATCTCGGCGCCTATACGCTGCCGGTCGAGACTGGGCCGCGCTCCTCGTTCGGCACCTATTCGACGACGGGCAAGCTCGCCTTCGACGCGAAGCACGTCGGCATCCTCGCGCGCTTCAAGCCGGGCCAGCTCTATGACGACCGGAAGGTCAACGACTTGCGCGAGGCGCTGGTCGCGACCGGCCTGTTCGACAGCGTCGCGGTCGAGCCGCGCCAGACCGGCCGGACGGCGGCCGACGGCACCGAAGTGGTCGACCTGCTCGTCACCCAGAATGCCGGCAAGCCCCGCCGTCTGGCCGCGACCGCGGGTTATTCGACGGGCGAAGGCATCAGGCTCGAGGCGAGCTGGACTCACCGCAACCTGTTCCGCCCGGAAGGGTCGCTGACTTTCAGCGGTACCGCGGGGACGCAGGAACAGGGGCTCGCCGCCACGTTCCGCCGCGCCAATGCGGGGCGCCGCGACAAGACCGTATTGTTCGGCGTCACCGCCAACCGGCAGGACTTCAAGGCGTACAAGGCGCTGACGATCGGCATCAACGGCAAGATCTCGCTCGATTCTACCCCGATCTGGCAGAAGCGCTGGACCTGGGCGTACGGCTTCGAACTGCTGGGATCGCGCGAGGACACGTTCCAGCCGGCCAGCGGCACGCGCGCCTATCAGAATTACGGTATTTTCGGCCTGAACGGGCAACTCGCGTTCGACAGCACGAACAGCCTGCTCGATCCGACCAAGGGTTTCCGCGCGATGGTGCGCATCAGCCCGGAGACGTCGCAGACCGAAGGCAGCAACTATCGGTACGCCCGCGCGCAGGTGGACGGCAGCACCTATTACCCGGTCTCCGACAGCCTGGTGGTCGCCGGGCGCGTGCGGGTCGCTTCGATCGCCGGCGCGCCGCGCGATGCGATCGCGCCGTCGCGGCGGCTTTATGCGGGCGGCGGCGGATCGGTGCGCGGCTTCGGCTATCAACAGCTGGGCCCGCGCGACACCAATAACGATCCGGTCGGCGGGCGCAGCCTGGTCGAGGGCGCGATCGAGGCACGGTACCGCTTCGGCGACTACGGCATCGTGCCGTTCTTCGATGTGGGCCAGGCCTATGCCTCGACTCAACCGAAGTTCAGCGACCTGCGCTATGGCGTCGGTATCGGCGCGCGTTACTACACCAATTTCGGGCCGGTACGGTTCGACGTCGCGACGCCGTTGGGCCGGCGCAAGGGCGAAGCGAAGGTCGCGATCTATATCTCGATCGGGCAGGCCTTCTGATGGCCGAAACCGAGGTCGAAACCGTGGTGCCGCGCCGCCGCTTGCCGGTCGGGCGGATCGCCAAATGGGTGGCAATCACTGTCGCGGCTCTGCTCGCGCTCGCCGTGCTGGCGGTGTTCGCGCTCAATACCGATCCGGGCCGGCGATTCCTCGCTGGCAAGCTGACCGGCTATGAGACGGCGTCCGGCATCAAGGTCGAATTCGGCCGGCTGGAGGGTTCGCTCTACGGCAAGCTGACCATCCGCGACCTGAAGATCAGCGATCCCAAGGGCGTGTTCGCCACCGCGCCGCGAGTCGATCTCGACTGGCGGCCCTTCGCCTTCATCCGCAACCATGCCGATATTCGGTCCGCCAGCGCGCCGCTGATCACCCTTGCCCGCCTGCCCGAACTGAAAGTGGTGCCGAGCGACCCCAACGCCCCCACCCTGCCCGACGTCGATATCGATATCGGCAGACTGAAGGTCGACCGCCTGGTGCTCGGCGCGCCCGTCACCGGCACGCGGCGCCTGATGACACTCGATGCCGTCGCGCATATCGCCGATGGCCGCGCGCAGATCACCGGCAACGCAGCCGCGCTGGACGGCGGCGACCGGCTCGCGCTGGTGCTCGATGCGGTGCCGGATCAGGACCGGCTGATCGTCGATGCGCGGCTCGATGCGCCGGCGGGCGGAATCGTCGCGGGCATGGCGGGTCTCAAACAGCCGCTCGTCGCGCGGATCGACGGGCGGGGAAGCTGGTCGTCCTGGCAGGGCAAGGCGCGGGCGCTGCTCGGCGGCCAGCCGCTGGCCGCGCTCGATCTCACGGCACGCAACGGCACCTTCACCGCGCGCGGACCGCTTCATCCCGGGCTGATCCTGGCCGGGCCGGTCGAGCGGCTGACCGCGCCGGCACTGCTGGTCGATCTGACCACGACCCTGGCGCAGCGGCGCGCGAACACGAAGCTGTCGGTCAAGTCCGACGCGCTGGCGGTCACGGCGAACGGCATGATCGATCTGGCGCAGAGCCGCTTCGAGGGATTGCAGGTCGAGGCGAGCCTGCTCACCCCCGGATCGATCGCGCCGAACCTCAACGGGCGTGACGTGCGCGCGTCGCTGCGGCTCGACGGCGCCTTTGTCCGGCCGCTGGTCGACTACAAGATCAGCGCCGCGGCGATCGGCTTCGACAAGACCGTGGTGCAGGGCCTCTACGCCGAAGGCCGCAGCCGGGTCGATGCCGACCGCATCATCGTGCCCGTCACCGGCCGCATCGCGCGCGTCACCGGGCTGAACGCGGCGGCCGGCGGCTTGCTGACAAAGGTGACGATCAACGGCGAGTTCGCGATCTCCGGCGACACGATCCTGTCGGACAATCTGCGCATCCGTTCGCCCCAGATCGATGCCACCGCGATCGTCGTCGCCGACCTGTCGACCGGCATCTACCGCGCCGGGCTGAAAGGGCGGATCAACGATTACCGGATCGACGGCGTCGGCATCATCAACCTGACGACCGACATGAACCTGGTCACCGTCCCGTCCGGCGGCTTCGGGCTGAAGGGAAGGTTCGGCGTCACCACGGTGAAGCTCGACAATGCCGGCGTTCAGAACTTCCTGGGCGGACGCGCGGTGATCGTCGGCAATCTCAGCTTCGATCCCAAGGGCGTGTTCCGGGTCCAGAACCTACGGGTCGCGGCGCCGAGCTTCCGCCTCACCGGCGGCCAGGGCAGTTATTTGCCCGACGGCCGCATCGCCTTCACCGCGCAGGGCCATTCGACTCAATATGGCCCGCTGGCGGTCGCCATATCGGGCACCGCCGAGCGCCCGCTGATCAAGCTGCGGGCGAGCCGGCCCAATGTCGGCGTGCAGCTCAGCGATGTCGTGGCGACGATCCGCGGAACCGGGACCGGCTATGCCGTGGTCGCGACCGGCGGCTCGCCTTATGGGCCGTTCAACGCGGACGTGCTGATCCGCACCGGTGGCGGGCCGCTGACCATCGACATCCACCGCGCGCGCTTCGCCGGGGTCGGTTTCGCGGGCACCGTCCGCCAGGCGCCCGCCGGGCCGTTCATCGGGAAGCTCACCGCCAATGGGTCGGGCATCACCGGCACCGTCACTTTGTCGGCGGTCGGCAAGATCCAGCGCGCGCAGGTCTCGGCCCGGGCCAATGGCGCGCATATCCCCGGCCAGGCCAAGCTGGTGATCGAGCGTGCGATCGTCGAGGCGACGATCACCCTCTACACCAAGGCGCCGGAGATCCTCGCCGATGTCCAGCTCGCCGGCGTGCGCCAGGGCAGTTTCTTCCTCCAGGCGGCGCGCGCCAAGGTGAATTACCAGGGCGGGCGCGGCACCGCGCAGATCGTCGCCAATGGCCAGAGCGGCGCGAGCTTCCGCATCGCCGCCAACGCCCAGCTCTCGCCCGACCTGTACCGGGTCGCGGCGCAGGGCCAGGTAGGCACTGTGCCCTTCCACCTCGCCCAGCCGGCGATAATCCGGAACGAGCACGGCATCTATGTGCTCGCGCCGGTCGCGATCGTCGTGCCGCAGGGGCAGGTGCGGGTGGCCGGTCGCTATGGCAAGACGCTCGAGCTGCAATCGCGCTTCGACAATTTCGATCTCGCGATCCTCAACACCTTCGCCGCCGGCGCGGGCACCGGCGGCCGGGCGACCGGCAGCCTGGACTATGTCCAGGCCGGATCGGGCGTGCCCCGCGCCGACCTGCGCGTCGACATCCGTAGCTTCACCCGCTCCGGCGCGGCGGTCGTGTCCACCCCGGTCGACATCTCGGCGCTCGGCACGCTCCGCCCCGAAGGCGGCGCGCTCGCCGCGCTGATCAAGCGCGGCGGTGCGACGATCGGGCGGGCGCAGCTGCGGTTGCAGCCGGTCGGCGGCGGCGACTGGATGACGGCGCTGATGGATGCCCCGCTCGGCGGCGGCATCCGGTATAACGGACCGGCCGACGTGCTGTGGAGCCTGTCGGGCCTGGCGAACCAGACGCTCACCGGGCAGATCGGCATTGCCGCCGATTTCTCCGGCCGTATCTCCAGCCCGCAGCTGACCGGGCTGATCCGCGCCAATGCGCTGGCCTATGATAACGAGACCTATGGCACCCGCATCAGCGCGATCAAGCTGACCGGACGCTTCACCAACGACCGGTTCGAGATCAGCGAGTTCACCGGGCGCGCCGGCAAGGGCACCGTCTCAGCACGCGGCAGCGTCGGGTTCGGCTCGGACGCGGGCTTCCCGATCGATGTCCGGGTGACCTTGAGCAATGCGCAGCTCGCGCGCAGCGACGCGCTGGGCGCGACCGTCTCGGGCGAGATCGCGGTGACCAACAGCAAGGCGAATGGCGGCCTGATCTCCGGCACCCTGAACCTGCCCGAAGTGCGGTACGAGATCATCCGCCAGGGCGCGGCCGAAGTCGCCGAACTGCAGGGGGTGCGCCGCAAGGGCACCAGCCGCGCGCAGGCCGCGCGCGATGCGGCCGAAGCTGCGGCAGGCGTGCCCAGCCTGTTCAAGCTCGACCTGCGCATCCGTGCCGACAACCGGCTGTTCGTGACCGGCATGGGGCTGGAAAGCGAATGGAGCGCCGACCTGCGGGTGGGCGGCACCTCGGCCACGCCGGAGGTGATCGGCAATGTCGACCTGGTGCGCGGCACCTATAATTTCGCGGGCAAGCGTTTCGATCTCGACCAGGACAGCATCATCCGCTTCGAAGGCGGCCCGGTGACGAACCCGAGCTTGTCGATGCGGGCGACGGCGACTCTCTCCGGCACCGCGATCACCATCAATATCGGTGGCCGGGCGCAGAACCCGCAAATCACCTTCACTTCCTCGCCCAGCCTGCCGCAGGACGAACTGCTCTCGCGCATCCTGTTCGGCAACTCGATCACCGAGCTGTCGCCGATGCAGGCGATCCAGCTCGCCTCGGCGCTCAATTCGCTGCGCGGCTCGGGCGGCGGGCTCAATCCGCTGGGCAAGCTGCGCTCCGCCTCGGGCATCGACCGGTTGCGCGTGCTGGGCGCGGACGAGGCAACCGGGCGCGGAACGTCCGTCGCCGCGGGCAAATATATCTCCAACGATATCTATGTGGAGATCGTTACCGACACGCGCGGCTTCACCGCGACCCAGATCGAGATCGCCTTGTCCAAGGCATTGAGCATCCTGAGCCAGACCGGCGGATCGAACGGGACCGCGATCAACCTGCGCTATTCGAGGGATTATTGACGGGCGGCTTGAGGCGTAGAGCCGAAACCCATACCGTCTCCGTTCGTCCTGAGTAGCCATTGAGCTTGTCGAATGGCGTATCGAAGAACAGGCGTCATGCGCTCCAACTGTCCTGCGATACGGGTCTTCGACTTCGCTCAGCCCCTACTCAGGACGAACGGTTTGCTCCTTGCACCTATTGATCCAACTGCCTGTCAGCACTCCACCACGTTGACGGCGAGGCCGCCCAGGCTGGTTTCCTTGTATTTGGAGCGCATGTCCTCGCCGGTCTGGCGCATCGTCTCAATCGCCTGGTCGAGGCTGACGATGTGGGTGCCGTCCCCGTCGAGCGCGAGATAGGCGGCGTTGATCGCCTTGACCGCGCCCATCGCGTTGCGCTCGATGCAGGGCACCTGGACGAGCCCGCCGATCGGATCGCAGGTCAGGCCGAGATTATGCTCGATGCCGATTTCGGCGGCATTCTCGATCTGGGCATTGCTCGCGCCGAGCACCGCCGCGAGGCCGGCGGCGGCCATCGAGCAGGCCACGCCGACCTCGCCCTGGCAGCCCATCTCCGCCGCCGAGATGGAGGCGCGGGTCTTGTAGAGCATGCCGATCGCCGCCGCAGTCGACAGGAAGATGCGAATGCCCTCGCGCGTCGCGGGACCCTCGAACGTCTCGTAATAGCGGATCACCGCGGGGATGATGCCGGCGGCGCCATTGGTCGGCGCGGTGACCACGCGGCCGCCGGCGGCATTCTCCTCGTTCACGGCCAGCGCCCAGAGGCTGACCCATTGGATGGTATGCGACGGGGCGCCGCGTTCCGAGCGGGAGATCAGCGCTTCGTGCAGCCCCTTGGCGCGGCGACGCACGTTGAGGCCGCCCGGCAATATGCCACCCTTCACCATGCCGCGATCGATGCAGGCGCGCATCGCATCGGCGACGCCGTCGAGCAGCGCGTCGGTCTCGGCCGCGGTGCGCCAGGCAGTGTCGTTGCGGCGAACCAGCTCGCTGATCGAGATATGCTCTGCCTCGGCCGCCAGCAGCAGCTCGTCACCCGACGTGAAGGGATGGCGCACCGCGACATTGCCAAGCTCCGGTCGTTCCCCGCCGCGCCGGATGGTGCCGCCGCCGACCGAATAATAGCGTAGCGTCTGCGACGTACCGTCCGGGAACCAGGCAGTCAGATCGAGGGCATTAGGATGTTCCGGCTCGAAGCGTTCGGGATGGAAATCGATCCCGCCCTTGCCGTCCAGCGCCACCGCATAGCCGCCCTCTCCGCCTCCTCGCCCGAGCGGCAGCGCATTGTCCGTGCGGAACCCGGCGACCAGCGCCGCCGCCGCTTCGGGATCGACTGTCTCCGGCTCCCAGCCGGCAAGGCCGAGCAGGACCGCGGTATCGGTGCCGTGCCCGATGCCGGTGAGCGCCAACGATCCGTACAGGCTGCAACCGACCCTGGTCGCGCGTTCCGGCAGGGCGAGGATGGTCCGCGCGAAATCCGCCGCGGCGCGCATTGGCCCGACCGTGTGCGAGCTGGACGGGCCGATGCCGATGGTGAACATCTCGGCGATGCTGATCGGGCGAAAGCGCGGGTCGGGAAAAGTCGAGGTCGCGAGAGGTGAGGTCACCGGGGCATGCTCCTGTCAGGCGCTGCGCGCGCCGTTGCATGCCCCCTCTGTCCCTTTGCCTGAGATCGCTATCCCGTCGGCGGGTGCCGTGGCACCACTCTCCAGAGTGTCTGTGTCGCGCGGTCCTTTTGCCTGAGAGTTTCCGGGGCGGTTGCTCCTTCGGCGCCGGCCAAAGCCGATCTCTCCCGTGCGACCGCCGATAGGTGAGCGAGTGCCCGCGCCAAGTCAATCGCCACGCTGGTCAGGATGCCCAGACCGCGCGGGATTCCTCGACAGGAGCTTCCCACCCGTCGACCAGGGACTGGACGAGCGCCCGGTCGTCCGGCGTGGCCGGGTTGTAGACGATCAGGCTGAGGTCCGGCCGGCCGTCCACCGCGAAGGCGGAATATTCCAGGGCGATCAGGCCGACCTGGGGATGGCGCAGATGCTTGGTCCCGTCGCCATAGGTCCGCACTTCATTGTCCTGCCACATCGAGGCGAATTCGGGGCTCGACCGGCAGAGTTCCTCGACCAGCGGCGCGACCTCGGCGTCGGCGCCGGCGCGCGCGGCATCGATCCGGAAGGAGCTCACGACGAATCGCGCCACCGATTCCCATTGCGGCTGCGCCGCGCGGACTCGATCGTCGCAGAAGATCAGGCGCAGGATATTGCGCTGGCCGGGCGGGATCGTGCCGTAATTGGTGAGGACCACCGCCGCGGCGCGGTTCCAGGCGACGACGTCCCAGGTCGCGGTCCGCACGATGGCGGGACTGCAGGTCAGCACGTCGAGCAGCCCCTGCAAGCGCGGCGTGATCGGATCCCCGCCGCGATACTGGGCCGCGGGCGGGCGGCCGAGACCAAGCAGGAACAGATGCTCGCGCTCGACCTCCGTCAGGGTCAATGCCGCCGCGATGCGATCGAGCACGTCGGCCGAGGGTTTCCCACCACGTCCTTGTTCAAGCCAGGTATACCAGGTCGGGCTGATATTGGCGCGCTGCGCCACTTCCTCGCGGCGCAACCCCGTGGTCCGCCGCCGCCCGGCGAACCCGAACGAGGCGGGATCGAGCCTGGTGCGCCGATTCCGGAGATAGGTGCCGAGCATGTTGTCGTCGGACATGGCTGCCCATCCAGTTAGTGTTTATACCAGGATAATGTCACTACTTTACCCGCATAAACCGGATCACGACAATAGGCGGATCGAAATGCTGGAGATGAGCAGATGCGCGTATTTGTAACGGGTGCCACCGGATGGGTCGGGTCGGCGGTGGTCGAGGAACTGGTCAGTGCCGGCCATCAGGTGACGGGCCTGGCCCGGTCCGCGGAAAAGGCAGCCGGGCTCGCCGCGGCCGGTGCCGACATCGTGTCCGGGACGCTCGACGACCTCGATACGCTGCGCGATGGCGCGGCGGCGGCGGACGGGGTGATCCACACCGCATTCAACCATGATTTCTCCCGGTTTGCCGAGAATGCGCGGCAGGACCAGCTGGCGATCGAGACATTGGGCAGCGCGCTGATGGGGTCGGACCGGCCGTTGCTCGTCACCTCGGGCTTTGCGTTGCTCGCGCCGGGCCGGGTCGCGACCGAGGCGGATCTGCCCGCGTCGCACCCCTCCTACCCGCGCCGGTCCGAGGCCGCCGCGATAGCTCTGGCGGCGCGCGGCGTGCGGGCCGCCTCCATCCGGCTGGCGCCGTCGGTGCACGGCACTGGCGACCACGGCTTCATCCCGTTCCTGATCGGCCTGGCCCGCGAGAAAGGCGTGTCCGCCTATATCGGCGACGGGGCGAACCGTTGGCCTGGGGTACACCGGCTCGACGCCGCGCGCCTCTACCGGCTTGCGCTCGAACAGGGCGCCACCGAGGCGGCCTATCACGCGACCGGCGACGAAGGAGTCGCGTTCAGGGACATCGCCGCGGTGATCGGGCGGCGGCTCGGCGTGCCGGTCGAATCGCGTGGACCGGAGCATTTCGGCTGGTTCGCCGATTTCGCCGGAGCGGATATTCCCGCATCGAGCGCGCGCACGCGGTCGTCGCTGGGCTGGGAACCGACGGGCCCGGATCTGCTGAGCGACATCGACCAGCCCGGCTATTATGCTGCCTGATCCGGCAGCGTGAGCTTGAACGCCTGATAAGCGTCAGTGAATTCGGGGAGCGCTTCGCACCGTGCGGCGTGCTCCCCCAGGGCGACCCAGCCATCCATGACGAACTGATCGGCCAGCGCCTCGCTGACGAAGCGGTGCATCGTGCCGAGCAGGACATCGGCGTGGCTCATCGTCTCGCCGAGCAGCCATGGGTCCTTCGCCGCCGCGCGCTCGCGTTCGAGCAGGTCGAGCGTGTCGATCACCTGGGCGCGGCACCGCTCGACCCACATCTTCAGGCCGCCATCGCGAAAGGCACGTTCATAGACCAGGCTGACCGCCTTTTCCGCGACGCCGGCGGCGAAGGCGCAGGTACGGAGCATGGCACGGCGATCGTCGCCGCGGCGGGTGAGGAAGGCGCGCTCGGGGCCGACCATCTCGTCGAGCGCATCGACGATCGCGCCGCTGTCGGTCAGCGCGACGCCGTCCTCATAGACCAGGGTCGGCACGCGCCGCAGCGGGTTGTAGCGCGCGATCTCCTCGACATCGCCGAACGCCGACAGCGGCGCGTGGCGATAGGGCAGATCATAGAGCTTCAACGTCACCGCGACGCGGCGGACGAAGGGCGAATCATACTGTCCGATCAGCAACATGGTCCGCCCTTCCCGTCCTTTTACCAGACCTTCACGCGCGCACTGGGTTCCAGATACAGCTTCTGGCCCGGCTGCACGTCGAATGCCTTGTACCACGCATCGAGGTTGCGAATGGTCTGCGCACGGAAACGGCCCGGCGAATGGCCGTCGGTCGCGACCTGCTGACGCGTGGACTTCTCGCGAGTCTTCTCGCGCCAGCTCTGGGCGAAGGCGAGCATGAAGCGCTGATCGCCGGTCAGCCCGTCGATCACCGGCGCTTCCTTGCCGCCGAGCGAGGCACGGTACGCCTCGTACGCCGCGGTCAGGCCAGCAACGTCGGCGATATTCTCGCCCAGCGTCTGTTCGCCGCTGAGGTGAAGGCCTGGCAGCGCCTCATAGGCGTCATACTGCTTGGCAAGCGCCGCGCTCTGCTCCTTGAAATGCGCGAAGTCGGCGAGGGTCCACCAGTTGCGCAGTTTGCCGCTCGAATCGAACTCGGCGCCGGTGTTGTCGAAGCTGTGGCTGATCTCGTGCCCGATGACCGCGCCGATCGAACCATAGTTCGCAGCCGCGTCCGCCTTGGGATCGTAGAACGGCGCCTCAAGGATCGCCGCCGGGAAGTTGAGCGCATTCTGCAGCGGCAGATTGACCGCGTTGACCGTCTGCGGCGTCATCCACCATTCGCCCTTGTCCGGCGCCTTGCCGATCTTGCCGACCTGGTGTCGGTATTCCGCGAGGCGCGCACGCTGCAGATTGCCGAGCGGATCGTCGCCCTTGATCTCCAGCGACCCGTAATTGCGCCAGGTCTCGGGATAGCCGACGCCGACGCGCATCGTCTCGATCTTCTTGCGCGCTTCGGCCTTGGTCGCGGGCGCCATCCAGGTCAGATTCTCGACGCGCTTGTCGAAGGCGGCCAGGATGTTCTTCACCATATTCTGGATGTCGGTCTTGGACGAGGCCGGGAAGAATTTCGCGACATAGATCTGGCCGACCGCGTCGCCCAGGCTGTTGTTCACGGCGGCAATCGCCCGCTTGTCGCGCGGCCGCGGCTGCTGCGTGCCGCTCAGCGTCTTGCCGTAGAAGTCGAACGAGGCATCGTCGAAGGCCTTGGGCAGCACCGGCGTGACGGTGTTGATGTGGTGGAAGGCCATCCAGTCCTGCCACGCTTCCAGCGGCTCGCTCGCCACCAGGGCGGAGAGCTTCGCGGTCGGGGCGGGATGCCAGACGATGAAGTCCTGCTGGCCCGAAAGACCCGCCGCTTCGAAAAAGGCGTTCCAGTCCAGGCCCGGCGCCTTCTTCGCGAAGTCCGCCTGTTTCCACGGGTTGTTCGCCTTATGGACGTCCTGGCTCTCGATATAGCCGGCATGCGCCGTGGCGATCTTGGTCTCGAGCGCCATTACACGGTCGGCGCGCGCGGCGGGATCGCTCAGGCCGGCCAGGGTGAAGACCTTGGTAACATAGGCCTTATAGGCGGTGCGGACCTGCGCCATGTCGGGCTTGGCCGAGACATAATAGTCGCGCTCGGGCAGACCGATGCCGCCCTGAAGCAGATACGGCACGGTCTGGCCCGGATTGTCGAGCGCCTGGGTGACGAACAGGCCGAACAGATGCTCGGTCTTGAAATTGGTCGCGTTGAGCGGATCGACATCGGCGCGAAGATCGGCGCCGAGGGCCTTGGCCAGGGCGGTCTTGTCCGCAATGGCGGCGATCGCGTCCAGCTCGGGCTTGATCGGGGCGAGGCCGCGCTTCTCGATGCCGGCGGTGTCGAGATAGGCATTGTAGAAATCGGCGATCCTGCGCTGGTCGGTGCCGGCGGCGGCATTGGCCTTGACGGCTTCCGCGATCAGCTGCGCATTGCGGCCTTCAGCGATGTTGAACACCTGAAGGAAGATGCCGGTGCTCGACCGGTCGGCCGGGATCTCGGTCTTGGCGCGCCAGCCGCCATTGGCATATTCGTCGAAATCGTCGCCGGGTTTGACGGCCTTGTCGAGCCCCGCCACGTCGACGCCGATCGCGCTGCCCGCAACCGGCGTCGTCGCGCTCTGGGTGCAGGCAGTGGTGGCGAGCAGGGCCGCGAGAAAAATCGTTGAACGCTTCATGTGATAGACCTCTCCAAGGTGTATGGCGCGGGGGATACACCCGTGTTTTCGGTTACACCAGATACCAACGCCGCCGTTTCCCCGCACCGCCGCACAGAGCCTTATGCCGCGAGCGTCGCTTCCCATTCGCGCGATCGCTGTCTAGTCAGGGGCCAAGATGAGGATAACACCATGAGCGCGCCGGCTCTCGACACCAAGCTATCGCCGGAGAGCGAGACCTTCCGCGCCAACGCAGCGCACAACCGGGCATTGGCGGAGCGACTCCGTGCCGATGTCGCGCGGACGGCGCTTGGCGGGTCCGAGAAAAGTCGCGAACGGCACGCGTCGCGCGGCAAACTGCTCCCACGCGACCGGGTGGAGCGGCTGCTCGATCCGGGATCGCCCTTTCTCGAGATCGGGCAGCTCGTCGCGAACGGGCTGTATGACGACGAGGTGCCGGGTGCCGGCGTGATCGCGGGCATCGGCCGGGTCTCCGGCCGGCAGGTGATGATCCTGTGCAACGATGCCACGGTGAAGGGCGGGACCTATTATCCGCTGACGGTGAAGAAGCATCTGCGCGCGCAGGAGATCGCCGAGGCGAACCGCCTGCCCTGCATCTATCTGGTCGATTCGGGCGGCGCGAACCTGCCGCATCAGGCCGAGGTGTTTCCCGATCGCGACCATTTCGGGCGGATCTTCTTCAACCAGGCGACCATGTCGGCGAAGGGCATTCCGCAGATCGCCTGCGTGATGGGCAGTTGCACGGCGGGCGGCGCCTATGTGCCCGCGATGTCCGACGAGACGGTGATCGTGCGCAACCAGGGCACGATCTTCCTCGCCGGCCCGCCGCTGGTGAAGGCAGCGACGGGCGAAGTGATCTCCGCCGAGGAACTGGGCGGCGCGGAGACGCATGGCCGCAAGTCGGGCGTGGTCGACCATGTCGCCGAGAATGACGAGCATGCGCTGACCATCGTGCGCGACATCGTCTCCACGCTGCCCGAGAACCGGAAACCCGACATCGCGCTGGTGGAACCCCGGGCGCCGAAGTTCGATGCGGAGGAGCTGTACGGGATCATCCCGTCGGACGTCCGTGCGCCGTACGATGTGCACGAGGTGATCGCGCGGCTGGTCGACGCGTCCGAGTTTCACGAGTTCAAGGCGCTCTATGGATCGAGCCTGGTGTGCGGTTTTGCGCATATCTGGGGCATGCCGGTCGCGATCCTCGCCAATAACGGCGTGCTCTTCTCGGAGAGCGCGGTGAAGGGCGCTCATTTCATCGAGCTGGCGTGCCAGCGGCGCATCCCGTTGCTGTTCCTGCAGAACATCTCGGGCTTCATGGTCGGCGGGCGTTATGAAGCGGAGGGCATCGCCAAGCATGGCGCGAAGCTCGTGACCGCAGTGGCGACGGCGAGCGTGCCGAAGATCACCGTGCTGATCGGCGGCAGCTTCGGCGCAGGCAATTACGGCATGTGCGGCCGGGCCTATTCGCCGCGGTTCCTGTTCAGCTGGCCCAACAGCCGGATCAGCGTGATGGGTGGGGAGCAGGCGGCCTCGGTCCTGGCGACGGTGCACCGCGATGCGGAGAGCTGGACCGAGGAAGAGGCCGAGGCGTTCAAGGCGCCGATCCGCCAGAAATATGAGGACGAGGGCAATCCCTGGCACGCGACGGCGCGGCTGTGGGACGACGGCATCATCGATCCGGCGCAGACGCGCGATGTGCTTGGTCTGGCTTTTGCGGCGACGTTGAATGCGCCCATTCCGGAAAAGGCGTCGTTCGGCGTGTTCAGGATGTAAGCGATGGAATTCGAGCTCGAGGACGGCCTGGTATTCCCAAGGCCCAATGCCGCGACGCTGGATGCGCAACTGCGTATCCTCGCACCGGACAGCAGGAACAGCTTCGCGATCCTGACCCTGTCGGATGGCGATTACATGCAGACCGCCTGCGAGGGCGATGGCTACGTCATCGAACGGCAATCGCAGGATCCGGTTCACCATTTCCGGGCGGTCAGGCCAGCGGGTGGCACGCTGTTCACGATCGACGAAGTGATCGCGGCCTTTGCCGCCTTTGCGTACGAACCGGCTCATCCGCTCTTCCTCGTCTGGGAATCGATGGACGATGAGCTCGGAATATCATCGTGACCGTCGAGACGACGCCTTTCCATGGAGTCCTGTGAATGTCCCTGATGCTTGCGCTTCTCGCCCAGGTCACGCCGATGCAGCCGATGCCGAAGGGCACCGGCCTGCCGCCCCCCGGCACTGACGAGGGCGCGGTGATGGCGCCGATCAACGCATTGTTCGCCGGGCTGGCCGCACGCGATTCCGCGGCGATCCTGGCCCAGCTTCGTAGCGAGGGCGGCGCGACCGTGGCGAATGAAGCGCCGAACGGCACACGCACCGTCCGCCATATGAGCTGGGCGGAGTTCGCCGCCGGGGTCAAACCCGGCCCGGAGAAATATGAGGAGCGCATCAGCAACCCAGCGATCGAGATCGACGGCGACATCGCGATGGTCTGGGCGCCCTATATTTTCCTGATCGACGGCAAGGCGCATCATTGCGGCGTCGACCATTTCGATCTGGTCCGCGAAGCCGGCGCCTGGAAGATCGTCAACATCACCTGGACCGCGCGCGCCACGGGTTGCGAGGGCTGATCTTGCTGAAATCCCTTCTCATCGCCAATCGCGGCGAGATCGCCTGCCGGATCATCCGCACCGCGCGGGCGATGGGCGTGCGCACCGTCGCGGTCTATTCGGATGCCGATGCCAAGGCGCTGCATGTGCGTCAGGCCGATGAGGCCGTGCATATCGGCCCCTCCCCGGCGCGCGAGAGCTATCTGGTCGGCGAGAAGATAATCGCCGCTGCGAAGCACACCGGGGCCGAGGCGATCCATCCGGGCTATGGCTTCCTGTCGGAGAATGCCGACTTCGCGCAGGCGGTGATCGATGCCGGCATTATCTGGGTCGGGCCCAAGCCCGATAGCATCCGCGCCATGGGGCTGAAGGATGCCGCCAAGGAGCGGATGATCGCGGCGGGCGTGCCCGTGACGCCGGGCTATCTCGGCGAGGACCAGTCGCCGGAGCGGCTCGCGGCGGAGGCTGCGGCGGTTGGCTATCCCGTGCTGATCAAGGCGGTTGCGGGCGGTGGCGGCAAGGGCATGCGCCGCGTCGAAGCGCCGGAGAATTTCGCCGACGCGCTGCTGTCCTGCCAGCGCGAGGCAGCATCGTCCTTCGGCAACACACAGGTGCTGATCGAGAAATACATCCTCTCGCCGCGGCACATCGAGGTGCAGGTGTTCGGCGATGCCCAAGGCAATGTCGTCCATCTGTTCGAGCGCGACTGCTCACTGCAACGCCGCCACCAGAAAGTGATCGAGGAAGCCCCTGCCCCCGGCATGGACGAGGTGACGCGCGAGGCGATCTGTGCCGCAGCGGTGAAGGCGGCCAAGGCAGTCGACTATGTCGGCGCCGGCACGATCGAGTTCATCGCCGACGCCAGTGAAGGCCTGCGCGCCGACCGCATCTGGTTCATGGAGATGAACACGCGGCTGCAGGTCGAGCATCCGGTGACCGAGGAGATCACCGGGCAGGATCTGGTCGAGTGGCAGTTGCGGGTGGCGAGCGGGGAGCCGCTGCCGAAGCGGCAGGATGAGCTGGCTATTGATGGCTGGGCGATGGAGGCGCGGCTTTATGCCGAGGATCCACGGAACGGGTTCCTGCCCTCCATCGGCGAGCTCGAATCATTCAAATTCATGACGCCGTGGGAAGACCAATGGACCACACGAAAGGACATGGGATATGATTGGGGCGACGTCGTTTCTCCTTTCTACGACCCCATGCTCGGCAAGCTGATCGAGCATCGTGAAAGCCGGGAGGAAGCGGCGCGGGAACTGGCATCCACCTGCGAAACCGCGCAGATCAGTCCGGTGCGGACTAACTTGGCCTTTGTCGCCCGTGCTCTCGATCATCCTGATTTTCTGGCCGGCAAGATCGACACCGGCTTTATCGATCGACATCTCGCGGAACTCGCGACGCCTGAACTTCCCGTCGAGACCATGGCAGCAGAAGCTGCCTATGACCTAGGTGAACTCGACACGAAAGGGCAGGATCCCTGGAACAATCTCGGCTTCAGGCTCAATGCCGAGCGCCGTGCACCCGTTCGGGTGGTGGACGAATTTGGCGTCGTTCATGAGAGCAACCTAGTCGAGCGGTTCACTTCGCAAGCCTTGTCGATCATCGGCCAGAGCCTGATGAATACCGATTATGCCGGCCCGGGTTTACATTTTGGCGGGTTCGAACGGGACGGGACCGCGGTCAGCTTTGCTGACGGCGAACATCGCAGCTTCCGCCTTTACGAACCACGCGGAACCGCCGTCGGCGCATCTTCTGACGGCACCATCCTCTCCCCCATGCCCGGCCGCATCATCGCGGTCGAAGTCGCAGCAGGCGCCACCGTCACCAAGGGCCAGAAGCTGCTCACCCTCGAAGCGATGAAGATGGAGCACAGCCTCGTTGCGCCGTTCGACGGAACGGTGGCGGAGCTTGGCGCGGAGACCGGCGGACAGGTGAGCGAGGGTGCGGTGCTCGCCCGGATCGAGCGGGCCGCATGAGCATCATCTTCCGCCCAGCGACCGCCGATGATCTGCCCGCGATCGTCGCGCTGCTCGACGATGACGAGCAGAGCAAGGGGCGCGAGGATGCGAGCCTGCCGCTCGATCCGCGCTATCTCGCCGCGTTCGAGGCGATCGTCGCCGATCCGAACCAGATGCAGGTCGTCGCCGACCTCGACGGCGCGGTGGTCGGCACGATGCAATTGAGCTTCCTGCCAGGCATCGCCTTTCGCGGCGGCTGGCGCGGGCAGATCGAGGCAGTGCGGATCGCGAGCAGCCTGCGCGGCCAGGGACTCGGCAAGCAGATGATCGAATGGGCGGTTGCGCTGTTCCGCGAGCGCGGCTGCCATATGGCGCAGCTCACCTCCATGTCGACGCGGACCGATGCGCATCGCTTTTACGAGCAAATGGGCTGGAACAAGAGCCATGCCGGGTTCAAGCTGAAGCTCTGAAAAACAAACCAGGGGATGGATATGGCCGACGGCTTCGATTTCACCGGCAAGACCGTGATGGTGTTCGGCGGGACCAGCGGGATCAACCTGGGCATTGCCAAATCCTTTGCCCGGCGCGGGGCGACGCTCGCCGTTGCCAGCCGCAGCCAGGACAAGGTCGATGCCGCGGTGGCGGCGCTGTCGGAGAACACGCCTGCGCTCGGCTATAGCCTCGACGTGCGCGACTATGATGCGGTGAAGGCGGCGATCGACGATTTCCGCGCGCAACGCGGCACGATCGACGTGCTGGTGTCGGGCGCGGCCGGCAATTTCCCCGTCGCGGCGGCGATGCTCAGTTCGAACGGGTTCAAGGCCGTTACCGAGATCGACACGCTCGGCACCTTCCATGTCATGCGCGCCGCGTACGAGCATCTGACCAAGCCCGGCGCGAGCATCATCAACATTTCGGCGCCCCAGGCGTTCATCGCCACGCCGTTCCAGGTCCATGTCTGCGCAGCCAAGGCCGGGGTCGACATGATCACCAAGACGCTGGCGATCGAATGGGGGCCGGAAGGCGTGCGGGTCAATTCGGTCTCGCCCGGGCCGATCGCCGGGACCGAAGGCATGGAGCGGCTGGCGCCGACGCCCGAGGCCAAGGCGAAGTCGGCCCGGTCGGTGCCGCTGGGGCGGATGGGCACGGTCGACGATGTCGCCGATGTCTGCCTGTTCCTCGCATCGGACTATGCGCGCTATGTCTCGGGCGTGGTGCTGCCGGCCGATGGCGGCTGGACCGCGGGACGGACCTTGGGAGGCATGGGCTGATGGCCGGCAGATTCTATGACGAGTGGCAGGTGGGCGACCGGATCAGCCATGAGATCCGGCGCACGGTGACCGAGACCGACAATCTGCTGATGTCGACGCTGACGCACAATCCGCAGCCGCTGCACCTCGATGCCGAATATGCCGGCGCGACCGAGTTCGGGCGGATCGTCGTCAATGGAACCTTCACCTTCTCCCTGATGGTCGGGGTGTCGGTGGGCGACACGACGCTCGGCACGCTGGTGGCGAACCTGGGTTACGATAAGCTGGTGATGCCCAAGCCGGTGTTCATCGGCGATACGCTGCGCTGCGAGACCGAGGTGGTCGAGTTGCGCGAGAGCAAGTCGCGCGCCGATGCCGGACTGGTGACGTTCCGCCACCGCATGATTAACCAGCGCGACGAAGAGGTGTGCTCGTGCCTCAGGACCGCGCTGATGCGGAAGAAGCCGGCCTGAGATTTCCCTGTTTCTGCACCAATAACAGGGAATTAACAGGGAATTTCGTTTTTTCCGGCCGCCGACTCGACCGTTTTCACCAAATCGTCCAGCATTCACAATGTGTTGATCGAAATTCCCTGTTATGCCGGAACAGCGAATTTTGCCGAGCGGAACAGGGAAATGCGCGCCCGAAGGGCAAATCCGGTTATACAGCGACGAGAAGGAGCGAGGGTGAAGCCATACAACTCCACCCCGCACGATCATTACCCCTTTCACGCCGGATTTGAATCGATCCGCCCCGGCGCTGGAACAGCCATCGCGGCGCTGTCGTTGTGGGATAACTCCGACCTAATCCATGTTGGCCTCGCACGACCTTCGAGCGGGGATCGCCCTCCCATCTCTCTTCTGTTATCCGCCTCGCCCTTCCGGCCGTCGCGGAAAGGCAGCGCGAGCAGATGCGTCCGATCGTTGACTTTCGACGCAAATACACAGACAAATTGATACACGGGGGCGGAACGACCGGCCTGCGGAAATACGATCATCGGGAGAGGGGCCGCGTGCGCCTGCTTCCGCAAAGAATGGACGCCATCGCGAGGGGGCCTGAAGATGAAACCGTTTTACGGCGTGAGTGCCGCATTGCTGCTTTGCGCGGCGAACGCAGCCGGTGCCCAGGTGACGACGAACGCACCGCCGCCAGTTGCCGGCGCACAGCCTGTCGCGATTGAACGCATCAAGGTCCATTCACCGGCGATCATGGGCAACCTGGAAGGCGAAACCGCCGACCGGGACGTCATCGTGGTGCTGCCGCCCAGCTATGCGAAGAACCCGCGGCATCGCTATCCCGTGGTCTACGCCCTTCACGGCTATTCGATCGGTGCCGACCAGTGGACCAGGGAAATCCATGTTCCGCAGACGATCGAGGGCGGCTTCGCCAAGGGCGCGAAGGACATGATCCTGGTCTTTCCCGACAGCAAGACCATTCACAACGGCTCGATGTATTCCAGCTCGACGACGACCGGCGACTTCGAGACCTTCGTGGCGCGCGATCTGGTCGCTTATGTCGATGGCCATTACCGGACGCTGGCGAAGCGGGAGAGCCGCGGGCTGGCGGGCCATTCGATGGGCGGATACGGCACCAGCCGGATCGGCATGAAGCATCCGGAGGTGTTCGGCGCGCTCTATATGATGAGCCCGTGTTGCCTGTCGGCGCGCCAGGGCGGCCAGTTCAACGCGGAGGCGGCAGCGGCACTTGCGGCCGTGAAGGTGCCGGCGGATTCGGCCAAGCTGCCATTCGGGCTGAGAGCGCAGCTGGCGAGCGCCGCGGCATGGTCGCCCAACCCGAAGAACCCGCCGCTCTATCTCGACCTGCCGGTGAAGGACGGCGTGGCCCAGCCCGACGTGCTCGCGCGATGGGCGGCCAACGCACCGCTGGCCTTTGTCGACCAATATATTGGCAACCTGCGGCAATATCGCGCGATCTCGATCGATGTCGGAGACAAAGACGGGCTGAAGGTCGATGCCGAGAAGCTGCACACTGTGCTCGACAGCTATGGCATCGCCAACGGCTTCGACATCTATCCCGGCGACCACACCAACAATGTCGCAATCCGATTCCAGGATCAGGTGATCCCGTTCTTCAGCCGCAATCTCGTCTTCGAAAAGGGTCGCTGATGACGCCGACACAAAGCCAGGGAGCAATTCCTGGAGCAAAACTTAGTTAGCTGGAATCGTCTCTCCCCGTTCGCCCTGAGCTTGTCGAAGGGCTGTTCTTTCTTCCGAGGAAGAGGAGAGCAGGGCCTCGACAGGCTCAGCCCGAACGGTGGGGATTAATCCAGCCCGAGAGCGCTTTAGCGCAGCCGAACGACGACCGACCATCAGAGGGAGACTATCATGAAGCCTGGTTTCGCAGCCGCCATTATATTGACCTTTGCGGGCTCTGCCCTGCCAGCCCATGCCCAGGATTTCGATCCGATGGCGATGGCCGACACCAATGCCGACGGCAAGGTGAGCCTGGCCGAGGCGACCGCCTTTTCGGCACAGGGGTGGACGTTCGTCGATCAATCGAATGCGGGCAAGATCAAGAAGGAGACGCTGCCGGACTTCATGCAGCCCTCCTTCGCGAGCGCGCAGGTGGACGCCGAGGGCTATGTCACCAAGGACGCGTTCCTGGCGGCCGTGCCCGATCGTTTCAAGGCGGCCGATGCGAACGCGGACGGCTCGCTCAGCGATGCCGAGCTGCGCGCTTTTCTCGGCATGCCATGATCGGCGCGACCTCCAGCGACAGGCGGCGAGCGGCCGAACCCTTTATACGGTGAAGCTCTCGCCGCAGCCGCATTCGCCCTTGGCGTTAGGGTTCTGGAACACGAAGCCGGCCGCGAAATCATCCTCGACCCAGTTCATGGTCGACCCGATCAGATAGAGGATCGAGCCGCCGTCGACGAACAGGGTGCCGCCGGGCGTATCGATGCGCTCGTCGAACGGCTTGGCCTCGGTGACATAGTCGACCGAATAAGCGAGGCCCGAGCAGCCGCGCCTGGGCGTCGACAGCTTCACGCCGATCGCGCCTTCGGGGGCCTTGGTCATCAGGTCCGCGATCCGCGCCTCGGCGGTCGGGGTCAGGATCAGCGCCGCCGGGCGCACGCGCGCGGTGGTTGCCATCACAGCATCCCCAGTTCGAGTTTGGCGTCGTCCGACATCTTCTGCGGATCCCATGGCGGATCCCAGACGAGATTGACGTCAGCGGTACCGACGCCCGGCACCGAACCGACGCGCAGTTCGACTTCGGCGGGCATGGATTCGGCGACCGGGCAATGCGGCGTGGTGAGCGTCATCGTCACCACCGCATGGCCTTCATCAGTCACCTCGACGCCGTAGATCAGGCCAAGATCATAGATGTTCACCGGGATTTCCGGATCGTAGATTTCCTTGAGCGCGTCGACGACGGCCTCATACAGCGCGCCGCCCGGCTCGCCCGAAGGTTGAGCCTGCGGCTTCTGGGAAAGGAAACCCTCCAGATAGTCGCGCTTGCGCTCGAACGTCTCCGTCACCCCGCCATCGACGCGCGCCCTGGGCGGCGCCTCGACCGAGTCCACTTCTTCAACCACAATCTTGCGTTCTTCGTTCATCGAAGATCCCTACCCGAAAATTCTCGTTACCCGTTCGATACCGCGCACCAGAGCGTCCACATCCGCCGCGCCGTTATAGACGCCGAAGCTCGCCCGCGCCGTTGCCGGAATGCCCAGGGCCTCCATCAAGGGCTGCGCGCAATGGTGCCCCGCGCGGATCGCGACCCGTTCCTCGTCCAAGATGGTGCCGATGTCGT
Organism: Sphingomonas sp. BL-S-29; assembly: GCF_055521495.1. Lineage (NCBI taxonomy): Bacteria > Pseudomonadati > Pseudomonadota > Alphaproteobacteria > Sphingomonadales > Sphingomonadaceae > Sphingomonas > Sphingomonas sp. BL-S-29. The sequence goes on from NZ_CM145482.1 coordinate 4,233,139, forward strand.
GCGGATGCACCCCCTCGATCGAGAAACTGACGATGCCCGCGGAATCCTCGGGGCCGTAGAGCGTCACCGAATTGATCTGCGACAGCGCCTCGCGCGTCTTCGCCACCAGCGCCGTTTCGTGTGCGTGGATCGCGGCGAGCCCGATGCGTTCGACATAGTCGATCGCCGCATGCAGGCCGAGTGCGCCGACGATATGCGGCGTGCCCGCCTCGAACCGCCCCGGCGGCGGCGCGTAGGTGGTCTTCGCGAAAGTGACGCGATCGATCATCGAGCCGCCGCCCTGCCAGGGCGGCATCGCGTCGAGCAGCTCGGGCCGCGCCCACAGCACGCCGATGCCGGTCGGACCGTAGAGCTTATGGCCGGAAAAGACGTAGAAGTCGCAGTCGAGCGCGGCGACGTCCACTGCAAGGCGCGGCACCGCCTGGCAGCCGTCGAGCAGGATTTTCGCGCCGACCGAATGGGCGATATCGGCGGCGCGCCGGGCATCGAGCACCGAGCCCAGCACGTTCGAGACATGGGCGAGCGCGACCAGCTTGTGCGCGGGCGTGATCATCGCGGCCATCGCATCGAGATCGATGCGGTGGTCGGCGGTCAGCGGGATGACGTCGATCACGGCGCCGACGCGTTCCGCCGCCATCTGCCAGGGCACGATGTTGGAATGATGCTCGAGCGTGGAGAGCAGGATGCGGTCGCCCGGCTTCAACTGCTCGCGCGCCCAGCACTCGGCCACGAGGTTGATGCCCTCGGTCGCACCGCGCACGAAGACGATCTCGTCCGCGCTGCCGGCGCCGATGAAGCGGGCGACCTTCTTGCGCGCTGCCTCATAGGCGAGCGTCATGTCGGCCGAGCGCTGGTACACGCCGCGGTGGACCGTGGCATAGGTCTCGGCATAGCCGCGGGTGATCGCGTCGATCACCGGTTGCGGCTTCTGCGCCGTGGCCGCGGTGTCGAGATAGGCCCAGCCCGCGGGGATCGCCGGAAAATCGGCGAGCACGTCGAGGGGGCTCGTATTCCCTCTCCTATCGGGAGAGGGAGGGAGGAGCGAAGCGACGGAAGGGTGAGGGTGACTAGCCATTCCGATCGCCCTCACCCTTCCCACGCCTTCGGCGCGGGCCCCTTCCCTCTCCCGCTGGGAGAGGGAGAGAAGAATGCCGAAGATTGCTCACAGCATCCGCTCCAGCGCGGCCTGCGCCGCAGCCTCGACCGCCTCGCGCTCGCCGGCATCCGCGACGCCGTCGAACACCGATCCGATGAACGCCCGCAACAGCAATGCCTTGGCCTCGGCCGGGGCGATGCCGCGGCTGGCGAGGTAGAACAGCGCCGTCGCGTCGAGCTCGCCGACGGTCGCGCCGTGCGCGCATTTCACGTCGTCGGCGTAGATTTCCAGCTCGGGCTTGGCATTGGCGGTGGCGGTGCGGGTCAGCAGCATCGCCTTGACCGACTGGCTGGCATCGGTCTTTTGCGCGTGGCGCGCGACGGCGACCTTGCCGAGATAGCTGCCCGTCGCCCGCCCGCCGAGCACCGAGCGCACGACCTGGTTGCTGGTCGCATTCGGCTCGATGTGGCGCATGGTCGTGACGATCTCGAGCGTCTGCTCGCCACCACCGAGGATCGCCCCGCCCAGCTCGAAATGCGCGCCGTCGTGCAGGGTCACGTCGATCGCGATGCGGCCGAGCTTGCCGCCGGTGTTGAGCACATGAAAGGTCGCGCGGGCGCCGGCGTCGAGGGTGACGGTATAGTCGCGGATCGCGACGGCATCGGTTGGAGCATCCTGCACGATGAGGCGGGTGATTTCCTCGCCGGCGGGGACGTGGATCGTCTCCGGTCCGTCAATCGGCCACATGGTGGCGACCGCGTCGAGGTCGCTGTAGCGCCAGGCTTCGTCGCGGCGTGTGGGGATGGCAAGCGTAGCCACACTCATTTCCCGTCACCCCGGACTTGTTCCGGGGTCCATGCTTCCGCAGATGCGCCGCCGGTTGGCGCCCGCGCCATATCAGCCTGCAGCGCCTGAGGCTCGATGGATGCCGGAACAAGTCCGGCATGACGGAAGCTGCCAGATGTCACGCCGCCAGCGCTCCGTAACCTTCGCGCTCGAGTTCGTGCGCCAGGTCGGGTCCGCCGGAGCGCACGATCCGGCCATCGGCCAGGACATGCACGAAATCGGGCTGAACATAGTCGAGCAGCCGCTGGTAATGGGTGATCAGCAGCACGGCCTTGTCGGGCGCGCGCATGATGCGGTTGATGCCGTCGCCGACGACGCGGAGCGCGTCGATGTCGAGGCCGGAGTCGGTCTCGTCGAGGATCGCCAGCTTCGGGCCGATGATGCCCATCTGGACCATCTCGTTGCGCTTCTTCTCGCCGCCCGAGAAACCGACATTGACCGGGCGCTTGAGCATGTCCTGGTCCATTGACAGCAGATCGGCCTGAGCGCGGGCGAGCTTGAGGAACTCGCCGCCCGACAGCGGCGCCTCGCCGCGGCCCTTGCGCTGCGCGTTGAGCGCCTCGCGCAGGAACTGGACGTTGGACACGCCGGGGATCTCGACCGGATACTGGAAGCCGAGGAACAGGCCGGCGGCCGCACGCTCGTGCGGCGCCATTTCCAGCAGGTCCTGGCCCGCGAAGCTGACCGAGCCCGAGGTCACCTCGTAACCGGGTCGTCCGCCGAGCACATAGCCCAGCGTCGACTTGCCTGCGCCGTTCGGGCCCATGATCGCGTGGACTTCGCCCGCATTCACGCCGAGCGAGAGGCCTTTGAGGATTTCCTTGCCGTCGATCTCGGCGTGGAGGTTTTCAATTCGAAGCATGAATAATACCAAGAAACTGGATCAGGAAGGCGAGAAACCCAAGCCCCACGAAAACGGCAAAGAGAATATTGAACGCTTGTCGGATTTTGAAGAGCGCTGGGCTCCGAACACGTGACCAAGGCTCGTACGGGATAAAGAAACGCAGCGCCTTTCCACTATTCATCTCATACCGCGTGACTGCCACGGCACCGGCAGTCGCCGCACCCGAGAGCAATACAAGCGGCAGAAACCCCCATATGATGTGCATCACCCGACGCTCCCCTCAAGCGAGATCCCCAGCAGCTTCTGCGCCTCGACCGCGAATTCCATCGGCAGCTGCTGCAGCACCTCGCGCGCGAAGCCGTTGACGATCAGCGCCACCGCCGCCTCGGCATCGAGGCCGCGCTGCATCGCGTAGAACATCTGGTCTTCGCTGATCTTCGAGGTGGTCGCCTCATGCTCGATCTGGGCGGAGGGATTGCGCACCTCGATATAGGGCACGGTGTGGGCGCCGCACTGGTCGCTCAGGAGCAGGCTGTCGCACTGGGTGAAGTTGCGCACGCCCTCGGCGGTCGGGGCGACGCGGACCAGGCCGCGATAGGTGTTGTCGCTATGGCCGGCGCTGATGCCCTTCGACACGATGGTCGAGCGGCTGCCCTTGCCGAGATGGATCATCTTGGTGCCGGTATCGGCCTGCTGGCGGTTGTTGGTGACGGCGACCGAATAGAATTCGCCGACGCTGTTCTCGCCCGCGAGAACGCAGCTGGGGTATTTCCAGGTGATCGCGCTGCCGGTCTCGACCTGAGTCCAGCTGACCTTGGAGTTCCGGCCCTGGCAGAGCGCGCGCTTGGTGACGAAATTATAGATACCGCCCTTGCCTTCGGCATCGCCGGGGTACCAGTTCTGCACGGTCGAATATTTGATCTCGGCGTCGTCGAGCGCGACCAGTTCGACCACGGCGGCGTGGAGCTGGTTCTCGTCGCGCATCGGGGCGGTGCAGCCTTCGAGGTACGAGACGTACGAGCCCTTGTCGGCGACGATCAGCGTGCGTTCGAACTGGCCGGTATTCTCCGCATTGATGCGGAAATAGGTCGACAGCTCCATCGGGCAGCGCACGCCCTCCGGGATGTAGACGAAGGTGCCGTCGGAAAAGACCGCGCAGTTGAGCGCCGCGAAATAGTTGTCATGCTGCGGCACGACCTTGCCGAGCCATTTGCGCACGAGATCGGGATATTCCTTGATCGCTTCGCTGATCGACCGGAAGATCACGCCCGCGGCTTCGAGCTCCTTGCGGAAGGTCGTGGCGACCGAGACGCTGTCGAACACCGCGTCGACCGCGACCTTGCGCGCGCCCTCGACCCCGGCGAGCATCTTCTGCTCCTCGATCGGGATACCGAGCTTTTCATAGACGCGCAGGATCTCGGGATCGACTTCGTCCAGGCTGCCGATCTTGGGCTTGGCCTTGGGCTCGGCGTAATAATAGGCGTCCTGATAGTCGATCGGGGGAATGTTGAGCTTGGCCCAGTCGGGCGGCGTCATCGTCAGCCACAGGCGATAGGCCTTCAAGCGCCAGTCGAGCATCCATTCGGGCTCGTTCTTCTTGGCCGAGATGAAGCGGACGGTGTCCTCGCTCAGGCCCTTGGGCGCGAATTCCTGTTCGATGTCCGAATGGAAACCCCATTCGTATGTCTTGTTCGCGGCGGCATGCGCCTCTGCGTTCCTGGTGGCCATTATGCCGGCACCTGCTGCGACAGGCTGGCGAGCGACACGCCCGCGAGCGCGCCCTTCACCGCTCCGTTGACGGCGTTCCAGTGCGGCTTCACCCGGCAATTCTCCTCGATGCAGCAATCATGGCTGCCATTTTCGACACAGGACGTCATCGCGATCGGCCCCTCGATCGCCTCCACGATATCGGCGAGGCTGATTGCCGCCGCCGGACGCGCGAGACGGAAGCCGCCGCCGGTGCCGCGCGCGCTCTCGATCAGGCCGGCCGCGGACAGGCGGCTGACCAGCTTCTGCACGGTCGGCAGCGGCAGGCCGGTTTCCTCGGCGAGCAGGGTCGCGTTGAGCCGCGCCGCGCCGCCGCAATGGCGGGCCGCGGCGGACATCATCACGACCGCATAGTCTGCAAGGCTGGAAAGGCGCATCTGGTCCAATCGGATTGATTCGTTCCGATTGGGCATGTGGGGGCGTGAGGGGCTTGGGTCAACCTTGTTTTCGTTCCTCCCCATCGCAGATGGGGAGGGGGACCATCCGAAGGATGGTGGAGGGGGATTGGAGCGCGGCAACGCAACCTCGCTCCAATTCCCCTCCACCATTCGCTGAAGAAGCGAATGGTCCCCCTCCCCAAGCGAGCTTGGGGAGGAAGTGATTACGTGTCGCTGACCAGAGGGCTTACCTGACCGCCGAGCGCGACGCGCTGGCTGATGGTCAGTTGCGACAACAGGCTCGGTTCCGCCTTGATCTGGCGCGGGGTGTGGCCGGTGAACTGCTTCACTTCGCGGATCAGGTGCGACTGGTCGTAGAAGCCACGAGCGATCAGGTCGTCGACCGACTGGCTTTCCGAGACCAACGCCACCGCTGCGCGGAGCGCGCGATATTTGCGGGCGAGCAGCTTGGGCGGCGCGCCGTACAGCGCCTTGCACTTGCGCTCGACCTGGCGGCGCGAAAGCTTCGTCGCGGTGACCAGATCCTCCATGTCGGGCGAGGGGCTGCCCGCCAGCCAGGTGTCGACATGGCGGACGAAGGTCGTCGCGCTGCGATCGCACCCGCGCAGCAGCTCGCGGATCAATTGTTCGCCGATCGCCACCCGGGCCGGGATATCGGGTGCCGCGCGCAAGGCATTGGCGGCGGCGCGCAGGCGCGGCGCCCCGAACAGATCGGTCGCGTCGATCACGCGGTTGAGCATGCTCGACGCGTCGTTGCCGATCAACGCGGCCCAGCCGGTCGCGGTCACGCCCATGCCGAGCACCCAGACGGGGCCGACACAGCGGACCCCCATCGCGCCGCTGGTCGGGCCGACGACATGGATCTCGGTCGCGTCCTGCTGCGTGCCGTCCGGGAAAGTGTAGTCCGAAGCGCCTGGGGACAGGCGGAAGCGGATCTGCGCATGATCCGCGCGCTCGGTGTCCTCGAACAGTGGAACATCCGCGCGGAAGTGATAGAAAAGGGTGATGTATTCGGCCAAGTCGGCAGCCGGGACCGCGTAGTCGAGCTGGATGTCCGGCAATGTACGCGCCCCTGTTTTGTACAGAAACGACATTACCCGGGTCCGACACCAATGAAAAGAGGCCCGGCCGGTAAACCGGCCGGGCCCAAGTGAAAGAGACCCCCGTTGGGAGCTCTTCGGGTCGCAAGCGCGTTAGACCAGCGTGCGGTTTGACTGTATTGGATGAAAGCGCCAATTCGGACATATTCGTCGCAGCTTCGTCGCAGCCGGTTTTTGACCCGCGGGCCCGGCGATGCCAAAGCGCCCCGATGATGTTCCCCCTGCTCCGCCCCGCCCTGTTCAGCATCGAAGCCGAGCGCGCGCACGGCCTGACGATCGCCATGCTCGAGGCATGGGCTCGGGCGGGGACGCCGCTGGCGGCCGGACCGGGCGATTCGAGCCTTCGCATCACGGTGGCCGGTCTTGATTTCGCCAACCCGATCGGCCTTGCCGCCGGCGTCGACAAGGACGGCCGGGCGATCGACGGATTTTTCGGCCTGGGGTTCGGCGCGGTGGAGATCGGCACACTGACGCCGGTACCGCAGCCGGGCAACCCGCGCCCGCGCCTGTTCCGCCTGGTCGAGGATCGGGCGGTGATCAACCGCATGGGCTTCAACAATGGCGGGCTGGAAGCAGCCCTGCCCCGCGCCGCCCGGGCCAAACGACGCGGCGTGCTCGGCATCAATGTCGGCGCGAACAAGGACGCGGCCGACCGGATCGCCGACTATCGGAACGGCGTGGAGAAAGCCGCGCAGATCGCCGATTATGTCACGATCAACATCAGTTCCCCCAATACGCCGGGCCTGCGCGAGCTGCAGCACGGCGCGGCACTGGCCGAGCTGCTCGCCGCGGCTGACGAAGCGCGGCACCTGCCAATCCAGCGGCCACCCTTGTTCCTGAAGGTCGCGCCCGACCTGGAGCCTGCCGCGATCGACGAGATCGCGCGCGCGGCGATCACGCACCATATCGACGGGCTGATCGTCAGCAACACGACCATTTCCCGTCCCGGGCTGCGATCCGCCCATGCGGCGGAGACCGGCGGCCTGTCGGGCGCGCCGCTCGCTGCGCTCGCACGGCAGCGCCTGGGCGATTTCCGCAAGGCGACCGGCGGCACGCTGCCGCTGATATCGGTCGGCGGGATCGGCAGTGCCGAGGAAGCCTATGCCCGCATCCGCGCGGGGGCGAGCCTGGTCCAGCTCTATACCGCGCTGGTCTATGAGGGCCCCGGCCTGCCGCGCCGGATCGCGCACGGCCTGGCGGGCCTGCTGAAGCGGGATGGGCATGATCATGTCGCGGATGCCGTCGGGGCCGGTTGACGTAGCGATAGTCACCGCTACCACGGAGCCATGAAGAAGCTCCTGCTCGCGCTTGCCATCCTCGTCTATTCCCCCGTCGCCTCCGCTCAGGGCGTCGTCACCTCCGCCGATCCGCGTGCGACCGAAGCCGGGCGAGAGATTTTGCGCGAAGGCGGCAGCGCGGCCGATGCCGCGATGGCGATGATGCTGGCGCTGACCGTGGTCGAACCGCAATCGAGCGGCATCGGCGGCGGCGGTTTCCTGGTCCATCACGACGGCAAGACCGGCAAGATGGACACGATCGACGGCCGCGAAAAAGCGCCGGCCGCCGCAACGCCGCAGCGATTCCTCGGCGCGGACGGCAAGCCGATGCCGTTCGGCCAGGCGTTCCAGGGCGGCAAGTCTGTCGGCGTGCCGGGCAATATCCGGCTGGCCGCGCTGACTCACCAGAAATGGGGCAAGCTGCCATGGAAGGCGCTGTTCGCCCCCGCGATCAAGCTGGCCGAGGACGGCTATCAGGTCAGCAAGCCGCTGAACGACCGCATCGCCGGCATGGCGCGCATCTGGGACCGCTTCCCGGAAATCGCGAAGCAATACACGGTCGACGGCCAGGTGCCCGTAGTGGGCGCGACGATGAAGAACCCGGCGCTCGCCGCGATCCTGCGCAGGATCGCCGATGAAGGGCCCGAAGCGTTCTATGCCGGCGACAACGCGAAGGCGATCGTCGCCGCCGCGACCGGCACCTCCGTCAATAGCAGCGACATCACCCTTGCCGACCTGACCGCCTATCAAGCCAAGGAGCAGCCGCCCGTCTGCGGTTTCTACCGGACGTACAGGATCTGCGGCATGGGCCCGCCCTCCTCAGGCGCGGTGACGGTGCTCGAGATCCTCGGCATGCTGAAGCGTTTCGACCTGAAGAAGATGGGGCCGAACTCGCCGGTCGCCTGGCATCTGATCGGCGAGGCGATGGAACTCGCTTATGCCGACCGCGAGAAATATCTGGGCGATACCGATTTCGTGCAGGTGCCGGTGAAGGGCATGATCGATCCGGCCTATCTCGCCCGGCGATCCATGCTGATCTCCACCACCGTGACCCTGCCGGCCTATGAAGCGGGCACGCCGCCGGGCGCGCAGGCGCGGACCGCGGCGGTGCAGAACGAGATCCACGGCACCACCCATTTCATCGCGATCGACAAGGCCGGCGACATCGTCGGCATGACATCGACCGTGGAGGGGCCGTTCGGCAGCCAGCTGATGGCGAACGGCTATGTGCTCAACAACGAACTGACCGACTTTACCTTCGCGCCGGAGAAGGAAGGCGCGCCCGTCGCCAACCGGGTCGAGGGCGGCAAGCGCCCGCTGTCGTCGATGGCGCCGACCATCGTCTATGACGCCAAGGGCAAGCCGGTGTTCACCGTCGGCGCGGCCGGCGGCAAGACGATCATCATGCAGGTCGCGAAGGCGCTGATCGCCCATCTCGACTGGGGCATGAGCGCACAGGAGTCGATCGGCCAGGGACTGATCTATTTCAGCGGCCGGACGTTGATCCTCGAAAAGGGCACGTCGCTCGAGCCGATGAAGGAGCCGCTGGAGAGACTGGGCCATCAGGTCGTGATATCCAGCCTCGGCCTCAAGGCGAATGCGGCGGAACGCACGGCCAGGGGCTGGGTCGGCGCGGCGGACCCAAGGAGTGTCGGAACAGCACTGAGCGACCTGCCCTGAAAACCTGAACGGCGCAGCCGAACACGGCGCGCCCCTCCCCGGGAGAGACAATGCGAACGCTCGAACATTTCCCCAACCTCGTCACGATGTTCTTCGCGCGGGCGCGGGAGAAGGGCGACAAGCCCTTTCTGTGGCACAAGGCCGGCAGCGCCTGGGTGCCGACCAGCTGGCGCGAGACCGCCGAAAAGGTCGCTAGCCTGGCCGCCGGGCTGAAGGCAATCGGGCTGGCCCCTGGCGACCGCGTGATGCTGGTCGCGGAGAACCGCCCGGAATGGTGCATCAGCGACCTCGCGATCATGGCCGCCGGTTGCATCACCGTCCCGACCTACACCACCAATACCGAGCGCGATCACAGCCACATCATCGAGAATTCGGGCGCCAAGGCCGTGATCGTGTCGAGCGCCAAGCTGGCCCGGACGCTGCTGCCCGCCGCGATCCGCGCGGACAATGCCAAGATCATCATCGGCATCGAGGATATCCGCATCACCCAGCCGGGTACGCTCGACGTGTATAGCTGGCCAAAGCTGATCGCCGACCACAAGACCGATCCGTCCGGTATGGTCAGCAACGCGACGCGCGAGGACACGGCGTGCATCATCTACACCAGCGGCACCGGCGGGGCGCCACGCGGCGTGATGCAGCATCACGGCGCGATCCTGCATAACGTCAATGGCTGCTGCACCGTCATCTCGGAGGATTTCGGCTGGGAGGACGAAGTGTTCCTGTCCTTCCTCCCTCTGTCCCACGCCTATGAGCATACCGGCGGGCAGCATTTTCCGATCGGGCTCGGCGCGCAGATCTATTATTCGGAGGGCCTCGACAAGCTGGCCTCCAACATCGAGGAAGTGCGCCCCACCATCATGGTCGTGGTGCCGCGGCTGTTCGAGGTGCTGCGCACCCGCATCTCCAAGGCCGTGGAGAAGCAGGGCAAATTCTCCAGCTATCTGCTCGGCAAGGCGCAGGACCTGGGCGCCAAGGAATATGAAGGGCGCATGGGGCTGCTCGACCAGCCGATGAACCTGTTCCTCAAGGCGACGCTCAAGCCGAAGATCCAGAAGCGCTTCGGCGGGCGGATCAAGGCGATGGTGTCGGGCGGCGCGCCGCTGACCCCCGAAGTCGGCATCTTCTTCCAGTCGCTCGGGCTGACCTTCCTGCAGGGCTATGGCCAGACCGAATCGGCCCCGGTCATCTCGTGCAACCGGCCTTCGGTGGGCTTGCGCATGGACACGGTCGGCCCGCCGTTGGTCAATACCGAGGTGCGCATCGCCGAGGATGGCGAGATCCTGGTGCGCGGCGAGCTGGTCATGCACGGATATTGGCGCAACGAGGCCGAGACGGCGCGGGTGCTGAAGGACGGCTGGCTCCACACCGGCGATATCGGGCTGATCGACGACAAGGGCCGGATCAAGATCACCGACCGCAAGAAGGACATCATCGTCAACGACAAGGGCGACAATGTCGCGCCGCAGAAGGTGGAGGGCATGCTGACCCTGCAGCCCGAGATCGTCCAGGCGATGATCTATGGCGATCGCAAGCCGTATATGGTCGCGGTGCTGGTCGCCGATCCGGAATGGACCCAGGAATGGTGTGCGCGGAACGGCGACAAATGCGATTTCGCGCGGCTGGCGGAGAATAGCAGCTACCGCACCGCGATCGGCGCGGCGGTCGAGCGGGTCAACAAGGACCTCTCGGTGATCGAGCGCGTCCGCCGCTTCATCCTGGCCGACCAGCATTTCACGATCGAGAACGAGCAGCTGACGCCCTCGCTGAAGATCCGGCGGCATGTGTTGAAAGAGGTGTACGGGCCGCGGCTGGACGCGCTGTACAAGGGGTAGGCATGGCCGGGGTCTGGCATGGCTGGGCCGAAGGTTGAATCAATCCTCTATTCCTTCTCCCCTCGGGAGAAGGTGGCGCGAAGCGCCGGATGAGGGTGACTTGGGCGCTACCTCTCACCCTCACCCTTCCCATCGCAAGAGCGATGGGCCCCTTCCCTCTCCCGCTGGGAGAGGGAGATAAGGGTTACTTCGCCGAAGCGACCGTCCCCGCCACTGACTTCGGCAACACCTCCAGCGTCCAGTCGGTATCGGGCCGCAGATATTTGCGCGCCGTTTCCTGCAGCTGGACCGACGTCAGGGTCGAGATGTCGCTGAGCACGCTGCGGAAGGCGGCGATGCGGCGGGGGTCGTAGGTCGCGCCTTCGAGGTTGAGCATCCAGAACTGGTTGCCGGTCGACTGGCGCTTGAGCACTTCGATCATCGGGCCGATGGTCCGCCGCAGCTCGTCGTCGCTGACGGGATTGGCGACGAGGTCGGCCGCAATCTCGCGGGAGAGCTTGAAGAACAGCGGCAGATTCGCCGGCGCGACCTGGCCGACCGCCATCACGCGGCCGCCCGAGGGCAGGCCGATCGGCCAGCTGCTCGATACGCTGGGGCTGTAGCTCGCCCCCGCTTCCGAGCGCAGCCGATCGAACAGCCGGTCGCTGAAGATCGCGGCGAGCACGTCGAGACGGCGGCTCTCGGCGACACCCTCGATTCCACCGCCGGTCGGCCAGGCGATCACCGCCGCGGCCTGGTTTTCCGGCCCGTCATGGGTGCGGATCACCGGGGTCTGGTTGTGCGCGGGGAAATGCACCGGCGGCACCGGCCGCGCATCGTCGACGCGGGGCTTCAGCGCGCCGATGCTCCGCGCGACCGCGTCGATCGCCTTGTCCGTGCCGATATCGCCGAACACCTGCACCTCGATCGGCCCGGTCGCGAGCAGCGGCTCCCACAGGGTGCGGAACGCCTCGGGCGTGGTGTTGCGGATCTCCTCGCGGGTCGGCGTGCCCCAGCGCGGATCGCCGCCGCGGAGCAGGCCGTCGAGATCGCGCGCGAGCACGCCGTCAGGCGAGGATTCGAGGCCGGCATAATTGGCCAGCACCGCTGTCTTGGCGCGGGCGAGCGGGCTCGGGTCCCAGGCCGGCGCGGCCAGCTTGGCGGCCATCAGCCTGAGCTGATCGGGCAGATCGCCCGGCGAGGTCATGGCACCCAGCTGGAAGGCATCGTCGTCCACGTCGAAGTCGAGCCCGATGCGGCGGCCGGCGGCCATGGCGTCGATATCGCCCTGCTTGAGCTTGCCGATGCCGCCCGCGATCAGCGCGAACTCGCCGGCCCAGGCCGGGCTTTCGCGATCGGCCGGAAGCGCGTTGAAGCCCTTGCCGAACCGCACGCGGACATAGACCCGGTCATCCTCCGACGTGGTCGAATAGACCATCAGGCGCACGCCGTTGGAGAAGGTGACCTGCTCCAGCCCGAATTCGGAAATCTTCTTGCGGCTCACCACCTTGGCCGGGGGACCAAGCTTCGGCAGCTTCGAGAAATCGACCGCTGCCTGAGTGCTGCGGATGCCGGCGACGCCCTTCACGTCAGCGCTGAGCGCTGCGGCGAGCCTGGCCGCGGCGCCCTCTTCCGGCTTCGACACGCTAACCAGCGCGCGGGTCGTGGTGCCCTGGAAGATGCGTTTCGTCGAGGCGAGGATCCGCGCGGGCGAGTACATGCCCTTGCGCCGCGCATCGAGGAACACGTTCTGGATCACCGCCGCGCTCGTCGTCGTCTCGCGGATATCGACGGCCTGGACCATGTCGTCGGCAAGCTTGCTGCCGGCATCGGCGCGCGCGGTATCGACCATCGTCTTGTAGGCAATACCCTGCTCGGCGAGCTCGCGGTCGATCTCGGCCTGGGACGGTGGCGAGGCCTGCGCGTCGGCGATCACCGCGCGGACATCCTTCAGCGCGGCTTCCCAATCGTCGCCGACGGGCGCGACCTGCACGAAAGTGACATTGGCCGAGCGCGCCGGATCGTCGAGCCCGACCCGGGCCGAGACATAGCTGCCCCCTGCCCTTGCCCGCGTCTCGAGCCGCCGGTTAATCACGGCCAGCGCGACCATGTCGACCAGGCGGTTCTGGTTGAAGATCACCGTATCGGCATTGAATTTCCAAGGGCGCAGCACCGCGATCATCGCCATGGTCGGCAGGCCGGGCTCGACGATCGCCTTGGTGGTCGGCTGCTTCGCATCGGGCACGCCGAAATCGGGCTCGGCCGGCGCCGGGCCGGTGCCGCGCCACGCCCCGAAATATTTGGCCACGAGGCGTTCGAAGATCGCCGGATCGAGATCGCCCGACACGACGACCACGGCGCGTTCCGGCCGGTACCAGCGATCGTGGAACGCCCTGACCGTCCCGGGGGTCGCTTCCTCTAGCGTCTTCGTGTGGCCGATCGGCGACCGGTCGGCAAAGGGCTGGCCGGCGAAGAACGCGGCGTTCATCGCATCCGACAGCCGGACCTGCGGCCCCGGCTGCTCGCGCTGCTCGGCGAGAACCGCGGGCCGCTCCGCCGCGAGGCCAGCCTGAGTGATGTTGGGCTTGCTGACCATGCCGGCGAGGATCTTCAGCGCGTCATCGAGGCTCGCCTCCGACGCGTTGGGCAGATCGAGCTTGTAGACCGTCTGGGTCGGGGTGGTCTGCGCATTGCTGTCCGACCCGAAGGTGGCGCCGAGCCGCTGCCACACCTTCTTGGTATCGCCATCGGGCACGAACTCGGAGCCGCGGAAGGACAGATGCTCGATCAGATGAGCGTAACCGAGCTCGCTGTCCTGCTCCATCAGCGAGCCGGCATCGATCCGCACCCGCACCGAGACCTGGCCCGGCGGCACGCCATTCTTGCGCACCGCGTAGCGCAAGCCGTTGGTCAGCGTGCCGAAGCGCCAGGCGGCGTCCGGCACGATGTCGCTGCCCTTGTACAGCCACGCCTCGCGGCTCGCGATGTTGCCGGAGCCGGCGACCGGTGCCGGAGCGGTCTGGCCGCTGACCGTCGGGGACAGGCCGAGCAGCAGCGAAGCGAGGAGCGACAGGCGCAGCGCGCGCGGTGTTACATACATGAAGGCGATCCTAGCGGTGTAATCCGATCGCGGCCAGCGTTGCTGACGCAAACCTGAACCTGCCGTTAAACTCCACGCCATCGCCACTATTTGGTCGAACACGGCCGATAACGATTCGGTTGCCGCATTATTGCGGGGTGTATTCGATCGCGACGCAGATGAGGCTTTTCCGGGCCGGCGCGTCGCCAGTGACGTGCGGAGGCGTGGTAGCGGATGAGAGTCGAAACCGGACCGGACGCGAATGCTTTGTGGCGCAAATCGGGCAAGACGCCCCCGCACGGCTCGCGCATCCCCGATCTCACGGTGATCTCGGGCGTGCCCAATCCCCAGCCCAGGCTGGAAGCGGAACGCGACCGGCCGCTGCTCATCAAATATGGCAAGCATCTGCGCGGGTTGTTCGACCGGCTGATTGCCTCCTCCTCGCTCGTCTCGAACGAGCCCGTGCTCGACGTGCGCGATTTCGCCTGGACGGCGCTGCTGCGCGCGCATTGGCGCGAGATCCGCGAGGAAGCGATCGCGGTCGCGCTGCAGGGCGACGCCTCGCCGAGCCTCGCGACCATCTCGCCCGATCACCGCGCGATCGCTGCGGTGAACATGTGGCGGTCCTTTTTCCTCTGGGGGTACAGCTACCCGATCGAGGACAATCTGGCACAGTGCCCGAAGACCGCGAGTATCGTCGCGCAAATCCCGCGGCTCAACAGCGCCTTCTTCTCGATCCTGGCGCCTGGCACGCATATCCCGGCGCATCGCGGCGTGACCAAAGGGCTGATCACCTGCCATCTCGGCCTGATCGTGCCGCGCGACGGCGATGTGCGGATGCGCGTGGACGACCGGGTGGTGCGCTGGGCGGAAGGCGAGACCCTGGTGTTCGACGACACCTATGACCATGAGGTGTGGAACGACACGGCCGGCACGCGCGTGGTGCTGCTGATCCAGTTCGAACGGCCGCTGCGGCGCCCGGGCAAGTGGATCGCCGACGCCTTTCTGAGCATCGTGCGCCGCTCCGCCTTCGTGCAGGAAGCGCGGGACAATATCCACAGCTGGAACGAGGCGGTGAAGCAGCTCGACGTTTGAGGAAGCGGCGACGACCGCCGCCTTTTTCCCGACCAGCCCGTCAGACGATGCGGTTTTCCCGTGCCTTTGCGCGTGCTGCACCGGGATTTTTCGAGTTTCGTTTTTTCTTCCGCTGTTATGTTGGATTTCCGCCGGACAATTTTCGTGCGGCATCAGCGGCTTGGTAGCCGTTTTCCCTGTTACGCCATAACAGCGGAAAAATGCGTCGATATCCGGCGAAACTTTCCCCTATTCGTGGCGGATCGGGGCTGACATTTCCGCTGCTCGAGTCAGCCTTGCGCGCGGTTCGGGTCTTGCGGCGGGGGGATCGTTCATGGCGCGTGCGTGACATTACCCGCCGGAAACTTGAATCGTCCTGCAGTCGGGGAAGTCAGGCCAACGGTCAAAAACTCCTGCGCAGCCGCATCATGAAGAACGGGTCGAGCACCGCCGTCCGCCGCTCGAACCCGGAGATATGCCCCGCGCTCCTCGGCCCGTCGAAGCGAATGCGGTCGCGGCTGCGCTGGCGGAAGGCGATGTTTTCGACCTGGAGGCGCAGCGAGGTGCCCGGGCGCGGCGTCCAGTCCCAATAGATCTTGGCGAGCGGATCGTTCGACGAGCTCTCGGTGCGTATCTCGTTGATGCGGTAGGAGCGTTCTTTCCAGCCGAAGAAGACATCGGCGGTGAACACCGATTTGAGCGCGGGCAGTTCCTTGATCAGCGAGACGTCGCCGCCGGTCGGGCGCTGGTTGGAGATGCGGCGCGTCGCCAGGGTCACCGGATCGGTGACGCGCGACCAGCGCAGCGCGCCGTTGAAGCGGAGTAAAAGGCCCGGCGCGCCGAGGCGGTCGAACGGGAGGGTGAGCGACGCCTTGGCTTCCTGCCTTGTACCGCTACCGATATTGCCGGGCGCGTCGAAGCGGCCGTCAATCGGGACCAGATCGATGGCATTGCTTATCGCGGCGTGGCTGGCGGTGAGAGTCAGCGCGCCTCGCGCCCAGAAATGACGCTCGATCGCGGCCTCGAACACCCAGGCCTGTTCCGGCACCAGATCCGGATTGCCGGCATTGACGGTACCGGTGTCGAGCGAGGCGGTGCTGGCATAATCCTCGAAATCGAGCTGGCTGACGGTGCGTTCGGCGCGCAGCCGCACTTCCCAGTCCTTGAACGGCGCAATCGTCGCGTTCAGCCGGGGCTTCCAGTAGCGCAGGGTGAGCGAGCTGTCGGCATCGCCCTGCTGCGCGATGGTCGAGCTTTCATAGGCAAGGTTCGCCTCGAGCGTGCCTTCCGCCCAGGCCTGCCACCGCGCCGACATCTGCGCCTGGATGCGGCGCTCCTCGACCCGGACATCGGCCGAGGGAAGGATGATCGGCACCCCGCCGCGTTCGAGCGTGTTCTCCGCATCGAGGAAATTGAACGCGCGCTCGACGCTGCCGTCCAGGGTGAGAGTTTCGGCCGGGAGCCAGGTAGCGGCGCCGCGGACGATGGATTCGCCGGCGAGCGCATCCTCGGTCGAAACCTGGATGGGCGACAGACCGGTCGAGGTCGAACTGCTCGTGTCGTGCTCCCGGCTCTCGAGCGCGAGCAGGCGCACCGTGAGCGCATTGCCGAATGTGCGTTCGTAATCGAGGCTGGCGGCGAACTCGTTGCTCTGGAAGTCAGTGATGACGCGTTCGTCGAAGCGGATACCCGCCGTGTCGAAGAGCCTGGAAATGTCCCGCCGGTCCTCATGGCTGAGTTCGCCGCTGAGGCTCAGACGGAAGAAGTTCGGGCCGGTGCGATATTCCGCCGCGCCGTTGCCGGCGAGCAGCCGGCGATCCCATGCCGCCTCGAATGTGCCGAAGCTGGCCGGCGCCCCGTTCCGGTCGCGGCGCATCACATGGCCGGTGCCGGACGCGCCCTGATCCTTCTCGTCGCGCCACTGGATCGCGCCTTCGAGCGACAGGTTGCCGCGGGCGCGCGATCCCTCGATCCGGGCGACGCGCGCGGGTATGTTGTCCCCGTAGAATTTGGTCAGCAGCTCGACCGCGGCGGAGGAGGTGCCCCCTGCCCTGCGGATGACGTTCGCGACGATCGGGCGGCCCTGCATGTCGACGCCCGGCGCGCTGCCGCGGATCACCTCGATGCGCGTCACATCCTCGACCGCGATGCGGCGCAGGATATCGTCGAGCGCGAGCGACTTGGTCGACGGGCGCTGGCCGTCGATCAGGATATTGCCACTCGCGCCCGAAAGGCCGCGCTGGCCAGTGTCGCCGCGTTCATAAGTGAAGCCCGGGATGCGCAGGATCATGTCGAGCGCATTGGTCGGCTGGAACTCAGCGAAGAAGGCCGGCGGCCAGATGGTGACGCGACCGCCGTCAACGGCCTCGGTCACCGGCGCCGCATCGTCCGGCACCGGCGCTTCCTGGGCGCGGAGCGGCGCATCGTCGAGCACGGCGAAGGACAGGCACAGACCAACGATCCAGCGACGCGACAATGCGGTTCCTCCCCCGAGCCCCGACCTTTGCGTGCACGATTTACAGACTGTATGCAAGATTGGGCGGCGATCGAGCGCTCATCAGGCGAAAGGCGTCGCGCCGGCTGCCTCCTCCCCGAGTCGGGCTCGCGGCGCTCGCGCCGTCGGGAATCCGGCGACATTGCGCACGGGATGGGCGTGGCCCTTAGCGGTCCCCCTGAAACGCCTCCCCCCAATAGGAGCAGGTTTCGCCACTGCTGTCGCGGTAGATGCTTACCCGGAAAAGACCGGTGACGACCGGCGACAACCGGCCCCATATCCACAGGCTGAGATTTTCCATCGTAGCCGGCCCGAGATCGTCGATTTCGTCGAGGAACCGGTGGTCGAGCGCATCGCGCGCCTCGGCCACCATGCGCTCCAGCAGGCCGAGATCGGCCACCATGCCGGTAACCGGATCGGCCCGCCCGCGCACGGTGACTTCGGCGCGGTAGCTGTGGCCATGGATCCTGCGGCTGGAGGCGGTTTCGATCGCGCGGTCGAGCGTATGCGCAGCGTCGAAGCGAAACTGCTTGCTGAGCTCGAACATCAGCGGCTTCCGATCCTCTTGGGCGACTGGAGCGAAAGGCGCCACCAGCGGCGCACCGGCATGACGGCGTGCGCGCGCATCGCCGTCAGGCGAGGACGCGCCCGGCCCTCCCGGGGGAGAGAGCCAGGCAGCGCCAGCGATGAGATGCGATCAACCCGGCGAGCGCGTGACGCCGCGAAAGAACGCCCGCTCTTTCGACCGGAGCTCCCCAATGCTGATCGGCACGACCGGGGCCGTTTGTCCGTCCTTGGTATAGTTAGCACCGATTGCGATGCTGTTGGCCAACGGACCGCTGAATTCGGTGATAGGATCCCTTTCGGATTTCGCTGCCGTCGCGGCATTGAGGATCACCCGCGCGAGGGCGGAACGCTCTCCTTCGCCCATGCTTGCGGCAAGAACGTCAAGTCTTTCCGCGAGGGACTCGATGTCCTTGGCGGTGACGGCGTAAAGTTCTGAGTCACTATTTTGCATCGCTTGCCACCTTCATGATAAAAATGTACCAGGACCGCAATATCCGCACCTAAAAATTCTGTCCGGGCCTTCATCATGACTGAGGTATGGATGAAAAGCAAATCGTTCGATTCGACCATTCCTTGAACTGTATCGAATTTATCTCCGATCAGTCATTGACTCTTCGTTATGACTTTAAAGTGGCATTCGTCGTGATGCCATTTGCACTGTCGACTCGGCCATCACTTCAGGCCGGTCTCTTGGGAGAAATCGCCAGAATCGGCGGATTTTCAGTCGACACGCTTCACCTCAACCTTGATCTCGCGCAGATTCTCGGCGTCCCGCGCTATCATCATCTTGCCTGTACACGCGATCCGATGGTCGGCGACTGGCTGTTCTCCCGCGACGCCTTTGGCAGCGCCGCGCCCGATCCGGCCGGCACGATGCTGGAGGATCTCGGCGCGGCCACCCAGGAGACGCTCGACCTGCTGGGGATGACGGCCGACGAGTTGCGCCATGTGCGGGACATCGTCGTGCCCGCCTATCTGGACGGCCTGATCGCCGGGACCAACTGGGCGCGCTATGCCGTCATCGCCTTCACCTCGACCTTCCAGCAGAATGTCGCCTCCTTCGCGCTGGCGCGGCGCCTCAAGACGCTGCATCCCGACATCACCCTGTTGTTCGGCGGCGCCAATTTCGATGGCCCGATGGGTCGGGCGTGGATGGAGGCGGTGCCGCAGATCGACCTGGCGCTGTGCGGCGAATCGGATCGATCCTTTCCCGTGCTGCTCGGCGCGCTGGCGAACGGCACCGATCTCTCGGCGATCCCGGGCCTGTTGTGGCGCGACGGCGACAGCATCGCGTCGGGTCCGCCCGCCATACCGCTCGACCGCATGGACGATCTGCCGGTGCCCGAGTTCGGCGAATATTTCGACCGCGCGCTCGATCTCGGGCTGCTCACCCCGGCATCGATCCGCAGCGTCGACATGCCGTTTGAAAGCTCCCGCGGTTGCTGGTGGGGCGCAAAGGTGACGTGCCGGTTCTGCGGCCTGAACGGCAGCACCATGACCTATCGCGCCAAATCGCCCGACCGCGTGCTCAGCGAGCTCGCGACGCTGGCCGGACGGCACGGCAGCCTCGCCTTCAACGCCACCGACAATATCATGAATGTCGACTATCTGCGCTCGATGATGCAGCCACTCGCCGAGGCGTCGATGGATTACTGGCTGTTCTACGAAGTGAAGGCCGATCTGTCGCGGCAGGACATCCGGCTGCTCCACCATGCCGGGGTGCGCGCGGTGCAGCCCGGCATCGAGTCGCTCAGTTCCCATCTGCTGCACCTGATGCGCAAGGGCACCCGCGCGGTGACCAACGTCAATCTGCTGCGCTGGACCCGCCATTACGGCGTCGACACGCACTGGAACCTGCTGTTCGGCTTTCCCGGCGAAACGGAGCAGGATTATGCCGAGCAACAACAGCTGGCGAAGGGGATCGTCCACCTCTCGCCGCCGGGCGGTTTCCTGCGCATCGGGCTGGAGCGGTTCAGCCCCTATTTCGAACGCCCCGAGCTCTATCCGGTGCGCGGCGGACGCGCGGTGCCGGAGCAGGGTTATGCGCACACCTACCCTGCCACGGTCGATCTCGAGCGCGCCGCCTATCATTTTTCGGGCGAGCTGGAGGGCAGCCTAGCGGATGCCGCCTATGTTCCGCTCGTGCGGTCGCTCGAGGCGTGGAATGCGCGCTGGCAGGCCGGGGAACGGCCGACGCTGACCTTCTGGTGGGCCCCGGGCATCCTGCATGTCGAGGATCGTCGCAGCGCGCTGGCACCTGCCTCCTTCCGCTTCGACGATCCCGCTGCCGCCCTGTACGTCGCCTGCAGCGATGCCCCGGCGACGATCGCGGCCCTGGCGCGCCACTGCGGCATTTCTACCGACGCGGTGTGCGAGATCGTCGATACCTTCGTCGCCGCCGGGCTGGCGATGCGCGACGGCCAGCAAGTGCTCGCGCTGGCATTGCCCGGGAGCCCGGGGCGATGAGCGGCGGCTCAGTCGTGCTTGCTTCCGGCGGGATCGATTCATCGCTGTGCATCGCGCTCGCCGCGCGCTCGGGCGGGCCGGTCCTCGCGCTGGGGATCGATTATGGCCAGCGCAACCAGATCGAGCTCGACCGGCTGGCCGCCGTCACCGCGCGGCTGGGGGTCGAAATGCTGATCGTGAACCTCGACATGGGGGGCTGGTTGAGCGGCGGGCTGATCGGTCGCGACGCGGCGGGGCCCGATCCCGCCGCGACCAATTATGTGCCGGCGCGCAACATCATCCTGCTGTCGATCGCGGCGAGCGTCGCCGAGGCGCGCGGCGCCGACCGCATCTATCTCGGCGCGACCGCGGCGGACTGGCGCCATCCCGACTGCCGCCCGGCCTTTTTCGCGGCCTTTGCGGCCGCGCTGAAACTGGGACAGGATTCCGCGCCGGACCTGCGCACGCCGCTGGCCGGCCTGTCCAAGACGCAGGTGGTGCGCGCGGCCCTGACTTTGGGGGTGCCACTCGAGCTGACCTGGTCGTGCCATATGCCCGGCCCCGTCCCGTGCGGGATCTGCGCGCCCTGCGGCATCCGGCAGGCGACCTTTGCCGAGCTTGGGCTTCCCGCCGAATGAGCGCGCACATCCCCCTGCGCCTGCCCACTGGCGAAGAGATCGACCAGTTCGAACGGGACGGCTTCGTCGTGCTGCGCGCGGTGCTGTCGCCCGAGGCGCTGGCGCCGTTGCGCACCGTCTGCGCCAGGCTGATCCGCGGCCCCGCGGCGCTCGACATCACCGACGAGACGTTACGTGTCGGGCTTCCGCCGCCCGACGCCCTGTTCGGCGCACCCAGCTTTGCCAGCACGCTCGCCGCGCGCGGCCATTTCCGGATGCGGTTCAACACCGCGCGCGACGAACCCGCGGTGCTGGCCTTTGCGCTGGGCGGCGCGATCGGCGCGCTGGTCGCCGCGCTGATGCGGGCAACCCGCGTTCGTTTCGTCGACGACATCCTGTTCGTGAAGGAACCCGGCACCATCGAGCCGACCGAATGGCATGACGATGATCGGGGCAGCGTCGCCACGGGGCCGCAACGCTGCTCGGTGTGGATATCGCTGGCCGATGTGCCGCTCGAAGCCGGGCCGGTGCAGTATCTGCGCGGCTCGCACCGCAAGCATCGTGGCTGGCGCGACCGCGGACTCTCCGCCGACGCGCTCGCGGCGGGAGCGCCGCATGATATCCTGACCTGCCCGATCGCGTGCGGCGACATCGCGGTTCACGATCTCGACACGCTCCATGCCGCCGGCCCCAATCGCAGCGCATCGACGCGCGAGACCTGGTCGTTCCGTTACGCCGGGGAGAAGGCCCACTTTCTCCTGCGCGACACGCGGCGCGAAGCGCGCAGCTATTACGGCCTGCCCGATGGGGCGCCGCTGTCCGGCCCACGCTTCGCCATCGCCTGGCCGGTTCCGACGGAGGCACAGACATGACCGGACTCGCTCCGTTGCGCCCCGTGACGCCTGCCGAAATCCAGGCCTTCGAGCGCGACGGCTATGTCATCCTGCGCGACGTCCTGTCGCCGAACTGGCTCGCCCCGCTGGTCGGCGCGTGCGAGCGACTGCTCGCCCGGTCCGAAGCGCTCGACGTGACCGAGGAGGCCATTGCGCTGGCCGTGCCGACCACCCCCGACGAGCTGTTCGGCGCCCCGCGGTTTCAGGAGGAAATGGAGCGGCGTGGGCATTTCTACGTCTATTTCAATTCCGCCCGGCAAGATCCGACCGTTCGCGACTTCGCGGTGCGGGGCGCGGTGGGTGCGCTGGCGGCCGGACTGATGCGATCGACCACCGCGCGCTTCGTCGACGATATCCTGTTCGTGAAGGAAGCCGGCGCCCGCGAGGCGACCGAATGGCATGACGACGATGGCGGCGGCGTGATGATGGGAGACCGCAAATGCTCGCTCTGGGTGTCGCTCGGCGATGTCAGCGATGCCGGCGCGCCGCTCGAATTCATCTCCGGTTCGCACCGGTCGCATCAGGGCTGGCGGGCGCGCGGCGAGCAGGCTGGCGATATCGCGATCGCCGACGCCGCCAGCATCGTGCGCTGCCCGATCCGCTGCGGCGACGTCATCGCGCATCACCCGGCGACGATCCATGGCAGCGGGGGCAATGAAAGCGCGGTGCCGCGCCGTTCCTGGGCATTGCGTTTTGCCGGCGACGGCGTGCGTTTCAACCTGCCCGAAGTACGCGAAGATGAGCGCGGATGGTATAACCTGCAAACCGGCGACCTGCTCGACGGGCCACGCTTTCCGGTTGCGTGGCCAAGACCCTGACGCAACGCGCCACGCCCATCATCCCTGATCTGGCGGATAGATGCGGTGAAGGGATTTCGCGACGGGACGCGACGAAAATCGGCGGGCATCCACCATTCCCGTCGCGCGTTAAGCCTGGAGCAATCATCCCGGTGCCATGAAAGCCGTCCGGGACAACGAGTTGCATGTTTATGGCGTTGCGCCGGCTTGCCTTGTGTCCATCCCTGAGTCGCGCGGGCGCGCTCGCGGCGCTGGCGCTGCTGATCGGCGGGGGCGCGCCGCCCGATCGCGCGGCTCGACAAGTGGCGCTGCTCAACCGGATAAGCTGGGGCGCGTCTCGCTGTTCCATCGCGGCGCTGGACGGGCATGGCGCTTCCGCGCTGATCGACGCGCAACTGCGTATGCCGGCCAACGCCCCCCTGCCCGTCGCCGCTCAGGCGCAGATCGACGCGATGGAGATCAGCGGCACGCCGATGGCGACGCTGGTGGTGAATCTCGACGCGGAAAACCGTGCCGCGCGGGCGCTGACCGATCCGGATCAGAAAAAGGCGGCAATCGCCGCCTATAACAAACACATCCAGGGCCTGGAAACTCAGGCAGCGACCCGATCGATCCTGCGCGACCTCTATTCCCCGGCCCAGCTCCGCGAGCAGATGACCTGGTTCTGGTTCAATCAGTTCAACGTCCAGGCGGCGAAGGCCGACATCCGCGCCATGGTGGGCGATTATGAGGACCAGGCGATCCGAGTCCACGCGCTTGGCCGGTATCGCGATCTGCTGGAAGCGACGCTGCGCCATCCGGCGATGCTGCGCTATCTCGACAACAGCCAGAACAGCGCCGGCCATATCAACGAGAATTACGCGCGCGAGATCATGGAACTGCACTCGATGGGAGTGGGTTCGGGCTATACCCAGAAGGATGTGCAAGAACTGGCGCGGATCCTGACCGGCGTAGGCGTCGACCTGAAGCCCGATCCGCCCAAGCTGAAGCCGACCCTGCAGCCGCTGCTGATCCGCGAGGGGCTGTTCGAATTCAATCCGGCCCGGCACGATTTCGGCGACAAGATGTTCCTGGGCCAGAAGATCAAGGGGTCGGGGTTCGCCGAGGTGGAACAGGCGCTCGACCTGATCGCCGCCTCGCCCGCGACGGCCCGTCGCATCTCGGAGCGGCTGGCGATCTTTTTCGTCGGCGACGCCCCGCCCGCGGCGCTGGTCGACCGGATGGCCGCGACCTTCCGGCGCAGCCATGGCGATATCGCCGCGGTATTGCGTACTCTGTTCCGGTCGCGCGAATTCGACGCGTCGCTGGGCAAGGCGTTCAAGGACCCGATCCATTATGCGGTGTCGGCGGTACGCCTGGTGCATGACGACCGGGTGATCGCCAATAGCGCGCCGATCCTCGGCTGGCTCCGGCGCATGGGCGAAGGCCTGTATGCGCGCGAGACGCCGGACGGCTATCCGCTGACTTCCGCCGCCTGGATCGGGCCCGGCCAGCTCAGCGTCCGCTTCGAGATCGCCCGGCAGATCGGCGGTAGCCCTGCCGGGCTGTTCAACGCTCCCGTGGCCGGCGCGACCGATCAGCCGGCATTCCCGCGCCTCCAGAACGCGTTGCAGGTCAAGGGTCTGCACGATCGCCTGTCCGCGCCGACGCGGACCGCGCTGGATCAGGCCGCGTCGCCCAACGAGTGGAACAGCCTGTTCCTGTCATCCCCCGAATTCATGCGCCGCTGAGGCCGGAGAAATGCCATGATCGACCGCCGCACCCTGCTCAAGACCGTCGCGATCGCCACGCCGCTGGTGCTGGCCGGACGCGCCTTCGCCGCGCCGCAGGCGGCAGGCGCGCGGATGCTGGTCGTGTTCCTGCGCGGCGCCTATGACGCGGCGAACATCATCGCGCCGACCGGCAGCGATTTCTATGCGGCCGCCAGGCCGACGCTGGCGCTGAAGAAGCCCGATCCGGCCAATCCCGACGCGGCGTTGCCGCTCGACACCGACTGGAGCCTGCATCCTGCGCTGAAGGATTCGATCCTGCCGCTATGGGACAAGAAGCAGATCGCGTTCGTCCCCTTTGCCGGCACCGACGATATGAGCCGGAGCCATTTCGAGACTCAGGACACGATCGAGCTGGGCCAGCCGATCGGCGGCTCGCGCAATTATCAGTCGGGTTTCATGGCGCGCCTGGCGGACGTGATCGGCACCGATGCCGCGGCGGGCAACCGGCCGATCGCCTTTACCGACCAGATGCCGCTGATCTTTCGCGGCGGCGGCGGCTCGATTCCGAATATCGCGCTGAACGGCGTGGGCAGGCCCGGGATCGATCCGCGGCAGGCCCAGCTGATCGAGGCGATGTACAAGGGCCAGCGTCTCGGCACCAGCGATCTGGGCGGATCGGTGGCGCAGGGGTTCAGGGTGCGCGACACCGTATACAAGTCGATCGCCCAGGAGATGATGGCGGCCAATCGCGGCGCGGTGAGCCCCAAGGGCTTCGAGCTTTCGGCGCGCCGGATCGGACGACTGATGCGCGACCAGTTCAACCTTGCCTTTGTCGATGTCGGCGGGTGGGACACCCATGTGAACCAGGGTGCCGCGCAGGGTTACCTCGCGGCGCGGATCGGCGAGCTGGGGCGCGGCCTGGCCGGATTCGCCGACGAGATCGGGCCGGAGGCGTGGTCGAGCACGATCGTGCTGGTCGTCTCCGAATTCGGCCGCACCTTCCGCGAAAACGGCGACAGGGGCACCGATCATGGCCATGGCAGCGTCTATTGGGTGATGGGCGGCGGGGTGGCCGGCGGGCGGATCGTCGGCCCGCAGGTGAAAATCGCGCCGGAGACGCTCAACCAGGGCCGGGACCTCCCCGTGCTGACCGATTATCGCGCGCTGACCGGCGGATTGCTGGCGCGGCACTACGGGCTGGATGCCGCGCGGCTGCAGACGATCTTCCCGGACACTGCGCCAGTGGATCTGCGGATCGTATGATCGCCCCGTCCCGGATGGATCGGGGATGATTGCGAGAACAAGGGTTTCCATATCGATCCTTGATCCCGCGGCGCTGTCGGCCCACATGCGACCCATGCTGATCGAGACCGAGACCACGCCGAACCCGGCGACCATCAAGTTCCTCCCCGGCCGCACGGTCATGGAGGCGGGTACCCGCGACTTCGCGACACCGGAGGAAGCCGAGGCCTCGCCGCTGGCCAACGCGCTGTTCGGGCTGGGCGACGTGACCGGCGTGTTCTTCGGGCGCGATTTCATCTCGGTTACTGCGGCGCCCGGCGTGGAGTGGGAAGGGCTGAAGCCGGACGTCCTCGGCCTGCTGCTCGATCATTTTAGCGCGAACATGCCGCTGTTCCGCCCCGGCAATGCCGGCGAGATCGCGGTTCCCGCCGCGGACGAGATGTTCGCCGAGGATCCGGAAGACGCGGACATCGTCATTCAGATCAAGGACCTGATCGAAACGCGCATCCGCCCGGCGGTGGCGAATGATGGCGGGGACATCGTCTATCGCGGCTTCGACAAGGGCAAGGTCTATCTGCAAATGCAGGGCGCCTGTTCGGGCTGCCCCTCGTCGAGCGCGACCCTGAAGAACGGGATCGAGCAGCTGCTCAAATATTACGTTCCCGAGGTCACCGAAGTCCGGGCGATCTGATCGCCTTTTCTTTTCGAGGAATTCTGCATGAGCGAGAAGCTGTCCGACGCGGCGCTCGACACGATCTTTCGTGCCGCGCGTACCTATAACGGCTATACCGACGAGCCAGTCGGCGAAGCCGAGCTGCGGGCGATCTGGGACCTGATGAAATGGGGCCCGACCTCGGCCAATCAGCTGCCCGCGCGGCTCGTGTGGTGCGTGAGCGACGAGGCCAAGGCGAAGCTCGCCGCCTGCGCCAGCGCGCAGAACGCCCCGAAGATCCTCGCCGCGCCGGTGACGGTGATCCTGGGCATGGATACCAATTTCCACGAGAATCTGCCCGAGCTGTTCCCGCACAACCAGACCGCGAAGAGCTGGTTCGACGGCAATAGCGAGCTGCGCGAGGTCTCGGCGCTGCGCAACTCGACCTTGCAGGGTGCCTATTTCATCATCGCGGCCCGCGCGCTGGGGCTCGATACCGGGCCGATGTCGGGCTTCGACAATGGCAAGGTCGATGCGGCGTTCTTCGCCGACACACCGGCGGTGCGGTCCAACTTCATCTCGACCTTGGGGCATGGCGACCCCGCAACGATCTTCGATCGGCTGCCGCGGCCCGAGTTCGAGCGGTTCAACATCATTGCCTGAGACGAGCCGGATCCTCGTCATCGAAACGGCCACCGCCGCCTGCTCGGTCGCATTGATCGAAGGTGGGATCGAGGCGGGCGTGGTGATCGAGGCGCGACATGAAGTGGTCGGGCGCGGCCATGCCGAGCGGCTGGTGCCGATGATCGCCGAACTGCCCGGCGGCGGCCGGGCCCCGCGTATCCTGGTCGATTGCGGCCCGGGCAGTTTCACCGGCGTGCGCGTCGGCATCGCCGCGGCGCGCGGACTGGCGCTGGGCTGGGGCGCCGAAGCGTTCGGCTATTCCTCGCTGCCGCTGGTCGCCGCGGCCGGTTTCGCGCAGAATCCGGGCTGGTCGAGCCTTGCCGTCGTGCTGGAAGGCGGGCATGGCGAGGTCTTCATGCAGGCTTTCGATGTCCAGCTCGCTCCCCTATCCGCGCTCGCCTCGCTCAAGCCGGAGGTGGCGCTCGTGGCGCTCGGCGAGCGACCGGCGATCGGCAATGGGGTACGTTTCCTCAAGACCCTGGACGACCGCCTGCCGTTGACCGAGGCACTGCCGCGCGCCGCCGATGCGGTGCTGCTGCCGGCGCCCCTTGCCACCCTGCCGCCCCGCCCGATCTACGGCCGGGCGCCTGACGCGAAGCCGCTCGCGCCGGCGCCATGAGCACGACCCTGAACATGATCGAATTGCGTTCCGGCAGCGTCGCCGATCTCACCCCGGTCGATCAGATCATGCAGGACGCGTTCGATCCGCGGTTTGGGGAGGCATGGACCCGCAACCAGTGCCTCGGCATCCTCGCCATGCCGGGCGTGTGGCTGACCATCGCGGCGGTCGATGGCACGCCGGCCGGCTTCGCCCTGTCGCGGATCGTCGCCGACGAGGCCGAATTGCTGCTGCTCGCGACCGCTCCGGCGATGCGACGCCGCGGCGTGGCCGCCGCTTTACTGCGTTCCGTCATTGCCGATGCCATAGGTTCCGGCGCCGTTACTCTCCATCTGGAAGTCCGTGAGGGCAATGACGCGATCAAGCTGTATCGCGGTACAGGTTTCGTTAAGGTTGGCGAGCGCCGTAACTATTATCGGGGTACCTCGGGTCAGGCATTTCACGCCTATACCTATCGTCGCAACCTTCCCTGAAAACGGTTCAATTCGCAATTGTTACTTGCACGTGGCGATCCAAAGTAGGATAGCGCGCGCCACGGTTGCGAATTCAATGCAAGCGAATAATGGGTCGAAAGGAATATAATGGATACGCAGAGCGAACTGCAGGAAACCTTGATAACGCTGACCGCGGATATTGTCGCAGCACATGTCAGCAACAATAGCGTGGCCGTTTCGGACCTGCCGGTGCTGATCGCCAACGTACATGGTGCGCTCGCAGGCCTTGGCGGCGCTGCGCCGGTGCCGGAAGTGAAGCAGGAACCTGCGGTTTCGGTGCGTTCCTCGATCAAGCCGGACTTTATCGTCTGCCTTGAGGACGGCAAGAAACTCAAGATGTTGAAGCGCCACCTGATGACGCATTATCAGATGACGCCCGAACAGTACCGCGCCAAGTGGAACCTGCCGGCCGACTATCCGATGGTCGCCCCCAACTATGCCGAACAGCGCCGCACCCTGGCGAAGAAGATCGGCCTGGGCACGAAGCGCCGCAAGACGACGCGCTGACCGGCCATCAGCTTCAGGAGTCCCCCGACCCTTCCCCCCGACGGGAAGGGGGGCTTCGGCTTATTGCGAGTCGGTCGCCCTTTATCAATAAGCCCAAAGAGACTACATGCGGGCCATGGCACGCAAGATAGATCTCGAAGCCCTGTGCAATGAAAAGGGCCTGCGGATTACCGACCAGCGCCGCGTCATCGCGCGGGTATTGTCCGAAGCCGAGGACCATCCCGATGTCGAAAAGGTCTATGCCCGCGCATCGGCGATCGACCCCGGCATCTCGATCGCGACCGTCTACCGCACGGTGCGCCTGTTCGAGGAAGCCGGCATCCTCGACCGTCATGATTTCGGCGATGGCCGTTCGCGCTACGAGCCTGCCCCTGAATCGCATCACGATCACCTGATCGACGTCGAGACCGGCAAGGTGATCGAGTTCGTCGATCCCGAGCTTGAGCAGCTGCAAAAGGCGATCGCCGAACGACTGGGGTTCCGCCTCGTCGACCATCGCATGGAACTGTACGGCGTCGCTCTCGACCGCAAGTCCTGATCCTTGTCCAGCGCCGACCTGAGGCGTGCCGAGGCAGCGGCAGGCAGACCCACCCCGATCGACGCGCTGGGCTGGACCCGGATCGCCCTGCGCGCCGCGGGGCTGATCCTCGGGCTGCTGGTCACCGTGCCGCTCCATTATCTGTGGCGCCTGCTCCGCATCGGATCGCCCTGGCCGCGGATCTTCCTCGCCTGGGCCGGCCGCATCTCCGGGGCGCGGGTCGAGCGGGTCGGCGTGCCGCTCAAGCGCGACGTCTTCTATATCTCCAACCATCTGAGCTGGATCGATATCCTGGCGATCGCCGGGCAGAGCGGCACTGCCTTCGTCGCCAAGGAAGAGATCCGCGAGGCACCGGTGGTGGGCTGGCTCTCGACGCTCAACCGCACCGTCTATGTGAAGCGCGAAAACCGCATGGGCGTGGCCGAGCAGATCAACCAGCTGCGCGATGCGCTGTCCGACAACTGGTCGGTCACGGTGTTTCCGGAAGGGACGACGACCGACGGCAAGTCGCTGCTGCCGTTCAAGACGCCGATGCTGCGGGTGCTCGAACCGCCGCCGCCGGGCGTGCTCGTCCAGCCGGTATTGCTCGATTACGGCGCGGTGGGCGAGGAAGTCGGGTGGATCGGCCTCGAGGCCGGTATCGACAATGCCAAGCGCCTGTTGTCCAGGCGGGGCTCCTTCCGGATGAAGGTGCATTTCCTGGAGCCGTTCCATCCACGCGACTTTCCCGGGCGCAAGGCGATCGCGGCGGAGAGCCGACGGCGGATCGAGGAAGCGCTGATGGCGTCGCTGGGCCATCCGCTTCGGCCGTTCGCTTACGCGGTCGACGCGGTGCGCTATGAGGCGCCGGCTCCTCCCCTTCCGGCAGATGGTGGAGGGGGCGAGCCGCTGGCATAGCAGGCGCGGAAGCCCCCTCCACCGCGCGAGCGCGGTCCCCCCCCCCGGTTCCGGGGAGGATTTGCGGCACCGCCTGCCTCGGCCTATAGGCGCCGCATCATGAAACCCTCCCCCAAGACCTTCCACGTCAAGTCGTTCGGCTGCCAGATGAACATGTATGACGGCGACCGGATGAGCGAGCTCATGGCCGCCGACGGGATGACCGCGACCGACGATGCCAATGCCGCCGACCTGATCGTGCTCAATACCTGCCATATCCGGGAAAGGGCGACCGAGAAGGTCTATTCCGACATCGGCCGCCTGCGGAAGCACGGCCGGACGCCGATGATCGCCGTCGCGGGCTGCGTCGCGCAGGCCGAAGGCGCGGAGATCGTGCGCCGGGCGAAGGTGGACGTGGTGGTCGGCCCGCAGGCCTATCACAACCTGCCCGAACTGGTGGCGAAGGCCGCGCGGGGCGAAGCCGCGCTCGACACCGACATGCCGGTCGAGACCAAGTTCGGCCATTTGCCCGCCCGCCGCCGCGTGCCGCCATCGGCGTTCCTGACGGTGCAGGAAGGGTGCGACAAATTCTGCACCTATTGCGTGGTGCCCTATACCCGCGGCGCGGAGGTAAGCCGGCCCTGGGCCGCGATCGTCGACGAGGCGAAGGCGCTGGTCGATGCCGGCGCGCGCGAGATCACGCTGCTGGGGCAGAATGTGAATGCATGGGAAGGCGAGGACGCGGCCGGCCGCACCGGCGGGCTGGACGCGCTGGCGCGCGAACTCGACCGGATCGAGGGGCTGGCGCGCATCCGCTACACCACCAGCCATCCCAACGACATGACTCAGGGCCTGATCGACGCGCACCGCGACGTGGCGAAGCTGATGCCGTTCCTGCATCTGCCGGTGCAGGCGGGCAGCGACCGCATCCTCAAGGCAATGAACCGCAGCCACAGCCGCGATTCCTATCTGCGCATTCTCGACCGCGTCCGCGCGGCGCGGCCTGACATCGCGCTGTCGGGCGACTTCATCGTCGGTTTCCCGGGGGAGACCGAGGCCGATTTCGCGGAGACACTGAGCCTGGTCGACGCCGTCGGCTATGCCCAGGCGTTCAGCTTCAAATACAGCCCCCGCCCCGGCACGCCCGCAGCCGACATGGGCGAGCAGATTCCGGCCGAGGTGATGGACGAACGGCTGCAGCGGCTGCAGGCAGCGATCAACCGCGACCAGGAGGCGTTTAACAAGGCGACCGTCGGCCGGACCTGCGAGATATTGCTGGAACGCAAGGGCAAGCTGCCGGGCCAGCTGATCGGCAAGAGCCCGTGGCTGCAATCGGTGCACCTCGTGTCTGGTGGGGCGATCGGGGATATGGTCGAGGTGGAGATCGAGGCGGCTTGGCCGAATTCGGTGTCGGGTGTCGAGCGGGTGCAGGTCGAGGCATGACTTACTCCCTCCCTACAAGGGAGGGCTGGGGTGGGTCAGCGGCGAGCGGGGCTCGATGCCCCGATCGTCGCTTCTGTCGGAACGTTCGGAGAGCTCGCTGCGCTCGCCACCCACCCCCGGCCCCTCCCCTGCAGGGAGGGGAGAGCTTCGTTGCCGAAAGATCGGCAGTGTTGCCCGTTTTCCTCTGTGCACCGCGCGTGCGCTCTGCCAAACTCGCGGGCGGATGCAGCTGACTCGCCCCTCCCCCGGAACACCGCACCGCGCGGTCCGTTCGGGTGAGTCGCCTCCTTTCCTCCCGCCTGAAGGAACCGCATGAGCCGCAAGCCTGTCCAAGCCCAGTCCGGTGATCGCAGCCGTGCCGAGATCGTGTTCGACAAGCCCCAACTCATGCCGCAGCTGTTTGGGGAGTTCGACAAGAACCTGTTGCAGCTGGAGAGCCGGCTTGGCGTGTACATCACGGCAAGGGGCAATCGCGTCGGCCTGGAAGGCACAGCAGAGTCGGTCGCGGAGGCGCGGGATGTGTTGCAAGGCTTGTACAATCGCATCGTGCGCGGCGAACGAGTCGATCAGGGTCTGGTCGAGGCAGTGATCACCATGTCCGCCGAGCCGACGCTCGAAGGCATCGTCCGCGCCGATGTCGGCGGGCCCCAGATCATGATCCGCACGCGCAAGAAGACGATCGTGCCGCGGACCATCGCACAGGCGCATTACATGCGCGAACTGCTCAACAACGACATCATCTTCGCGCTCGGGCCAGCGGGCACCGGCAAGACCTATATCGCGGTGGCGCAGGCCGTCGCGCAGCTGATCACCGGCAGCGTGCAGCGGCTGATCCTGTCGCGGCCGGCGGTGGAGGCGGGCGAGAAGCTCGGCTTCCTGCCGGGCGACATGAAGGAGAAGGTCGATCCCTATCTCCGCCCCTTGTACGACGCGCTGAACGATTGCCTGCCGGCGGAACAGGTCGAGCGGCGCATCCTGTCGGGCGAGATCGAGATCGCGCCGATCGCCTTCATGCGCGGGCGGACGCTGGCCGATGCCTTCATCATCCTGGATGAAGCGCAGAACACCACGCCGGCGCAGATGAAGATGTTCCTGACCCGCTTCGGCGAGAACAGCCGCATGGTGGTGTGCGGCGATCCCAAGCAGACCGATTTGCCCGGCGGCATGGCGGCGTCGGGGCTGAACGACGCGGTCGGTCGGCTGGAGGGAGTCGAGGGACTGTCGATCTGCCGGTTCGGGTCGGGCGACGTGGTACGGCATCCGATCGTCGGGCGGATCGTCGAGGCATATGAGGGTGTGGATGCATAACAAGCTTGCTTTATCCCGACGTGTGCTGACCGCAAATACGGCGCAGGTGCGGAAGCTTGAATCGCTGAGGGCGACCCAGCAGCATCTTGGGAATACCAGCAAAGGCTGGATGATCGACGACGCTGAAGTGATTGCCCTCGCTGCGGAACTCGCCACTAGGCTCGACACCTCCAAAAGGGCCGTCATCAAGTTGGCGCTATTATCATCTGAAGGTCGGGATACGTGACCGAGATGTTCATCTCCTCCCTCCCGTTCGCCCTGAGCTTGTCGAAGGGCTGCTCTTTCTTCGGCGCAAAGGGGAGAACAGTGCTTCGACAAGCTCAGCACGAACGGGGAATATGGCCCTGTGCTTGAAACAGCCATCTCCATCGAATCGCCCTGGCCGGAGGCCACCGACTGGCAAGCGCTTGCCCTGCGCGCCGCGTCCGCGGCGATGGAGCGGACCGAGCATGGCGAGATGCTGACCGCGCCGGCGCTGGTCGAGATCTCGGTGCGGCTTACCACCGATGAGGAAGTACAGACGCTCAACGCGCAGTACCGGCAGAAGGACAAGCCGACCAATGTGCTGAGCTTTCCGATGGTGCAGGCCGATCTGCTCGAGACGATCGACCAGAATTCGGACGATGGCGAAGTGCTGCTCGGCGATATCGTGCTGGCGTACGGCGTGTGCGCGAGCGAGGCGGCCGAG
Source organism: Sphingomonas sp. BL-S-29 (assembly GCF_055521495.1). Taxonomy (NCBI): domain Bacteria; kingdom Pseudomonadati; phylum Pseudomonadota; class Alphaproteobacteria; order Sphingomonadales; family Sphingomonadaceae; genus Sphingomonas; species Sphingomonas sp. BL-S-29. The sequence goes on from NZ_CM145482.1 coordinate 4,266,690, forward strand.
AAGAATATCCCGATCGAGGATCATGCGACTCATTTGATCGTGCATGGCACACTGCATTTACTCGGCTATGATCATATGGAAGATCATGAGGCCGAGGCGATGGAGCGGATCGAGACCGAAGCGCTCGCTTCTCTCGGGCTCGAAGACCCCTATCTGATACGCGAGGACTGACACACTAATATGCCCGAAGGCGACAGTAGCAGCGGCACCGGACGAGACGCGGACGGCGCCGGAACCCAGGAAGGCAGCATATGGCGCTCCTTCCGCTCCTTCATCTTTGGCGGTCCGGGGGATGATTCGCTCCGCGCGCAGCTCGAAGAAGCGATCGACGCGCATGAGGACGAGCCCGGACCCGACGCGGCCGGCGACCTGTCCCCGCTCGAGCGCCAGATGGTGCGCAACCTGCTGCATTTCGGCGAGCGCGACGCAGGCGATGTCGGCGTGCCGCGCGCGGACATCGTCGCGGTGGAGGAGAAGACCAGCTTCGACGCCCTGATCAAGCTGTTCGCGGAGGCGGGGCACAGCCGGTTGCCGGTGTACCGCGAGAAGCTCGATACGATCATCGGCATGATTCATCTGAAGGACGTGTTCAACATCCTGGCGACCGGCGCCGAGCACCCGGCGACCCTGGAGGGGCTGATCCGCGAGCCGCTGTACGTGCCGATGTCGCGCGGGGCGCTCGATCTGCTGGCCGATATGCGGCAGAAGCGGGTGCATCTCGCCATCGTGCTCGACGAATATTTCGGGACCGAGGGGCTCGTCACGATCGAGGACCTGATCGAGGAGATCACCGGCGACATTGAGGACGAGCATGACGACGCGCCCGAGGCGCTGCTGATCCCACTCGATGGCGGCGCGTGGGAAGCCGATGCGCGCGCCGAGCTGGAGGATGTCGCGGAGACGATCGGCACCGAGCTGGAGGTAGACGGCGACATCGACACGATCGGCGGGCTCGCCGCGGTGCTGGCCGGGCATGTGCCCCAGGCGGGCGAATGCATCCAGCATGACAGCGGCTGGACGATCGAAGTGATCGAGGCCGAGCCGACCCGGGTGGAACGGGTGCGGCTGCACCCGCCCAAGGCGCGGCCGGAGGGCGACGAGGGCTGAACGACGGGCGGTTGCGCTCTGCCTTGCGCCTCCCCCACCCCCGTTCGCCCTGAGCCTGTCGAAGGGCTGTTCTTTCTTCCGCCGAAGGGAAGAACAGTGCTTCGACAAGCTCAGCACGAACGGAGAGGAGTGTTTCCAGCAAGCCAGGTTTTCCTCTACGAACGCCCCGCCTGCCCCAACAAGGACCCCCGCATGTCGCCCCAAGACCTTGCCGCTTACGCCACGCGCGTGCTCGACGATGCGACGATCCCGCAGCTGCCAAAGCACTATCGCGGCAAGGTGCGCGACAATTACGATCTGGCGGACGGGCGCCGGGTGATCGTCGCGAGCGACCGGCTGAGCGCGTTCGACCGGATCCTCTGCGCGGTGCCGTTCAAGGGGCAGATCCTGACTCAAACGGCGCGCTTCTGGTTCGAGCAGACCGCCGATATCTGCGCCAACCATGTGCTCGGCTATCCCGACCCCAATGTGTTGCTGTGCCGCCGGCTCGACATCCTGCCGGTGGAGATCGTGGTGCGCGGCTATCTCGCGGGGACGACGGGCACCTCGATCCTGACGCTGTACAGGTCGGGCCAGCGCAGCATGTACGGCATGACCCTGCCCGACGGGATGCGCGACAATCAGGCCCTGCCCGAGCCTGTCATCACCCCGACCAGCAAGGAATTCGACGGCGGGCATGACGCGCCGCTGACCCCGGCCGAGATTCTCGAACACAAGCTGCTCACCCCCGCGCAATGGGAGGAGATCAGCGCCACCGCGCTTGCCTTGTTCGCACGCGGCCAGACGATGGCGGCCGAGCGCGGGCTGATCCTGGCCGACACCAAATACGAGTTCGGCGTCGACCCCGACGGCAAGATCATCCTGGCGGACGAGATCCACACGCCAGACAGCAGCCGCTACTGGAAGCAGGCAAGCTATGCGGAGCGGTTCGCGGCCGGAGAGCGGCCGGAGAGCTTCGACAAGGACTTCATCCGCGCCTGGGTGGCGGCGCGGTGCGACCCCTATGTCGACCCGATCCCGGCGATTCCGCAGGAGCTCGTGCTGGGCACCTCGGCGATCTATGCCGAGGCGTTCGAGACGATCACGGGCGAGGCGTTCGAGCCCGATCTTACGGGGGCGACGGTGCTGGAGCGGATTACCGGGCGGCTGGCACCGTTGTTCGAGGAGTAACCGGGTCGGGGCAACGTGCCCGGTCAAGGCATCGGTCTAGTTATACTGCACGGTAACGGTCACGCTGCCACTATAACTTTCCGCCGGCGTGGCGGCGGACAGGTTGAAGCTGCCGCCGACCTGGAGCGGCAAGGTGGCGGCCGCGCCGAGCGCGCCGCTGAGCACCTGCGCGCCGCTCACGGTCGGATTGGTGGTCACGGTAATGCTGCCGGTCGCTCCGGTCATGGTAAAACTCGGCACCGATACCGAGACGCTCTGCCCGCCTTCCCCACTGATGATGAAGGCCCCCGCGGCGGATGCAGACGAGCCGAGCGCCTTCACGCCGATGCCCGATACGGTGACCGCGCCGGTGGCCGGGGCGAGGCTGACGGTCCCGGCCCCGCTCGAAGGCTTGCTGATCCGCCCAAAGGCCAGGTTCTGCGACGCCGTGATGGCCAGCGCGCGGAATATGCGCGCCTGGACCAAGCCCGCCAAAACGCTTGCCTGACCAGCGCCATTCGTGCGCGAGACGGTCACGACGAAGGCGGCCGTGGCCAGCCCCGTCGCGGCGGCTGTGTCGTTCCCCTGAACCGGTAGATCGAAACCGACCCAGAATGTCCTGGTCTCACCGCGGCCAAGCGGATCGATGGTGAAGGAAATCGAACTGCCGCTCCCGGGTGGCGTGACGATCACGGCGGTTGCGCCCGATGTCGACACCGTGAAATTCTGCAGCGCCGCCGCGCGACCCGTAGGGGCACTCGTCGTCGTGATCGTCACCAGCACGTCATTGTCGTCGCACTTCTTCGAATTGTTGCATTCGACGGTGACGAGCGACCGAACCGCCGCGGTCGAGAGCCTGGTCCCGGCGCCGGAGATCCGCGAGACCGTGCCGCTCGCCGGATCGGTCCGCAGGAGGGTCTGACCGCCGGCGGCCGCTGCGACGTTACCGAAATCAGCCGTCGATATCGAGGCAACGGTGACCTTCTGCGCGCTGGCCGGGTCGGCGCAGGCAATGGCGGCATACAGCGCGACAATGGCCCAGAAGAGGAGACGGATCATCGTTGCGCACTCCGGTTGAAGAGGATTTCGCCCTCGGCGACGAGGGTTCGTCCATCGGTGCCGACCATGACCTTGACCGGCGCTGCGAGGCTCATTGCGAGGCGCTCGGCCTGATCCGGATCCAGCTCGATCCGGTAGGTGCCGGGCTTCACCGCATCGAACACCGCCGAGCCGTCGAATTCCGTGACGCCCGATATGGCCGCCCCCGAGACGGGGACCAGACGGATACGCACCGCGGAAAGACCGGTCATGCTGCGGTCCTTCTGTCGAAAACCGAGGCGGACGACGAGTTCGGAGCTGGGCACCATCGGGTAGAGGATCCGGGCGACATCCCCGGCCCTCGGGGTAAAGGCGATGCCCTGCGGCGGCGAGCTGACGAACACCGTGTCGGCACCGGACGTGTCGGCGCGCAGCATGGCGCCGGCCCCGTCGCCCAACCCCGTCACGAAGGCGCGGCCATGGGCGTCGGTCGTTACCGGGCGGCCCGCGCCCTGCAGCACGACGCCGGCGACGGGCGCCTCGCCCGGATCCGGGAGGCCGTTGGCGTTGGCGTCGACAAAGGCGACCAGCGCCGCGCTGCCGCCATTGGCTGGACCGGGCGCCGTCGCGCGATAGTGCCGGCCGAACGGATCATAGACCAGGCCGAAATTGAGCTGCAACGCAACCCGCCAGCGCCGTTGGCCGGTCGCGTAATCCGCCCCAAGGGTCGCGTCCGCGAAAGGCAAATGCGCCGAGAGCCCAGCCTGCAGCGTCGTGCCGCCGCCCCGCCCGAAGACCCGCGTCGCACCCCAACGCAAACTATACCGATCATCGATGGCCCGGTCGGCGGTCAACCCCAGGTCGCGCAGCGTGAGGCTTGGCCTGATCTCGTAGTCGGCGCTGGCGCGCAATTGCCATCGGTAGTTGACGAAACGCGAGGCGGCGACGGTTCCGCTGAACTGGTCCGCCTTGAAACCCGGGCCCGTGCGGCGTGTGTAATCATTGGCCACCGCTACCAGCGTATTGGCGACGCTCAGGGTCGTGCGGCCCCGCGCGGAAAAACTGGTACCGCCGTCCGCGAACCGGGCATGGTCGAACCGGCCCGAAAAGGGCAGCCGAGCGCCGCCCGGCAAAGGCAGGGAGACATCGAAAACCAGCTCGCTGTAGCGCCGGAGCGGCCGGGACACGTCCCAGATGGCATTGGCCTCGTCTGCGAAGACCCCGGAATATTCGACGTGCCGGGCGACGAGGTTGAGACCTCCGACACGCCCGGCGGCAGCCAGCGACGCGGCGACGCCCCCTGCGATGTCCTTCGCCGCATCGGCCTGCACCGACATGCCGAGGAGCGACGTCCGGACACCTCCGGCGACCACGTCGTGCCGGCGGCCGGACATATCCGTATAACGCGACAGGCCGGCGCTGAGCGTCAATCCCGCGGTAAGGCCATGAGCGAGGCTGAGCACCGCGCGCATTGAACCACGGTCGCGCTCGCCAGGCAGGACATCGTCGCTCGACAGCGGAAGGACCGGCCGGTCCTGGACGACGATGCCGGCGTCGATCACGGTTTGTCCCGCAGCGAGCTGACCGCCCCCGACATTGATCACACGGGTCTGTTCGGCGCGCTCCCCCCGGGGGCCATAAAGCACGATGCGGATGATGTTGCGGCCGCGCACCAGCGGCACATCCGTGAAATCGTAACGACCCTGAGTCTTCACGCCCTGCTCGCCATTGCGCAGCACGTCATTGACATAGAGCTCCACATCATAGCCGATCGGCAATTCGCCGCGCAGGTCGATACGCTGGAAGACGCTGGTATCCCCGATCCGCGCGGTGGACAGCGTGATGCCAGCGCCGCCGGTGCTGCGCGGACCGAGCGCCTGCGCGGGCGTGTAGACATCGCCGGCGGCGACGAAGCTCGCGTGCAGCGGGCCGAGGAGATCGCCGTCGATCGATCGCCGCTCGGCCCGCAGGCGCGCCGTCGAGAGATGTCCTAGATCGTCGGTCGCGACATAGCCGGTGACACTGGCGCGCGCCATGTCGAGCGCGATCCTTCCTTCCAGCCGCGTAATCGGCCGCGCGCGACCGCTATCGTTGCCCAGTTCCAGCCCGATATCGAAGGCGGGGCGACCGAGCCAGCGATAGGGCGTGGCGACGCGCAGCACCTGATCGGCCGGATCGGGCGGGCCGGAAAGGCCGGCCATGCGCTGCGCCCGTTCGCGCCGGGACTGGAACGGCAGCTTTTCAGTGGCAGTCAGGACCAGCACCAGATCCTCCGGCGACGAGATTATGGTAATGGGAAGCAGCCGCTGAACCAGCGACGCTCTGAGGTAGATGTCGGTACCCGTTACCTTGACGTCCGCCGGGCCGATGGCGATGACGCCGCTGCCGAGCCGGGCCGTCCCCGCCGACAGGTCGATCGTGAGCGCGCGCTGGCTTTCGCCCAGCCGCCCGGTCACGAGCCCGGTGTCGGGATGTACCTCAAGCGGAAGATCGAGCAGACGGGACAGCTCGCCCAATGGAATCAACGGGTCCGCAGGATCGCCATAGGCAGTCAGCGCATCCGTCAGAGTTGCATGGTCGATCTGCACAGCAAAGAGCAGCAACTGATCGGACAGGACCGACGCGTCTACGAGTTGCGCGGGCGCAACCCAGCCGTCTCCTGACGGGCCGGGCGCGGCCACCAGGAGGGCAAATGCCACAGGCTCGACCAACATTTCAGGGTACGGTGAACGTCCTTCTGGCAAGCTCGCCAGGCTTGCCGTCCGCGGTGAAATAGCTGACCGTCACCGCCTCGCCCTTGCGCAAGGCACGCGACAGGGGGATTCGGGCCAGGCGTTCGTCGACCTCCGGATAAACGCCGAGACCACGGACGAGGCCGACGACCTCCCCGGTCCCGCCCGTTCCGGCCCGCACTTCGAGATCGCCATAGAGCGACGTCGTTCCCTGGCGCATGACCGGTATTTCCAGCACTGGCTTGTCGCCTTCCAGCCTCGCCGCAATGGCGCCCAAGGTCGCGGTCGCATTGGCCGCTCCCGTTCGCACGATAAGCGGGATCGACACGCCGAAGATCGACTGGACCCTCAACACCAGCTCGCCCCTCGTTGTCGCCGCGACCTGTTCAGCGGTGAGGCCGGAATCGGGCGTGGGCAGCGTAGCGACGGTGAGGTGGGTGCGATATTCCACGACGTCAGTCGATTCCGGCAGGCTGGCGCGGATTCGGATCACCCTGCCCTGGCCGGGCGGCAAGGTCAGGCGGCTAGGAACCGCCAGCAGCAGGAGCTTGGCCGAGCGCACCGACGCAGCGGCGGCGACCGCGGCCGGGCCCTTCTCGGCCGCGCGCGCCACCGGCAGAATCTCGCCGGACGGCAGCATCACATTATCGATCAGCGCGACATCGACCGTCACGGCGGCATTGCCCTGGTTGAAGACATAGACCGTGTCGCTGCGCTTGGTGCGATCGAAGATGATTCGGCGCGGCGTGAGATTGATGTTCGCGACACCGGTCTCCGCCCCGCCCGCAACGGGCGGCGGCGTCGCCGCGGTCGTCTGCGACGCATTCTGGGCGGCAGCGCCGGCGCACAGGACGCATAGGGCGAAAGCGGTGGTGGCAGCGACCGCGGCGCGCGCAAGGGCGGGAGGGCCCTGCGTCGTATGGACTTCATGAACCTCGATCATCGCGGCGAGTGCCTATCTGCTAGCGGTCAGTTGAATTGGGCAAGGACCAGGAAATTGTCCGGGCCGCCGCCATCCCGTAGTGGCGTGAGGTCGACCTTGGCGTCGGGGTTCGCCACGATGGCGCGCGCAACACCGGACGCGACATCCATCCTGTAATAAGCGGTGGACAGCACCACGACCTCGTTGGGAAGACGGCTCCCGGAGCCAGAGCGTTCGGGCAGAAGCAGCGACACGGAATCGCCGGTACGCCCCGACAGGAACACGGTGGAGAGGATATCGGTCAACAGGTCATACGCGATCCCGGCACCGACGGCTTCACTTATCTCCACCGCGCCACCTGCCGCGGCACGCTGACCTTGCGCGACGACCGGTGACGGCGGTGACACCGCAAGGACCGCCCCCACGACAATGGCCCAGTGACGCATTGCCCGGCGGCGGTCCTTGCCCATGTCCATCGTTCCCTACAATCCGCTAGCGGATCACTGATAGGCAACCGTCACGTCGAAGGTGCCGCTATAGGCACCGGTCACCTGCGTCGAGGGCAGTGCGAAATTGCCGCCGACATAGAGAGTCTGGGTGCCAGCCGCGCCGAGCGCGTTGCTGAGCGTCGTCGTGGCGCCCAGATCCGGCGCGAGCGTGATGGTGATCTTCTTGGTGGCATCCGTGCTGAGCGCCAGGTCGAAGCTGGTCGGCACGCTGACGGTAGCGACCTGGCCGCCTTCGCCATCGATGGTGAATTTGGCACGCGTCGTGGTGATGCCGCTCAGGGCGATCGCACCCGAGCCGGCGGTCACAGCGTCCGCCGTGTTGGCGATGGCGACGGTGCCGCTCCCGGTGCTCGGCTTGACGATACGGCCGAAGGAGAGGTCGACATTCTTGGTCAGGGTGAGCGGCTGCACGATGGTCGTGCTTCCCGTCGCCGTGGCTGTCGCGGAAGACTGGGCAAATGCCGCCGAGGAGCCCGCAGCAAGGCCGATGGTGATGAACGCACCGGCTAAAATCTTCTTCATGACTCAAATCCCCACAAAGTACCGCCCCAACAAATGGGCGCGGTTTCCCGAAAAGGCTGTGCCTTTATTCAATTGATCGCAAATATCCTGGCCACATTCATGGTCTACGGCCAGACAAGATCCGAAGCGGGATCTTGAGTTGTATTTTTAAATTACAACCACAGTGAATATTTCTAAAACCGCAAATGCACTTAGTCAAGTGGCAGTACTTGTGCCAAAACAGCGCGGTATTTTCAACTTAACCCTTTGACAAGACAGGGATAAAAGGTCCGATACGGCCCAAAATGCCGTCCTCGCGTTCCATGCAGGCAAGAAAAAAATCGCGTAAAAAAGGTCGGAAAACCGATGCAACGCCGTTCCGAGAGCCGGCGCCCCGTCCGGGAATTCGACCTCCCAGCGATTCGACCTCACGCTAGTCTAGCTGCGGGTGCCGCGTTCCTCGCACCGCTAGCGCGCATCGTCGTCGGCAGGCACGCGCCTGTGTTGACGCAATGACCGTTCCGCTCAGAAATTCCAAAAAACCTGGAGTCTCGTCACATCTCTTCCACATAGCGCGGCTAGCTGCGGGGCCGCTTCCGACCAATACCGCCGCGCCGGCGGGATCAGATAAAGGAAAACACGCGTGACGATCGACCGCAGGGCTTTTCTCCTCGGTGCCTCCGGAGCCGCCATCGCCACCAGCGAGCCGGCACAGGGGTTGCGCCGACTGGGCGGGCACGGCTCGATCGCGGATATCGAGCATGTCGTGATCCTGATGCAGGAGAACCGATCGTTCGATCATTATTTCGGCACGTTGCGCGGCGTGCGCGGCTTTGGCGATCCGCGCCCGGTAACGCTGCCGGGTGGTAAGCCGGTCTGGGCGCAACGCCGCGCGGATCGTGACGGGGGACAGATCGCCTGGCCGTTCCGGCTCGACTACGACAGCAGCAACGCGCGGTGCTTCACCGGCCTCGACCATAGCTGGAAGGACAGCCAGGCGCGCTGGCGCAACTGGGACGTGTGGGCGGACCAGAAAGGGCCGCTCACCATGGCGCATCTGACCCGCGCCGACATTCCCTATTATTACGCGCTGGCCGACCAGTTCACCATTTGCGACAGCTATCACTGCTCGCTGCAGGGGCCGACCGGTCCCAACCGCCTCTATCATTTTTCCGGCACGAACGGCCTCAGCGTCGGGCAGGAAGGGGTTTATTGCGTCACCAATGGCGGCACCGACGGCAACCCCGGCGCCGACATGGCGAAGGACGACGCGACCGAGGGGCTGCCCTGGCGCACTTACGCAGGGCGGCTGGAAGAAGCCGGCATATCGTGGCGCGTCTACCAGGAGCTGGCCAATTATTCGGACAATCCGCTCGGCTATTTCAAGGAGTTCCGGAAGCTCGATCCGGCATCGTCGCGCTACCGGCGCGGGCGGGCCTATGTCGACTGGATCGGCGGCGCGGCACCCGCCGACCCGGAAAAGACGCAGGCACGGCATCTGATCGCTGCCTTCGCCGCGGACGTCGCCGCCGATCGCCTGCCCTCGGTTTCCTGGATCGTGCCGATGATGCAGATGAGCGAGCATCCCGATGCGCCGGTACCCTTCGGCGAAGTGCTGATCGGCAACCTCGTCGCGGCGCTCGCCGCGAACCCGACAGTCTGGGCGAAGACCGTCTTCATCCTGAACTATGACGAGAATGACGGGTTTTTCGATCATGTGCCAGCGCCCATGCCGGCGATAGAGCCGAGCTATGGCGCGAGCAATGTCGATGTGCGCAGCGAGACCTATCAGGGCGAGCCGGTCGGGCTCGGCCCGCGCGTGCCGATGCTGGTGATCTCGCCCTGGACGCGCGGCGGCTGGGTGAACTCGCAGCTTTTCGACCATACCTCCGTGCTGCGCTTCCTGGAAAAGTGCTTCGGCGTGGCCGAACCCAATATCTCGCCCTGGCGTCGCGCGGTGTGCGGCGATCTGACCTCGATCTTCGACTTCGATGTGTCGCGCGAAGCGCGTCTCGACACGGGCTGGGCGGCGGCGTTGCCCTCGGTCGCAGGCTATATCGCCGAAACCGAGCGGCTGTGCGCCGGCGCCCCTGCACCGGCGATCGCCAAGGGCAACGGCGTACCGGCGCAGGAGCCCGGAACACGCCGGGCCCGGCCGCTGCCGTACCGCTTCGCCGTCGAACCCAGTTGGTCCGACGCCGGCCTGACCTTGCGCTTCGAGAATCGGGGGTCGGTCGGGATTGTGTTCGGGGTGCAGGACGAAACCCTGTTTTCCGGCTGGCGCTATTTCACCGTCGCCGCGACCTCGCAGCTCGAGGAAGCCTGGCCGCTCCGCCGGGACCGGCCGCATGCGATCGTCGTGCGCGGGCCCGACGGTTTCCACCGCGAGTTCCGAGGCCATGGGAACGCGCCGCGGGTCGAGGCGGCAATCGCCTGGCGTGAGGATGGGACAGGCGGCACGCTGCGCCTCGCCAATCGCGGCGATGACGCGGTCGCCATGACGCTGCACTGCGCCCATCGCGGCACCAGCGAGCAGGTCGCGGTGCCCGCGGGCGCGAAAGCGCAACGGCCAGTCACGCTCGCCGACCATCGCTGGTACGATCTGATGCTGACCGCGGAGAATGGGGTACGCCTGCGCCTGGCGGGGCATGTCGAGACCGGCGCGCCCGGCATCAGCGAACCCGCTTTGGCCTTCCCGCATCCAGGCTGAGCCGTCCCCCGCTACTGTCATCATCATGTTGCCAAGCCTGCCTAGGGCTCCGCTCGATGAGGGCGGGCGAGATGGAATCGGGCGAAGACGCGGCGGCGGACGTCAAGATACTGGACCCGCGCTTCCTGTCGCTTGCGGCGATGGAGTTTTGGGAGCGATTCGCCATGTACGGCGTGAAGTCGCTGCTCGTGCTGATCCTGGTCGACCGGGTGCTGGTGGGCGACCTGTCGCGCGTGATCGGGGCGTCGGCCGTTCGCGCGGCGAGCACCGCGCTGTTCGGCCCGGTCTCCAGCATCGCCCTCGCCTCCCAGCTCTATGGCTATGCCAATGCGCTGATCTATCTTTCGATCCCGTTCGGCGGACTGGTGGGCGACCTGATCGGCAGCCGGCGAATGATGGTGGTGACCGGTGGGGTCGGCATGCTGCTCGGCCTGGTGATGATGCTGAGCGAGCACAGCTTCCTGATCGGCCTGATCCCCTTCGCAATCGGCACCGGCTTGCTGAAGGGAAATTTGTCGGCACAGGTCGGCTTGCTGTTCCGCGACGAAGCGCAACGGCGGCGCGGCTATGCCGTTTATCTCGGCTTCCTGAATGCAGGGGTGATCTGCGGCCCGCTGGCCTGCGGCGCCGTGGCGGTGGTAGCGGGTCCGGTCAACGCAATCGGCGCGGCCATCGCCGCGGTCGTCCTGGGACTGGTCTTCTATCTGCGCATCGGCGGCGAACAGGAGCGGGCGGCGGCAGTGGCCGTGCCGGCAAGCGCGCCGCGCGCGCCGCTCGCCACGACCGCGCTGCTGATCGTCACGCTGGCCGCGATCTATCTGTGCTTCGCGGCTTATGAGCAGCTCGGCAACATCTTCCTGCTATGGGCGCGCACCCGGATCGACCTGCGGGTGGCCGAGTGGACGATGCCGGTCGCCTGGTTCCTGTCGCTCGACGGCGTCTTCACGCTGGCGCTGATCGCCGGATCGCAACTGACGATCCGCGCGCTCGAGCGGCGCGACATCGCGATCGGTCCGGTGGTGCAGGTCCTGGTGGGCGGATTGTGCTGCGCGGCGGGATATCTGCTCCTCGCGGTCGGCAGCGCTAGCAGTGGCGGGGCGCCGCTGTCGCTGCCATGGGCGCTTTGCTATCTGCTGCTGATCGACAGCGCGATCGTGCTGATCTGGCCCTCCGGCCTGAGCCTGATCGCCGGCGTCGCGCCGCGCCGGCTGGTCGGGTTCTGGATGGGCCTATTCTACCTGCACGGCTTCTTCGCGCATTTGTGGGTCGGCTTCAGCGGCGTCTATTACGAGCGCATGGCGCCACCGTCCTTCTGGCTGCTCCAGGCGGCGGTGGCGGGTTCGGGCGCGCTGCTGATGCTGCTTGTCGGGATGCCGCTGATGCGCGCCGTCAAGGACCGTCAGGCGACAACGACCTCGGCATGAGCGAACGCCCGGGCGTAATCGTGTTCGAGCGGCTGATCGGTGACGAGGATATCGACCTCGTTGAGCGCCGCCGTCTGGATCAGCGCATAGCGCCCGAATTTGGATGAATCGGCGCCGAGCAGCACCTGTTTCGAGGTTGCATAGGCGATCCGGCTCATCTCCGCCTCGCCGGGATGGAAGTCCATCAGCCCGCGCTCGATGCTGATCCCGCCGACCGACAGGATCGCCAGGTGCGGGGTGAAGCCGCGGACAAAGTCCTGCGCGTGATGATCGGAAAAGGCGCGATAATCATAGTCCATCTGCCCGCCAGCGAGGAACAGGCGGTTGTTGTTGATGCCGCCGAGATCGTTCGCCACGCGCAGCGAATTGGTGATGACGGTCAGCGCCCTCCGGTCGACCAGCTGCCGCGCGATGAAGCAGCTCGTCGTGCCGGAGTCGATGAACAGGATCGCGCCGTCCAGGACGAATTCGGCGGCCGCGCGGGCGATACGCAGCTTGGCGTCGGAATTCTCCTCCATCCGCTGATGGAGCGGCCCTTCATGGACCGGCGCGGTCATGCGCGCGCCGCCATGTTCGCGGATGATGACGCCGTGATCCTCGAGCGCGCGAAGCTCGCGGCGGATCGTCTCGTCCGACACGGCGAGATCCGCCGCGAGTGCCGTCACCGACAATGTCCGTCCGCTTCGCAGCCGCGACATGATTTCGCGCTGCCGTTGTGATCGTTTCTCTATCGCCCCCTCCATCGTGCTTGTTCCCGCTAGCCCGCCGTCCCGGCCAACCATGCTTGGTGTCCGGGTTTTTGCAAGCGGGATGCCCGGGGCCGGCCGCGCGGGCCAGCCCCGGCGATATGGCCTCAGAAGCCGAAGCGGGCCGTCAGCCGCACCGAGCGCGGCGGCTGATAATTGACCGGCGCTCGATAGTCGGGGTTAGCCGATCCGTCGCCCAGTTCGCCGAAATTGTTATACGACGTCACCGCATGGCTGTTGAACAGGTTGAACACGTCGAGACGAACCGACGCGTCGACCCCATAGGGCAATGGCAGATGGACGACCGCGCTGACATCGAATTGAGTCAGCCAGTCGCCGGTGAACGCCGTGCCGCGCGGAATGAGCTTGCCCTGACAATAATAGGCATAGCCGTGATAGGTGTTCGCATAGGCATCGACATTGACCGGCACCGCGCCGATGCAGCTGTAATGCACGGGTGACTGGAGAACGGCGTTGGCGCCCAGATCCAGCATGTCGAGCAGACGGTAGCTGCCATAGGCCTTGAAGGTGTGGCGGCGATCGTTCGGCAGATAGCCATAAGCGCCGTTGACGAAGCCTGGCGAGTCGAAGTCGGCAGTGCGGTTGATCGCCAGCTGGCCATTCTCCGATCGCACGCCGCCCTCGTAATTCCCCTTGTCGAAGGCAAGCGTGTAGGAGCCGGCCAGGCTCCATTTCTTGTCGAAGCTGCGGTCGAAGGTCAGCGTCAGCGCGTTGTAATTGCGGCTCGGCTTGGGATAGCCGAGGTCGGCCGCCTTCAGCGTCACCGTCGGCGTCGATCCATCGGGCAGCTTGTTGATCTGCACCGTCACGTCGCGCCCGGGATTGGCGATGACGAACTGGCTGCCGCCCGGATAGGCCGACTGGCACGCAGCGGCGGTAAAGCCCTTGCCGACGCAATAGGCGCGTGCGCCGGCGTCGATCGAGATGTCCTCGATCACGTCCTTCAACTCGCGGTGCGTGAAATAGGCACCGATCCGCACATGATCGCCGAACTGATGCTCGGCACCCAGGATGAACTCGTTGCTCGACTGCGGCTTGATGTTGGTGGCGATGGCGCCGGCCGGGTTGAACGCCGAACCATCGGCCGAAACTTCGCAGTTCCGCACCCCGGTATCGGGGCAGGCGGTCGTGTTGACGACTGACAGGATCGGGGCGCCCTCGGCCGGGATGCTGCCCGCGCCGCTGACGCCGTTGAAGCGGTTATAGCGGGTGTAGGTGACCAGGCTGCCGGCGACGTTCAGGTTGATGTCGCCTGCCATCGGCAGATAATATTGCGAATAGGAGCCGAAGATCTTTGTGCGCCCGTCGCCCAGCGGATCGAACGAAGCGCCGACGCGCGGCGCCCATTGGTTGCCCGATTCGAAGAAGGACTTGCCGTTGACGCCCTGATTGCTGAAGCGGTCGTTGCGCAGGCCAAGATCGAGGCGCAGGCGATTGTCGAGCAGCGACCATTGGTCCTGCAGATAATAGGCCTCGTTGCGGACATGCGCGATGCCGTTCTGGGCATAGACGCGCGTCGTATAATATTCCGTGCCGACCGGCAGGCCGATGCGCGCGGCGGAATCGGCGGTGACGGCGAAGATCTTGAACGCGCCGGCGCCGATCGTCTGGAAGGTCTGCGCCTGAGTGTCCTTCTCATGGTCGTAGCCGATGCGGACATGGTGCGACCCGAACAGATGGAATTGCAGGTCGGCGTCCACACGGTAGAATTCGCGCTGGTCATCGGTGCTGCTGAAGGCGTCGGTCACCTTGTTGAGGCCGATCTGGATGCCAGCCGGGTCCTTCCGGTAATCGACGACCTGCGGATTGACGGTGTCGAGCGGAAGATTGCCCGAGCGCAGCTTGTTGACGCCGTACGCGCCCGACAGCGTCAGCCACGGCGTGAAGGTGCCGGTGTAGCGGCCGACATAATTGATGCCGCCCGCCCGGGCATTGGTACCGCCCGTCTTGTTGCCGAGCGTGTGGTTGGTCCGGTCCCAATTGTAGCTGCGGTTATGCGTATCGTTGGTCGTGTCGAAATAGGTGAACTCGAAATGATGGTCACCCGTGATATAGCCGTCGATCTTGCCGCCCCAGAAGGGGCTCGTATTCGTCACGCCGGTTGCGTTGTTCTGATTGGCCTGCGGCGTCATCGAGCGGATGTCGCGCATATTGTAGAGACCATAGACGAACAGGTGATCCTTGATGATCGGGCCGCTGGCCTGAAGGATCAGTTCCTTGCGGCTGGCGGTGGCGTGGCGATAGTCGATGGTGCGGGTCGACGGCGCATTGCCGCGCAGGTCATCCGGTTCCCAGATGCCGGTCACGCTCGCATGATATTCGTTCGAGCCCGACTTGGTGGTCGCGACGACATAGCCGCCGGTCGCGCGGCCGAATTCCGCCGGGGCGCCGCCGGTCTTGACCTCGACCGTCTGGTAGAAGTCGAACGGCACTTCGGTCGGCTGGCCGCCCGAGACGAAGTCGGTGACGTTCAGGCCGTTGATGTAGAAGGCGTTCTCGGTGAATGCAGCGCCGGCAATCGAGACCTGGTTGGCAAAGCCGCCGTTCGAGGGCGACGAACCCTGCACGGTGCCCGGCGTCAGCAGCATCACGTCGCGCAGCGAACGCCCGATCGGCACGCGCTGCGTGAGGGACGCAAGGTTGATCGTGCTCCCGACGGTGGTGTCCTGGAAATCCGCGACGCGCTGGCGCGCACCCGTCACGACGATGTCGCCATTTTGCGACTCCGGGACCAGGCGGTAGCTGTTGGCCCCGCCGGTCTCCCGCGTCAGCGGCACGCTGGACTCGCTATAAGCCGTGAAGCCGTCCGCCGTGATGGTGACATCGTAATTGCCGGGCGAGAGCTGCGGGATGGTATAGGCGCCAGCGCCATCGGTCGTCGCCGTGCGGCTGACGCCCTTGTCCGAGGAGGTGATCTTCACCTGCGCATCGGCGATCGGCGCGCCGTCCATCGAGGTTACCCGGCCCGAGGCGGAAATGTTGGTGTAATCCTGAGCGCCGGCAGGCGCCGCCGCCATGACGACGACCGCGGTCGAACCGAGCATCAGCAACGCGCGCAGAGCTGCGCGCGACGAAAGTCGCGTGAAGCGGAACATCGAATTTCCCCTTTTGGTGATTAAAGCCGGAAACGCGGTGAAACCGCGTCACGGAGGGTCCGTTATGCGGAGGCTGTGGATTTTTTGTGACAATACGACAGAAAATGCACAAAAACTGTGGGCGGCAACCATAGCAGGAGGACGCGACACGCCGGCTACGTCAGGCGCGCCCTTCCACCCCCCGCCCCTTCTTTCGTCTCTGATCGATTTCCCCGTTCGCACTAACCGAGTTAAGTCGTTTCCGCCCGCACGGTGCCGAGTCTAGGTTCCGTGAAGAAGGTTCAACCACGAGAGGATACCGACATGGACGCGAAGACGAGCGGCGACCCGCTGGGCTGCCCGATGAAAGAGCCTGCCGCGCTGCGATCCCTTCTCGGGCGGACCAACCGCGACTGGTGGCCGAACCAGCTGTCGCTGGACATCCTCCAGCAAAACGGCCTGTCGGGCGATCCGATGGGCGACGATTTCGATTATGCCGCCGAGTTCAAGACGCTCGACCTCGCGGCGGTGAAGCGCGACCTGACCGCGCTGATGACAGACAGCCAGCCCTGGTGGCCGGCCGATTACGGGCATTACGGCCCGTTCTTCATCCGCATGGCCTGGCACAGCGCCGGCACCTATCGCAGCGGCGACGGGCGCGGCGGTGCCTCTTCCGGGTCGCAGCGCTTCGCGCCGCTCAACAGCTGGCCGGATAATGGCAATCTCGACAAGGCACGCCGGCTGCTCTGGCCGGTGAAGCAGAAATATGGCCGCAAGCTGAGCTGGGCCGATCTGATGATCCTGGCCGGCAATGTCGCGATCGAGTCGATGGGCGGACCTGTTTTTGGCTTCGGCGGCGGCCGTGCCGATGTGTTCGAGCCCGAAAAGGACATTTACTGGGGCACCGAGGAGCAATGGGTCGGCCATGCCGACAACCAGACGCGCATTCAGCCCGAGCGTGAGATGGTGCTGGAAAGCCCGCTCGCCGCGATCCAGATGGGCCTGATCTACGTCAATCCCGAAGGGCCAGGCGGTAATCCTGACCCGATTCAGTCGGCGCGCGACATCCGCGAGACGTTCGCCCGGATGGGCATGAACGACGAGGAGACCGCGGCGCTGGTCGCGGGCGGCCATACCTTCGGCAAGGCGCATGGTGCGGGCGACGCCTCGCTGGTCGGTGCGGAGCCGGAAGGCGCCGATATCGCGCAGCAGGGGCTTGGCTGGCAGAGCGGGCATGAGTCGGGCGTGGGCGACCACACCATCACCAGCGGCATCGAAGGCGCGTGGACGCCGACGCCGATCACCTGGGACATGAGTTTCTTCCACATGCTGTTCGACTACGAGTACGAACTGGTGCGCAGCCCGGCGGGGGCCAAGCAATGGCAGCCGATCAACCAGGCACCCGAGGACCTCGCGCCCGGTGCGCACAGCCCCGAACGGCGCCTGCCGACGATGATGACTACCGCCGACATCGCGATGAAGGCGGACCCGACGTACCGCGCGATCAACGAGCGGTTCCGGGACAATCCCGACCAGTTCGCCGATGCCTTTGCCCGCGCCTGGTTCAAGCTGTGCCACCGCGACATGGGGCCGAAGGTGCGGTATCTCGGGCCCGACGTGCCGGCCGAGGACCTGATCTGGCAGGATCCGATCCCCAAGGCGGACTATACGCCGATCGATAGCGGCGATGTGGCGGCGCTGAAGCAGAAGATCCTGGCATCTGGGCTGAGCGTGGCCGAGCTGGTGCGGACGGCCTGGGCATCGGCCGCGACCTATCGCGGTTCGGACCATCGCGGCGGCGCCAATGGCGCGCGCATCCGCCTGGCGCCCCAGAAGGACTGGGAGGTCAACGAGCCGGCGAAGCTGGCCAGGGTGCTGGAGGTCTATGAGGGCATCAAGCGCGACTTCGACGGTGCCGGGGCGGGCAAGAAGGTCAGCATCGCCGACCTGATCGTGCTGGGTGGCTCTGCCGCGGTCGAGAAGGCAGCGAAGGATGCCGGGCAGGACGTGACCGTGCCCTTCTCGCCGGGCCGCACGGACGCGACCGCCGAGCAGACCGAAATCGGCAATATCGACGTGCTCGAGCCCAAGGCGGACGGATTCCGCAACTATCTCTCAGTGCGGTTCAGCGTGCCGACCGAGGAGTTGCTGATCGACCGGGCGCAGTTGCTGGGGCTGAGCACGCCCGAAATGACGGTGCTGGTGGGCGGCCTGCGCGTGCTGGGCGCCAATCATGGCGGCTCGGCGCACGGCGTGCTGACCGACCGGCCGGGGCAGCTGACCAACGACTTCTTCGTCAATCTGCTCGACATGGGCACGGCGTGGAAGGAAATCGACGAAGCCGGTGACGAGGAGTTTGCGGGGACCAACCGCAACACGAACGAGCAACGATGGACCGCGACGCGGACTGACCTGGTGTTCGGATCGAACTCACAACTTCGGGCGGTGTCCGAGGTCTATGCTTCGAACGATGCGGGGGGGAAGTTCGTGAAGGACTTCGTTGCCGCCTGGACCAAAGTGATGGACGCGGACCGATACGATCTGCGGGTGTGACCCCTTCTTTTAGCTTAAGCGCTCATGGCCGCCGGCGACTCCCCTCGCCGGCGGCCTTTTTATTTGGTTCGTGCGGAGGCGCGGAGGGGGTGCGCTCACGAACTGGCGAGATTCCCCTTCCCCGTTCGTTTCGAGCGAAGTCGAGAAACAGGCCAAACAGCGCACGGGTCGGTTTCTCGACTTCGCTCGAAACGAACGGGAGAGGGTGTGACCGGGCGAGGTTTAACCCGTGATGCGCACCGCAACCGCTTCCGCCACCTTGATGCCGTCGACCGCGGCGGAGAGGATGCCGCCGGCATAACCCGCGCCTTCGCCGGCGGGGAACAGGCCGTTGGTGTTGAGGCTCTGGAAATCGGCACCGCGGGTGATGCGGATGGGGGAGGAGGTGCGGGTCTCGACGCCGGTCATCAGCGCGTCGGGGTGGTCATAGCCCGGGACCTGGCGGCCGAAGGCGACCAGTGCCTCACGCATCGCGGTCACCGCGAAATCGGGCAGGCATTCGGCCAGGTCGGTCGGGGTGACGCCGGGAAGATAGGACGGCGCGACGGTGCCGAGCTTGCTCGATGGGCGGCCGGCGAGGAAGTCGCCGAGCGTCTGGGCGGGGGCCCTGTAGGTCGAGCCGCCGGCGACATAGGCGCGCGATTCCCAGTGGCGCTGCAACTCGATGCCGGCGAGCGGGTGGCCGGGATAGTCACGCGCGGGATCGATGCCGACGACCAGGCCCGAATTCGCGTTGCGCTCGTTGCGGGAATATTGGCTCATGCCATTGGTGGCGACGCGGCCTTCCTCCGAGGTGGCGGCGACCACCGTCCCGCCGGGGCACATGCAGAAGCTGTAGACGGTGCGGCCGTTCCTGCAGTGATGCGACAGGCTGTAATCCGCCGCGCCGAGGATCGGGTGGCCGGCCGAGGGGCCGAAGCGGGCGTCGTCGATCCAGCTTTGCGGATGTTCGATGCGCACGCCGATCGAGAAGGGCTTGGCCTCGACGAACACCCCTTCGTCATGGAGCATGTGGAACGTGTCGCGCGCGCTATGTCCGATCGCGAGCACGACCTGATCCGCCTCGAGATAGTCGCCGGTGTGAAGGTGAAGACCCGTCACGCGGCGGGAGCCGTCCGGGGCAGTCGCGATATCGATCCGGTCGACGCGGTTCTCGAAGCGATATTCGCCACCCAGGCCCTCGATCGTCTCGCGCAGGCTCTGGACCATCGCGACCAGGCGGAAAGTGCCGATATGCGGGTGCGCCTCGGTCAGGATCTCGGCGGGAGCGCCGGCCTTGACGAACTCGATCAGCACCTTGCGGTCGAGATGGCGCGGGTCCTTGATGCGGCTGTAGAGCTTGCCGTCGGAGAAGGTGCCGGCCCCGCCTTCGCCGAACTGGACGTTGGATTCGGGGTTGAGCTCGCTCTTGCGCCACAGGCCCCAGGTGTCCTTGGTACGCTGCTTCACCTCCTTGCCGCGATCGAGGATGATCGGGCGAAAGCCCATCTGGGCGAGGATCAGCCCGGCGAACAGGCCGCACGGGCCAGTGCCGATGACGACGGGGCGCTTGCCGGTCCAGCCGGAAGGGGCCTTTACCGGGAAGCGATAGCTGGTGTCGGGGGTGCGCTGGACATGGCGGTCCCTTTTGAAGCGCGCGAGGACGGGCGCCTCGTCGCGCAGGGTGACGTCGACGGAATAGACGAGCTGGATGTCCATCTTGTCGCGAGCGTCATGGGCGCGGCGAGCGATGGTGAAGCGGACCAGGTCGCGCGGCGTGATGCGCAGGCGATTGCGGATCGCGGCGGCCAGGGCCTCTTCCGCATGGTTGAGCGGCAGTTTCAGTTCAGTGATGCGGAGCATGAGTGCGCCATAACGGGGGATGCGGGGTTCGGCCAATCCTCTCGCGGCTGCTCCGTCCTCCCCGCCTTCGCCGGCGAAGGTGAAATGGGGAAGGCACGGAACAACGTCGAAAGGGCGGCGTAGAGCGCGCGTCCCCCTTCCTTTCCCCCTGTCGCTGGCGTAACCTTATCTCATGCGCAAACATATCCTGATCATCACCGGAATCCTCATCGTCGCGGCGATCGCCTTCTGGTTCTGGCTGCGCCAGCCCGATGTGGCGCGCCTCCCGGTCGACGCCGTCACCGGCGCCAGGCCCGAGATCACGCCGCCGCGGATCCAGAGCTTCCCGACGATCGGGGTGGCGGACGCGGTAGGCTGGCCGAAGGGGGTGACGCCGGTGCCCGCCGCCGGGCTGGCGGTGACGGCGTTCGCGGGCGGGCTCGAGCATCCGCGCTGGCTCTATCGCCTGCCCAATGGCGATGTGCTGGTGGCGGAGAGCAACTCGCCGCCGCGCGAGGGCGGCGGCATCACGGGCAAGGTGATGGGCTATCTGATGGGCCGTGCGGGCGCGGGCGTGCCTTCGCCCAACAAGATCGTCCTGCTGCGCGACGCCGACGGCGACGGCGTGGCGGAGAGCCGCACGACCTTCATGTCCGGGCTGAATTCGCCCTTCGGCATGGCGCTGATGGGGGGCTGGCTGTACATCGGCAACACCGACGCGCTGGTCCGCGTGCCGTACAAGGACGGCGAGACGAAGATCGACGCAAAGCCCGAAACGGTGATCAAGCTCAACCCGGGCGGCAATCACTGGGCGCGCAACGTCATCGCCGATCCGGATGGCAAGACGCTGTACGTGACGGTCGGATCGTCGAGCAACATCGCCGAGAACGGGCTGGAGGCGGAGAAATTCCGCGCCAACATCCTGCAGGTCTATCCCGAGGCGAAGACCTTCCGGGTCTATGCGGCGGGGCTGCGCAACCCCAATGGGCTGGCGTTCGAGCCGAAATCGGGCGGGCTGTGGGTGACGGTCAACGAACGCGACATGCTCGGATCCGACCTCGTGCCCGATTATATGAGCGCGGTGGAACTGGGCGATAATTTCGGCTGGCCCTGGTATTATTGGGGCGGCTATCCCGACACGCGCGTCGAGCCGGCCAATCCGCAGCTCCAGCAATATTCGAAGCGGCCCGATTACGCGCTGGGGCCGCACACCGCCTCGCTCGGCATCAGCTTTGCCGGCGACGCGAAGCTCGGCGACCGATTCGCCAACGGCGCCTTTGTCGGCCAGCACGGATCGTGGAACCGGGAGCCGATGTCGGGCTACAAGGTCATCTATGTGCCGTTCGGCGACACTGGCTTTCCGCTGAAGGGCGCGAAGCCGGTCGATGTGCTGACCGGATTCCTCGACAAGGACGGCAAAGCGCAGGGGCGTCCGGTCGGCGTGATCACTGATCGGACGGGCGCGCTGCTGGTGGCGGACGATGTCGGCAATGTGATCTGGCGGGTAGCGGCCAAATAGGGCGCGGCAAGGATATCGGGCTGGGATATCGGGCTGGGATATCGGGCTGCGGCCGGCTCCCCCCGAAGCCGCCGCAGCCCGTGTCGCGCGTATGCTGCTTTCGCCGCGCGCGCGCTCCTCCCCAAGACTATTAGCACCCCTCGTGCCAAAATCCGAGTTCTTTCTTAAGGGTATAGCTTCCTCATGGCTAACGGATAGTTTAGGAAACACGATGTTACCCATAACGGGTAACAGGGCCGCGATGGCCTTATCCGCGAGAGAGGATGCCGATGAGTGATCGTGTCGTCACCAACCAGGCCAAGATCGGCGAGAATTGGCGAGTCGCCGTGAGCTCGCTGCAGAACCTGTTCCTGACGATGCATCGCACCCTCTCGGCCGCCATACCGGTCGGCCCAACCGAATTGCTGATCTACGCCACGGTGTCCACCGCCAATGTCCAGCGGCTGATGCGCGAGCGCGCCATTCCCGAACCTTTTGCCGGGACCGCGATATTGCCGCGCGAATGGGTCGTGCCGATCTCGCGCAACGCGATCGCCACGGCGAGCGGCCTGCCGCGCGAGACGGTACGCCGGCACGTCGCGCGGATGATCGAAGCCGGATTGCTGATCGAGGATAGCCGCGGCGGGGTCACCCTGCCGGAAGGCGTGATCCAGGATCGCCAGCTCGAGCCGTTTCTGGAGGGAATGCTGACCATCTACGCGCGCAGCGCCGAGGAATTGCTGCGCAGTGGGGTGATTCGAATCGAGAAGGATTGAAGGCCGCCAGCTGTCCGGGCGCTATTTTAGCAGCGTCTTTCCCCGTTCGGTCAGCTTGTCGCGTATCTTGCCGGCGAACAGGCGGAGCATCGGCGGCAGATCAAAGCTCGCATGGACCCTGGTCTCCATCACGTCGAGCCGGCTCGCGACGCGCTGGCCCATCGCCTCGACGGTGAAGATCAGTGTGTCGCCGTCCCAGCGATGCTCGGTGACGGTACCGCCGGGCACGAAGGATGCCAGTTTGCCGACCCCCTTCTCGATTCGCGCGCGGGCGGCGGCGAGACCAAGCTTGTGAGGGATATCGACGGTGATCGGGTCGGTCATCGGGCTATCCCTCAACGCGCGAACAGCATCGCGTCATCCGCGAACGCCTTGAACTCCAAAGCGTTGCCGCTGGGGTCGAGGAAGAACATCGTTGCCTGCTCGCCGACCTGCCCCTTGAAGCGGACATGCGGGTCGATGCCGAAGCGGATGCCCGCCGCCTTCACGCGCTCGGCGAGGGCCTCCCAATCGGCCATTTCGAGGACGACGCCGAAATGCGGCACGGGCACGTCATGGCCGTCGACTGGATTGGCGACCGCCACCGGCGTCGCCGCGGGATCGAGATGCGCGACGATCTGATGGCCGAACAGGTCGAAATCGACCCAGGACTCGGCGCTGCGCCCCTCGGGGCAGCCCAGCACGCCACCGTAAAAGGCGCGCGCGGCCGGGATGTCGTGGACGGGAAAGGCGAGGTGGAAGGGGCGGAGCGTCATGAGGCCCGCCATAACGCCAATCCACGGTGTTCGTCACCCCGGGTCCCTCGACGCGGTTCGGGACAGGCTTGTTCCGGGGTCTACCGTTCCGCATACGGACGACCGAAGCACTTGCGGCCCGGTGGATGCCGGAACAAGTCCGGCATGACGGAAGTGGGGAAGGCCTTGCTCGACAATCAGGTTCAGGCATTGCGGCGCGCCGCGGCGGCACGCCCCGCCCTGCTCTCCCTCGCACTCGGCGCACTGTCCGCGACGGGCTTCGCACCGCTCGATCTCTGGCCGGTCGCGCTTGTGTGTTTCGCCCTGTGGATGGGGCTCATCCACGATTCGCCCGCGCTGAAACCGGCACTGCTGCGCGGCTGGCTGTTCGGGGTCGGGCAGTTCGCGATCGGCATCAACTGGCTGCAGCACCCTTTTGTCTATCAGGACGCGATGCCGCATTGGCTCGGCTATGCCGGCGTGCTGCTGTCGGCGCTGTATCTCGCCCTTTACCCGATGTTCGCGGCCGGACTGGCCTGGCGCCTGGCGAGCCCGCGCGCGGCGGGCGACGCGATGACGCGGCCGGGCATCGCCTATCTCCTTGTCTTCGGCGCGGCCTGGATCATTACCGAATGGCTGCGCGCGACGATGCTCAGCGGCTTTCCGTGGAACCCGCTCGCGGCGATCTGGGTACCGATGCTCGGCGTGGCGCGGATCGCGGCCTGGACTGGAACCTACGCCCTGTCCGGCCTGACGGTGGCGATTGCCGGAACCCTGATCCTCGCGGCCGGCCCGCGCTGGATCGTGCCCGCCGCTGCCGCGATGGTCATTGCGGTGCTGGCCGTGCTGGGCCTTCCCATCGAAACCACACCCGCCGCGCTGCCCGCCGACTCGCCCTATGTCCGAATCGTCCAGCCCAATCTCGGCGAGGAGGAGCGCCCCACTCCCGCTTACGCCGAGAACAGCCTGCGCGCGCTCGAATCGCTCGCCGGCACGCCCGGCACCCATCCGCGCCTGATCGTGTGGCCGGAAGGCGCGCTGCGCTTCTTCGTCGAGGACGGGTATCCGGCCGATTATTACTGGCGCGGATCGCCCCTGGTCACGCGCCGCCGCATCGCCGCCCAGCTCGGTCCGCGTGACATGGTGGTGAGCGGCGGCAACGCGCTGCAATTCGATAGTGCGGGCAATCTCACCGCGGGGACCAATTCGGTCTTCGCGATCGATTCGGCCGGCACGATCCGCGCGCGCTACGACAAGGCGCATCTCGTGCCGTTCGGCGAATATCTGCCGCTGCGGCCGCTGCTCACCGCGTTCGGGCTTCAACGCCTGGTGCCGGGCGACCTGGATTTCGCTCCGGGGCCCAGGCCGCGCACCATCGCCCTGCCCGGCTTTGGCGATGTCGGCATGGACATCTGTTATGAGATCATCTTTTCCGGCCAGGTGATCGATCCGGCGCAGCGGCCTGCGATGATCTTCAACCCTTCCAACGATTCGTGGTTCGGCGACTGGGGCCCGCCCCAGCATCTTGCCCAGGCGCGTCTGCGCGCGATCGAGGAGGGGCTGCCGATCATCCGTGCGACTCCGACCGGCATATCCGCGGTGATCGCGGCCGACGGCCGGCTGCTCGACAGCCTGGCGCTGCACAAGGCCGGCGCGATCGAGCTTGCCATGCCCCAGGCGGCGGCACCGACGCTGTTCTCCCGCCTCGGCAACTGGATGGCGGCCCTCGTCGCGACGACAATGCTGCTCCTGGCAGTTGCGTTCCGCCGGTCGGCTCGCTAGGGCAATCATATAAGGAAAGCTTTATATGCGGTTTCCGGAGGGCCGGGACCGCGCCAGCCAAGGGTAGATTTGATGCGCGCTTCGTTTCTCTTCACCTCCGAATCGGTTTCCGAAGGCCATCCCGACAAGGTCGCCGACCAGATTTCCGACGCCGTGGTCGATCTGTTTCTGTCCAAGGACCCCTATGCGCGTATCGCCTGCGAAACGCTGACCACGACCAACCGTGTCGTGCTGGCCGGTGAAATCCGCTGCAAGGGCGTGTTCGAGAATCACGAATGGGCACCCGGAGCGAAGGAAGAGATCGAGGCAGCGGTTCGTGCGACCGTGAAGCGGATCGGTTACGAGCAGGACGGTTTCCACTGGGCGAATTTCTCGTTCGAGAACCATCTGCACGCTCAGTCCGCGCACATCGCGCAGGGCGTCGACGAGAGCGGCAACAAGGACGAAGGCGCCGGCGACCAGGGCATCATGTTCGGCTACGCGACCGACGAGACCCCCGACCTGCTGCCCGCCACGCTCTATTACTCGCACCGCATCCTCGAGAAGCTGGCGCATGACCGCCACAACAAGGTCGTGCCCTTCCTCGAGCCCGACGCGAAGAGCCAGGTGACCCTGGAATATCGCAACGAGGTCCCGGTCCGCGCAACGGCGCTGGTCGTCTCGACCCAGCACGCGCCGGGCTATTTCTACGACGGCACCGAAGGCAATCCGGAACTCTACAAGGAGCTACGCGACTATGTCGTCGGCGTGTTCAACGAAGTCCTGCCTGACGGATTCGTGGACGAAGAGACCAAGATCTACGTCAACCCGACGGGCCGTTTCGAAATCGGCGGGCCTGACGGCGATGCCGGCGTCACCGGCCGCAAGATCATCGTCGACACCTATGGCGGCGCAGCCCCGCACGGCGGCGGCGCTTTCTCGGGCAAGGACCCGACCAAGGTCGACCGCTCGGCCGCCTATGTCGCGCGCTATCTCGCCAAGAACGTCGTCGCCGCCGGCCTCGCCCGCCGCTGCACGATCCAGCTGAGCTATGCTATCGGCATCGCCGAGCCACTGTCGGTTTATGTCGACACGCACGGCACCGGCACCGTTCCGGAAGCGAAGCTGGAAGAGGTGCTGCCGAAGCTGGTCCGCCTGACCCCGAAGGGCATTCGCGAGCATCTGAAGCTCAACGCCCCGATCTACCAGAAGACCGCGGCCTATGGTCATTTCGGCCGCAAGCCCGACGGCGATTCCTTCACCTGGGAAAAGACCGATCTGGTCGACCAGCTCAAGGCCGCCGTCGCCTGAGCCGCCCAGCCCACTGACGCGCAAGACGGCGCGGTTCCGCTTCGACGGAACCGCGCCGTTTTCGTTGAAGGCTTGCACCGAGCCTCCACGCGACTATGCCCGCCCGACCATGAACGATCCGACCACCATCCGCCGCCTCTATGGCCGTCGCCAGGGGCATAAATTGCGCCTTGGCCAGGCCGCGCTCGTCGAGGAGTTGCTGCCCGAGATCAGCGTGCCCGAGAGCGGGCCGATCGATGCGCGGAGCCTGTTCGGCGATGACCGTCCCCTCGAAGTCGAGATCGGCTTCGGCGCGGGCGAGCATCTCGCCGGTCAGGCGGCGATGCGGCCCGGCACCGGTTTTATCGGCTGCGAGCCGTTCCTCAACGGCGTGGTCGGCGCGCTCAACCATGTCCGCGACGGCGAACTGGAGAATGTCCGGCTGCACATGGGCGATGCGCTTGAGGTGATCGAGCGGCTGCCCGATGCCTCGCTCGACCGTGTCTATCTGCTCCACCCCGATCCGTGGCGGAAGGCGCGCCACGCGAAGCGGCGGATGGTCAATCACGGGCCGCTCGACCTGATCGCGCGCAAGCTGAAGCCAGGTGCCGAATTCCGCCTGGGCACGGACGATCCGACCTATTGCCGCTGGTCGATGATGGTGATGAACGCGCGGACCGATTTTATCTGGCAGGCGACGCACCCATGCGATTTCCTGACCCGGCCGGACGACTGGCCCGAGACCCGCTACGAGCGCAAGGCGCGGCGGCAGGGGCATGAGGTCTGGTACTTCCGATATCGCCGCAGCTAGGTCGGGGCGGCGGGAAACCGGGAGCATCTTCGGTCGTTTGGGCAGGATGAAACCTCTTCCTCTCCGCCCGATCGGTCTCGCCCTCGTCCTGCTCCTCGCTGCCTGTTCGTCCGGTTCCGAGCGGCAGCCGGAAACCAGCACCGTAACGAACGGCACCGCGCCGTCCGCGCCCATGGCGAATCAACACGACGCGCCGGCGACCACTATGGCGGAGCCGGCGACCGCGACCCCGGCCGCAACGGCATCGGGCAAGGTGATCGGCCTCGAAGGACTCGGCGCGTTGCGGCTCGGTCAGGCGGTGCCCGGCGGCGGGTCCTGGGCCGAGACCAACGCGGAGACCGGGGATTCCTGCCGGACGGTGACGTCGCCGGAGTATCCCGGCGTCTATGCGATCGTGTCCGGCGACAAGGTCAGGCGGATCACGGTCGGCCAGCGCTCCGACGTCAAGCTGGCGGAGGGCATCGGTGTCGGGGCGACCGAAGGCGACGTCCGGAAATGGTTCGGGGGTTTCCGCGCGACGCCGCACAAATATGAGGCCGCGCCGGCGAAATATCTAACCGCGCCCAATGCATCGAGCGGAGACCCCGCCGTGCGATTCGAGATCGGCGAGGACGGCAAGGTCGGGATGATCCATGTCGGCATGATGCCCGAACTCGCCTATGTCGAGGGGTGCGCCTGATCGGCAACAAGGCGTGATGGGCGCGACTGGTTCAGGCGCCGTCCTGCCGTTGCCGCGCCAGGGCGTTCATGGTCGGAACCCAGCGGGCCAGCGTTTCGAACGGGATCGGGGTGTCGAACGCGATACCGGCATGCTCCTTGTCCAACCAGCGGACCGATCCGGCGATCGGCGACAGGCCGCTGACCATCAGGATCAGTTTCTGCCCCACCTCCAGCACCTCGCTCGGAGAAATCCGCCCACCGCCCTGCGAGATGTTGCACAGCGCGACGACATGGTAGCGCACGCCGACGCGGATCCGCGCCTTGACGTCGATATCAACGCGCGGGGCACGCGGCTGCCGCTCGTCCCTGGCGGCGAGGAGTTCCTCGGCGCTCACCGGCTCGTCGAACACGATCCCGGCCAGGCCGTCCCGGCGCCATTGCACCCGGCCGGCGACAGGCTGGCCTGACTTGAATTCCGCGGTCACCGGCTCTTCGACGTTCAGTTCCGAATAGATATGGGCCATCAGGCCACTCGAGGAAATGTTGCGGACCAGACACAGTTCCTCGCCACGCGGCGTCTGCAGCCGCGCCACGCGCAGCACCTTCACGCGCCGCAGATCTTCCCGCTGCTCGGGCGGAGACGGCGAATCGGAGAATGAGATCGTCGTCAAGTCGCCGTCGTCGTGATGGTCTAGCATCGGGACACCCCTATTCGAGCGACGTTGTCCACATCGCCACGACCTTGAAAAGCGCCCCCGCTCTTCAAGCACAACAACGCCCCTCGGAGCCGGATTATCGGCCAGTGATCCCTTCCAAATCCCTAACGGCGCTTCCCCACCGGCGCGATTTCTATGGCGGACGCGGCATTAACCCTCGCAATGCCGCCTTTTGCTTGCCTTTCGCTACGCCCTGCCCTGTCCTAGGAAGTGGCGGACGGGCCGTCCGCGCGGGGAAATCGAGTGACCGACGAGATCGAGCGGATGATCGCGACCATTGGCGCGGCGCTGCGGCAACGCCCCGATCACCCGTACAACCTGGTCGGGCTCGCCGAAATGGTCGCAGCGCGCAAGGCGCCGCGCCGGGCAGCGGACCTTGCACGAGAGGCGATGGCGCTGGGGCGGGACGATCCGGCGACCGTCATGCGCGGCCGACGACTGCTGGCGTCGCTGATCCCGGGCTATCACGTGCCGATGATGAACGACGCCCGCCGCAACGCCGCCTGGGACGCGGCGCTGCGGCGGGCGATCCGCCCCGGCATGACGGTGCTCGAGATCGGCACCGGCGCCGGCATGCTGGCACTGATGGCGGCGCGCGCCGGCGCGGAGAAGGTCGTTACCTGCGATTATAACACGGTCGCGGCGCGCATGGCCCGCGAGCTCGCCGAACGGAATGGCTATGCCGACCGCATCCAGGTCGTCGCCCGGCGCTCCCAGGCATTGATGATCGGCAAGGAGCTGGAGCGCCCAGCCGATCTGCTGGTTTGCGACATCTTTGCCGACGGGCTGCTCGATTTCGACCCGCTCAGCGCGATCGCCGATGCGCGGCAGCGGCTGCTCGCGCCCGGCGCCCCCGCCGTACCGATGGCAGCGAGCCTGCGCGCCGCGCTGGTGGACTGGCAGGACTATCCGCGCGCCGGGCATATCGATGCAGCCTGCGGGTTCGACCTGACCCCGATGGCCGATTTCGTGCCGACCGGCATCCTCAGGCCGATCGGCTCGGCCGGGATCGACCCCGTGTCGGAAGAGGTCGAGCTGTTCCGGTTCGATTTCGCGCAGGCCCGCTTTCCGCCGTCGGACCGCCGCACCCTCGCCTGCCGTGCGACGAGCATCGGCGAGGCCAATACGATCGCACGGTGGATCAGGCTCGAGCTGGATGACGAGGCAATGATCGAGGCGCGGCCCGAGCCAGGCGCGACCTTCTTTTCCGGACTGACCCTGACGCCGCTAGACGCCGCGGTGCCGGTGCGGCCCGGCGAAACGACCACGATCGGTACCGCGCATGACGGCCGCGCGATCTTGACCTGGGTCGAACGGGATTAGGACAGGGGGCACGCGAAGAAACGTCACGCAGCGTCGCCGATAGCCCAGCGCGCCGGAGGCGCCGCCGGGTTCGCGCTTGACCCGTCGCGCGGGATGCCGCCACAACGCGCGGGTGGAATATTCGCCCGCCGTCACGACGATCGCCCAGACGATCCAGCTCTCGCTCTCGCCGGTCTTCATGCTCGCGGGTATCGGCGCGCTGCTCAACGTGCTGGCCGGCCGCCTGTCCCGCGTGGTCGACCGGGCGCGGCAGGTGGAGGCGCTTCACCCGCGCTCGACCGGCCCCGAGCATGACCGCCATGTGTGGGAGCTGCGGCTGCTCGACAAGCGCATGTCAGTGATCAACAACGCCCTGGTGATGGCGGTGTCGAGCGCGGTGATGACCTGCCTGGTGGTCGCGCTGCTGTTCGTCGCCGAACTGGCCAGGCTGCATATCGGCACCGTGGTCGCTTTGTCCTTCATCCTTGCGATGATCCTGCTGATCGCCGCGCTCGCTGCCTTCCTGATCGAAGTGCGCATGTCGCTGCGCGCGATCCATATCCGGCCCGAGCTGCTCGAAAAGGACCGACGCTGAACGTCACCGCCGAGAAGCGGGCGCTTCAACTGGTGGTGGCGATCGCCTGCCTCGTGCCGCTGGTGACGGGCGGGCAGAGCATCCTGTTCGGGCCCGGTTTTCTGGGCCATGCGCCGGTGATCCCGACCGATCTCGACAGCCATTTCCGCTATGTTTCGGGGATATTCTTCGCAGTGGGCGTGGCGTTCGCGACCTGCGTGCCGGGGATCGAGATGAAGGGACCGCGGTTTCGGTTGCTCGGGGCATTGGTGGTTGCGGGCGGGCTGTCGCGGCTTGTGTCGCTGGTGGCGGTGGGGATACCGTCCAGGGGGCATGTGTTCGGGCTGGCGATGGAGCTTGGGGTCGTGCCGTTGCTGATACTGTGGCAGGCGGGGCTGGCGCGGCGGTGGAGTGTTTCTTGAGCCCCTCCCCTTAAGGGGAGGGGTTGGGGGTGGGGGCCTCCGGCTAGCCATCCAGCGTTGCACTTGCGGGACTGCCCCACCCCAACCCCTCCCCTGAAGGGGAGGGGCTTTTTAGGGCTTTATTTGGAGGCGCCCTCCAGCCCCGGCCCGACATCCGCGACGGGAGGGTATTTCGGCGCCACCCGGGCATGGCTCGCCCGCTCATAGGCGTAACCCGCGTTCAGCACCGCCTGGTCGCCATAAGCCGTCGCGATGAAGGACAGCCCCACCGGCAGTCCCATGGCCAGCCCCATCGGCACCGTCAGATGCGGGTACCCCGCGATCGCCGGCATCTCGCTCGCGCTCGGGCCGGTGAAATGGTCGCCCGAGACGCTGTCGCTCAGCCAGGGCAGGCCATAGGTCGGCTCGACCAGGATCGTCGCGTTCGCTTTCTTCAGCATCGCGTCGATGCCCTCCGCCCCCGCCAGCCGCAGCGACCTGGCCCGCGCGCCGAGATATTCGGCATCGGCGAGCCCGCGCGTCTTCGCTGCGTCGAGGAAGATCTCCTGGCCGAAAAAGGGCATCTCGGTCGTCCTGTTCGCCTCGTTGAAGGCAATCACCTGATCGAGCGTACGCGTGGTCACGGCCTTTGGCGTGGTCGCGAGATAGGCGTCGAGATCGGCCTTGAGCTCGACCTTGAGCACGTCGAATTCGGCATCGCCCATGCCGTCGAGCTTGGGCTTCTCGACATCGACCAGCACCGCGCCGGCCGCTTTCAGCACCGCGAGCGCCGCGTCGTAAGGCGCCTTCATCGCGTCCGGCATCTCGGGCCGCAGCACGGCGATGCGCAGGCCCTTGAGCGCATCGGGCGACAGTCCCTTGGAGAAGTCAGCGCGGTATTTGGCGGCATCCTTCGTGGCCTTGTCCGCCGGATCGGCCGCGACCATCGCGGAGAACAGGATCGCCACGTCCCTGACGGAACGGCCCATCGGCCCCGGCGTATCCTGGCTGTGGCTGATCGGCACGACATGCGTGCGGCTGACCAGTCCGATCGTCGGCTTGAGCCCGACCAGCCCGTTCATCGAGGACGGGCAGACCACCGACCCGTCCGTTTCGGTGCCCAAGGCGACCGGTGCGAAGCTCGCCGCCACCGCGGCGCCCGATCCGCTCGACGATCCGCAGGAGGAACGGTCGAGCGCATAGGGGTTGCGCACCAGCCCGCCGATCGCGCTCCAGCCGCTCATCGAATTGGTCGAGCGGATGTTCGCCCATTCCGACAAATTGGTCTTGCCGAGGATGACGGCGCCGGCCTTGCGCAATTCGGCCACCACCGGCGCGTCGCGGCCAGTGAGATTGTCCTTGAGCGCGAGGCTGCCGGCAGTGGTCGGCAGTTCCTTCGTTTCGATATTGTCCTTGATCAGCACCGGAATGCCGTCGAGCGGGCCGAGCGTCCTGCCCGCCCGGCGGCGCGCGTCGCTCGCTTTGGCCTGGGCGATCGCGTCGGGGGTGAGCGCGATGACCGAGCGCAACGCCGGCCCGCTGCGGTCCATCGTCGCGATCCGCGCGAGATAGGCCTGGGTGATCGCCTCGCTGGTCGTGCCGCCGGCCATCATCGCCTGGAGCTGGTCGATCGATTGTTCTTCGATCTTCACCGTCTGGGCGGCGGCGGGCGTGGCGCCTGCCGCGGCGAGAAGCAGAAGCGAAGCGAATAGGCGCATAGGATCCCCACCCCCGTCATGCCGGACTGGTTCCGGCATCCATCGCGCCGCGCAAGCAGCACGGGACAATTCATGCGGAACGATGGACCCCGGAACAAGTCCGGGATGGCGAATTATTTGACGCGATCTGCCCGCGCCAAAATGTGAAATACCCCGGATATGAAAAGAGGCTGCCGGGTCCGCAGACCCGGCAACCTCCTGACATGGTCAGCGGCCGGAAGTTCCAGCCCGGGAGACCATGCGAACCGCAGCTTCGATAGACGGCAGCGTTGATTGAGGGAGAATACCCCCCGCCGTCATCCCGATAAAGCTAGCGGTGCGTCCCCCGAACGAACTGAACCGACCCCATTGCTGAACCATGAGACATCGGATCACCTCCTTTCGCTTGTTAAAACGCCGTACCCAGGACTGGGTACGACTCCTGTTTGAATCATCCGAATCACATAAACAAGTCTTGTAATGTTTTGCGTTTTCGACGATTCTCTTCCGCCTGCGCCGCTTCCGGGGCAACCCGCCCTCAGGCCTTGCCGAAGGCGACGCGCAGTTCCTGCTTCGCCTCCTCCAGCACCTTCCTTTGCCGCGCATCCAGGCCGTGCCCGGCGCGGTTGATGTAGAAGGTCAGCATCGACATCGCGGACCGGAACGGCGTGCTCCTGCGCCGCAGGCTCCGTTCGGCCGATCGCTTGAGCGAGGCGGCGATGCGCTTCGGGTCCTGCCAGGTGAACACCTCGCGCTCCAGGTCGAGCGCGTCGCTATGCTCGGTCACGTCCTGCGACCATTTCTCCGTCGCCATGATCAGTGCCGCTTGAAATACTGGACTTCGCGCTCGTGCTTCTCGGCGGCGGCGCGGCTGTCGAAGGTGCCGAGGTTGCGGCGCTTGTGCGTGTCGGGATCGACCTTGCGCGAATAGAGGCGGTATTCGCCGGACTTGAGCTTGCGGATCATGGCATTCTCCTCGCGACAAAAACGCGCGAGGCCAGGAGTTTATCCCGTCAGCGCCGGCAATCCTCGGTCACGCGCTCGATCTCGGCCCAGGCGGGCACCACCAGCGGGGCGGTGCCGGCCTGCTCGATAACGAAACGTCCGCGGCTGAAACCCATCGCGTCGAGCAAGCCATCGCGCGGCTGAAGCGCCACCGCGACATAGGGCGGCGTACCGCCGGTCGGCGCGGCGGACAGGGTGCGCAGCGCGGTCGAGGTGCGGATCGTCAGCGCCACCGGCCCGGCGGCGACACCCTGACGCGACAGGTAAAGCGTGTTCGCCGCCCGATCGCAGCGGAGGGTCAGCGCCGCATCGGCACCGGGCACGCCAAACAGCGCGATCGAACCCCGGCCGTCCTGGCGGTAGACCCAGTCGCCCGGCGTCATCGGCCAGTCGCGCCAGTCCTTGCCGACCGGCGTCGCGGTCGGCACGGGGGCCGGCGGCGGAACATAGGCCGGCGTCGGGGCGGGCCGGGGCGCGGTGGGCGGGGCGGCCGTGCCGACGCAGCCCGACAGGGAGACGATGGCGGCAAGGAGCAGGAACAGACGCATTCGTCCGTCTATGGGCGAAGCGGCCGCGCGGCTCAACCGCCCGTCTTGCATGCGCCCGAGAATTCGCCTCTGTTGCCGCCGGGCCGTGCAGCGACACGGATGGGGAGAGACCGGACCATGGCGATCGATGCCAAGCGACTGAAATCCATCGTCGGCGGATCGGCCGGCAACCTGGCCGAATGGTATGACTGGTATGCCTATTCCTCGCTGTCGCTCTATTTCGCGGCGACCTTCTTTCCCAAGGGCGATCCGACCGCGCAGCTGATGGGCACCAGCGCGATCTTCGCGGTGGGTTTCGTCATGCGGCCGATCGGCGCCTACTGGATGGGGCGCTATGCCGACACGCATGGCCGCAAGGCGGGGCTGGCGCTGTCGGTCGGGCTGATGTGCCTGGGCTCGCTGATGATCGCGCTGGTGCCAGGCTATGCCGTGATCGGCGTCGCGGCGCCGGTCATTCTCGTGCTCGCGCGCATGATCCAGGGCCTGTCGGTCGGCGGCGAATATGGCGCGAGCGCGACCTATCTCTCCGAGATGGCGACGCGCGACCGGCGCGGCTTCTGGTCGAGCTTCCAGTATGTCACCCTGATCGGCGGGCA
Organism: Sphingomonas sp. BL-S-29; assembly: GCF_055521495.1. Classification (NCBI taxonomy): domain Bacteria; kingdom Pseudomonadati; phylum Pseudomonadota; class Alphaproteobacteria; order Sphingomonadales; family Sphingomonadaceae; genus Sphingomonas; species Sphingomonas sp. BL-S-29. The sequence continues at coordinate 4,301,366 of NZ_CM145482.1, forward strand.
GCTCACCGCGCTCGCGGTCACGCTGCTGCTGCAGACGGTGCTGAGCAAGACCGAGATGTCGGAATGGGGCTGGCGTATCGCCTTCTTCTTCGGCGCGGTGCTAGCACTGGTCGTCTATATCCTGCGGCGCCGGCTCGCCGAGACCGCCTCGTTCGAGAACCAGTTGGCCGACCGGCCCAAATCCGGCCTGATCGCCTTGTGGAAGGCACATCCGCGCGAGTTCCTGCTGGTCATGATCATCAGCGCGGGCGGCAGCTGCACCTTCTACGCCTACACCACCTATCTCCAGAAATTCCTGGTCAACACCAGCGGCTTCGAGATCCAGACCGCGACCCAGGTGATGACCGCGGCCCTTGTCGTCTACATGCTGGCGCAGCCGGTATTCGGCGTGCTCGCCGACAGATTCGGGCGCAAGCCGATGCTGTTGCTGTTCGGGGTGGGCGGCATGCTCGTGACCGTGCCGGTGTTCAGCGCGCTGGCGGTGGTACGCGATCCAATGGTTGCCTTCGCGATCATCCTCGGGCCGCTGATGCTGCTGTCGGCCTATACCTCGATCAGCGCGCTGGTGAAGGCGGAACTGTTCCCGGCGCATATCCGCGCGCTGGGTGTCGCCTTCCCCTATGCGATCGGCAATGCGGCGTTCGGCGGCACAGCGGAATATGTCGCGCTATGGTTCAAGAACGCGCATGTCGAATCCGCCTTCTACTGGTATGTCACCGCGATCCTGTTCTGCGCGACGATCGCATTTCTGATGCTGCCGGAAACCAAGCGCACGAGTTTGATCCTCGAGGATTGACCCGATTGAAGGAACGACCATGTCCAAAGACCAGCCCGTGCAGCTTCTCGCTTATTCGACCCGGAGTGACACGATCAGAGTGAGAACGCGCGACAACGAAAAGGTCGGATCGGTCCACGAGTTTCTGATCAACAAACGAACCGGCCGGACGGCCTATGTGGTGCTGACGATCGGCGGCTTCCTGGGCATGGGCAAGGCCTATTATCCCCTGCCCTTCAGCCTGCTCGCGTACGAGCCGGCAGCGGACATCTATCTCGTCACGATCGACCGCAAGGTGCTCGAAGGCGGGCCGAGCTGGGCCGCCAACCCGCCACTGTTCGACCAGGACTATGCCAATCGTGTGGCGAGCTATTACGGCACGGCGATCGAAGACCTCTCGCTAGGCGGTGGGTGACGCCGTCACCCTATAAATCTCGCCATCGAGATCGACGAGGTAGAGATTGCCCGCCGCATCCTCGCCGAACGAGGCGAGCTGGTTGATCGTGCCGATATCGGGCGCGAAATCCTCGTTGCGACGTTCGAAGCCGGCCGCACCCAGGGTCGTGCCCTGCGTAAGCGTACTCGCCGGCACGGTGAAGATGCCGCCACGGATGAAATCGGCGAAGACATAGGAACCGGTGAGGGAGGCGACCGGCCCGCGATAGACATAGCCGCCGGTGATCGTGCTGCCCTGTTTCGGCCCGGTGCCATGGCCATATTCGAGCACCGGATCGATCAGTCCAGCAGGCGCGGTGCCATTGAAGGCATGCGTCCCTTCACGGAAGCGCCAGCCATAATTGCCGCCCTTGTCCTGCGGGCGGAGCAGGTCGAGCTCTTCCCACGCATCCTGGCCGACATCGCCGATGAGCAGATTGCTGCCCCAGAAGGACGCGCGGAACGGATTGCGGAAGCCATAGGCATAGACTTCGCGCGCGCCGCCGACGCCGCTGGCGAAGGGATTGTCGGCGGGCACGTCGAAATAGCGCGGTGACGCGCCGGCAAAGGGATCGGCGACGATCTCGATCCGCAGGATCTTGCCGAGCAGCGAACTGGTATTCTGGGCATTGTTGCCCGGATCGCCGCCACCGCCGCCGTCGCCGGTCGCGATGTAGAGATAGCCATCGGGTCCGAACCCGAGCCACCCGCCATTGTGATTGTTGTTGGCGGTATGCGGAATGGTGAGGACGGTATTGGACCGGCTGACCGATCCGTTGCTCAGGCGCCGATATTGCCGAATCGAAATATCGCCATTGTTGCCACCTGCGGCATTGTTCGTGGCATAGACATAGAAGAAGCCGTTGGTCAGATAGTCCGGGCCGAACGCCACGCCGAGCAGGCCCCGTTCCCCGTCAGTCGAGATATTCTCGATCGTGGCGAACGGCGATTTGGCGCCGGTCGCAGGATCGAGCAGGATCAGGTTGCCGCCCTTTTCCACGACCATGACGCGGGTGTCGCCCGGGATCGGCGCGACATAGAGCGGCTGGTTGAAGCCCGTCCCGACGCGGCGGACCTGGATGCCTTCCTTGCTGTTGGTGACGGTGATCGCGACGGCGCGCGTGGCGCTCGCCTGCCCGTCGGTGACGCCAACCTGCACGTCATAGACATTGTCCTGCCCGGCATCGGCCGGCGCCTCGAAATTGGGCGGCGACACGAACCGCACCAGCCCGGCCGCGGTGATCGAGAAGCGCGCGGCGTCGGCCCCGCCGGCGATGCTGTAGGTCAGCGGGTTGCCGTCCGGATCGGTCGCCGCCGCCTGATAGGCGTCGGTGGCGTTCTCGACGATGCTGGCGGTGGCCGCGGAGGTGAAGCTCGGGGCCTGGTTGGCGGGCGTCGGGGTCGGCGTGCCACCACCTCCTCCCCCGCCGCCGCCGCAGGCCGATGTGGCAAGCAACAGGGCGAGCGTGAAGCCGCAGGTCGATCGCCGCGACAGGGATGAAAAGGCCGACATAAATCCTCCCGACGGCCCGCGCGGGAAATCATTCGCCCCCCGCGTTCAGGCCGCCTGAAGCAGCAAACGCGCGATCTTCCGGTCCGTTGCTCCGGCCCGTGCCCTATCGCCGCCGGACTGGCGCTGTTGTCGGCGGCCGAAGCCGACCAGCCCGGGCGCCGCCGGCAGGCGACCGCGGCCCTGTTCCTGGCCATCAACAGGGTGGAACAGGGTGAATTTTTTTCTTGCCCTGTTATTTCCAACTTTGTTGGAGATATTTTTCATACATTTCAATGTTTTGAATGGCGCCTGCCCTGTTCCGGAATAACAGGGCGGCGGTCACGCATAACAGGGCAGGCCCGCGCCGTTAACAGGGGGTGTTTCGCAATAGCAGGGACGGACGAGGCAACGGTGCCGAACCGTCATGGGAAAGAGCGAGCCGGCATTTCTTCAAACGCCGACTAGTCTCACGATGCGACGATTCGGGCCGCGGTTGAATCGACCGTCCACAAGACCGTCTTCGCGATCAATCCGTGATCGGCGGACGCGGCGCTTCGGTTCGCGGCGCCCCCGCCGCACGAGGCGCTGGCAGGCGGTAGCAGATGAACTCTCCACCATCGAAACCCCCGCTGGCCAGCACGATATGCTGACGGCCACCGAGCATATAGGTCATCGGCGAGCCGGTCTGCGGCTGATCGAGAAAGACCGTGCCGACCTCGTGCCCCGTCATCTTGTCATAGGCGCGCAATCGCGCCGCCTTGCGCCCCTGCTCGTCGGTGAATTCGCCGCTGTCGCCGCAGATGACGAGGGTCTTGGTCACCAGGACGCCGAGGATGCCGGACTGGCCGGTGCGCGGGATGGTCACGCCCTTGAGGAGCGGGTTGTTCCGGATGAAGTCGGGCGTTTCGCCGTGCGCGACCTGCCAGAGCTTGGTGCCGTGCGTCAGGTCGAGCGCGGTGATCCGGCCGTAAGGCGGCTTCAGGATCGGCATGCCGCCGATGGTGAGCAGATCGGGGGTGATCGGGTCGTTCAGTCCGTCCTTCACGTTGGGCGCGACGGGCCCGCCGAGCCCCGCGCGTCCGCCCGGATTCGCCGATCCGCCAAAGGCCGCACCCATATTGTCGTTCGTGCCGCGCGACGTACTGCCTCCGGGGACAAGACGTCCATTGGGCAGCTGCCTGATCGCGTAATTCTGCAGCACGGTTTTCGAATAGATATAGAAGATGCCGGTTTCCGGATCGCAGCCGCCGCCGGCCCAGTTCGCGCCGCCCTGATTTTCCGGCGTCATCAGCGTGCCCCACGGCCCCTCGGGCTTCGCGATGGTCGGCGGCCGGTAGAGCCCGCCCAGCCGGTAGTGGCTGATGATCTCGAGCGCGCGTGCCTTCAGCTCGGGCGTCCAGTCGATCACATCGTCAGCCGTGACGCCCTGGTGATCGAACGGCGGCGGCCGCGACGGCACGGGCTGAGTCGGCGCATAATATTCGCCGGGCACGTCGCCGGGCAGCACCTTCTCCTCGCGGATCGGCCAGACCGGTTTGCCCGTCGCGCGGTCGAGCACGAACAGGAAGGCCTGTTTGCTGGGCAGGGCCAGCGCCTTGATCACTTTCCGGCCCTGGCGGACATCCATCAGGACGGGCGCGCAGGCGATGTCGCGATCCCACAGCCCGTGATGCTCGGTCTGGAAATGCCAGCGGCGCTCGCCCGTTTCGATATCGAGCGCGACCAGGGTCTCGGTGAACAGCGCATCGCCGTGCCGGGTGAGGCCCATCCAGTCGGCCTGGGGCAGCTCGACCCCGGCATAGACGAGACCCAGCTCCGGATCGGCGGACATCATCGCCCACACGCCGGTGTTCGTCGCCGTCTCGGCCTGTCCCGGCTTGATCCAGGTGTCGTAGCCGAACTCGCCCTTTTTCGGCACGGTGTGGAAAATCCACTTCCGCTTGCCCGTGCGCACGTCGAAGCCGCGCAGATAGCCGGGGCCGGTCGAGGACGACGCGGTACCGACGACGACGGTGTCCCTCACCACCAGGGGCGGCGCGTGCAGCCCGACGACCGGCGCCTTGGGATCGACCTCGTGATCCCAGTCGAGCCGGAGATCCACTTCATTGCCCGTGCCGAACGCGGGATCGGGCAGGCCCGTCTTGATATCGATCGAGATCAGCTGATAGCTGCGGGTGACGTACAGGATCCGCTCGACCGTGCCGTCGGTCCAATAGCCGACACCCCAGCCCGAGCCGCCGCGGGCGCCGAGCCGGCCCTTCTCGTCGTGGCGGTAGGTCCAGATGAGCTGCCCGGTGCCGGCGTCCATGCAGACCAGATAGCGGTCCACGCCAACGGTCCCGTAGAGGCGACCCTTCACCACGGTCGGGGTGGCGTTGAAATAGGAATCCTTGCGAGCCCCGAAATTGTCGGTCTTGAACCGCCAGGCGACCTCCAGATTGTTGAAATTCTCGGCATGGATCTGGTCCAGGCCGGCATAGCGGGTGGAGGCCAGATCATTGCCATAACCGATCCAGTCGGTGTCCGCCGGCGGTTTGGCGGGTGCGGTACCGGTGCCGCCGGTCAGCGCAGCTTGCGCCTCGGCGCGGGCCGCCCAGGGGGCGACGGCGAGTGCGGCAGCGGTGGACAGGAGAGCTTGGCGGCGGCTGATAGGAGTCGTCATGGTCACTTTCAACAAGCGCGAATGATAACGCCCAAGGTCCACCAGGAGCGTCGGACGACGCGAAAGCGCCGGCGGCGCGAATATGCATGAGTCACCGCCGCACGCAATGGGATTGTATAGTATATGATTCTGGGCTCGCCGTGCGGAGGGCGCCGATCGGTGAATGGCTTTTGAAAATCGACGCGAAATGCCGTGATCGACCCGCTCCTGGCGGCAGCTAACCGGGGACGCCGGTCGGCCCACACGTCAGCGGGGCGGACACCATGATTGCTGACGATAGATTTGCGGTGTCGTTCCCGTGGCGCGGCGGAAGGCGCGGGTGAAGGACGACTGGGACGAGAAACGACAGGCCAGCGCAATCTCGGCGATCGGCATCGTCCGCAGCGACAACAATGTCTTGGCGCGCTCGAGCCGCATGCGGCTCAGATAACGGTGTGGCGGCACGCCCGTGGTGCTGGTGAACATCCGAATGAAGTGAAAGGTGCTGAAGCACGCTGCCTGAGCCAGATCCTCGAGTCCGACATCGTCCTCGAGATGGGCGGTCATATAGTCGAGGACACGGCGCAGCCGCCTGCCGTCGAGCTTGTGGCCGCCCTCATCACTTCCCCGCCTGCGCGCGTCGGCGGAATAGCCGTCGACGACGCAAGCGGTCAGTTCGGTCGATAGCGTGTCGATCAACACCGGGCCCGCCGCGCTGGGCGCGTGGAGCTCGCGGAGCAACCCCGCGCCGATGCGGCGGAGGCGTTCATCATAGAAGCCGCCGAGATACGGTACGGCCTCGGGACGACAGGCCGCGCCGCCGCGCACCTCGGAAAGGTCGACGAAGCGAGCGGGGGGCAGGTAAATGTGAAGCGCATCGTGCCATTCGGACAAGACGATATCGTCTTCCTGCACGCCTGCCGGACAGAACCATAGTGTCCCTGGCTCCACCCGCGTATGCTGGCGGATGCGATCGCCGGTCCGGCTGACGACACAATCCGGATCACATCCCGTCGCGATGGCGATTTCCAGATGCAGCGGCTGGAAGGACCCCACCTCGCCTTTCGGGTGATGGCGATGATCCACCGCCAGTCCCCGCCACTCGCAGGTAGCGGACGAGGCCAGGATATCCCTGGCCCCATATTTGGCTCCGCCTTGATCTTCCAGTTGCATCACCAGAACTCCGCCGGAGCAGAAATCGGTATCGGCCCAAAATAGCAATTTGGGAACAGACTTGAGCGGCCCGCCTGGCGCAGCATCAATCGAACGACTGGGGAGAAGGTACTTGGCTATTCGCTCGATGGCGGCCGCAATCGCTGCGCTGTGCTGCGCCTCCCTTGCGGCGAACGCGCAGACGGAACAGGCGCCTCCCAAACGCCTCCCGGCTCAGCTGGTGGAGGACTTCCATGGGGCCTTTGGCGAGCATCATGCACGTGCCGTCCATACCAAGGGCGTCATCTTGCGGGGCCATTTCGACCCCAGCCCCGAGGCGGGTAGCTTGTCGATCGCGGCGGTGTTTGCGCGCGCCGTGCCGGTGATCGTCCGATTCTCGGACTTCACGGGCCTGCCGGATATTCCGGATACCAGCGGCAGCGCGAACCCGCGCGGTTTCGCGGTCAAGTTCCTGATGGCGGACGGATCGAACCTCGACATCGTCAATCATAGTTTCAACGGCTTCCCGGTGAAGACGGCGACCGAGTTCAGCACGCTTCTGCAGGCGCTCGGCCACAGCCCCGCGGGCACGGCCTCGCCGACACCCTTCGAGACGTTCCTTGGGTCGCACGCCGCGGCAAAAGCCTTTTTCACCACCCAGAAGCCGCCGCCGGAGAGCTTCGCAACCACTGCGTTCTTCGGGGTCAACGCCTTCTTCTTCACCGACGCAGCGGGGAAAAGCCGGCCGGTGCGATATCGCTTCGTGCCCGAGGCCGGCGAGCATTATCTCAGCGACGCGACGCTGCAGGGACGCACCCCGACCTATCTGATGGATGACATCACTGCCCGCGTCGTCAGGGCCCCGGTCCGGTTCACCTGGTTCGCGCAAATCGGCGAGGCCACCGACAAGATCGACGATCCGTCGGTGGCATGGCCCGAGAACCGGCGCCTGGTGAAGCTCGGCGTCATCACGATCGACCAGGCCGCGTCCAACTCGGCGGCCGCCGATCGGGACCTGTTGTTCCTGCCCGGCGCGTTGCCGCCGGGCATCGGCATCGCCGACCCAATGGTCACGATCCGCAATTCGGCTTATCCGGTCTCCTTCCATGAACGCCAATAGCGTCGCGGCCCTTTTCCTCCTCCTGGCCGCGCCAGGCGCCGCGCCGGTGCCCGAGGAAAGCGTAGCGCCGCTCGTCTCGCAGGCGCTTCCCGGCATCGCAGGCAAGCGGTTCACGGCGGCTGTCGTAACCTTCCCGCCGGGCGCGCGCGCGGCGCCCCATCGGCATGGGAGCGCCTTCGTCTATGCCTATGTGCTCGCGGGCACCGTGCGGAGCCGGCTCGCGGGCGAGCCTGCGCGCACCTACCGCGTGGGCCAGGGCTGGACCGAGCAACCGGGCGCGCACCATCTCCTCACCGCCAACGCCAGCGCGACCCGGCCCGCGCGACTGCTGGTAACCTTCGTTTCCAGCGACGGCGAACCGCTCAAGATCACGGACGGCCACCCATGATGCGGCTCGACTATCAGCACCTCGCGCCGAACGGCATGAAGGCCCTTGGCGGCGTCTACATGTATGTCAGTGGCTGCGGGCTGCCCAAGGCACTCGTCGACCTGGTCTATTTGCGGGCCTCGCAGATCAACGGCTGTGCTTATTGTATCGACAGCCACAGCCGCGATCTCCTTGCCGCCGGCGTACCTGCCGAGAAGCTGCTGCTGGTCTCCGCCTGGCGCGAGGCCGGGCCCCTCTTCAGCGAGCGCGAGCGGGCGGCACTGGCCTGGACCGAGGCGGTGACGCTGGTGGCGGGTACCCGGATCTCCGACGACCTGTTCGCGACGGTCAGCGCCCAGTTCTCCGAAAAGGAAGTCGCCGACCTGACCCTGTCGATCGGTCTCATCAACGCCTATAACCGGATCGCCATCAGCTTCCGACGCGGCCCTGACGCCCGCCCCTGATCCCGCCGGCGACTGCCGCCAAACTCGATATGCCGACGGCAGCAGATCTACGCGGAGACGCGCGGCCGCGATCAGGCAGCCGCCCTGCCGACGCTCAACCGCAACCCCATCGCGGCCAATACCGAGGTCAACGTCTCCAGCGTCGGATTGCCGTTTGCCGAAAGGGCGGCGTACAGCGCCTGGCGACCCACGCCCGTTTTACGGGACAATTCGGTCATGCCCTTCGACCGCGCCACATCTCCCAAAGCTCTGGCGATGACTCCGGGGTCGCCGCCCTCCATCGACGCGTCGAGATAGGCGATGATATCCTCTTCGGTCTCGAGATATTCCGCTGGATCAAACGGTGTCGTCTCAAGGGTCATCGGTTCGTCAGCCAGTTCGAGCGCAGAAATTCAGGCAGCCCGGGGAACGATGCGGTCGAGTTCGGCTGCGTCGCGCCGATGCACCTCTTCGAGATCGTAGCTGTTCTGGAGGCGCAGGAAGAAGCCCTCGCTCATACCGAAATAGCGCGTCAGCCGCGCATCCAGGGCCGCATCGATATTCAGCTTTGTGTCGAGCAGGCGGGTAAGGCGGTTCTCGTCGATGCCGGCGCCCTCGGCCACTTCTGCCACGCCGATATCGCTGCCGATCAGGAAATCATGACGCAGGATGTCGCCCGGATGGACGTTGTCCAGCCGATCCTCATCCGCGATGATAATCTTCGATCCGGACATCGTCCGCGCCTCCGTCCGACCAGCCAAAAGTGACACGCCACTGGTCGTTGATCCGGATGCTATATCGTAAGGGGGTAAAGCCTTTCAACTGCTCAAGCCGGTTGCCGGGCGGGATGCGGAGATCGTCGAGGCGCGCGACGGCGTTCAGCTGCCGCAGCTTGCGACGCGCGGTTTGCTGGATGTCGGACGGCAGCTTGCGGCTACGTTCGCCATTCCAAATCAGCTCGGCCTGATCATCGTCGAAACTCACGATCATTGGCTAAAGCCTGACAAGGCGTTCAGCTTCTTCCAACCACTGTCATTTGGCCTCTTGGCGCTCCAGAACAACAAGCCGTTGACGCTGTTTCCAGTCACAGATCGAGCAGCAGCTGATGGGCTGACGTGTTCCACATTCTTGTCGTCAATCCAGCGTCCGCCCTTAATTTCAGCGGTATATGTGTTGCCCTTGTAAATTACCCGAAGCTTGGTTCCGTCCGGGAGAAATAACCCCCTAAACGAATAGCCCTTTCGGTCGCTGGGAGGTTTTCTGAGTAGTGTCTCGTTGATTGCTCTTCCGAGCGTTTTCTCCAGACCAAGCAGCTCACGAATCACATCGTTATAGGAAACCGCCTCGGACGGCCGCATCGACGTAAGAGCCTTAAATACCTCGAAATCTATTTCAATCTGCGTCATAGCCCGCCCTCTCAGAGCATACTATAGCGCTATAGCGTTATATTGTCGAGTAGCTCGCTAGGCCGCTGCGAGCCCTTAGACCTACCGCCGTCCCCCACCCATCCGCATCTTCTGGCTCTTGCCGTAGCGCGTCTTGCGTGTGCCCGGCTTGCCCTCGTTGGAGCGGCCCATCACCGGGGCACGGTGCTCGTCTGCCGGCAAGCCTAGCTCCTCCGCTTCCAGCGACCTGATCTCGTCGCGCAGGCGGCCGGCCGTTTCGAACTCCAGGTCCGCTGCGGCCGCGCGCATCTGCTTTTCGAGGTCCTCGATATAGGCGCGCAGATTGTGGCCGACCATGTGCGGCCGGTCTTCGTCGATTTCGATCGTGACCTGGTCGCGGCTCGCCACGTCCTGAATGATATCGCCGATGTTGCGGCGGATCGTCTGCGGGGTGATGCCGTGCTCTTCATTGTAGATCAGCTGCTTCTCGCGGCGCCGGTTGGTCTCGTTCATCGCGCGCTCCATCGAGCCCGTGATGCGATCGGCATAGAGGATCACCCGGCCGTCGACGTTGCGCGCGGCGCGGCCGATGGTCTGGATCAGTGAGGTCTCGGAGCGCAGGAACCCTTCCTTGTCGGCATCGAGGATCGCGACCAGCCCGCATTCGGGGATGTCGAGCCCCTCGCGCAGCAGGTTGATGCCGACCAGCACGTCATACACGCCGAGCCGGAGGTCGCGGATCAGCTCGATGCGTTCCAGTGTCTCGACGTCGGAATGCATGTAGCGGACCTTGATGCCCGCCTCGTGCATGAACTCGGTGAGGTCCTCGGCCATGCGCTTGGTCAAGGTCGTGACCAGGGTGCGATAGCCCGCCTCCGCCGTCTTCTTCGCCTCGACGATCAGGTCCTGCACCTGCTCCTCGACCGGCTTGATCTCGATCGGCGGATCGATCAGCCCGGTCGGGCGGATGACCTGTTCGGCGAACACGCCGCCGGTCTGCTCCATCTCCCACCCGCCCGGCGTGGCCGAGACATAAGTGGTCTGGGGGCGCATCGCCTCCCATTCGTTGAAGCGCAAAGGCCGGTTGTCGATCGCCGAGGGCAGGCGGAAGCCATATTCGGCGAGCGTCAGTTTTCGGCGGTGATCGCCGCGCGACATACCGTTGATCTGGCCGATCGTGACATGACTTTCGTCGACGAACAGCAGGGCATTGTCGGGCAGATATTCGAACAACGTCGGCGGCGGCTCGCCCGGCATACGCCCGGTGAGGAAGCGCGAATAATTCTCGATGCCCGCGCAGCTTCCCGTCGCCGCGATCATCTCGAGGTCGAAATTGGTGCGCTGCTCGAGCCGCTGCGCCTCGAGCAATTTCCCTTCCGGCACCAGCTCCTTCAGCCGCTCGGCGAGCTCGTGCTTGATCGCCTCCATCGCCTGCTTCAGCGTCGGGCCCGGCGTGACGTAGTGGCTGTTGGCATAGACGCGCACATAATCGAGGCTCGCGACCTTCTTGCCGGTCAGCGGATCGAACTCGACGATCTCCTCGATATCGTCGCCGAAGAAGGACACGCGCCAGGCAGTGTCTTCATAATGCGACGGGAAGATCTCCAGGTTGGAGCCCCTCACCCGGAAATTGCCGCGCTGGAACGCCGCGTCGTTGCGCTTGTACTGCAGCGAGACGAGCTTGCGCACGATCTCGCGCTGGTCGACCGTCTGGCCCTTCTTCAGGTCGAAGATCATCGCCGAATAGGTCTCGACCGAGCCGATGCCGTACAGGCACGAGACCGAGGCGACGATGATGACGTCGTCGCGCTCGAGCAGGGCACGCGTCGCCGAATGCCGCATCCGGTCGATCGATTCGTTCACCGAGCTTTCCTTCTCGATGTACGTATCCGACCGGGGAACATAGGCCTCGGGCTGGTAATAATCATAATAGCTGACGAAATATTCGACCGCATTCTCGGGGAAGAAGCTCTTGAACTCGCCATAGAGCTGCGCCGCGAGGATCTTGTTCGGGGCGAGCACCAAAGCCGGGCGCTGCACCGCCTCGATCACCTTGGCCATGGTGAAGGTCTTGCCCGATCCGGTCACGCCGAGCAGCACCTGGTCGCGCTCGCCGGCTTCGGTCTGTTCGACCAGCTCCGCGATCGCGGTCGGCTGGTCGCCCGACGGGGTATATTCGGAGACGAGCTTGAACTTCTTGCCACCCTCCGCCTTGGGCGGGCGCGCGGGGCGATGGGGAACGAAGCTGACGCCCGTCTCGGGCTCTTCGAGGCTGGTGCGAATCTGGATTGCCATAGTCAGCGAATATGGGGAGGAAGACGCCAACCCGCAACGAACGGGATCGGTCGCGTGTCACTTCCGTTTCGGAGTAAAATGCGATGAACAGGTTCCTTGCCGCCGCGCCCTTGCTGCTCCTCCTCGCCGCCTCGGGCAGCCTGCCGATCCAGCCGGGCAAATGGCAGACGACGGTCACCATCCTCGACGTCCAGATGGAGGGCGGGCCTCCGGGCGTAGCCGCCGGGATGCGCGGCCAGCCGCCGCAGGTCGCCACGGCGTGCGTCACGCCGCAACAGGCAGCGAACGGGCCGCGCAGCGTGATGGAGGCGAGCAAGGGCAAGTGCCAGTACACCAGCTTCAACGCGAGCGGCGGCCGGCTGACCGGGGTGATGGCCTGCACTTTCGGCAGCGGCGGCATGACCGTCACGTCGAACGGGACCTATACGGCGACGTCGCTCGACATCAGCGGCAAGTCGGTGATGACGGGCAGGATGCGCATGACGACCAGGACGCATACGGTCGCCCGGCGCATCGGCGCCTGCTGAACCGGATCGGCGGGGCTCGATTCGGGGCCGTTCAGCCGGTCCGCCGATAGGCGACGCGCCACATCACCAGCCCGATCGCCGCCGACATGCCCGCGAGGATCACGCAGCTTGCGATCGCGCCGATCCAGCGGAACAGCAAGGTGTGCGTGTCGGTGGCCGGCAGGGCGAACAGGCCGAAGCCATAGGTCTGGCCGCCGAGGAACAGCGCGAGACCGCAAAGCCCGCCGATCAGCGCGGCGATGGCCGGGCCGCGCCGGTTCAGGGCATGCGCGACGAGCCACAAGGGCGCGGCGACCGCGACCGCCGTCATTACCGTAATCACCATACCGATGACGAAACCGACGGCGATGCCGAGCAGCAACGGCGGCCCGCCGATCGCGACCAGGATACTGGCGAACGCGCCGCCCATCAGGGCACCCGCGCCGAGCGACAGCCCGGCGCGATCCAATGTCGTGTCATATCCGCGCAGCGCGACCCGCTCGGCCAATGTCCTTCCCCCCCGGTGCCGGTTGCATATCACCGCCGCGCGCCGGGCCCAAGCCTCTCCGTTTCGGGTTCCTCCCGGTTCCTCGGCGTCGCTCGAACGAACGCGGGGCTAGACCTGCTTAACCCGCACCAGCAGCCACCCGCACAGCCCCGCGCCTGCTGCCATCGCCGCCGCTGCGAGCGCCGCGCCGTGGAACGCGCCGAGCGACACGCCGCGCCCGTCGCCGGTCAGCACCAGCCCGATCAGCGCGACCGCGATCATGCCGCCGATCCGCGCGGTCGCGTTATTGACGCCCGAGGCAGCGCCGGTGTGGCGGTGATCGACCGCGGCCATCACGGTCGTGGTCAGCGGCGCGACCGCCGTCGTCATGCCGATCCCCACCAGCATCATGCCCGGCAGTACGTGGCGGACATAGTCGATGCCCTCGCCCGGCATCGTCGCGAACAGCGCGAAGCCGGCGCCCGTCACCATCGGCCCGATCGTCAGCAGCGGCCGGGCGCCGATCTTCGCGGCAAGCGCCCCGACGCTGCGGGAACCGAGGCCCATGATCAGCGGCAGGGGCAGCACCGCCGTGCCCGCCGCCGCCGCGCTCCAGCCATGCGCGATCAGCAGATAGGGGAGCAGCAACAGCGAGCCCGACAATGCGGCATACAGCAGGAAGGTGAGCAGGGTCAGCCCGGTGAAGGTCCGCGTGCCGAACAGCGCGAGCGGCACCATCGCGCGATCGCCCAGCCGCGCCTCGAGCGCCACGAAGGCGATCAGCGCGATCGTGCCGCCGGCGATCATCGCGGCGCCGGTGCCGCGGTCGTGCGCGGTCATCAGGGTCAGGCCCCAGACGAGCAGGCCGAGCCCGACCGTGGCGAGCGCGGCGCCGTACCAGTCGGGCGGGGTCGCATCCTTGTCATGCCCGCCCGGGACATAGCGCCACCCCATCACGAAGGCGGCCGCCGCGATCGGCAGGATCAGCGCGAAGATCGAGCGCCAGCCGACATGGTCGACCAGCCAGCCGCCGAGTACCGGGCCGATCGCGCCGCCGATCGCGCCGGCCGCCGCCCAGGTGCCGATCGCCCGGGCGCGCGCCGCGCCCTCGAAATCGGCGCCGAGGATCGCGAGGCTCGCCGGCACCAGCAGCGCGGCACCGATCCCCTGTCCGATCCGCGCGGCGATCAGCCAGCCGAGCGTCGGCGCGGCGATGCAGCCGAGCGTGGTTATAGCGAAGGCCAGCAAGCCCCAGAGAAAGGTCCGCTTGCGCCCGACCCCGTCGGCCAGCGCCCCGCCGATCAGCACCAAGGCCGACAGGGGCAGCATGAAACCGTTGACGATCCACTGCACCCCGCTGCTGTCGGCGCCAAGGCCGCGCGCCATCGCCGGCAGCGCGACATTGACCACCGATCCGTCGATCATCGCGACGCTCGACCCGAGCACGGTGGCGATCAGCGCACCGGTACTCCCCGCCTTCCGGCCCGCGTCCGTCATCGATCAGCTCCCGGCTCTCATGGTGTTCACTCTATAACGCGCCGGCCAGCGCCAGGACCACGCCCGTCACCACCAGGACCAGGCCGAGCCCTTCGCTGCGCATCATGCGCTCGCCGAGATAGAAGCGCGAAAAGGCGAAGGTGAAGGCGACCTCGACCTGGCCGACGATGCGCACCAACGCCACCGGCGCGGTGGCGAACCCGGTGAACCAGCAGGCCGATCCGAGCGAGGACAGCAGCCCGACCTGCCCCGCAACACGCCATTCGGCGAACACGGTGCGGACCTGATCGCGTTCGCGCAGCATCAGATAGCTGCCCTGCATCAGCACCTGCAGGCTGGCCGTCACCGCGAGCACGATCAGCGCGGCCTGGATCGGATCGGGGGTCGCCACCTCCCGCGTCGCGCGGCGGATGGCGATGGCGGTCAGCGCGAAGAAGAAGCCCGAGGCGATGCCGCACAGCGCTGCGGGCTGGCCGAGCGCGCGGAGGAAATCCACCGGCCCCATGCGCTTGCCGCCGGTCGACAGCACCATCACGCCGATGACGCCGCAGCCGATGCCGGCCCAGCTCAGCGGGCTCAGCCTTTCGCCGAGCAGCAGGAAGGACAGGATGGCGCCCTGCACGGCCTCGGTCTTCGAATAGGCGGTGCCGACGACGAAGTTGCGATAGCCGAATGCCAGGAGCAGCAAATTGGTCGCCACGATCTGCGCCAGCCCGCCGGCGGCGCAGAACAGGAGGAAGCGATGACCCAGCGCCGGGAAGCCACCCGACGCAAAAACCAGCTCGTACCCCGCGACCAGCATCAGGGCGAAAGGCAGGCCATAGAGATAACGCACCAGCCCGGCGGCGTTCACCGACATGCCGTGGCTGACGCGCTTCTGCACAGCGGTCCGCCACGCCTGCAGCGCGCCGGCGACGACGGTCGCCGGCAGCCAGATGGGAGAGGTGATCAACCCTATTCCTCCCCATGCGAAGCATCGGGAGGGGGACCATTCGCCTCTTCCGGCGAATGGTGGAGGGGAAGGCGCGACAATTGTTCGTGACATACGGCCATTATCCCGCGGGTAACGCTGTCCAGATCGTTCATCACCAGGGTCGCGGGAATGCGCAGGACCCGGAAGCCCTGCTCAGCACACCACGCGTCGCGCTCGATGTCGCGCGCGGGCTGATCTCCTCGATTATGCGCTTCCCCATCCACCTCGATGACGAGCCGCGCCGCCGGGCAGTAGAAATCGAGAACATATCGCCCTGTCGGGTGCTGCCGCCGAAACTTGAAGTCATCGGGCCGGCCACGCAGCCATTGCCACAGTTGCACCTCCGGCGCCGTCATCACGCGGCGTAATTTCCTCGCACGTTCCACAATCTTGCGGCTGGCCGGCATTTCCCCTCCACCGCGCAAGAGCGCGGTTCCCCTCCCCATCTGCGATGGGGAGGAAAGGTGACGTGGTCAATCCACCACCCGCGCCGCCACCGTCGTCGCGAGGAATGCCAGAATCGCCGCTTCGTCCTTCTTCGCGGTCCAGGTGCCCAGCCGCCAGAGCAATCCCCCGAACGCCATCATGCCGAGCGGGATCGCCAGGAACGGCAGCATCTCGCCGAGCGGCGCGCCGGACGCGATCATGCTGCCACCGGCCAGCCCCAGGAACAATGTCAGGAACCCGAACCAGCACCCCATGAACAGCCGCGCGCTGGCCGGGGTGCCGATCTTGCCCTCGATCCGGGCGCCGCCACCGGCGGGCTCCATCGTCGCGGTCAGGCTGGTCTGGAAGCTGTTCTGGATGTTGGGGCGGAAATAGAACAGCGTCATGTCCTGTTCCGAGCCCCGGCCCGTCACGCCCTTGGCCGGCTTCGCGGTCCGATCGCCCAGCACCTCCTTCAGTTTCGTCGCGATCGCGTCGGGCGCGAGCGGGGACTGGAGGACGATGCGGGCCACGGCTCAGACGCCCGCCAGCAATTTCTCCCGCGCGATCTTCTCTCGCCAGACCAGCGGCGCGAGCTGGTGGACATTCTGTCCCGCGCTGTCGACCGCCACCGTCACCGGGAAATCGCTGACCTCGAATTCGTAGATCGCTTCCATGCCGAGGTCCTCGAAGCCGACGATCTTCGAACCCTTGATCGCGCGTGCGACGAGATAGGCCGCGCCGCCGACCGCCATCAGATAGGCGGACTGGTGGTCGCGGATCGCCTCCACCGCGGCCGGGCCCCGCTCGGCCTTGCCGACCATCGCGAGCAGGCCCTGTTCGAGCATCATGCGGGTGAACTTGTCCATGCGCGTCGCCGTCGTGGGGCCCGCCGGGCCGACCACTTCCTCGCCGACCGGATCGACCGGGCCGACATAATAGATCACCCGGCCCCTGAACTCGACCGGCAGCTCCTCGCCGGCATCGAGCATGTCCTTGATGCGCTTGTGCGCGGCGTCGCGCCCGGTGAGCATCTTGCCGTTGAGCAGCAGCCGGTCGCCATGCTTCCAGCGCTGCACCACCTCCGGCGTCAGCGTATCGAGATCGACCCGGATCGCGGCCTGGTCAGGGGTCCAGTTCACATCGGGCCATTCGTCGAGCTTCGGCGCCTCGAGATAGACCGGACCCGACCCATCGAGCGTGAAATGCGCGTGGCGGGTCGCCGCGCAGTTCGGGATCATCGCCACCGGCTTGGACGCGGCGTGCGTCGGCCAGTCGAAAATCTTCACGTCGAGGATGGTCGAGAGCCCACCCAGCCCCTGCGCGCCGATGCCGAGCGCGTTGACCGCGTCGAAGATCTGGATGCGCAGGGTCTCGATGTCGTTACGGGGCCCGCGCTGCTTCAATTGCGCCATGTCGATCGGCCCCATCAGGCTTTCCTTGGCGAGCAGCATGGCCTTTTCCGCGGTGCCGCCGATGCCGATGCCGAGCATGCCCGGCGGGCACCAGCCGGCGCCCATTTGCGGGATCATCTCGAGCACCCAGTCGAGGATCGAGTCGCTCGGGTTCATCATCTTGAACTTCGACTTGTTCTCCGACCCGCCGCCCTTCGCCGCGACATCGACCGAGACCTTGCTGCCGGGCACCATCTCGACGTGCAGGACGCTCGGCGTATTGTCCCTGGTGTTGCGGCGGGTGAAGGCGGGGTCCGCGAGGATCGAGGCGCGCAGCTTGTTCTCCGGGTGGAGATAGGCGCGGCGCACGCCCTCATCGACCACTTCCTGCAGCGACCTGTCGGATTCGAGCCGGCAATCCTGGCCCCATTTCACGAACACCGTGACGATGCCGGTGTCCTGGCAGATCGGGCGATGCCCCTCGGCGCACATGCGGCTGTTGGTCAGGATCTGCGCGATCGCATCCTTGGCCGCCGGGCTCTGCTCCGCCTCATACGCCACGCCCAGGGCGCGGATATAATCCATCGGGTGGTAATAGCTGATGAACTGCAGCGCGTCGGCCACGCTCTCGATCAGGTCGGCTTCGCGGATGATGGTGGTCATATCGGGTCCGTGCGGTGGTGAGTCGCACGACGCCTTATGCGCGCAGCCCGGCGCGGCCAAGGGGGGCAGCCCGACAGAGGCGCTCAATCCCGGTCGGTCGGCGCCCCCAGCGGGAAATAATGCCGATAGGGACGCGCCTCGTCCAGCGCCCGGGCATAGGACGGCCGCGCGAGCAGGCGGGTCCGGTACGCCCAGACATTGGCGAACCGCTCCGGGATCGCATGAGTCCAGTCGGCATAGAGCAAGGCTGGCGCCGCCGCGCAGTCGGCCATGCTGAACGCGCCGCCCGCGGCCCATTCGCGCCCTTCCAACCAGCTGTCCAGCCACGCATAGGCATTGTCGAGCATAGCCTTCGCCTCGGCGACGCCATAGGGGTCGTGATTGCCTTCCGGGCGGATGAAATCGAACACGACGCGGCCCTGGCTGTTCATCACATAATTGTCGAAGAAGCGGTCGAGCATGCGCACCTCGATCGCGGCATCGGGATCGTCCGGGATCAGCCGTACCGGGCCGGGATAGTGCACCCCTAGATATTCGATGATCACGGTCGCTTCCGCCACCATCCGCTCACCGTCCATCAGCAGCGGGAAGCGCTTCATCGGCCACAGGGCAGCGAACGCGCTCGCCACGGGCTCGCTGCCGTCGAGCAGCTTGTAGTCGAAGGGAATGTCGTTCTCGTACAGCGCGACTAGGGCCTTGTGGCAATAGGACGACAACGGATGGGCGTAGAGCGCGAGCGTCATGTCGATTTCTCCTTATTGCTTCGTCAGCACGATGTGCGTCGCGTTCTCGCCCAGGACCTGCTCGCCGACCTTATAGCCGAGCGCCGGCAGATCGAGCCCGACGAACAGCGCCTCGCCCTTGCCGATGAGCATGGGCGAAATCGCGAGATGCGCTTCGTCGATCGCGCCGAGGGTCAGATATTCGCGGATCGTCTCGGCGCCACCACCGATGCGGATATCGCGGTCGCCGGCCGCCTCGCGGGCGAGCCGCAGCGCTTCTTCGGCCCCCTCGGTGACGAAATGGAAGACGGTGCCGCCGTCCATCTCGAGCGGTGGACGGGCATAATGGGTGAGAACGAACACCGGGCAATGATAAGGCGGCGTGTCGCCCCACCAGCCCTCCCAGCCATCATCGGTCCAGTCGCCGCGGCTATGGGCGAACATGTTGCGGCCCATTATCCAGGCGCCGAGGCCCTCCATCGAGCGGGAAGCGAAACCCTCGTCAATACCGGTCGACCCGCCGTCCTGGCCGAACATCGTGCGGAAGGTTTTGGTGGCAAAGGCCCATTGGTGCAGCCCCTCGACGCCCACGCCCATGGGATTTGCCAGGCTCTGCTCGATACCAGCACCAAAGCCGTCCACCGAAATCGAATAGGCGTTTACGCGAACCCTGGTCATCACGCTCTCCCTGAAAATGCTGTCGGCTCAAACCGCTTTCGAATCACAACCGGTTGTCTTCTAGCAAACCGATCCTATATTGCAACCAGTCATGACGATCCATATCGACGATCCGCGATCGGGCTGTCCGATCAACCTTACCATCCAGGCGCTGGGCGATCGATGGAGCCTGATCGTCATTCGCGACATCATGTTCGGCCATCGCCGCCATTTCCGCGAGCTGCTGGGCGCGTCGGAGGAACGGATCGCCTCGAACATCCTGGCCGACCGGCTGAAGAAGCTGGTCGCGGCGGGCTTTCTCGCCATCACCGACGATCCGAGCCACAAGCAGAAGCATTTCTACAGTCTGACCGAGCCGGCGATCCAGCTCGTGCCGCTGATGGCGCAGCTCGGCGCCTGGGGCCGGCGGCACCTGCCGGTCACGCCCGACCTGGCGATTCGCGCGCAGCTGCTGGAGGAAGGCGGCCCCGAGATGTGGGCGGATTTCATGGACGAGCTGCGTACCGAGCATCTCGGCACGCCGCCGACGGGCCGGCCGAGCGTCGCGATGCGGCTTCAGGCGGCCTATGAGGCGATCAGGGGGGCGTAAGCTCGGTCTGCCCCCACTCACATCCGTCACCCCGGGCTTGTCCCGGGGTCCATCCATCCGCGAGCGCAACGCCCGATTATGGATGTTGCGCCTCGCCGCAGAATGGATGCCGGAACAAGTCCGGCATGACGGAGGAGACGTTGGGCTGTTACCCGGCGCTGTTGCCGACAGTCGCGGCCGGAGCAGCGGGCGGCGGCGCGTCACGCCCGCCGCGATCCGGACCGTCCGGGCCATCGCGACCAGGACCATCTGGACCATCTGGACCACCATGATGCCCGCCATGGCCGCGAGGCTCATGGCCCCTCGGCCCGAGCGGCGTCACGGTGCCGTCTGCCGCAACCAGGAAGGACGCGCGCAGCATGCCGTCCTGCTTATGGCCCTGCACCGTCACCGAACTACCGGTCGTGACCAGCGCGTCGGATCGCGGCCCGCCCTCGATCATCGTGCGGCCGCTCCCATCAGCCAGGATGAAGTTGGATCCATACACCTCTCCCACCTTGCCGCGCACGGTGACCAGGCCCTCGCCGGTCTTGAGCGAGGCGATCGCGACGGGGTTGAGCGGCGCGACCTCGATCGAGGGGCCGGCCATGCGCGCGGCGGTAGCGCCCACGGCACCGCCCGCGCCGAGCAGGGCGATGGCGGCAAGCGCCATTTGAAGCGATGGCTTGCGGACGGGTTTCGCGGTGATGTCTTCAGTCATTCGGTTTCACTCCATGGGTTTTGAGTGACGCCGTGATAGCGATGCGTGCCCACGCCCCGCTGAACCTCCCCGTTCAGTTTCGGTTTAAGGCGCGGGCTTAGCGATTGGGCGGATACCCCTTCCCCGTTCGGGCTGAGCGAACGGAGAGGGGGCGCCTCAGCGCAAAGGAGAAAGGACCCGGATGCGCATCCTGCTGGTCGAGGACGACTCCGCGCTCGCCGACGGCATCGCCCGGGCGTTGCGCGCGGAGAATTTCGCGGTCGATATCGCCGGCAATGGCGAGGACGGCGCGCATCTCGGCGATACCGGCCTCTATGACGCCGCCGTGCTCGATCTCGGCCTGCCGGTGAAGCCGGGCATCGCCGTGCTGCAGGAATGGCGCGCCGCCGGGCGCAGCCTGCCCGTGCTGATCCTCACCGCGCGTGACGGCTGGTCGGACAAGGTCGAGGGATTCCGCGCCGGGGCCGACGATTATCTGACCAAGCCCTTCCGCGTCGAGGAGCTGGTGATGCGCCTGCGCGCGCTGATCCGCCGTGCCGCCGGCCATTCCGCCACGGTAATCGCCTGCGGTCCGCTGCGCTTCGACGCCCAGACCGGCCAGTTCGAGCTCGACCGCCTGCCCCTGAAGCTCACCGCGCTCGAATGGCGCATCCTGTCGGCGCTGATGCTGCGCAAGGAAGCGGTGATCGACCGGCTCGACCTGCTCGACCATGTCTATGAGAGCGATGCCGATCCCGATTCCAACTCGCTCGAGGTGATCATCGGCCGGTTGCGGCGGAAGATCGGCCGCGACCTGATCGAGACGGTGCGCGGCCGCGGCTATCGCCTGACGGCGACTCAGCCATGAGGCTGATGCCGCGCTCGCTGTTCGGCAGGCTCGCCGCCCTCGCCGCGCTCGCGACGATCGCCGCGCTGGCCTTTGCCGCGCTGGCGATCGGCGCGGTGCTCGAACGCTTCGTCATGCAGGGCCTCGACCAGCGCCTCGACGCCCAGGTCGCGCTGCTCGCCACGGCGGTCGGCCCCGATGGATCGGTGGATCGCGCACGCATCGTCTCGCCCGCACCGTTCAATCGCACCGGGTCGGGCTGGGGCTGGCGGATCGACGCCCCCGCCGTCACCCTCGCCTCGGCCGACCTGCCCCAGATCGAGCAACCGCCGCCCCCGGACGCGGATGACCATCACCGCCGCCGCCACGAGCAAGGCGAGCCCCAGCCGCTCGACTGGCGCGACGCGACGGGGGGCGCCCGCCACGCTCGCAGCCTGACCGTCCAGACCAGCGCCGGCCCGGTCCGGATTGCTGCCTCGGCCCCACGCGCGATCGTCGAGCGGCCGCTGCGGGCCGCCATGACGCCATTGCTGGGCTCGCTCGCCCTGCTCGGCCTCGCGCTGGCCACAGCGACATTGGTCCAGCTTCGCCTCGGCCTGCGCCCGCTCGCCGCGCTGAGGGCTTCGCTTGCCTCGGTCCGCGCCGGGCAGGCGCAGGCCGTGCCTACCGACCAGCCCGCCGAACTCCAGCCGCTCGCGAACGAGCTCAACGCCCTGCTGGCCGAGAATGCCGCCGCGCTCGCCAATGCCCGTGGCCATGTTGCCAATCTCGCGCATGGACTGAAGACGCCGCTCGCCGCGCTTGCGCTCCGCCTGAACGAGCAGGGCCGCGACCCGGACGGGGCGATGGCGGCCGAGGTCGCGCGAATCGACCGATCGATCCGCCATCATCTCGGCCGCGCGCGCGCCGATGCCTCAGGCGGCGCGGGGCGGCGGCACACCCAGATCGAACCGGCGGTCGACGGCGTTGCCGCGGCGCTCGCCCGAATCCATGCCGACCGCGCCATCGCCTTTACCCGCTCGATCCCCGCCGGCCTCGCTGTGGCGATCGACCCGCAGGATCTGGACGAGCTGCTCGGCAATCTGCTCGACAATGCCTGGCGCTGGGCCGCCGGCCGAATCGTGCTGACGGCCGAACCCGGTCCCCCGGGCCGGGCACGAATCGTCATCGAGGACGACGGGCCCGGCATCGCCGCCGCGGATCGCGCCGAGGCGCTGCGCCCCGGCCGCCGACTCGACGAAAGCGGCGACGGTCATGGCTTCGGCCTCTCCATCGTGCGCGAACTGGCCGAACTCCATGGCGGCACCCTGGCGCTGGAGGCATCCCCCTCAAGCGGGCTGCGCGCGATCGTTACGCTGCCGATAGCCGGAGCCGGTGGAATGTGAAAATTTAGTCATGTTCCATGTTCGTTCTCTTGCCTTTCACGAACCCCGCAGAACTCCACGCGTCGCTGCGCTGCACCGTTTTGGCGATGCCATGAACCGACTCAAATTAGCGACGAACCGAGTCTCGTAACTGTCATTTACCGTCTTGCGTCCCCGCCGGAATGGGCACAATCTGTTGGGGTTGAGTTCGGGGGCGAACCCAAGAACTGGTAGAACGACCACCGCGACCCCATATTGCGGCATGCTTCCACCCTGCACCCTGTGGTGCGGGCACGGCATAATTCGTTCTCCCTGGGCGCCCCTGAAATGATAGGATGGGGGTTCGCCCCCGATTCGAACGGACCGGGAACGCCAGCGGCAAAGGCCAAGGCAAACCAGTCGTGTATGTTTGATGGAAAGCAGGGGCAGAGCGATGGATTTCAGAGATACCCAGGAGGCAAGCGTAACCATGGCCACCGATGCGATCGAAGCCGCCACGAGCGCCGCGCCCGCCACGGACACGTCCAGCAAACATGGCGGCGCGGCGCGCAAGCTCGACGCCCGCGGCGATTCGAAGGAAGTGAAGCCGCAGCTCTATCCGGTCGAGGTCGATCATTCGCGCGACGCGTTGCTCACCGATTTCGGCAAGGACACGCTGAACGACCGCTATCTGCTCCCGGGCGAGCGCTACCAGGACCTGTTCGTGCGCGTCGCCTCGGCCTATGCCGATGACGGGGCACATGCGCAGCGCCTCTACGACTATATCTCCAAGCTGTGGTTCATGCCCGCCACGCCGGTTCTGTCGAATGGCGGCACCGGACGCGGCCTGCCCATCTCCTGCTTCCTCAATTCAGTGCCGGACAGCCTGAACGGCATCGTCGACACCTGGAACGAGAATGTCTGGCTCGCCTCGCGCGGTGGCGGCATCGGCACCTATTGGGGCAATGTCCGGGGCATCGGCGAGCCGGTCGGCCTGAACGGCAAGACCAGCGGCATCATCCCGTTCGTGCGCGTGATGGATTCGCTGACTCTCGCGATCAGCCAGGGCAGCCTGCGCCGCGGTTCGGCCGCCTGCTATCTCGACATCTCGCACCCCGAGATCGAGGAATTCCTCGAGATCCGCAAACCCTCGGGCGACTTCAACCGCAAGGCGCTGAACCTGCACCACGGCGTGCTGATCCCCGACGCCTTCATGGAAGCGGTGCGCGAGGGCGCGGAATGGAACCTGACCAGCCCGAAGGACGGATCGGTCCGCGGCACGGTCGATGCGCGCGCCTTGTTCCAGAAGCTGGTCGAGACCCGTCTCGCGACCGGCGAGCCGTACATCATCTTCGCCGATCACGTGAACAAGGCGATGCCCAAGCATCACCGCGATCTCGGCCTCAAGGTCTCGACCTCGAACCTGTGCTCGGAAATCACGCTGCCGACCGGCAAGGACCATCTCGGTAACGATCGCACCGCGGTCTGCTGCCTCTCGTCGCTCAACTTCGAGACCTGGGACCAGTGGAAGGGCGAGAAGGGCTTTATCGAGGACGTGATGCGCTTCCTCGACAATGTCCTGCAGGACTTTATCGACCGCGCCGAGCCCGGCATGGAGCATGCCGCCTATTCGGCGATGCGCGAGCGCTCGGTCGGCCTCGGCGTGATGGGCTTCCACAGCTTCCTCCAGGCCCGTGGCCTCGCCTTCGAAGGCGCGATGGCCAAGAGCTGGAACCTGAAGATGTTCAAGCACATCAAGGCGCAGGTCGACGAAGCCTCGATGCAGCTCGCGATCGAGCGCGGCCCCTGCCCCGACGCGGCCGACATGGGCGTGATGGAGCGGTTCAGCTGCAAGATGGCGATCGCGCCGACCGCGTCGATCAGCATCATCTGCGGCGGTACCAGCGCGTGCATCGAGCCGATCCCGGCGAACGTCTATACCCACAAGACGCTCAGCGGCTCCTGGTCGATCCGCAACCCGTATCTGGAAAAGCTGCTGATCGAGAAGTCGAAGAATTCGGATGCGGTGTGGAACTCGATCCTCGAACAGGGCGGTTCGGTGCAGCATCTCGACTTCCTCACCCAGGAAGAAAAGGACTGCTACAAGACCAGCTTCGAGATCGACCAGCGCTGGCTGATCGAGCTCGCCGCGGACCGCACGCCCTATATCGACCAGTCGGCCTCGCTGAACTTGTTCATCCCGGCGGACGTCGAGAAATGGGACCTGCTGATGCTCCACTTCCGCGCCTGGGAGCTCGGCATCAAGTCGCTCTATTATCTCCGCTCGAAGAGCATCCAGCGGGCGGGCTTCGCCGGGGGCGTGGAGGCCGACAACACGATCGACCTGCGCGAGATCCAGGTCGAGTCCAAGGATTATGACGAGTGTCTGGCCTGCCAATGAGCCCGCCGATCATCGGCTGTCGGACCGCCACGGCGCCGATAGCCGGTCGGTGACGGCCCAGCATCGAGGATAGCGGCATGGATCAGAAATCGGGCTGTATTGCGGTGGGGATCCTCGGCGGTGTCCTGCTGCTGATGGTCTTCATGTTCGGCTATCCGCAATATCGCGTCTATTCGCAGCGCCTCGCGGGCGAGGCCGCGCTGGCGGAGGCGCAATCGTCGCGTCAGGTCGCGATCCTGGAGGCGCGCGCCAAGAAGGAAAGCGCGATCGCGCTGGCCGAGGCCGAAGTGATCCGCGCGCGCGGCGCCGCGCAGGCCAATGCCATATTGCAGAACAGCCTTGGCGGGCCCGAGGGTTATCTGCGCTATCTGCAGATTCAGGCGCTGGAATCGACGCGCGCCTCGCTGATCTATGTGCCGACCGAAGCCGGCCTGCCAGTCACCGAAGCGCGTCGCCTTCAGACCGAAGCGCCGCCGGAGCGCTGATGTACGCGCCGGTCGCCCTTGCTCTGGCCGTTAAACGCCACCCGGTGCCGGGAATGACGGAGGCGATCGCAGTGGCGACCGCCTCCCGGCCTGATTCAGGCCTCTTCCTCGAACGTCACGGCGACGTCGGCATTGGCCGAGAGGCGCACCTGATCGCCCTCCACATCGGCGACCAGGCCGAGCGGGATGAAGTGATGGTGCCCTTCATGGGCGCCTTCGCCGCTGTCGGCCTTGGTCAGCTTGATGCGGCCGTCCTGGACATGGTCGACGGTCCCGACATGGACGCCGTCGGCGCCGATGACTTCCATATGTTCCTTGATTGCGCTTGCGTCGGCCATGTGCATTTCTCCTTGGTTACGGATGCGGGCTCACAACGCACGCAATGCCGATTCGATGCAAGCCCGGAGGCCCGACCCATGTTGGTGACCATCGCCCCTTCCAGCCTGATTCCCGCCACGGGCCCCGGCCCGTCCATTGATGGCTCTTGCCGGAGGACGGCCGCATGAGCCGCGCCCCCTTGCGCCTTCTCGCCGCCCTCGCGCTTGCCGCGAGCCTGTCGGCCTGCGCGCACCAGATCGGCTCCGCGGTGCAGCCCGCCGCGCCCGGCTTCCTGCTCGGCGTGTGGCACGGCTTCATCTTCCCGGTCGCCTGGATCCTGTCGCTCTTCATGCCCGACGTCGCGGTCTATGCCGTGCCGAACAATGGCGGCTGGTATGATTTCGGCTATTTCGTCGGCATCGTCTTCCTCGGCGTCGGATCGCACCGCGGATCGAAGACGGTCTATGTGCGGCGGGACCGCGGATGAACCGCGCGCCGCTGATCATGGCCGCGGTCGCGGCGACCGCCGGGATCGGCGGGCTGGTCGTGTTCACGCGGCCGGCGCGGAGCGAGGGCGCGATCTATGGCCGCCGCATCGCCGGCACCATGCTGATCGCGCTGGCGCTGCTGCTGGGGCGTTTCGCCTGGGCGCTCGACTCATGGGGGGCGGGGTCGTGAGCACGCCGGTCTTTCTTGCCATCGCCATGGCGTTGGGAGTCGGCTTCATCGCGCTGATGGTGATCATCGGCAAGCTGGCCGAACCGCTGGGCGCGCTGCACCGCCATTGGCTGGAACGCCGCCATCAACGCCGGCTGTCACGCGGCAACGACGGCTATTTCGAAGAGTTGCGCTCCATCGAAACCGCGCTTGCTCAACATAATCACACACCGCGCAAGCTCAGCGCACTGGACTATGCACTGGGCCTCATCCTTGCGGTCATCGTGGGCGTGCAATTCCTCACCTGGACGGTACCGGAAACCGAACGTCCCGGCTGGACCGAGCATGTGGGCACCTCGATCTTCATTCTGATCGGGGTCCAATGGGCAACCGGCACCTCCAGTTTTTCCGGAACCGCGACACGCGGTTCCAGGCTCCTGGGCGTCGCAATGATCGCCTTCTTTTCCTTCTTCCTCATCGAGGACCTCTCCAAATTGGGAGGCGCATCATGAGCCACTGGTCCACCAGCGAGTGGGTCGCGGGCGCGCTCGATCTGGCGATGCTGGGCTGCGGGGTCTATTATCTGGTCTTCGGCGCGAAGCTGCGCGACCGTCTCGATCGCAGGAACGAGGCGGGCCTGGCCAATGGCGCGCTCGACCCGAGGACGCTGAAGCGCCCGCCCGATTATTTCCGCCTGGGGATCGTCCTCACCATCGCTGGTGCCGGCCTCCTCTACCTCAATTTCTTCCGCTAGAACCGCGTAATTGTAAGGATCCGCCCATGTCCCTCCTCGAAGCCCGCAAGCAGTACAAGCCGTTCGAATACCCCTGGGCGTTCGATTTCTGGAAGCGTCAGCAGCAGATCCACTGGATGCCGGAGGAAGTGCCGCTCGGCGAGGATTGCCGCGACTGGGCGCAGAAGCTCAGCGACCATGAGCGCAACCTGCTCACCCAGATCTTCCGCTTCTTCACTCAGGCGGACGTCGAGGTGCAGGATTGCTACCACGAGAAATATGGCCGCATCTTCAAGCCGACCGAGATCAAGATGATGCTCGCCGCCTTCTCCAACATGGAGACGGTGCACATCGCGGCGTACAGCCACCTGCTCGACACCATCGGCATGCCCGAGAGCGAGTATGGCGCCTTCCTCGAATATAGCGAGATGAAGGACAAGCACGACTATCTGCAGGGCTTCGGCGTCGACACCGACGAGGATATCGCCAAGACGCTGGCGATGTTCGGCGGCTTCACCGAGGGGCTTCAGCTCTTCGCCAGCTTCGCGATGCTGATGAACTTCCCGCGCTTCAACAAGATGAAGGGCATGGGCCAGATCGTGTCGTGGAGCGTCCGCGACGAGAGCCTGCACTGCGAGGGCATCATCAAGCTGTTCCACGCCTTCTGCAAGGAGCGCGATTGCCTGACCAAGTCGGTCAGGCAGGACATCATGGACATGTGCCAGACGACCGTGCGGCTGGAGGACAATTTCATCGACCTCGCGTTCGAGATGGGCCCGGTCAACGGCATGACGCCCAAGGAGATCAAGAAGTATATCCGCTACATCGCCGACTGGCGGCTGGGCCAGCTCGGCCTGAAGCCGATCTACATGATCGACGAGCACCCCCTGCCCTGGCTCGCCCCGCTGCTCAACGGCGTGGAGCACGCCAACTTCTTCGAACAGCGCGCGACGGAATATTCGAAAGCCGCGACGCGCGGGAACTGGAACGAGGTGTGGGACGGGTTCGACAAGCGGCAAAAGGCCAAGAGCGGCAAGGCTGCGAATGAGGATGCCGGGGATGCGGCGGGCGGCGGGGATATGTTCTCGCAGGCTGGCGTGGCGGCGGAGTGAATTAGTTGGCACTTTCCCGCTCTCGGATTGATAAAGCAGGGAAGGCGCTGGCCACTCCGCCCGAGGAGCTCACATATGAATTCTTGGAGCTGGAGGACGTATTCGATGAATATCGGACCCTCCACCTTCGTCCACTCACCCTGTTAACTTCGACTATACAAAATTGGCTGACCGACCATGGGCAGACATATTATATTGCACAGCGCCTGAAGCGAAGACCTCAAATTTCCAGAAAACTTCGACGCTTAAGCGTGCGGTTAACTCAACTTCAGGACATTGGCGGACTCCGAATAATTGTACAAGATGATAATTCCGTAGACGATTTAAGTCAATTTTTAGATGAGCACTTCTTGCTCTCTGGACAATTCAAAGTTCAAAGGACTACTGATTACCGCGAAAAAGGGCGAGACAGAACGGGATATCGGGCCCTCCATAAAGTTATTACCGACGGCAGCGTTCACCTTGAACTTCAGATAAGAAGCAGGATTCAGCATTACTGGGCAGAGAATATAGAAAAGACTTCCGTTATATATGGCGAGCACCTTAAAGAAGAACAGGGATCTCCCATAGTTCTCGAATATTTTCGTCGATTGTCGGATATTTTTTACGAAGTTGAGAAGCACCGGCAACCTAGCTCTGATGAGAAAATCTTACTTGAACAATCCAGAGTTAGTGCCGAAAAAATAATCAGCCAGACAACAGGTGGTAAGAGACTCAACAGCTTTGTTGATGAAAGTGTTATTAAAACACTAACTGCGAAACAGTCCGCCAATCCAGGCTCGGTAAATAATTGGATACTTGTCTTTAACTGGAATTCTGCCACCTTCGTTTCTTGGGATACAGTTGACAGAGATCCAGAGTTAGCGGTCAAGAAGTATTCTGAATACGAAAAGCAATTTACCACTCAAGACGGATATGAGGTGGTATTAATCGGATCTTCTGATATCGAGACCGTACAAGAGACGCATAGTCACTACTTTGGAATTTCTCCGCCAGATTCTGTTTTGGAGAGCTTGGACGATTCCTTAACCGGAATCTCTAGCCGGATGGATCTTGGGTTAGATGAACGCAAGATCCTATCCTCCATGTATCGAAAAGGGTACTGGGGCACCAAAAGCACGTCTCCGGAGACGTTAAAAAATCATTTTTGCCGAGATTTACTCGATTTTGATGACGCAGTTGAAAAACTTATCGGCTTAAATTATATGATTGTTCGCCCTTTAGGCGGATTAACACTCAATATTAAGAAACGCAGCGAAATAGAGCAATATATATAGATCAAGGCGGAATTACGGTGCCAGTTTACTAATTAACGTACCTAATAGATTGGACTCGCTCCAGTCCTCACCTCCCGCCACTTGCGTCCGCTTGATCCGCTCGTCGCGTCCACCTACCCTCGCGGCCGTGAAGGATGAAAACAAACGCCACCTTGCAGCAGTTCTGGGGCTCGCCATGTGGCTCGCCTATCCGATCGCCTTCGGTGCCGGCATGTGGGCACGGCGCGACTATCGCTGCGCTGGGCGGACCTTCACCGGCCAGTTCGACGACTGTTTCAACGATCTCCTGCCGCTGCTGGAATTCCTGCTCGTCGCGCTGATGCTGGCGTTGACCGTCGAGTTCGCCCGCTTCGCCTTCACGATATTCGCCCCACCCGTGCCGGAGCGTCGGTATCGCTGGAGACTGGCCAGGGTGCGGCCCGCTGCGGACCGTTATCCGCTCTACCAGATCCTTGCCGGCGCGGGGGTCCTTTGGGCGGCCCTTCACCTGTGGTCGGTCCCCCTGTCGCCACGCTATTGGTATCTGCTCGCCTATTGGCTGGTCTGGATCGGCTGGTTCATCGCAGGCGCCCTGCTGAGCCGCCCGGCAATAGACTGAACAATCAGACCGGGGCGACACGCCCCTCGGCGCGCTCAATCGTGACCCAGCACGATATCGGCGACATGGCCCGTCCGTCCCCTCAGCCGTCCATTCCAGCGCACCACCGTTCTGCCGGTGGGTGTGACGATCTCCATGACGTGAGAGGGAGCGCCGATCCCGATCTCTCCGGTCCAGCGCACCGTCTCACGGTACAAGGCACCCGACAGCAAAAGCCTGTCGAGCGAGCGCCCGTCACGCGCGGACAATATCTTGATCGTTTCCGGCAGGAGGCGCTTGTCGATCGGTAACAACCCACCGGGACCATCTTCACCAACGGCGCTGATCCGCCAGATTCCCGCCGCATCGCGCCACGCGATGGTGCTCCACTCGGTCATGATATGATGGACCCCGACGCTATCGACCCGGATGATTTCCCGAGCTTCCGGGGCCACCACGCCATATCGCGCCCGTAGGGCCAGGCTCTGCTCGATTCGGGCTCCGATCGATCGAGCGCCTGTTTGGAGGCCAAGGGTGCAGGCGAAACCAGCAACCCGATCAACAGCGCGCCTGCCACCCACCTCACTTCCCCAACCCCGCCAGCCACCGGATGATCTCGCTCTCCAGCCGGATGCGCCGGTCGGACCAGCTATGGTCGGTCGCGACATGCAGCGTCGTCAGCTTCGTGCCCCCGGCCGCCTTCACCTCGGCGGCCAGCCGGTCGGCCTCCGGCGCGAGGCCGTCGTCGGAGGTCAGCACGAACAGCCTGGTGCCGGCGAGGCGCGGGCCGGCCTTCACGAAGTCGAACGCGTCGGCATGGGCGATCGCTTCGTCCGCCATGATCGCGCCGCTCGTATCGGCCAGCGCCTCCAGCCCGTTGGCGGTGAAGGCAACAGTCGCGGCATCGCGCGGCATATGGCCGAGAAAACCGATATTGCCGGGCGAGATCAGCGCCGCGCCGAGCAGCGCCGGATCATGCGCCGCGGTCAGCGCCGTCACCCATCCGCCGAGGCTGTGCCCGACCATCGCGATGCGCTTCGGGTCGATGCCCAGGCTCGCGGCGTTCGCCGGCGTGCGCAGCCAGGCCAGCACTGCATCGGCATCCTCGAGATCATTGGCGAAGCGATAGCTGCCGGGGCTGCCCCAGGAACCGCGATAGTTGAAGGTGATCACCGTCCACCCGGCGCGCCGGATCGCCTGGGCGAGATCGAGATTCTTCTCGTTGCCGGGCAGGCCGTGGCACAGCAGCACGACCGGATGCGGCCCCGCCCCCGCCGCGACATAGGCCAGCCCGTTGATCGCGACGCCGCCGCTCGGGATATGCAGCACCTCCATCCGCGCGGGGTGCGCCGCATCGCGCGCCGGATCCGTGAAGATCGCCGCCGGCACTTCCTGCGCCGCCACGGTATGCGCCGTCGGGGCCGCGGCCAGCGCGGCCAGTGCGATGGTCCAGGCTTTCATCGATTCTTCCCCTCGCTGACATGATCGACCGTCCAAAGATTCGTATATCTTATTGAAATATATGTATAAGTGATGGCCGACAGACAAATCCGAAAATGTCAGTGACCTTCATGACATTTTCAGCAGTCGCCCTTGATTCAACCATGCCACCCCGACCGATAACAGGCTGTTCCGGCGGTTCCCCCGCCTGTTTCTCATCGTTGGTAGCGGAACGCCATCCGAATCGGACTGGAGGCCATGGCAGAGTTTCCCCAAGGCGATCGTCCAGCGTAGACCCGGCAGGCATGCCCGCCGATCCCGCCCGAGAGCCCGCGCCGCTCCTCCTCGTCACGCTGATGGACCCGGATGCGCCGCCGGGTGGACGCGAGCTCCTGTCGCGGCTCAACGCGCGCGCGCTGGCGGCGGTGTTCGGCGATGCGCTGGCGGTGCACCAGCTGACCAGGAAGCCCGCCCCCAGCCTGGCCGACGCCGTGCATGGGCGCCTGGGCGGGCTCGACCCCGATGAGATCGCCCGCATCGTCGCCCGGGTCGGCGACATTTCCGCAGGTCAGGTGTTCGTGGACGGCTCGACGCTGGGCCATGTCGTCGCGCCGATCAAGCGCGCCTATCCGCATGTCCGGGTGGTGACCTTCTTCTACAATGTCGAGGCGCGCTTCTTCCTGGGCGCGGCCCGGGCCAAGCGGACCGCACTCTCCCTCGCCCTGCTCGCCGCCACCTGGGCCGCGGAGCGCGCGGCGGTGCGCACAGCGATACGATCATCTGCCTGTCCGCGCGTGAAAGCTCAAACATGACCATGTCGAGTGGCTCTCATCGCTCGCGTCAGGCATACCACAAAGATGAGATATGCACTCGGCCTGTTGATAATGACCGTGATTGGTGGCTGTGCTCCGAGATCGCAGCCGCAGATCGATCGCGTCGAAATAAGAATTAGAGGAGGCATGCCGGCGGTCGCGACCGCGAACCGGCAAGGGTCGAGCCGGACTCAATCTTTTCCACCCTGGCCGAACGGGCGCGCCGAGACATATTCTCTTACCGAATCCCAGTTCGTCGACCTTCTCGCGCGTATCGAACCGTTTCGCGCCAAGGCAGTGCCACTGAACGATTCAAGTGCGCGGGCACTATTGGAGACGCCGTGCCCCAAGGGGGTTCCTTACGTCACCGACGCCGGGGGCACGAGTATACGATGGATCGGGCCGGCTTCGGATTTGATCTATGACGCTGATTTTGGATGTGACCATGAGCGGAACGCGTCACGGAATGATGACATTCGACGCACGGTGAGAAGCTTGCCGGTTCATCTGAATTGACTCAGCGAGGCTCTCACTGCCTCATGACCGCGTTTCCCCAAGGCGCTCGTCCAGCGTAGACCCGGCAGGCATGCCCGCCGATCCCGCCCCGCTCCTCCTCGTCACGCTGATGGACCCGGATGCGCCGCCCGGCGGGCGCGAACTCCTGTCGCGGCTCAATGCGCGCGCGCTGGCGGCGGTGTTCGGCGATGCGCTGGCGGTGCACCGGCTGACCAGGAAACCCGCCCCGAGCCTGGCCGATGCCCTGCACGGGCGTCTTGGCGGACTCGGCCCCGATGCGATCGCCCGCATTGTCGCCCGGGTCGGCGACATATCCGCAGGTCAGGTGTTTGTGGACGGCTCGACGCTGGGCCATGTCGTCGCGCCGATCAAGCGCGCCCATCCGCAGGTCCGGGTGGTGACCTTCTTCTACAATGTCGAGGCACGCTTCTTCCTGGGCGCCGCCCGGGCCAAGCGGACCGCGCTCTCGCTCGCCCTGCTTGCCGCCACCTGGGCCGCGGAGCGCGCGGCGGTGCGCCACAGCGATGCGATCATCTGCCTGTCCGCGCGCGACAGCGAGGGCCTGCGCCGGCTGTACGGGCGCGGCGCCGACCATATCGCGCCGATCGCGCTCGACGACGCGCTCCCCGCGCCGCGCCCGGCCATGGCGCCGGACCGGGCGCGCTATCTGCTATTCGTCGGGGGCGCCTTCTACGCCAACCGGCGCGGGATCGAATGGTTCGCGCGCGAGGTCGCACCCCGCTCGCCGCTGCCGACAATGGTGATCGGGCATGGCATGGAGGCCCTGCGCGACAGGCTGGGCGAATCGCCCAACCTCAGGATCGTCGGCGGCGTCGACGATCTCGCGCCCTGGTATCTCGGCGCGCACTGCGTGGTCGCGCCGATCTTCGACGGTTCGGGCATGAAGACCAAGATTGCCGAGGCGCTGATGTTCGGGAAACACATCATCGGCACGAGCGAGGCCTTTTCGGGTTATGACCGCGCGGTGCAATCATCCGGATGGCTGGCCGAGGACGCTCCCGGCTTCCTGGCGGCGATCGCGGACGCAGCGAAGGCCGATCTGCCGGTATTCGATCCGGCGGCGCGCGCACTGTACGATGCCGCGCATTCCTTTCCGGCCGCGACGCGCCGCCTGGCGGAAATCATGCTGCCCGTCGCGACCGCCGCGCGTTCAGACGACAGCCATGGCGCGGTTCGTAGCGCCGTCGCGGGCACCATGCCGGAAAGGGACGCATGACCATCACCCGCCAGGGCGCCCCTCGCCCGATCAGCCTCGACACATTCGGTGCCGTGGCGAACGGGCCTGAATCGAGCAGCGCCGCCACCTCCGCCGCACTCAACGCGTTCGGCCGGTGGGCACGCGCCGAATCCGCGGCGGGGCGTGCAGTGCATGTCACGGTGCGGCCCGGCCTCTATCATTTCGATCAGACCGTCGCGCTGGACTGTTTCAAGGGCATCTCGACCCTGGTCTTCTCGGCGCATGGCGCGACCTTCGTGCAGACGGCGCCCAACGGCTTTCCCTGGCCGGTCGGCTGCGACACGATACTCTATCGGAACGCCGCCAACCCGCTGATCCGTGCCGCGAAGAAGGGTGATGCCAGGGTCATGGTGACGACACCCGCGGACCTGCGGCACTATGCGCCGGGCGAGATGGTGATGATCGCCGGCGAAGACATCCAATATTGGGGTTATCCGCCCAATCTCTACCGCTTCGATTTCGTGCGGCTCAGGACAGTCGATCCGGTCACCGGCGCCGTGACCTTCGATCGGCCGCTCACCCATCACTACCGGCCGGATTTCGCTTCCTATCTGTCGCTGAACAGCTGGAACGGATCACGCCTCTACAAGCTCGATCACAGGGGCTTCTCCTGGGATATCGATCACAGTTTCATCGGGCTCACCTGCCGCAACCTGCGCGAAGGGCATGGCGAATATATCCTGGCGATGGGACGCAAGCTCACCTTCCGCGATTGCGACACGCCCGGTTTCGCCGAGAGCATCTGCGAGGATTTCCTGGCCGAACGCTGCATTGAGCGCGTGCACAGCGAGCCGGACAAGCTGGTGAAGAGATCGGTCCGGCGCGGCGGCCGCATGCCGGCCGGCATCGCGGTGCAAAGCGCGAGCGTCGACCGGGTCAGCCTGGAGGATTGCAGCATCGCGCTGCTCGGCATCGGCGGCAAGGCGCTGAGCGTGACCAATTGCGACATCGGCCGGCTTGGCTTTTCCGGCGGATACGGTTTTTGCGACGAGGCGGTCTTCGACCATTGCCGCATCGCCCAGGCGCAATATTGCTATCCCTCGATACCGACCGGCAGCCGCTATAATTTCGTCGACGGCACCAATGTCACTTATGCGAACGGCGTGTTCACCGTCCTGAAGAACACCGATGCGGGCACTGCCCGGGGTGGCGGCGTGGCAAACTGGAACATCCTGCGCGGCCAGCCCCTGTCCTTCTGCCGCGGCCGGCCAGGCGATTCGACTCAGCATGGGTCACACCTGGCGAGCGATCTCGGCGCCGGTCTGGTCCTCTCGGTGCAGGATCGCCCCGACGCCATCGTGATCGCGACCACGATCCGCTCGGCGCGCGTGCCGGCCTGGTCGTCGGGCCAGGTACAGATCAAGCGCCGCAACGCCCCCGTCTTGCGCAACTGCACCGGCGCCGAGCCGATCCGCCTCGCCGCCGAGGCGGCGCGGGCGGGGAAGGAGTTCGGCGCCTGGTTCCGCTATCTCCTCACCGCGAAGACCATCGCCCAGGGGCCGGTGCTGGAGGGCCGTTCGGGCAGGCTGGTGCGGCTGTATGCGAACGTCATCAAGCCGATGACCGGAACGCCGGGGGCCGTGCTCACGCTCGCCGAACTGGCCGCCTATCGCGCCAGCACCATGGAATCGCCCGCCCATTTCCAGATCGACATCGACCTGACCATCGCGGGCAAGCGGGATTTTACCCTGGCCGCCCTGCGCGGCGGCGTGGGCAAGGACCGGGTCGTGCATGATGGCCGCCCGCAGCCGCACCTGCCCGTCGACCTGTGGTGCGACGATGGCATGCCCAATCTGTTCTGCACCGGCGCGCCCTTCACCGGGAACCCGGCCGCCGCGCCGGTGGTCGAGCTGATCTTCGAATTCGACGCCGGACTGCTCGCGCGGCGGACCATCCTCGCGGAGGCATGATGCCCGCCCGGGGGCGCTATGCCGGATCCTGCACGCGCTCGCGTCGCTTGATCCTGCGGATCTCGGCCAGCTGCCCCTGCACGATATCCAGCGCGTCCTGTTCCTCGGCGCTCAGCCCCGCCGGGTCGACTCGCCGGATCAGCACTTCCAGCGCATCGCCGATCCGGCCGAGCTGGCGGCCATAGCTGCCGACCTCGTCCAATATGTCCTGCTCGATATCGGGCCTCGGCGTCGCGCCGAGATCGATGTTGATGAACCCGAACTGCGCGCCGGGCTGGTAGAAACTCATCGGGTTGATCGCCTGCCACAGCTGGTCCGGGGCCAGGGAGAATTGGAACGACTTCATGCGGTGCCTCCATCGCAAGATCGGAAACGAGGGTAATCCGGATCTGCCGCAGCGCGGCATGACTTGCGACGAAAGTCCGACGGACTCGCCACGATAGCGCTGGATCGCCGTCACCGTTGATTGTTCGGCGGCCTGTGGGCGCGTGACGCGTGATGCTTTAGGAGAGCCACACTCCGATCAATCGGGTGGCGAAGGGGGCATGGTGACGGACGGCTGGACTGACTCGGCGGAGGCCTGGATCGCCGACATGGGCGATATCGGCGATTTCGGCCGCGCCTGCGTGCTTGACCGGCCGATGCTGGCGAGGGTCGAAGGGGGCCGTTTTGCCAACGCACTGGACGTCGGCTGCGGCGAGGGGCGTTTCTGCCGCATGCTGGGGGCAAAGGGCATATCGACGGTCGGCGTCGATCCCACCGAGTCGCTGATCAGCCAGGCGCGATACAGGGACCCCAACGGCGATTATCGGATCGGTCGCGCGGAAAGCCTCGATTTCGCCGACGCCTCGTTTGATCTGGTGGTCAGCTATCTCTCGCTGATCGACATCCCCGATATCGCCGCCGCCATCGCGGAAATGGCGCGGGTGCTCCGGCCCGGCGGATCGCTGCTGATCGCGAACCTCACCAGCTTCAACACGGCCGGACAGGCGGAGGGATGGACACGCGACTGGAAGGGCCATCCGCGCTTTTCGATCGACCATTATCTCGAGGAACGCGCCGACTGGGTCGCGTGGCGCGGCATCCGCATCCGCAACTGGCACCGGCCGCTGGAAAGCTACATGGCGCTGCTGCTCGGACAGGGTCTGCTGCTGCGGCACTTCGCGGAACCTGCGCCTTATGGCGGCGACCGCGAGTCGATCGCCCGTTATCGGCGGGTCCCCTGGTTCCTGATCATGGAATGGGAGAAGCCGGGCGGCTGAGCAGACGACCTCAGAGGCGCTGCTACACGGCCTTCACGGGCGAGCCGAATGCCCGCACCGACAATCCACCGTACGAACAATACGCTGTCGCGACCCGTTTTTGCGCCCGTTGCTGCAATGCACCCTCCTTGAACCGGCTCGGATCATGTAGGGTGACGCTCGTCCATCGGGGGGAGAAACATGCACCGCGATGCTCGCCTTGTCCTGCTCCTGCTCGCCGCGACTCTTGGCGGGTGCGCCGCCATGCAGGCGCGCACCGCCGCGCATGCCCGCAAGCCAAGCGTGATCGTCGAGCTGCCCGCGCCCTCCGACAAGCAATGGGAGCGCCTGATCGTCGCCGAGGATGCGGAACGGCTCGATACCTTCCGGGCCTTCTGGTCGACCGCGCTCGCCGCCGCGAGACCGCGCTTCGCGACCGCGCTGGCGCGGGAGGGCGCGCTGCTCGATCCCACCCGGGCGCTGGGCCATCCGGCACTGCCGCCCGGATCCTATCGCTGCCGCGTGGTGAAACTTGGCGGCGACGGTCGGCGCGTGCCCGCCTATCGCACCTTTCCCCCGACCTTCTGCTATGTGGGCGGGGAGGATGACGGCCAGTCCTTCACCAAGCAGACCGGCACCGAACGGCCCTCGGGCTGGCTCTATCCCGATGACGACACCCGGTTCGTGTTCCTCGGCGCCTATGGCGTGGGTCAGGCAAGGGCGCCGATCTACGGCGCCGTCCCCGGCCAGAGCGCGCTGGGCGTGGTGGAACGCATCGCTCCGTTCCGCTGGCGGCTGACCCTCGCGCCAGTCGACAAATCGGCGTTGCTCACGGTGTATGAGATCATCCCGGTTCCGACCGAGTTCCAGCTCGCGGAAGGGAAATAACGCAAAGGGCGGGCACGGCCCTCGCCGCACCCGCCCCTGCCTCACGATCGCAAGTGGCTCAGAAAGCCTTCACCAGTCCGGCCATCGGCCGAACGCTGTGCGCCGCGCCAAAGGTGTTGACCTCGCCGCGCACCCGGATACCGCTCTTGGTGCCGACCTCGACGCCGGCGCCATAGGTCATCGCGTGATAGTCGCGGCTATTGTCGCCGAACTTGTCGAAATTAACCCACTGATAGCCGACCTTGCCGTAAAACAGGCCGTTCTGGCCCGCGCGCACGCCGACCCGGCCGGCCGCGCCATATTCCCAGTCGATATCGCCCGAGACCCCCTTCGCGACATTGCCCTCGGCACCGACGAACAGCGGCCCCGCCACGGTCACATTGACGCCGGCGACGCCCTGGACGAGCGCGCCGTTCAGCCGATCGTGACGGTTCACCGATTGCGGGATGCCCGCGTTGCGCTCGTTATCGAACTGCTCCCAGCCGCCCGTCACGCCGACATAGGGCTCGATTCGCGAAGGCCGGCTGCCGTCGGATGCTGTGTCGGCCTGTCCATTGTCCTGCGCGATGGCGGGGACGGCGACGAATGCGGCCGCTGCGGCGGTCACGATGAAAAGCTTACGCATGGTGTACACCTTTGTTGTTACTCCCCAGGGGCCGGACGCCTTACGCATGCCGACATCGCCGAGGTCCGTCCCAACCCCTCAGTTCCGGCTACGTTGCACTGCGGGGCAAATAAGCCGGGCACGGGTCGGAACTGCGGCTTTCGGGCAACGGTTTCTGTCGCCCCGATGAATGAAACATGGCGGAAATCGTCCTTTTTCAGGCATTTGGAGGGCGGTGCTGGACAAAGATTTGGGCGCGCCAAATCCGATTTTGATTTGCGATGCGCTGCACCATCTATGGGCCCGGCCGCCTATCGCGCCGGTGCCTATGTACGTGCCTGAAAATGGGTGCGCGGTTCCGCCGCGCATCGAGAGCCCCGTTTATGGGTGCTTTTTTCACCAGCTCCACTCGAGCGGTGACCGGCCCCGGAAAAACTTCCGGGGCCCTGTCCAGTTCGGCTTGGCTTACTTGCTCAGCTGCCCGCGGATCGCACCCTTGGGGAAGGTCGCGTTGTGGACGTTGACATAATAGTCACCCGGGTTTGCTGCGATCGCGGCCGAGACTTCGGCCGTCACGGGCTTGCAGCCCTCGGAGCTGCCGCTGGTCGGCGCGTCGAACGGCACCACCACTGGTCCGGACACGCCGGCCGCACCCTTGTGGATGTGCGCCATCGTCGCCGGCTCGATGCCGGATACGGTGAGCTTGTAGCAGACCTCGTTTTTGGTCGTGTCGACCGTCACCTTGGCGCTGCCAGTCCCGTCGGCATCGCTGTCGGCGCTGCCGGCGAGTGTCGCCGTGAGCGGGACGGGATCGGCGGCGAGTGCGGGCGTGGTCGTCATCGCCGCGGCGAGAGTGAGCAGGATCAGTCGCATCGCGTTCTCCTAGATCGTCCAGGCGCCCGGCCGGCGCGATACGCATCCGGCCGCCGCCATGGCCGCGTGGTTGTGAGCCCGGGGCAATCGCCGGTCAATGTGGGAAGGCGCGGGCACGCATCGGCTCGTCTCATCCGCGCGGCGCACCCGGGTCTTCCGGCGCGGCGAGGCCGACGCCGCTCATCAACCGGTCGTATCGCGACCGGTCTGTCTCGCTGATCCCCAGCGAGATCGCGAGGCCTGACAGGGCGCCGATCGCGACGATCAGCCCGATGCGCAACCAGGGTCCGGGCGGGCGCACCTCAGGGTCGGGGCGGCTGTTCCAGTCCTTCGCCCGCCGCTTGCGGACTTCCGCGCGGTGCCATTGATAATCGCGTGCCATCCCTCGCCCCTAGGAGCGAATGGTAACCCGATCGCTAAAACAGGCGCCGTCGCGCGGTTGAAATACCACCAGCTTGAGGTCTTTAGTCGGATATATCGCCGACTATGCCCGCGCACCCTCGACGACACCGCCCGAGTTATGGCGGAGTGCCTTGAGCACGGTATCGACGATGGCATCGGCATCGAGGCCGGCCTCGGCATATTGCTTTTCGGGCTTGTCCTGGTCCTGGAAGACATCGGGCAGGCGCATGGTGCGGATCTTGAGGCCCGCATCGACCAGCCCGGTGTCGCTGGCAAGCGTCAGCACATGCGCCCCGAGCCCGCCGATCGACCCTTCCTCGATCGTCACCGCCACCTCATGCGTGGTCAGCAGCTTGCGGATCAGCGCCTCGTCGAGCGGCTTGACGAAGCGCAGGTCGGCGACCGTGGTGGAGAGCCCCCGCGCATCGAGCGCATCGGCTGCCTTCAGTGCCTCGCCAAGGCGCGTGCCGAGCGACAGGATCGCCACCTTGTGCCCCGTGCGCACGATGCGGCCCTTGCCGATCTCGAGCAGCTCGGGCGTCTCGGGCAGATCGACCCCCGTGCCGTTGCCGCGCGGATAGCGCACCGCGATCGGCCCGCTGTCATGTTCGACGCAGGTATGCGTCATGTGCACCAGTTCGGCCTCGTCGGCCGCCGCCATCACCACGAAATTGGGCAGTGTCGCGAGATAGGTCACGTCGAAGCTGCCGGCATGCGTCGCCCCGTCGGCACCGACCAGCCCGGCCCGGTCGATCGCGAACCGGACCGGCAGGTTCTGGATCGCCACGTCGTGCACGACCTGGTCGTACGCGCGCTGCAGGAAGGTCGAGTAGATCGCACAGAATGGCCGCATGCCCTGCGCGGCAAGCCCGGCGGCAAAGGTCACCGCATGCTGCTCGGCGATGCCCACATCGAAGAAGCGATCGGGATAGGCCTGGGCAAAGGCATCGAGCCCGGTGCCAGAGGGCATCGCCGCGGTGATCGCGCAGATGCGCGGGTCAGTCGCGGCTTCGGCCACCAGCGCTGCGCCGAACACATTCTGGTAGGCCGGCGGCCCCGGCGGCGCCTTGGCCTGGGCACCGGTGATCACGTCGAACTTCTGCACGCCGTGATATTTGTCGGCCGCCGCCTCGGCCGGCGCATAGCCCTTGCCCTTCTTGGTCACGACATGGACCAGGATCGGGCCTTCCTCAGCATCGCGCACATTCTCCAGCACCGGGATCAGCTGGTCGAGGTTATGCCCGTCGACCGGGCCGACATAATAAAAGCCCAGCTCCTCGAACAAGGTCCCGCCCATCGCCATGCCGCGCGCGAACGAATCGGTCTTCTTCGCCGCCGAATGCAGCGGCCGCGGCAGCTTGCGCGCCAGGCGCCGCGCCAGCTCGCGCAAGGACAGGAACTCCCGGCTCGACACGATGCGCGACAGATAGGCCGACAAGCCCCCCACCGGCGGCGCGATCGACATGTCATTGTCGTTGAGGATCACGATCAGCCGGTTGCCGGCGGCCTCCGCATTGTTCATCGCCTCATAGGCCATGCCCGCCGACATCGCCCCGTCGCCGATCACCGCGATCGCCTTGCCCGGCTGATCCTTGATCTTGTTGGCGATCGCAAAACCCAAAGCCGACGAGATCGAGGTCGACGAATGCGCCGCACCGAACGGGTCATATTCGCTCTCGCTGCGCTTGGTGAAACCCGACAGCCCCCCGCCCATGCGCAGCGTGCGGATCCGGTCCCTGCGCCCGGTCAGGATCTTGTGCGGATAGCATTGGTGACCCACGTCCCAGATCAGCCGGTCGCGCGGCGTGTCGAACACATAATGGATCGCCGTCGTCAGCTCGACCACACCCAGCCCCGAGCCGAGATGACCCCCCGTCACCCCCACCGCCGCAATCGTCTCCGCCCGCAACTCGTCGGCCAGCTGCCGAAGCCGGGTCGGGGAAAGCGCCCTGAGATCCGCGGGCGTATGAACCGTGTCGAGCAACGGGGTCGAAGGAACGTCAGACATCGCGCCTGCTTAGCGGACGCGAAGAAGTGTGTCGATTGTTGTGGCGGTTGCGAGTGCTTCTTGACGACATGTGCACAGGATCGTGACACTGCCGACCATGGACCTCACGCATCGCCTCGCCACCGAAGCCGACATTCCGGCGATTCGCATCCTGATGGACCGCGCGATCGAGGCACTGCAACGTCCGTTCCTGTCGCCCGAAGAAGTAGCGGCTAGCCGGTTGAGCATGGGCCTCGACAGCCAGCTCATCGCCGACCGGACCTATTTCCTGGTCGAGACGACGGGCCGCCTGGCGGGGTGCGGCGGCTGGAGTCGCCGGGCGACGCTTTATGGCGGCGATCACAGCGCCGCGTTGCGCGACCCGAAACTGCTCGATCCGGCGACGGACGCGGCGCGGATCCGGGCGATGTACACCGATCCGGATTTCACGCGGCGCGGCGTGGGCCGGCTGGTGCTGCGGCTGTGCGAAACGGCCGCTCGGGAGGCGGGATTCGCCCGGGCCGAGATGATGGCGACGCTTGCCGGCGAACCGCTCTATCTCGCCTGCGGCTATGCGCCGATCGAGCGGGTGATGAAATTATCGGCGGAAGGTGCACCGGTCCCCGGCGTCCGCATGGGCAAGCCGCTGGTTTAAGCGGCGTCCTCATGCTCGCAATCGGCGCATTTGCCGCGCACCTCGATCACCGGCCGAACCGGCGAGAAGCCGGCTGCCTCGGCGGCTGAACGAACGCCGCTGGTGATGCGATCATTGTCGAGATGAGTCGTCTGGCCGCAGGTGTCGCAGACCAGGAAGATGCAGTCGTGCAGGCAATCCGGATGCGCATTGGCGACATAGGCGTTCGAGCTCTCGACTCGCCGCGCCAGGTTCGCGCCGACGAACAGGTCGAGGATGCGATAGACGCTGTTCGCCGCGACCCGGCGCCCCTCGGTCTTCGATACCGCCTCGGCGATGTCATAAGCGCTTGCCGGCTTGTCGAAGCCAGCGAGCGCCTCGAAGATCTGGGCGCGCATCGTCGTCCACTGCTCGCCCGATTTCTCGAGCGTCTCGCGCGCTGCCTTTGAAAGGTCAGCGCCCTGCGGTTCGTGATGGTGATGATGTGCGGCCATGGGGTTCAATTTAGGCACTGCCGCCCCCCGCGGCAAGTAAAGTCCTAGTAGGTCGCCCGGCGGTTCAGATCATGGCCGAGTGCGAGGATCGCGACGCCGATCAGAGTCCACACCGTCTCCGTGCCGCCGTCATGCGGCATGGTGATCGCACCCGCCATGATGCCGAGGCCGAGCGAGCCGACCACCGCCGGCATCATATAGCCATGCGCGAAGATGCCGCGGCCGAGCGCCAGCACGCCGAAGCCGATCGCGACGGTCAGGCCGATCTCGTGGAACAGCGGGTTGAGCAGCAGGCCGCCGGCCGATGCCGCGAGCGCCAGGAACACCGAACTCGCCAGGCAGTGCACCGCGCACAGCCCGGACAGGCCGATCGCGAATCGATCGAACCGCGACTCGAGCCACGCAAAAGCGGGGAAATGGGAATGGACATGCGTTGTCATTGTGCGGGTCATTTGGCACAGCATAGCGCAAGTTACAATATATCATCGATGATTTTTCGACGAACCGATCGTCGCAATCCCGAATCCCAATCCTGAATCGACGCGCGCGTGCGATGGGGCTAGAGGCGGAGCATGCTTCAGGCCTCTTCGCTCGCCCATCCATCGCGGCCGCGCGCCCTTGCCGTGTGGCTGTTTTCGGTCGCCGGGCTGATCGTGCTGATGGTGGTGATCGGCGGCATCACCCGCCTGACCGAGTCGGGCCTGTCGATCACGGAGTGGAAGCCGATCAGCGGCATCATCCCACCGCTTACCGATGCGGCGTGGCA
Source organism: Sphingomonas sp. BL-S-29 (assembly GCF_055521495.1). Taxonomy (NCBI): domain Bacteria; kingdom Pseudomonadati; phylum Pseudomonadota; class Alphaproteobacteria; order Sphingomonadales; family Sphingomonadaceae; genus Sphingomonas; species Sphingomonas sp. BL-S-29. Next base: position 4,345,660 of record NZ_CM145482.1, read on the forward strand.
GGCCGAGTTCGACCATTACAAACGCATCCCCGAATATACCCAGATCAACAGCGGCATGACGCTGGCCGGGTTCAAGGCGATCTTCTTCTGGGAATATACGCACCGGCTGCTCGGCCGCTTGATCGGCATGGCCTTCGCGCTGCCGCTGCTGTGGTTCGCGGTCCGCCGGCGCATTCCCCCCGGCTATGGCTGGCGTCTGGTCGCGCTGCTTGCGCTGGGGGGGCTTCAGGGCGCGATCGGCTGGTGGATGGTCGCCTCGGGCCTGTCGGTACGTACCGATGTCAGCCATGTCCGGCTCGCGGTGCACCTGATCACCGCGCTGGTGCTCCTGTCGGGCCTGGTCTGGACCGCGCTCGACCTGCGCGCCTTGGCGGAGAGCCGCCTCGCCGCCCCTGCCTCGCTCAAGCCGCTCGCGGTGGTCGCGCTCGCGCTGCTGTTCAGCCAGATCATGTTCGGCGCCTTCACCGCCGGGCTCGACGCGGGCTACGCCTTTTCGAGCTGGCCGCTGATGGGCAATGCCCTCTTCCCGGCGGGCGTGGCGTTCATCGAGCCGATCTGGCGCAACGCGGTCGACAATCCGGTGGTGGTGCAGTTCATCCACCGCTGGTTCGCGTTTGTCGCGGCGACCGCGCTGATCATCCTGGCGCTGCGGGCGATCCGCCAGGGCGGGGTCATCGCCGGGCGCATGCTCGTCTGGCTGGTGGTGTTGCAGATCCTGCTGGGTATCGCGACCCTGCTCAGCGGGGTGCAGATCGTCATCGCGATCGCGCATCAGGCCAATGCCGCGCTGACGCTGATCGCTGCGACCTTCGCCGCGCATGCGATCGGCCGCGCGACGCGGTGAGCCGAATCCAGCTCGTCCGGACCAGCTTCGGCAGCGCCGACGAAGCCGCGCGCGTTGCGCGGGCGATGATCGAGGATCGCCTCGCTGCCTGCGCCTCGATCGCGCCGATCCGCTCCATCTATCGCTGGCAGGGCAAGGTCGAGACCGACGACGAGATGGCGGTCCTGTTCAAGACCACCGGCGACCGGGTCGCCGCGCTGAAGGCGGCGATCATGGCGCAGCACAGCTACGACCTGCCCGTCATCGAAACCTGGGAGGCCGAAGTCGACCCGGCGGTCGGCGACTGGATCTATGAGGAAACCGTGCCGGTATCCTGATACCCGTCATGAAACCGGCCTTTCGCTTGACTTTTTTAGGCCTTCCTCACATTAGCCCGCCATCAGCGCCGTCCCGTGGGGGCGGCGCATGTCGTTTGAACGAAAGAGGTCTGGCCCCATGAAGGCGCTGATGAAGACCACCAAGTCGGTAAAGCCGCACGAGGTGGAGAAGAAATGGCATATCGTCGATGCCGACGGCCTGGTGGTCGGTCGCGCAGCCTCGATCATCGCCAATGTCCTGCGCGGCAAGCACAAGCCGAGCTTCACCCCCCATGTCGATTGCGGTGACAATGTCATCGTCATCAACGCGGACAAGATCCGGTTCACGGGCAACAAGCTCAAGGACAAGATCTATTACCGCCACACCGGCTATGCCGGCGGCATCAAGGGCGTCGCAGCGGGCAAGATCCTCGAGGGTCGCTTCCCGGAGCGCGTCCTGGAAAAGGCGATCGAGCGCATGATCCCGCGCGGCCCGCTCGGCCGTGAGCAGATGCGCAACCTTCGCGTCTTCTCGGGCAGCGAGCATCCGCACGCAGCGCAGAACCCCGAAGTCCTCGACATCGGTTCGATGAACCGCAAGAACAAGGTGGGCAATTGATGTCCGACAATCGTCAGTCCCTTTCCGATCTCGCGACCCTGACCAGCCAGCCGGCACCGGTCGCAGCCACGTCGACGGTTCTCGCCGGTGACGAATATGCGCCCGCCGCTCCTGTCGTCGTCCGCGAGCCGATGCCCCTGCGCGAGCAGATCCTCGACAAGTTCGGCCGCGCCTATGCGACCGGCCGCCGCAAGGACGCCGTCGCACGCGTCTGGATCAAGCCGGGCACCGGCAAGATCACGATCAACGGGCGCGACCAGGAAGTGTATTTCGCACGTCCGACGCTGCGCCTCGTCATCAACCAGCCGTTCGGTGTCGCCGAGCGTGACGGTCAGTATGACGTGGTCTGCACCGTCAAGGGCGGCGGGCTTTCGGGCCAGGCCGGCGCGGTCAAGCACGGCATCAGCCAGGCGCTGACCAAGTTCGAGCCGATCCTGCGCGCGCCCGTCAAGGCCGCCGGGTTCCTGACCCGCGACAGCCGCACGGTCGAGCGCAAGAAGTACGGCCGCGCCAAGGCACGCCGCAGCTTCCAGTTCTCGAAGCGCTGAGTCGTTCTCGATTTCGCGAAATGGGGCGGTCCGGCAACGGGCCGCCCTTTTTCGTTCTCCCCTTTCGCGAGGCGCTGGGCTAGCTTCCCCGGAAATCAGACGGAGAAAATGCGTTGGCTTTGCACGATCCCGTAACGGCCCGCATCGTGACGTTCATCGAACAGGTCGGCATCCCGGTGGAAACCGATTCAGTCCCCGAGGCCTCATTCCTTCCCGCGATCACGATCCGGAACGGCGCGGTCGTCTATGATCCAGCGCGGCTCGAATGGCCGGGCGATCTGCTGCACGAGGCGGGACACGTCGCCGTGACGCCGCCGGAGGAGCGGTCCACGCTCAGCGAGATCCGGTCCGACCCCGCCGAGGAGATGTCGGCAATCGCCTGGTCCTATGCCGCGGCGCTGGCGATGGAGCTGGATCCCAGAGTGGTGTTCCACGAGCATGGCTATCGCGGCGGCAGTGACTCGCTGCTCGAGAATTTCGCCGAGGGCCGGTATCTCGCCGTGCCGATGCTGCAATATTACGGGATGACGCTGGAGAAGCGCCCGGCGGCGGAACGCGGCGAAGAGCCCTATCCGCACATGGTGTCGTGGCTTCGGACCCGTCCGAAGGACCTGTGAGCCGCACCATGACGACAGCGCATAAGGCGGGCGGCAGAAGAGGCATGATTCCCGTGATGAAGCGTTGGCTCGTGCTGCTGGGACTCATCCTGCTCCCTGCGGCGGCCTCGGCGCAGGATGCGAAGGGCGACTGGGCGGGTACGCTCCAGATCAACATGTCGGTCAAGCTTCGCCTGGCCGTCCATATCGTCGCCGCCGAAAGTGGCGCGCTGACGGGGACGCTCGACAGCCTGGATCAGCAGGCGCTCGGTATGCCGCTTGCCAATCTGGCCACTGCATCGGGTAGCCTCTCCTTCGACGTACCCGCCGTGAAGGGGCATTATGAAGCGACCTGGAACGACCCGGCGAAAAGCTGGTCAGGCACCTGGAGCCAGCTGGGCCAGAGCTGGCCGCTCTCGCTGAGCGCCGGCACCAGGGAATCGCTCGCGCCCGCACCGCCAAAGCCGTTGCCCGCCAATTGGTCGATTCCCGACAAGGCCGCGATCAACGCGCTGATCGATCGACGCCTTGCCGGTCGCGCCGGCGAAGTGATGGTGATCGGCATAGCCGACGCCTCGGGCCACCGTCTCACCGGCCGCGGTCCGGCGGGCGCAGTGGCGTTCGACGGAACGACATTGTTCGAGATCGGGTCGATGTCGAAGGTCTTCACCTCGCTGCTGCTCGCCGACATGGTCCGGCGCGGCGAGGTGGCACTTGACGATCCGGCGGAGAAATATCTTCCGGCCGGCGCGAAGATGCCGATGCGCGCCGGCCGGAAGATCACGCTCGAGGATCTCGCGACGCATCGCTCGGGGCTGCCACGCCTGCCCGACAATCTCTCCTTTGCCGATCCGGCCAATCCCTATGCCGATTACAGCGAGGCCAATCTGCTCGACTTTCTCGGCCGCTATGCGCTGACGCGGGACATTGGCAGCCAGTTTGAATATTCCAACCTGGGTGTCGGGCTGCTCGGCTATCTGCTCGCGCGGCGGACGGGCGCCGATTACGAGACGTTGCTCAAGCAGCGGATCACCATCCCGCTCGGCATGCGCGACACGACGATCACGCTGACACCCGCGCAAAAGGCACGCTTCGCCATCGGTCATGACCAATATATGCGGCCGACCAGCGCCTGGGACCTGCCGACATTGGCCGGGGCCGGGGCGATACGATCGACCGTCAACGACCTGCTCCTCTTTCTCGACGCCAGTATCGGCACCAAAGCCTCTCCGCTCGCGCCCGCGATGAAGGCGATGCTGGCGAAACGCTGGCCGGGGGTCTCGCCCCACGTCGCCACCGGTCTCGGCTGGATGGTCCTGACGACGTCCTCCGGCGACATCGTCTTCCACGACGGCGGGACGGGCGGGTTCCGCACCGCGATGGCCTATGATCCAGCCAGGCGGCGTGGCGCCGTAGTCCTCACCAATGCGGCGATCGAGGAGTCGATCAGCGACATTGCCTTTCATCTCTTGCTGGGTGCACCGGTGGCGCCGCCCGCTCCAGTGCCGCCGGCGCCAAAGCCGGTCGCCACACGCACCGCGATCGAGTTGCCAGCCGCCGAGCTCGATCGGGTCGTCGGACGTTATCGCTTCACCGCCCAGCTCGACATGACCGTCACGCGCGATGGGTCGGGGCTGAAAGCGCAGCTCACCGGCCAGCCGGCCTTCCCGATCTTCGCCGAGGCACCGCTCAACTTTTTCTGGCGGGTGGTCGATGCTCAGGTCGCGTTCACCGCCGATCCGGGTCGCCAGGCAACCGGCGTGGTGCTCCATCAGGGTGGCGGCACGATGACGGGGACGCGCGTCACTCCCTGACGATCGGTGCGGCAACGAACGCCGGGTCGTTCATGCCACCTCGCCCGGGCGATATTCCGTGAACAGGCCGCATTGATGGACCAGCGCGCCGAACCATGGGTGGTCGAGCGCGAGGGTGAAGGCGAACCAGCCATGGTCGCAGTCGATATGGCCGATGCTGAGCCGGCCGGGACTCAGCCAGCGCGGCAGGCGAAGGCGGAGCGGGCCGAGGCGCCAGAAATAATGATCGCTGTCGAAATAGAGCGCTTCGTTCTCGACCCGCAGTTTCAGCGCAATGCCGAAGCCCATGCCGAGATATTCCTCGATGCCGGTGGGGCCGGCGAAGCGCTTGGAGCTGTGGATCACCTGGGGGAAGCCGGCGTGGCGACTGTACTGGCGAGTCCAGAACTGGCCGCCGCCGCCCGCATCCTCGGTCACGCACACCGCCGCGGCGACGCCGGTATCGGTGGTGAGCGGCAGCGGCGCGCCGACCAGGCGGCAGGCCTGGGCGAAGAGCCAGCCGAGCTGGCTCATCCGGCATTCGACGATCTCGCCGACATAGCTGATCGTCTGAGTCGCGAGCGCCTTACGCCCGAACCGGGCGCGGACGGCGGGCGGGAGGCTGGCCCAGCCCGCCTCGCCGAGCAGCTGGCGGAAACGGGGGTCGATGACGGTGACGCCGGTGCGCGGCGCGTGCTGCGGAACGGGGCTTCGAGGGGTCGCGATGCTTGCCACTTCTTCCTCCTGTTCCGGTTATTTCTGTTAAATCAGAAATTACAGATTATGGAGGCGGAGTCAAGGCGGGAGGTAGCGGATCAGTTGGGAGGGGGCTTTTTTTGTTCCTTCCCCGGCGAAGGCCGGGGCCCAGTCGGGGGACAGTTCTGGTTCGCGTTGCGCGTCGTCACAGCAGCCTTTCCAACTGGGCCCCGGCCTTCGCCGGGGAAGAAGGAAGGGAAAACGCCCTATCCCACCCTCTCCTTCGGCAGCACCGCGTCCGGCTCCGGCCCGAGCGTGCGCAGGACCACGTCGAAACGCGCGTCCTCTATGCGGATCTCGTTGAACGATGGCGGCGAGTCGCGGGTGCGTTCGGAGAGGGTGCCGGCCCCGATCATCCGAATCTTGCGGCCAGCCGCCTCGTGAGCCACGTCGAACGGGTCGTGGACATGGCCGGTCAGCACCGCGCTCGCGCCCGCTGCCGCCAGCGCCGCGAAGGCCTCGGCGCCGTTGCGGGTCGAGGAAGTCATGCGGGTATGCGCCTCGATCAGCGGGTGGTGGCAGGCGACGAAGACCAAAGCGTCCTTCGGCGCCGCCTCGACCAGCGCCAGCGCCTTTTGCAAGGCGCGCGTGCTGACATGACCCTTGGACCAGTTGAGCCGCCACTGCGCGCGCGCGGTCGTGACCATCGGGACGATCGCCACCCCGGGCAGGTCGAGCGGGCGCTCGATCAGCCGCTCGATCGCGTCGATCCGTCCATAAGGGCGGAAGAAGCGCGCGATCGGGTTGAAATAGGGCAGGTCGTGATTGCCCACCTCGACCGTCACCGGCACGCCGAGCCCCTGCAGCCAGGCAAGACCGGCGGCGAATTCGTGCGCCCGCGCGCGCATGGTGAGATCACCGGTCATGATCACCGCATCGGGCTGCTCGGCGCGCACGAGACCGTCGAACCAGGCGATCGCGGCGCGATCCTCGCGGCCGAAATGCACGTCGCTGACATGGAACAGGCGTATCATGTGGCCTCCACGGTCGCGATGAACATCTCGCGCCCGATTCCGCCGGTGATGGTGACATTAGCATCGAGTTTGACCGGCTCGCCGTCGAACAGCGCCTGGACCGGCTTGTGTCCGGCGATGCGCAGCCGCTTGGCCTGGACCTCAGTGACCTGCGCCGCCGCGACCCAGTCTCCGGTCAGCCATTCCCAACCGAGCGCGGCGATCGACCGCCAGTCGCGCGCGTCGACGGCGGCGACGTCGAGATGGTCGGGCTCGGGCGTGACGAACACCGCCTGGGCGTGGTGGCGCAGGCCCGGCACGCCTTCCAGCCGAATCCCGCGCGAGAAGGTGCGGCGCCACGCAGCGAGGATCGCCCGACCAAGCCCGCGCAGCCGCCGCGACCGCACCAGCTCGCGCGCCCGGACCCAGGTGGCGGCCGGGCCGAGGATCAGCCCGACAAAGGCGCGGTGCGGCCCCGCCTCGACATAGGGCAATGCGATCCGCCTGCCCCCTTGCTTCGCCGCATGGACGATCGTGGCGGGATCGGCATTGCCGTGGAGCGCCTTGGCGAGCAGATTCATCGTGCCGCCCGGCAGGATGAGGATGGCGCCGGTCCAGTCGGCGAGCCTGCAGGCCGCGGCGTTGATCGTGCCGTCGCCGGCGAACAGCACGACCGTGTCGACTCCCTCGGCATCGAGGCGATCGGCGTCGGGCAGGTCGTCCTCGGGAAAGGCAGTACGACCGACGAGTTGCAGGTCATGTTCGGCGAACACGGCTTCGATCGCCGTGGCTTTTGCCGCCGTCGCCGTGCCGGAGGCGGTGTTGGTGATGAACCACAGTTTCTGCATGACACCTCCAACGCGCGAGAAGAGAGAAAGGTGACGCGCCGCGCGCGGCGCGATAGGCAGCAGGCGACAAAAGCGGAGAGCTCATGCCCAATCTCTACAACCGGTTCGTCGAAGCCTTCACGCCGCGATCCGACGCGCCGTTCATCATCCGCCCGAACGGCGGCACGATCACCTATGCCGATCTCCACGCGGCAACGGGGCGGATCGCCAATTTGTTCGTCTCGTTGGGTATCGAGCGGGGCGACCGGATCGCGATGCAGGTCGACAAGTCGGCGGAAGGGCTGCTGGTCTATCTCGCCACCCTGCGCATCGGCGCGATCCACCTGCCGCTCAACCCGGCCTATACCGCGCGCGAGCTGGATTATTTCCTGCGCGATGCCGAGCCAGCGCTGTTTATCTGCAGCCCGGCGAACGAGCCGGTGCTGGGACCGCTGTGCCGGGAAATCGGCGTTCCTCATGTGATGACCCTCGGCAAGGCTGGGGACGGCAGCCTGATCGAAGCTGCAGAAGCAATGCCCGCCGACTTCGCGACCGTCGATGTCGCGGGCGATGAGCTGGCGGCGATCCTCTACACCTCGGGCACGACCGGGCGCTCCAAGGGCGCGATGCTGACGCACGACAATCTCGCCTCCAACGCCGAGACGCTGGTCGATCTGTGGCGCTTCACGAAGGACGATGTGCTGCTCCACGCACTGCCGACCTTCCACACGCACGGGCTGTTCGTCGCGACCAACATCATCCTGCTCACGGGCGCGCGGATGATCTTCCTGCCGGCGTTCGATCTCGACACGATGATTCGGCTGCTGCCGCGATGCACGACGATGATGGGCGTGCCGACCTTCTATTCGCGGCTGCTGTCGCGGCCGGAGTTCACGCGAGACCTGGTCAGGGACATGCGGCTGTTCGTGTCGGGATCGGCCCCGCTGTCGGCGGAGGTCCACCGCGAGTTCAGCGCGCGCACCGGGCATGCCATCCTCGAACGCTACGGCATGACCGAGACCAACATGAACAGCTCCAACCCCTATGACGGGGACCGGGTGCCGGGCAGCGTCGGCTTCCCGCTGCCGGGCGTGGAGATCCGCATCACCGATGCCGAGACGGCCACGCCGCTCGCGCAGGGCGAGATCGGCATGATCGAGGTGCGCGGCCCCAATGTGTTCAAGGGTTATTGGCGGATGCCGGAGAAGACCGCCGAGGAGAAGCGGACCGACGGCTATTTCATCACCGGCGATGTCGGCAGTTACGACGAGCGCGGCTATCTGTTCATCTCGGGCCGGCAAAAGGACCTGATCATCTCGGGCGGCCTCAACGTCTATCCGGCCGAGGTCGAGGCGCTGATCGACGAGATGGCGGGCGTCGCCGAATGCGCAGTGATCGGCGTGCCGCATCCCGACCTGGGCGAAGGCGTAGTCGCGGTGATCGCGGCGAAGGCGCCGGGCGCGGTGGATGCGCAGGGCGTGAAAGCGGCGCTCGCCGATACGCTGGCGTCGTTCAAGCGACCGAAACAGGTCTATGTGGTCGACGAATTGCCGCGCAACGCGATGGGCAAGGTGCAGAAGGCGGAACTGCGCAAAACCTATGCCGGGACCTTCCAGGCATGAAAGGACAGCATGATGTTGCCAGCCCGCACCTATAGCGTTTCGATCGATCGCGACTGGCGCGCGCTGTACGAGGAGATCTGGCGGCCGGAATTCTTCACCAAATGGGCGTCCGGTCTCGCCGAATCCGATCTGCGCGCCGAAGGCGATGGCTGGACGGCGGACGGGCCGGAGGGGCCGATCCGCATCCGCTTCACGGCCCATAACGACTATGGCGTGATGGATCATTTCGTCGATGTCGGCGCCGACGGCGAAGTCCATATCCCGCTGCGCGTCGTACAGAATGGTGACGGCGCCGAGGTGATGCTGACGCTCTATCGCCAGCCCGGCATGAGCGACGAGAAATTCGCCGCCGACGCGAAATGGATCAATGCCGACCTGAAATCGCTGAAGGCGCTGTTCACGCCGCAGCGCGGCCGGAACGGATAAGGGGTCATGTCCAAAGCCACGCCGGCAACCCGCGCGCTTTCCGCTGCCGGTATCGCCTTCACCGTTCACGCTTATGACTATGATCCGGGCGCCGAGCGGATCGGACTCCAGGCAGCCGAGGCGCTGGGCGAGCCACCGCAGCGCGTGCTCAAGACGCTGATGGCGCTGGTCGACGGCAAGCCCGTCTGCGTGGTGCTGCCGTCGGATCGCGAGGTCGCGATGAAGAAGCTGGCCGCCGCGTTCGGCGGAAAGGCGGCCGAGATGATGAAACCGGCCGATGCCGAGCGGCTGACCGGCTATCATGTCGGCGGGATCAGCCCGTTCGGCCAGAAGCGCCGCGTGCCGACCGCGATCGAGCAGGCGGCGCTGGGCGAGGCGCTGGTCTATATCAATGCCGGCCAGCGCGGCCTTCAGGTCCGGCTCGATCCGAAGGCGGCGGCGGCGATTCTCGGGGCGGTCGCGGCGGCGATCGTCAGCTAGGCACCGCTTGCAGGAAAATCCGCGCCGGGCTATCGGCGCGTCAGGCGATCCGGCTGAAAATGTCGGAAAGCTACCGGCCGATACGCCAGAAATGGCGGAAAAGCGGGTTCGCGGGTGTAGCTCAATGGCAGAGCAGAAGCTTCCCAAGCTTACGACGAGGGTTCGATTCCCTTCACCCGCTCCAGATTTTCGGCTCTCCCGTATTCCGCACGCTGAAGCCGAACGGGGAGAGAGAATTTCATGACGACAGCAGCACCCCGCATCGTGATCATCGGCGGCGGCCATGCCGGCGCGAACGCGGCCGCATCGCTGCGTCAGGCCGGGCATGACGGCGAGATCGTGATGATCTCCGAAGAGGCCGTGCTGCCTTATCATCGCCCGCCGCTGTCCAAGGCCTATCTCAAGGGCGGGTCGACGCTCGAGGCACTGTATCTGCGGCCGGCCAAATTCTACGAGACCAACCGGATCGAGACGATCCTCGGCGCGCGCGCGACCGGAATCGACACGGCGCGCAAGATCGTGACGCTGGCGGACGGGCGCGAGATCGGCTGGGAATTGCTGATCCTCGCCACCGGATCGGTCGCGCGGCGGCTGGACGGGCCGGGAGCCGATCTCGACGGCGTGCATGTGCTGCGCGACATCAAGGACGCCGAGGCGCTGCAGGCGCGGATCGTCGAGGGCGCGAAGCTGGTCATCATCGGCGCCGGCTATATCGGGCTCGAGGTCGCCGCCTCGGCGCGCGAGCTGGGCGCTGAGGTGACCATCCTGGAACGCGAGCCGCGCATCCTGTCGCGCGTGGCGTGCGAGGAGCTTTCCGGTTTCTTCCACCGCTTCCATGCGAGCCGCGGCGTGACGTTCCGCACGGGCGTGTCGGTCGCAGGGCTGCACGGCGAGGACGGTCAGGTGCGATCGGTCGAGCTGTCCGACGGCGAAGTGCTGCCCGCCGATGTGGTGCTGGTCGGGATCGGCGGGGCGCCCTGCGATGCGCTGGCCAGGGCGGCGGGCCTGCATTGCGACAATGGCGTGATCGTCGATCTGGCGGGGCGGACGTCGGTGCCCGGCATCTATGCGATCGGCGACCTGACGCGCCGGCCGATGCCGCATTATGGCGACCGCATGTTCCGGCTGGAAAGCGTGCCCAATGCGGTCGACCAAGCCAAGGCAGTCGCGGCCGACATCATGGGCAAGCCCCTGCCCGCGCCCGACCTGCCCTGGTTCTGGTCCGACCAATATGAGCTGAAGCTGCAGATCGCCGGCGTGCCGTTCGACGCCGACCGCCAGATCGTGCGGCATACGCCGGACAAGGAGAACAGCTTCTCCATCTTCCATATGAGCGGCGACCGGATCGTCGCGGTCGAGGCGGTGAACGCGCTGGGCGATTTCGTTGCGGGCAAGAAGCTGATCATGAGCGGGCAGGCGGTGGATATCGCGAAACTGTCCGATGCGAGCGTGGCGGTGAAGACGCTGATCGCCGCTTCGGGCGATTGAAGAGCGCAAGTCATCGCCCGCGATCCGGGCGCACCGCATGAACAGTGTTTCGACCACGAAGTAACGCATCGCCGCCACCGGGGTACGGTCGCAACTATTCGGGTATTTTTGCCACCCAACGTCGACCCCGATTTTTCGGGCTTCGGGCGACGTTTCGGCATGCGTGTTGGAGATTTTTACAGAGACCCGACACGCGATCCAACAGATCGAGCCTGGCGGTGAAAATCTGTAGTGGAGAATTTCACGGGCTTTATTCGACGAATTTCGAGAATCGATAGGGTTTGACCTGAACGGTATTTGGTCGCGTCGATCGTATGGCGTTGCCGGCATTTCGCGACCTCCCTTCAGCCTGACCGAACAGGTTAGGGCAGATGACGGCGCGTTAGAATCGAGCCAGTTTCTTCCGCTTCCCCGGCGAAGGCCGGGGCCCAGTTGGGAAGGCGGGAGCAACAGCGCGAAGCGCTACCCAATTGACCTCCCCCAACTGGACCCCGGCCTTCGCCGGGGAAGGTCAGGGAGGAAGGCTCAGCCTACCCGTTCGAAGCTGATCGTCCTCTTGTCGGGGTCGGCCGCGACCAGTTTCACGTTCAGGGCATCGCCCGGCGCCACATGGTGGGCGGTGATGCGCGCGACCACCGGCAGGTCGCTCAGCTGCATGCGCGCACCGCGATCGTCGAGGTCAGTGACAACCGCCGGAAACACCTCGCCCTCGCGCCCGCGCAGCATCGTGGCCTCGGCCATGTCGATCACCGCACGGTCGATCTGGCCGCTCAGGGAATCGGCACGGGCCATGACGGAGGGAAGCTGGGTGAAGGCAGCCGTCACCACCTCGGGCACGGGCTGGCCGTTGGCGATCGCGAGGGTGGCGCGGACGACATAGCGGTCGGCGAGGCGGCGGAGTGGCGCGGTCGCATGGGCATAGGTCGCGGCCATGGCGGCGTGCCAGGGGATGACGCCCTCGCGAAAGGGCACGTAGCTCGCCCCCTCGCCTGCGCGGCGGATCGCCAGCATGAACGCGGCCTGTTTCGGATTCCGGGGATCGAGCCTGCGGCTGAACTGGTCGAGCGTCGCGGTTGCCGGCCAGTTCAGGCCGAAGGCGCGCGCGGTGAGGCGCAAGCGCTTGATCGCACCTTCATTGGGTTCGGCCATGACGCGGAACAGGCCCGTCCCGTGGGCCTGAAGCGCATCGGCGATGGCGAGGTTGGTGGCGAGCGACATCGCCGCGTTGCGCACTTCCGACTCGAGCACGGGCCGGAACAGCAGCTTGAAGCGCCCGTCGCCGAGCGCATCGACTTCCTGTTCGGGCGGATCGACACGGGCGGCGCCGCGCCGGTCCTCGGCACCCTGGATGCGGCGCGCCAGCTCGTCGAAATCGGCGGGCAGGTCGGCCGGGGTCACGCTGTCATAGGCCAGCTTTGCGCGGCTGCGGATAACGGCGCGCTCGGCTCCGTCGAGATGCACCGCGCCATCGGGCGCGACGCGCACGGTGAAGATCACCGCGGGGCGCGGGCCGGTGGGCAGCAGGCTGGCAGCGCCTTCGGCCAGCACCGGCGGATAAAGCCCGGCCTTGCCGTCGGGCAGATATTGCGTGGCGCCGCGATGCCAAGCCTCGGCATCGAGCGCGTCGCCGTCGTCGACGAACCAGGCGACATCGGCGATGGCGTAATGGAGCAGAAGATCGGCGCCGCTGCGATCGATGCAGAAAGCCTGATCGAGATCGGTCGAACTGGCCGGATCGAGCGTGACAAAGGGCCGGTCGGTGCGGTCGGCATGTTCGGTCGGCACGCGTTTCGCGGCGGCCTCGGCGGCGGCGAGCACCGCGGGCGGGAAGGAATCCGGCACCTGAAACTGGGCGCGGATCGCGGCAAGGCCGGCGGCCAGCGCTTTATCGGGATCGGCGAGCGCCTTCATTGCCGCCTGCCGTACACGCTGCGCGTGAAATGGGGAAGACGGGAGCGGGCCAGCGGGGCCTGCGACACCGGAGGGGAATTGGAGCGATTCCCGGTGCCAGTTTTCCCGGCTCGGCGTCGTGGCTGCCGGCTCCCTTGCGCGGAGTCGCGTTCGGGCCAACACACGGACAGGAAAAGCAATTCACTCTCCCATGCAGCACAGGCGCGGCCTGCGCCGACCTGGTCCAGCCCATTTCCGAAGGATGGAACTCACCATCAGGGCGTTGTCCGGGGGGAGAGGCTGCGGTACGCTTCCACGTCCGGGAGACAAGCACATGGCCACCCTTCAACCGGTACGCAAGCTCACCATCGTGGCGAAGGATCCCGCGCTGCGGATCGGCAAGGACGGGCCGATGGCGTTCGCCCAGGTCGACGTGCCCGCCGAGATCCTTGCCGCCGGGCCGACCGGCTACAGGATCAAGGTGGTCGATTACAATGCGACCGAACGCCGCGCCTATGCCAACCGGAAACAATATCAGGACGCGACCGGCGCGCTGCTCGACCCGTTCGCGCCGGGCAGGAACGAGACGATCCAGGATCCGGCCTATCAGGCGCGCCTGCTCGCCGACCCGAATTTCCACGCGCAGAATTGCTACGCGATCGCGATGCGGACGCTCGGCCTGTTCGAGCGGGCGCTCGGGCGCCGCGTGTCCTGGTCGTCGGGCGGGCATCAGCTCCACATCGCGCCGCATGCCTTCGCTCTCGCCAACGCCTTTTATTCGGAACCCGACCGCGCGCTGATGTTCGGCTATTTCTTCGACGCCGCGGGCAAGCCGATCTTCACCGCGCTGAGCCATGACGTCGTGGCGCACGAAACCACGCATGCGGTGCTCGACGGACTGCGATCCCGCTACACCGAGCCTTCCGGCCCCGATCAGGCCGCGTTCCATGAGGGGCTGGCGGATATCGTCGCGATTCTGTCGATCTTCTCGCTCCGCGAGGTGGTGGTGGCGGGGCTCGACCCGGCGCTCACCCTGCCCGGCCCCGGCGAACCGCTGCGTTTCATCAACGCGGACAAGGTCACTTCTTATGCCATCCGCCGATCGATCCTGCTCGGCATCGGGGCCGAGATCGGCATGACCACGGGCGGCGGCCGCGGCGCGCTGCGCCAGTCGGTCGAGATCGCGCCCGACCCGGCGATTCTCGACCGGCCCGGCATGGCCGAGCCGCACAATCGCGGCGAAGTGCTGGTCGCGGCGATGATGCATGCCTTTGTCGCGTTGTGGTCGGCCCGGATCGAGCAGCTCGGCACCTTCAAGGGCGAGACCTATAATCTCGCCGCGGTCGTCGACGAAGGCGCCAAGGCGGCGGCCCAGCTGCTCCAGATGGCGATCCGGGCGCTCGATTATTGCCCACCGACCGATGTGGATTTCAGCCAGTTCCTCACCGCCCTGCTGACCGCCGACCGCGAGCTGGTGCCGGACGACAGCCGGTTCGGCTATCGCGGCACGGTCAAGACATCGTTCGCCGCCTATGGCATCTTGCCGCCCGCCGGCGCGAGCGACGCCGAAGGATGCTGGCGGCGGTTCGACCAGGCCGACTCGCTCAGCTATTCGCGCAGCAATTCGGAGGCGCTGACCCGCGACCTGGACGAGTGTTTCCGCTTCCTGTGGGAGAACCGCCATGCGCTCGACATCAGCGACCGGGGCTATACCGAAGTGGTGTCGATCGACACCTCGCTGAGGATCGATCCGGACGGCATCCCGTTCCGCGAAACCATCTGCCAATATATCCAGCTGGGCCATTTCTTCGGCGCCGAGCTCCAGGCGCTGCTGAAGATGGAGCCGCTTCCCGAGGGTTTCACGACACGAAGCAGCGCCAATATCCTGGGCGGGGGCGTCGTCGTCTTCGACCAATATGGGCGAGTCAAATATCACATCGCCAACGCGCTGCTCGACGGACCGCGCCAGCAGCGCCGACTCGAATATCTGCGCGACACCGGCCAGCTGACGACGCGGCGCGACGACGCGCGCAGCCGGTTCGCGAACCTGCATCTTGCGCGGATGGAGGGCTGACCGATGGCCGCGACCCCCGTGACCGCAACGATCAACGCCTATCAGGTCGGGTTCGGCGACTGTTTCCTGCTGCGCCTCGACTATGACGACGGCAGCGCCCGGCACATCCTGATCGATTTCGGCACCACCAAGCTGCCGGACGATCCGGCGGTGAACATGAAGCGCATTGCCGACGACGTCGCCGCGCGCTGTGGCGGGAAGCTCGACATCGTCGTCGCCACGCACCGCCATGCCGACCATATCAGCGGCTTCACGACTCAGGCGGACGGCAAGGGCCCGGGCGACGTCATCCGCGGCCTGAAGCCGCGGCGCGTGGTCCAGCCATGGACCGAGGCCCCCGACGCGCCCGAGGATTGGGAAGGCCCCGAGGGCGTGAGCCCGGCGACCGCGTTCGCCGCGCGCCGCCAGTCGCTGGACAATATGCATGCGGTGGCGGAATCGGTCGTGCAGCGGCTCAACCGCAAGGACGGGTTCGACCCGCGCTGGCCGCTGGCATCGCGCCTGCGCTTCATCGGCGAGGACAATATCAAGAACGTCTCCGCGGTGAAGAACCTGGCGACCATGGCGGGCGACAAGAAGAACAACCTTTATGTCTTCCACGGCTGCAAGCTGAAGCTCAGCCAGATCCTGCCGGGCGTGAAGGTCCATGTGCTCGGCCCGCCGACCCTGCGGCAGACCGAGACGATCAGGAAACAGGCAGCGAAGAATGCCGACGAGTTCTGGCTGCGCGCGCCGGCGATGCTGGCGCTGGGCGCTGACGGCGCGGCGGCATCGAACACGGACAGCATGTTGTTCCCCGGGCTGAAGCGCACGGACAGCTTTCGCAAATCGAAGCTGCCGACCGAGATGCGCTGGGTCGCCGAACGGATCGATACCGCCGAGGCCGAACAGATGCTGGGCATCGTCACCGCGCTGGACAATGCGATGAACAATACCAGCGTCATCCTGTTGTTCGAGGCGGGATCGAAGAAGCTGCTCTTCCCGGGCGACGCGCAGCTCGAGAACTGGATGTTCGCGCTCCAGTCCCCGATGGCCAAGCTGCTCGACAGCGTGGATGTCTACAAGGTCGGCCATCATGGCAGCCTCAACGCGACGCCGAAATCGATGTGGAACCGCTTTAGCAAGCGCGGCAAGGCGGGCACACCCGACCGGATGACCTCGGTCATGTCGACCATGGCGGGCAAGCATGGCGGCAAGAACGGCGCGCCGACCGAGGTGCCGCGGCAACCGCTGGTCGATGCGCTGAAGGCCGACACCAATTTGTTCAACACCCAGGATTTGGGCAGCGGGGAGCTGTGCCAGACCGTGGTGATCGATTTGCGGCCGGCTTAACTAGCCAGGTAAGGTCAGGACCGTTCGTCTCGAGTAGCCATCGAGTAGCTCCGCAGGAGCGTAGCGAGATGGCGTATCGAGAGACATGTGATCCGCCCGGAACAGTGCCTCGATACGAGCCCTCGATACGCGCCTGCGGCGCTACTCGGTCTCACTCGGCACGAACGGGAGAATTTGACGTTATCGGATCTAAATCTCCCGCCTGGGCAGCCGGGCGAAGCCGCTTTGCCAGCGCCGGCCGACCCGGTTCGGCGCGCGGGCGCCGGTCATCAGCAGCCGCTCGATCCGGCCCGGTGCCGTGGCATGGACCGGGGCCTTGCGCCCGGGCTCCTCGAGCGGCGGCTGTTCCAGCCCTTCTGCCTGGAGCGCCCAGAGCTGCTGAAAGGCGCCGCGTTCACGCAGCAGACGCTGCGGCGCGCCGTCCTCGACCACGCGGCCATGCTCGATCACCAGGATGCGGTCGAAGGTGGCGACGGTCGACAGCCGGTGCGCGACGGCGAGCACGGTGCGGTCGGCCATCAACGCCGCCACGCCGGCCTGCACCTCGAGCTCCGAGCCGGTATCCAGCGCCGAGGTCGCTTCGTCGAGCAGGACGATCCGCGCATCCTTCAGAAAGGCGCGCGCGATGCCGATGCGCTGGCGCTGGCCACCCGACAGGTTGGTGCCGCGCTCGCCGGCGATGCTGTCATAGCCGTTCGGCATCTGGCGGATGAACGCGTCGCAATGCGCCGCCTCGGCCGCGCGATACACCTCCGCGTCGGTCGCGTCGGGACGGGCGAAGCGGATATTCTCGAGGATCGTACGGTGGAACAGCAGCACTTCCTGCGGCACCACGGCGACTGACTCGTGCAGCGTCTCCTGCGTGACGCCGTCGATCGCCTGGCCGTCGATCAGCACGCGGCCGGCCTGCGTGTCGTAGAGACGCTGCAGCAGCTGGAGGATGGTCGACTTGCCCGCGCCCGACGCCCCGACGATGCCGACCTTCTGCCCGGCGGGGATGTCGATCGAGACGTCATGCAGCACCGGGCGGTGCGGATCATAGCCGAAGGTGACGTTTTCCAGCCGGATCGCGCCCGCGCCGCGGCGCAGGGCCGGCGCACCCGGCGCATCGACCACCTTGTGCGGCTTGCCGACGATGTCGAGCGTCTCGCCGAGATAGCTGAACTGCTGGCTGGTATCGATCAGCGCCATCGCCAGATCGCGCGAGCCGTTGAGCATGCGGAAAGTCATCGAGCTGATCATCACCACATCGCCCGCGGTGATGCTGCCGGCCGACCAGCGGCTGACCGCGTAGAGCAGGGTCGCGCCGACCAGCGCGACCAGCGCGACGTCATGAAGGCAGCGTACACGCTCGACGAAGAACCAGCCCTTGCGCTGGGCATCCGCTTCGTCCTCGAAAAAGCCGCGCAGGCGATCGAGCTCGCGGCGGCGCGCGGCAAAGGCCTTCACCGCCCAGATATTGCTGATCAGGTCGACCAGCTCGCCGCCGCAATTGCCGGCGCGGCGGGCGAATTCCTTGTGATGGACATCGCCGCCAAGGCCGACCCCGACCAGGACCACGCCCACCACCACGACGAACAAGGCGAGCAGGACGGCCATGCGCACGTCGATCGACAGGAAGATGATCACCGCGCCCGCAAAGGAGATCAGCGGCGGGACGATCTCCATCAGGATGCGGTGGGTGATCGCGCTGAACGAGCCGGTGAGCGCGGAAACGCGGTGGCCAAGCGAGCCGGCCCGCTCATTCTGGAAGAAGGAAAGCTGATGGCCGCTGAGATGATCGACCATGTCGAGCCGGATCCGTACGCCGGTCGACACCGTCATGCGGCAGAGCAGCCTGGCCGACAGGCGGACGAGGATGCTTTCCAGCGTGACCAGCCCGACAAACGCGATCAGCGCGGTCTGGACCGGCCCCATCACGCGACCCGGCGCGGCCATCGCGTCGATCAGCAGCTTCATCGCATATTGGATGCCGACCGAGCTCGATGCGCTGGCGACCACCATGGCGGTGAGCAGGAGAAAGCCCCAGGGACGGGCGGCGAGATAATGGGCGATGAACCGGGCAGGCCGGGCGACATAGGGCAATGGTGCGATCCCTTGTTATCGTCGGTTGCAGTGCAGCAACGTTCGTAACGCCGAGAGCGGCGCGAAGATGAACGGCAGATGAAATTTTCTTCAGGCCGCCCTGAAAACACGACGAGATCAAGGCGTTGCCAGGTGAATCGCCTATTAAATGTCCGGTCCGGCCCGGTTCGTTCTTTTGCGGCAGACAGGCTTTGACGAAGCCGGAGCGCTGGGCCAAGGCTGCTGCTTCCCCACAGGAGAGGATGAGCATGCGGAACGGTGCATCGATCATGGGTCTTGCCTTGGCGGCGCTGGCGCTGTCCGCCGCCCCGCCTCTGGCTACGTCAGGTCGGGCCGCCGGCCTCCCCCAGGCCCGCGCGACGAGCTGCGACAATCCCAAGACCGCGTTCGACAATGTCTATTGCGAGCGCAAGGTCTATATGCAGGCCGATACCGACCTGAACGCCGCCTACAAGAAGCTGCGCCCGCTGCTGACGGTGGCTGATCGCGCCACGCTGTTGCAGTCGCAGCGCGCCTGGATCCGCCAGCGGGACCAGCGCTGCGGGCTGAGCGAGGGCGACTCGATCAAGGTCGACCTGGTCTGTGCCAAGGACATGACGATCGAGCGCACCAACTGGCTGAACGACCGCTCGCGCGAATGCACCAGCTCCGGCTGTCGGTCGAGCCGGCTCGACGAATGACGCCGCGTCAGCGCCCGCGCGCAAAGGCGCCGGGCGCGCAGCCGACATGCCGGCGAAAGGCCGTGCTGAAGGCGCTGGCGGAGTCATAGCCGATCTCCGTGGCAAGGCGATCGAGCGATGTCCGGCCGCGACTGAGCGCGTCCCGGGCGAGGGCCATGCGCCAGCGCGCGAGATATTCGATCGGAGCGCAGCCAAGGGTCGCCGCGAAGCGCGCGGCAAAGGCCGAGCGCGACATGCCGGCGCGCCTGGCGAGCGTGGCCACGGTCCAGCCGGTGCGGACATCGGCGTGGATCGCGCGCAGGCTTTCGGCGAGCGCCGCGTCGCGCATGCCGGCGAGCAGCCCGGCCGGCAGCGCCTGGCCGCCGATGCCGCGCCAGCGCAGGCATTCGACCAGCATGACCTCGAGCAGCCGCTCCAGGATCATGTCGCGGCCGGGCCGGTCGATCGCGGTCTCCTCCACGATCAGGTCGATGATGCGGGAGAGGCGGCCGGTATCGCCATCGGCCGCGCGGATATGGATCATCTCCGGCAGCAGCGCGATCAGCAGGGGCGCGTTGACCGGATCGATCCGGAACGCCCCGCCGAGCATCTCGACGTCAGGCTCCCCCTCCTGCTCACCATGCCGCACCGGGCGATCGGACGGATCGCGCTCGACACAGGCCGCGCCGGGGTAGCTGGACAACGTGAAGGCGGGCGTGGCGGGGAGCAGCACGAAATCGCCCTGTTCGAGCAGCACCGGCGGCGCTCCGTCGAGCGCGAGCCAGCATTGTCCCGCAAGGACGATGGCGAATCCCGGTTCGCCATAGGCGGCATAGCGAACGCCCCATTCCCCCCGCCCGCTAATCGGCTTGGACAAGGCGGCATGCGGCCGGAGCAGGGTGATGACGTCGCTGAGCGGATCCATCTGGACGATCCATAATGAATTGCGGATGATCGATTATAGAACGTCCTGCCCTTCTGTCTATGATGCCGGCAACAGACAGGAGCATCGACATGACCAGCACCATCCTCATCACCGGCACGTCCTCCGGCTATGGCAAGGCGATCGCCGAACATTTCCTCGCGCGCGGCTGGAACGTGATCGCGACGATGCGGCGCCCCGATCCGGGTGTGTTCGCCCCGTCGGACCGGCTGAAGATCGTGGCGCTCGACGTCACCGATACGGCCAGCATCGACCGCGCGATCGCCGAGGGCGTCGCGGCGTTCGGGGCGATCGACGTGCTGGTGAACAATGCCGGGATCGGCCTGGCCTCGATCGTCGAGGCGACGCCGGATTCAGTGGTGCGGGAGGTGTTCGAGACGAACTGTTTCGGCGTGTTCGCGACCTGCCGCGCGATCATCCCGCAGATGCGCAGGCAGGGCGGCGGCGCGATCGTCAACCTGACGTCGAGCACGACGATCGGCGTCATGCCGTTGGTCGCCCTCTATGCGGCGAGCAAATGCGCGGTCGAAGGCTTCACCGAATCGCTGGCCTATGAGCTGGACGGGTTCAACATCAGGGCGCGACTGGTCGAGCCGGGCTATGCGCCGACGACCAACTTCACCGCCAATGGCGGCCCGCGCATGGCGGGCCTGATCCCCGAGGATTATATGCCGTTCGCTCAGGCCAGTTTCGCGAAGATGGCCGATTATCCGACCGCCTATTGCACCGAAACCGAGGTGGCGGAGGCGTGCTTCGCGGCCGCGACCGAGAAGGGCGACAGGATCCGCTATCCGGCCGGGGCCGACAGCCGCATGCTCGCCCAACTGCGCTGGCCGACCGAGGACGCCTATCTGGCGCGGATGCGGGAGATGTTCGCACCGCGGCCGGTCACCTAATCAACCCCCAGCCGCGATCCCGAATTGCGCGAGATAGCAGGCGAGCGCGCCCTGCTCCCCGCGCGCGATAATCGCGCCGACATAGCCGTCCGGGCGGACGAGGAGCATGTCGCCGGTATCGAGGCCGCACAGGGCGCGGAACCGGTCGCCGTCGTCAAGCATATCGCCGTCCCCGCCGATCGCGCGACACTGCAGGTCCGGGCGCGCCGCCGGAAGATCCCGCGCGGCGCCGAAGAGCAGCAACGTCATGTGCGGACCGCGCAGCAGATCGAACAGCCGCACGGGCTGGCCGCCGGCACCGCGGAGCGGCGCGTCCGGCATGCGATCGCCCGCCAGTAGCCCGCCGGATCGCGCCGGCATTTCCAGCGACAGCGAGGATTCGGGATAGCCGAGATCGAGCTGATGCACTTCCCGCCCGCGCCGCATGTCGCCACGTTTCGCCTTTTCGAGCAGGTCGGTGGACAGGCCGAGCACCTCGGCCGCGATCGGACGGCGTTCCTCCTCATAGCTGTCGAGCAGCGCATCGGGCGCACCGGCGCACACCGCGCCCAGCTTCCACCCGAGATTATAGGCGTCCTGCACGCTGGTGTTGAGCCCCTGCCCGCCGGTCGGCGGATGGATATGGGCGGCATCGCCGATCAGGAACACGCGGTCGATACGGTAGCGATCGGCCAGACGGGCATTCATGCTATAGGCCGACGCCCAGGCGACCGACCGCACCGTCAGGCCCCGCCCGCCGATCCGGTCATCGATGAAGCGCTGCAATCCTTCGACCGAAAGGTCCGGCTCTCCCTCCGGATCGATCGGTGCCTGGAGCTGGAACAGATCGGTCTGCGGCAAGGGGCAAAGCCCGATCTGCCGCGCCATGTCGCCCTCGTTGAAACGGTGCCACACGTCACGGTCCAGCCCGTCCAGTTCGATATCGGCGACCACCGCGCGCACCCCGAGCGTCTTGCCGGGGAAGCCGATGCCAAGCGCGTGACGCACCGCGCTGCGCCCGCCATCGGCGCCGACCAGGTAATGGCAGCGCAGGCTCTCCAGCCCATCGGGTCCGGCGATGCGCACGGTAACGCCGCCGGCACCCTGATCGAAGCCTTCCAGGGTCCGGCCATAAAGGGGACGGTGGCCCAGCTCGGCCAGCCGGTCGCGCATCGCCGCCTCGGTCCTGAACTGCGGGACCATCAGCGCCGCGCGATAGGGTTCCTCGGCGGTCGGCGAATCGATCGCCGCTTCCTGCCTCTCCTCCACACCGCCATCGTCCCCATATTCGCGCTGCAACGGGTACAGCCCGCCGGTCGCGAAGAGCCGGTCGATGATCCCGAGATCCTCGAACACTTCCTGCGTCCTGGGCTGGATGCCCTTGCCCCGCGACCCGGCAAAGGGCTGGTCGAGACGATCGATCAGCCGAAACGACACGCCGCGCCGCGCAAGATCGATCGCCAGAGTCAGGCCGGCCGCGCCGGCACCGCAGATCAGGACGTCAACATCGCTTCGGTCTTCCATCGATGCCTCCTATGTGTATAATGCACATATCTCTCGCGGAGGCGCTGCGTGTCAACAAATAAAGTGCATAATACACATATTTCTCGATCGCTGCCCGCGCTGCATCGATCCCTGATCGATATCGTCACCCTGATGGTGCAGCCGGAGCGCGATGCCGCGATGCTGGAAGCGGCGGGGCTGACACTGGAGCGGGCGCTGTTTCCGTTGCTGGTGCTGATCGAGCGGCTCGGCCCGATCGGCGTCGTCGATCTCGCCGGCCGGGTGGGGCGGGACTATACGACGGTCAGCCGCCAGGTCGCGCGGCTGGAGGACCATGGTCTCGTCACGCGCCATGCCGGCAAGGCCGACAAACGCGTGCGCGAAGCGGCGATCACGCCCGCCGGCAAGACCGCGACCGACGCCGTCGACGCGGCGCGCGAGCGGATGGCGCTGACCTTGTTCCAGGACTGGAGCGCGGAGGAATTCGATGAGCTGGTCCGGCTGATGCGCAAGCTGGCGGACGGGATGAACGAGGCGGGGCCGCAGTTCGATCAGGGCTGATCCGCCCCCTCATCCTCCTTCTTCTTTTCCCGGGTGAACGTAATTCGGATGCGCACCCAGGAGCCGATCAGCGACTTGCCGCCGAGGCGCGGCGGGCGGACAAGGAACTGCCACGAGGCAAGGCGCATTGCGCGAGCCAAGCCCGATCCGACCGGATATTCGCCGAGCGAGCGGCAATTGTCGACATGGTAGGCGGCGATCGTTTTGCAGGCGATCTCCGCCCAGCTGCCGCGCGTGGCCGCGCCCTCGGGGACATAGGTGGAGAGCTCGGCATGGGTGGGCTCGCGATACCATTCGACGTCATAGAGACGCTCGCCGCCCGGCCCCTCACCCGGACCATAGGCCGAGCCGCTGTCCTTGCCGGCACCGGTGTCGCCCGCGCCCGGCGCGTCGTTGCCGCGGGTGGTGGGAATCTTGGAGATGTCGGCGGCGTGGAACAGGTCGCCTTCGTTCAGCCAGGGATTGACGGGAGTCGGCTCGGGCGCGGCCGGCGGCGTCGGTGATGGGGGGGCGGGCGACGCACCGCCGGCCGCTTGTTTCTTGCGCGAGACGGCGCGCGGGCTCGGATTCTTCTTCGCCTCCTGATTCGCGTCCGGCGCCAGGCTGAAGGTCTTCTCCTTTTCCTTGGGAATCGGCGGCGGCAGGTGCGGCGAGAGCGTGAGCAGGCCGATCACGACCAGGATCTCGAGCGCAAGCGCAAGCAGGAAGGAAGTCGCGCGGCTGCGGGTCGAAGCGCGACGCCGGTCCGGCAATTCGTGGTCGGGCGCCGAACGCATTGGCGGCACGCCTAGACGGCGCGCGGCTACGCCGCAACGACCGGACGGCGAGATGACATTCTTTTAATCGGCCCTTTAATCGACGCGCCGGCGCGCGCGCGACCTCCGAAACTCAGAACAGGCCGGGGACCTCGCGCTGCGGTGTGCTCGGCCGATCGGGTGTCAACAGCTCGCGGGGAGCCGCGAGCGTGTCCCGCGCCGCCTGGGCGCGCTGGTCGCTCGCCGCGCTGGTGGAGCCAGACGCGATCGCCGAGCAGGACCGCCCGGCGAGGAAGTCCAGCGCCGAGCGCGTGGACGATTCGAGCGGGTCGCCGAGCTGGTGCGTGATATCGTCGTCCGCGCGGCAGCTCGCCTCCATGAAGGGGGCGAGGCCGTCGAAATAGGCGCCCTGACGCGCGGCGTTCTGAGTCGCGAAGGCGATCACGCGCAGCCGATCGTCACAGGCGGCGCGGTCGAGCGCGATCTGCCCGACCGGCTTGCCATAGGTATTGGTGCCGATCAGCGCCGAGCGGTTGTGAAGATAGGGCGTAAAGGCGTTGATCACGAGCTCGCTGGCCGATGCGGTGCCGCCGGTGCCGATAAAGGCGAGCCGGGTCGGCGAGGCCGATTGCGGCTGGGGCGAGAAAGTGCGGGTCGAGTTCTCCGACGATTTCTCGGGACGCAAGGTGACATAGTCGAACACGTCCGCGGTCGAGCGGTTGCCGCCGAGGAGATCGCCCATCAGCTCGGCGATCGAGACCAGCCCGCCGCCATTGTAGCGCAGATCGACGATGATCTCCGTGATGCCCTGGGCACGGAAATCGGCAAAGGCGGCGCGCAGCGCCGGGTCCGCGGTGTTGATGAAAGTGCGCAAATTGACATAGCCGACCTTGCGCCCGCCATCATTGATCACCTTCGCGCCGTAGCGCGATGAGACCGGCGTCAGCTCGAAATCGGCCTTGGCGACGGTCACGTCGCGCGTGCCACTCGCATTGTTGATGCGCAGGAGCCTGGTCGTGCCGACGGTGTCGGGCCCCAGCGCAGCGGTCACGCCGGCAGTGCCCTCCGCCGCGATGATCGCGTTGACCGTGCGGAGATTGGCCGATGTGGTCCCGATCGCGAGGATCTCGGTGCCGCGGTCGATGCCGGCGGCGAGCGCGGGCGCGCCTTCGAAGGATTCGATCGCGAAGATGCGGCGGGCCGCGGTATCGGCGCCGAGGCGGAAACCGAAGCCGGCGCTCGCGCCCGAATTATAATAGGCGTTCTCCTCCGCGATCGAGGTGAGATAGGTGAAGAAGCGATCGCGCCGCTGGCTGCGCGCGGTGGCGGTCAGCGCGTCGATATAGGCCTCGACCGTGGTGTAGGGTGCCGGATCGAGGCTCGCGGGCAGCGTTTCCGGGAAAAGATACCATTCGCGCAGCTGCGCGCCCGCCCAGTCCTGCCGCTCGCGGAGCGAGCATCCGGCCGCGGTTGGGGTCGGTGTCGAGCTGGGCGTGGGCGTTGGCGTCGTGCCGCCCCCTCCCGCGCCGCCGCCATTCGCGAGCGAACCGCCGCCGCCACCGCCGCAGCCGGACACCAGAGCCGCGATCGCCAACATGGCTCCGAACGGACGACGCTTCATCAGACTTCCCCTCTGCTTCCAGACGTTTAGCCCGGCGAAATGCTTATGTCAGGAGGGTATTACCTATTGATTGCCGGCCGCCCAGATATTGTCGGGCGTATAGCTGTCGTCGATCGAATAATGTTTGTTGGAGCAATAGCGTTTACACCCGGCCGAACTCGTCACGGCGATGCGCGTGACATGACCGGTCTTGTCGCGATCGAACCCGAAATCGACCGTGCAGGCGCCGCCGCCGACCCAGCGCGCCTGGACGAGCGGCGCCTTGTCGGAGAAGGTCGCGATCTGTTCCGCGCCCGCGAGCGCGCAAAGCGATTCGGCCTTGTCGCCTTCCAGGTCGCGCTTGATCGTGAAGCTGAACTGCATCGGCCCTTCGTGCGCGATGTGGAGATAGGCGACATCGGCCGTCTTGTAGCTGGCTGACCATTCCTCCTCCCTGAAGCCTTCGAGGAAGGCGCGTTGCTGCGTATAATCGCGCTCCACATCGGCGGCGCGGCAGGTCTTCGCGCAGCGGGTCCGCAGGATCTGCTGCCAGTTGCGCTGCTGCGCGCGGAACGCGACCTTGTCGAACACGATGGCGAGCTTGTCGCGATATGCCTCGGCGACCAGGCTATCGAGCAGGGCGAGCTGCTCATTGGCGCAGATCGTCTTTTCGAGCGGGTGCGTGGCCTTGGCGCAGCTGAAGCTGGGTTGCTGCTGGGGTGCGGCGACGCCGAACAGGGCAGCGATCAGCAGGGGGATTACGTCGATCATCAAGGCCTCCCGGGTTGGCCGTGCAATGTTCTACCCCCCGATTATGTCATGTGCGCAACGGGCGGGGAAGGAGCGTTCTCTCCCCTCCCACTTCTGGGAGGGGTCGGGGGAGGGCCTGTCATAGGCACTCAATCTGCGGACAGGCCCTCCCCTAACCCCTCCCGCAAAGCGGGAGGGGGATAAGATCAGATCCCGTCCGGCACCACCACCCTGCCCTCGGCCTCGAGCCGGGCGGTGAGATCCGCCACGCAGGCATCGACCACCGCCTGGTCGGTCGAGCGGACCACGAAATTGGCGCCGGTGCGCCCCTCGCGGAAAAAGGGATAGCTGCCGATCGCGACGCCGGCATAAGCGCGTTCGACCTCGCCGAGCAGGACCGCGACTTCGCTCTCGGCGACCCAGCAGCCGATCGTGCGGGAGATCACCGGCAGCCCGCCCTCCAGGGTGCCGGTCAGGGCATCGAGCATGCCCGCGGTGATGTGCGGCACGCCCGCCATCACGAAGATGGTGCCGATGCGGATGCCCGGCGCGCCGGACATGCGGTTCTCGATCAGGTCCGCGCCTTCGGGCACGCGGGCCATGCGCTTGCGGGCCTCGGTGAGGCCGCCGCGCGTTTCATAGTACCGTTCGAGCACGGCCACTGCCTTGGGGTGGAAGGTGACGGGCACGCCCAGCGCCTCGGCGATGGCATCGACGGTGATGTCGTCATGAGTCGGGCCGATGCCGCCAGTGGTGAAGAGATAGTCGTTGCGGGCGCGCAGGACGTTGACCGCCTCGACGATCGCCGCCGTCACGTCCGGCACCACGCGGACCTCGGCGAGGCGAATGCCCTGCACGTTGAGCCAGGCCGCGACCTGCGCGACATTCTTGTCCTGGGTGCGGCCCGAGAGGATCTCGTCACCGATCACCACCAATGCTGCTGTCCAGATCCTCTCGCTCATAACGTGCGCATAGACTGGTAACCCCGCCCTCGCAAAGTGCGCCGTTGCACGCTATATCTCCGGAATGACCGAATATGTAACCGTTACCCCGGATGCGCCCGCCGGCCGCACCGGCGCGATCAAGCTCCATGGACGCGAGGCGTTCGATGGCATGCACCGGGCCGGCCGCCTCGCCGCCGAGACGCTCGACATGGTCGTGCCGCACATGGTGCCCGGCGTCGCCACCGCGGATATCGACGACATGATCCGCCAGTTCATCGCCGATCGCGGCGGCGTGCCCGCCACGCTCGGCTATCGCGGCTATACCCATTCCAGCTGCATCTCGATCAACCATGTCGTGTGCCACGGCATCCCGAGCGAGAAGACGCTGAAGGCGGGCGACATCGTCAATGTCGACGTGACGCCGATCCTTGACGGGTGGCACGGCGATTCGAGCCGGATGTATCTGATCGGCGACGTGCCGATCAAGGCGAAGCGGCTGGTCGACGTGACCTATGAATGCCTGATGCTCGGCATCGAGCAGGCCAGGCCCGGCAATCATCTTGGCGACGTCGCGAATGCGATCCAGGTCCATGCCGAGAAGCATCGCTACGGCGTGGTGCGGGATTTCTGCGGGCATGGCCTCGGCCAGCTGTTCCACGACGCGCCCGAAGTGGTGCATGTCGGCCGCCCCGGCACCGGGCCCGAGCTGAAGCCGGGCATGATCTTCACGATCGAACCCATGATCAATATCGGCCGTCCGGACGTGAAGCTGCTCGACGACGGCTGGACCGCGGTGACGCGCGACCGCTCGCTCTCGGCGCAGTTCGAGCATTCGATCGGCATCACCGAGGATGGCTGCGAGATCTTCACGACCAGCCCCAAGGGCCTGCACCAGCCACCTTACGCCTGAAGCCCGCGCCGGGCGAGTTCCTCGGCGACTCGGGTTTCGAAACGGATCGCCTCCTCCTCCGCCTTTTCGCGCCGGTGTTTTTCCAGGCGGACCTGGGCCTTCTCCAGCGCTTCGACCAGGTTGAAGTCCTCCGGCGCTTCCTTGACTGCGCCCCATCGTTTCGGTCTGCGGCTGGCGAGCCATTGCCGGGCGGCACCGACATCCGCCGGAACATGGACGCGGATCGGCACGATCACCGGCTCCTTCGAGCCACTCGGGTGGAAGATTTTCTTATCGTCATAATCATAACCGCAGGCACGCTCGTACAGGGCGCGCTCGACGCGGTCGTCGGCCAGTTCCTTGCCGGTCCGGAGCGCCTCGGCGAAGTCGTCATGCTCGGCACGCCAGCGATAGAAGGTGCGCACGCAGACGCCGAGGATATCGGCGATCTCGCGGTCGGTTGCGCCGTTGCGGCAGAGTTTCCGCGCCTGCTCGGCGAAATCGGGACGATAGGGGCTGGGGCGACCTCGGGACATGACGCCGGTTTAGCGGGGTGCGGGGGATGGTTGAATCAAGCTTTCGGGTGCCAGAATTCAATGCGCGCGTGTGACAAAAGTCAGCGCAATTGTCGCGCCGAAATTGGCGATTCACAAAGGAACCGCGCGACAAATTGGCAGGCGGCGCCGGCGAATTTTGTCATGCCGTCGGCGGTCGCAGAGCAGAGAGGCATAAAATCACTCTGACCCCTTTTACTCACAGTGTCATCGAAATCGGGCGCCATCTGACTTCACCATTATGGCGGCATCGGCTGATTTACTGGCGAAAATCGTATAAAAAGAATGCGGGGAGATACGCCATGCTCAATTACGTCATGTCGCACCTTGATAACATCAAGGACGCCGGCAATATTGTGTCTGTCGTGTTGTCGATCGCCGGAACGGCAATAGCCTCGTCAGCACGGCGGCAGATACGGAACGAACTTTTCGTAGCGGCCCGTGAGAGACTCTTGCTGTCGATGGCAGAGAACGATGCGAAAATGCAAATTTCGAAAATAAAAGCAGAAGGCCTGTCGAAAATCCTGAGCTCGCGATTAACCGGCACAGAACCCGATATAGAAGAAATATACCACACCCTCGAGAAAATTGAGAGCGAAAATAGTACAATATCTTTACGACAATATACTACTGAAAGCCTGAGAGACCTTAGACCTACAACAGCAAACCTTATTCTCATGCGTGAAATTGGGATATCAGAAGCAGCTTTGACCAAGAATATCTCGGTCATCGATGCATATGTGGATCAAAACGCCATGATCGTGGAACTGCTGCCCAGTCGAGCGACTTCGCTTCCCTGACCAACACCAATGCGGGCACGTTGCCGCCCGCTACGCAGTCGGTTTTGCCGCGAAATGCCGCCGGATCGTCCAGGCCAGCAATAGCCATGCCGCGACGAGAAGTCCGCTCGCCAGCACGAACGGCGCGCCGGGGAAATAGACGCCCTTCGCATCGGCGAAATGGCCGAACACCGAGGTCATCACCAGCGGTCCGATGATCGCGGTCAGGCCGACCGTGCTGGCGACCGCACCCTGCAGCTCGCCCTGCGCATCCTCCTCGATCCGGCTGCTCATCATGCCTTGCATCGCGGGAAAGGCGATGCCGGTCAGGGCACCGATGACAATCGCGAGATAGATCATCCAGCCCGAGCCGGCGACGGCGAGCAGGAGATAGCTGGGCAGGCCGAAAGCGAGGCTGAAAAGGGCGCTGCGCCGCTCGCCGAAGCGCGCGATGGCGTGGCCGGTGACGAGCCCCTGCGCGATCGCGATGGTGATGCCGAAGGTCGCGATCGACAGGCCGATATCGAGCGGCGACCAGTTCAGCCGCGCGATCAGGAAATAGCCCCAGGTCGAGAGCTGCGATTGCGCGGCGAGCTGCATCAGGAAGATCGTCGCGAGGATGCCCAGCACGAAGGGATAGCGCGCCATGCGGATCAGCGTGCCGAACGGATTGGCGCGGGCGAGAGTGAAGGGGCGGCGCCGGTCGGCCGGCAACGTCTCGGTGAAGATGAAGAAACCGATCACTGCGCCGGACAGCGCCAGCACGCTCGCCGCGACGAACGGCAGGCGCAGGCCGATGGTGCCGAGCAACCCGCCGATCGCCGGGCCGAGCACGAAGCCCGAGGCCCCTGCCCCACCGAGCAGGCCGAACAGGCGGCCACGCTGTTCCGGCGGATAGATGTCGGCGATGCAGCTGTTCGCCGCCGCCCAGGTCGCGCCCATCACGCCCGAGATCAGCCGCCCGGCGAACAGCCAGGCGAGGGTCGGCGCCCAGGCCATCATCGCATAGTCCATGCCAAGCGCGACCAGGGTGCCGAGCAGCACAGGCCGGCGCCCGAACCGGTCGCTGAGCCCGCCGATCACCGGCGCGAACAGGAACTGCATCGCGGCATAGGCGAACAGCAGCTCGCCGCCGATCAGCGCCGCATGCGCGACATCGGCATGGCCGAGGCTCTCGACCAGCGACGGCAGGATCGGGATGATCAGCCCGATACCCGCCATGTCGATAAAGACGATGAACGCGATCAGCGGCAGCCGATTGTCGCTTCTGGAAATGGCCACCGATTCCCCCTCGCGCCGCCCCCGGCGCGCCGCCCTTATGCAGATTTCCGCGCGAAAGCCCATGCTCCGGATTCCCCAACCCCGAGGATCGATTATCGGCCTCGTCCGTTATCTCAGGGAGAATGCTACGCCACGGCTGGGAGAGAGGGTGCACATCACGAAGCCTGGACACATGAGGGACACGCTGCGGCTGTTCGCCGGTGCGGTATGGCTGACCGTTGCCACCACGCTTCTCTGCGCTCTTCTGCCGATCGGGCTGCCGCAAACCAGCGCGGTCGGATCCGCGTTCAACCCGTCGACCACCATCGTTGCACTGCGCAGCGTGGAGCCTTCTTCCCGGCTGACTCAGGCCGATGCGGTGCGGCCGAGGGACAGGGATATTCCCGCCGCCGATGCGCTGGTGATTCCGGCCGCCATCGCCTCTGTCGGTATCGTACCGAAACCGACGATCGCCCTTGATGGCGCGGTCGATCAATCGCCGTCGGTCTTTGCACCAAGCGGCGCCGCATACCCTCGGGGTCCGCCCTCCCGCGCCTAGGCGACCCGTGACGACATGGGCCGCCACCCGGTTCGTCGCGGCACTGACCAGCGCACGACGCTGCATGCCGCATCGGAAGGAAGCGCCCGGTGGAGCGGCCTCATCCGCCCCCTTGCGCTTTTCGACAAGGAATGAGTGATGACCCGACAAACCAAGCGGCCGCCCTGGTGGTTCGCCGCCGCCCTGTGGGCGGGAATTGCGGCAAGCGCGGCGATGATCGCCGCGGTCGCGAGCACCGCCCAATGACTCGACCGCCGGCGGGCGCTTCGTCCGCCGGCACCGGCCCGCCCGGCGCGTGCCGTTACCACCCCGTCAAGGAGACCCGATGCACCATACGCCCCTGATCGCCACCATCGTCGCCGCGCTGTTCACCGCCTTCGTCACCGGATCGATCGCGCACCGGCTGAAGGTGTCGCCGATCGCCGGATATCTGCTGGCCGGCGTCATCGTCGGGCCATTCACTCCCGGCTTCGTCGCTGATGGAGACCTGGCCAACGAGCTCGCCGAGATCGGCGTCATCCTGCTGATGTTCGGCGTCGGGCTGCATTTCTCGCTGCGCGACCTGCTGTCCGTCCGCAACATCGCGGTGCCGGGGGCGATCGTCCAGATCGCGGTGGCGACGCTGCTGGGCATCGGGCTGGCGCTGCTGCTCGGCTGGGGCCTGTTCGCCGGCTTCGTGTTCGGGCTGGCGCTGTCGGTGGCGAGCACCGTGGTGCTGCTGCGCGCGCTGCAATCGCGCAAGCTGGTCGAGACCGAGCGCGGCCGGATCGCGGTCGGCTGGCTGATCGTGGAGGACCTTGCCATGGTCCTGGCGCTGGTGCTGCTGCCGCCGCTCGCCAAGGTGATCAACGGCGCCGATGGCGGGGGCGCGTCGACGCTGATCGTGCCGATGCTGATCACCTTCGCCAAGGTCGCCGGGTTCATCGCGCTGATGCTGGTGGTCGGGCGCCGGATCATTCCCGCGGCGCTGCACTGGGTGGTGCATACCGGGTCGCGCGAGCTGTTCCGGCTCGCGGTGCTGGCGATCGCGCTCGGCGTCGCTTTCGGCGCAGCCTATGTGTTTGACGTATCCTTCGCGCTCGGCGCCTTCTTCGCCGGCATGATCCTGGGCGAGACTCAGCTCAGCCGTCAGGCGGCGGAGGAGACCCTGCCGCTGCGCGACGCGTTCGCGGTGCTGTTCTTCGTGTCGGTCGGCATGTTGTTCGATCCGTCGGTGGTGGTGCGGCAGCCGCTGCCGCTGCTTGCCACCGTGGGCATCATCGTGTTCGGCAAATCGATCGCGGCATATGCCATCGTCCGCGTCTTCGGCCATTCCAACCGGACCGCGCTGACGGTGGCGGCAAGCCTTGCACAGATCGGCGAATTCTCCTTCATTCTCGCCAGCCTCGGCACCAGCCTGCAGATCCTGCCCAAGGCAGCGAACGACCTGATCCTGGCGGGCGCGATCATCTCGATCTTCCTCAATCCGTTCATCTTTTCGCTGGTCGCCTCCCGGCTGCGCAAGGCCGAGGGCGAGCGCGACGACGCGCCGCAGCCCGCGCCGCGCAAGGGTCATGTCGTCCTGATCGGCTATGGCCGGGTCGGCCGGCTGATCGCCCGCGACCTGGCGCTGCGCGGGCGCGACACCATCGTGGTCGAGGACCAGGACGTGGCGGCGAAACGCGCCGAAGCCGATGGGGCGGTCGTCGTGCGCGGCAATGCCGTCGATGCCGAAACGCTGATGGCGGCGGGGATCGACAGTGCCGACAAACTGCTGATCGCGATTCCGGAAGGGTTCGAAGCGGGCGCGATCGTCGAGCGCGCGCGCACGCTCAATCCGGCGGTGCCGATCATCGCACGCGCGCATTCGGACGCGGAGGTGCAGCATCTGGAAAAGCTGAAGGTCGCGCATGTGGTGATGGGCGAGCGCGAAATCGCTTCACGGATGCTCGAGCTGGCGGGCCGGGCCGCCGCCGGGCAGGGCGTGCCGATACCCTCGGCGGCGTGACGGAGGAGGCAATGATCCTGACCCTGCCCGATCGCGGTCGAGCGGATTGAGCGGCAATTCGCTCTGCCCCCTTTTTGCACTGGCCTCTTGTCTGCCGACAACGCCGGACACTGCCGCAAAATAGGGCAGCCCCTGCCCGCCTGCACGGGCGTTAGGCATAGGTTGGCGCGCGAATCGCGCGTCGCGTCGCGGCGTTCCGCGCTCGCGCGGCTGGCACGCTTGTTGTAAGGGTTGCCGACAGGCATGGACGCCCGCTCAGTTTTTGGCGGCTCGGACTGGCCAACCACTTACCCCGGGGGCGTACCGACGTGAAGAAGATCGAGGCTATCATCAAGCCGTTCAAGCTGGACGAAGTGAAGGAGGCGCTGCACGAAGTCGGCGTATCCGGCATCACCGTTACCGAAGCCAAGGGTTTCGGGCGCCAGAAGGGGCATACCGAACTGTATCGCGGCGCGGAGTATGTCGTCGATTTCCTGCCCAAGGTGAAGCTCGAGGTCGTGGTCGAGGACGCGCTGGCCGACCGCGTGGTGGAGGCGATCGCCGCCGCCGCGCAAACCGGCCGCATCGGCGACGGCAAGATCTTCGTCATTCCGGTCGAAACCGCGCTCCGCATTCGTACGGGGGAGCGCAACGAAGACGCTATTTGACGCAACGCAGCATTTTGTGACAGCAGGGCCCTCCGGGGCAACATCATGATTCCCGATTCTATCGGGCAAACGACATTTCCAGAAAGGCTAGGGGCATATGGCGAATTCGGCGAACGACGTCCTGAAGATGATCAAGGAACAGGAGATCGAGTGGGTCGATCTGCGATTCACTGATCCCAAGGGCAAGTGGCAGCATCTGACGATGGTGTCGTCCGTCGTCGGCGAAGACGAGCTTACCGACGGCTTCATGTTCGACGGATCGTCGATCGCGGGCTGGAAGGTGATCAACGAGTCCGACATGATCCTGAAGCCGGATCTGGACGCGGTGTGGACCGATCCCTTCTCGGCGACGCCGATGCTGATCCTGGTGTGCGACATCGTCGAGCCTTCGACCGGCGAGCTCTATGCCCGCGACCCGCGCTCGACCGCGAAGCGCTCGGAAGCGTATCTCAAGACCACCGGCATCGGCGACACCATCTATATCGGTCCGGAAGCCGAGTTCTTCATGTTCGACAATGTGCAGTTCGAGACGAGCTACGCGACGAGCTATTACAAGATCGACGATATCGAGCTGCCGACCAACACCGGCCGCGACTATGAGGGCGGCAACCTCGGCCATCGTCCGCGCGCCAAGGGCGGTTATTTCCCCGTCGGCCCGGTCGACAGCGCCGTCGACATCCGCGGCGAGATGGTCTCGACCATGCTCGAAATGGGCCTGCCCTGCGACAAGCATCACCATGAGGTTGCCGCGGCCCAGCATGAGCTCGGCCTGACCTTCGGCACGCTGACGCTGACCGCCGACCGCATGCAGATCTACAAATATGTCTGCCACCAGGTCGCGCAGGCCTATGGCAAGACCGTCACCTTCATGCCGAAGCCGATCAAGGAAGATAACGGCTCGGGCATGCACACCCACCTTTCCATCTGGGAAGGCGGCAAGCCGCTGTTCGCGGGCAATGGCTATGCGGGCCTGAGCGACACCTGCCTGTATTTCATCGGCGGCATCATCAAGCATGCCAAGTCGCTGAACGCCTTCACCAACCCGTCGACCAACAGCTACAAGCGTCTGGTCCCGGGCTATGAAGCGCCGGTGCTGCTCGCTTATTCGGCACGCAACCGCTCGGCATCGTGCCGCATCCCGTACGGCACGGGCGCCAAGGCGAAGCGCGTGGAAGTGCGCTTCCCCGACGCGATGGCCAATCCGTATCTCTGCTACGCGGCGCTGCTGATGGCCGGCCTCGACGGCATCCAGAACCGCATCCACCCGGGCGAGGCGATGGACAAGAACCTGTACGACCTGCCGCCGGCAGAGCTCGCCCAGGTGCCGACCGTCTGCGCGTCGCTGCGCGAGGCGCTGGAGAATCTGGCGGCCGACAACGACTATCTGCTCAAGGGCGGCGTGTTCACCCCCGACCAGATCGAATCATACATCGAGCTGAAGATGGAAGACGTGGCGCGCTGGGAAATGACCCCGAGCCCGGTCGAGTACGACATGTATTATTCCTACTGATCGAATTCGTTTCGAGAGGGAGGGCGTCCGGAGCGATCCGGGCGCCCTTTTTCTATCGGGCGGCAATGTTTGACTTGCCCGGCCTCCCGGCCCATCCTGCCACCATGCAGATCGCTGCGCATCACGACCGCTTTCGCGACCATTCGGGGCAACTCGCCGCACGCGGCTAGCCCGGGTTCCGCTCGGCTTCGCCGCCGGTGCCCGGGTGTCATCTCGCCATAGAAATTTCAGCGCTGCCGAACGGCGGCCCTTCAGCGGATGGACAATCGTGATTCCCCAACCTGCCATATCTGCCTGCGCGGCGCCTGTGCCGTGCCTAATCGACGCGGAATGCCGCCGTCTGGAAATGCTGGCGCTCGAGCGTCGGCATCTCAACCCCCTCGCCTCCTCGCTTCTGCTGGCCGAACTCGAGCGGGCCATTCTCTACCCGGCACGGGAGCTGCCGCCCGGGACCGTGACGATGAACGCCGAGCTGGACTATCTCGACGAGAGCAGCGATGTGCGCCGCACCGTCCGCCTGGTCTATCCCAATGAAGCGGATGTCGAGCGCGGGCGCATCTCCATCCTGACGCCCGTCGCGGCGGGATTGATCGGCCTGCGCGAAGGCGATCGCATCGTCTGGCCCGATCGACAGGGTCGGACACGCACCCTGCGCATCATGAAGGTCGCGCCGCGCGACGCCGAGCTTACCCCATGACTCTGTGGGTGACGCGGGCAGCGCCCGACAATCTCGCGACCGCCCGGCGCCTGAGAGCGATGGGCTATGGGTCGATCGTCGTGCCGGTGCTCCGCACCCGGGCGATCGAGCACGAGCCGGGGACAGGCCGGCCCGACGCGATCATGTTCACCAGCGCGCATGCCGTCCGCCACCACCGCCGGCCAGCGGTGAACGACACCGTCGCCGTCTTCGCTGCGTCGGAAGGAGTCGCCCGCGCCGCCCGTGCGGCCGGCTATGCGAACATCACCTCGACCGGCGACGATGCGGGGATATTGGCCGGGCTGCTCGCGCATGTCCTGCCGCCCGGCGGACGGCTGACCGAATTCTGCGCGCGCCGGACGTCACCGGGGTTCAGCCAACGCCTGTCCGGCAAGGGTTTCCGGGTCGACCATGTACCGGTGTACGACATGGAGCCGGTGGATCCCGCCGAACTCGGCGACACGCCCGTCCCGACCGGTGTCGGCGGAATCCTGGTCCATTCCTGCGGCGGGGCCCTGGCCGTGCGCCAGATCATCGAGCGGACCGGCTGGCGCGGGCCAATCTGGTGCATCTCACCGGCGAGCGCGCTGCTTCTGGACGGCCTGGACGGGATAACGCTGTCCTGGGCCGCCGCGCCGACCGAACGGGACCTGATGGCGCTGGTCGAAAGCGAAGCGCTGCCGACGCGGTGGCCGACGCAATCCACGGCCGGTCGCGTGCTGCTGCGGCCGGTGCCGATCCGGTTCGGCGCGGGGCGGCGGCGAAGGCCTGGACCGGCCAATGATCCATGGCCGGCCGGCGGCCCGCAAGACGATGGGCCACCCCCTGCCGCATGAGCGGGCCACCGCCCGTCCCGGGGAACCGGGCGTCCGGCAAACGGAACGATCCGCCGGTCGGTTCGTCCTTCCCGCGATGACCATCCGCACTGTCCTCGCCGACCGGCGACTCCATCTCGCCGCCGGGGGCGTGATTGCGCTGCTCGTCGTGGCGCTGGTCGTGCTCGCGATGATGCCATGGGGAATGTTCAAATCGACCATCGAGTCGCGGCTGAGCGACAGTTTCGGGCGGAAGGTGACGATCGCCTCGGTCGAGCGGCTCGACGGTTTCTCGCTCTCGCCGACCGTCGCGATCCGGGGGTTGCGCATCCCGCAGGCGAGCTGGGCCGGGACGGGCGACCTGATCAAGGTCGACAGCGCGACGCTGCGCTTCCCGGTATTGCCGCTGCTGATCGGCCAGTTCCGCCCGGGCACGATCGACGTCAACGGCGCGCATCTCGTGCTCGTTCGCGACGCGCAGCGCCGCAAGAGCTGGAGCAAGCCCGACGACCCCGCGCAGGATGGCGGCGGCGGGGATGCGATATCCCCGACCAGCCTGCGGATCGCGAACAGCAGCATCACCTATCGCGATGCCTTTCAGCAACGCACCTTCACCGCGGCGATCGCCGCCGATCCGCAGCGCGGCGTGACCCTGGACGGCACCGGCGTGGTGCGCGGCGAGCCGGTGACGATCGCGGCGCGCGGCCCCGCGGTCGAGGGCGCCGAAGGCAAGCCCTGGCCGTTCCGGGCGACGATCCGCGGTGCCGCGCTCGACATGACGATCATCGGGGCGATGGATGCGCCGCTCGATCCGGGCGCGCTGAGCATGGATGTCACCGCCCGCGCCGACGATCTGAAATTCGTCGACTCGATCGTCGAGGCCGGCCTGTTCGGCACCCGCCCGGTCCGGCTCAAGGCCCATGCCCGGCGCGACGGGGTCATGTGGAAGGTCACCGGCCTGAGCGGACTGATCGGCCAGTCGGACATTGCCGGGCATGTCACCGTGCGCAAGGTCGACGGGCGGACCAAGCTGGACGGCGCGGTCTTCTCCAACCGGCTCGACTTCGACGATTTCGCGTCACGCGCGGGCGCCGCCGAGGCAGCGGCGAAGCGCCAGGCGATCGGGGCGCGGCTGGTGCCCGACACGCGGATCAACATCCGCAAGATCACCCGCACCGACGGCACCATCGCCTTCACCGCCCGGCAGCTGGTCAGCGCCAAGCCCTCGTCGCTGCGGGCGATGCGCGGCACCATCACGATCGACCATCAGCTGATGACCATTGCCCCGTTCGCGCTCGACCTGACTCGCGGCGCCATCACCGGATCGATGCGAGTCGATCAGCGCGGCGGGCGCAGGGAGCCGCTGGTGCGGATCGACCTGACGATGCGCGGCAGCAGCATCGCCACGCTCGCGGGCGGCGGTGGCGAGGTCGACGGGCGCGTCGACGGCCGGGTGAAGCTGACCGGCACCGGCAGCACGATCCGCGAGGTGGTCGGCGCCTCGGACGGCACGATCGGGCTGGTCGCGCGGGACGGCGTGCTGCCGGCGAAGATCGCCTCTTTCCTCGGCCTGGATCTTGGCCGCGGGCTGTTCACCGACAAGGACGCGCGGTCGACCCTGCGCTGCGCGATCGTCCGGCTCTCGGTGCGGCGCGGGGTCGGGACGACCGATCCGTTCCTGATCGACACGACTCGCAGCCAGGCGAACGGCACCGGCACGATCGGCTTCCCGTCCGAGCAGATGGCGATCCGCGTGACCGGCGCGCCCAAGGAGAAAAGCGTGCTGCGCCTGCCCGGATCGCTGACCATCGGCGGGTCGATCAAGGCGCCCGACGTCGGGCTCGCGCCGGGTACCAAGTCGGTCGGCAATATCTTCAAGGCGATCGGCCGGTCGATCGCCGGAACTCAGCGGCCGCGCGCGACGGACGCGGACTGCGCGGGGCTGGCAGCGCGGACGCTGGGGTGATCGCTTCGCGACGAGCGCTCTACCCCCGGACCTTGCCGAAATGCCAGGCAAGATAGGCGCCGATTGCGAGCCAGCCGGCCGCTGCGGCGACCAGACCAGGCAGCAGGCCGGCGTCCGGCAGCCAGAGGATCATCAGCGCCACGCCGGCGAAGAGATTGGCCGAGCCCCACAGCATGTTCACCAGCGGCGGCGAATTGCCGATGCCGCGGGGTGTGGCGAAGGGCGTCGGGAAGGGATCGCCGCTCAGGCCGCTGGCGAGATGGGGAATGGCGTTGCAGAGCAGCGCGCCGGCGAGGAAGAGAAGCGCCAGGGTCATTTCGTCGCCTCGTCAAAGGGATAGGTTTCGATCGCTCCTCGTTTGCTGGTGAGCACCATCACGAGGAACCCGACCATGACGCTTAAAGCCATCGCCCTCAACTGCACGCTCAAGGCCGACGCCTCGAAGGAATCTTCCACTGACGCGATGATCGCGGTGCTGAAGGACGCGTTCGCCAGGGTGGATGTGGAGGTGACCGAGACGATTCGTGTCGCAGCGTTCGACATCAAGCCGGGCGTTACCTCCGATGAAGGCGATGGCGACGAATGGCCGGCGCTGCGCGAAAAGATCCTGGCGCATGACATATTGATCTTCGGCGGGCCGATCTGGATGGGCCAGGTCGGCAGCGTCGGCAAGCGCGTGCTCGAGCGGATGGATGCCTTCCTGAGCGAAACCGATGATCAGGGGCGGATGCCGAGCTACTCGAAGGTCGCGATCGCCGCGATCGTCGGCAATGAGGACGGGGCGCATATGTCGTCCTCGCAGATCTTTCAGTCGCTGAACGATGTGGGTTGGACGATCCCTGCGGTCGCCGCCTGTTACTGGGTTGGCGAGGCGATGGGGGATGTCGACTTCAAGGATCTGGAGAAGACGCCGGACAAAGTGCTGGAGACCGCGAAGATGGTGGCGGGGAATGCGGCGCATCTGGCCGGCTTGCTGAAGGGCGCACCGTATCCCGGATAGTTCAATCCTCCCCGGCACGGGCAGGAATTAAGGGA
Organism: Sphingomonas sp. BL-S-29; assembly: GCF_055521495.1. Classification (NCBI taxonomy): domain Bacteria; kingdom Pseudomonadati; phylum Pseudomonadota; class Alphaproteobacteria; order Sphingomonadales; family Sphingomonadaceae; genus Sphingomonas; species Sphingomonas sp. BL-S-29. The sequence goes on from NZ_CM145482.1 coordinate 4,385,577, forward strand.
TCAGCACCGTCGCCCCGCGCGTCTCGCCCGCCTCCAGCGCGCGGTGCGCCTCGGCGGCATCTTCCAGGGCGAAGGTCTGGCCGATCTCCGGCACGATCGCGCCGGCCGCCAGCATCTCGAACAGGCGGTCGGTGCCGGCCTGTTTCTCGGCATGGTCGAGATAATAGTCGAACAGGGTCGGACGCGTGACGAACAGCGAGCCTTTGGCCGCCAGCACGCCGAGCGCCACATCGGTGACGGCGCCCCCGGCATTGCCATAGCTGACGATCAGGCCGCGCTTCGCCGCGGCGGCCAGCGAGACCTGCCAGGTCGTCCTGCCGATGCCATCGAGCACCACCGGGACGCCCTTGCCACCGGTCAGCGCGCGGACCTCCTTCGCCACATCGACCTGCTTGTACAGCAGGATATGGTCGGCGCCCGCCGCACGCGCCTGCTCGGCCTTCTCCTCGGTACTGACCGTGCCGATCACCGTCGCCCCGATATACTTGAGCCAGCCGACCAGCAGATGGCCGACACCGCCCGCCGCGGCATGGACCAGCACGGTCTGGCCGGCCTGCACCTTGGCGCAGCGCTCGACCAGGAATTCCGCCGTGCATCCCTTGAGCAGCAGCGCCGCGGCGGTGCGATCGTCGACGCTGTCGGGCAGGATCATCACCTGGTCCGCCGGCAGGTTGCGTTCGGTCGCATAGGCACCCCGCGCCGGGCCGAAGGTGCCGACCCGGTCGCCGACCGCGACTCCGTCGACGCCGGGGCCGACCGCCTCGATCACGCCTGCCGCTTCGCCGCCAAGGCTGGTCGGCAGCTCGGCGGGGTAGAGGCCGCTGCGGAAATAGGTGTCGATATAGTTCAGCCCGACCGCGGTGTTGCGCATGCGGACCTCACCGGGACCGGGATCGGGCAGGTCGATATCGACCCACTGAATCACCTCCGGACCACCGGTCCGCTCGATCCTTGCAACGCGCGCCATGTGTCGGTCTCCTGCTGGGATGAGGTGCACATAATCATCGCGTTTCAGGTTGCAACGTTTCGCGTTGCCAGCCATCTAGACCGCAACACCGTACCGCGAATTCAAAAATCGGAGGCGAGGATGAAGAGCTACCTCAACCAGTATATCGACGGCGCCTGGGTCGAGAGCGAGGGCGGCACGCGCCATGAGGTGATCGATCCGGCGACCGAGCAGCCCTGCACCGAGATCACGCTCGGCACCAGCGCCGATGTCGACAAGGCGGTCGCCGCGGCCCGCCGCGCGTTCGAGAGCTGGTCGCAGACCAGCGTCGAGGAGCGCGCCGCGCTGCTCGGCCGGATCATCGAGGAATATAAGGCGCGCATCCCCGATCTCGCCGCCGCGATCAGCCAGGAAATGGGCGCGCCGATCGGCTTCGCCACCGCGGCGCAGGCACCGACCGGGCTTGGTCATTTCATGAACACACTGAAGGCGCTGAACGCGTTCCAGTTCGAGGAGCGCCTGGGCCGCGCCCGGGTGGTGCATGAGCCGCTGGGCGTCGTCGCGATGATCACGCCGTGGAACTGGCCGCTCAATCAGATCTGCGCGAAGGTCGCTCCCGCGCTCGCCGCCGGCGACACCATGGTACTGAAGCCGAGCGAGGAATCGCCCGCCTGCGCGATGATCCTCGCCGAGATACTGGAAAAGGCCGGCGTGCCGGCGGGCGTGTTCAACCTGGTCAATGGCGACGGGCCGGGTGTGGGCGCGGCGCTGTCGAGCCACAAGGACGTCGACATGGTGAGTTTCACCGGATCGACCCGCGCCGGCATCGCGGTGGCGCAGGCCGCCGCCGCGACCGTGAAGCGCGTGCATCAGGAACTGGGCGGCAAGGCGCCGAACCTGGTGCTCGAGGGCGCCGATCTCGCCAGCGTGCTGCCGCCGACGGTGTCGGGCGTGCTCGCCAATTCGGGCCAGAGCTGCATCGCACCGACCCGCCTTCTGGTCCATGCCTCGCAGGTCGAGGACGCGACGCAGATCGTGAAGACGATGATGGAGGCGACTCAGGTAGGCGATCCATCCGTGATGGGCGCGCATATCGGCCCGGTGGTCAACAAGGCGCAATATGAGAAAATCCAGGGCCTGATCCAGTCAGCGATCGACGAAGGCGCGACGCTGGTCACCGGCGGCACCGGGCGGCCTGACGGGCGCAATGCGGGGTATTTCATCAAGCCGACCCTGTTCACCGGCGTCACGCCCGACATGCGCATCGCGCAGGAAGAGACGTTCGGGCCGGTCGCGACGATCACCTCCTATGAGACTCAGGACGAGGCGATCCGCCTTGCCAACGACACGCCTTATGGCCTGTCCGCCACCATCTCGGGCGATCCCGCCGCTGCGGCGAAGGTCGCGCCGCGGCTGCGCGCCGGACTCGTGACGATCAACTCCTGGTCGCCCGAGGGCAGCGGCCCGTTCGGCGGCTACAAGCAGTCGGGCAATGGCCGGGAGGGCGGGAAATACGGCCTGACCGACTTCATGGAAGTGAAGAGCATCGTGGGCGAACCCGCCTGACCCGATGACCCTGACCATCGATGTCCTGATGCCCGCCGCCGCCAGCGACTATGGCGCGGCGGCGGTGGCGATCCTCGACCAGTATCGTGCGGCCTTTGCGGCGCGCGACATGGCGCTTGCCACCCGGCCCTGGGACCAGGGACCGGGAGACGGCGACGTCACGCTGGCGCTGTTCGCCTGGGGCTATCATCTCGACGTCACGCGCTGGGAAGCGATCCTCGCCGCCTGGCCGGCGGAGCGGTTGCTGTTCAACGCCCCTGCCCTGCTCTCCTGGAACACGCGCAAGACCTATCTGCGCGAGCTCGAAGCGGCGGGCATTCCGATCGTGCCGAGCTGGTTCGGCCGCGCCGACACGGCGAGCGTCGCGGCGGCGTTCGAACGGTTCGGCGCCGGGGAGCTGGTGGTGAAGCCGCAGGTTTCGGGCGGGAGCTACCGCACGGTGCGCGTCCGGCCGGGCGACGCAGTCGAGCCGCTCGACGATGCGATCGTGCAGCCATTCGTGTCGGCGGTTTCCGGTGAGGGCGAGCTGTCCTTCCTGTTCATCGGGGGCATGTTCAGCCATGCCGTGCGCAAGGTGGCAAAACCGGGCGATTTCCGCATCCAGCCGCAATTCGGGGGGCAATTCAGCCGGTTCGAGCCCGAAGCGTCGCAACGGGCGCTGGCCGAAACCGTGATCGCGGCGCTGCCTGACGCACCGCTCTATGCCCGGGTCGACCTGTTGCGGCTCGCGGACGGCAGCCTGGCGCTGATGGAGCTGGAGGCGATCGAGCCCGACCTTTATCCGCATATGGCGCCGGAGCTGCCCGGTCGCCTGGCGGAGGCCGTGGCCGCGCGGCTCTAACGCCGCCAGGGGCGAAGCGGCCGGTAGCTCGCCGCCTCATTTTCCGCGCGCCTTTCCACCTCGATCAGGCGGCGACGCTCGAGGTGCGCGACTGCTGCCTGGCAGGACCGGCGCGACAGGCCGGTACGCTCGGCGATGATGGCGTAACTCAGCGCCTCCGGGCCGCTCGCCTCGATCAGCAGATAGACGAGAAAGGCCGATGGCCGGCGGTCATGGCCGACCAGGTCGCCCATCAGCGTGTCGATCACATAGGAGTCGATCGATATGGCATTCATTGCCATGGCAATGCCTGCACCCCTCCCCGGCCGCAAGCCCCTTGTCTAGGCTCGCGGGCAAGGAGATGGCGATGATAAAGATGGTGAAGTTCGTGAGCATCCCGACGACGGACCAGGACCGCGCGCTCGATTTCTGGACGAAGAAGATGGGGTTCCGAGTCGTGACCGACCAGCCGATGGGCGAGACTCAGCGCTGGATCGAGCTGGGCATTCCCGGCGCGGAGACCAGTGTGGTGCTGTTCACGCCCGAGGGGCATGAGGATCGGATCGGCAGCTTCTTCAACGGCTCCTTCGCGTGCGACGACGTCGATTACAGCTATCGCCAGTTGAGCGAGCGCGGGGTGGAATTCGATGGCCCGCCGGAGAAACAGCCCTGGGGGACCTTCGCGCGATTCCGCGATCCGGATGGCAACCAGTTCATCATGTCGAGCCGGTAGATTTGCTTCGACGAATGCATGCTGAATCGCACGCTTCCCAATCCAGATCATCATGCCGGACCTGTTCCGGCATCCATGGCTCCGCAAGCGCCGCAGCGGTGGGGTTTGCGGATCGATGGACCCGGACAAGTCCGGCGTGACGGATGAGGGACGCGCAGCTTACCTAAAAAACTCAATAATCCTTCGACACCCGGAGGTTCGCGCTCTGGCGGCCGAGGGTGGAGATGCTCGACAGGATCGACAGCCAGCGGGTGACCTGGAATTCGACCTGGGTCGCGGAATAGCCGGCGCCGTCCGTGATGATCTCGGCGAAAAGCCGGCGGGTGATATATTTGCCTGCGGCGACCGAGGTGCCCGCGCCGGTCTGCGGATCGGCGGGCAGGATGCGCAGCCGGTCGAGGCCCGCCGCGCGGCGCACCGCGTTGATCGGGTTGAGCCCGCCGCTGCCATCGCGCAGCGCCGCGACCGCCGCCGCGAGCTGGAGTGCCTCGGGCGCCGACAGGTTGGTGATCGAGGTGCCGAACAGCAACCGCGAGAGCAGCTCGTCTTCCGGCAGCGCGGGTGTGCTGGTGAAGCTGATCTCCGGCTTCTGCGCGAAGCCGGTGACCCGGATCGTCGCGCTCAGCCCGGTCGAATCCGCATTGGCCGCGATATCGAGCGACGGGTTGGCCGGCACCTCGCCCGCGAAGCGGATACGGCCGCGCACCAGCTCGAACTGCCGGCCGGCGAATTCGTAATCGCCGCGGATCAGGTCCGCCTCGCCATTGATGGCGGGGTTTTCGGGCGCGCCGCCAATCTGGAGGTCCGCCGACCATTCGCTGCTGAGTCCCAGACCGCTGACGGTCAATTCGGTGGGCGCGTGCGCCTTGATTGCCAGCCGCCACGGCTTGCGCGGAACATCGTCCTCCTCGCCGCCGCCGGGCAGGTTGATCTCGCGGATGTTGAGCTGCGGCACCGCGCTCGCCGCGGTCGCCTGGCCGAGCCGGTAGCGGCTCTTGTTGAGCAGCAGGTCGCCGCCGATCACCCCGCCCTGGCCATCCGACTTGATCGTCAGCGGTCCGGTGACGGTCGCGCCGATATCATCGCGGTTGATCATCACCGCATTCTCGGCGCGAATCGCGAGGTCGATGCCGAAGCCGTTGGCGGCGGCAAGATCGAAGCTGCCGGTGCCGGTGACCCGCCCGCCCTTGCCCGCGTCCGCCGCGAACCTGTCGATCACCAGGCGCGACCCGCCGAAGCGCCCGGTGGCCTCGACATTGGTGAGCAGGGTGCCGGTCACGCCGCTTTCGATCCGCGCATTCTTTGCCTGGACCACGCCGCGGATCTGCGGATCATTGACCTTGCCGCCAAGATCGGCCCCGATCGCGATCGGGCCGGTCAGGTCGAACAGCTCGATGCCGGTCAGCCGCCACAGCGTATCGGCTGGGCCGTCATAGCGAAGCTGCGCGAACAGCGCGGCGTTGGCCAGCTGGGTCGGCAGATCGCCCGAACCCGACAGGGTGAGCTGTGCCTGGGCGCGGCCGACCATCTTGCCGCCGCTTTTCGCCACGGCGCGCGCCGCTGCCTTGCCCGGCTGGAGAATGCCGGCAATGCCGACATCGACCGGCTGCGATGAGAGGATCAGTCCCGACCGGGTCAACCCGCGCACCGTCATGTCGACCCGTCCGGTCGGCGCCGCCCCGCGGCTTTGCGTGAAGGACAGCTTGCCCGAGGCAGTGCCGCCCAGCCCGAGGCCCGGATAGCCGATGTCGAGGATCGACAGCGGCATGCGCGACAGTGTCGCGTCGACCGAACTCGATGCGCCGGTGAACCGCCCCGCGACTTCCGCCTCGCCGCCGGCAAAACTCAATCTGGCCGGCGCGAGCCGCCAGCCATCGCCGTCGCGCGTGAACACCGCCGGCGTCACCAGCTTGATCGGCCGGCGATCGAGCGTGCCCTGCGCCGTTAGGGTGAAACTGTCGGGCGTCACCTCGGTCACGGTCTGGATATCGAAGGCGCGCCCACGCGAGCCGGAGATCGAGGCGCGGATCTGGCCGCGCCCGCCGCGCAGGGAGATGTTGGCCGCGACCCGCCCGAGCGACAGCGTGCCGCGCCGGAGGCCGGCGCCGGTCGCCGTCGCTTCGATCGACGTCCCCGCCGGATCCAGCAGCATCACCGCATCGATCCGACCGCGTCGCAAGGTGACGTTGTTGGCGAACGTGGCCGCGGCGATGTCGAGATGCGCTTCGATGCGCTGGATGCTGCCGACGGGACGGAACAGCAATTCGCCCGACAGGCCACCACCCGCAATGGCCAGTCGCCCGTCGAAACCGCCATCGACGATCGCCAGGGTTCCGGTCGCCTTGCTGCCGCTGACGTTCAGTTCGTCGATCTGGATCGATCCACCACCACCCGGCGGCAACAGGATCTCGCCCTTGCCGTCGAACGGCCCGAGCCGCGAGCCGCCCCGCGCGGTGAACGCAAAGCCTCGCGCGGTCGGATCGAGATGCGCCACGACGCCGGCCAGGCCCAGCGTGTCGTTGGGCCGTTCGAACACCAGGTCGAGCGTCGGCCGTTCGATCTTGCCGTCGAGTTTCAGGGTCAGCGGGCCATAGGTCGCCTGAGTCCCGCGCCCCTCGAAGTGGAAGGTGCCGTCGCGACGGCGAATGCCGTTGCCGGCCAGTCGCAGCGAGGGCGAGGTCAGCACCAGATTGTTGAGATGGAGGATGCCGTCAGGCGTGCGCTCGAGCCCGGTGACGAGCTTCGGCAGGCCGCCGGTGAGCGAGCGGAAGAAAGCGTTGTCGAGCCGCACCATCTGCGCCGTGCCGGTGCCGATCACCCGTGTACCGTGGCCGCCGGGGCCGGGCACCACGCGCAGGGTCGATTTGACGTCGACGATGCCGAGACCGGGGATGAGGTAGCGCCCGAGCATACCGTTGATCCCGACCTCGAACTTGCCGGTCGCCAGGTCGAGGATCAGGTTGATCCGCCCGGTCAGCTTGTCCGATTTCACGCGGAGATCGTCCCCAATGACGAACTTGCTGGTGACGCGCAGCACGCCGTCCAGGCTGAGATTGCGCAGGATGCCGCCGGCCACGTCGCCGACACCGGTCACCCGCGCGGCGGTGAAACGGATCGGCACCTTGATCGGCTGTTTCGAGAAATTGCCGGCGCCGCCGGCGCGCGCGACCTCGAACCCGGTCTGGTCGAAGGCGAAGCGGTCCGCGGTCAGGCGATAGTCGAAATGCGCGGTGGCAAAGACGCCGTCGAGGATTGCGCGCAGCTCGATCCCGCGGCCGCTCATATTGGGGAACAGCGCCTTTGGCTGGAGCAGCCGGGCATGGATCCGCAGGTTGCGGTACGCGCCCTGCCCCAGATCCACCGTGCCGACCGTGTCGACCGCCATGGCCGCCGACCGGAGGTTGAGACTGCCCTCCAGCCGCCGCTCGGCGAGGGTTGCCGCGCCGTTGACGATCACGCGCGGTGTCGTCAGCCGCTGCAGCTTCCCTTTGGAGAGCGGCGCCGGGTTGAGGGTGCCGGTCAGCGCATAGGTGCCCGAACGATTGGTCAGCGCGAGATCGATCAGCCGCACATCGCCGACATCGGCGCGCGCCATGCCCTTCCACACGGTCCAGGTGCCGTCGCCCGATACGTCCATCGCGATCGGGCGGGCAAAACCGGCGAGCTTCGCCAGCACGCCGGTCGCGCTGCCGCGCGCATGGATGTCCGCGTCGAACTTGTTGCGATCCGGCTCGGCATCGAGCTTCAGTGTCAGCGTGTCGCTGCCCTCGACCATCGCGTTCAGATCGACCAGCGCACGGCCGGCATGGATTTCCGCCCGTCCGGCCAGCCGGCCAATCCGCGCCACGCCGGTGATCTTCGGTGAGACCGCCAGCCGGTCGACGCGCAACTCGCCGATCCGGATATCGAAGGAGGGCAGCAACGGCCCGGCCTTGCCGGTGCGGATCGTCTGGGGAAGCTTGGCCAGGGTCGCGCGGGGGATGACCAGACTGCGAATATGCAGGCGGTTGTCGAGCCAGGCGAAGGGGACCCAGCGCAGTTCGGCGCGCGGCGCGTAGAAGATCAGGCCCTTGGGATCGGAGATGCGGACGTCGATCAGCCGCGCCTTGGAGAAGAGCGATCCCTCGATCCGCCCGACGCTGTAGCGCAGCCCGTTGGAGGGCCGCAGCGCCGCGATCCGGTCCGCCACCCAGCGATGGCCAATGGCGGTATCGAGCACCGCCAGCCCGACCATCAGCAAGGCAACGATGCCCAGCAGGCCGCCCACCAGCCAGCGCCACCAGCGGCGGCGCGCCTTAACGGCAGCCGGGGGTGCCGTTTCTTCGGTCAAAAGGCCTGTCCCAGCGAGACATAGACCGCGACGCGTGAATCCCCGCGCTGGGGGTTGATCGGCGTGCCGACATCGATGCGGATCGGCCCGAAGCTTGAATAATAGCGCACGCCGATGCCGGTGCCGAAGCGGAACTGCGTGAATTTGGGCAGAGGTGAGGTGTAGATGTTGCCGCCATCGAGGAACGGCACCACGCCGAAATTGCCGAACGCCTTGACCCGCGCCTCGAGGCCGAATTCGGTCAGGCTGCGTCCGCCGATCGGCGCATTGTTCGGATCGCGCGGCCCGATGCTCTGATACCCATAGCCGCGGACCGAGGCGCCGCCGCCGGCATAGAAACGCCGCGACGGCGCGATCGCGTCGCGCGGCGCGCCGGCAATCGTGCCCAGCCGGATGCGCCCGGCCATCACCACCCGGTCGCTGACCGACTGATAGGCGCTCGCGTCGATTTGCATCCGGGCATAGCCGAAGGCCGATCCCTCGAGCGAAATCTCGGGCGAGAATCGTCCCCCCAGCCGGAACCCCCGGGTCGGATTGAGCAGGTCGTCCGATCCGTCATAGATGAGCGTGGTGGGCAGCGCGCCGATGAAGAAGGTGCGGCGGCGCGGCGCGCCGGTCGACAGGATCACGTCGCGCTCGTCCGACGCGGCCAGCTCGGCGCCGAGCGACCAGGTCCATTTCTTCTGGAAGAAGATGTTGGTCTGCTTCTCCAGGCTGCCCGATATCGAAAAGGTCTTCGCCTGATAGGCGTCGCGCGTCAGGTTGGAGGCGACGATCTGGCCGGTCAGAACCCGATCACGCGCATGAAAGTTGCTGCGGCGGAATACGACGCTGGCGAGCTGTTCCTTGGTGCCGAGCACGCCGCGCAGGGTCAGCGCGCCCTCGGGAGGAAACAGGTTGCGATGAGTCCAGCTCGCCTCGGCGCGTACGCCTTCACCGGTGCCATAACCGATCTCGCCGGCGATGGTGTGCGGCGGCGCGGGCGCGAGCCCGACATTGATGTCGACGACCTGGGGGTCGGCGCTCTGCACCGGCTTGATGTCGACGGTGGACACCAGGCTGGTCTGGATCAGTGCGCGACGCAGATCTTCAAGCGCCGCGGCATTATAGGGTTCGCCGGGCGCGAAGCGGGCGATCTCCAGAATGTGCTTTGCGTCGAACACCTTGTTATCGGCTGCGGTCGTGATGGTACCGAAGCGCTTCTGCCCGCCTGGGTCGACTGTCATCGCCAGAGTCGCGGTGTGAGTCGCATGGTCGACGACGATCTCGGGCTCGCCCATCTCGGCAAAGGGAAAGCCCTGCTGGCCGATCGCGGTGCGCAACTGCGCCTCGCCCGCCGCAATTCTGTCGGCGTTGACCGCATCGTCGGCCTTCACGCCAAAGGCATCGCGCAGCCCCGGTTCCTTGTCGCCGGCGGCGGCGACGCCGGCAAGGGTAACGCCCTCGAACTTGTAGATCACGCCCGGCTCGGCATCGAGCACTACGACTGGCCGGCCCGCGGCCCGCTCGATCCGGGTGGAGACCCGCGCGTCATAATAGCCCTCTGCGCGGAGCAGTCCCACCAGCAGCGTGGAATCCTCGCGCGCGCGCCGGTCGAGCTGCGCGGCATTGGCCGGATCGCCCTCATGCGCCTTCAACGTGGAGAGCCCGAGGAAGCGCAGGTGGAGCAACGGACTGGCTACCGCGTCGATGCCTTCGATGCGGTAGCTGTAGCGCGATTCCCCGGTCATCTCGGCCTGGGCGGCCGCGGCCGGATCGACCGGCTCGGGCGGGGCCGCATCGAGATCGGGCCAGTCGACACCGAGACCCGGCATGGGTGCAAGCGGCGATTGCGGATCGAGCGCGGAGGGCTGCTGCGGCAGCGTCTGGGAAGCGGTCGCCGCGCCGCCATCCTGCGCATGAACGCCGGGCGCGGTGCAGACAAAAAGACCAGCGGCGGCACACAACACCGTGCCACGCGCCCTTACGGGTAACCACATGCCCCAGTCCTAGCGGGTCAAATCCCCCAGCGACAGTGGCTTGGCGCTCAACCTCCCCGAGCGGTGCCGATCACGCGTCGGCGGTGGCCCGATCCCATGGCCGGACGCTGGCGTCTTGCGGCGGGACATGGCAGAGGCGGGCCATGGCCAGCAAACCACCCACCCGCACCCCGCTTGCCGGCGGCGCCCTGATCGCGCTGGGCGCCCTGGGCGGCGCCGTGATCGGCCAGTTGCTGTACGCGCCGATCCCCGGGCTGCTGATCGGCACCGGGCTCGGCATCGCCGTCTCGATCGCGATGTGGCTGTTGAACCTGCAGCGCTAGCCCGCCGGGATTACCGCAGCGCGCGCGACAGCCAAACGACCCGGCCGAGCACTTCCACCTCGTCCGGCGCCCGGGACGGAATCGGCGGGAAATCCATATTGTCGCTGGTGATGGCGATCAGCTCCCCCGCCCTGGCCAGCCGTTTCACCATCAACGCGCCGTCCATGCGGACGACGAAGATACCGCCCTTCGCCACGACCTTCCGGTCGCGTTCGTCGATCAGCATGCGATCGCCGTCCTCGATCGTCGGCGACATCGAATCGCCCTGGGCGCGCAGCACCGCGCTCTCCTCCTCGCGCACGCCGAGCGACGCCAGCAAGCGCGGGTCGAACAGCTCGCCGCCCAGCAACCGGTCATCCTCGGCCAGCCCGCCCGGCCCCGCCGAGGCCGCCACGTCGAGCCGCCGGACCTGCGCGACCGACGGGATGGCGGGCGTTTCGGGCCCGCCCAGCACCGCCTCGTCGACGCGGAAATAGCCGGCGAGCAGCTTGCGGTCGCGCTCCGCCAGCAAGCGCGGCGTACCACGCTTCACATATTGCTGGAGATAGGCCGGGTTGCGGTGGAGCATGCGCGACAGTGCGGCATAGCTTTCCCCGCTCGCCTCGACGAGGCGGTCCAGAGCCATGCGAGGATCAGACGCCTCCATTCCCGTTCCAATAGCATAGGAAAATTCCTAGACAAGTTGGAAATTACGGAACAGACCGGGAACACAACCAGGAGACTCGGGAAGGGCTGTGATGTCGGTGCTGGCAAGAATCAATCGCTATCTGAAGAGGACGGGCATGCCGCCGACGCGGTTCGGGCGGCTCGCCATCAACGACCCGCGGCTGGTCGGCGACATGCGCAACGGACGGGAACCCGGGCCACGCGTGATCGCGCGGATCGAGGCGTTCCTCGCGCAGGGCCGCGAACGATGAGCCGCGGCCCCGATGCAGCCACGCTGCTCGTCCGAAGTCTGGAGGCCGATTCGCTGCGCGCCGGTTGCCCGGTGCGCATGACCGAGTCGGGCTGGACGCGCTGGGCCAGCGCCACCTTCAGCGGCGCGCGCCATGAACTGGGGCTCGAAGCGCCCGCTTCGGCCGCCCTCGATGCATGGCTCGAGGCGTTGCCCGAGGCGGATTTGCCGCTGCGCGGCCATCTGGTCGCGGATATCGTGGTGGCCGGCATATCCCGTGCCGACGGCATGGCGACGATCGCGATCGAAGCACTGACCGTGGAAGAATAAAGTCAGCCGCGGCTGCCGAGACGCCGCAGCGAACCCAAAGCCAGATCCAGCGAATCCCTATCATAGGGCAACGTCCGCGACGGCGGCGGTGCTATCGTCTCGCGCCCGCCGAAACTATGCTCGAGCCGATCGAGCAGCGCATGGATACTGGCCGACGGATCCTTCTCGACCAGCGCCGAGGCAAAGGGCCGGGCGGGTGCGAAAGGCCGGTCGCGACCGCGCGGTACCGGGCGGAACGGGTTCCTGGCGCGGAAAAACCCTGCCGGCTCGAACGTCGCGGCGCGAACGGGCTGCGTCAGGTCGGCGGTCGCGACGCGTAGGCCGGGCTCGAACGGCTGCCGGTCGACCGGCTTCGCCGGAATGGCGCCCGGATCATAGGCGGCCAGCGGCAGGTCGAGATCGGCGGGCAGAGCGCGTTCGAAGACCGCTTCCTTCACCGGCACCCCGTCGACTGCGGCAGCGGCAATCACGTCCGCCCTGGCACGGACCGGGCGATGCGCGCGCACCTCGAGAAAGGGTGTGCCCAGCTCGCGACTGGCCGACAGCGGCCGCCGCGCCGGCGCGTCCGGATGGGCATCGGCCCGGCGTAGCACTGGCGGCGCGTCGTCGCCGGCCGATTTTTCCACGACGATCGCACGGTCGCCCAGCAGGAACAGGCCGAACCAGATGATCAGCGCGACGCCGGCCATCAGGATCAGCACCGCGCCGGCCGGGCTCGCGCCGGCGAGGCCGCCATCGATCATGCCGGGGTCGATGAGGCGCGTCGGGACAAGCGCGAAGACAAGTGCGACGCCGCCGCCGATCACCGCCGCGGCGAGCGGCGCGACCGGGAGGTTCAGCTGTTGGCGGCGCACGGTATCGACCATCTGTACGGGATGGCATGCTTTTATGAGTTTTTGGTTAACGCCAGCGTAACGTCCGGCATCGCCGGCCTGTTGCGCCGGTAACTCCCGGTGGAACCTCACCCCCGTCCCGCGCATTCCGGCCCTATGGCCAAGATCAGTTATTGCGACGACAGCGAGCCCGGCATCACCCGGAAGAAGATGCGGCATGGCTGGGGTTATTTCGATCCCGAGGGCAACCGCATCACTGACCGCGACGAAATCGACCGGCTGAACGCGGTCGGCCTGCCCCCGGCCTATCGCGACGCCTGGTATTGCCCGAAACCCAATGGCCATATCCAGGCGATCGGCTGGGACGAGAAGGGCCGCAAGCAATATCGCTATCACCCGGAATTCCGCGAGGCCCAGGAATCCGCCAAATATGAGCTGTGCGCGCCGTTCGGCCGCGCCCTGCCGAAACTGCGGGCACGAGTCGAGGCGGACCTGAAGCGGCGCGGACTCGACAAGGAAACGGCGGTGGCTGCCATCGTCCGCCTGCTCGATCTCGGCCATGTCCGGATCGGCAATGAAGGCTATGTGAAGGCGAACAAGAGCTTCGGCGCGACCACGCTCCGGAAGCGCCACGCCAATCTGCGCGGCAAGACGCTGAAGCTGCAGTACAAGGCCAAGTCGGGCAAGCTGCGCGTGCTGACCATCACCGACGGCTCGCTCAGCCGATTCGTCAGGAAGTGCCAGGACTTGCCGGGCCAGCATCTGTTCCGCTGGATCGACGCCGCCGGCGAGGCGCATCCGGTCACCTCGTCGGACGTCAACGCCTATATCCGCGAGGCGATGGGCGAGGATTATTCGGCCAAGCATTTCCGCACCTGGGGCGCGAGCGTGCTCGCGTTCGAGACACTGGCCGGGGCCGGCCACGACATCAGCCTGAAGACGATGCTGGAGCCGGTCACCGAGGCGCTGGGCAACACGCCCGCCATCGCGCGCAAATCCTATGTCCACCCCGCGCTGCTCGCCGCGGTGAAGGACGGGCAGGCAGCGCTTCGCGAGACGCCCCTGCCGCGATCGACTCAATATCTGTCGCGCGCCGAGCGCGGGCTGATCGATTTCCTCGAAAACCCTGGTGCCGCGACGCCCGCCAAGGCAGCATGATTTCATGACAGTAACGAACAACACGCAGGCCCAGTCGCCTGTCCTTTCCGCGTCCAACGTGCAGGATCAGGCCGAGGACCTGTTCACCGCCAGCTCGATCTGGTTTCAGACTCACTGGCTGCAGATCATCATCGCCGTCGCTGCCGCGGCGGTGATCGTCGTCGTGCTGCATTTCCTGCGGCGGCTCGGCAACAAGCTGTGCAATCTCCGGCCCGGCCAGGCCGGCTGGGGCACCGTATTCGGCCGCGCCATCGTCAAGACCGGCAATTTTTTCATCGTCATGGTCGCGGCCAAGCTGGTCGCCGGCTATGCCAATGCCCCGCACGAGGTGGCGACGACCATCACTTTCCTGTTCACGGTCTCGGCCGTGTTCCAGGCGGCGATCTGGGCGCGCGAGATCATCCTCGGCACGATCGAGCACCGCACCCATTCCGAACATTATTCGGGCGAGGCGATCGGCAGCGCGATGGGCATCATCCGCCTGCTCGTGACCTTCGCGCTGTTCGCGATCGCGCTGATCGTCGTGCTCGACAATCTCGGGGTGAACGTCACCGGCCTGGTCGCCGGCCTCGGCGTCGGCGGCATCGCGATCGGCCTCGCTGCGCAGGGCATCTTCGCCGACCTGTTCGCCGCGCTGGCGATCATTTTCGACCGCCCGTTCCGGCGCGGCGACGCGATCTCCTACGACACCAGCTCGGGCACGGTGGAAGCGATCGGCCTCAAATCGACCCGCATCCGCGCCGCGACCGGCGAGGAACGGATCATCGCCAACCGCAACCTGCTCGACAAGGAGATCCTGAACACCAGCCAGCGCGACTATCGCCGCGGCCAGTTCAAGCTCGGCCTGGTGCAGTGGACGCCGGTCGAGAAGATGGAAAAGCTGCCCGACATCCTGGAGGAAGTGATCGAGGGATGCGGCCGCAAGTTCGTCCGCGCCGGATTCATCGGCTTCGGCGAGGCGAGCTATGATTTCGACGTCGAATTCGATTCGCCGACATCAAGCTTCGAGGATTTCTTCGCCGCCCGCCATGCCGTCGGCCTCGGCATCATCAAACGGCTGAACGCGGAAGGGATCGAGCTCGCCTATCCCACGCAGACCGCCTTCACCGCGGCACCGCGCGGCGGGATGATCGCGCCCTATCCCGACGGGCCGATCTATGGCGAGAATGCCGCGCCGATCGCTGACGATCCCGGCACCACGGCCGAGCTGAAACGGTCGGGCAATCACTCGGCCGTCGACCAGGATTCGCATCCATGACCAACGATCATGAAGCGATCGTCCGTGCCCAATATGAGGCGTTCCGCGATCGTCGTCGCGAGGATAGCGAGGCGCTGCTCGCGCCCGACTTCACCTTCACCAGCCCCTATGACGACGCCATTTCGCGCGCCGCCTTTTTCGACCGGTGCTGGCCCAATGGAGACAGGTTCGCCGAATTCCGGGTCGAGCGGGTCGCGCCGGATCCGGAAGGAGCGTTCGTCACCTATCTCGTCACTGCCGATACGGGCGAGCAATTCCGCAACACTGAATATCTGACCGTCTCTGATGGGCAGATCCACAGCGTCCATGTCTATTTCGGCGAAAGCTATCGCAGCGGAGAATTCGTCGCCAGGAAGCCGGAAATCTGAAGCCGGCGGTCCCCCCTCCCCGGGCAAGCCCGGGGAGGACTCGGGGTTACGCCATCTCCGGCACGCGCTGGCTCATGGCAATCGACGCGAGCATCGCGTTCCAGTTGCCGACGGTCATCGCGCCGAGATATTCGTCCTGCATCACCGGCGTCAGCACTTCGATCATGCGGCTGCCCTCGACCCAGAACTCGATTACGCCGAACGCGCCGCCGCGCTTGCGGTATTTGGCGGGCCAGCCCTCGCGCTCGGCGATGGCGAAGACGTCGGTCGCGCCCATGCGGGTGGCGATGGCGACGTGAGTCGCCGAACGGCGATCCGGCGATCCGATTACGCCATAGCAATCGGCGTCGCCATCGGCCGGCACCAGCTCGGTGCCGCGCGGATAGACTTCGATGATGGTGTTGCGCTCGTCGCCGGCCATCGCGACCCAGCTGCCCTCGATCACGGGCGGAAACGGCGTGGCCTGGCCGTCCCACAGCTCGGCAATCACCTTGGCGACATGCTGCGGATTGTCGGCATCGATCGAAACGTGGAAAATCATCTGTGAGCTCCGTAAATCTCGGTCCTCGCGATCGGCGAGGTGTCGCAATCTTCCTATCGCAGAGCCCGGTCGGGACGGTGCGGCGTTCGACGGATTCGACGAAATTGCGACGGGTGCGATTCGGCGCTACGCCTTTTAGAAGCTTGGGTCCGCTCCTGTCGCCGCGCCGGTTGCCGGATTCGCGAGCCAGGGACGCTACGTCATCGCCGCAATTAATGTTTCCGGTCAGCCGAGGCTTGCGCGGGCCGGGGCGGCGTGCCTAGAGGGTTTTCACATCCAACTACCCCTGAGGACATCATGGCGACCATCACCGCGCAGGACATGGCGGGCCGCATCGGCACCGAGACGGTCTCGGACTGGGTCGAGGTGAGCCAGGAGATGATCGACAAGTTCGCGGACGCGACCGGCGATCACCAGTTCATCCATGTGAACCCGCAAATGGCGGCGATGACGCCGTTCGGCGGCACCATCGCGCATGGTTTCCTCACCTTGTCGCTGATGCCGCTGCTTGCCTCGAAGGTGCCCGACGCGCCGAAGATCGAGGGCGTGAAGATGGGGATCAACTACGGCGGCAACAAAGTCCGCTTCCTCCAGCCGGTCCGCTCCGGCAAGCGCGTGCGCGGCCGGTTCAAGCTGATCGAATTCATCGAGAAGCGCCCCGGCCAGTGGCAGCAGACCAATGAATTCACCGTCGAGATCGAGGGCGAGGAAAAGCCCGCGATGATCGCGGAATGGATCGCCCAGATTTTCGTCTAACTTTCTCCCCTGGAACTCCCCCTTCCCGCTTGCGGGAGGGGGTCGGGGGGTGGGCACCCGCTCTCCGCACCGTCATCGCCCGCTCAGGCCGGGCGCCCACCCCAGCCCCTCCCGCAAGCGGGAGGGGAGTGAAGAAGAGGAATACCCATGCGTTCCGCCGTCATCGTCTCGACCGCCCGCACTCCCATCGGCCGCGCCTATCGCGGCGCGTTCAACAACACCCCCTCGCCCACCCTTGCCAGCCATTCGATCAAGGCAGCGGTCGAGCGTGCCGGGATCGATCCGGCCGAGGTCGACGACGTGGTGTTCGGCTGCGCGCTGCAGCAGGGCCATCAGGCCGGCAACATCGCCCGCACCGCGCTGCTGCGCGCCGGCCTGCCGGTCAGCGTCGCCGGCCAGTCGATCGACCGCCAATGCTCGTCGGGCCTGATGGCGATCGCGACCGCGGCCAAGCAGATCATCACTGACCAGATGGACATCACCATCGGCGGCGGCGTGGAGAGCATCAGCCTCGTCCAGACGCCCAAGATGAACGTCGCGCCCGACCCCGAGCTCGTCGCGATGCACAAGGACATCTACATGCCGATGCTCGGCACCGCCGAGGTCGTCGCCAAGCGCTACGGCATCAGCCGCGACGTGATGGACGAATATGCGCTCCAGTCGCAGCAGCGCACCGCCGCCGCCCAGGCCGCCGGCTATTACGACAAGGAGATCGTGCCGGTCACCGCGACCATGGCGGTGGTCAACAAGGAGACCAAGGAAGTCACCTACAAGGAAGTGACGCTGGCCAGGGACGAGGGCAACCGCGCCGACACCACGATCGAGGGCCTGCGCGCGCTCCAGCCGGTGATGGGGCCGGGCATGACGATCACCGCCGGCAATGCCAGCCAGCTGTCGGACGGCTCGTCCTCCTCGGTGCTGATGGAAGAGAAGCTTGCCGAGCAGCGCGGGCTCCAGCCGCTCGGCCGTTATGTCGGCATCGCCGTCGGCGGCACCGAGCCTGACGAGATGGGCATCGGCCCGGTCGTCGCCATCCCCAAGCTGCTCCAGCGCTTCAACCTGAAGATGGACGATATCGGCCTGTGGGAGCTGAACGAGGCGTTCGCGGTGCAGGTGCTCTATTGTCGCGACAAGCTCGGCATCCCCAATGAACTGCTCAACGTCTCGGGCGGCGCGATCTCGATCGGCCATCCCTATGGCATGACCGGCGCACGCGCGACCGGCCACGCCCTGATCGAAGGCAAGCGCCGCGGCGCGAAATATGTCGTCGTCACCATGTGCATCGGCGGCGGCCAGGGTGCGGCCGGCCTGTTCGAAGTCCTGTGAGCTGACCGGGAGGGTGCCGGGCGGCACCCTCCCGCCACTTCCGGGCAGCGCATTAGCTTCTGAGTAAGCACCCGCGCCCTATGGTACCGCTCACAGGATTGCCCCTCCGGACAGGAGGGCGATGGAGGGGCGGATGACCGGCGACGCAATTGGTTTAGTGGCTGATATCGGCCGACAGTCAGTGCGATTTGCGCTGACCGGCGGCGGTGTGGGCATCACCCCGCGCGACGTACGCAGCTATCACACCGCCGAACATGCCACCTTCACCAGCGCGCTGCTCGCCTATCTTTCCGAGGTCAATCAGCGCGATACGGTGCTGCCCAGCGTGCTCGCGGTGGCCGGCGCGGCGCGGGGCGACCTGATCAACCTCACCGGAAGCCGCTGGTATATTTCGCTCTCGGGCGTCGAGGCAGTGCTTCGGTCGCGCCCCCAGGCACTCAACGAATGCGCCGCCACCGCGCTGGCGCTGACGACCCTCAACCAGAGCGCCTTCACCCCGATCGGCGCGCAATCGACGCGCCTGGTCCAGCCCGGCGGCAATTATATCGTGCTCAGCATCGGCACCGGGCTCGGGGTCGCCGCGCTGGTCACCGGATCGAACGGCAGGCTCCAGCCGATCGCCAGCGAGGCTGGCCATATGGGCTTCTCGCCGGGTAGCCCTGACGAGGAGAAGTTTGCGGCCTTCATCCGGGCGCGAGGCCCGGCCAGCGCCGAATCGCTGCTCAGCGCCGGCGGGCTGGTCGCGGCCTATGCCGCGCTGGCCGAGGGCGGCAGGACGATCGGCAGCCCCGAAGAGGTGACGCGGTCCTCGGGCCGCGATCCGGTGTCGACCGCGGTGACGAGGATGTTCGCGGGTTATCTCGGCGCGTTCATCGGCGATCTGGTACTCGCTTATGGCGCGTGGGAAGGCGTCTACCTGACCGGGCCGATCCCGCGCGCGTTGCAGGTGCAGTTGAGCGACCCCCGTTTCCGCAGCCGGCTCGAGGCGAAGGACGCCTTTCGCCGTCAGCTCGGCGAGGTTCCGATCGCGATCGTCAACCGCTCCGACCTGGAACTGATGGGCGCCGCCGCCGCGCTACACAACGACTAGCGGCCCGGGCGTCAGGCGTTCGACGCCATCCACTCTTCCAGCACCGGCGCGATCTGGTTGCGCCACTTGCCGCCATTGAAGATGCCGTAATGGCCGGCATCGGCTACCAGATATTTCTTCTTCGCCGCCGGCAGCTTCGTCGCCAGCTTCAGTGCCGCCCTGGTCTGGCCGAGACCGGAGATGTCGTCGCGTTTCCCCTCGATCGCCAGGATGGCGATATCGGTGATCGCCGCCGGATCGACCGGGCGGCCGCGATGCGTCATCGTGCCCTTGGGCAGCGAATGGTCCTGGAACACCACGTCGATCGTCTGGAGGTAGAATTCAGCGGTCATGTCGCAGACCGAGCGATATTCCTCGTAGAAATCCTTGGTCTGGTTGGCGCTGTCGTCATCACCCTGCACGAGATGTTTGAACATCTCGTAATGCGACATCATGTGGTTGCCGAGGTTCATCGTCATGAACCCGCTGAGCTGCAGGAAGCCGGGATAGACCCGCCGTCCCGCGCCCGGATAGGTCGCCGGGATGGTCGCGATGACATTGTTCTCGAACCAGCTGTGCGGCCGCTCGGTCGCCAGGGTGTTGACCGCGGTCGGCGCCTCGCGCGTGTCGATCGGGCCGCCCATCATGGTCAGGGTCTTTGGCCGCGCCGGATTCTTGTCGGCGCTCATCAGGCAGGCCGCGGCATAGCAGGGCACCGAAGGCTGGCAGACCGCGAGCATGTGCGAGCCCCCCTCTTTTTCATTGGGCCCGACATGCTCCATGAACTCGATAATGTAATCGATATAGTCGTCCAGATCGAAGCTGCCGTCGCTCAGCGGCACCAGCTTCGCGTCGCGCCAGTCAGTGATATAGACATCCGCCACCGGGAGCATGCGCTCGACCGTGCCGCGCAGCAGCGTGGCGTAATGGCCCGACATCGGCGCGACGATCAGCAGCTTGGGGCCGCCCTTCACGCCCTTGCGCACGAAATGCTTGAGCTGGCCGAACGGCTTGCGCAGCGCGATCTCCTCGACAACGTCGACCTGCTTGCCGTCGATGATGGTGTGATCGAGCCCGAAGGCCGGCTTGCCGCGCGGCGCCGACGCATGGGCGAACACTTCCAGTGCGGAGCTGACGATCGAGCCGCCACCGAAATAGGCGAAGGGATTGGCCGGGTTCGACAGCATTCCTGCACCGAAATTGGCCATCGCGCTGGCGCCCGCCAGCATCGATTTCTGCATTTCATAGGCGTCGTAGAGCATTGCGTACCCAATATCGGAAAACTGGTTTGTCGGATCAATGCATAGGTGTGCAGCGCAGCATACGCAATCGAAACGGACATACTATTTGGGTCCGCGACCCGGAGCGGGTCACCCGCATCGCTTTCTCGCCCATTGCGGAGGCGGAGGACAGGCCCTACTCCGCCGGCATGGCTGAGCCACTACCCGCGTCACCCGCCGTTTCCGTCGCGAAGCCCGCCGAATCGCGGCGCCAGCTCGGCAATCTCAGGATGGTGTGGCAGCACGCCTCGCGCTATCCGCGCCAGATCGTCACAGCGTTGCTGGCCCTGCTCGTCACCTCGGCGGCGACGATCGCCATCCCATACGGCTTCAAGAAAGTGATCGATCGCGGTTTCGGCCCCGGCGCCGACGGCTCGGTCACCAATTCCTTCCATTATCTGCTGATGATCGTGGTCGTGCTCGCCCTCGCGACGGCGGTGCGTTTCTATTATGTCTCCTGGCTGGGCGAGCGAGTCGTGGCCGATATCCGCACCGCCGTGCAGCGTCATTTGCTGACTCTCGCGCCGCGCTTCTTCGAGGAGAACCGGCCGTCGGAAATCTCCTCGCGCCTGACCTCGGACACCGCACTGATCGAACAGGTGGTCGGCACCACCGTCTCGGTCGCGCTGCGCAACTGCTTCACCGGCGTCGGCGGCATGATCTATCTGTTCGCGCTGTCGCCCAAGCTGGCCGGCATGCTGATGCTCGGCATCCCGATCATCATCATGCCGATCGTGCTGCTCGGCCGGCGCGTGCGCAATTTCTCGCGCACCTCGCAGGACCGGGTCGCCGATGTCGGCTCGATCGCCTCGGAGACACTCGGCGCGATGAAGATCGTGCAGGCCTTTGGCCAGGAGGATCGCGAGGCGGCCCGCTTCGGCACTGCCGTCGCCGCCACCTTCGCCGCGGCCAAGCGCCGCATCGCGCTGCGCGCGGTGATGACCGCGATCGTGATCGGGCTGATCTTCGGGTCGATCACCATGGTGCTGTGGGAAGGCGCGGTCGACGTCGCCGCCGGCCGGATCAGCGGCGGATCGATCGCGGCGTTCGTGCTGACCGGCGGCCTGGTCGCGGGGGCGTTCGGGGCATTGACTGAAGTCTATGGCGACCTGCTGCGCGGCGCGGGCGCCGCCGGCCGCCTCGCCGAACTGCTCGACGAAGTCCCCGAGATCCGGGCGCCGGCGCATCCCGTCGCCCTGCCCGAGACCGCGCGCGGCGCGATCGAGTTCGACAATGTCACCTTCCGCTACCCGACCCGGCCCGAAGTCTCCGCGCTGCAGGATTTCTCCCTGGCGATCGCTCCGGGCGAGACCGTCGCGGTGGTCGGCCCGTCGGGGGCGGGCAAGACCACCCTGTTCCAGCTGATCCAGCGTTTCTACGATCCCGATGCCGGCCGCGTGCTGCTCGACGGCGTGCCGCTGCCCGATGCCGATCCCGCCGATATCCGCCGCCACATCGCGATGGTGCCGCAGGAAACGGTGATCTTCGGCGCCTCGGCCCGGGACAATCTGCGCTACGGCAAATGGCAGGCAAGCGACGACGAGCTCTGGGCCGCCGCCGAGATCGCCAATGCCGCCGAATTCCTGCGCAAGCTGCCCCAGGGCCTCGACACCTTCATGGGCGAAGGCGGCGCGCGCCTGTCGGGCGGCCAGCGCCAGCGCGTGGCGATCGCCCGCGCCGTCCTGCGCGACGCGCCGATCCTGCTGCTCGACGAAGCGACCAGCGCGCTCGACGCCGAGAGCGAGCGGCTGGTGCAGGAAGCGCTGGAGCGGCTGATGGAAGATCGCACCACGCTCGTTATTGCGCATCGCCTCGCCACCGTCCGCGCCGCCGGCCGGATCATCGTGATGAGCGAGGGGCAGATCGTCGAAAGCGGCACCCACGGCTCGCTGATCGGCCAGAACGGCCTGTACGCGCGGCTTGCCAGCCTGCAGTTCAGCGAGGCGGCGTAGCTTGAGCAGACCGACTGTCCACACCGTCGCGGTGATCGGCGGCGGGATGAGCGGCGCGCTGTTCGGCCTGAAGCTGGCCGCCGCGCGCCCCGATTTCCGGGTGGTGGTGATCGAAGCGACGCGTCGGATCGGCCGCGGCCTCGCTTATGGCGCATGCTCGCCGCAGCATCTGCTCAACGTGCCGATCAGCCGGATGGAAGTCGGGCTCACACCCGGTTTCGCTGACTGGCTGCAGGCGAACCCGAACGCCCGGGAGGCTCTCTCGACCGGCATGGCGGAAAGCGGCGGCGACCTGCACGGCGTGTTCGTGCCGCGCGCGCTGTTCGGCGCCTATCTGGAGGAGCGGCTGGAGGCGGCGCTGGTCACCGGCGACGGGCCCGGCCTGTCGCTGGTCCGCGGCGAAGCGGTCCGCGTGCTCGCCCGACCCGATCGCACCGTCCGGCTGAGCGACGGCCGCGAGATCCCTGTCGATGCCGTGGTGCTTGCCACCGGCAATCTCGCCCCGCGCGCACCGGGCGGGCCGGACTCATGGTTCTATGACAGCCCCGGCTTCGTGCCCGACCCCTGGGCGCATGATGCGTTCGACGGGCTTGCGGCCGACGATTCCGTGCTGCTGCTCGGCACGGGCCTCACGACCGTCGATATCGTGCTGAAGCTCAGTGCCGCCGGCCATCGCGGCCCGATCCTCGCCACTTCGCGCCGGGGCCTGTTGCCCCAGGTGCACGCGGCCGGCGGCGCCTGGCCGGCCTTCCTCGAAGCGGCCCTGCCCGCCTCGCCGCGCCGGCTGATGCGGCTGATCCGCGAGCAGGTCGCCACCGCCGGGGGGCGCGGCATCCCGTGGCAGCGCGTGTTCGACGCCGCCCGCCCCGCCATTCCGGCGGTGTGGAGCAGCTGGTCCACGCGCGAGAAGCGCCAGTTCCTCCGCCATCTCCGCACCCGCTGGGACGTCCACCGCCACCGCATGGCGCAGCGCATCCATGACGCGCTCCACGCCGAGACCGCGCGTGGCCGGCTCGAGATCCTGCCGGCGCGCCTGCGCGGCTATCGCCTGGTCGGAGACAAGGTCGAGGTCGCCCTCGCCGCTCGCAGCGGCGGCGAGCGTCGCTTCACCGCCGCTCGCGTGGTCAACTGCACCGGCCCGCGCCGTGACGCGGGCGCGATCGCCATCCCCCTCCTCGCCGACCTGCGCGACCAGGGTCTTGCCTTGCCGGATGCGCTCGGCCTCGGCCTCGAAACCGACAATTGCGCCCTGCTCGACTCGGATCGCCGCGCCTCGACCTGGCTGTTCGCGCTCGGCGCGCTGACCTGCCCGCAATGGTGGGAGATCACCGCCGTTCCGGAAATCGCGGTCCAGGTCGACCGGCTGGTCGGACACCTCGCCAACCCTGCCGCCGCGCATCTCAGCGCCGGCGACTTCCTGGATCTTGGATCGGGTATCTAAGCCGCGGCTGGCGCTTTCAACCGCCATATTCGATTGCTATGCTTCTTCCACGACGGCTTTCGGGAGTGGAAGGCCGGCATAGGGGGTCGTGTTTCCATGTCGAAATATCCGCATCTTGCGGCCGCGTGCGCGGCTGCGCTGTTCATCGCAATGCCTGCGCATGCCCAGGAGGCCGCGGCGGCCCCGAAGGCACAGGATTGCGAGCTGCATGTCTGGCCGACCGAGAACTATCTGGGCATCAACACCGGGCTTTTGTCGGGTTTTGGACTGGTCGGCGCCGTCGCCGACATCGCGGCGCATGATGGACGGGTGAAGACGGTCAAGGACCTCATGCGCGACTATCTTGGTCCCGATGTCCAGATGGAGGAGCTGAACAAGATCGGCCTGGCCAAGGCCTTGAAGCTGGACGGTTATCGGATCGTCGTCGAGGAACCGACGCCGTTCAACGAGGACCTCAAGAACAATCCCGAGCTGAAGGCCAAGACCAAGGCGATGAACGCCAGGATCAAATCCGGCGAACGCCTCTCGGCCTCGACCGCGCCTTGCTATGCCGAACTGATCGGCACGATGATCTTCTACCACAAGGCGATGATGTACGGCAGCAACCTGTTCGGCGGATGGATCTATCGCGAATTCCCCGCGACCGGGAAGGCCATAAAAACCGCGCCGGGAGCCGTGAAGAATCCGCTCGAGGATTTCCCGGCCAAGTCCGAGGACAAGGTGGAGCCGGCCAAGCTCGAGCTGCGCGAGGCCTATTCCAAGGACTTCCTCGAATATGTCGACAAGAAGATATTCAAGACGGCGAAATAACATCGGGCGCGGTTTTCGCGCCCGAAGCCCAACTGTTTCGACCATAAGAAAGAGCGAGCCGGCGCGGATCCGGCAAGCGCTCGGATGCCAGATACCGGGTCATGATTGAATCAACGCCGACAAGACCCTGAAGACGAATGGCGGGAGATATGGGACACCGGCTTGTCCCATATCTCCCGCCACAATCGTCGAGCTTCTTTTACAATATCAATGTATTTCAAATATTTAATTAGATTTTCGTGTCCGCGGACAGCGCCCGTCGCGAGGCACCGCGCTGATAATTTCCAACAACTGCCCATGAGGCTCACAGCAGCGCGCCGAGGCCCATGCGAAGCGCGTCGCCACTGGCGGCACGCGTCTCCAGCCCCCTCTCGATCTCGCCATGGACGCCGGTCCATACCGGCATCGCTTCCGCCAGCACCTCCCGCCCCGCCGCCGTGAGCACCAGCCGCTTGATCCGGCGGTCCGACGGATCGGCCTCGACGCGCACCAGCCCGTCACGCTGCATCGGCTTCAGATTGGCGGTGAGGCTGGTGCGGTCCATCGCGAGCAGGTCGGCGACCGAACCGAGCGACGGCGGCATTGGCCGGTTGAGCGCGTTCAGCAGCGAGAACTGGCCGCTGGTGATGCCGAACGACCGGAAGGCTTCGTCGAACCGCCGGGACAATGAACGCGCCGCGCGCTGGGTGGCCAGACACAGGCAGTGATCGCGCACGAAATGCGTCTGATCGACGGATACCGGACCAGGCTTTGACATGACGCATTTATGTTGATATCAACTGATTCTGTCAAGTGCTTCGTGAGAGGATGCCCCATGCCGATCGATCCCAATGCCGATATCGAGATTACCAGCTTTGCCTGGGTGCCGGACTTCGCGCGCGGCTTCGTCCGGGATCTGCGGCCGCGCTGGGCGTGCGAGGAAGCCGGCATCGGCTATTGCGAGCGGCTGATCGGTTTCGAAACGGCCAAGGGCGCGGATTACCGCCGCGAGCAGCCCTTCGGCCAGGTGCCGGCGTACCGCGACGACGAGGTGCAGATGTTCGAAAGCGGCGCGATGGTGCTGCGTATCGCCGAGCGTTCCGTGGCGCTGATGCCCGCGGACTCGGCGGGCCGCTCGCGCGTGCTCACCTGGGTCACCGCCGCGCTCAACAGCGTCGAGCCGTTCGTGTTCGACCTGGTCAATATCGACACGTTCAACCCGGACGCCGAATGGGGCAAGCTGCGTCGGCCACAAGTGATCGACAATCTGCGCGGGCGGCTCGCAGGCGTGTCGGGCTGGCTGGGTGAGAAGGACTATCTCGAAGGCAGTTTCAGCGCTGCCGACATCATCATGACGACGGTGCTGCGCGAGGTTTCGGACGACGCGCTGCTGGCCGAATTCCCCAACCTCGTCGCTTATCGCGATCGCGGCATGGCGCGCCCCGCCTTCAAGCGCGCGCTGAACGCGCAACTCGCCTCCTTCGCGCCCGAACCCGTGCCGGCCTGAGGCGTCCCCTCGTCGCGACCCTATAGTCGTCATGCCGGACTTGTCCCGGCATCATCTCTGTCGCAACATGATCCTCAGTGCTGGACAAGGGCCTGAGATCGAGATGCCGAGCCTGAGCGCTTTTATAAAATGGCTGGATCGTGATCTCGACAGGATCTGGCGCCAAGGGACTCGCGGTGGCTCGGCATCGCTTTACCTTGCCTTCTCCCCGCTGGTGATCGGTATCGTCGGCGATTGGCTTGGCCTGCCACGCTGGTCGTGGTGGTTTGCGATCTTGACCATCGCAGCCTACCTCGGCTTTTGGTCCTGGCGTCTGGTGCTGAGCCTCCGGCGATACGCGATAGCCGGTGACCGGCTCTATGACCGGAAGACCAAATTCATACTACCGCCAGAATATGCCGACACGCAGAGTGCAAGCTATTCTGCCAACCCCCATCCGAAGCGCGACCGCAAGACTGAAGGCGGGACTGGTAGCGAATGAGCGGGGGAGCGTCCATCCCCTGTCCCCGTTGCGGTGAGGAAGATCATGTCCAGGTCGGCCAATCGGTGATTAACGGCCAACTAAGATGGCATCGCTCGACACGATGCCCCCACGCCCCCGCCACGGAGGAAGATGGCGAGGATTGCATGCAAGGTGAAAACGGCATCGGTTCCACGCCAGCTGAAATACGCGATGTCTTGCTGGCATCGGAGGGTCGCTGGGTCGTGACGGCAGAAGAGCCGGATCGAGTGAAAGTCGCGATGGTGCTCAGGGAAAGCCTCAACCTGACCTTGGCGCAAGCCGCCGCGCGGACACGTTCGCCAGAATTATTCGCAGGCACGCACGCCGAAGCCCGGTGGCTGGCAGGCGAGATGCTATCGCTTGGCATTACAGCGGTCCTCCGGGCGGCTGATCGATAGCCCGAATCCGCGGCAGCTTTTGGCGGCGCGGGACACGTTCAGGATGGACTTGTTCCGGCATCTGCCCTGCCGCACACTCCGATCGCGCCTGGGAACAGGCAGACTCCGGAAAATGTCCGGGGTGACGACGGGAGTGAGACATGCGCGACTTCGACATCATCGTATACGGCGCCACCGGCTTCACCGGACGCCTCGTCGCGGAATATCTGATCCAGGCCTATCCCGGCCCCGACGCGCCGCGCTGGGCGATGGCGGGCCGGTCGCTGTCGAAGCTGCAGGAGGTCCGCGACGAGATCGGGGCGCCCGCCGACATGCCCCTGCTCACCGCCAATTCGGACGATCCCGCCAGCCTGAAGGCCCTGTGCGAGCGCACCACGGTGATGCTCACCACCGTCGGCCCCTATCAGCTCTACGGCAGCGATCTGGTCGCCGCCTGCGCGGAGACCGGCACTGCCTATGTCGATCTGTGCGGCGAGCCGGCCTGGATGCGCCACATGATCGACGCCCACCACGAAACCGCACAGCGCACCGGCGCCCGCATCGTCTTTTCCTGCGGCTTCGATTCGATCCCGTTCGACCTCGGCGTGCTCACCCTGCAGGACGCGGCGAAGCGCAAATACGGCAAGCCCGCCCCGCGCGTGAAATGCCGGGTGCGCAAGATGGTCGGTACCTTTTCCGGCGGTACCGCCGCCAGCCTCAAGGCCACGCTCGCCGCCGCGGCGCGCGATCCGTCGATCCTCGGCCTGCTGACCAACCCCTTCTCGCTGACCCCCGGCTTCCAGGGACCGAGCCAGCCGCGCGGGCTGCTGCCCGATTACGACAAGACGATCGAGGCCTGGGTCGCCCCCTTCATCATGGCGCCGATCAACACCAAGAATGTCCACCGCACCAATTTCCTGCTCGGCGAGGCGTACGGTGCCGACTTCGTCTATGACGAGATGATCGTTGCCGGGCTCGGCGATATCGGCAAGGCGGCGGCCGAGGCGATCGCGAAATTCAACCCGATGGCCAGCGACAAGGGCCCGAAACCCGGCGAAGGCCCGTCGAAGGAAGAGCGCGACAACGGCTATTTCGACGTGCTGTTCATCGGCGAGATGCCCGACGGCTCGCGCATCGACTCGGTCGTCACCGGGGACCGCGATCCCGGATACGGGTCGACCAGCAAGATGATCGCGGAGACGGCGCTCTGCCTGGTGCAGGACGTGGCGGGTGAAGGCGGTATCTGGACGCCGGGCGCGCTGCTCGGCGAGGTGCTGGTCAAGCGGCTGCAGGCGAAGGCGGGGCTGACGTTCCGGGCGGGCTAAATCCTCCCCGGAACGGGGAGGGGGACCATTCGCCTCTTCCGGCGAATGGTGGAGGGGCTTGGAGTGCGGAACGTCGGTCCCCCGCTCCAAGCCCCTCCACCACCCGCTGAAGAAGCGGGCGGTCCCCCTCCCCGAGCAAGCTCGGGGAGGAATTAAGTTAGCCGAGCAGCCCGATCCCCACGCCCGCCGCCAGCGCCGCGGCAAGGCCGGCCAGCGCCATGCCCAGCTTTTTCCGCCGGCCCTGCTGATACGCATCCAGCTTCGGCACATCGAGATACCAGGTCCCGTTCTTCGCCGGCGCGATCACGCCGTTTTCGCGCAGGCGGTCGAAGAATTTCTCCTCCATCCGCCGCGCCGGGGTGAAGCTGACCGCCTTGTCCGGCGATATCGCATTGCGCGACATGAAGTGCGAGATGACCCTGCGTCGCGCCCGTGCCGCCGCTGCCGCCACCGCTGCCGTTGCCCCGCCCATGCCCGTTCCCCAATGACGTAAGCGGCGATCATGCCACGGCTTCAGCCGCGATAGAAGAGCATCGCGACGGCGGCGATCACCACCGGCACCGCGATCGCGATCGGCACCCAGCGCCGGCTGAATGCTTGCGCCTCACGGTGATAGGCGACCAGATCGAACCACCAGCGCCCCGGCGCCGCCTCGCGCAGCGCGCCGATGCGGCGGAAGCGGTCGAACCACCAGCGCTCGACGCGATCCTTGGGCACGAAGGCGATCGCCTCCCCGGGCGACAGCGCATGCTGCGCGAGGAAATGACCCGCCACCGGCCCGCGCACGCGCCGGGCGGCCGCGGGAAGCTCGCTCACCGCTTGCGCCCCTGGTGGCGGATGTTCGCCGGCCGGCCGCGTCGCTTGATCACGCGGTGCGGTTTCGCGTCGCGCTCGGGCCGGGCGCCCTTCCCGTCCACCATCTCGAAGCGCAGCGCGCCCGACACCGGGTTCGCTTCGGCCAGCCGGAGTTGCAGCCGCTGGCCGCTCGCATATTCAGTGCCGGTCTCGTCGCCGATCAGGCGCCGCGCCGTCTCGTCATAGCGGAAATATTCGCCGCCAATGTCACGCACCGGCATCAGCCCGTCGCCACCGATCCCCTCGACCGTCGCGAAGAAGCCGAAATTGGCCACGCCGGTGATCCGCACGTCGAGCACCTGCCCCACCCGCTCGGCGAGGAAGGCGGCGACATAGCGGTCGATCGTGTCGCGCTCCGCCTCCATCGCGCGGCGCTCCATCATCGAGATGCTCTCGCCGATCTTCTCCATCGACGCCGCCTCGCCCTCGGTCAGCCCGCCGGGGCCGAGCTTGTACGCAGCAACCAGCGAGCGGTGGACGATCAGATCGGCATAGCGTCGGATCGGCGAGGTGAAATGCGCGTAGCTGCCGAGCGCGAGCCCGAAATGGCCGTGATTCTCCGGGCCGTAATAGGCCTGGGTCTGGGTGCGCAGCACCTGCTCCATCACCTGGGGGCGGAAATCCACCTCGCCGATCCGGTCGAGGATGTGGTTGAAGGTGCCCGGCCGCACCACCTGGCCCAGCGCGAACTCGACGCCGAAGGTCTTGAGATATTCCTTGAGCGCGACCAGCTTCTCGCGGCTCGGTGGCTCATGGTCGCGGTACATCACCGGGGCCTTTTTCGCCTCCAGCGCCTTGGCCGCCGCGACGTTCGCGGCGATCATGTAATCCTCGATCAGCTTGTGCGCATCGAGCCGCTCGCGCGGCGCGACCGAGAGGATGCGGCCCTTCTCGTCGAGCACGACGCGGCGTTCCGGCAGGTCGAGATCGAGCGGATCGCGCTTCTCCCGCGCCTTGTTGAGCGCGCGCCAGCAGGCCCAGAGGGGGAGGAGGGCGGATTCCAGCAAGCCATTCGCTGCCAGGGGGCCTGCCCCCTCTCCGTTCGCTTCGAGCGAAGTCGAGAAGCCTTGGGGCGGGAGACCGTCATTCTCATCGATGGTGTCTCGACTTCGCTCGACACGAACGGGTTGGTTTGCCGCTTCATGAGCATCGATCGCCGCCTGCGCATCCTCATAGGCAATGTTCGCCGCGATCCGCACCACGGCGCGCGTGAAGCGCCAGCTCTTGAGCGTTCCGTCCTTCGCGATCCGCAAGTGACACGCCAGCGCCGCGCGATCGACATCCTGCTTCAGCGAGCACATGTCGGCCGACAATTCCTCCGGCAGCATCGGCACGACGCGGTCGGGGAAATAGACGCTGTTGCCACGCCGCCGCGCTTCGCGGTCGAGTTCGGAGCCGGGGCGGACATAGAAGCTGACATCGGCGATCGCGACGATCGCCTTCCACCCGCCCTCGTTCGCGGGATCGTCGTCGGGTGCGGCCCAGACGGCATCGTCATGGTCGCGCGCATCGGCCGGGTCGATGGCGACGATCGGCAGGTCGCGCAGATCCTCGCGCCCCTCCCCCAGAGGCGTCTGCGCGACCCGCGCGGCTTCCTCGATCGTCTCGGGCGTGAAGACATTGGGGATGCCGAGCTTGTGGATCGCGATCAGCGAAAAGCTGCGCGGCGCGAAGGGATCGCCGAGCCGCTCGGTCACCCGTACGGTGATACGCGGCGGACGCCCGGCCTTTTCCGCCAGCACCAGGTCGCCCGGCTCGGCACCGCCGGCATCGGAGACCATGAACTCGCGCCGCTCCTTCTTTTCGACGCCCTGCAGCCAGAGCTTGCCGCCTTCCTGATGCAGCACGCCGAGCACCAGCTCCTCGCCACGCGCGAGCTGCTTCATCGGATGCGCGATCCAGCCATTGCCGGCTTCCTCGGTGCGCGCCAGCACCCGGTCGCCAATGGCCAGGGCGCCATGCTTGCGCTCGCGTATCCTGAGGCGCGGCGCGGGGGCGTCGGACTCCCAGCGCTCGGGCACGGCCCACACATTGCCGCCGTCATCGACATCGGCGATGCGCAGCACCGTCACCTTGGGCAGCCCGCCGAGCTTGTGGAAGGCGCGGCCGGGCGCGCTGTCGATCAGCCCCTCGTCCGCCATATCCTTCAGCAGCGCCTTCAGGCCGATCTTCTCCTGCGCGGTCAGGCCGAAGGCGCGCGCGATCTCGCGCTTGCCGGCGGGAGTCTCCGACGAGGCGATGAAATCGAGGATCTGCTCGCGGGTGGGAAGGCCGGGCGAACGCTTTGGCTTGGGCATCGGCCAGAGATAGGCCGCGCGCGGCGTTGCGTCACTCCCCTGCGGAATACTGCAATGGCGGTACGGGACATGGAATGACCGGCCTACAGCAACAAAGGCCGGGACGCTTGCGCTTTCCGCGCGGGCAAGTTACATACTGAACCATATGGTTCAGTATGCGAGTCCTCCCCTCGATCTCTCCTTTGCGGCGCTGTCCGATGCGACCCGTCGCGGGATCATCGATCAGCTCGGGCAAGGCGACGCGTCGATCACCAGTCTCGCGGACACGTTCCAGATGACGCTGACCGGCGTGAAGAAGCACGTCCAGGTTCTCGAGCGGGCGGGGCTCGTCGTCACGCAGAAGGTCGGACGCGTGAGAACCTGCAAGCTTGGGAAACGCGGCCTAACGGCGGAAGCGGAGTGGATCGAGGTGCACCGCAAGCTCTTCGAGGATCGCTTCGACGCATTGGACGACATCATCAGTGAACTGAAACAGGAGGAAAGCGATGGATCAGCAAGTTAGCAGCGCAGGTGGCGTGCAGAACCCCACGTCAGTCGAGCGCAGAGGGGATCGCGAACTCGTCGTAACGCGGACATTCGACGCGCCGCCGAGCATCGTTTTCAGGGCGTGGAGCCAGCCTGAGCTGTTCCAGCGCTGGTGGATGCCGAAATCGGTATCCGGCGTTTCGCTCGTATCGTGCGATATGGATGTACGCACGGGCGGCAAATATCGGCTGGAATTCGGCACCGGCGGTTCGGACACCATGGCCTTTTACGGCAAGTATCTCGAGGTGGTACAGAACGAGCGCATCGTCTGGACCAACGACGAGGGCGAAGAGGGCGCAATCACGACCGTGACCTTCGAGGACCAGGGCGGGAAGACGCTGCTGAAGTTCCACGAAATCTATCCGTCCGGGGAAGCGCTCGAGGAAGCACTGCAGGGCTCCGCGGCCGGATTGCCGGAGCAGCTGGATCAGCTCGACGAGCTGCTTCCCAGCATAGGCGCGTAGCGGGTGCTGCGTGAGATCTTGAAACACAGGCCAGTGGAGAAGCCGGAGTGATATTAGCGGCGTTGACAATGATG
This sequence comes from Sphingomonas sp. BL-S-29, assembly GCF_055521495.1. Classification (NCBI taxonomy): domain Bacteria; kingdom Pseudomonadati; phylum Pseudomonadota; class Alphaproteobacteria; order Sphingomonadales; family Sphingomonadaceae; genus Sphingomonas; species Sphingomonas sp. BL-S-29. The sequence continues at coordinate 4,418,196 of NZ_CM145482.1, forward strand.
CTCGCGACGACGGACGACCCTCGCCTTATCGGGATCGCCGACGCCAAGGCGGCAGTGCGGATGCTCGACGCGGCGAAACGCTGCAACATACGAGCTTCAACGGATCCGCTGCCGTTCGATCCCAACGCGAGAATCCCAGTAAGATTGCTAGCGATCTTGGCGGACAAACCGATGAAGGAGTCCGATCCACGCATGAAATGCTACATCCGGCGCGCTTACGCCGGGGTGCCCGTATTACGCGACCCGGATTATCCTCGCTAGGTTTGTAAATTACGTAATCGCGAAACAAAAAGCCGGCCGGGGTCGCCCCCGCCCGGCTTCAGGTCATCCCGCGCCCCGCGCCTCCGTCACGCCCCGGGCGCGAGCGGCCGCGCCCGTCAGAACTTCCCGCGCAGCGTCACGCCATACGTCCGCGGCTCGGCGAGGAACGCCGAGAAGATCTGCGTCGCGCCGGGATAGGTCGCGGCCGGGAACACGCCCGCCGGCCCGGGCCCGTCCGCCTGGAAGGGCGAGCTGAACGCCACCTGGGTATATTGCGTGTTGGTCACGTTCTGCGCCCAGAATTCGATCGCCCAGCGCTCGTCCTTGCCGCGCAGGCCGATGCGGGCGTTCATCACGCCATAGCCATCCTGTTCCTTTTGCGGGAACAGGTCGGAGCCGGTGTTGTAATCGCCGGTCAGGCGCCCATCGACATAGAACAGCGCCGACAGGCCGCTATCGCCGAGCTTCGGCGTCCACGCCACGGACGAGGTGACGACGATCTCGGGCGCGTTGGACAGATTGTCGCCCGGCAACAGACGCAGCGCCGGGTCGAGCGGCGCGCCGCGATCATTGCCGATCAGGTTCTTGCGATAATGGGTGTTGGAATAGGTCAGGCCCGCGCTGACCCGGAAATCGCGGATCGGCACCATCGACGCCTCGAGCTCGACGCCCTGCGAGATCACGCCCGCTTTCACGTCGCCTGCGGCGCACGATCCGGTCGTCGCGCTCGTGTCGAGATCGGCGCCGGCAAGGTCGGTTTTGCAGCTGTTGACGTTCTGGACCAGGAAGACGCTGCCGTTGAAGGTGTTCAGCTGGAAATTCCTGAAGGCCTGGTGGAAGGCAGCGATGTTCAGGTTGAATTTCGGCGTCGAATATTTGAGGCCGATCTCGAACGCATTGTTGATCTCAGGGTCGAATTCCAGGTTGCGCACCAGCGCCTGGGCCCCGCCGACCGCCGCGAAGGTCGTCGTCGGCACGCCGTTCGCGACCAGGATCGGCGGTTTCAGGGCCGAGCGGTCGAGGTTGAAGCCGCCTGCCTTGTAACCGCGCGAATAGCTCGCATAGGCCAGCAGATCCGGCGTCACCTTGTACGACAGGATACCCGTGCCGGTCAGCTCGTTCTCGCTGCGCTTGTCGTTGATCGACACGCCGTTCAGCTCGGATGTGGAATTGCCCTGGCAGGTCAGGTTGATCAGGCCCCCCGCCAGCGCCGACAGCGCGGCATTGCTGAGGAGCCCCGTCAGGGCGGATTGCTGGGCCGGGCAGAGGCTGTTGTTGTTGCCGAAGGTCGCGTCGAGCTTCTTGGTCTCATGCGTGTAGCGCAGGCCGATGGTCAGCTTCAGCCCGTCGGTAATCTCGAAGATATTATGCGTGAAGACCGCGTAATTCTCGCTGTTCTGCTTGTAGGTGGACACCGTGTCGCCGACATTCACCACTGAATCCAGCCGGTCGAACGCGCCGATGAACAGCGGCGTCGCCGCGCCGAACTGGCCGGCGCCGCCATTGGCGCCGAGCAGCGCGGCCCGCCCGCCGGGGCTGAGACAGCCCGCCGAGGACGGGCTGGCGAGCCCGGCCAGCGCACCGCTGACGAGAATGCGGCAGGCGGCGAAACGGCCATATTGCGATCCGAATTTCAGATTGTCGCGAACCTCGAGGTCTTCGTTCGCGTAATAGCCGCCGATCAGCCAGTCGAGCTTGCCGTCGAACGCCTCGCCCTGGAGCCGCAGTTCCTGCGAGAAGGTCTTGAACCCTCGCCGTCCGGCATTCACGCTCGGCGCGCGGTACAGCAGGTCGACATAGCTGTAGTCGGTGTCGGACGCCTGGTAGTTGTAATAGTCGCGATAGGCCGTGATCGAGGTCAGCCTGGCCGGGCCGAGATTATAGTCGATCTGCCCCGAAACGCCCCAGTCCTGCGTCTTGCCGCCATAGACCCGGCCCGGGCTGATGTTGAGTTTGCGGGAATAGGGGTTGCTGAACGCCGCGACCGGCTGGCCCAGCGCGATCAGCACCGGGATGATCGGGTTCTGCGTGGTCAGCAGGTTGCGGTTCGCCGGCGCGATCGTCTGGTCGATATAGGCCGCGGCGCAGCAGGATTCGTCGCGCTTGGTATAATCGGCGATCAGGCGGATCGAGAGATCGCTGCTCGGCTGGTACATCAGCTGGCCGCGCAGAAAATAGCGGTCGCGGTCGTTGATTTTCCTGTTGTTCGTGACGTCCTTGTAGAAGCCGTCGCGCTTCACATAGACGCCGTCGAGCCGGGCCGCGAAGGTCTCGCCCAGCGGCACGTTCACATTGCCGCTGGCGCGCCAGTAATCATAATTGCCATAGGTCACCTCGCCGCCGCCGCTGAAACGGAATTCGGGCGGCTTGCTGTAGATGCTGATGAGGCCGGCCGAGGCATTGCGGCCGAACAGCGTGCCCTGCGGGCCGCGCAGCACCTCGACCCGGTCGATATCGCCCAGCTCGTTGAGGCCGACGCCGGAGCGCGATCGATAGACGCCGTCGATGAACACCGCGACCGAGCTTTCCAGCCCCGGATTGTCGCCGACGGTGCCAATGCCGCGCAGGCGCGCCGATCCGTTCGCTTCGTTGCCGGTGGACGACACCAGCAGCGAGGGCGCGACCTGGTTGAGCTGGCGGATGTCGTTCGCGCCGGAATTCTGCAGCGTCTCGGCCGTCACCGCGGAGATGGCGAGCGGCACATCGGCCAGGATCTGGGAGCGGCCCTGCGCCATGACGATGATGTCCTCGGCCAGGTCGGTCGCGTCGGTGGATGGGGCAGCCTGGTCGGCCACCTGGGCGAAGGCCGGCGGCGCCGTTCCGATCGCCAGGACGGACAGCGCACATGCAGCCATATAGTGCGTCTTCAGCATCACTCTCTCCCCTTCGGCCGGGATGCTCCATGATCCCGTACCGTAAACTCGAATTGATATCGAGATTGACGCGACGTCAAGTGAAAGACGCGTTTCGAAACAGTACCGATCCGCCCTGATCCGGCGCCAAACCCCGGGCGAAAGCCCCGGATCGGCCAGAACCTATATTCGAAATGGCTATATCTCCGCATTCCGGCGGCCCAAGAAAAAAGGCGCCGTCCCCAAGGGACGGCGCCTGTCTTTGCCGGGATAGGTCGCGCGAAGCGTCAGTAACCGTTGAGTCTCGCGAAGCGTTCGCGGTGCCAGGCGGCGTTGCCCCACAGGGTTTCCAGCACGCGCGCGCGCTTCAGGTAGAAGCCGGCGTCATGCTCGTCGGTCATGCCGATGCCGCCGTGCATCTGGATCAGCTCGCGGCTGACCAGGTTGAGCGTATCGCCCGCCACGGCCTTGGCGAGCGTCACGGCCTGGTCGACGTCCGACCGGTTCGCGTCGATCGCCTCCAGCGCGCCCTCAACCGCCGATCGCGTCAGCTCAAGCTCGGTGAACATCTTCGCCATGCGATGCTGCAGCGCCTGGAAGGTTGAGAGCGGCTGGCCGAACTGCACGCGCGTCTTGAGATAGTCGTTGGTCGTCGCAAAGGCCTGTTCCGCCATGCCGAGCATCTCGGCGCAGACCGCCGCGGTGGCGCGGTCGATCACCTTTGCGGTCAGGTCGGTCCCGCCCAGTCTCTCCGCGGGGGCGCCATCGAAGGTGACCTGCGCATGGCTGCGCGAATCCACCATCTTGCGCGTGGCGCGCGACACGCCCGCGCCGTCCGGCACCAGATAGAGCCCGTCCACCGCCGCGACGACGAACAGGCCGGCGCTGTCGCCTTCCGCCACGAACTGCTTGGTGCCGCTGATCCTGCCGTCGGACACGCTGGTCGCGATCGCCGCCGGGTCGTGGATCGGCCCTTCGTCCACCGCCAGCGTCGCAACGACCTCGCCCGCCGCGATCTTCGGCAGCCAGGCCGATTTCGCCGCGTCCGACCCGCCCAGCACGATCGCAGTGGCGGCGGCCGCGGTCGACGCCAGCGGGGACGCGGCCAGGTTGCGCCCGAGCTGCTCGAGCACCAGCCCGAGCGAGAGATAGCCGAAGTCCGATCCGCCAAAGGCTTCGGGCACGACGATGCCCGCCCAGCCCATCTGGCCCATCTCGGCCCAGGCGGCGGCATCATAGCCCTCCGCCGGCGCCGCATCGCGCATCCTGCGGAAGGCGGAGACGGGCGCCTCATTGTCCGCCCATTCGCGCGCCATGTCGCGCAGCATCGTCTGTTCGTCGTTGAGTGCCGCCATCATCCTGCCCCTTGAAACTATTTCGGTCCGGTACCGACGATCATTGGTGGTCGAGCATCCCGAGAATGCGCTTTGCGATCACATTGTTCTGGATCTCGGCCGATCCGCCATAGATCGACACGGCCTTGCCCCACAGCCAGGTGCGGGTCTGGCCCAGCTCGGCCTCGGTAAAGCCTTCACCTTCCCAGCCCAGCCCGTTCATGCCCATGATCTCGATCGACAGCTCGGCGCGGTCCTGGGTGATGCGCGCGCCGACATTCTTCATGATCGAGGTCGTGGCCGACGGCCCCTGGTTCGATTTCGCCTCGAGCGCGGCGCGGCGAAGCGTCAGCGCGAAGGCGCGGCTGTCCATCTCGTGCCGCACGATGCGCATGCGCAGGTCGCTGTCGCCGATCCGGCCCTGCTCGTCCGTCCCGCGATATTCCTTGGCGAGCGTACCCATCGTCTTGCCGGCGAACAGGCGCCCGACCGTGCCGCCGCCCGACAGATTCTGCCGTTCGTGCTGGAGCAGCCGCTTGCCGATCGTCCAGCCCTCGCCCTCGCGGCCGACCAGATTGCCCTTGGGCACTTTCACGTCGGTGAAGAAGGTCTCGCAAAAGGGCGACGCGCCCGAGATCATCTTGATCGGCTTCACCTCGACGCCCGGCGAGGTCATGTCGATCACCAGGAAGCTGATGCCTTCATGCTTCTTCGATTTGTCGGTGCGCACCAGCGCGAAGCATTTGTCGGCCCATTGCCCGCCCGAGGTCCAGGTCTTCTGGCCGTTGACGAGATAATGGTCTCCCCTGTCCTCGGCGAACATCTGCAGGCTGGCCAGGTCCGATCCCGCGCCCGGCTCCGAATAGCCTTGGCACCACCGCACCTCGCCTTTCGCGATCGCCGGGATATGCTCCAGCTTCTGCTCCTCGCTGCCATATTCGAGCAGGGTCGGGCCGAACATCATCACGCCCATGCCGCCGATCGGGTTCCACGCGCCGATCCGCGCCATTTCCTCGCCCAGCACGCGCGCCTGCGCCCGATCGAGCCCGCCGCCGCCATATTGCGCGGGCCAGGTCGGCACGCCCCAGCCCTTCTCGCCGAACGCCTTTTTCCAGGCGGCCTCCTCGTCCGACAGGCTGGTCGGCCCCTCGACCACCGCCATCAGATTCTCCTTGCCCTTCAGCGAGGGCGAGAAATGCGCCTCCAGCCAGGCGCGCGTCTCCTGGCGGAACGCGTCGATCGGGGTGACGGCGACGTCGGTTTCGGCGGCGCTGGCCATAATGCTCTCCTTCGGGACCGAATCTGAATATCGGGTATGGCCGAGCATGTGGCACAGATCGCAGGGCAAGCAAAGCGCCCAGGTGCGTGCCTCCGACCTCCTCGGCGCGTTGGGCGGAACCGCGCGACAAGGCGCGCGATTAATCCAAAATGGCCCGAAAAACAGCGGTTTTTGGAGACAATTGATGCCCCCCTGCCCCCTTGCCCCGCCGTGCGACCTTGTGCATGTTCGGTGAATGTTCCGCCGGCGCCCGCGCGTCAGGAAAATTGTGGGACGCGAGCGATCCGGAGGGGAGTGAATGCGCTTCGAACATCGTGCCGTGCCCATCGTCCTTGCGGCCGTACTGATCGACACGATCGGTTTCGGCATCGTCATGCCGGTCTTCCCGCACCTCATCACCAGCATCGGCCATGTCGACCTCGAACAGGCGACACGGATCGCCGGCTATATGCTGGTGGTGTTCGCGGTGATGCAGTTCTTCGCCGGGCCAGTGCTGGGCAATCTCAGCGACCGCTTCGGCCGGCGTCCCGTGCTCATCGCCTCGATGCTCGCCTTCGGCATGGATTACGCGCTGATGGCCTGGGCCCCGACGCTCGCCTGGCTGTTCCTCGGCCGCGCCATCGCCGGCGTCGCGGGCGCGGTCTACAGCCCGGCCAGCTCGGTGCTGGCTGACGTCACCCCACCCGAAAAGCGCAGCGGCGTGTTCGGGCTGATCGGCGCAGCGTTCGGCATCGGCTTCATCATCGGGCCGGCTATCGGCGGACTGCTCGCCGATTTCGGCCCACGCGCCCCGTTCGTCGCCGCCGCGATCCTGGCGCTCGGCAACGCCCTGGTGATGATCGTCGCCATGCCCGAGACGCTCGCGCTGGAGAATCGCCGTCCGTTCAGGCTGCGCGATGCCCATGTCGTCGGCGCGTTCCGCCCGCTGTTCCATGCCGGCAACGCCGCGCCTCTGCTCGCGGCCTGGTTCGTGTGGCAACTCGCGCACATGGTCTATCCCTCGACCTGGGCCTTCTGGGCGGCAATCCGCTTCGACTGGGACGCCAAGGCAATCGGCTGGTCGCTCGCTTTCGTCGGGCTGGTCATGGCGCTGGTGCAGGGCGGGCTGACCGGCAAGATCATCGCCCGCATCGGCGAACGGCGAGCCCTTGTCGTCGGCCTGCTCTCGGCAGGCATCGCCTTTCTCGCCTTCGCCTTCATCACGCAGAGCTGGCAGGCTTATGTCCTGTTCCTGGTCGGCGCCCTGTCCGGCCTGATCTTCCCCGCGATGAACGGCCTGCTCTCACGCATGGTGGACGCCTCGCACCAGGGCGCGCTGCAGGGCGGCATCGGTAGCATGGGCAGCGTCTCGTCGATCCTCGGGCCGCTGCTGCTCACTCAGGCGCTGGCGACCGGGGTCGACCATGGCTTCCCGGGCGCGGCGTTCCTGCTGGCCGCAATCCTCTCCTTCCTGTCGCTCGGCATCCTCATGTGGAAAGTGCCGGATCGCGTGCCGCTGCCGGAAGCGAAAACCGCGATCTGAAAAAATCAAATTCCCCACCGTTCGGGAGGAGGTCTGATCGCGCCCTATAGCAGCGCGAAGCCCAGCGCCTTGTTGACCGTATCGCGTACCACGCTCACCCCCGCGTTGATCGCCTGCTCCGCCGCGAGGATGCCGATCCCCTTCACCGCCAGCAACATGGTCCGCGAGGTATTCTTCTGGATGTCGAGCTTCAGCCGCGCCTCTTCCGCGTCAATGATGCCCGACGCGTAGAGCTCGCCGATCTGGCGGATCGAGATGGCGATCTTCTCGGCTTCGTTCTTCGCATAGATCGCGGCGGTCTTGCCGCCCCCGACCAGCACCGCTGCCATCGCATTGCCGATCTCTCCGGTCAGCGCCCCTACGTCGATCTGCGCCATCAATTTCCTCCCGGTGCCATGCCGCGCTGCTTGGCCTTTTCCAGCATCAGGATCGCGCCGGTCGACTGCGCGAGGCCATTGAAGTCGGGCTCGAGGATTTGCGCGCTCATGCACTGCTCGGTGCCCTGCCGCGTCTGCTCGCGCCGCTTATGCTCCGCCTCCAGCGCGCTGAGGCTGTCCTCGAGCAGGCCGACCATCTGGATGGTCTGGCTGTTCTGCGCGAACACGCCGACATGGACACGCAGGTCCTCGATATCGGCGTGCGCCTTGCGGTAGAAACCGGTCTGGCGCGAATAGACGCAATCGGGCGTGCCATAGCTGTAGAGCAGAGCCTGGCGCTCGGCCGAAAAGCTGCTCTGCAACGCCGAGACCATCTGCTCCGTCTGGCTGTCATAGGGCGCCATCAGGGTCACGGTACAGGCGCCGAGCGACAGCGCGGCCAGGCTCGCCACGATGCTGGCAAAACGTCGGCGACCCTGAGCCATTTAGCACCTCCCCGAATGTGCCGGAGCGCGACCTTATGGCGCGGCACCCGGGCTGTCGATGACAGCTACAGCCGGTCAGGTTGCAATCCGCCCGCTCACGCCCGGGCGCTTGGTCGGGCGGAAACGCGCTCATGCCAGGCGCGGAGATTCGCCTGATCCTCAGGGATCGCGATCCCGACAAAGCCGGCGAAGTCGACCACCGACAACAGCACGATATCCGCCATCGAATAGCTTTTCCCGTCCAGATAGTCCCGGTCCGCCAGCGCGCGGTCGAACTCGCGCATCGCGCCGGTCACGCGCGGCCGCTGGCTCTCGCCGAACTCGGTATATTGCGGCTTCACCACGCGTGCGGTGAAGGGATGGCAATGCGCCCACACCATCGACAGTGGCACCATCAGGCGCAGCTCGGCGCGGCGGGTCCACATATCGACCTCGGCCATGCCCTGCGGCCCCTCGCCGAACATCGGCGGTTCGGGGTGCATTGCCTCGAACAGGCGGCAGATCGACACGCTTTCCGTCAGCACGTCGCCATTGTCGAGCTTCAGCGCGGGGATTTGCCCCAGCGGATTCACCGCGAGGAAATCCGGCCCCTTATGCTCCCCCGCGACGATCGACAGGGTCTCGCTCGGCACGCTCAGTCCCTTTTCGGCGAGATAGATGCGCACCCGGCGCGGATTGGGCGCCGGATTCACCGCGTCGTAGAACAGCATCGGCATCCTCCTTTTTCGAAGATTGCGTATGGCATTTGCGGCGCGCCTCGCATAGCGGCGTCTCATGACAGCCGCTGATATGCTCGCGAGTGATTTCGCGACCCTGCCCGACCTGATCCGAGCGCATGCGACCGAGCAGGGCGGCAAGACCGCCCTTGCCGCGATCGAGGGCAGCATCGACTATGCGACGCTCGACGCGCTGATGGACCGGGTCGCCGCGGCGTTGCAGCGGGACGGCGTGGCGCAGGGCCAGGCGGTGGCGATCGTCGCGGCTTCGCGCATCGAGTATGGCGCGGTCTTTCTCGGCGCGCTCCGGGCCGGTTGCGTCGCCGCGCCACTCGCCCCGTCTTCCACGCCGGAATCGCTCGCCGCGATGATCGCCGATTGCGGGGCGCCGATCGTATTTGTCGACGACGAGGCCGCCGCAGCGCTGGCGGGCCGGGACATCACGGCAAAGGTCGTTCACTTCCCTTCGTTTGAAGACTGGCTCGCTCCCGAGGGTTCAAGCCCCTCCCCGGTCGCCATCGCGCCCGAAGACGGCTTCAACATCATCTATTCCTCCGGTACCACCGGCACGCCCAAGGGCATCGTGCAGAGCCACGCGATGCGCTGGGCGCATATCCATCGCAACGCCTCGGCCGGCTTCGGCGAGGCGGTGACGATGATCGCGACGCCGCTCTATTCCAACACGACATTGGTCAGTTTCCTGCCCACGCTCGGCTGGGGCGGCACCGCGGTGCTGATGACGAAATTCGACGCGCGCGGCTTTCTCGAGCTTGCCCAGGCCCATCGGGCGACTCACGCCATGCTCGTGCCGGTCCAGTATCAGCGGATCATGGCGCTGCCCGATTTCGGCGGTTTCGACCTGTCGTCCTTCCGGCTGAAGACCTGCACCAGCGCGCCCTTCTCCGCTGCGCTCAAGGCCGATGTCATCGCCCGCTGGCCCGGGCTCCTGGTCGAATATTACGGCATGACCGAAGGCGGCGGCACCTGCCTGCTGGTCGCCAACCAATATCCCGACAAACTCCACACCGTGGGCCGCCCGATCGAGGATCATGACATCCGCCTGATCGACGATGACGGCAACGAAGTGCCGCAGGGGGAGATGGGCGAAGTCGTCGGCCGCTCGCCGGCGATGATGACCGGCTATCACGGCCGCTCCGACGCGACGCGCTCGGCCGAATGGCTCGACGCCGAGGGGCGGCGCTATATCCGCCACGGCGATGTCGGCCGCTTCGACGCGGACGGCTTCCTGACCTTGCTCGATCGCAAGAAGGACCTGATCATCTCGGGCGGCTTCAACATCTATCCGACCGATCTCGAAGCCGTGCTGGCACAACACCCCGCCGTCGCTGATTGCAGCGTGATCGGCATGCCGTCCGACGCCTGGGGCGAGACGCCGGTCGGCTTCTATGTGCCGCATACCGGCGTGGATGCCGGCACTGCCGAGATCCTCGCCTGGACCAATGCCCGGCTCGGCAAGACCCAGCGCCTGTCCGCGCTCCACGCGATCGACGAACTGCCGCGCAGCGCGATCGGCAAGGTGCTGAAACGCGCGCTGCGCGATCGTCTCGCGGAGAAGACGCTGTGACCCCGATCGCCGACATCCTCGCCGCCGGCACGCCGATCGAGGGTGGATTCCGCACCAGCATCCCGGCCGACTGGCTGCAGGGCCGGACCAGCTATGGCGGCCTGTCCAGCGCGCTCGCGCTTCACGCGGCGCAGCGCATCGAGCCGGATCTGCCCCCGCTTCGCTCAGCCCAGATCGCCTTTATCGGCCCGCTCTCGGGCGCGGTGAGCGTCACCGCGACCAGGCTCCGCCGCGGCCGTAACGCCGCTTTCATCCAGGCCGATATCGTGTCGGACGCCGGCCTCGGCTTCCGCGCGACCTTCGTCTTCATGTCGGACCAGCCCTCGCGGATCGATCTCGATGGCCGGCTGCAAAGCGCCAGGCGCCCGCCCGCGCCTGATGCGACGCTCTATACCGGGCCCGACGAGTTCTTCACCGGCAACTTCAACTTCCTCGACCTGAAGGAAGAGGCGACGGGCGACGCGGAATGGCTGCGCTGGGCAAGGCTGCGCGCAGCCGAGGGGCTCGATCCGATGGTCCATGTGCTCGCCGTCGCCGATGCCCTGCCGCCCGCGGCATTCAAGCTGCTCGGCAAGCAGCCCGCCCCGATCAGCTCGCTGACCTGGATCGTGAACCTGCTCACCCCGGCACCCGCGACCACCGATGGCTGGTGGCTGCTCTCGGCGCAGTCGGATTATGCGCGCAACGGCTGTTCGAGCCAGGCGATGACGATCTGGAACGCCGACGGCCAGCCAATCGCCCAGGGCATGCAGAGCGTCGCGATCTTCGCGTGATTTTTCCTCCCCGGCACGGGGAGGAATTAAAGCTGCGACAAATTGCGACACTTTCGCGCTTCGCTGACATAGCCGCGCGACACCCGTGAGCGAAAACCCCGATCATAGCCGGCGGGACCGGGCAATCACTCGAAGGAACAAGGTATGCGTAACTATCTTCTCGCCCTCGCTCTGGCGGGCACTGCCATCAGCGGTGCCGCGTTCGCGGGGCAGAATGGCGGCGCCATGCGCGCCGACGCCGGCAAAATGGACACCAATGGGGACGGCACCATCTCGCGCGCCGAATTCATGGCACGATCGGATCAGCGCTTCGCCCGGCTCGACGCCAATGGCGATGGCGTGATCTCGGGCGACGAACTGCCCGGCCGCGGCCGGCTGGTGGCGGGCACCGACACGGACAAGGACGGCAAGATCACCAAAGCGGAATTTTCGGCCCAGGCGGCCGCGCGTTTCGCGAAGCTCGACGCCAACGGCGACGGCAAGATCTCGCCTGACGAAATGAAGGCGATGGGCGAGCGCATGCGCGAAGGCCGGGGCGGACGGGGCGGCGGCATGATGCCGCCGCCCGGCGCTCCGGGGGCCCCCGGCATGATGGGCCGCCACGGCGGTCATGGCGGGATGATGGCCCGTCTGGACACCGACCATGACGGCAGGATCAGCCATGCCGAGGCAATCGCCCAGGCCGAAGCGCGGTTCGCGAAGACGGATGCCAATCATGACGGCTTTATCGACAAGGCCGAGATGGAATCGGCGCGCGACAGAATGAAGCAGCACATGGGCAGGATGCGAGGCCATGGGTGGCATCGCCCCGGCGGCCCCGGCACGCCTCCCCCTCCGGGTGCCGACGCGCCCAAACCAGACGCCGGCCAGTAATTCCCCGACTGGCCTGGCTGCCGGGCGGGTTTTCCCCCTTGCCCGCCCGGCATGTTCCAAAGGCAACCGATCATGCTAGACGCCGACATCATGGGAGAAACGCCACACCTGCTGCTGGTCGATGACGAGCGCTCGATCCGCGAGCCGCTCGCGCAATATCTGACCAAGCAGGGTTTTCGCGTGACTCAGACGGGCGATGCCGAGGCAGCGCGCACGCGCCTTACGGCCTATGCGATCGATCTGGTCATCCTCGACATCATGATGCCGGGCGAGGACGGATTGAGCCTCTGCCGCCATATCCGCGAGACGAGCGAGACCCCCGTCATCCTGCTCACCGCGCGCAGCGAGGAGACCGACCGGATCGTCGGGCTGGAGATGGGCGCCGACGATTATGTCGTGAAGCCCTTCTCGCCGCGCGAACTGGCCGCCCGGGTCAAGGTGATCCTGCGCCGCGCCGCCGCCGGCGGCACGCGCCAGCACGCGCCCGACACCGGCTCCTTCGCCTTTTCCGGCTGGGTGCTGAAATCGGGCGAGCGCGCCCTGGTCGACCGCGAGGGCGTGTCGGTGCCGCTCTCGACTGGCGAATATAATCTGCTCCACGCGCTGGTGACTCGCCCGCGCCAGGTGCTGACGCGCGACCAGCTGCTCGACCTGACTCAGGGCCGCGAAGCCGCCGCGTTCGACCGCGCGATCGACAATCAGGTCAGCCGCCTGCGTCGCAAGATCGAGACCGATCCGAAGAATCCCGATCTGATCAAGACGGTCTGGGGCGGCGGCTACACGCTCGCCGCCGAAGTCACCCGCCTGTGAGGCATATCCGGCTGTGGCCGCGCAATCTTTCCGGGCAGATGGTGCTGCTGATCGCGATCGCGCTGTTCGTGGCGCAGGCGATCAACTTCGCGATCCAGCTGCAGGACCGGCGCGCCTCCCGCTACGATCAGGCCACCGGCCCCGCGGTCGCCCGCATCGTCGATGCGGTCGAGCGCAGCAATCGTGGCGGTCCCTTCGACGGTAGCCGTCGCGGCGTGCGCAAGGCCGACCTCTCGCCCGTCAACCCGGCAGGCGAGCATCAGCCGATCGTCGAGCAGGGATTGCGCACCGAACTGGCGGAAGCCGGGCTGAAAGTCGGGCGGATCGAAACTGAAGTCCGCGCGATTCACAAAGGCGATCGCCGATCGCGCCGCTGGGGTCCGCGTTTTTCGGAACGCATGGTCAAGATGGGTGGCGAGCTGGTCATCGCGGTCGAACAGCCCGGCAAGGGCTGGCTCGTGCTCAGCGCGCCATGGCCCCGCGCCGAAGCCTTTCTGGTCTGGCGTCTGATCTGGCAGACGCTGGTGCTGTACGCGATCATGCTGATCCCGGTGCTGTGGATCGGCCGGCGCATCTCGCAACCGCTGCGCAGCCTCGCCGCCGCCGCCCGCAATTTCATGCCCGGCGAAGTCGATGTGCCGGTCGAGGAACGCGGCCCGCAGGATCTGCGCGACGTGATCGCCGCGTTCAACGCGCTGCGCCTGCGCGTTTCGGCGATGCTCGACGAGAAGGACCGGATGCTCGGCGCGATCGGGCATGATCTGCGCACCCCGCTCGCCGCGCTGCGCGTGCGCATCGAATCGGTCGAGGACGATACCGACCGGCTGAAGATGGCCGACACGATCGAGGAGATGAACCGGACCCTCGACGACATCCTGTCGCTCGCCCGCCTCGGGCGGCCGAGCGAAGCGCTCACCGAGGTCGATCTGGCCGCCCTGGTCGATGCCGTGGTCGAGGATTTCCGCGATCTCGACCATGACGTGACCTTCGAGGAAGCCGACCGGCTGAGGATGCGGCTGCGCCCGTCGCTGATCCGGCGCGCGGTGCGCAATCTGATCGAGAATGCGGTCAAATATGGCGTATCAGCCGAAGTTCGGGTCGTGCCCGGCGACCGCGAGGTCTCGATCGTGGTCGCCGATCAGGGCCCGGGCATTCCGCCCGAACATCTCGGCGACGTGTTCGACGCCTTCACCCGGCTCGAGACGTCGCGCAACAAGGAGACGGGGGGCATCGGACTCGGCCTCGCGCTGGCCCGCGCCATCGTGCGCGAGGCGGGCGGCGACATCACGCTGGTCAACCGCCCGGAAGGCGGGCTTGACGCGACGATCACCCTGCCCCGGCGTTGACGGGCGCAAGCAGCGGCACGTCCCGCAACTCCTCGACGAGGTGATCGATGAACACCCGCACCCGGTGCGGCAGGATGCCGCCGCCGACATAGACCGCGCTGACCACTTCCATGTCGCCCGGATTAAACTCTTCGAGCAGCGCGACCAGCCGACCCGCCGCGATCATCTCCGCGACATGGAACAGCCCGATCCGGGCGATGCCGACGCCGGCCAGCGCCATCTGCCGCATCGTCTCGCCATTGTTGAGTTGCAGGCTGCCGGTCACCGGCTGGTCGATGATCCCCTCGTCGCAGCGGAACGGCCAGGTCGTGCGCGGTCGGCGGAAATTGAACGTCAGGCAATCATGCCGCGCCAGATCCCGCGGGTGCTCGGGCGTGCCGTGCCGCGCGAGATAGGCGGGGGACGCGGAGATCATCCGGCGGCTCTCGCCGAGCTTGCGCGCCATCAGCCCGGAGTCGGGCAGATTGCCCATGCGGATCGCCACATCGGTGCGCTCCGCCAGCAGGTCGACCACATCGTCGGTCAGGTTGAGATCGACCACTACCTGGGGGTGCTTCGCCAGGAAGGTCGCGACCGCCGGCGCGACGAACATCGTCCCGAACGGCAACGAGGCGCTGACCCGCAGCCTGCCGCGCACCGCCCCGCCCGATGCCTCCTGATCGGCATCGTTCAGTTCCTGCAGGATGCGCATCGCCGCGCGGTGATAGGCTTCGCCCTCGTCGGTCAGGCTCAGCGCCCGCGTCGTGCGCACCAGCAGGCGCGCGCCGAGCCGCTCCTCCAGCCGGGCGATCAGCTTGCTCACCGCCGACGGCGTCAGGTCGAGCGTGCGCGCCGCCGCGGAGAAGCCGCCCTCGGCGACGACCCGGACGAACACTTCCATCTCGCCTGATCGTTCCATCAGGATACGCGGCATTGGTGATTTCCAGTCACAGATGCTGATCTGCTTCAGGACATAGTAGAAACCAGGCGTCACGCCTAGATCACTTCCAACGAAACCCCGTGGAGACTCATCATGGACTTGGAACTCACCGACAAGATTGCCCTGGTAACCGGCGGCACCGGTGGCATCGGCCTTGAAATCGCCCGCTCGCTCTCGCTCGAGGGCGCCGTGGTGACCATCACCGGCCGCTCGCAGCAGAAGCTCGATGACGCGATCGCCGACATCAACGCCTCTGGCGGCAAGCCCGTCGCCGGCGTGATCGCCGACGTCGCGACCGCCGAGGGCGCCGCGGCGGTGACGGCGGCGCTGCCGACCGTCGACATCCTGATCAACAATCTCGGCATCTATGAAAGCAAGGCATTCGGCGACATCAGCGATGCCGACTGGGCTAACATCTTCGACGTCAACGTGCTGAGCGGCGTCCGCCTGTCGCGCGCCTATCTGCCCGCCATGCTGGAGCAGAACTGGGGCCGGATCATCTTCATCTCCAGCGAATCCGGCCTCGCCGTGCCGCAGGACATGATCCATTACGGCATGACCAAGACTGCCCAGCTCGCCATCGCCCGCGGCCTGTCGCAGCTGACGCGCGGCACCAACGTCACGGTCAATTCGGTGCTGCCGGGGCCGACCCGGTCGGACGGCGTCGTCGAATTCCTGCGCAGCCAGGCGTCCGATCCCGCGGCGCCGATCGACCAGATCGAAGCGGAATTCTTCCGCGACGCCCGCCCCTCCTCGATCATCCAGCGCATGATCGAAGCGAAGGAGATCGGCGACATGGTGGCCTATATCGCCAGCCCGCGTGCCTCCGCCACCAACGGCGCCTCGATCCGGGCCGAGGGTGGACTGGTCAACACGATCGCCTGACCTTCTTCTGCCCCCCTCCCGCTTGCGGGAGGGGTGGGGGGGAGGGCCTGTCCTCCCCCACTGAACTCCGCTTATGCGGACAAGCCCTCTCCTAACCCCTCCCGCAAGCGGGAGGGGAAGTGCTTCTAATATGCTGCGCTGCATGATAGTGGCGCCCGCATGCTGAATATCAACGGTATCACGGTGCGCCTCGGCGGGCGCACGATCCTCGACCGCGCGACGGCAACCTTGCCGCCGAAAAGCCGTGTCGGCCTGATCGGCCGCAACGGCGCGGGCAAGTCGACCCTGATGAAAGTGATGATCGGATCGATCGAGGCCGATGAGGGCGAGATCGAGATGCCGCGCAAGACGCGCATCGGCTATCTCAAGCAGGAAGCGCCGAGCGGAAAGACCACGCCGATCGAGACCGTGCTCGCCGCCGATACCGAGCGCGCGGCGCTGCTCAAGGAAGCGGAGGACTGCCACGATCCCGACCGGGTCGGCGAAATCCACGACCGGCTGATCGCGATCGACGCCTATACCGCCGAGGCGCGCGCCGCGCGCATCCTGGTCGGACTCGGCTTCGACGAGGAAATGCAGGGCCGCCCGATCGACAGCTATTCGGGCGGCTGGAAGATGCGCGTCGCGCTCGCCGCCCTGCTTTTCTCCGAACCAGACCTGCTGCTGCTCGACGAGCCCTCGAACCATCTCGATCTCGAAGCGACCCTGTGGCTCGAGAATTTCCTCAAGGCCTATCCGGCGATGATGGTCGTCATCAGCCATGAGCGCGACCTGCTCAACAATGTCGTCGACACCATCCTTCATCTCGAGGGCGGCAAGACGGTGATGTACACCGGCGGCTATGACAGCTTCGAGCAGCAGCGTGCCGAACGCGCGGCTCAGCTCGCCGCCGCCAAGGCATCGCAGGATGCGCAGCGCGCCAAGCTGCAGGACTATATCGCCCGCAACAGCGCGCGCGCCTCGACCGCGAAACAGGCCCAGTCGCGCCAGAAGATGCTCGCCAAGATGCAGCCGATCGCGGCGATGGCGGAGGATCCGACGCTGTCCTTCGACTTCCCCAGCCCGGAAGAGCTGCGCCCACCGCTCGTCACGCTCGACATGGCCGCGGTCGGCTATACCGAGGGCAATCCGATCCTGCGCCGCCTCAACCTGCGGCTCGATCCGGACGACCGCGTCGCGCTGCTCGGCCGCAACGGCAACGGCAAGACCACGCTTGCCCGCCTGCTCGCCGCGCAGCTCACCCCGATGGAAGGCGAGATGACCGCATCGGGCAAGATGCGCGTCGGCTATTTCACCCAGTATCAGGTGGAAGAGCTCGACACGACCGATACGCCGCTCGAACATATGACGCGGATGATGAAGGGCATGTCGCCCGCCGCGGTCCGCGCGCAGCTCGGCCGGTTCGGCTTTTCGGGGCAAAAGGCGACGACCAAGGTCGGCAGCCTGTCGGGCGGCGAGCGCGCGCGCCTCGCTTTGGCGCTGATCACCCGCGACGCGCCGCACATGCTGATCCTCGACGAGCCGACCAACCATCTGGATGTCGACGCGCGCGAGGCGCTGGTCCAGGCGCTCAACGCCTATGACGGCGCTGTGGTGATCGTCAGCCATGACCGCCACATGATCGAGCTGACCGCCGACCGGCTGGTGCTGGTCGATGGCGGCGCGGCGACCGAATATAATGGCAGCATGGAGGATTATATCGCCTTCGTGCTCTCCAGCGATGGTGCGACCGGCGGCGGCGGTGCCGCCAAGGCCAAGGTCAGCAAGAAGGACGAACGCCGCGCCAATGCCGAGGCACGCGAGAAGAGCGTCGCGCTGCGCAAGCGGGCGCACGAGGCGGAGGCGCTGGTCGCCAAGCTCTCCAAGCAGCGCAGCGCGATCGACCGGGCGATGTTCGATCCCTCGACCGCCGAGCCATGGCTGTCCAGGATGAACATGAGCGAGCTGATGAAGCAGCGCGCCGATGTCGCGGCGAAGCTCGAAGCGGCCGAAGCCGTGTGGCTGGCGATCAGCGAGGAACTGGAGACGGTGGAGGCCTGACCTTCGGGCCTGATCCCGAGCCGATCCTCGAAAAATTTGGTGCGGGCGGTCGGAATCGAACCGACACTCCTTTCGGAACCGGATTTTGAGTCCGGCGCGTCTACCAGTTTCACCACGCCCGCACGATCCCGGCAAGACCGGGAGAGCGCGCAGTTAGCCGGGCGCCGCCGCGATTTCAACCCGCGCGCTGCCGCACGCTGCGCTGGTGTCGTCGCCCGACCGGACACGCCCCGCCGCGCGACAAATTCCGCCGATCTCCGCTCATTTGGCGCAAGATGAAGTTTCGTTCATCTTTCTTTCAGATAGTTGGCCTCCCCGCCCAGAGATCAGCCTGAAAATACCAAGCAACCGGCAAGTGTCCGCGCAGAAGTGCCGAGAATTATGGTCGACCGGGCGCTATCGTCGTCGCCATCAACCTTGATCTGCACACGCGCCGTGCAGGCAGTAATATGCACCGGTTTGTGTCTGTGACGAACTCGCCATCATGCGGTGCAGAACAATTGTTGTATTGCTGTTGACGCCACCCGTAATCGCGCTAATGAGCAATATATCCAGTTTGGAGGTAATTATGGCTGACGACACTTCAGATCTCAACGCAACCGAGCTCGCGACCGAGCTGACCATTGCGTGGCTTGGCAATCCCAACAACCGGGTGTCCGCCGACGAAGTGCCGGCCTTCCTCCAGAAGATGCATGCCACCGTGACCGCACTCGCAAGCAGCGCCACAGAAGACGCGGCGCCCGAAGCTGCGACTGAGCATGTGCCCGCCGTGACCGTGCGCAAGTCGCTGGCGTCGAAGGATCACATCATCTCGCTGATCGACGGCAAGCCTTACAAGACTCTGCGCCGTCATCTGTCGGGCCATGGCCTGACCCCGGACGATTACCGTTCGCGCTACGGCCTCAAGGCGGATTATCCGATGGTCGCCGAGACCTATTCGGAGGCGCGCCGCGCCATGGCCAAGAAGATCGGCCTCGGCCGCAAGCCCGGCCCGCTCAAGGCTCCGGCCACCGCGTCCGATGCGCCGGCGGCTCCCAAGGCACCGCGCGGCCGGCCGAAAAAGACCGTTTGAGTTTTACCCGACGCGCTGAAAGGGCGGGCAACCACATGGTTGCCCGCCCTTTTCGTGTCACGGCTACAGATCGCGCAGCTCGAGCTTCGCCAGCAACCGCGCCAGATGGTCGGCCACCTCCTGCACCTTTTCCGCATGCGGCAGGCCGGCTTTGGCCCGGGGCGGCGATCCGGCGACCTCGACCAGGTTGAACGCCTCATTGGGGTCGTTCGCCAGATCGTACATCTCCCATTCCTGCGCCTCGCGGCCGGACGGATCGAAATAGCGCGCGAGCTTATAGTCCTTTGTCCGGACCGCGCGGACATGGTTGGGCTGCTTCACTGACCCCGGCTTGAGCGGGACCGGCCCCTTGCCGTCCTTGCCGCAGATCACTGACTCCACCACCTCCTGATAGACCGCGAACTCCTGATAGGAGCGTTTCTCGCTGGCGTTGCGGGAGGGCGCGAGCGGCGCGGTGATCTCGTCGTCGGTGATGAACAGCACGCCTTCGCGGATGTCCCCGTCCGGCTCGACCACGGGCATGTCGACCCGCGCGCCATCGACGGCGCCGGCGATGATCGGGGACAGGTCGACCCCCGGCAGCGGCGGCACCGGGCGGCTCATTGCCAGCTGCGCGGCGATCGCCTGCCGCTCGGTCGCGTCGACGCCGGCCAGGCCCAGCACCGTCGGCAGGATGTCGATATGGCTGGTCAGCGCATCGATCTGCGCCGGCTCCGCCCCCACGACATGAGGGTTGGCCGGCGCGCTGCCGCCGGGGAACTGCACCACCACCGGCACGTGCAGCGCCTCCTGATAGGCAGCGTGCCATTTTTCGATCATCATGCCGTGCGCGGCGCCATATTCGCCGTGATCCGCCAGGAAGATGACGATGGTGTTGTCGGCCTGGCCGGACTCCTCCAGCGCCTCCAGCACCGCGTTGATCTGCACGTCGACCGCGGCATGCAGCCAGGCATAGAGCTCGAGGAACTTGTGACAATTCTCCTCGGGTCCCGGGTCCTGCGCCAGCTGGAACGGGATGCAGCTCTTCAGCGAAAAGGCGACGGCCGCCGCCATCGCATTGTCGCCCGTCGGGGCGAGGCCCGCGGCCGAGGCAGCGCCGGCCACGCCCGCGACGATGTTGAACCCGCCCTTGGACGCCAGCGCGAGCCCGACCTTGTACGCCGCCTCGTGCTGGCAGCTCGGCTTGTCGGCGAGCGATTCATTCTGGGTCGGCGAGGGCTTGGTCGAATGCCGCGGGAAATCGTCCGGATTGAGCGGGATCTGGGTGGTGCCCGCGGCGGGCGGCAAGGTCGCGGCGCCCACTTCCGGCACGGTCAGCGGCCCGAAGATCGACTGGGTGCCGCTGCGACTGTCCGCATCGGGCAGCGCCTGCGCGATCACGCCGGGATAGGTCGCGATGTCGTGCGGGTTGGCGAAGGATGCGACCGCGAACCAGGGCGGAATGTCGGCAACCACGGGCCCGCTGCTCGTCGGATCCTGCGCCAGCATCGAGGCATAGGCGCGGTTGTAATTCGCGGCGAGGCCCTGGCGGCGAATGAAGTTGCTCGCGCTCCCGGCGAATTCGGCATCGCGATAGATGCCCAGATTATTGGCCTGCGCGCCGTGCGGCTCGGGATAGGATTCCTCCCAATCGTCGAAGCCGTAGCGCCTGAGCGAATGCTCGGGCGGGTTGGAGACATGCCATTTGCCGAAATAATGCGTCGAATAGCCCGCGGCACGCATCCAGGTGCCGAGCGTCGGGATGCCGTCCGCCGCGAGCCAGGGGAAGTTAGAGGAATCGCCGTTCTTGAACAGCCCGTCGGTCTGGGTGACGCCGGTCTTCGTGCCATATTGCCCGGTATAGATCACCGCGCGGCTGGGCGTGCAGGCGCTGGCGGCGATCGTGTGATTGCGCAGCACCGCCGCATTCCGGCGCAGCCTGAGCAGGCCGGGGAAGAATTTCGCATAGGGATTGGACTGGTGAATCTCCCCCTGAAAGCCGAGGATTTCCTTCAGCGGCTCGGCGAACCCGCCACCCGCCCCATAGGAAAAGCGCGGGAAGCGATACTGGTCGCAGGTGATCAGCAGGATATTGGGCCGGGGCGGCGGAGTCGGTGCCGGCGTCGGCGTGTCCGCGATGTTGGTGCCGTTCATGCCCGCCGTTCGGTTCGCGCTGCTCGCCATGTCCCGCTCCTCGTCAACGCGGATCGTCGATGCGTCCGCAGGACGCTTCATGCCACGACATCGCGACCTCGGGATTCCGAGTCGGAGCCGAAACGGTTATGACATTTTGGCGAAGCTGAACGGCGCTGGCCTATCCATCACATATCGCGACACTTTCGCGCTCGAAACGGCACAATTCCGCGACAGGCGGGTTCCACAACATCCACGGCGCCCGGCAAAGGGGCCATGGAGTCAAAAGGAGTTCGTAATGCGTAAGATACTGATCTCGATCGCGATGGCATCTGCCACGATGGCCGCCATGCCCGCCTCCGCCCAGGCCTGGCGGGTTCAGCCCGGGGTCCAGCGGGAGATCCAGAGCGACATCAACCAGCTGCAGAACCAGATCCAGCGCGCGCAGTTGCGCCACACCATTTCGCAGCGCGAGGCCGCCGGTCTGCGCCGCGACGCGACCAGGCTGCAGCGCACCTATAACGACTATCTGCGCGGCGGCCTGAACCGCGCCGAAGTAAGCGCGCTGCAGACTCAGGTGAACCGCATCCATGTCCGCCTGCGCCTCGAGCGCCGCGACTGGGACGGCCGCCGCGGTTGAGGCCATCCGCATCACCAGCCTGGAAGGGGCGTCACCGCGGTGGCGCCCCTTTTGTCATATCGGCTTGAACAAGGCCGTGAACGCCGCGCTGTTCTGCATCACCGTCCAGGCGGTCAGGTTGGACAACAGGTTCATCTGCACCGGAGTGCGCTGCGTCTTGAGCGTATCGTAATGCGGGAAATTCTCGGCGGTCAGCTCGAAGTCGATCCTGGCCTTCACGACGAAATCCTTGACCTCCTTGAACCAGGCTTCGGACATGCCGAGATACACCCATAGCACCGTCACGTCGCGCCCGGCATCGATGCCGAACCAGTCGTTCGCCACCGTGACGAGCTGCTGGGTGAAGATCGGCGCCATGTTCTCGTCGCCGCCCGTGCTCTGCCACAGGCCGTCGAGCAGCGGCTGGAAATCCGCGCTCGGAAAGATCTGGTTGAACCGGCGCAAATTGCTCGTCGGCGCCCCCGATAGCGGCGCATAGGGTGACGACGCGTTCCCATCATATTTCTGGAATCCGAACAGGGCGGACACGCTCTCGTCGATCGCGATATTGCCGTTCGAATCCTGGGTCAGCGCATTCTCGGTGTTGATGAAGGCGATGACGGTCGACACGTCGGGATAGAACAGCATCGAGGTGACGCCGCTATTGTCGAGCGATCCGCCATCGGCGAATTCCTGCTGCGCGAACCCGCCCGAGGATGGCGGCGTGCCGGGCGACCAATAATCATAAGTCGGGATCAGCCCGCTCAGCGCATCGATCCCGCCCAGCCGGCCCTTCACCGCGTCCATGCCGCCCGTCTCGGCCGTCTCGGCCAGGTCTTCCAGCGTGGCGGCGACGTCGGCCGCCGAATAGCCATGCTCGGCCAGGCTCGCCGCGGCGCTGTCCTTGTTGGCGCGCAGCGCGGCGGCGAAGCGATGGGACGATTGTGCCATTTTGGCGAGCTCGCTCTCCAGCGACGCGGCGAAGGCGGCGCTGCTCGTGCCCACGATATCCATCAGCGACCATTGCCCGCTCTGCTGGATCGTCGCGGTCCCGTCGCTCCCGCTCGATTCATAGGTCGAGTCGAAGCTGAACGATCCGATCGCGCCGCCGCCCACCGCCAGGCCATTGCCGTCGACGCCGCCGACCGGCGTCGGGAGGATGCCGGTCAGCACCGGGGTCGACTGCACCGGCACGAGCGCTTGCACTTGCTCGATGGGCAAGGTCACGAACATGCTCGCGACGCCGAGCAGATAGGGTCGCTGCTGTCCGGAGACCTGCGCGACCAGATAGGCTGGCACATCGGCCAGCGACGGGTTGGGCCCGGTCACCTGGCTGCCGAAGATCTGCGAATCGAGCGAGAACAGGGTGTTCGGCTGGAAATCCGACGCGACGGGAAACAGGCCATAGGGCTGGAGGAAATGCAGGCCCATCAGCGTCTGCCACAATTGGCTCGACGGCACGCCCTGGCTGCTCAGATAGACCGCCTTGGTGGCGAGATCGGGAAGCGAGAAGCCGCTCGACACCTGCCCGCCGAGCCATCCAGCCGGCGACGCGGTGATGATCCCGTCGGTAAGATTGGCGGGCTCGGTATAGCTGCCGAGGAATTGCGAATCGGAAAAGCTCGACGGCAGGAACGTGAAGGGAATGCCGACCCAGCCGCCGCCCGACACGGTCGACATCGCCAGGACCTGGCTGAACAGGCTGTCGCCCGCGGCCGTGGTCAGCGCCTCCAGCGCCTGGAGCTGCCCCATCGCCGCCCCCATCGCACGCGAGCCGCCGCCGCTGAGGCAGATGCCCACGCCGCCCGGATTGATCGGGCCCCCGGTGGCGCCGCCCGTGGACATTGCCGCCAGGACCCCGCTGGTCCGGTATACCGGCGTGACGAAGCTACCCGAAGTCTGATCGGACATGACAAATCTCCGCTGGAAATCGGCGGCAAAAAGATGCCCGGTCGCTGACTGAGTCAATCGGGCGGGATGCCAACTCGAACCGATCCGGGGAAGACTCTTTCGAGGAACTCCAACGCCTTGCCGACGCTTCGACCGCGTTGTCGCTTGGTCTCGCGAGGCTGGCACCTCTTGTAGGAGTTATGATCATATCGAAGGCGGACAAATGACCGCGAGGGCCGCGCAATCCCCCGACCTCCTCTCTTGCGATCCTATATGATCCCGTATACTTGTCCGACAATAAGACAGGGAGAGGAATATCATGAGGAAAGGCTTTGTTGCCGCGCTGCTGGCCTGCGCCTGTTTCGGGATGACGCCGGGCCTCGCCCAGTCACCCCCGCCCGCCCCCGCCGCCACGCTGACGATCCATGCCGATCAACCGGGGGCGAGGATCGACCGCCACATCTTCGGCCAGTTCGCCGAGCATCTCGGCACCGGCATCTATGGCGGCGTCTGGGTCGGCCCCAATTCGAAGATCCCCAACACCCGCGGCATGCGCAACGACGTCGTCGCCGCGCTGAAGGCGCTTCAGGTCCCCGTGGTGCGCTGGCCCGGCGGCTGCTTCGCCGACGAATATCATTGGCGCGAAGGCATCGGCCCGCGCGCGCAGCGTCCCACCAAGGTCAACACCCATTGGGGCGGCGTGACCGAGGACAATGCGTTCGGCACGCATGAATTCATGGATTTCGCCGAGCAGATCGGCTCCGAAGTCTATGTCTCGGGCAATGTCGGCAACGGCACGCCGGCGGAGATGGCCGAGTGGGTGGAATATATGACGGCGCCTGCCGGCAGCCTCGCCGATCTGCGCGCGAAGAACGGCCACAAGGCGCCGTGGAAGCTCGAATGGTTCGGCCTCGGCAATGAGCTATGGGGCTGCGGCGGCAATATGCGTCCCGAATATGCGGCCGATGTGACCAAGCGCTACTCGACCTTCGTCAAGCTGCCCCAGGGCACGAAGACGATGAAGATCGCCAGCGGCGCGACGCACAATGCGGAGCCCTGGGCGGAATATAACTGGACCGAAGTGATGATGCGCGAGGCCGCGAACGAGATCGATGGCACCGGCGTCCATTACTACACCTTCCCCAGCCGCCGTAACCCCAAGGGATCCGCCACCGATTTCGACGAGGAATCCTGGGCCCGCGTGCTCTCCAAGACCCTGCTGATGGACACATATCTCGACGGCCATGAGAAGATCATGGACAAATACGACCCCTCCGGGAAGAAGATCCTGGCGGTCGACGAATGGGGCACCTGGTACGATCCGACGCCGGGCAGCAATCCGGGCTTCCTGCAGCAGCAGAACACGCTGCGCGACGCGGTGGTCGCCGCGCTCAACATCAACATCTTCGCCAAGCATGCGAAGCGCGTGAAGATGGCGAACATCGCGCAGATGGTGAACGTGCTGCAGGCGATGATCCTGACCGACGGACCGAAGATGGTGCTGACCCCCACCTATCATGTGTTCGAGATGTACAAGCCGTTCCAGGACGCGACCTTCGTACCGATCGATCTCACGTCGAGCTGGTATAACAAGGATCAATGGGCGATCCCGTCAGTCAGTGCCTCGGCCGCGCGCGGC
Organism: Sphingomonas sp. BL-S-29; assembly: GCF_055521495.1. Lineage (NCBI taxonomy): Bacteria > Pseudomonadati > Pseudomonadota > Alphaproteobacteria > Sphingomonadales > Sphingomonadaceae > Sphingomonas > Sphingomonas sp. BL-S-29. Next base: position 4,443,585 of record NZ_CM145482.1, read on the forward strand.
ACCGACGGGCATCTCTACATTGCGCTGGTGAACGTCGATCCCAACCGCGCGGCCGCGGTTTCGGCGACGCTGGCCGGTGTCGCCGGCACCAGCGTCACCGGCCGCATCCTGACCGCGGCGACGATGCAGGCGCATAACGACTTCGCCGCGCCCGATGCGGTGAAACCGGCGGCATTCAACGGCGCGCGGCTCGAGGGCGGCGCGCTGAACGCCACCATCCCGGCCAAGTCAGTGGTGATGCTGAAGGTGCAATGAGGCGACAGGGGGCGTCATCGGGCGCCCCCTCATCGGTACAAGGGAGACATGTCGGCAGCCACCTTCGCGGGCCGGATGCCCTGCCTATCCGCAGATCTTGATGGCCTTGCCGAATCCGGAAGTCTTGAAGCTGACGCCGCTCACATCGGCAAGCACGACGAGTGCCCCGCTGCCGTTCATGCTTGAGTCCGCGAAGCGCCGTGCTTCCGTCAGGTCCGCCTCGCCCCGGCCGGTGGCCATGTCGTCCGTCACCCTGGCCTGCCCGTGCATATAATCGGTGCCGTACACCACGGTCCTGCCGCGCTCGACCGCCTGAGACTGGATCTCGCGCAGCACGCCGTCGACCTCGAACAAGCAAAAGCAAATATTGTTGCGATACTGAAACGTCAACGGAGACCGAAAAGAGTCACCATTTCAGCGGGTATCGCTTTTCACTTGGTCGTTGAAACGGAAGCCTGCGCGGGTGCGGGCGCCGATGCAGGTGTCGGCAGGGGCGCCGCGGCTTGCACGACCAACGGCTGCGTCTCAGCTACACCAGCGAAAGAAACGGGCACATCTTCGTCTATCGATCCCTTGACGATCGTGCCGGCGGGCATGCGCGCGCTTGTGCCAGTCATGAAGAAACCAGCGGGCAAGAAAACGATCGCCGAGACTGCGGCTGCACCGATACCTCCGGCCACGCCTTTGTCGTCCAACGTGCCCGCCAATCGGATTTGGCGGTCACCAAGACGCAGGTGCAGAAGGCGGATGTCGAAATGGCCCGATTTTCCCCACATCCCTTTGTTCGTTACGCTTGTCACTTCACCGACGCCGGGGGTGCCCACGGGAATAATGAGGTGTCCATCGAGCATCACAGGCTCTGTGGTTTCGATCTCGAACCTTTGACCAACCCGCAATGCCTTGTGCTTCGTGGTCAGCTCTGTGCGAAGGCGCACAGGAACTTCTGTGCCAATCCTTAACATCGGGCTGGTGGGACCGCCAATTACTACGGCCTGCTGAGCCGCAGCGTACGTTAGCGGCGCGCCAGTGACTAAAAGCGCCATGACCAGTGCATATTTTTTCATTTTGCATCCCCCCCTACTGGCTTGCCCCCAAGCCTTCATGCCAAAAGAGACGCATAAATAGTTTATGTCAACACCATCGCCTTGGCCGCTCAAATTACGCAAAATCGCCGTGATCAGCGCTTTACTTGCGGACACTTCGGCGTCGCCCCATCGCGGAACGGGCGACAAAGCACGCCGCCACATAGCTCAATTCCGCGGCGCCTGCCGCCGGTAACTCAGCGCCTCCGCCACATGGATGCGCCCCACCCCTTCGCTCCCCGCCAGATCGGCGATGGTCCGCGCCACGCGCAGGATGCGGGTATAGCCGCGCGCCGAGAGGCGCATCGCCTCCGATGCCTGGGCGAGCAGCTTGCGCCCCGCCTCGTCCGGCGTCGCGACCGCCTCGAGCAGCACCCCGTCGACCTCGGCATTGGTGCGGATCGGGTGGTCGGCATAGCGCGCCGTCTGCACCGCGCGCGCGGCGGCCACGCGCGCGGCGACCTCGGTCGATCCTTCCGCCGGCGGCGGCAGCACCAGGTCGGCGGCGCTCACCGCCTGCACCTCGACATGCAGGTCGATCCGGTCGAGCAGCGGCCCCGAAACCTTGGTCTGGTAATCCGCCGCGCACCGCGGCGCGCGCGAACAGGCGAGCGACGCGTCTCCCAGATGCCCGCAGCGGCAGGGATTCATGGCAGCGATGAGCTGGACGCGCGCCGGAAAGGTCACATGCGCATTGGCCCGCGCGACGCTCACCGTGCCCGTCTCCAGCGGCTGGCGCAACGAATCGAGCACCGCGCGCTGGAATTCCGGCAATTCGTCGAGGAACAACACGCCGAGATGCGCGAGGCTGACTTCCCCCGGCTTCACCTTCAGCCCGCCGCCGACCAGCGCCGCCATCGAGGCCGAATGATGCGGCGCGCGGAACGGCCGCGTGCGGGTCAGCCGCCCGCCGCTGAGCGTGCCGGCCACGCTCGCCACCATCGACACCTCCAGCGCCTCGGCCGCATCGAGCGGCGGCAATATGCCCGGCAGGCACGCCGCCATCAGCGATTTGCCCGCGCCCGGCGGCCCGACCATCACCATGTTGTGGCCGCCGGCGGCAGCGATCTCCAGCGCGCGTTTGGCGGTCTCCTGCCCCTTCACCTGCGCGAGATCGGGGCCGAACCCGGCTTCCTCGACCTCGCCGGGCTGTGGCGGGGAGAGCAGGCCATGTCCCTTGAAGTGGTTGAGCAACGCCAGCACGTCGGGCGCCGCCAGCACCTGCACCCCCGCCGCCCAGGCCGCTTCCGGTCCCTGCGCCGCCGGGCAGACCAGCCCCTTGCCTATCTCCGACGCGTGCAGCGCCGCGAGCAGCACGCCCGGCGACGGCGCGATCCGGCCGTCCAGGCTCAGTTCGCCGACCACGACATAGTCGGCCAGCGTCTCGGCATCGACCACGCCCATCGCGCCGAGCAATGCGAGCGCGATCGGCAGGTCGAAATGAGATCCCTCCTTGGGCAGGTCGGCCGGCGACAGGTTCACAACGATGCGCTTGGGCGGCAGCGACAGGCCCATCGCCGCGATGGCGCCGCGCACCCGCTCGCGGCTCTCCGCCACCGCCTTGTCGGCAAGCCCGACGACATTGAACGCGGGGAGGCCGGGGATCAGCTGGACCTGCACTTCGACGGCGCGCGCCTCGAGCCCGAGATACGCCACCGTCGATACGCTCGCGACCATATTGCCCCCGACTCCCCCCGAAGAGCGTTGGTCATACGCAATTTTGTCCGGGAAAGAACCGGTCGTGGCCAGGAATAGTGTCTTGTCAAACCAACACACCGCACCCACATCGCGTCCCATGCGCGCTTCACGTCACCCGACGATCCGCTTCGGTCTGTTCTGGCTGGGCGTCCTGTTGGTCATCGCGACGCCTCTTGTCGGCGTCATCCCCGGCCCCGGCGGCGTGTTCGTCTTCGCGGGCGGGCTGGCGCTGATGCTGCAAAACTCGCATTGGGCGAAACGCCAGTTCGTTCATGGCAAGCGCCGCTGGCCCAGACTCGGCCATTATGCCGATATGGGCCTGCGCCGCGCGAGCGCGCGGCGGCGCCGCGAACGGGACCGCGAGTCCCTGGAACGTTGACTAAGCCGCACTCTTTGCCTAAGGGCACCCGCTACGAGGCCGTCCGCGTGGCGGCCCTTTTCTATTCAGACGACCAGGGAATGAACGATGAAGCGGACCTTTCAGCCGAGCAATCTGGTGCGCGCGCGCCGGCACGGTTTCCGGTCGCGGATGGCGACTCCGGGCGGCCGCAACGTGATTCGCGCTCGCCGCAATCGCGGCCGCAAGAAGCTGTCGGCCTGACCACCCTTCGCATCCGCCGCGATTTTCTCGCGGCGAATGCGGGAAAACGCGCGCCGATGCCGGGCTTTGTCCTGCTGGTGCGCGATCGTGACGACGGCGATCCGTCGATGCGAATCGGGTACACCGTCACCAAGAAGATCGGCAATGCGGTCGTGCGTAACCGCATGAAGCGGCGCCTGCGCGCGCTCGCTCGCGATCTGCTGCCCGAATCGGGCATTCGCGGCGCGGACCATGTGCTGATCGGGCGGAACGGCGGCATCGACCGCGACTTCGCCCAGTTGCGGGCGGATCTCGCCAAGGCGCTGACCAAGGTGGCGCGGTGACCGGCCCCACCCCAGCCGTCATGCTGAACTTGTTTCAGCATCCAAGCGCGGCCACTCGCCTCAGGAGCGTCGCCCAGGGCTCAGATGACCGCGCCTGGACCCTGAAACAAGTTCAGGGTGACGAAGAAGAAGGCGGGCAACCATGCTGACCCGCCTCCTCATCGCTCTGGTCCGCGGGTGGCAACTCGGCCCATCCGTCATCCTCCCGCCGAGCTGCCGTTACCAGCCCAGCTGTTCCGCCTATGCAATCACTGCCCTTCGCCGCTATGGCGCGCTGAAGGGCGGGTGGCTGGCGGCAAAGCGGATCGGACGGTGCCATCCCTGGGGCGGGTTCGGTCACGATCCGGTTCCCTGAATCAATGCCTCACCAGACGCCCATCATGAGCGGGACATCACTCACGTGAATAACGACAACAAGAATTTCATCCTGTTCGCGGTGTTCGCCGCGCTGATCCTGTTCGGCTGGCCGATCGTGACGTCGAAATTCTTCCCGGCGGCCAACCCGCCCGTGACGAAGATCGAGAAGGGCAAGGCGACCGTCGTCGCGAATCCCGGCGCAAGCCCGGTGGCAAACAGCAGCGCCGCGACGCGCGACCGCAGGGTCGTGCTGGCGGAATCGCCGCGCGTGCTGGTCGAAACCCCGGAACTGAAAGGGTCGATCAACCTGAAGGGCGCGCGAATCGACGATCTGGTGCTGGTCAAGTACAAGGAAACGATCGACAAGAACTCCCCGCCGATCCGGCTCCTGTCGCCGTCCGGAACCAAGGATGCCTATTTCGCGGGCTTCGGCTGGACGGGCGATGGCGTCGCCGTGCCCGGTGCCGATACCGTCTTCACTGCCAGCGCGCCGACCCTGAGCCCGGGCAAGCCGGTGACGCTCAGCTGGACCAACCCGACCGGTCAGACCTTCGTGATCCGCGTCGCGGTCGACGAGAAGTTCATGTTCACCACCGATCAGTCGGTCATGAACGCTGGCGCTGGTGCCGTGAAGGTCGCGCCCTACGCCTTGGTATCGCGCGCCGGCCCGGGTGCTGATGTGGATACCTGGACCAACCATATCGGGCCGATCGGCACCTTCGGCAACGGCACGACCTACGACATCACCTACGACAATCTGCACGGCAAGGAGCCAGGCTTCTTCGGCAAGATCTTTGGCAATAGCGGCCGCCCGGGCGACAATTATTTCGACACCACGGGCGGCTGGGCCGGCTTCGGCGACAAATATTGGCTGGCGGCGCTGATCCCCGATCAGAAGGCGTCGGTCCATTCCGGCTTCCGCGCTGCGACCCCCGGCACCAATTTCCAGGCCGATGTGTCGCGCGCGCCGGCGATCATCCCGCCCGGTTCGCAGATGAACACGACCACTCATCTGTTCACGGGTGCGAAGGAAGTGAACACGCTCGATCGTTATGAGGACAACCTCAAGATCCGCCATCTCGGCAAGGCGATCGACTGGGGCTGGTTCGAAATCGTCGAAAAGCCGATCTTCAAATATCTCGACTGGCTGTTCCGCATGGTCGGCAATTTCGGCCTGGCGATCATCCTGCTGACGGTCACCATCCGGGGCCTGATGTTCCCGATCGCCCAGCGCCAGTTCGCCTCCATGGCCAATATGCGCGCGATCCAGCCCAGGATGAAGGCGCTGCAGGAGAAGCACAAGGACGACAAGACGCGCCAGCAGCAGGAGATCATGGCGCTGTACAAGGCGGAGAAGGTCAATCCGCTCGCGGGCTGCCTGCCGACCTTCCTGCAGATCCCGATCTTCTACGCGCTGTACAAGGTGCTGCTGCTCACGATCGAAATGCGCCACCAGCCGTTCGTGCTGTGGATCAAGGATCTGTCGGCGCCCGATCCGGCGACCATCCTCAACCTGTTCGGCTATCTGCCCTTCACCGTGCCGCATTTCCTGGCGATCGGCGTGATCCCGGTGCTGCTCGGCATCTCGATGTATTTCCAGTTCAAGCTGAACCCGGCCCCGATGGACGAAGCGCAAAAGCAGGTTTTCGCGCTGATGCCCTGGGTGCTGATGTTCGTGATGGCGCCGTTCGCGGTCGGCCTGCAGATCTACTGGATCACGTCCAACACCCTCACCATCCTCCAGCAGCGCCTGCTCTATGCGCGGCATCCGGGGATGAAAGAGGCGATCGCGAAATAACCCATGGCTGATCCCTTCACTCCCGAAATGATCGAGGCCGCGCGAAAGACCTTCGCCGGCCCGGTCGCCTTCCTGAAATCGGCGCCCAAGCTGGAATTCCTGCCGGACGCGACCGTGCCCGAGGTTGCCTTCGCGGGCCGCTCCAACGTGGGCAAGTCGTCACTGCTCAACGCGCTGACCGGCCGCAACGCGCTCGCCCGCACGTCGAACACGCCTGGCCGCACCCAGGAGCTCAACTTCTTCGACGTGGGCGATCCCCTCGCCTTCCGGCTGGTCGACATGCCCGGTTACGGCTTCGCCAAGGCGCCCAAGGACGTCGTCAAGAAATGGCGCTTCCTGGTGAACGACTTCCTGCGCGGTCGGCAGGAACTGAAGCGCGCGCTGGTGCTGATCGACGCCCGCCACGGCATCAAGGACGTTGACCGCGAGATCCTCGAGATGCTCGACAAGGCCGCGGTCAGCTATCGCATCGTCCTGACCAAGGCCGACAAGATCAAGCCGAGCGAGCTCGCCGAGGTCGCCGCGCAGACCGCCGAGGAAGTGCGCAAGCGCCCCGCCGCGCATCCGGATATCCTGGAGACGTCGAGCGAGACCGGCCTCGGCATTCCCGAGCTGCGTGCTGCGGTAATCGAAGCGATCGGCTAGAATCCCCCTCGCGTCGAGGCAACTTCCGTTGCATATCGCTACCCATAAAATTGGGAGAGACGCGATGACCATCACCACCGGCCTGCAGATCAGCTCGCTGATCACCCCCGAAGGCGAGCTGCGCCTGACGCTGGACGATGTCGCCATTCCTGCGCCGGCCGCCGACCAGATCGTCGTGCGCATGGAGGCAGCGCCGCTCAACCCGTCCGATCTCGGCCTGCTGCTTGGCCCGGCTGACCTCTCGACGATCGCGGCCGGCGGCACCGCCGACCGCCCGGTCGTCACCGCGTCGGTCAACCCGGCTTTTCTCCCGTCGCTCCAGGCGCGAATCGGCGAGCCGATGGCGGTCGGCAACGAAGGCGCCGGCGTCGTGGTCGATGCCGGTGACGATGCCAAACACCTGATCGGCCGCACCGTCGCGATCCTCGGCGGCTCGATGTATTCGCAATATCGCGTCATGCGCGCCGCCGAGGCGCTGGTCCTGCCCGAAGGCACCGCCGCGGCGCAAGGCGCCTCCTGCTTCGTCAACCCGCTGACCGCGCTCGCCATGGTCGAGACGATGCGGGCCGAGGGTCATACCGCGCTGGTCCACACTGCCGCTGCCTCCAATCTCGGCCAGATGCTCAACCGCATCTGCATCGCCGATGGCGTGCCGCTGGTGAACATCGTCCGCAGCGAAGCCCAGGCGAAGATCCTGACCGATATCGGCGCCAGATATGTCGTCGACAGCACCGCGCCCGATTTCCGCAACCAGCTGATCGAGGCACTGATGGAAACCGGCGCGACGCTTGGCTTCGACGCCGTCGGCGGCGGCCCGCTGGCAGGGCAGATCATCGGCGCGATGGAGGCCGCCGCGACGCGGAAAATGACGTCCTACAGCCGCTACGGTTCGACCACCCACAAGCAGGTCTATATCTACGGCGTGCTCGATACCCGCCCGACCGAGATCGGCCGCAACACCGGCATGGCCTGGGGCGTGGGCGGTTTCCTGCTCACCTATTTCCTGATGAAGGCCGGACCGGAAACCGGCCAGCGCATGCGCGCGCGCGTCGCCGCCGAGCTGACCACCACCTTCTGCAGCACCTACACCGCGGAAATCTCGCTGGCCGAAGCGCTGCAGCCGGAAACGATCGCCGCCTATGCCCGCAAGGCGACCGGCGAGAAGTTCCTGATCAATCCGAACAAGGGCCTCTGACACCACGTCGGGCGCGGGAGTTGCCGCCCGCGCCCGGCCCGTCTATCCACCCCCGCATGCTCAAGCTCATCATCGGCAACAAGGCCTATTCCTCCTGGTCGCTGCGCGGCTGGCTCGCCTGCAAGCAGTCGGGCCTTCCCTTCGAGGAAGTGGTCGTCCCGCTCTACGACGCCGACTGGGACAAGCGCCGTGAGGGCGACGAGTTCGCGCCCTCCTCGGGCAAGGTGCCAATCCTGTGGGACGGCGACGCCGTGGTGTGGGACAGCCTGGCCATCATCGAATATCTCGCCGAAAAGACCGAGCGTGCTAAATTCTGGCCGGAGGACGACACTGCCCGCGCCATGGCCCGCTCGATGGCCGCCGAGATGCATTCGAGCTTCACGGCGCTGCGCCGCAAGCACAGCATGAATATCCGCCAGGTCTTCCCGCCCAAGCGCCCCGACGACGATGTGCTGGCCGATATCGGGCGCATCATGGAACTCTGGGCCCAGGCCCGCGCCCGCTTCGGCGGCACCGGCAAGTTCCTGTTCGGCGAGTTCGGCGCGGTCGACATGATGTACGCGCCGGTCGTCACCCGCATCGTCACCTACGGCCTGCCGATCGCCCGCTTCGCCACCGGCTATATGGATGCGGTGCTGCAGCACCCCTTCATGCAGGACTGGATCGCCGGCGCGCAGGAAGAGGAATGGGTGATCGAGCAGTTCGAGCAGCCGGCCTCGGCCTAGGCGACGTCGCCCGGCGCAGGCCGGCCCAGGATCAAAACGCCGACGATCGATTCAACTGCGTCGCGAACCGGTGCATCACGCGCGGCGCGCGGACCAGCACGCTCTTTCCCATGATGGTCGAAACGCCGCGCTTCGCCCGTCCCCGCCACCGTCAACATCGGCCCTGTTACCGGCGCGACTTTCCCTGTTCCGTGCAGATTTTACCCTGTTATTTTCATAACAGGGTAAGCACCTCACAAGTCACGAATAACGTGACGAAATTTCGGGCGAGAAATCCAACATAACAGGGTAAAAGCGGTGAAAAAAATAAAGTCACCCTGTTCTACCCTGTTATTGGCAGGGAACAGCGAAAAATCACCCCTGCTGGCTTGGAACTGACGGTCGCTGGCAAATATCTGAATTCCGTCATCGAGCGAACTTTCGGTTCGGGACACTAGAAGTCACCGCCATCCTTCCGCCGGAACCCCTTCTCCGCAAACAGATGCATGTCGATGTCGGGATAATGGCAGTCGGTATCCGATGGCCGCCCGACCGCGATGAACATGCAGTCCGCATCGCTGCGGTTCTGCAGCACATGGCCGTTGCCGTCATTCTTGGGGAAGGCCGCGCAGTCGCCGGCGCGCATCACCGTTTCCCCGCTATCGTCGACCAGCACTGCCTCGCCTGCGATCATCACCACGAATTCATCCTCGCCCTCATGCCAGTGCCGCTGCGACGACCAGGCGCCCGGCTTCAGCGTGACATGGCTCACCCCGAAGTCGCCCAGCCCCGACGCCGGGGCGAGGCGGCGATACCAGCGGCCCTGCACTTTCTCGGAATGCGGCGGCGGATAGCCGGTCGCATTGGTCTGCGGGATTGAATCGAGATCGAGCTTGGGCAATGCCACCTCCATGGATGCTGAGACCAGATTGCCCGATGTCGTCGCGCTGACCAAGGCGCTGATCGCCCGCGAGAGCGTGACCCCCGCGCAAGGCGGCGTGTTCGACGTGCTAGAAGCGGCGCTCGTCCCGCTCGGCTTCCATGTCGATCGCTTCATTGTCGGCGAGGCGCCCGACGGCCCGGTCGAGAATCTGCTCGCGGTGCGCGGCTCCGGGGCGCCGCATTTCGCCTTTGCCGGCCATCTCGACGTCGTTCCCCCGGGGGCCGGCTGGACCAGCGGCGCGTTCGAGCCCGAGATCCGCGGTGGCCTGCTCCATGGCCGCGGCGCGGTCGACATGAAGGGCGCGATCGCTGCCTTCGTCGCCGCGCTTGGCCGGGCGCCAGCGATGGGCACGCAAAGCCTGATCATCACCGGCGACGAGGAAGGCCCCGCCATCTTCGGCACCCGCGCGCTGATCGACCGCATGGCCGAGCGCGGCCTGAAACCCGATTTCTGCCTGGTCGGCGAGCCCACCTCGGTCGCGCGACTCGGCGACATGATCAAGATCGGGCGGCGCGGCTCGGTCAATATCTGGATCGACGTGCCCGGGCGGCAGGGCCATGTCGCCTACCCCCATCTCGCCGACAATCCGATCCCCAAGCTGGTGGCGATCCTCGCCGAGATCGACGCGATCATACTCGACCAGGGCAATGACTGGTTCCAGCCCTCGAACATCGAAGCGACGGACATTACCGTCGGCAATCCCGCCACCAACGTCATCCCGGCGCACGCCTCGGCCCGGCTGAGCATCCGCTACAATGATCTGCACAAGGGCGACGATCTCGCGGCGCGGATCGAAGAGATCGTACACCGCCACGCTCCCAAGGCGACGATGATCGCGCGCGTGTCGGGCGATGCCTTCCTGACTGCGCCGGGGGCGCTCTCGACCCTGATCGGCGACGCGATCGAGGCGCGGCAGGGCATCCGGCCCGAGCTGTCGACCACCGGCGGCACGTCCGACGCGCGCTTCCTTTCGGCGCTCTGCCCCGTCGTCGAGTTCGGGCTGATCAACGCGACGATGCACAAGCTCGACGAAGCGGTGGCGATCGACGATCTCGCCGCGCTGACCGACATCTATGCCGATATCATCGGGCATGTCGGCGCCCTGAAAGGCAGCACCGCCCCCTGACATGGCCTCGGAACTGGCGTCGGGCGGGCTGCGCGGCTAGGACGGTTTCATTCGATACCGGTTTGCTGAAGGACTTCTCATGACGCTGCAGGGCCTGGCCCATTACGGGCTTTCGGGCGAACGCGGCTTTTTGTCGCAGGCCGAGATCGACGAGGTGGCGCTGCCGGCCGGGTTCGCGGCGGTCGAAGCGATGGCCGCCGACCTGTCCGGCCTCGTCACCACCGGGCGGATTCGCCACTGGCTGGCCGAGCTGCCGACACCCGACATGGCGGCGTTCCTCGCCACCGCCAGCGACGCGCAGATCAGCCTCGCGATGGTGCGCTATGCCTTTCTGGTCCAGGCCCATGTCTGGGGCGAGCCGACTCCGCCCGAGATGCTGCCGGCCAATCTCGCCGTGCCGTTCGTCGCCCTGTCCGACCGGATGGGCTTCCCCCCGGTCATGAACTATGCCTGCTATATCCTCGACAATTGGTACCGGCTCGACAAGCAAGCGCCGATCGCACTGGGCAATGTCATGCAGAAGCAGCGCTTCGCCGGCGGCCTGGACGAGGAGTGGTTCGTCCAGATCCATGTCGCGATCGAGGCGACCGCCGGCCATGCGCTGGAGCTGGCGATCGACCTCGTCCAGGCCAGCGACGAACGCGATGCGGCGCGCGTCGAGGCGCTGCTGATCGAGATGAACGCGGTGTGGGAACGCCTGTTGGCGATCTTCGACCGCATGGTCGAGAAGTGCGATCCGTACATCTATTACAACCGCATCCGCCTCTACATCAACGGCTGGAAGAACAATGCGGCGCTGCCCCAGGGCCTGATCTACGAGGGCGTCGAACGCTTCGGCGGCAAGCCGCAGGAGTTTCGCGGCCCCACCGGCTCGCAAAGCTCGATCGTGCCGTCGATGGACGCGCTGTTCCAGGTCTCGCACGAGAATGACGAGCTGCGCGACCTGCTGGTGGAGCTGCACCCCTATCGCCCCCGCCGCCACCGCGCCTTTATCGAGGACCTGCAGCGCGCCAGCCACCTGCGCGACTTCGCCGCCACGCAGAATCAGGGGGTGAAGCAAGCGTTCAACGCCTGTGTCGAACAGGTCGCCCGCTTCCGCACCCGCCATCTCGAATATGCCGCGGCCTATATCAACAAACAGGCCTCATCCGGCGCGGGCAACGACCCCGATATCGGGACCGGCGGCACGCCCTTCATGAAATATCTCAAGAAGCACCGCGACGAGAACCGCGCGCAGACGCTCTGACGGGTCAGAGCGCCGCCAGATCGATCTCGCCGAACCGGTCGATCGTGTCGTTCGCCTCGGGCATCGGGTATTTCAGGCCCGTCGCGCAGTTGAACAGGACGGTGCTTTCCTCCTCGTCGACCAGGCCGGTGCGCAGCGCCTCCTTATAGGCCGCCAGCGTCGCGCCGCCCTCGGGACAGAGCAGCAGCCCGTCCTTTTTCGCGGCATCGTCCACCGCCTTGAGGATCGCGGGGTCGCCCACCGCCATGGCCTGGCCACCGCTCTCGCGCACCGCGCGCAGGATCAGGAAGTCGCCGACCGCCTTGGGCACGCGGATGCCCGCCGCGACCGTCGCCGCATCCTCCCAGCGCTCGGCATGCTCGACACCTTCGTCGAAGGCACGGACGATCGGCGCGCAGCCCGAGGCCTGCACCGCGAACATGCGCGGCCGTGCCGGGCCGATCCAGCCGAGCTTCTCCAACTCGTCGAACGCCTTCCACATGCCGATCAGGCCGGTACCGCCGCCGGTTGGGTAGAAGATCGCATCGGGCAGCTTCCAGCCGAACTGGGCGGCCAGCTCCAGCCCCATCGTCTTCTTGCCCTCGATCCGGTACGGCTCCTTCAGAGTCGAGAAATCGAACCACAGCCCTTCCGCCGCGCCCTTGCCGACGATCGCCCCGCAATCGTCGATCAGCCCGTTGACCCGGTAGACGCGCGCGCCCTGTTGCGCGATCTCGCGCACGTTGATTTCGGGCGTGTCGTCGGGACAGAAGACGATCGTCTCGATCCCGCAGCGTGTCGCATAGGCAGCGAGCGCGGCGCCGGCATTGCCGTTGGTCGGCATCGCGATCTTCGTGACGCCCAGCGCCTTGGCCATCGACACCGCCATGACGAGCCCGCGCGCCTTGAACGATCCGGTCGGCAGCCGCCCCTCGTCCTTGACCAGCACGTTCGGCCCGCCCGAGCGCGGGATCGGCACCAGCGGCGTCTCGATCTCGCCCAGGCTGACCACGTCGCGGGTGGCGCGCACCGGCAGCAGCTCGCGCCAGCGCCACATGTCGGTCGGCCGCGCGGCGACCATCGCGCGCGGGATCATCGCGCGGAGCGAGTCGAGATCATAGCGCACCAGCAGCGGCCGCCCGACGCGCGACAGGCCGTGCAGCGTGTCGGCGTCATAACGTTCGCCCGTCATCGAGCATTCGAGATGCGTGACGAAGGTCGGGCGATCGGTGGTGATGTTCTCGTTCATGCGTCTTCCGTCTTTGCCCGAACGGTTTGCGCTATGAGCGCCGCCAGTTCGCCCGGCAACACATCGAGAGTATCGACCGACCGCGAGCGATGGTAATATCGGCTGACATCATAGCCAATGCCAAGGGCTGCCAGGATCACGTCATCCGAGGCTTCGATATTTTGAATAACGGACTGAAGATGCCGTTCAAGATAGGACGGACCGTTTTGCATCAAGGTCGAATCATCGACCGGAGCCCCATCAGAAAGAATGACGAGCAGCTTGTGCGGTTGGGATTGCTCACGCAGTATGGCGCGCGCCCATTCGATCGCTTCGCCATCAACATTCTCGCGCAGAATGTCCGGATGGAGCATGACTGCCCAATCCTCCTGCCCCAATGGTTCGCCCGCGCGCTGATAGAGAATATGGAGCAGCGCGCAGAGCCGACCGGGCCGCTGTGGCTGGCCGTTCGACAACCAGTCTTGCCGCGATTTCCAGCCGTGCCACCCCATGGTCGAGAAGCCCAGGAGCGTGACTGTCGCGCCGATATCGCCGAGGATAGCAGAGAGCCAGCGGACAGCTGCCGCGGTATGCAGGATCGGATCGTCCCGCATCGATCCCGATTGATCGACGAGTATACAGATCGCCCAATCACCCGGCGTCGTTGTTGCAAAAGCCGCACGCAGGGAATCGGCGTCAGCAGCGGGGACGGCGTCGAAGAGCTTCTTTGCCGCGTCAGCCCTGCGATGCCAGATGGCCGGATCACGCAGCAGCCAACCCTTGGCACTACTGAGGTCGTCCGCCGCGAACGCCGCCGGGAGATCGCGGGCCCGCAACGTCAGGTCATGTGTTCGGGAATATACCCTATAGGGCTGACCCACCGGGCCGTCCGAAACGCATTTCGAGACGGGACGACGGCGCTGAAAAGCCCAGATGATATAGCCGAAGAACAAGACGGTGAGTGCAACGCTTAACGTGTCACCCACCGGCTCTCCCATCACTCCGGCTTCTTCGCCACCCCGACCAGCGCCGGGCGCAGCAGCCGGTCCTTGATCATATAGCCCGCCTGCATTTCCTGGACGATCGTGCCGACCGGCTTGTCGCTCGGCATTTCGAACATCGCCTGGTGGAAATTGGGGTCGAGCGTCTCGCCGAGCGTGCTCATCTTCTTGATGCCGTGGCGCTGGAACACCGATTCGAGCTCGCGGCCGGTCGCATCCAGGCCAGTGATCAGGTTCTTGAGCTTCTCGTCCGCGCGCAGCTCGGCCGGGATCGCCTCGAGCCCGCGGGCGAGATTGTCGGCGACCGACAACAGGTCGCGCGCGAACGCGGTCGCGGCATAGGCGCGGGCATCGGCTGCTTCCTTCTCGGCGCGGCGGCGGACATTCTGCGCCTCGGCATGGGCATAGAGCACCGCCGATTTCGCGTCGGCCAGCTCGGCCTCGAGCTTCGCCACGCGATCATGCTCGGCAAGCTCGGGGGCGTCCTGCGCGGTCTCCTCGCGCAGGTCTTCGGCGGTGGGCGTCTCGATCTTTTCGTCTTCGATCATCGTGTGTCGCTTCGATCCTGTTAGGGCATGAGCCGCGCGAGTGTCGCGGCAGTGAAATCCACCATGGGCACGACGCGGGCATAGTTCAACCGAGTCGGGCCGATTACGCCGACCACGCCGACCACCCGCCCATCGAGCCCGCGGAACGGTTTCGCAATGACGGATGATCCCGAAAGCGAGAATAATTTATTCTCGGCGCCGATGAAGATGCGCGTCGCATCGCCCGCGCCGGCGCTGTCGAGCAGCCGGGCGATCTCCTGCTTGCCCTCCAGGTCGTCGAGCAGGTCGCTGATCCGTTCGAGGTCGGCCGCGGCCGCCGCGTCGATCAGCCGCCCCTGCCCGCGCACGATCAGCACCGGACGGCGATTGCCGTCCTCGCTCCAGATGGCGAGGCCGCGTTCGATCAATGTCCGGGCGACGGTATCGACCAGCGCGCGCTCCTCGCCGATCTCGCGCTCGATCCGCGCACGCGCCTGGGCGATGGTCATGCCGGAGAGCATTGCGGTCATGTAATTGCCCGCCTCGACCAGCGCGGAGGGCGATACGCCGGCGGGCAGGTCGATCACGCGGTTCTCGACCGATCCGTCCTCGGCGACGAGCACCGCAAGCGCCTTGTCGGTGGAAAGCGGCACGAAGCTCATCTGGCGCAGCACCAGCTCGCGCTTCGGCACCAGCACCAGCCCGGCACAGGCCGACAGGCCGGACAGCGCGGCCGTGGTGGCGGCAAGCGCTTCCTCGACCGGGCCGACCTGCGACACGCGCGACTCGATCGCCGCCCGCTCCTCGGCGGAGGGCTCCAGTGCCTGCATCATGCCGTCGACGAACAGGCGCAGCCCGATCTCGGTCGGCAAGCGCCCCGCGCTGGTATGCGGCGAGGCAAGCAGGCCAAGCTCCTCCAGATCCTGCATCACGTTGCGGATCGAGGCCGGCGAGAGGTTCAGGCCGGAAAGGTGCGCGATGGTGCGCGATCCGATCGGTGAGCCGGTATCGAGATAGCTTTCCACCACCACGCGGAAGACGTCACGCGCGCGGTCGTTGAGCTCAGTGATCGGGGGCGCGGACATGGGTGTCATGTAAGGAGCACCGATGCGCGTCTCAACGCCGCTTGTCACCTTGTCAGTCCTCACCACTCGTCAATTGGAGCGGTTTGTCCCGCCCCAAGAGGCCTGCCGTTGATCGGATTCATCTGCGCCGCGGCCAGCGCGGAAAAGATGGCGTGACGTACGCGCGCGTCTTCGTAGCAGGCTCTCAATCGGGAAGGCGATGCGCCGCCGCGCCACTCGATCACATAGTGACTCACACCGTGGCGAGTCCCGCCCGAAATCGGTTCTCCATTTGCTTTGGGTCTTTGGTAGGCGTCGCACGCCCGTCCGAACTGGCGATCTCCAATTGGCCTGATGCCAGCCAACCGCCGTCTGAAGCCCGCAAGTTCGGAGGTGCTGAGCCTGTATCGGGCTGTCTTGATGACCTGCTCCCCTCCCGGCTCGAAGGTGCGCTGCATGACACCGCCATCAGTCGCGATACTCACCGAAAAGTCGGGGCAAATTCCCAGGCAGATATTGGTGATCCAGCGAATGCGAATGGTGATCGTCTCCGAAGACGGCAATGCCTGCGGCGATGCCGGCGCCGAGGATGCCAACGATGCCATCATCGCCAGAACCCAGATGCGCATCATATTGTCTCCATGACCATCACCAAGACTGGCGCGTTCACCTTGTCGCGTCTAGGTGGCGAAGCCCAGTTTCAGGAGATTCCCCAATGCGCCCATCCGGCCGCGCCCCCGATCAGATGCGCACGATCACGATCGAGCCGCGTTTCACCCGCCATGCCGAAGGCTCCGTGCTGATCGGCTTCGGCGACACCAAGGTGCTGGTGACCGCCTCGGTCGAGGAGAAGGTCCCGCCCTTCCTGCGCGGCAAGGGCGAGGGCTGGGTCACCGCCGAGTACGGCATGCTCCCCCGCGCGACGCATACGCGCGGCCAGCGCGAGGCGGCCAAGGGCAAGCAGTCCGGCCGCACTCAGGAGATTCAGCGGCTGATCGGCCGTTCGCTCCGCGCCGTCACTGACATGAAGCTGCTCGGCGAGCGCCAGATCGTGCTCGATTGCGACGTGATCCAGGCCGATGGCGGGACCCGCACCGCGTCGATCTCGGGCGCCTGGGTCGCGCTGCGCCTCGCCATTGACGGGCTACTCGCTTCGGGCAAGCTGACGGTCGACCCGCTGAGCCAGAAGGTCGCGGCGATCTCCTGCGGCATCTATAATGGCACGCCCGTGCTCGACCTCGACTATGACGAGGATTCGAACGCCGATGCGGACGCGAACTTCGTCCTGCTCGAAAATGGCAACATCGCCGAGGCCCAGGCGACCGCCGAGGGCGCGACCTATGACGAGGAAGCGTTGCTCCGCTTGCTCCGCCTCGCGCGCATCGGCTGCTCGGACATCTTCGCCGCCCAGGCCAGGGCCGTCGCGAAATGACCATCGAGGTCCCGCCCCAGGCGATCCGCAAGCTCGTCCCCGGCAAGCTCGTCATCGCCAGCCACAATCCCGGCAAGGTGCGCGAGATCCTCGAGATGCTTGGGCCGCACGGGATCGAGCCCGTCTCGGCCGCCGAGCTCGACCTGCCCGAGCCGGAGGAGACCGGCACCACCTTCCTTGCCAATGCCGAGCTGAAGGCGCTTCAGGCCGCCGATTTGACCGGCCTGCCTGCGCTGGCCGATGACAGCGGCCTGTGCGTCGACGCGCTGAACGGCGATCCGGGGATCTTCTCGGCGCGCTGGGCCGGCGAGGGCAAGGACTTCAAGGTCGCGATGCAGCGAGTCAATGACGCGCTTGAGGCAAAAGGTCCGGATGCCAGCCGCGACGCGCATTTCATGTGCGTGCTCGCGCTCGCCTGGCCGGACGGGCACGTCGAGTGGTTCGAGGGCCGGGTCGACGGCACGCTCGCCTGGCCGCCGCGCGGCACCGGCGGGTTCGGCTACAACCCGATCTTCGTACCCGAGGGCAGCGAGCTGACCTTCGCCGAGATGCCCGACGCGAAAAAGGCGATCAGCCACCGCGCGCGGGCGTTCGATGCGATGATGGCGGCGGTGCTTTAAGAGCCCTCTCCCTTTCGGGAGAGGGAGACGACCGTTAGGTCGTCGGGGAGAGGGCTGGGTCGGAACGGCCGGCTTTCGTCTCATGACCCGTTCCGACCGAACCCTCTCCTTGCCGGCTTCGCCGGCTTTCCTCTCCCGAAAGGGAGAGGAGTTTTATGTCGGCATTTGCCCCACGACATTCCCCGGCGGCGTGTATCGGCAGACCAGATAATCATCCGTCGCGTTACTCGCCGTCGCGCAGCCGAACTCGGTCGTGCCGCGCCAGATGATCTGGGCGTAGTGCGCCACGTCCTCCCACCGCCCGGTCACGCTGAAATCCGGGGTCGGGCCACGGCGGTAGTCGCGGCGTTCGTCGACCCAGTGGCCGGCCATCTCCTCGTAGCGATAGGCCCCGCGAGTGCCGGTCCAGAGATTCTCGCCCTCGGGCGCGGGGCCGCGCGGTTCCTTCGAATGCTCGAATCGCCCGGTCCGGGCGAGCTCGCGGGCATAGCGTTCGGCATCGACCGCCAGTGCGGGATTCCACACCAGCGGCGGCACACCGGCGGCGGCGCGGGCGCGATTATGTGCGTCGATCATCGCCTGGCGCATCAGCGCCTCGCCGCGCGGGGCCACGCCGGAGAAGCGGCGCTCCTCGATCACCCGCTCGCTCTGCGGCGGGGCGGCGGCGGAGCAGCCCGTCAGCAATGCCAGCGCCATCAGCAGAAACCGCATCTTTGCCTGCCTCTTCCCTGGCCTCGTTCGCACGATCATATGGGGGCCACATGAACGATCCCCAAACGCCACCGCTCGCGCTTTATGTCCATTGGCCGTTCTGCGTGTCGAAATGCCCTTATTGCGACTTCAACAGCCATGTCCGCGCCGAGGTCGATCAGGCCGCCTGGCGCGCCGCCCTGCTCGCCGACCTGCGCCATGAGGCGGCGGAACTGCCCGGCCGCACGCTCGGCTCGATCTTCTTCGGCGGCGGCACCCCCTCGCTGATGCCGCCAGAGACGGTCGCGGCGGTGATCGACGCGGCGGAACGGGCATGGGGCTTCGCGCCCGATGTCGAGATCACGCTTGAGGCCAACCCCTCCTCGGTCGAGGCGGCGCGCTTCGCCGATATCGCCGCGGCGGGTGTGAACCGGGTGTCGCTCGGGCTGCAGGCGCTCGACGACCAGGCACTGAAGTTCCTCGGCCGCGCGCATGACCAGGCCGAGGGGCTGGCCGCGCTCGACACCGCGCAGCGCGCCTTTGCCCGGGTGAGCTTCGACCTGATCTATGCCCGGCCCGACCAGCGGCTGGCCGGCTGGGAAGCGGAGCTGACCCGGGCGATCGGCTTCGGCACCGAGCATCTGTCGCTCTACCAGCTCACCATCGAGCCCGGCACGCGCTTCGCCACTGAGGCCGCAGCGGGGCGGATCGTCATTCCCGATGGCGACAGCGCCGCGGACCTGTTCGAGGCGACGCGGGCGATCACCGCAGCGGCGGGTATCCCCGCCTATGAGATTTCCAACCACGCCCGCGCCGGCGCGGAGAGCCGGCACAACCTGACCTATTGGCGCTACCGCGACTATGCCGGGGTCGGGCCGGGCGCGCATGGCCGGCGCGGTGGGCTGGCCACGGTGCGCCGCAGGAAGCCCGAGAACTGGATGAGCGCGATCGAGCGCAACCAGCACGGCATGGAGGGCGAGGAAGCCCTCGCCCCGCATACCCGCGCGACCGAAGCGCTGCTGATGGGGCTGCGCCTGCGCGAAGGCGTCGATCTCGCCCGGATCGCGCGGCTGGGCGAGACCAGCGTCGAGGCGCTGATCCACTGGCCCGCCGCCATCCGGCTGCAGGACCAGGGCCTGCTTGTCCGCGACGGCGACCATCTGACCGTGACCGAGGCAGGCATGCTGCTGCTCGATGCGATCCTGCCCGAGATCGTCAACGACGCCGCCTGAGCGCCCGACAACAGCGCCGTTTGCCGCTGTCTATCGCTCTGCGATGCTATGCCTTGCGGGCGATGTAACTCAGAAGCCGGTCGGCGCCGGGGAGACGGTGACCGTGGTCCCGCCGCGGATTTCCTGTACCTCCAGCGCGCGGTCGGCGACGCTGTCGCGGCCGAAGCGGAATGGGCCGTCGATGCCGGAGAACCCGCCCGGATCGCGCAGCCGCGCCTCGGGGAACGGGCTGCCGACCGTCCAGTCGCGCGCGATGCGCACCGTCAGCAGCACCGAATCATAGCCCAGGCTCGACAGGCGATAGGGCGCCGCGCCGAAGCGGGCGCGGTATTTGGCGGCATATTGGCGATAGAAAGTGTCCGACACGCTCGCGAACCACGCGCCGTTGAGCGCCGGCCGGGTCGTGATCGAGCTTTCCGAATTCCACAGATCGGTGCCGAGGACATGCGCCCCGCCCCCGCCATTGCGGCGAATGAGCGGCACCGCCGTCGCCGCGGATGCGCCGCTGTCGGCGATCAGCACCGCCTGATAGGGCGCGTTCTGCGCCAGGCGGCCGATCGCCCCGGTCAGCGATCCCGCGCCGCGATCATAGGTCTGAAGCGTGCGCACCTGGCCGCCGGCACCCTCGACCGCGCGCAGAAAGGCAGTCGACGCGCGTTCGCCATAAGTGCCGTTGGGAACGAGCCCGGCGAACTCCGTGACGCCCTGTCCCTTGGCATAGCGCACGACCCGGTCGATCGACTGGGCCGGGGCATAGCCCATCAGATAGGCGCCGTTGCCGGCCGCCGTGGTGTCGTTGGAATAGCTGATCACGGGTACGCCGGCCCGGCGCGCCAGCGGGGCCACCGCGCGAACGTCCTCGGCGAGCAGCGGGCCGAGGATCAGCCGGTTGCCGTCGGCCAGCGCGCGCTGGGCGGCGGCGGCGGCACCGCCATTGGTGTCATAGGTGGTGATGCGCACCTTCTCGTTCTTGCTGTCGAGCAAGGCGAGCTGGGTGGCGTTGGCGAGGCTCTGGCCGATGCCGGCATTGGTGCCGGTCAGCGGCACGAGCAGCGCGACGCGGTGGCGCGCGACGTCGGTCGGGATGCCCGCCTGCACCTGCCCGCTATCCTGCACCGGCCGCGGCGGCGGCGGCGCGGCCGGCCCCGGCCCGCGCGGCACTACCGACTGGCAGGCGCTCAGAAGCAACGCTCCCGCGATGAATGCTGCACGAAGAAGCTTCGCTCCCCGTTGCGGTATCGATAGGGCCTCTGCCATGACTGCTCCAATGAACGCCGAACTCGCGCCCGGTCTCTATATCGTTGCCACCCCGATCGGCAATCTTGGCGATCTGAGTCCGCGCGCCGCGCATATACTCTCAAACGCCGCGGTAGTTGCAGTCGAAGACTCGCGTGTGACGGCGGGCCTGCTGCGCCATATCGGGGTGAAGCGGCCAATGACACCCTATCATGATCATAATGCCGAGCATGTCCGCCCCGGCCTGATCGCGCGGATGGGCACCGAGGCGGTGGCGCTGGTGTCCGATGCGGGGACGCCGCTGATCTCCGATCCCGGCTACAAGCTGGTGCGCGATGCGCGCGCGGCCGGGCATCTGGTGGTGACGATCCCCGGCCCCTGCGCAGCGATCGCCGCGCTGACGCTCGCCGGGCTGCCGACCGACCGGTTCCTTTATTGCGGCTTCCTGCCGCCCAAGGCGCAGGCGCGCGCGACGGCGATCGCCGAGATCGGATCGGTGCGGGCGACGCTGGTGCTGTACGAATCCGGGCCGCGCCTGGGCGCGACCCTGGCGGCGCTGGCCGAGGGGCTGGGCGACCGCGAGGCAGCGGTGACGCGGGAGATCACCAAGAAGTTCGAGGAAGCGGTGACGGGCACCCTGTCGTCGCTCGCCGCGCGCTATGCCGATGCGCCGCCCCGCGGGGAGATCGTGGTGGTGGTGGCACCGCCCGGCGAGCCCGAAGCGGCGAGCGTGGACGATGCCGAGGCGGCATTGACCGAGGCGCTGACGCGATTGCCCATGGCCAAGGCGGTCAGCGAGGTGGCGAAGAAGCTCGGGGTGGACCGCAAGGAGCTTTACGCGCGAGCGCTGGAGATGAAGGGGTGATGGGTGGCGCACTTCATTCCTCCCCCGGGAACCGGGGGAGGGGGACCATTCGCCTCTTCCGGCGAATGGTGGAGGGGGCTTGGAGCGCGGAACAGATGCACCGTGTGCCAAGCCCCCTCCACCACCCGCTGAAGAAGCGGGCGGTCCCCCTCCCCCGCTTCGCGAGGGAGGAATAAGGGGTGCGTGACCGCCGCGTTGCCGAAGCCGCCGGCCGTCGCGGCGAGCGTCTCGCCGGATGGTGGCTCCGCCTCAAGGGCTGGCGCATCCTCGATCGCCGCGTGCGGACGCCAGCCGGCGAGGTCGATCTGGTCGCGCGGCGCGGCAACCTGGTCGCCTTCGTCGAAGTGAAGATGCGCAAGACCTCGGCCGAACTCGACTTCGCAATCGACGCGCGCCGCCTCTCGCGGGTCGCGGCAGCCGCGGAATACCTCATGCCGAAATATGCTGGCCCCGGAGACGACATCCGCGTCGACGTGATCCTGCTCGCGCCCGGCACGCGACCGCGTCATATCGAGAATGCGTGGATCGGGTGACAACCGCCTAACCCGCGCCTACATCCCCGACCGTTCGGGCTGAGCTTGTCGAAGCCTTGCATTTTCTTCCTGAGAAGAAGGACAGTCCTTCGACAAGCTCAGGACGAACGGAGGTTGTTCGATGCCGCTTACCGTCGCCGTCCAGATGGACCCGCTCGATGCGATCAACATCGCGGGCGATTCAACCTTTGCGCTGATGCTGTCGGCGCAGGCGCGCGGGCACCGGCTATTTCACTACACCGCCGAGGATCTGAACTATTCGGACGGGCGCGTCTGGACCAAGGCGCATCCGGTGACGGTGCAGCGCGTCATCGGCAATCATTTCAGCTTCGGCGACCCGGTCAGCCTCGATCTCGGCAAGCAAGCCGATGTCGTGCTGATGCGGCAGGATCCGCCGTTCGATCTCGGCTATATCACCGCGACGCACCTGCTCGAGCGCATTGCACACGAGACTTTGGTGGTGAACGATCCCGCCAATGTCCGCAACGCGCCCGAAAAGGTCTTCGTGCTCGATTATGCGCGCTTCATGCCACCGACCCTGGTCACCCGCTCGCTCGACGAAGCGCGCGCCTTTCTCGCCACGCACGGCGAGATCGTGGTCAAGCCGCTGCACGGCAATGGCGGCAAGGCGATCTTCAAGGTGGGCAGCGACGGGGCGAACCTGTCGGCGCTGATCGAGGTGTTCAACACCGCGTACCGCGAGCCGCACATGATCCAGGCGTTCCTCCCCGATGTGGCGAAGGGCGACAAGCGCATCGTGCTGGTCGACGGTAAAGTGGCGGGCGCGATCAACCGCGTGCCCGGCGCGGGCGAGATCCGCTCCAACCTCGCGGTGGGCGGATCGGCGGAGAAATCGATCCTGACGCCCGAGGAGGAAGAGATCTGCGCGGTGCTCGGCCCCGAACTGAAGAAGCGCGGGCTGCTGTTCGTCGGCATCGACGTGATCGGCGGCAAATGGCTGACCGAGATCAACGTTACGTCGCCGACCGGGATCGTCGCGATCGAGCGGTTCGACGGGACCGATGTGGCGGGCCTGATCTGGGATGCGATCGAGGCGAAGGTCGCCGCGTAGCATTTCGTGACCGAGTTCATCATCGATCTGACTGCCTGGGGCGGCTATTTCGGCATCTTCCTGCTGATGATCCTCGAGAATGTCTTCCCGCCGATCCCGTCCGAGGTGATCATGGGGCTGGGCGGCATCGCGGTGGCGCGCGGGCAGATGGAGGCGCTGCCGCTGATCGCGGTCGGCACGGCGGGCACGGTCGTCGGCAATTATTTCTGGTACGCGCTGGGCCGGCGCTTCGGGTATCTCGGTTTGAAGCCCTGGGTCGATCGGCACGGCCGCTGGCTCACCGTGGACTGGCATGAGGTCGAGCGACTCCATGCCTTCTTCACGCGGCACGGCGAGTGGATCGTCTTCGTGTTCCGCTTCATGCCGGCCTTCCGCACGATCATCTCGCTGCCCGCCGGCATGACCTGCATGCCGCGCTGGCGCTTCCTGCTGTGGACGGCGGCGGGTAGCGCGATATGGAACTGCCTCCTGACCTGGGCCGGCTGGTATCTCGGCGCGAATTTCCATGCGCTGGACCGGTTCATCGGGCCGGGCGCGCTGGCGATCATGGTGGGGATCGTGCTGGTGTATGTGTGGCGCGTGTTTACGTGGAAGCCGCGGGGGTGAGTGGTTCAGAAACACCACCTCTCCGTTCGTTTCGAGCGAAGTCGAGAAACCGGGCCTAGCGCTCCATCAAAGTTTCTCGACTTCGCTCGAAACGAACGGGAGAGAGGGGCCGGTGAAAGCCCCTAAGCCCGCGGATGGGCATTCCGGTACACGTCGAGCAGATGCGCCGCGTCGACCGCGGTGTAGATCTGGGTCGAGCTGAGGCTGGCATGGCCGAGCAATTCCTGCAGCGCGCGCAAGTCGGCACCCCGCCCCAGCAGATGCGTCGCGAAGCTGTGGCGCAGCGCATGGGGCGTGGTGCGTTCGGGCAGCCCGAGCCGGACCCGCGCCGCCTGGACCGAGCGGCGCACGATCGCAGGCGATAGCGGCCCGCCCTTGGCGCCACGGAACAGCGCCGTATCGCGGGAGATCGGCCAGGGGCAGGTCTGGAGGTAAGCCTCGATCGCCTCACGCACCTGCGGCAGCAAGGGCACGATCCGGGTCTTGTCGCGCTTGCCGGTGACGCTGAGCGTGGGTCCGAGCGGCAGCACCGCGCCCGTCAACCCGGTCGCTTCGCCGACGCGCAGGCCGGCGCCGTAGAGCAGCATCAGCACCGCCCAGTCGCGCGCGCCGATCCAGGGTTCGGCCGCATTCTCCTCGACATCCTCGGCCAGCGCGACCGCTTCGTCGGGCGAGATCGGGCGCGGCACGCCCTTCTTGACGCGCGGCCCCTTCACCCGGGGCGGCGCCCCTGCCCCACCGGCAAAGACCAGGAAGGAGCGCACCGCCGACAATTCCCGCGCCGCGGATGCGTTGCCCAATCCCTCGCCGCGGCGCAGCGCGAGATAGGCGCGCAGATCGGCGGCGCTGACCTTGCCGAGCGAATCGCGCGAGACGGCGCCGCCCCAATGGGTTTCGAGAAAGTGGATCAGCCGGTTGGCCGTCGCTTCATAGGCGCGGATCGTGTGCACCGAGCGGCGTCGGTCGCGGCGGAGATGATCGGCGAAATCGGGGGCGAGACCGGACATGGTCCGACCATAGCGCCGAAGCAGGTTCATGCGGAAGCTTTGCGCGAGGCCGCCGAGCCGCCATATGGGCGCCGTGTCCCGCGCCCGTGTCCTTGTCATGAATTCAGCGCTCGGCCCGCTCGATTACCGAGTCCCGCACGGGATGACGGTCGAGCCGGGGTCGATCGTCGTCGCGCCCCTGGGGCCGCGCCAGTTGATCGGGGTGGTGTGGGAGCCGGAAAACATGCCGTCCGATGCGGAAGTCGGCGACAACCGCCTGCGCAATCTGGTCGGCGTGATGCCCGTGCCGCCGCTCGCCGCACCGTTGCGCCGACTGATCGAATGGACCGCGAATTATTATCTCGCCCCGCCCGCCTCGGTGGCGCGCATGGCGCTTGCCTCCACCTCGGCATTGGAGGGCGGACGGACCGTAACCGAATATCGCGCGACCGGGCTGGTGCCCGATCGGCTGACGCCGCAGCGCGAACAGGCATTGGAGCGGATCGGCGAGCGCCAGGGGCTGATCCGCGAGCTGGCGCTGGCCGCTAACGTCTCCGACGCGGTGATCCGCGGGCTGGTCAAGACCGGGGCGCTGGAGGCGGTCGAGGTGGATATCGACAGTCCCTTTCCCCTACCCGATCCCGAACATGGCGTGCCGGCCCTGTCGCCGGACCAGCGTGCGGCGGCCAAGGTGCTGATCGCCAATGTCGAGGCGGCGGCATTCCAGCCGACCCTGCTCGACGGGGTCACCGGCTCGGGAAAGACCGAGGTCTATTTCGAGGCGGTGGCCGCCGCGATCCGCGCCGGTCGGCAGACGCTCGTCCTGCTGCCCGAGATCGCGCTGACCGAACCCTTCCTGCAGCGCTTCGCCGCGCGCTTCGGCGTGGCGCCGGTTGCCTGGCACTCGGGTCTGCGCCAGTCGCAGCGGCGCCGCGCCTGGCGCGCGATCGCCAGCGGGCAGGCGCTGGTGACGGTGGGCGCGCGATCGTCGCTGTTCCTGCCCTATGCCAATCTCGGCCTGATCGTGGTCGACGAAGCGCATGAGACCAGCTTCAAGCAGGAAGAAGGCGTGCATTATCATGCGCGCGACGTGGCGGTGATGCGCGGGCTGTTCGAGAAATGCCCGGTGATCCTCGCCTCGGCCACGCCGGCGATCGAGACGCGGCAGCAGGTCGCGCTGGGGCGTTATGCCGAGCTGAAGCTGCCGGGGCGCTGGGGCGCGGCGGAAATGCCGGCGATCGAGGCGATCGACCTGATCGCCAACCCGCCCGAGCGCGGCCGCTGGATCGCGCCGGCAATCGTCAAGGGCATCGAGGAACGGCTCGAACGCGGCGAGCAGTCGCTGCTGTTCCTCAACCGGCGCGGCTATGCCCCACTGACCCTGTGCCGCACCTGCGGGCACCGCTTCCAATGCCCCAATTGCACGGCGTGGATGGTCGAGCACCGCCTGGTCGCGCGGCTCGCCTGCCATCATTGCGGGCATATCGAGCCAGTGCCGCGCGCCTGCCCGGAATGCGGCAACGCGGACACGCTGGTCGCGGTCGGGCCTGGCGTGGAGCGCATCGCCGACGAAGTGCGCGCGCTGTTCCCCGCGGCGAAGACCGCGATCGTCACCTCCGACACGATCTGGTCGCCGGCCAAGGCGGCGGAGTTCGTCCACCGCATGGAGGCGGGCGATATCGATATCGTGGTCGGAACGCAGCTGGTCACCAAGGGGTATCATTTCCCCAATCTGACGTTGGTCGGGGTGATCGATGCGGATCTCGGGCTGGGCGGGGGCGATTTGCGCGCGTCGGAACGGACCTTCCAGCAGATCATGCAGGTCGCGGGGCGCGCCGGGCGCGGCGAGAAGCCGGGCCATGTCTATATCCAGACCCACAGCCCCGACGCGCAGGTGATGCGCGCGCTGGTGACGGGCGATGCCGACGCCTTTTACGAAGCCGAGACCGAATCCCGCCGCGAGGCCGGCGCGCCGCCCTTCGGGCGCTTCGCCGGGATCGTGGTGTCGAGCGAGGACCAGGCGGCGGCGCAGGAGATCGCGACCTTGATCGGCCGCACCGCGCCGAAGCTGGAGGCAATGGAAGTGTACGGCCCCGCCCCCGCGCCGCTGGCGATGCTGCGCGGGCGGCACCGGTTCCGCCTGCTGGTCCATGCGCGGCGTGCGCTCGACGTGCAGGACGTGATCCGCGACTGGCTCGGCAAGCTCGACTGGCCGAGCAAGGTGCGTGTCGTGGTCGATGTCGACCCTTACAGCTTTCTCTAGGACTTACAGCGCGCTAGAAGGGCCTTCATGACCTTTCGAGGGATTGGGGGAACAAGGATGATTCGCAAAGTGATGGCGCCGCTGATGGCGCTCGCGTGCTGCCTGCCGGGCGCCGCCGAAGCAGCATGGCGCAAGGCCGAATCGACGCATTTCATCGTTTATAGCGAGGATGACGAGGCGACCATTCGCCGCCAGGCCGAGCGGCTGGAAAAGTTGAACCTGCTGCAGCGGGCGATGACTGGGCTCGACAAGAGCAAGGACAAGGCGGGGATGAAGGTGAAGGTCTTCGTCGTCCGCAGCTATTACGACGTCCAGCAGACCATGCCCTTCCCCAATCAGGTCGAGGGTGTGGCGGGATATTACGACGCCAGCCCGCGCGGGCCCTATTCGGTGATCAGCCGGCAGAGCGATGCCGGCCACGGCTTTCCATCGCAGCTCGTGCTGTTCCACGAACTGACCCACCACTTCATGTTCCAATATTACAACGTGGCGTATCCGCCCTGGTACGTCGAGGGATTTGCCGAATTCATCGGTGCCTCGAAGATCGACGACACGAACGAGGCGATCCTCGGCACGCTGTCGGAGAGCCGTTACTACACGTTGCGCAAGGAGCTGTGGACGCCCGTCCAGGAAATTCTGGCGGCGCACAGTTATGACGACATGAAAGGCAATGTCGGCGCTCTCTACGCCGAGGGATGGCTGCTGACTCATTACCTGCAACTCGGCGGCAAGCGCGATGGGCAGCTCGCCAAATATCTCGCGAACATCAACGCGGGAATGTCCTTCGAGGATGCGGCCAAGGATGCCTTTGGAGATCTCGGAAAGCTCAACGCGGAACTCAGCGCCTACAGCAAGCGCAACCGGCTTCCCGCGACGTACATCACGTTCAAGCCGATCTCGATTCCACCGATCACCGTGCAGGAGTTGCCGGCCGACCAGGCGGCGATGGTGATGGACGACCTGAAGCTCTATGCCGGCCTGTCGCGTCGCAATGTGAAGGCCTTCGCGGCGAAGGTCCGCGATGATGCGACACGCGCGGGCGACACCGCCTGGACGTTGCGGCTGCGCGCGGAAGCAGACCGGCTCGCCGGAGACCGGACGGATTACGAGGCCTCGGTCGCGCGCTGGAACGCCCTCGCACCCGAGGATCCGCACGCCATGATGCACCAGGCGCTGGTCAGGATGGATGCCTTGCGTGAGGCCAAGTCGACCGACACGGCGGCCTGGACGGCTGCCCGGCGCATCATCGTCAACGCGGCGCGCAAGGCCGCAGACGATCCGGTCGTGCTAAAGGCCTATTTCGACAGCTTCGGCATGCAGGGCATCGCGCCCACCGCGGATGCGCATAACGCCCTTTACAGGGCGCTGGACATGGTGCCCGCGGCGAACGAACTGCGTTACCAGCTAGCGGCGAGTTTCGAGGCGCATGGCGACGTCAAGGACGCGATCAACGTGATCCGCCTCGCCGCCTTCAACGAGAAGGACAATCTGTCGGACAAGGAACGTGCGGAACGCGACAAGGATGAAGAGAAGTACCGCCTCGCCGGCACGCCGAAGCACGAGACGCCTCGCGACATGCTCGACCGGCTGCTGAAGAAGCAGGGTGACGCGAAGTGAAGCAACCATCGGGGGATCGCATGTTTCGCAGCGTCATTCTGGGCCTGGCCTGTCTCATTCCATCAGCCGCAAGCGCCGAGTGGCAGGAAGGCACGTCCGAGCATTTCATCGTCTATGCGGACGACAAACCGGCCGATGTGAAGGCCATGACCACCCGGCTCGAGCGGTTCGACCGCGCCGTCCGGGTCGCGCTGAACCTCAAGGAACGTCAGGTCGGGCCGAACGCGCGGGTTGTCGTGTTCGTCCTGCCGACGATGGCCGACGTACAGAAGATGCTGGGCGACAAGAATCGGAACGTCGGCGGCTATTATCGCCGTGAGATGCCATCGGGCCCCATCGCCTTCGTTCCGGCACAGAGCCCGTCGGATTCCGGCCAGACGCTGACGCCGCGCATGGTGCTCCAACACGAATATACGCATCACCTGATGTATTCGAACTGGGGCGATGTGGTCTTCCCGCAATGGTTCAGCGAAGGGTTTGCCGAGCTGTTCGCGACGGCGCGGGAGCGGGATGACGGCAGCGTCGTGATCGGTGCGGTTCCAGGCTATCGCAGCTACGGCATCGACCGCATGAACGACCTGCCCGTCGAAAAGCTGGTGGCCGGCGCGCCGGATTCCCACGACACCATGCAGACCCAGATTTTCTACGGGCGATCCTGGCTGCTGACCCATTTCCTGATGTTCGATCCGGACCGCGCGAAACAACTCGCCGCCTATATCGGCGCGATCAACACCGGAAAAACGCCTGCGGAAGCGGCCGCCCTGATCGGCGTTGCGCCGTCCCTCGACCTCAAGCTCAACGGCTATGGCGCGCGCAAGACACTTCCAGCCGCCACGCTCGCCGCCGCCAAGCTACCGATCGGCGAGGTTACGGTGCGCGCGCTTTCCCCGGGCGAGGCGGCAGTGATGCCGGCCAGGATGCGATCGCAGAACGGGGTCGACGCGAAGCTGGCCAAGGAAGTGCTCGTGCAGGCCCGGCAACTCGCCGCACCCTATCCGAATGATGCGGGCGCGCAGAACGCGCTGGCCGAGGCCGAACTCGACGCGGGCAATCTGGCCGAGACCAATGCCGCAGCCGACCGCGCGCTGGCGGCCGATCCGAAATCGGTCCATGCGCTGATCTACAAGGGCAAGGCGCAGATGGCGATCGCCGAAAAGGCGCAGAACAAGGACCCCGCCGTCTGGACGGCGGCCCGGCGGTGGTTCCTGGCCGCGAACAAGATCGACCCGCTCTATTCCTGGGCACCGCAACTTTATTTCGAGAGCTTCGCCGAGGCAGGCCAGGGCGCGCCGAAGAGTGCGCGCGATGCGTTGATCTACGCCTATAAACTGTCGCCGCAGAATACCGTGCTGCGGCTGGAGGCATCGCGTATATTTCTGCAGGACGGCATGACGCGGGAAGCACGCGTCGCGATTGAACCGATCGCCTTCAGCCCGCATGGCGGCGACCTAGCGGATCAGGCGAAGCGGGTAATCGCGGCACTCGACAGCGGCGGCACGGCTGCGGCGATCGTGGTGCTGCAGGCGGATAGCGCCAAGAGGAAGGAACCAGACGACGCCAAGGCGAAACCTGGCGACAAGAAAAGCTGAGTCGTGCGCGACGACGGTTCGTCGCGCGCATTTTCCCTGTCCCGGCGCGCCGGTTGATGTCAGAATCGCCGGCGATGCCGATTGCCCTTTTCCCCGCCGCCGTGCGCCGTGCCCTGTTCGGCGCGCTCGCGCTGCTCATTGCCCTAATAGCCCCCGCGCACGCCGACGACATCTCCGCCACCGGGCGCGGGGTGGTGCGGATCGTCACCATCGCGGTGGTCGATGACGAAGTGGTGGGCTTCGGCCATGGCAGCGGCTTTGCGATCACGCCCAACCGGATCGTGACCAATGCGCATGTCGTCGATCTGGCCAAGCGTTATCCCGACAATGTCGTGGTCGGCGTGGTGCCCTCGGAGGGCGCCAAAAGCTATGAGGGCAAGGTCATCGCAATCGATGCCGCGCGCGATCTCGCGCTGATCGAGTTCACCGGCACGAAGCTGCCGACGGTCGCGCTCTATAGCGGGCCGGTCGAGGAAGGCGCGCCGGTCACTGCGCTCGGCTATCCCGGCAATGTCGATCTAGCGACGGCGCGCTCGGCGGTCGATTATATCCATCCGCTGTCGCCGATCCGGTCCGAAGGCGTGTTCTCGGGCCGGCGCGTCATGTCGGGCGTCGACGTGCTGCTCCACACCGCGAACATCGCGCGGGGCAATTCGGGCGGGCCTTTGCTCGATCCGTGCGGGCGGGTGATCGGGGTGAATTCGTCCTTCGCCAAGGGCGAGGAAGGCGATTCGAGCTTCGGCTTCGCCATCGCCGATTCGGAGGTCGCGGCGTTCCTGCGCGAGGCCGGGCAGGACTATCCCGCGGTCGGCACGCCCTGCACCTCGATCCTCGACCGGGTGAAACAGGACAGCGAGGCCGATGCGCGCGCCAGCGCCGAAGCCGATGCGGCGACGCGCGAGGCCGCCGCCCAGGCCGCCGTCGCGCGCGAACAGGCGCTGGGCAATGCGCGCGTCGCGGCCGAGCGGAATCGCGAGAACATCATGGCGCTGGCCGCCGTGCTGCTAGTCGCGGGCGCGCTCGCGGTCGGCGGAGGCGGGTTGCTCGAGGTGCGGCGCAAACGGCGCGAGGCGATCTGGGCTGCTTCGGCCGGCGGGGTGCTGATGCTCGCCTCGGCGGTGGTGTTCTTCACCCGGCCGAGCGGCGAGGTGACGTTGCCGCCCGATGTCGCGCCGACCCAGGCGCCGGCAGTGTCCTCCACTGCCCCGCTGGGCAAGATGGTGTGCACCGTGATGCCGGATCGCAGCCGGATCGTCTCCTCTTCGATCGACGACCTGACGATCGACTGGGGCAGCGCGGGCTGCATGAACGGGCGCACTCAATATGCCGAAAACGGCAGCAAATGGGACCGCATCCTGGTGCCGGACGAGGAACAGACCGTCTCCATCCTGCAGTTCGACCCGGCGGCGCGAGTCTATTCCAGCCAGCGCTATTTCCTGAGCGCGACGCAGATGGACTCGCTCCGGAAGATCAGGTCGCAGGTGACGATCAAGGCCTGCACCCCGGACGAGGCGGGGCGGGCCAATCTGGCGACTCAGCAACGCGCGATCCGCACGCTGCTGCCGCCCTATCCCAACGAGAAGATCGTCTATTCCTGCAAGGCGGCCAGTTAGGGCTTCCTCACCCAGAAGGGCGGCACGATCCGGTCGCGGCGATAGGCGAGCACGAGCAGCGCCACGCCAAAAGCAGTGCACACGATAACCGCCGGCAGCGACGCCTCGGCGCCGAAGGACCCGCCGGTCAGCAGGTCTGAGCCGCTGATCCGCGGGATCAGGATGCCGTCCTGCCTGAAGCCGGACACGGCGATGCCGTAGATGCCGCCCTGCGAGAGGTTCCACGCCGCATGCAATCCGATCGCCGCCCATAGCCGGCGCGTCACCGTATAGAGCGCGGCGAGCATGACGCCCGCCTCAAGCGCGATGGCGGAGCCCGCCAGCAACGACGCATTGGGATTGCCGAGATGCAGCGCACCGAACAGCGCGGCGGACAGGATCAGCGCGATCCAGCTGCCCAGCCAGGATTCGAGCAGCCGGAAGAAGATACCGCGCAGCATGATCTCCTCGGTCACGCCCGAGGTGATCGAAATGGCGAGCACCGGCAGCAGCACCGCCGCGGGATGTTGGCCGATCACTTCATAGCCGCCGGCCGCCGCGATGATGCCCACCACCACCGAGAAGAGCAGGAAACCGCCGAGCAGGCCGGCGCCGAGTTCCTTCGCCCAGCCGTTCAGCGCGAATTCGGCGACGACCGGCCGGCGTTCGACCAGCCGCACGAACGCGCAGTAGAAAGCGATGAAGATCGCCGCGACGAGGATCGCGACGAGCACCGCAAGCAAATCATTCTTGGCGTGCGGGATGGCGCGGCTGACCAGGGTTGCGGTCATGCCCGCCCCGATCATGAAGGCGATGCCGATGACCAGCAGCGCCAGCGGAAAATGCACGATGCGCCACACCAGGCTGTTCGGCGGCGTGACGGGCCTGATCGGTTCCATGAGTTCCCCCCTCGATGATCGAGGGAGCCTAACGGGCATCGCCGCCCGACGCAAAATCAGGTGCGGTCGATCCTGGCGGCAAAGCAGCCGCGCTTCGCATTGTGCGCGTGCAGCCAGGCGACCGCCGGATCAGCGAAGAACCGGTCGATCAGCGCCGGCAGGTCGCGCCCTTCTATGAGGTCGGCGTCGGTCATCATGCCGGTCGCATCATAGGCGCGGACCGACAAAGTGCGGATCGCGAGCTGTTCGGGCACTTCGTTCTCGAAGCGCGCCGCCTCGGTTGCCCCGTCGCGCACGAAGATCGCGTGGCGCTGGCGATAGGGCGAGGCGACCGGCAGATGCTCATAGTTGAGCAGCAGCACATGCTCCCCCGGCACCGCATCCTCGAGCGAGACGCGGCAGGGAAAGCCGGGCTTCGCATCGACCGGCAAGCGCACCATGCCGAGACCGGCAAGCTCCGCATCGCTGAAGCCGTACAGCGGCACGAACGGCGCCGGATCGAGCCCGGTGATGGCGAAGCCGTTCATGCCGCGCCCTCCCGCTTGAGCAGCACGGTCTTGCGGTCGAGGCCGTACGCATAGCCGCCGAGCGTCCCGTCGCTGCGCTGGGCGCGGTGGCACGGGATGACCACCGCGACCTGGTTCTGGCCGCACGCGGTGCCCGCCGCGCGGACTGCCTTTGGATTGCCGGCGATCGCAGCAAGTTCGCTATAGCTGCGCGTCTCCCCGGCCGGGATGGCGCGGAGCGCCTGCCACACCGCTTCCTGAAAGGCGGTGCCCTGCACGTCGAGCGGCAGGTCCTGGTGACGATCGGGCGATTCGACGCTCGCCACCACACGCGCCGCCAGATCGGCCAGCGCCGCGCCGCCGGGCACGATCTCGGCGTTGGGGAAACGCGCCCTCAGCGCGTCCTCGCCCTCCTCGAACGACACGCGGCACAGGCCCTTGTCGGTCGCGGCGACGAGCATCGGGCCGAGGCTGGTATCGGCAATGGTCCAGCGGATCGTCACCCCTGCCCCGCCCTTGCGCCAGGCGCTCGGCGTCATGCCAAGGCGCTTGGCGCCGCCTTCGTAGAAGCGGCTGGGCGCCGAATAGCCGGCCTCGTAAATCGCCTGGGTGACGCTGTCCTCGTCGATCAGTGCCTTGGCGGCGCGCTGCGCCTTGAGGCCGCGCGCATAGGCCGCGGGAGTCACCCCGGTCGCGCGCTTGAACAGGCGGTGGAAATGATGCGGGGCATAGCCGACCCGCGCGGCGAGCTCCTCGAGCCCGATGCCGTCCTCGTCCGCCTCGATCAGCGCTACCGCCCGCGCCACCGCGACGCGGTCGCGGCCGACCTCGTCGGGCGTGCAGCGCAGGCAGGCGCGGAACCCCGCCGCCCGTGCCTCGGCCCCGTCGCGGTAGAACAGGACATTCTCGCGCTTCGGGTGCCGCGCCGGGCAGCTCGGCTTGCAATAGATGCCGGTCGAGGTGACCGCACCGACGAAACGGCCGTCATAGGCCCGGTCGCGCCGTTCGAAGGCGGCCCAGGCGATATCGGCGTCGATGGCGAGTGGCTCTGTCATGATGCCGATATAGGCGCCGCCGATGCCCGCCACATCCCGAGGCTTGCGCTCAAAGCATCAGGCCGGCGGGGTTGCCTTGATCGTCAGCGCAACCGCCTTCGCCTCGCGCAGCAGCGCCGCGATACCGGCGTCATCGGCCTTGGTGCCATAGCGATTCACCACGACCACCCGGTTGCCGATGCTGGTGATGCAGGTTCCGACCGCCTGGAGATAGCTGATCCCGTTCCCCGTGACTTTGGTTGTGCCGCCCAGATAGGCGCAGACATCGTCCCGCCCGAGCGGTTTGATATCGCCGGCGAATTGCGGCTTGCCCGGAATGGCCTTGCCCGCATCTTCGGACACCTTCCTGTCGAATTCGTCCGACTGCAGCATCTTGAGCGTCTCGGGCTTGTCGAACTCGGCGCCGAGCGACGCGAGCAATTGCGGCCGATCGACGGCCACTGCCAGCGCCGCCGTTGGCGTCTTGATCAGAGTATAGTCGTTGGCGCCCGTGCCGATCGTGACGCCGCACTGGACCAGGGTCAGATCCGTGACGCTGTTGGGGTCGGCCGCCGCGATCATCTGCGCGATATCGATCTGCACGCCTTGCGGCAGGCAATAGCCCTTGGGCAGCGGCAGGGAGAAGTCGACGCCACCGACCCGAAACCCGGCGGGCGCCGCCGTATCGGCGGCGCTGACGGACGACGTGGCAAGCGCGGCGGCAAGCAGGAGCAGGGCTTTCATCGTCATCCTTGTCTTGGTGCGAGCTGGTGCCGGCACCCTATCCATCGCAGCGATGCCGAAAAGCCCCGATCGAGAATAATCGGCAGCGCGCCTCACGCCACCCGTACATCGTCGATCAGGCGACTGATCCGGCTGCGCAGCGTCTCGACGCCGCCGGCGACGGCTTCCGCGGTGTGCGCTACCTTCTCGGCGCTGCGCCGCGAGCGTTCGGCGCGTTCGTACAGGAGCTGCATGTTGGTCGCCGCATCGGCGGTGCCGCCTTCCACCTCGGCGATGGCGGCGGCGATGCGGCGGGTCATGTCGCGCTGCTGTTCGACCGCGCCGGCGACATTGGCGGCCGAGCGATCGAGATCAGCGGC
Organism: Sphingomonas sp. BL-S-29; assembly: GCF_055521495.1. Lineage (NCBI taxonomy): Bacteria > Pseudomonadati > Pseudomonadota > Alphaproteobacteria > Sphingomonadales > Sphingomonadaceae > Sphingomonas > Sphingomonas sp. BL-S-29. The sequence goes on from NZ_CM145482.1 coordinate 4,479,232, forward strand.
GAGCGAATCGACTGACTGGATCGTCTCCAGCACCGTATCGCTCGCGCGGGAGACCGCGGCGAGGCGCGATTCGATCCGGCCCGCCGCTGCCTGGCTCTGGCGCGCCAGCAGCTTCACCTCGTCGGCGACCACCGCGAAGCCGCGACCGGCATCGCCGGCGCGGGCGGCCTCGATCGTCGCGTTGAGCGCGAGCAGATTGGTCTGCCCGGCGATTTCGGAGATGAGGTCGAGCACGCCGGCGATCTCGCCGACCAGGACGCCGAGCGATTCGGCATGCGCGCGACCTTCCAGCGTGCGCGCCCGCACATGCGCCGCACCCGTCTTGGATTCATAAGCTTCGTCGCTGATGCGCTCGATTGCGCCGGCGAGCGCCGCACCGGACTGGGCGATGGTGCGGGCGCTCGACGCACTCTGCTTGGCCAGCGCCGCGGTCGCGAGCGCATGGTGCTCGGTCGTCCCCGCTTCGCCGGACATGGCGTTCGCCGTCTCGCGCAGGGCGGGGCCGGCCGAGATGAGATCGTGCACGACAAGCCCTGCTTCGCGCTCGAACACCGCGAACAGCGCATCGAGATCGGCCGCGCGTTTCGCCCGCGCTTCATGCTCGGTGACCTGGCGGCGGTGCAGCGCCTCGTTCGCACGGTGCGATTCCTCGCTGAGCCGCCGGGCATCGCCCGAGCGCTTGCGGGCAAAAGCCAGCGCGCGGGCGATCTCGCCGATCTCGTCGGTGCGGTCGAGGCCGGGGATCGGCGTGTCGTCGCGCTCGAGCGTGATGCCGCCAGTCGCGACCGCGATCTCGGCGAGCGGCTGTTCGATCCGCAGCGCCAGCATGCGCATGCCCCACCAGCCGATCAGCGCGGCGAGCAGAGTCACGAACGCGACCATGAGATAGGTCGTCGCAAAGCCTCGTTCGAGTGCGGTCCGCTCGCGCGCGGCATCCGCCCTAAGGTCGTCGATCAGCCCGTTGCTGGCGGCCGTCAGCGGATCGATCGCGGCATAGAGCGCGCCGCTGACGAAGAAATCGAGCTGGTCGACGCGGTGGCTGCGGAGCAGATCGAGCAGGCGCTCGATCGCGGCATCGGCATCCCGGCGCGCAACGGCGACCTGGGCGACGGCGGCACCGCGACGGTCATCGAGCGCCTGCCTCGAAAAGGAGCGCCAGTTGCTGCGGATGGTAGCGCGCGCTTCCTCGATCGCGCTGATCGCACTGTCGGCCGAGAGATTGCCGCTCTGCACCTTCTGCGCGGTGAGCAGGGCCGCGACATAGCTGTCATTGACGCGCTGGAGCTCACCGATCGGATCGAGCCGGTCGAGCACGAGTGATCGCACGCCGTGGCTGGTGCTGAACGTGGTGCCGATGAGCGCGATGGCGAGGAGTGCCTGGATGCCGAGCAGGCTCCAGACGATACGGCGAAGCTGGGAGCGGATGCTGCTGCCGCCGGCGTCCCACCGCGCGGCGATTTGCTTGAAAGCGGAAAGGGCGGCGGCGATGTCTGGGCGAGGCATGACCCCGGCTATGGGGGCAAGACCCAAACGCATGGTTAACTGGTTGTTGCGATTATGTGAAATTCTGGAAAAATCGTGACATGCAGGAAATCGTGCCCGCACGGGCAATGGCGCGCACGATGAAACGGCACCTATATTATATAGCGAGGCTCAAGCGGGCAGGTCGGACTCGGGTTGCATCCCGCGTAACCCGATGCTAACCGCGCGGCGACCCATCAGGGGGGCCGATTCCGGCCTCCCTTTTCGTATGGGTCGCAAACAGTTCCAAACGAGGATTTCGATCGCGTGGAGACATCCGGCGGTATTCAAGCAAGCTTAAGCGGTCGCTACGCCACCGCGCTGTTCGAGCTTGCCCGCGATTCAAAGACGATCGACGCAGTCGAGGCGAGCCTGGCCAATGTGCGCGCTGCGCTGGAGCAGTCGGACGAGTTCGCCCGGCTGGTCGCCAGCCCGCTGGTGAGCCGCCAGGACGCCGCCAGGGCCGTTGCCGCCACGGCGACCGCGCTGGGCGTCGATGGCACCACCAGGAATTTCCTCGGCGTGCTTGCCGACAACCGCCGTCTGGCGCAGCTGCCCGCGATCATCCGCGCGTTCCGCATGCTTGCCGCCAACCATCGCGGCGAGACCACGGCCGAGGTGACCTCGGCGCATCCGCTTTCCGACGCCCAGATCGATGCGCTGAAGCAGCAGCTTCGCACCCGCATCGGCCGCGACGTCGCGGTCGACCTGTCGGTCGATCCCGCCCTGCTTGGCGGGCTGGTCGTGAAGATCGGCTCGCAGATGATCGATAGCTCGATCAAGACCCGTCTCAACACTCTCGCGCACGCAATGAAAGGCTGACAGCTCTTAGCTGTTGGGAAAGGCTGACAATGGATATCCGCGCCGCTGAAATCTCGAAGGTCATCAAGGACCAGATCGCTTCGTTCGGTACCGAGGCTCAGGTCTCCGAAACCGGCCAGGTGCTGTCGGTCGGCGACGGCATTGCGCGCATTCACGGGCTGGACAATGTCCAGGCCGGCGAGATGGTCGAATTCTCCAACGGCGTGCAGGGCATGGCGCTCAACCTCGAGGCCGACAATGTCGGCGTCGTGATCTTCGGGTCCGACTCGGAGATCAAGGAAGGCGACGTCGTCAAGCGGACCGGCACGATCGTGGACGTTCCGATCGGCAAGGGCCTGCTCGGCCGCGTGGTCGATGGCCTCGGCAACCCGATCGACGGCAAGGGCCCGATCGTTTCCGACCAGCGCAGCCGCGTCGAGGTGAAGGCGCCGGGCATCATCCCGCGCACCTCGGTGCATGAGCCCGTGCAGACCGGCCTGAAGGCGATCGACGCCCTCGTCCCCGTCGGCCGCGGCCAGCGCGAGCTGATCATCGGCGATCGCCAGACCGGCAAGTCGGCCGTCGCGATCGACACCTTCATCAACCAGAAGAACGATCACGCCGGCGACGACGAGTCAAAGAAGCTCTATTGCATCTATGTCGCGGTCGGCCAGAAGCGCTCGACCGTCGCGCAGCTCGTCCGCACGCTGACCGAGAATGGCGCGATGGACTATTCCATCGTCGTCGCCGCGACCGCGTCCGACCCTGCCCCGCTGCAGTTCCTCGCGCCCTATACCGGCACTGCGATGGGCGAGTATTTCCGTGACAACGGCATGCACGCGCTGATCGTGTTCGACGATCTGTCGAAGCAGGCAGTCGCCTATCGCCAGATGTCGCTGCTGCTGCGCCGCCCGCCGGGCCGCGAAGCCTATCCCGGCGACGTGTTCTATCTCCACTCGCGCCTGCTCGAGCGCGCGGCGAAGATGAACAAGGACAATGGCTCGGGCTCGCTGACCGCGCTGCCGATCATCGAAACCCAGGCCGGCGACGTGTCCGCCTATATTCCGACCAACGTGATCTCGATCACCGACGGCCAGATCTTCCTCGAAACCGACCTGTTCTTCGCCGGCATCCGCCCCGCGATCAACGTCGGCCTGTCGGTCAGCCGCGTCGGTTCCGCCGCGCAGACCAAGGCGATGAAGAAGGTGTCGGGCTCGATCAAGCTGGAGCTGGCGCAGTATCGCGAGATGGCCGCCTTCGCTCAGTTCGGTTCGGACCTCGACGCCTCGACCCAGAAGCTGCTCAACCGCGGCGCGCGCCTGACCGAGCTGCTCAAGCAGCCCCAGTTCAGCCCGCTGCCGTTCGAGGAACAGACGGCGTCGATCTTCGCCGGCACTCAGGGTTATCTGGATACCGTCGCGGTGCAGGACGTGGTGCGTTACGAAGCCGCGATGCTCGCCGATCTGCGCGCGAACCATGCCGATGTGCTCTGCCTGATCCGCGACACCAAGGATCTGGGTGACGAAGCCAAGGGCAAGCTCAAGGCTGCGCTCGACGCGTTCGCGAAGACGTTTGCGTAACTGACTTGTGCCCCCGCGAAGGCGGGGGCCCAGACTGGGTTCCCGCCTTCGCGGGAACACAAGAAGGAAAACAATGGCTAGTTTGAAGGCCCTCAAGATCCGCATCGGCTCGGTGAAGTCGACGCAGAAGATCACCAAGGCGATGAAGATGGTCGCCGCCGCGAAGCTGCGCCGGGCGCAGGAAGCGGCCGTCGCCGGCCGCCCCTATGCCGAGCGGCTGGAAAAGGTGATGGCGAGTCTCGCCGCCAAGGTGAGCGTCAGCGAATCCTCTCCGAAGCTGCTCGCCGGCACCGGCAAGGACCAGGTCCATCTGCTGATCGTCGCGACCTCCGAGCGTGGTCTCGCAGGCGCGTTCAACACCAACATCGTCCGTGCGGCACGCCGCAAGATCGAGGAACTGGTCGCCGCCGGCAAGACGGTGAAGATCTACATCGCCGGCAAGAAGGGCCGCGTGCTCAAGCGCTTCTACCCGAACCTGGTCGTTGCCGATCATGAGATGGGTCACATCAAGCGGGTCGCGTTCGCCGATGCCCGTGCAGTGGCCGATGACGTGATCGCACGCTTCGAGGCGGGCGAGTTCGATGTCGCTCACCTGTTCTACGCCCGCTTCCAGTCGGCGCTGGTGCAGGAGCCGATCGGCCGCCAGATCATCCCGGTCGCGATCGACGTAAACGCCGCTCCCGTCGACGATGGCGGTGCCGCGGTCGAATATGAGCCCGACGAGGAATCGATCCTGGCCGACCTGCTGCCGCGCAACGTGGCGATCCAGGTGTTCCGGGCATTGCTCGAGAATGCCGCGTCGGAGCAGGGCAGCCGCATGACCGCGATGGACAATGCCACGCGCAATGCCGGCGACATGATCAACAAGCTGACGATTCAGTATAACCGCACCCGCCAGGCCGCGATCACCACGGAACTGGTCGAAATCATCTCTGGCGCCGAAGCGCTCTAAGCAGTTCGAAGCAAGGAAAGAACGATGGCAACCGCAGCCCCGACCACCGAGAAGCCTGCCCGCAAGCCGCGCGCGAAGGCAGCCGCTCCCGAGACGACCGCGCCGATCGCGACGACGAACAATGTCGGCCGTATCAGCCAGGTGATCGGCGCCGTCGTCGACGTCGCCTTTCCGCAGGGCAGCCTGCCGGCGATCCTTTCGGCGCTCGAGACCGACAATAACGGCAACCGCCTGGTTCTCGAAGTCGCGCAGCATCTCGGCGAGAACACCGTCCGCACCATCGCGATGGACGCGACCGAGGGCCTGACCCGCGGCCAGACCGTCACCGATACCGGTTCGCAGATCCGCGTGCCGGTCGGCCCGAAAACGCTCGGCCGCATCCTCAACGTCATCGGCGAGCCGATCGACGAGCGTGGCCCGGTCGGCCACACCGAGACGGCCCCGATCCACGCATCGGCACCTTTGTTCGTCGACCAGTCGACCGAGAGCGCCATTCTGGTCACCGGCATCAAGGTCATCGACCTGCTCGCCCCGTACGCGAAGGGCGGCAAGATCGGCCTGTTCGGCGGCGCCGGCGTGGGCAAGACCGTGCTGATCCAGGAACTGATCAACAACATCGCCAAGGGGCACGGCGGCACCTCGGTGTTCGCCGGCGTCGGCGAGCGTACCCGTGAGGGCAACGATCTGTACCACGAGTTCCTCGACGCAGGCGTCATCGCCAAGGATGCCGACGGCAATCCGCAGTCCGAGGGTTCGAAGGTCGCGCTGGTCTATGGCCAGATGAACGAGCCGCCGGGCGCCCGCGCCCGCGTCGCGCTGTCGGGCCTGACGATCGCCGAATATTTCCGCGACGTCGAAGGCCAGGACGTGCTGTTCTTCGTCGACAACATCTTCCGCTTCACTCAGGCGGGTTCGGAAGTGTCGGCGCTGCTCGGCCGCATTCCGTCGGCCGTGGGCTATCAGCCGACCCTGTCGACCGACATGGGCGCGCTGCAGGAGCGCATCACCTCGACCAACAAGGGTTCGATCACCTCGGTGCAGGCGATCTATGTGCCTGCCGACGATCTTACCGATCCGGCGCCGGCCACGTCCTTCGCTCACTTGGACGCGACGACCGTGCTCAACCGCGCGATCTCGGAGCTGGGCATCTACCCGGCGGTCGATCCGCTCGACTCCACCTCGCGCGTGCTCGAGCCGCGCGTCGTCGGCCAGGAGCATTACGAGACTGCCCGCGCCGTCCAGTCGACGCTGCAGAAGTACAAGTCGCTGCAGGACATCATCGCCATTCTCGGCATGGACGAGTTGAGCGAAGACGATCGCCTGACCGTGTCGCGTGCGCGCAAAATCCAGCGTTTCCTGTCGCAGCCGTTCCACGTCGCCGAGGTCTTCACCGGCATCCCGGGCAAGTTCGTGCAGCTCGAGGACACGGTGAAGAGCTTCAAGGCAGTGGTCGAGGGTGAGTATGACCACCTGCCCGAGAGCGCTTTCTACATGGTCGGCGGCATCGAAGAAGCGATCGCCAAGGCTGAAAAGATGGCGCAGGACGCGTAAGACTTCCTCCCCTCCCGCTCGCGGGAGGGGACCGAGGGTTGGGCGCCCGGCCTAAGCTGGACGCACCGCCCGTGATTGACCGGGTGCCCACCCCCAACCCCTCCCGCAAGCGGGAGGGGAGTGAGAAACGAAATGCTGCACTTCGAACTCGTCACTCCCGAAAAGCTCGTCCGCTCCGAGGACGTGTACATGGTCGTCGTCCCCGGTTCCGAGGGCGATTTCGGTGTGCTCGAAGGCCATGCGCCCGTCATGTCGACGATCCGCGACGGCGCGCTGTCGATCTATCGCACCGAAAAGGGCGAGCCCGAGACGATTGCGATCGAAGGCGGCTTTGCGGAGGTCAGCTCGGCCGGCCTGACCGTGCTCGCCGAGCGCGCCGAATAACTAGCGCATTGCCCTGAAGTGCCAGCGCATCGGCTTGCTGCCGTCCAGCATTGAAATCTCCGCGTTGAGCGTGGCGCCGTCCCGCCAATAGCGGATGCGCTGCGGGTAATCATGCGCCGGATTGGCGAACACCATCTCGCTCGCGGTGCGGGAGGCGAGCGGGAACGCGACGCGTTGCCCGCCCTGAGGTGAAGCCCAGAACACCGGCTTGCCCGCCACGTCGGGCAGGATCTGGGTCGCCTCCCAGGATCGGAGCCGTTCCCCCACCCCGCTTCGCCCCGAACCAAGCATCATGCCGGCGCGGGGCGCGGTCCAGCATTCCTCCGTCCATGCCTGCCCTTCCTGCTGAATCCAGCAGCCGGCGAGCCAGGCCGGCAGGCCATCCGGATCCGGCGCTCGGGCCGACGCATTGCCCGCGCCCAGGGCCAGCAGACACATCAATGGCGTTATGCGGCGCATCCCCGTCCCTCCGAGTCCATCCATGACATAGCAGCCTGGCTCGGTTCTGGCTCGTACCTCCTCAAGAGCGGCGGAGCAGGCGCGGCGACACCCAATGTGGTTAGTCAATTATCAAGCCTTGGGCGCTAGGCCCGTCCCCGACCATGAGGAATCTATCGGCATGAGTGCATTTGGACGTCGTCCCGGGTTAGCCAATGGACCCGGAAGCCGTCCGGCATTCGGTGTCGCGCGCCCGATGCAGGGCGCCGCGGTGCCGCGCGAGGTGGACAGCGGCGGCGAGCAATTCCCGCCGATCCCGAAAATGCCGCTGCCGGGCAGCAATGACGGCGGCAACCCCGCTAATGCGGAAGCGCTGGCGCGGCTGGCCGATCGGCAAAATGCCTCGGGCGAGGCCGGCAGCAGCAAGGTCGAGGGCTTCGAAGCCTCGGTCCACAAGATCAAGGAACAGGTCCTTCCCCGCCTGCTCGAGCGAGTCGATCCCGAAGCCGCCGCTACCTTGAACAAGGACGAGCTGGCCGAGGAATTCCGCCCGATCATCGGCGAAGTGCTTGCCGAGCTGAAGCTGACGCTCAACCGCCGCGAGCAGTTCGCGCTGGAAAAGGTGCTGGTCGACGAACTGCTCGGCCTTGGCCCGCTCGAGGAATTGCTGGCCGATCCGAACGTGTCGGACATCATGGTCAACGGCCCCGAACAGACCTTCGTCGAACGCAAGGGCAAGCTGGAGCTGGCGCATATCCAGTTCCGCGACGAGGAGCATCTGTTCCAGATCGCGCAGCGCATCTGCAACTCGGTCGGCCGCCGCGTCGACCAGACCACCCCGCTCGCCGATGCGCGATTGAAGGACGGATCCCGCGTCAACGTGATCGTGCCGCCGCTGAGCCTGCGCGGCACCGCGATCTCGATTCGTAAATTCTCCGCCAAGCCGATCACGCTCGACATGATGGCCGGATTCGGATCGATGAGCCCGAAAATGGCCACCGCGCTGAAGATCGCCGGCGCGTGCCGCTTCAACGTGGTGATCTCCGGCGGTACCGGTTCGGGCAAGACGACGATGCTCAACGCCCTGTCGAAGATGATCGACCCGGGCGAGCGCGTGCTGACGATCGAGGACGCGGCCGAACTTCGCCTGCAGCAGCCGCACTGGCTGCCGCTGGAGACCCGCCCGGCCAACCTGGAGGGCCAGGGCGAGATCAGCATCCGCGATCTCGTGAAGAACGCCCTGCGTATGCGCCCCGACCGCATCATCCTCGGCGAAATCCGCGGCAGCGAGTGTTTCGACATGCTCGCCGCCATGAACACCGGTCATGACGGCTCGATGTGCACGCTCCACGCCAACTCCCCGCGCGAGGCGCTCGCCCGTATGGAGAACATGGTGATGATGTCGGACATCAAGGTGCCGAAGGAGGCGATCAGCCGCCAGATCGCCGATTCAGTCGAGATGATCATCCAGGTGAAGCGCCTGCGCGACGGCTCGCGCCGCGTGACCAACGTGACCGAAGTGATCGGCATGGAAGGCCCGGTGATCGTCACCCAGGAGCTGTTCAAGTTCGAATATCTCGACGAGAGCGCCGACGGGAAGATCATCGGCGAATATCGCTCGATGGGGCTGCGCCCCTACACGCTGGAAAAGGCACGGCAGTTCGGCTTCGACCAGGCCTATCTCGAGGCATGTCTCTGACGCCTTCCGACTCGGGCTGAGCACGGACCTTGGCTATCATGGGGCCGATGCGCTTTCTGGCCGGTCTTCTCCTGTCCCTCCTGGCCACGCCCGCGGTCGCGCAGCAGCCCGTACCAGCGCCTGTGTTCGCGCTTGCCAGCGACACCGAGGCGCGGTGGGTGCCGTTCGAGCTGACGCCGCAGGACCAGATCCGCTTCACGCTGGAGCTCGACGGCAGGCCGGTGACGGCGATGCTCGATACCGCCGTCAGCGTCACCACCATCTCGCGGGCCTATGCACGCCGCATGAAGCTGAGGACCCGGGGCGAGCGCAGCGCCGCCGCGATCGGCGGTGCGGTGGGGATCGAATGGGCCGATGCCGCGTCGATCACGCTGGGCGGGCTGCGCCGCACTGGCGGCAAGGTGGCGGTGCTCGACCTGGTTCAGGCGGCGACCGGTGGCGAGCCGGTCGAGATGCTGGCGGGCATCGACCTGGTCGGTGGTTATGCGCTCGACCTGGACTATCCGGGAAGGCGGTTCCGGCTGCTGCAATCGGGCCGCATGCCCTTTCCCGGGGCGACCGCACCGCTGCGCGCGGGCACGGACCTGAGCTTCTACCTCACCGAGATGGAGCTTCACGGTGTCCGCGTGCGGCCGCTGGTGATCGACACCGGGGACGGCGGCGCGATCACCGTCTCGGGCGATGCCTGGCGCCCGCACGGCGCGCTGGCGCCGCTCGTCACCACGACGATGAGCCATGGACTCGCCGGTCCGGTCGTCACTGACCTGACGATATTGCCCGAGCTGACGCTGGGGGCGCTCACCGCGCGGCATGTCGCGATGAATGTCGAGCGGCCGGGCGGCTATTCGAGCCGCATGGGAGTCGCGGGGCGGATCGGGTCGGGCTTTCTCAAGCGCTATCATGTGCTGCTCGACCCCGGCGCCGGTCACATGATCCTGAGCCCGGGGCCCGAGGCGGACATGCCGTCCGTACGATCGACCAGCGGATTGCTGGTCGAGGCACAGGGCGCGGCACTGGTCGTGCTGCATGTGATGAAGGGCGGGCCGGGCGAGGCGGCCGGCTGGCGCGCGGGAGAGCGGATCTGCTCGGTCGACGGCATCTCGCCGCCGGCGAGCGACTGGCCGGCGGGAGAAGCGGGACGGACGGTGACGCTGGGGCTGTGCGACGGGAGCGAGCGGCAGCTGACACTTGCCGCCTTCTACTGATCCCCTTTTCGCCCGGAGCAAGTCCAAGCCCGAACGAGGATCGGCGTGTCCGCTTCAGCTATTGGCGGCGATGCTGGCCAGAATGGCGGTGACGATCAGCGCCAGAACCTGGACGGTCGGCCAGTCGACCAGCCCGATCGAATCGAGATTGGCGCGCCGGCTGCGCCGCCGGTCACCAACGCCAGCGACGATCGCCAGAGCGAGCGTACCGCCCGCGCCGATCCAGAACGGCATCGCCATCGACCGGAATCAGTCGCCGAGCTTCTCGATCTTTTCGTGAAGCCGGGTGAGCTCGGCTTTGAGCGCTGCGATCTCTTCGTCCTTGGTCGCCGCCGGTGCGGGGGTCTCGCCGGGCTTCGCACCGGGCTTGAACGCCTGGGTGGCGGCCTCGAACACCGCCATGTTGCGCTTGGCCAGTTCGGCGAAGGGCGAGTTGGCGAACGCACCCTCGACCGCCGACTTGAACTGTTCCTGGTTGCGGCGGAAACTGTCCATCGATGCCTCGAGGTAACCAGGCACCATCTGCTGCATCGAATCGCCGTACATCGCGATGAGCTGACGCAGGAAGTTTACCGGGAGCATGGTCTGCCCACGCGATTCCTCCTCCATGATGATCTGGGTGAGGATGTTATGCGTGATGTCTTCTTCGCTCTTCGCGTCGACCACCTTGAAGTCGCGGCCTTCGCGAGTCATCGCGGCGAGGTGCTCAAGCGTGATGTAGGACGAAGTCTCGGTGTTGTAGAGACGACGGTTAGCGTACTTCTTGATAATCACCGGGCCGTCGCCCGCATTCTGCTTCTTCATAAAAGAAGGCTCCCGACCCTGTGTTTGATCCATCTGTATCACCCTTTCATACTGCACCGCAACACGGTCCGCGCCCGCTTCCGTTGTTCCTGGACATGTTGCGCAACGAGACTGCACCATCACCTGAACGGCGCGCCGCGGCGCTGGCGGGATTGCGCGCCTATCAGGACGCGCCGCGAGGCCGCGCGCGCCGGCCGGCACCGGCGCGATTCCGCAAGGGACGCGCGCGACTGCGCGATTACGGCGCGAAGGACAGCAAAGGGCGCGCGGTGATCCTTGTCCCCTCGCTGATCAACCCTCCCTTCATCCTCGACCTGATGCCCGGGAATTCGTTAATGAAATGGCTCGCTGCCGAGGGATTCCGGCCATTTCTGCTCGACTGGGGCAGCCCGACGCCGGCCGAGCGCGGCATGGACGTGACCGCCCATGTCGAACGATTGCTGCTGCCGCTGATCGCCAAATTCGAGCAGCCGCCGGTGCTGGCCGGTTATTGTCTGGGCGGGACGATCGCGATGGCGGCCGCGTGCGCGGTGCCGGTCGCCGGGCTGGCGATGATCGCCGCGCCCTGGCGCTTTTCGGGCTTCGGCGCTGCAGCACGGGCGGATATCGCCGCACTCTGGCAAGCGGCGCAGCCGGCCTGCGAGACGATGGGGCTGGTGCCGATGGAAGTGCTGCAGAGCGGGTTCTGGCGACTCGACCCGGCGCGCACCATCGCCAAGTACGAGGCTTTCGCCGCGATGGAGCCGTGCAGTGCCGCGGCACGATCCTTTGTCGCGATGGAGGATTGGGCGAATGCGGGCGCCCCCCTGCCCTATGCCGCCGGGCGGCAGATGTTCGACGACTTCATCGACGCGGATTTGCCCGGCACCGGCCGCTGGAGGGTCGGCGGCGGCATCGCCGATCCGGCGCGGCTGACCTGCCCGGCGGTCGATTTCGTGTCGATGACTGACCGGATCGTGCCCGCCCGGAGCGCGGCGGACCTGCCCGACCGGCGCGACCTGGGCGCGGGCCATGTCGGCATGATCGTCGGGCGCGGAGGGCGATCCCAGCTCTGGGAGCCCCTTGCGGACTGGCTAAGCGCGATCCCCGGCACTAGATAGCCGCCAAACATCTCTTCCACTGGAGTCCCCACATCATGCAGGACATCGTCATCACCGCCGCCAAGCGTACGCCGGTCGGCAGCTTCCTCGGCGCCTTCGCGGCGACTCCGGCGCATGAGCTTGGCCGCATCGCGATCGAGGCAGCACTGGCGCAGGCGGGGGTCGAGGCGGGCGACGTGTCCGAAGTGATCCTGGGCCAGGTGCTGACCGCCGCGCAGGGCCAGAACCCGGCGCGCCAGGCGTCGATGGCGGCGGGCGTGCCCAAGGAAATCCCGGCCTGGGGCGTCAACCAGGTCTGCGGATCGGGCCTGCGCGCGGTCGCGCTGGCGGCGCAGGCGATCCAGACCGGCGATTCGACGATCGTCGTCGCGGGCGGACAGGAATCCATGTCGCTCTCGACCCACGCGCAGAACCTGCGCGGCGGGACCAAGATGGGCAATCTCGCGCTGGTCGACACGATGATCAGCGACGGCCTGACCGACGCCTTCAACAATTATCACATGGGCATCACCGCCGAGAACCTCGCCGAGCAATATCAGGTGACGCGCGAGATGCAGGACGTGTTCGCGACCCGCTCGCAGAATCTCGCCGATGCCGCGCGTTCCTCGGGCCGGTTCAAGGACGAGATCGTGCCGGTGACGATCAAGGGCCGCAAGGGCGACACGATCGTGGCGAACGACGAATATATCCGTAGCGGCGTGACGCTGGAAAGCCTCTCGGGCCTGCGCCCGGCGTTCAAGAAGGACGGCACGGTGACCGCCGCCAACGCCTCCGGCCTGAACGACGGCGCCGCGGCTTTGGTGCTGATGACGCGCGAGGAAGCCGAGAAGCGCGGCTCCACCATCCTGGCGCGGATCGCGAGCTGGGCCTCGGCCGGCGTCGACCCGTCGATCATGGGCATCGGCCCGGTACCGGCGACTCGGCGCGCGCTGGAAAAAGCCGGCTGGAGCATCGCCGATCTCGACCTGATCGAGGCGAACGAGGCGTTCGCGGCGCAGGCGCTGTCGGTCGGCAAGGAGCTCGGCTGGGATGCCGAGCGCGTCAACGTCAATGGCGGCGCGATCGCGATCGGACATCCGATCGGCGCCAGCGGCGCGCGTGTGCTGACCACCCTGCTCTACGAGATGGCCAAGCGCGACGCCAAGAAGGGCCTCGCCACACTGTGCATCGGCGGCGGCATGGGCATCGCCATGTGCGTCGAGCGGTAACCTCTCTCCCCTCCCGCGCGCGGGAGGGGGTCAGTCGCTCCAGACGCGATCGAAGCGGTCGCCCAAGCTGGTGAGCAGTTCGTACTGCGACATGCCCGAGCGCGCGGAGGCTTCAGGCAAGGCATAGTCGAGCGCAAGCCAGTCGCCCTCGGCGAGATCGGGCGCGGCGGTGACGTCGATCGCGATCAGGTCCATCGAGACCCGGCCGAGCAGCGGCAGCGACTGCCCGTCGGCCCGCGCCGAGCCCGTATTGGAGAAGCCACGGAAATAGCCGTCGGCATAGCCAAGGTTGAGGATCGCGACCTCGGTCGGCGCGGGCGCCGTCCAGGTCGCGTTATAGCCGATGGTCTGGCCCGCGGCCACGGTGCGGCGCTGGAGGATCTGCGCCTCGGGCGTGACGACCTGGCGGATCGCGCCGAGTTCGCCGCGCGGGATTCCGCCGTACAGGGCCAGGCCGGGCCGCGTGAGATCGAAGGCATAATCGGACCCGAGGCCGATGCCCGCGGAATTGGCGAGGCTCATCCGCCTGGCGCCCGTCCGACCGGCAAGCGGGGCGAACGTCGCCAGCTGCCGCGCGTTCATCGCCGCATCCTCGTCGGCGCAGGCTAGGTGGCTCATCAGCGTCTCGATGACGAGCCCCTCGAGCAACGGCAGATCGTCGACCGACAGGCCGAGCCGGTTCATGCCGGTGTCGATCATCACATCGCAGGCACCGCCCCCCGCCGCTTTCCAGCGCGCGGCCTGCCCTGCCGAGTTGAGCGCGGGGCGAGCGATGCCGGTGAGCGCCAGCGCCATATCCTCCTCGCGCACGCCGTGCAGCACGGTGACCGGCAAGCCCAGCGGGGCGAGCGCCGCTGCCTCGGCCCAGGTGGCGACGAAGAAGTCGCGGCACCCCGCCGCGGCAAGGCGCGTCGCAACCTCGGCCGCGCCGAGACCATAGCCGTTCGCCTTGATCGCCGCGCCGCAGGCCGCGGGGCCGCTCATCGCGGCCAGGGTGCGCCAATTGTCGACAAGGGCGGCGCCATCGAGGCGGAGACGTAGGGGAGCGCTCATCAGGAGCCGGTTAGCGGGGCGGCTCGCGCTACGCTAGGCCGATCAAGGTTCGAAAGCGGTTCGGGAGCCGCCAGCCGGCCACGCGCGCTTTGCGGCGATGAAATACTATTCCGCGCCACGATCCTCCCGGCTGTGCCACAATCGCAGGATGAAGATGACAGCATCGGCAATCTCATAGCGCATTTCATAATGCCCCACGACGATGCGACGGACCTCACGAGGTGCATACGCATCCAGTCTCTCCCCCATCCGGGGAAACTCGGCAAGGCGATCCGGGGCATGCGCGAGTTGCTGGACGACCCGGGCTGCCGCATCCGGAGCGACCAGCTCAAGAAAAGCGTGCAAGCGAACGAGATCGGCCGACGCCCTGCCCGTCCAGACAATCCTCACGCTGCCGGTGGCGGCAGCGGTCGATCGGTCGACAGGCTGTCCGCCCATGCCTGGATGCTTTGATGGTCGATCACCCGCCCCGCGTCGACATCGGCGAGCGCCGCCAGCGTCATCCTGTGGCGCTCCTCCTCCTGGTCGACCCAGGCGGCGATTGCCTGCTTGACGATCCAACCTCGCGACCGATCCAGTCGCGACGCCATGACATCCACCTTGTCCGCCAGATACAGCGGCACATGCGCGGTCAGGACGCGGGTTTCGGCCGTCATTTCAATCACTCCAAATCAACCTGATTAAAATATAATCGGTCGGCCGATTTTGCAATCTGGCCGAGGCATTTGTCGAGCGACCGGGATGCCGTCCGCCGGGTGATCTAATCCGCGCTCGCCGTGCCCGGCTTGGTCTCGTGCAGGCCGACCGCCGTCACGACGAACGCCATCGCGACGACGGCGAAAGTGTACCACAGGCCGGCATAGGGATCGCCGGTCCGCGCGACGATATACTGGCCGATGAACGGCAGGAACCCGCCGAAATAGCCGGTGCCGATGTGATAGGGGATCGACATCGAGCTGTAGCGGATGCGCGGCGGGAACATCTCGGCGAGCAGCGCGGCGACCGGGCCATAGGTCATGCCCGACAGCGCCCCCATCACGATGATGGCGAGCATGATGATGAGGATGCCGCGGAAGCCGGGCACGACCTTGTCGAGATTATAGCCGGCAGCGGCGAGCGCGGCGTCGAGCCCGGCCGGGCTGGTGTCGGCGATCGGCACCTGGCCGATGGTGACGAGCGTCACCGGCGTCTTGCCCTTGGTATAGGTGACGCCCTTTTTGGAGAAATAGTCGAGCAGTTCGCCGCAGCGATCGACCTGCTTCGCGGCGAAAGGATTGTAATCGCAGATGGGGCCGGAAACGACCACGGGCGCGCGGCGTGCGGCGCGGGCGAGATCGGGGTTGGCGGCGCCGCCGAGCATCCAGAACAGCGGGAAGATCAGCACCAGGGTCATCGCATAGCCGAGGATGATCGGCGTCTTGCGCCCGACCCTGTCGGACAGGCGGCCGAAATAGATGAACCAGAAGAGGCTGAGCGACGCGCCGAAGCCGACGATGAGCTGCGCGGTGGTCGCCTCGACGCGCATCGTCGTCTGGAGGAAGGAGAGCACGGTGAAGGTCGCGGTGTACCAGATCACGGTCAGGCCGGCGGAGATGCCGAACAGGGCGACGAACAGGCGGCGGAGATTGCCGGGATAGGTGAAGCTTTCGGTGAAGGGGTTCTTCGCGGTCTCGCCCGCGTTCTTCATCGCCTTGAACACCGGGCTCTCGTTGAGCTTCAGCCGCATCCATAGCGACACGGCGAGCAGCAGCAGCGAGAAGACGAAGGGGAAGCGCCAGCCCCAGCTGTCCCAGATCGCGACCGGCATCAGCCATTTCGAGAGCAGCACGACGACCAGGCTGAGAATGAAGCCGCCGACCACGCTGGCCTGGATGAAGCTGGTGAAATAGCCGCTCTGCCCCTTGCCGCTATGCTCCGCGACATAGATCGCGGCGCCGCCATATTCGCCGCCCAGCGCCAGGCCCTGCAGGATGCGCAGGAAGATGACGATGAACGGCGCGGCCAGCCCGATCGACGCGGCCGAGGGCACCAGGCCGACGCCGGCGGTGGCGACGCCCATCAGCGTGATGGTGACGAGGAAGGTATATTTGCGCCCCCATTTGTCGCCGAGGAAGCCGAACAGGATCGCGCCGAGCGGGCGGAAGCCGAAGCCGACCGCGAACACCGCCCAGGCGGCGAGCGTCTGCACCAGCTCGTTGCCGGCGGGGAAAAAGACCCGGCCGATGATGCCGGACGCGGCGAGCGTGCCGTAGATGAAGAAATCATACCATTCGAAGATCGTGCCGAGCGACGACGCGGTGATGACGAGCTGGATGTCCTTCCGGCTCGGCTCTGGCGTCGCGGCGGGTTCGGGCGCCAGGTCAGTGGGCGCGATCGTGGCCATGCTTGCTTCTCCCCTTGAGAGAGAGGTTTAGCGGGATTGGGGCGGGCGGCAAGATGAATGGGCGCAGAGGTTGGCGATCGTTTCCGCCTGCGTCGGCAGGCGGGTCCGATCGGGGCGAAGGGCACGCCTTCCGAGGGCCGGAAATTCGCTGTTCCGGGCCGGTAAACAGGGAAATAACAGGGAATTTCTTTTTTTCGGGACTTTGCGGGTGATCTTGGCCATCTTTTCCGGAGCGATATCAGCATCTTGCTGACCCATTCCCTGTTATCCCGGAACAGGGAATGTCGGGCGCGGAACAGCGAATTCGCGGCGACCGGTCGCCGCCAGAACGCGGCAAGGGCCAGCGGCGGCGAGCAGACGGACGCCTGCGCGATCGGGATCATCCTGGGCAATGCCATGGCGCGACGATAGCCACATCGTGCCGAGGATTGAATCAAGCGCCCGGGGGGCGGTGCGACCAGCCAACGGTACGCCGTGGAGCGAAACAGGCCTGGCACCGAACGCAATCGACCCACCCCGCCCAGGCTTGCTATCCAGGGCACCGCCATTCGGGAGTCCGGGATGTTGAGCGCCACCCTGCTGCAAGAGATACGAGACCTGCATTCGGGGCCGGATCGCGGCTATCATGGCTGGAGCCACCCGCTCGCGCTGCTCGCGCTCCATACCGAGGTCGAGACCATGCTGCATGACGCCGAGGCGGTGCGCTGCGCGATCCTGCTGCACGATGCGATCTACGAACCGCGCCGAAAGGACAATGAGCGCCGCAGCGCCGCGCTGGCGGCGGAGATGTTGGCGGGCGTCGTGCCCGAACCGACGCTTGGCCGGACGCTGCGCCTGATCGAGGCGACCGCGCATCATGCGATTCCGGCGGGCCTCCCCGCCGACGAGGTGGCGGATATGGCGATGTTCCTCGACATGGACCTGTCGATCCTCGGCGCGGCGCCGGAGGTTTTCGATGCGTATGAAGCGGGCGTGCGGCACGAGTATCGCGAGGTGCCGGAGGCAGCGTTTCGGGCTGGACGGGCGGCTATCCTGGAAGGATTCCTGGCCCGCGATTTTCTCTATTTCTCCGATTGGGGTCGGGCCAGTTTCGAGCGGGCCGCGCGCACCAATCTGAAGGCATCGATCGCGAAACTCGGCAAGTAGCCGTCGATCCGCTTCGGTCGATTCAACCCCGGCTGCGCGCGAGCTGAAGCTCGATTCGCTTCAGCTCGCGCTTCAACTGGTTGAAGTGCATTCGCGGCCAGATCGACATCTTGATCATCAGCGACGTCAGCACCAGCACGCCCGCAGGCAAGCCCCAACGCAGCGCGGTCAGTGCGTCGCGCGCCTCGAAGAAGCGCCAGGCCGCCCAGGCACCGGCAAGGAACGTCAACAACTGAGCCCCCACCATGACGGCGGTGACCCATCCGGTCGGGCCAGCGAAGAGTCCCAGCGCCTGCCGGAAAAAGCCCGGCTCCTCGCCAATACTGCGAAGCAGTTCGCGCTCCTCCGCATCGAGCGCCTCGCCGATCATCGCGTCGATATCGCGCATCACTCATCTCCTTCCAGCACCGCGCGCAACTTGCGGCGGGCGTGCATGAGGCGGGTCTTGACCGTGCCCGTCGGAACGTCGAGCGCGACCGCCACTTCGGCGACGCTCATTTCTTCGAAATGGAAAAGCGCGATCGCTGCCCGTTGCTCGGCGGGCAGAGTCTGGATCGCGGCCCGAAGGCGTTGGGTGGCGTCGAGGCGGTCGAACGCCGGATCAGCCCGTTGCACGGACGGTTCGGCAGCCAGTGCCGTTTCGAGTCCGCGCTCGCGCCGGGCATCGCGGATCGCCGCCGCGCATTTGCGCGAGACGATGCGATAGGCCCATGCCGGGAACGCCCGATCGTCGCGTAGCCCGCCAAGCCCTCTCGCAATGTCGATCCATGCTTCCTGTGCGATATCCCGCGCGCGGTCGCCCCGGCCCATCAATCGCGCGGCGTGCGCCACGAGCCGTGGATGCCAGCATTCGATGAGCAGCCGCGAGGCACGCTCATCGCCGGCACGTGTCGCTGCCACGAGATAGGCGTCGAAGACTCGCTCACGCCGCACGATCCGGACTCCGCCCCTTTCGTTTCCCAGGCACAAGGTGAGTCCCAGCGCGTGATCGGTTCAACGGGAATCGCGAAAAACTGAATCGCGGTGGAAAATGCCCTGATCCGCCAAACGCCGCCTGCAATATTTACCGGGGATCACCGCCCCCGCACATAATCCCGCGACTGCACGATCATGATCCGGTCGCCCGCCACAAGCCATTCCACATCCTGCGGGCGGTGGCCGAACACCTCCTCCACCGCGCGGCCGATCTTGCCGAGACGGCGGACCAGATCGTCGGAAAGCACGGGGCGGTCGGGGTCGATCTTCGCTTCCTCCACGCCGCCGCCGGGCGCGAAGTGCAGCAGCACATCGTCCTTCGAGCGGGTGAGAACCTGGATCGAGTCGAGTTCCGGGCGGTAAATGAGTTGCTCGGCGATCTTCCGGCCTTCGACCACGCGGATGCCGAGGCCGCGTTTGGCGGCGATGAAGAGGCGGATCTCGTCGGCCTGCTGCTCGTCGAACGGGTCGATCGTGGTCATCACCCCGGCCGCATCGGCGTCGACGCCGATCTGCACCAGCACGGCGGCGCGGACCGAGCGGTGGTCGATGCCGGCCGCTTCGCGCGCGGCGAAGGCGCGGTCGTTCCAGATCGAGCCCCAGACCGTCTTCACGGCCTTCGCCAGATCCCCGGCGCTGACCACATTGGGCACGGTGTCGTAAAGGCCGGCGCCGTTGAAGCCGCGCAGATCCTCGGCATTGGTCGAGGAGCGGATGAACACGCCCTTGGGTCCGAGCAGGCTGGCGCGGCGCGCAGTGATCGCGGCGAAATCGGCGTCCGGGATCTTGCCGGTGAGGAAGGCGGCGCGGAGCTTTGCCAGTTCCTGCTGGCGCCACGCCGCATCGGTGCGGCGCGGATCGGCGAGCAGCGCGGCGATGCGCGGGCCGAGCCGGTTGGCGGCGACGAAGCGGTCGTAGAAGGAGAAGGGAATGCCGAAGCCGGGCGGCACGGTGAAGCGGCCATCGCGTACCGCGAGTTGCGCAACCTGGCCGAGATTGGCTGACTTGGCGCCGGTGCGGCGGGCCCAGTTCGAATCCTGCTCGACCAGCGACGGCAGGCCCGCATAGACGGTGTCGGCCTGCGCCACCTGGATCGCGCGGGCCTTTTTGGCGCGCTCGGCCGTCTTGACCTCGGCCCGCGTGGCCATGCGCAGCACGACCATCGCGCCGCGCGTATCGAGCACCACCATCTGGCCAGCCAGCGACGCCCAGCGGCGATCGGCATCGGCGCGATAGGCATTGGGAATGCGCCAGGTCTTGGCGAGCAGGCTGACATGGTTGATCGGGGTGGTGAAGGTGGCCGAGACGATGCCCGCGACCGGCGGCATGCGGATCGGCATGGTCGTCAGCACCGCCACGTCGCCGGGGGTGAGCACATCTTCCTGCCCCTCCTTCACCACGACCAGCCGGCCGACCGCGCGGCCATGGTTGAGGATCAGCTCCTCGCGGCTGCCATAGGCTTCGTCGATGCCGATGGTCGGCAGCTTGGCCTGGCCGGCGGCCTCGCGCTGCTGATCGGAATTGGGCTTGAAGGTGAGCGGCGCGGGAAAACCCGCCTGGAGCACGCGCATCATGTCGGCGAGCAAAGCGGGCTCGACCAGGTCGCCTTCCCATAGTTCGACACCGTAGCGGTTCAGCTTCGGATAGCGGACGACCGAGCCGAGCAGGAATCGCCGTTTCGGGTTGGCATAATTGGCGGCATTGAAGGTCTCGCTGTCGGCGAGCGTCAGATATTTCGCCTGGAGATAGTCGAGATGATAGCGATAGCGCTTCGTGTCGATCCACAGCAGCTTCGGGGCCGCGGCGGCGCGATCGATCGCGAACATGAGCTGCGGCAACGCGATAAAACGGCCGGCGCCTTCGGTTCGGGCGAGGCGATCGAATTCGGCGGCGTTTCTGATAGCGGCCTGGGGCGCCGGGGAATGATCCGGGGCAGTCGTCTGGCCAATAAGGGCGGACAGATCGCCGCCAGCCAAGCCGATGGCCGCGATGGCGAGCAGTGCCGCGGTGGTTTTGGTCACGAGTCTCTCCCGAACGCCAGCGAGGCTGCGCGAAAGCGGGGCCGGGGTCCAGTGACTAGGTGCCCGGAGGCGCGCGTTTGCGCGGCGGTGGCGGTCTGCTATGCCGGCGCATGACGGCCCGCCCGAGAAGGGGGGCAACAACGGGCGATTTCGTGCAGACATCCATTCTTCGGAATCGAGCGCTGCAGCCACGGCTGACACGGGACGGCTTCGTCCAGCTTCCCTTGCTGGATGCAGCAGAAGTCGACGCCCTGCTCCACACGCTGAAAACCATTCGCGACCGGGCGTCCCGTTCGTCGACGATCACCGGCCAGGCGCTTGCCTATCACGCGACGGCGCTCGACGGCGATCCTCAGTATCGGGAATCGATATTCTCCGCGGTGCGGGATGCGGTCGCGCCGAAGCTCGAGGGGCTTCTCGACGACTTCGACATCATCACGGCGGGCCTGATCATCAAGGAGCCGGGAACGGGTGCGCTGAGCCTCCATTCGGACTGGACCCTGACGGAAGACGTGGATCAGCCGACACTGACGGTGTGGTGCCCGTTGGTCGACGTCGACGATCATAATGGCTGCCTGCAGGTCGTGCCCGGCAGCCACCGGCTGGTTCGACAGATCCGCGGCCCGGGGATCAAGAACTATCACGCGCATTTTCAGAAATCCCTCGGCGACATCGTCCTCTCCTTGCCGATGCGGGCCGGTGAGGGCCTGATCTTCGACAGCAGCCTGCTGCACGGCTCGCCGATCAACGAATCCGGCGTTCCCCGCCCGGCAATCATGGTGTCCTGCGTGCGGAAGGGTGTCCGTCCGGTATTCTACCGTCATGAAGACGGCCCGGCGCAACAGGATTTCGAGATTTACGCGCTGTCCGACGGTGCGTTCAAGGAACACTCGGCCCATGATTATTTCGCGGGGCTGGTGCCCGATCGGTTCATCTCCCGGATACCCGACCGAAACGGCCCTGTGTCTCATCCCGGGTTCCGGCGCAGGCATTTGCTTGCCCGCTGGTGGCGCCGCCTGACGGGACGATATGAACCCCGCTGGCTGTTCGAGGCTCTGCCGGGATTTCGTTGAGGCTCGATGGTCGCGGGAACGCGCAGGCGTTCCGAACGGCAGCCAGGCGCTTGCCGGTCGCACCGGATGCCCACCCTGATCGCGGCGCAATCGATGATGGTTATGACGGCGGTTACGCTGAAAAATTTCACCTGCGAAACGATTATGACGCAAAACCGCGGAATGGGCCGTGGCGTCCCGCAGGAAAAGGAACCGCGTCGTTGACCGTGGAACTGATGAACATGACGTCGCGCATCGCACGGGGCCAGCCGGCCCGGGCCTGTCTCGGGCCATGTCCGGCCCTGACTGTGCACGCCATGAATCGACCGTGCAGGGATATTCCTGCTTCCCGCACGGCCGGAAACGCACATCGCCGCATGGCGCTGATCTCGACAAGGGATAGCTGACGTGAGCGATTCTCCGGCCGGAAAGGGCGATGTGACGCCCGGTGCCGACGGCCCGGAGGAGCAGCGCGACCGGTTCCACGAGCTATCCGACCAGTTCGCGGGCCAGGACGAGGACGCGAGCGACGCCATGCTCGACATGCTGACTGGCGACGCGATCAAGGAATGGCGGCTGCAGGACGCGACCTTCTGGCAGCGGGTCAAGTTCCGGTCGCGCATGCTCCGCGCGTCGGGTGCCGGCCGCAAGGATCAGGAATAAAAAAGCCCGTGAGATCCATCGGGACCCCACGGGCTTTTTAAGATGGTGGGCGTGGCAAGGATTGAACTTGCGACCCCTGCGATGTCAACACAGTGCTCTACCACTGAGCTACACGCCCACGCGAGTTGCGCGCTCTAGCGAGGGTTATCGGCCCGCGCAACCCGCGACGCGCGAAATCGTACCGGGATCAGACTCCCCGGGTCGCATTCTCCATTTCGAACATGCGTTCGATCTCGATCACGAGGTCGCGCAGGTGAAAGGGCTTCGACAGGACCCGGGCCTGCGGCACCGTCTTGCCCGCCTTCAGCGTGACCGCGGCGAAGCCCGTGATGAACATGACGCGCAGGTCCGGGCACATCTCTCCGGCGCGCTGCGCCAGCTCGATGCCGTCCATTTCCGGCATGACGATATCGGTCAGGAGCAGATCGAAGGGTTCCGATTCGAGCAGCGGAATCGCCTCTGTACCGCGATCGACCGCGCTGACGGCATAGCCCGACCGCTCGAGCGCGCGCGTGAGATATTCACGCATCACCCGGTCGTCCTCGGCCAACAATATCCTGATCATCGCATTCCGCTCACTCTCTGGGCGCGGTTTATGCGCGAAGCTCTTAAGATTTTCCAGCATTGCTGGCTCGTTTCGCCATCGCGCACGAGGCGAAGCCCGATTGCCGCGGCGCGCCAGTCGCCCTAGGTTGGGACGATGGCCGCCAGCGCCCTTTCCTTCGATCGATACGGTTCGGACGAGCCGGCCAGCCCCGTCATCCTGTCCGTGCCGCATGCGGGGCGGGATTATCCACTGGCGCTCCGCGCGGCGCTGCGCGTGCCGGTGACCGCGCTGACCCCGCTCGAGGACCGGCATGTCGACGCGGTGGCGATGCTGGCGCGGGGCAACGAGACGATGCTGGTCCAGCGCGTCGCGCGCGCCTGGATCGATCTCAACCGCAGCGAACAGGAACGCGACCCCGGCATCGACGATGGCGCCAACCGCCAGGCGATGCCGATGCAATCGGCCCGGATGCGCGGCGGGCTGGGCCTGGTGCCGCGCCGGGTTTCGGGCGCGGGCGATATCTGGCGGCGGCGGCTGGATGGCGAGGAGGTCATGGCGCGGATCGAGATGGACCACCGGCCCTATCACGCCGCCCTGACCGAGGCGTTGAAGCGCGCGCGAGCGCGATTCGGGATCGCGATATTGCTCGATCTCCATTCGATGCCCCCGCTGACCCCTGCCCAGGGCAAGGCGCGAATCGTGCTGGGGGATCGTTTCGGGCGATCGGCAGCGACGCGATTCGTCCATCGGCTGGAGAGCGAGATCCTGGCGGCGGGCATCACGGCGGGGCTGAACGCGCCTTATGCCGGCGGCCATATCCTCGACGCGCAGGCGCGGCCGGCGACGGGCGTGCATGCCATCCAGATCGAGTTCGACCGCTCGCTCTATCTCGATCAGGCGCTCGACGGACCCGGCGACGGGCTGGCCGACACGGCAACGCTGTTGCGGCGGATGATCGATGCGGTGGCCGATGAGGCACTGGCCCTGCCCGCCGCCATCGCCGCGGAATAAGCCAAACCCAAAAAAAACCACCGCGTGCAATGCAGCACGCGGTGGCCAAGGTTCAGGGAGGAGACACACCCGAAGGTGTGTCGCACGGCCCCGCGAAAGGGGGGACACGACGCCGCGCAACACCCATATAGGTGGGGGGTTTTCGGGCTTCAAGGGCGAAAAGAGCCGGTTTGACTGTGCTTGGCGCCGCGGCCCGATTTCAGCGCGTTCGTTGCGCGAATGGGGGCCGAGCGCGACAGAAAATGATACCGCGCTGCCGCAGCGCAGCGGATCGAGCGGCCGAGGCACGACTCGATCGGGATAGAATTTGTCATCCGGTCGCGCCGCGAAGGACGCGACCGGATGAGGGTGGCGATCAGACCGCCGGAAGCTGCGCGGGCATGAGGCCGAGCTGCATCTGGCGGCTGAAGATGTCGCGCATCAGGCTGAGCGAGAAGAGATGCGCATAGAGCAGCGGCAGCATGCCGTTCTTGTGGATCTTGCGCAGCTGGTCACCGCGAAGATCGGCCAGCTTCTCCTCGTTCACGATGCGGAAGCCGCGATAGATGAAGGGCTGCTCGACGCCATCCGCCTGGATGGTCGTCTCACCGTCCATCAACAGGCCAAGCTCGGTCAGGTCGCGCATGAACTGCGCGGTGCGGGCACCGGCCTGCTCGAACGATTCGTTGAACTGCATGATGCTCTTGGTCACCTCGGACGGCTGACCGTCGTCGAACAGCGGCTGGCCCTCGAGATCGGCACCGATGCCCTCGGACGTCGGGTCGAAGCACAGCGACAGCTCGTCCGCGCCGGGACGCAGGCGCGCGAGCATGAACGGATAGCGGCGGATATAGGCCGGCAGGTACATCTGGTTCTCGGTCAGCGTGCCCTCGGCATCGACGAACACGTTGACGCCCTCGTTCAGGCCCATCAGCGCGAGCGGCACCGCATCGTCGCCCTCCGTGAAGACGATCGGGAAATGGCGCTGCGCGAGCGGGAATTCGTCCACCGTGATCGGGATGGCGTGCTGGCCGATCAGGAACTTCGCCTGAGTAATCGGCTTCATCTTGAAATTGACGTGAGTCTCGCTCGAAAGCGGTTCGAGCGCATTATAGAACAAAGGAAGTTGCGATTGCGGCGCGCTGGCCATGAAAACTCTCCATCGGGACTGAACGTAACGGCTATTGCGTGCCGGACGGCGCCCGGCTCTATGGTGCCGAGGGTTCCGGCGCAAGCGCCACGAGCTTGCCGGGGTTCATAAGGACTCCCGGATCGAACGCCGCCTTGATCGCGCGCAGTGCCGCCATGCGGGCCGGCGAGGAAAGGCGTTCCAGCTCCTTGAGCTTCATCTGGCCGATGCCGTGTTCGGCCGAGATCGACCCGCCCGCCGCCACGACCAGATCGTTGACGAAGCGTGTGATGGCCGGGGCATCCTCGGCATACCAGCGGGCCGCGTCCACGCCGCGCGGGGCGCGGATGTGGAAATGGACATTGCCGTCGCCGAGATGGCCGAACGCCATCGCCTCGGTCCCCGGGAAACGCGCCTCGCAGGCAGCGCCGCCTTCGATCATGAAGCGCGGCATGCCGGATACGGGCACCGAGATGTCGTGCTGCACGGCGGGGCCGTTGTTGCGCTCCGCCTCCGAGATCGAATCGCGGATGTGCCAGAAAGCCTCGGCCTGCGCCTCGCTTGCCGCGATCACCGCATCGGCCACCTGGCCATCCGCCAGCGCGGGGGCGAGCAGCCGCTCGAGCAGATCGGCGGGGGCCTCGTCCTCCGGATCAGTGATGACCGCCTCGATCAGCACGTGCCAGGGATATACGCCGGTCAGCGGCGCGCGCGTACCCGGGACATGCTGAAGCACCAGCGACAAGGTGTGGCCGGGCACGATCTCGAAACTCTCGATCCGGTCGGTGCCGGCCTCGAGCCGGCGCAGCAGCGCGAGCGCCGTTTCCGGATCGGACAGGCCGCACCATGCCACCGCCCGCGCGGCGATCGCCGGCACCAGCCGTAGCGTGGCCGCGGTGATGACGCCGAGCGTGCCCTCGGCGCCGATCAGCAACTGGTTGAGATCATAGCCGCGATTGTCCTTCTTGAGCGCGGCGAGCCCGTCATGGATGCTGCCGTCGGGCAGCACCGCCTCGACCCCCGCGACGAGGTTGCGCATCGTGCCGAAGCGCAGCACCTGCGTACCGCCGGCATTGGTCGAGGCAAGACCGCCGATCGTCGCGCTGCCGCGCGCCCCAAGAGTCAGCGGGAAGCGCCTACCCTGCTCCAGCGCGGCCGCATGGAGATCGGCGAGGATCACCCCGGCCTCGGCGATGGCCAGGCCGTTCACGGGATCCACCGCGCGGATGCGGTTCATCCGGCGCGTCGACAGGATCAGCGCCGACCCGTCGACGGGAGGCGTCGCGCCGCCGACCATGCCGGTATTGCCGCCCTGCGGCACCAGCGGAACGCCCGCGTCGCGCGCCAGCGCGATGATCGCCGCGACGCCGTCGCGGCTGTCGGGCGCGAGGATCGCCGGGGCGGCGCCGTGATAGCGGCCGCGCCAGTCCTCGAGCCACGGCGCGATCGCGGTTTCGTCAGTGATCACGGCCTTGGGGCCGAGCTTTTCGCGGACCGAGTCGGTCAGCTGGCGTTGGGCGGGTGTCATCGCCGCGCCCTACCACGCGGGAATGGGCGCGCCAATTCATGCACTGTTCAAGCATTTCAGGTAACGCGGCAAAGCATGTCGCAACCGATGATTCTTGCGTTGATTCTGCTTGCCGTCGCGCCCGGCGCGTCGGTCGACGAGTCGCGCCTGCCGACGGTCGAGGTCGCGCAGCTGACGGTGCACCAGCGAATCATCATCCGCATCCCCCGCATGACCCTTCCCCCGCAGCAGCCGGTCCAGCCCCAGCAGATGGTGACATGGTCTGAGAAGAAGGGCCCGAAATGCGTGGTGATGGGCGATCTGGTCGGCGCCGCGATCTCGGCGCCGGACAGCATCGACCTGATGATCGACGATGGATCGCGAATCCGCGCGCGACTCGACGATGATTGCCCGCCGCTCGATTATTATTCGAGCTATTATCTGAAACCGACCCCGGACGGCATGGTCTGCGCCGACCGCGACGCGATCCGCTCGCGCTCGGGCGGATCCTGCCCGATCGAGGAATTCAAGCGGCTAATCCCCAAGGTGAAGCGGTAGAACATCCGTAGCGATCATCGTATCGGATCGCGCCCGGAACGGAGTGACTCGGCCGAACGAATAACCGACCGGTAACGGCCCGGTTTGTCTACCGTCCACGTCATTGCAGGCGCTCGACATCACGTTATGCTGGCCGCGCATCGTTGGCCGCGCTGGACCGGGGGGGTATGTGATTTTTTTGCCGACCCTGCTGACGCTCGTCGCCTCCGACGTCACTGCGCATCAGCCGCAGGAATCGAGAGCTCCCGCAACCGCCGAAGGCGCCGCGCTTATCGTGGCGCGCCTTCTCGACGCTACAGCGGCAAGCGACGATATCGCTTTCGACAAGGTCGCCGGCGGCATGGTGATCATGCTCGCACCGGATTTCGGTGCGCCGGTTTCTCGCGCCAAATTCGCGGCATCTCTGGAAGGTTGCGTTGCAATTCACGTCGTGAATTCAGTACCGTTCCCGCAAATGCCGGAAATGCAGTCGGTTCGCATCACCATGCAGTGCCGAAAGCATGAGGACTCGCAACCGGTGGCTGTGGTGGCAGATGTCATGGCCGATAACGAACATGCTATCGCCGTTTTTCCAGGCGGCGTGTCAAAAATATGGCCCGCACCCAAGCGCTAAGTTACCCTCGGCGGGTCGCCACGACCCCTTTTCCTTGACAATCGCGCCCTTATCGGCAAGCGCTCCGGGGCTGGCCGGGCCACGATGACCGGGCCTTTTTCCGGACACCGCATGACTTTCGCCGACCTCGGCCTATCCGACCAACTTCTGAAAGCCGTGAACGAGTCCGGCTATACCGAGCCGACTCCGATTCAGGCGAGCGCGATCCCGAGCGTCCTGATGATGC
Source organism: Sphingomonas sp. BL-S-29 (assembly GCF_055521495.1). Lineage (NCBI taxonomy): Bacteria > Pseudomonadati > Pseudomonadota > Alphaproteobacteria > Sphingomonadales > Sphingomonadaceae > Sphingomonas > Sphingomonas sp. BL-S-29. Next base: position 4,507,338 of record NZ_CM145482.1, read on the forward strand.
GCGACATCGTCGCCATCGCCCAGACCGGCACGGGCAAAACCGCCGCCTTCGTGCTGCCGATGATCGACATATTGGGCGAGGGCCGCAGCCGCGCGCGCATGCCGCGGTCGCTGATCCTCGAGCCGACGCGCGAGCTCGCGGCGCAGGTCGCCGAGAATTTCGAGAAATACGGCAAATATCACAAGCTCTCCATGGCGCTGCTGATCGGCGGCGTCTCGATGGGCGACCAGCAAAAGGCGCTGGAAAAGGGCGTCGACGTGCTGATCGCGACGCCGGGCCGGCTGATGGACCTGTTCGGCCGCGGCAAGATCCTGCTGACCGGCTGCAACCTGCTGGTGATCGACGAGGCGGACCGGATGCTCGACATGGGGTTCATCCCCGATATCGAGGAAATCTGCACGAAGCTGCCCAAGCAGCGCCAGACCTTGCTCTTTTCCGCGACGATGCCGCCGCCGATCAAGAAACTGGCCGACAAGTTCCTGTCCAACCCGAAGACGATCGAGGTCGCGCGTCCCGCGACCGCCAATGTCAACATCAAGCAATGGCTGGTGCCCGTCTCCGCCTCGAAGAAGCGCGAGAAGCTGGTCGAGCTGCTCGAGCATGAGGATGTGAAGACCGCGATCATCTTCTCGAACCGCAAGACCACGGTGCGCGAGCTGAACAAGGCGCTGCAGCGCCAGGGTTTCCGTTCGAGCGAGATTCACGGCGACATGGAGCAATCGCAGCGCATCGCCGAGCTCGACCGGTTCAAGGCGGGCGACGTCAACATCCTGGTCGCCTCCGACGTCGCGGCGCGCGGGCTCGACATCAAGGGCGTCAGCCACGTCTTCAATTTCGACGCGCCCTGGCATCCCGACGATTATGTCCACCGCATCGGCCGCACCGGCCGCGCGGGCGCGACCGGCGTCGCCTTCACCCTGGTGACCGCGGACGATGCCGAGAACATCGCCAATATCGAGAAGCTGACCGGCCTGAAGATCGATCGCCACGAAGGCGCCGAGGACGAGCCTGCTTCCGCCGCGACGCCGCGCGGACGCGGCCGGGGCAAGCCCGCTGCTGCCAGGGCACCCAGGGCCGAGGCGAAGCCTGCCCGCACCAGGGGCCCGAAGGCCGCGCCGGTCGAGGCGGAGGCTCCGGCCGACGTCGAGCGCGCACCGGTCGAGGCCGAACCGCCTGCGCGGCCGGCTCGCGCACCGCGCGAGGCGCGCCCGCCCCGCGACGAGCGGCCAGCTCGTGAAGCGCGGCCCGCCCGTGAAGAACGGCCGGCACGCGACAGCCGTCCGCCCCGCCAGGAACGCCCCGCGCGCGACGAGCGCCCGGCACGCGGATCGCAGGACGATGGCCCGGACGAGGGCTGGAACGGGCCGCTGCCCGACTTCCTGTTGGCGAAGCTGACCGACTGACCGGGGCATGGACGGGATCGTCGAGACGGTGCCGGTTCAGCGACTCGAGAGCCCCTGCGTCAACATCTGCGAGATGGACGCGGCCACGGGCCTGTGCGTCGGCTGCGCGCGGACGATCGACGAGATTGCCGGCTGGTCGAGCGGAAGCGCGGCCTGGCGGGATACGGTGATCGCGGCGTTGCCCGGGCGGATGGCCGGGGCGCGTTTAATCTATAAGCCCCTCCCTTTCAGGGAAGGGGCTTAAGAGCAGGGCGTCAGCCTCCACTCACGCCGCCCGTTCAGGCTCCGGCGCGGGCATCAGCGCATTGTCCATGTCGTTGGCGCGCTTGTAGGCGTCGCGTGCCGTGATGCGGTCCGCATAAGCGACAAAGGCATCGCGTTTCGGCAAGGTACCGAACTGGACGCCCCAGACGACCTGCGACCCGACATAGACGTCCGCCGCGGTGAAGCTGTCACCCGCGATATAGGGGTGCGCCGACACCGCCTTTTCGAGCGTATCGACCGCGAGGTCGTAATTGCCGTATCCCGCCGAACGCTGCTGCTGTTCACTGGGGACGAAGTTCATCGACTTGTTGGTGACGGCCTGCTCGACCGGGCCGGCCGCGTAGAACATCCAGCGATAATAATCCGCGCGATCGGCCGTCGGCGGCGCGAGGCCGGCATCCGGGAAAGCGTCCGCCAGATAGGCGCAGATGGCCGCGCATTCGGTCACGACATGGCCGTCATGGACGATCGCCGGCACTTTCCCCATCGGGTTGATCGACAGATAGGGTTCCTGCTTCATCGTCGAGTCGTAATCCAGCACAACCGTCTCATAGTCGGCGCCGGTCTCTTCCAGCATCCAGCGCGCGATCCGCCCGCGCGACATCGGGTTGGTGTAGAAAGTCAGGTCCGCAGCCATCTCATGCTCCCATATTGGTTCTTGGCGAATCGGGTTCGCAGAACATAAATCGAACATGACAAAGGAACGGCGTCAAGGTTGCCCCTGACGCCGGCCGGAAAATTCGCGCTGAACGTCGAATTGCTGCCGTCAGGCGGCGACGACGCTGATCTTCGCTGCCTTGCTGTTGCTGTGCGACAGGCGCTTCAGCTCGGGCATTGTCTTCATCATCTCTGCGACCATCGCGTCGCGGCTGCCACCCTTGAAGGTCGCGCCGAGATCGGGCGCGATCGCCAGATAGCCGGCGTGCGCATAGCGCCGCGCGGTTTCCTGCGCCTTGGCATCGGCGCCGACCTGGTCGGGCATGACCACGACCACGCCGAGATTCGCCTTGCCGCGCGGCGAGGCGAAATAGCCCGTGAGCGTCTTGCCGCCGCGCAGTGCGTAGCGAACGTCACGCGTGTTGAGGCGGGAATCGTCGGTCGCGGCAAAGGCGGGACCAGCGAAACCGAGCAGGCCAGACCCGGCGATCGCGGGCGCGGCCGAGAGCGCGGCCATACGGCGCACGACGCTGCGGCGACCGATGGGCGCGGCGCCCAGCGCTTCGAGACCAGCAACGGGTTGGTCGTTCATATCTGACATGGTGCCTCCCTTGCGCCGCCCCTGTGCGGACCAGCGGAAGCGTAACCTCAGGACCAGCCCGTTACAACCAAAACGAACCGTTTTTAACGCTGGGTGTCCGTCCTTTTTATTGGGGACCCGCATTTTTTATTTCGGAATGCTTAAGGAGAAGGGAATAACTTCCGATACGGACCAAATCGGCCCGCGCGCATCACGACGCTTTCGCCTAAGTATCTTTCGCGGAATCGCTATCGGCCGGTCTTCAGGGAGCGCGGTACCACCACACGCCGCCGCGCACGTCCTTCACCGCCCTGCCCTCGAGCTCGAGCCGGCGAAGATGCGCCAGCGCTTCGCCCGTCGCCATGCCGAGCATGTCGGGTCCGATTGCCCGGCGGAACAGGCGGCCGAAACAGTCGATGGCGCGGCGCGGTTCGGCAAGGAAGACCTCGAGTTCGTCGAGCCGTTCGCGGTGCTCGCGGTCCATCGCATCGAGCCTCGCGTGAAGGCCGGTAAAGGGATCGCCGTGCCCGGGCAGGACGAGCAGGTCGTGCGGCAGCAGGCGAAGCTTCGCGATCGAGGCGAACCATTCGCCGAGCGGGTCGGCCTCGGGCTCGGTCATGCCGAGCGAGACATTGGGGCTGATGCGCGGCAGGACCTGGTCGCCCGCAATCAGCACGCCCGCCGCTTCGTTGAGCAGGCAGGCATGTTCGGGGCTATGGCCCGAGCCGACCAGGACGCGCCACCCGGCACCGCCGATCGTCATGTTGTCGCCATCCTTGATGCGGCGATAGCTGAGCGGCATCGGCGTCACGATCCGGCGGAAACCGGACCAGCCGCGCGCGCTGGCGTGCTCGACCTGCTCGTCATTCCACCCCGCGGCGCGCCAGAAGGCGATCATCTCGTCGGGCACGGCATCACGTGCGTCGAGCAGGACCGAGCGCAAGGTAAGCCATTCGCCGCGGGTCATCACCAGCGGCGCCGCGTGATGCGAACACATCCAGCCCGCCAGGCCGATATGGTCCGGGTGGAAATGCGTGCCGATCATCTGCGTGACGCGCGTGCCGGCGAGCGCCCCCCGGAATAGGCTCTTCCACGCTTCGCGCGCCTCGGGCAGGTTCATGCCGGTGTCGACCAGGGCGACGCCGCCCTCATCGTCGACCAGCCAGCAGTTGACGTGCTTGAGCGGCCCCGGGACGGTGAGCCGCACCCAACGGATGCCGGGCGCCACCGTCATGACGTCACCATTCGCCGGCTCGCGGCCGCCGAACGGATAGATCAGGCCCTTATGGCTGGTCGGGACGAAACTTTCGTCCGCGACGAAGGCGGCATCGGTGCGGGAAGCGGTGGCCATAGGTTGCGACTAGCAACGGAATGATGGGCGAGTCACGCGACAAATGCGACGACGCATTGCGTCACCCCGGACTGGTTCCGGGGTCGATCGTTCCGCAATCGCAACACCGGTTGCTTTTGCGGAACGACGGATGCCGGAACAAGTCCGGCATGACGGCAGCGGCAATTGTCCGCGCCGTCTACACGGCGCGGGCGTCCGTCATCAACGGCGGAACAGGCTTTCCGCGGTCGGCTCGGCCGGCACCGGCAGTTCACCCGCTTCGGCCGCCTCGGCGTCGCGCGCCAGCTGGTCGCGCTGGGCACGCAGCTCGGTGATCAGCGCCTCGCGGTCACCCTCCAGGCGCGTGTCGACGGGGGCTTCGATGCCCGCAGCCTTGGCTGCCTTGGCCACTGCCGCATCCAGCTCGCGCTGAGTCGTCAGGCCCAGGGTCACCGGATCCTTCGGCGTGATGTTGGCGATGTTCCAATGGCTGCGGTCGCGGATCGCGGCGATGGTGGTACGGGTCGTGCCGATCAGGTTGCCGATCGCGCCGTCCGAAATCTCCGGATGGTTACGAATGATCCACGCGATGCCGTCGGGCTTGTCCGACCGCTTCGACACAGGGGTGTAGCGCGGCCCCTTGGTGCGACGGACCTGTTCCGGCCCCTTCAGCATGACGAGGCGATGATCGGGATCGGCCTGGCCCTTGTCGATCTCGTCCTGAGTCAGCTCGTGCGCGCGGACGGGATCGCGGCCGGTCAGCTTGGTCGCGGCGGTATCGTCGGCGATCGCCTGAATCTCGAGGATGTGCAGGCCGCAAAAGTCGGCGATCTGCTCGAAACTGAGCGACGTGTTGTCGACCAGCCAGGAGGCGGTCGCATGGGGCATGAGCGGCTGGGCCACCGGAAACTCCTCAAAAGCACTAAGCAGCGCAAACAATAAGGGCCGCCCCTTTCGGAGCGGCCGCACAATGTTGATGACTTAGTCGCCCTTGAGCGGGGTGGCAAGGCGCGAGCTTTGCGGAACCCCAATGTTGAGGCAGAAGGAATCCTGTTCGGGCACAATATCGGCCCCTTGAACCGGGAGCGACGATGCCTTCCTTCTTCTCTCGGCTGTTCGGGCACCGGCCTGACTCGGCAACGACGGACTCCGCGCTGATCGCGGCAATGAAGCAGCGCACGGTGCCTGCACTGGCCGTCGAACATTGCGAGCAGCCGACCGGGTCGGCGATCGGCGGCTCGCCCGATCTCTCCTCCGCGCATCAATGGCCCGAATGGCGCGACGTGCCGCTTGCCTTCCTCGCCCAGTTGGACTGTGCGGCGATGCGCGCGGCGGGCGGCCCGGACTGGCTGCCCGCTCGCGGGACGCTGTTTTTCTTCTATCATCCGGAGCAGGAAACATGGGGCTTCGATCCCGAAGATCGAGGGAGCTGGGCGGTCATCCACGATGCGGACGGACGGGCCGACGCCCCCATCGCGCCGCCTGCTGACCTGACGGTACGCTATGGTGCGTTACCCGTCGACTTTCGACTGATCGAGTCGATGCCAGACCCCGACCGTCTCGTGGAATTCGGCCCCGACGCCTTCGACACCGCTGCGTGGGACGATGCCTATACCCTGCTCGACAGTAGTTCCGGCACCGAGCCCCGACATCAGGTCGGCGGATTCCCGCACCCGGTGCAGGGAGATTCCATGGAGCTGGAATGCCAGCTCGCTTCCAACGGCATCTATTTGGGCAATGGGGACGGCTATTCCCGGCCCGAGGCTGAGGCGCTTTCGGCAGGCGCTACCGAGTGGCGACTGTTGCTCCAACTCGACACCGACGATGACGTCGACATGATGTGGGGCGATTGCGGCACGCTCTATTTCTGGATCCGCGAGAGTGACGCCAGGGCGGGCAATTTCGACGCCGCCTGGATGGTCCTGCAATGTGCCTGATGCTGCCCGTCAGGCAGCGATCGCCTCGTCCCCGTCGACCGGCACGAGCGCGCTGAGGAACTGGCGGGCGCTCGCTTCCCAGGTGAAGGTCCGGCCATAAGCGGCGCAGGCCGCGCGATCCTTGGTGAGGGCGCGGGCAATCGCCGTGGTCAGATCGTCATCCATCGCGCCGACCGCATCGTTCAGCACGTCGACCGGGCCGGTGACGGGATAGGCGGCGACGGGCACGCCGCAAGCCATCGCCTCGATCATCACCAGGCCGAACGTGTCGGTACGGCTCGGGAAGACGAACACGTCGGCACTGGCATAGGCCGAAGCGAGATCAGCGCCGAAGCGCGGCCCGAGGAACTTCGCCTCCGGATAGCGCGCCTCGAGCGACGCGCGCGCCGGGCCATCGCCGACGATCACCTTGGTGCCGGGGTGGCTGCTCGTCAGGAACGCCTCGATATTCTTCTCCACCGCGACCCGCCCGACATAGAGCTGGATCGGACCGGGCAGGCCGGCCAGTGCGGGATCAGGCGCGGTCGCCGCCGAGAAGATCGAGAGATCGACCCCGCGCCCCCAGTGACGGACCTTGCCCAGCCCATGTTCCTTCAGCGTCGAGGCGATCGAGGGCGTCGACGCCAGGATCGACTGGGCCGGGGCGTGGAACCACCGGATATAGCGCCAGACCCATTCCGGGTTCACCCCGGTCCGCGCCGAGACATAGTCGGGAAACTGGGTGTGATAGGCCGTGGTGAACGGGAATTCGTTCATCAGGCACCAGCGTCGCGCGGCGAGGCAGACCGGGCCTTCGGTCGCGAGATGGATCGCCTGCGGGTTGAAATCGGCGAGCATCCGGCCGACCGCGTGAGTCCTGGCAAAGGCCAGGCGGATCTCCGGATAGGTCGGGCACGGCATCGAGTAGAACAGGTCGGGTGAGACGACCATCACGACATGTCCTTGCCGCTCCAGCTCGGCGCGAACGGACTGCAGCGTCCGCACCACGCCGTTCACCTGGGGGGCCCACGCATCAGTGGCGATCGCGATACGCACGCTCTTCAGGCCGCCAGCATCTCGATCTTCGCCGCTTCAGGGAAATCGGATTCCCTGGCGGCGATCTCGTCGGGCCAGTGAAGCAACTCCATCCGTCCGTCGAAATGCTCGACGAGCGCGTTGCAGCCCTCCACCCAGTCCCCGTCATTATAATATTCGATGCCGCCGATGTTGCGGAATTCGGCGGTGTGGATGTGACCGCACACGACGCCGTCGACGCCGCGCGCGCCGGCCGCCTGAGCGATCACTTCCTCGTAATTGGAGATGAACTCCACCGCGTTCTTCACTTTCGCCTTGGCATGCTTCGACAGCGACCAATAGGGCAGCTTGAAGAAGCGGCGATACGCGTTCACCAACCTGTTGAGCGCCATCATGAATTCATACGCCACGTCGCCGACGTGCGCGAGCCATTTATGTGCGAGCGTGATCGCGTCGAATTCGTCACCGTGCAGCACCAACAACCGGCGGCCGTCAGCGGTTTCATGGATCGCATTGCGGCGGATCGAGACGCCGCCGAAATCCAGGCCGGTGAACTGGCGCACGACCTCGTCATGGTTGCCCGGGATGTAGATGACGTCGGTGCCGCGCTTGGCGCGCTTCAGGATGCGCCACACCACGTCGTTGTGCGACGCCGGCCAGTAGAATTTCTTCTTGAGACGCCAGCCGTCGATGATGTCGCCGACCAAGTACATCCGCTCGCTGTCGACATGATCGAGAAAGTCGATCAGCATATCGGCGTTGCAGCCACGCGTGCCGAGATGGATATCCGAAATCCAGATCGTGCGATATTTGCGGCGTTCGGTGACCTCGCGCTCCGGAATCGACGGTTTGGAATGGGCGAAATCGGCGAAATCGGCGATGCTGTTATCCATCGCGATCCTGGTGATGGCATCCATCTTGGCAATATCCCGCAAAGCCCGTGATGGACCCGCGCTATGGCCGCTTTATGTTACAGCTTGATTCCAGTGATGTGAAAGCCAGGTTACGCTTTCATCGCAATATGATGCGGATCGGCGGCGATCCGCGCCAGCCAGAGCTGCACCGCGGGGTAGCGTCCGAGGTCGAAACCGCCCTCTTCCGCGACATGGGTATAGGGGTAGAGCGCGATATCGGCGAGGGTCAGCCGGTCGCCGATGAAGAAGGGCGTCTGCGCCAGATGCTCGTCCATCAGCTCGAGCGCGGCCTCGCCAGCCGCCTGTTTCGCCGGAATTTGAGTGCGTTGCAGGTCGGTCAGCCCCGCCTCGCCGATGAAGTGACGCCAGAAGCGCAAGGTCGCGACATTGGGCTCGTGATTATACTGCTCCCAGAACATCCAGCGGAACATATCGGCGCGGTCGAACCGGTCGTGCGGGATCAGATGCGAGCCGTCGGCGAGATAGAGGCAGGCCGCGCCGCTTTCGGGAAGATAATCGTCGCCGATCTGCAACACCGGAATCCGGCCATTGGCGTTGACGCCGCCGAGGAAAGCCTCTGACCGGGTCTCGCCCTTCATGATGTCATATTCGCGGCGGTCGAGCGGAATGCCGAGATGCGCGGCGGTGAGCCGGATCTTGTAGCAATTCCCCGACGCGGCATATTCATGGAGGATCAGGCTGGACATGTGGCGCTCCCCTTTGCGGCCGCCTTCATGGCGGTGCCGCGCCGAACGTCAAATCAAATGCAACGGGCGATCGACAAGGAGTGCTTGTCGATCGCCCGCGAGCAGGTGCCGCAAATCAGTCCAACCGCATCCCGGCGGCGGCGTAGCGCGCCAAGCTCGAACGGGCCGATCCCCCACCAAGTACGGACCCTATTCCATCGTCAGCACGATCTTCCCGACATGGTCGCCCGCTTCCATCCGTTCGTGCGCGGCGGGCGCCTCGGCGAGCGGGTAGGTCCGGTCGATCACCGGCTTCAGCCGCCCTTGCTCGACATGCGGCCAGACGGTGCGTGTCAGTTCGTCGGCGACCATCGACTTGAACGCGGTGTCGCGCGGGCGGAGGGTCGAGCCGGTCAGGGTCAGGCGTCGGCGCATGATCTCGAAGATCGGGATGGTCGCCATCAGCCCGCCCTGCACCGCGATCGAGACATGGCGGCCGTCATCGGCGAGGCATTGCAGGTTGCGCGGCACATAATCGCCGCCGACCATGTCGAGCACCACCGCCACGCCCTTGCCGCCGGTGATCGCCTTCACGTCGGCGACGAAATCCTGCGTCCTGTAGTTGATCGCATGATCGGCGCCCAATGCCGTTGCCGCGGCGCATTTCTCGTCCGATCCGGCGGTGACGATGATGGTGAGGCCGAACAGATTGGCGAGGCCGATCGCCATGGTGCCGATGCCGCTGGTGCCGCCATGGACAAGCACCGTGTCGCCTTCCCTGGCATAGCCGCGCTCGAACAAATTGGTCCAGACGGTGAAGAGCGTTTCCGGCATCGCCGCTGCCTCGACCATCGACAGCGCCTCGGGCACGTGCAGGCACTGGCCATAGGGCGCGACGGCATATTGGGCATAGGCGCCGCCGCTGATCAGCGCGCAGACCGGCTGGCCGACCAGCTCGGGCTGAACCTCCTCCCCCACGGCCGCGATGACACCCGACACTTCCATGCCGAGGATCGACGGCGCGCCCGGCGGCGGCGGATAGAGCCCCTTGCGCTGCATCACCTCGGGCCGGTTGACGCCGGCCGCGGCGACGCGGATCAGCACCTCGCCCGGGCCGGGCACGGGCACGGGGCGTTCGACCAGGCGCATCACCTCGGGCCCGCCCGGGGTTTCCGGGTCGATCGCCTGCATCATCGTTGGAATATCCACCATAATCCGCCGCCCCCCGTCGCGGAATTGCCCGGCCTTATTGACATCGCGGTCTGCCGGGTCAACGTTCCATGCCATGGACCCGGACGAGATTCTCGCGCGAAAAGCGGGCGATCCGCTTACCGAGCTTGCACGGCAAGACCTCGATCCCCTGTCGGTCGAGGAGTGCCAGGCGCGCATCGAGGCGCTGGAGGCGGAAATCGTCCGGACAAGGACCCGGTTGACGCGCGCCGTTAACCACAGGGCAAGCGCCAACGACCTATTCAAGCGATGAGCAGCGACGCTCCGGCACGGCGATCAGGCCGGAGCATTCGTCAAGTGCTTGATGCGGGCGCCCTGCCTTCCGACATAAGAGGAAAGGGCCGTCCGCCACGTTGCGGCCCGCATGGAGTAAACTAATGCCTTCTTTCGCATCAGCGCTGGAAACCACCCTCCACAAGGCGCTCGAAGCCGCGTCGTCGCGGCGCCATGAATATGCGACGCTCGAACATCTGCTGCTCGCCCTGATCGACGACGAGCATGCTTCCAAGGTGATGACCTCCTGCGGGGTCGACCTCGAGGAGCTCAAGGCGACCGTCGCGCATTATCTCGACACCGAGCTCGAGGCGCTGAAGGTCGATGCCGCGACCGATCCCTCGCCCACCTCGGGCTTCCAGCGCGTCGTCCAGCGCGCGATCCTTCACGTTCAGTCGTCGGGCCGCGACGAGGTGACCGGCGCGAACGTGCTCGTCGCCCTGTTCAGCGAGCGCGAGAGCTATGCCGTCTATTTCCTCCAGCAGCAGGACATGAGCCGTCTCGATGCCGTCAGCTTCATCTCGCATGGCGTCGGCAAGGGTGGCGCCGCCCCGGAAGCCCGCGAAGTGAAGGGTGCCGAGGAGGAAAAGACGCAGAAGCCGGACGGCAAGGGCAAGAGCGAGAGCGCGCTCAAGCAGTTCACCGTCGACCTCAACGAAAAGGCCAAGAACGGCAAGGTCGATCCGCTGATCGGGCGCGGGCCCGAAGTCGATCGCACCATTCAGATCCTGTGCCGCCGCTCGAAGAACAACCCGCTCTATGTGGGTGACCCCGGCGTGGGCAAGACCGCCATCGCCGAGGGCCTGGCCCGCAAGATCGTCGAGGGCGACGTTCCCGACGTCCTGCTGCCTGCGGTGATCTATTCGCTCGACATGGGCGCGCTGCTTGCCGGCACCCGTTATCGCGGCGATTTCGAGGAGCGGCTGAAGGCGGTCGTCAACGAACTGGAGAAGCTGCCTGACGCGATCCTGTTCATCGACGAGATCCACACCGTGATCGGCGCCGGCGCGACCAGCGGCGGCGCGATGGACGCGTCCAACCTGCTCAAGCCGGCTCTGTCGGGCGGCACGATCCGCTGCATCGGATCGACCACCTACAAGGAGTTCCGCAACCACTTCGAGAAGGACCGCGCGCTGCTGCGGCGCTTCCAGAAGATCGACGTCAACGAGCCGACGATCGAGGACACGATCAAGATCCTCGCCGGTCTGCGCAGCGCGTTCGAGGACCATCACAAGGTGAAATACACCCCCGACGCGATCAAGTCGGCGGTGGAATTGAGCGCGCGGTACATCAACGACCGCAAGCTGCCGGACAAGGCGATCGACGTGATCGACGAAGTCGGCGCGATGCAGATGCTGGTGCCGCTCAACAAGCGCAAGAAGACCATCACCACGCGCGAGATCGAAGCCGTGATTGCGACGATGGCGCGCATCCCGCCGAAATCGGTCTCGACCGACGATACCAAGGCGCTGGAAAGCCTCGATACCGATCTGAAGCGGGTCGTGTTCGGCCAGAATGCCGCGATCGAGAAGCTCAGCTCGGCGATCAAGCTCAGCCGTGCCGGCCTGCGCGATCCGGACAAGCCGATCGGCAACTATCTGTTCACCGGCCCGACCGGCGTGGGCAAGACCGAGGTCGCCAAGCAGCTCGCCGCGATCATGGGCATCCCGCTCCAGCGGTTCGACATGTCGGAATATATGGAGCGTCATTCGGTCAGCCGGCTGATCGGCGCCCCTCCGGGCTATGTCGGATATGACCAGGGCGGGTTGCTGACCGATGCCGTCGACCAGCAGCCGCATTCGGTGCTGCTGCTCGACGAGATCGAGAAGGCGCATCCGGACCTGTTCAACATCCTGTTGCAGGTGATGGACAATGGCAAGCTGACTGACCACCACGGCAAGACCGTCGATTTCAGGAACGTCATCCTGATCATGACGACCAATGCCGGCGCGTCGGACATGGCGCGCGAGACGCTCGGCTTCGGCACGCTCTCCCGCGAGGGCGAGGACGAGCAGGCGGTCCAGAAGATGTTCACGCCGGAATTCCGCAACCGGCTCGATGCCATCGTGCCGTTCGGTTACCTGCCGCCGGAAGTCGTGGCGCGGGTGGTGGAGAAGTTCATCCTCCAGCTCGAGCTTCAGCTGGCCGACCGTCACGTGCACATCAGCCTGGACGACGAGTCCAAGGCGTGGCTGACCACCAAGGGCTATGACAAGCTCTATGGCGCGCGGCCGATGGGGCGGTTGATCCAGGAGAAGATCAAGCAGCCGCTCGCGGAGGAGCTGCTGTTCGGCAAGCTCGTCCATGGCGGCGAGGTGAGCGTGAAGATGAAGGACGGCGCGCTGGCGTTCGAGATCGTCCCCGCGCCGCCCAAGAAGCCGAAAAAGAAGGGCAAGGCCGAAAGCGTCGACGCCAAATAGGCGTGAGCTCGATGTACGAAGAGACCGCGGCAGCGATGCCGCGGTCTTTTTCATTTTCAGGCGCTTAGTCGCCTGAATACTGGCTCGGGCGACTCGGGCACCGCTCGCGAACGACTCGCTGCCCAATATGGGCATGAAGATTAGCCAGAAATCTCAGCCATATCCTCGCTCTTTACTTTTTGTTTACCATCCATGGTGTATAGCGCGCGCTATGCTCAAGGGGTGGGTTTTCACGTTGCTGGCGCCGATCGGCGCGCTGCTGCTCCTTGCGCTTGCCGGCGCGGCGCCGGCCGCGGCGCAGGCCGGGCTTGCCGGCCGGCCTGTCGCGGTGTGCGTGACCAGGGCTATGCACGGCATGGCCCCGCGTGCGTTGTTCGCCCGGCCTGACCGCTTCGATTGCAGGGTCCGCCAGACCGCGCTCGGCTCCGGCGACTATTGGGCACTGTCGATGCCGTTCCGCGCCACCGGCCCGGTCGATGTGCGCATCGGCAGCCTGTGGCAGGAGCGCGTGACGCTCCATGCGCTCTACGCCGATGGCACGATCGTCTCCGCGGTAACGGACGGCCGCGCCGCGAGCCGGCATCTCCAGCTCGGCGCGATCATCGAGCGCGGCCTGCCCGAACGCGGCGCGCCGCTGGTGCGGCTGCTCTGGCATGTCGAGGGCGCCGCCAACCTGCGCGGCATCCTGGTCGGCGCTCGGATCGCGACGCCGGCGGAAAGCGCCAATGCGAATCTGAAGATGGCCTCGCTCTATGCCGGGTTCGCCGGGCTGTGCACTGCCCTGCTCGTCTATAACCTCGCGCTGTGGGGCGCGCTGCGCCACCGCTTCCAGCTCGCCTATTGCGGCATGCTGTTCGCGCTGATGGTCTATGCGACATCGTCCTCCGGCGCGCTGGCCTGGGCCTGGCCGGACATCGTCAACAATGATCGGCTACGGATCAACTATGCGTCGCTTGGCGTGGCGGCGATCGGGGCGATGCTGTTCGCGCGCACCTTCTTCGAGCCGCGCGTGTTCGCCGGGTGGCTGGCCAGGGCGAGCAACGCGATCTGCGCGCTAATGCTGCTCACGGTCGCGCTGCTGGCGACTCTCGCGCCGTCGCGGATCACCCTGTTCGACCGGTTCTTCTCGGTCGTGTTCATTGCCCAGATCGGCATCGTCGTGCCCATCCTGTGGCGCGGCTGGCGGACGCGGAGCAATTATCTGTGGATGTTCGCGATCGCCTGGGCAGCGCCGATCATGCTCGCCTGCCTGCGCATCGCCAGTTCGCTCAACGCGATCAGCTGGAGCTTCTGGCTCGACAATTCCACCATCCTGACGATGACGATGGAGGCGCTCTTCTCCAGCCTCGCCATCGCCTATCGCATCCGCCTGCTCAGCATCGAGCGCGATCAGGCGCGCGAACAGGAGATCGCGGCGCGGGTGCTCGCCGATACCGATCCGCTGACGGGCCTGTTCAATCGCCGGGCCTTTCTGCGCCATGCGATCGGCCGTGAAGGCGATCATATCTTGCTGCTGGTCGACATCGACCATTTCAAGCGAGTCAATGAGGCGATCGGCCATGACGGCGGCGACGAGGTGCTGCGCGTGTTCGCGCGTACCTTGCGCCAGGCGGTACCTGCTCAGGCGCTGGTCGCGCGGATCGGCGGCGAAGAATTCGCGATCATCACGCCGGCCAGCCTGGCGGTCGAGGCCGAGGAAGTATTGGCCCGCCTGCGCGCCGCGCGCATGCCGTACGACCTGTCGGTGACGGCAAGCATCGGCACCTGCGTCGGACCGCTGGTGCGGGAGAGCGACTGGAAGGCGCTGTATCGCGGCGCCGACCGCGCGCTGTTCGAGGCCAAGCGCGCGGGCCGCAACCGGGCACGCGGCACCCGGAATCAGGGGCGCATCGCTGCCTGAATCGGGACGGCGCCGGCTTGCCCCGATCCTGCCCCGCGCCTATGGAAGGCGGCACGGGAGGTAGCCGATGCGTCGTCGTCGAACAGGATTGATCATCGCGGCGGCCGCATTGCTGATCATGGCGGCGCGCCATCCCTCCGCCGATCTCCGCATCCTCACACACGACCGGGGTGACACCGCGCCGCACAGCTTCCGGGCCGCACTGGATTTGGGGCTGATGGCCGTCTCCGTGCTGATCACCTGGACCGAAAAGCGCTTCGTCTGACGCTTGCGCCGTGCGGGACCGCTGCTTACACCCTTGTCAATGACTGATCCCGAAAGCGCCTGGCGCGAGTCCTATCGCCACCCCACGCGCTGGGACAGCGCCTATCCGCCGCAATCAATGGTAGACTTCTTCGACGAAGCGGCGACGCGGAGCGGCAAGGCGCCGCTGATCGATTTCCTCGGCCGGCATTACAGCTATGCCGAGACGCTGGACGGCGCGAACCGGGTCGCGGCGGGGCTGAAGGCGCTGGGCTATGGCCCCGGCGACCGGATCGGGCTGTTCCTGCCCAATGTGCCGCATTACCTCGCGGCCTATTACGGCATCCTCAAGCTCGGCGCGACGGTGGTGAATTTCTCGCCGCTCTACACGCCGGCCGAGCTGGAGCATCAGGTCGCCGATTCGGGCACGAAGTTGCTGTTCACCCTGTCGGCCAGCGCGTTGCTGCCGACCGCCTTGCAGGTGCTCGACGGTTCCAGCCTGGAGCGGCTGGTGGTGGGGTCAGTCGCCGGGGCGCTGCCGGCAACCAAATCGGTCCTCTACCGGCTGTTCAAGCGTGGTGAAGTGACCAGGCGCCCGCATGACCCGCGAATCATCGCCTTTTCGAAACTGATCGCGAATGACGGCGCGCACCCCGAGGCGACAATCGACCCGGTCAATGACGTCGCGCTGATCCAATATACCGGCGGCACGACCGGCACGCCGAAGGGCGCGATGCTCACGCATCAGAATCTGAGCGCCAATGCGCGCCAGGTGATGGGGCTCGATCCGCATCCCGAGATGCACGACCGAATTCTCGGCGTGCTGCCGCTGTTCCATGTCTTCGCCAATACCTGCGTGCTCAATCGCACCGTGCTCAACGGCGGCTGCATCGTGATGCTGCCGCGTTTCGAGGCGGGCCAGGTGCTGGCGGCGGTCGACCGCACCAAGGCGACGGCCCTGCCGGGCGTCCCGACCATGTACCAGGCGCTGCTCGATCATCCGAAGCTCGCCGCCACCAATTTCTCGTCGCTCCGCGTCTGCATCTCGGGCGGCGCACCGCTGGCGGCCGAACTGAAGGCCCGGTTCGAGGCGGCGACGGGCGCTACGGTGGTCGAGGGCTATGGCCTGTCCGAAAGCTCGGGCGTGATCTCGGCCAATCCGTATGAGGGCGAAGGCAAGGCGGGCACGATCGGCCAGCCGATCCCGGGCACCTGGGTCAAGCTGGTCGACAAGGGCGATCCAAGCCAGCCCGCGCCGGAAGGCGAGCCGGGCGAGATCGTCGCGTCGGGCCCGCAGATCATGAAGGGTTATTGGAACCGGCCCGATGCCGATGGCGACGTGTTCATCACCGATGCCGCCGGACGGACCTGGCTGCGCACCGGCGATGTCGGCACGATCGATACGGACGGCTTCATCAAGATTGTCGACCGGCTGAAGGACATGATCGCCGTCTCCGGCTTCAAGGTGTTCCCCAGCCAGATCGAGGCAGTGCTGCATCACCATCCCGCGGTGAAGGAGGCCATGGTGATCGGCCTGCCCGATCCCTATCGCGGCGAGCATCCGCGCGCCTATGTCACCCTGAACGACGGCGCGATCGCGACCGGCGAGGAACTGCGCGACTGGCTCAATCCCCAGATCGGCCGGCACGAGCGCGTCGACCAGGTGGTGATCCGGCTGACCATGCCCAAGACGATGATCGGCAAGCTCAGCCGCAAGGATCTGGTCGCCGAGGTGATGGCTGAAAGTCAGGCTTCGAGCAGCGCAGCCTGATTGCCGTCAGCGAGCACGATCGAGCCGAGCGAACGCTTCGTCCAGTGGGATGGATGGTCTCGGATCGGCCAGCGCCTCGTCGATCTTGCGGCGATACAAGTCATCCAGCATCGCTTCCCGCCGATCAAGCGCTCGCAACCCTTCGCGCATCAGCTCGCTCATTGAGGCATAGCGTCCGGATTCGAGGTGCTTGCTCGCCATCTCGACCATGTTGCCCAAGGTGACGGTGACAGTCTTGCGCGCCATGTGAGCCTCCAATGATTTATCATAAACTTCACACCGACTCTGCTCAACACCTGCTCAGCCGTCCTTGACCCCCCTCGCCCGCGTGCCGCATAGCGGCGCGATGGAGAGACCCATTGAAGAGCTGTCGTTCGAGGACGCGCTAAAGGAATTGGAGACGATCGTCTCTCGACTCGAAACCGGCGAGGCCCCGCTCGACCAGGCGATCAGCCTGTACGAGCGCGGCGACAAGCTGCGGCGCCGCTGCGCCGATCGGCTGGACGCGGCGCAGGCGCGAATCGAGGCGATCCGGCTTGATGGCGAGGGCCGCGCCGCCGGCACCCAACCCTTTGCCGCGGGCTGATCCGATGCCCGCGTCCTTGTCGCTGCAGGCGGCGCTCACTCAGGTCGGCGCGGATGTCGACCGGCGGCTCGACGCTTTTCTCGCCATCCCCGGCGATCCCCGCGCCGAGCTTTACCGCGCGATGCGCCATGCGGCCATCGGCGGCGGCAAGCGGCTGCGCCCCCTGCTGGTATTCGCGACGGCGCGGTTGTTCGGCGTCGACCGGGATTGCGCCGGCCGGGTCGCGACGGCGATCGAATGCATCCATGTCTATTCGCTGATCCACGACGATCTGCCCGCGATGGACAATGACGACATGCGCCGCGGCAAACCGACGGTGCACAAGGCGTTCGACGAGGCGACCGCGATCCTGGCGGGCGATTCGCTCCACGCGCTGGCCTTCGAGATCCTGGCCGATCCGGCCACTCATCCCGATCCGTTCGTGCGCAGCGAGCTGGTGCTCGACCTTGCCCATGCGGCCGGCCCGTCGGGCATGGCGGGCGGCCAGATGATGGACCTGGAGGCGGAGAAAGCGAGCTTCGACCTGCCGACCGTCACCCGTCTGCAGGCGATGAAGACCGGCGCGCTGATCGCCTGCTCGGTCGAAGCCGGAGCGATCCTGGGTCGCGTCCCGCCTGATGGCCGGACGCCCTTGCGCGGCTATGCCCGCGACGTCGGCCTGGCCTTCCAGATCGCCGACGACCTGCTCGACGTCGAGGGCGACGAGGCAGCCGCGGGCAAGAAGCTGCGC
This sequence comes from Sphingomonas sp. BL-S-29, assembly GCF_055521495.1. Taxonomy (NCBI): domain Bacteria; kingdom Pseudomonadati; phylum Pseudomonadota; class Alphaproteobacteria; order Sphingomonadales; family Sphingomonadaceae; genus Sphingomonas; species Sphingomonas sp. BL-S-29. The sequence goes on from NZ_CM145482.1 coordinate 4,525,276, forward strand.
AAGGACGAAGGCGCGGGCAAGGAGACCTTCCTGTCACTGCTCGGCGTCGATCGCGCCCGTGCGCAGGCCCGGATGCTGGTGGATCAGGCGATCCAGCACCTGCAGGGTTTTGGGCCGGAGGCCGACCTACTGCGCCAGATCGCGCGCTTCACCCTGGAACGCGACCGATAGGCCGATCCCGCCCACTACGGATTGGCGCGGCGCTGCTGTTCGCGGCGATCGGGCTTGGCGCCTGGTACTACGCGCCGCACTGGCACCCGTCCGAATCGCGCTATCCGCGCCAGGGCATCGACGTCTCGCATCATCAGGGCACGATCGACTGGGCGGCGCTACCCGCACAACAAGTGGATTTCGCCTATATCAAGGCGACCGAGGGCGGCGATCATCGCGATCCGCGCTTCGCCGGGAACTGGGCCGCAGCGGGCCGGGTCCGGATTGCACGCGGCGCCTATCATTTCTTCACCTTGTGCCGCTCCGGCGCTGACCAGGCCGCCAATTTCATCGCGACCGTGCCGCTCGACCCAGCAGCGCTGCCGCCGGTCATCGACCTCGAGTTCGGTGGCAATTGCGCAGCGCGCCCGTCAATTTCGGCGCTGATGGCGGAACTGGCGGCCTTTATCCGTCCGGTCGAGGCACGGTTCGGCAAGCCGGTGACGCTCTACCTCACCCGCGAATTCGATGCCGCCTACGACCTCAGCACCCGCGTGAACCGTCCCCTCTGGCTGCGCCGGCTGGTGCTGGAACCGGATTGGGCCGCCCGCCCCTGGACGATCTGGCAGACATCCAGCTTTCGCCGGGTGAGCGGCATCACCGGCCAGGTGGACTGGAACGTGATGCGGCCCGAGATGATGCGGCCCCCAATGTGATGCAGCCTTGACACCCGCACCCGGCCCCCGCAGTCCCCGTTCGCAGATCTTGCGGGCTTGGCAGAGGCAGTCGACATGACCATGCGTACCGGCGTCTATCCGGGCACCTTCGATCCCGTCACGCTCGGGCATATGGACATCATCCGGCGCGGCGCGAAGCTGGTCGACCGGCTCGTCATCGGCGTGACGACCAATCCGTCCAAGTCGCCGATGTTCGATCTGGACGAGCGCATGGCGATGGTCCAGCGCGAGGTGGCGGGGATCGGCGGGGAGATCCATGTCGTCAGCTTCGATTCGCTGCTGATGGATTTCGCCGAGCGCGAGGGCGCGAAGGTGATCGTGCGCGGCCTGCGCGCCGTCGCCGATTTCGAATATGAATATCAGATGGCGGGCATGAACCAGCAGATCAATCCGCGCGTCGAGACGGTGTTCCTGATGGCCGATGTCTCGCTGCAGCCGATCGCGAGCCGGCTGGTCAAGGAGATCGCGCTTTATGGCGGGCCGATCGGCCGGTTCGTCTCCCCGGCCGTTGCGGTGGACGTCGCCGCCCGCGTGGAGAAGATCGGCCGCAAGGGCAGCTGACGACGATTTCCCCTTGCCTGCCACATGAGCGCCACGGTTGCGTCGGATGAGGGCGGTTTGCAGCGGGACGTTCAGATTGGCGCAAGCGGGGATTTGCTCTAAGCGCGCTGCAAGTCTTACGGGTCCGAAATATCGGGACCAGGATGTTACGGGGATATGATGCGTTTTATTGCCAGCCTGATCGCGTGTGTATCCGCCCTTTTCGTCGCGGGCACGGCGACTGCCCAGAATGTGGATACGCAGATCGCGGGGCGCATGCCGCTGCCCAGCAAGGATCCCGCGAATCTATGGTATCTCGACCTGTCGACCGGTGGCCGGGTGGTCATCTGGCTGCGCCCCGATGCCGCGCCGAAGATGGTCGACCGGGTGAAGGAGCTGACCCGGCAGCATTTCTATGACGGGCTCGCCTTTCACCGGGTGATCGACGGCTTCATGGCGCAGGGCGGCGATCCCAAGGGCGACGGTACCGGCGGATCGACGCTGCCCGACATGAAGGCCGAGTTCAATTTCCTGCCGCATGTGCGCGGCGCGGTCTCCGCGGCGCGCACCGCCGATAATGAGGACAGCGCGAACAGCCAGTTCTTCATCGTGTTCCAGCCGCGCCTGACGCTCGACCACAAATACACGGTGTTCGGCCGCGTGATCGAGGGCATGGACTATGTCGACGCGATCCAGCGCGGCGAGCCGCCGGCGAGCCCGACCAAGATCCTCCACGCCTATATCGGCTCGGACAATCCGCCGGCCTATGTCGCACCTCCACCCGCGCCGGTGGTGGTCGCGCCGACCCTGTCGCTGACCGATGCGCCTGCCGCGCCGATGGTCGTGAAGGCGCCGGCGCCTGCGGCGAAGAAGCCCGCGCCCAAGGCTCCCGTCCCAAAGGCAAAGGCGAAGTAATCAGCGCCGGCACCGGGCGGGCAAAGAGGCCGCTCCCATGAAGGTCGACCTGTTCGATTTCGATCTGCCGCCGGAACGCATCGCGCTCCGGCCCGCATCGCCGCGCGACTCCGCGCGGCTACTGGTGCTGGACGGCGCGGATACGCGCGATCTTCACGTCACTGACCTGCCTGACCAGCTCCGTCCGGGCGACCTGATCGTGTTCAACGATACCCGCGTGATACCCGCCCAGCTCGAGGGCCGGCGCGGCGATGCGAAGATCGGCGCGACACTGCACAAGCGCGAAGGCCCGCGGCGCTGGCGCGCCTTTGTCCGCAATGCGCGGCGCCTGCGCGAGGGCGACAGCATCGATTTCGGCGCCGGCGTCAGCGCGATCGCAGGCGACAAGGCCGAGGATGGCAGCCTGGCGCTGACCTTCGCGGGCGACGAGCCGGTCGAGCTGCTGCTGGAACGCGCCGGACGCATGCCCCTGCCACCCTATATCGCCACGCGCCGCGCGGCCGATGCGCAGGACGCGGCGGATTACCAGACCATGTTCGCGGCGGAAAAGGGCGCCGTCGCCGCCCCCACCGCCTCGTTGCACTTCACGCCCGCGCTGATGGAACGCCTGGCAGTGGCGGGGATCGATCATGCCACGCTGACCCTCCATGTCGGCGCGGGCACCTTCCTGCCGGTGAAGGCGGAAGATACCGACGCGCACCGCATGCACGCCGAATGGGGCCGCATCGACGCAGCGACGGCGGCACGCCTCAACCAGGTACGCCGGGATGGCGGCCGCATCATCGCCGCCGGCACCACCAGCCTGCGCCTGATCGAAAGCGCGGCGGGCGAGGACGGCACGATCCACCCCTTCGAGGGCGATACCGCGATCTTCATCACCCCCGGTTACCGCTTCAGGGGCGTGGACGGGCTGGTGACCAATTTCCATCTGCCCAGATCCACCCTGTTCATGCTGGTATCGGCGCTGATGGGGCTCGAGCGGATGCGGGCGGCGTACGCCCATGCGATCGCCAATGGGTATCGCTTCTATTCCTATGGTGACGGGTCGCTGTTGCTGCCCTGATTCGCGCACGTACCGGCGGCCCACCGTCTCGCGCAGCGCCACGCGGCGAACGCTCCTAGAGTCTGATGACTTTACCTTTACCCGTTCGTGCCGAGTGAGACCGAGTAGCTCCGCAGGAGCGTATCGAGGGCTCGTATCGAGGCACTGTTCCGGGCGACACCTGTCTCTCGATACGCCATCTCGCTACGCTCCTGCGGAGCTACTCGATAGCTACTCGAGACGAACGGCAGGGATCTCGACCTGAAGTCAGCTCGCTCTAAGTCGGAAGAACGCAGCGGCGTCAGGTCGATACGGTCCGGGCGCGCTGAGGCCGAAATGCGCCATTTCGGTTTCGAAACCGATTGCCGCCACCGCGCGGATTGTTGCTCTATCCGGGCAGCTTCGATCCTCTCCGCGCAGGAAATTCGCCCGATGACCGCGACCCCGCCCGTTCCGTCCGCTGCCACCATCTGGGTCTCGCTCGATGGCGACGACACCGCGCCGGGCACCCGCTACGCACCGTTGCGCACGCTGGCCGCCGCGCACGCCGCCATCCTCCGCTTCGCCGGGGAGGCGCCGCTGGGGAGCAGGATCACCATCGTGCTGATGGACGGAACCCATGAGATCGACGCACCTTTGGTATTCGACCCGGCGCTGTTCGGCCCCGACGGCCCGGACGTCCGCTTCGTCGCAGGAGGTGATGCCGCACCGGTGGTATCGGGCGGCCGCCGCATCGAGGGCTGGACGCTCCACGACGCCGAGCGCAACATCCATGTCGCCAGCGCCCAAGGGGCCCGCTCGCGCCAATTCTACGTCAACGGGCGCCGGGCCATCCGCGCCCGCACGACCATGGCCGATGGCGGCATCCCCGCCGGTTTCAGGCCCAACCCGACCACGCCCGCCGCGCCGCCGCCGGACGGCGCCCCCTATGTCATCGGCGGCGGGATCGATTACCTGCCGACCGAGCTCAACCCCGCGACCTGGCGCGATCCCGCAACGTGGCGGAAGCTCGATCAGATCGAGGCCGTGATCGACACCCAGTGGAAGACGATGCGTGTCCCCCTGCGGTCGCGCACCCTGCCCGACGGCGCCACCCCCGGCACGCTCCACCTTGCCCAGCCCGGCTGGACCAACGCCAACCTGTTCTTCACCGCCACCAAAACCGATCCCAAAGGCGTGCCCGGCATCTGGAGCCTGTGGCAGGTCACGCGGTTCGAGAATGGCTATGAGTTCCTCGACGAGCCCGGCGAATGGGTGCTCGACACCGACGAGGACCTGATCTTCTACATCCCGCGTCCCGGAGAGGATCTCGCGACCGCGGAAGCGATCCTGCCGGCGCTCGAGATACTGGTGGAGGCGCGCGGCACCGCCGAGCGGCCGGTGACCGGCCTGTCGTTCGAAGGCATCGGCTTTCGCCACGCGACCTGGCTCGATCCGAGCGGCGACGACGGCTATGTCGCCGACCAGAGCGGCTTCCACCTGCGCGGGAACCGGCACCAGCCCAACCTTACCGGGCATGACCCGCATGTCGTCCGCACGCCCGGCAATTTGCGCTTCGCCCATGCGCACGGCATCCGCTTCGATCGCTGCCGCTTCGAGCATCTGGGCGCCGTCGCGATCGATTTCGGCACCGGCAGCCAGCGCAACAGCATCACCCGCTGCGCCTTCGACGACATCGCGTCGGCCGCGATCCAGATCGGCGGCATCGACCGCCGCGACTTCGAGCCGACCCCGGCCGATCACACGCGCGACACTGTCGTCACCGACAACCATATCCGCCGCACCGGACGCGACTATGCCGATTCCGCGGCGATCTATCTCGGCTTCACCACCAACAGCCTGGTCGCGCACAACAGCATCAGCGAGACGCCCTGGGCGGGCATCGCGCTGGGCTGGGGCTGGGGATTGCTTGATCCGGGCAGCTTCCCCGGCATCTCCAACGCGGTCTCGGGCATGTGGGGCCTGCCCGCGCCGCGAACGGTCAATTGCGGCAACATCGTCGCCAACAATCACATCTCGCACTTTCTCGAGACATTGTGGGACGGCGGCGCGATCTATTGCTGCGGCTGGCAGGGCAATTCGTTCGACGACGCTTTGCGGATCGAAAACAATGTCGCCTGCGACAAGCGGCCCAAGGGCGGCGGGAACATCATCTACACCGATGGCGGCAGCCGCTTCGTCAAGGTCACCGGCAACGCGCTGTTCGACAATGCGATCGGCGCGGTCGATCTCGGTCCCCCACCCCGCCCGGGCGATCCGCTTCCCTATATCGCGACGCCGAGCAAGCTCAACGGCATCCCCTATGGCGGCGACATCGGTGGCTGCCGCACTTATGGCGACATCCATTATGCCGGCAATTACTGGGCGGCGGGCCTGATTCCGATCGAGGAGGGGCTGATCGACCTGGCCGAGCTTGCGATCACCAAGATCTTCACCGGCGAGGCGGTGGACACCTATTCGCCGCAGGGCTTTTTCGACATCTGCCCCTATTCGCAGGGTGGCGTCTCCTATCCCACCGGCCTGGTGTTCGAGGACAACCACAAGCTCCCGTTCGGCCGCGCCTCGGTTCCCGCCGCGATCCTCGCCGCCGCGGGCGTGCGCGGCGGCGGGAGCGACTATGTCGCGACCGGGCACGCGCCATATGGCGGCGGCGCGGCCTTCCCGCCGCTCTATCCCGGCCCGAGCTGGAACGTGCCGCGCGTCTCGCTTCCCGGCCTGTTCGGCATGCAGAAACAGTTCGCCCAGGAATGGTGGTATTATGTCGGCATCGCCGAGGACGATGCCGGGCAGCGTTTCGGCCTCCAGCTCGAGATCGGCCGCTTCGCGCTCGGCGGCACCCAGCTGTGCCTGGGCCTGACCGGCATCGGCTGGCGCGACGGCGATGGTGGGGACCACTATCTCAGCGGCGAGGGCATCGGCTTCGGTGCCGCGCTCGGGCGGCCAACGCTCGCCTCGGCGGTGATCCCGCCCGTCGGCGACCAGGCGTATAGCGCGCATTTCCGGCCGCTGGTCGAGATCGTCGGCCGCTCCGACGATCTGTCGCGCGACGTGCGGTGGAATCTGCCGCTGTTCGGCACCAGCAAGGGCTGGAAGTTCGACTATCTCCAAAGCGCGTCGCAGGGTGCGCCGGTCGGGACGCCGGGATCGCGCTATGCGCTCGCGGTGCAGGGCCGCGGCTATATCACTGGCGCGGACAGTGCGGTCACGCGGCCGGCCCACTATGCGGTCGACCTCACCCTCGCCGATCGCCGCGGCACGGTGATGGAAGGGCTCTCCGGCTATGTCGGCCCGTCGATGTTCGAGAATGATGATATCGGGCTGAGCTCCTACGAATGCGCCCAACCGGTGCTCCGCATCGAGCGCGGCGGTATCACGCTCGACGACCGCGTCCATGCGATCACCGGGGGCACCCTGTGGCTGGACCGCCAGATGATCGCGAAAGCCGCCGGCGACGGCACCCCCACGGCGAGCGTATCGGCGGCGCTGCGCGGCCAGACGCCGTCGCCGCGCGAGCTCTATCTCGGGGACTGGATCGCCGTGACACTCGACGACGGGCTGTCGCTGGCGCTCGCCCTGTTCTGGCAGCCATCGAACCCGCAATGGATCACCGGCACGGCGGTGGGCAGGCCGCCCAAACAGGGCTTCGGCAATCTCTATCTGCCGGTCCGCGGCACCGCGCCGCAGGGCAATGGCGGCCTCGCGCTCACGCCCCGCACCGCGATGTCGGGCGACGATTGGGATTTCGACCTCAATCTGCTCGAACCCGAAGAGCCCGCGCGGTCGCCGCACTGGACGTCGCCGGCATCGGGCAAGACCTACGCCACGGCCTGGCGCATCGACTTCGCACCGCGCGCGCAGCAGCAGGGCTTGCCGTCGGTCCTGTATCTCCACACCGTCAGCGACAATTGCGAAATCATCCCCGCCACCCCGTCGGGGGCGTTCTTCGAAGGCGCGGCACTGGTCTATGCGGACCGGGAACGGCGCCGGCGGATCGGCCAGGCTTTTGTCGAGCAGATGGGGTTCAACTAGGGGCCGAACCGGAAGTTCGTTCCATGACAAACCTGCCGTCAAACACGTATCAAACGAACTTCAGTTCTGGGCCGCTCGAGTCGAATTCGATCCAGTTTAACCGTCAACTGGATTAACCAGATCGAATTCCACACCGGTACTATCTGCCGTGCTGCATGGCCACCGGGCTAGCGAAGGATTTTCTCCATCGCCTTCCCTTTGGCGAGCTCGTCGATCAGTTTGTCCAGATAGCGTATTTCCCGCATCACGGGCTCCTCGACATTTTCCACGCGAACGCCGCACACCACGCCCGTGATGAGCGCACGGGAAGGATTCATCTTGGGCGCCTGCGCGAAGAAATCCCTGAAGGTCACCTTTCGCGCGAGCTGATCCTCCAGGCTGTCCTGGCTGTGTCCGGTCAGCCAGCGGATGATCTGATCGACTTCGGCCTTTGTGCGTCCTTTCTTCTCCGCCTTGACGACATAATGCGGGTACACGCTCGCGACGCTTACCGAAAAGATGCGGTGCTCCGTCATTTTACCTCCCAAAGCGGTGAGTGGATCGCTAGGCGGACGGGCCGTCAGTCCCGCCCCACCGAAACGATCGGCTCGAAACAGCCAAGGATAAGGCGCCTGGCATCGAACGGCGGGTCCCCGGCCGAGTCCATGCGCGCGTCATGGTGCATCTTCTCCTCGGCGGCCTGGAAATAGGCCTTGTCGGGCCAGACCTGCCAGGTGAAGACGATCTTCTCGCCGGCCTCCGCCGCGACCGCTCGGCGGAAATCGGTCTGCTTGCCGTCCGGGATATAATCCTCCCAGCATTCGACGATCTCCAGGCAACCATAGTCCCTGAAGAACTCCGCACTATTCTCGGCCCAGGCGCGATAGGCGTCGATCCGATCCCCGGGCACCGGGATGACGAGACCACAGACATACATGGCACAGTCTCCTTCCGTTATCCGCTTCAAGGCACCGTAAAATATATCATGCAATAACAGTTGTTTAACTACATTCGCCTTCGCGACCATGTCGATTCAACGCAGCGCACTCCGTCCTGAACCGCCACCATGCACACTGCCCATCGCACGACAACCTATCCCCCGCCGCCGGATTCCGGCTATCGGATTCCGCAACTCCGATGAGCGAGCGTGCCGGTCCCGTGAAAACCCCTTCCACAATCCCTCTGTCGATCCTTGCCGGCGCGCTCCTGGCCCTGTTCGCCGCGGCGCCGGCCGCCGCGCAGGTCACCCAGCAAAGGGTGCCGATCACGCTCCCGTCCGGCGGCGGCCCGCCGATCGGTTCGTCGACCGGCCAGCCACCCGCCACGATCGTCGCCGAGCCCGTCGCGCTGATGATCGCCGCCTGCGATGCCAATGGCGACGCGAAGGTGACGCGGACCGAGCTCGACGCGTGCGTGAAGCGCAGCTTCGCCGCGGTGGACACCGGCAATGCCGGATCGATCGGCTATATCGGCTATAGCGACTGGGCGCTGCTGTGGCTCGGCGATCGCAACGCGCTGCCGAGCCCCTTCACCATCGACACCGATGGCGACAACCGCATCACCCTGGCCGAGCTGGAGGCGCAGTTCGTCACGCTGTTCGCACGCTTCGACACCGACAAGGACGGCGTGCTCACCCGCGCCGAGCTGCTGACGATCAAGGCCATGGCGATCGGCGACCGCCCGGACCCACGCGGCAAGAAACCGAAGGGATAAGCTCGGGCGCGCGTCACTTGCCGGCGGTCACCCAGATCCCGGCCCAGTCCCTCCCGGGTGGCGTTTCGCGAAAGAGACGGACGCGTTGTTCGAACAACGATGACGGCGCGTCGCCGGGTGCGATCCGCCGGCACGCGGCGAAGCGGTCCGCCGCCACCGCCCAGTCGCCCGCGCGATAGGCCGCCAGCCCCGCCTCGAACAGGTCGCGCAGCTCCAGCAGACAAGGCTCGGTCCGGCCGGTTTCGCCCAGCACTTCGAAGATCCGTATTGCCTCGCTCTTGCCGACCGCGGCCATGATATCGATCTCGCGCACCTCGATATGCGCGCGCACCCGGTCGATCGTCGTCTCGTCGGCGAGGATGGTCGTGCCGTAGATCTTGTTCGCGCCTTCGAGGCGCGACGCGATATTGACGGGGTCGCCCATGATCGTGAACGACTTGGACCGGGACGACCCGATGCTGCCGACCACGACATCGCCCGTCGCCAGGCCGATGCGGATGTTCACCTCGGGCGCCCCTCGCCGCAGGCCGAGCAGTTCGGGCAGTTCCGCCTGCAACGCGGTCACCTGGCGCCGCTGAGCGAGCGCGGCACGGCAGGCGGCCAGCACAGGATCGCCCTGCGTGAAGGGTTCGCCCCAATAGGCCATCACGGCATCGCCGATATATTTGTCAATCACGCCCTGATTCTCGTGGATCGGCTCGGACGCCAGCGAGAGATAGCGGTTGACCAGCTTGACCAGCGAGGTCGGCGTCAAGGTCTCGGAGATCGCGCTGAACCCCTGAAGGTCGGAGAAGAACACGGTCATGTTCCGCCGCTCGCCCGCTTCGAGCACGGCGCGGTCGTCGCCGAGCAGCCGGTCGACCACGCGCGGATCCATGTAGTTGCCGAAGGTCTGCCGCATCGTCACCTTGCTGCGCAGCTCGCCGACCATGTCCGAAAAGGCGTTGGTCAGCTGCCCGATCTCGTCGCCCCCGGTCACCGGCAGGGTCACGTCGAGATTGCCGCGCCGCACCTCATGCGTGCCGCGGATCAGGCGGTGGACCCTTCCCACCATGTGGCGGGTGAACAGGAAGGACAGCAGGGATCCCGCGAGGAAGGCGATGATCGCCAGGATCAGATTCTCCTTCGATGCCAGCAGCGATCGGGACATGGTCCTGCCCTCGCCCGCTTCGCCCGCAGCGGCCAGCGTGCCGGTCTCGCGGGTCAGGCGCTCCATCGCGCCGATCAGAGCGATTTCCTGTTGCTGCGTATGCCGCTCGAGCAGATCGATCTGGTCGCGCGGGATGCCGGGCGCCGGGGTCAGCAGGGCCTTTACCGAGGCCTGATAGCGTTGATGCTCGCGCTTCACCGCCTGCAGTTCCAGATCCAGCCGGCCCAGCGCCACGGCGATATCGGTGCGCGTCGTCCGGGTTTCATAGGCGGCGATGTGCCGCGCAAGCGTGGCGATGCTCGCACCGACATGATCGGACAGCGCGGCGAAGCGGCTCGCCTGCTCCTTGGCGCGCACCGGATCGTTGATCTGCGGGCCGCCATAACGCAGCGCCCGTTCGACCGAGAGCGCTTCCGCCGACGCGTTCTGCGCGAGATCGTTCAATTCATGGTCGAGCGGCTCGACCACGTCGGTGAGAAGGTGGGTCTCGTCGCTGGCCAGGCTGACCTGGACGAAGGAATAGACCGCCGCCGCCAGCATCAGCAGGAGCAGGGTCACGCTCAAGCCGATATATTTCTGCCCCATGGAGAGGCCGTGCCTCGTCGAAACGGCCTCGTCCGGGCCGGCTTTCTCGGCCATCCTTCGCTCCCCTGGCCCTGGACACCCGTTCCGACGGGGCCGGCGAACAGTATCAGGCGGGAGACCGGGCCGTGCAATGAATATGGTTGGGATATGGTGGGATAATCGCTCCTTCTCCCTGGAGGATCGATTCACCTAAAACCGTGCAACGGCTATCGCCACGCGGTTCGATTGCGCTATCGCTTGTGCGCCCATGGCACCGCCACCCTGCTGACCCGTGAAAAAGGCCTCCGAGATGCGCATGCCGATCCTCACCGCTGCTGCGCTTGCCCCCAGGCCAAGGCAGTAGCGTGAACTACTGCTCCACTCCGGACGGCCACAAAGGCATCACGGCAAGCGCGGAATCGCGCCGCTATCGCCTGGTGATCTTCGATTTCGACGGCACGCTCGCGGACAGCGGAGACTGGTTCCTGTCGATGTCCGACCAGCTGGCGCAACGCTTCAGCTTCCGCCGGGTCACCCCCGAGGAAGTCGAGATGCTGCGCGGCCGCACCAGCCGCGAAGTGATTCGCTATCTCGGCATCCCACGCTGGAAACTGCCCGGGATCGGCCGCTATCTCCATGCGCGGCTTGCCGAACAGACCGACAAGATCGCGCTGTTCGACGGCGTCGAGCCGCTGCTCCGCGACCTGGCCGGGGCGGGGTTCAAGATCGCGCTCGTCACCTCGAATTCCGAGCCGAACGCGCGTGCCATCCTCGGCCCGGCGAACGTCGCGCGGATCAACTGGTTCGAATGCGGGGCCTCGCTTTTCGGCAAGGCCCCGCGTTATCGCAGGGTGCTGCGCCGCGCTTATGTCGAGCCCTATGAGGCGATCGCGATCGGCGACGAAACCCGCGACATTTCCGCCGCGCGCAAGGCCGGGGTCACCGCCGGCGCGGTGCTATGGGGCTATGCCCACCGCGAGGCGCTGGTGAACGCCGCGCCAGACCTGTTCTTCGAGCATCCCGACGAAGTGTCCCGACTGCTGCTCGGCGGCGCCTGTGCGAGCGGCAGCGAGCAGCGGCAGGCCTGATGCGGTCGATTCCCGGTGATTTCGACGCGGCGACCGTCGCGGCGATCGATGGTCGGCTCGAGGCGATCGTGCGCGACGAGCGGGTCTCGATGCCGCTCGCGATCGAAAGCGGCAGCCGCGCGTGGGGCTTCGCCTCGCCCGACAGCGATTATGACTGCCGCTTCCTGTTTGTCCGGCGCCGCCAGGATTATCTGACGCTCTGGCCGCAGCGCGACGTGATCGAGACGCCGCTCGACGGGCTGCTCGACGTCAATGGATGGGATATCGCCAAGGCGCTGCGGCTGATCGTCAAGGGCAATGCCGTCGCGATCGAATGGCTGCGCTCACCGATCGTCTATCGCGGTGATCCCGCCTTCCGCGATGCCCTGCTCGCCTTTGCCGACGCGCATGCGCCGCTGCTGCTGGTCCGGCGTCACTATCTCCATCTCGGCCTGCAGCAATGGAAGCGCGCGAGCGACGGGGACGGAATCGCGATCAAGCGGCTCTTCTACATCCTGCGCCCGGCCGCGGTGCTGCGCTGGATGCGCCATCATCCCGACGCCACGCCGCCGATGCATTTCCCGACCCTGACCGCCGAATGCGAACCGCCGGCGCAGGTCCGGACGATCATCGCCGATCTCATCGCACGCAAGGCGGAAACGCGCGAGCTCGGCCTGGCACCGATGCCCGCCGAGATCGAAGCGTTCGTCGAGGCCGAATATGCCATCGCCGAAGCGGCGCCGAAGGGCGTGATCGACATGGGATCCCAGGCAGCGGCGGACATGATTTTCTACGAGATGCTGGAGCGCTTCGCACCTCCGTGATTACTTGACATCGTCAAGTATCAGTCGCATCAAGGGGACATGGACTCGACCATTCCCGCGCTGCGCGCGTTCAACCGCTTCTATACCAAATTCTCCGGCGCGCTGGATCAGCGCTTCCTCGGCAGCGCCCTGTCGCTCGCCGAAGGGCGGCTGCTCTACGAGATCGCGACCCGCGACCAGCCCGTGGCGACCGACCTGCAGGAGGTTATCGGGCTCGACGCCGGCTATGCCAGCCGGATGCTGCGCAAGTTCGAGGCGAGCGGCTGGATCGAGCGCGGCCGCGGCGAGGACGCCCGGCGCCGCCCGATCTCGCTGACCGCAGCCGGGCGCGAGATGTTCGCCGATCTCGACACGCGCCAGCGCGAGGTGCTGGAACACCGCATCGCGCCGCTGGCCGAGGCGGACCGGCGCGTGCTCGTCACCGCGCTCGACACGGCGCGCGGACTGCTCGGCACCAGCGAGGCGGCGGGCTATGATGTCCGCACCTTCCGTGCCGGCGACATGGGCATGATCACCGCGCGCCAGGCGATCCTTTATGACGAAAGCCATGGCTGGGGCGCCCCGATGGAGGCGCTACTGGGAGACGTGACCTCGGCCTTTCTCCGCGACTATCAGCCCGACCGCGAGCAATGCTGGGTCGCCGAAAGCGGCGGCGTGATGGCCGGCTCGATCTTCGTGGTCGATGTCGGCGACGGCGTGGCCCAGCTTCGCCTGCTCTATGTCGAGCCCTGGGCGCGCGGCATGGGCATCGGCGGCGACCTGGTCGGCCGCTGCGTCACCTTCGCGCGCGACGCAGGCTACAAGACCTTGCGGTTATGGACGCACAGCGTGCTGCTGAGCGCGCGGCGCATCTATGCCGGCGCCGGGTTCCAGATCGTGAAGACCGAGGTGCATCACAGCTTCGGCAAACCCGAGCAGGGCGAGATCTGGGAGCTGGCGCTTTAGACATCTACCTTCCCCGGAGATGTCTGCCTTCCCCGGCGAAGGCCGGGGTCCAGTTGGAAAGGCTGAAGTTAGGACGCGCAACGCCAGCCAAAAAACCTTCCGCCACTGGACCCCGGCCTTCGCCGGGGAAGGCAGAAGGAATTCAGCCGATATGCACCGCCAGCCAAACCGTCGGCGCGCCCTTGGCGGTATAGGTCACCCAATGCCGCTGCCCGCCCGCGATCGTCAGGTGATCGCCGGGCTTCAGCGTCACCGCCACCGAATCCTCGATCCTGATCCCGGCCTCGCCCTGCAACAGCATGACCCATTCGTCCTCTTCCTGCACCATCGGCTCGTCCTCGGGCGTCGCCTGACCGTTCGACACGATCCGCTCGATGCGTACGCCCGGACGGTCGAGCAGCTCGGTAAAGGCCTCGGCACGCTTGGCGGCAGGCAGCTTCGCGAACAGGTTGGCGACCGCGACCTTGAATTTCGGCTTGGGTTTTGCCTTTGGTGCCGGCTTCGGTTTGGGGGCGGCCTTGGGTTGTGGCTCAGGCTCAGGCTCAGGCTCAGGCTCAGGCTCGGGCTCAGGCGGCGGCGCCACCTTCTTCCGCGCCTTTATCGACCCCGCCGAACTCTTCCATGTCGCCCGCTCCACGTCGCGCAGATAGGCCTCGACCTCCTCCGCGCTCGCCTCCAGCCCCTTGTCGCCGATCCCCAGCATCGGCTTGTCCGCCGCATCGACCAGCCCAAAGCGCCCGAAATCGCCGCCCGGCTTGCGCCTGCGCGACGTCTTCAGCTTCAGCCCGCGATGCCGCGCCATCTCGCGCAGCTTTTCCGTCCGTTCGTCGGCCATGACGCGCCAACGTCTAGGCCGGCGAAGCGATGCGTGTCGACAGGCGCCGACTTCCGCCGCTAGAGGGCAGGCCATGTCCCCCCGTTTCGACTTCACCATCCACGCCACCGACGGCAAGGCCCGCACCGGCGAGATCGCGATGCGCCGCGGCACGATCCGCACCCCCGCCTTCATGCCGGTCGGCACCGCCGCGACGGTCAAGGCGGTGAAGCCGGCCGACGTCCGCGCCGCCGGCGCCGACATCATCCTCGGCAACACCTATCACCTCATGCTCCGCCCCGGCGCCGAGCGCGTCGCGCGGCTCGGCGGGCTGCACGGCTTCATGGGCTGGGACCGCCCGATCCTCACCGACAGCGGCGGCTATCAGGTGATGAGCCTCAGCGACCTGACCACCCGGTCCGAGGACGGCGTCACCTTCAAGAGCCATCTCGACGGCACCCGCCACACCCTCTCGCCCGAACGCTCGATCGAGATCCAGCGGCTGCTCGGCTCCGACATCGTCATGGCGTTCGACGAGCTGGTACCGACTACCTCGACCAAAGACGTGCAGGCCGCCGCCATGGCCCGCTCGATGCGCTGGGCGAAGCGCAGTCGCGACGCCTTCGACGGCGGCGGCGCGCACGCCGAGGGCGCGGCGATCTTCGGCATCCAGCAAGGCGCGCTCGACGAGCAGTTGCGCGGCGAGAGTGCGCAGGCGCTGACCGATATCGGCTTCGACGGCTATGCGGTCGGCGGCCTCGCGGTCGGCGAGGGGCAGGCGGCGATGTTCGGCTGCCTCGATTTCGCACCGGGCCAGCTCCCCGCCGACAAGCCGCGCTATCTGATGGGCGTGGGCAAGCCCGACGACATCGTCGGCGCGGTCGAGCGCGGCATCGACATGTTCGACTGCGTCCTGCCTACGCGCTCCGGCCGCACCGGCCAGGCCTTCACCCGCACCGGCCCGATCAACATCCGCAACGCGAAGTTCGCCGAGGACACCGGTCCGCTCGATCCCGCCTGCCCCTGCCCGGTCTGCAACACCTGGAGCCGCGCCTATCTCCATCACCTAGTGCGCGCGGGGGAGATTCTCGGCGCGATGCTGATGACCGAGCATAATCTGTGGTTTTATCAGGTCTTGATGGCCGATCTTCGCGGCGCGATAGCGGACGGGCGGATCACGGCCTTTGCCGATGCGTTCAGACGGGACTATGCTGGCCCGCCCAAGGGAGAGTGACTTGGCTACCGACGACCAGGACGACACCAACGAGATTCTCGCCGAGACCCGCGCCGCCAAGGAGCAGCGCGAAGCCGCGGCAGCGACCGGCGACGCCGCCAAGGCGAAGCGCTGGCCGCTGACGACGATCGGCCTCGGCATCGGCTCCGCCGCCGTCGTCGCCGCCCTGCTCTACGCCAACAGGTCGCGCCAGAAGCGCTGACCCGTGCGGCCGGCGGTCACCCGCCGCAACCGCCGCACCCGCCACCGCCGCACCCTCCGCCGCCGCCATCGCTCGAGCCACCGCCGCTGTCGCCCGAGCTTGCGGTGCGTAGCGTGTGATAGTCGCCCAGGCCCGATCCGATCAGCACGCTGGTCCCGAACAGCGCCACCGCACGGTCGGTCTCGTCAGCGGTCGGCGCGCGCCGCAGCCGTTCGGCATCGTCCCGGGCCCGGTTCAGCACCGCATGCCCGCCCCGGGTCCGTCGATCGACCGCGACCCAGCGGATCACCGCGAAGACCGCGGTCAGGATCAGCAGCAAGGTCAGATACCCCACCGGCCGGTCGCGTTCGACCCCGACCAGCAGCTTGATGCTGCCGAAGACCAGCAGCAGCAGATAGGGCAGTGTCTGCCAGAAGCGCATCTGCAGGGTCAGCCCGTCGTCCATCATCAGGCCCGCCGCGACCAGCTTGCTCCGCACCGGCTGCGCATAGGGTTTCAGCGCCATCTCGATCACCGGCCAGCGCACCTCGCCGGGGATCGCCAGCACGCTGCGGTCGGCGGGCGTGTCGCCCCCGCTGCGCCCCGCGACATGGAAACTCTTCTTGCCGATCAGGACGAGCGCCCGCGCCGCCAGCAGTCGGGTCACCACCGCATCGGCGAAACGGGTCGCACCGCCCGCGAGATAAGCGAGCTGCCGCGTATCGGTGACGCGGGCCGACCGCCCGTCGGGGCGGAGCCAGCGCGGAATGACGAAGCCCGCGACGATCACCGTCGCGAACAGGATCATGTAGAGTTGGAGGAACGGTTCGGCAGTCAGGTCGAAAGGTCCGAGAGACATCATCAATGCTCCTCTACCGTGACACCACAGACGCAAGGACCGCCGCTGCCAGCAGGATCGTGAAAAGGAACAGCAGCGCCGTGCGCCTGGGGATGATGAAGGCGTCGCGCGGGTGGACCCGGCGCGCCCTGGGATCGTCGATCAGCCGCCGCGCCCCGCCCGGCCAGATATCGGCCGGCGGTGCCTCGCCGAAGACGCGTTCGTAGCGCTTCAGCGTTTCGGCATATTGATCGAAGAAGCGGCCCCGCTCGCCCGCGCCGCCCGCGGTCGGGCCATGATGCAGCGGGCGGCCGAGAATCTCGGGGCAGAAGCGCTCCCAATAATCCCGGCTATAGGTCAGGTGCAGGTGCCAGGCCTGGTCGACCGCGTCGGAGGGTGTCACCTCCGTCTCGCCGGTGACCGCCAGGAAGCAGAATTTCTTGTACTCCCCGATCACGCGCCCGGCATAAGCGAGGCTCCAGCCATTCTCGCGCGCCAGCCGCGCCGCGAAGGAGAGCGCCGCATCCTCGGGGCCGATGCTATAGGGGAAAAGCGAGGCCCAGACCGGGTGATCCGGGCAGGTCGTGGGCAGACGATTCGTCTCGCTCATCTAAAATCCTACTAACATGGTAGGCGTTAGGATTCAATGACCGAGTATTGATGACAACAAGGCGCGCGGCGGGGCTTTCGCTCCGCCGCGCGCCATTGTTCAGCCCTGGATGAAAGCGAGCAGGTCGGCGTTGATCACGTCGGCATGTGTGGTCGGCATGCCGTGCGGATAGCCCGGATAGGATTTCAGCACCGCATTCTTGACGATCCCGGCGGACACCTTGCCGGTCGTCGGGAACGGCACGACCTGATCGTCTTCGCCGTGCAGCACCAGGGTAGGCACCGCGATCGCCTTCAGATCCTCGGTGAAGTCGGTCTCGGAGAAGGCGGCGATGCCGGCATAATGTGCCAACGCGCTGCCCATCATACCCTGCCGCCACCAATTGTTGCGGACTGCTTCCTTGATCTCCGCGCCGTCACGGTTGTAGCCGAAAAAGGGCAAGGTGAAGTCGTAGAAGAACTGCGCCCGGTTGGTGGCGGTCTGGTCGCGGACCATGTCGAACACTTCCATCGGCACACCGTCCGGGTTGCTCGCCGTCTTCACCATGATCGGCGCGACCGCGCTGACCAGCACTGCCTTGGCGACCCGGCCGGGCTTGGCTCGGGCAACATAGCGCGCCACTTCGCCGCCGCCGGTCGAATGGCCGATATGGATCGCATTCTTCAGGTCGAGCGCGTCGGTCAGTTCGATCACGTCGGCGACATAGGCGTCCATGTCGTGGCCGGTGGCCGCCTGGGAGGAACGGCCATGGCCGCGGCGGTCATGGGCAATGACGCGGTACCCCTTGGCGAGGAAGAACATCATCTGCCCGTCCCAATCGTCCGAGCTGAGCGGCCAGCCGTGGTGGAACATGATCGGCTGGGCGTCCTTGGGGCCCCAATCCTTGTAGAAGATCTCGGTGCCGTCCTGGGTGGTGATGGTGTTCATGGTCATTCTCCCTTGCTGAGGTCAGTGGTCGTGGTTGGTGGGCAGGTTCAGGCAGCGTCGACGAGGACGATTTCGGCATCCTCGATCGCGGTGACGCGCAGGCTGGTCTCGTCGCTGATCGCGGCGCCGTCGCGGGCATCGATGCGCACGCCGTTGATCTCGACCGCGCCCTTGGCGGGCACGAGATAGGCATGGTGCCCGGCACCAAGCTCATAGTCCGCGGTCTCGCCGGCCTTCAGCGTCGCGCCGAGGATGCGGGCGTCGGTGCGGATCGGCAGGGCGTCGCCATCGCCCTCGAAACCGCTCGCCAGCGTGACGAACCCGCCCGAACGGTCGCCCTTGGGGAAAGGCTTGGCACCCCAGGACGGTGCGGCGCCGCGGGTCTTCGGCTCGATCCAGATCTGGAAGATCCGGGTGGTGCCGGGCTCGCGATTATATTCCGAGTGGCGGACGCCCGACCCGGCGCTCATCACCTGCACGTCGCCCGCTTCGGTGCGGCCGATATTGCCCAGGCTGTCCTGGTGGGTGATCGCCCCGTCGCGGACATAGGTGATGATTTCCATGTCGGCGTGCGGGTGCGGCGGAAAGCCCGTGCCCGGCGCGATCGTGTCGTCGTTCCACACCCGGATCGGGCCCCAGCCCATGCGGGCGGGATCATAATAGCCGGCGAACGAGAAATGATGCTTGGCATCGAGCCAGCCGTGATTGGCACCGCCGAGGCTGGCAAAGGGGCGACGATCGATCATGGTATATCTCCTTGTAAAAGCGGTGGGTTGCTTCGTTGGGGACAAAATGGCGTCAAAGCCGACTTGACGAAATAGAAACGTTGGCATCTTATCATTGCCGAAAATGACACGTCGCCTGCCCGACCTCGAAGCCTGGGCGATCTTCGCCAAGGTCGCCGAACTCGGCTCCTTCGCGCGCGCCGCGCAGGAGCTCGGTCTGTCCAATCCTACGGTGTCCAAGGCGATCGGCCGGCTGGAGGCGCGGCTCGGCATCTCCCTGCTGGCGCGCACCTCGCGACGCCTGTCGCTCACCGAGGGCGGGCGCAGCTCGCTCGAACGCGCGATGCGGATCCTGCGCGAAGGCGAGGCGCTGGAGGACGAAGCGGCCGAGCAACTCGCGATCCCGCGCGGCCGCGTGCGCATCAGCGCCCCGCTTTCCTTCGGCATCGGCTATATGGCGGCCACCCTGCCCGACTTCCTTCAGGCCTATCCGGACGTGATCCTGGATTTCGCGCTCAGCGACCGGCAGGTCGATCTGGTCGCCGAGGGTTTCGACCTGGCGCTGCGTATCGCGCGCCTCGGGGACTCGTCCCTGCTCGCGCGGCGCCTCTGCACCGTTCGGCTACTCCTTGTCGCGTCGCCGGCCTATCTCGACGCGCGGGGCCGCCCGACGCATCCCGCGCAGCTGCGCGACCACCGCGCCCTTGCCTATACCGGCGGTGCGACCCCCGGCTCCTGGCGCTTCGCCCATCCGCAATTCGGCGAGGAGGTCGTCCAGCCGCCGGTCGCGATGTGGACCGACAATGCCGACATGCTCGGCCCGGCGCTGGTCGCCGGCCAGGGCATCGCGATCCAGCCCGAATTCCTCGTCTGGCGCGAGCTCGGCGAAGGCACGCTCGAAATCGCGATGCCCGACTGGACGCCGCCGCCGCTGGCGCTCCACCTGATCATGCCGCCCTCACCGCTGCGGCCGCTGCGCGTGCAGGCCGTGATCGATCATCTTGCAGCGGCGCTGGCCCATGCCCCCTGGGCCTGCGACTGACACAAAGAGGGGCGGCTCCTCGCGGAGCCACCCCCTTCAGGCAAACGAACCGATCAGAAGGAGAAGTTCGCCCCCGCCTTGAAGGTCCGCCCGATCAGGCCGGCATAATGCCAGCTGGTCAGGAAGTTCGGCGCGCTGGCATAGGCGCCGGGTGCGATCGGTGCCCGGGCGTTGAACAGATTGCCGACGTCGACGAACAGGGTGAACTTGTCGTTGACGCGCGCCTGCGCATTCAGGTTCGTGTTGATGAAGCTGTGGATATAGCAGAATTGCGCACCCTTTGCCGTGTCGCCGGTGGCATACTGGTTGTTGAGCGTGCAATCGTCGCCCACGCGTTCGTCATTGGCGATCGATTTGATCCGGCCGACATAATAGGCCGTCGCGGTCAGCGAGAAATTGCCGACCTCCAGCGTGTTCTGCCAGTTGCCGCGCCATTTCGGCGTGCCGTTGCCCGACGAGAGCTCGTACGGCCCTAGCGTCCCGGCGAATTTCTGGACGCCGGTCGCCGTGTGCAGATCATATTGCAGCACGTCGGTCACTTCGAGCCGGCTGGTGAAGCGGATGCCGTCGCTGATCGGGATCCTGGCGGTGGCCGAGAAATCGATGCCCGAGGTGATCGCATAATTGGCGTTCACGAACGGCGCATTGATGATCAGCACGCGCGGCAGCGCGTTGGGGAACAGCGGATCGGGCGCGTCGACGACGTTGACGGAATAGCCCGGCCCGACCGCTGCGACCGCGGCGATCGCCTCGGCCAGGGTCGACTTGCTGTAATAGGCGTTGCGCGCATCGCCGGTGGCCGGACCGGCGACGATCAGGTTCGATTTCTTCACGTTGTAATAATCGACCGTGAAGCTCAGCCAGGACACTGGCTGGAAGATCCCGCCCGCGGTGAAGCTGCGCGAGGTCTCGGGCTCGAGATTGGGATTGCCCACCAGGCCCGAGCCGAGCTGATAGGCCTGGGCATAGGGGTTGGTGTTGCCCTGGACCCCGCCATGCACCGCCAGGAACGATGCCGGCGGCGTGAAGGTGGAGAAGCCGGCAAACTGGCTGAGCGGGTTGCTTTCGGCGAAGGTCGGGGCGCGGAAACCCTGCGAATAGGTGCCGCGGATCGCCAGTTCCTTGATCGGCGTGAACTTGAAGCCGACCTTGGGCGAAAAGTGGCTGAACCCTTCCGAATAATGGTCGTACCGGCCCGAGGCGGTGAGATCGAGGATGTCGAGCACCGGCGCGTCGATTTCGAAATAGCCGGCCGAGACGGTGTGCTTGCCGAACGCCGACGAGGTGGTCAGCGTATAGGTGTCGAGCCGCGCATTCTGGTTGTTGTTGGTCAGCGTCTCGCGCCGGACTTGGCCGCCGATCGCGAGCTGCAGCGCACCGCCCGGCAGTTCGAGCAGCGACTTGGTGATCGACGCGTCGAGCGACACCATCGACGAAGTCGAGGGCGTGGTGACGTTGGGCGAGACGAAGCTGCGGGTCGCCGCGCTGTTCAGCGAGGGGTCGACGAAATTATACGCACCGGTGTTGATCGCATTGAGCAGGTTCGGGATGTTGATGAAGCCATATTGCGTGATGCTCAGATTGTCCTTCGCGCCGACCGCGTCGACGCGCCAGTCCCACCCGCCTTCGAAGCTGCCGCGCAGGCCGGCTGCGCCGCGGATCACCTCGTTGCTGCGGTCGCTGCCCGCCTTGATGTCGCCGAACAGATAATAGATGCGCGCCGCGCCGTTCGCCGGATCATTGGCAAAGGCGGCCGCATAGGGGTTGTTCGGGTTGAGGCGGCGGTCGGCGGCGGTCGCGCAATTGGTGCCCGTGCCGCAGACATAGACCGGCAGCACGATGCCCGGATTGCTCGAGGCGAGCGCGGGGGCCCCGCCGAACGGCTGCGTGGCGCGCAGCGCGCGCGGTGCGTTCAGGATGCTGACGAAGTCATGCGAATAGCTGCCGGTGATATAGGCTTCGATATTGTCGCTCAGCCTTATGCTCAGCCGGCCGTTGAACGCATAGCGTTCCTGCAATGGCTGGAGCTGGAAATATTCGTCGACCAGGTCGTGCTTGCAGCCCGTACCGCGGGCCGCGCCCGTCGCGACGGTATAGCTGCCGCGCGCGCAGTTGAGGTTCAGCGAGGTATAGTTGCTATAGGCCGACCCGTTGGGTTGCAGGCCGCTCGCGAACAGCGCCGTGCCGCCCGCCAGCGGATTGTTCAGGTCGGTCTGGTTGGTGCGCACCACCACGGCGTTCGGTGTCGCGGTGGTCAGCGTGCTGTCGGCGGTGTTGTTGTCGAGGCCACCGATCGAGCTCAGGTCGGTCGTGTTGTACGGGAAACCGCGGCTATGGTTGGTCACCCGGCCGTCGCGCTGATATTCGCCGTTGACGTAGAAATTCCAGCCCTTCTCGGCATAGTCGCCATAGCCGATCGAGAGGTCGGCGCGCTGATGCCCCGCATCGCCTTCCTGCGCCACGCCGGCCGCGACGCTGCCGGAGATGCCGGTGAACTGCTTCTTCAGGATCAGGTTGACCACGCCGCCGATCGCGTCGGCACCGTAGGTCGAGGACGCGCCGTCCTTCAGCACTTCGACCCGCTCGATCAGGCTGAACGGGATCGAGTTGAGGTCGACATAGGCATTGTGCCCATCGTCGTTGATCGGGAAGTTGGTCGACCGCAGGCCGTCGATCAGCACCAGGGTCGAGGACACGCCGAGACCGCGCAGCGAGACCGCGGCGCCGCCGGCCGAGAAGCCGCTCTGGAAACCGGTGCCGATCGAGCCGGCGCTGTCGGCCGAGACCGATCGGATCGCGTCGTTGACGGTGGTGATGCCGGCCTTTTCCAGATTGTCGGCGGTCAGCACGGTGACGGGCGACGGCGTTTCGGTGTCGGTGCGGCGGAACAGCGATCCGGTCACCACGATATCGGGCGCGTCCGCTGCCTCGGCCGACTGGTCGGCGGTGTCGGCAGGCGCAGTCTGCGCAAAGGCCGGCGCCGCCGCCACGGCGATGAGCATAGCAATAGGAGCCGCGCCTGCCCGCAAGCGCGAAAGAGTATTTACTGACATTGGAACAGATTCCCCGAGTTACGCACTTTAGACGTGCAGCCTGTTCGGGGGTGCTATTACACGCCCCGGATGATAATAGGCTGTAACTTGCGGTAACTTTTGTAAAGTGTCCGGGCTGCCCGATTCCATCTTGTGTTGCAGGGTTGCAATACTGATGCGAAATATGGCCGCCGTAGATTTACAAGCCATTTGGGCAGTCCATCGCGGCGCGACGCCGATCGAGGGGCGTTTCCCCAAGAGCGGGAGCGTCACGGCAGACGATTGCCAATCCCCACCGCGTTCAATTTGCCGTCATAGATTTTTCGCAAGCGCGACGCCGCGCCACCACGCGCGCCGGCACGCTCTCGCTTGCGTCGCGGCCATCGCGCCCTACCATCGCGCCATGCAGCAGCTCGCCCCCGCCTATCTCTCGACGCTCGCCACGCAGATCGGCGCGCTGAGCGCGTTTCTCGGCGGGTTCGCCGCGACCTATCTCGCAACCTTCCTCACCGCCGGACAGCGCACCCGTCCCGCGGCAGCGGCGATTGTTGGAGCGGCGGTTTCCGCGGTGGGCTTCATCGTCGCCGTGGTCGGCTCGACCATGTTGATCGCGGCGCTTCATCCCGACGCGCCTGCGCACGCCGCGCACCTGGCCGGCACGGCACAGGTTGGCATGACGCTGAGTTTCATGCTGGCGCTGCTGGCGTTGTTGTTCAGCCTGGGCGCCAGTGGCTGGACCCGGTCTCGCGCGATGGGCTGGACGACAAGTGTCGCCGCGGGCGTCGCCACCCTGATCGTCATCTCTTTCCTCGTGCAGACCGGCTGATTTCCCGGCGCGTTCACGCTGCGGATAGCTTGCCGCGCCTATCGCGTGCCCGAAAATGCCCGTGCGCCGGTCCCACCGGCGCGCCTGTGAAAGGAGTATCATGCGCCCCATCGCTCTCGCCGGAACAGCCGCGCTCGCCGCCATCGCCCTTGCACCGCCGCTTGGCGCCCAGGGGAAGACGACCGGCCCCGTGACGCGCGCGCAGGTCGAGGCACAGGTCAAGGAGGTGTTCGACCGCGCCGATACCGACAAGGACAATTTCATGAGCCGCGCGGAGTTCGGCAAGCGCATGGGCGCGGTGCTGAACCGCACGCCACCAGGCACCCCAGGCGCGCCGACACGGGAAGAGGCGCAGAAGATGCTGAACGCCGCGGCCGCCGCCTTCAACGCGGTCGACGTCAACCATGACGGCAGGCTCAGCCGCAAGGAGGCCGGCGCCCGCGCCCTGGCGGCGTTCGACGGCATGGACACCAATCACGACGGCATCGTGACCCTCGCCGAGAAGCGCGCGGCCAACGACAAGGCAGTGCAGATCGGCCCGAATGGTCCGGGCGCTCCGGCAAGCGCGCGCGCTATTCCGGGTCGTTAAAGCCTCGTCCTGCCGCCGGACAGAGGAAGGGTTCGGGGCTGCGGATCGGGCTCAGGCCGTTCGGGGACGGCCTGGCGATCGGTACTTCCCATCATGCGGGTGATCGTGAAAAGCGCTCGTTGCGGTGTGGCGACGAAGGTGAATTCGGCGCCCTTGATCGCCCCTGCCCCACGCCCGGTTGCATCCATCGGAAAGACGAAATCGTCGCGCTGGAGGCCATGGGTGGAAATGGTTTCCTCACGCACCCGGACCTTGTCCCCGTCGGTACCGAGAAAAAGGAGACGTTCCGCGGGATTTCCATCCGACTCGATCCCACCGACCTCGGACGTCACGGTAGGATCCGTATCCTTTACCCGGCGCGTCCAGATGGTGGTGAAGCCGTTGTGAATCGAGTTATCGACGAACCATTCGCGTTCCCCGGACTTGCTGACTCGCAAACCGACCGTATCACCGGGCGCGATCACTGAACCCAGCAGACCGTGCGACGCGGTGAAAGCATTGTCCCTGGGCGTAAAATAGGTCCAGCGCCCATCCGCGCTCCTGCCCGCGCTCACCAGCACGACACTGTCAATCGAAAAGGCGAAGGGGAAGCCCATCGAGCCTTTCATGCTGCTTTTGAAAGGTCGGGAGAGTCGCAACGCCATCACCGGCACCACCCCGACCTCGACATAAAAAGCTTCGCCCGGGGTGACCGCAGTGATGGACCCGACGGTAGACGAAACGAGGCGACCCGACTGCGGCGCGCCCAGCGCCGATGAGGCTGGTGCCATCGCCAGCACCGTCGCCAAGATGATGATGCGCATGTCCCCCTCCGTTCCTCCCCCTTATGCATCGCACCCCGCAACGAGCGTTTCAATAGATCGGACACAGCTTGTGCCCCTGCCGCCGCGCGCCCGCGCGGTGTCTCACGCAATTGACACAGCTCGACCCCGCAGCGACACCTTGCGGCAATCCTTCCGCCTTACCGGAGTCGTTCATGCGTCTTTATCGTGCCGCCCTTCTGCTCGGCGCCGCCCTGCTCCCGCTTTCGGTACAGGCCCAAAAGGCGCCCGCGCCGGCCGCGGCGGTGAAGCCGATCGACTTCACCGAACGCACTCTCGCCAATGGCCTGAAGGTCTATGCGATCCGCGATACCGGCACCTCCAACGTCTCGGTGCAGGTCTGGTACGATGTCGGGTCGAAGGACGATCCCGCCGGCCGGTCGGGCTTCGCGCACATGTTCGAGCATCTGATGTTCAAGGCGACACGCAACCTCGTCTCGGAGCAGATGGACCGGCTGACCGAGGATGTCGGCGGCTACAACAACGCCTCCACCAATGACGACTATACCAATTATTACGAGGTGGTGCCGGCCAACCATCTGCAGCGGCTGCTGTTCGCCGAGGCCGACCGCATGGCGAGCCTGGTGGTCGAGCCCAAGAGCTTCGCCTCGGAGCGCGACGTGGTGAAGGAGGAACTGCGGCTGCGCACCCTCGCCCAGCCCTATGGCAAGCTCTTCTCGATCTATTTCCCGGAAATCTCCTACACGACGCACCCCTATGCCCGGCCGGGCATCGGCAGCCTGGAAAATCTGGAAAGCGCGACGATCGACGATGTCCGCGCCTTCCATGCGACCTATTACCGGCCCGACAATGCCATTCTCGTCGTCTCCGGCAATTTCGATGCGAAGCAGCTCGATGCCTGGGTCGACCAGTATTTCGCGGGCATCAAGAAGCCGGATCGCCCGATCCCGCGCGTGACGGTGACCGAGCCGGAGCGGACCAGCGCCACGCATGTCACCGTCTATGAACAGAACACGCCGCTGCCCGCGGTGATGATCAGCTATCCGGTGCCGCCCGACAACAATGCCGACATGCCGGCGCTGACCGTGCTGAACGCCGTGCTGTCGCAGGGCGAAAGCTCGCGGCTGTACGAAACGCTCGTCTATCGCGACCAGCTCGCCCAGAGCGCCGAGACCTATCTCGACACCAAGCAGGGTCCCGGCAACCTCGCCGTGTTCGCGATCCTCGCCGGCGGCAAGACCGCCGATGCCGGCGAAGCCGCGCTGCGCCGCGAAGTGGCGCGGCTGCGCGATGCGCCGGTCACCCCCGCCGAGCTGTCCGAAGCGAAGAACGAGATCCTGACCGGCGTGCTCCGCGGCCGCGAGACGGCGGAAGGCAAGGCCTCGGCGCTGGCCGCGTCGGTGATCATCAACGGCGATCCGCGCGCGTCCGACCGCCAGATCGCCGAGATCGCCCAGGTGACGGCCGCCGACCTCCAGCGCGTCGCGAAGAAATATCTGCGCGACGAACGCTCGGCCGCGATCCATTATCTTCCGGCCGAGAGCGCGCCAGCGGGCGCCAAGGGCGATGCGGTGACGGTCGCCTCGACGGTCCAGGTCGCGCCCCTGGTCGCGCCCGCCAATGTTGCGATCGTGACGCCCGCCCCGGATGGCCAGCGCCTGGCGCCGCCCGTGGCGGGCACCCCGATCGCCGCCGCCATCCCCTCGCCGCAGGAGATCAGGCTCGCCAACGGGCTGCGCGTGCTGGTGGTCGAAAAGCATGATCTGCCGCTGATCACCGCCACGCTGGTCGCGCCCGGCGGCGGCGCGGCCGACCCGGCCGACCGCGCCGGCGTCGGCGACCTGACCGCCGATCTGCTGACCAAGGGCACCAGGACTCGCTCCGCCACGCAGATCGCCGCGCAGATCGAGGCGCTCGGCGGATCGATCGGCAGCGATGCGAGCTGGGACGGCTCCTCGATCACGGTCACGGTGAAATCGGACCAGGCCGCGCCCGCGCTGACCATCCTCGCCGATGTCGCGCGGAACCCCGCCTTCGCCGACGAGGAGATCGAGCGGGCCCGCGCCCAGGCGATCGACGGCGTCACCGTCACGCTCAAGGATCCAGCCCAGCTTGCCAGCCTCGTCGCGAGCCGTGCGGTGTACGGCAACCAGGCCTATGGCCATGTCCTGTCCGGGACGCCCGACTCGCTCAAGGCGATCAAGGCCGCCGATATCCGCGCAGCCTATGGCGCGACATGGCAACCCGGCCAGACGACCCTGATCCTGGTCGGGGACATCAGCCCGGCTGCCGCCAGGGCCCTGGCGGAGAAGAACTTTGCCGGCTGGAAGTCCGGCGCTGCCCGGGCCGCCGCCGCACCCGGCGCGCCGCCATCGCCCCAGCCGCGCGTGATCGTGGTCGACATGCCCGGCGCCGGCCAGGCCGGCGTGGTCGTCGCGCGCCCCGGCATCGCGCGGCGCGACCCGGCCTTTTATCCGGCGAGCGTCGCCAACACCGTGCTTGGCGGCGGCTTCTCGTCGCGGCTCAACCAGGAGATCCGGATCAAGCGCGGCCTCGCTTATGGCGCGGGCAGTTCCCTGTCGGCGCGACGCATGCCGGGCTCGATCTCGGCGCGGACTCAGACCAAGAATCCGACCGCGCCCGAAACCGTCGCGATCATGGTCGCCGAGATGAAGCGCCTCGGCACCGAGCCGGTGCCCGCGAACGAGCTCGAGCCGCGCAAGGCAACGCTGATCGGTGATTTCGGCCGCGGCGTGGAGACGACCGACGGCATCGCCGATGTGCTGGGCGACTATGTCGTGCAGGAGGTGCCGCTGAGCGAGCTCAAGGCCTTCACCACGAAAGTCTCGGCAGTCGATCCCGCGGCGGTGCAGGCCGCGGCCGCCACGCTGCTCGATCCGGGCAAGGCGAGCATCGTCGTGGTAGGGGATTCGAAGGATTTCATCGAGGCACTCAGGAAGGACTATCCAAACCTCGAGCTGATCCCGGCCAGCGCCCTCAAACTGGACAGTGCTGCCCTGAAATAACGCCGCCGCATCTCTGCAATGCTCGACGGCCCCGATCCATGCTATGGCCGGATCGGGGCGAAACCGCCGCGCATGTCGCCTTGATCCTATCCTTCGGGACGCCCCGGGCTAGGGTCGCGCAAAGGGGGGAGAGCAACAGGGAGCAGGCAATGGCCACGCAAATTCCAGGCGACCAACCCACAAACATGGTGGAACGGATCAAGCGACTGCTGACCGCACCCGCGCAGGAATGGCCGCGGATCGACGCGGAACCGATGACGATCAAGGGCATCTATACGGGGTGGGTCGTGCCGCTGGCCGCAATCGGCCCGGTTGCCGGGCTGATCGGCACGCTCGTCTTCGGCTACAGCTTTCTCGGCGTCACCTATCGCCCGCCGATCGGAGCCGCGATCGGGACCGCGCTGATCGGCTATGTCATGGCGCTGATCGGCGTCTATCTCCTGTCGCTGATCATCAACGCGCTGGCGCCCAGCTTCGATGGCACCCGGAACCCGGTATCGGCCTTCAAGGTCGCCGCCTTCACCGGGACCGCGGGCTGGCTGGCCGGCATCTTCCAGATCATCCCGTCGCTTGCCTGGCTCAGCCTGCTCGGGCTGTACGGCCTCTATCTGCTCTGGGTCGGCCTGCCGATCCTGATGAAGGTGCCCGAGGGCAAGGCGACGGCCTATATCGTGGTGACGATGCTCGTCGCGATCATCCTGTTCCTGGTCTGCGGCGCGGTCGCGGCGCAGGTCGGTTCCTCACTGGCGCGGCCGATGATCAGCGCCGCCACCGATAGCGGTACGGTCGGCGGATCGCTGAACCTGCCGGGGGTGGGCAAGGTCGATCTCGACAAGGCCAACGCCGCCGTCGCCAACATGAAGGCGGCGACCGAGAAGATGCAGAACGGGACGGCGACGCCGATCCCCGCCGCCACGCTTCAGGCGATGCTGCCGGCGTCGATCGGCGGCTTCACGCGCGGCGATGTGGAATCGCAGAGCGGCGGCGTCGGCGGGATCACCGGCAGCCATGCCGAGGGGCGCTACAGCTCGGGCGATCAGAGCTTCAGCCTGTCGGTCACCGACATGGGCGCCGCCGGCGCGCTCGCTTCGCTGGGCGGCGCGATGAACATGCAGTCGAGCAAGCAGACCGCGACCGGTTATGAGAAGACCGAGATGGTCGGCGGCGCGATGGTGTCCGAGAAATGGAACACTGAATCGAACCATGGCAGCTATGGCACGATGGTCGCGAGCCGCTTCATGGTCTCGGCCGACGGCAATGCGCCGAGCATCGATACGCTGAAACAGGCCGTGGCCTCGGTCGATACGGGAAAGCTCGCCGCCCTGGCGCGCTGAGGCGCCGACATTCCTGACGACCATTCCAGCAGTCCCGTCATGCCGGACTTGTTCCGGCATCCATCGGCCCGCAGGAATGGAGGCTGGTTGCCATGCGGCGCGCGGCCCCGGAGCGAGTCCGCGGTGACGACTGGTGGTGACGTGCCCTCAAAAGAAACCCCGCCCGCTCTCGCGGGCGGGGTGTCCGATAGGATGAATCGACGCCCTTATTGCCGGCCCATCGATTCCGGCGTGTAATTGTGCAGGCCGCGCGGGAACGGGTTGATCGCGACGCGGGTCGCCATCTCGCCGACCGTGCCGCCCCAGCTGGCGCGGTGCCAGCGGCCGACCTCGGCGGTCACCACATCGCCGGGCGACGCGGTGAACACGGGAATGCCCTGGATCTGATAATCGATCTTGCCTTCCATCACGAACCAGAACTCGGAATAGTCGGTATGGAAATGGCCGAGATTGCTCGGCGGCGGCGTGGGCGTGCCCTTGCCGCGGATGTTGTTCACGAACATGTGGTCGCTGGCGATGAACGCGCCCGCGCGGGCACCCCCGGCGACGACATCCTTGTAATAGTCGAGATAGGGCTTGTTGGGCCCGTCATAGACGCCGTCGCCGCCCGACAGGATCGTCTTGGTATAGGTGATGCCCTTCACATCGGCCGGCTTGTCCGGCGTGCTCTCGACCGGATAGATCGGGATGTCGCCCGCCTGATGCACCTCGAGCCAGAGGCCGGGTTCGCTGCCGACCGTCTCGAGCGAATAGGGCAGGCGCAGCGGAATGTTGATCTCGAAGCCCTTGGAGGCGACGAACGGCTCCTGGCCCTTGATGTTGACGCGCACCTGGCCGCTCCACACGATCATCGCGACGCGGTTGTCGGCCGACAGCACCGGAGTCGTCTTGCCGCCCGGCGCGAGCTGATGCCAGTCGGCCATCAGGTCCTTGTTGCGCACGATCGGCTGCGACCAGGTCGCCTGGCCCTTGTGCAGCGCGAGCACGTCGGAGAGCTTCCACCACGGCTTGTTCGGCGCGACATAGGCCTGGACCGGGGTCTTTTTGGGCACCCAGCCGAAGATCGGCGGCGGCGGCGCGGGGCGGGCGCCCGGAGGCGGACCGCCCTGGGGCCCTGCGGTTTGGGCGAAAGCCTGATGCGCCAGCATCGCTGCGGCCCCCATCATCCCGGCACTCATCATGGTCGTCAGAACACGCATCCTCATCTCCCTCCAAAAGGACCGGCGCGCGCCGCCGGATATTCTTCTCTCCGCCGCCCCCTGGCTTTTGCCATGTCGGAGCGTGGAGTCGGCGCAGACCTATATCAAATATATGATATAGGAAAAGTGTTTTACGGGGCCGGTCCAGCCGCGACGGCCGCCAGGCGTGGTGCGCGCGCGTTCATCCCGGAAAAGCAAAACTTCGCCGCACCCAATTCCTCCCTGCGTTGAATATCCCATCAAATTGATGGAGATTTGCCGGGACCTTGGGAAAGGCCCCGCACCGCATGATTTTGTCTCGCATGCCGTTCATCACCCCGACCGTTCGACCTATCGGCTGGCCGACCATCGCCGTCGCTTTGGCGGTCTATGGCGGCTGGATCGCCGCGACGCTCTGGCACGCCTCGATCCCCGCGCCGCTGCTCGTGCTGATCGGCGGGTGGCTGCTCGCCTGGCACGGATCGCTGCAGCATGAGACGATCCATGGCCACCCGACCGGCATCCGCTGGATCGACGGCGCGATCGGCTTCGTACCGCTGTCGCTATGGCTTCCCTATCGGCTCTATCGCAGCAGCCATATCGCCCATCACGCCAGCCCGGCGATCACCGATCCGCGCGAGGACCCCGAATCCCGCTATGTCGCCCGGCGCGGCGGGATCGACTGGGTCGCCGCCAGGCTCCAGTCGACGCTGCCCGGCCACCTGCTGCTCGGCCCGCCGATCGCGATCGCCAAATTCGCGCGCGAGGAAGTCCGTCGCGCCCGGTCGGCGCCGTTGCGGGTCCTGCGCGACTGGGTGCCCCATCTGCTGGCGGTCGCGCTGCTGCTGGTCTGGCTCGACCATGTCGGTCTGGGCATCGGCCGCTACGTGCTGTGCTTCGTCTATCCCGGCATGGCGCTCACCAATCTGCGCTCCTATGCCGAGCACCGCGCCGATCTCGCCACCAGCGGGCGCGCCGCGACGGTCGAGCGGGGCGGCCCGCTGGCCCTGCTGTTCCTCAACAACAACCTCCATGCCGCGCATCACGACCGCCCCGGCCTGCCCTGGTACCGGCTGCCGGCGCATCACCGCGCGCACCGCGCCCGCCTGATCGGCGACGGCACGGTGCGCTATGCCGGCTATGGCGAGATCGTCCGGCGCTTCTCGCGCGACGCGCATGACGTGCAGCTTCACCCCCATCATGGCGATCAGCGGGCATGAGGACCGGCATCGCCTCGCTCGGCATGTACGATCATGGCCGCCAGCGGGCGGCGAACGACCGGCTCTGGGCGGAACTCGCGCGCATCCTGCGCGACCGCGGCATCCCGGGCGTGCCCGACCGGCTCGATCGCACGCGCTCGGTCCAGGATAGCTGGCATGATCCCGACCTGCTGTTCGGGCAGATCTGCGGCTTCCCACTGGTGACTGACGACTCGCTCGCCCTGCGCGTGCTGGCGCTGCCGGTCTATGATGCGCCGGGCTGTAGCGACGCCCTGCACCATAGCCTGCTCGTGACTCGCCAGGGCGATGCGACGACGCTCGACGCCTATCGCGATCGCCGGGCCGCGATCAACGATCGTCACTCCAACACCGGCCTGAACCTGTTCCGCGCCGCCATCGCGCCGCTTGCCACCGATGGCCGCTTCTTCGCCGAGGTTCGCGAGTCCGGGGCGCACCGCCAGAGCCTCAGCGCGATCGTCA
Organism: Sphingomonas sp. BL-S-29; assembly: GCF_055521495.1. Classification (NCBI taxonomy): domain Bacteria; kingdom Pseudomonadati; phylum Pseudomonadota; class Alphaproteobacteria; order Sphingomonadales; family Sphingomonadaceae; genus Sphingomonas; species Sphingomonas sp. BL-S-29. The sequence continues at coordinate 4,557,769 of NZ_CM145482.1, forward strand.
TGGGGGAGGCCGATATCGCCGCGATCGACGCGGTCAGCTTCGCGGCGATCGCGCGCGCCGAGCCCGAGCTGACCGAATCCCTCCAGACCATCGGCACCACCGCCAGTTCGGCCACGCCCCCGTTCGTGACCTCGCGCAACACCGGCATCGAGACCGTCGCCGCGCTGCGCATCGCGCTGGCGCATGTCGCCGCCGATCCCGGCCTCGCCGACACCCGCGCCGCGCTGTTCCTGGCGGATATCGTCCCCGGCGGCGTCGACCGGTTCGCCCCGCTTCGCACGCTCGAAAGCGACGCCGCCGCCGCCGGCTACCCCGAATTGCGCTAACTCAAGCAAAGGAATTGACCATGCGGTTCATGATATCGGCGCCCATCGCCCTGGTTGCCGCCCTGCTCGCCACCACCCCGCTCGCGGCGCAGAGTATCGTGTTCGATCCCCATATCGATCTTCCCAAATCGGCGGTGACGCCGGGCTGGTCGGGCCTGTCCGATCCGGGTTCGCAATTCGATCTGGTCCGTGCCCGCAAGGGCGGACTGACCACCGCGGCCATCGCGCTGTTCGTGCCGCAGGGCGCCCGCGATCCCGCCACCCTCGCGGAAGCGCAAAAAGCCTTTGTCGTCCGCGACGCGGCGATCCACGCCATCGCCGATCTTAATCCCACCCTTGCCGGCTTCGCGCGCAGCCCGGCCGATGTCCGCCGCATCGTCGCGAGCGGCAAGGTCGCGGTGGTCGAGAGCCTGTTGAACGCCTGGCCGCTCGGCGACGACCTGAACGCGTTCGACCGCTGGCACGCGCGGGGCGTCAGCATCCTCGGCTTCGTCCATGCCGGGCACAATCAGTTCGCCGATTCCTCGCGCCCCGCGCTGCAGCTGGGCGACCGGCCCGCCGAACATCAGGGCCTGTCGCCGCTCGGTCGCCAGGCGGTGAAGCGCCTCAACGATCTCGGCGTGCTGATCGACGTCTCGCAATTGTCGGATCAGGCGTTCGACCAGGTGCTGGCGCTCAGCCGCGCGCCCGTCATCGCCACCCATAGCGACGTCCGCGCCCTGGTCGACACGACACGCAACCTGAGCGACGCGCAGCTCGACGCGCTGAAGGCGAAGGGCGGCGTGATCGGCATCAATGCGTTCAGCGCCTATCTGCGCGCGCGGAGCCCGGCCACCCTGAAGGCGGTCGCTGCCCTTCAGGCCGAATTCGGCCTGTCCCCGGCCGGCGGCACGCGCCTCTCGCCCGATCGCCAGGCCGACTATGACCGGCGCTACCACGACATTGTCGGCAAGGAGCCGGTCGCGACGGTGTCGAACCTGGTCGATGCGGTCGACTATGCCGTGAAGCGGATCGGCATCGACCATGTCGCGCTCTCGTCCGACTTCAACCATGGCGGCGGCGTCACCGGCTGGGCGGATGTCGGCGAAACCGCCAACGTCACGGCCGAGCTGAAACGCCGCGGCTATGCGCCGGAACAGATCGACAAGCTGTGGGGCGGCAACGTCCTCAGGGTCTGGCAGGCCGCGATCGACGCGCGCGACGCCGCCTACCGGCCGGGTGGCTGATCCGGATCAGTCGCTGCGATCAATTACGGTGACACGTGCAATAACCCCTAAACTCCATCTCCACCCTTCGCTACGGGCCCACGCTTGCGCGGCGCGAGAGTCATGCCAGTACGGGCCTCCATATCGGCGAGCCACGCCTTCGACCCAACCGGACGGCCGACACTTTCCGCGCGGCGCAGAGCTGCATAGCTCAGCGCCTCGTCGAACTCCTCACCCAGTAAAGCGGCGAAATCACCCACGCGATCGAGCCCCGGCACCACATCGACGAAGCGGTCGCTCGCGCCGGCGATGTGCGCTGCCGTGCTGGACCATCGCCAGTCCTCCGGCCGCTCGACCAAGCGCGCCCGGACCGGATTGAGCGCGACATAGCGCAACGCCCCGACCAGATGCGCTTCGTCCATCGCGACCGAACTGAACCGCCCCTGCCACAAATGCCCCGTCACCCGCATCCGCGCATTGATATAGCCGGTATAGTGGCGGTGGACGTGGCGAAAGGTACGGCGCAGTCCGTCCTCATCACCCGGCACGGCGATGATGTGCACGTGATTGGGCATCAGGCAATAGCCCCAGATCGCTACCTGCGATCGCCCCGCCGCTTCGGACAGAAGATCGAGGTAGAGTTCATAATCGCCATCCTCGAAGAACACCGGCTCGCGACGGTTTCCCCGCTGCGTCACATGATGCGGAAGGCCAGGAAGCACGATGCGGGGAAGTCGGGCCATTTGCCGAGGCTAGCAAACCGCTTGGTAGAGTAAAGGGATTGTTGCACGTGTCACCGTAATTACTCGTACTGCCCTCAGCGCCTTGGACAAGAGAATGGAGCAACTCAGTGACGCGCCAGAGCGGATAGCGAAAGTCCGCATGCTCCGTGGTGCCTTGAAAGCCAATATAGTGTGAAGGCCCCGCGCTGAGAGCAGCCATCGGACAGCGGCGACACGTACAACAACCCTTTACTGCTTGTGGCAGGTTACTTGTGGGGTCGTCGCACCGCATGAATATTCGATACTGAGTCGCAGCGAGTGGGACTTGAACCGCACATACTCCCAGCGAAGCTGGCGCACTCTCCAGTTGTGCTACCGCTGCGACAAACTCACTAGCTCGTCGAACGGCAGGCAACCACGACTTTCATGCATGGTGCAGCGTTTCGCGCCATCGGATGCGCTGCATTTCTGTAAGGGAGGCGATTCCCCGGCACTTCTTACGCCGCGGTTGCATGGCAAGCGCACAAGATACGGGCACCTCCCGATGCCCGCGCAACAATCGAAAAGGTGTGAAAAATCTTGGTCGGGGCGACAGGATTCGAACCTGCGACCCCCACACCCCCAGTGTGATGCGCTACCAGGCTGCGCTACGCCCCGACCGAGGGTGGGGCACATATGCGGGTGACGCGCCGGATGCAAGCGCGGAAGCCGCCCCGGTAATCGCACGTGGAAATCGCCCTGCCGGCCGCGGATCGATTCAACCCGCGCGAAGATCGTGCCACAGCGCGGGTGGCGGGTGCAGTCTGCATGTCCGCCTGCTGTTTCTCATGACCGCGACCCTGTTGGACGATGTCCGGTCCCCGCCCCGAAGAAGATTCTCGCTGTTATCGGAGGACCCGGTCCCTGTTATGCGCGGCCCGTTCGCTGTTATGCAGGAACAGGGGTAATCCCACCAATATACTGATATATAAAGATAATATATCCAACAAAGCGGGAGAAAAACAGGGAAAGAAAATATCTTCCCTGTTCCTTCGCTGTTATCGCTCGATAACAGCGAAGGGTCGCCGGCCACGCTGTTGGACGAAACGGCGCGGCGCGAGCGCGCTAGTCCCTGATCTGCCCCAGCGGCAGCAGGCGCTTGGCCAGCGCCTTGACCAGGCGGACGTCGCCGCCCTTGAGCGCGTTGACCATTTCGACCGCGCGGCGCTGCATCATCCGGTCGAGCAGCGTGGGGGTCGTGCCGCGCGTGGCGGCCTCGGCCAGCACCGCGCCGCGCGCATCGGCCGGATCGATCGACAGCCGCAGCAGCGCGGCGAGTCCGGTGAACAGCGCCCGATCCCCGCCCAGCGCGACGGCGCGGTCGGTCGCCTCATAGCCCGTCGCCTTGCGCGCGCCGAGCACGGCGCGGGCGGTCAGCCCGCCCAGCGCCTCGACCGCGTCGATATGCCAGCCGCCCAATGCTGCCTGCGCCTCGGGGTCGCGCGGGTTGCGGGCGACCAGCGCCTCGAACTGCGCGCGCGACGCCAGGGCGTCGCTCCGGCTCTTGGTCAGCTTGGCGCGGTATCCGATCGCCATCGCCCGGGTAAGCAGCGCGTCGCCGTCCCCCGGCGCCCGGGCCAGGATCGCATTGGCATCGTCCACCACGGCGGCGAGTTGCGCCAGGACAGCCGCCTTGTCGCGCACGGTGAAGACGGTCTGGGTCAGCGCATCGCGCGCCGGGGCGGAGGTCGCCGCGGCGGGCGCGAGCAGGAGAAGGGCGATCGCGGCTTTCAACATGGTCCCGTTGGTAAGCTGCCGCCGGAACGACCGGCAAGCCCGATTCGGCTCGTTCGCCCCCTCAGTCCCCCAATGTCATTCCCCAATCAGCGTCTTCCAGAACTGGCCGTCCCAGGCCTTCACGCTGATCTCCCTGATGTCGAAGCCGCCCAGGCTCTTGCCGAACGCCTTCTGGTGATCCGCGACGCCATGCGCGGCGATCGCTTCGGCCGAGGCCCAGCGTTCGGAGATGCGGATCAGGTCGGGGTCGCCAGCATCGTACGCGAAATTGTAGAATTCGCAGCCGTCCTCGGCACTGGTCGTCGCCATATGCTCGACGAGCAGCGCGCGAAGCTTCTCGCCTTCCCCGCTGCCGGTCCGGATATGTCCCAATACGATGATGGTCATGGCGCCGCCCTCCCTTTGTGCCGTCAATGCCGGGCCCGCCCGCGCGGGCAACCCATGTTGCGTGACCACCGGACAAGTGATAGCGCGCGGCGCTTATAGAGTGGGTCTTTTCCCTTTCGATACCCCAGCCATTTCGGCCAAGCCATTCAGGATGCCATGTTCGCAACCCCAGCCTATGCCGCCACCGGCGCCGCCTCGAGCGGCGGTTCCTTCCTGGTGCTCATTCCGTACCTGCTGCTCATCCCGGTCTTCTATTTCCTGGTGCTGCGCCCGCAGCAGCAAAAGGCCAAGGCGCACCGCGCCACGCTGGACGCAGTGAAGAAGAATGATTCGGTCGTGACCGCGGGCGGCTTGGTCGGCAAGGTGACCAAGGTCGACGAGCGTTTCGTCGAGGTCGAGATCGCGCCCACCGTCAAGGTGCGCGTGGTCAAGGCGATGCTGGCGGAGGTCACTCCGTTCGGTACCAAGCCGGCGAACGACTGATCCGATGCTTGATTTCCCGCGCTGGAAGGTCACCTCGATCCTGGTGCTGCTCGCCGCGCTGATGGCGCTGGCGATCCCCAGCTTCGTCCCGGAAAACTATACGAAGAGCTGGATGCCCCGGATCAACCTGGGCCTCGATCTCGCCGGCGGCAGTCATTTGTTGCTGGAGGCGGATACCGACGCGTTCCTCGCATCGCGGCTCGACAATATGAGCCAGCAGATCTCGAGCACGCTCAAGCGAAGCCCGCGCATCGAGATCGGCGACATCTCGTCGAAGGACGGCAAGCTCAGCTTCTTCGTCCGCGACGTCACCCAGATCGACGCCGCACGCGAACGCCTGTTGCCGCTCGCCGGCAGCGGCGCCGGCTTCACCGGCCAGCGCGTCTGGGACATCAGCGTGGTCGACGGGACCCGCTTCGTGGTCACGCCGAGCAAGGCGGGCAGCGATCAGGCCATCAACCAGGCGATGGACGACACGACGGAGAATATCCGCCGCCGTATCGACTCGCTCGGCACCAAGGAGCCGACGATCGTCCGCCAGGGCGGCAACCGTATCCTGGTCCAGGTGCCCGGCCTGCAGAATCCGCAGCAGCTGAAGGACCTGATCGGCAAGACCGCCAAGCTCGAATTCAAGATGGTCGACGATTCGGTCGGCAACGGGCCGATCACCAAGGATACCGTGGCGCCGATCGGCAGCCAGGTCCTCCCCTATCCCGAAGGCGGCGGCTACATCGTCGTGAAGCGCCAGGTGATCCTGACCGGCGGACAATTGACCGAGGCCAGCCAGGGCTTCGACCAGCAGAGCAATGCGCCGATCGTCAACTTCAAGTTCAACAGCGAAGGCGGCAACAAGTTCGCGCGGATCACGCAGCAATTCACCGGGCAGCGCTTCGCGGTGGTGGTCGACGACAATGTGATTTCCGCGCCGCGGATCAACACGCCGATCCTCGGCGGCAGCGGCTATATCGAAGGCAGTTTCACCGTCGCCTCGGCGAACGAACTGGCGATCGCGCTGAAATCCGGTCAGCTCGCGGTGGGCGTGAAGGTCGTCGAGGAACGCACCGTCGGCCCCGATCTCGGCAAGGAATCGATCCATGCCGGCATCCTGGCATCGGCGATCGCCGCCGCCGCCGTGATCATCTTCATGTTCGTGACCTATGGCCGCTTCGGCGCCTATGCCAACCTCGCGGTCATCATCAACGTGTTCGTGATCCTCGGCGTCATGGCGGTGTTCGGCAGCACCTTGACCCTGCCCGGCATCGCCGGCTTCGTGCTCACGATCGGCACGGCGGTCGACGCCAACGTGCTGATCAACGAGCGTATCCGCGAAGAGCGGCGGCGCGGCCGCACCGTCATCCAGGCGGTCGAGCTCGGCTACAAGGAAGCCAGCCGCACCATCTTCGAGGCGAACATGACGCACGCCATTTCGGGCGTCATCATGCTGGCTTTGGGGTCCGGGCCGGTGAAGGGTTTCGCCGTCGTGCTGCTGATCGGCATCTGCACCTCGGTGTTCACCGCCGTCACCTTCACCCGCATGCTCGTCGTGCTCTGGGTCCGCCGCACGCGCCCCAGCGACATCCACATCTGATCGGGCAGCATCATGCGTCTCCTCAAACTCGTCCCCGACAACACCAACCTCCCCTTCGTCTCGCTGCGCGCCTGGGCGTTCGGCCTGACGATCGCGCTGTCACTCGCCTCGATCGCGCTGGTCTTCGTCAACAAGCTCAATTTCGGCGTCGATTTCATCGGCGGCCTGATGATCGAGGAGAAGTTCCAGACGGACCCGAACCTCGACAAGCTGCGCTCGACGATCGAGCGGCTGCAGGTCGGCGAGGTCCGTCTCCAGCCGATCGGCGACAACAAGACCATCTCGATCCGCGTGCCCCTGCCCAAGAGCGATGATCCGGGCGCGACCAACGCCGTCGTCCAGCAGGTCCAGGCCGCGGTGGTCAAGGACTTCCCCGATGCCCGCTTCTCGCGCCAGGATACGGTCAGCGGCAAGGTATCGGACGAATTGCTGTGGAAGGGCGGCCTGGCCGTCGCCCTCGCCATCCTCGGCATCGGCCTGTTCGCGATCTTCCGCTTCGAATGGCAGTTCGGCGTTTCGACCGTGGTCGCGATCGTCCACGATCTGCTGATGACCCTGGGCTTCTTCGCGCTCACCCAGTTCGAGGTCGACCTGAACATCGTCGCCGCCGTGCTCACCATCATCGGCTATTCGATCAACGACAAGATCGTCATCGACGACCGCATCCGCGAGAATATGCGCCGCTATCGCAAGATGGACATGCCGCACATCATCGATCTGTCGGTCAACGAGACGCTGCCGCGCACGGTGATGACCTCGGTCACCATCCTGCTCGCGCTGTTCGCGATGCTGATCTTCGGCGGCCATGTGCTGCGCGGCTTCACCGCGGCGATGATCCTCGGCATCTTCGTCGGCACCTATTCGTCGATCTATGTCTCGTCCTCGCTGCTCATCTCGCTCGGCCTGCGCGCCGAGCCGAAGGCGGACGATACGCCAGGGTCGAAGCCGGAACGGGTCGCCTACAAGGACATGCCCTGACGTCTGTCGGGGGTACCCGTCATGCGCATGGATAAGGGCCAGCAGACCGACGGGCCGATCATCTCGGCCTTTTCGAGCGGCGGCTTCAAGGTCGATGACGGCGTCTATCGCGCGCTGCTGATCTCGCCGGTGCGCGCCGATGGCTGGGCGCCGCCGCCGCTGGCGGCGTTGCGCGCGGACGATGTCGCGCCGTTGCTCGCGCTCGATCCCTTCCCCGAATTCCTGCTGCTCGGCACCGGCCCGGCGCTGGTGCGCCCGCCGCTCGCCTTCGTCCGCGCGATCGAGGCACGCGGGCTCGGCATCGAGGCGATGGACAGCCGCGCCGCGGCCCGCGCCTGGGCGGTGCTGCGCGGCGAAGGCCGATGGATCGCGGGCGCGCTCTACCCGCTTTGACCGCCGCGGGGCGTCAGGATATCATGCCCCAAGCTTGAAGCTGGGGGGAGAGATCGCATGAAGCTGCTTGCCGGACTGGCGCTGCTCGCCATATCTTTGTTCACCGTCACCGCCGCCGCGCAGACGGCGCCCGCGCCACCCCCCGCCCCCGCACCGGATTATACCCAGGACTCGGCATGGCTCTGCCGGCCGGGCCGCGCCGATGCGTGCGCGGTCAATCAGGACGTCACCGTCATCCAGGCCAATGGCAAGAGGAAGATCGAGAAGTTCAAGCCGGCGCCCGCGCCGCAGTTCGACTGTTTCTACGTCTACCCGACCGTCTCCAACGATGCGACGCCCAACAGCGACATGACGCCGGGGCCGGAGGAACTCGCCGTGGCGGCGGCACAGGCGGCACGCTTCGCGTCGGAATGCCGGGTGTTCGCGCCGCTCTATCGCCAGGTCACGCTGACGGCGCTGCGCGCCTTCATCACCGGCCAGCCCGTGACGATGGACCGCGACATGCCGGTCAGCGACGTGACGGCGGCGTGGAACGACTATCTGGCCCGCGACAACAAGGGCCGCGGCGTGGTGCTGATCGGCCACAGCCAGGGCTCGCTCGTGCTGAAGACGCTGATCGCCAGGACGATCGAGACGTCTCCGGTCCGCCGCAACATCATCTCGGCGATGCTGCTCGGCGCCAATGTCGCGGTGCCGCCGGGCAAGGATGTCGGTGGCGACTTCAAGCGGCTGCCTTTGTGCCGCAAGGACGACCAGTTCAACTGCGTGATCAGCTACGCCAGCTTCCGCGCCGACTCGCCGCCGCCGGCGAACAGCCGTTTCGGCAAGGTGCCCGATGCCGGCATGGTCGCCGCCTGCACCAACCCTGCCGCGCTCGGCGGCGGCAAGGTGGTGACCGACGCGATCCTCGGCACCAAGGGAGCCGGCACCGGCAGCGCGCCGATGGGCCCATGGACCAACGACAACCTGCCGGTCACCACGGCGTTCGTGAAAGTGCCGGACCTGATCTCGGCCGAATGCGTGTCGAAGGACGGGTTCGACTATCTCGCCGTCACGGTGAACGCCAACCCGGCCGACCCGCGCACCGACACGATCGTCGGCGACGTCTCGGTCGGCGGGGTCATCCTGAAGGACTGGGGCCTGCACCTGATCGACATGCCGGTGGAGATGGGCAATCTCGTCGACCTCGCCGACCGCCAGGCAGCGGCGTGGCGGGGCACGCCCTACAAGCCCAGGCGGCGCTGATCAGAGGCGCTTGTCGCCGGGATAGGCGAACAGCAGGTCGCTGCCCGGCGACGCCGCGATCTCGCAGCGTCCCGCGAAGATCAGGCATTCGCCGGCCTTCCACGCCACGCCGTCAGCCACGCCCTCGCCGGCGATCGGCACGAACCAGCCCGTCACGCCGTCAGGCAGGGTCACCACGCGGTGGCCGGCGGGCCAGCGTTCGAGGACGAATTTCGGTCCTTCGGCCAGGATGATGCGGTCGTCCGGCGCCGGCGCCGGCGCAGGCAGCGGCACGAAGGGCACCGGATCGGAGACCGCGACGCCCGCATCCAGATGGAGCTCCCGATCGCTGCCATAATCATAGAGGCGATAGGTCAGATCGACATTCTGCTGGACTTCGATCAGCGTGATGCCGGCGCCGATGGCATGAACGGTGCCGGCCTCGGAATAGATGAAGTCCCCCGCCTTGACCGGTTTCCAGTCGAGCAGATGCTCGATCGAGCCGTCGAGCGAGGCAGCGCGAAGCGCGTCCTTCGTCATCGGCGCCCTGGTGCCGAGCGCGATCGTCGCGTCGGGCTCGGCCGCGAGGATCACCCAGGCTTCGTCCTTGCCGCGCGGATAGCCCGCCGCGCGCGCCGATGCGTCGTCCGGATGGACCTGGACCGACAGCTTCTGGCTGGTGAAGAGATACTTGATCAGCAGCTCGGGCTCGCCGGCATGCGGCGTCTGGAACCACACTTCACCGATCGGGTCGGCGCCCGGCGCGGGATCGGGAAAGCCCGGCCACAGGTCGTGCCGCCCCCATGGTTTCTCAACGCGCTTGGTGGCGAGCAAAGTGGCGGTCATGCATGTCCCCTGGGAATGATGTTCGATAGCACCAACGTATCTCGCTCGCCATCCGATCCCGCCGCGCGAAAAACGTTGTTCGGGCGGGAGGGCTTGGGCTAAGGATCGCTGTGATGCGTATCCCCCTGTCCCGCTCGATCGCGCTTGCGCTTGTTGCCGCTTCGGCGTTCACCGTTTCCGGCTGTGCCGGCAAAGGCGCGAAAAGCGACATTCCTTATGTCGCCCGCGATGTGGGCACGCTCTACACGACGGGCAAGAACCGCCTCGACCGCAAGCAGTACAAGCTTGCCGCGGCGCTGTTCGACGAAGTCGAGCGCCAGCATCCCTATTCGATCTGGGCGCGCCGCGCGCAGCTGATGAGCGCCTTCTCCTATTATCTCGACCGTGACTACACCAACTCGATCCAGTCGGCGCAGCGCTTCATCTCGGTCCATCCGGGCAACCGCGATGCGCCCTATGCCTATTACCTGATCGCGCTCGGCTATTACGAGCAGATCAGCGATGTGACCCGCGACCAGAAGATCACCCAGCAGGCACTCGATTCGCTCGGCGAACTGACCCGGCGCTATCCCAACAGCCGCTATGCCGCCGATGCGCGGCTGAAGATCGATCTCGTGCGCGACCATCTCGCCGGCAAGGAGATGGAGATCGGCCGCTTCTACGAGACGCGCGGCCAGTGGCTGTCGGCGACGATGCGCTTCCGCCGCGTGGTCGACGATTACCAGACGACGACTCATGTGCCCGAGGCGCTGATGCGGCTGACCGAAACCTATCTCGCGCTCGGGGTGCCCGAGGAAGCGCAGAAGGCAGCGGCCGTGCTCGGCGCCAACTATCCGGGTACCGACTGGTATCAGCGCGCCTACAAGCTGATGCAGGAACATCCGGTGAAGGCAGCCTCCGCCGCCGTGCCGGCCAAGACGGGCGCCTGACGCGGCGCTTATGCCGCAATGCTGACATCCCTGTCGATCCGCGACGTCGTGCTGATCGAGGCGTTGGACCTCGATTTCGGCGACGGCCTGGGCGTGCTGACCGGTGAGACCGGCGCGGGCAAGTCGATCCTGCTCGATGCCCTGGGCCTTGCGCTCGGCGCACGCGGAGAGAGCGGACTGGTGCGGCAGGGCGCGTCCCAGGCCGTGGTCAGCGCGAGCTTCGACACGCCGCATGCCGATGGCCCGATCGCCTCGCTGCTCGCCCAGAACGGCCTCGACATCGACCCGGGCGAACCGCTGATCATCCGCCGCATCGTCAAGTCCGATGGCGGCAGCCGCGCGTTCGTCAACGACCAGCCCGCCTCTGCCGGGTTGCTCCGCGAACTGGCGGTGCATCTGGTCGAGATCCACGGCCAGCATGACGATCGCGGCCTGCTCAACCCGCGCGGGCATCGCGCGCTGCTCGATGCATTCGGGCGGATCGACCCCGGCCCCGCCGCCCGCGCGCACCGCGCCTGGCGCGAGGCGGAGGACGCGCTGGCGGTGGCCCGGGCAGAGCTCGACACCGTCGCACGCGACCAGGAATGGCTCGAACATGCGGTGGCCGAACTGACCGGGTTCGAGCCCGAGCCCGGCGAGGAAGAGATCCTCGCGACCCGACGCGCCGGCATGCAACGCGGCGAGAAGATCGCAGGCGACCTGCAGGCGATCGCCGACCTGCTCGAAGGATCGGAGGGCGGGCTTGCCCGGCTGCGCCAGGCGGCGCGGGTGCTCGAGCGGGTGTCCGGGGATCATGACGCGCTGGGCGAAGCGCTGGCGGCGATCGACCGCGCGCTGGTCGAGGGCGGGCTCGCGCAGGAGAAAGTCGATGAGGCAGCCGAAGCGCTCGCCTTCGACCCATCGCAGCTCGAAGCCGACGAAACCCGGCTGTTCGAGCTGCGCGCGCTGGCCCGCAAGCACCGGGTACAGCCCGACGACCTCGCCGCGCTCGCCGCCGACCTGGCCGGCAAGCTGGAGCGGATCGAAAGCGGCGGCGCGGGGATTGCGGCACTGGAGCGTGTCGTCACCGAGGCCGCGCGCGCCTATGAGGCGGAGGCTGACGCCATCACCGCTGCCCGCACCGAGGCCGCCGCCCGGCTCAATGCCGCGGTCAAGGGCGAACTGGCGCCGCTCAAGCTCGATGCCGCACGCTTCCGTACCATGGTCGCGCCGCTCGGCAACGATCAGTGGAGCGCCTCGGGCAAGGACCGGGTCGAGTTCGAGATCTCGACCAATCCGGGTGCGCCGTTCGGCGCATTGGCCAAGATCGCCAGCGGCGGCGAGCTGTCGCGCTTCATCCTCGCCCTCAAGGTCGCATTGGCCGAGCAGGGCAGCGCCGCGACGATGATCTTCGACGAGATCGACCGCGGCGTCGGCGGCGCGGTGGCGAGCGCGATCGGCGAGCGGCTCGCCCGGCTCGCAGCGAACACCCAGTTGCTGGTGGTGACTCACAGCCCGCAGGTCGCGGCGCGCGGGCGCCATCACCTCCTGATCGCCAAGAGCCATGACGGCTTGGTCACCCGCACCGGGGTGGTGCAACTCGACGACAGCGCCCGGCGCGAGGAGATCGCCCGGATGCTGTCGGGCGCGACGATCACCGACGAAGCGCGGGCCCAGGCCGAACGATTGCTGGAGGCCGCCTGACCCCGCTCAGAACGGGAATTTCAGCGTCACCATGATGCGCTTGTCGGGCTTGCCGTCGGGGCCCTGAGTCCCTTGCGCATAGATGTTGCCCTGGCCTCCCCCGATCCGGAAGCCGGTGCCGGGCCCTCCGACGGGATCATAGCGATGGCTGAGCGGACGCAGGCGGAACTGTTCCTGCGGCTCGGGGCGGCCGCAGACGACGATGTCGCCGTCCTCTTCGGCGCGTTCGGGGCAGCGGGTCGGATTGCGGCGCGGGGCGGGCGGGTCCGCAACGGGGCCAGCGGCGGCCTGGAGCATCGCCAATAGTGCCGCGATCATGGCTGCCCCTTCAACCGAGAGGCCGAACAACATCATGATAAAAGGGCCGGAACATGGCCGCTTCATTACGATGCGACTTTTCCGCAAAGCTGTGCTATAGCGCTGTCATCTCGCGATTCCGCCCACAAGCATCGCGTGACTGAGAGACCTTCGCGCTCCCGCTTGCCAAGCCGTTGGATCGCTCTTCTGGTTCTCTCTCCAATCTCCATTCGCACCGCTTCCGTGTTCACGGAGTAGCGCGCTCGTCCTCGGATGCGCCGGCCGGGGCCGGACGGTGCTCCGCTCTCTCTTCTCGGCCCCAAACCGGTGCAAGGCGATGCCACCACCGGGCTACCCAAGGAAATACTTATGCCGATCGGCACCGTAAAATTCTTCAACGCCGACAAGGGCTATGGCTTCATCGCGCCGGAAGGCGGCGGGAACGACGCCTTTGTGCACATCAGCGCCGTTGAAGCGGCCGGCATGCGCACGCTCGATAAGGAGCAGCGCGTGTCGTACGAGCTCGAGCAGGACCGTCGCGGCAAGATGTCCGCGGTCAACCTCGCCAGCGCGTAAGTGACGGGCGGGCGCCGGCCATGGCCGGCGCCCCTTCCCGCCTCCCCCGACCTGCGGAGAAGTCATACGAATACCACCGCCCTGTTCTATCGCGATCGTGCCCGTCAGGCGGAAGCCGATGCGAATGCCGCAACCCTGGACAATGTCCGCTCGCGCTGGCTGCGTGCCGCAAAAGCCTGGGACGAGATGGCCAGCCGTGCCGAGAAGACGGCCGAGCGCCGCTCCGTCAACGAAGAAGCCAAGATGGTCGCGGAGATGATGGAGGACGATTGATCGTCCCCTCCAACAGCGACTCGCATTACCGCCGTTGCCGGCGTCTTATTTTCTTCCTCCGTTAAGGTGGATTTCGGGGCCGGAATCAGGCACCCTTTCAGTGGCGACCTGGCCCGGTGCCGCCGCCACACCGATGCGGATCGTTGAATCGCCCTGCCGCCTCCGCTAGCGCTTGGCCATGAGCACGACCCCGTCCGCCCCGCTCCCCGACACCGACGAGGACGCCGCTGCCGAGCTGAAACGGCTCGCCGGTGAGATCGCCCATCACAACAGGCTCTATCATACCGACGACGCGCCGGAGATTTCGGACGCCGATTATGACGCGCTGGTCCGGCGCAACAATGCGATCGAGGCGGCCTTTCCCGGCCTGATCCGCACCGATTCGCCCAATGCCCAGATCGGCGCCGCCCCATCCAGCCATCTCGCCAAGGTGGCGCATGCCAGGCCGATGATGAGCCTGGACAATGGCTTTGCCGATGAGGACGCGACCGAATTCGTCGCGCGTGTGCGGCGGTTCCTGAGCCTGGCGGAAGACACGCCCGTAGCGCTCACCGCCGAGCCCAAGATCGACGGCCTGTCCTGCTCGCTGCGCTATGAGCGCGGCAGGCTGGTGCAGGCGCTGACCCGCGGGGACGGACAGGTCGGCGAGGACGTGACCGCGAATGTGCGCACCATCGACGACATTCCGGACAAGCTGCGTGGCGACGCGCCCGACATTTTCGAGATCCGCGGCGAGGTCTATATGGCCAAGGCGGATTTCACGGCGCTCAACGCGCGGCTGCTCGCCGAGGCCGAGGCGGCGGGCGACGCCAGCAGGGCGCGCCAGTTCGCCAACCCCCGCAATGCTGCAGCGGGATCGCTGCGGCAAAAGGATGCCATTGTCACCGCGAGCCGCCCCTTGCGCTTCCTTGCCCATGGCTGGGGCGAAGTGTCGGCGGTACCCGGCGAGACGCAATATGACGTGATCCGGGCGATCGAGGCCTGGGGCCTCCCGGTCAGCGACATGTTCGTGCGGGTTGAGGGCATCACCGAAGCGCTGGCGCAATATCGCAAGATCGAGGCGGCGCGCGCCGATCTGCCGTTCGATATCGACGGCGTGGTCTACAAGATCGACCGGCTCGACTGGCAGGCACGGCTGGGCGCGGTCGGCAGGGCGCCGCGCTGGGCATTGGCGCACAAATTCCCCGCCGAGCGTGCCCAGACCACGCTGGAGCGGATCGACATCCAGGTCGGTCGCACCGGCAAGCTGACCCCGGTGGCACGGCTGACGCCGGTCACGGTGGGCGGCGTGGTCGTGACCAACGCGACGCTGCACAACGAGCATGAGATCGCGCGGCTGAACGTATGGCCGGGCGACCGCGTGGTGCTGCAGCGCGCCGGCGACGTGATCCCGCAGATCGTCGAGAATCTGTCGCGCGACGAGAGCCGGGGCAGCTGGCCGTTTCCGACGCTATGCCCCGAATGCCAGTCCGACGCCGTGCGCGAGGAAGGCGAAGTCGATGTGCGCTGCACCGGCGGGCTGATCTGCCCGGCGCAGCGCGTCGAGCGACTGCGGCATTTCGCGAGCCGGGGTGCGCTGGATATCGAAGGGCTCGGCGCGACCAGCATCGAATCCTTCTTCCATGACGGCCTGCTCCATGCGCCCGCCGATATTTTCCGACTGAAGGACAAGCGTGAGGAACTGATCGGGCGCGAGCGCTGGGCGGAGACATCGGTCGACAATCTGCTGGCGGCGATCGAGGCGAAGCGCAGCCCTGACCCCGCGCGCTTCCTGTTCGGGCTGGGCATCCGCCATGTCGGTAGCGTCACCGCGCGCGACCTGGTCAAGGCGTTCGGCACGGTGGAAACCGTTGCTGATGTCGCGACCCGCGCGGCGTCCGATGAAGAGGCGCGCGCCGAACTGACCGCGGTGGAGGGAATCGGTCCGGTCGTCGCCGAGGCGCTGGTCGACTTCTTCGCCGAAGAGCATAACCGCGAGGCTTGGGCCGATCTGCTGAGCGAAGTCAGCCCCGCCGCCTATGTCTCCAATGTCCGCGCGTCCGAAGTGAGCGGCATGACATTGGTCTTCACGGGATCGCTGGAGACGCTGAGCCGGGACGAGGCAAAGGCCCAGGCCGAGGCTTTGGGCGCCCGGGTATCCGGCTCCGTCTCGGCCAAAACGGACCTTGTCATCGCCGGTCCGGGTGCGGGATCGAAGCTGAAAAAGGCGGCCGAACACGGGGTTAGGGTGATCGACGAAGCAGCCTGGGGTGAGATCGTCACCGCCGCCAAGTGATGCCTTTTTGCAACGCAGCATGACCGAATGCTGCACCCCCACTTGAAGAATCCCCCGTGTCATTTATCCGAAATATTCGAGTCGCATGGGGCCAGCGACGGCGAAACCGCCGAGCGATTCTTGCGACTGACGCCTCAAAGGGGAAAATCATGCGAAATAAACTTTTTATGGGCGTTGCGTTCGCAGCGCTGATGCTGCCGGGCGCCGCGTTCGCTCAATCCGCCGGTACGGTGGATTTCGAGGGTGGTGACATCGTCGTCACCGGCGCCCGCACCGACCGTGGCGTCGCCGGCGTGCAGATTCCCGATACGAGCAAGGCCAAGGGCGTCCTGACGCAGGAATTCATCAGCAAGCAGACCCCGGGCAACACGATCCTCGATACGATCAACCAGCTCCCGGGCGTCAGCTTCCAGAACAACGATCCGTTCGGCTCCGCCGGCGGCACCCTGACGATCCGCGGCTTCGATGCGAGCCGTATCTCGCTGACGTTCGACGGCGTTCCGCTGAACGACACCGGCAACTACGCGCTGTATGCGAACCAGCAGCTCGACCCCGAGCTGATCGACCAGGTCAATGTCAGCTTCGGCTCGACGGATGTCGACAGCCCCACGGCGGCCGCTTCGGGTTCCACCGTCAACTATCGCACGATCATGCCCACCGACGAGTTCGGTGCGCGCCTGCAGGGCTCGGTTGGCGACTATAATTTCTTCCGCGTCTTCGGCCTGGTCAACACGGGCGAATTCACCTCTTTCGGCACCAAGGCCTGGCTCTCCGCCAGCCACGCCGAGAACAATGTGGTGTTCAACAATTTCGGGCGGATCGACAAGGCGCAGTATAACGGCCGCGTCTATCAGCCGATCGGCAGCAATGGCGATTTCATCTCGGTCGCGGCGAACTACAACGTCAACCGCAACAACTTCTTCGGTTCGGCCCCGCTGCGGCTCGATTCGAACGTCTACACCTCCTCCATCGTAGGCGGCGTTCCGACACTGGTCCCCGGCGCGGTCCGCACCCCGGGCACCGGCTCGAGCAATCGCTTCCCGATCAGCCGCGACGAACTGCCGTACAATGTTCCGCGCTGCCAGGTCGATACGCCTCAGGCGGGTGTCCAGGACGCCACCAATACCTGCGGCACGACGTTCGACGAGCGCTACAATCCGTCGAACACCGGCAATATCCGCGTCAGCTCGCGCTTCACCCTCACGCCTGGCCTCGTCCTCACGGTCGAGCCGAGCTTCCAGTATGTGAAGGCCAATGGCGGCGGCACCGTGACCGGGCGTGAAGGCGTTCGCACGATCGGTGGCGTTTCCTACCAGGGCTTTGTCGGCGGCAATTATTATCTCGGCCGCGATCTCAATGGCGACGGGGACGTCCTCGACACCTGCACCCCGGCCGGCGCATCGTGCAGCGGCTTCACGGGCGTGACTTTCCTTGCGCCGAGCCAGACCGTCACGCATCGGTACGGCCTGATCTCGTCGCTGCGCTACGAGATCAACGACGATCACTCGGTCCGTATCAGCTATTCGCACGATTATGGCCGCCATCGTCAGACCGGCGAGCTTGCGCCGCTCCAGCAGAACGGCTTCCCGACAGACGTCTTCCCGATCAACAGCCCGGTCCGAAGCGCCAATGGCCGCATCGTCGAAAAGCGCGATCGCCTGTCGTTCGCGATCCTCGACCAGGTCGCCGGCGAATATCGCGGCACCTTCGGCATGCTGACGGTCAATGTCGGCGTCCGCGCACCGTTCTTCAAGCGCAACCTCAACAACTTCTGCTTTACCACTGCAGCGAACGGCAATGTCGACTGCCTTGGCCGCGGCAACAGCGCGGACAATGCGACCTACGCGACCGCCAATCCCGGGTTCGCGGCGCCGCAGAAGCGCACCTACACCTATAACCGCGTGCTGCCGAACGTCGGCGCGACCGTTAAGTTCGCCGATCACTTCACCGCTTATATCAATTATTCGAAGGGCTTGCAGGTTCCCGGCACGGACAACCTGTATCAGAGCTTCTTCTATGCGCTGAGCAATCCCGCAGCGCATCCGACGCCGGAGACCAGCGACAATTTCGACGCCGGCGTCCGTTACACGTCGAGCAAGATCCAGGCGACGATCAGCCCCTGGTTCACGCGGTTCACCAATCGCCTGGCGAGCGCGTTTGACGTGCTCACCGACCAGACGATCTATCGCAACCTCGGTCGCGTGGACAAATACGGCATCGACGGCAGCTTCGCCTATCGTCCGATCCCGGAAGTCTCGCTGTACGCCTTCGGTTCGTACCTGAAGTCGGAAATCAAGAACAACGTGGTGATCGGCGAATGCACGGTCGTCACCGCGGCCTGCACCGCGATCGGTAACCCGATCTACGCCCTGACCCAGGGCAAGCGTGAGTCCGGTGCGCCGGTCTACACCTTCGGCGGCCGCATCCAGGGCAATCTGGGACCGGTCGAACTGGGCGTACAGGCGAAGCGGACCGGTTCGCGTTACCTGAACGACCAGAATCTGCCGAACCTCCAGTGCACGGCCTCGCTCGTCAACCAGGCGTGCCCGACGGCAACGGCGGTGGCTTATCAGGTCTATCCCGCCAAGACCCCGGCCTACACCCAGGTCGACCTGCAGGGTCGCCTGTCGATGGGCTGGGCCGGCCTCAACGACAAGACCTTCGTGCAGGTCAACGTGCAGAACCTGTTCAACACCTATTATGTCGGCGGCTTCACCGGCGGTTCGACGGTGCAGTACAATGTTCCGTTCGTTCAGATCGGCAGCCCGCGCGCTTTCATCCTGACGCTGAACACTCAGTTCTGATCGTCACGGGCTTCTAAAAAATCGGCCGCCGTCCCAATCGGGACGGCGGCCTTTTTTTGTCCGAAGATAGTCGTCGGAGCGATACGG
Source organism: Sphingomonas sp. BL-S-29 (assembly GCF_055521495.1). Classification (NCBI taxonomy): domain Bacteria; kingdom Pseudomonadati; phylum Pseudomonadota; class Alphaproteobacteria; order Sphingomonadales; family Sphingomonadaceae; genus Sphingomonas; species Sphingomonas sp. BL-S-29. The sequence goes on from NZ_CM145482.1 coordinate 4,576,621, forward strand.
CCGGCCGCGTCAGGCGACGTCGGTTGCCACCGCATAGACCGAGTTGATCGGCCGCGAGAACACGCGCCCGACCATCGGCTCGAAGAAGCTCAGCGGTGCGCTTTCATAGGCCGGGTCGAAGGCCGACTGATCGTATTTCTCGCAGAATTCGGCGCAGGCCTCGAAATGCGCATGGCCGCGGTAATTCTCGCGCAGATCCCGGTCCATCCCGAGATAGTGGAAGAAATAATAGCCCTGGAACACGCCGTGCGTGTTGGCGATCCAGTGCAGCTCCTCCGACACGAAGGGCCGGAGCATCGCCGCGCCGATCTCCGGATGGTTGAAGGTGCCGAGCGTGTCGCCGATGTCGTGGAGCAGCGCCATCACGACATAGGCCTCGTCCCGGCCGTCCTGGTGCGCGCGGGTCGCGGTCTGGCGCGAATGTTCGAGCCGGTCGACCGGGAAGCCGCCGAAATCGCCGTCGAGCAGCTTGAGATGGGTGAGCACGCGAGCCGGCAAGTCACGCGCATAATCACGGAAATGGCCGCCGATGATGTTCCAGTCCTGCTGGGTGCCCCCGCTCATCGCGGTGAATTGCGCGCGGTCCTGATGCTGGTTCATGCTTCTCTCTCTCCTTCGAGCTGAAGGGTTATTCGCATCCCGTTCGCACCTCCCTCCCTTCTCCCCCTGTGGGAGAAGGTGGCCCGAAGGGCCGGATGAGGGGGAGTGAGGTTCGGAACCGCAACGGCGCGTGTCCCCCTCACCCTTCCCATCGCTTCGCGATGGGCCCCTTCCCTCTCCCACAAGGGGAGAGGGAGAAGAATGCGTCGCGATATCCTATCCGACAGCCTCGCGGCACCCTACTCCACTTTGCGCATCGGTCCCAGTCGGGTTAAGACCCCCGCCCATGCCGTTGTTCACCAAGCCCGCGATCTTCTCGCGGCCCTTTTTCGAAGACAAGAGCCGTGCCTTCTGGCGGCTCCAGGCGGCGGGCTGGACCGGCTATCTGATCCTGCGCAGCGTCTCCAGCATCTCCAACGGGCTCGACCTGACCGCGACCCTGCTGGTCATCGTCGAATCGATCGTCGGCTATTGCATCACGCTGCTGCTCTCGACGCTCTACCATTATTACCGGCACCAGCCGCGCATCGCGGCGGTGATCCTGACGATCCTGACCCTGGGCGCGGCGACCGTGTTGTACGCGGTGCTCGACGCCTTTTCCTTCTCGTTCATCAAGATGGCCAATCCGGGCCTGAATTTCAGCCTGGTGCTGGGCACCGTGTTCCTGAACTTCACCGTGCTGGCCGGCTGGTCCGCGCTCTATTTCGGGATCAATTTCTACCTGATCGTCGAGGAGCAGATCGACCAGCTCGAGGCACTGGGCAATCAGGCGAGCTCGGCGCAGCTGGCGATGCTGCGCTATCAGCTCAACCCGCATTTCCTGTTCAACACGCTCAATTCGATCTCGACCCTGGTGCTGCTCAAGCAGACCGAACGCGCCAATGCGATGCTGAGCCGTCTGTCGTCCTTCCTGCGCTACACCCTGGCCAACGAGCCGACCGCGCATGTGACGATCGCGCAGGAGGTGGAGACGCTGAAGCTGTATCTCGAGATCGAGAAGATGCGCTTCGAGGACCGGCTGCGCCCGAATTTCGATGTGGATCCACGCGTCGCCAAGGCGCGTTTACCCTCTTTGCTGCTGCAGCCGCTGGTCGAAAATGCGATCAAATATGCCGTCACCCCCAAGGAGGAAGGCGCCGAAATCGCGGTCACGGCGCGGCTCGCCGGGGATCGGGTGCAGATCGCCGTATCCGACACCGGGCCGGGCTTGAATGAAATGAAAGCACGTCCAAGCCTTTCAACCGGGGTTGGGCTCGCCAATATAAGGGAGCGGCTTGCTCAAGCTTATGGGCCTGACCACCGCTTCGAGACCCGCTCCATCCCCGGCGGCGGTTTCGGGGTCGAGATCGAGATTCCGTTCCAGCTTCAGGAACCGGTTAGAGAGGTAGCATGACGATCCGTACGATATTGGTGGACGACGAACCCCTGGCGATCCAGGGGCTCGAACTTCGCCTCCAGGCGCACGAGGATGTCGAGATCATCGACAAATGCCAGAATGGCCGCGAAGCCATTCGCAGCATCAAGACTCACAAGCCCGACCTCGTCTTCCTCGACATCCAGATGCCCGGTTTCGACGGCTTCTCGGTCGTCCAGGGCCTGATGGAGGTCGAACCCCCTTTGTTCGTGTTCGTCACCGCCTATTCGGACCATGCGCTGAAGGCGTTCGAGGCCCAGGCGGTCGATTATCTGATGAAGCCGGTCGAGGAATCGCGCCTGGCCGACACGCTCGACCGGGTGCGCCAGCGCCTCGCCGAGAAGCGCGGCATCGAGGAAGTCGACCGGCTGAAGGAAGTGCTGGCCGAAGTGGCGCCGGAATCGGTCGAGAACCTGGCCGATGGCGGCGAACAGGTCTCGGCCAATCGCTTCGAGAAGCTGATCAACATCAAGGACCGCGGGCAGATTTTCCGCGTCGATGTCGACACGATCGAACGGATCGACGCGGCCGGCGATTACATGTGCATCTATACCGGCGATAATACGCTGATCCTGCGCGAGACGATGAAGGACCTGGAGAAACGGCTCGACCCGCGCCGCTTCCAGCGCGTGCACCGCTCCACCATCGTCAACCTCGATCTGGTGAAGGAAGTGAAGCCGCATACCAATGGCGAATGCTTCCTGGTGCTCGGATCGGGCGCGCAGGTGAAGGTGTCGCGTTCCTATCGTGACGTGGTCGCGCGCTTCGTGCATTGATTCCGCGGGGCCGCGCCGTCGCGCGGTAACGACGCGGGGGACGTGGCGGGATGGCGACAGCGGAAGAGCTTGGCGCGGAGATCAGGCGACTGGGGCCGTGGCATCACAATGTCGAGATCGCGCCGGGGGTGTGGACCGGGGATCCGGCCTTTCAGCCCGAACCCGATCCGGTGATCGGTACGCCCACGCTGCTTGATCCCTATCGCGGTTTCGCCAGGGCGGTCGGGCATCTTTTTCCCGACGGGCTGGCGGGCCGGTCCTTTCTCGACTGCGCCTGCAACGCCGGCGGCTTTCTCTTCGCCGCGCGGCGGCTCGGTGCCGGGCGCTGCTTCGGTTTCGACGTGCGCGAACACTGGATCAGGCAGGCGCGGTTCCTGGCCGAGCATCTGCCGAGCGAGGATATCGATACGGGCACATGCAGCCTCGAGGATCTGCCGCAGATCGGCCTGAAGCCGTTCGACGTGACCTTGTTCAGCGGCATCCTCTATCACCTGCCCGATCCGGTGGCGGGGCTGAAGATCGCGGCCGACCTGACCAGGGAGCTGATCATCGTCAACACCGCGACCTTGCCGGGCAAGCGCGAGGGGTTCGTGCTCAATCCCGAAAGCCGTACGCTGGTGATGTCGGGGGTCGACCGGCTGGCCTGGTATCCGACCAGCGACAAGGTGATCCGCGAGATGCTGGCATGGTGTGGTTTCCCGCATGCCCGGCTGCGGTTCGATCGCGTGACGGAGGGTGGCCGGCACCGGGTCGAGCTATGGGCGGCGCGGGACCTATCCGCGTTCGCGCATTTCGACGCCACTCATCCCAAGGGCGAGCCGGCGGAGCCGAGGCTCGGGCCGCTTGACCGATTGACCCACCGCCTGCGCCGCCGCAAATAGGGCCAAACAGAACCGGGTCGAGGCGTGATGGAAAAATTCAGGGCTTTCGCGGCGTTGCACGTGCCGGGCAATCCGGTGATCCTCTACAATGCCTGGGACGCGGGCAGCGCGCGCGCCGTGGCGAGCGCGGGGGCGAAGGCGATCGCGACCGGCAGTTGGTCAGTCGCCGCGGCGCAGGCTTATGGCGACGGCGAAGGACTGCCGCTGGAGATCGCGCTGGCAGGCGCGACGCGGATCGCCGGCGCGGTCGACCTGCCGGTATCGATCGATTTCGAGGGCGGCTATGCCATCGCACCCAAGGACATCGCGGCCAACGCGACACGGCTCGCGGCGACCGGCGCGATCGGATGCAATTTCGAGGACCAGGTGGTGGGCGGCGAAGGGCTGCACCCGAGCGACGTCCAGGTCGCACGGATCGCGGCGATGCGGGGCGCGACGGGCGTGCCCTTCTTCATCAACGCGCGCACCGACATCTTCCTGCAGAACGGGCCCGACACGCATGACGACGCGAAGGTCGACGCGGCGATTGAACGCGGCCTGGCCTATGCGGCGGCGGGCGCCAGCGGCTTTTTCGTGCCCGGGTTGGTCGACCTGGACCTGCTGGGCAGGATCTGTCGCGACGTACCGTTGCCGGTCAATTTCATGGCGTTCCCGGGCGCGCCCGGCGCGCGCGAGGTCGCTGCTGTCGGCGTTTCGCGGATCAGTCATGGGCCGAACCCCTATCGCACCGCGATGGCCGCGCTGACCGCGGCCGCGCAGGCGGCGTTCGACTGGAACCAGGCGGAGGTTATTCCTCCGGCTCGTCCGCGGCGCCGGGGGCTGGATTCTCGAACCAGGCCTCGACAGGTCCGCTGAGCTTCAGGGTCAGCGGCTGGCCGTGGCGATCGACCTTCTTGCCGAGGGCGACGCGGATCCAGCCTTCGGAGATCGAATATTCCTCCACGTCGCGGCGTTCCGCGCCCTTGAAGCGGATGCCGATCCCGCGGGAGAGCTTCTCCTCGTCGAAAAAGGGGCTGCGCGGGTTGGAGGACAGGCGGTCTGGCGGTGTGTCGGTCATGGGGCGGGCTCATGACGCAAAATCGCGCGCGATGCCAGAGCATGGATACGAAAACGGCGCGGAGCGAGTCCGCGCCGTCTCGTTCAGCCGAGGGTCGCGATCAGTTGCAGACGCGGACCCGGACGCTGCGGCCATAATAGCGGTCGTAGCGGCGCTCGACCCAGCAGCGGTTATAGTTCTGACGGTAGCGATAGGCGTAATAGCCGTCGTTCGGATAATAGCCGTGGCTGCGATAATAGCCGTCGTCATAATAGGGATCATAGCCGCGCTGGCGGTAATAACGGTCGCGGTCATTGCTGCTCGACGCAATGGCGGCGCCGATCGCGAGGCCGGCAATGCCGGCGACGATCGCGGTGCCGGTGCCGTCGTCACGGTGGTAGCGGCGATAGCGCTGCGCGTCCGCCGGCAGCGCCGTGGTCAGCGCCGTCGCGGCGAGCGCCACGCCGAGGCCGGCCTTCTTCACTAGAATGTTCATCTCAACCTCCTCTACTCAGCAAGCCCGTTTCCGCATCGGGGGTATAACGCGGAAGCCGTGCAGCTTGTTGCAACCTTGTGGCAGGGTCGGTCTGAACCCGTGCGGAATGGGGTGTTTAGCGAGGGTTCAGCGGATCAGTCGCCGAGCGTGGGGCGCTGGACGACACGCGCCGCATCGACCGGCGCATCGCGCCAGTCCTGGCGGTGGACGGTGTCGCGGCGCTTGGGATCGGGGCCGAAGCGGTTGGCGCCGGACGTGCCGTCGAAACACATCAGGGCGATCAGCGGGAACTGGCCGAACGGCACCGCGCCGAGCAGGATCCACCAGCCCGTCCGGTCCTGATCGTGCAGCCGCCGCACCTGGACCGCGAGGAAGGGAATCACCAGCGCGAGGAACGCCGCCAGGCCGATGATCTGCACCATATCGCCGGCGCCGCCCTGGAGCGTGAAGGGTGCGTCGAGCAGCTTCTGCGCGTCGCCGCCGAGCATCACGAAGACCACCCCGACCGGCAGGAGGAGCAGCCACTGCAACAGGACGAACAGCCAATATTCCTTGCGCTGCGACCGGCCGCGGAAATCGGCATAGCGGCGCAGCGGCAGCAGCATATCGTCCATGGTTGCGCTTCCCCTCTCCGGCCATGGACGTTGAAACGCCTGTCGGCCAAAGTAAAGTTGGGTTCATCCAAGGAGGCGATGATGGCGTACTGGCTGCTAAAATCCGAACCGGAAAGCTATAGCTGGGACGACCTGATCCGCGAGGGCACGACGGAATGGACCGGGGTGCGCAATCCGGCGGCGGCGCTTCACCTGAAGGCGATGGCGGTGGGCGATCGCGGGCTCTTCTATCATAGCGGCAAGGAAAAGGCGGCCGTCGGCGTAATGGAGATCGCCCGCACCGCGCAGCAGGACGGCGACGAACCGCGCTGGGTGTCGGTTGCGGTCAAGCCGGTCGAGGCGCTGGCCAAACCCGTCACCCTGGCGGCGATGAAGGCCGAGCCGAAGCTCGCGGGCATGGAGATGCTGCGCCAGTCGCGATTGTCGGTCAGCCCCGTCAGCGACGCCCAATGGGCGGTACTGACGGGGATGGGCGCCTGATCCCGACCTGGTCAATCCTTCCAGGGATCGATCAGCGCCAGTTCGGTGACGATGAAATCGGAGCCGTTGCGGGTCGCAAGCGCGCAGCCATGCTCGCTTGCGATGGCTGCGATCTGCGCGTCCGGGACCGACATCGGCCGGCCGTTTCGCCGCGCCTTGCCGAGGATATCGCCATAGACCAGCGCCGTCGTCATGGCGAAGGCGTGGCTGCGCCCCGCGAAATGGAAACGCCACTCCGCAATCTGTTCGGCGAGACGCGCCTTGCGCGAACCGTCGTTGAGCCTGGCGACGCCATACGCCAGTTCGCCGATCGCAACCGATGCCAGGACACACTCGGATTCGTTCAGCAGAAACCATCGCTCGACGGCAGGATCGGGGTTAGCCTTCATCAATTCCGACATCACATTCGTGTCGAGAAGGATCAAAGCGTGATGCCCTCATGCGGCACGCGATTCTCCGCGATCAGCGCATCGAGATCCGCGTCCTCCACCGCCAGGCTCTTCAAACGCTTGAGGAAGGCGGCTGCGCTGGGTTCCGGATGGCGCCGGGCATATTCCAGCAGCGCATCCTCGACGATCGCATGAATTGGCCGCCGCTCCTGCCGCGAGAGCTTATGCGCCAGATCGCGCGCCCGCGCGGAGCGAACCGAAAGCTGCGGTGCGTTCATGATGGCGCGATAGCATTTTGATGGCATGATGGCAACGCACCGGGGTGCGCTGCCCTTCCGCTCTTCGCGTTCGCGTCAGGCTCAGGCGGCCTGCTTGGCGCGCGATGCCTTTTTCCGCTCGTGCGGATCGAGGTAGCGCTTGCGCAGGCGGATCGACTTTGGCGTCACCTCGACCATTTCGTCGTCGTCGATATAGGCGATGGCCTGTTCCAGCGTCATCTTCTTCGGCGGGGTGAGGCGGATCGCGTCGTCCTTGCCGCCCGAGGCGCGGAAGTTGGTGAGCTGCTTCGCCTTCATCGGATTGACTTCGAGGTCATCGTTCTTGGCGTTCTCGCCGACGATCATGCCCTCGTACAGCGCCTCGCCATGCCCGACGAACAGGATGCCGCGCTCCTCGAGCGGGCCGAGCGCATAGCTGTTGGCCTCGCCCGAACCGTTCGAGATCAGCACGCCGTTCTTGCGGCCTTCGATCTGGCCCTTGTGCGGACCGTATTTCTCGAACAGCCGGTTCATGATGCCGGTGCCGCGCGTGTCCGACAGGAACTCGCCATGATAGCCGATCATGCCGCGCGACGGCGCGGAGAAGGTGATGCGGGTCTTGCCGCCGCCCGAGGGACGCATGTCGGTCATCTCGGCCTTGCGCAGGTTCATCTTCTCGACGACCGTGCCCGAATATTCCTCGTCGACGTCGATGATCACGGTCTCGTACGGCTCGGTCCGGCCGCCATTCTCGTCCTCGCCGAACAGCACGCGCGGGCGGCTGATGCCGAGCTCGAACCCTTCGCGGCGCATCGTCTCGATCAGCACGCCGAGCTGAAGCTCGCCGCGACCGGCGACTTCATAGCTGTCGCGATCGGCGGCTTCGGTCACCTTGACCGCGACGTTCGATTCGGCCTCGCGGAACAGGCGGTCGCGGATCATGCGCGACGTCACCTTGGTGCCTTCGCGGCCGGCCATCGGCGAATCGTTCACCGCGAAACGCATCGACAGGGTCGGCGGATCGATCGGCTGGGCATGGAGCGGCTCGCTGACCGAGATGTCGGCGATGGTGTCGGACACGGTCGCGACGGTCAGGCCGGCGAGCGAGATGATGTCGCCTGCCTTGGCCTCTTCGGCCGGCACGCGCTCGAGCCCGCGGAAGGTCATTATCTTCGACGCGCGGCCGGCCTCGACGATCTTGCCGTCATTGTTCAGCGCGTGGATCGGCTGGTTGAGCTTCACCGTGCCGGAATTGACGCGGCCGGTGAGGATGCGGCCGAGGAAATTGTCGCGGTCGAGCAGCGTCACCAGGAAGGTGAAGGGCGCATCGACATCGACCTCCGGTGCCGGGATATGGCTGACGATCGTCTCGAACATCGGGGTCAGCGTGCCCTCGCGCGCATTCTCGTCGGTCGAGGCATAGCCGTTGCGGCCCGAGGCGTAGAGCACCGGGAAATCGAGCTGCTCGTCGGTCGCCTCGAGCGACACGAACAGGTCGAACACTTCGTCGAGCACTTCCTGGATGCGCGCGTCGCTGCGGTCGACCTTGTTGACCACGACGATTGGCCGAAGGCCAAGAGCAAGGGCTTTTCCGGTGACGAACTTGGTCTGCGGCATCGCGCCTTCGGCCGAATCGACCAGCAGGATCACGCCGTCGACCATCGAGAGGATGCGCTCCACCTCGCCGCCGAAATCGGCGTGGCCGGGCGTGTCGACGATGTTGATGCGGGTCGCGACGCCGGCGCCGTCGATCCATTCGATCGAGGTCGGCTTGGCGAGGATGGTGATGCCGCGCTCTTTTTCGAGGTCGTTCGAATCCATCGCGCGCTCTTCGACGCGCTGGTTGTCGCGGAAGGTGCCGGACTGGCGGAAGAGCTGGTCGACCAGGGTTGTCTTGCCGTGATCGACATGGGCGATGATCGCCACGTTGCGGAGGCTCATTGGGTCACTCGATATTTTGCAGGGAAAAGGTTGCGGGGGCCGATAGCGCAATTGCTGCGTCGCGGAAAGGGTGGATGTCACAGGAAGCGGCAGAGGCCGATTCCGGCCCGCGCGCCGCCCATGCCGAAACCGGCCTCATTCCGTCGCGCCATAGCGCGCAGGGCAGCGGGCTGAATGGGTGGAACCGACCTTCGCGGTCGGCTCGGCGCGCTGATCCGGTTCTCGATACCGAGGGCAATGACATCGGCGCGATGCAATATGTGACGGTACCGCATACCTGAGCGCCCCACCCGTTACCTTCCCCGGCCTCCGCCGGGGACGCGCAAGTGGGGTCAGGGCAGCAGCCGCACCATCACCACGCCGTGCGGCTCGACCGTCGCGGAGAAACTGCCGGCCATGCGCCCGAGCGATTTGTGGGCCCACAGGTCGCGCACTTCCGCCTTCAGGCCGAGCGGATAGCCGAGTTCGGTCCAGTCGGCCCTGATCCTTGCTGGCGTCGCCCCGCGGTTGAACAGGATCACCGCGCGGCCGCCATCCGCCAGGGGCCTCGCCCAGACCTCGGTATCGCCGTCGTCGCGAACGCGATGCCCCTGGATGCCGAGCGGATCCTGGTCGATCGCGATCACATCCTTGTTGAGCAGGATCGCGCTGGTCGCCGAGTTCATCGCGGCGATGTCGTTGCCCGCCATCAGCGGCGCGGCCATCAGCGCCCAGAGGCTGAAATGGCTGCGATATTCGGTATCGGTCATGCCGCCATTGCCGATCTCCAGCATATCGGGATCGTTCCAGTGGCCGGGCCCCGCAAAGGGCCAGAGCGGCTCGTTGCGGTCGATGATGTCGAGCAGGCTGTGCGTCCACCAATGTTGCTTGTCCTCACCGGAGAAGCGGTCGCCGATATCACCGGTCGTGCGCCACAGATTGCCGATCTTCGCGCCCCATCGCCACGGATCGTTCTGGCCCCATTCGCAGATGCTGAGCACGATCTCCCGGCCGCTCGCCTTCAGCGCGTCGGCCATCAGCGCATAGGCTTCCTCGGCGTTGCGCGTGCCGGTGGAGCACCAGTCGTACTTCAGATAGTCGACGCCCCAGCGCGCATAGGTCAGCGCATCCTGATATTCATGGCCCTGGCTGCCCGGCCGGCCGCCGCAGGTCTTCATGCCGGCGTCGGAATAGATGCCGAACTTCAGCCCCCTGGCATGGACGTAATCGGCGAGCGGCCTGATGCCCGAGGGGAATTTGACCGGATCGGCGGTGATGAATCCGTCCTTGTCGCGCGCGCCGTGCCAGCAATCGTCGATCACGACATAATGATAGCCGGCATCGCGCATGCCGCTCGACACCATCGCGTCGACGACCGCGCGGACGGTCTTTTCGCTGATGTCGCAGCCGAACTTGTTCCAGCTGTTCCAGCCCATCGGCGGGGTCCGGGCGAGGCCGTTGGCGACCCGCGCCGGATCGCGCGAGGGTGGGATACGGTTGGGATCGATCGTTTCCTGTGCGCTCGCCGCCGTGGCGAGCATCAGCACCATGACAAATGCAGCCGCCATCCGGCGCAGCCCGTGCAGCATCGACTTCTCCCCTGTCTAACGTTGGTCATTTGACGTCGCGGAGATCGCTTGCGCAACATTTTTCCGCTATCCTGCCGATACGTGACAAGTGTTATAGTTGAATGATACACTTGAAGCGCGTTCGAATCGCCGTCATCTAGGGCGGCGACTGCGTGGAGAGAGTGATGGCGACCCAGACTGACACCGCGACCACCGATCTGGTCCTTACCCCGCCCGATCCCGTGCCCGTGGTCGCGCCGGAAAAGGCCGTCGGCCTCGTGCCGGTGGACGATTCGAAGCGCAGCCAGCTGCAGCAGCGGGTCGAGACCTTCGTCGAGGATCTGGTCGCGCAGGACGTGAACTCGCCCGAATTCGGCAAGCGCGTCGATGCGATCAGCGCGATGGGCCAGAAGGAGATTCGCGAGGCGGCCGGTCAGTCGAACCGCTTCCTCGACCGGCCGGTCAAGGCGATGAACCAGGAATCGGGCGTGGGCGCCGACCTGGCCGAACTGCGCCGCACGATCGAGGACCTCGATCCGGGCAAGCAGGGCAATCTGCTTGCGCCGAAGAAGCTGTTCGGGGTCATCCCGTTCGGCAACAAGATGCGCAATTATTTCGACGGCTATAAGAGCTCGCAGACTCACATCGCCTCGATCCTGAAGAGCCTGGGCAGCGGCAAGGACGAGCTGCTGATGGACAATGCGGCGATCGACGTCGAACGCGCGAACCTGTGGAACGCGATGGGGCGGCTCGAGCAGATGATCGTGCTGTCCAAGACGATGGACGAGAAGCTGGAGGACAAGGCCAACGAGCTCGACCATACCGATCCGGCCAAGGCCAAGGCGATCCGCGAGAGCGCGCTTTTCTATGTGCGCCAGCGCACCCAGGACCTGCTGACCCAGATGGCGGTGACGGTGCAGGGCTATCTCGCGCTCGACCTGGTCAAGAAGAACAATGTCGAGCTGGTGAAGGGCGTCGACCGCGCCTCCACCACCACGGTTTCCGCGCTGCGCACCGCAGTGACGGTGGCGCAGGCGCTGACCAACCAGAAGCTGGTGCTGGAGCAGATCACCGCGCTCAACACCACGACTGCCAACATCATCGATTCGACCGGCAAGCTGCTCAAGAGCCAGACCGCGACGATCCATGAGCAGGCGGCGAGTGCGACCATCCCGATCGAGACGCTGCAGCGTGCCTTCCAGAACATCTATGACACGATGGACGCGATCGACACCTTCAAGCTGAAGGCGCTCGATTCGATGAAGACCACGGTCAATGTGCTGGGCAACGAGGTCGAGAAGTCGAAGGGCTATATCGCCCGGGCCGAGGGCGCGGCGCAGAATTCGGGCAGCGGGGGCGAAACCTTCAAGCTGGAAGCCTTATGACCGATGTCGATCGCCAGATCGCCAGATCGACGCAGTTCCTCAACGAACGGCGCGAACAAGCGCTGCTGCAGCGCAAGCGGCGGCGGCGCGGCACCGGCCTGGCCAAGCGCGCCGGGCTGATCGTCACCGCCGACCTGGCGATCATCGTCGCGACGATCATCTTCGGCTGGTTCTCGCCGATCGGCATGGGCGGGGCGCTGCTGGTCTTCGCCGCGCTGATCCTGGTGACGTTCCTGATCGCCTTCGTCTCGCTGGAGGCGCCGGTGGCGCCCGAGAAGCTGGTCGAAGTGCCGCTGAAGGCGCTGCCGCTCAAGACCGAGCAGTGGCTCGAGCAGCAGCGCCCGGCCCTGCCCGCCCCGGCCCAGACCCTGGTCGACGGGATCGGGGTGCAACTCGACACGCTCGCGCCGCAGCTTGCCGCGCTGGACGAGCGTGAGCCTGCGGCGGCGGAGATCCGCAAGCTGGTCGGCGAGCAGCTGCCCGAGCTGATTCGCGACTATGCCAAGGTGCCGCAGCCGCTGCGCGGCGTCGAGCGCAATGGCAAGACCCCCGATACGCAACTGGCCGAAGGGCTGAAGGTGATCGAGCAGGAGATCGGCCAGATGTCGGCGCAGCTGGCCGAGGGCGATCTCAACCTGCTGGCAACGCGCGGGCGCTTCCTGGAGATCAAGTACCGGGACGATGGGCTGGAGTCGTAATAGCCGACGGGCGGGTCACCCGTCCCGGGCGGCCGCCACGACGCCGGGCAGCGCCCCGGCAAGGCGATCCACTTCTTCCATACTGGTGAACAGCGCCGGCGTGACGCGCACGCACGCCCCGGCGGCGATCCCGTCGCGGTGAACCGTGAAGATGCGGTGCCGTTCGAGCAGATGCCGCGCGATGCGCATATTGCCCGCCGTGTCGGTCACGCCCTTGACTCGAAAGGAAGTGATCGCCCCGTGCAGCGCGGGATCGTCGGGCGTCAGGACCTCGATGCCTGGCACGGTGCGCGCGCGGGCAACCCAGCGATTGCGTAACGCGCTCAGGCGATCGGCGCGGCGCTTGCCGCCGATCCTGGCCTGGAAAGCAAGCGCGGCGGGAACGGTGAGGCCGGCCGCGAAATCATAGGTGCCGAGATGGACCCGGCTGAAAAGATCGTCCTGTCCTTGTGCCGGATTCGCCGGATGGCGATCGATCCGGCCCAGCGCGCTTTCCCGGACATGCAGGAAAGCGACCCCGAGCGGCGCGCCGAGCCATTTGTGCCCGTTGATGCCGACAAAATCGCAATCGAGATCGGCAAGGCTGAAATCGAGCTGGCCCCAGCTGTGCGCGGCGTCGACGATCACGTCGATACCGCGCGATCGGGCAAGCGCCGCGATCTCCCGGACCGGCAGCACAAGGCCGGTGCGGTGGCTGAGATGCGTGAGCAGAATCAGCCTCAGCCGGGGATGCGCGGCCATTGCCTGCGCATAGGCATCGACCAGCGACGCGCGCGTCGCCGGTTCGGGCAGCGCTATACGCGCGACCTTGGCGCCGCGGCGCGCAGCCAGGCTTTCCATGCAGGCCTGCATGCTGTCGTAATCGAGATCGGCGTAGAGCACCGCATCGCCCGGCTGGAGACGGTTATAGCCGAGAATGAGCGTCTCCAGCGCCTCGGTCGCGTTGCGGGTGAAGACGAGTTCCTGTGGCTTCACCCCCATTGCGGCAGCGGCCTGATCCCGCGCCGCCATCATGTCGCGCGTCATTCCGCGCCGGGCATAATAGCTGGTATCCCGGTTCACCCGTGCGACCGTCTCCTGATAGGCCTGGAGCACCGGCCGCGCCATCATGCCCCAATTGCCGTTCTCGAGCTGGATCACATCCCTGGGCGGATCATATTCGGCGGCGATCGATCGCCAGAACGCGTCATCGTCCATGTCGGGCGGCACGGCGGCGCGGCCGGCGGCGACGACCGCGGGCAGCACGAGGCCACCCGCGATCACGGACCGGCGACGAATGCCGCCCATCAGAAACGCAGCCCGACCCGGGCATAATATTGCCCGCCATCCGTGTCATAGGGGGCGTTGCGCGAATAGATCAGGCCACGATTGGCCTGGTTGGTGGCTTCATCCGGATAGGTGTCGAAAATGTTCTCCGCCCCCACACGCAGCGATATGTTCCGGGTCATCTTGAACGAGATCGCGGCGTCGAACAACGCAGTCGAACCGAAGCGCTGGAACAGCTCGCCCGTGGCGTTGCCCGTGACGTCCGTCCAGGCACCGTAATAACGCCCGCGCACCATCAGCCCGACCGGGCCGATCGTATAGTTCAGCGTGCCGGTGGCGTTGTGCTGCGGCAGCCGCTCCTGAAAGATGCGCCGTTGCGTCTCGTTGGGGATCGAGGCGCTGGTGCCGCCGCGCACGCGCGTCTGATTGTAGTTGTAGGCAAGCGCCACATTGACCCGGCCGGGCCCAATATCCCGGATATAGCCCAGGACCACGTCGATGCCGCGGGTGCGCGTATCGAAATCATTGGTGAAATAGCTGACTGAAGTGAAGCGATCCGGGTTCGGGAAGGACGCCGGCACGGCAAAGGTCGCGGACTGGCCGAAGCGATCGTCCAGCTCGATCTGATAGAGGTCGATACTGGCGCTGAGACCGCCGGTCTGCGCCGTCAGGCCTGCGGTCAGCGTGCGCGATTTTTCCGGCGTGAGCGGTTTTGCCCCGAGTGCGAGCGCCAGCGGATCGTTGGGCGAAAGGCGGCCCTGGTTGAACACCTGCAGCGTGCGCGTGTCGAGCCCCTGAGTCACCTGGCGGGTGTTGAGCTGCGCCGGGGTCGGCGCGCGGAAGCCAGTCGAATAGGTGATGCGCGCCGCGAGCCCGTGCATCGGCTCGATCCGCCCGGCGAGCTTGTAAGTGAAGGTATCCCCGAACGCCGAGAAGTCCTCGTAACGGCCGGCTGCGCCGAGCGTCACCATCTCGACCGGCTTCCATTCGAGATCGAGATAGCCGGCATAGCTGCGCTGGCTCCATGCGCCCGACTGAGTCGGGCTGAAACCGGGAAAGCCGTTCGAGTTGGGGGCAAGCCCGGTCTGGGCGCCCGGGCCGACGGCATAGGACGCGGGATCGCCCGGCGACACCCGATATGTCTCCACGCGGCGTTCGCCGCCAAAGGCGATATTGACCGGATCGTCCGTGCCGACGGGCAGGCGATAGACGAAGTCGGCGTTGAGGTTTACCTCGCGCTGCTGGAGACGGCCGAGATAGAAGCCGGTCGGGCTGTTCGGCCCAAGCGAGGCATTCAGGCTCTCGTTGAGCGTATAGTCGATGCGGCTGCGGCCCAGCGAGGCACTCAGATCATAATGGAAGCGATCGCTCGCGTCGCCGCGAAGGCCGGCGACCGACTGATAGTCGCTATAATCGGTGCCGAAGCGCGGGGTGAAACCGGTCGGATAGATCGTGTTGAACGAAAAGCCGGGAAAGGCGGAGCTCGCGCCATAGACGCTGGCGGTGCCGACCGGGTTGCGCCAGTTGAAATCGGTCACGCCCTCGCCCTGCTGGGCGGTGCCGAAGACATAGAAGGTCGCGCCCTCGGCAAGGTCGTAATGGCCATTGACCGCCCCGCTGATCCGCTCCTGTTGCGGCTGGCCCCAGCGCTGTACCGGGTTGGGCACGTGAAGCTGGGGATTGGCTGCCTGAAAGGCGATCGCATCCGGCCGCTGGCGCGTGCGCGAGGTGGGTTCCTGCCGGTCGAACTGACCGGTGAAGGCGATGGCGCCACGATCGCCGAGCGCGATCCCGGCGTGGATGCCCCACTGATATTCATTCCCGTCCCCGGCATAATAGCGCGAGACCTGCCCGTACGCGTCCATCCCGGGGGCTTCGTCGAGGATGATGTTGATGACGCCGGCAATGGCATCCGACCCATATTGCGCCGATGCGCCATCGCGCAGCACCTCGATCCGGCCGATGCCCGCGCTGGGGATGCTGGCGAGATCGGGCGACTGAGCGCCGCGCGTGCCGAGCAGCGCGGAGCGATGATAGCGTTTGCCGTTGACCAGCACGAGCGTCTGGTCGGCGGAAAGGCCGCGCAGCGTCGCGGGACGGACAAAGGCCTGGCCATCGGCGGCGGGCAGGCGCTGGACGTTGAACGAGGGAAGCAGCTGCGCGAGCGTGTCGTTCAGATCGCCCGACACGCTTGATTCGACCGTCGCGCGGGACAGGACATCGACCGGCGCAAGGGTCGAAAACTGGCTGCGCGCGCGATCGCGCGTGCCGGTGACGACGACCTGATCCGCCTCGGCCGGGGTGTCGGCCGCCGCCGTATCGACGGATTGGGCCAGGGCGACAGGCGCGCAGACGACGTGCAGCGCGATCACCGCGCTGCCGAGCAGAAGCTTCATCAATATCCCTTTTGTTTTTTCAGCGACCCGATTGTGCCGGTGGCTGCGCCGCTAGGCGCTGGCGATGACCCGGGCGTTGCGGATCGAGGTCATGCCGATGACAGCGCAACGTCGCTTTGCAGTCATGGCGTAGGCGCGAGGGTCGTCGAGAAGACGGAGCGTAGTGCGACGCGTTACGACGCGGACGGTGCGGAGATCGCGGCCAGCCCGCCCTGTTGGATGCGGATTCCCATCAGCAGGCTTTCGCCGATCCGCCACGCCGCTTCGCGAAACCGTTCGGCGACCGCCAGGCTGGGCGCGAGGCCGTCAAGCGTTTCGCCCCAGAGCGCCTGCCAGCGCGCGAAATGCATCTCGTCGAGCCCGGCGATGGCGATGTGCTTGCGCATCGGATTGCCGCTGTAGCGCCCGGATTCGAGCATGATCGAGGCCCAGAAATCCTTCATGCGCGCGAGATGGTGGGGCCAGTCGGCGATCCGTTCGGCGAAGATCGGGCCGAGCAAGGCGTCCTCGCGGATGGCGTCATAGAAATTCTCGACCAGGCGCGAAATGAAGAGGTCGTCGATCCCGGACCGCAGCGCATCGGCCATCTTTCGCGCCCGCACCTGCTCGGCGTGGTTGGTCGTCATATCATGCGGTCCGAATTCGATGTAGTCACCAATGCGATGTAAGTGCGCCGGCGCCCCGATCCAGCATCTGACCGGAATCAAATGCCGGATCTCCTGCTGCCTTCACGAGCCGCGCTACGCGCCCTGCTCACTTCACAAACGGATCGATCGTCCTGATCGTCCCGTCGTCATTATAGTGAAGCTCGGTCACCTTGACGTTGCGCAGTCGGGTGTCGCCGCCGGACAGCTGGCTGTCGGCATAGAAGAGCCACCAGCGGCCGTCCTTTTCGACGATCGAGTGATGAGTCGTCCAGCCGAGCACCGGCTCCAGGATGCGCCCCTGATAGGTGAAGGGGCCATAGGGCGAATCGCCGATGGCATAGACCAAATAGTGGGTGTTCCCGGTCGAATAGCTGAAATAATATTTGCCCTTGTACCTGTGCATCCACGACGCCTCGAAGAAGCGGCGGTCATGGTCGCCACCGAGCAGCGGCTTGCCCTGCTGGTCGAGGATCACGACGTCGCGCGGCGCCTCGGCGAACTCCGTCATGCCCGGCGCGAGCTTCGCGATCCGGGGGCTGAGCGCCGGCTTGTCGGGGGTGCCGGCATCGGTCTTCGAGCCGTTCGGATCATAGGTGCCGGTGGTGTTGCGCTGAAGCTGGCCGCCCCAGATACCGCCGAAATACATATAGCTCTGGCCGTCATCATCGGTGAACACGGCCGGATCGATCGAGAAACTGCCCTTGATCGGCTGCGGGTTGGCCTTGAACGGGCCGGCCGGCGATTTCGAGGTCGCGACACCGATGCGGAACGCGCCGGCTTTGTCCTTGGCCGGGAAATAGAGATAATAGGTGCCGTCCTTGTACGCCGCGTCGGGCGCCCACATCTGCTTGTCGGCCCATGGCACGTCCTTCACGTCGAGCGCGACCGGATGCACCGTCACCGGGCCGCCGACCCGGTCCATGCTCAGCACGCGATAGTCGCGCATCTCGAAATGGCTGCCGAGATCGTCCTGCGGCGTCGGGCCGTTGATGTCGTGGCTGGGATAGACATAGATCCTGCCGTTCCACACATGCGCCGACGGATCGGCGGTGTAGATGTCGCGCACCAGGGGCTGGGACAGGAAATGGCGCCCGTCCGGAGCCCTGGGCGCCTCGGGCGACTCCTGCGCCGCTGCGACCGAGCCGGTGGTGCCGGCGATCAGCAATGCTGACAAAAGGGCGTTGATCGGCAGTCCCATGGTCGTTCCTCTCCCGAAGCCGGTATCGGCGTTACCGCTAACACTAGATCGGGAGAGACGCCTCTGGCAATTCTCCAACCGCTGGTGGTCGAGCGCTGGCGCGCCTATGGGGCAAGCATGATGGAGAGCGTAGGGGCATGACCAGCGAGACGGCGACGCCCGCGCTGCTGAAGGACATTCTCGGACCCCGGGCGCTGACCGTGATCGCCGACGCCGGTGCGCAGGTTTCCCCGCGCTTCGATCGTGCGGCCTTTCTCGACGCGGCGTCGACGGGGCTGGATGCGCTGTCGATCATGGAACGGGTGCGCCATGTCGCCGATGCCCTGCGGATCGCCCTGCCGGCCGACTATGCCGAAGCGGTGACGATCGTCCGCGCCATGGCACCCCGGCTGACTCATGGGTTCCAGGCGGTCGCGGTGACCGAGTTCGTCGCGCGGCACGGGCTCGGCGATGTCGCGCCTTCAATGGAAGCGCTGGCCGACCTGACCCGTTTCGGCACCGCCGAATTCGCGATTCGGCCATTCCTGGCGCAGGACAGCGCCGGGACGCTTGCCGTGATGCTGGCGTGGAGCGGCCATCAAGACGAGCATGTCCGGCGGCTCGCCAGTGAAGGCAGCCGGCCGAGGCTGCCCTGGGCGGGGCGGGTGCCGGCGCTGAAGGCCGATCCGACACTGGCCGCGCCCATTCTCGAGGCGCTGAAGCGCGATCCCAGCGCCTATGTGCGCAAGTCGGTCGCCAACCATCTGAACGACATCGCCAAGGATCGGCCGGACTGGCTGGTCGACCGGCTGGCGACATGGCCGGCGGACGACGCCCGCACCATTTGGATCATCCGCCATGCGCTGCGGACCCTGATCAAGCAGGGCGATCCGCGCGCGCTGGCGCTGATCGGGGTGGGGCATGGTGCCGCAGTCGACGTGTCGGGCTTTGCGGTTGCGCCGGGGACGGTGCGGCTTGGCGACGCGGTCACCATCGCTGCCGATGTGAGGTCGATGGCTGCCGAGGCGCAGCGGCTGGTGGTGGATTACCGCCTGCATTACGCCCGGGCGGGTGGGAAGAGCGCCGCCAAGGTGTTCAAGCTTCGCACGTTCGACCTTGGCGCCGGCGAGACGGTCGCCCTGAGCATTCGGCAGACGATCAAGGATTTCAGCACGCGGCGGCATCATCCGGGCACGCATGAGGTCGAGCTGATCGTCAACGGACGGACCATGGCACGTACGGCGTTCGAGCTGCTGGCGGGCTGAGCACAGGTGGCGAAGAAGAAATATCTGCTGACCGCGACCCTGCCCGACGGCTACGTCAAGACGATCGGGCCGACCGCGACCGAATTCACCCATTATTGGCGGATCGTCGCACGTCTGGGCAACGGCAAGACCGAGGTTTTCTGGGGCCATAGCAAGTCATTGGCCGAGGCGAAGAAGACGCGCGCCCTTGCGGCCGAGGCAGGCGCCAGTCGCGGCTGGGTGAGCCATGATGTCGACATCGTCGAGCTGGTGCGGACGCCGGGATAGCGGCGTTCGGAGCGTTTCGATTTAGGCAGCGCCATTCCACCTCCCCTGCTGGGGGATTATTTGATGGCCAGCGTCTTCGCTCGATCGGCCAGGCGGTCGACCGCGGCGGCATGGATGCCCGGAGTCGTCGCCAGCACGCCGAACGCCTGCGCGCTGGGAGTATTGAAAAACAGCGGCTTGCCGAACGCGTCGCTGACCGTGGCCCCCGCCTCGGCCGCGATCAGCACGGCGGCGGCGACATCCCATTCATAGCCCCAGCGCAAGGTCGCCACGAGATCCGCCTCGCCCGCCGCGACCATCGCGATGCGGAGCGCGATCGAATTGGGCTTGGCCACCGCGACCAGATCGCTGTCGACCTTGGGCAAGGTATCGGTCGGCACACGCGCGCCGGAGAAGACCGCCCGGTTGCCGGCGCGGATCGGGAAACCGTTGAGCGTCGCGCCCTTGCCTGCCTCGGCCCGCCAGATCTCGCCCCGCGCTGGCGCGTCGAGCACGCCGATCAGCGGCTGGCCATCCTCGACCAGCGCGATCGAGACGGCCCAGCCTTCCCGCCCGCGCACATAATCGCGGGTGCCGTCGATCGGATCGACCACCCACAGGCGCGACTGGGACAGGCGATCGGCATTGTCGACCGTCTCCTCCGACAGCCAGCCGGCATCGGGCACCAGCGCCGAGAGGCGTTGGTGCAGCAGCGCGTCGACCTCCAGATCGACCTCGCACACCGGATTGCCCGGGCTCTTTTCCCATTGCCGGAATTCGGTGCGCCACTTGGCCAGCGCCACCGCGCCGGCTTCGGCAGCGATTGCCGCAATGGCGTCGGCCAGATCCCCGGTGCCGGGGCGATCAGCCACTCGCCACCGTCATGCCCTCGATGCGCAGAGTCGGCACGTTGGTGCCGTAGCGGAATTCGAGATCATTTGCGGGGGTGAGGTTGAGGAACATGTCCTTCAGATTGCCCGCGATGGTGAATTCGGCGACGGGCGTCGTGATCTCGCCGTCCTCGATCAGGAAACCGGCCGCGCCGCGGCTGTAGTCGCCGGTCACGCCATTGACGCCCATGCCGATCAACTCCGTCACGAACACGCCGCGTTTGATGTCGGCGATCAGCGTCTCGGGCGGCATCGCGCCGGCGCACATATGCATGTTGCTGGTCGACACGCCCGGGCTGCCGCCGGCACCGCGACTGGCATGGCCGGTCGGCTCCAGCCCGAGCTGGCGGGCGGAGGCGCTGTCGAGCAGCCAGGTTTCGAGCATGCCGTGCGAGACGAACTCGACGGGCGACACGGGGAGGCCCTCGCCGTCGAACGGGCGCGAGCGCAGGCCCTGCGGCCGGTGCGGGTCGTCGCAGATGGTGACGCCGCTCGAAAATATCTGGGTGCCGAGCGCGTCGAGCAGAAAGCTGGTCTTGCGCGAGATCGCCTGCCCGGAGATCGCGCCGACCAGATGGCCGAGCATGCTCGATCCGACGCGCGGATCGAACACCACCGGCATCGCGCCGCTGGCGAGCCGGCCGGGGTTGAGCCGGGCGACCGCACGCTCGCCGGCGCGCGTGCCGATCGACAGCGCGTCCTCCAGCTTGTGCCGATGGCGGGCGGAATGATGGGCATAGTCGCGGACCATGTCGCCGCCCGATCCGGCAAGCACGCTGGCCGACAGGCCATAGCCGGTCGCGGCATAGGCGCCGGCGAATCCGTGGCTGGTGGCGAGCGCCCAGACCGAACGCGACGCGCTGGCGCCGCCGCCTTCGCTGTTCGACACGCCCGCGACGGCACGCGCCGCATCCTCGGCGGCGAGCGCGGCTTCCTTCAGCGCCTCGGGCGAGACAATACCGCCATCGTCGAGATCGAGCTGCGGCGGGGCGCCGTGCAGCAGGCGATTCTCCGGCGCGAGGCCGGCCCAGGCATCCTCGGGCGCCTCGCGCGCCATGGCGACGGCGCGTTCGGCGAGCGTGGTGATCGCGGCGGACGACAGGTCCGAGGTGGAGACGCTGGCCGAACGGCGGCCGACGAACACGCGCAGCCCAAGCTCGGCATTTTCGGAACGGCCGACATCCTCGAGCGCGCCGAGGCGGATCGACACGTCGAGCGAGGTATCGTCGACGAACACGGCATCGGCGGCGTCGGCTCCGGCGGCCTTGGCGCGGGCGACGATGTCCTGAGCGCGGTCTCGCGCCTGATCTGGAGTAAGCATCGAGCGGACTTAGGGAGGACCGCCGCGAAGGTCAAAGCGCTGACGATACGCCCACGACAAAACAGGCGGCAAAGACGAGGAAACCGGCGAATCGGTTCGAGCGGAATCGCGCCAATGCGTTGTCGCCGTCATTCGCGCTGAGCGTCGCGACCTGCCAGGCGAAATGGAGCGCGACCGGGAGCAGGGCGAGCAGCGCGATCGGATCGGGCCGGACCTGCCAGAAGGACGCCGCCCAGAAACCGAGCGCGAGCAGATAGAGGATCGCCACGCCTTCGCGCACCCGGCTGCCCATGCGGCGCGCGGACGAGCGGATGCCGACCAGCGCATCGTCTTCCTTGTCCTGGATCGCATAGATGGTGTCATAGCCGACCACCCAGGCGATGGTGCCGGCATAGAGCAGCACCATCGCGGCGACGAGATTCCACCAGTGCATCTCGAACATCGTCGGTTCGGCCGCCGCGAAGCCGACCACCGCGCCCGAGCCGAACACCAGCCCGAGCCAGAGCTGCGGCCACCAGGTGATCCGTTTCATGAAGGGATAGATTGCGACGATCGGCAGGGTCAGCAGCGCCAGCCCCTTGGCGTAGAGGTTGATATGCCACCACACCGCGAAACCGATCGCGACAAGCACCAGCAGCCAGATCCACGCCGCGCGCACCGACACGCGGCCGCTCGGTAACGGGCGGTTGCGGGTGCGCTCGACGCTCGCGTCCAGCTCGCGGTCCGTGATGTCGTTATAGACGCAGCCCGCGCCGCGCATCGCGATCGCGCCGATCAGCAGCCACAGCAGCAGCCACCAGTCGCCCAGCCGGTTGCCCGACAGCGCCACGCCCCAGGCACAGGGCCAGTAGAGCAGCCACCAGCCGATCGGCCGGTCGAACCGGGCGAGCAGCGCATAGGGACGGGCCATGGGCGGCAGGAGCCCGACAAAGCCGTGATGCTCGGTGTCGGGGACGATCTCGGGCGCAAGGGTCATGGCCCGTCTGTAGCCCCGCGCGCGCGGGCGGCAATCCGTCTTAGCGTGATGGCGCCTCGTCGGTTTCGGCCGGAGCTGCCTCGTTCGACGCGGACGCGGGGCGATCGACGGTCTTTTCCGGGGCATGTTCGACGACGGAAATGGGCGCAGCCTGCGACTTGCCAAGTTGTCGAGTCCAGGGATTCATGCCGATGCAATATCCCGACATATTGCCACACTGGCGGAGTTCGCCGGTGTTGCTGTCGACGATCACGATGACGATCTGATCGTCCGAGACGGTCGCGGTCGCCTTGTCGGCAGGTTTGTCCGCCGCGCTCATCTTGGTCCAGGTGCGGTCGGCAGGATAAAGGCCGACGCCCGAGTATCGGCCAGACGGCGCGTGCGTGGTCCCATCGACTCGAGGCCCGCAACCGCCAAGAGCCATAACAGTGACGAGCACGGCAAACGACGACGCCTTCATGCATTCTCTCCCGCCCATTACTGAAAGCATATCATGATAGGGGATATTACAGAACACGCCCCGGGGTGACGGAAGAAGCGACGGGGGCTAGTGATGCCCATCATGCCCGCAACCCCCGCCTGGCCGCCGCAATCGACTCCGCGACTCTTCGTCGAGACGCCGCTTCGCGAGGGCGCGCAGCTGCGCGTCGAGGGTGCGCAGGCACATTATCTGCTGTCGGTGATGCGCACGAAACCGGGCGACCCGGTCAAGCTGTTCGACGGCGAGAGCGGCGAATGGCTGGGCATTGCCGCGACCGTCAGCAAGCGCGACCTGCTGCTCGAGGTGACCGCGCATCTGCGCGAGCGCGAGCCAGTGCCCGATCTGTGGCTGTGCGTCGCGCCGCTGAAGAAAGGGCGGATCGACTGGATGGCGGAAAAGGCCTGCGAGCTGGGCACGGCGCGGCTGGTGCCGGTGCTGACCCGCCGCACGGTGGTCGACCGGCTCAACCTCGACCGGCTGCGCGCGCATATGATCGAGGCGGCCGAGCAATGCGGGCGAACCGCGGTCCCGGACCTGGCCGAGACGGTGAAGTTGCCGGCTTTGCTGCGCGACTGGCCGGCGGGGCGGGCGCTGTTCTTTGCCGACGAGACCGGCGGCGTGCCCGCGCTGGAAGCGATGCGGGCGCACCAGGGGCCGGCGGCGATCCTGATCGGGCCCGAGGGCGGGTTCGACAGCGACGAGCGCGAGGCGATTCGGTCCTTGCCCGAGGCGGTCGGCATCGGGCTGGGGCCGCGCATCCTGCGGGCCGATACCGCGGCGGCGGCGGCGGTGAGCCTGTGGATGGCGGCGGCGGGGGACTGGTCCCTCTAGCGTCGGACCGTCGCCCTCGCTAAAGCGCCGCCATGAGCACGAAGACCGTTTCAAAGAGCAACGCAGCGGTCATCGAACACCGCGACCAGCTGGTCCAGAGCTTCGCCCGGGGCGAGAAGCCGGTCGATCGCTGGCGGATCGGCACCGAGCACGAGAAGTTCGTCTATTCCCTCTCCGACCATCACGCGCCGAGCTATGACGAGCCCGGCGGCATCCGCGATCTGCTCGACGGCCTGACCGAGTTTGGCTGGCGTCCGGTCGAGGAAGGCGGCAAGGTCATCGCGCTCGCCGGGCCCGACGGCGCGATCAGCCTGGAGCCCGCTGGCCAGTTCGAGCTCTCCGGCGCGCCGCTCGACAATCTGCACGAGACCTGCGCCGAGACCGGCCGCCACCTGGAACAGGTCAAGGCGATCGGCGACAAGTTCGGCATCGGCTTCCTCGGCATGGGCATGTGGCCGGACAAGACCCGCGCCGAGCTGCCGATCATGCCCAAGGGCCGCTACGCGATCATGCTGCGGCACATGCCGCGCGTCGGCACGATGGGCCTCGACATGATGCTCAGGACCTGCACCATCCAGGTCAATCTCGATTACGAAACCGAAGCCGACATGGCGAAGAAGTTCCGGGTCGGCCTCGCGCTGCAGCCGCTGGCGACGGCGTTGTTCGCCAACTCGCCCTTCACCGAGGGCAAGCCCAACGGCATGCTCTCGTACCGCAGCCATATCTGGTCGGACACCGATCCCGCGCGAACCGGCATGCTGCCCTTCGTGTTCGAGGACGGGTTCGGTTACGATCGCTACACCGAGTACGCGCTCGATGTGCCGATGTACTTTGTCTACCGCGACGGCCGGTACATCGACGCGGCGGGGCTGAGCTTCCGCGATTTCCTGAAGGGCGAGCTGTCGGTGCTGCCGGGCGAGCTGCCCTCGCTCGACGACTGGAACGATCATCTCTCCACCGCCTTTCCCGAGGTGCGGCTGAAGACCTTTCTCGAGATGCGCGGCGCGGACGGCGGGCCGTGGGGCCGGATCTGCGCCCTGCCCGCTCTGTGGGTCGGGCTGCTCTATGACGGCACGGCGCTCGATGCGGCGTGGGACGTGGTGAAAAACTGGACGATCGAGGAGCGCCAGGCGCTGCGCGATGCGGTGCCGAAGCTGGCGCTCGACGCGCCGATCCCCGGGGGCGGCAAGCTGCGCGATATCGCCGGCGAAGTGCTCGACATCGCCAATGGCGGCCTTGCGGCGCGCGCGCGCTTCGACGCCTCGGGCAGCAACGAGACGGGCTTCCTCGATCCGCTGCGCGAGATCGTACGCTCGGGCAAGGTGCCGGCGCAGGTGCTGCTCGACAAATATCACGGGGCCTGGGGCGGCGACGTCTCGAAGGTCTATGACGAGATGCGCTTTTAGGGCGCTTGCGCCCGCCGGCCCTTGCCGGTAATTCGCCCTCAGCGCGGGTATAGCACAATGGTAGTGCAGCAGCCTTCCAAGCTGAATACGCGGGTTCGATTCCCGCTACCCGCTCCATTTTTTCCTTGAGGGACGCGCGTCCATGGCGGTCAGCATGCTTGACGCAAGGGCTGCGATCGTCGCGGTCGGGCGCTGGCTCGACGGCAAGGGCTGGGCCCCCGCGACCGCGGGCAATTATTCGATGCGGCTGGACGATGGCAGCTTCGCGGTGACCGTGTCGGGCCGGCACAAGGGGCGGCTGACCGAGGACGATGTAATGCGCGTCGACGCGGCCGGCGCGTCGCTCGACGGCAAGAAGCCATCGGCCGAAACCGCGCTGCACCTCGCGCTCTATCGCGACTTTCCCGATGCGGGCGCCGTGCTGCACAGCCATTCGCCTGCCGCGGTCGGGCTGAGCCGTGCCTTTCCCGATCTCCACGGCTACACCCTCGCCGGACATGAGATGCTGAAGGCGCTGCCCGGCATCCTGACGCACGAGGCGAACATCACCCTGCCGATCGTCGACAACAGCCAGGACATGGCGGTGATCGACGCCGCGATGGCGCCGCGCCTGCTGGCGCCGGGCGCGGTGCCGGCCTATCTTATCCGCAGCCACGGCCTGTACGGCTGGGGCCGCGACATGGCCGAGGCGGAGCGGGTGATCGAGGCGGTCGAATGGATGATCGCCGCCGAGCTGGCCGAGGCGGGTTTCCGCAGAGGGAGCGAAGCATGAGCCATTTGCAGATATTCGACGAGCAGGACGGCACCGCCCCGCTGCTCGACACATCGGACGGCGAGACGATCGCCGCCGAGCTGGCGACGATCGGCGTACGGTTCGAGCGCTGGCCGACGCGTCCCCTGCCCGATGCAGCGGCGATCCTCGAGGTCTATGCGCCGGAGATCGAGACGCTGAAGGCCGAGGCCGGTTACCAGTCGGTGGATGTGGTGGCGCTCGCGCCGGACCATCCCGAGCGCGCAACGCTGCGCGGGAAATTCCTGTCGGAACATACGCATGGTGAGGACGAGGTACGCTTCTTCGTCGATGGCGAGGGGCTGTTCACGCTGCATGAGGGCGGGCGGGTGTTCAACATGCTGTGCACCAAAGGCGATCTGATCTCGGTGCCTGCCGGCATGAAGCACTGGTTCGACATGGGCCCTGCCCCGCGCTTCACCGCGATCCGGCTGTTCGTCAATCCGGACGGCTGGGTCGCGAGCTTCACCGGCGACAGCATCGCCGATCGCTTTCCGCGCCACGAACCTGCACTCGCCTGAATGCCGCAGGCGATCCTGACGGATATCGAGGGCACGACCTCGAGCATCGCCTTCGTGGCGGAAACGCTGTTCCCCTATGCGCGCGAGCGGTTGCCGGCGTTCGTCGCGGCGCATCCCGATGCGGTCGCGCCGATCCTCGCCGAGGTGGCGGCGGCGGAACCGGGCGATCCGATCGCGACCCTGACGCGCTGGATCGACGAGGACCGCAAGGCCACCCCGCTCAAGACGTTGCAGGGCCTGATCTGGGAGGACGGGTATCGTGAGGGCGCGTTCACCGGCCATATCTATGCCGATGCGGTCGCGGCGCTGCGCCGCTGGCACGCGGCGGGGATCGCGCTCCACGTCTTCTCCTCGGGGTCGGTCGCGGCGCAGAAACTGCTGTTCGGGCATAGCGATGCGGGCGACTTGACCCCGCTTTTCTCGGGTTATTTCGACACGACCACCGGGCCGAAGCGCGAAGCAGCGTCCTATGCCGTGATCGCCGGCGCGATCGGGCTCGAACCGGGCGACATATTGTTCCTGTCGGATACGCCGCAGGAAATCGCCGCCGCGCGCGCGGCCGGCATGCAGGCTCTGCTGATCGATCGCGACGGCGGCATGGGCGACATCGCCAATTTCGGGGATATCACGGCATGAAGCTCGATGGCGCGCATCAGCGATCGATCCGGCGCACCGGGGACGGGCGCGGCGCCTGCATCATGGATCAGCGCGAACTACCGTGGAAGATCGTCTGGGTCGAGCTGCGCAGCGCCGCGGAAGCCGAACGCGCGATCCGCGAGATGTGGACGCGCGGGGCGCCGCTGATCGGGGCGACCGCGGCCTATGGCCTGGCGATGGCACTGGCCGAGGATGGATCGGACGCGGCGCTCGATAAGGCCTATGCGACCCTGCTCGCCGCGCGGCCGACCGCGGTCAATCTGCGCTGGGCGCTCGACAAACTGGTCGAGACGGTGCGCCCCCTGCCCCCGGCCGAGCGCGCCGCCGCTGCCTTCGCCCGCGCCGACGCGATCTGCGACGAGGATGTCGAGCTCAACCGCGCGATCGGGGAGCATGGGCTCGACCTGTTCCGTGCGCTGCACGCAAAGAATCCGGATCGTCCGCTCAACATCCTGACGCATTGCAATGCCGGCTGGCTGGCGACGGTCGATTACGGCACCGCGACCGCGCCGATCTACCTTGCGCACGATGCCGGCATCCCGGTGCATGTCTGGGTCGACGAGACGCGCCCGCGCAACCAAGGCGCCCTGCTCACTGCGTTCGAGCTGGCCGGGCACGGCGTGCCGCATACGGTGATCGCCGACAATGCGGGCGGGCATCTGATGATGCAGGGTCAGGTCGATGCCGTGATCGTCGGTACCGACCGGGTCACCGCCAATGGCGATGTGTGCAACAAGATCGGGACGTATCTGAAGGCGCTGGCGGCGAAGGACAATGACGTGCCCTTCTATGTGGCGCTGCCCTATACGACCTTCGATGCGGGGACGGCCACCGGCGCCGACATCCCGATCGAGGAACGCAGCGCCGACGAGGTGACTCATGTCACGGGCGAAGGCGGCAGCATCCGCGTGACGGCGTCAGGCGCAGCCAATCCAGCCTTCGACGTGACGCCGGCGCGGCTGGTCACCGGCTACCTCACCGAGCGTGGTCTGTTGGAAAAAGTGGACGATTAATGTCACTCTTTCCAACAGAAGGCCGATTTCCGCATCTCAGGTAATAAACTGATAAATAAGTATTTATTTATAATCGTCACATCATGTCGGTGCGCAAAATGCGATAGGGGCATGACAAAAGTCCGCGCCGAAATGCTCACGGTCGCCTGACCATCCGCTCCAGCGCAGCATCCAGCGTCGCATCCTGCTTGGCGAAGCACAGCCGCACCACGCTCGTCACCGCATCCTTCGCGTAAAAGGCCGAGAACGGCACCGACACCACCCCGGCCTCCTCGATCAGCCAGTTGCAGAAGGTGACATCATCCATGTTCACGCCCGAGCGCGGCAGGTCGATCGCGAGGAAATAGGTCGCGGCGCTGGGCAGCACGGCATAGCCCAGTTTCTCCAGGCCAGAGGCGAGGCGATCGCGCGAGCGTTGATAGCCGGCGCGCATCTCCGTGAAATAGGCGGGATCCTTGCCCAGCCCATAGGCCGCGCCGGCCTGGAGGTTGGGCGGCGTGGTGAAGGTGAGGAACTGATGCGCCTTGGCCAGCACCTGGGCGATCGGCGGGGCGGCGCACATCCAGCCGACCTTCCAGCCGGTCAGCGAGAAGATCTTGCCGGCCGACCCGATCTTGACCGTCCGCTCGCGCATGCCCGGATAGGCGATCAGCGGGCGGTGCGCGGCGCCGTCGAACACGACATGCTCCCACACCTCGTCGCAGATCGCGATCGCATCATGGCTCACGCAGAACTCGGCGAGCAGCGACAACTCCGCCTCCGTCATCATCGTGGCAGTGGGGTTGAGCGGATTGTTGAGGATCAGCAGTTTCGTGCGCGGACCTGAAACGGCCGCCAGCGCCTCGGCGGTGATGCGCCATGCGGGCGGCTCGAGCCGGACCAGCTTCGCCACGCCGCCCGCACGTTCGACCAGCGGGAGATAGGCGTCGTAGAGCGGCTGGAACATCACCACTTCGTCGCCCGGCGTGATCAGCGCGAGGATCGCCGCCGCCAGCGCCTCAGTCGCGCCCGAGGTGACGATCACTTCCTGGGGTGCGAGATCAAGGCCCTGATGCACGGCATAATGATCCGCGACCGCCTGGCGCAGCGCCGCGGTGCCGGGCATCGGCGGATACTGGTTCGACTCCTCGAGCAGCGCCCGGGCCGCCTCGGTAAGCACATCCTCCGGCCCGCGACCATCCGGGAAACCCTGGCCGAGATTGATCGCGCCGGTCTCCCGCGCGCGGGCCGACATGGCCTCGAAGATGGTGGTGCCGAGCGACGCGTAGATCGGGTTCATCGCGCCTCCATGCCGCAGCACGCGGCGGCGCGCCAGTATTTGCCCGGCGCGACTCGGCGAAATCACTGTCCAATGGTTGCGGCACGGGCAGCTATCGATCAGAACGCGTGCAGTGTCGCTGCGGCCATTGTCCCGCCGACGAGATGTCAGGGGTGCGCTTTTGTTTTCCTATCTGGTTTCGGGGCTTAACGTCGCCAGCGAGCTCGCTCTGCCGGGCCTGATCGCGCTGGAACCGGACACCCTCCAGGGTGCCGACGTTACGATCCGCGCCGGTGATGTGCCCTCGGCGCTCGCCGATGCCGAGACCAGCGGGGTGAACTGGCAGATCTCCGGGGACCGGTTCCTGTTCGACATTCCGGGCGTGGTGCGGATCCTGCTGACCGGCGGACGCGAGATTCTGTTCGCGCTGGCGGACGGCAGCTCGATCGAAGAAGCCACGATCTTCATCAGCAGTACGGGATTCGGCATCCTGCTGCACCAGCGCGGTCGCATCGTGCTGCATGCGAGCGCGGTGCGTGTGCGCGATTCCGCGGTGCTGTTCTGCGGCCCCTCCGGCGCGGGCAAATCGACTCTCGCGGCCGCCCTTGTCGATGCCGGATACGATCTGGTCACCGATGATTTCTGCGGCATCGCGACCGATGCCGGCGGCACGCCCTGGGTCGAGCCGGACGGGCGGCAGCTGAAGCTGTGGCAGAATTCGATCGACCGGCTCTCGCTGAGCGCGCGCCGCGCCGCGCCGGTGCGCCCGGCGATCCAGAAATATTATGTCGAGCCGCGCGCCGCGACCGCCGCCGCGCTGCCGCTATCGGCCATCTATGTGCTGCGCGAGGCGCGCCCGCCGCACGTGCCCGGAATCGCGCGGCCCAACATCGTCGATGGCGGGCTGATGGTGCGCAACAATGCCTATCGCCCCGCGATGGTCCGGCGCATGGCGCAGGCCGATCTCTATTTCCAGGCAGCGGCAACCATCTCGCAACGCGCGGGCGTGTTCACGCTGACGCGCGAGATGGACTTCACTCAGATGCCGGTGGTGATGGACTGGCTCGAGGCACATTGGCGCGAGCTCGGCCTGCTGGAGCGCGCCGCTTGAAGAAGAATTTCTGGCTCGCCTCCTATCCGAAATCGGGCAACACGTGGTTCCGGTTGCTGGTCGCGAACCTGCGGCAGGACGTGCCGGTCGATATCAACGACCTGCCCCATCAGGGCGGCATCGCCAGCGCGCGCGCCTGGTTCGACAATGCGATGCTGTTCCCTTCGGGCCTGCTGACCCACGAAGAATGCGACCGGTTGCGGCCGCGCGTCTATGCGTCGATCGCACAGGGCGGCGAGGAACAAGCTGAGGACCGGGAAGCGACGATCGGCGGCGTCCGCTTCATGAAGACCCATGATGCCTGGACCTATACCAGCGATGGCGAGCCGCTGCTGGGTGGACTGAAAGGGGCTGACGGCGCGATCCTGATCGTGCGCGATCCACGCGATGTCGCGCCGAGCCTGGCGAATCATGGCACGAAGTCGATCGACGACTCGATCCAGTTCATGAGCAAGGCCGACGCCAGTTTCGGCGGCGAGCGTGATCGGCAGCCCAGCCAGCTTCGCCAGCAATTGCCGGGCTGGAGCGGTTATAATCACAGCTGGCTCGCCCAGGCCGACTTGCCGGTCCATCTCGTCCGCTACGAGGATCTCCAGGCCGATGCGGGCGGCATCTTCCGCACGGCGCTCGCCTTTGCCGGTGTCGACGTATCGGCGGAGGAGGCAGCCCAGGCGGCGCGCTTCGCCGATTTCGACGAACTCAGGAAGCAGGAACTCGAACGCGGATTCCGGGAGGCGCCGCGTGCGCGACCGGGTGGCGGTTTCTTCCGGCGCGGCGTATCAGGCGCATGGCATGATGAACTCACGCCGGATCAGGTCGCCCGGATCGAGACGGACCATGCGGCGATGATGAAACGGTTGGGTTATCCATTGTCGAGTGCGGGTGAAGAAAGGATCGCGAGTTGATCGAGCGGAAGGGAGACTGGCTCAGCGCGCGCGTGGGCGACGAGATCATGATGATGAGCCCCGAGCACGGCAAATATATCGGCATGAACGAAGTCGGCGCGCGCATCTGGGAGCTGATCGAGACGCCCGCCGACATCGCCACGGTCTGTGCGGCGCTGGTGCGCGAGTTCGAGGTGTCGCCCGAGGATTGCGAGGCCGAGGTGGGCAGTTTTCTGGCGGAGATGGAGAAGCATGGCGCCGTCGCGATCGATCGCGCATAAGTTCCGCACCGCGCTGACGCTCGGACCGCGGCGCCAACTGCTGGTGGCCGAAGCGTCGGCGAGCATGCTCGCGGCGCGCGTGACGCTGGCGATCTTTCCGTTCCGACGCATCGCCAGGGGGCTCGGTGCCTTTGTGCCGCCGAACGATCCGCGCGTCGCGATTCAGGCCCAGGGTGTTGGCGAGGAACAGGCGCGCATCGCCAAGGAGGTCGGCTGGGCGGTGCGGGCCAGCGCGCCGTGGATGCCGTTCCGGTCCGTCTGCCTGCAACAGGCGATGGCCGCGCATGCGATGCTGCGCCGGCGCGGCATTGCCAGCGTGATGCATTTCGGCGCGGGCAAGAGCGACGCGAAGCCGATCGACGCTCATGCCTGGCTCGATGCCGCGGGGGTGAAGGTCACCGGCTATCCGGTGGCGCCGCATTTCGCCGAATTGGGCTGCTTCGTCTGATTCTGCCAGCACAGCCGAAACGGTTGTATCGCACGTTGGGGCCGATTGCCGCCCGCTTGATTGTACTGGGCGCTTGGGGCACTCAATCATCATCACACGGCGGGGGATCGCCGGATCGAGCGGAGTGCCAGATGGCGGACATGGTTGTCGAAACGAAGGAATTTGAGGATTTCGAGCCGCATGTCGGCACGAATTTTTCGATCGTGGCAGAGGGCCTGCCGCCGCTCGAGCTCGTGCTGGAAGAGGCCAAGGCGCTGAAGGCCAGTGCGCAGGACAGCCGCCCTCCGTTTCAGCTCATGTTCCGTCGCGCCGGCGAGGTCTTGCCGCAAGGCATGTACCAGTTCCGCCATGACGACATGGGGGATCTCGTCATCTTCATCGTGCCGACGGGCGAGAACGAGACCGGCGTGGAGTATTGCGCAACATTCAACTGAGCGACGCTCGCCGGTCGTCACCGCGACCGGCGTTCACGCGACCGGTGCGTCGGCGCTCCAGCGCATTTCCAGATAGACTTCCATATCCTCGAACTCCCTGAAGCCGAGGCGGCGATACCAGGCAAGGGCGGGATTGAACTTCTCGACGAAGATATCGATGTCCTTGCCCGCGGCGCGGGCAGTGTCCATCAGCGCTTCGAGGATTGCCGTCCCGACGCCCTTGCCGCGCCATTCGGGCATCATCACGATGTCGATGATGCGGAACTGACCAGAGACTTCCTGGAGGTACAACCTGCCCGCAGGTATGCCGTTCTGTTCGATCACATCGAACCATGTATCGGCGTAATGGGTGCGATAATGCAGCCGCTGCAGCTCGAACTGCTGCGCAACGAACGCCCATTTCTGGTCCGCGGTCCACGGCGTCTGCTCGAGCTCAGCCATGCGTGTGGTAGCGAAGAGCTGAATCAGGAAGGCGGTGTCGTCTTCCGTCTCCGGACGCAGACGATAGCCTTCTGCAAGCAGGGCCGCCGGCAGGACGAATGCCAACGGCCCCTTGTCCTGTGTCACCGAATCAGTCCGATCAGTTGCGCGGCGGGAAAATGCCTCGCAGCGCGACGCAGTAATTCAGCGTCAAATAGGGCTGCCGGTTTTCGTGCGGCTGACCGCCGCCGTTGAAACCGATCGCCGTTGGCGCGAAGTTCACCAGCGTCCCGGGCGTTATCGGAGGAGCCGTATAGGCGAAGCCAGGTCCCGAAGCCGAAAGGAAGGCGTTGCTCGCCGGAGTCCCCACTGTCTGCGCCTGGTTCGAAGGATTAGGCGAGGCGAACGTCACGCCATGATTGTGGGCCGGCATCTCGGTCGTCAGGAGCGTTTCCGTCGTCGTGCCGGCGACTTCGCCCAGTACATAGGGAGAGAGCCCCGGGCCGTTACCCTGGCCGACCGGCGCGATACCGATCATGTTCGGCAAGGCGAAGTTCGACGTGCCATTGCCGCCATAGGTAGTGCCAAGGAGGGAAAACAAGGCAGTGTTCTGCTGGATAGGGAGGATCTGCCCCGCCGCGAATGCCCAGCCCACCGGTGGGAAGTTGAAAGCAAAGATCCTGATCTCGCCAATATATGGTGCCGTCACGGTCTCTCTCCGAATTAGTTGCGGCTGGGGAAAACGCCTTCCAGCGCAATGATAAAGTTGATGGCCATGATCGGCATCAAATTATTGTGCGGCTGGCTGCCACCTGTCGCGCTG
The DNA here is from genome assembly GCF_055521495.1 of Sphingomonas sp. BL-S-29. Taxonomy (NCBI): domain Bacteria; kingdom Pseudomonadati; phylum Pseudomonadota; class Alphaproteobacteria; order Sphingomonadales; family Sphingomonadaceae; genus Sphingomonas; species Sphingomonas sp. BL-S-29. The sequence continues at coordinate 4,610,677 of NZ_CM145482.1, forward strand.
ATGCTGTTGGGGTTCAACGCACCCTGCTTGAGCGGATTCGCCCCGGGGATCGCGTAAATCTCGGCGGTGCCGACGAGCGTGGCCGGGAACGACGTGTTGGTGGGTGCGGGCTGATTTGCCGTCGCGGTCGTCGCAGAAAGCGAGTGGCTGTGGGCGGGCATCTGCGTCACCGCCAGTGTAACGGTTTCGGTTCCCGCCATCTGACCGATGACATAGTTTGAAAGGCCTGGCCCCTGGCCCTGGTTGATCGGCAGGCGCCCGCGCATGTCGGGAAGGCCGAAGGTAGTGACGCCATCGCCGCCATAAGTCGTTCCGAGCAAGGCATAGAGCGCATCGTTCTGCGCGATAGGCAGCAGTTGCCCCGCGCAGAAAGCCCAGCCGCGCGGGTTGAAATTGCCCGCAAACATTCTGATTTCACCAAGAAAGGGATTGCTCATTTCGTCCTCCGTGCCGTTCTGCCGCGCTTCACAAACCTCAATTCCGTGACGGGAACCGCCCCTGGAGCGCGATGGAGGCATTCAGCGTGGTATAGGGCTGCAAATTGCTGTGCGGCTGACTGCCGCCCGCTGTCGCGACCGAAGCAGGATCAAGCGGTACTGGCGTGCCGCCGGACGCATAGAAATCGACGGTGTCGGACGTATCCGCGCCCAGGGTACGCCCGATCGGCGGCCGGTGCGTGGCGGTCATCGTGGTACCCACCAGGAAATGATTGTGCTGCGGAATCTGCGTTATGAGCAGGGTCACATTCTCCTGGCCGGAGATCTGACCTAGAGCATAGCTCCCAAACGGGCCGTTATTGCCCACGCCGATCGGGGTCCTGGAGCGCAGATCGGGAAGCTGGAAGGTCTGGACGCCGTTGCCGCCATACGTGGTGCCGAGCAACGAGAACAGCGCCTGGTTTTGCTGGATCGAAAGAAGCTGTCCGGCGCAGCTTGCCCATCCACGCGGCGGAAAATTGAACCCAAAGAACCTGATCTCGCCGATAAATGGTTGCGTCATGGCAGCCCCTCACGCGTTCTTCAGAGGGCGCAGCGTCAAGCAGCACCAGGCCCCCCGAGTGTTGACCCGGCGGTTGTAACCGTGCCTCCCAAAGACTCAATAGCAAATAGCAGCCAAAGTCGGCTCTGCTTCTTGTCGGCCGAAGAGTGGCTGCTAACCGCATGATCAAGCACAAGTATATATTTAGGATATCGCGACTACGCCCGAATCGGACCTTAGAATCGCACAATAGGCACGACAGCTTGGGTCCGCCCTGTTGCGCGATATTTTCGGTTCTGTCATAGTCGGATGATTAGCTGTACGGTGCAAATGCGCCATGGGGGGTATCTTTCGTCATGACGTCAATCACGCCTATCGACCTGTCGGAAGCCTCGATGGATGTTATCGAGACGGAGTCGCGCAAGCCCTGGTCGACGCCGCGCGTCATCGTATCGGTGGCCCAGAACGCCGAGGCTCATGTGGGTGATAATCCGCCGGACGGCAGCACGACCTTTTCAGGCCCCTACGGATCCTGATCTTCAGGCCATAATTCTCGGCGCGAACCGGCCGCGCGGCCTCTCCCGTCATCGGTTGCTCGAGTCAAACCAGGCGATGAAGCGCGCAAGGGCTGTCGCCCGAGCTGCAGTGTATACCGCCGCGTGTCCCGGCTTCCGAGCCTCGTCCGCCTGGGACAGCATCGTTTCGATCCTGTCGAGATCAAGATAGCGGGATATCCTCCCGTCGCGATCCAGCCGCCGCGCCTCGGCGAGCGCGGCGGGCGCGCTCTCCTTCGCCATGCGAAACATGTCGGGGTCCTCGGCATCATTGCCGGGCCCGCGCGCCACCAGTTGCGCCGGCAGGATGTCGGCGAAAACGCGGCGCGCCAGATGGCGTTCAAGGCCGTCCCGGAACTCCAGTGACTCCGGGATGGCCAGGCCAAGTTCCACCACACGCCTGTCGTGGAAGGGACGCGAGAAATCCAGACCATGCGCCGCCGCCAGGGTCGGGTGAGTCGGCTGCATCGCGGCCACCTTGCGCAGATGGTGCAGGCAGAAGGCACGCCAACGATAATGTGGTACCCGGTCATTGCGTAAGCGCGCCGGGTTGATGGCGCCGGCCGCGAACATTGCCCTGGCGAAAGTCGGATTGACCGGGCGGATACGCCAGGCCGGCGTCGGCCGGTACAGGAGTTGTCCTAAGCGAGATGCCGGTGAAAGGCGGAACGCCGGCAGGACATCGTGACGCACGACCTGCTGCCAGGTGCGCCCCGCCACCCGGACGCGCAGGCGAAACTCCTGCACGAAGCGCCCCAGCTTGCCGCGGCGCAGGATTCGCCCGAGCATCGCCTTGCCATTCGTGTTGACGGTATAGTCGCCACCATGCCCGTCGAGCACAAGCCGAGCGCCCGCGGAGGCCGCGATGCGGAGCAGACCGCGCCGGACATAGGGCGTTCCGGCATTCTCGTCGGTCATCGCGAAGCTGGTCTCGATGTCGCTGAACACCCCCTCTTCCCCCCGGACATAATAATGGAGATCGAGATAGGGATAGGGTCGGAAGGCCTCGACCGCGGCGCGGGCGTCGCTGACCAGCCGGCGCTCGCCCTGGTCCAGAACCGAAGCAATCGCGACAATGCGGCGACCCTGCGCCGCAACGATCGGGCCGGCAATCGCCGCGATGCTGCCGCTGTCGAACCCGCCGCTGAAGCAGAGCCCGGGCGCGTGAGCCAGCCGGCGGACGCGGCACGCCACTGCCTCGGTCACCACGTCTCGATACGCGTCGACATAATATGCCTCGTCGCGGCCGAGATGTTCCGGCGCGGCATGGGGTTCCCAATAACGGCGCGTCGACACGGTCCCGTCCGGGTTAAGGCGCAATGAAGTGCCCCCGCCGACGATACTGATCGATTCGTAGATCGTGCTGCCCGGGTTAGGATCGAGCGGCCCGAGCACGCGCTGGGCAATGCCCAGGTCCGAAAGTCGGCGCGGCACGCCTTCCACCGCCCAAAGCGCTTTCACTTCGCTGGCAAAGGCGAAGAAGCCCTCGCCATGGTGGAAGTACAGGCCGCGCTGACCCATCGGGTCGCGGCCGATCAACAGCGAACGCGCCCGCGCGTCCCAGATCGCGAAGACGAAGTCGCCGAGCAGGTGTTCAACGCATGCCTCGCCCCAACGCCGATAGGCGGCGAGCAGCACCTCGCTGTCGGGCATATCGCGCAGCATGTCGGCGGCGATGCCGATGCGTTCCGCCAGCACTTCGCGATTGTCGAGCCGTAAATCGGCGACGAGGGTCAGTCCGCCGTCCTGGATGGGCTGGGCCTCGGACCAGTCCTCACGGTTCACGCGAAGCAGGCAATGGCCCAGCCCGGCAGCGCCGTCGACCACCGCGCGTCTGCCGTCGGGGCCGCGATGGGCGAGGATTTTGCCCATCCGATCGAGTTCGCGCGCGGATGCGGACTCACCGTCGAAGCGGACGATGCCGAAGATCGCGCTCATTTTTCGCCGGCGTGGCGAAGCCCTTCGAGAAGGCGATAGGGCTCGTCCATATGGAGCACCGCATTGGCGCGAAGCGCGTCGTTCGCCGCCTGCTGCTTCTTGTCGCTGTCCCGCGCGAACCGTTCGGACGGCGCCTTGGCATTGCGCGTGGACGCCGCCGCCAGTGCGGCCCGTGCCTGCTCGTCGGGGACAATGCCGAAATGCGGGAGGATCCGTGTCTCGACGGCATCGGGCAGTTCGGCATAGTTGACCAGCATGCCGCCGCCCAGGCCGAGATGCTCGATCACCGCCGCGGCGGTCCGCCCGAGTGCCCGGGCGGCGTAATCGTCCGGCAGCATCTCCGCCGCGTTCTCAATGCCATAGGGTTCGAAGGGCATCGCGCCGGGGACGGTCTGCGCCCCGGCCATATGCGCGTGCGACACCAGGATCTCGACCGGATCGCGATACAGGAAGATCCAGGGCGTATCGGGAAAGGCGAGCCGGAACAGCGGCAGCGCCAACGTGTGCCAGCTGTCGAGCTTGACGACATACTGCCCGCCGCCGTCCAGCCGGTCCCGGCCGAGCGTGCCGACGATCATGCGCAGCAGGGCAACGCGCTGCTCGGTCGGCACATCGGTCCGCGCCGCCGCGAGTTGCACGATCGAATCGATCGCCGCCGCCTCCGATATGACGACGTTGCGGGGATCGGCCGCGAGCATCTGCGCGACCAGGGTCGATCCGCAGCGCGACTGGTGGAAAACGAAGCCCGCCGGCGCCCGCAGGTCCACGCCGTCCGGCGCGCCAAGCGTCTGAAGCGGCGTGCGAGGACGCACGAGCCGGTTGAGCGGAAGATAGCGCGCCCGGCGCAGCGAATCCTCGAAGAAGGAATCCGACAGCGGACGTCCGGCGAAATGGACCCAGTCCACCGCCAGCGTACCGCCGCTCGGTACGATCGCGACCGGCAACCAGTCGCCGTCGGGCGCCGTCTGGCTGGTGACCGGCGCGCCGCTGAAGCGCCAGATGCCGAGCGGATCTGGTTTCAGCGCCGCATGGGCCTCGTCCCGTTGGATCGCAATGCCCAGATCCGCAGCGGCGGCGACCAGCGCGTCGACGAACAGATTCTGGTCGCTGATCGCGCTCAGTCGTTGCTGGAGCGCGGGATCGGCCATCAACAGGGCGCGAAAGCGGTCGATCGGTGCGGCCGCGTCGAGAAGGCTGGTGTCTGTCATGAAGGACCGCGAACGACTTCTTTCCAACCGCCCCCGCGGCCGATAGGCTGATCCGGAAACGGGCGTCGCGCCCGCGCTGGATGATTTGCCTATCATGCTAATAATGCAGAGCCAATCGCCCTTGATCTACGCCGATCGGGTGCGCCTGCCCGTCACCTTCGACGGCGATCGGCTGGCCGAGGATTTGCAGCGGATCGCCGGGGCGACCTGGGTCGATCATTTCGTGACGCAGAATTACGAGGGCGACTGGAGCGTGCTGCCGCTGCGCTACTCGGCGAGCGCCACGCATCCGATCCTCCAGGCGTATTCGGACCCCTCCGTCACGGACTATGCCTATAGCCCATTGCTCGATGCGGCACCCGCCATCCGTGCCGCGATCGACTGGTTCCAGTGCGGTCTCCAGACGGTGCGATTGATGCGGCTCACCCCGGGATCGATCATCAAGGAGCATTTCGACTACGACCTGGCCGCCGAATGGGGCACCGCGCGCATCCATGTCCCGATCACCACCAACCCGCAGGTCGAATTCATGGTCAACCGGGTGCCCGTCGTGATGGAGCCGGGCAGCGCCTGGTATCTGCGCCTGTCGGACCCGCACAGCGTCGCCAATCGCGGTACGACCGACCGGGTCCATCTGGTGATCGACTGTATCACCAACGACTGGCTGGAGGAGCAGCTCGGCGCCGGAGCCTGATCCGGGCAGGCCTAGAATATCTTCAGCTCGACCAGCCGCATCGCTTCGTTCCGCGGCACCCGGAAAGAAACCCTGATCCTGTCGGTTGCAACGGACGGCCAGGCGACATGCGTCACGCCGTTCCCGCGCGGCGCCTGCTTGTCTGCGTCCAGGGCCCGCCATCCCGTTCCGGTCCACCGTTCGACGGTGTAATCAAGCGGCGCGACAACGCCATTTCCCGCGGCGAAGGCCAGTTCGGCGCGCGACACCTCCAGCGCCTTCCCGAAGTCGATAGTGAACCACGGCGTTGCGCTGTCTTTCGGCGACGTCCAGCCGTTCGGCATTTCGGGGAAATACCAGATGCGGCCATCGACCGCGTCATGAAGCGACTCCGCATCCATGTTCCCGGACGCGCCTGGCTTGGGAAACGCGCCCCTGACCAGTTGTACCGCCCGGTTGACTGGCCGATCGATCCGCGGCGGCGCCAGCCGCGCCACGGGTAGCGTGATGCGCCCGAGCGTCGGCCGGACGGCGACCTCCCGGCCGTCGACCGCGACGCGCAAGCCCGGCCCTCCGGCAAAATGCGCGCCGTCCGCATCCCAGGTCACTGACACCAGATGGCCATGATAGGGTATCCTCTCCGCGCGAAACCAGCGCAGCGCCTGGGGGTCACCGGTCGCCGGCAGCAGCGGATTGATCTCGAGCATGTCGTCGGCGCGCGGCCTGATGCCCACCACGCCGGTCAGGATCAGATCGTTGAAGCCTGAATGGAAATAATGATGGCTCCGCGCCAGCCCGACGATCGGCTTGCCCGTCGCGGGATCATAATCCTCCTCGAGATCCAGTCTGCCGTCCTGATAGTGAAGCGCGGCATATTGCCTGAGCAGGCGCAGGAAATCGCCCCGCGTCACGACCGACTGGTGATAATGATCGAGCAGATTGATCATGCCCGCGAGCACCTGCGTGGTCTGGAACGGCCAGACCGGCCCGTTCCACTGGCATTCGGGACGCGCGCCCTCGTAGCGATATTGCCGCATATAATAGTCGTAACTGGGTTCTACCGTGCGCAGGCCCGCGGGGCCGCCGAGTTCCTGCGGCGAGAGAAGGTGTCGCCATGCCGCGGCATAAGCGACATCGTCATCGGGCAGGTCGAACGCCCAGGGGACATAGCCGACCAGCTCGCGCCCACGGATGGGCTGCCAATATTTCACATACTCGTTGTCGACCTTGAAGCGATCGATGAAATGCGTGAGCGCGGGGCTCCACAGATCTTCCTGAACGCGCGTCTTGATCGCCACCGCGCGCGCGGCATAGTCGACCGAGACATCGGGGTCTCCAGCCAGCGCGGTGAGCCGCGAAAGGGCGCGGGCATTGGCGAACATATAGCTGTTGATCGAGGGGCGGAACGCATTGCCCCCGGTAAAGCCGTCCTTGCCGCCTGACGCCTCGATCGAGGCGATGGTGTATTCCGTCGCATCGAGCAGCGGCTCGATCCAGTACAGCCCCTTGCTCCGGTCGAGCCGGTCGCTCCACTGGCCATAGAGCAACCGCATCGCGCCGAGATGGCGGAGTGCCTCGGTCCGATCGCCATCGACGAGATAGCGGCTCCACACGGCGTCCGCCATATAGTCCGAAAAGTGACGGTCGTTGCCGTCCTGATACATGTAATCGATATAGTCCGCGGCAAAGCGCCGGTCGCGCAGCCACCGGCCTTCCGCCAGGTGGAAGCCGGTCGCGTCATTCAGGCTCGCATAGGGCTCGCGCTGCCAGCCGACATCATCCAGGAACTCGGTCGTGATATAGCCCGGTGCGCCGAGATCGCGCTGATGGGCGCGAAACACCGACCAGCGATAATAATAGACCGCATCGAGCATCGGGTCGGAGGTTTCGAGAAACGGAATGCGTTCCTCATACCAGGACGCATCGTTACCGAACCGCTCGACCGCGATGCGGTGCGCGTCAAGTATCGGTGCGGGTTGGGCCGGGGCCTGTATGGGCGCCATGGCGATCGCGACGGCGGCCAGCAGGGCGGCCCATTTCATGCAGCGGGACGCAACCGGTACAGTTCGGCACCGTGCGGTGCGGTCGATCATCGGCGCAACGGCCCGTTCGCGCGCGGCTGGCCGAAATCGGGCGTGCCGTCGGCGCGATAGGCGATCGGCTGGACGCGCGTATGGCGATTGGGGTCGAACAACGGGTCGCCGACGATCTTGTCGTAATCGCGCGCATGATAGACCAGCATGTCACGCCCCTGCTCATCGACAGTGAAGCTGTTGTGCCCCGGACCGTAAATATGATGTTCGGGCGAGGTGGCGAAGACCGGCACCTGGGATTTGGTCCAGGAGTCCGCGCGCATCAGGTCTGCCTTGGCGTCGGCGGTGAGCATGCCCATGCAATAGCGCGAATCCGTGGCGCTCGCCGAATAGGTCAGGAACACCCGGCCGTTGCGCGCGAGCATCGCCGGCGCTTCGTTGACCTTGAAGCCCCGGATTTCCCAGTCGAGCGTGGGCACCGACAGCCGCACGGGGGGCGCCGCCAGTGTCAGCGGGGTTTTGAGCGGTGCGAGATAGAGGTTCGAATTGGTCTCGATTCCCGGTTCGCGTTGCGCCCAGCACAGGTAGCGCGTGCCGCGATGGACGAAACTCGTCGAATCGAGATTGAAGCTGTCCCACGGCGTCTGGAGCTGGCCAATCACCGCCCAGCCGCCTGTCATCGGGTCCTTGTCGTTACAGGCGACCGCATAGGTGCGGATACGGAACACGTCCTCGCCGCCGCCGCTTGGGCCCGCGGCGAGATACATGATCCATTGCCCCCCGATCAGGTGGAGCTCGGGCGCCCAGATGAAGCCGGACATCGGCCCATTGGCGAGATGCCGCCAGAGCACTCTTTCCGGAGCCGTGGCGAGTCCGGCAAGCGTTCGCGACCGGCGCAGAACGAGGCGGTCATATTCGGGTACCGAGCCGGTCATGTAATAGAAGCCGTCGGTATGGCGGAAAACCTGCGCGTCGGCGCGATTGCGCACCAGTGGGTTGGTGATCACGCTTCGCGCGGGTCGCCGCGCGAACGCTGTGCCCGCGATCGGTGCGGCTGCGGCGGCGGCCAGGAGAGTGCGGCGGGTGAGCTTCACGACCGGGTCCTTCCATCAGTCATTGGCGAACGACGGGCCAGCCATCGGCCGTCCAGGCGATCGGCGCGATGCGTAACGTCGGCACGCCCTTCTTCGTCGCATCATAGGCATGCCATGCGATCAGGTCGCGCCCGCCTTCGCGAAGAATCGAAACGCCACCGGGGCCGCGCCAGCGCTTCGTCGCGTCGAGCTGGCCGTGCAGCACGATCTGCCCGAAGCCCCTGGTCATCGGCTTGTCGTTCGCGTCGACATAAGGGCCGTCACGTCCTTCGACCGACCGACGACGGTGTAATAGCTGCTGGCCGCGCCGCGGCAGCAAAAGTCGTAGCTGGCGAAGAGATAATAATAGCCGCCATGGTCGATCAGGAACGGCGCTTCGACCGCACCGGGCGACGGGCGCCGTGCAAGGTCGTGGACGATCCTGTCCTCCGCCGACGGTTTGCCCGTCGCGGAGTCGAGGCGGATCATCTTGAGCCCGGTCCAGAAGCTGCCGAACGCGAGCCACGCCTTGCCGTCGCGATCGACGAACGCGGCGGGATCGATGGCGTTGTAGTCGTCCCGGAGAGTCGAGACGAGCACCGCGCCGCGATCCTTCCAGCCATAATCCGGCCTGGCCGGATCGAGCGTCGGGCTCGTCGCGAGACCGATCGCCGAATGATTCTCGCCAAAGGACGAGATCGCATAATAGAGCCGGTATTCGCCGTTCGCGAACCGCACGTCGGGCGCCCACACGCCCCTGGCCTTGGGCACCTCTCGCTTCGCCCAGTCCGGGATCGCATCGAACACCGCGCCCGCGCGAGTCCAGGTGACGAGATCCTTCGAGGTGCGGATATGGATCAGCCCGGGCGGCTCGCCTTCCTGGCTGGTGCTGAACACATAGAAGCTGTCCCCGTCGCTGATGATCGCGGGATCGTGGACCGGGGCAAGGTCGCCCTGCATCCGGTCCGCGAACAATGCCGGTTGCTGCGCCTGCCCGGCGGCGGACATCAATGCCGCCGCGAGTAGCGACAGGAGCAGGTTGCGCACGATCAGAACTTGAAGCGGACGCCGCCGCCGAAGGTGCGATCATATTGGCGCGTATCGCGCGGTTCGTATGCCGTGGTGCCGAAATTGTCGCGATAGGTGGCGTTGGTCAGGTTGGTGGCGTCCAGGGTCAGCGTTATCGCATCGTTCACGGCATAGCTTGCCGACAGATCGAGGAAGCCGATCGGCTTCACCCTGATCTTGCCGCCCGCGAGAACCTGCGAATAGCTGTCGGTATAGCTGCTGCGCCAATTATAGGCGAGGCGCACCGAAAGCCCGTATTTCTCGTAGATGCCGATCAGATTGTAGGAATATTTGGACACCGGCGTGATGTCCTGCTTTTGCCCGGGGTTGAACGGATCGTCGACCTTCCCTTCCGACAGGGTCCCGCTGACCTGCGCGCCAAAGCCCGACAGCGCGCCCGGCAGGAAATCGGCAAAGGCGGTGGCCGCGACCTCGACCCCCTTCAGATCGCCGTTCGACGTGTTGCGCGGGCGGGTGACGAGGAAATTCTGCAGCGTGCCGTTCGCCGCCGTGAGTTGCTCGATCCCGGCATAGGTCTGAATATAGCCCTCGAGCTTCTTGTAGAAACCCGAGACGGTGATCGATCCGGTGTTGGCGAAATACCATTCGGCGGTCGCGTCGAAATTCCAGGCCCGCACATTCTCCAGATCGGCATTGCCGCCCGATCCCGTTCCGAACGTACTGGACCCCCCGGTTTGTCCGCTCTGGGTGAGGCTGATCGCGGGATTCAGCGCGGAGAATTGCGGGCGCAGGATTGCGCGGCCCGCGACCAGACGCAGCACGACATCGTCCCTCGGCCGGAATTTCAGCGACAGGCTGGGCAGCAAATCGACGACGTTGCGTTTGCCGACGATCGGCGAAAGCACCGTGCCGGTCGGGGTGTTGGTCACCTGAACCGCATTCAGGTCGGTCACGGTGTTGACGATCCGCATGCCGATCAAGCCATCGAACGGCAGCCCGCCGTCCGCCCCGAAAGCGACCTGGCCATAGGTGGCATAGACCGCTTCCCTGAGCCGGAAGACCTGCGCCGGATCGAACGCCGGCACGCCCGCCGGACGTCCGGCGAGCCCGCGCAGCACATCGATATTGTCGCGGAGCCAGCCGGTGTCGGTGAGCGCGAAATTATCGACGCCGAGCGCGCCGTCGATGATGCCGTCAGGCGCATTGGTGCCGGCACCCGCATAGCCGTTGATCGACACGAACGGGATCGGATAGCCCTGCGGATTGGTGGCAGCCGATGACCCGGTCCGCCGGGCGTACCGCGCACCGACCTTGAAGTTCTTCAGGAAGCCGCCGTCGAACGTATAAAGAAGGTCGCCATGCGCGGCATATTGGCGGCTCTTCTGGACATTGTAATTGTCGAACAGAGTCAGGAAATTGAGGTTGCTCTGCTTGGTGAAGTCAAACCCGTTGAAGTTCAGATTCGGCGTGCCGCCCTTGTCGAAATCATAATCGATGCGCGGCACGACGAATGCGGTATCGACGACATATTGGCGATTGGTCACGGTGCTGTCGTTATAGGTGAATTCGCCTGACAAAACCGCGCGGCCCGCGGTGTAGCGCCCACCGAAATTGGCCTGATAGCCATCGGTCTTCTGGTGAAAGGTCTGCTTGCTGGTAATGGTGAAATTGTCGCGGGTGGTGATCGTCTTGGCGACCGGGCGGTTTCCGGTTTCGGACGACTGGGCGGATCCCGGCTGTACCGACGTGACCGTCACCGCCCCCGCCTTGGGCAGGCCGACAAAGAAATCGACGTCATAATCCTGGCGATAGCCAGTGAAGATGCCGTCCGCGTAAAACTCGAGATCGGGTGTCGGCTTCCACTGCAGCGAGACGTTGAACGCCGGGCGGCTGCGGTCGCCATCGGTGACGAGCCCGCCGACCGTGTCCGGGATCTGGGTCGGATCGGTGGCCGACAGCGAATTGAACCCGAAATTGAACGCGGTCTGATCCTGATATTTGCGCTTGTTGTAGGAGGCGCCGACCAGCAGGCCGATTTCACCAATCCCCGTTTCCCAGCGATTGCTGATCAGGCCGCTGGCGATGTAGCTCGCCTTGTCGCGCTGTTCGGAATAGATGCCACGCGCACTGCCGGCGATCTGGAAACCGGCGAAATCGAACGGCCGGCGCAAGCGAATGTCGATCGTGCCGGAAACGCTGCCTTCGATCTGTTCGGGCAGGTTGGTCTTGTAGACGTCGACGCCCGCGACGAGCTCGGCCGGGATATCCTGCAGGGCGACACCGCGGCCAGTGCCGGTGAACACCTCGCGACCGTTGATCAGCGTCTCGATATCGGGAAGGCCGCGCACCAGCACGGTGCCAACCTCGCCCGCCGAGCGCGACACCTGGATGCCGGTCACGCGCTGCAGCGCGTCGGATACCGTATTGTCGGGAAGCTTGCCGATATCCTCGGCGACGATCGAGTCGACGACCGCGGTGGCGTTGCGCTTGATCGATTGCGCACCCTGGATGCTGGCGCGGACGCCGGTAACGACGATGTCGTCGCTCACCGTCGCGTCGTCCGGTGTGGTCGTCTGGGCCTGCACGCCTTCATCGGCGGCGGCCGCTTCAGCCGGCATGGGGACCGGCGCCCGCGGCGCCCCGCGCGCGATCGACGGTGAAGCTAACGAGATGGCCAGAACGCCGGCCGACATCATCAAAGAAGAACGCGCGATTCGCTGGCTCATGGCCCTCTCCCCTTCAAACATGGCCGCACCCATGGCGTCGGCCTTTTGTCGGAGTTATCTATATGTCGGAGTTATTCCGGTGAAAAGGGGTATTTTGACTGTTGCAACCGATTTTGATCGATGAACCCGTATGGCGATGCTGACGTTCGCATTCCCGTCTCGTCGGGTCACCAGCAACGGCGGCGGATGCGTGATTCAATCTGCCGCGGGATTGGGACACACAGATGCCGCGGCTTCCTCCCGGGCGTGGCCTACTCTTTCCTGGCTCCGATAAGGCGAAGGAATTGATGCCGGCCCAGCCTGTGTCTCAGGCTTGCCTCCCGATAACGCCAGCAACGTTCCGGGACAGCATATCTCCTCGGCGTCGCACGAAGGGCGAGCACCATGGCCCGCTCCTGCCTGCCGATATGGCCGTAAGTGACGATGCTCTATTTTCTTTTGTCCTACTTAAAATGCCAAGGACATGCCTTTTTGGCGCGCACATGGACATGTCTTTCGGCACGCGCAACGCGCCCGAGAAGGCGCGGGGTCTGCGGGATCGGACTCGATCCCGACAATCGACGGTTGGCGGAAACCCCGGGCGGGGAGTGGTGGACAGGGCTGGATTCGAACCAGCGTACGCTTGCACGGGCAGATTTACAGTCTGCTGCCTTTAACCACTCGGCCACCTGTCCACTGGGCCGCTCAAAAGCGAGGCGGTCCCATGCCGACCCAAACCCATGCTGTCAACGCCCGAAAGACCTTTGGGCGGGGCCTTGCGCGGGGCGGCGGCGGCGAATACGCCTCGCAACAATCTTTCAACGTCTCTGGGGGTTCCAATGCGTCGTTCGCTCCTGCTCGCCACCGCCATGCTCGCCATCGCCTCCCCCGCCTTTCCCCAGGCGGTCGATCGTACCCAGGTCAATCGCATCGTCGACGAAGGCACGACTCGCAGCCAGGTGATGCTGACCGCCGAGCATCTGTCGGACGTGATCGGCGCGCGCCTGACCAATTCGCCGTCGATGCGCCAGGCCGAGGCCTGGACTCAGGCGAAGTTCAGCGAATGGGGCCTGAAGAACGTCCATAAGGAAGGCTATGAGTTCGGCCGGGGCTGGTGGATCAACAGCTCGAGCGTGCGCATGGTCGCGCCGCGCCCGATCGTGCTGACCGCGATCCCGATCGCCTGGACGCCTTCGACCAACGGCACGATCAGCGCGCCGGTGTTCGTCGCGCCGATGTCGAAGGAGCGCGATTTCGACAAATGGCGCGGCAAGCTGAAGGGCAAGATCGTCATGGTCACCCTGCCCAACACCGGCAGCGAACCGAGCGAGCCGGCGTTCAAGCGCTACACCGCCGAGGAACTGGCCAAGCTCGATCAATATCAGCAGCCGACCTATGACCCCGATACCGCCGACCGCCGGCTCAAGCGGCTCGATTATGCCAAGAAGCTCGATGCCTTTCTGAAGGCCGAGGGCGCCGTCGCCTATGCCACCATGTCGCGGCTCGACTACAAGCTGGTGCACGGCGAAGGCTATCTGTTCGGCGTCGGCGAGACTCAGGCGGTGCCGGGCGTCGAAATCGCCGCCGAGGATTATCGCCGCCTCGCCCGCCTCGCGAAGCTCGGCACCGCGCCCACCGTCGAGATCAACAGCGATGTCCGCTTCGACGACAGCGACAGCAAGGCCTACAACATCATCGCCGAAATCCCCGGCACTGACCCCAAGGCGGGCTATGTGATGGCCGGCGCGCATCTCGATTCCTGGGTCGCGGGCGACGGCGCCGCCGACAATGGCGCGGGCACGGCGATGGTCATGGAGGCCGCGCGCATCCTCTCCGCCAGCGGGATCCGGCCGAAACGCACGATCCGCTTCGCGCTGTGGACGGGCGAGGAGCAGGGCCTGCTGGGCAGCCTTGCCTATATCGAGCAGCACCTCGTCACGCGCGGCAAGCCGAGCGATCCGGTCCAGACGGGCCTTGCCCGCTATTATGGCTGGGACCGCCGCTGGCCGATCACGCCAAAGCCCGGCTGGGGCGATCTCGCCGCCTATTTCAACCTCGACAATGGCTCGGGCAAGGTCCGCGGCATCTATGTCGAGAACAACCAGGCGGTCGCGCCGATCTTCCGCGACTGGCTCGCGCCTTTCTCGGGCATGGGGGCGAAGGACGTGGTGATCCGCAAGACCGGCGGCACCGATCACGTGTTCATGCAGGCGGTCGGCCTGCCCGGCTTCCAGTTCATCCAGGACCCGCTCGATTATGGCAGCCGCGTACACCACACCAGTATCGACACCTTCGATCATCTGAAGGGCGACGACATGCGCCAGGGCTCGATCGTGCTTGCCTCCTTCCTCGCCAACGCCGCCAATGCCGACAAGGCATTGCCGCGGCGGCCGCTGCCGACCGAACCGGTCGTCACCGATCCCTTCGCTTACACCGTGGACGACGACTGATGGCCCGCAAAGGACACCGCCCCTCCCAGGCCCCTGCCGGCCGCCCCCGTTTCTGGGGGCGGCATGCGGTGACCGCCGCGCTCGCCAATCCCGAGCGGACCGTGCGCAAGCTATGGGCGACGCGCGAGGCGCTCGCCTCGCTCGACATCCCGCCGGTGATCCCGATCGTCTTCGCCGACGTCGCCGATCTGGCGCGGCTGGTGCCGGGCGACGCGCCCCACCAGGGCCTGGTCGCGGAAGTCGATCCGCTGGAGGATATCTGGCTGGGCGACCTGCTTCAGCAGGGTGCCGACGACAAACGGCCTTTGGTCGTGCTCGACCAGGTGACCGATCCGCACAATGTCGGCGCGATCCTGCGCTCGGCGGCGGCGTTCGATGCGCTCGGCATCGTCACGCCCGACCGCCACGCCCCGCCCGAATCGGGGACGATCGCGCGCTCGGCCTCGGGCGCGCTGGAGATCGTGCCCTGGGTGCGCGTGGTGAATCTCGCCCGCGCGCTGGAGGAGATCGCCGAGGCCGGTTTCTGGCGGGTCGGCCTGACCGGCGAGGCGACCCAGACGCTGGCCGAGGCAATGGGCGAAACCCGCGTCGCGCTGGTGCTCGGCGCCGAGGGCGAAGGCATGCGCCAGAACACCGCGGCGCATTGCGACGAGCTTGCGCGCCTGCCGATCTCGCCTAAGGTCGAAAGCCTGAACGTGTCCAACGCCGCGGCGATCGCCCTTTACGCGGTGACGACACGGGGCTGACGTCAGCAGACCAAACCGGGGACGATATCATGATGGCTCGACTTTCACGGCTGATGCTCGTGTTGCTGATGCCCTTCGCGCTGACGAGCTGCGTGCTGACGCCGGGCAAATTCGTCTCGACCCTGCGCATCGACACCGACCGGCATTTCACCTTCACCTATGTCGGCGAAGTGCTCGCGCTCGATATCGGCGAGGATATGATGAAGGGCCTGGGTGACGGTTCGTCGGAGACGTCGACCGACCCGACCGCCGGAGACGGCGAGGCGGTGCTGCAGAAACTCGCCTTCCAGGACAAGGGCAAGGACGGGGACAAGGACGGGGACGCAAAGGACTCAGCCGCCAAGAAAGCCGCGGCCGACGCCAAGAACCGGACGATCGCGGAGACGCTGTCGAAGGAGGCCGGATACCGCAAGGTGACCTATCTCGGTAACGGCAAGTTCAGCATCGACTATGCCATCTCGGGCACGCTCGATCACGCCTTCATGTGGCCGTACAATGTCGACGCGGAGGTGATGTTCCCCTTCATCGCGATCGAACTGCGCGCCAACGGCACGGTGCGGATGAAAGCGCCCGCCTTCGCCAATGACAGCAGCAAGGCCACCAGCAGCATGGGCGTGCCGGGCATGGACAAGACGTCGAGCCAGCTCGACGGCGTCTTCACGCTCGACACCAATGCCGAGATCGTCAGCCAGAACAACGAGGAAGGCGCCGTCCCGGCCGCGGGCGGGCGCAAGACGGTGACGTGGAAGGCGACCCCGCTGACCAAGGACGCGCCGAGCGCCGTGCTGCGGCTGGCGGCGGCGAAATGACCTTCAATCCCCCTCCCGCTTGCGGGAGGGGTTAGGGGAGGGCCTGTACTGGCCATTTTCGGGACGCTCGGGGAGGACAGGCCCTCCCCCGACCCCTCCCGCAAGCGGGAGGGGAGATACTCAATCCTCCGCCGCGATCGTCACCTTCAGGCCACCCAGCGCATCGGTCAGCTCGATCTGGCACGACAGGCGCGAATTCGCGTCGCGATCCGAGGTGGAATCGAGCAGGTCGTCCTCGTCGGGGCTCATCTTCGGCAGTTTGGCAGCAAATTCCGGGTCGACATGGACATGGCAGGTGGCGCAGCTGCAGCAGCCGCCGCACAGCGCCAGGATCTCGTCGATCCCGGCGTCGCGAATCGCCTCCATCACCGAAAGCCCGGTTTCGCCCATGATCTCGCGTTCTTCCCCCTCACGGGTCACGACGATAAGCTTGGGCATCCATTCCTCCTCAGGGGTTCGGCGCCGCCATGCCGCCCCCGGCGCTGCTAATCAAGGGACGAGACCATGGGCCTGAGCGCCGAACAGCTGCGCGCCGCGCTCGACATCCTGGCCGCGAGCGAGCCCGGCTTCGCCGCCGCGATCGACCGTGCCGGCTATCCCCCACCGCGAATCCGCGCGCGCGGCTATGCCACCTTGCTGCGCACGATCATCGGACAGCAGGTCAGCACCAAGGCGGCCGAATCGGTCTGGCGCAAGCTGGAGGGGATCGTCGGCAGCCTGGACGATCCGGGCAATATCGTGCGCGCGAGCGACGAGCAGCTGCGTGAGGCCGGGCTGTCGCGGCAAAAGGCGAGCTATGCGCGCAGCCTGGCCGACGAAGTGACGAGCGGCCGGCTCGATCTCGACAACCTCCCCGCCGACGATGAGGAAGCGGTCGCCGCGCTCGTCAGCATCAAGGGCATCGGCCGCTGGTCGGCCGAAGTCTATCTGTTGTTCGCCGAAGGGCGTCCCGACATCTGGCCTGCCGGCGACCTGGCGGTGCAGATCGAGATCGGCCGAATCCTCGGCCATGCCGAACGGCCAAGCGAGAAGCTGACCCGTGACGTGGCGGAGGTCTGGCGCCCGCATCGCGGTGCCGCGGCGATCTTCGCCTGGCACCATTATGCCGCCGGCATGAAGGTGATCTGAGCGGTCGATTCAACGAAAGATACAGTTGCGGCACTATGCCGGGGCTTGTGTTCCGCGCTCTTTCTCATGACCGAAGATGATGACGACCGGGTCGCTTGCCTGGCCCTGCCGGTCGCTGTTACGGGGCAGGTCGTTCCCTGTTATGCGATGACCGGTCCCTGTTATTCGATAACAGGGAAACCAGCTTTAACATTCTGATATTGAGCGACGATTCCGAGATAAACGACCCCGAAATCGTCAAAATAAAAAATTTTCCCTGTTTTTCGCTGTTATGGCGCGGGGAACAGCGAAAATCAGTTCGCCGCGGGCCATTTCACGGTGCGGCAGATCACCAGCCAGCAGCCCTGGACCTTCAGGCTCCGGTCGGTATCGCGGCTGATGTACGCGCGGTAGGTCTTGCCCTGGAACGGGTAATAGATCCTGCCCTGCCACTTCCCGTCGCTCTGCGCGGTGAAGTCGAACAGCACCTTCACGCCGACCAGCGAGCGCGTGCGCAGCGCCGGATCGGGATTGTTGCTGTCCGTCGTCGGGCCTTCGACCCGCGCCTTTTCGGTCAGACGGCTGATATGGCCGCACAGCGCCTTGCCGCACGGCGCGATGGTGACGACGCCCTTGCCGTCCTGCGACACCCAGTCGCCCGTGATCTGGTCGGCGGCCTGAGCGGTCGCAGGAAACGCAAAGGCAAGCAGAAGGACTAAGACAAAACGCATGTACGGCTCCCGGGCGGGAACCAATGTCCCACATCGCATCGATAAGGCGTGCATTCCGAAGGGCAAGATGATTCAGCCCGGCGCCCTCTGCGCGGTTGACGCACGCCCGATCCTATCTAGGGGAAGTCGCGATGGCCAAAGCCGACCGCCTTGCCCGCCTCGATGAGCGGCGCACCGAGACCGAAGCGGCGTATCGCGCGGCGCTGATTGCGGCCTTGCGGCTGACCGCCGGCGGGCGCTGGGGGCTGTTCGGCCACACCCAGGACAAGGCGGCCCGCGCCAGGGCAGCGCCGGTGATCGACGAGCTTGTCGAACTGGGCGACGAGATCGACGACCTGCGCGCGCAATTGTCGATCGAGCCCTTCGCCCTCCATCAGGAATTCCTTGGCGCGTGCGGCCCGGTAAAGGCGCATGCGGTCGGCGAACCGAAACAGGCCCAGGCATGGCTCGACCGCCTGGAAAAAGAGGGAAGTACCGCATGAGCGGCAAGTGGAAGATCGGGATCATCGGCGGCTCCGGCCTCTACGCGATCGACGCGCTGCAGAATCCGGAATGGGGCCGGGTCTCCACGCCATGGGGCGACCCGTCGGACGATCTGCTGTTCGGCACGATCGGCGATGTCGAGCTGGTCTTCCTGCCGCGCCACGGCCGCGGCCACCGCATCCCGCCGTCCGAGCTCAACTTCCGCGCCAACGTGGACGCGCTGAAGCGCTGCGGCTGCACCGACATCCTCGCCATCTCCTCGATCGGGTCGTTGCGCGAGGAATTGCCGCCGGGGCATTTCGTGGTGGTCGACCAGTTCATCGACCGCACCGTCGCGCGCACCTCGAGCTTCTTCGGCACCGGCATGGTCGCCCATGTCTCGATGGCCGAGCCGGTCTGCCCGCGCCTTTCAGCTTTCGCCGCCGAAGCCGTCCATGCGGCCGGCGGATCGATCGCCAAGGGCGCGACCTATCTCGCGATGGAGGGGCCGCAATTCTCCAGCCGCGCCGAAAGCCTGCTCTACCGCCAATGGGGCGCCGACGTGATCGGCATGACCGCGATGCCCGAGGCCAAGCTCGCCCGCGAGGCGGAACTGCCCTATGCGCTGATCGGCATGGTCACCGACTATGATTGCTGGCGCGAGGAAGCCGCCTTTGTCGAAGTGAGCGACGTGATCAGGCAGATGTCGGCCAACGGCACCATCGCGCGCAAGGCCGTGCTGGAATTCGTCGCCGCGCTGCCGGCCGAGCGTACGCCCTCCCCGCTCGATACTGTGCTCGACCATGCGCTGATCACGTCGCCCGAAGCGCGCGACCCGGCGATGCTGGCGAAACTCGATGCTGTCGCGGGCCGAGTCCTCCGCTAAGGCTCGATCGAATGCGGCTCCGGCAATTGACGGCATGGCGCGCACAGGAGAGGATATCGCATGTCGCCGCCGCCTTCAGCCACCACTGCGTCCGGATATGACGGCATGAACGACATGCGCCCGCAGCGCCCGTCGCTCTCCGAAAGCTACCGCACCATCGCGGTGCCGCTCGGCAAGGGCGGTTTCTGGCGCAAGACCGCGGCGTTCGCCGGGCCGGGCTATATGGTCGCGGTCGGCTATATGGATCCGGGCAACTGGGCGACCGACCTCGCGGGCGGATCGGCCTTCGGCTATACCCTGCTCTCGGTCATCCTCCTGTCGAACATCATGGCGATGGTGCTCCAGTCGCTCTCGGCCAAGCTCGGCATCGTCACCGGGCACGATCTCGCCCAGGCGTGCCGCGCCAATTACAACCCGGTGGTCAATGTCGGCCTGTGGGTGCTGTGCGAGCTGGCGATCATCGCCTGCGACCTGGCCGAAGTGCTCGGCACCGCGATCGCGCTGCAATTGCTGTTCGGCCTGCCGCTGGTCGCGGGCGTGTGTCTGACCGCGTTCGACGTGCTGCTGATCCTGGCGCTGCAGCGCTTCGGCTTCCGCAAGCTGGAGGCGTTCATCGTCGCGCTGCTGGTCGTGATCGCGGGCTGCTTCGCCTATGAGCTGGCGGTGGCGCAGCCGAGCGTCGCGGCGATCATGGGCGGGCTGATCCCTTCGACCCAGATCGTCACCAACCCGGCGATGCTCTATATCGCCATCGGCATCCTCGGCGCGACGGTGATGCCGCACAATCTCTACCTGCACAGCTCGATCGTGCAGACCCGCCGCTTCGGGCAGGACGAAGCCGGCAAGCGCGACGCGGTAAAGCATGCGACGATCGACAGTTCGGTCGCGCTGACGCTCGCGCTGTTCATCAACGCCTCGATCCTGATTCTCGCCGCCGCGGCCTTCCACACCGCCGGACGCACTGACGTGGCCGAGATCGGCGAGGCCTATAAGCTGCTCTCGCCGATGCTGGGCGCGGGCGCGGCGAGCGTGCTGTTCGCGGTGGCGCTGCTTGCCTCGGGGCAGAATTCGACGGTGACGGGCACGCTTGCCGGGCAGATCGTCGCGGAGGGCTTTCTCGACCTGAAGCTGCCGATCTGGCTGCGACGCATGGTGACGCGGCTGCTGGCGATCGTGCCGGCGGTGATCGTGGTCGGCATCGCCGGCGATTCGGGCGCGACCAAGCTCCTGGTGTTGAGCCAGGTGGTGCTGAGCCTGCAGCTTCCCTTCGCCATCGTGCCGCTGGTCGCCTTCACCAGCGACAAGCGCCAGATGGGCGCGCTGGCCAATCCGCTCTGGCTGAAGATCGCCGCCTGGGTGATCGCCGCGACGGTGATCGGCCTCAACGTGAAACTGCTGAGCAGCTTTTTCTTTTAACCCCACCGTTCGCCCTGAGCTTGTCGAAGGGCTGCTCTTCTACCTGGGAAGAAAAGAACGAGGCTTCGACAAGCTCAGCCCGAACGGGATGGGGTGATTCCAGCCAATCGAGGTTGCTCTAGCGTCCGGCCATCGCCGCGATGCGCTGTGCCTGTTCGAGGTGCAGCAGCTCGACCATCTCGCCATCGACGCGGATGACACCCTTGCCGGCATTCTCGGGCAGCGCGAAGGCAGCGATGATGCGGTCGGCCCATGCGATAGCCTCCGCCGTTGGGCCATAAGCGCGGTTGGCGGCGGCGATCTGGGCGGGGTGGATCAGCGACTTGCCGTCGAAGCCGAACATCGCCCCCTGCGCGCACTCAGCGGCGAGCACCGGGCCGTCCTCGATCACGTTGCACACCCCGTCCAGCGCGACGAGACCCGCGGCCCGCGCGGCGGTGACGATCATCGCGAGATGGCCGAGCAGCGGGGTGCGCTCGGGCCCGGGGGTGCAGCGCATCTCCTTGGCGAGATCGTTGGTGCCGACGAGCAGGCCCTCCAGCTTCGTCGCCGATGCCGAGGCGACGATCGCCGGCAGATCGAGCATGCCGGCGCAGGTTTCGATCATCGCCCACAGCGGCAGCCCGTCGAGCAGCGCGCTCGCGGCTTCGAGATCGGCCGGACTCGAAACCTTGGGCAGCACCACCGCCTCGAACCCGGCTCCCACCACCGCGCGGCAATCGTCGGCGCCCCAGGGCGTATCGAGCGCATTGACCCGGACGAACAGCGACCGGTCGCCAAAACCGCCCGCCGCCGCCGCGGCAATCGCCTGATCGCGCGCCGCCGCCTTCAGCTCGGGCGCGACCGAATCCTCGAGGTCGAGAATCACCACGTCGCAATCGAGGCTGCGTGCCTTTTCCACCGCGCGCGCATTGGAGGCGGGCATGAACAAGGCGCTGCGGCGCGGGCGGACGATCATTGGCGGCTCCTGCGAACGGGTCGTCCGCTTACAGGAAGTTCGTGCGCGGCGCGCAAGCCCTAACCGCCCGCCAAATGCACGCGCCTTCTCGACGGCGGCGCGCGCGCGTGGGAAAGGGGCCGCGATGACAGTCGCGTCCATGACATCCCTCTGGCGGCAGGCCGGCCTTTTCCTCGGCGCCTTTGCGCGTTTCGCCGGCATGCGTGGCTGGATCGCCGCCGGGCTGGTCGGCTTGTCGGCGATCCTCGACGGCATGGGGCTGGTCCTGCTGATCCCGATCGTCGAAGCGGTGGTCAGCCCAAATGGCGGCTATATGCCGACGCGTGCCGTCTTCGAGACGCTCGGCGTGCAAAGCCCGTTGGGCAGGCTCGCGGTGCTGATCGCGGCCTTTGTCGCGCTGTCCCTGCTACGCGCGCTGGTGCTCTATGCGCGCGATATGCAGCTCGGCCGGCTGCAGGGCGATTTCGCCCAGCACGAGCGCAATCGCATCATCCGTTCGCTCGCCGCCGCGCCGTGGAGCCGCATCGCGGCGCTCAGCCATGCCCGCGTCACCAGCCTGGTCAGCGTCGAGGTCAACCGGATCGGGGCAGGCGCGCAGTTCCTGATCCAGGGTGGTATCGCAATGGTGATGCTGGTGGTGCAGGGCGCGCTCGCCTTTGCGCTGGCGCCGGGACTCGCGCTTACCATCGGTGCGATCTTTCTGGTCGGCGGCGGTGTGGTCCTGCTGGCGCAGGAGAATATCCGCACGCTGGGGACCGGGCTGGTCGATGCCAATCACCGGATGATGGGCAGCGCGGCGGGTTTTCTCGGCGGGCTCAAGGCAGCGACCGCGCAGAATGCACAGCATGGTTTCGCCGAGGAGTTCGCGACGATCCAGCACGCGGTCCGGGCGCGACAACTGGAATTCATCCAGCGCCAGGCGCGCAGCCGCCAGCTCTTTGCGATCGGCTCCGCCCTGATGGGCGCGGTGGCCGTGCTGACCGGCTATGCCGCCGCGATTCCACCCGCCATCCTGATCACGCTGGTGCTGATCTTCGCGCGGATGAGCGCCCCGGCGATGGTGATCCAGCAATCGGTGCAGAATTTCTTCTTCGGCCTCCCTGCCTTCGAGGCGATCCGCAAGCTCGAGAAGGAACTCGACGCGAGCGTGGCGCCCGCTCCGGTCCCGGTCATGCCGCCGCCCGGCGCGATCGAGATGCGGGGCGTGTCCTTCCTCCATCCGGGCGGCGGCGGGCTCCATCCGGCCGACCTCAGGATCGAGCATGGATCGTTCGTCGGGATCAGTGGGCCATCGGGCGCGGGCAAGACCACTCTGGTCGAGCTGCTCACCACCTTGCAGCAACCGCAGACCGGACAGATGCTGATCGGCGGCGAGCCGCTCGACGCGGCGCGGCAGGCGGGATGGCGCGAGAGCCTTGCCTATGTTCCGCAGGAAGGTTTCCTGTTCAACGACACCGTGCGCCGCAACCTCACCTGGGGCGCGGCGGGGATCGACGATGCCCGGCTATGGGATGCGTTGCGCCTCGCCGGTGCCGCGGAGATCGTCGCGCGGCTGCCGGACGGCCTCGAGTCGATGGTCGGCGAGCGCGGCATCGCGCTGTCGGGCGGCGAGCGCCAGCGGCTGGCGATCGCCCGCGCCCTGTTGCGCGAACCGCGCCTGCTGGTGCTCGACGAGGCCACGAACGCGATCGATGCCGCGAGCGAGGCGGCGTTGCTGGAGCGGCTCGCCGCACTCGATCCGCGGCCGACCATCGTGATGATCTCGCACCGTGCCGAGAGCCTGGTGCGATGCGATCGGGTGCTCACGGTCGAGCTGGGGCAGCTCTCGGGCTAGGCTGCGCCGAACAGGCCCAGCGCGGCGACTTCCTGCGCCGTGAACTCGATCCCGAACATCAGGCTCAGCCTCGTGCGATAGACGCGCGGATCGACGATTTCCTCGATCGTCTCCTCGTCACCGTCGCGGCGGCGGTTCATGCGATCAGTCAGGCCGGCGAGACCGCGCGGCAGCACGATGCTGACGACGCGGACGTGCATGAAGCGGCTTTCCGGCGCGGCCGAGGTCCAGCGGTTGCTGAGTTCCAGATCGGCATCCCAGACCTGGCCGAGGGTGAAGCTGTATTGCGGCTGGAACCCCTCGCCGGTGCCGCGCCCGTCGGTGCTGCCGGGATGGCCGTCGCGCAGCAGCATCCAGCCGTGGAGCACGTCGCGTTCGAGCCGGAAGCGTGCGCCGTCCGGGGCATCCGCCGTCGCGCCTTCGACCAGCGGCATGATCGGGGTATAGCTGCCGCCGAAACCGGGATCGGCGATCCAGTCCTGGTCGTCGATCGTCACCAGGCTGAAGGTGTGGGTGAGCGGCGGCGTATCGGTCGCGGCGAGCCAGACCCGCGCGAGCAACGGCCGCGCCGCGAAACCAAGCGCTGTCAGCGCGTCGAGGAACAGCCGGTTATGCTCGAAGCAATAGCCGCCGCGCCGGGCGGTCACCAGCTTGGCGAAGACCGACGCGCTGTCGATGCGGATGCCCCGGCCGAGGATGACGTCGAGATTCTCGAACGGAATGGCGAGACGGTGAGCGCGCTGGAGCGCAGCCAGGCCCTGGGCGTCGGCGAGCGGCGCTTCCTTCAGGGCGATGCGGGCGAGATAGGCGTCGAGATCGAACATGGCGCGCCGCTTACTCATTTTCTCCCCTCCCTGAAAGGAGGGGAGAGCGTCACTTCGAATAGCCCGTCATCGAATAGGGCCGGTCCTTTTCCGCTATCGCCCAGGTGGCGTTGGGCGTCGCCTGCATCACGAAATGGAGATCGCCGCCGGCGATGATCTCGCTGTGGCGGATGAAGCCGCGGGGCAGCGCTTTGCCGTTGAGCAGGACCTGGCCGACATAGCGGTTCGTATCCGACAATCCGTCGGCGCGGATGGTGAAGCGTTTGCCATTGGGCAGGTTGAGCATCGCGCGGTCCACGAAAGGCCGGCCGATGACATATTCGCCCGTGCCCGGCGCGACCGGATAGAAACCGAGCGACGTGAAGACGAGCCAGGCCGACATCTGGCCGAGATCGTCATTGCCCGACAGTCCGTCCGGGGTCGGCTTGTACTGGCTGTCGACGATCTGCTTCAGCCGCTCCTGGGTGCGCCATGGGCTGCCGGCATAGCTGTAGAGATAGGCGACGTGATGGCTCGGCTCATTGCCATGGATATATTGGCCGATCAGCCCGGCAATGTCCTCGGCATGGCTGTAATCGACCTTCGAATTGTCGAAGTCGAACATCGCGTCGAGCTTCTTCACGGTCGCCGCATCGCCGCCGAGCATGCGGATCAGGCCGCCCTGGTCCTGCGGCGCGAACCATGAATATTGCCAGGCATTCCCTTCGGTATAATCGCTGCCATAGTTGATCGCGGTCGGGTCGAACGGCTCGCGGTAGCTGCCATCGGCCTTGCGGGCACGCAGGAAGCCGGTCTTCGCATCGAAGCTGTTGCGCCAGTTGAGCGCGCGCTTGTCGAAGCGGTCGGCCAGGTCCTTGCGCCCCATCGCCCGCGCCATCCGGGCGATCGTCCAGTCGTCATAGGCATATTCGACCGTCTTGGAGGCGGCCTCGGGCTCGCGATCGATCGGCACGTAACCGAGCTTCATATAGTCGCCGAGGCCGCCATAGGGCGCATAGTCCGCGCTTGCGACCATCGCATCGAGCGCGGCCTTCGCATCGAAACCCCTGATGCCCTTCAGATAGGCATCGGCGATGACCGGCACCGCGTGATAGCCGATCATCGTCCAGGTCTCGCGCCCGTTGAACTGCCAGACGGGGAGGATGCCGAACGGGCTGTCCTGCCGGCTGGCGATCAGCGAATTGACGAAGTCGGCGTTGCGCTTCTCCGGCTGGATCAGCGTCAGCAGCGGATGCTCGGCGCGGAACGTGTCCCAGAGCGAGAAGGTCGAATGATAGGTGAAGCCGGTCGCCTGATGGACCTGATCGTCGGGCCCGCGATAGCGGCCGTCCGCATCGCCATAGACGCTGGGCGCGACCAGCGTGTGGTAGAGTGCGGTGTAGACCGTCTTCCTCATCGGCGCCGGTGCGTCGATGACCACGGCACCGAGCGCCTTTTCCCACGCGACGCGAGTCTGCGCGCGGATCGTATCGAAGCTGCCGGGCTCGCTGGCGAGATTGGCGAGCGCGCCGGCTTCGTCGACGCCGGAGATGGCGACATGGACTTCGAGCGGCCTGGTCAGCGCCCCGAAATCGAGCCGGGCAACGAGCGCGCGTCCAGCCAGTTGCTCGACGGAATCGTCACCGCGACCAGGGCCCTGGAAGCCCTTGTACGGCACCTCCTCCTCGCGGTTGACGAACGCATGCCCGGTCAGCGGCGCGGAGAAGCGCATGGCGAAGAACAGCTTGCGCGCCGGCGCCCAGCCGCGCGTCTCGCGCATGCCGGTGATCGTGCCGTCGGGCCGCACGCGCACCGACGACCAGAGGATCTTGCCGGGATAATTATAGATGCTCGACCGCAGGTCGACGAGCAGATGCGCGGGCTTGCCGGTGGGAAAGCCGTAGCGATGCACGCCGACCCTGGTACCGGCGGTCAGTTCGGCGCGGACGCCGGGATCGTCGAGCGTCACCGCATAATAGCCGGGCGTCGCTATCTCGCTCGCATGGCTGAAGCGCGAGCGGTAGCCGGAGCCTGGTTTCGCCGGGTCACCGGGTTCCAGCGACACCGTGTCGCCGACGACTGGGCTGACCAGGATATCGCCGAGATCGCTGTGCCCCGCCCCGGAAAAATGCGTGTGCGAGAAGCCGAGGATCGACGAGTCCTCATGACGATAGCCCGCCGCCCATTTGTAGCTCTGCTTGAACGGCCTGATCTCCGTATCCGGGCTGAGCTGGACCATGCCGAACGGCGCCACCGCACCGGGGAAGGTATGCCCCTCCCCACCGGTCCCGATAAAGGGATCGACCGAATCGACCGGCGCGGGGGACGAAACCGGCGGCGTTTGCGCGGTGGCGAGGCTGGCTGCGGTGCCGAGGCACAGGGCGGCGATGACCGTGAGGCGATTCATCGGGCCGTTAGACCACAGGAGACGGGACCGGTGAAGCATGCCCGGCGCCGGAAATTGATACTAACGTTGTCATAGTTGCTGCATCTCGCAGAAAAACCCTTGTTTCGTTGCCGTTTCGGAAGGCAGTATCACGCCCGCCCGCTGTACTGCGCCTGTGGCGCAGGCTACCGCGGCCGTCATTCCCATGCTAGCGGGGCAGATATGGACCTGGGGCGTCGCGCAACCATTATCGATGTAGCCCGCGAGGCGGACGTATCGATCAAGACCGTTTCGCGCGTGTTCAACGATGCGCCCAATGTGACGCCCAAGACCCGCGACCGCGTGATGAAGGTCGCGACCGCGCTGCATTACCACCCCAATGTCGTCGCCCAGGGCCTGGTCGGACGGCGATCCTATCTGCTCGGCCTGCTCTACGAGAACCCCAGCCCCAACTATGTCGTCGAGCTGCAGCAGGGCGCGCTCGACCGGTTGCAGGGCGAGAAATACCGGCTGGTCGTGCTGCCGGTGGGCACGGTCTCGGCCATTGCCGACAAGATCGTCTCGCTCGTGCGGTCGGCTGCGCTCGACGGCGTCGTGCTGACGCCGCCCGCCTCCGACCATCCCGTGGTGCTGGAGCAACTCAAGGCGGCGCGCTTCCCGTTCGTCCGCATCGCGCCGACCCGCTCGCCCGAGCTCGGTCCCCGCACCCTGACCGACGATGTCGGCGCGGCGCGGATGATGACCGAATATCTCATCTCGCTCGGCCACAAGCGGATCGGCATGATCAAGGGCGACCCGAGCCATCCGGCAAGCGAGGCCCGCCTGCTGGGCTATTCCAATGCGCTCGCCGCAGCCGGACTGAAGATGCGGCTCGACGATATCGAGCAGGGCATGTTCAACTTCGAATCCGGGCTCCAGGCCGGCGCGCGCCTGCTCGGCCGCCGCGACCGACCGACCGCGATCTTCGCGCAGAATGACGACATGGCCGCCGGGGCGATCATGGCGGCGCACGATCTCGGCATCGACGTGCCGCGCGACCTGTCGGTTGCGGGGTTCGACGACAGCGCGATCGCGCAGATCGTCTGGCCGCGCCTGACCACCATTCACCAGCCGGTGTTCGACATGGCGCGCGACGCCACGACGATGCTCGTCGCGATGCTCGAGAAGAAGCCGCATGAGGACCTGATCGAGCATCCGGTCGCTTTGGTTCACCGTCAATCCACCGGGCCAGCGCCGGGCGCCTGACCCGATCCCGGACGATCGCGCTACAATCGCGGCCGATTGGAATTGACAACGTAGGTCATGAAATGATGTAACGGCGTTCATGACCCGATTGATCGGGCGTGTGAACCGATCGGTGGGGAGAGTGGTGTAATGCTCGGCAGGCGCAGGCTGAAGATGGCGTTCGGGGTCGCAAGCCTCGTGGCCATCGCGACAGCAACGGGAATCGGCGCGGCGCAGACGCCGACTGCCGCCTGGCCGCATGTCGGGTCGCCCTTGCCGGCCGATCCCGCGATGGAAAAGCGGATCGATTCGCTGCTCGCCAGAATGAGCGTCGAGGACAAGGTGGCGCAGGTCGTGCAGCCCGACATCGGCAGCCTGACGATGGACGAAATCCGCCAGTATAAATTCGGATCGATCCTGGCCGGCGGCAGTTCCGGCCCGAATCTCGACGACAAGGCTCCCGCCCCTGCCTGGCTGGCTTATGCCGATGCGGCGTGGGAGGCCGTGACCAGGCGCGACGACGGCCGCCCGGTGATCCCGCCAATCTGGGGCATCGACGCGGTGCATGGCCATGCCAACGTCATCGGCGCGACGATCTTTCCGCAGAATATCGGCCTGGGCGCGATGCGCGACCGCGACCTGATCCGGAAGATCGGCGAAGTGACCGCAAAGGAGATGGCGGTAACCGGAATCGACTGGGATTTCTCGCCGACGCTGGCGGTGGTGCGCGACGACCGCTGGGGCCGCAGCTATGAGGGCTTTTCCGAAGATCCGTCGGTGGTGCGCGACTATGCCGGCGCGATGATCGAGGGGCTGCAGGGCAAGGCGGGCTCGAAGGAATTCCTGCGCGACGGCAAGGTGATCGCGACCGCCAAGCACTTCGTCGGCGACGGCGGCACCGCCAATGGCATCGACCAGGGCGACAATCCCGGAACCCCCGAGCAGATCCGCGACATCCACGGCGCGGGTTATCCCCCGGCGATCGCCGCGGGCGTGCAGGCGGTGATGGCGAGCTTCTCCAGCGTGCGCGGCACCAAGCTGAGCGCGGACAAGGATTTGCTGACCGGCGCGCTGCGCGACCAGATGGGCTTTGACGGGCTGACCGTCGGCGACTGGAACGCGCATGGCCAGGTGCCGGGCTGCACCAACACCTCCTGCGCCGCCGCGATCAACGCGGGCATGGACATGGTGATGGCGCCGGACAGCTGGAAAGGCTTTTACGCCAGCACGCTCGCCCAGGTGAAATCGGGCGAGATATCGAAGGGGCGGCTCGACGAAGCGGTGCGGCGCATCCTGCGGGTGAAGATCCGCGCCGGCATGTTCGAGAAGGGCAAGCCTTCGTCGCGCCCGTTCGCCGGCAAGTTCGAGCTGCTCGGATCGCCCGAACACCGCGCGGTCGCGCGGCAGGCGGTGCGGGAGTCGCTCGTGCTGCTCAAGAACCAGGGCCATGTGCTGCCCTTGTCGCCGAGGCTCGACCTGCTGGTGGCGGGCGACGGCGCCGACAATATCCCCAAGCAGAGCGGCGGCTGGACGATCAGCTGGCAGGGCACCGGCATGACCAATGCCGACTTCCCGCACGCCCAGTCGATCTATGCCGGCATCGCCGAGGCAGCCAAGGCGGCGGGCGGCAGCGCCACGCTGAGCGTCGACGGCAGCTTCACCAAGAAGCCGGGCGCCGCGATCGTCGTGTTCGGGGAGGACCCCTATGCCGAGTTCGCGGGCGACCGGCCGACGGTCGAATATCGCCCGGGCGACAGCCGCGACCTCGACCTGCTGAAGAAACTGAAGGCGCAGGGTATCCCCGTCGTCGCGGTGTTCCTGTCGGGCCGGCCCTTGTGGGTGAACCCCGAGCTGAACGTGGCCGACGCGTTCGTCGCGGCCTTCCTGCCCGGCGGCGAGGGTGGCGGCGTGGCCGATGTGCTGCTGGCCGGCGCGGACGGCAAGCCGCGCCACGATTTCCGCGGCAAGCTCTCCTTCTCCTGGCCGAAGCGGACCGACCAGACGCCGCTCAACAAGGGCGACGCCGTGTACGACCCGCTGTTCGCGTTCGGCTACGGGCTGACCTATGCCGATAAGGGCGACCTCCCGGCACTGTCCGAGGATCGGCCCGCAGCCGCGACGCGGCCCGACGGCACGGTGTTCGCGCGCGGCACCCTGCCGGCCGGCTGGCGCTTCGACCTGGCAGAGCCGGGTGGGGTCGCCGAGCCGGTGACCGGCAATGCCGGCGCGACAGGGGCCGGCGGGGTTCGCCTGTCGAGCGTCGACCGGCGCGCGCAGGAAGATGCCCGCAGGATCGTCTGGGGAACCGCCGGTGGCACGGCGCGGATCACCGCCGAAAAGCCGATCGACATCAGCCGAGAATCCAATGCGCAATATAATATGGTCATCGAATATCGCGTCGATGCAGCGCCCAGCGGCACCGTAAGGCTCGGAATGCAGTGCGGCGCCAATTGCGCGGGCGCGGTGCCGATCACCGGGGTGCTGCGCGCCGCGCCGATCGGGCAATGGGCGACTCTCACCCTGCCGCTCAACTGCCTCGCCACCGCCGGGCTCGATCCGCGGCGGGTGAGCGCGCCGCTCACCCTGGCGAGCGACGGGGCCGCGACGCTGTCGATCTCCGACATCCGCTTCGTCAGCGCGAACGGTGTCGCCGGGTGCCCGCAATGACCGCAACCGAGGGCGGCAAGGCCGCTGCCGGTGCCGGGGCCGCCTTTGCGGTGGTGACGTGCCTGTTCTTCGCCTGGGGCTTCGTCACGTCGAACACCGATCCGCTGATCGCAGCGATGCGCGGCATCTACACGCTCAACGTGGCGGAAGGCATGCTGACTCAGTTCGCCTTCTTCCTCGCCTATTTCGTGGTGTCGCTGCCGGCTGCCGCCTTGCTCGCGCGGCTCGGGCACAGCCGGACGATCATCACGGCACTGATGGTGATGATCGGCGCGTGCGGGCTGATGCTCGTCGCCTCGCACATGCAGGCCTACACCATGGTGCTGGTCGCATTGTTCGTGATGGCGGGCGGCATCACCGTGCTGCAGGTCGCGGCCAACCCCCTGGCGGCGTCGCTCGGCGCGCCCGAGCGGAGCCATTTCCGCCTCACCTTCGCCCAGGCGTTCAACTCGCTCGGCGTGGTGCTGGGCGTCAGCATCGGATCGAAGCTGATGCTGCGGCCCGACGTATTCGGGAAGGGCGGGCATATCCTGCCGCACATCCCGCGCAGCACGGCGCTGGGCGCGATCGACCATGCCTTTGTGCTGATCGCCATCGCGGTCGCGGCGCTCGCGCTGCTGATCTTCGTCTTCCGCAAGCGCATCAATGCATCGGCTGCCGACATCACCATCCAGGGCGCTTCGCCGCTCAAGGCGCTGCGCTCCGGCTGGGCAGTGTTCGGCGCAATCGCGATCTTCCTCTATGTCGGCGCGGAGGTGACCATCGCCAGCGTGATGATCAACTTCCTCAACCGGCCCGACGTACTCGGCCTGACGCTCGAAGCGGCGGGCGGGGTGCTGGCTTATTATTACTGGGGCGGTGCGCTGGCCGGACGGTTCGTCGGCAGCGTGGTGCTGACCAGGGTACGGGCGAGCTGGTTGCTCACCGGCGCCGCCGCGATCGCGGCGTGCCTGACCGCGGCGGCATTCGTGTTGCACGGCCCCGCGGCGGCGTATGCGGCACTGGGCGTGGGCTTCTTCAATTCGATCATGTTCCCGACGATCTTCAGCATCACCATGGAACGGTCCAGGACGTCGAGCGCCTCGGTGTCGGGCCTGCTCTGCATGGCGATCGTGGGCGGGGCGTTGCTGCCCTTGTTCTCCGGCTGGATCGCGGACGCGACGTCGATCGGCATGACCTTCGTGCTGCCCGCCATCGCCTATGTGGTGATCGCGCTGTTCGGCGGGCTGGGCCCCAAATCTCGGCTTTCCGGCGAGGACGCGGTGGAGGCGGCGCCCGCTTTCCACTGAGGCGACACTTTGAAGGCCAGAAGCGGATGGCGCGTGCCCTGCCCGTTGTGACATGGTCGCGCGATGGAACCGGACGATATCGATAACGGCCATGCCGCCATGGCCGACGCCGCGAAGCACGCCATCGCCTATCGGCGCGACGTCGCGACGGCGGAGAATACGCCTGTCGCGAGCTATGCCGAGATGCTCGCCGCCTTCGCCGCGCCGACGCCCGAACGAGGTGCCGACCCACGGGCGATCATCGAGGAACTCGCGACCCTGGCCACGCCGGGCATCCGCGCCTCGACGGGCCCGCGCTTCTTCGGCTGGGTGATCGGCAATTCGCATCCGACGGGTGTCGCGGCGGATTGGCTGGCTGCCGCCTGGGGGCAGAATGCCGCCAACCTCCACGCGGCGCCCGCTGCCTCGGCGATCGAGGCCGTTACGGCAGGCTGGCTGCTCGATCTGCTTGGGCTGCCGGCGGGCGCTTCGGTCGGTTTCGTCACGGGCGCGACGGTCGCCAATTTCGTGTGTCTCGCCGCCGCGCGGAGCGAGGTGCTGCGGCGCGTCGGCTGGGATGTCGAGGCCGACGGGCTGTGCGGCGCGCCGCCGATCACCGTGCTGATCGGCGACGATGCGCATGCGACGGTCTATTCTGGAATCAAGTATCTCGGACTCGGCGCCCAGCGGGTGCGGCGGATCGCTTGCGATGCGAGCGGGCGGATGCTGGCCGACGAGTTCGCGCGAGCGTTGGGCGAGACCACCGGGCCAGTGATCGCGATCGCTCAGGCGGGGCAGATCAACACCGGCGCGTGCGACCCGTTCGCCGAGATCGCGCCGATGGCGCGGGAGGCCGATGCCTGGCTGCATGTCGATGGCGCGTTCGGGTTGTGGGCGCAGGCGAGCCCGGACCAGGCGCACCTGGCCGCCGGGGTCGAGCTGGCCGACAGCTGGGCGACCGACGGGCACAAATGGCTGCAGACGCCCTATGACAGCGGCTTTGCGATCGTGCGCGATGCGGAGGCGCATCGGCGGGCGATGGCGATCACCGCGAGCTATCTGCCGCCGGCCGAAGGCGCCGAGCGCGACCCTTCCGCCTATGTTCCCGAGCTGTCGCGGCGCGCGCGGGGCTTCGCCGCCTGGGCGATGATCCGGCAGCTCGGGCGCGAGGGGATCGCGGCGATGGTCGCGGAACATTGCGCCATCGCGACGCACATGGCGGAGCGGCTGGCGGCGTTGCCGGGGGTCGATCTGGTCTGCCCGGTCGAGCTCAACCAGTTCATGGTGCGCTTCGGGGGCGATGATGCGCTGACGCTCGCGACCGTCCGGCAGGTGCAGGAGGATGCGGTGGCGTTCATCGGATCGGCGCTGTGGCGCGGGCACTGGGTGATGCGGGTTTCGGTCTCCTCGGTGGCGACGACGATGGCGGAGGCGGATGTCACGGTTGATGCGGTGGTGGATGCGTGGGAGCAGACCAGAGCGGGCGAGGCCTGAAAGGGTCTTCCCCGGCGAAGGCCGGGGTCCAGTTGGAGAGGTTGTAGTAACGAAGGGCACCTTCTCCAATCCAAGTCCCCCAACTGGACCCCGGCCTTCGCCGGGGAAGGAACATAATTGCTGACACCGCGCCTTACTCCCCCGGCTGGTATTTCCGCTCCACATGGCCGGTGAGGTCCTGCGGGTAGAAATAGACCGGTCGGAGATTGCCGTCGGCGTAGCGTTGGGCCTGGTCGTTGAAATGGGGTGACGCGGGGTTGCCGCTTTCGCCGCCCGCGGTGACCGCCCAGGCCTTGAGGCGCGGGCCGAATTCCACCACCGCGACGAAGCTGTTGCCGCTGGTGCCGTAATAATTCTTCGTGTTCGGATACGCCTTCGCCCCATAGCTCGCCAGCGACCCCCATTGGCCGGAGACGAATGGCACGGCGATGCTCGGCTTTGAATCGTCGAACCGGGCGTCGATCGAATCGTCGAGGCGCTGGAAGCGGTTGATCCGGCCCCAGGCCACGCGCCAGTCGCCAAAGTCGCGGGTCAGGCGGTCGACCGCCTGGACGAGCGCGTCGAGCTTCGCCCCGGGCGTCACTTTCGCGCCGATATAGTCGGGCACGTTCATGCGCTCGGCACGGGCGAAGCCGCCGACATCCTTCCACAGCGTATCGCCCCAGAAGATGGCGAGCGAGGTCGGTTCGGACGCGGCGCTCCAGCGATAGTCCCAGCCCATGAGCGCGGCGATCGGCGCGGCGAGTTTGGCGCGGCGGGCGTCGCCTGCGGGAAGCGCCTGCCAGGCGGACACCAGTTGCGGGATCAGCTTGGCGAAGGCGGGGAGATAGGAGTCATAGGCTGCGGCGCGCAGCCCTTCGGGCGTGAAGCCGGTCTTGCCGGTCAGCAGCAGATCGGAATGGGTGCCGCGCGCATTCGGCCCGGCCTGATCCATATATCTGGGATAGTCGGCCGCCTTCGGGCTGTCGGGGCCGGCCGACTGCCAGGGCCAGTCGTTCGAGTTCTTCGCCCAGCCGACCGGGGGGTTGATCGCATTGGGCAGGGTCGCGATGGCATGCAGCCCCTTCCAGTCCGTCGCGGGATCAGACCCGTCGACCGCGCGGGTATAATCGAAGCTGTCGTTGCGGATCGGCACGAATTGCGGGTGAAGATAGGCGATCGCGCCCTTGCTGTCCGCGAACAGCGTGTCGTTCGAGCTGTTCGCCTGGCGCTCCGCCACCGCCATGTAGGAAGCGAGATCGGTCGTCTTGGTGCGCAGCCAGCTTTGTTCGAGCGCGGGGATCGGTTTCCACATCAGCGACATGGCGATCCATTTTCCGTCGCGCTTGGCGACGATCGGGCCATGATGCGTGCGCTGCACGGTGAAGGCGCGGGTGCCCATCGTGCCGTCGGGCTGGCGATAGGAAATCGAGATGCGGCTGCGCTCGACCGGACGCAGCTTGTCGCCATAGCGATAGGAGAGCTTGCCCGACTGGAACACGAAGGTCTCGGCGAACTCGTCGACATTGTCGACGCCCGAGGAGGTGTGCATCCACCCGGCGTTCGCGTTGAAGCCCTGATAGATGAAGAACTGCCCCCAGGTGGAGGCGCCATAGGCGTTGAGCCCCTCCCCGCTGGTCATCTGCAGTTCGGAACGGAAATAGAAGCTGGTGTGCGGGTTGATCAGCAGCAGGGCATGGCCGTCGGCGGTGTTCTTCGGCGCGATGGCGATGCCGTTGGAACCGCGCGGCTCGCGGGGGATGCGGCCCAGCTCCTCGTCGGTCATCGCGACCTGGCGCGTGCCGTAGAGGCTCTCCAGTTCCGACAGCGAGATACGCTCGATATCGCCGCCGATGCTGCCTTCGGTGAAGGAGAGCGCCATCCACGGCTCGAAGCGCGTCAGCACCTTGGGGTGGGTGTCAGGGTGCGTGGCGAGATAATAGTTCAAGCCATCGGCCCAGGCCCGCATCAGGGTGCGCAGCCAGGCCGGACTTGCCTTGTACTGCTTCTGGAGGTCGACCGGATCGACATAGAGGCGCTGGCGCAGATCGGCCCAGATCGCCTTCTCACCCTGTGCCTCGGCGGTGCGGCCGAGCGCGGTGAGGTAATTGGCCTCGACCCGGCTGAAATCGTCCTCCGCCTGCGCATAGATCGCGCCGAACACGGCATCGGCGTCGCTCTTGCCGACGACATGGGCGATGCCCCAATCGTCGCGCGTGATGGTGACGCGGGCGGCCTGGGCCTTCCAGCCGGCCTTCTCGTCCGGCGCCGCATGGGCGATGCCGGGGACGAGCAGGACAAGCGCGAGGAGCGGGTTGCGAAGGCGGCGGCTGAGTCTATCCATGCGACAAGGGCTATCCGGCGCATCGTGGCGCGGCAAGGAGAACGGGCGATGAAGTGGTTGCTGGCGCTGACCTTGTCGATCGCCGGGCCGGTAGCAGCGGCCGAGCCATCCATCCTGCTCCGCCCCGCGCAGGTGTTCGACGGCGTCGATCCGAAGCCGCATGCGGGCTGGGACGTGCTGATCGAGGGCGGCAAGATCGTCGCGGTCGGGCCGAATCTGACCGCGCCCGCCAGCGCGCGCACGATCGACCTGCCGGGCCAGACCCTGATGCCGGGCATGATCGAGGGGCACGGCCATCTGTTCCTGCATCCCTATAACGAGACGAGCTGGGACGATCAGGTGCTGCACGAGCCGCTGGCGCTGCGCACTGCGCGCGCCGTGGCGCAGGCACGCGCGACGCTGATGGCGGGCTTCACCAGCGAGCGCGATCTCGGCACCGAGGGGGCGGGCTATGCCGATGTCGGGCTGCGTCAGGCGATCGAGCAGGGCGTGGTACCGGGGCCGCGCCTGAGCGTGGCGACGCGCGCGATCGTCGCGCTCGGGGCGTACGGCCCCAAGGGGTTCGAGCCGGGCGTCGTCATCCCGCAGGGCGCCGAGGAAGTGAGCGGCGTCGACGGCATGGTCCGCGCGGTGCGCAGCCAGATCGCGGCGGGCGCCGATGTGGTGAAGCTGTACGCCGATTACCGCTGGGGACCGGGCGAGCAGAGCCGGGCGACCCTGTCGCTGGCCGAGATCACCGCGGCGACCGAGGCGGCGCATGACGCGGGGCGCACCGTCGCGGTCCATGCCTCGACCGCCGAGGGCATGCGCCGGGCGATCGCGGCGGGGGTCGATACGATCGAGCATGGTTATGGCGGCACGGCCGAGATCTTCAAGGCGATGGCGGCGAAGGGGATCGCGCTGTGCCCGACGCTCGCTGCCGCGGATGCGGTGGCGCGCTATCGCGGCTGGAACGGCGCCGATCCCGCGCCGGCCAGCGTGAGCGAGAGCCGGAAGTCCTTCGCGCTGGCTCGCTCGGCTGGTGTGCCGATGTGCATGGGCGGCGATGTCGGCGTGTTCGCACATGGCGAGAATGCGCGCGAGATGGAATTGATGGCCGCGGGCGGCATGCCGGCGGCGCAGGTGCTGATCGCCGCGACGTCGGGCAATGCGCGGGCCTTCCATCTCGACGGCAGGGTCGGTGCGGTGAAGCGGGGGCTGCTCGCCGATCTGATCGCGGTGGGTGGCGACCCGACCCGGGACGTGGCGGCAGTGCGCGACGTGCGGCTGGTGATCAAGGGCGGCGTGGTGGTGAAGGGGCCCTGAGGCAGGGGGCTGCGACCACAAGTAATGGTGTTGGAGTCGCACGGAAACCGCCCAGTATTCGTCGAATTTTGCGACCCACCTGCGAAGGGGCGGAATCGCGGCGCTATTATGCGCTTGCAGCGGGTTTAGTTGGGGCGGCTGACGCGGTGTTGGAAGCGCAAGAAACGCGTCGCGAAAAATCGCGCGAGCCGCATTTGACGAATAGTTGCCGAATTCCGCGAGGGGTATCGGGAGTTGTTCGCGCTCTTCTTGGGGATAGTTGGGGTCTGGAATCTCTACTGCCACAGGTTGCGTCTCTCTCGGGCTTCGGCGTGGAGCGCCGGGCGTGAGACGATAGCGGGCGGTGCGAGAGATTGAATCGGGGCGCTAGGCGCCCTCACCCTCTTCCCTTCCCCGGCGAAGGCCGGGGCCCAGTTGGGGGACGCACATGGCTGGCGCTGCGCATAGTTACATCAGCCTTCCCGACTGGGCCCCGGCCTCCGCCGGGGAAGAAGATAGGGGGAGTCCCCCTACTGGCCGAACGGGTACAGATGCACGGTTTCCGGCAACGTCACCTTCACCGTCGCGCCATCCCCGTCGAGCTTCGCCACGATCGCCCGGAGGATCATCGCCACAACAGCGCCATCGGGCGCATGGCCCGCATCCTTGATGACGAAGGCAGCGCCGGGCTTGTGCGCCGCGCCGGCCGCCTTGGCGAGTTGTTCCCCCATCTGCCACGGCACGGTGTCGTCGGCGGTGCCCTGGATGAGGTAGAGCGGCTCGTCGAGCTTCGGGATCGCGGCCACATTGTCATACTCTTTGGGCACGGCGGCGCGGAGGAGTTTCGACACCATGTCGCGCAGGCGGGTGAAGGCGCCGATGGTGACCAGCGCATCGACATGCTGGCGCGTGGCGAGCCCGAAGGCGACACCGCCGCCCAGGCTGTGGCCGACAATGATCAGCTTGCCGCTGCCCGCCAGGCTACGGGCGCGGGCGTAAAAGGCATCGGCGTCGGCGGCGAGGCCGGCTTCGCTCGCCTTGCCCGGGTTGCCGCTATATTCGCGGTACTCCGCGGCGACGATGCCATAGCCTTCGGCGATCAGCGGGGCATACCATTCCACCGACCGCATCGCGCTCGAGCCGTTGCCGTGGAAAGCGAGCAGGGTCGGCTTGCCGTCACGCGGGGCGATCTCGATGCCCTTGAGCGACAGGCCATCGGCGGTTTGCACCGTATCGATCGTCGCGGTGGCAGGCAGGCCGGCGGTGCTCAGCGGCGCCTTGGGGGCGGGATAGATGCGGCCATGGACCTGCGCTGTCGCCGGGGTGGCGATGAGAAGGGCGGACAAGATTGCGGGAATCAGCGCGAAAAACAGCCTTTGGCCAGCGAGACGGGTCACTACTAATCCTCCCCAACTGGACCCCGGCCTTCGCCGGGGAAGCAGACTGATTATGATTGCGCGGTCAGCCCCGCGGCGGCGATGCCGGCCAGGGCGCAGGCCTCGTCATTGTCCGAACTGTCGCCCGTGATCCCGACCGCGCCGATCGGCAGGCCTTCCCCGTCCACCACGATCACCCCGCCCGCCGCGGGAATGATGCCGTGCGTCGCCAGCGCGCCGAGCGACGCGACGAAGCTCGGCCGGTCCGCTGCCATCTCGCCGATCTTGCGGCTCGAGACGCCGAGGGCGAGCGCGCCGGCCGCCTTGCCCGAGGCGATCCTTTCGCGCAGGCTCGACGCGCGGTCCTGGCGCTGAAAGGCGATCATGTGGCCGCCCGCATCGAGCACCGACACGCTCAGCGGCTTGAGGCCGAGTTCGGCACCCCGGGCCAACGCCGCCTCGATGATCCTGTTGGCCTGTTGCAGGGTGATCCGGGACATGGGCGTTCCTATTCATTGGCGTTGGGCACGCCTTTAGAGGGGACGGCCCCGGCCGTCACCAGCGGCGATGGCGATAATAGCCCCGGCCATAGCCGCGATACTGATAGGGCCGGGCATAGCCGTAGTGGCGGTAATACCAGGCGTGATAGGGATAGGGCCGATAGCTCCAGCGGCCTTCATAATAGACCCAGGGCCGGTACCAGCCCGGCGCGGCGTAAGTATAAGGGCCGTCATAATAAAAGGCCGGCGCGTCGTTGCGCACGACGAAGCCGGGCGGGCAGCCGGGGCTGGTGTCGTAGCGGCTCTGGTCGCCGAGCGCGGCACCGCCGGCGGCACCCGCGACGCCGCCGATGATGGCGCCCGCGCCGCGATCGTGCCGGCCGGCGATGCTCGACCCGAGCAGCGCGCCGAACACGCCGCCGATCACTGCGCCGGCAGTGGAGTTGCTGCGGGCCTGGATGCAGTTCCTCGCCGACCAGTCCTCGGCATAGGCCTCGTAGCGGCGGTCCTGGTCGTACTGCGCCGCGTCGGCCTGATCCGCCACATAGCCGGGCGGCGGCGGGGGCGGTTCGGACCCGTCATAGCCGGGCGGCGGCGCGTCATCCTGCTCGTCATAGCCCTGTTCGGGCGGCGGCGGCGGATCCCGATAACCTTGCTGCTGTGGCGGCGGGTCGCGATAGCTCGTCTGGGGCGGTGGCGGCGGATAATCCTGGGCGGAGGCCATCGAGGCCGAGATCGGGGAGATCGCCGTCACCAGAGCGACCAGGGCACAGGCAGTTCGCCGAATCGACCGGGACATTCAACCACATCCTTTTCACCACAGCGCCAGCGCCGATGCGCCTTTTCGGGTGAATGATTGCTGACCGGATGCCCGCATGGCGAGGTTCGGGACGATCGCGCATTTCGCCCTTCTCCCCTCCCGCTTGCGGGAGGGCCTGTAAGAAGGAATGCACCGTTTGCGGACACGCCCTCCCCTAACCCAGCGGGCGGTCTGACGAGGTCAATCATGCCCCCAGCATGATTGAGGGATTGCCGGGGGCAATCCCGGCCTCGCCGGACCGCCAGCTCGCAAGCGGGAGGGGAATTGTAGATTGTGCCCGCCCGCCCAGGCGCTAAGCGGGCAGCATGTCAGCCGAGATCGATCCCTTCCACGCCATCGCCGTCAGCCGCCTGGCGCACCGCCTGTCGGCCGAGGGCCGGTCGGTGATCCATATGGAGTTCGGCCAGCCCTCGACCGGCGCGCCGGCCGCGGCGATCGCGACGGCGCAGCATGTGCTCGCGACCGACGGCATGGGCTATTGGGAGAGCATGCCGCTCAAGGCGCGGATCGCGCGTCATTATGACGAGGCCTATGGCGTGGCGATCGACCCCGAACAGGTGGTGCTGACCTGCGGGGCCTCGCCCGCTTTCGTGCTGGCGCTGTCCTGCCTGTTCGCGCCGGGCGACCGAGTGGCCTTCGCGCGGCCGGGTTATGTCGCCTATCGCAACACGGTGAAGGCACTTCACCTGGAGCCGGTCGAGATCGGCTGCGGCGAGGCGGAGCGGTTCCAGATCACAGCCGCCGCGATCGAGCGACTCGACCCGGCGCCGCAGGGGCTGATCCTCGCCAGCCCGGCCAACCCGACCGGGACGATCATCGCGGCGGACGAACTGGCGGCGATCGTCGCGGTGTGCCGCAGGCGGGGCATCCGCATCGTCTCGGACGAGATCTATCACGGGCTGAGCTATGTCGGCCCGGCGCGGTCGGTGTTGCAGGAGGATTCCGACGCGCTGATCGTCAACAGCTTCTCCAAATATTTCAGCATGGCCGGTTGGCGGCTCGGCTGGCTGGTGGTGCCGCCGGCGCTGATCGATGCGGCGCGGGCGCGGATGGGCAATCTGTTCCTGACGCCGCCGTCGCTGGCGCAGCATGCCGGCCTGGTCGCGTTCGATTGCCGCGACGAGCTGGAGGGCCATGTCGAGAGCTATGCGCGCAACCGCGACCTGTTGCTCGCCGCCCTGCCCGCGCTCGGGCTGAAGCGGATCGCGCCGCCGGACGGGGCCTTTTATATCTGGGCCGATATCGGCCACCTGACCGATGACAGCATGGACTTCTGCGTGCGCCTGCTGGCCGAGACCGGGGTGGCGACGGCGCCGGGGATCGATTTCGATCCGGTGGAGGGGCGGCGGTTCATGCGGTTCAGCTTCGCGGTGTCGACCGACCGGGTCGAGGAGGCGCTGCGGCGGATCGAGCCGTGGTTCGCGGCGCAGGTGGGCGCCAGCGCTGGTGTGGCCAGCCTGAGCTAACCTATATGGCGTTGTTCGCGATGATCGGGAACGATGATGGCGGAGACGGTGAATCGACCTTCGCCGCGCCCGATCTGCGCGGCAAGGTGATCGTCGGCCCGGCCGGCTGACCATAGGAGCAGAGCATGACCGACGAGAGGATCGCCCAGTGCATGTGCGGTGCCCTGAGCGCGACCTGCCGCGGGGAGCCGGTGCGCGTTTCCATCTGCCATTGCCTTGACTGCAAGCGGCGGAGCGGCAGCGCGTTCGCGTATACCGCGACCTATGACGCAGCCCAGGTCTCGACGCATGGAGAGCATGGCACCTATCGCCGGACCGGCGACGAGGGCCGCTGGGCGGATTTCCATTTCTGCCGCGGGTGCGGGACATCGGTATTCTACGAGATCGAGGTGCGGCCGGGCATGGTCTCCGTGCCGGCGGGCGGCTTTGCCGACCGGGATTTCCCCGAGCCGTTCGTCGAGGTTTTCGCAGAGCGGCGGCCGGATTGGTGCGTCATCCGCCCGACGGGGTCGCTGGCGGAAGAGTGACCATACCCGAGGGAGCGAAGTGCTGAAATTCGCGGGTCGCCTGGCGATCGACGGGCATGGGAGCTATGCGGAGGGTGTCGCCAATCCTACCGGGGCCCGCGGCGGATAGCGTGCCGCTTCCGCCCTTCCTGCCGGATGCTGTCGCATGGTAGGGAAATCCGCTACCGCGTCGGAACGGAACAGGACCGATCACCGATGCTGAGCCAGCCCGAACAGGCCATACAGAATCTGGAAGAGGCGCGCGGCCTGCGCGCCGCCGGTACGCCTTATCGCGAGATCCGTCGCCGGCTCGGACTCAGCGCCGGCCAGCTCGGCCATATTCGCCGGGCGCTGAAGCGCGAAAAGGGCGCGCGCACCCGGCTGCGTTCGACCAGCCCGGAGTCGACCGACCGCGACCTGCCGGTCAGCCAATCCGTCCTGCCTCCCGGCTTGCGGCAAAGGCTGACCGCATCGGGATACCGAACGCTCGGCGACCTAGCGGACAGGCTGGCCGATCCCGACTTTCCCGGCCTGGAGACGATGCCCGGCATCGGCCCGCACCGGGCGCGGCTGTTGAAAGGGCTGCTGGATCATTTCGGCCTGCTCCCTGGCCCGAGTGACTTAAAGGCCGACATCGAGCGGCTTTTCCCGGAGTTCCGATAGGGCGACCGATACAAGGGGGCTTCTTGCAACGCGCCGCCACCGCCTTTACCTCAAGCCTATCAGGCCGCTGACACCGGCCCTCCGACCGGATGTGCGCCACGACCTTGTCCCCGACCGCAACGCCAGTTCGCCTTGCCCTCGGGGACCTTCATCATGCCTGCCATATCCATTTCCCATCTTTCCTGGTCGACGCCTGACAATCGTCCGGTCCTGACCGATCTCGACCTGAGCTTCGGTGCCGAGCGCGCCGGGCTGGTCGGGCGCAACGGCGTGGGCAAGTCCACGCTGCTCAGGCTGATCGCCGGGCAAATACCGGTCCAGTCGGGCCGCATCTCGGTCAGCGGCACGATCGGTGTGCTGCGCCAGACCGTGCAGCTCTCCGGCGAGACGGTCGCGGACCTGTTCGGTGCGACCGAAGCGCTCGCGCTGCTACGCCGTGCTGAACAGGGAATCGCCCGCATCGACGAGCTGGGCGAGGCCGACTGGACGCTGGAGGATCGCATCGCCGCGGCACTCGGCCGGGTCGGACTCGATACCGGGCCGGATACGGCGCTGACCGCGCTGTCCGGCGGGCAGCGCACGCGCGCGAGTCTGGCCGGCGCGATCTTCTCGGAACCCGATTTCCTGCTGCTCGACGAGCCGACCAACAATCTCGACCGGGAGGGGCGCGACGCGGTGATCGGCCTGCTCGCCGGGTGGCGGGCGGGGGCGATCGTCGTCAGCCATGACCGCGCGCTGCTCGAAACGATGGACGCGATCGTCGAGATGACCGGCCTGGGCGCGACGCGCTATGGCGGCAACTGGAGCCGCTATCGCGAACGCAAGGCGATCGAGCTGGCGGCGGCGGAACGCGACCTGGCCGAGGCCGAGCGCCACGTGACCGAAGTGGCGCGGGGCGCGCAGGAGACGGCCGAGCGCAAGGCACGCAAGGACGGTGCGGGCAAACGCAAGGGCGCGAAGGGCGACATGCCGCGCATCCTGATCGGCGCGCGCAAGGACCGGGCCGAGGATAGCGGCGGCGAGAACCGGCGGCTGGCGGCGCGGCAAAGGACCCAGGCCGCCGAGGCCGCGACGGCGGCGCGCGAGCGGGTGGAGGTGCTGCAGCCCTTTTTGGTCACGCTCGCCCCGACCGGGCTGCCGGCGAACCGGATCGTGCTGGAAATCGATCGCGTGACGGCGGGATATGCGCCGGGCAACCCGGTACTGCGCGACCAGTCGCTGACGATCAGCGGGCCGGAGTGGGTCGCGCTGACCGGGCCGAACGGATCGGGCAAGACGACCCTGCTCGCGCTGATCACCGGCACGCTGCAGCCGTGGCGCGGGACGGTGCGGGTGCCGGTCGATCTGGCGATGCTCGACCAGCGGGTGAGCCTGCTCGATCCGGACAGGTCGATCCGCGACAATTATGCGCGGATCAACCGATCGACCGACGAGAATGCGTGCCGGGCGGCGCTTGCCCGGTTCATGTTCCGGGCGGAGGCGGCGTTGCAGATCGTCTCGACGCTCAGCGGCGGACAGATGCTGCGCGCCGGGCTCGCCTGTGTGCTGGGCGGTCCGAAGCCCCCTTCCCTGCTGATCCTGGACGAACCGACCAACCATCTCGACCTGGAGTCGATCGAGGCGGTGGAGGCCGGATTACGCGCTTATGACGGCGCGCTGCTGGTGGTGAGCCATGACGACGCCTTTCTCGAGGCGATCGGCATCACGCGGTGGGTCGAACCGGGCGGACCGTCCTGACGCGCGGCGGCGGCGCTATTGCTGGCCGCGCTGTTCCAGCAAGCGCTCCCAGGCGAGCGCATCCTTCACGATCGTGTCGAGATCGTCGAGCGCCGGCTTCCAGTCGAGCGTGGCGAGGATCGCGCGGTTGTCGGCGACCAGTTCCGCCGGGTCGCCGGGGCGGCGGCCTTCGAGGCGGCGCTCGATCTTCATGTTGGTGACGCGGTCGACCGCATCGAGCACCTGCTGCACCGAGAAGCCGCGGCCATAGCCGGCGTTGAGGAAATGATTGCGCCCCGGCTCGGCGATAAGCAGGTCGAGCGCGGCGACATGCGCCGCCGCAAGATCGCTGACATGGATATAATCGCGCACGCCAGTCCCATCGGGCGTGGCGAAATCGGTGCCGAACACCGAG
Source organism: Sphingomonas sp. BL-S-29 (assembly GCF_055521495.1). Lineage (NCBI taxonomy): Bacteria > Pseudomonadati > Pseudomonadota > Alphaproteobacteria > Sphingomonadales > Sphingomonadaceae > Sphingomonas > Sphingomonas sp. BL-S-29. The sequence goes on from NZ_CM145482.1 coordinate 4,655,178, forward strand.
ACCCCGTCGCGCTTGCCGGTCGCCGCCTCGACCGCGACCTTGATGAGATGGGTGGCGCCCGCGGTCGACTGGCCGCTGCGGCCCTTCGGGTCCGCGCCGGCGACGTTGAAATAGCGCAGCGCCGCGAAATTGATCGGGTGCGCGGCGGCGACGTCGCGCAACATCGCCTCGGTCATCAGCTTCGACATGCCATAGGGATTGATCGGCGATTGCGGATCGCCCTCGGCGATCGGCACTTTTTCGGGTGTGCCATAGGTCGCTGCGGTCGAGGAGAAGATGAAGTGGCGCACGCCGCACACCACCGCGCTTTCGAGCAGCGCGCGGCTGGCCGCGGTGTTGTTGCGATAATATTTGAGCGGATCGCTGACCGATTCGGGCACCACGACCGAGCCGGCGAAATGCATCACGGCGCGCACGTCATGCGCGCGCATCGCCGCGCGGACCGGGCCGTCCTCCTCGATACCGGCCCGGACCAGGGTGGCGCGGGGATCGACCGCCCAGTCGAAACCGGTGACGAGATTGTCGACGACCACCACGCGGTGTCCGGCGTCGAGCAGGGCGAGGACCGCGTGGCTCCCGATATAGCCTGCTCCACCCGTTACCAGCACCGCACCGTTCAGCATCATGATCTCCCGCAAGGACGGAAAATCGTTAGGGCCTGCCTCCGACCTCCGCAACATCAGGAGGCTGGAGGCAGGCCCTTGGTGCGACCCGACTTTGTTAGTGCGCGCTCAGCAGCGGGCGAGGAAATCCTCCATCGCCTCATAGGCGGTGGTGGTCAGGCGGAGATAGGAGCGTCGGCCGTCATAAGGATCGGCCTCCCGGACGACCAGCGAGCGCTCGATCAGCAGCTTGACCCAGCGCAGGCCGGTCGACATCGGCTTGCCCGAGCCGATCGCGGCGCTCGTCACCGAGACGCGCTTGCCGCTGGCCTGGGCGATGTAGAGATCGAGCATCAGGTCCCAGCCCGGATCGCCGAACAGCTCGTTGCCGAGCACTTCGTCGCGCAGACGGCGCTGGTTGTGAATGTGGCGCGCCTTTTCGATCAGACCGAATTCGGTACGCAGGCCGACCCGCATATGAGCGATCGGCAATTCCTGGATCAGCATATTGTTTTTCCCCGCTCCCCGGCGACCCGTCAACTATAAGGAACAATGCGGGAATACACGTTATGCCAAAGCCGGAACACCGTGTTCCACGGGGACATGTCATTCCCCTGGCGTGCGCCGGGCGTGAGGACGGGAAATCGGGCGCGGAAATAACGAAAATTGGCGGTAATAATCGGTGGAATTCCGCCATTTATTCAATATTGGCGCGGTAAATGCCGATACCGGGATGCGCCATCCCCGATGGTCGGGTGCGGTGGAACACCCAGGATGGAACACCTTCCGGGCAATGTGGAACACCGCGGGAGGCTGTTTGGAACACCTTCCGGCCGGGTGTTCCACGGGCCGGCGGCCTTGCCGGTCCGCCCGCGCCGCGCGCGGACGGACCGGCCCAGCCGCTTTACTTCGCGATGCGGGTCACGCGGCCGACGCTGGTGTCGCCCGCCCACATGTTGTTCTGCTTGTCGAACACCCAATAGCTCGCCTCGATGAACTGGCCCTTGCCGATGCCCATGCCGTTGCCGGTGGCGCCGACGACCTTGCCGGTCTTGCGATCGAGCTTGAGGAACTGGCCGTCCTGGCCGCTCGCCATCCAGGGTTCGCCATTATGGTCGAACTGGATCGCGCAGACCAGATTCTCGGTCGCGATCTGGCGGAGATACTCGCCTTTGCTATTGAAGATGATGATGCGGTAATCCTCGCGGTCGCCGACCCAGACATCGCCGGTCCTGGGATCGACGCCCAGCCCGTGCGCGTTCTGGAACTTGCCGCGGCCGGTGTTGTGGCCGAACCACTGGCCGATATAATTGCCGGCCTTGTCGAGGTGAAGGACGCGGGCCGCGCCGATATTGTTGGTGGGATCGTCCGAATCCACCACGTTCGGGCTTTCGTTGCCATGGCCCTGCGCGATGTACATGTCGCCATTGGGGCCGAAGGCGATCATCACCGGCTCCCACAGCAGCCGCTGGCCCTTGCCTTCGTCCCAGTCGCCCGGATGGCCGGAGGTCCCGATCGTCTGGAGCAGCTTGCCGTCCGGGCTGACCTTCTTGACCGTCGCATTGGCGGTATCGATGACATAGACATTGTCCTCGGCATCGATCGCCATGCCATGCGCCTTGTCGGCATGGCCGATCACGTCGTCACCGACCGTCATGGTCAGCTTGCCGGCGGGCGAATAGCGCATCAGCTGCGGGCTGCCGGCGGGCTTGCGCTGGAACACCCAGAGATTGTTCTTCGAATCGAGCGCGACCGCCGGCACGCCGCCAATGCCCGGCGGCAGCTGGATCGGATAGCTGAACTTGTAGCCGAGCTTCTGTTCCCACTGGACACGCTGCAGCTGGCCGCGCTGCGGGCCGTTGCGGTTCTGGCAGGCGGTCGAGTGCCGGCAGCCCTGGATCGTGTTGGGCCGCGCGCCCGCCGCGAAGGGCGCCCCCTCCGGCCGCGGCAGCACCGTCACCACGCCGTTCGCGTCGACCGAGGTGCGGCCGCCCGGATCGGGGGCGGACCCTTGCAGGAACCAGGCCGGCGTCGCGCCGTCGGCCGGGCCCCGGGTCGGCGGCACGGTCTGCGCAAACGCACCCGTGACGAGCAGGATGGCGCCAAGCGTCGCGCTGGCGATCACGGGCAGGGTAGGTCGGATCATGTCACTCTCCTGGGTAGAAACGGGTGTTGACGAAAGATTTAGCGGCTTTGCGCGGTGCTGATCGCGCCGGGGCGGGTATCGAACTTCAGGGTGGCTCCCATATCCCGCTTCAGCGACGTGCCGTCGAAGCGATACACCTCGATCTCGCGTGCGACGGCGCCCTGCAATAGGATTGTTCGGCTATCCTTGCTCCAGGTCGCGCCCTGCCCCCATTGGCCGGTCTGCGCCTGGGCGACGAGCGTCAGCATGGGGCCGTTCAGGCGATAGACCTGCAACAGGCCGAACGGGCTGAACTGCGCCGAGGTCGGGTTGGCGGAGGAGCCGTTGACCACCGTCACCTCGAGATAGCGCCCGTCAGGCGAGATCGCGACATGCTCGGGGGTCGGGCCGACCTCGACCCGGTTGACGACCTTGTCGGTCTTGAGGTCGATCACGCTGACCGTGCCGATCCGCGGTCCGCGCTGCGGCGGCGTGCCCTCGGGCGGGAGCGTGCCGAGCAGGTTGGTGTTATAGGCGTAGCGCCCGTCGCGGCTGAACACCGATGCGTAGGGGTTGCCGCCGGTCGCATACATCGTGCCGGTGTCGGTGACCTTGGTGCCGTCGATCGCGAGGCGCCAGATGCCGTTGCCGCGCCGCTGCGTGACGAGCGCGGTCTTGCCGTCGGGCGAGATCGCGACGTCGACCGGCCCGGCCCTGGCGTCGAGCTGAAGCTTGCCGACGAGCGTCAGCGTCTTGTTCGCGATCGAATAGACCGAGATCGTCCCCTCCCCCGTCGCCGCGACCAGCGCGAGCGTGCCCGCGCGGTTGATCGCCACGCCCGAGGCGCCGTCGCCGGCCTTGATCGTCTGGATCACCCTGGGATTGGTCGGGTCCTTCAGGTCGATGACCGAGACGGTGTCGTCGAGGACAAACTTCGAATTGTCGGCCGGATCGAACTTCTGGCCGTTGGTGACGATCGCGAAGCTCGCATCGCGGGCGACGCCGACGATGGTCGGCGGGCCGATCATGCTCACCGGCACCTCGACCTTGCCGATCACCCTGGGCGGATAGCTGTTCAGGTCGATGACGGTGACATTGTCGGGCTTCACGTCGCCCGGCTTCTGGCCGAGGCGGGGCTGCTTGCCGTCATTGGCGGAGATCGCGAGCTGCGCGCGCGCGCCGCTCGCACCAAGGCCGAGCGCGAGCCCGGCCAGAGTCAGTGCGATGGAAGGTCGTTTCATCATTTCGGCTCCATCACTTGGGCGGGGGCATGTTGGAGCGCACGGCGAGGATGCGCGCCGGTTTCGGGCTGGGCGCCTTGTCGTTGTAGAAACCGACCGTCGTATTCGCCCGGTAGTAATAAGCGTCGCCGGGTTTCGCCGGGAACTTGCCCTCGATCCCGTCCATCCCGCTGCCCGCGACCATCTGCCCCTTGCCGTCGAGCATGAGGTAGATCTCCTCCTGCGTCTCGTGATGGTGCGGGAAGTTGGTGGCGCCGGGCGCGAACTCCATGACGAACAGGCTGATCATGACATGCCCGGTCGAGAGCTTGTCGCGCGTGCTCTTGGTGTCGCCCATCATCAGCCGGTAGAGCGTGTCGAGCGGATGGCCGCCGACATTGACCAGGGGCACATCGGCGATGTTCGCGATCTTCAGCGTGTCGGGGATGGTCAGCGGCATCGCCTCGGGGATCCTGAAGCCCATGAAGGCGGCCTTCACGCCCTTTGGCCCGCCGTTCAGGCCGAACGCGACGGTCGGCGGCAGATAGAGGAAATCCTCCTTCTTCACCGGGAAGGTCTTGCCGCCGTACGAGATGGTGCCCTCGCCATCGAGGATCACGAACATATGCTCCTCGCGCGGATAGCGGACGAGGCTGCTCCTGCCGTTCGGATCGACGCTGAGCTCGCCGAAGCGGCTCATCGCGCGGAGCAGCTTGGCGTTGGCATCGCCCTCCCCGAACAGCGCCTTATAATGCGCGGTGGGGCTGCTGATCGGCACCGTCACCGGCTTCACATCCGGCACGAAGCGGTGGAGGAAGGTCGGATCGACGGTGCGATGGGGATCGGTCTGCGAGACCGCCGGCGTCGCGCACAACAGCAATAGTGGAACCCAGATCTTCTTCATGACTATTTCCCGAGATTCGGAGAAAACCGGCGCCCTCCCGCGAGAGGGGATGCGGGAGGGCGCCGCGGGGGGACCTCAATATTTCATGCGCAGGCCGACGCTGATGACGCGGCCGAGCGGGTTGGACCCGAACGGATCATAGCCATTGGCGGTGTTCGTGAAGGGCGGCGCCTTGTCGAAGATGTTGTTGACGTCGACATAGATCTCGCTGTCGCCGAGCATGCCGCCCTTCGAGAATTTATAACCGGCGTGGCCATCGAAGGTGGTCCAGGACTTCACGATATCGCCGCCGCCCGCGACGTTGCCGGCGGCGTCGAGGACCAGCGGGTTGACCGTGCCGCTTGCCCAGTTCTTGTAGGATCCGACATGGTTGGCGAAGAATTCGAGCGACGCGCCCTCATAGTTCCAGCCCATATTGAACCGCGCCTGGCGTGCGATCGACGGGAAGGTCGAATTGACGCCCACGGTGTTCAGGATGTCGAACTTCGCCCCGCCGACATAGCCCTGCTTGAACTTCAGGAACTCGGTCCACGAACCGCCGAGGTCGAACTTGCCGATCCCGGTATTGAACGCGTAGCTCGCCGAGATATCGAGGCCGGTGAGATCGAGATCGAGCGCATTCGATTGCGGACGGCGGAAGACATAATAGGTCGTACTTGGCAGCGCGGTGGTGATCGGCACGTTGTTGAACTGCGCGGCGAGCTGCGCCGGTGTGGCGCCGGTCGGATAGATCGTCAGCAGATAGTTCAGCGCGCCATTGTTCAGGATGCAGCCCGGCGCGCAGGGTGAGGTGATGCCGCCGCGCAACTGGTTGTTGAACAGGGTGACCGACGCCCGGAAGCCAGGCAGGAAGGTCGGTGCGAGATCGATACCGTACGACCAGGTCGTGCCTTTTTGCGGGCCGACATTCGGGTTGCCGGTATCGACCACCACGCCCTGGATGTTGCTGCCGCCGATCGTGCAGAAGCCGTTCGAGCAGGGGATGCCCGGGATATTGGCAATCGTCGGGAAACGGGCGACCGACACCTGGGCGGTCGCGTTGGTCAGCGATACGGTCGAGTTGCTGTAGGTGCCGAACTGGTCGCCGACCGAGCGCATCGACGGCGCCACGAACGAACGGGCCCAGTTGGCGCGCAGCTTGATGCCCTGGACGATCTCCACATTGGCCGCGAATTTCGGGTTAAAGGTGCCACCGAAATCGCTGTAATGATCGTACCGGCCCGATGCGCTGAGGTCGATCCGGTAGACGAAACTGTCCATGTCCGGCGAGACGACCGGGACCAGAAGCTCGCCATAAACCGACTGCACCTGACGATCGAGCGGGAAATAGCGCTGAGTCGATCCCAGGCTGGCCGGTCCCGAATTGAGCGGCCGGACGACGGTCGTGTTCAGCACCCAGTTCTGCAACTCGCCGCCGACCGCGATCTTCACCGCACCGGCGGGCAGATTGAACAGTGACCCATCGATGCCGGCGCGGAATTGCCGGATCGTGCTGACATGGCTGGTCGAGCTGCGGCTGTCGGTAAGCAGGGCGCGCACCGCCGCCGATGTGCGGTTGGTCGCCGCGGGGTTCCACACGTCCAGCGCATTGGCCGTGGTGAGCGGCAGGTTCAGCGGGATCAAATTGGTGCCCGCAACCGGCGTCGTCATGCTGCCGTTGGTCTGCACCGTGCCGTTGAGGGCGAGCGTCGCGCAGCTCGTGCACAGGCTGCCGTCCTGCACCTGCGCCGTGCGATCCTCGCCGAACAGCGCCATGGCGGTGAAGCGGAAATTCTCGGTGAAATTCCATTCCGCATTGGCCGTCGCGATATAGGTCTTGGCGCTGTTGTCGGTATAGGCGCCCGGCCCGAGCAGATCGTCGGCATTCCAGCGGATCGTCTGGGTCGTAGCGGCGCCGGTATAGCCCGTCTGGGGGACGTAGAAGGGATTGGCCTGCGGACCCGTGCTGAACACCGTGGCCTGGATGCCGCCGCGGGCATTGTTGGTGAAAGTATCGCGATCCGAATAGACGAAGTCCCCGGACAGGGTCAGCGTGTCGGTGATGTCCTGCGACACCTTGATCATCGCATTATAGCGCCGTTCCCGGCCAAGGCGGTCGCCATAAGGCTGATTGTCGCACGGCGCATTGGCGGTCGTGTTGGCGACCGACGTCGCCGAGCCCGGCGCGAGGTAGATATTGCCGCTGCCGCCCGGCTGGATGGTCGCGGGCGAGCAGTTGTAGCTCTGAAAATTGGTACCACCCTCATCGATGTGGTTGGGCTGCAGATAGGGGCGGTTGTTATAGTCGTACGGCACCGCGCTCGAGCGCGAGAAGCCGAGCCCCAGCGTGATATATCCGCTGTCCCAGCTCTTCCCGCCCAGCAGGCCGAGGGCCACGGTGCGGTAACTATGGCCGAAGCCGACCTGCGCCGTGCCCATCACGCCGTCATAGCGTTTGCGGGTGATGAAGTTGACCACGCCGGCGACCGCGTCCGACCCGTAGGTCGCGGACGAGCCCTCGGCGAGGACCTCGACGCGTTCGATCATGATCGGCGGGACGATCGACGGATCGGGCAGCGCCAGCGAGGTATGGCCGAGCGGGATGCGATGGCCGTCGATCAGCACCAGCGTCGAGTTCGATGCCGAGGAACCGAGGCTGTGGATGGTCGGCGCATAATAGGAATTGCCGGCATTCTGGCCGACGCCGCCGCTGCCGATGCCGGTGATCGCGGGCACGGTCTTGAGGATCTGCTGCACGTTGATCGCGCCGGTCTGATCGATCGCCTCGCGACCGACCGAGACCAGATTGCCGCCGACCGGGGGCGCGCCGCGGATACTGGTGCCGGTGACGATGATGTCTTCCGGGTTCGAATCCGATGTGGATGGGTCTGCCGCCTGCTCGGTCTGGATGGTTTCCGGCGTGGTCGCCGGTGTCACCTGCGCCCAGGCCGTGGCGGACCACGACGTCGCTGTCAGAAGGATGAGTTTGGATGCGCCAAACAACAGGCCGCTATAGGTTTTCGCCATTTTCAGTCTCCCCTTTTAGATTTTTCCGGGCCATTTTTAGCCTCGGATTCGGTGGTAAATTCTCCGTGTTATCCGCGCCCTACCGTCGCGTATGGATGAATTCTGCCGGCCCTCATCGGCAGCTCTGTCATAATGCATACAGATTGAGTTGCGTGCATGCATCTTCCCATTCGCCAAAGCTGTCAATGGGATTCCTGGGCCCGTTACGAGGTGGGAAGGGGGCGGCTCTCACCATCGGAGCGACGCGCGCTTTGGCGCCGGTAAAAGGCGTTTGTTCGATGTACGGATGCGCCCCTCAGCCTCGGATAACCGCCCTTGCCGCGCTGCCTCCCGGCCCGACGCGTCCCCACAATAATCGGAACTGACCGCCGATCGCGGCGTCATTGTTCCGGCGGTCGCTCCATTTTCGCGAGCCGGGCTTTGGCGTCGGGGTTGGCCGGGTTCAGACGGAGCGCATGGCGATACATTTTGCTGGCAGGTCTGAACACTCATCCGAACGCGCGGGGATTCGGCGCCGGCCGCCCGCGTTCGAATCGATGCAGCCCAAAAAATAGGGCCGCCCGTTACGGGCGGCCCCTTCAGGCACGTTCGAGGCCGATCGCTCAGACCGGCATTTTGCGCTTGGTGAATTCGCGGCCCATGATCGCGACGTCCTCTCCGCCCTGACCCGCCGCCACGACCATGCAGCCGTCCTTGATCTGCTGGATCACATTGTTGTGGCCCGGCTCGGTCTCGGCGGCGTTGAGGAACATGACCTTGTTCTTCTTGCACTCGGCCAGCACCTTGGCGCGGACCGCCTCCATATTGGGGAGCGCCGAGACGTCCTCGACTACCTTGCCGGCGGCGTCGCGGACCACCGGATGGCCCGACAGGCCGCCATCCTCGACACCGTGATAGCCGTTCAGCCAGAGATTATGGTCGCCCGGGCCCCATTCGGCCATCGCCATGCCGGGGATCGCGAGGGTCTGCGCGACGGTCTCGTCGGCATAGGTATCCTCGATCTTCACCCCGAACATGATCTCGCCGCGCGGGTTAAGCGGCCAGAGATCGGCGATATGCTGGTAGGTGCCGCCCGACACGCCCCATATATCCGCGGCATAGCTGGCGCTGTTGCCGCGCAGGCCCCGCATCTTCACCTTGGGTGTGTTGGGAAAATCGGGGAAAGGATAGCGCGCGCCCATATGCATATAGGTCTCGATCGCCTTGGGGTCGCGCGCATGGCAGATGTGGATGCCCATCACGCCGCAGCACAGCAGCTGCTCGATCACCCAAGTGTTGGCGCGGGCATAGGGCTCGTCGAGGCCGATGATCGGCGGCGAGACGAAGACGGTGGGGAGGCGATGGCCGGATTTGGTGCCGCCGCCGTCCTTCAGCCCGCGCATGAATTCGCGCAGTTCCTTCAGGTCGAAACAGCCATGCTCCATCTCATAGCTGATCGCGTCCGCCCAGGTCTTGCACATCTTCTTGCCCTGTTCGTACGGATCGACGTTCGGGCCGACGCCTGAGCCGGTGTAATAGATGGGCTGGCCGTCTTCCCACAGCTCGATGCATTTGTTCAGCCGGCGCGGCTTGTAGTTCATGTCGACCGAGGAGGGCTGCTTGCCGGTGTTGATCGGGCGGGCGGCGCGCGTCTGCGCCACGGCCTGAGTGGCGGCGATGCCGACGCCGACGGCGGCACCGGCCATCAGGAGTTCGCGCTTGTTGATATCCATGAGCTTCCCCTTTGTTGCTGGAGGTGGATCGGAAAGGGCGTGTCCAGCGGCGCCGCCCCCCCGAATCTTCAGTGCATCTCTGGTCAGCGGCTGGTCGCGACCGCGATCGCGCCTGGCCGGGCATCGAACTTCAGGGTCGCGGCGGCATCCTGAGTCAGGCCGGCCTTGCCGTCGAAGCGATAGACCTCGATCGCCCGGGTCATCGCGCATTGCAGCAGCACGGTGCGGTTGTTCGCGCTGAACACCGCGCCCTGGCACCAGGCGCCGCTATGCGCCTCGGCGACCCGGGTCAGGCTGGTGCCCCGCACGCTGTAGATCTGGAGCAGGCCGTAGGGATGATAGCCCGGTGCGGTCGCCTGCGCCGCCGAACCGTTGGCCACGACGACCGCGAGATATTGGCCGTCGGCCGACAGCGCGACATGTTCGGGCGTCTGGCCGACATCGACATTGACGACCGTGCCGGTCTTCAGGTCGACCGCCGCGACGGTGCCAATCCGGGGTGATCCGTCGCGCGCGGGCGGCGCGGCGCCGGGCGCGAGCGGCCGCCCGCCGAGATTGGTGTTGTAGGTGTAACGGCCATCGGGGCTGTAAACGACGCCGTAGGGCTGTTGCCCCGCGTCGATCGTCGCGCCGGCCAGCCCGACCTTTTTGCCGAGGACCGAAAGCAGGATCAGCTTGTTCGCCCCCTGGCCGACGACCATCGCGGTCTTGCCGTCGGGTGCGAAAGCGACATCGGTGGGCCGGGTCTTGGCCTCGAGCTGGAGCTTGCCTTCCGGCGTCAGCCGATTGCCGGCGATCGAGTAGATCGAGATGGTGTCGTCGCCGGTGCTCGCGACCAAAGCGAGCGTGCCGGCATGGTTGATCGCCACCCCGCTCGCGCCCGGCCCCGCCTGCACGGTCTGCACCACGCGCGGCGAGGCCGGTCTGGCGAGATCGATCACCGATACCTGATCGTTCAGCTCGATATCGGCCGCCGCGTTCAGCCGCTGCGCCGCCGTCACCAGCGCGAAGCGGCCACTCCGGGCGACCGCCACCGCCGCCGGCGGGCCGATCATGCTCGCCGGCACGGGGATGGTCGCCAACGTCTTCGGCGCCGCCCCGCGCAGATCGATGATCGACACCGTATCGGGCGTGCGCGTTTCCTTGCCCTCGTTCGGACGGAGTTGCTTGCCGTCATTGGCGGAGACGGCGATCTGGGCGTGAAGTGGAGGGGCGCCCGCCAGCAACAGTGCGGCGACGATCAGGCTGGATGCGGACTTCATTGGCTCCCCTCTTCCTTTCATGACGTGGATGCGTGCTTAGAAGTTCGCGCGGAACCCGACCGAGACGAGGCGGCCGAGCAGGTTCGAGGTGAAGCCGTTGAAGCCCCACGCGCCGACGCCGCCGGCGCCGGTGGTGTTGCCGTTGTAGAAGGGCGGATTCCGGTCGAAGAGGTTCTTCACATCGACATAGATCTGGCTGCCGTTCAGGAAGCTGCCGTTGAAATTATAGGCAGCGTGCAGATCGACCGTGAAGTCGGGCTTCACCCGGTCGCCACCGCCGGTCGGGTTGCCGTTGGAGCCGAGCGTCACCGGCTTGACCGAGGTCTGGATCCAGTTGCGATAGGCGCCGGTGTAATTGCCGAACAGATCGAGCGAGAAAGCGCCCATCTCCCAGCCGAGCTGGCCGCGTCCCTTGGTCTGGATAGACGGGAACTGGGAATTATAGCCCGAGGTATTCAGGATGCTGAACGGCTGATCGCCGAAATCCTGCATGAAGCGGGTGAAATAGGTGATCGACCCGCCGATGCTGAAGGTGCCGGCGCCCGCTGTCGGCAGGCGATAGTTGAACTGCGCGTCGATGCCCTGGACGTTGAGGTTGAGCACGTTGCCGACGTCGCGGTTGATTAGGAAATAGACCGTCGACGGCAAGGTCGCCGCGGTGGTCGCGCCGTTCGCCACATTGGTGAAGGTGCGGATCTGGTCGGCGGTGCAGCTGGTCGGGCAGATCGTCAGCCGGTCGTGCAGCGCAGCCGAGTTGATGATCAGCGGCTGGGCCGGGGATGCGACGCCGCCCTTGAACACGTTCGCCCAATAGGTGACGTTCGCGGTGAAGCCGGGGATGAAATCCGGATTCAGGTCGACGCCCACCGACCAGCTGCTGCCGGTCTGCGGCACGACCCCGGCGAAGCCCGCGCCGAGCGAACGATCGAGACCCTCGCGACCCGTATTGGCGCCGACCCGGCAGGTGACCGTCGCGGTCTCGCAACCCGGCAGCTGCTTGACCTCGGGATAGGCCGCGACGGGCACGTCGAGCACGGCACTGGCGCCGGTGCCGGTCGCCCCGCGCAGATAGCCCTGGCGCGCGTCGCCGATCTGGTTGAGCGGCGGCGCGACGAAGGATTCCGCCCAGTTGCCGCGGATCTTGATCCAGTCGTTGATCTGCCAGTTGGCCGCGACCTTCGGGTTGGTGGTCGATCCGAAGTCGCTGTAATGGTCGATACGGCCGGAGATGCTGAGGTCGAACTTCTTGACCAGCGGGACATCCATGTCCTCGCCGACCACAGGCACGTACAGCTCGATATAGCCCGACTTCACGTTGCGCGGGCCGAGGTTCATGATGAAATTGGTGTAGCCCGTGCCCGTGCTGTTCGGGTTGAGGCCGTACACGTCCTGCGTGACGTGCATGAATTCGCCGCCGGCCGCCATGCGCAGCGCGCCGCCGGGCAGGTCGAACAGTTCGCCCTGCGCCTCCAGCTTGAGCTGGTACATGTTGTTCTGGTGTTCGTTGTTGGTGTTGTTCGTATAGAGATATTGCCACACCGCCGCCGAGGTGCGGTTGTTGCCGAGCCCATTCCAGACGTCGAGCGCGTTGGCGGTGGTCAGCGCCTGGCTGACCGTGGCGGCCTGGCCCGGCTGTGGCAGGACGCTCGATATCGTGCCGTTCAGCGCCGGCGATCCGTTGAGCGCCAGGGTGGCGCAGGTGCTGCAGAAGGTGTTCTTGCCGCGCTGATAGCTGTTGGACCGCGCAAGCGCGCCACTGGCCGTGATCGACCATTTGTCGGTGACCTTATAGTCGACCACGCCCGTCGTGTAGAAAGTGGTGTTCTGGTAATTGTTGGTGCCGTAATTCCCGTCGGGCGTGAGGGCGAGCCAGTTGACCAGTTCCTGGGTGAAGCCCGATCCGGCCGGCGCGCGGAAGAACGGGTTGATCTGCGTGCCCTTGCCCGACCCGGCGCCGAAGGTCTGCGCATTCGACAGCGTGCCGGGCGTGCCGGTCGAGAAATGCTGCAGATGATTGAACACGAACTTGCCGGTAAAGGTGATCCGGTCGCCCAGTTCCTGGTTGACCACGACGAGCACGCCCTCGCGCTGCACGCCCGGCACCGCGCTGCCATAGATCGAGGTATTGCACATGCCGTTCGCCGCCTGGTTGTTCGGCAGGGTCGTGGTGGCATCGGCGCTGGGATAGATGACGGTCGCGGCGGAGCTGCCACGGATCGTGGCGGGTGAGCAGTTATAGGTGTTGGTGTTGCTGCCGCCGATGTCGCGATAATCGCCGCGGCTCAGGAACGAGCGTTTGTCGTTGGTGATCTCCTGCTGCTTCAGGAACTGGCCGGCGATATAGACGCCGCCGGTATCCCATTTGGTGCCCCAGATGCCGTTGAGGTCATAGCTGCGATATTCATCCGCGAAGCCGACGCGGCCATTGACCTGAAGGCCCTCGAACGTCTTGCGAGTGATGAAGTTGACCACGCCGGCGACCGCGTCCGAGCCATAGATCGACGACGCACCGTCGGCCAGGACCTCGACCCGCTGCAGCGCCGGAGTCGGGATGATGTTCGGATCGGTCTGGGCATATTGCAGGCCGCCGCCGGGCATGCGCAGCCCGTCGATCAGCGCAAGCGTGGTGTTGCTGCCGGAGCCCGCGAGGCTGTGGATCTGCGGCGCGTAATAGGAATAGGAGCTCTGCGCCTGCGGCGTCGAGCCGGCGGTGGTGATCGCTGGGACCGTGTTGACCAGTTCGGTGGTCGAGGTTGCCGCGGTCTTGGCGAGCGCCTCCTGCCCGACCGAGACGAGGTTCGAGCCGACCGGCGCGACGCCGCGGATCGCCGAGCCGGTGACCACGATGTCGGCGGCCGGATCGGCGGCATCCTCGTCAGGCGTCTCCTGGCCCGAACCGGCCGAGGGCGGCACCGGTGAGTTCTGCGCCACTGCCGCCGCCGAGGCCTGTTCCTGCGCTTCGGCCACCGGACCGAACATGAACATGGCTGCAAGGGCGATCGTCGAACCGCTCAGCTTGAGCGTGGGCAACAATTTGGTCACTGTCTCTTCTCCCCGGTTAATTCTTGTGGGTCGCGATCAGGACGCTCCGGCACAGCGCGGCGCGGCAATGAGGGCGGCATGGGAGGTGTCGTGGCTGAACGGCGCAGCGTCGCGGCCTTCGGATTCCCGGCAAGCGGGCACGAGGCTCCGGCAACGGGTCGCGATGCGACTCCCGGTCAAGGCATTCTCCCCTTTTATGTCGCCGCGGCTTTTGCCGTTGACGTCGCTGGCACGGTCGTCCCGTTACCCGCCTGCCTCCCGAGTCCGGGCGGCAGTACACTTGGATACAATTCTGATCGTTGAATACAAGATGATATTTTGTGCTGCGTTGCGACACGAAAAATACGATTTATTTGGCGGCTATTGGTCTCGGCTAGTTCGACTGCGGTCCATTGCAGCTAGAGGCGCGTGAGCGATCCGACGGCATTCGCGATTTTCGCTTTAACCTTGCGCAACTTACTGGATCAGGTCTTGAGCGCTTCAATCCGCGGGCGCCGCTCGTCGGTGGCGTAGGCGACAGCCCAAATAGCCGATTCATGCGGTGATCGTTCACGCAATAAAGTACAACCGGATTCAACGGCTTATTTCAATCGACATGCTGAGCCTGAACTCGGCCTGATCGCTCACCAAATGTATTGAACTCCTGATAATTGTATGCAAATTTTGCCGGGTGCCCGAGCTGGTACGACCATCGCTCCGGGCCGAGGCAAAGGGGGAATCGAAGCAGCGGAAAATGCGTGCCCCGCCGAGCACGGACGAGCACAGCTCCGGCGAATGCGACAATCACAAGAACAAGGGAGAGATGCAGTGAGAAAGCTATTACTGGCCCTCGCGATGGGCGCGTCCGCGCTTGCGATGGCGATGCCGGCCCAGGCCCAGACCCAGGCGACGAAGGAAGAAATCCTGTTCTACACCTCGGACTGGACCGGGGAGCGTTTCCCGGACGGCCGGCCCAGGGTATCCGACGCCATCCTCAAGCGCCTGCTCGACGTGAACACGGAGGAAGCCTGGGGCATCCTGCGCCAGGCCGGGTACAACAACCAGTTCGAGGGCGGCTTCCAGATGGTGCATAACGACCGGCCGTTCGTCGGCCGGGCGCTGACCGTCCAGTATCTGCCGATGCGCCCCGACATGAACAAGGCGATCAGCGCGCTCGGCGTGAAGGAGAAGCGTTCCGGCGGCCATAACAGCTGGCCGATCGACATGCTCCAGGTCGGCGACGTCTATGTCGGTGACGGCTATGGCAAGATCGTCGACGGGACGCTGATCGGCGACAATCTGGGCAATTCGATCTACGCCAAGTCGAAGACCGGCGTAGTGTTCGATGCGGGCGTGCGGGACGTGGCCGGGCTCGCCGCGATCGACGGGTTCAACGCCTTTACCCGCGGCTACGACCCCTCGGCGATCCGCGAGATGGAGATGGTCCGGATCAACGGCCCGATCCGCATCGGCCGCGCCACCGTCCTTCCGGGCGACCTGATCCTCGCCAAGCGCGAAGGCGTGGTGTTCATCCCCGCGATCATGGCCGAGAAGGTCGTGAAGGGCGCCGAATATATCGCGATGCGCGACGGCTTCGGTCACCAGATGTTGCGCGAGCAGCGTTTCACCCCGGGGGAGATCGACCAGAAATGGACGCCGGCGATCAATGCCGCCTTCCTCAAATGGGTCGACGAGCATCCCGACCAGATGAAGATGACCAAGGCCGAACTCGCCGAGATGATGAAGGGGCGCGAATAGCCCGAACGGCATTCTGCGAAAGAAAAGGGGCGGCCTCGCGGCCGCCCCTTTTTCGTTACACTGCCGTTCGTCCTGAGTAGCCGCTGAGCTTGTCGAAGCGGCGTATCGAAGGACACGCGCGCCCGCATTCCAACATGCTTCGATACGGGCCTTCGATACGGCTTCGCCTACTCAGTCCCTACTCAGCACGAACGGACGGGTGTCGGTCCGCCCGACACCCCGCTTGGCGCCTCAGATAAACTCAACCCGGAAGATCTTCCCGCTCGATCTGCTCGCCCGGTCCGGCCAGCCGGGATGGATGCCGGCGTCGCAGCCATACATCACCCCGTCCTTGAAGGTCAGGCCGTGCGGATCGGCGCTGCCGGGCACGAACTCGGCGGTCTCGAGCAGCCGCCCGGTGGCGAGCTCATATTTGGCGAGGCCCGGCTTGAAGTTGGGATCGGTGTTCGAATCGCCGGTGACGATCCAGATCGCGTCGCCGTTCACCGCGAGCCCATGCAGGCGCGGTGCCTGGCAGGGGATGAACAGCTCGGGCGCCCAGCTCTTCGGGTCGACCCTGAGGATGCCGCGCATGCGCAGCGCGGTGATGTAGAGCTTGCCGCCGGCATAAGCGACGCCGTGGCAGCCCCCGCCATTGTCGGCCGGCCCCAGCGGGATCTGGCGATGACTGACGGTGCGCCCGTCCAGATCGGTTTCGTAGATGCCGTTGGGCGCGGCGTTGGCGCCCATCCAGAGATGCCCGCCGCCGAACGCCATGCCGCTGGTGTTCTTTGACTCGGTCTTCACCTTGCGCAGTATCTTGCCGTTCCAGTCGACCAGATAGCAGTCGTTCGACACGCCGACGCCCTCGGCGGTCAGCTGTTCGGCGACCCATAGCCCCTCGGGCTGCGAATCGATCGCATTGGGATAGCCTTCCGGGCTGGAGAACAGGTCGGTGGTGCGGACCTTGCGGTGGGGCACGGTGGGCGCCGGGCGCGTCTCGCGCGCGATGCGGGCGGCGTCCCGTTCCTTCCTCGCCTGATCATTGTCCTGTGCCGAGGCGATCCCGCCCAGCCCCAGGCCGAGCCCGACACCCAGGCCCGCCCGCAGGAATGCGCGTTTGTCCATCAATCCTCTCCCCTTTTTTCGTGTACGCACGGTGCGTACCGATCGTTCACCCCCGACTTTAGTCGTGTCTTTTTTTATCGAATTTGCATGTAAAATATAGCGTTACATACAACTTGCATGCAAGTTGCGTTAGAGCGCTGATCGGGTTAGGTTATTTGTACAACCAGAAAAAGACGAGGGGGAAGGATGACGGGATCGTCCGCAAAATCCGATCGGGAAACCGGGTCCAGGGCCGGGCACATCAGCTTGATAAGTCCGATTCCGGCCTTTAGGTAAACGCTGTCTCACGACGTTACCCCCCAAAAAATCACAATTAGGCGCTGAGATGATGAGCCGACCTGTAAAAACTGGCCCCAAGACCAAAGCCGTTCGAGCCAAGGCTCCGGCAAAGAACGCCGCCAGTGCTGGACCCCGCAAGGGCAGGCTTCGTCTTGATGCGGTGAAGACAATTCGGAAAATGATTCTGCTCGGCGAATTGCCGCCGGGCGAACGCCTGCGCGAAGTCGCGTTGAGCGAAGCGCTGGGCATGTCGCGCACCCCGATCCGCGAAGCATTCCGTACGCTCGCCGCCGAGGGGCTGATCGATCTGTTGCCCAATCGCAGCGTGGTGGTCAGCGTGCCGGACAAGTCGGAAGCCGCCGACGTGTTCACGGTGCTCGGCGTGCTGGAAGGCCTGGCCGGGCAACTCGCCTGCCGGCGCATGACGCCCGAGCAGATCGAGATCCTCGACGAGCTCCAGGCTGATCTCGCCGCCTATTTCGAAAAGTCGGACCGGCTGAGCTATCTCGAGGCGAATCGTCTGATCCACGAACATATCGTGCAGGCGGCGGAGAGCCCGTCGCTGATGCTCGCCTGGCGGCTGCTGCTGCCCCGCGCCGAGCGCGCGCGCCACGTCACCACGCTCGACCATGATCGCTGGGCCGAGGCGTTCGCCGAGCACCAGGAAATCAACGCGGCGATCCAGGCACGCGACGAGAAGCTGCTCAAGCAACTGCTCGAAAGCCATTTCGCCAAGGGCGTCGAGAGCATGAAGAAGAACGAAGCCCGCGAACGCGCCAGCCGCCGCGCCGAGATCTATGCGGGCGTTACGAGCTAGGCGCGGCTGGCATCGCACCACATCCGTTCGTCCTGAGGAGCCATTGAGCTTGTCGAAATGGCGTATCGAAGGACAGGCGTCACGCGCTCCAACTGTCCTTCGATACGGGTCTTCGTCTTCGCGCAGCCTCTACTCAGGACGAACGGATGGGCAGGCCTCCTCACGGCGTGAGTGGCCTGACACTGGTCGGCTGGCGCGGCAAACCCCGACATGGGTATAAAATCCAGCGATACCCGGTTGTCTGTATGCAAGATGGTTGATATGCATACAGGAAATCGGGCGCATTCACGCGACCCGGAGTCGGGGAGAATGACGAGTGCGCGACCTGCTTCCAACAGACAGCCAGGACGCGATACTGGTCGGACGATTGGCGACCGATCAGGGCCCGATACCCATCTCCATCATCGACGGCCACGTCTTCGACCTGTCGGCTGACGCGAGCACCGTCTCGGGCCTGCTCGAGTCGATTGCGCCCGGCGGCGCACTGCCCGCGGGCCGCGCCATGGGCCCGATCGAAGCGCTCGACCTGACAGCGGCCTGGGAAGGCGGCCCCGGCCGCCTGCTCGCACCGATCGACCTGCACTGCGTCAAGGCATCGGGCGTCACCTTCGCCGTCTCCGCGCTGGAGCGGGTGATCGAGGAGCGCGCGCGCGGCGACTCGGCGGGCGCGGCGCAGTTCCGCGCGGAGATCCAGGAAAAGATCGGCGGCGACATCCAGTCGGTCCGTCCCGGCTCGCCCGAGGCGATGAACCTCAAGGAAATGCTGATCGCGAGCGGCGCCTGGTCGCAATATCTCGAGGTCGCGATCGGGCCTGACGCGGAGATCTTCACCAAGGCGCCGGTGCTCTCCGCGGTCGGATCGGGCGCCTGGGTCGGCATCCGCAGCGATTCGCACTGGAACAATCCCGAGCCCGAAGTGGTGATCATCGTCGATTCCGCCGGCAATGCGCGCGGCGCGGCGCTGGGCAACGACGTCAATCTGCGTGACATCGAGGGGCGCAGCGCACTGCTGCTGGGCAAGGCGAAGGACAATAACGCGTCCTGCGCGCTGGGGCCGTTCATCCGCCTGTTCGACGACAATTTCACCATGGACGATATCCGCGGCGCCGAAGTCTCGCTGCTGATCGAGGGCGAGGACAATTATCGGCTCGAAGGGCGGTCCAACATGCGGCTGATCAGCCGCGATCCGCTCGATCTGGTCGGCCAGACGCTCAACAAGAGCCACCAATATCCCGATGGCTTTGCGCTGTTCCTCGGCACGATGTTCGCGCCGGGCGACGATCGCGGCGAGCCCGGCCGGGGCTTCACCCACAAGATCGGCGATACCGTGAAGGTGTCGACGCCAAAGCTCGGCACGCTGACCAACAAGGTGTGCCACTGCGAGGATGCGCCGCCCTGGACCTATGGCATTTCGTCGCTGATGCGCGATCTCGCCCGCCGCGGCGCGATCCGCGCCTGATCGATCGAAGACTGACCGTCAGCACGACGCGCCCGCTTCAGACGGGACGGTCCAACAGGAGAGTGATTATGGGGAACGCCTTTTCGCCGAAAACCGACACCGCCACGCGGCGCCGCCGCAAGGCGCGGCTGACCGGCCGCCTGATGGCCGCGACCGCCGGCGCGATCGGCCTGTTCGCCGCCCTGCCCTCGCTGGCGGAGACGCTGGTGGTGAAGAATTTCACCCTGATCGACGGCCGCGGCGGCGCCGCCGAGCCCAATTCCGCGATGGTAGTCGAGGATGGCCGCATCGTCTGGGTCGGCCCGTCCGCCCAGGCGCCGGCCGCCGCCGACGCGGTCGACCTGACCGGCAAGTACGTGATCCCCGGCCTGATCGACACCCATATCCATATGGGCAACGTCCATGACCTGACTCAGGACGAGCGTTTCTACACCACCGAGAATGTCGAGGCCGACCTGAAGACCTATGCGTCCTACGGCTTCACCACCGTCGCGGTGATGGGCACCGACAAGGATTCGGTCTTCGCCGTGCGCAATGCCGAGCGGGCCGGACGCCCGACCATGACCCGGCTGTTCACCGCCGGCCAGGGCATCGTGTTCCGCGGCGGCTATGGCGGCGTGCCGGGCATCAACCGCCCGGTGACCAACGCGAAGGAAGCGGCGATCGAAGTCGATGCCCAGGCAGCCAAGGGCGCCGATTACATCAAATTCTGGCTCGACGACGAGCTTGGCACCATGCCCAAGATGCCGCCCGAGATCAGCAAGGCGGTGATCGACGCGGCGCACCGCAACGGGCTGAAGGTCTTTGCCCATATCTTCTATCTCGAGGACGCCAAGCGGCTTGCCGCTCAGGGCGTCGACGGGTTCGTGCACAGCGTGCGCGACCAGCCGATCGACAAGGCGCTGACCGATGCCATGAAGGAAAAAGGCATCGTGCAGGTCGCGGCGACGCTGAGCCGCGAGGCAGCGATGTTCGCTTATGGCAAGCCCGCGCCGCAGCTGGGCGATCCCTTCTTCCAGCAATCCCTGTCGCCCGAGGCGCTGCGGCTGCTGGCCAGCCCGGAGCGGCAGAAGGCCGTCGCGTCCGCGCCAGCCTTTCCCAAACTGCCGAGCTTCTTCGAAACCGCGATGGGCAATCTCAAGCGTGAATCGGCGGCGGGCGTGCATTACGGCCTCGGCACCGATTCGGGCCCTCCGGGACGCGTCGCCGGCTATTCGGGCCATTGGGAAATGGAGCTGATGGTCAAGGACGGCTTCACCCCCGGCCAGGCGATCCAGGCAGCGACTGAATATGGCGCCGAAGTTCTCGGCGCGAAGGATCTGGGCACGCTGGAACGGGCCAAATGGGCCGATTTCGTCGTGCTTGACGCCAACCCGCTTCAGGACATCAAGAACACCCGCAAGATCAATTCGGTCTATATCGCGGGCCGCAAGGTGCGCTCGGTCGCGCAATGACCATGGCCGCGAACGACACGATACCGGCGCGGCGGCGGCCGACCCGCGTCCGCCACGCCGTGCTGTGGCTGACGGTGCTCGCCTATATGATCACCTATATGGACCGGGTGGTGATCTCGACCGCGGCGCCGTCGATCCAGCAGGAGTTCGGCTTTTCCGCGATCACCATGGGCTGGATCTTCAGCACCTTCCAGATCACCTATGCGATCTTCCAGATCCCGGGCGGCTGGCTCGGCGACCGGTTCGGGCCACGCCGCGCGCTGACCTGGATCGTGGTGTGGTGGTCGAGCTTCACGGCATTGACCGCGATGACCTGGTCGGCCGGATCGATGCTGGTGTGCCGCGCCCTGTTCGGCGCGGGCGAGGCCGGCGCCTTCCCGATCGCGACCCGGTCGCTGTCGCGCTGGATGCTGCCCGCGGAGCGCGGCTTCGCGCAGGGCGTCACCCATGCCGGCGCGCGGCTCGGCGGCGCGGTCACCCCGGTGTTCGTCGTGCTGCTGATCGCCGATTTCGGCTGGCGCGCGCCCTTTTTCGTGTTCGCCTGTGTCGGCCTGCTCTGGGCGGGGTTCTGGTTCTTCTTCTACCGCGATCTGCCGAGCGAGCATACAAGCGTGAACGCCGCCGAGCTGGCGCTGATCACCGACGCGCTCGGCTCCGCGCCGAAGCCGAGCCGCGCGGTCAAGGTGCCGTGGTCGAAGCTGCTCGGCAACCGCCAGATCTGGACGCTGTCGGCGATGTATTTCTGCTACGCCTACAGCATCGGCATCTTCCTCACCTGGTTCCCGACCTATCTGAAGGAAGCGCACGAATTCAACCTGACCAAGATGGGTCTCTATGCCAGCCTGCCGCTGATGGCGGGCGTGGCGGGCGACATCGCCGGCGGCTGGATCTCGGACCGGATGGCGCACAAGTCGGGCAACCTCGCCATGTCGCGGCGGGTCGTCGCGATGACGGGCTTCCTGATCGCCGCGGCGACCATCCCGATGGCGGTGCTGTCGGCCGATCCGATGACCAGCGTCGCCTGGTTCTGCCTCGCCGTGTTCGGGCTGGAGCTGACGGTCGGCGTGTCCTGGGCGGTGACGCTCGACATTGGCGGCAATTATGCCGGGTCGGTCTCGGCGGTGATGAACAGTTGCGGCAATATCGGCGGCGCGATCGCGTCGTTCGCGACGGGCTATATCGTCACCTATGCCGGCTGGAACCCGGCCTTTTTCGTGCTGGCGGTGCTGTGCTTCGCGGCGGCGCTGCTGTTCCTCGGGATCGACGCGTCCAAACCGCTGTACCGGGGCGATCCGGTGCCGGCGTGACGACGCGGTTTCGTCTCCCAATTTGAGAGCTTTGGTCGGAATTGGAACATGAAGACCTTGACACATTCGGCCAATGGCTTGATGCATACAAACGAGTATTTTAGTATGCAACATGCAGCGAGAGCGGTGGGCAAAACATCGGGGGAAGCAATTTCACCCGGGTGTCTGGGGAGGTCAGGCAGGGCATGAAAATCAGTGAGGAAAAATGCGTCGGGTGCGGCAATTGCACCTACGCCTGCACGATGGGGGCGATCTATATCGACCCGAAGACACGCAAGGCGACCGTCAACAGCGACGAATGCGTGGAATGCTATGCCTGCTATAACGGGCTGAGCAAGGAGCATCTGCCGCCCAAGACCGTGCGCTTCACGCGGCGCATGATGTCCAAGCTGTGGCTCCGGTTCGAGCCAGATCCCGATATCTGCCCGACCGATGCGCTCGTACCCGACGAACTGAGCTGGCCGCGCGTCGTGCGCCGCGCTTTCTCCGATCCGCGCGTGCCGCACGAATCGACCGGCGTCACCGGCCGCGGCACCGAGGAAGTGAAGACCAACGAAATCTCCAACCGCATCGCGGTCGGCATGGTCGGCTTCACCATCGAATTCGGCCGGCCGGGCGTTGGCGTGCGTTTCCACCAGATCCAGGAAATGAGCATGGCGCTCTCCGCCCTGGGCGTGAAGATCCAGCCCAAGAACCCGGTCACCGCGATGATGAGCGATGTCGAGACCGGCAAGATCCGCGACGACATCCTGAACGAGAAAGTGCTCTCCGCGATCCTCGAGATCACTGTGCCGGTGGAGCGGACCGAGGAAATCATCCGCACCGTCTGGGCGGTCGAGAAGAAGATCGACACCATCGTCGTGCTCGGCGTCGGCACGCGCTGCGACGAGGATGGCGAGGAACGCGTCGTCGCCCCAATCCTGGAAAGCCTCGGCTACACGCTGAAGCGCGCCAAGACCAATCTCGGCCTGGGCAAGCTGCAGATTCGAGAACTCTCCCATGAACCCGCAGCGTCGACCAAGGAGGCGGTGACAGCATGACCAACACCCTGCATCGCTACGGCACAGCCGAGAGCTTCAAGGACGATTATGTGATCTTCGCGCTGCCGGCCAAGGGCGGCGCGCAAAAGGGCGATCCGAAGCCGGCGCTCAAGCGCTTCCTCGAGATCGCGATGGAATATAATCCCGTGAACATCGGCGACGCGATGCACGGCGGCGCCACCCGCCCGACCGAGCACACGCACGCGCTGGAGCATTTCGCCAAGCGCCCGACCAACCCCGATTTCCAGCAGGTGATCGACGGCGCTGGCGATCCGACGACCTTCTCCGCCGTGTTCGCCACGCGCGAGGATGCCGAGGCGTTCGTCACGCGCATCGTCGAGGAGGATCTGGGCCTGAGCATCAACATCTCCTCCTCGATCGGCAATGCGCTGAACTGCTGCAAGGCGGCCGGCATCACCCGGCACAGCGTCGGCTATTCGCTGGGGTTCGAGGGCATCCAGGACAATGCGCCCAACCGGCACGTCCTGTCGCTGTCGACCATGTGCGGGCACGGCATGATCAGCCAGTCGCTCGCCAAGAAGATGATCGACATGGTCAAGGAGAACCGCCTCTCGCCCGACAAGGCGACGGCATCGCTCAGCCGCTTCTGTTCATGCGGCATCTTCAACCCCGTACGCGCCAAGCGGATCATCGAAGAGGCGCGCGGGAAGATCTTCTAGCCCCACGGAGCAAATTTGTGAGCATCTCAGCAATGGACCGCCGGCCCGACACCAAATCCCCGCTCGGAGAAGGCATGATCCCCGCCGGCCGCTCGGGCCGGGCGCAGCTTTGCTACGTCCATCCCGACCTGGTCCGCAACGCCCGCGACCGGCTGCGCGCGCAGACCGCGGATTGCGTGATGGAGACCTTCGGCATCAGCGTGAACACCTGGGTCAAGATGCGCGACGGCAAGCCGATCCGCATGTCGGTCGCCGAGCGCTTCGTGCAGCGCGTGGGCACCGCGCGCTGACCAGCCTGCTCCCGGCATGACCTTCGACGACGTCATCGCCCCGCTGACACGACAGGCATTCCTGTCCGACCATTGGGGCAAGGGCTTCACGCGTATGAAGGGTGAAGCCGGGCGCTTCACCGGCCTGCTGACCTGGGACGACCTCAACGCGATCCTCGAACGGCACCGGCTTTCCCCGCCCCGCTTCAAGCTCGCCCAGGACGGCCGCTCGCTCGACCCCGCCCGCTACCTCTCGCCCGGCCTGGGCGGCACGCCGCGGCTCGATTCGGGCAAGTTCGCGGCCTGCCTGGCCGGCGGCGCCACCCTGATCCTCGACGCGGTGGAAGAGCTCGCGCCGCGCGTGCGCGACCTGTCGGACTCGTTTCGCGAAGTGCTGCGATCGGGCAATTACGTCAATCTCTATGCCGGCTGGCACAGCCAGAACGGCTTCGACCTGCACTGGGACAGCCAGGATACGGTGATCCTGCAATTGTCGGGCAGGAAGCGCTGGCAGGTCTACCAGCCGAGCCGGCTCCATCCGCTGCAGGATGATATCGAGGCAACGCCGCGCCCGACCGGCCCGCCCGTGTGGGACGGCCTGCTGGAGGATGGCGACGCCATCTATATCCCGCGCGGCTGGTGGCACATGGCCTATCCGGTCAACGAACCGAGCCTGCACCTGACCGTCGCGACGATCCCGCCCACCGGCATGGACCTGCTGCGCTGGATGATCGCCAAGCTCCCGCGGCACGAGGCCGTTCGCCAGGATCTGCCCGCGCTCGACGATGAAGCCGGCCAGACGGCCCATCTCGAGACGCTGCGCGCCTTGCTCGCCGACGCCATGGACGAGGACCTGATCGCTGCCTTCCGGCGCGAATGGGAGGGCGACAGCTTCCCCCGCCCGCACATCAACCTGCCGGGCGCGCCCTATGCGCAATTGGGGCCGATCACCGATAACAGCGTGATCCGGCTGACCGCCGGCCACCGGCTGGCCTTCGCCGCCGCCGGCACCAATGTGGAATTCAAGGCGAACGGCAAGCTCTACGTCCTGCCCGCCGATCTGGTGCCCGCGCTGGAATTGCTGCGCGACACGCAAGCGGTGCCGGTATCGGAACTAACCGCGCGCCTGACCGGCGATACCGCCATCGCCAATCTCAGGAAGAGCCTCGCGGTGCTGGCGAAGGCCGGCATCCTGCTGGTGGAAAGAGGCTAATGGCCTGGAACTGAAGGTCGCTTGATCAATATTTGAATGACGGCAGATTTGTAAAGGAACCAACGTCCGGCCGCACCGTCATTTCCCGACATATTCATACCAGGTCAGGTTGTTCGGCGCCGTTCCGCTCAGGCAGATCACGTCGCGCTTCCTGCCGTCGCCCTTCAGGTCGGCGGTGACGCAGTCCTGCACCGCCATGCTGGTGTCCATCAGCATCTTGCTCCAGGTCCGTCCGCTCGGGTCGGTCGCCTTGTACAGGAAGGTGTTGGCCAGGCTGCTGCCGCCGCCCGCGACGATCTCGGTCATGCCGTCGCTATCGACGTCGACCATGGTGATGCCGTGGCCGCGCTTCAGCTCGTTGTCGATCACATTGCGCTGGTATCTGCCCTGCGCGTCCTGCGTATAGACCACGACGAGATTGCCGTGGAACGGTTCGATCGCGGCGAAATAGGGCCTGGCGCCGAGCTTGCCGAAACCGACATCGCTCGCCCCGTTATCGGGCCAGGGCGCTGGATTGCCCCTGGCGATCAGGAAGCGTTTCCACTTCCCGTCCTTGCCATAGCTATGGCCGTAAATGCCGCTCTGCCCGCCGGTGATTGCCTCCTGCCGGCCGTCGCCGTCCCAGTCGAACGGGCGCAGCGCATGGACCTCGCCGATATTCTCCGCGCTGACCAGCTCCCGCTTCCAGTCGGGCGCGTAATAGGCATAAAGCGGGGTCGGCAGGCGATCGGGATCGTTGCTCGGCACCGGCTGTGCCCTGGCGTTGAGGATCGGCGCGACCAGCAACGCCAGCGTGCCGCTCCCGTCGAGATCGGCGAAGCGCACGCGATGCGGCGCCGGCACCTGATCGACCAGCTTCATCGTCCAGGGCGCGGTCGCATCGCCGCCGCTATGGTGCAGGATGGCGATGTTGCCGATGCTGAGCTTCGGGTCGGCGTTGAACGCATAGGTCACGGCGATCTCCGGGATGCCGTCGCCGTCCATATCCGCCGCATCCATATTGACCATCTGCCCCAGCGGAACGGGCGTGCGGATCTCGTGCGGCGTCCAATAGGGGTTCTCGTACCAGACCAGATACTCCTCGCGCTGGCCGAGCGCGATGACGTCGGTCTTGCCGTCCCTGTTCATGTCGGCCGCGAGGACGACATACGCGCCGCGGATATTCTGCGCGATGATGTGCCGCGCAAAGGGCGCGGTGATCAGCGGCGCCGGCGCGGGCGACGCTGGAGCGGCCGGCGTCGCGCTGGGCATTGGCGTCACCGAGGGCGGCGCGAAGCCGACATAGCTGGCGGGGTCGGTGATCGGCGGCAAATCCCGCGGCGCGACCTGCGCCGGTAACGACGCCGCCAGCGCAAAGGCCGCCGCCATGGCGGACGCGGTGGCGCACAGCACGGTGCGCGATGCACTTCGCATGATCATCCTCCCCCGGCTTTCCCGACGGACGATGTCAGCGAGAGAAGCGGCCCATCACTCGACCTCACCATCGTTCCGCGCCCGAACGGGTACCGGTCCCGCGCGGGTTATGCTGGTCCGGATACACCAGCCGGCGGCCCGCCACAACAAGTTGTATACATCTTGGCTGTTTGTGTGCAATAAAGTGCACGGCACAAAGGCGCTGGTCCGGGTGCGTCATTCTCCCGGCAATGGACGCCAGGCCAGGGGAGGATCCATGAACCGTCATTTCTGCGCGGGCATCGCGCTGCTCACGCTCGCCGCACCCGCCTTCGCGCAAACCGCGCCCGCACCCGACAGGACCTATGTGCCCGCCGCCGAGATCGCGGCGATGATCGCCAGGGCCGAAAGCGACCCGCGCGCCGCGACCACCGTCATCACGCAGCCGCTGCTGCAACTCACGCCCTATCGCCCGATCATCCACCGGCGCATGGCCCAGGCGGGTGCCGACATCCATGAGAAGCAGGCCGAGTTCTTCTTCGTGATCCGGGGCAGCGGCACCCTGACCACCGGCGGCAGGATGGTCCGGCCTGCCGCCGCGCCCGGTGCACCGCCGCCGCCCGCGACGATCGAGGGCGGCACCGAGCAGAAGGTCGCGAAGGGCGATTTCTTCGTCGTGCCCGAGAACACGCCGCACCAGTTCACCGCGATCGACGGCGAGCTGGTGCTGATCTCGATGCACGTTCCCCGCGCACCCGCTCAATAGGAGCGCGGCATCCCGAGCACATGTTCGGCGAGATAGGACAGGATCATGTTCGTCGAGACCGGCGCGACCTGGTACAGCCGCGTCTCGCGGAACTTGCGTTCCACGTCATATTCCTCGGCAAAGGCAAAGCCGCCGAATGTCTGGACGCAGGCTTCGGCCGCGGCCCAGCTCGCCTCCGCGGCGAGCAGCTTGGCCATATTCGCCTCCGCCCCGGCATTGGCCCCCGACTGGTGGAGCGTGGCCGCCTCATGCACCATCAGCTCGGCCGCGCGCATCTGCGCATAAGCGCGTGCGATCGGGAACTGCACGCCCTGGTTCTGCCCGATCGGCCGGCCGAACACTTCACGCTCGCCGGCATAGGCCACCGCCTTTTCGATGAACCATTTGGCGTCGCCGACGCATTCGGCGCCGATCAGGATGCGTTCCGCGTTCATGCCCGACAGGATGTAGCGGAACCCCTGCCCTTCCTCGCCGATCAGACTCGAGGCGGGAATGGCGAGCCGGTCGAAGAAGATCTCGGTCGTGCCATGGTTCATCATCGTGCGGATCGGACGGATCGTCATGCCGTTGCCCAGCGCCTCGCGCATATCGACCAGGAAGACCGACAGCCCTTCGGTCTTCTTCGTCACCTCGTCACGCGGCGTGGTGCGGGCGAGCAGCAGCATCAGGTCGGAATGCTCCGCGCGCGACGTCCAGATCTTCTGTCCGTCGACAATGTAGCGGTCACCCTCGCGCACCGCCTTGGTGCGCAGCGCCAGCGTGTCGGTGCCCGACTCCGGCTCGGTCACGGCGAACGCCTGGAGACGGAGGTCGCCCGCCGCGATCCCGGGCAGATACGCCGCCTTCTGCGCCGCGCTGCCATGGCGCAGGATCATGCTCATCACATAGATTTGCGCGTGGCAGGCCGAACCATTGCAGCCCGCTGCCTGGATCTCCTCCAGAATTACCGCCGCGTCAGCGAGCGTCAGCCCCGATCCTCCGAGCTCTTCGGGAATCAGCGCGGCAAGGAATCCCGCCCGGGTGAGCGCCGCGACGAACTCGGTCGGGTAGGCCCGGTCGCGGTCCCTGGCGCGCCAATAGTCGCCGGGGAATCCGGCGCAGAGCCTGCGCACCGCGCGGCGGATTTCGCTCTGCTCGCGCGAATCGCGCGCGCCCCGTTCGAACAGCATCCGTCTCTCCGTTTTCCCGGTCATAGCACCGGAAGCGGCGCGGGCGATCGCCGGGCGGGATCGGTTCCGCCAGGGAATCGAAAGAACCGCCGATTCCGCACCGCAAAAAAGGCGATCTACTGATTTACAACAAGGTGCGAATCATTATCACTCGCTATAATGCTGCGGCGCACATGACATAGTCGATCGGACCATGGGGGGCCGGTTGAACCGGGGGGACATTAGCATGGCCAACACGGGTCCGACACTCGACCTCAACGGCGCCGAGAGCGGCGCGAATATCACCACTTATTATGCGGCGGGCTATGCGCCGACGGTGATCGTGCCGGCCGGGCTCGTGACCGATCCGGACTCGGCCGATTTCGACACCGGAAGGTTGACGATTCAGCCCCTGAGCGGACAGACCAGCGACCAATACGGCATCCTCAACCAGGGCAATGGCCTCGGCCAGATCGGCGTGTCGGGCAACGCGGTCAGCTATGGCGGCGTCCAGATCGGCACCTTCAGCGGCGGCACCGGGCCGAGTGCGTTCATCGTCACGTTCAACGCCAGCGCGACGCCCGTCGCGGTCCAGGCGCTGTTGCACGCGATCACCTTCTTCAATCCCAACGCCGCCCCGGCGACCGTGACTCGTATTTCCCAGTGGACGCTCACCGATGGCGACGGCGGGAGCAGCGCCACGCCCAACATGACCTTGACGCTCGATCACGCGGCAGTGGCCGATCTCAATAGCGGCACGGCGGGAACGGGCGACTCGCTCTTTTTTACCGAAGGTCAGGCCTCGATCCCGATCGGCACCGCGATCACGATCACGGACAGTGATGGGGGCGACAGCGTCCATGGCGCCCGGATCACCATCACGGACGCGGCGGCAGGCGATGCGCTGCTGACGACCCTGCCCTTGCCGCCCGGCATCACCATCGACCCGGCGAGCACCGCAACGACGATCATCCTGACCGGTACCGCCAGCGCGGCGAATTATGCCGCGGCCCTCGCTCTGATCGGCTTCACCAACAGCGGCGACAATCCGACCGAGTTCGACACGCATCTCACCCGCACGGTCACGGTCACCGTCAATGACGGCCATGTCGACGGCCCCCTGGCGACGGCGACGATCCAGATTTCGGCTGACGACGATCCGTCGTCGAACGTCGTGCCCGTGTCGGTCTCGGGCACGGAGGACACCGCGCTGGTGTTCGCCGGCGCCACCAGGATCTCGGTCCATAATGACGATCCGGGCGCGGTATCGATGACGCTGGACGTCTCGCACGGCACCTTGACGCTGTCCGGCGTCACCGGGCTCACCGTCACCGGCAATGGCACGGCGAACGTCACGCTGGCCGGCTCCCTGACGGACATCAACGCCGCGCTCGACGGGCTCACCTATCTCGGCGATCCCAATTATCACGGCACCGACGAGCTCTATGTCCACCATCAAAGCGGCGTGACCGCCGATACCGACGTCATCCCGATCACGCTCGCCGCCGATGGCCATGTCGATGGCCGCGCCGGCGACGACATACTGACCGGCACCGGCGGGGCCGACATGATCCTGGTCAGCCAAGGCGGGGCCGACCATGTCACCGCGGGCAATGGCAACGACTTCATCTTCTACGGCGACGCGTTCGACGGCAACGACACCAATGACGGCGGCGCGGGCACCGACACGGTCGGGCTTCTGGGAAATTACGACCTGACCTTCGGTGCCGACAGCATGGTCGGCATCGAGCGGCTGGCGCTCTATGCCGGCAATTACAACGATCCCGCCGGGGGCCTGGTCAATTACCGGATCACCACCATCGACGCGACCGTGGAAGGCACGGACCTGCTGGCGGTGAACGCCAGATCGCTGCGCGCGGGCGAGACATTGACCTTTATCGGAGTCGCGGAGACCACCGGGTCCTTCCATGTCGAAGGCGGCGCGGGCGACGACATCATCGCGGGCGGCGCAGGCAACGACATGCTGATCGGCGGAGCGGGCAATGACGCCCTGTACGGTCAGGGCGGCCGGGACATTCTGAACGGCGGGCTCGGGGCTGACCAGTTGCGCGGCGGCGCGGGTATCGATCAGTTCTTCTACGCGTCGGCCGCCGACTCCACCTCGTTCAACTATGATACGATCGCCGTCTTCGATGCGCGCGAGGACAAGATCGACCTTGCCGAAACCGTTGCCGGGTGGAGCGGCACCATCACGCATGGCGCGCTCTCGACCGCCAGTTTCGATATCGACATGGCCAGCGCCGTCGACGCGACATTGCAGGCGCACTCCGCGGTGTTGTTCACCGCCGATTCGGGCACGCTGGCCGGCACGACCTTCGCCATCGTCGATGCCAATGGCGACGGCGCCTATACGGCGGGCAACGACTATGTCTTCGCGATGAGCGGGCTGTTCATCGCGCCGACCGGATACGACATCTTCGTCTGAGGTGACCTGCGGGCAGCGATCATGGCGGCATCGCAACTGGTAAAGCGGCGACGGGCACCCCATATCCTGTCCATCGCCCCGCTTCATCACGAGCACGGACGCGACTGAGAGATGCTTCATGCTCCCGCTCTGACCGGGAGCCCGCGTCGGTGGCGCGGCCCGTAATGGAGAGCACATCATGTCTCGCGCCATCAATGTCGACGCAACGCACGACGAAGTCGTGGCCATGGCCGCCAAGCACGGTGCCGTCATCAGCGCGATCGAAAAGCTGCAACCGAGCGGGACTCGCGTCGTGTTCATGAACGCGGACGGAAGCGCCCTGATCGCAAAGGCGTTTGGATCGCGGGTGATCAAGGGCCCGGTGACCCGCACACCCTGGGGCAGCGCCTCGTCGCGCTGAGCCGCGCCGGTACGCGACAAGCTCTCTGAAAGGACGATATATGCAGCCCACCGCCCTGTTCTGCCGGACCCAGGAAGCGCAGCAGCATTCGCGCGCGGCCGAGGCCCGTCTCGACAATGTTCGGCATATCGCCACCAGCGCCGCGAACGCATGGGGCAAGGAAGCAGTCCTGGCCGAGCGTCGCGAGGCGCGACAGCTTGCGGGAACAGTCCCCGCCATCGACCCGGATATCGGGTCCCTTTCCTCGGATCGAACGTTGAGCGAAAACCCGGACCGGGGATTTGCGGGGCAGCCCGGTCGCGCATGATCGGTTGGTCCGCGGTGGAACTGCCGGTTGAACAGGGAGAGCGCCATGGATCGAAGCGTACCATCGGACACCGTGGAGCAATGGATGACTCATCTCCGCCTGCAGCGCACCCGCGCGCGTGACATGGTGTGGCTGATCGAGGGCGGCGCCACCTTGCATGACGGGCGTGAAGGCGATCCGATGACTGACGCCACCCAGCGGTGGCTGACCGAGCAGAAGGAGGTCATCACTGAAACCGACCGCCTTCTCGCGCTCTATGAGAGCATCAATCTCCGCGATCATATTATCGGCCGATAGCGCCCGGCCATCCGCTGCCTATTCGATCACCGCCTCATAGCGCGCATCCAGATCGAGCGCGCGCTCCGCATCGGCATCGGCGCGGCGGGCATCGCCGCGCTGTCGAAACAACAGGCTGCGATTGTAATAAACCCGCGCCGTGCCCGGCGCATAGCGCACTGCCTTGTCGAGATCGGCCATGGCATGCGGAAGGTCACCCTTGCGCTCATGGGCAAGGCCCCGGTTGAGCCACGCGATGGCGAGTTTCGGCGCGATCCCGATCGCCTGATCGAACGCCGCGATCGCGCCGTCGGTGTCGCCCCGCCAGGCCAGGGACAGACCGTCGGCGACATGCGCTGACGCGCGCCCGGTAGAGCCCGGCGCGGCGGGGTCGACCAGCTTCCGGCAGGCAGCGAGGTCGCGGCCGGGGTCGTTGATGGTGCAGGCGTTCCAGTCGCCCCGTCCGCTCGCGTTGCGCGCACGTCGCAAGGCCGCGGGCGAGCGCATTGCCGTGCCCGTCACGACGATGTCGTCGCGGGCGGACGCGCGCTGCTCCGCCATTGCCGCCGGCGCGGCCATCATGGGCACCGGCTCAGGCGGCGGCGGAGGAGGTGGTGGCGGCGGTGCTGGCGCCTCGGCGCGATCGAACGATGCGACCCGGCCGGCCACGCTCCCCATCTGCTTCATCTGCATCGCCTGAGGCGACGCATCGTTCTGCGTCGATTCCGCTGCACGAGACGCCGCGATCTCTTCCGTCCGGCCATCGGCCTTGTCGGCATTGCTCCTCGCAGCCGTGGCGGTCGCGGGGAGAAGCGCAGTCCCCGGCGTCGGCGCGACCGGCGGCAGCGATGCCGGACGCGGAGTCGCCGCCGGCTGCGGCAAGCTCGGCTGACCGGCCACCGCTCCGGGCGTCGCGGGAGCCGGCGCCTGCCGTTCGGGCGCGGCGAGACGGTCGCTGGTGGCCATCCAGACCGGCAGGCCGATCGCCGCGACCAAGGCCGCGGTGACCAGCGCGCCCATCTGCGGACGGCCGATGCGCCACGGGGCCGCCCTGGCCGCGCGAGGCCGCTCGGCGCCTGCCGGGTCAGCCGCGCCGTCGAAGCGCCGCATCGCCGCCTCGATCGCTGCCTCGCGCCGGTCGGGCCGGGGCGGCGGCGGATCGGGCAGCGATACCGAGAGGTCGCTATCGCTGGCCATTCACGGCGCCCCGTCGGCGGAGCGGATCACGCGGCAATCCGGCAGGAGCCTGAAGCAAGGGGACGAAGGGAACATCTGCCGGCCTTATAGCCTCAATTGCGGGCTGGTCGAATGCACGATCGCCCACGGCCTGGCGGGTGCGGCGGGCGTCGCCGCACCCGCCGGGTCCTAGCGGTCGAGCCGGGCGAGCGCCCCGGCCGACTTCGCCGTGCGGACCATCTGGACGAACTCGGCGCGATAGCCGAAATCATCCTCGCCGCGCGTCGCGGTGACGATGCGCAGCACATCGTCATAGGTCATCGACCCATTATTCTTGCCGCCGCGCAGCAGCTCGGCAAAGGCGGCAACGCCGGTCGCGAAGCGCGCATCGCGTGGCGCGTCCTCGAACCGCAATGCCTCGGTCGTGCGGTCGATCGGCGTCGAGATCAGCCGGCTCGTGTCCGACTTGGGCAGCTTGTAGCGGATCTTGACGAAGCCATATTCGCTGCCCCGCGACGGCGCCGCCACCGGCGCGGGACGGGCATAGCGCAGGTCGCCGATGCTGCGCGGGCCGCCGACCGGCACGATCTCGTAGATCGCGGTCACCGTCTGGCCCGATCCGACATCGCCCGCATCGACCTTGTCATTGTCGAAATCCTCGCGGGCGAGCATGCGCGTCTCGTATCCGATCAGGCGATATTCGGCGACGGTCGCCGGGTTGAACTCGACCTGGATCTTCACATCCTTGGCGATCGGGAACAGCGTCGAGCTCGCTTCGTCGACTAAAGTCTTCCGCGCTTCGCTGACCGTGTCGATATAGGCGGCGGCGCCATTGCCGTTCTGCGCCAGCGCCTGCATCAGCGCGTCGTTGTAATTGCCCATGCCGAAGCCGAGCACGGACAGGAACACGCCCTTGCCGCGCTCCCGCTCGATATAGCCCTTCAGCTCGTCCTGGTTGGTGATGCCGACATTGAAATCGCCGTCGGTCGCCAGGATGACGCGGTTGACGCCCCTGGGATCGAGATTGGCCTCGGCCAGCGCATAGGCCTGGCGGATGCCTTCCGCCCCCGCGGTGCTGCCGCCCGCGCCGAGCCGCTCGATCACCGCCAGGATCCGGCCCTTCTCGCTTGCCGGGGTCGGCTCCAGCGCGGTACCGGCCGATCCGGCATAAGTGACGATGGAGACCTTGTCGTTGGCGTCGAGTTGTTCCAGCAGCATGGCCAGCGACTGCTTGACCAGCGGCAATTTATTGGGGGCGTTCATTGATCCCGAGGTGTCGATCAGGAAGACGAGATTGGCGCGCGGCCGGGTCGCGCGCTGGATCTCATAGCCGCGGATGCCGATCCGGACGAGCTTGCGACCCTCCGTCCACGGGCTCGGGAAAACGGCGACATTGGTGCTGAACGGCTGGTCCGCGGAGCGCGCGCTCGCATAGCTATAGGGGAAATAATTGACCATCTCCTCGGTCCGCACTGCCGCCGGCTGGGGCAGGACGTTGCGATTGAGCGACGCGCGGACGAAGGAATAGGACGCGGTGTCGACGTCGATCGAGAAGGTCGAGACCGGCTCCTCGCGCACGACCTTGAAGGGATTCTCCGTCGTCGCGGTGAATTTGTCGCGGCCGACATCCTGATAATAGGAAGGCATGCGAACACGCTCCTCCGCCATCGGGGCATAAGCGCGCGCGGCCATCATCTTGCCCGCCATGAACGGCACCGGCTCGGGAGGCGGCGGCGGCGGGGCCGGCGGTGCGTTCACCATGGACCGATCGGCCATCATGACCGGGCCCTGCTGGGCGAGCGAGGGGGCGTCGGAGCGCGTGCCGGTGACGACGATATCATTGGGCGGAGGCGGAGGCGGCGCTGCCTCCTCGATGCCTGACCTGGCGCAGGACGCGAGGAGCATGGCGGTCAGGCCGATGGTGGCGGCCGGGTGAAGGCGGGGCATGGAAACTCTCCCTGATGACAGCGGCGCACGATCGTCCGCATGTCCCTTCGACGCCGGTCGCCGGGATATCCTTGGGAGCCGCTGAAAATATTTCTCGAGGGGGTCAGCCGCCTTCCGCGCCGTCGGACGCGAGCAGCCGGCGGACTTCATGCATCCGCCAGGAAATGGTCGATTCCGCCACGCCCAATATCTCGGCCGCCTCGGCATGGCTGAGCTGCTGGCCGGCGACCAGCACCACGGCATCGCGGTACGCCGGTTTCAGGCGCGCGACCGCGCTCTTCACCCACATCGCATCGTGAAGGTCGCGTCCGTCCGGGCCGCGCGTCAGCCCGGTCAGCACGCCGAGCCGTTCGGTGAAACCCAGGAACGACCGCCGCCGCCGCTTCTGGTCGCGACAGGCATTGACCACGATGCCGCACAGCCAGGTGGTGAACTTCGCCTCGCCCCGGAAGCCGCCGATCTTCTCGACCAGGGTGCAGCACACATCCTGCGCGATGTCGTCGGCATCGGCGCGCGATCCGGTCAGCTGCCAGGCGAGGCCATGGATTCTGTCATAGTGGCGACGGAGCAAGGTGCCGAACGCGTCGCGGTCGCCGGCCATGGCGGCGGCGACCAGCTCATTGTCCGGATCATCCGCGATATCCGCCACGGATCAGCGCCGACCGCAGCGGGAGCGGACGCGACCGCGCGTCGCCCCTGGCCAGACTGTCGCCCTGTCTCCCACAGCGGCTATGTGCATCATTCATGCTGCGGATGCCATCGCGGAGCGGGCCGAAGCGTACCGCAATCGACCGTTTCGTGACTCAAGCCGCGGTGGACGGGATCGTCACGCCTGTGCCAGAGCGTCAGCGAGGATGTGTCGGGAAGGTGAGACAATGAAGCTCCGGTCGCTGCTGTTCGTCCCCGGTGATCGCCCCGACCGCTTCGCCAAGGCGGCGGCAAGCGGGGCCGACGCGCTGATCCTCGATCTCGAGGATTCGGTCGCGGTCGAGAAGAAGCCCGAGGCGCGAACGGCGATCGCCGCCTGGCTGAAGGACGGGCGCACCCTGCCCTGCTTCGTGCGGGTCAATCCGCTCGGTGGCAACGAGGTCCGCGCCGATCTCGACACGATCCTGCCCGCCGGACCCGACGGGATCGTGCTGCCAAAAGCCGAAGGCGCCGCTTCGGTCCGTGCGCTGATCGAGCTGGCCGGCGGCTCGATTCCGCCGATCCTGCCGATCGCCAGCGAAACCCCCGCCGCGGTGTTTCAGCTCGCCACCTATGGTGAGGTCGCGGCTCATCTGGCCGGACTGACCTGGGGCGCGGAAGATCTGCCCGCCGCGATCGGTGCGACCAGTTCGCGCAACGAGGACGGCAGTTACACGGCGCCGTACGAGATGGTCCGTGCGCTGACCCTGTTCGGCGCGCACGCCGCCGCCGTGCCGGCGATCGAGACGGTCTATCCCGACATCGCCGATACTGGTGGCCTGGCCGCCTATGTTGGGCGGGGGCGTCGCGACGGCTTTACCGGCATGATGGCGATCCATCCGGCCCAGGTCGCCGCAATCAATGCCGGCTTCAGTCCGAGCGAGGCGGAGATCGCCCATGCCCACGCGGTGGTCGAGGCATTTGCCGCGAACCCGGGGGCGGGCGCGCTGAAGCTCGACGGCAGGATGATCGACCGCCCGCATCTCGCTCAGGCACGCAGGCTGCTTTTGCTGGCGGAGGGCTGACTCCGTCGGGACGATAGCCGGCAGCGATCCCGCCGCCGGCCATCTATGGCTTAGTTGCGCAGGCTGTCCGGCACGACGCCGCCATTTTCGGCGAGCTTGGCCATCACTGCCTTGTGAAGCGCGATATTCTTCTCGGCGCTGCCATCCTCGCCGCTCACGCCGAGTTCCGTCGCCAGTTCCTTTCTGGCGGCAAGGCTCGAATCGAGATCGAGCAGCTTCAACAGGTCGACGATCGATGTCTGGTAGTTGCCGCCGCCGCCCTTCATCGACGCCATCTCCGAAAGCACGGCACCCACATCGACACTCTGCGGCGCCGCAGCGGCCGGCGCGGCGGGAGCCTGGGCCGGAGCGGCGGCGGGCGCTGCGGCGGGCGCGGCAGTCGCAGCCGGCGCGGCGGCCGGCTTGTGATGAAAGATCTTGTCCATGATGCTGCCGAAAATGCCCATAGCTCTTCTCCTGGTTGCTGTGTTTCGCCCCGCCGGAAGGACGTGTCGGTAGAACGGCAGGCGGCCCGAAAAGGTCCGCCACGGTCCGTCCGATAATCGACATGGCGCGGAACGTTCGGCCTCTGCCGGCAGTTTGTGCGCGGGGCGCCTTCTGGCGCGATCAACAGGAGAGGTTTATGCGCTACACACTCATCGCGCTGCTGTCGGGAAGCGCGCTCGCGCTCGCGGCATGCGGGCCGAAGACCGAAACCACCACGACGACCAACAGCGTCACGACCGAGGAAAGTTCCACCAACGTGACCGTGCCCGCGCTGAGCCCGGGCCAGGCCTTCGCCAACGCCGCCGCATCCAGCGATGCGTTCGAGATCGCGGAATCGCAGCTTGCCCAGACCGTCTCGAAATCCGCGGCGATCAAGGCGTTCGCGCAGAAGATGATCGACGCGCATACCGGATCGACGACCAAGCTGAAGGCCGCGGCCGCCAGCGCCACGCCGGCGATCACGCCCGATGCGACCCTGACGGCCGAACAGCAGCAGAAGCTCGACGCGCTCAAGCTGAAGACGGGCGCCGATTTCGACACCGGCTATGCGGCTGACCAGGTCGCGGCGCACCAGGCGACGCTGGATGCGCTGAAAAGCTATTCGGTGGCGGGCGACGTGCCCGAGCTGAAGACCTTCGCGACCGGGCTGATCCCGACCGTGACGGCCCATCTCAACATGGCCAAGGGCCTGAAGCCCTGACCGGATAGCGGGGCGGCACCGCCGCCCCGTTTTTCCGCGCCGATCAGTCGATCCACTGCCTGATCGCCCGCGCCACGTCCGCGACCGCATCCCGCGCGATCGCCACGTCGCGTGTCATCTGCAGGAAGCCGTGCACTGCCCCGGGCCACAGCGTGAGCGTCGCCGGCACTCCAGCCTGCTCCAGCCGCTCCAGCAGCAACCGGCTGTCGTCCGCCACCGGATCGGCCTCCGCGACGCCCAGGAATATCGGCCCCAGCCCCGCCAGATCGGCATGGAGCGGGGCTGCCTCCGCCGGCGGCGGGTCCCCCGCCGCGCCGAGATATTTTTCCCAATACCAGGCCATGCGCTCGCTCGTCAGTCCCTGCGGCCCAGCGCCAAAGACCCGCGCGCTTTCGGTATCGAGCCCCGGCGCAAAACAGCCATAGATCAGGGCACATCCGGCCGGCAGCACGCGCCCCGCATCGCGTAGCCGGATCGCCAGCGCCAGCGCCAGGTTCGCCCCGGCGCTGTCCCCGGCAAAGGCGAAACGGGCGGGATTGAGCGCGTATCGGCTGGCGCGGCGCTCGATCCAGTCCCATGCCGCGAGGCAATCGTCGAGCGCCGCGGGATAAGGATGCTCCGGCGCCAGGCGATAATCGACGCCGAACAACACCGCGCCGCTCTGCTCCGCCAGCAGCCGCAACAGGCGATCATGCGTATCGACATTGCCGGCGAACCAGCCGCCGCCGTGCAGATAAAGGATCGCGCCCCGCGCCGTCGCAGCGATCGGCGTATGGATGCGCAGCCGGATCAGGCCGTCCGCGCTCTGGATCCGGCAATCCTCCACCCCGCCCATCTCGGGCAGGCCATCGTTGAGCCAGACCGACGCGGCGTCCATCCGCGCCCGCGCCTCGGCTGGCGGCAATGCGGTGAGGTCGAACGCCGGGAAGCGCGCGGCCTGGACCGCACGGGTGACGAGGATTTCCGGGTCGATGGGTGCCGCCATGGCGCGCGACTATCATGTGGCGCGTTCTTCGCAACAAGAACGAACTGCCCTGTGTCCCCAAACATGGCACCAACAGTTTTTGGGCCGGGCAGGCGTTGACCGTGCATCGTCGAAACGCGACGATGGCCGAATGGACGAACCGCCGGCGTTCCTGACCCGCGCGCATCTGCGCGACGATCTCAAGCGTCTCGGCCTTCGTGCCGGCGACACCGTGATGGTGCACGCCGCGATGAGCAGGGTCGGGCCGTTGCTGAACGGACCGGATGCGCTGATCCAGGCGCTGACCGATGCGCTCGGCCCGGACGGTACCCTGCTGGTCTATACGAGCTGGGACAGCCGCCACGACGACCTGCTCGACGCGCATGGCCGCGTTCTGCCCGAATGGCGCGATCATGTGCCGGGGTTCGACGCGGCCCGATCGCGGGCGGTCAGGATGAACGGCATCATCGCCGAGTTCGTCCGCACCACCCCGGGCGCCCGGCGCAGCGCCAATCCCGGCGCGTCGGTCGCCGCGCTCGGCAGGCTGGCCGACTGGATCACCGCCGACCATCTGCAGGATTATGGCTATGGCGAGAATTCGCCGCTGGCCAGGCTGGTCGAGGTCGGCGGGCGGGTCCTGATGGTCGGCGCACCCTGGGACACGATGACGCTGCTGCACCTTGCCGATCATCGCGCGCGCCTGCCGGGCAAGCGCGTCCTCCGTTATGAGGTGCCGTTCGCGACGCGCGGCGCGACCGAATGGCGGTTCATCGAGGAGTTCGATACCAGCGAGCCGGTTCTCGACGCGATCCCGGACAATTACATCGAACGGATCGTGGGGGATTTCGTCGCGGCCGGCGGCGGGCGACAGGGATTGGTGGGCCGGGCGCCGTCGTTGCTGGTCGATGCCGGCCCCGTCCTCACCCATGGCATCGCATGGCTCGAGCGGGGCGGCTGGACATGACGTCGCCCCTGCCGAGGGACGATCGACCAACGCTCTGGTCGATCGGCGCGGCGGTCGCGATGGTCGCGTCGCTTGCCCATGAAGTGTTGGGGCATGGGCTCGGCTGCCTCGCCGATGGCGGCTCGATCACGCTGGTGACGTTTCTCGTCTTTCGCTGCGCCGGGGCGGGCGTGCTGGGCGACGGCGCCGGGCCCTTTGGTGCGTTGCTGATCGCTGTGGTCGCGCTGGCGCTGTTCCGGCTCTCCCGGCCGAAGGTCTCGGCGTGGCGGCTGTTCCTGCTGACCCTGGGAATCCTCATCCTGTTCTGGGTCTGCGCGCAGATGGTGCGCGAGGCGCTGGACCAGAGTGACGACTGGGGACATGTCGCGCGCGATCTCGCCTGGCCGCCGCTGTGGCGCCCGGTCATCGGTGCGATCGGCATCGCCGGCTATATAATTGCCTTCCGCATCGCCGCGCGCCTGACCCGGGGCTTTGCCGATGCGAACCCGGCGCGGCTGGCGATCCCCTGGCTCGCCTGCACCGTCTCGGCGGTCTTTCTCGGCGCCCTGTGGCACGGCGACCGGGCCGGATCGGCGCTGGACGCGTTCATGACCTTCGGCCTCGCACCCCTGGGCTATCTTCCGGTCATTCTCGCGCTCGGTCGTCAGCCACCGTCACGGGACCAGGAATGGATCAAACGGAGCCCCGCCTGGCTGGCCGTCACGATCGCGTTGTTCGTCCTTTTCGCCATCACCATTGCGCCCGGTATTGGTCCGCTGGCCTGACGGTTTCGGCTTCTCGTCACTTCGCCAGTTGCGCCGGCACGAACTGCTCCGCCACGGCCTTGGCCAGCAGGTCCGGCGGCAACAGACCCTGATCGAGCAGGAAATTGTTGAACGCCAGCCGGTCGAACTTCGCGCCCAGCGCCAGCTCGGTGTCCATGCGGATGCGCAGGATGCGGGTGTAACCGTAGAAATAACTGCCCGCCTGGCCCGGCGCGCGCGAGGTGTAGCGTTCGATCTCCTGCTTCGCCATCGCTGGCGAGGAGACGATCTGTTCGAGCAGGATGCGCCGCGCGTCCTCCTTCGAAATCAGGCCGAGATTGAGCATCGGGTCGAGCATCGCCCGCCCTGCCCGCAGCAACCGCGCCTGCAATGCCATCAACTGCCCGTCGAGCGGGTGATAGGGCAGCGCCTCGGCTTCGGCATAGAGCGCCCAGCCCTCCACATTGACGCTGTTGAACGCGAAATAGATGCGCGCCTGCGACACGCCGCGCTCGACCAACGCGGTGAATTGCAGCTCATGCCCCGGCCGTCCCTCATGTGCGGCGACGGTCCACTGCGCCGAGGGGAAGTTGAAATCGTCATAGGCCGAGTCCGGCCCCGAGGACGCCACGCTCAGCGGCAGCACGAAGGTGCCGCGCTCGCCCTTGTTGCCGATCAGCGGCGGCGGCTCCATGTGCGGCGCGGGCGATGCGGCGGACTCGGCCTCGCTCGCCAGCCGCATCTGCATTGGCCGGTCGGGCAGGTCGACGATATGCTCGCGCTTGATCGCGGCCTCATTGGCGCGGATCACCGCGGCATAGCTCGCCTCGAGCTTGTCGTTGGGGATCGTCGCCTGCTTGAGCTGGCGGATGACATCGGCATAGCTGCCGGCCTTCAGCCCCTTTTCCTTCGCGACCAGAGGCGCGAGCGCGGTCATTGCCGCGCGCGTCTCGGCGAATTCGATCTGGGCTTGCTGGATCAGCAGGCGCGGGTCGATATCGATGCCGAACTGCTTCAGCCGGTACGCATAGACTTCGGGCGGCAGGCGGAAATCGGTGCGGGCCAGCGGCAGCACTTCCGCGCGCTCCCACGCCGTATAATCCGCGATCTGCTTGTCGAGCTTCGCGAGCGCCGCGTCGGCACCGGTGATCTTGTATTTGGCGAACAGCTTGCGGATGCCCTCGGCATAGGTCCCGGCATTGCTCAGCGCATTGTCCAGAGCGACCTTGTCCGGCCCGAGCAGCCCGGCCTTGCGCGTCTCGGCGAAGCGCGCCCGGGCGAGATCGGTCAGCGACGTGGTGCCGGGATAATCCCCGACATAGCGGCGCAGCAGCTCGACTGCCTTTTGCCGCCGCTCCGGCACGACCTGGTCGTCGAGCAAGCCCTTGATCCCGCCGAAGATCGCGCGCGGCGCGTCGCTCCAGGACAGGAAATATTTGCGCCGCAGGCGCGTCCCCTCGAGATCGGACTCGATCGACCGGATCAGTATCTCCAGGTCCTGCCGGACATTGGCATCCTTCTCCGCCGCCAGCCGTCCACGGAGATCGACAAGAACCTTGCCCATCGCCTCGGCGGTGCGCTCGTCGAGCCTGGGCCCGAGATCGGTCGCCAGCCCGTCATAGGCGGTCATGCCGTTCTGCGAGGCCGATTCCGGATCGAATTTCGCCTGCGCCTCGGCCACCAGCTTCGCATTCCGGTCGCTGACCGCGACCCAGCTCTTGTCGGGCATGGCGGCCGACAGGGGTGACGCCGCAACCAGCATCAGGGACAGGAGCACGAAACGGCGCATAAGCTCTTTTCCGGAAAAATGGCCGCTGAACCCCCCCGCGGCCTTCCGCACCGTCTAGGCCCGGTACGGCGCCGGCCGCAAGCCGGCGCGTCACGGGAAGCGCTCCCGCGACGCGCCTTCGCCATCACGCCGTGGTCGTGCCGATCCGATTCAGCTCGGCAATCACCTCATCCGACAGCACCAGGTCAGCTGCGGCAAGGTTTTCGCGCAGATGCCCGGTCGAGGAAGTGCCCGGGATCAGCAGGATGTTCGGCGCCCGCTGCAGCAGCCAGGCCAGCGCCACCTGCATCGGCGTCGCGCCCAGTCGCGCCGCGACATCCGACAGCGAGGAGGATTGCAGCGGCGAGAAGCCGCCCAGCGGGAAGAAGGGCACATAGGCGATGCCCTTGGCCGCCAGCTCGTCGACCAGCGCATCGTCCTCGCGGTGGACCAGATTATACTGGTTCTGAACGCACACCACCGGCGCGATCGCCTGCGCCTCGGCGACCTGGGCCGATGTCACGTTGCTCAGGCCGAGATGCCGGATCAGCCCCTGGCGCTGCAGCTCGGCCAGCGCGCTGAACTGCTCGGCGATTGAGCCCTCGCTCGGCCCATGGATCGCCCCCATCGCGCGCAGATTGACGACATCGATCGCCTCGACGCCAAGGTTGCGCAGATTGTCGTGCACGCCCTGAGTCAGCTCGGCTGGC
This sequence comes from Sphingomonas sp. BL-S-29, assembly GCF_055521495.1. Taxonomy (NCBI): domain Bacteria; kingdom Pseudomonadati; phylum Pseudomonadota; class Alphaproteobacteria; order Sphingomonadales; family Sphingomonadaceae; genus Sphingomonas; species Sphingomonas sp. BL-S-29. Next base: position 4,698,318 of record NZ_CM145482.1, read on the forward strand.
GACATCGCGGGCAGCCATGAGCCATCCGCGCCGCGCACCGCGCCGACCTTGGTCACGATCGTCAGCCCCTCGGGATAGGGATGCAGCGCCTCGCGGATGATCTGGTTGGTGACGTGCGGGCCGTAGAAATCGCTGGTGTCGATATGGTTCACGCCGCGCGCAATGGCTTCGCGCAGCACGGCAAGCGCTGCGTCATGGTCCCTGGGCGGGCCGAACACGCCCGGGCCGGCGAGCTGCATCGCGCCATAGCCCATGCGGTTCACGCTGCGGTCGCCGAGGTGGAAGGTCGTGGGAATCGGCATGTCGGGTCTCCGGGGTTTCAGTGCGCAGGATATGCGTCCGCCGGCATCGCGCGATAAGATATGGCAATCGGCACAGGTCGTGCGTTATTATGCACAATGGCCACGGAACTCGACGATCTCGCGACCTTCGCCGCCGTGGTCCGCGCAGGCGGCTTTCGCGACGCGGCGCGCGCCGGCAATGCCTCGGCCTCGGGCCTGAGCGAAGCGGTGCGCCGGCTCGAAACGCGTCTCGGCGTCCGCCTGCTCAACCGCACCACGCGCAGCGTCACCCCCACCGAAGCCGGCGCGCGCCTGTTCGAACGCCTCGGCCCGGCGCTGGGTGAGGTCGAGGCGGCGGTGGATGTGGTCAACGCCTTTCGCGACCGGCCCGCCGGCACCTTGCGCCTCAACGTGCCCGCCAATGTCTCGCGCGCGGTGCTGCGGCCGATCGTCGTGCCCTTTCTGAAGGCCTATCCCGATATCCGCCTCGAAGTAACCGTCGAGGACGGTTTCGTCGACGTGCTGGCGGCGGGCTTCGATGCCGGCATCCGCTATGACGAACGGCTCGAGCAGGACATGATCGCGGTGCCGATCGGCCCGCGCACCCAGTGCCTCGCGACCGGCGCCTCGCCCGCCTATCTCGCCGCTTATGGCCGGCCGGAACATCCGCGCGACCTGCTCGACCATGCCTGTCTGCGTGGCCGCTTTTCGAGCGGCAGGACTCCGATCTGGGAGTTCGAGCGCGACGATGAGATCATCCGCATCGATCCGGCCGGCCCGCTGCTGATCCAGCCGGGCGCCGCGTTCGACCTGGCGGTGGACGCCGCTGTCGACGGGCTCGGCATCATCCATCTGTTCGAGGACTGGCTGAAGCCGCATTTCGACAGCGGCGCGCTGGTGCCGGTGCTCGAACCCTGGTGGCAGCGTTTCTCGGGGCCGTTCCTCTATTATGCCGGCCGCCGCTATCTCCCCGCGCCGCTGCGGGCGTTCATCGATTTCATCAGGAGTCAGCCGGGATGATGTCGCGGTGGCGGCGATAGCCACATCGGGCTATTGCCCATTTTCAACCTGCCGCGCGGAAGCGGACATCGCGCGGGAGCGCATGAACGAGACCCGCAACGCGATGCTGAGCGAAATGGCGACCTGACATGACCACCCTGTTCCACTCCCAAGATCCCGCCACCGGTGAGGTGATATGGTCCGGCCCCGAAGCAACGGCGGAGGACTGCGCCGCCGCGGTCGCCACGGCGCGCGCCGCCTTCGACACCTGGTCGGCGACGACGGTGGAAGAGCGCATCGCCTTCGTCCACCGCTACCGCGACGCGCTGAAGCAGGATGCCGAGCCCATCGCGACGGCGATCTCGCGCGAGACGGGCAAGCCCTTCTGGGAGACGAAGACCGAGCTCGCCTCGATGGTCGGCAAGGTCGACCTGTCGATCGCCGCGCATGCCGAACGCACCGGCAGCCGCGAGCAGGAGGCCCCGTTCGGCCGCGCCGTGCTGCGCCACCGCCCGCACGGCGTGATGGTCGTGCTCGGCCCGTATAATTTCCCGGGCCATCTGCCCAACGGCCATATCGTCCCCGCCCTGCTGGCGGGCAACACGGTCCTGTTCAAGCCGTCCGAGGAAACGCCTCTGGTCGGCGAGCTGATCGGCGCGGCGATGCGCAAGGCGGGCCTGCCCGAGGGCGTGTTCACGGTCGTCCAGGGCGGCCGCGACACCGGCGCCGCGCTGCTCGCCGAGGATATCGACGGCCTGTTGTTCACCGGATCGGCCGGCGCTGGCGCGCATTTCACGCGCATCTTCGCCGAACGCCCCAAGGTGATCCTCGCGCTCGAGCTGGGCGGCAACAATCCGCTCGTCGCGTGGGACGGCGATCCGCACGCGATCGCCTCGATCGTGGTCGGCTCGGCCTTCATCACCACTGGCCAGCGCTGCTCCTGCGCGCGCCGCCTGATCGTGCCCCGGGGCGCGAAGGGCGACGCGATCGTCGCCGCCGTCGCCGCCCTGTCCGACCGGATCACCATCGGCGCGTGGAACGATATGCCGGAGCCGTTCATGGGTCCTTTGATCTCCCCCGCCGCGGCGGCGCGCGTGTCCCTGCAGGCCGAGGAGCTGATGACGCTCGGCGCCCAGGCGATCCGCCGGTTCGAGGCACGCCCCGGCTCTTCGACCGCGTTCGTCGGCCCGACGATCCTCGACGTGACCGGCCTCGCCGTGCCTGACCAGGAGATTTTCGGCCCCGTGCTCCAAGTGACTCGCGTCGCCGATGTCGACGCCGCCATCGCCGCCGCCAACAACACGCGCTTCGGCTTGTCGGCCGGGCTGATCAGCGACGATGACGCGCTGTGGGACCAGTTCCAGCGCCGCATCCGCGCCGGCGTCGTCAACCGCAACCGCCCGACCACCGGTGCTGCCGGCTCGATGCCGTTCGGTGGTCTCGGCGCCTCGGGCAATCACCGCCCCAGCGCTTATTATGCCGCCGATTATTGCGCCTATCCGGTCGCCAGCTTCGAGGCCGACCGGGTCGCCGACCAGCTGCACGACCTGCGGGGTATCCGCGCCTGATCCAGGGAGAACCCGATGCGCTATGTCCGGATGCCGATCGAAGTCGAGTCGCCCGAGGAATTCGGCTATGGCCGCATCCGCTATAATCTTTCCGAAAGCTCGGTTGCCGACCGCAGCATCGCCGGCCTCGGCCTGACGATCCCCGATCTCACCCTGCTTTATGGCGAGCATCGCGGCGGCGCCGGGCTGCGCCGCCTGATCGCCGAGGCGAGCGGCGGCGTCGAGGCGGACGACGTGCTCGTCACCGTCGGCGCGGCCGGCGCGCTGTTCATCATCGCCACCACGCTGCTCGGCGCCGACGACCATCTCGTCGTGGTCCGCCCCAATTACGCGACCAATCTGGAGACGCCGCGCGCGATCGGCTGCGCGGTCACTCATATCGAGCTGGATTTCGAAAGCGGCTTCCGCATCGATCCCGCCGCCATCGCCGCCGCGGTTACGCCGCGGACCCGGCTCATCAGCATCACCACGCCGCACAACCCGACGGGCACGATGCTGGCCGAGGCGGAACTGCGCGCTCTGGTCGATCTCGCGAAGCAGCGCGGCTGCGTGCTGCTGGTCGACGAGACCTATCGCGACCTGTCGCTTAACGGCACGCTGCCGCTCGCCGCGTCGCTCGGCGAGCATGTCATCAGTGTCGCCTCCCTGTCCAAGGCGTACGGCGTGCCCGGCATCCGCATCGGCTGGATCATCAGCAGGGACCCGGCGCTGCAGGAGCGCTTCCTCGCCGCCAAGGAGCAGATCAGCATCTGCGGCAGCGTGATCGACGAATGGGTCGGCGAGCAGATCCTGTCACGCCGCGACGAGATCCTCCAGCCCGTCCTGGACGAGATGCGCCGCCGCCGCGCCCGGATCACGGCCTGGATGGCGGGCGAGGAGCTACTCGAATGGGTGGCCCCGATGGGCGGCGTCGTGTGCTTCCCCCGCATGCGCCGGGAACCGCCGGGCGGTACCCACGCCTTCTACAAGCGCCTGCTCGAGGACCATGGCTGCTATGTCGGGCCTGGCCACTGGTTCGAGCTGCCCGACAGCTATTTCCGCCTCGGCTATGGCTGGCCCACCACCGAGGAACTCGAGGGTGGGCTCAAGGCTATTTCGGCGGCACTGCGCGGTTAAAGCGTTTTTGAGCTGGATTGATATCCCCCGTTCGGCCCCGGACTTGATCCGGGGTTGTCGAAGCCCTGCCCTTCTCTTCCTCGGAAGAAAGAACAGCCCTTCGACAAGCTCAGGGCGAACGGGGAGAGGTAATTTCAGCCAACTAAGCTTCGCCCGGCACCTCCCCGCGCCTTGGCGGCGAGGACGACCGCCAGGCCGGCCAGTCACGCGTCGGCCAGCTCCCGCACGGCGGGGATTTCGGGAAACGCGACGACATGGTCGGCCGAATCGCCCGCGTCGAACCGATGACCGCTCGGGTCAAGCGTCAGCCTGGCTAGGCTGGCCAGCCGGGTTCCGCCAGCGTCCGTGTCCGCATCGGCTTCGACCGATGCGATCGACGGCAACCAGTCGATGCCGGTATCGTCGCCGAGGCGATCATGAACCTGATGGACATGGCCCTGCGCGACGAAGCGCAGATCATGACCATCGAACAACGCCTCGAGCGCGCGCCGCGTATCGCGGGACACGGCGCTGTCGGTCGCCTTGAACCAGGGCTTGTGCAGGAACAGGCCGACCGGGCCCGTGCAGCCGTCGAGCATGTCGCGCAGCCAGGCGACCTGCGGGCCGTCCGGATCGGTGTCGAACCACGCAGGGTTCACGCCGATCAGCGTCCAGCCGCTGGTGCGATGCGCCCAATGGTCCTGCCCGAAGGTGGCATGGAACCGGGTCAGCATGTGAGTCCGGTCAGCCGTCATTTCGCCGAGGTGAATCATGCGCTCGCTCCCGTACAGGTGATCGCGGCTTCGCACCTGACGAAGCGCTTGCGATCGACCCGGCGAGCGTACCGGCGGTCGGTGCAGCTTTGATGACGCTGATGTTGCGGTTCGGTGTCAGGCCGACCAGGCGGCGATATCGTCCTGCTGCCCGATCAGCGCGAGGCCGTGCGCGATCGAGGTGAGCTCGCCGCCCGAGCTGATCGCCGCCTCGCCGAAGCGGCGCGAGAAGAGCGCGCGCACCGCGGGGATCAGCGAGGAGCCGCCGGTCAGGAACACCCGGTCGATCCCGTCCGGCCCGAGCCCCGCGACCGACAGCGCGCGATCGACCGTCGCATCGATCCGGCGCAGATCGTCCGCGATCCATGTCTCGAACGCGCTCCGGGCAACCTCCGCCTCGATCTCGAGCCCCGCGCCCGAGAACTGGAAAGGCGCCTGCTCCCCGCTCGACAGCGCTCGCTTCAGGCGCCCGACCGCATCATAGAGCGGGAACCCAAGCTCATTCTCGATCAGCGCGATCATCCGCCCGATCGCGACGGGGTCGATCGCCGAGCGCTGCAGCCGGTGCAGCTCCTCCAGCGTCCGGCGATTGCGCATCAGTGCCAGCCGCGACCAGTCGGCGAAATCGGCGAAATAGCCGCCGGGAATATCGAGGATCTTGTCGAACGAGCGATAGCTGCCGCCCTTGCCGAGCATCGGCAATACCAGCCGGTCGACGATGCGCTGGTCGAAGCGATCCCCGGCAATGCCGATACCGGCATGGCCAAGCGGCACGCAGCGCTTCGCCGCACCCGGTTCGGCGACACGCACCACCGAGAAGTCGCTGGTGCCGCCGCCGAAGTCCGCGACCAGGATAGTGGCCGGCTCTTCCAGCCGCGTCGCATAGCTGAACGCGGCGCCCAGCGGCTCATAGACATAATGGATCTCGGCGCCGAACCTCGCGAACATCGCGTCGTAGCGCTGGCGCGCCAAAGCGGCATCGGGCCGCGCCCCGGCATATTCGACCGGCCGCCCGACGACGACCCGCTTCGGCCGCGCCTTCAGGCCCTCGCCGGCGTGGGCCGAGAGCTTGTCGAGGAACAGCCGGCCGAGATCCTCGAAGCGGTAGCGCTTCTCGAACACCGAGGCATGCTCGAATACCGGGCTGGCCGCGACTGACTTGAACGACTGGATGAACCGCGTGTCCTGCGGATAATCGAGATATTCGGCGATCGCCCAGGGCCCCGCCTCGACCGCCATGCCGCCGCGCACATCCTCGTCGTGCCAGAAGCACAGCGCCGACCGGAACACCGCGCCGCGTTCCTCCGGCCCGTCGAACTCGACCAGGGTCGCGCCGCCGTCCGCACCAGTGCGCGCCAGCACGCTGTTGGTGGTGCCGAAGTCGAGGCCGATCGCGGTGCCTGCGGCAACATCTTCCATTGCCGACCTCCGACACAGCTCAAGGGCGCGCGCTATGCCGCCTCGCGCCGCATCAGCGCAAGCCCTGTTCTCCAGGTTCTCCGGCGGCCTGGTTCGTTGGAGCCATGACTTCCTCGCCGACACCGGCGTATCGCCCGTTCATCGCGTTGCAATTGCGAATCGTTTGCGTTATCGCGAATCATTCTCACTTCTACCGGGGCCTTCCGCCAGCGATGACTAACCAGGCCGCGCGGCAAAAGCCTCGGCGCAAGACCTTCTGGCTCAAGCAGCTCCATACCTGGCACTGGATAAGCTCAGCGGTGAGCCTTGTCGGGCTGGTGCTGTTCGCCGTCACCGGCTTCACCCTGAACCATGCCGCCGACATCGAAGCCAAGCCCGCCGTCACGTCGAAAGCGGCGACGCTTCCCGCACCCCTGCTGAAGACGGTCGCGCCCGACGAGGCACCCGATACCAAGAAGCCCCTGCCGCCGCGGATCGCGACCTGGGTCGAGGCCAATTTCCCCCCCAGCGCGCGCGGCGATGCCGAATGGTCCGCCGACGAGATCTATCTGCCCCTGCCCCGTCCCGGCGGCGACGGCTGGGTGTCGATCGATCGCGCCTCGGGGGCGGTCACCTCGGAATTCACCGATCGCGGCTGGGTCTCCTACCTCAACGATCTCCACAAGGGCCGCAATTCGGGCGCCGTGTGGAAATGGTTCATCGACGTCTTTGCCTTTGCCTGCCTCGTCTTCGCGCTGACCGGGCTGTTCCTGCTCTGGCTCCATTCGGCCAAGCGCCCGACCACCTGGCCCATCGTCGCCCTCGGCCTCGCCATCCCGGCGGGGCTCGCCATCTTCTTCATCCATTGATCCACCGGGAGCCTAATCCATGCAGCTCAATCACCGCCTGATCCTCACCGGCCTGCCCATCGCCGGCCTGGCCGCGGGCACGCCCGCCTTCGCCCAGACGATGGACGTCGCGGTCACCGTGCCGCGCCTGTCGGTCGCCGAATATCACCGGCCCTATGTCGCGATCTTCGTCGAGGGCAATGGCGCGCCGGCCAAGACCCTGTCGGTCTGGTACGATGTGAAAAAGGCCAAGAACGAAGGCCGCAAATGGCTGAACGAAGTGCGGTCCTGGTGGCGCGCCTCGGGCCGGACCAATGCCTTTGTCGCCGACGGCACCTCGGGCGCGACGCGTGCGCCGGGCGTCCAGTCGCTGAGCTTCAGCAGCGCGAAGCTCGGGCTCAAGCCCGGCCAATATACGCTGGTCGTCGAGGCCGCGCGCGAGACCGGCGGGCGCGAAGTGCTCCGCGTGCCCTTCACCTGGCCGGCCAAGCCCGGCCAGAGCGCCCGCGCCGCCGGCAAGACCGAGCTCGGCCCGGTCGTCGTCACCTTCAAGCCCTGATCATTTTGCGCGAGAGGATCCGCCCCATGAAGACCCTTCACAAGCTGCTCGCCGCCGCGGTCTGCACCGCCGCTATCGCCGCTCCGCTCCACGCGCACCGCCTGTGGATGCTGCCCTCGACCACCATCGTGTCGGGCGATGACGACTGGATCACCTTCGACGCCGCCGCGTCGAACGACCTGTTCTTCCCCGACCACCAGCCGCTGCGCGCCGAGCCCGCCGTGGTCCAGCCCGACGGCACGCCGGGCAAGGTCGAGCATATGAACATCGGCCAGTACCGGGCGAACTTCGACCTGCACATGACGCAGAAGGGCACCTACAAGATCGTCATCCGCAATGGCGGCGTGATGGGCAGCTTCAAGGTGGGCGGCGTCGAGCAGCGCCTGCCGCGCGGCACGACCGCGGACAAGCTGGCGACCGCGATCCCCGCCGGCGCCACCGATGTGAAGCTGGGCGAAATGCTCAGCCGCAACGAAGTGTTCGTCACCTCCGGCGCGCCGACCGACACGGTGTTCAAGCCGACCGGCGAAGGCCTGGAGCTGTTGCCGGTCACCCACCCGAACGATCTGGTCGCGGGCGAAGCCGCGACCTTCAAGCTGATCGCCGACGGCAAGCCCGCCGCCAATATCGAGGTCACCGTGATCCCGGGCGGCAGCCGCTACCGCACCTCGGTCAACGAAATCGCGCTGAAGACCGATGCCCAGGGCCAGGTCTCGATCACCTGGCCAGGCGCCGGCATGTACTGGATGTCGGCCACGACCAGCGCGCCGAGCACGACCATCCCCAATGCCGAGAAGCGGATGAGCTACACCACCGTGCTGGAAGTCCTGCAACCCTGATGCCCGGGGCGCCTCGCGTCGCGGTGCCGCTGCACGTCTCGGTGGAATCGTTCCGGCGGCGTGACGCCGGGGCGACCGTCGAGCTGTTCGGTGGCGAGACGATGGGCACGAGCTGGTCGGCGCGGATCGTCTCCACCCGGCCGGCGGCTGAGGTGCGCGCGGCGATCAGGCGCGCGCTCGACGGTGTGATCGCCGAGATGAGCAACTGGGAGGCGGAATCCGATCTCTCCCGGTTCAATCGCGCCCCGCTGGGCGCGTGGCAGGACCTGCCCGCCGATCTTGCGCAGGTGCTGGATGCCGGGCTGGGTGTCGCGCGCGCCAGCGGTGGCGCGTTCGATCCGACGGCGGGCTCGCTGGTCGATCTCTGGGGCTTCGGCCCTTCCGGCCGGGGCGACCTGCCCGCTGAAGCCGATCTGACTGCCGCACCGGTCGGCTGGGCGAAGATCGAACGGTCCGGAACGCGTGCGCGGCGCACCGCCGATGTGCGGCTCGACCTGTCAGGTATCGCCAAGGGCTTCGGCGTCGACGCGGTGGCCCGCGCGCTGCGCGGCCTCGGCATCGACGATTTCCTCGCCGAGATCGGCGGCGAGCTGGTCGGCTCCGGGGTCAAGCCCGGTGGCGAACCCTGGTGGGTCGAGCTGGAGCCGCCGCCCGGCGCCCGGATCGCGCCCTTGCGGGTCGCGCTGCACGACCTCGCCGTCGCGACCTCGGGCGATTATCGCCGCTTCTTCGAAACGGGCGGTCGTCGCTATGCCCATACCATCGATCCACGGACGCGCCGCCCCGTGGCCAACGGCATCGCCGCCGTCACCGTGCTGCATCCGAGTTGCATGCTGGCCGACGCCTGGGCGACCGCGCTGACCGTGCTCGGGCCGGAAGAAGGTCTGGCGCTCGCTGCCGATCAAGGCCTTGCCGCGCGCATGGTCGTGCGCGACCGGTTCGGCTATCGCGAGATCCTGTCCCCCGCGCTCACCGGAATGCTCGGCTAGGATTTTTTCCAGCCGGAACGCCTTCGATTCAACAAAACGTCGAAACGCCTTAGGTCGCCCGGCGCGGAATCAGTGACGCTGTTTGACATTGTCGAGGATCGGTTCGCCCGGACAATTCCCTGTTCCGTCGGAAAACTTCGCTGTTATCGAAGAACAGGGAAACGCCATTAACAAATTGATATTAAACGATTAATTCAAGAACTCGAGGCAATTCGGGCTCAATAAAAAATATCTTCCCTGTTCTTCCCTGTTATCGCGACGGAACAGCGAAAAGCGCGACCGCTCATGGCCATCCTCTCCGTCACCGAAGCGATGGCAGATCGAGCCCCTTCTCGCGCGCGCAGTCGACCGCGATGTCATAGCCCGCATCGGCGTGGCGCATCACGCCGGTCGCCGGATCGTTCCACAGCACGCGTTCCAGCCGCCGCGCCGCCTCGTCGGTGCCGTCGGCGACGATCACCATGCCGGCATGCTGCGAATAGCCCATGCCCACCCCCCCGCCATGGTGCAGCGACACCCAGGTCGCGCCCGACGCGGTGTTGAGCAGGGCGTTGAGCAGCGGCCAGTCGGATACCGCATCCGACCCGTCCCGCATCGCTTCGGTCTCGCGGTTTGGGCTGGCCACCGAGCCGGAATCGAGATGGTCGCGGCCGATGACGATCGGCGCCTTGAGCTCGCCGCTCGCCACCATTTCGTTGAACGCCATGCCGAGCCGGTGGCGGTCGCCGAGCCCGACCCAGCAGATCCGCGCGGGCAGGCCCTGGAAGTGGATTCGCTCGCGCGCCATGTCGAGCCAGGTGTGGAGCGCCTTGTTGTCGGGCAGCAGCTCCTTCACCTTGACGTCGGTCCTGTAGATGTCCTCCGGATCGCCCGACAAAGCGACCCAGCGGAACGGGCCGATGCCGCGGCAGAAAAGCGGGCGGATATAGGCCGGGACGAAGCCGGGGAAATCGAACGCGTTGGCCACGCCTTCGTCCTTGGCGACCTGGCGGATATTGTTGCCGTAATCGACCGTCGGCACGCCCGCGGCCTGGAAATCGAGCATCGATCGCACATGCACCGCCATCGACGCTTTGGCCGCATCGATCACGGCCTGCGGATCGCGCTCGCGGCCCTGCGCCCACTCCTCCAGCGACCAGCCTTTGGGCAGGTACCCATTGAGCGGGTCATGCGCAGAGGTCTGGTCGGTCAGCAGATCGGGGCGCACGCCGCGGGCGAACAGCTCCGGCAGGATGTCCGCCGCGTTGCCGAGCAGACCGACCGAGACGGGTTTCCCAACGGCCTTTGCCTGGTCGATGATCGCCAGCGCCTCGTCGATCGTGTCGGCGGATCGATCGAGATAACCGGTGCGCAGCCGCATCTCGATCCGGCTCGGCTGGCATTCGATCGCGAGGCAGGAGGCGCCCGCCATGACCGCGGCGAGCGGCTGCGCGCCGCCCATGCCGCCGAGCCCGGCGGTCAGCAGCCAGCGGCCTTTCAGGTCGCCGCCATAATGCTGGCGGCCCATTTCGACGAAGGTCTCGTAGGTGCCCTGAACGATGCCCTGGGTGCCGATATAGATCCACGAACCGGCGGTCATCTGGCCGTACATCGCCAGGCCTTTGCGATCGAGCTCGTTGAAATGCTCCCAGGTCGCCCAGTGCGGCACGAGGTTCGAATTGGCGAGCAGCACGCGCGGCGCATCGCGGTGGGTGCGGAACACCCCGACCGGCTTGCCCGACTGGATCAGCAAGGTCTCGTCATCCTCCAGCCGGGTCAGCGCCGCGACGATCCGGTCATAGCTCTCCCAGTCGCGCGCGGCCCGGCCGATACCGCCATAGACGACCAGCTCCTCGGGCCGCTCGGCGACGTCGGGATGCAGGTTGTTCATCAGCATGCGCAGCGGCGCCTCGGTCAGCCAGCTCTTCGCAGTGAGCGTCGTGCCGGTGGCGGGGCGGATGATGCGGCTGTTGTCGAGGCGAGTCATGAATTGCGTCCTTGAGGGTGCGGTCGAGGATCCACCCTCCTTCCGTCGTCATGCTGAACTCGTTTCAGCATCCATGCGCGGTCGTCTGACTCAGGAGCGCGGCTCCTGCGGGTCCTGACCGCGCATGGACCCTGAAACGAGTTCAGGGTGACGGATTGGGAAGGGTGGCGTTACAAATCTCCAATCGTTCAGGTCGATTCGGCGAAGGCGAGGCACGCCTTCAGGATGCGAGCGAGCGGCACGCGGAGCGGCGCGGCGCGGTCGAGCGCGGTGGGCCAGTTGTCGGGCGTCGGCGCCTCGGGCTCGGCCATGTAACCACGCATCGCCAGCTCCATCTGGATCGCGTGCACGCCGTTGCTCGGTCGCCCATAATGGCGCGTCGTCCAGCCGCCCTTGAAGCGGCCGTCGCGGACATGGCTCAGGCCGGACGCCGCGCATTCCGCCGCGACCGCGTCGGCCAGCGCGGGGTCGCAGCTTGCGCCCGAGAAAGTCCCGATGTTGAACTGCGGCAGTTCGCCGTCGAACAATCGGGGGATGCGACTCCGGATCGAATGCGCGTCGTAGAGCACGACCCTGGGATGCGCGGCACGCAGCCGGTCGAGTTCAGCCGCGAGCGCCTGGTGATAGGGATCGAACCACAGCGCGCGGCGGCGGGCGATCTCTTCGCCATCGGGTTCCTGGCCGTTGCGGTAGAGCGGCTCGCCGTCGAAACTCGTGGTCGGGCACAGTTCGGTCGTCGCCTGCCCAGGATAGAGCGACGCGCCCGAGGGATCGCGATTCACGTCGATCGCGCTGCGGGAGATGGTGGTGCGGACGGTAGTTGCGCCGAGATCGGCGGCGATGTCGTAGAGTTGGTCGATCCACCAATCGGCATCGCGGCGCGCCAGCCAGGGGGAGACGAAGCCGGGTTCGATCTCGGCGGGGATGTCAGTGCCGGTATGGGGGAAACTCACCACCAACGGTGCGGTACCGCGCCGGACTTCTACGCTCATGCGCGCCCTCTCCATCCGTCATGCCGGACTTGTTCCGGCATCCATCGTGCGGCAGGCGACGACAGCGCATGTGGAGAAATGGACCCCGGAACAAGTCCGGGGTGACGGCAGGTGGTGGGCGCGGCACTCATGTCGCGACGCCTGGAAGAGCGACGTTCACCGCCTCGACCAAAGCCCCCGAGCGGATGATCGCGTTCGCCGCCTCCATCTCGGGATGCATATGGCGGTCATGGTCGAGCCAGGGCACGTCCTGCCGCAACCGTGCTCGCGCCGCCTCCAGCGCATCGGACGAGGTGAGCGGTGCGTGGAAGTCGCAGCCCTGCACCGCGGCGAGCAGTTCGATGCCGATCACTGCGCCGAGATTCTCCGCCATGTCGAGCAGGCGGCGGGCGCCGTGCGCGGCCATCGACACATGGTCTTCCTGATTGGCCGAGGTAGGGATCGAATCCACGCTCGCAGGATAGGCGCGCTGCTTGTTCTCCGAGACCAGCGCGGCCGCGGTGACTTGCGGGATCATGAAGCCGGAATTGAGCCCGGGCTGCGGGGTCAGGAAGGCCGGCAGCCCGGACAGCGCGGGATCGACCAGCATCGCGATGCGGCGCTCGGCGATCGAGCCGATCTCGCACAGGGCGAGCGCGATCATGTCGGCGGCGAAGGCAACGGGCTCGGCGTGGAAATTCCCGCCCGACAGCGCCTCGTCGGTTTCCGGGAAGATCAGCGGATTGTCGGAGACGCCGTTCGCTTCGTCCTCCAGCGTTACGGCGGCCTGGCGCAGCAGGTCGAGCACCGCGCCCATCACCTGGGGCTGGCAGCGCAGGCAATAGGGATCCTGCACGCGTTCGTCGCCCGTCGCGTGCGAGGCGCGGATCGCCGAGCCCGCCATCAGATTACGGAGCGCCGCCGCCGTCTCGATCTGACCGGCATGGCGGCGAAGCGCATGGATGCGCGGATCGAACGGCGTATCCGAACCCTTGGCCGCCTCGGTCGACAGCGCGCCGGTGACAAGGGCCGACTGGTGCAGCCGCTCCGCCTCGAACAGCCCGGCCAGGGCGTTGGCGGTGGAGAATTGCGTGCCGTTGAGCAGCGCCAGGCCCTCCTTCGGCCCGAGCGTCAGCGGGACGAGGCCGGCTACGGCGAGCGCGTCGGCCGCGGGCAAGCGCCGGCCATCGACGAGCATGTCGCCGACACCGATCATCGTCGCGGCCATGTGCGCGAGCGGGGCGAGATCGCCCGAGGCGCCGACCGAGCCTTGTCCAGGGATCACTGGCGTGAGCCCCTTCACCAGCATGGCCTCGAGCAGGGCGACCGTTTCCGGCCGCACGCCCGAGGCGCCCTGGGCGAGGCTGGCGAGCTTCAGCGCCAGCATCAGCCGGACGACCGGCACTGGCGACGGCCCGCCCGTCCCGGCCGAATGGCTCAGCACGATGTTGCGCTGGAGCGTCGCCAGATCGCATGCCTCGATCCGCACGCTGGCGAGCTTTCCGAAGCCGGTGTTGATGCCATAGACCGGCTCGCCCCGGGCGAGGATACGCTCGACCGCGGCGGCGCTCGCGGCGATCGTCCCGGCGGAGGCGGGATCGAGCCGAACGTCCGCGCCGCGATAGATCGCGCGCCACTCAGCCAGCGGCACGGCCCCAGGTTTCAAGGGGCCGGGCTTCAGGATGATCGCGCTCATTGGCCGCTCCAGATACGGGCATGGAGCGGGTTGAAGCCCATGCGATAGACGAGTTCGGAGGGGTGCCCCACATCCCAGATGGCCAGGTCGCAGGCCTTGCCTGCTTCGAGCGTGCCGACCTCGTCCTGCAGGCCGAGCGCGCGGGCGGCGTTGATCGTGACGCCGCGCAGGCATTCCGTGGCGGTGAGCCGGAACAGCGTCGCGCCCATGTTCATGACCAGCAGCAGCGACGTGAGCGGCGAGGTGCCGGGGTTGCAGTCGGTCGCCAGCGCGATGGGCACGCCGGCGGCACGGAGCGCCGCGATCGGCGGCAGCTTCGTCTCGCGCACGAAGTAGAAGGCGCCGGGCAACAGAGTCGCGACGGTGCCGCTCTGCGCCATCGCGGCGATGCCGGCTTCGTCGAGATATTCGAGATGATCCGCCGACAGCGCGCCGTAGCGCGCGGCGAGTGCGGCGCCGTGGAGATTAGACAATTGCTCGGCGTGGAGCTTGACCGGCAGGCCGTGCGCGGCTGCGGCGGCGAAGACGCGTTCAGTCTGCGTGGCGGTGAAACCGATGCCTTCGCAGAACGCGTCGACCGCATCAGCGATGCCGGCGATAGCGGGGATCATCGAGTCGCAGACCAGGTCGATATAGCTCTCGGGGTCGTCGGCATATTCGGGCGGAAGCGCGTGGGCGCCGAGGAAGGTGGTGCGGATGCGGACCCGGCGGGCCTCGCCCAAGGCCTTTGCCGCACGCAGCATCTTCAGTTCGTCGTCGAGCGTGAGGCCGTAGCCCGACTTGACCTCGACCGTCGTGGCACCCTCCGCGATCAGCGCATCGAGACGGGGCAGCGCGGTCGCGACCAGGTCGGCCTCGCTCGCGGCGCGGGTCGCCGCCATGGTCGATCGGATACCGCCACCGGCCCGGGCGATCTCCTCATAGGTCGCGCCGTCGAGCCGCATCTCGAATTCGCGCGCGCGGTCGCCGGCATGGACCAGATGGGTGTGGCAATCGATCAGGCCCGGGGTGATCCAACGACCCGCGCAGTCGTCCGTCTCGGCCGCGTCGAAGGCCAGGGCTCCGCTGGCGGGCCCGGCATAGGTGATCCGACCATCGCGCGCCGCGACCACGCCGTCCTCAACGATGCCGAGGCCCCCGTCGGCGCACGTCATCAGTCGGGCATTGTGCCACAGCCGATCGCAGCGGGGATGGTCCGGAGTCGTCATGCGATACAGACTTGGCCAAAGCGGTGAATATGTCTAGACATATTCGCAGGAGGTGCCGATGTCCGCTTTGTGGTTCGAGACCGCGCTGGTCGGCACCGACTGGGCCGATCATGTCCGGCTGGAGATAGTCGACGGGCTGGTCTCCGCCATCGCGACCGACGTCGACCCCGCGTCGGGCGACGAGCGCCACCGGATCGGCCTGCCCGGCCTGCCCAATCTCCACAGCCACGCGTTCCAGCGCGGCATGGCCGGCCTGGCGGAACAGCGCGGCACGACCGGCGACGATTTCTGGTCATGGCGCGACCTGATGTACCGCTTCCTCGACCGGCTCGGCCCGGAGGATGTCGAGGCGATCGCGGCGCTCGCTTATGTCGAGATGCTCGAGGCCGGGTTCACGCGCGTTGGCGAGTTCCACTATCTCCATCATGACGTGGACGGACGGCCCTATGCCGACCCCGCCGAGATGGCGGCACGGATCGCCGCGGCGGCCGAGACGAGCGGGATCGCCCTCACGCTGTTACCGGTCTTCTATGCCCATGGCGGTTTTGGCGGAGCGGTGCCCGGCGCGGCACAGCGGCGTTTCCTGAGCGACCCCGACAGTTTCGCGCGGCTGGTCGAGGGCGCGCGCCGCGTTGCTGGTCCGGACGCGGTGGTCGGCATCGCGCCGCACAGTCTGCGCGCGGCGATGCCCGAGGAGATCGCGGCGATCCTGCCGCTGGCGGCGGGCGGCCCGGTCCACATCCATATCGCCGAGCAGCTCAAGGAGGTGGCCGATTGTCTCGCCTGGAGCGGCAAGCGCCCGGTCGACTTGCTGTTCGACGCAATGCCGGTCGATGAACGCTGGTGCCTGGTCCATGCGACTCATGTCACCGATGCCGAACGCGCGGCCATCGCCGGGAGCGGCGCGGTCGCTGGCCTGTGCCCGATCACCGAGGCCAATCTCGGCGACGGGATCTTCCCGGCCGCCGCCTATCTTGCCGAAGGTGGCGCGTTCGGGATCGGCAGCGATTCCAATGTGCTGATCTCGGCGACCGAGGAACTGCGCCTGCTCGAATATGGCCAGCGGCTGACGCGGCGCGAACGCTGCGTGCTGGCGGGTGCGCGGGCGTCGATCGGCGCGACGCTGTTCAACGGAGCATTGGCGGGCGGATCGCGCGCGCTGGGCGTCGAAGGCGGGATCGCGATCGGCCGGTCCGCGGACCTGGTGTCGCTCGACGCGAACGATCCCGCCTTTGCCGCGCGATCGGGCGACCGGCTGCTCGACAGCTGGATCTTTGCGGCGCGAGACGGGATAGACTGTGTCTGGCGCCGGGGTATCCGGCTGGTGGAGGGCGGCAGGCATGTGCGGGGCGATGAGATCAGACGGCGCTATACGGCCGTGCTCGCCCGCCTGATCGGATGACGATCGAGGCGCGCATCCGGCGCGAGATCGAGGAGCGCATCCGCTCCGGCGAATGGGCGCCCGGCACGCGCATCCCGTTCGAGCATGAGCTGGTCGTGACCTATGGCTGCGCCCGCGCGACCGCGAACAAGGCACTGAGCCACCTCGCGCGCGAAGGCCTGATCGAGCGGCGGCGACGCGCCGGATCGTTCGTCGCGCATCCGCGCATCCGCTCCGCCGTGGTCGGCGTGCCCGATATCGGCGCGCTGATCGCGGCGCGCGGCGAAGCCTATCGCTGGGCGCTGGCGTCGCGCAGCATCGACACCAGCCCGCCGGACGAGGTCGAGACGCGCACCGCCGGGCGATGGCTGCGGCTGGGCGGCGTGCATCATGCCGGCGCGGATCCCTTTGGCTGGGAGGAGCGCTGGCTCGACCTCGGCACCGTACCCGAAGCGGAGGAGGTGGATTTCAGTGCGGTGGCGCCGGGCACCTGGCTGCTCGGCCATGTGCCCTGGACCGACGCGCGCCACCGGATCAGTGCGGTCGCCGCTGCCCCCGCCGTCGCGCGGCAACTCCACATCGCGACGCAGGCGCCGTGCCTGCAGATCGAGCGCTGGACCTGGCGCAACGGCCCGCCCGTGACCTTTGCGCGGCAGGTCTTCCCCGGCGACCGCTACGACCTGGTCGAGGATTTCACGCCGCGGTGACAAAGCCGGCGCCGCGCCCTATCCCGGCACGATGACCGACCGCCCCACGCCGCCAGCCATCCTGTTCGTCTGTCTCGGCAATATCTGCCGTTCCCCTCTCGCCGAAGCCGCGTTTCGTGCGGAAGCCGAGCGTACAGGGCTCGATGCGGCGGCGGATTCGGCCGGAACCGGCGACTGGCATATCGGCCATGCCCCGGACCGGCGCGCGCTGGCCACGGCGAAGCGCCACGGCATCGACATTTCCGGCTATCGCGGGCGGCAGGTGGAGGCGGAAGACTTTCGCCGGTTCAGCCATATCTTCGCGCTCGACGCCCAGAACCTCCGGGATTTGCGCGCGATCGCCCCGCATGATGCGACCGCCGAGCTCGACCTGTTGCTGAACCTGGTGAGCGGGCGCGAGGGCGAGGCGGTACAGGATCCTTATTACGGGACGGACGAGGGGTTCGAGACGACCTGGGCTGACGTTACCGCCGCGGCGCGTGCGCTGGTGGAGCGGCTGCGGTAGAGTCGAGACTCCCGCTTTCGCGGGAGCACAAGGAAGCGCGAGGCGAGGCCGAGAGCGCCCCTATTCCAGGTCGTTCTCGCTGATCACGATCAGGTCCTGGTCGCTGTTGCGCGCGAGCGCGACTAGACCCGCCTCGGCGATCGTGTCGCTGAAGCGGTTGAACATGTCGATCGCGTCGTCGTCCGGCGCGTCGCCGCTCAGAGCCTCGAGCACGGCATATTGCACTGCGAATTCATAGTCGTCGCCGTCCACTTCGCCGGTGAACTCGACCTGCTGCTCGTGTTCATTGTCGAGAAGCGTCGACAGGTCGATGTCCATCTTGTCAGCCGCCACGTCGTTTCCCTCTTTGCCGTTACGCGCCATCGGACGCCTCAGCGCCCGTCTATCCGTAACGCGCCGACCGCGGTCAAGCTCCGATGGTCACAGGTTGAGCAACGCGGGGTCGCCGCCCTGCGCCGTGATGTTGACCGAGACCGCCCGTTCCAGCGCATAACGCAGCAGCGCGTGCGGGCCGCCGGCCTTGGGGCCGGTGCCCGACAGGCCCTCTCCGCCGAACGGCTGGACGCCGACCACCGCGCCGATGATCGAGCGGTTTACGTACACGTTCCCGGCGGGCACTGCCGCGCGCACTTCCTCGGCGAAGAGGTCGATCCGGCTGTGCACGCCGAGCGTGAGGCCATAGCCGCGCGCCGCCAGCTTGCCCGCGACGGCCTCAAGATCATTCGGATCGTAACGATAGATGTGGAGGATCGGGCCGAACACCTCGCGTTCGAGGAAATCGGGGGTCGGCACCTCGGCGATGACCGGGCCGAAAAAGCTGCCGCTTCTGCCCAACGCGCCCGGATCGAGGCGGGCAAGGATTCGCGCTTCCTTTTCCAGCCGGACGACATGCTTCTCCAGCGCACTACGCGCTTCTTCGTCGATCACCGGGCCGATATCGGTTGCCGGGTCGCTCGGGTTGGCGAGGACCTGTGCCTCCAGCGCGCCGATCAGGGTGGCGATCGTCTCCTCGGCGGTGTCGTTGGGCAGATAGAGCAGGCGCAGCGCCGAGCAGCGCTGCCCGGCCGAGCCGAAGGCGGAGAGGATGACATCGTCGACCACCTGCTCGCGCAGCGCGGTCGAATCGACAAACATGCCGTTGAGCCCGCCGGTCTCGGCGATGAAGGGTACGATCGGGCCGGGGCGGGCCGCGAGCGTGCGGTTGATCGATCCCGCCGTGTCGGTGCCGCCGGTAAAGGCCACGCCGTCGATACCCGGATGCGCGACCAGCGCCGCGCCGACCACGGCGCCGTCACCCGGCACCAGGGCGAGCAAGGCGGGATCGAGCCCGGCCTTGTGGTAGATTCGCACGGCCTCGGCCGCGATCAGCGGGGTTTGCTCGGCGGGCTTGGCCAGCACGGCATTGCCGGCGGCGAGCGCGGCGGCGATCTGGCCGGTGAAGATCGCCAGCGGGAAATTCCACGGCGAGATACAGGCGAACACGCCGCGACCATGCAGTTCCAGGCTGTTCATTTCGCCGACCGGGCCGTCGAGGATGACGGCCGCGCCGAACTGGCGTTCCGCCAGAATGGCGTAATAACGGCAGAAATCGACTGCCTCGCGCACTTCGGCGACGCCGTCGTTGAGCGTCTTGCCCGCCTCCAGCGAAAGCAACGCGACGAGCCGGTCCTCCTCCGCCTCCAGCCCATCGGCCATGGCGCGCAGCACGATAGCGCGGCCAGTGCCGGTCAGCGCATTCCAGCGCGGCTGGGCTTTGCGCGCGAGCTTGATCGCAGCATCGATATCGGCGGGCACCGCGCTGCCGACCTGGCCGATCGTCGTGCTGCGGTCGGCGGGGTTGGTGACGGGTTCGACGGGGCGCTTGACCAGCTTGCCGCCGATGATCGGGCCGGCGCTGAGCTTCTCGGCACGCACCATGGCGAGTGCCTTGCCTGCGGTGTCGCGCGCTGCGACCAGCGAGAAGTCGCGCCCCTGCGAGTTGCGTCGGGCAGCGCCGTAGAGCCGCGACGGTACCGGGATCTTGGCATGCGCCTGGGGATGCGCCTCGACGATCGCGATCGGATCGCGAACGACGTCGGCCGCCGGGATTTCCTCGTCGAGCAGGGCATGGACGAAGCTGGTGTTCGCGCCATTCTCCAACAGGCGGCGGACGAGATAGGGCAGCAGCTCCTCATGCCCGCCGACGGGCGCATAGGCACGCAGGATGATGCCGCCATAACGCTGGTCGGCACCGGCATAGAGCGCCTCGCCCATGCCGTGCAGCCGCTGATGCTCGATGCGCACGCCGGCGGCATCGGCCATGTGGCGCACTGCGGCGAGGGTATGGGCATTGTGCGACGCGAATTGCGGATAGAGCGCGGGCGACGCGTCGATCAGTGCCTTGGCGCAGACCAGATAGCTCAGGTCGGTCGCGGCCTTGGTGGTGTAGACGGGGTAATCGGGGCGGCCGGCGACCTGGGCGCGCTTGATCTCGCTGTCCCAATAAGCGCCCTTGACCAGGCGGATCATGATCCTGCGCCCGCTGTCCTTCGCCAGATCGGCGAGCGCGGCGATCACCAGCGGGGCGCGCTTCTGATAGGCCTGGACGACGACGCCGAGCCCCTGCCAGTCGCCGAGCTCGGGTTCGCGCACCAGCCGGTCGACCAGCTTGAGCGAGAGCACGAGGCGATCGGCCTCTTCCGCGTCGATCGCGAAGTTCAGGTCATGGCGCGCGGCGATCAGCGCGAGGCGCTTCACGCGCGGATACAGCTCGTCCCAGACGCGCGCTTCCTGCACCGCTTCGTAGCGCGGGTGGAGCGCCGAGAGCTTGACCGACACGCCGTGGCCAAGCTCCGGCCCGGCACCGGCCGCGGCCTTGCCCACCGTCTCGATCGCCTCGGCATAGATCTGTTCGAAGCGGGCGGCATCGACTTCGGTACGGGCGCCCTCGCCGAGCATGTCGAAGGAGCAGAGCGTGTCTTCCTTCTTCGCTCGCGCGAGCGCTGCCTCGATCGTGCGGCCGAGCACGAACTGCTCGCCCATGATGCGCACGGCGGCGGCCACGGCCTGGCGGATCACCGGCTCGCCGATGCGCGCGGCGATGCGCTTGATATAGCCACCGATATCCTTTTTCGCCGTCTCGTCGGCCTCGACCAGCTTGCCGGTGAGCAGCAGGCCCCAGGTCGAGGCATTGACGAACAGGCTGTCGGACTTGCCGACATGGCTGGCCCAGTCGGCCGAGCCGATCTTCTCCGCGATCAGCCGGTCGCGCGTCTCGGCATCGGGCACGCGCAGCAGCGCCTCGGCGAGGCACATCAGCGCGAGCCCTTCGCGCGTGCCCAGCGAGAATTGCTGGAGGAAATCCTCGACCACACCCTGCTTCTTCGCCGCCGACCGCGCCGATTCCACCAGCGCGATCGCCTCGGCCACGACGGCCTTGCGCTCGGGGAAGGACAAAGGCTGGTGCGCGAGCAGATCGGCGATGGCCTCCGCCTCGTCGCGATATTTGGCGTCGTCGATCATGTCCCAGGGCGAGCGTGGCATCGGGTTTCCTTGGCGGGTTGGCGGAGATGAGTGGACATCTTCGTCATACCGCTTTCCGACGTGAACGTGCTTCGTTATATCGGCGCCAGTGCCGAAGGAATTTTACGGATGAGTGCCCGTTCCATCGAATCTTCGGTTGACGCCGTCGACCTCCGAATCCTGCGCATCCTGCAGGAGGACGGGCGCATCACCAACCAGGAGCTGGCGAGCCGCGCCGGCCTGTCCCCGGCGGCCTGTTTCGACCGGGTGAAGCGGCTGCGGGCAAGCGGCGTGATCGCGGGCTATACCGCGTTGCTCGATCCGGTGAAGCTGGGCCAGGCGCTGCTGATCTTCGTCGAAGTGGTGCTCGACCGGACGACCGACGACGTGTTCACGGCCTTCGCGGCGCAGGTCGGCGACATCCCCGAAGTGCTGGAATGCCATATGGTCGCGGGCGGGTTCGACTATCTGCTCAAGGTGCGGGTGGCGGACATGGCCGCCTATCGCCGCTTCCTCGGCGAGATCCTGACCAGCATCCCCGGCGTGCGCGAGACGCGGACCTATGCGGTACTGGAAGAGGTGAAGGCGACGACGCGGCTGCCGATCTGAGGGGCTATTCGGTTCGGGCTGCATCAGATCACGAATGCCTGTTGGTGCCAGCTAACGGACCTACCGATATCGTGCCCGCATGATCGCAGCTTCTTCCGGACCCAACTCGCCAATCCCTGGCGCGTTGGTAGAAATGATATCGAAGCAATGCCTCTCGGCATTCAAGAACCAATGGGTCAGAGGGCCGGGATATTCATCATCGGCAAATGTTGAAGCGGCAACATAGGCTCGAAAATGCGAGTGAGCCTTTATCCCGAGGCCATATCCGATGGGCGCCCCCTCTTCCGGGAGGGCGAAGCTCTCGTTTCTCACCGCGAATGCAACATAATCGCTCCACGTCACCGTGAATACCGCACTGCTGTCGTCCGGGTAGATCGGATGCGCTGGGCCAACTTCAGTGTGCACGAGCTCGGAGGAGACTTTGGCCTCGATGAGGATGATCGTCAGCTCATTTTCGTCGGTCTCGCCATATTCGACGACCCACAGCGCGTGCTCGGTTGGAAGCTGAAGCATGGCGCCACGAGTGCCAGTGATGGAAAGACGCCGCAATGCCCGCAAAAATGGGCCAGCAGCGAATCTAGGCCCTCCCCCGCGAAAGAAACGTCGACAATTCCCTCAAACCGGCGGGCGCATCCTTCCAGAACCCCGATAGCTGGCCTGGAACCCGCTCCCTCAAATCTGCCAGGACTGGCGCCGCGAAGGGCTCTTGCAAACGGACGAGCCATCGATCGAGGGAAAAGCCTGCTCGTGCAGCTCCGCAGAGCACGCTTTCAACCTCACCACCGATCCAATAGTCGTCACCGCCCGCCAGATCCTGCGACAGCGCCCGTTCGAACCATGCGTCAACGAGCCCTTCGATCGCCCGCCGCTCGCGGGAGGACCATGTCTGCCAGTTTGCCAGTCCCAGCTTTCCCAGCACGATCTCGGCGCCGTTGGCGTTTCCCGGATCGTTGACCGATATGTCCAGAATACGCGGCCAGAAATACCGGAAATCCTGCACGCTACCTACCGTGTAGAACACGCCTGAGACGTACCGCCAAAGCGCCTGGCCGGTAAGGTCACGCAACGGCGTCGTCAGCAAAATATCGACGCCGCGTGTAGCGATGCAGCAGGGGCACCCTTCGATCGTTGACGGCACCGGAACCTCGAAAGCGTGGTAGACGGCCTCAAGCGCGTTGACGATGCCCACGTCGGTGGGGGCTGATGACGCGTCGCCCATCTTCCACTCAGCGCTGAAGCCCGCCTTCGTCCCCGCCCCGCTTCAGGCGCGGCAGCACCGGCCGCCGCGCTTCCCGGATCGCGACCCCGGTGACCACCGCGCCAGCCAGGACGATGGCGGCGATCGACAGCAGGCCGACAGGCGAGATCTGCACCCGCAACTCCACCACCGCATTCCGGTTCAGGACGGGACCGACTTCGTTCGACATTGCCCACTCCCCAAAACGCCCGCAATGGCCGGATGCTGCCGGGACGAAAGGCGGCTGGCAAGGCGTCGCAGCGCCTGGCCGCCATCAGCGGCAAATATAACCGCGCCCGCCGTCGCCGCACACCATGTAGGTACCGTCATCATCGCGGCGAAGATGGAAGCGCAGTTCGCTGTCTTCCGGCAAATTGGTGTGCGCGATATAGCGGATCATCAGAACCGGCGACGAGACGTGTCCGCGAACCACGCGCGATACGCGAAGACGGGCTGTCATCCGGCCATTGAGGCCGAACTCGTCGAGCGCCTGATAGTCCAGGTTTTCCAGCTTGCCGAACAGGACAAGGTCACCCGTCTTGCCGCCGTCGCGCCGCGCGCTCGCGGCAGGGGCAAGCCCCAGGGCGAGGATCAGTGCCAGCAAGCTCAGCATGGGTCTCATGCCACCGATTCATAACCTCAAGCCGGAGGTCCGCAACCTATGCCTCGAACCGCCCCACGCCTCGATCACGCTCATATCCCCTTAGCGGAAAGGCCGGCAGCCAAGCCTCGCGGCGGACAGTCCAGAGTTCATAGCTCGGCATCAGCTGGTCGGGCGCGTCCAGCGCGCCCAGATTCACCCCGATCTCGTCCTCGCTCCGCGCGAAGACGGGAGAGCCGCAGCGGGGGCAGAAGCATCGCCCGCCATAGTCGCGCGTCTCGCCTTCGATCGTCACCGCGTCCTCGGGAAATATCGCTGATGCGTGGAACAGGGCGCCGTGATGTTTGCGGCAGTCGAGACAATGGCAAAGCCCGACCCGATAGGGTCGCCCCGACGCCTCGATCCGAACATCGCCACACAGGCATCCGCCAGTATATCGGTCCATGCGGCATCTCCTCCAGCGTCAGGTGACCTGCACTGCGCGATGTGCAGGGTCGGAGCGCAGATGTCACGATCCGTCGGCCGCCTTCAGGCAGGCACCGCGACCGGGCCGTCATCGGGCGCCTCCTTCCGCCGCCGACGCTTCGTCAGCACCAGCACCAGGGTCGGCAGGATCGTCAGGACCAAAGGCGCGCCGATGGCGAGACCGAAGATGATCGCGGTCGCCAGCGGTTTCTGCAGGCCCGATCCCCGGCCGATGCCGAGCGCCAGCGGCAACAGCGTCAGGATCGCGATCAGCGCCGACATCACGATCGGGCGAAGCCGCGCCTTGCCCGCTTCGAGCAGGCTCGCCGCGTCGACCGGCGCATCGGGGACCAGCTCGGCCAGGTAGAAGATCGCCAGCTCGGTGATCATGCCGATCACCATGGTCAGTCCCATCAGCGCGGAGATGTCGAGCTCGGTCCCGGTCAGCCACAGGCCGAAAAACACCGCCGTGGTCGACAGCAGCACCGTCCCGATCACCGCCGCGGTGAAGGCCCATTGCTCGTAGAGCAGGGTCAGCAACAGCGCGGAGAGCAGCAGGGCGGCGACGAACACCGTGGTCAGATCGCTGAACGACTGTTTCTGCTGGGCGTAGAGGCCGCCATAATCGACCCGGATGGTCGAGGGCAGGTGAAGCCCGGCGACCGCCGCCTGTACTTCCTTGATGCCGGAGCCGAGATCCTTGCCCTCGAGCCGTGCGGTGACGGGGATGAAGGGCGCGAGATCCTCGCGGGTGATCTGGCGCTGGCCGGCGGCGATGCTGACTTGCGCGATGGCACGGAGTGCCACCGCCCGGCCGTCGGCGGCGCGCACCGTGAGCGCGTTCAACGCATCGGCGCGCTGGCGCAGTTCCTGCGGCAGGCGGACGCGCACGTCGATGACCTGCTCGCCCGACAGGATCTGAGTGGCGACGGTGCCACCGATCTGAGTCTCGATCTGCTTCGCCACCGCATCGGGATCCAGCCCCGCCAGCGCCGCCGCGGCCCGGTCGACCTTGATGATGATCGCGTCGCCGGCGACGCGCAGGCCGTCCTGCACCTCGACCACGCCGCTGATCTTGCCGATCGTCTCGGCGACCTTGCCCGCTGCGTCCGCGAGCTGAGTCTGGTCGTCGCCGAACAGCTTGACCTCGATCGGCTGGGGCACGGCAGTGAGATCGCCGATCAGATCCTCCATCAACTGCACCGTCTCGATCTGGAGCCCCGGCACGCTTGCCTGCGCCTTGTCGCGGATCTCGGTCATCACTTCGTCGATCGGCCGGCGCGATCCGGATTTCAGGCGGATGAAGAAATCGCCTTCATCGGCCTCGGTCAGGCCGCCGCCGAGCTGCACGCCGGTCCGCCTGGAATAGCCGGTGACCTCGGGCGTCTCGCGGATGATCTTTTCGAGCTGGCGGAGCAGCCGGTCGGTGTCGGACAGCGCCGCGCCCGACTTCGCCTTA
This sequence comes from Sphingomonas sp. BL-S-29, assembly GCF_055521495.1. Lineage (NCBI taxonomy): Bacteria > Pseudomonadati > Pseudomonadota > Alphaproteobacteria > Sphingomonadales > Sphingomonadaceae > Sphingomonas > Sphingomonas sp. BL-S-29. Next base: position 4,723,973 of record NZ_CM145482.1, read on the forward strand.
TAGTCGAGCACGAAGCCGCCCTCGTCCATCACTGGCATGAAGCCCGATTGCAGGTGAGTCCAGGCGAAGGCGCCGATCACGATCAGCGCGGCGACGCCGATCCCGGTGAACAGGCCGGGGCGGGCAAAGGCGCGGGTCGCGACCTTCTCGTACCGGCTGCCGAGCGCGCCGGTGAAGCGATCCGCCTTCTCGGCCGCCTCGGCATCCTTTTCGGTGAGCCAGCGATCGGCGATGATCGGCAGCACGAACCGGGCATAGAGCAGCGACACGACCAGCGCCGCGGTCATCGTCACCGCCAGTGCCTTGAAGAAGCCGCCGGTGACGCCCGAGATGAAGGCGAGCGGCAGGAACACGACGATCGTCGCCGCGGTCGAGCCGAACAGCGGCTTGGCCATTTCGCGCGCCGCCGCCAGCATCGACGGGCGCTCGTCCTTGTCCTCCGCTTCCTGCAGGCGCCGCATGAGATGCTCCAGCATCACCACCGCGTCGTCGACCACCAGGCCGACTGCAGCCGCCATGCCGCCGAGCGTCATCATGTTGAAGCTCATGTGCAGCGCGTAGAGCGCGAGGCAGGTCGCTGCGAGCACCGCCGGCAGCAGCGCCGCGGTGATGACCATCAGGCGCCAGCTGCGCAGGAACAGGAACAGCACCACGCCGGCCAGCACCGCACCGAGCAGGATGGCGTCGCGCACGGCATTGGCAGCACCCGTCACCAGTTCCGACTGGTCGTAGAAGACGCTGACCTTCACATCGGCGGGCAGCGACGCGCCCTTCAGCCGTTCATCGACCTGTTGCACCAGCTTCACCGCGTCGGCGGTGGGCGTCTGGCGGATATTGACCAGCACGGCGTCAGTGCCGTTCGAGGTGACCTTGGTCCAGGCGGGCGCGGGCGCGCGGCGGATCGTCGCGATCTGACCGAGCGTGGCGACGCCCGCGCCGGGGGTCGTGCCGGCCTTGACCGGGATCGCGGCGATATCGGCTTCGTTGACCAGCCGGTCCTCGACCAGAGCGAGGTAGAGCCGGTGGCGATCCTCGATCTTGCCGACCGCGGCCACGCTGTTCGCGCTGCCAAGCGCGGTGGTGACGTCGGTTATGGTCAGGCCGAGCGTCTGGAGCCGCGCCGGATCGACCTCGACCTCGACCTCGGGGGTCGAGCCGCCCAGCACGTCCACGCCCGCCACGCCGGGCACGGTCGACAGGATGGGCCGAAGCTTGAGCTGGGCGAGCTGCTCGAGCGACACGCCGTCGCGCTTGCTCGACGTCAGCGAGATGCCGAGCACGGGAAAGATCGTGGGGTCCGATCGGCGCACGCTGAAGCGCGTGCCCGCCGGCAGATCGGGCGCGATCGTCGCGAGCGCACCCTGCGTGGCGAGCGTCGCCGCGACCATGTCGTCGCCCCAGCCGAAGCTGATCGCGACCTCGGCCGAGCCGCGGCTGGTGGTCGATCGGATCTGGGTGACGCCGGGGATCGCGCGCAGCGCGATCTCGGCAGGACGGGTGATGTCGGCCGCCATCTGCGCCGCGTCGCGCTCGCCGGCATCGATCGAGACGACGACGCGCGGATAATCGATATGCGGGAACAGGGTGACGGGCAGCCGCGTCGCCGCGACCAGGCCGGCAAGCGTGACCAGGAAGACGCAGAGCCAGATCGACCGGCGATGGCGGTTCAGGACCTCTCTCACTTTGCCGCTCCGCCCTGTTCGGTGACTTTCATGCCGTCCTCGAGCGCGGTGCCGCCCTCGGTCACGACCTTCTCGCCGGGCTGAAGGCCCTTCAGGATCTGGATGCGATCGCCCGCCGAATTGCCGGGCGAAACGTCGCGGCTCTTCGCCACGCCGTTCTTCACGACGAACACATAGCTGCGGCCGCCGTCATCGAGCAGCGCCGCATAGGGGATGGTGATGCCGGTGCTGCTTGCACCGACCTGAAGCGTCGCGCGGAGCGGCTCGCCCGCGCCGAGATGCAGCGCGGCGGGAATGCGGACATAGACCGAGGCGAGTCGGGTGGTCGGATCGATTTGCGGATCGACGCCGACCACGGCCACCCTGGCGGGTGCGCTGCCGTTGATCGTATCGATGCTGATCGGCTGCCCGGGATGGACGCGCTGGGCAAGCACCGGATCCATGCCGAAACGCGCGCGCAGATCACCCTGCGCGGCGACGGTTGCGACGGTCGCGCCTGCCGCAAGCTGGTCGCCCGGCTTGGCGGTCAGGTTGCGCACGGTGCCGGCGATCGGCGCGCGCAGCGCCAGTGCGCCGCCCTTGATGCCCAGATTGGCGCGCGTCGCATTGGCGGTCGCGGCCGCTGCCCGGGCGGTCTCGACATCGGCATCGCTGACCAGGCCGTCGGCGCGCAGCCGCCGTGCACGGGCATAGGCAGCCCCGGCCGCCGCCGCGTCGCTGCTTGCCTTGGCGATGTCGAGCCGGGTGGTCGGGCTCGGCCGCAGCAGCGCGATGGTCTGCCCGGCGCCTACCGCCGTGCCGGTCGGCGCGACGATCGAGGCGATGATCGCCTCGGCCGGTACCACGACCGACTGTTCGCCGCCGGGACCGGGCTCGGTCGCGCCATAGACGCTGACGGTGTCGCTCGACGCGCCGGACTCGGCGATGCCGGTGCGGACCTGGGCGACGGTGTCCGGCGCGGCCGCCTCGGGCGCGGCGCCCCCGCCGCACCCGGCGAGCAGGATCAGGGGGAGGAGCGGCGCACAGAACTTCATTTGGTCCATCCTTCGGCGGGGCCGCCCGAGAGCAATTCGAGCGCGATGGTCTGCTCGGCGATCTGCTGGTCGAGCTGGCGGAGGGTGAGGCGACGGTCGCGCAGGGCCTGCGCGGCGGTATCGGCGGTGGCGGGGGCAAGGTCACCGCGTTTCGCGGCACGCTCGGTGCTGGCGGCGAAGCGTTCCAGCGCGGGCATCTGCGCGATCAGTTCGGCCTTTTGCCGGCGCACGGTGACGAGCGCGCTGATCGCCGCGTCGATCTCGGCGCGAGTCTGGAACAGCCGCGCATCATATTCGGCGTGGAGCTGCTCGCGAGTCGCCTTGGCGATGGCGATGCCGCCGCGATTGCGGTTCCACAACGGCAGGGTGAAGCCCACCGCCGGGCCGACGGTATAATTGTCGGCCGTGTCGCGCGCGCCCGCCACGGTGAGCGAGAGGTTGGGGAACTGGTCGAGTACGGCCTTGTGCAGATCGGCCTCGGCCACGCCGTACCCGGCACGCAATGCCCGGAGATCGAGCCGGCGCCCGATCGCCTGGGCGACGAGCGTGGCGCTGTCGGGCGGCACGACCGGATCGGCGGGCGCGGCGAGGTGCAGCTCCGTCTCGGGCGGCAGGCCGAGCATCTTGTTGAGATCGCCCTTCGCCGCGGCGAGATCGCGCTCGGCGACGCGCAGCTTGTCGGTCATATCGAGCAATGCCTGGCGCCGGCTGTCCAGGTCGCTCGCGGCGATATCGCCGCGGCCGGTGGCGCGCCGAGTCGCCTGGAACAGCTTCTCCGCCGCGGCGGCGCTGGTCCGGGCGATGGCGAGCTGGTCGGTCAGCGCAAGCACGCGCACGCCCTGCAATCGCGCCTGCCCCGCCGTCTGCCATTCGGCCCAGGCGAGATCGAGCCGCACCTGGCGCTTGCTCGCCTCACCCGCTTCGCGCGTGACCCGCGCCGTGCGGAGCTGGCCAATGTCGAGCGCGAGCTGCCCGCCGAACGCGTTGAACACGTCCGGCCCCGACAGGATCTTGTCGAAATTCGCCTGGAAGCTCGGATCGGGCAGCAGCCGCGCGGCAAAGGCCTGGGCGTCGGTCACGCCAGATTTGGCCCGCTGCGCCTTGAGATCGGGATTCTCCAGCACTGCGATCACTGCCAGCGCGTTGGGCGTCAGGGGTTGCGACAGGTCGATCGGTTGCGGCGTCAGGAACGGCCGGTCGATTGTCGCGGCATCGGCCGAGAGGATCGCGGGGTCGGGCGGCGCAAGTACGTCGGACGGCGCAGACAGCGGCGCGGCCCGATAGGTCTGGCAGCCCGAGAGCAGGCTACCCGCCAACAACAGACCAAGCGAGGCACGCTTCATCGCAGCCTCCGCGGCAGGGTCACCATGAATGTCACTCCGGGATGATTGTCCTCGAGACGCACGGTGCCGCCGTGCGCCCTGGCAATGGCCGCCACCAGGCTGAGGCCCAGGCCGTGGCCGGGCGTGGTGCGGCTGCTCTCCAGCCGCGCGAACCGGGCGAATACGCGCTCGCGTTCCGTTTCGGGAATACCGGGCCCATGATCGCTGACCGCCAGACGCACGCTGTCCTGGTCGGCGGACAGCGCGATGCCGATCGCGGTGCCGGGCGGCGTGTGGCGCAGGGCATTGTCGAGCAGGTTCACGACCAGCTGCGCGATCAGTTCGCGATTGGCCTCGAGGGTGATGTCGGGCGCGATATCGCGCGAAAAGGGCCGCCCGGCATCCTCGGCCGAAAACTGATAGGAATCGGCGAGATCGATCATCAGCCCGCTCAGGTCCAGCGGCGCCATGCGCACGACCGCGCCGCCCGCCTCGACCTCCGAAATGCTGAGGATCGCCGCGAACAGGTCGAGCATGTCCTCGCTCTGCTCGATCGCCTGCCGCATCGCGGTGCGCAGCGCAGGTGCATCGGCATTGCCGGTCAGCGCGATGTCGAGCTTCTGGCGCAGTCGCGCGAGCGGGGTCCGCAGGTCGTGCGCGATATCGCCCGAGACCTGGCGCAGATTGTCGAGCAGCCCGGCGATCCGGTCGAGCATCTGGTTGAGCGTCTCGGAGAGGCGGTCGAACTCGTCGCCGGTGCCCGACAGCCGCATGCGCTGCGAAAGATCACCACCGATGATCGCATCGGCCGTCCGGTTGATCGCACCGAGCCGGCGACCGAGCGCACCGCTCAGAAGGAAAGCGCCGAGCACGCCGATCGCCGAGATCAGGCCGAAGGCGACCGCGAACAGCGGGATGATCCGGCCGTCCAGCTCCTCGATCGCCTCGGGATCGGCACCGACGATCAGCGTGCCGCCATCGGCGGTGCGCGAGGTATAAGCGCGGGTATCGTCGAGCTCGCCGTGCCAGAAGAACGTCATGTTGGACCAGCCCAGGGCGGGGATCGCGGCGACCCTCCACCCGGCCCGCAGCCGGCCGGCCCGGTCGAGCAGGGCATAGCGCATGTCGCCCCGTTCCCGCGCGGTGCGATCGGCGATGACGTCGATCAGCCCGCCGGCTCCGGGCGTGGCGGCCTCGCGCAGCACCGCGATGCGTTCCGTAACCACGCGCTGCTCGAGCTCATAGCGCAGCTCCTGCCGGATCGCCCAGTACATCGCCGTGCCCAGCGCCAGGATCAGGATGGTGAAGGCGAGACTGTAAAAGGCCGCGAACCGGAAAGCGGTCGAGGAGGGCAGCCTAAGCATCGGCGTCGAACAGATAGCCGGCGCCGCGCACCGTAAGGATCCGGTCGCGGTCCGACCCGGCATTCAGTTTCGAGCGGAGCCGGCTGATATGGGTTTCGACGATGTTGGTCTTGGGATCGAAGTGAAAGCTCCAGACTCGTTCGAGCAGCATGGTGCGCGTCACCACCCGGCCGGCATTGCGGATCAGTTCCTCGAGCAACGCGAATTCGCGCGCCTGGACATCGATGCGCTGGCCGCTGCGGCGTACCTCGCGCTTCAGCAGGTCCATCTCGACATCGCCCGCGCGCAGCACCGTCTCCGCCGCCACTGCCGCGGGCCGGCGCGCCAGCGCGTTCAGGCGCGCGGTCAGCTCGGTAAAGGCGAAGGGCTTGACCAGATAATCGTCGGCACCAGCCTCGAGCCCTTCGACTCGATCCTCGACCCGGGCCAGCGCCGTCAGCAGCAGCACCGGCGTGGAGATGCCGGCGGAGCGCATCGACCGCAGGATCGTCATGCCGTCGATCACCGGCAGCATGCGATCGAGGATGATCGCGTCGAACGGTTCCCCGGTCGCCAGGAACATCGCGTCACGGCCATCGGCCGCCACGGTCACGACATGGCCAAGCTCGCGCAGGCCACGCTTGATATAGGCGCGCGTATCGTCGTCATCTTCCGCGACCAGGATCTTCAGCACTGGCTCCTCCTGCTTCGGCCATCGCCCTTTTGCACCGTGCGGGATTGGTCGCCCTTTTCCCAAACTATACAATGAGCCAATGTTCGGGCGCGGCGGAGGAAAGTCTATTTTTCCGCGACCACCATCAGCCGGAACGTGCCCGGCTTCGGCGTGGGTGAAGGCTTGCCGCCGGCGACGGCCGCCGGCCAGACCAGATCGGCGGTCGAGCTGAAGGCGCGGTGAGTCCTGGGGTCGACCGCCACCGTCTTGGCATAGTCGTCGATCGGGAGGGTCTGGTCGCGCGCGTAATGCGTCTTGTCGATCTGGTCGAGGATGGTCCAGCCGCCCTTGCGGTTGGCGACGAAGATCCGGTCCTTCGCGTCGTCATAGGCAATGCCGTCCGGGTCTTCGCCGACCTTCGCCGTCGCGACGATCTTGCCGCTGTCGGCATCGACCACCGCAAGCAGCGAATTGCCGGCGCAGCCGCTGAAAAGCAGCCGATCGGTCGGGTCGAACGCCAGCGGACCGGGGCCCTCGCACCCGTCAAGCTTGATCGTCCGCGTCAGTGTCAGGGTTCTCGTATCGATCTCCGCGATGGCATTGCCCTTCTCGAGATTGACCCAGACCTTTCCCTGGCCGTCGGCCTGGGAGAATTCGGGTCCGTTGGGCAGCTTGATCGTCTTGATGACGACTGCCTTGGCGGGGTCGATCACGCTGACGTCAGCCGAATCGCCGTTGAAGGCGAAGATCATGCCCGATGCCGTATCGTGCACGATCGAATCCGGCTTCTGGCCGGCGGGGATGGCCTTGATCGTCTTGCCCGTCGCCAGATCGAACATGATCACCGCATTCTGTCCGCCATCGGTAACGAAGCCATGGCCACGTGCCGGATCGAGCGCGACGCCGTGCGCCGTCTTCAGCCCGCTCACCGCGAATAGCGGCTTCAGCGTGGCGAGATCGAGCACATGCACCGCGGCCGAATGCGTAACATAGAGGCGGTTCGCGTCGCTATCGACCAGCAGGTAATCGCCGCGACCGTCCCCGGGCAGCGGGACCTTGTCGATCTTGAACGCGGTGGGGGCAGCCTGTGTCGCCGCATTGCCCGCGGGCGCGGAGTCGTTGCCGACCGGTGGGTGGCAGCCGGCAAGGGTGATCGCAGCGAGCGAACAAGCAAATAAACTACGCATCAAGCCTCCAGATTCCAGTATAGATACTTTACCCAACGAATGATTACTGCGTCCCGAAACAGTAGAAGCAAGCGACATCGACCATTTCACCCGCGTGCTACCTCCATCATCTCGTATTCCACGAAATGCTGCCGCCTTTTCGGCCCATCCCGGGGAATATCAAGTTACATATATGTAATGTTTTTTCTGTAATCTGGCTGTCATCTAAGGGCGGCACGGCCCGGCGCCGCCGCGATGGAATACCTTCCGGACACGGTGATGGTCCCGCCACCTCTCGCCTGTTGAGCGAGGCGAATTGGGATCCGGAAACGACGCGCTATCATCCGGCGCGACAAGCGGAGGATGACGTGCAAGGGCTGAAGACCGGAGCCATCATGGCGATTGCGGCGCTCTGCGGCAGCGCGAGCCCTGCCGCGCGCCAATCCGGAGCCCCCTTGCGGATGGTGCTGATCGACATGGAGGGCGGCGGCGGCGCGCTCTACGTCACGCCAGAGGGCAAATCGCTGCTGATCGATGCCGGCTGGACCGCCGGCATGCCCGACGAAGCCCCCGCATCGCCGACCAGCGCGGCGCGCGTGGTGAAGGCGGCGCGGGCGCTGGGCGTGCGCAGGATCGACATGCTGATCGTCAGCCATTTCCATGCCGACCATGTCGGCGGCGTTGCCGAATTGCTGCGCAGCATGCCGGTCGGCACGATCATCGATTATGGCGCGAGCCTGGAGCCGAAACGCCCCCGCAGCAATCCGCGCGTCACGCCGGACGACTTGTTCAAGGAATATCTCCCGGTGGTCGCCGGGCGAAGGCGCGTGCTGGCGAAACCCGGCGATCATTTCCAGCTCGGCAGCCTGCGGATCGACATCGTCAACGCCGCGGGACGGGTGATGGCCGGGGCGCTCCCGGGTGGCGGCCAGTCCGTGCCGGGCTGCGCGACGATGCCCGATCGCGGCGGCCCGGCCACCAACGAGAACGACGCCTCGATCGGCGTGGTGGCGAGCTTCGGCAAGGCGCGCATCCTCAACCTGTCCGACTCGACCTGGAAGATCGAGAAACGGCTCGTCTGCCCCGTCAACAGGCTTGGCCGCGTCGACCTGATGCTGGTGTCGCACCACGGATCGTCGCTCAGCAACAGCCCGCAACTCTACGAGGCGGTGCGCCCGCGCGTGGCGCTGCTCGGCAATGGCGAGACCAAGGGCGGCGACCGCCAGGTGCTGGAGACGCTCGCCGCCGCGCCCTCGCGGCCGGCGGTGTGGCAGCTGCACAGCGCGACGCGCTCGCCCGAGCTGGACGTTCCGACGGCGCGGATCGCCAATCCTGCGGGGCGGCCGGATGGCGCTTATGGCCTGGAGGCGCGCATTTCGGCGAACGGGACGATCCGGGTGACGAACCAGGGGTCCGGGTTCGGCGTTACGTATTCCCCTTCTTCGTCACCCTGAACTCGTTTCAGGGTCCAGGCGCGGTCAGGACTCACAAGCGCGTCATCCTTTGGATCAACTGACCGCGCCTGGATGCTGAAACAAGTTCAGCATGACGACCTCGCTACCAGTTGGTATACGACCCGTCCGTCCGCTCGCGCACCGGGATCGGTGTGTAGCGTTCCTTATATTCGGCCATCATCTCCAGCCTGGTGAAATCCGCCTCGCAGCCATGGCCGGGCCGGTCGTTGATCAGCATGCGGCCCTTGTCGAAGTCGTAATAGCTTTTGAGATAGGGCCAGCCGCGCCGCCCGGCCGCGCTCATCTCCATCAGCGCCGGCACTGACAGCGCGGCATTGCAATGCACCAGGGTCGCGGTCGCGATCGGGCCGGTGAAGTGCGGGATCATGCCGATATGGTGCGTCTCGCACATCGCGGCGATCTTCATATATTCCGTCACGCCGCCGACATTGGGGATCGTCACCCGGCCATAGTCGATCAGGTCGCCCTCGATCAGATGCGCCCAGTCCCATTTGTTGCCGAGCACTTCGCCTACCGCGATCGGCACGTTCACTTTCTGGCGGATGAGCTTGTAGGTATCGAGATTGTCGCTGCGGACCAGATCCTCGACGAAATAGGGGCGCAGCGGCTCGATCATGTTGGCCAGCGCGATCGCGTCGTTCTGGTCGAACTCGCCGTGAAAATCGATCGCCCAGCCGCCGTCGCGGCCGCAGCCCTCGCGCGCCTCGCGGCACAACCCGGCCATGCGCGGGACCTGCTCGAACCGGTCGAACACCGGGCCCTGCGCCGGATCATGGATGCGATAGGTGTGGAAGCCCGCTTCCATACAGGCGCGAGCGCGTTCCTTGTTGGTCGCATTGGGCTGGCCGGGAATGGTGAAGCCGGTCGCATAGCATTCGATATGGTCGCGCGATCGACCGCCGAGCAGCTGGTAGAGCGGTACGCCCAGCGCCTTGGCCTTGATGTCCCACAAGGCCATGTCGAGCGCGCCCAGCGCATGAGTCTTTTCGCGCCCGGCGGGGTAGAAATAGGCGCGGTGCATGGTCTGCCACAGCCGTTCGGTGCGGAACGGATCCTCGCCGATCAGCTGCCCGGCGAGCTGCTCCATCACGTCCGGGGCGCCGCCCTCGCCGATGCCGGAGATGCCGGCGTCGGTCTCGATCTGCACGATGTGCGTGCTCTGATTGAAGGTCGGCTGATGGACGTTCGGCCGCCCCGCCGCGTCGGTCGGCGTGCGGAAATAACGGATGCGGGTGATCTTCGCCCCGGGCAGCGCCGCGAGCGCGGGAATGGGAAAGGCCGCCGCGCCGATCGCCCCGGCCGCCGCCATGATGAATTGCCGCTTGTCCACACCATCCTCCGGAACCGCTTGTTATCGGCAAGGTGATGCCCCCAAGGGCGCGCGGGCACAAATGGGAGCGGTGCTTGCCGCCGCGCGATGCTCAACAGGTGAGACCTGCCGCCTCCCGTCTCATTTCCTGAGAGCCATCACCGGGGCTCGTTTGACACCGGGAGGCCATGTTTCCCATTCGTGAGAGGCCAAGAACAAACAGGCCGTCCAGGAAAAAAGCGGGTTCGCCACGGGTGAGCGCCCCTCTGAGGCGGTCATGGGGGACCGGAATAGACCGCAAGACGCGGCCGACATTTGGGGAGGATTTATGTCTAGAAGTTCCACTGCCACGACGCGTTTCGCCGTCTCGCTGCTGTCAGGCGCCGCCCTGCTGGCGCTCGCGACGCCTGCTTTCGCCCAGACCATAGCGGCACCCGCCGATACGTCGCCCGAGGCGGGCGCGCAGGATGACAGCCTGCCCGAGGACATCGTCGTCACCGGCTCCAGCATCCGCGGCGTGCCGCCGACGGGGTCCAACCTGATCCAGGTCGGCGCCGAGGAAGTCGTCAACACCGGCGCCTCGACCACGCAGGAGCTGCTCGCGACCATTCCGCAGCTCAGCACCTTCAACACCGCGCCGCGCCCCGACCAGCGCTCGAACGGCATCATCTCGACCGCGCCGAACATCCGCGGCATCGGCCAGGCGCAGACCCTGGTGCTGATCAACGGCCACCGCCTGGTCGGCGTCGGCCATCTGCAGAACATCCCCGATCCCTCGATCATCCCGCCCTCGGCGATCCAGCGCGTCGAGGTCGTCGCTGACGGCGCTTCCTCGGTCTATGGCTCGGACGGCATCGCCGGCGTGGTCAACGTCATCACCCGCAAGGATTATGACGGGCTCGAAGGCACGTTCCGCGTCGGCTATGGCGACAGCTACAACACGATGAACGCCAATGCGGTCGCCGGCACCAAATGGGATGGCGGCGGCGTGATGATCGCGGGCGAATATTCCAAGACCAGCCGGCTGCGCGCGGTCGACCGCGATTATCTGACGCAGGATTTCACGTCGACCGGCGGCCGCGACAACCGCGCGACGGGCAATGCCTGCCTCTCGCCGACCTACCGCGTCAACACCACGGCGACCGGCGGCCCGACCGGCAACTTCATCCAGCCGGCGACCGGCGCGGTCAGCCCGCGCTGCGACAATATCCGCGATCTCGATCTCTATCCGAGCCAGGAGCGGCTGAGCTTCCTCGCGGCGGGCCATCACCAGGCGGCCGACAATATCGAGCTGTTCTTCGACGCCTTCTATTCGCGCACCCAGACCGACGCCTATCGCGAGTCGCTCTACACCACCAATGTGATGACGCGGAACAACCCCTATTTCCCGACCTTCGTCGCGGCGAACGTGCCGTCGATCAGCGTGACCTATAACGTCAACGCGCTGGACGGCGTGCGCGAGCGCGATACCCAGGATCTGAGCGTCTATGGCGGCACCGTCGGCGCGGGCGTGGATTTCGGCCGGTTCAAATGGACCACCTATGTCACCGGTTCGCGGTCCTCGACTGATCTGCGCGAAGGCAGCTTCAGCCCGGTCGCGGCCGGTGCGCTGATCCAGTCGAGCGATCCGAATACAGCGATCGACCCGTTCGGCGGCCGCACCAGCCAGCAGACCAAGATCACCCTGGCCGACTGGGAGCAGAGCTACCGCTCCAAGCAATATATCTGGGAGGTCAACACCAAGGTCGACGGCCCGCTGTTCCACCTGCCCGGCGGCGACGTGAAGATCGCGGTCGGCGGCGTGCACCGCCAGGAATGGTTCGACGGCCTGTTCACCAACGGCCGCATCAACGCGCTCGAGGGCGTCGGCGCGCAGACCGGCCTGCGCAAGGTCTGGTCGGGCTTCGGCGAATTGTTCGTGCCGATCTTCAGCGGCGACAATGCGATGGGCGGCTTCCAGCGGCTCGATCTCTCGCTGTCGGCGCGTCACGACAGCTATAGCGACTTCGGCAGCACCACCAATCCGAAGGTCGGCGTGAACTGGGAACCGCTCAAGGGCTTCACCCTGCGCGGCAGCTTCGGCACCTCGTTCCACGCCCCGGCATTGCCCGATCTCTATGGTCCGGACACGCGGGCGGGTTATCTCAGCAACGGCCTCGCCCCTCCCGGCTTCCAGTCGGCCGACGTCCCGGGCGGCATCTTCATCGCCGGCGGCAACCCCAATCTCGACGCCGAAAAGGCGACCACCTGGTCGCTCGGCGTGGATTTCCAGCCGACCTTCCTGCCCGGCTTCAAGGCGAGCGGCACCTATTATAATGTGAAGTTCAAGGGCCGCGTCGCCTTCCCGTCCTCGTCCTTCTTCTACCGGGATCCGGCGTTCAACCAGTTCTTCGTGTCGAACAATGTCTGCACCACCGGCACCTACAACCCGGCCGCGCCCGACACGGTCAATTGCCGTCCGCAGCCGATCCCTTCGGCGCAGGTCTGGTCGATCGTCAAGGATCTGCCGCTGCAGAACTTCCCGACCACGGTGACCGGCCCGAACGACCTGCCGCCGATCTACAGCATCACCATCCTGCGGCGCGCCAACCTGGCCGAGATCGATACCGACGGCATCGATTTCGACATGAGCTATCGCTGGAGCATGTCGGACGTTCAGCTGAGCGCCTCGGTTTCGGGCAATTACGTCCTCAGCTACGACCAGAAGGCGATCGAGGGCGCCGTGCCGATCGACCAGTTCCCGTTCGGCCAGGCCAAGTTCCGCGTCCGCGGCCAGCTCGGCGCGGTGACGGGCCCGGTCACCGCCGTCGCGATGCTCAACTATAGCGACAAGTACAAGAACCAGTATTTCCTGCCGACCAACGTGCAGGCGACCGAGACGATCGACGCCTACACCACGCTCGACCTGCACTTCGGCTACAAGCTGCCGGCGGTGAGCGTGCTGGAGGGGACCGAGCTGGTGCTCGATATCGACAATCTGTTCGATGCCGATCCGCCCTTCGCCCGCGCCGGCAACGGTTACGGCAACGGCAATGTGCTCGGCCGGGTGTTCACCTTCGGCGTGCGCAAGAAGTTCTGATCCCGCCCGCTCCCTCTTCCCGGGGAGCGGTACCTTCCGGCCGGCGGGACGATCGCACGCTGCGATCCTCCTGCCGGCCTTTTTATCCTTGTTGCACCCTGCCGCCACCGGCATGGTGATGGGCGGAGAGTGACATGGGTCCTACGGCGTTGCGGCGTTTCTTCGGGCCCTCGGCAGTGTTTGCCGCCGCCCTGCTGGTTGCCTCCGCGTCGATCGGGGCGCGCATCGCGGCGCCGACCGCGTCACCCGCTCCGGCTGGCTCGACCAACCCCTCCCCGTTCGCCCTGAGCTTGTCGAAGGGCTGTTCTTTCTTCTGCGGAAGCGAAGAGCAGGGCTTCGACAAGCTCAGCCCGAACGGTGGTGGGGGGACGGCTCAGCCCGAGAGCGCCTCGGCCCAGGCCGCGCCACCTGCGGACCTGACCGCGACCGCCGCGAAATTCGAACGGACCTGTGCCGGCTGCCACGGCGCCGGCGGCATCAGCGGCGACCGCGCACCCGCGCTGGCCAACAGCGCCAGGCTGCGCGCGCTGAGCGATGCCGAGATCGGCGCGATCATCCGCAACGGCACCGCCGGCGGCATGCCGCCCTTCGGCTTCGACGATGCCGAGCTGGGGCGCTTCGTCGCGCTGATCCGGTCGAAGAACCAGGTCGCCAAATCCGACGCGACCGCCGAGCAGATCGCAGCCGGCGAGGCGCTGTTCCACGGCGAAGGCGATTGCGCGAGCTGCCACATGGTGCGTGGCAGCGGGGGCAGCACCGGCCCCGATCTCAGCATGGTCGCCGATCGCTCGACCGTCGCCGATATGGGCCGGATGCTCGACGATCCCAGCGCGATGATGGGCGCGCGCACCACCGCCTCCTGCCCCGGCTGGGCCTTTTGCCCCGATTTCCAATGGTCTGTCGTCAACGTGAAAATGAAGGACGGCGCCACCCTGCGCGGCTTTGCCCGCAACGAGGCGGAGCACAGCCTTCAGCTGCAGACGCTCGACGGTCGGATGCTCGCGCTGAGCGACGCGCAATACACCTCCTATGCCCGCGAGCCGCGATCCTTCATGCCGGCGTTCAAGGGCAGCGCGGCGCAGCGCACAGCGGTGCTCGCCTATCTCTCGACCCTGAAGGGCCAGCGGCTCGGGCCGATCGCGCGCCCGACCATGGCGGCGCCCTCCCCGGCCGAGATCGCCGCGGTGCTGCAACCGGCGCGCGGCGAATGGCCGTCCTATAACGGCACGCCGACCAGCAACCGCCACAGCCCGATCGACCAGATCGACACGGCCAATGTCGGCCAGCTCAAGCTCGCCTGGAGCTTCGCGCCGGGCGGCGTCGGACTGGAGACCACCCCCGTCGTGATGGACGGCGTGATGTACGTGACGGGCGCCAAGCTGGTCTGCGCGCTCGATGCGAAGACCGGCCGCAGCTTCTGGTGCGCCGCGCGCAACGCCCGCCAGCCACTCCCCGCGGGTGGCATCGCCGAGCAACAGCGCACCGGCACCAACGAGCCCTCCGCCGCGGTCGGCCCGGCCAATGCCGCGCGTCCTTCGGCCGGCGTGGCGAGCGGCAACGGCCCCAATCGCGGCGTCTCGGTGGTCGGCAACCGGGTGATCTTCACCTCGGACGATGGCTATCTCATCGCGGTCAACCGGCTGACCGGCGGCGTGATGTGGACGGTGCCACTGACCGACCCGAAATTCGGCGGGCGCTATTATGCGACCCCGGCCCCGCTGGTGATCGGCGACCTGGTGATCTCCGGCGTGTCGGGCGGCGATTCCCCGACGCGCGGCTTCCTGGCGGCGTTCAAGGTCACCACTGGCGAGCTCGCCTGGCGCTTCTGGACCGTGCCCGCGCCCGGCGATGCCGCGGCCAAGACCTGGCAGGGCCCGGACATGGCAACCGGCGGCGCCGCGACCTGGATGACCGGCTCGTACGACAAGGCGACCGATACGGTGTTCTGGGGCGTCGGCAACCCCTATCCCTCGACGGACGGATCGGGCCGGCTGGGCGACAATCTCTACGCCAATTCGATGATCGCGCTCGACGCGAAGACGGGCAAGCTGCGCTGGCATTACCAGTTCACCCCGCATGACGTGCATGACTGGGATGCGACCGCGCCGCTGCTGCTGGTCGACGAGGTGTATCAGGGCAAGCCGCGCAAGCTGGTGATGCAGGCCAATCGCAACGGCTTCTTCTATGTGCTCGATCGCGTCACCGGCCAGTTCCTGTTCGCCAAGCCGTTCGTCGATAAGATGAACTGGGCGAGCGGCATCGATGCCAAGGGCCGCCCGATCCTGATCCCGGGCCGCGAGCCGACCGAAGCGGGCGTGTTCGCCTGCCCGGCGGTGCGTGGTGCTACCAACTGGTTCTCGACCGCGTACAGCCCGCAGACGAAGCTGTTCTACCTGATGGCGGCCGAGGATTGCGGCGTGTTCCGCACCAAGGGGCGGATCTACGGCGCCAATGTCGATGTGAAGAGCCCCGGCCAGCGCTTCCTCCGCGCGATCGACCCGCAGACCGGCCGGATCGTGTGGGAAAAGCCGCTGACCGGATCGCACGAGGCCAATTATTCGGGCGTGCTCTCGACTGCTGGCGGGCTCGTCTTCCACGGCGAGACCGCGGGCGGCTTCGCGGCGGTCGATGCGAAGACGGGCAAGACCCTGTGGTATTTCCCGACCAACGACGCATGGCGCGCCTCGCCGATGACGTACATGGTGGACGGCCGACAATATGTCGCGGTGGCGGCGGGGTCGAATATCATCGCCCTGACATTGCCCGACTCTGGGCCGGAGCGCGCGCCGCAATGAGCCAGGACCTTAGCCGCCGCACCCTGATCGGGGGCGCCCTCGCCGCCGCTGCTGCCTCCAGCCTGGAGGCCGCCGCACCCAAGGCAATGCCGATGGTGGACACGCATATCCATCTGTTCGACCCCAACCGCCCCCAAGGCGCGCCCTATCGCGGGCCGAAGACCAGCCCGGTGTCGAAGACCGGATCCTTCCCCGCGACCTATCGCAAGGCGCTGCACCGCCATCCGATCGTCGCCGCGATCCATGTCGATGCGAGCCCGTGGATCGAGGACAATCTCTGGGCGCTGCAGACCGCCGAGACCGACCCGATCATGGTCGGCGTGATCGGCAATTTCCGGATCGAATCCCCCGACTTCCCGGAGATCTTCACGCGCCACGCCAAGAACCCGCTGCTGCGCGGCCTGCGCTATGGCAATCTGTGGCGCTACGACATCGTCGCACAATCACAGCGGCCGGAGTTCATCGCGGGGCTGAAGCTGGTGTCGGATGCGGGGCTCGCGCTGGATACGGCCAATCCACGGGTCGACCTGCTCCAGGCGGTGGTGCGGATCAGCGACCGGCTGCCCGATCTGCGCATCGTGATCGACCATCTGTGCAAGCTCGATCCGAAGCCCGAGGAACAGGCGGCGTATGATGCGGTGCTGCGCGAAATCGCTGGGCGGCCGAATATTTTCGTGAAGCTCTCGTCCAGCCTGCATGAGGGCAATGTCAGCCCGCTTCTGGCCGATCACAAGGCGCGGCTTGATCTGCTGTTCGGAACGTTCGGGGCGGACCGGGTGCTGTTTGCGAGCGACTGGCCGAATGTGGAGGGGGATGGGCCGGTGGATGTCGCGGTGGCGATTTTGCAGGAGTATTTTGCGGGGAAGACGCTGGTGGAGCGGGAGAAGTTCTTCTGGCGGAATTCGATTGCGGCTTATCGATGGGTTGCGCGGACTGGGGCGCAGCGGGTGTTGGTGAGGTGAGCCGCGCGACGGCAGGCGGGGCGGGCGAGGATGGCAGAAGTTGACGATTGGTTGAACGAGGCGCGCGCGCCAGATACAACCGACAGCGATGTTGATTTACGATGCCTCTGCCAGCAACGCCCCGTCCGTGCCCTTCGGCGGCCGGCTCCCCATTCACGCCTCCAAACACGGTAATAAGGCGCTCATACTTCGCAGCTTTAGCCGCGCAGTGCCGGATAATCAGCCTTGGCGTACTGCCTCACTGCCAGTTCTGCGCAAATGAAAAACGAAGCGATCGTTCGGAAAATCTGGAGCCTTTGCCATATTCTCCGAGGAGATGGCGTGAGCTACCATCAATATGTGTCGGAACTAACATATCTCCTCTTCCTAAAGATCGCGGAGGAAAACGGCGCAGAAAAATTACTGCCGAAGGGCTACCGCTGGAATGACCTTGTCAGCGCGCCCGACGATGGACTCCTCGCCTTCTATCAGGCGATGCTTACGCATTTGGGAAGTCATGCAAAGAGCGAGATTATTCGCGACATTTACATGTTCCCGACGACGGTCTTTTCTCACGATGAAAATCTTCGCGCTGTCATAACTGGCATCGCACAGATTGATTGGAAGTCGGTATCCGAGGACGGTTTCGGAGTCATCTACGAAGGACTGCTGCAGCATAGCGCAGATGTCCGATCGGGTGCCGGACAGTATTTTACGCCGCGTGCGCTCGTCAATGCACTTGTGGAGGTTACCCGCCCGTCGCTGGGTGAAATTATACAGGATCCAGCGACCGGGAGTGGGGGATTTCTAGTCGCGGCAGATCGCTTCGTCCGAGCTTCCTCAACTCGTACCGAATATGAGAAGAAAAAACCAATCTACCAAGGCGTTGAGATTGAGAAGAATACGCGCCGAATTTGCCAGATGAACACATTTCTCAATGGCTTGAATGCGGAAGTTGTTCTGGGCGATGCGCTTACCCATGATGCTGATTTCCTCGATCCGGCGGACTTAATCTTAGCCAACCCTCCGTTCGGTTCGAAGTCCGGCACACGGAGAAAGTTTCGCAGCGACCTCCCCTATCCGAACGTCAATAAGCAACTCGCCTTTCTTCAACACATATATCTCAATCTAAAAATTGGCGGGCGCGCAGCCGTCGTCCTTCCCGACAATGTGCTCTTCGAAGGAGGGGTGGCGGCGCAGGTTCGCGGTGATCTGATGGACAAGTGCAACCTGCACACCGTACTCAAACTGCCATCGGGTATCTTCGCCAGCGCAGGCGTGAAGACGAATGTTCTATTCTTTTCGAAGATCGAGGCACGTTGCTCGGAAGCAACGCAGGCCGTGTGGGTATATGATATGCGCTCGCAAGTTCGAGTCTTCGGAAAGACGCGCGCTCTTACCCACGAGCATTTTGAGAATTTCATAACAGCCTACGGCCCTGACCCGCTAGGTGCGACTAAACGCCAAGATGAGGGCGGATCAGGTCGGTTCCGGGTCTTCACGCGCGAAGAGGTCGCTGAACGCGACGACAGCCTCGACATAGGCTGGCTACGAGACGACGAGGCCGATGATGAGGGCGGCCTCGAAGAGCTCGACGTCATCGCTGCGGCGATCCTTCGCCACTTACAAGCTGCCATTGAGGGCGTGGAGGGCTTGACGGATGACCTTGCCGAAACGGCGCCGAGTGAACCGACGCTCAAGTCGCGTGGCCAGTGATGCTTCCGGAAGGCTGGGCGGATCTCTCAATCAGCGACATTGCCGCGGTGAACCCGCGCAAGTCAGTGACGCTGGGGCCAGACCAAGGCGTCTCGTTCGTACCGATGGCAGCCGTAGACGAGGTCAGCGGCCTTATCACTGCGGCGTCGGCGCGCCCGTACGGAGAGGTAGCGCAGGGATTTACTCATTTCAGAGACAACGACGTGATCGTGGCGAAGATCACGCCATCGATGGAAAATGGTAAAGCAGCTGTGGCGAGAGGTATGCTCAATGGCACCGGCGTAGGCTCAACCGAGTTTCACGTGCTGAGAAGCAATGGCGCGGTAGATCCTGACTTCCTTTGGCACTTCGTTCGACAAAAGTCCTTCCGGAACAATGCGCAGCTAGCGATGACTGGCGCTGTCGGACAACAGCGTGTACCGGCAGACTATCTAAAAAAACATCGTATCCTCGTCCCACCTTTGAACGAGCAGCGAAGGATCGTCGAGAGGCTAGACGCACTGCTTGCAGCTACGGCGGGGGCGGCGGAAGATCTGAATCAGATTCCAGATCTTGTTGATTTGTACAAACGTCGGCTGCTGGCGCTTGCCTGCTCGGGTGACTTGACCGCTGACTGGCGCAAGAGAACGGGCATACCAGCGGGGAGAATGGTGAAACTGGCCGAGGTCGCGGAGAGCGTTGCCTATGGATCGTCTGCAAAATCAGCCAGAGAGGGCAAGGTGCCCGTCCTGAGGATGGGTAACATTCAGGACGGTCGACTGGACTGGACCGATCTCGCATACACATCCGACCCCGAGGAAATCTCGAAATATCTTCTGCGACCAGGTGACGTACTGTTCAACCGCACCAATAGCCCGGCGCTGGTTGGAAAGACGGCGGTATTTCACGGCGAGCGGGACGCCGTCTTTGCAGGATACCTTATACGCGTCCGCTGTGGACCCGAGTTGATTTCGGACTATCTGGGATACTGCCTCAACAGCCCCGCAGGGCGCGCGTATAGCTGGAAAGTTAAATCCGACGGTGTGAGCCAATCCAACATTAACGCGAAAAAGCTAGCGGCATTCCGCTTTCTTCTGCCATCACTGGAAGAACAGGCTGAGATCAATCGCCGAATTGCATCCAGCATCGACTGGCTAGATCACATTAGCATGGAGCGCATAACTGCGTCTCGCCTCCTTCCCGCAATCGACGCCAAAATGCAGTCCAGGGCCTTTCGTGGAGAGTTGCTCGCCCAGCGATCAAGCGATGAGCCGATCAAAGTTTTGCTCGAGCGGCTGAACACCACGTCAACCATGGGTGCATCGGCAACCAGAACTGTCAAAGCGAAAGTTCCATCTATGAACGCTAAGCGCGGCACCATACGGGATCGACTGTTGGCAGATGCCGCGAGCTGGCCGGCCAAGGGACTTACATTTCCTGAAATTGCGGAGCGGATGTCGCGACCACATGACGAAATGCGGGATGCGCTGTTCGATCTCTTGAGCGCCTCTCCGCCGCAGATAGTCCAGCACTTCGACAAGACTCAAGAGCGGATGGTGTTTCTACGAGGTGTGGAATGAGACTCTCTCGTCTCGTCATCATCGACAGCTTCGGCACGGGTGGACCGCTCAAAGGACTCGACGTCTGGATGGGTGGGCGCGCTGACAGCGGCGAACGTATCGCGCCGCTCTGCATTTTAGGGCCTAACGGCTCAGGAAAATCGCAGTTTCTGCAGCTGGTCGCCGAAATCTTCCAAGCCGCCTGGCACGAGCATCGTCCCAGCGAAGAACGACAGTCCGCCAATCAAGCGATCCTTTTCGATCTAGAGTATAGCGTTCGCAGAACCGTCGACGGTGAGAAAGCTAACGTCAGACTATCGCGCCATGCCCGTGGAAAGAGCGTCGGCACGATCAACATGGAGGTGGAACGCAATGGCGGATGGCACGCGGTGGATCCGCATTCTCCTGCTTTCGGCCAGCACCTTCCTTCGCTCGTTGTAGGCTACACATCAGGCGACAATGAGACACTGAGCCTGCCATTCTTATTCAGCCGTTCTGGGTATGCTGATGATGTTGCAAATGCCGCACTACGAGAAGGCAGTCTGCCAAACGACAATCGCATGCTCCTCATCGACTATGGTACGAACTTGGAGGTTCTGTTCGCGAACCTTATGCTCGCGACCTTAGAGCAGCGGGACGCGATTCTCACGCACGCGAATCTACAGGATATCGCGTCCTGTCGATGCATAATCCGGCTAAACCACTCTGCCGCGCCAAAAGCACCTGCGGGCGCAGTAAAGCGGTCGGGCCGAAAGGGTATCCAACTTACACCGGAACTGGAACTTATTCTAGATCAAATGAAGCGGTCTGCTACGTGTTGGTCGGAAGATGAGAAGCTAGAAGTCTACACTTTTGACTTCTTTGTAACTGAAGAGACGCGTAGCGCGTTCAATCACTTCTTTACTAACTCCCTGAATCTATATCGGTCTCTACACAAGTTCTCGCTTCTCAACGATCTTGCGATTCCGCGGGACTCTCGCCGAAGATTGGCGAGAGCGGTACGCGAACGGCGCTTCGCATCGCGACTTCCGGAGCCTCAGCAGGAGGACTTAGTTTTCGGATTCGAGGAAGTCCGCTTTCACACTATTCCAAATGGGGCACAGTCTCAAGCGGTAGACTATGTGTCGTTGTCCGATGGTGAGCATCAGCAGGCCTTGATACTTGGACTATTCACTATGATTACAGAAGACAATGCACTCTTCATTCTAGATGAGCCGGAATCGCACTTCAATCCGCAATGGCGCATCAAGTTCGCTCAACGAATTTTGGATTTACCCGGTGCGCGCGGAGAGCAGGAGGTTCTCCTTACATCTCATGCCCCATTCGTTCCAGCCGATCTTCCACGTGAACAGGTTCTGATATTCTCGCGTGACGGTTCTAGCTTACACGTCTCTCATCCAAAAATGGAAACCTTCGGCGCGAACTTTGACCGCATTCTCGAGCATTGCTTCGGAATCCAACCGCCCATTTCGCAACTTGCGAGAGATAGAATCGAGGAACTCCTCGACAGTACGGACATCCAGGAGATCGAGGAGGGTTTGCCGCGATTGGGGGCGTCCGTCGAGAAGTCCTTCGTTGCCGACAGGCTGCGGCAACTGAGAAGCGGAGCGGACGAATAGTGCTGTTTTCCTACTCATCGCTAGGTTATCAAGACAATTGGCTGCATGAGATAATTCTGCAGATGTTGAACGACGATTTCGTCAGGATCGACACCGAGCAAGCGCAGATGACGTGGCCAGCCTGCGTTTCGGATGACCATCGCGAAACGCTGAGATACCGAAGAAGTCTGCGTGACCGTCGGATCACACTGCTAAAGGCCTACCGGGCCCTTGATGACGTTGGACGAGAGTCCATCAAGACAGCCATCGCTGAGCAGAATGCCATACCCGCCCTATTCGACGAGGACACCCCATGCCTCACACTCAACGATCTACCAGAGACGGCACGAAAGCCGATCAAAGATTTCTTCGAGTGCGCCTTCGGCCTCCTGTCGAAATTAGGACTGCGCGATACGAACTACAAGAAAGTCTATGACGAACTGGCATACAAGGTGTGCGCATTCTGCGGCGTAGAAATTCTGGATGCACCCGAGCAGAAGCGCGAATCTCTCGACCACTATCTTTCAATTGCAACCTATCCTTTTGCGGGAGCAAATTTTCGTAACCTTTCTCCGATGGGCTCAAAGTGTAATTCTCGGTATAAGCTGCAACAGAACATCCTTCTTGATCCTGTCAGTGGCAACAGACGTCACTGTAACGATCCCTATAATAGCCCCCCGCTGACATTGTCGCTAGACGAGAGTCAACCTTTTGCTGGCAATCGCGTTAAGCTTAGTGTTTGCCCGAGGTGGGTCGTTCGATGGCAAGGCGGCGATCCCCAGAAACTACAGACCTGGGAGGAGGTATTCGCGGTATCGAGCCGATACACCTCGTCCTCGCTAGATCCTAACTTCCGCGATTGGATTGACCACTTCTGTCAGTGGGCAGCCCGTCAGCCCGGATCGACGGCTGACAGGCAAGCGCTTTGTGGCTGCCTGCGAGAGTTTGCAGAAGTTATTATTCCAGAAGGGCTTTCAGATTCTGCGTTCCTCAAGCGTGCTACCATTTTAATGCTTGCACATCATTGCAACGAAACTGATCATGGTATTCGCGTTTTCATGTGGCTTGAGGGCCAGATAGAAGAGAACCGACTATTGGTTGCGTGATCGCGGCGCGCACCAATATTTCTGTCTCTTTCGGGTGTGTCCGAACTTCTCCAAGAGCCAATCTTGACGATCGAACTAGGTCGATAGCGATTCTGGGATAGCAGGCTGATAAGCGGAGCTTCGGCTGCCGCGAAGGCTTCTGCGTCGTGATCGAAGGGGCGGGCCCTCCGCACTCTCGCCTCAACGAAACCCTTGCATAACATACCTCCGGCTGCCACATACCCTTGCATGACAAGGCAATCACCCGAACTCGAGGAAGCGATCGGCCGATGGGAGGTCCAGCTGCGCAAGGGCGTGCTGGAGTTCGTCATCCTGGTATCGCTGCGCGAGCGGGAGCAATATGGGTTCGAGCTGATCTCCGGCGTTGCGCGGCGCGCGGCGCTCGATGTGCCGGAGGGTACGCTCTATCCCCTGCTGCTGCGGCTGGCGCGGGACGGGCTGGTCGCGTCCCGCCTCGCCGAGGGCGATGGCGGGGCGCCGCGCAAATATTACGCGCTGACCGCGCAGGGGCGCGACCTCATCGACGCCATGGTGCCCGCCTGGCTGCGCCTTGTCGCGTCCGTCGACCGCATGCTGACAGGAGAGCCCGCATGATCCCCGCCTTCACCGACCCCGCCGCGCGCCGCCACTGGGATGCCTATTTCGCCGAGGTCGACCGGCTGCTCGCCAAGGCGAGCGACGATGCGGCGAGCCTCTGCGAGGATCTGGAACGGCACGTCATCGACAGCCTGGCCGCGCAGCCATCCGGCGGCAGCGAGGTCGAGCGCCTGTCCGCGGCGCTGGGCCGGCTGGGGCGGCCGATCGATTATCTCCGCCCGCTCATCGCCGACCAGCTGCTCGATCGCGGCATGCGCACCTATCGCCCGTCGCTGATCGCGCGTGGCCTGTTCCATGCGGTGCGGGCGGGCTCCACCCGGGCGAT
This sequence comes from Sphingomonas sp. BL-S-29, assembly GCF_055521495.1. Taxonomy (NCBI): domain Bacteria; kingdom Pseudomonadati; phylum Pseudomonadota; class Alphaproteobacteria; order Sphingomonadales; family Sphingomonadaceae; genus Sphingomonas; species Sphingomonas sp. BL-S-29. Next base: position 4,747,672 of record NZ_CM145482.1, read on the forward strand.
GGCGGCTTTCGCCTTCGGCCTCGGCTACCTTTTGCTGGCCGCCTTTACCGCGATCGCGGTGCTGAAGCCGTTCTGGAGCGACCATGTCGGCCTGTTCCGCCGCGCCGACGGGACGATCAGCGCCGGCATCGTCGGGCACACCGCCGGGTCGCGCGAGTTGCTGGGGCTCTGGTCTGTCCCGATTGCGCTGGTGATTGCGGGGGTTCTGTATGTGGTGCTGACCAAGGGGCTGCGGGCGGTTCGGCGATAAGGCAGCACGCGATCGACCAGATCATCTCTCACCGTTCGGGCTGAGCCTGTCGAAGCCTTGTCCTTCTCTTCGGCAGAAGAAAACAACGGCCGTTGATCTGCGCGCCACGCCCCGAGAAAGGCGTCGACCGGATGTGCCTTTTGCGCGGCTTGATTCAAACCTGCCTGAAGCGCCGCTACCGTCCACCATGGCCATGCTGAACAGAACGCGTCTCGCCAGTCCGGAAACGGCTCGGAGTACCACCCCCGCCGCCCGCGAGCGATCGAGGCGATTTCCCTGTTCCGCTCGACCCGATTCGCTGTTCCGCGCCGCGAAATTCCCTGTTCCGGGGTATCAGGGAACTGGTCTCCAAGCTGTTGATTTCCAGCAGAAAAATCGCACGAAAAACGCTCATGAGCTCCCGAAAAAAGTAAAATTCCCTGTTAATTCGCTGTTATTGCCGCAGGAACAGGGAAATTCGGTCGCTCACGCCACCTTCCGCGATGCATCCACCTTGAGACACAGGAGCGCGCCAACCACCGCCAGCCCGGAGATCACGAAGAACGCGCTGTTCCACCCGCTATGCGCAACGATATACCCCGTCGCCACCGCGGCGATCGCGCCGGCCAGGTTGCCGAAGGTGTTCATCACCGCCGAGACCGATCCGGCATATTCGCCGCCGATGTCGAGCGTGATCGCCCAGGCGACGCCGACCACCAGTTCCAGCCCGAACACCGCCAGCCCGAACCAGGCGATCGCGACGATCGGGTCGGCGCTGAGCGCGGCGAGCGGCACCGCCACCGCGGCGATGGTGAAACCCACGAAGATCACCACCCGCCGCGCCCAGGTGATCTTGCCGCTGCGGTGGAGCAGCCGGTCCGAAATCCAGCCGCCGGCCAGGTCGCCCGCCACGCCGGCGATCAGCGGCATGCTGGCGCCCAGGCCCATCGCCGCCAGCTCGAAGCCGCGCGCATCGTGCAGATAGGTCGGGAACCATTGGAGGAAGGTGACGATGCCCCAGCCGTAGCAAAAGTACATCAGCGACAGCAGCCACATCTGCGGCGAGCGCAGGATCCTGGCCCAGGGCACCGCGCCGCGCTCGCGCTTCGCCGCACCCACCGCGCCTTCGATCAGCGCCAGTTCCGCCGCGTTGACGCCCTGATGCTCGCTCGGCGAGTTGCGGTAGAACAGCCACCACGCGGCGGCCCAGCCCAGCCCGACCAGCGCGAACAGCAGGAACGGCGCGCGCCAGCCGAAGCTCGCGATCAGTAGCGCGACCAGCACGGGCGTGACGGCCCCGCCGAAGCGCGATCCGGCATGAGTCACGCCCTGCGCCCAGCCGCGCTCCGAGGGGAGGATCCAGCGCGACAGCGATCGCGTCGCGATCGGGAAGGCGCCCGCCTCGCCCATGCCGAACAGGAATCGGCAGACGATCAGCGACCCGGCATTCCAGGTCAGCACCGTGGCGGCGGTGAAGGCCGACCACCAGGCGACCACCCCGGTCAGCGCCGCGCGCGGCCCGAATTTGTCGCCCAGCCACCCGCCGGGAATCTGGAACAGCGCATAGGAGATCTGGAAGGCGCCGAGGATCCAGCCCATCGTCTCCTTGCTCAGGTCGAACTCGGCGCGGATCGAGGGCGCCGCGGTGGAGATGACCACCCGGTCCATATAGGTGATCATGTACGCGAGCACGGTCATCCACAGCACGGCATGGCGAACCCGGGTGGGGCGCTGCGCCGTCGCTGCCGTCATTCCGGATGTCGCCATGTCGTCATGCACCGTTCGATCGAGCTTCGGGAAAATCCCGCCCTGGCCCCGGTTGGAGGGGCAGGGCGGTGGCAGATCAGTGTCGGATCAGTGCGCGCGGCTGCTGCCCACGACCTCGTAATATTTGCGCGCGCGCGGCGGCGTCACTGCCGCCGGCCCGGCCGCGGGAAGGCGAAAGGGCGATGGGCCGCTGGTGCGGAACACCTGGGTGCCGATCGCCTCGGCGGCGAAGGTCAGCGCCTCGCGAATCTCGGCGACGCGCTCCTCGCTCATCAGGCCGGCGCAGTCGGACGAGGAGATCGCGGCGATCGTGCGGCCGGTGGAATCGCGCACCGGCACCGCGACGCAGCGCAGGTCGCTGTCGATCTCGCAATTGTCGATCGCCCAGCCCCGCCGCCGCACGCGCTCGATCTCGGCGCGGAAGGCATTGGGCTCGGTGATGGTGTTCGGGGTCAGCGCGACCAGATCGCCCTCGACGATGAACGCTTCGAGCTCGCGCAGCGGCAGCGAGGCGAGCAGCACCTTGCCCAGGCCCGAGCAATAGGCCTCGAGTTGGGTGCCGACCTTGGTGTGCACGTTGAAGCGCTCGTTGCGCCCGGCCTTGGCGACATAGGTCACCATGCCGTCCTCCAGCACGCCCATATGGACGATCAGGTCGAGCTCGGCGGCGAGGTCCTCCAGGATCGCGCTCGCGGCGCTTTGCAGCAGCCGGTCATGCGCGACATAGCGCGACAGCGAGATCAGCAGCATGCCCGGGCCGTAGCGCCCGCGCCCGTCCTGGATCACCGCGCCGATCTCCAGCAGGGTCTGGATCAGGCGATAGCCCGACGCCTCGGGAAAGCCCGCGCGGCGGCTGAGCTCCGCGCTGGTGAGCCATTCGTCAGGCTCGTGAAAGGCCCTGAGCATCTTGAAGGCTTTTTGCACCGACTTGTTCTTTGGCGTTGCCATAATCTCTCTCCTTGGGGCGCCGAGGGGCCTCTGGCGGGCCCCTTCGGCAGGCACTCAGAACCGCACGCGATTCATCCACCCGACATCGTCGCACATGTACATATACCCATTATGGAGCTTCGCGCCGTGAATGATCGGAGAGCCCGCGGGAAGGTTGACGCGCTCCAGGATCCGGCCCGTCGCCGCATCGTGCAGGAAAAAGGCGTTGAGGTTGGAATCGGAGCACCACAGCTTCGTCTTTTCCGCATTCGCCCACGCCATGTCGTGCGGCCGGTCGCCGGCCGTCGGGAAACTCAGCTGCACTTCCCATGTCGTCTTGTCGATGGCGAAGATCGCGCGGGCGGGCGGTACGTCGACATAGAGCAGATTGCCCTTGGGCAATGGGCAATGCGCGCCGGTGCCGACCGGGCCTTCGGCCGCGGTGATATCCTGCTTGCCGGCGCCGCGACGGCCCGACGGGCCCGCCGGCGGGGGCGGCGGCCAGGCGGGCTTGAGCGGGGTGCGCGCGCCTTTCACATCGCCCTTTTGCGAATAGATCTGACCCGCGCCGGGCGTGCTGTACTTGGCGATCGCCTTGCCCGTCTTCGCATCGCAGGCGACGATCAGGCGGTTATAGGTCGATCCGATCCACATCACGCCTTCATCGTCGATGCAGATGCCGCTGGAGCGGAACACGCCCTCGCACTGAATCTCGCGCAGCACCTTGCCGGTGTCGACATCGATCAGGGTCGCGTAATTCTCGTCGATCTGATGGATGATCCACATGCCTTCGGGGCTCATCCACAGGCCGTTCGGGCCGTAATGCGGCGCCTTGTAGATCATCGCCTCGACCGGGCCGGTGGTGCGCGTCTTGACCTTCGACAGGTCAGGCGCGGGCATCGCCATCAGGTCGCGCGGCAGCGCGGCCATCGCCGCCATCAACGCGGCGCCGCCCAGCATCTGCCGGCGCCCCAACATCATGTGATTCATCAGACCTCTCCTGTCTTTATCGTTGAATCGGGCGCCAGCCCGGCGCGTTTCTGCAGATCGAGCGCGACGTCGACGATCATGTCCTCCTGCCCGCCGACCATCTTGCGGCGGCCCAGCTCCATCAGGATGTCGCGCGTGTCGATGCCGTAATCGCGCGAAGCCCGCTCGGCATGGCGCAGGAAGGAGGAATAGACCCCGGCAAAGCCGAGCATCAGCGTCTCGCGGTCGACCTGGACCGGGCGGTCCTGCAGCGGTCGGACCAGCGTTTCGGCCGCGTCCATCAGCTTGAACAGGTCGGTGCCGTGCTGCCAGCCCTTGCGCTCGGCCGCGGCGATGAACACCTCGAGCGGTGCATTGCCCGCCCCTGCCCCCATGCCGGCCAGGCTAGCATCGACGCGCAGCGCGCCGGTCTGCACCGCGACGATCGAATTGGCGACGCCGAGCGAGAGATTGTGATGCGCATGCACCCCGCGCTCGGTCTCGGGCTTGAGCACGCGGTCATAGGCCAGCAGCCGCTCGCGATAGCCGTCCATGTCGAGCGCGCCGCCGCTGTCGGTGACGTACACGCAGTGCGCGCCATAATCCTCCATCAGCTTGGCTTGCGCGGCGAGCGCATCGGGCTCGCTCATATGGCTCATCATCAGGAAGCCGGACACGTCCATGCCCATGTCGCGCGCCGCCATGATATGCTGGCGGGAGATGTCCGCCTCGGTGCAATGCGTGGCGATCCGCACCGAGGTCACGCCGAGCTTGTGTGCGTGGCGCAGCTCCTCGATCGTGCCGATGCCGGGGATCAGCAGCGTGGTCAGCCGCGCATGCCTGACGACATCGGCCGCCGCCTCGATCCATTCCCAGTCGGTATGTGCGCCCAGGCCATAGTTGAAGCTCGAGCCGTTGAGGCCGTCGCCATGCGCGACCTCGATCGCATCGACCTTCGCATCCTCGAGCGCCGCCGCGATCGCGCGGACATGGTCGATGCTGTAGCGATGGCGGATGGCATGCATGCCGTCGCGCAGGGTGACGTCCTGGATATAGAGCTTTTTGCCGCCCGGGGTCATGCCGCCACTCCCGTCAGGCGCCGCTCGGCGATCTTCTCGGCGGTGCGCAGCGCGGCCGAGGTCATGATGTCCAGATTGCCGGCATAGGCAGGCAGATAATGCGCCGCGCCCTCCACCTCGATGAAGATCGAGGTCTTCAGCCCCTCGAAACTGCCATAGCCGGGGATGACCACCGGGTTGTTCGACCCGAACCGTTCGAACTGGACCTTCTGCTTCAGCCGGTAGCCCGGCACATAGGACTGGACCTTCGCGACCATCGCTTCGACCGCCTCGGTGATCTCCGCCTCGGTCCCGCCACTCGACAGGGTGAAGATCGTGTCGCGCATGATCATCGGCGGTTCGGCGGGATTGAGGATGATGATCGCCTTGCCGCGCGCCGCGCCGCCGACCTGCTCGATGCCGCTCGACGTCGTCTCGGTGAATTCGTCGATATTGGCGCGCGTGCCGGGGCCGGCGGACTTGGAGGCGATCGACGCGACGATCTCGGCATAATGGACCGTCGCGACCGAAGAGACCGCCGCGACCATCGGGATCGTCGCCTGCCCGCCGCACGTCACCATGTTGACGTTGGGCGCGTCGAGATGATCCTCGCCGTTGACGACCGGGATGACATAGGGGCCGATCGCCGCCGGGGTCAGGTCGACCATCACCTTGCCCGCGGCGCCGGTGATCTCGTTATGGCGCTGGTGCGCGCCCGCCGAGGTGGCGTCGAACACGATCCCGATCTCGGGCCAGACCGGCAATTGGGTCAGGCCGTCCATGCCTTCATGCGTGATCGCTACGCCCATGCGCTCGGCGCGCTTGAGACCGTCCGATTCCGGATCGATCCCGACAAACGCACCCATTTCCAATATGTCCGATGTTCGCATGATCTTGATCATCAGATCGGTGCCGATATTGCCCGATCCGATGATGGCCACTTTCATTTTCGGTCTGGTTGAAGCCATCGTCCTCAGTTCCTGGTGCCGCCGACAGAGCCGGCGCGATTTCGGTTATCCGGGCAGGCGATACGCCACGAGTTCGCCCGGCTCGCCCGGGTTGGTCGTCGCGATCACGAGATATTGCTTGCTGCCCATCGAATAGGTCATCGGCGATCCGGTCGCCCGCTTCGCCATGCGAACGCGGCCGACCTCGGCACCGGTCTTCTTGTCATAGGCCTTGAGCCAGGCGCCCTTGACGCCGTTCAGCGTCGTCGCGGTGCCGTCGCCGGCGATCACCAGCGTCTTGGTCACCAGCGTGCCGACCTTGCCGATGCTGCCCGTGGTCGGGATCGTCAGGCCCTTGAGATCGGGGTGGTTGCGCACCTCGTCAGGCGTCTCGCCATGCGGCACCTGCCAGGCGATCTCCCCCTTGTTGAGGTCGATCGCGGTGATCCGGCCATAAGGCGGCTTGAGCAGCGGCAGGCCCCTTATGGTGAGCCGGGTCGGCCGCCGCCCTGCCTCGTCGGGGGCGGAGACCATGCCCGGTACCATCGCCTGATCGGTCACCCTGGGGTCGGCCGGCTTGTTGGCCAGGCCGCCATAGGACAGGTTCGAAAAGACGTAGAGCATGTTGGTTTCGGGATCGAGCGCCCCGCCCGGCCATTGCCCCGCCCCGTCGCCATACGGCGTGACGAGCGACGCGCGCGGCCGCGGCCACTGGCTGAAGGTCGGCGGCAGGAACGGCCCGCCCTCGCCATAGCGGTAATCCTGGATCAGCTTGGTCGCCTCGGCGCGCAGCTCGGGCGTGAAGTCGATCAGCTCGTCCACCGTCACCGTCTGGCGATCGAACGCCGGCGGCTTGGTGACATGGGGCTGAGTCGGCGCATACCATTCGGTCGGCACGTCGCCCTTGGGCACCTTGCGTTCGGGGATCGGCCAGACCGGCTTGCCCGTCACCCGGTCGAGCACATAGACCCAGGCCTGTTTGCTCGGCTGGGCGATCGCCTTGATCTTGCGGCCGTTGACATTGATGTCGGCCAGGATCGACGCGCAGGGCACGTCATAATCCCACATGCCGTGATGGACGAACTGGAAGTGCCAGCGCCGCACGCCCGTCTTGACGTCGAGCGCGACCAGGCTTTCGCCGAACAGGCCCGCGCCGGGCCGCGACCCGCCATACCAGTCGCCGGTCGGCAGCTCGACGCCGACATAGACCAGGCCGAGTTCGGGATCGGCGCTCATCTGCGCCCAGCTGCCGGCATTGCCGGTGAACACTTCGGACCCGTTCAGCCAGGTGTCGTTGCCGAACTCGCCCTTTTGCGGGATGGTGTGGAAGATCCACAGCCGCTTGCCGGTGCGAATGTCATAGCCGCGGATCGCGCCCTTGATGTGCTTCTTCATCGGCGTCGAGGACGGCAGATGCGCCGCGCCGACGACGATGATGTCGCCCACCACCAAAGGCGTCGCATGAAGCCCGATATCGGCGCCGACCAGGTCGACATCGTCCTGGTCGAGCCCCGTCTTCAGGTCGACCACGCCCTGATCGCCAAAGCCCGGGATCGGATCGCCGGTCGCGGCATCGAGCGCGATCAGCCGGTATCCCGGCGTCACGTACAGGATCCGCTTCTCCCTGCCGTCGGTCCAGTAGCTGAGGCCACGGCCGCTGCCCGGGCGCACGGCCTTCTCGCCGCGCGCGCCCTCGTCGATATTGTACTTCCACAGCATCTCGCCCGTCCGCGCATTGAGCGCGACCGCGGCGCGGCGCGATCCGGCGGTGAGGTACAGCACCCCGTCCACCATCAGCGGCGTCGCCTGGAGATTGGGGTCGGGCGATGGGCCGAGATTGTCCGGGCGGAAGCGCCAGGCGACTTCGAGCTTCGAGAAATTGGCCGCACTGATCTGGTCGAGCGGCGCATAGCGCGTGCTCGACAGGCCACCGCCATAGGTGCGCCATTCGCCCTTGTCGGTACCGGCGGACAGATCGGGGTTGCCGGGTACCAGCGGCGCGCCGAGACCCTGCGCCAGCACGGCCGGCGCCCGCGCCGCCAGGACGAGCGCGATCCCGGTCTGGCAAAGCTGGCGGCGGGTGAACCCCTGCGTCATGCGATCCGTCTCTCCTCGGCCCCAGGCCGTTTTTTCGTTCTTCACGGGTGAATGAACCTGTCGTCAGCACGGCTTCGCCTCGCCGACATCATCCCCCCGGGGCGCTGCTTCACGCCGTCGTCATGCCCCCAAGCGTCCGGTCGAGCGCCCAAAGTGTCAACGCAACCATGGCATATCCTCTCATGTATTGAGAGCGAACCATGCCCGTTCATTGGAGCGCCAGCGGGGCTGGGATAGCTGCCGCATCACGAAAAGCCGTTCAGGCCCGGTGCACCCGCCCGAGGCCAGAAGAGGCGAAGAACCAGTGAATAGGAAGAGTTGGATGCAGGGTATCGGTCGCAAGACATTCACGGCTTCAGCCGGCCTGCTGGCGTTCGCCGTGCTCGGCACCGGGGCGCTGGCCCAGGCCGATCCCGCACCGGCGGCAGAACCGGCGATCAAGCCCGTGGTCGAGAAGACCTGTGCGAGCTGCCATGTCTTCACCCAGGTGAGCGCGCAGCGGAAGACGCCCGATCAATGGGCCCTCACGGTCGATCAGATGATCGGTTACGGCGCGACGGTGTCGGACGAGGATTACCCCAAGTTCGTCGACTATCTGAGCAAGACCTATCCCGCCCAAAGCGGTGGCGAGAAGCCCGCCGGGCGCTGACGCTCAACAGTTGAGAGGCAATTGAGCGCCCTTCTCATTGCTTGAGAAGCCGGGCGCCACTGACTTTGACGCGTAAAGCTCAATACTATCCTCTCCCCCTCATAACAAAAAGGGGAGCGGATCATGGTGACTTCGCGAATCACGGCGACATGGCGGGCCTATCTATTGGCGCTTGCCACCGGTCTTTCGATTATTTCAATGCCGGCTCTTGCCCAACAGACCGCGCCGCCGGCGCCGCTTCCCTTCGAGACTGCCGATGCGGCCGAGCAGGAAGACATCGTCGTCACCGGCACCAGCATCCGCGGTGCCGCGCCGGTCGGGTCGAACGTCGTCGCGGTCGGCCGCAAGGATATCGAATCGACCTCCGCCCAGACCGTGCAGCAGATCCTGCGCACCATTCCCTCGATCACTGGCTCCGGCGCGACGCCGCAGGGCGGCAATCCGGGCAATTCCTTCTACGCCCCGACCATCCACAGCCTCGGGTCGAGCTCATCCAACTCCACCCTGGTACTGATCGACGGGCACCGCATCTCGCCGGGCAGCCAGCAACAGACGCTGACCGATCCCAATATCGTCCCGCCGATCGCGCTGGAACGAGTCGAGGTGCTCGCCGAGGGTGCCTCCTCGGTCTACGGCTCGGACGCGGTCGCCGGCGTGGTCAACTTCATCACGCGACGCAACTACAAGGGCTTCGAAGTCACCGGCCAGGCCGGTTTCGGCGACGGCTATCGCACCTATAATGCCGGGGCGCTGTGGGGCACGCGCTGGGACGGCGGCTGGGCGATGCTCGCCTATAATTATTCCAACCGCAGCGCGCTCCAGTTCGCCGATCGCGATTTCCTCAACCGCGACCATCGTCCGCAGGGCGGCACCAATTTAGGCTCCTTCTTCTGCTCGCCGGCATCGATCCAGCCCTCGGGCGTGTCGGGCATCTATGTCTCGCCGACCTCGGCCGCGCCGATCGCCAACACCGCCGCGAACTCGCCCTGCCAGCTCACCGCGCTCGGCGACATCTTCCCGCGCGAGGAACGCCATAATGCGATGGTCAAGTTCAACCAGGAGATCGGCGACAAGCTGACGGTCGGGCTGGACATGGTCTATTCGCGTGTCACCAACCGCCAGCAGACCTCGCGCGGGACGATCACCTCGACCGTGTCGCGCACCGGCGCCCAGGCCAATCCCTTTTACGTGAACCCTCCCGGCGCGCTGCCGGGCACGACCGCGGGCGACAAGCAGACCATCCGCTTCAACGCCGACGATCTGCTCGGCCCGGGCGCCTATAACGACAATAACGCGACCGATTATTACGGCGCGCTCAACCTGGAATATAAGCTCGACGGCAATTTCCGGATCACCGCACTCGGCCTGTACGGCCGCGAGGACAGCTTTGTCGGCAACAAGGGGCAGATCTGCGCGAGCTGCGCCAATCTCGCGCTCAACGGCACCACCAACAGCAGCGGCGGCCTGACCACGCCATCGATCCCCGGCACCAACATCATCGTCACCGAGCTGCCGCTGACCGCGGACAACGCTCTCGACGTCTGGAATGTCGGTTCGGCCAACCGCACTTCGGCGGCAGTGCGGGCGCGGCTGATCGACAACGAGACCCGCTCGATGTGGTATTATTCGCTCGCCCAGGCGCGGCTCGGCATCGACGGCACGCTCTTCTCGATCGGCGGCGGCGACGTGCGCATGGCGATCGGCGGCGAGTTCGCCCGCTACGGGCTGGAGATGAACCGCAACCGGCCGAACAATACCGGCCCCTCGTCACGTGGCTCGGAAGCCTTTTACCTGTTCCTCGAGCGCAACGTGAAATCGGCCTATGCCGAACTCAACATCCCGCTGGTCGGTGCGGGCAACGAGATGCCCTTTGTCCGCCGCTTCGACATCAGCCTGTCGGGCCGGGTCGACGATTACAGCGAGATCGGCACCACGACCAATCCGCGCGTCGCGCTGGGCTGGGAACCGACCCAGGGCATCCGCTTTCGCGGCAATTACTCCCGCTCCTTCGTCGCCCCGCAGCTGACCAGCGTCGGCGACGTGACCCGCAACGGCCTGACCAGCTTTTCGGGTTATGGCGGGTCGAACCAGTCGCTGATCAACATCCCGGTGTCGCGTTTCCCGCAGGTCGCGCTGGTGCCCGGCGTCACCTGCTCCGGCGGCTTCTGCACCGTGCCGAGCACGGTCAACGGCATCACCGTAAACGGCGGCCCGCCCAATCCGGAACCAGGCCGCGGCATCAGCTGGTCGATCGGCTTCGACCTCACGCCGCCCTGGCTGCCGGGCTTCCGGGCGGGCTTCACCCTGTTCAACACCAAGCTGATCAACCAGATCACCGGCACCAGCGCCTCGAACGCGATCAGCAGCGACGCGCTGGCCGACCGGCTGCAATTCTTCCCGAACGGCGCGACTCAGGCGGATATCACGGGCGTCGTCGGCGATTTCCCGCTGTCCGCGCCGGTCAACACGCCGACCTATTACATCTTGTCGGTGCGCCAGGGGAATGTGCTCAACCTCGACATCCAGGGCATCGACGCGAATATCGACTACAGGCTGGAAACGGGATCGGCCGGCGCTTTCCGCCTCGGCGGATCGATTTCCTATTTCACCCGGTTCGACCAGAAGTTGCGCGGCGGCAAGACCTTCAGCGTGCTCAACACCACCGGCTTCAACAACACCTTTCCGTCGATCCAGACTCAGGCGCGCGCCAATCTCGGCTGGGATATCGGGCCGGTCTCGACCACGATCTTCGCCAATCATGTCGGCAGCTATCGCAACTGGTCGGGCTCGACCGTCGCGCCGATCGTTACGGTGGACGGCCTGCCCTCCAGCGGCGGCGACAAGGTGCGCTCGAACACGACCTTCGACCTCAACCTTACCTATACTCTGCCCGGCTCGGGATCGCTCGGCGGCAGCCAGATCTTCGTCGACGCAACCAATCTCTTCGATCGCGAACCGGCCTTCTACAATGGCGCCAATGGCTATGACCAATATTCGGGCAACCCGATCGGCCGGGTGATCACGATCGGGCTCCGCGCGAAATTCTGACCCCCCGAGCCGGGTATCCGACCTGGCCCTTGGCGGCGACGGCATCCCCCGTCGCCGCTTTTTTTGGGCTCAGGAGCCGGCGACGACATTGCTTATCGACCAATTGGGTCTCCCCAAATGTCCCACGTCAGGCACCGCGGGGTTCGTATGCAGAAAATTAAATAGCTGATATATAATGACTTATTTCACACTGTCGCCGTAACGGCCAGAGATATGGGACATGCTGGTGTCCCATATCTCCGGGCACTGGCGGGCGTCGATTCAACCGTGAGATTGGATCTGGCAGATCATCCCTTGCCGGGCGTGGACCGGTTCGCTCTTTCTTAACGTCGAAAGCAGGATTGTCGGAGGGCGAGCGCGAAGGCGTCGCCTTAGCTTCCAATCGCTCGCCCCTTCTCCCTTTCGAACCACTCTTCTGTCCCCGCGAAGGAGTGACCCAGACTGGGCTCCCGCCTTTGCGGGAGCACAAGGAGTCGTACAGCGCTTCGACAATTGCTTATTCGAAAGGGCCGTTCACGCCCCTTACCGCTTCAACCGATAGGCAATGAAATAATCCCCCGGCCGGTCGCGCAGCGATCCGCCGCCCGCTGCGATCACCACATATTGATGCCCGTCGCGCCCGCGATAGCTCATCGGGGTGGCGTGGCCCGATACCGGCAGCTTGTCCTGCCATAATATCTTGCCCGTACCCGTATCGACCGCGCGAAACATCTCGTCCTGGGTCGCGGCGATGAAGATCAGCCCGCTCGCCGTCGCGATCGATCCGCCGATGTTCGGCGCGCCGAGCGGCAGCGGCAGGCCGAGGCCGAAGCCCCAAGGCCCGCTATTGCGGGAATCGCCGAGCGTGCGCATCCACAGCACCTTGCGCGTCTTCAGGTCGATCGCGGTCAGATAGCCATAAGGCGGGCGCTGGCACGGCACCTGAAGGCCGGATACGAACGGCCCCCAGTGAATCGCATAGGGCGTGCCCTCCATCGGTGCGCCCGGCGCCGAATGGGTCCTTGGGTCGCTCTTCACCACCAGCCCCTCGGCCTTCGCCTGGACGCGCGTGATCAGTTCGTCGCGGTCGGCCATGTGGTTGGAATTGACGATCAGCAGCCCGCGGCTTTCGTCCACCGAGACGCTGCCCCAGTCGATCCCGCCCAGCTCGCCGGGATAGCGCAAGGTTGGCCCAAGCCGGGGCGGGGTGAACATCCCCTCATAATGCGCGCGGCGGAACTGGACACGGCACCAGAGCTGATCGAACGGGGTGAGGCCCCACATGTCCAGCTCCTCGAGCGGCTTGCCCGCGACATCGGGCATGCCGACGGCAAAGGGCTGGGTCGGCGAACCGCGCTCGCCCGGCAGGGTCGATCTGGGGACCTGGCGCTCCTCCACCTTGATCAGCGGCGTGCCGGTGCGGCGGTCGAGCACGAACAGCTGGCCGGTCTTGGTCGGCAGGATCAACCCGGGTGTGGTGCCGTTGCCGGTCGGAAAGTCCACCAGCACCGGCTGGGCGGCTAGGTCATAATCCCACAGATCGTGCCGCACTGCCTGGAAGGTCCAGCGCACCGCGCCGGTCGCCGCGTCGAGCGCCACCAGCGACGAGGTGACCCGCTCCGTCTCCGGGCTGCGCTGGCCGCCGACGAAATCGGGGCTGCCATTGCCCATCGGGATATAGACCAGGCCGAGCGCATCGTCGCCGCTGAACAGGGTCCAGCTATTGGGGGTCGAGGGCATGTAGTGCTGCCCCGGCGGCAGCGGCCTTGTGTCGTTGGGCCGGCCGGGGTCGAACGCCCAGCGGATCTTGCCCGTCACCGCATCATAGCCGCGGATCACGCCCGGCGGCACCTTGGTCGCCTGGTTGTCCGCGACATAGGCGCCGATCACCGCGACGCCGTTGACGATGGTCGGCGGCGAGGTCGGGTGCGACCAGCGTTTCGGGAAATCGCCGATGCCGTCCTGCAGGCTGGTCGCGCCGCCCTCGCCGAAGCTCGTGCACGGCTTGCCGGTCTTCGCATCGAGCGCGATCAGGCGATTGTCGATCGTGCCGAGGATCAGCCGCGTGGGGCATTCCGCCACGCCCGCCGGCGCGCGGAAAAAGGCGATGCCGCGGCATGCCGGATGCCCGCCCGAATTCTCGGCGAGCCTGGGGTCATGACGCCATAATTGCCTGCCGGTGACCGGATCGAGCGCGAACACGCTGCTGAACGCGGTGCAGCCATAGAATATGCCGTCGACCATCAGCGGCGTGACCTGCAACCCGCCCTTGCGCTTGCCGCCGGGCATGGTGAGCCCGGAGCGGAAGGTCCAGGCGCGTTCGAGCCCGGTCACATTGGCAGGCGTGATCTCGGCCAGCGGCGAGAAGCGCGTGCCGCCGAGCGAATTGCCGTAATGCGCCCAGTCGCCATTTGCCGCGACCGCGCGCGGCTGGCCGCTCCACTGCGCCGGCCCCGCCTCGAACGGCGAATGGAGAGCCCAGGCGAGGAGGAAGATGGCCGTCGCCGATCCGATGCATATCCATAACACCCGGCGTTCCGCTCGCGACGAGGCGCAGACCAGCGCCACCGCCACGCCGCCGACGATCCAGAAGACCAGCCGCGGCATCAGCGCCCAGGGATCGAGCCCGACTTCCCACAGCCCCCAGAAAGTCGTACCGAGCAGGATGACGGCATAGAGAAGCGCGACCGCTGGTTTGCGCAGCCCCGCGAGCACGGCCGTGCCGATCGCCGCCAGCCCGGCGATCGCATAATAAGCCGAACCGCCGATGCCCAGCAGCGCGAGCCCCGGCACCAGCAGCGCCAGGCCGGCGGCCAGCAGGATCAGCGCGACGGGATAGCTGAGCCAGCGCGATCCCGGCTTGCGCGCCCCGTTCGATGCTCCGGCCATCTCCATCCCCTCAACGCGTCTTGTTTGCGTGGGAGCATAGCGCAAGCCCGCCGCCGGCGATGGCCATCGGTGTTCGGGCGCTCACTTGTTGAGAGGCAGCAGGATGTCGGGCGAAAGATCGGCGATGCTGGTCTGGCCGGTCAGCGCCATCGCCACCGCCATCTCGTGCCGCAACAGGTCGAGCATCGTGGCGACGCCCGCTTGGCCCCGCGCGGCCAGCGCAAAGGCCCAGGGCCGGCCGAGCAGCACGCCCTTCGCGCCGAGCGCCAGCGCGCGCAGCACATCCACGCCGGAGCGGATGCCGCTGTCCATCAATATCTCGGCCCGTCCGCCCACTGCCTTCGCCACCGCCGGCAGCGCGGCGATCGTCGAGGGCGCGCCATCGAGCTGGCGGCCGCCATGGTTGGACACGATGATACTATCGGCCCCGGCATCGCACGCCGCCAGTGCATCGTCGGGGTCGAGCACGCCCTTGATCACCAGCCGCCCGTTCCAGTGCTGGCGGATCCAGTCGAGGTCCTTCCAGGTGATCGAGGCATCGAAATTGCGCCCGACCCAGGCGAGGAACTGGCTCAGCCCCGCGCCCTCCTTCATCACCGGCGCAAAATTGCCGAGCGTGTGCGGCCCGCCGCGCACGCCGACGTCCCAAGCCCAGCCCGGCCGGCGCGCGATCTGCGAGAAACGGCGCAATTGCGTGTCGAGACCCTGCACGCCGGCCAGCCCCGACCGCACGTCGCGGTAGCGCGCGCTCTGCATCGCCAGGTCGACGGTGAGCACCAGCGTATCCACCCCCAGCGCTGCGGCACGCCCCAGCAGGTCGCGCATGAAATCCCGGTCGCGGATCATGTAGAGTTGCAGCGTCACCGGACCTGTCACCGCGGCCGTCACTTCTTCGAGGCTGCAACACGACACCGCCGACAGGACAAACGGCACGCCCTTCGCCTCGGCCGCGCGCGCCGCCTGCACTTCGCCGCGCCGCGCATTGAGCCCCGCCAGCCCGACCGGCCCTAGCGCGATCGGCAACGCGACCTCGCGGCCCATCATCCTGGTGGACAGGTCGATCGCGGAGACGTCGCGCATCACCTGCTGGCGCAACTTCAACGCCTGCATGTCGGCGACGTTGCTGCGCATCGTCGCCTCGGAATAGGAGCCGCCATCGATATAGTCGAACAGGAAGCGCGGCAGGCGCGCCTTTGCCAGCACGCGGAAATCGTCAAGGCACGCGGCGATCAAAATACGCTCCTATCCGGCAAGGAGTGCAACCTGATCGCGAAACGGCTGCGGGGTAAAGCGGATATCCCGCCGATCCCCTCATCTTCTGAGAGGGCCGGCGAGATCGGGCGAGAGCTTATGCCTCTTCGGGCCAGTAGAGCCGCATCGGATTGGCCACGAGCAGCTTGTGCTGAAGCGCCGCGGTCGGGGCGATGCGGGGAATCACGTCGACCAGCCCGCCATCATCGGGGATGCGATGCTCCATGTTCGGGTGCGGCCAGTCGGTGCCCCACAGCACCCGGTCCTGATAGTCCTCGACCAGCGGCCGCACCGCTTCGACGAAATCGTCATAGGGTTCGCCCCGTAGCGACAGCCGGTCGGGGCAGGTCACCTTGGTCCAGATATCGTCGCGGCTGTCGAGCAGCGCGCGAAAGGCGCGCATGTCCGCGCCGTCGGGTCCCTGGGTAACGTCCGGCCGGCCCATATGGTCGATCACGATCGGCACCGGGATGGCGGCGAGGAACGGCTTCATTTCCTCCAGGATATCCGCCTCGAAATAGACCACGACATGCCAGCCCTTGGGCAGGCGGGCCGCCACGTCGAGGAACTTGTCCTTGGGCGCGTTGTCGACCAGCCGCTTGAGGAAGTTGAAGCGCACGCCGCGCATGCCGCCGTCATGCAGCGCCTGCAGCTCGGCGTCGGAGATCGCCGGATCGACCACCGCCACACCCCGCGCCTTGCCGTTCGACCTGGCGATAGCGTTCAGCGTGGCGGCATTGTCGGTGCCGTGACAGCTCGCCTGGACGATCACGTTGCGCGCGAAACCGAGATGGTCGCGCAGCGCGAACAACATGTCCGGCCCGGCATCCTGGGGCTGATATTTGGCAAGCGGGCTGAACGGGAAGTCGGCCGCCGGACCGAAGACATGGCAATGCGCATCGACCGCGCCGGGCGGCGGCGCGAACTGCGGCATCGAGGGATGCTCGGTCCAGCTGCGGATACGGCCCTGTTCGTCCGTGCTCATGCGAACACCACTCCGTCCATCAATTTACGCGCCGTACGCAGCAAGGCCGCGGTCGCGACCTGCCCGTCGGCGTCCAGGTCGAGCACGCAACTCATCTCGCCGGTCGGATGCTCGACCGACAGGGTCTTGCGGTTGCCCTCGGGGATGGAGGCGACCTCGGCCGCCGGCGAACCCGCGACCAGACAGGCCGTCGCGACGCTGACCGCGCCAAGCACGCCGATCGTGGCGTGCGCGCGGTGTGGGATGAAACTGCGCACCGTCACCGCGCCGCCATGCGCGGGCGGGGCGACGAGCATCATCTTGGGCACCGACTTTTCCGTGACGTCGCCCAGGTTCATCATCGGCCCGGCCTTCAGCCGGATCGCCTCGATCCGCGCCTTGAGGTCGGTCGCCGCGTCGAGCGTGTCGCGATCCTCATAGCCGGTCGCACCGAGATCCTCGGCCTTGAACACCACGCAGGGCATGCCGTTGTCGATCAGCGTGCAGGCGACGCCGTCGATCATATCGACCGCGTTGCCGGTCGGCAGCAGCGCGCCGCTGGACGATCCGGCGGTATCGCGGAATTCGAGCGGAATCGGCGCGGCGGTGCCGGGCACCCCATCGATCCGAGCCTCGCCTTCATAGATCGGCACGCCCCCGGGCGTCCGCACCGTGGCGACCGCGACCTGGCCGGTATTGACCATGAAGATCGCCACGCGCGTCTCGTCGCCCGTCGCGGAAAACAGCCCGCGCTCGATCGCGAAAGGCCCGACTCCGGCGAGCATGTTGCCGCAATTCTGCGCATCGGTGACGATCGCCTGATCAACGAACACCTGGAGAAAGAGATAGTCGACATCCACACCCGCGCGGGCAGATTTCGAGACGATGGCGACCTTGGAGGTCAACGGATCGGCCCCACCCATGCCGTCGATCTGGTTCGGATCGGGCGATCCCATCACGCGGAGGAGGAACGCGTCGCGTTCGGCTGTGTCGGCGGGCAGATCGTCGGCGAGGAAGAACCCGCCTTTCGACGTGCCCCCGCGCATCCACATGCAGCGAGCCTTCATAATTCCTCCCCCAGGAACTGGGGGAGGGGGACCATTTGCCTCTTCCGGCAAATGGTGGAGGGGGCCTTGCCCCGAACGCTGCGTCTGCGGCGAGGCCCCCTCCACCACGCGCTGAAGAAGCGCGCGGTCCCCCTCCCCCGCTGCGCGAGGGAGGAATGAAGAACGTCACTCATAACTCAACCCCAGCTCCGCCAGCTTCCCGCGCATGTCATAGATGTCGAGCCCCAGTTCCCCCGCCGCCAGCCGCTGCCGCTTCGATTCCTCCGCCGCTTCGCGCGCCTGCGCCTTTTGCAGCACCGCCGCGGCATCGGCCCGCTTGACCACGCATACCCCGTCGTCATCGGCAACGATCACGTCGCCCGCCTCGATAGCCGCGCCCGCGCAAACGATCGGGACATTGACCGAGCCGAGCGTCGCCTTGATCGTGCCTTGCGCGAACACTGCCTTCGACCACACCGGAAAGCCCATCTGGGTCAGGTCGCGCACATCGCGTACCCCGGCATCGATCACCAGCCCGCGACACCCCCGCGCCATCGCCGAGGTCGCGAGCAGGTCGCCGAAATAGCCGTCCTCGCATGGCGAGGTGGGCGCCAGCACCAGGATATCGCCCTCGCGCAATTGCTCGATCGCGACATGGATCATCCAGTTGTCGCCCGGCGGCGCCGAGATGGTGACCGCTGAACCGGCGATGCGGGCGCCGGGATAGATTGGCCGCAGCCGGCTGGCGAGCAGCCCGATCCGCCCCTGCGCTTCATGCACCGTCGCAACACCAGCGGCACCAAGCCCGTCGATCACCGCCATCTCGGCGCGCTCGATTGAACGAATGACTCGACCCGCCATGCTGACCTCCTGCGTGAAGCGCCCGCCCTAGGCAGCGCGGGCGCGCCGCCCCAATCACAATTGCACGCGCCCGATAAGTTTTTGCTATAGGTGCGTTGATGGTTACCCCCTTCGACATGAACCTGCGACATCTCAGGTCGCTCTCGGCGATCGCCGCGCATCGCAGCATGAATGCCGCGGCACAGGCCGTGAACCTGTCGCAGCCGGCGCTCACCCAGGGCCTCGCCAAGCTCGAACGGCAGCTCGGCACAGCCCTGTTCGATCGCCATCCCGACGGCGTCACCCCGACCGAGGCCGGGGTGCTGATGGCGGATCGGGCGACCACCGCGTTCGACTATCTGACGGTCGCGACCAGGCCGGCGCTGCGGCGCGGCGGGCGGGGATTCGCCCGGCCCGAACAGCTTATGACGGCAAGCCAGCTCCACGCCTTTCTCGCGCTGGCCGATGCCGGCAGCTTCGTCGCCGCCGCGACGGCGACCGGCCTGTCCCAGCCCGCGCTCCACCGCGCGGTCCGCGATCTGGAGCAGATCTGCGGCCTGGCGCTGGCCGAGCGGCGTGGGCGCGGCGTGGTCCTGACGACGATGGGACGGCGGCTCGCGCGCGGGGTAAGGCTGGCCGCGACCGAGCTGGCGGCCGGCATCGCTGAAGTGGCCGGCGCGCAGGACAGCGGGCGGATCGCGATCGGGGCGATGCCGCTGTCGCGCGCGCTGATCCTGCCCGCCGCGATCGCCGCCTTCGTCCAGGGATCGCCGCGCGCGCTGGTCGATGTCGCCGAAGGATCGTGGCGCGAGCTGGTCGAGCCGCTGCGCGACGGCGTGATCGACCTGATGATCGGGGCGCTGCGTGATGAGACGCCGCCCGGCCTCGATCAGCGCGCCCTATTCACTGACCGGCTGGCGGTGATCGGCCGCGCGGAGCACCCGCTTGCCGCCAGGGTCGAGGTGACGCTGGACGACCTGTCGCATTATGGCTGGATCGTCGGCCAGGCCGAAACGCCGCTGCGGGGCCATTGGGACACCCTGTTCGCCGGTCGCACGGCTCCCGAGGCGCCGATCGAGTGCGGGTCAGTGATGGTGATCCGCGGCATATTGCGCGCCAGCGACCTGCTGACCCTGTTGTCGCCCGATCAGGTGGCGATGGAGATGCAGGGCGGCATCCTTGCCCAGATCGGCCGGCCGCTCGACCAGGGTGTCCGCACCATCGGCATCACCACCCGCACCGGCTGGCGCCCCACCGCCGCCCAGCGCCGCTTCATCGCGTTGCTGGAAATCGCGGTCGCCGACACAAGAATTCGGGAAAACCAATAAGCCGGTCGACAATTGGATTGGCACAGGGCTGCGCGCGTCACCTACCCCGGCCTCATGGATGCGGCATTCGCCTTTATCGGGTTTGGGGAAGCGGGCGCGGCCTTTGCCGGCGGCGCCCCGGCGCGCGGCTATGATCGCAAGACCGACCAGCCCGGCCTGCGCGCCGCCAAACTCGACGATTTCGCCCGAGCCAGCGTCATCGCCTGCACCGATGCCGCCGAAGCGACCGGGCACGCCCGCGCGATCTTCTCGCTGGTAACCGCCGACCAGGCGCTGGCTGCCGCCCGGACCGGTGCCGGGTCGATCGAGGCAGGCGCCTTCTGGTTCGACATGAACAGCGTCGCCCCGGACACCAAGCGCGACGCCGCGACGCTGATCGAGGCCGCCGGCGGCCGCTATGTCGATGTCGCGGTGATGTCGCCGGTCCATCCCGCCCGGCGCGCCGTGCCGTTGCTGCTCAGCGGACCGCATGCCGAGGCCGGCGCGGCGGCGCTGGCCGAGTTCGGGTTCACCAACGTCACGATCGTCGCCGGCGCGGTCGGCGCGGCCTCCTCGATCAAGATGATCCGTTCGGTGATGGTGAAGGGGCTTGAGGCGCTGACCGCCGAATGCTTCCTCGCGGCGGACAAGGCCGGCGTTTCGGCGGAGGTCGCCGCCTCGCTCAACGCGAGCTGGCCCGGCATCGATTGGGCCGACAAGGCCGATTACAATCTCGACCGCATGATGGTCCATGGCCTGCGCCGCGCGGCAGAGATGGAAGAGGTAGTGAAGACGCTCGATGCGCTCGGCACTGACTCCGCGATGACGCGCGGCACCGTGGAACGCCAGCGCGCGATCGGGGCGTTCGGGCTGGCGCCACCGGAAGGTCTCGCAGCCAAAATCGCTACCCTCTCCCCGTTCGTTTCGAGCGCAGTCGAGAAACAGGCGTCGGGCGCAGGTTTCTCGACTGCGCTCGAAACGAACGGAGATTCCACAATCCCAGACCGACAGGCGGACGCCGCATGACCCTGATCATCGATTGTCACGGCCATTACACCACTGCGCCGCCACAGCACGATGCGTGGCGCGACGCGCAAAAGGCCGCGTTCAAGGCCGGCGAGACGCCACCGCCCTACCCCGCCATCTCCGACGACGAGATCCGCGAGACGATCGAGGCGAACCAGCTCAAGCTCCTCAAGGAGCGCGGCGCGGACATGACGATCTTCAGCCCGCGCGCCTCGACCA
Organism: Sphingomonas sp. BL-S-29; assembly: GCF_055521495.1. Taxonomy (NCBI): domain Bacteria; kingdom Pseudomonadati; phylum Pseudomonadota; class Alphaproteobacteria; order Sphingomonadales; family Sphingomonadaceae; genus Sphingomonas; species Sphingomonas sp. BL-S-29. The sequence goes on from NZ_CM145482.1 coordinate 4,768,884, forward strand.
TGGCGCACCATGTCGGCGACGAGGCCGTGTCCAAGGCCTGGGCACGCGTCTCGAACGACCTGATCGCCCGCGTCGTCGGCCTCTATCCCGAGACCTTCGCCGGCGTGTGCATGCTGCCGCAATCGCCCAAGGCCGATCTGCAGGGCTCGATCGAGGAGCTCGAGCGCTGCGTCACCGAGCTCGGCTTCATCGGCTGCAACCTCAATCCCGATCCGGGCGGCGGGCACTTCGCCTTCCCCGCGCTGACCGACCGCTACTGGTATCCCTTCTACGAAAAGATGGTCGAGCTCGACGTGCCAGCGATGATTCACGTCTCGGGCTCGTGCAACCCGGCGCTCCACGCGACCGGCGCCTTCTACATCGCCGCCGACACCATCGCCTTCATGCAGCTCATTCAGGGTGATCTGTTCAGGGACTTCCCCGCCCTGCGCTTCATCATCCCGCATGGCGGGGGTGCCGTGCCCTATCATTGGGGGCGCTATCGCGGCCTGGCCGACATGCTCAAGCAGCCGGCCCTCGACACGCATGTGATGAACAATGTGTATTTCGACACGTGCGTCTATCACCAGCCCGGCATCGATCTGCTCGCCGAAGTGATCGACACCAGGAACATCCTGTTCGGCAGCGAGATGGTCGGCGCGGTGCGGGGCATCGACCCGCAGACCGGGCATTATTTCGACGACACCAAACGCTATGTGGACGCACTGCCCGTGAGCGCCGAGCGGAAACATGCCATCTTCGAGGGCAATGCGCGGCGCGTCTTCCCGCGCCTCGACGCCAAGCTCAAGGAAAGAGGCCTGTGACCGAACCCCGCGACATCCACGCCTATCTCGCCGAGTTCGACGACATCCCCGGCACGCGCGTCTTCACCGCAAAACGGGCACGCCAGGGCTATCACCTCAACCAGTTCGCGATGAGCCTGATGAAGGCGGAGAATCGCGAGCGGTGGAAAGCCGACGAGCGCGCCTATCTCGACGAATGGAAGCTCAGCGACGACCAGAAACAGGCAGTGCTCGATCGCGATTACAACCGCCTGCTCGATCTCGGCGGCAACATCTATTTCCTCGCCAAGGTCTTCTCGACGGACGGCCAGAGCTTCCTCCAGGCGGTCAGCACGATGAGCGGGATGAGCCTCGACGACTATTCCGCGATGATGATCGCCGGCGGCCGGTCCCCCGACGGCGTCCGCTCGATCAAAAAGGGTAATTGAGATGGCGCGCATCACTGCCGGCGTGGCGACCAGCCACATCCCCGCGCTCGGCGCCGCGATCGATCTCGGCAAGACGGGCGAGGACTATTGGAAGCCCGCCTTTGCCGGTTACGACTGGACCAGGGCGTGGGAGAAGAACGCGAAGCCCGATGTCGTGATCCTGGTCTATAACGACCATGCCTCCGCCTTCGACATGAAGATCATCCCGACCTTCGCGATCGGCTGCGCCGAGGAATTCCAGCCCGCCGACGAAGGCTGGGGCCCGCGCAAGGTGCCGGTGGTCGAGGGCCATCCCGATCTCGCCTGGCACATCGCGCAGAGCCTGATCCTCGACGAGTTCGACATGACCATCATCAACGAGATGGACGTCGATCACGGCCTGACCGTGCCGCTGTCGATGATGTTCGGCCAGCCCGACGCCTGGCCGGTCAAGGTCATCCCGCTCGCGGTGAACGTCGTCACCTACCCGCCGCCCTCCGGCAATCGCTGCTGGGCGCTGGGCGAGGCGATCGCCCGCGCGGTCGAGAGTTTCCCGGAGGATCTGAACGTCCAGGTCTGGGGCACCGGCGGCATGAGCCATCAGCTCCAGGGCCCGCGCGCCGGGCTGATCAATCCGGTATGGGACAATGACTTCCTCGACGGGCTGATCGGCGACAGCGATCGCCTGCGCCACATCCCGCACATCGAATATCTGCGCGAGACGGGCAGCGAGGGCATCGAGATGGTGATGTGGCTCGTCATGCGCGGCGCGCTCGGCAAGGCGACGCGAGTCCTGCACCGGCATTATCACGTGCCCGCCAGCAATACGGCGGTCGGGCATATCGTGCTGGAGCCTGTGTGACTTTCTCCCCTCCCTGCAAGGGAGGGGCCGGGGGTGGGTGGCGAGCGCAAGCGAGCCCCACCGCCCTCACCGCATAAAGCGACGCCGAGGGCATCGAGCCCTCGTCGTCGCTCACCCACCCCTTGCCCCTCCCTTGCAGGGAGGGGATGAAGAAGGAGACAAGTATGAAAATCGCCTTGGCCGGAGCCGGCGCCTTCGGTGAAAAACATCTCGACGGCCTCAAGCTGATCCAGGGCGTCGAGGTCGTCTCCCTGGTCGGCCGCCGCCTCGAACCCACTCAGGCGATCGCCGACAAATACGGCATCGGCCACGCCACCACCGATCTCTCCGACAGCCTCGCGCGCGACGATGTCGATGCGGTGATCCTCTGCACCCCCACGCAAATGCACGCCGACCAGGCGATCCAGTGCATGGATGCGGGCAAGCATGTTCAGGTCGAGATCCCGCTCGCCGACAGCCTCGCCGATGCCGAGGCGGTGCTGGCGAAGCAGCAGGAAACCGGCCTCACCTGCATGGTCGGCCACACCCGCCGCTTCAATCCGAGCCACCAGTTCATCCACAACCGGATCGTGGCCGGCGACTTCAACATCCAGCAGATGGACGTCCAGACCTATTTCTTCCGCCGCAAGAACATGAACGCCAAGGGCGAGGCACGCAGCTGGACCGATCATCTGCTCTGGCATCACGCCGCGCATACCGTCGATCTGTTCGCCTATCAGGCCGGCCCGATCGTCAAGGCCAACGCGATCGAAGGGCCGATCCATCCCGAGCTCGGCATCGCCATGGACATGTCGATCCAGCTCAAGGCGGAAAGCGGCGCGATCTGCACGCTGTCGCTCAGCTTCAACAATGACGGGCCGCTCGGCACCTTCTTCCGCTATATCGGCGACACCGCGACCTATCTCGCCCGTTACGACGATCTCTTCACCGGCAAGGACGAGCAGATCGACGTGTCGAAAGTCGATGTCTCGATGAACGGCATCGAGCTGCAGGACCGCGAGTTCATCGCCGCGATCCGCGAGGGCCGCGAGCCCAACAGCTCGGTCGCGCAGGTCCTGCCCTGTTACCGCGTGCTCGACGCGCTCGAACAGCAGCTGGCAGCGTGACATGCCCGATTTCACCCCCCTTTCCCGCGAACTGAGCGCGCTCGAGGCGATCCAGGCCGAACTGGCCAGTATCGCTGACCGGACCGACGACGCACGGCGCCACGACCTGATCCGGTTACGCCGCGATCTCTCGCTCCGGATCGCCGAGGTCGGCAAGATCGCCGAGCCGATCTTCGGCACGGCGGAGGCCGGCATGGCCCAGGAATATCGCAGCAAATTCTCGCGGATGCGCTCGGCTGCGGCGCTCCATCAGGCCAATTGGCCCGCCGTGCGGCTGGGCGAAGACGCCGATCAATATCGGGCGTCCGCGCAAGGCGTGCGCCAGGCCAACAAGGAGTTCGTCGCCTGGGTGCGCGGCGCGCTCGATCAGCTTCGGAAAGACTGAATTTATGCGAGCACGGACATGAAGACCGGCGTTGCGATCATCGGCGCCGGCCCCGCCGGGCTGTTGCTCGGCCATCTGCTGCGCGCCGAGGGGATCGACTGCGTCATCCTCGAGCGCCAGACCCAGGCCTATGTCGAGAGCCGCATCCGCGCGGGCGTGCTGGAGACCGTGACGACCGATCTGATGAGCCGCCTTGGCGTGGACGCGCGGATGAAGGCCGAAGGGCTGATCGAGGAGGGCTTCAACCTCGCCGATGGCGAGCGGCTGATCCGCATCGACATCACCCGCCTCACCGGCAAGCATGTCATGGTCTATGGCCAGACCGAGTTGACCCGCGACCTGTTCGCCGCCGCGCCGGAACGCGGGCTGGACATCGTGTTCGAGGCGAAGGACCTCGCGCTCCACGATGTCGACAGCGATCATCCCTCGATCAGCTATACCAGCGGCGGAGAGACGGTCACGATCCAGGCCGACTTCATCGCCGGCTGCGACGGTTTCCACGGCCCTTCGCGCAAGGCTTTCCCGGCCAGCGTCGCGCGCGACTTCGAGCGCGAATATCCGTTCGGCTGGCTCGGCATCCTCGCCGATGTGCCGCCCTGCCATCACGAGCTGATCTATTCCAACGGGCCGCGCGGCTTCGCGCTCGCCTCGATGCGCTCGGCGACGCGCAGCCGCTATTATGTCCAGGTCCCGCTGACCGACACGGTCGAGGACTGGCCCGAGGACCGGCTATGGGACGAGCTCGCGCTGCGCTTCGACTCCATTTCGAGCCGCGGCGTCACGCGCGGCCCGGCGCTGGAGATGTCGATCGCCCCGCTTCGCTCCTATGTGTTCGAGCCGATGCGCCACGGCCGCCTGTTCCTCGCCGGGGATTCCGCGCATATCGTGCCGCCGACCGGCGCCAAGGGCCTGAACCTCGCCGCCTCGGACGTCGCCTATCTCGCCGACGCGCTGACCGCGCACTACCAGCGAAGCGACGAGGCCGGCCTGACCGGATACCAGGACAAGGCGCTCGCCCGCATCTGGAAGGCGGAGCGGTTCAGCTGGTACCTCACCAAGCTGATGCACCGTTTCCCCGAGGACGGGCCGTTCGAGCACCGCATGCAGATCGCGGAGCTGGACTATGTCGCCTCGTCCGAGGCAATGCAGACCGCGATCGCCGAAAACTATGTGGGATTGCCGCTCTAACCATGTCCCTGCCCGTCCGCCGCATCGGCCCCTTTTCCGTCTCCGCCATCGGCCTCGGCGCGATGGGGCTCAGCCACGCCTATGACGTGGCGCCCTCGGCGGAAGACGGCGCGCGCCTGCTCAACCGCGCGCTCGATCTCGGCGTCACGCTGATCGACACCGCCGCGCTCTATGGCGGCGGCCGCAACGAAACGCTGATTGCCGGTGCGATCATGCACCGCAAGGCCGAGTTCACCCTGGCGAGCAAATGCGTGCTCGACATGATCGACGGCAAGCGCACCCTCGACGGCTCGCCCGACGCGATCACCCGCTCGGTCGACCGTTCGCTCGGCCGCCTCGGCACTGACCATATCGACCTTCTCTATCTGCATCGCCCCGACCCCGATGTGCCTGTCGAGGACTCGGTCGGCGCGCTCGTCCGGCTGAAGGAAGCGGGCAAGATCGGCACGATCGGACTGTCCGAAATGGGCGCCGACGCGATCCGCCGAGCCCAGGCGGTCCACCCGATCGCCGCGGTCCAGACCGAATATTCGCCGATCGTGCGCAACCCCGAAGTCGCGGTGCTCGACACCTGCCGCGAGCTCGGCATCGCCTTCGTCGCCTTCTCGCCGGTCGCGCGCGGCATGCTCGCCGGCGCGATCCGTGACGACCGCTACCCGGCGGGCGATATCCGCGCCCATATGCCGCGCTTCGTCGAGCCCCATCTCTCGCACAACCTCAGGGCCGTCGCCGCCTTCGACGCGCTGGCGGCCGAAATCGGGCTGACCCCGGCCCAGCTCGCGCTTGCCTGGGTGCTGGCGCAGGGCGACCATATCGTGCCGATCCCGGGCACGCGCGATCCGGCACATCTGGAAGAGGATCTGAAGGCGGCGACCGTCACGCTCGGCACCGACACGATCGCCCGGGTCGACTCGATCTTCGCGCCCGGCGCGATCCGCGGCGCCCGCTATGCCGCACCATTGCAGGCCCAGGTCAGCACCGAGCTGCTGCCCGGCGAGGAGCTCGCCTGATTCAGTCCGCCAGCCGGACCAGCTCATGCCCGAAGGTCAGCTCGACCCGCACGCCGTTCGGGTCGTGCAGATTGAACTGCACCAGCCCGGGCACCCGGGTCTCGATCTCGGTATAGGGAATGCCCTCGCGCGCGAGCAACGCCGCCATCGCGCCGCGATCGGGGCAGTTGAACGCGATATGGTCGAGGCAGGTGCCGCCGCCCGCGACCACGGACTCGGCCGGCCGGAACACATTGACGTGAACGCTCGGATTGCCTGCCGCATCGGCCAGCCAGAGATTGCGCGAAGGATCGGGATTGGTCGCCGCGGTCACGCGCCGGAAACCAAGGATCTTCTCGTAAAAGGCGCAGGTCTCGTCGAGGCGGGTGGTGCGGATATTGACATGGCCGAGCGTGATCATCGCCTCAGGCCGCACGCACCGCCGGGGCACTGACGAAATCGACGAAGCTCTTCAGCATGCGCTCGCGATCGGCGGTCACCCCGGTGAAGATGTCGAACGCCGCCGCCGCCTGGAACACCACCATGCCGCTGCCGTCCAGCGTGCGGCACCCGCGCCGCCGCGCTTCGCTCAACAGCATCGTCTCGAGCGGGAAATAGACGATGTCGGCAACCCAGTGACTCGGCCGCAGCAACTCGACCGGGATCGAGGTGCCCGGATAATTCACCATGCCGATCGGCGTCGCATTGACGATACCGTCCGCGCCGGCGATCGCCGTCTCCAGGTCGGTCCCCTCGACCGCGCGCCCGTCGCCGAAATCGCGCCCCAGCTTCTCGACCAGCGCCCGGCGTCGCGCGCTGTCGACATCGAAAATCTGCAGCTGCGCCACGCCGAGATCGAGCAATGCATGCGCCGTCGCGAAGCCGGCGCCACCGGCGCCCATCTGCACCACGGACTCGATCGCCGCATCGGGCAGGCCGTGGCGGAAGCTCTCGCCGAACCCGGTCACGTCGGTATTGTGGCCGATGCGCTTGCCGTCGACGAACTGCACCGTGTTGACCGCGCCGATCCGCCGCGCCCCTTCGGACAGGTCGTCGAGATAGTGCACGACTGCCTGTTTGTAGGGGTGAGTTACGTTGAGGCCGGAAACCCCGACCATCGCCGCCGCGTCGAGCAATGTCGGCAGGTCGCTCTCGTCCCATCCGCGCGCGGCGAAATCATAGAGCGAATAGACCAGCCGCAACCCCTGCGCATCGGCTTCGCGTTCGTGCAGCCAGGGCGAGCGCGATGCCAGGATGTCGCGGCCAAGCAACCCCGTCAGAAAGGACCGTCGCTGTTCCGGAAAAGGGGAAGCTTCACTCGTCAAATCACACGCTCCGTACGCGCCACGCGGCCCTGGTCGAGACCGCCGGCAAAAAGGGCCCGCCGCGCCACGATCGGCCAGCGGGCCCCGGTCATCAGAATTTGGTCCTCAGACCGATCGTGGCCACGCGCCCGATCGGACTGGCATTGATGTTATCGTAACCCGCCGAGACATTGTAGAAAGGCGGGTCGCGGTCGAACAAATTGGTCACGTCGACGAAGATCTGCGCTTCCTTCAGGAACACGTCCTTGATCTTGTACGACAGGTTGAGGTCGACCGTGGTGTTCGGCTTCACCCGCGCCCCGCCGCCGGTCGGGAAACCATTGGTGCGGGTGATCGGCACCTGGCTCGATCCGCTCCAGTTCCGATAGGCACCGAGATAGTTCAGATAGGCGTTGGCACTGAAGCCGGCGAGCGACCAGCCGATGTTCGCCCGGCTCTCGAACTTCACCGATGGGAAGGTCGTGTTGAAGCCCGCCGTGCCGAGCACGCTGAACTTGGTGCCGTTGGTGCCGAAGAACTGGTCGAACTTGGTCTTCAGCGTGCCGCTGGCGCCGAAATTGAAGTCGCCGAAGCTGGTGCTGGTCGCATAATTCACGCTGGCGTCGATACCGGCCACATCGAGGTTGAGCACGTTGCGCTGGCGATAGTCATAGATGAAATAGGTCGTCGCGTTGAGCGCACCGGTCTGTGGCAGGCCGGCGGTAGCGGTGCCGATCTGCGCCGGCGTCGCGCCGGCCGGATAGAGCTGGAGCAGATAGGCAAGGTCGGCCGCGCCCAGGGCGAGCGAGGGGACCGGCGAGGTGATGCCGCCGCGCAGCTTGTTGTTCCAATAGGTCACGCTGACCCGCAGGCCGGGGGCGAAGGTCGGGGTCAGGTCGATACCGATGCTGAACGCCTTGCCCGTCTGCGGCTTGAGGTCGGCATTGCCGCCGGTCAGCAACAGGCCGGTCACGCCGCTCCCAATCGTGCAGGTGGTCGATCCCGCCGGACAGCCCGGCAGGCCGATCGCCCCGGGAAAGGCCGAGGTCGAAACGGTGAAGGTGCCGCCCGGCACGCTGCTGCCATTGGCACCGGCAAAGCCGGATTCGCCGGTCAGGCCGACCGCGTTGGTGCCGAAGCTGGTCAGTGCCGGGGCGACGAAGGATTCGGCCCAGTTGCCGCGGATCTTCACGCCCTCGACGATTTCCCAGTTGGCGGCGATCTTCGGATTCTTCGTCTCGCCGAAATCGCTATATTTGTCGTAGCGGCCCGACACGATGACATCGAACTTGCGCACGCCCGGGATGCCGGTGTCCGGCCCGACCAGCGGCAGCAGCACCTCGACATAGGCCGATTTCACATCGCGGTCGTAACGCAGGTTGAGCGTCGACGATCCGGTCGAGGCCGGGCCGGTTGCATTCGGCCGGGTGATGTCCTGGTCGATATGATATTTGGTATATTCCCCGCCCAGCGCGACGCGCACCGCGCCGCCCGGCAGATCGAACAACGCCCCGTCGACCTTGGCATAGATGTTCGTCAGCGTCTGGCGCGTCGCCAGGGTCTGGTTGTTGTCGATCAGCTTGGCGAGCGTCGCGGCCGACGACCGGTTGCCCGGGACCCGATACGGGTCGAACGCGTTCGCCGTCGTCAGCGGGGTGTTGAGGATGATCGTCGTCGAGCCCGGGATCGACGGCGCGGTGGCGTTGCCGCCGCCATTGGTCGTGCCGTTGACCGCGAGGTTATAGGCGCTGGCGTTGAGCTGGCCCGAATTGAACTGCCGCGACGAGTCGCGCCCCGCCACGGCGCCGACATTCAAGTTCCACGTATCGGTGATGCGATAGACGCCGTCAGCCGCGACGTAGAAATTCTCCGCGCCCGAATCGATATAGGCGCCCGGGCCGAACAGCGCGTCGGCATCGAAATTGACCGTTTCGGAGGTCGCGACGACGCCGGTCGGCAGGGTGAAGAACGGATTGATCTGCGCGGCATTGGCCGAACCCGGCCCGAAGATCGTGGCGCTGGCCGATCCGCGCGCGACGATCTGATGGTTCTTGCGGTTCGAATAGACGACGTCGACCGTACCGGTGAACTTGTCGCCGATCTCCTGGCGGATCGTCGCGATCACGCTGTGGCGCTTCTCCGACGGGATCAGGTCGGTCAGGCCGGTGAAGTCGCAAACGCCGTTCGCCGCCGCATTGTTGGGCAGGCCGGCGGCGGTATAGGGCGAATAATAGATCAGGCCGTTGGCGGTCACCGTCGCGGGCGAGCAGCCATAACCGGCGAAGTTGGTGCCGCCCTGAGGCCGGTGATCCGCCTTGGTGAAGGCACGGTCGCCCGCCAGCAGGTTCGACCGGTCGGAATAATTGTAGGAGACCAGCGCGGAGCCGCTGTCCCATTTGGTGCCCGCGAGGATACCGGCGTTGAAGGTGCGATATTCGTCGCCGAAGCCGGCCTGGGCCGTCGCCTCGATGCCGCTATAGCTGCGGCGGGTGATGAAGTTGATGACGCCCGCGACCGCATCCGAGCCATAGACCGAGGACGCGCCGTCGGCGAGCACCTCGACGCGCTCGACTGCCAGCGGCGCGATGATGTTGGGATCGCCCAGCGCATGGTTGAGGCCGGTCAGCGGGAAACGATGGCCGTTGATCAGCACCAGCGTGCTGTTCGAGGCGGAGGCGCCGAGGCCGTGGATCGTCGGGGCATTGGTGCCGGCGCCGTCGAAGCTGCCATAGGCGCCCTGCCCGGCGCTCTGCGATCCGACGACCGACGGCACCGTCTTGAGCAGCTGCTGCGCGGTCTGCGGCGCGATATCCTCGATCTGCTCGCGCCCGACCGTGACGAGATTGGAGCCGACCGGCGCGACGCCGCGCAGGCTCGATCCGGTGACGATGATGTCCTCGATGCGCTCGCCATTGTCATCCTCGACCTGAGTCGCCTCGGCCGGCGACGGTGTCGCCGGCACGGCCTGGCCGAAGGCGGATTGAGCAGTTGCGAGCATCAGGAATGGAATGGCGGAAACACTCAACGTCAGACGTGCGCTCTTCATGGCATCTTCCCCTTTTTATATGTCGTGCTTTTTGCACTAACTGTTTCGTTACTTAATGAACGGACTGGTACATGTCAAAACATTCGAACCGGATCGGCTCAATCGATCGAGACGCGCTCGACCGGTCCCAGAATGACGATATAGGCGGCCGCGCCGACCAGCCCGAGCGCGCCGATATAGACCAGCGCGCCATAGAAACTGCCGGTTCCGCCGACCACGAAACCGACCACCAGCGGCGTCACGATCCCGGCCAGATTGGCGCAGAGATTGAACAGCCCGCCGGTCAGCCCGATCATCGGCTTGGGCGCGACGTCGGAGAGCAGGGTCCAGCCCAGCCCGGCCATGCCCTGGCCGAAAAAGGCGATCGACATGATCACGATGACGAAGGCGTTCGAGTCGACGAAATTGGCGGTGACCATCGTCGCGCAGAGCAGCAGCCCGGCGACGATCGGCAGCTTGCGGCCGATGCTCGGCGAACCGGTGCGGCGGATCAGCCAGTCGGACACCACTCCGCCCAGCATCACACCGATCGAGGCCGCGATATAGGGCAGGGACACGGCGAAGCCGGTCTTGATGAAGTCCATGCCGCGTTCCTCGGCGAGATAGCTCGGGAACCAGGTGAGGAAAAAGACCAGAGTCGAATTGCTGCAGAACTGGCCGATCGACGCGCCCAATATCTGGCGCTTGCGCATCAGCTTGCCGACATTGGCCCAGGTGAAGGGGATCGAGGCACCGCCCGCGGCCAGCCCGCCGCCGGCCGCAATCACGTCGAGCTCGGCCTGGTTGACCCGGTTGCTATGCTCCGGATCGCGGTACAACCGGTACCAGACCAGAGCAAAGACGATGCCGAGCCCGCCGACGATGAAGAACAGCGAGCGCCAGCCCCAGGTCGCGACGATCCAGGCAAGCACCGGGATCAGCAACCCCAGCCCGATATATTCGCCGACGGTATAGACGCCGGTCGCCCGGGCACGCTCCGATTGCGGGAACCAGGTGCTCAGGATGCGGCTGTTGGCCGGGAAGCACGGCGCCTCCGCAATGCCTAGCGCCATGCGCGCCGTCACCAGCCCCGCGACACTGGTCATGAAGCCATGCACCAGCGTCGCCAGCGACCACAGGCCGAGCGAAAAGGCATAGGTGATGCGCGTGCCGAGCTTGTCGAGCACGATGCCGCCCGGGATCTGGGCAATGGCATAGGTCCAGGAAAAGGCCGAGAAGATCAGCCCCATCACTTCGGGCGAGATATGCAGGTCCTTGACCAGCTCCGGCTTGGCCACGCCCATCGCCGAGCGGTCGAGATAATTGATTGCGGTGGCGATCGTGATCAGCACCAGCACGCCCATACGCGCGCGGGTCGCACGGGGCGCACCCATCGCGCCGCTCATTGCTCGCGGCTCCGCAGCCAGGCGATATGCCGGATGGCCAGCGGATAGCCGTTGACGCCGAGCCCCGAGATGATCCCGGTCACGACCTGAGTCATGATCGATTTCGACCGCCACTCGGCCTCGCGTCGGTGGATGTTGCTGATATGCACTTCGACGATCGGGCAGTCGCACAGCTTCAGTGCATCGAGCACCGGATAGGCGGCATACGTGAACGCCGCGGGATTGATCACCAGCCCGGCCGACCCCTTGCGTGCGGCCTGGATCCACTCGACCATCTCATGCTCGGCATGAGTCTGGCGGAACACCAGGTCGAAACCCGCCGCATCCGCCTCGACGCGACACATCGCCTCGACATCGGCCAGCGTGTCATGGCCGTAGATATGCGGCTCGCGCTCGCCCAGCAGGTTGAGATTCGGTCCGTTCAGGACATGGACTGCGCGTGCCAATCATTCTCTCCCGGGCATGCCGATGTCCGCCATGCGGCATCGATTTCGTCCCCGATACCGAAAGCGTCTTGCGTTGAAAAGGGAAATGTACGAACCAGTTCATATATAAGCGCCCAGCCAGAAAGTGACCGGCGCGGAGCAAGGGGTTGGATGATGAGGCTAGGTGCTGCGGCGCTCCTGTGTTCGGTGCTTTCGTCGGCGGCCATGGCGGCCACGGATGGCGACTGGGCCACCTATGGCCATGACAAGGGCGGCCAGCGCTTCTCCCCGCTGACCGAGATCACCCCGGCCAATGTGAAGGACCTCGCGCCCGCCTGGGTCTATCATATGAAACCTGCGGCCGACCCGTCGCTCACGCCAGAAGCGGCCGACGCGGCACAGCGCGCGGCCGAGGCAGTCGGCCCGCCACGGGCGCAACGCTCGCGCTTCGCCGGATCGCAGGTCACGCCGCTCGTGATCGGCGGGCGCATGTACATCACCACCCCTTATGGCCGCATCGTCGCGCTCGATCCGGCGACCGGCAAGGAGATCTGGGTCTCGCTGCTCGACCGCGGCCAGCCTTCGGTCCGGGGCCTCGACTATTGGCCGGGCGACACGGCCACGGCGGCGCGCCTGTTCTTCGGCACGCGCGACGGGCGGCTGCTCGCGCTTGACGCCGCGACGGGCAAACCGTCCGCCGGCTTCGGCACCAACGGCGCGGTCGAGATGAAGACGCCCGAGATCATCGGCACCGGCAATGCCCGCTTCTACGGCATGACCTCGCCGCCGCTCGTCTATGGCGACCTGATCATCACCGGCGCCGCCGTGCAGGAATTCCCCGCGATCGGCGCGGCGGGTGACGTCCGCGCCTGGGATGCGCGCAGCGGCAGGCTGGTCTGGACCTTCCACTCGGTGCCGCGCAAGGGCGAGCCCGGCTATGATAGCTGGGCACCCGGCAGCGCGGAAGGGCGTTCGGGCGTCAACGCCTGGGGTTTCCTCACCGTCGATGAGGCGCGCGGCATCGTCTATATGCCATTCGGCGCCCCTGCCTTCGATCGCTACGGCGGGGACCGCAAGGGCGACAATCTCTACGGCACCTCGCTCGTCGCGGCGGACGCGAAGACGGGCAGATATCTCTGGCATTTCCAGGTCGTGCATCACGACATCTGGGACAATGATCTCCAGGCGCCGCCCTTGCTGTTCGACGCGAAGGTCGGCGGCAGGACGGTCCCGGCGGTGGCGATCACCTCGAAGAACGGGCTGCTGTTCATCCTCGACCGGGTGACCGGCAAGCCGATCCTGCCGGTCAGGGAGAAGCCTTTCCCGGCAAGCGACGTGCCCGGCGAGGCCGCCTCGCCGACTCAACCGATCCCGACCGCGACGCCCCCGCTCGCCCGCACCAGCTTCACCATGGCCGATGTCGCCGACGTGACGCCCGAGCTGAAAAGCTGGTGCGCGAACTGGATCACCAGCAACAGGATGGTGTCCGGCGGGCTCTATGTGCCGGTGCGCCTCGAACAACCGACGATCAGCTTCCCCGGCCTGCAGGGCGGCGGCAACTGGAGCGGCAGTGCCTATGATCCGCGCTCCGGCCTGCTCTTCACCAACACCAGCGACCTCGGCCAGGTCACCTCGCTCGTCCCGTCCAAGGGTCCGCTGCCCTATGAGCGTGGCACCCTGAGCGCGCGTTTCCAGCAACCCGACTCGAAGATGATGTGCCAGAAAACCCCCTGGGGTCGGCTGAGCGCGGTCGACACCCGGACCGGCAGGATCGTCTGGCAGGTACCGCTCGGCATCACTGACAGCCTGCCGGCCGACAAGCAGCGCACCGGCCGCCCCAATATCGGCGGCGCGATCGCCACCGCATCCGGCCTCGTCTTCATCGGCGCGAGCGACGATTCCCGCTTCCGCGCTTTCGACTCCGCTACCGGCAAGGAGCTCTGGACGGTGAAGCTCGACGCCGCCGCGCACGCCACCCCGGTCAGCTATCTCGCCGGCGGCCGCCAGTTCGTCGCGGTCTCCGCCACTGGCGGCAGCTTCCTCGACAGCCCGCTCACCGGCGATACCATCACTGCCTTCGCCCTGCCGCCCAAGGGAACCGCCCAATGAAGATCCACCTCCGCACTGCCCTCTCGATCGCCGCGCTCGCCTTGGCCGCCACCTCTTCCGCGCAGGTCACGCCCCCGCCCGCCGACCGGCGTCCGCCGCCGGGCTACGAGGATGCCTATGCCGGCAAGAAGCGCCTGCTGGTCATCGCCGACATCTCGACCGGCAACCAGACCGCGCACAGCGCGCTGTCGCATGCCGCCTCGGTGATCGAGCAGATCGGGCGCGAGTCCGGCGCGTACGTCACCTTCATCCGCACCGACACCGACCTGATCACCAAGGGGGAGGTCTGGGGCAAGTTCGATTATGCCAAGGGCGGCAAGAAACAATCGCGCGGCCGCAACCTCGATTATTACGACGCCGTGCTGTTCTACACCAATGGCGAAACCAGCATGTCGCCGCAGCAGAAGCAGGACCTGCTCGATTTCATCGCGAAGGACGGCAAGGGTTTCATCGGCGTCCACACCGCCATCGCGACCGGCTATACCTGGCCCGAATATGGCGAGATGATCGGCGCCTATTTCGACAATCACCCCTGGATGATCACGGATGCGAAGATCATCGTCGAGCGCCCCGGCTTCCCCGCGATGAAGGCGTTCAAAACCGGCATGACGGTCAAGGACGAACATTATGAGATGACCGCCACGCCCTATGCGCGCGACAAGCTCGACGTGCTCGCGCGGATCGACCCGGCCAGCGTCGACCTGACCAACCCCAACGTCCACCGTACCGACAAGGATTTTCCGCTCGCCTGGATCAAATCCTACGGCAAGGGCCGCGTCTTCTATTCCGACCTCGGCCACACCGATGCCAGCTGGGACGATCCCCGGGTGCGGACCATGTATCTCGAGGGGATCAGATGGGCGCTGGGCGGCGGGACGGACGTGCCGAAACCGCATCCGATGGTCGCGGGGAAATAGCGGAGGCCTATCCACCCACTCCTGTCACCCCGGACTTGTTCCGGGGTCCATGCCTCCGCAAACGCAGCGCCCGATTATTGCCGCTGCGCCCAGCCGCAGAATGGATGCCGGAACAAGTCCGGCATGACGGAAGAGAAGGGGCTCACCGCCCCTTCAACTGCACCCCGAAAAAATCGAACGTCGCATTCACCGCCCTGAGCGTCGCGACCCGCGTCTCGGCCGGCGTCTTCCCGATAAAGCTGTGGTCGATCCCCGGCATCAATATCTCGTCGACCTTCACCCCCGCCGCCGTCATCTTGGCGAACGCCTCCTTCGACTGCGTCACCGCAACGGTGCGATCATCCTCGCCATGGATCAGCAAAAACGGCGGATCGCTCGGATCGAGATAGGTCAGCGGGCTCACCGCCCTGATCCGGTCGACCGGGCACGACGCCGCATCGGCACATCCGATCAGCGCGATCGGTGACCCTTCCGCCCGCGCCACGATCGGCGCGAAGTCGAACACCCCGTACCAGATCGCCGCCGCCTGCACGCATTCCGATCCCGCCGGCTGCGGTTTCGCGTCGAGCCCCGGCGCCCCGCAGGACAGGGCAGCAAGCGCCGCGAGATGCCCGCCCGCCGACGCGCCCCAGATGCCGACCCGGCCCGGATCGATTCCGTATTTCCCGGCATTGCCCTTCAGAAAGCGGATCGCCGCGCGCACATCGTCGAGCTGTGCCGGAAACCGCGCTTCGCCCGACAGCCGATATTCGACCGAGGCGACCACGAACCCCTCCGCCGCCAGCGACGCCAGCGCCTTGGGGAAATCGGCCAGCGCCCCGCCGGCGCGGGTATGTCCGCCGACCCAGCCGCCGCCATGGACGTAGATCACCAGCGGCTTCGGCGCGGCCGCCTTGCCCTTGGGCGGCATATAGATGTCGAGGATCATCGGGCGATATCCCGGGATCACGGAGTAGACGACATCCGCCAGGCTGGTCACGCCGCCCGGGAAAGCCGTCACGCGATCGGGATAGGGATCAGCCGAGGGCGGCCGCTCCACCGTTGGGAACACCCGCTTTCCAGGCGCCGCAGCGACTGCCGCTCCCGCCAGTGCCAGCGCCAGACTCGCGCCCGCGATGCGCCCCGTAGATCCGATCATCCACCCCTCCATATTTATCTAACTATTTAGTACATAACTGCGAGAGGCGCGTGCCGCAAGCTGCTCCGGCATGGTGGGATAAGCCGCAAAATGTCAGCAACCCTCATGACATTTTGCAACAATGGCCGCGCTCGATTCAACCGCGCCGCAACCAGCGCTATCCGCAGATCGCCACGGAACACCGCGACATCTTTCTCATCGCTGATTAATTAGGATACGCGCCCGCGCGCCTCAGCGCCGGACATAGGCCAGGATCGCCTCGACCACCTGCTCGCGCCGCTTGCTGCGCGTCTTGGCGACCGACGTGTCGATGCCGAAGATCGCGCGCAGCGTGTAGCGGTTGGAGACATTGTAGAAGCACAAGGCACTGATCGTCATGTGCAGCCCGAGCGGATCGACCCCCTCGCGGAACACCCCCTCCGCGACGCCGCGATCCAGCATCCGCTTCATTGCGTTGAGCACGCTGCGATTGCGGTTCTTGATGCCCTCGACGCCCTCGATATGCGCGCCGTGCAGGATGTTCTCGTTCATCACCAGCCGCACGAAATCGGGGTGCGCCATGTGATAGTCGAACGTGTGCACGACCATCTCGCGCAACGCGTCCTCGGCCGACATCGCGTCGAAATTCTGCGCCTCTTCGCGTTCGCGGATACCGCCATAGGATTGTTCGAGAACGGCCTGGTACAGGCCCTCCTTCCCGCCGAAATAATAATAGATCATCCGCTTCGACGAATTGGTCTTCTCGGCGATCTCGTCGATCCGCGCGCCGGCAAAGCCCTTGTCAGAGAATTCGCGGGTCGCGACGTCGATGATGTTGGCGCGGGTGTTCTCGGCCAATGCGGCGCGGAGGCTGGCCTTGGATTGCTGGACGGTCACGCTTCCCCCGCTGGTAAATCGATCAATACGCGACCTCGGCCTTGAAGCGGGATTGCGCCGCGAGGCGGATACCGGCGTTGGCCGCGCCATATCCTCCATAGCCGCGCCGTTCGACGATTTCAAAGAAGACGCGTTTTTCGAAGGCGCGGCTGTAGAACTGGAAATATTCGGCCTCCCCGTCGCGGTCGTAGAGGATGCCGAGCGACGCCATCCGGTCGATCAGATCGGCGCCCAGCCCGAAGCGCGCGTCGAGATCGTCATAATAGTTGCGCGAGATCTCGAGCATCTCCAGCCCGTTCGCCCGCGCCCGTTCCGCCGCGGCAAACACGTCCGAGCAGGAAAAGGCGATATGCTGCACCCCGGCGCCCATATATTTGGTCAGGAAGCGCGAGGAGAGGGTCTGCTGCGCGACCGAGCTGTTGAGCGTGATGCGCAAGGACTTGTCGCGCGACTCCACCGCCTGGCTCTGCACCAGCCCGAGCGGATCGGGAATCTGCAGCTGCACCGTCTTGGTCACGTCGAACAGGGTGACATAATAGAGGATCCAGCTCAGGAACTCCTCATAAAAGGTCGTCTGGGCGATATGGTCGATCGTCTCCAGCCCGATGCCCGCCCCGGCACTGTCCAGCGCCCCGAACTCGGTCGCCCAGACATCCTCCTCGCTGCCCTGCTCGATGAAATAGATCAGGCTGCCGCCGACGCCGCGCACCGAGGGGATCTGCATCTCGCCCGGCCCGACCGACTGTTCGAAGCGCGGGATCGACAGTGCCTCCGCCCGGGCCAGCGCCGCGGGTACATCGGGCACGCTCAGCCCGATCGCGCAGACCGACGCGCCGTGGACCATGTCGAAGCTGTGCGCGAACCCCTCCTGCTCGCGGTTGATGACGATGTTGATCGCGCCCTGCCGCCAGCGCTCGACTGCCTTGCGGCGATGCCTGCCGACACACACGAAACCCAGCGCGGCCAGGGTACCGCGCAGCATCGCCGCCTCGGCATCGTCCGCCGCGAACTCGATGAAGCTCACCCGGGTCGGCGACACACGCGGTGGCATGGTCGGCGCGACCGGGGTCCGCGGCCGCCGGCCTACCTCGTCCTCCAGCGCGATCAGCGAGCGATAGCCGTCGAGCGCCACGACATGCGCCGACCCCGACCGGAAACGGTCGTTGAAGATCTCCAGCGACCAATAGCCCTGATAGCCGATCCGCATCAGCTCGGCGGCATATTCGCCGATCGGGAAGTCGCCCTGCCCCGGCATGTTGCGCAGGTGCCGCGCCCAGGACAGGTAATCCATCTCGACGAACGGCGCGTCGGCGACCTGGACGATGAACAGCTTCGCCGGGTCGATATCGCCGATGCTCGACGAGGGGATACGCCGCGCGAGCGAATGGAAACTGTCGAGGATCAGCCCGAGCGCCGGATGGTTCACGTCGCGCACCACGCTCCAGGCATCGCGATGATCGTTGACATGCCGCCCCCAGGCCAGCGCTTCATAGCCCACCCGCAAACGCCGCGCCGCCGCCCGGTCGGCCAGTTCGGCAAAGTCGTCGAGGATGCGGTCGCGGTCGGGCAGCGAGAGCGGCGAGCAGTTGGAGCAGACCAGGATCAGGTCGGTGCCCAGTTCGTGCATCAGATCGAACTTACGCTCGGCCCGGTCGAAGGTGCGGGCGCGCAATTCTGTCGGCATGCCCTCGAAATCTCGGAACGGCTGGAACAGCGTACAGGCCAGCCCGAGGTCGCGCATCATCGCCCCGATCTCGCGCGGGGACGAGGCTGCGGCGAGCAGGTCGTTCTCGAAGATCTCGACCCCGTCATAGCCGGCATCGGCAATCGCGCGCAGCTTGTCCTCGAGCGTACCGCTGATCGAGACCGTGGCAATCGAGGTAAGCAAGAGGCGGCTCCGGCACTGTGTACTAACTGGTTACCACCAATGCAGGGCGGGTGTCGATAGCGCCGCCATCGACACCCGAAGCATCAGTCGCGCGGCGAGCCGGAACGCGGCGGCGCGGGCTGAGTCGCGACATTATGCGCCATCAGCCAGTCCTGCCGCCTGGGGTCGAGTTTCACCAAGGACACCTGGTCACCAAACATGATCTTGCGTTCGTCGCCCGGTTTCCAGGCCGGCCAGGGCATCGCCGGCGTGCTCGGGTTGCCGGTCGCGGCAAAGGCGATCAGCGCCCCCATCATCTGCTGCGACAAGGTACGGTCCCACGCCGTCCAGTTCCGCGTCGGTCGCTGCCAGTTGTATTTGTCCTGCGTGCCGAACCAGTAAGGGATGTCGGCGGTGTGATAGGCACCGACCGTGGCGGTGTCCTGATCGGCGATGCGCACGCCCGGCACATAGGGATGAACCCGCGTATATTCGTCGATCTAGGCCGGCTGCCCCACCGCGGTCTGGGCCTTGGCGCAGAAGCGCGCGCTGGATTGCAGCCCGGCTTCGGTCGCCGCGACCCGGGCCACGCCCGGCACTTCGGCATCGGTCTTCACCGGGTAGAATTTCAGGAAGGCATCGGCATCCGCCCCATAGAGCTTGCGCGCGCCCTCCTGGAATTCGGCGATCGTCTTCGCCGACAGGATCGGCTCGAGCCCGAAGCTAAGATCATTGGCGTTGTAGCTCGCGATGATCGGCACCTGGTTGAACGTCCCCGCCGCGAGCATCGTCGCCTTGGGCGCGGGCAACACATAACCGTCGACGATCGGCCCGCCGACCCGCACGCCCTCGACCCGCACGCCGAGCTGGTTCTCCGATTGAGTCGCCAGGATGCGATCCGCCGGGATCTGGCGCAGCGCATCGAGACTCGTCACCTTGAGCCGCTCCTGCAATTGCAGCCCGACCTTTTCCGCATCGGCGAGCGACGGACCGTCGCCGCGGAAGTTGCACCCGCTCGACATCACCGCCGCGCGGAACAGACCCTTGGCCTGCGGGCTGAAGATCTGCGCGATGACCGAGCCGGCACCGGCGGACTGGCCCATGATCAGCACCTTGTCCGGATCGCCGCCGAACCGGGCGACATTGTCGCGGATCCAGCGCAGCGCCAGCGTCTGGTCCATGATGCCGTAATTGCCCGAATGCCCGCCCTGCTCGCGCGTCAGTTCGGGGTGCGCGAGGAAACCAAAGGCGCCGACGCGGTAGTTGAAGTTGATGAACACCGCCCCGGCCTTGGCCATCGCCTCGCCGTCATAATTGGCCATGCCCGACGACCCGATGGTGAAGCCGCCGCCATAGAGGAACACGATCACCGGCAGCTTCGATTCAGGCGTTGCCTGGGCCGGCGCCCACAGGTTCATATAGAGGCAGTCCTCGGACGAAGGCTCCTCGCCGAAATAATGGTTGATGTCGTGCGGGCGCAGCACCTGGATGCATTCGGGCCCTTTGCGATCGGCATTCCACACGCCCTTCCAGGTCGCGGGCTGCGGCGGCGCCCAGCGCAGCGGCCCGACCGGCGGCGCGGCAAAGGGGATGCCGAGATAGGCGCGGACACCCGAATCGAGCTGCGTGCCGGCGATGCGCCCGCTCGCCGTGACAACCGGATCGCTCGCAATCGGTGTCATCGAGCGGTCGGCCGGCGCCATCCCCATCAGCGCCGACGCGCCCAGCAGCATGCCCAGAATCCTGTGTTTCGACCCGATCATCCATCCATCTCCCACTGAGCGCCTGTCGCGCCTGCTTGTTTATATGTACTAGTTCGTTACATAACTGGCAGTCGCCGGCTTTGCAAACGGGATGTTCGACATCCGGGGCAGCGCGGCCGAAAGGATGAGGGCCGGAAATGACGATCGGACGCGCGACCTTATGGCTGACGATCGGCGGGTTGCTGGCCCTGCTCTCCACGTCGGCCGCACTGGCCCAGCCAAAGCCCGAGTTGCTGCTGTGGCGGCTGGATTGCGGCACGGTCGACGTGCCCGATCTCGACTTCCTGTCGGACAGTTTCGCCTTTTCCGGCATGTCGAAGACGGTGTCGGTCAGCTGCTATCTGATCCGCGACGGCGACCGCTATCTGCTGTGGGACACCGGCCTGCCCTTGTCCCGGCTCGGTGCGAGACAGACCAGCGTTGGCGGCGGTCGCGCGTGGCTCGCCCGCTCGATCACTGACCAGTTGCGCGACATCGGCGTGCGCCCCGACCAGATCGGCCTCGTCGCGCTGAGCCATTACCATGCGGACCATGCCGGCCAGGTGGCGAGCTTCCCCAAGGCGACCTTGCTGATCGGTGCCGAGGACATGACCGTGGTGCGCGGCACGGGCAAGACCTTCAATCTCGACCGCGACCAGTTCGCCCCCTGGACGAGGGGCAGCGCGCCGATCGACCAGGTCTCGGGCGATCGCGACCTGTTCGGCGACGGACGGGTGATGATGCTGGCGACGCCCGGCCACACGCCCGGCCATCATTCGTTGCTGGTGCGGCTCGCCGATGGGCCGGTGATCCTGACCGGCGACCTGTGGCATTTCGCCGAGCAGAAGGCGGCCAATGGCGTGCCGAAGATCAACACCAGCCGCGCGGATACCCTCGCGTCGATGGATCGCATAAACCGGGTGGCCGAGGCACTGCATGCCCGTATCATCATCGGCCACGAGCCAGCGGATATCGGCCTGTTGCCGGCTTTTCCGCAGTCCGCCCGCTAACGGCATCCTCCCCGGAGCAACGCCATGACTGAAGCCCCGATCCTCACCCGCCGACAGGCAGCGCTTGGTGCCGTGCTGGCGGCGGCGCTGCCGCGATCCGCGTTTGCCGCGGCCGATAAGACCCCGGCAGCGCCGACGCTCGAATTCGTCTTCGAGGCCGTGATCCTGCTCGCGCCGCCGGTCGAGCTGGGCGTGGTCGACGGCTCCCGGCGGCGGCTGGTGCCGATCACCGGCGGCACGGTCAACGGCCCCCGGCTCAACGGCACGGTGTTGCCCGGCGGCGGCGACTGGCAGGCGATCGGCAAGGACCGTACCGTCATCCATGCGAAATACACGCTGGAGGCATCGGACGGCACGCGCATCGCCATCGACAACCCGGGCGTCAGGGTCGCCGCGCCCGACATCATCACCCGGCTGACCGCCGGCGAGGATCTCGACCCGGCGCTCTATTATTTCCGGACCACGCCGGTCTTCGAAGTCCAGGCCGGACCCCACGACTGGATGACCCGCAGCGTGTTCGTGGGACAGGGCATCCGTCATCCGAGCAACGTCGTCCTGCGCGTCTTCCGCGTCACGTGACGCTAGGCTGAGGCGTCAGGTCCGGTCGAAGACGCAATCGTCAGGATCATGGTCAGCAGCGCCAGCAGCGCGATCGCCACGGCGACCGGCAACGGGCTGTGCGGCGCCAGGGCGGCGACGAGCGAGCTGACCGCGGCGTTGCCCAGCATCTGCAGCGCGCCAAAGGCGCTGACCGCAGTGCCGACCCGGTCGGGACTCCCGGCCAGCGCGGCGACGAACGCGTTGGGCACGACCAGCCCGCCGCCGAACGAGAAGACCGCCATCGGCACGATCATCGCGACGATCTCATGCCGCCCGAGCGCCGCGCCGACCAGGAATCCGATCGCTCCGGCCGCGGCGAGCGACGCTCCCAGCCGCATCAGGCTGCGCGCACCAAGGCGCCCCGCCAGCCGGTTCACCGACAGCGCGCCCGCCCCCGCGCCAAGCGCAACGGCGCCGTAATAGATGCCGAGCCCGTGCGGATCGGCCCCGTAGAAATCGACCAGCAGGAAGGGCGACGCACCAAGAAAGACATAGAGCCCGGCAGTGAACGAGGTGCCGAGCAGCAAATTGCGCAGGAAGACCCTGTTCGTCAGCACCTGCGCCCAGTTCGTCAACAGGCTCGTCCCGCCGGCGGGACGCGGAACGAAGGTCTCGGGCAGCCAGCGCATCGCGGCGATCCCGCACGCCAGACCGAGCAAGGTCAGCACCGCGAAGATCGCGCGCCATCCGCCGCTATCGGCCAGGACGCTGCCGAGCAGCGGCGCAATCATCGGCGACAGCATGACGATCGCGGTGAGCAGCGCCATGTCGCGCGCGCCGCGCCCCTCCGCCGTATCGCCGGTCATCGCGCGCCCGACGACCAGCCCCGCCGATGCGCCGAGCGCCTGGATCAGCCGCCCGGCGAGCAGCAGCCACACCGATCCCGCCGCCCAGCAGATCGCCGAGCCGAGCACGAAGATCGCGATCCCGCCGAGCAGCACCGGCCGGCGTCCGACATGATCGGCCAGCGGTCCGCTGACGATCTGGCCGGTACCCACGCCGACCAGATACAGCGTCAGGGTGAGCTGCATGACCGAGGGCGAGGCCTGCAGCATGACCGCAGCAATCGGCATGGCCGGCACGAACATATGGATCGCGAGCGAGCCGAGCGCGGTAATCGCGCCGAGCAGCATGACCTGCCGGTGCGGCGATGCTGAAGTCGCTGGTGGCAAGCCGGTCAGGGCCGGACGAGAATGTCGACGCGCCGCCGCGACGGCTCGGCCAGCCCATCCGCCGTATCGACATCGATCGCAGCCGCCTTGCCCTCCGCCCGCACGGTGATGATGTGCCGGTCCACCCCGAGCCTCACCAGCGATTCAGCGATCCGGTCGGCGCGGGCGCGGGCGATCGCCGGATCTTCGGCGATGCTGCGCCCCGAAACCGTCACCGGATCGGTCGCCGCGCGTCCCGTCACGACGATCGACCTGGGCTTTGCCGCGCGAATCCAAGTGATCGCCTGATCGAGCAGGTAATCGTCATATTGATAGATCAGGAAATCCCGATCGAAGTCATAATAGAGGTGGAACGTCGTCGGCGCATAGGGCCCCGGCGGGACGGCGCGCTCCGCCGACATCGGCGCGACGTTACGCTTGGGCAGCACGAACGGACGCCCTTTGTAGCTCTCGGCCGGCAGCATGTGCCGCGTGCACGCGCCCGGCAGGATCGAGGTGCGCACCGGCTCGAGCACCACCCCACCGCACGGATCGCCCGGCGCAGCGCTTACCCTGCCCTCGACCAGCACCTCATGGTTCCAGTCCGGCTTGGACGGCGCCTGGCTGACGTCAAAGCGGCGCCCGTCCGCAGGATCATCGACCAGCCAGCAGCCGGATTTCTTGCCGCTGTCCGTATCGCGATAGACCGGGCAGGCAATGAAGCGGACCGTCTCGGGCGCGCTGCCCCCGGTCACCGCGGCCATGGCGAGCAGGGCAGCGACCGTCTTCACAGCGCGCTCATCAGGTTGACCAGGTCCTGCTTCTCCTGCTCGGTATAACCGATGGAATAGCGCCGCTCGTAGAAGTCGACGATGCCGCGCAGATCCTTCGCCAGCCCATTGGAGAAATAGGGCGCCCGCGCCGACAGGCCGCGCAGCGATTGCAGCGTGATCTTGCCCACATCGGCACACCGCCCGGTGGTCAGCGCATAGCCCGGATCATTGGTCAGGATGACGCGGCCATAATGCGGATGCGGCGGCCCCTTGCAGGTCACGCGGAACAGCGGCAGCCACGGCATCGGATCGGCAAAGGGCTGGTTGGTCGTACCGAGATCGACCTGGCCCGGCGCGACATCATTCCCCATCTGCGACATGTTGTGGCAGAAGGCGCAGCCATTGCGCACCGGGTTACCGAAACCGACCGGCGAGTTGATCCCCGCGCTGTCGGTGATCAGGAACGTCTTGTCGCGGAAGATCTTCGCGCCGCGGGCTACCGACGCGCGAAAGGCCGCCTGTTCGGGGCTAAGCCCCGGCGCCGGCTTCTCCCAGGCCTCGAACTCGCTCCACACAGGCTTGCCGATGCTGCCGAGCTGGCCCGGCTTCGACACGGCGAGCTTCTCCGCGCCGCCCTCGGCGCCCGCGATGTTCAGCGCGCCGCCCGTCCTGTCGACCTGTTGTGCGGTATAGACCCGGCTCTCAAAGTCGACGATCCGCGCCATGTCGACCGCGTCCATATGCTTGAGCAATTCTAGATGAGTCGCCGACGCATCGTTCATCTGTGCGTTCAAGGTGCTCGCGCGGCCATCGGCCATCAGATTGCCTGACAGCGGCTTGCCCGTCTCGGGATCGAGCGGCAGCGGCATGCCCTGCTTGGGATCGTGATAGAAACCGACCGCCAGCAGATATTTGAGGTTCGCGACCGGCCGTGGCCGGCGATAGACCGAGATGCTGCCCTTCGCCGCATTGCATCCGGTCGGATCGCGCACGACCTCGATCGTGATATCGGGCGTCATCGCCCTGCCCGCCGCGTCCCTGGGCGGCCACGGGCGCTGGATGCGGATCAGCCCATGGTCGAGCAGCAGTGAATGCGATGCGCGCTCACCCTGCGGCAGGGTCGGGCAGTTCGACCCGTCATAGGCAGCGAACAGCGGGTCCTTGCCGCCGGTCGCGTCCCAACGCGCCTGTGCGGTCGCAGCGGACAGGCTCATCGCGTCGGCCGGCTGGTGGCAGGTGACGCAGGCGCGACCATGCGGCCCGGTCGCGGTGAAGAAGGGATGGCCCTTCGTCTCCATCGGCCCGCCCGTCAGCAGCACGCGCAGGCTGCCCGTGCTGTCGGCATAATCGACCCGCGCGGGGAAAGTCCGCCCGCTGTCCGGCGCCCACCAGGCGTCGCCATAATCCGCCTGCGCCGCGACGCCCGACGCGAACGCGGCGAGGGAGAAGCACAGTGCGATGGGGGCGGCGCGGAACTTCATCGGAACGCGTACCCGCCTTCACCCCTTGTCCCTTCCCCGGCGGAGGCCGGGGCCCAGTTGGGATGGCCGAGGTAACTACGCGCAGCGCCCGTTCCCTTCTGCCCCCTAACTGGACCCCGGCCTTCGCCGGGGAAGCACGGGTAGATGGAACGGCCGGCAACCATCATCAGAACTTCGCCACCGCGCGGATGCCGTAGGTCCGCGGCGCGCCATAGATGCTGCCGCCATCGGCGCTCGACGAGTTCTGGATCTGCGAGGCGATGTACCGCGTGTCGGTGAAGTTCGCGACATAGCCTTCGAGCTTGTAGTTGCGGTTGATCTGCAGGGTCAGCCGGGCATCGAACACGTCGCGCTTCGGCACGATCGTGTTGAAGCTCGGGAACGGCGTCGCAACCTGTTCCGACAGATGCGACCATTGCACGCGCGGCGTCAGCGAGCGCTCGTCGCCGCCCAGCGGGATTTCGTACTGGACACCGGCATTGATCGTCCATTCGGGCGAGAAGGGCAGCACCCGGCCGTCCGGCACAAGCCGCAAATTGGTCGGGCAGCCGGCATCGGTGCCCGCCGAATTGGTGTCGGTGATGCAGGTGCTGCCGTCGAACCGGGCATGGAGATAGCCGCCGCCCGCGTTGAAGCTCAGCCCGCCGAACTGGCCGGTGACCTCGAGCTCCGCGCCATAGGATTTGCCGGCGGCCGCGTTCTGCGTGACCGGCAGGCCGTTCAGCAGGCTCGACAGCTGGATGTCGCTATATTCGGAATAGAAGACGTCGCCGTTCACGCGCAGGTGATTGTCGAGGAACTGAGTCTTGAATCCGGCCTCGTACACGCGGTTGGTTTCCGGCCCGAAATTGGGCGTGCCGATGGTCAGGTTGACGCCGCCCGCCTTGTAGCCCTGCGACGCCGTCACATAGAGCAGGTTGCGGCCGAGATGGTAGTTGATGCCGACCTTGCCGGTCACCTTGGTCGAATGCTGCGTCGCGACCAGGCTCGCCCCGGCCGGCACAGCGCCCGCCGGGATGAGGCGGTTGTAGATCTGGGTATCGTCGGAATAGCGCGCACCGGCGACGATCTCGAGCGGCGACGTCACGAACCAGTTGACCTGGCCGAACACCGATTTGGTGATGTTGTTCGCGCTCGTCTTGAAGGTCGAGGTCGACGAGATGAAGTCGGTCGTGTGGTTGTTGTCGCGCTGCGAGAAGGTGTCGACCGTCTCGTCGAGATAGAAGCCGCCGACCACCCAGTTGAAATTGCCCTTGCCGGTCGACAGCAGGTTCACTTCGCCAATGAAGGTATTGATGTCGGTCGACACCAGGCTGACCCGGCCCACCGCATTGGCCGGTGGGCGCGGCAGAGCGGTCGCGGTGCGATCGCCGTCGGTCTGGTCGATCGTATGGAGATCCTGGTACGACACCATGGTGCGCAGATCGACGCCATCGAGGATCTTGATCTTCACTTCGCCCGACAGCTTGCCGCCATGCTGGTTCTGGAAGGACCGCGCATCCTCCTCGATCACGAACGGATTGGACGAGACCAGATCGTTGCGGCGCTTCACCGCATTATTGTCCGATTTGGAATCGAAATAGTCGACGCGCAGATTGGCACGCAGCACCTCGTCGGGCGAGCGCACCGCGAGGTTGAAGCGCCCGGCATAGAGGCTGCTATTGCCCGGGGTGCTCGGGCTCGGCCCGATATTGTCGGTGAAGCTGCCGCGCTCGTCATGCGTCGCCGCGACGCGGAACGCGACTTCATCGCTGATCGGCACGTTGATCGCGCCGACCAGCTTGAACGTGTCGTAATTGCCATAGGTCGCGTCGACGAAACCGGAATAGGCATCGAATTCGGGCTCGGGCGTGCGCACATAGATCGCGCCGCCGGTCGAATTCTGCCCGGTCAAGGTGCCCTGCGGGCCGCGCAGCACCTCGATCGAGGCGATGTCGAAGAAGCTCTGCCCGATGAACTGCTCATGCGGGATCAGCTGGCCGTCGATATAGAAAGCGACGCCCGGGTTGGAGGTCGGCGCCGACTGCGCGATGCCGACGCCGCGGATGTTGATGAAGGTCGACCGGTTGAAGGTGTTGATCGCGATCGACGGCGCGACCTGCTGGATGTCGGCGAGATTGTTGACGCCCTTGCGCGAGATATCGGCGGCGTTGAGCACGGTGGCCGAGATCGGCACGTCCTGCAGGCTCTGCGTCCGGCGCTCGGCGGTGACGACGATATCCTCGAGCCCGCCATTGTCCTCCGCCTGGGGCTGGAGATCGGCGGCGGGTGCCGACGGGCTGGCAACCTGGTCCTGCGCGGCGGCGCTCTGCGCCTCGGCCGGCATCGCGGCCAGCGCGACAGCAAGGCCAGTCACGCCGGTAAGAAGAATCGCCTTTGAAAATGGGGTCACGGACATCCTCCTCGCTTGACCGCCGGCGCCCTTGCGTCGCCCTGGCTAAGGCCGCTTACTACCATTGTGGTGCGAAGCTGCAAGCGTTTTCATTATGGCATATAACTAATGCCGGACAGGGCCTTTGCCGCGTCCGGCGCCATGTCGAGCGACCAGATCGCCGCCGCCAATTCCGCCGCCGCGTCCGCCGTCAGCGCCTGGTGCGCCCGGCCCGCACAATCGACGAACTTCGCCTCGAGCGCGGCATCGTCGATCGGGCGCGAGACATGGCCCGCGGCCATGTCGACCCAATGCTCCAGCCGGGTTCCGTCGTTCAGCATGACGGCAAGTCCGCCCGACGCGGCGCGCTCACGGCCCCAGTCGGGATGGCGTTCGAAGCTGACCTTGGCTGCCTCAGTTAGCTTGCGCGGATCGGCAAGCGACGCGGCGTCATAGCTGTCGAGCGTCACTTCCCCATCGATCAGCGCCGCGGCGATGGTGAAGGGAATCGAGAATTTCGCGTCGATCGCCGTTGCCGGCGCGCGCTTGCTGGCAGCGGGCTCGACCAGCATCACCTGCACCTCGCCGCCGGTCGCCACGATCGAAGCGACATCCCCGGGCGCAAAGCCATGCGCAGCGCGCAGCGCCTGTACTGCCTCGATATAGGCATGAGTGCCGCGACAGGCCGGCCATTTCTTGAAGCTCAATTGCTCGATCCAGAACCGCTCGCCCAGCCCGTCGAGAAGATCCGCCGGCTCATATCGCCCATCGGCATAGAGGCGGAAGAACCCGCCTTTGCCCTCGAACGGCGCATCGAAGCCGCGCACGCCGAGCGTCGCGAGCGCGGTCGCCCGCACCGCCGCCTCGGCCGGCAATGCCTCGCGCACCGCACGGATCACGGTGTCGCGGCTATATTTGATCTCGCCCGGGCAGCTTGCCTGGCACAAAGCCAGCGACAGTGCATCGAGCGTCTGGCGCGCGGACAATCCCCGTAACCGCGCCGCCGCGGCGGTCGCGCCGAACACACCGAGGATCGGCGGCGGATACCAGCCGCCCGCCTCCATCTCGCGGCGCAGGCTCAGCCCCAGCCGGCAGACCAGGTCGCACCCGATCGCGATCGCGCCGAGCAGATCGCGGCCGGACACCGGCGCGCCGGTCTGCAGCACGGCGAGCGCCGCCGGCAGCAACGATGCATTGGGATGGCTCGGCGCTGCGTCGAACGCGTCCTCGAAGTCCAGCGCATGCGCCATCGCGCCATTGGCGAGCGCAGCAAGCGATGCACTGGTCGTCACCCCGCGCCCCAGGATACTCGCCTCGCCCGGCCCGCCGGCGCTGGCATAGGCAATGAAGGGCTCGACTTCCGGACTCGTCCCACTCGCGGCGAGCATCACGCCAAGCCCGTCGAGCAGTGCCCGCTTCGCTGCGTGAAGCGTCGCGTCGCTCAGCCGTCCGGCATCGAAGCCGGCGATGTGATCGGCGAGTCTTTCGCTCAGTGAGCCGGCCTGATCCACGGGAATCCTCTAATGTAAGCGCTTGCGTCGCCTTGCCGCATCGGCAATGAGCCTGTCGAGCACATAATGGCGATTCTGGCGGGAGCGGGACATATGGAAGCTGGGTTGCAGGCGATGGCGGGCAAGATCCGGTGGCGGCTGATCCTGCCGACGATCCTGTTCATGCTGCTCAGCTCGATCGACCGGGTGAATGTCAGCTTCGCCGCGCTGCAGATGAATGCCGATCTTGGCTTCACCCCCAGCCAATATGGTTTCGGCGCGGGCATCCTGTTCGTCGGCTTCCTCGCCGGCCAATATCCCAGCGTGTTGCTGCAGCAGCGTATCGGCATGCGGCGCTGGATGGCGGCCTGCGCGCTATTATGGGGCGTCTGCGCCGGCGGCATGGCCTTTATCGAGACTCATTGGCAATTCTACACCTTGCGCGTGCTGCTCGGCCTGGCCGAGGGCGGCCTCGCGCCCGGCATCGTGCTCTATCTCAGCCAGTTCGCCACGGAGCGCGAGCGCGCGACGACCTTCGCCATGCCGATGATCGCCATTCCCCTCTCGATCGTGATCGGCGGGCCCTTGTCGGGCTGGCTGATGAGCATGGACCCGCCCTTCGGTCTGGCCGGCTGGCGCTGGATGTTCCTGGGCGAGGCACTCCCGACCCTGGTGTTCGGCATCGCCGCCTATTTCTATTTCCCCGACCGCCCAGGCGACGCCACCTGGCTCGATGCGAAGGAAAAGGACTGGCTGTCGCGCAACGCCGCCAATCGCCGCGACACGGCGCAGGCGAACGACTGGAGCGTGCTGCGCAAGCCGCTGGTCTGGGCCTCGGCGCTGTTGTGGTTCTGCCTGTTGTCGGGTTCCTATGGCGTCATCTTCTGGCTGCCGCAGATCGTGAAGCAGATGACCAGCCTGACGCCGTTCGAGATCGGCCTGGTCAATGCTCTGCCCTGGATCGGCAATGTGCTGGGCATCTATTTCAACTCGAAACATTCTGACCGCACCGGGGAGCGTTTCTGGCACATCGCCATCCCGGCGACAGTGGCTGCGCTGGCGATCCTGAGCGCTGCCGCCGCCGGCGCGACGCCGCTCGGCCTGGTCGCGCTGTTTGTGGCGGGGACCGCGCTCGGCGCGGCGCAGGGCGCCTTCTGGGCATTGCCGACGCGGATGTTCACGCCCGCGACCTTTGCGGTAGGGGCGGTCGCGATCAACATCGCCGGCAGCTCGGGCGGGTTGATCGTGCCGCATCTGGTCGGGCTGGTGCGCGAGAAGACCGGCGCGTTCACCGCGCCGATCTGGCTGATCGCCGGCATATTGCTGCTCGCCGCGACGATCGTCCTGATCCTGCGCCGTTCGGCCGGCAATGAGGCAAAGGCCGCCGCGTGATGTCCGGTTTCGCCATCCTCGCGGTCGGTGATGTCGGGGCGAAGCGCGACGATCTCGCCTCGATGTTCGCGCCCCTTGCTGGCTTGCTCGAACAAGCACCGGTGGTGTTCGGCCAGCTAGAGACGACCGTGTCGGATCGCGGCGCGATCGTGCCCAATGCGAAGCTTGCGATGCGCGCGCCCTCGGTCCTCGCCCCCGCCCTGGCCGAAGCCGGCTTCACCATGATGTCCTTCGCCGGCAATCATTGCCTCGACTGGGGCTATGACGCGTTCGACGACACGCTGCGTCACATGGCGGATGCCGGCGTACTGCTGGCCGGTGCCGGCGCCAGCCTGACCGAGGCGCGCGCGGCGGTGATCCAGGAGCATGACGGCGTCCGCATCGCGATGATCGCGGCCAGCTCGATCCTGCCGGAGGGCTATGCCGCCCGCACCGACAAACCCGGCTGCGCGCCGTTGCGCGCCCACACCTTCTACGAGCAGATCGAGCATGATCAGCCCGGCACCCCCGCCCGCATCCGCAGCCATGCCGACCGCGCCGATCTCGCCGCCCTGCTCGCCGCGATCCGGTCGGCCCGGGCCCGGGCCGATATCGTGCTGGTCTCGCTGCACTGGGGCATCCACATGGTGCGCGGCAGCCTCGCCGAATATCAGATCGAGGTAGCCCATGCCGCGATCGAGGCCGGCGCCGATGCGATCCTCGGCCATCACCCGCATCTGATGAAGGGCGTGGGCTTCCACCGCGGCAAGCCGATCTTCTACAGCCTGGGCAATTTCGCGATCGAGCAGCCGCATGTCTGGGACCCGGCAATCGTCGACACCGACTCCTTTCGCCACCTCGTCAGTCTCAATCCGAGCTGGACGATGGATGCCACCTATATGCTGCCGGAGGAGACGCGGATTACCGGCATTGCGCGGCTGGTGGTGCGTGATCGGGAGGTGGCCGAAGTACGCTTTCGGCCATGCTGGATCGGCGACGACAGTGCGCCGCGGCCGCTAGCGGCCAGCGATCCGCTCTTTGCGCGGGTGTTTGACTATCTGGTGGAGGTGACGGCGGCCGAAGGGCTGGCGACGAGCATCGCGATTGATGGCGACGAATTGCGGCTTACCCCTAAGGGATGCGTATAAAGCCTGGAAACGCAATTCCCTCCGTTCGCCCTGAGCTTGTCGAAGGGCTGTTCTTTCTTCTGCGGAAGAGAAAGGCAGGGCTTCGACAATCTCAGCCCGAACGGGGAGAGGTGATTCCCGCTAACAGGGTTCTGCTCTACGCAAACCGCAACGGCACGCTCAGCGCCCCAATCTCCGGAAAGCGCGTCGGCACCACCTCGCCCGCGAGATCGAACGACGGCAACCGCGCCATCATCTCCTCCAGCGCCACGACCAGTTCGAGCCGCGCCAGCGCTGCGCCGACGCACATATGCGTGCCGCGCCCGAAATGGAGCGAATCCTTCATGTTCGGCCGGTCGATCCGAAAGCTCTCGGCGTCCTCGAAAACATCCTCGTCGCGATTGGCCGAGGCATAGACGAGCGCGATCGGCTCGCCCGCCGGGATGACGCGCCCGTGCAGTTCGATGTCGCGCGTCGCCGTCCGGGCAAAACCGCGATAGGGCGTGTAGAGCCGCAGGAACTCGTCCACGGCCGCCGGGATCAGCGCCGGCTCCGCGCGAAGCTTTGCCTGCAATGCCTGGTCGCGCGACAGATGCACCGCGATCGAGCCGATCATCACCGTCGGCGCGATGATGCCGACCACCAGCACCTGGCGGATCGTGCCGACGATCATCTCGTCGGGCAACGGCGCGCCATCGACCCGCGTCGCCAGCAAGGCGCTGGTCGCATCGTCGGCCGGATCGAGCGGCGCGGCCTTGCGATCGGCGACCAGCTTACGCGCCATCTCGTAGAGCAGCAGGCTGGTTTCCTTGGTCGCGACCATGTCGTTCGACTGAACCGCGATATTGTAGCGCCGGCCGACTTCGGCGAGCGAATCGATCTGCTCCTGCGGCAGGTTCATCCAGGTGGCGAACACCCGGATCGGCATGCGCGCGGAGAATTCCTCGCAGATGTCGCCACCACCCTTCGCCGCCATCGCATCGAGCAGGCTGATGCAGATCTCGCGGATCACCGGTTCGAGCGGCGCCACCTTGCGCTCGGTCAGCAGCGGACTGAGCGCGCGGCGATAGGGCGTATGCTCGGGCGGATCGAGATGCAGCGGCGGCCGGCGCCCGGTAAAGGCGACCGCGGGCACGACATTCTGCTTCGAGGTGATGTAAGTGGAACTATCCGCCGCGGCCGCCGCGACATCGGCATGCTTCATCAGCGCCCAGAAGCCGCCCCAGGCGTCGCTATGCGCCACGGGGCAACGATCACGCAGGTCGCGATACACGGCCTGGGCGCTGTCGAACGTCTCGGGAAGCAGGGGATCGAAGTCTTGCATAGCTTCGCTTAAGCGATGATGAAAGCGCTTGCAACGGCTTTCGGCGCCAGTCTTTCCCGGTTAGCGTAGGAAAATGACCGACAGCCCCAAGATTCCGAAACTGGAGGATGTCGCGCAGATCGCCGGTGTTTCGTCGGC
The DNA here is from genome assembly GCF_055521495.1 of Sphingomonas sp. BL-S-29. Lineage (NCBI taxonomy): Bacteria > Pseudomonadati > Pseudomonadota > Alphaproteobacteria > Sphingomonadales > Sphingomonadaceae > Sphingomonas > Sphingomonas sp. BL-S-29. Next base: position 4,802,248 of record NZ_CM145482.1, read on the forward strand.
GACCGTATCCCGCTTCTTCAACAACCCGGCGATGGTCGCGACCGCGACCGCGGATCGCATCCGCGACGCCGTCGCCGCCACCCATTATGTTCCGAACCTGATGGCCGGCGGCCTCGCATCGAGCCGCAGCCGGCTGGTCGCCTTGCTGGTGCCCGATGTCGCCCAGTCGATCTTCAACGCGACGGTCGAGGCAATGGTCGACGAATTGTCCGCCAGCGGCGACATCGTCATGCTCGGGCTGACCGGGGTCGACAATGTGCGCATGCCAAGCCTCATTTCGGCCGCGCTCGCGCGCCGCGCCGATGCGATCATACTGACCGGCATCGTCTCCGATCCCGCCACGCGTGATCTGATGCGCCGGCGCGAGGCGACGGTGATCGAGACCTGGGGCCTGCCGACCGACCCGATCGACGTCGCGGTCGGTTTCTCGCACCGCGCGGTCGGGCAGGATATCGCGCGCTTCGTCCATGGCCGCGGCTATCGCCGGCCGCATCTGCTGACCGCTTCGGGCACGCGCGCGATGGAGCGCCGCCAGGGATTCATCGACGACTGGGCCTCCGCCGGCGGCGACACCCCGACCGAACAGATGTTCGCCAGCCAGACCCGCTTCGGCCATGGCCGCGCCGCGTTCCGCGCGCTGCGCGAGCTGGACAATCGCCCCGACGTCGTCGTGTGCAGCTCGGACTGGCTCGCCCAGGGGTTGCTGGTCGAGGCGATGGCGGCCGGCGTGCGCGTGCCGGACGAGCTGGCCGTGGTCGGCTTCGGCAATCTCGCCGTCGCCGCCGAGATGCGCCCGACCATCACCACCATCGATATCGACGGCGCGCGCATCGGCCGCGAAGCGGTCAGCCTGCTCCGCCGCCGCACCGCCGGCGAGAAGATCGATAACCGCCTCATCGATGTCGGCTTCCGCCTGATCGTCCGCGAAAGCGCCTGACGGCATTCGAGCGAGTCTGGGCTCGACCGTCAGATACTCGGGCGTAAGCGCCCGCAATAGATCCGGTGCGTCGAAGGCAGCGCCCGGCGCCAACACCCCGGCACCCTCGAACCGCCCGTCGAGGAGGCGCTCCACCGCTTCGCAGATCAGCGGCGCGAACGCGGTGAGGCGACGCCACTGCTACGACAGACGGCGCACAGCCTGATCGCTGGCGACCTGACGCCACCACCCCCAACCGTTCGTTTCGAGCGAAGTCGAGAAACCTTGCTCAGCACTTGAGGCCTGTTTCTCGACTTCGCTCGAAACGAACGGGGGTATTGAGTGCAGGCTAAGGACCCGTCAGCCCTCCGCCCGGGCCTCGACCTTCGCGCGCGAGAAACGCGGCGCCACCGACAGCAATATGATCGCCGCCACCAGGATCGCCGCCCCGATCGTCTCGGCCGCGGTCGGTGCCTTCAGGCCCCAGAACCATGCCAGCAGATAGGCAGCGGCAATGCCCGCGAGCAGGCTCGACGCGCGCTCCAGCGGCACGCAATAGCTGTTCTCCCGCGCATCGAGCAGGATCACCGCGGCGAAGATCGAAATGATCGTCAGCGTGGTGCCGATGCCGATCAGCCACCACACCACCGGATCGCTCCACACCGCGATAAAGCCCCAGCTCAATTGCCCGGCCTGTGCGCCGATCCCGCTCCACGACAGGATGGCGAGCGCCGCCACCGACAGCGGCAGCGCGACCAGCTTCTCCTCGACGAAATAGCGCCGCACCAGCGCCGGATCGCCGCTCTTCGCCGTGCTCGTCATCACCGCGAGGCGGATGAAATAGCCGACCGTGTAGAGAATGACCGTCAGGATCGCGAGCGGCGGCAGATGGAATCCACCGCGCTGCTGCACCACGAACGCGAGCGACACCGCGACCATGAACAGCGCGACCCAGCTCCACCAGCGCACCCGCCGCCCGAACATCAGGTCGACCAGCGGCGCGATGATCAGGATGTCGCCGCGCATCAGCAACTGGATGAAGGGGATGCTCACGCCTTCGAACGTGAAGGACAGGGGCACGGTGAACAGCACCAGCGCCGTGCCGATGCCCGACAGGAAGGTCGACCGGGTCCACACCGGCACGCGTAGTCCACCGACCTGTTTGCCATGCGCATCGCGGTGCCAGCCCGACACGAAGATGAAGACATAGGTCAGCACCAGGCTGACGATCAGCGACGCGGGCAAGGTCTCGAGCCCCGTTGGCGGTCGCCCCAGCCCGGCATTGGGTGCGGTGGTGACCAGCTTGGTCATGATGATGTTGGGCAGATAGCTCAGGAAATAGAGCAGGGTGATCAGCTCGATCGGCAGGCGGCGGCTCATTGCGCCGGACCCGCGATGACGACATGGTCGCCGGCGATCTCGTACCGCGCGTTGAGCCCGGCCTCCGCCGTGATTGCGGTCATGTAATCGATCACCTCGCCGAAGCGCGGATCCTCCGGCGGCACGATACGCGGCACCGCGTCGCGGTCGATCCACAAAGGCAGGAATCCCGTCTCCACGACCTTGCCTTCCCTCACCTCGATCCGCGCGATCATCGACATGCGCGCGGCGGGCGGGAAATTATACAGGCTCTCGAAATCGGGCACCCAGTCCTCGGCCAGCGCCTGGATCTCCTTGAAGCTCTTGCTCGCGGCATGTGCCGGATCCATGCGCAGGTCGCAGGCGAAATTGCACAGGCTGTAATAGACCGGCTTGCCCTGGATGAACTCGATGCCCTTCAGGATATGCGCGTGCCCGCCCAGGATCACATCGGCGCCGGCCGCGATCGCCGCCCTCGCCACGTCGCGCTGATAATCCGCGATCGAGGCGCGCACGAAATGAATGCCCCAATGCTGCGACACGATGACCACATCGGCCTGCTGCTTCGCGGCCCGGATATCGGCCTCCATCGCCGCGAGATCGTCGCGGTGCGGATAGCTGTGCACCCGCGGCGGGGTACCCGGCTGGTCATGCTCGATCTGCTCGTAAATGGTGTGCGCCCGCATCGGCGCGCAGCCGGGCCGCCGCTCATCGGCCCAGTATGACATGGGCAGGATCGAACAATAAGCCAGCGTCGCGATCCGCGTGCCGTCGCTCAGCGTCGAGAAAACGGGTTTGCGCGCTTCGGCGATAGTGGCGCCGGCGCCCACCACCGTAATGCCCGCTGCGGCGAGATTGCCCATCGTCTCGAACAGCGCCTCATTGCCCCAGTCGAGCACATGATTGCCCGCCATCGAGATGATGTCGAAGCCGGCGCGCCCAACGGCGGCTGCAGCCTCCGGCCTGGTCAGCACGGCATGCCGCGCCTGGGGCAGGCGCGTGCCGCGCTCGGCGAAGCTGGTCTCCAGCTGGCCGAACACCAGGTCCGCCTCGCGCAGCACGTCGCGCGTCGCCGCGAAGCATTCGTCCGCATCGTCCCGGTCTGGGGCAATGTCACCGGTCGCCAGAATCAGGGGCATGCAGGATCCTCTCGCCTGTGGGCTAGGAGATTATGCAAGCGCTTGCAATATCTCGTCGGCCGTCCGTGAAATATCGTTTCGTAATATAACCGTTGAATATATCCACTAAATATGATCTTTGCTGCTCAGGCAGCGACGAGTCTCTCGACAGAAGAGGCGTGGGATGCCGCGATGGAGGAGATGCCGGTGATCGGAAAAGGCCCTGTGTCGGGACGCGCGCGGATCACCGCAGCGCTCGCTTGTATCTCCCTTCTGGCCACGCCGATGAGCGCGATCGCCGCATCCGAATCCGCCGCTGCAATGGCTTACAGCGATGTGACCCGCAGCTCGCTCTACGTGCCGGTGCGCGACGGGACGCGCCTCGCGGTCAACATCTATCGCCCGGTGGTCGACGGGAAGCCGGTCGAGACGCCGTTGCCGATCGTCTTCGCCTTCACCCCCTATCGCGCGCGTTATTTCGACAAGGACCACAAGCCGGTCGAGCTGGTCGATTCGCCGATCTTCGGCCTGCGCACGCTGGTGAAATCGGGCTATGTCGTCGCCACCGCCGACGTGCGGGGCAAGGGTGCCTCGTTCGGCGCGCGGCGCGGCTTCCTCGACCAGACCGAGGCGCATGACGGTTACGACCTGATTCAGTGGCTCGCGGGCAAGTCCTGGTCCACCGGCAAGGTCGGCATCACCGGCTGCTCCTATCTCGGTGGCACCTCGATGCTCGTGGCGGGCGCTTCGCCACCGGCGCTCCGTGCGGTGTTCGCCGCCGCGACCGACATCGACAAATACAGCTTCGTGCGCAACGGCGGCATCACCGGCCAGTTCAACACCCGCCCCGACGAGCCGCTCGATGTCGATCTCGCCAGCGTGCCGGTCGACGCGGACAGCGACGGCACAATGCTCAAGACCGCGGTCGCCGAGCACGCGGGCAACACGCCGATGGCGAAATTATGGGAGACCATGCCCTATCGCGACAGCGTGTCGCCGCTGACCGGCAACCGCTATTGGGAAGAGGTCGGGCCTTATACCCATCTCAAGGCGCTCAAGGACCCGAAGCTCGCCTGGCTGCTGTGGAGCAACTGGCAGGACGAGCCGACCGAGCAGATGATCCTCAACGCCGTCAACATCCCGTCGCGCATGCTGATCGGGCCGGGCAGCCATTGCGTCGGCCCGAAGCAGTTCGACATCGCCGGCGAGCAGCGCCGCTTCTTCGACCATTATCTCAAGGGCATCGACAACGGCTTCGAACGGGGCCCGCGCTACAGCTGGTATCACGAGGCCCCGGGCGGGACCGGCGCGATGGTCGCGTCGGCGACGGCACCCGGCATCGGCGTGGCCCGTTCACCGCTCTACCTCTCCGCGACGACGCAGGGCGACCTGTCGCCCGCCAGGCCAGGCAACGGCAAGCGCATCTTCACCGTCGATTACGATGTAGCGAAGGGCGAATATTTCGCCTTCTGGCCGCCCTCGCCCTTCGGCAAGGGCCCGAGCTTCACCAGTCCGCCGCTCGCCGCCGACGCCGCGATGACCGGCTATCCGGTCGCGACCATCACCACCGCGCTCGACCGCCCGGACGCCAATCTGTTCGCCTATCTCGAGGACGTGGACCCGGCGGGCAAGGCCTATATGGTCTCGTTCGGCCGGCTCGCCGCCTCGCACCGCAAGCTGTCCAGGGCGCCGTACGACCGGCTCGACCTGCCCTATCATTCGGGGCTGAAGGCGGACGCCTTGCCAATGGTGCCGGGCAAGCCGGCGACCCTGACCTTCTCGATGGTGCCGCGCGCCTACACCTTCGCCGCGGGCCACCGGCTGCGCGTCACCCTGGCCGGCGCCGATCCGCGCCAGCGTAACCTGGCCCAGATCCGCCAGGACCCGCCGCCGGTCTTCACCATCGTCAGCGGCGGCAGGGACGCCTCGCGCATCGACATTCCATTCACGACGAAACCGACGTTCCGCTGAGCAAGGCGGGCGCACCAAGGGGAGAGACAGAATGAAGGCTCACACCGCTAAGATCTTTGCCCGATCGGGCGTCGCCCTGCTCGCGCTGGCCTGGGCAACCGGCGTACAGGCCCAGGAGGTCCCGGCCACCGGCCAGCAGGAAGCCGCCGGCCCGACGACCACCACTGCCGAGGACGAAGTCGCCGGCGAAGTCGTCGTCACCGGCAGCCGCCTGCGCGGCGCGGCGCCGGTCGGCTCCTCGGTCATCGCGCTTGGCCGCGAGGACGTGATCGCTTCGGGCGCGGTCACCACCGACCGGCTGATCAAGCAGATCCCGCAGGTCTTCGATCTCGGGGTCAGCGAGAATTCGCGCGGCCAGTCGGGCGGCAATGGCAACATCACCTATGGCAACAGCGTCAATCTGCGCGGCATCGGCCCTTATGCAACCCTGATCCTGGTCGACGGCCACCGCGCGGTGAACAACAGCCGCGCCTTCGATCCCTCGGCCATCCCGACGCTCGGCCTGGAACGCGTCGAAGTCGTCGCCGACGGCGCGTCGGCGATCTACGGATCCGACGCGGTCGCCGGCGTGGTCAACCTCATCCCGCGCCGCACCCTCAACGGCGTCGAGGCAAGCGCGCGCTACGGCGTCGGCGGGCGCGGCGATTTCTCCGAATATCAGCTCGGCATCGCGGCCGGAAAGGTCTGGGACACGGGCCAGGCAATGCTCGCTTATGAGCATGTCTATCGCTCCGCCCTCAACGGCGACGACCGTGATTTCTTCCGCTCGGACCAGCGCGCCTTTGGCGGCAACGACTATAGCGTCACGCGGTGCGCGCCCGGCACCATCACCGCCGGCGGCGTCAACTACGCGATCCCCAAGGCCGGCGTGACCCAGGCGAGCGCGGCCAGCCTCGTCGCGGGCACCACCAACCGCTGCGACGACCTGATCGGGCAGGATCTGTTCCCGCAACAGACCTATGACTCGGTCAACGGCACCTTCACGCAGGAGATCACCCCCTGGCTGACGGTCTTCGCCGACGGCTTCTATTCGAAGCGCAAATTCCTGCGCTATCCGGCGGAGTCGAGCGCGACGCTGACGGTCCCGCAAACCAATGCCTTTTTCGTGCGCCCGGCCGGCTTCGCCGGCACCAGCTACACCATCGCCTATAATTTCATGAACGACCTGCCGCGCAACGCCAATCCGGGGTCGGCCGAGAATTGGGAGATCACGCCGGGTGTCCGCATCAAGCTGCCCGGTGACTGGCAGGTGGAAGGCATCTTCACCTATGGCCGCGGCAACGACCAGGCGGACCAGACGCGCGGCCTGAACAACGCGGCCCTGAACGCGGCACTCGCCAGCAGCAATCCCGCCACGGCCTTCGACCCCTATGGTCTCGGCCGCACCAGCGAGGCGACGTTGCTGGCCATCAGCAACTTCGTGTCCTTCTCCCCCACGCTCAACAAGTTCAACGGCTATGAGGCGCGGGTGAACGGCACGCTGTTCCGCCTGCCCGGCGGCGGGGTGAAGGTCGCGGCGGGCTATGAAGGACAGGAGATCACCGTCGATCTGGGGTCGGCGCGCGGCGTGCCCACCACGCCCATCGTCTTCCGGCATTTCACCCGCCGCGTGGACTCGGGCTATGCCGAACTGCTCGTGCCGATATTCGGCGCGGACAACGCGATCCCGTTCTTCCGGAAGCTCGAGATCGACGCCGCCATCCGCTACGACAAATATAGCGATGTCGGGTCGACCACCAATCCGAAGTTCGGCGTCAACTGGTCGCCGGTTACCGGCCTCACCCTGCGCGGCAGCTACGGCACCTCGTTCCGCGCCCCGCTGATCTCGCAGATCTACGGCAACAGCAACGCGCTGTTCATTCAGAACTACCAGAACCCGGCCGGCGGCGCGCCGCTGGTCGGCGTGGCCTATTCCGGCCCCAATCTCAATCTGCAGCCGGAAGAAGCGACCACCTGGTCGGTCGGCGGCGACTGGGACATCACGCCGGGCCTCCGGCTCAGCGCCACCTATTTCAACGTCGAATATATCAACCAGGTCGACACCTATCTCTCCGATCTGGCGATCCTGACGCGCGAGGCGCAGTTTGCGGGCACCGGCATCATCCTGCGCGGAACCCAGGCGCGGGACCGCGTGCTCGCCCTGCTCGCCCAGGGCGTGGGCATCGGCGGCGGCGTCTTCCCCGGCGGCGATCCCAACAACGTCACCCTGTTCGTCGACGGGCGGAACAACAATCTCGGCCGCTCCAACACCGAGGGCATCGACGTGACCGCCAACTGGCGGCTGGCGACGGCATCCACCGGCACGTTCAATGTCAACGCCAGCGGGACCTATCTGACCCGGTTCGAAGCGGCGATCTCACCCGCGGGCACGCCGATCAACCGGCTCAACACCATCTTCTTCCCGCTGAAGTTCAAGGCGCGCGGCAGCGTCGCCTGGGACATCGATCCGTTCCGGGTGCAACTCACCGCAACTCATGTCGGGGGATATACCAACAACGCGGTCACCCCGAACCAGAAGGTGGCGAGCTACACGCCTGTCGATCTCAGCCTCGCCTGGACGGTCGGCGGTGCGGACAAGGGCCCGTTCGGCGGCAAACTCACCGTCGGCCTGGAGGTCCGCAACCTGTTCGACGCCGATCCGCCTTATGTGAACCTGACGCCATCGGGCAATGGCAGCGGCGGTTATGACGCCTCCGCGTCGAACCCGATCGGCCGGCTGTTTGCGGCATCGGCCCGCATGAAGTTCTGAGGTCAAAGGGGGCGGAGCGCGCGCTTCCGCAAGGGAGCGCGCGCTCTGGTTACTCCTTCGCGCGGTAATAGGCCGCGAGCACATCGAACGCCTGTTTGCGCTGCCCGGTCTCGGAAATCAGCCCCTTGCGGTTCCAGCCTTGCTGGAAGTCGGGATTCTGCCGGCGCGGCGAGCGGAAGTCCTTGAGGATCCAGGGCGACATGCCGCGCAAGGTCGGCACCGAATCCGCCATCTTGAGCGTCGCGCGGTAATAATCCGCCTGATATTCCTCGGAGAATTTCTGCGGACCGGTCAGGTCGTGGAACCCGGCCCGCGCGTCGGCGCCGAATTCGGAGAAGACCAGCGGCTTGTCGGCGGGCACTTTCCAGACGCTGCCGGGCAGGTCGGTCAGCCGGTCGTTGGTGTACCAGCCATTATAGGTGTTGATCGCCAGCACATCCAGGACCTCGGCGAGCGGATCGGCCATGGTCATGGTCGGCGTCTTCGCGTCCTTCGAGCGCTCGACCAGCAAGGCCGCGCTGACCAGCCGCGTATCGTCGAGGCGGCGGACATCGCCGACCAGCGTGCGCAGGAAGATGTTGCGCGCCTCGCTGACGGGCGTCTCGTTGGCGACGCTCCAGATCGCGATCGAGGCGCGGTTACGGTCGCGCAGGATATTCTCGGCCAGCATGTTGCGCGCGGTCGCCAGGGTATCCGGGTTGGACCAGGCAACCAGCCAATAGACCGGCACCTCGCTCCACACGAGCAGGCCGAGTTCGTCGGCGGTGCGCGTCATCATTTCGGAATGCGGGTAATGCGCCAGGCGGACGAAATTGCCGTGCAGCCCGTCCTTGATCTCGCCGAGCAGGGCGCGTGCCGCTGCCGGGCTGATCGCGCGGGTCGGCTCGCTGCCCAGTTCCTCCTCGTGCAGCGAGATGCCGCGCAGGAAGATCGGCTTGCCGTTGAGCAGGATGTCGGCCCCATGCACTTCGATGGTGCGGAAGCCGATACGGTCGCGCCACTGGTCGTCGCCGCTCGCGATCGTCACGTCATAGAGTTTGGGGCGCTCGGGCGACCAGCGGACCAGCGCGCGCGGCGCGGCCATGGTCGCGCGCCAGTTGCCGGCGGCGTCGGTCGTGCCCGCCTGGTCGAGGCCGAGCTCGGCGACGCGCAGCCGGACCGCGCGATTGGCCGCCTGCGGCCCGTCCAGATGCACATCGACCGCCATGCGCCCGTCGCGGGTCAGGCGGACCCAGGCATCGTCGACATAGGTGTCGGGCGTCGAGATCAGCCGCACCGGCCGGGTGATGCCGCCATAATTCTCCCAGTCGGTGACGGGCGGGGGCACGGTCGCCTCGGTCGCCTGCGAATCCACGCCGACGGTGATCTGGTTGTCGCCGTCGCGCAACAGGCGGGTGACCTCGAAGGCGAAGGGCGTAAAGCCGCCTTCATGGCGCCCGACCGGCTGGCCATTGAGATAGACGACGGTGGCGTAGTTGGCCGCGCCGAAGCGCAGGAACATCCGCCCCTTGCGCTGCGCCTGCACCGGGAAGCTGCGCTGATACCACATCAGACCCTGATAATAGCGCAGCTCGGGCGCCTCGGTCAGCCAGGACGAGGGAAGCGTGGTGACCGGCGACCGGGCGAGGTCGAACTCGTACAGGACGCGGCTGTCCTGCGCCATTTCCTTGCGCACATCGACATCGCGGTAACGCTGCTGGCCCTTGTCGGGCGTCTCGCCATGGAAGCCGGCCAGGCCGGAGCGGTACGGATCGATCGAATAATGCCAGGCGCCGGACAGATCTGTGCCCTGCCGCATGTCGGCGGAAACCAGCAACGGCCCGGTCTGAGCCGTCGATTTGGGAAGCGAGGGGGGGGCGGCCTGCTGTGCGGCTATTGGGTCTGCCCACAAAACGGCCGCGGCTATGAGCCATGCGGCCTTCATTCGGTTAAGCACATCCGTCTCCCATCGCCGGTCGTCATGATATTCCGGAGGTCGCATGCGCGATCCCGCGTTCGAGTCCGCGCAGTTCCGCCAGCCCGCGCATGCGGCCGAGCAGCGAATAGCCGGGGTTGGTGACCTTGGTCAGGTCGTCGAGCATCTGATGGCCATGGTCCGGGCGCATCGGGATCGAGCGGCCGCTTCGCTGCTGCAGGCGGTGGACCGCCGCCACGATGTCGACCATCCCGGCATCACCCTCGAGATGCGCTGCCTCGTGAAAGGCGGTGTTCGGTTCGCGCTGCACGGAGCGCAGGTGGAAGAAGCCGATCCGGTCGCCCAACCGATCGACCATGCCGGGCAGATCGTTGTCGGCGCGCACGCCGAACGATCCGGCGCAGAAGCACAGGCCGTTGGAGGGGTTGGGCACGCGCGCGAACAGCAAGGCGACATCGGCCTCGGTGCTCACCACGCGCGGCAGGCCGAAGATCGGGAAGGGCGGATCGTCGGGGTGGACGACCAGCCGCAGCCCCAGCGCATCGGCGACGGGGCAGACCGCGGCCAGGAAGTCGGCATGGTTCGCGCGCAGGCGCTCCGCATCCACATCGGCATAGGTCTCGATCGCGGCGAGCAGCGCGGTGGAGGTGAAACTCTCCTCGCTGCCCGGCAAGCCGGCGATGATCGTCCGCTCCAGCCTGTCGCGCGTCGCCGCGTCCATGGCGTGAAAGCGCCGCGTCGCGCCTTCGACCATGGCCGGCGTATAGGAAGCGTCGGCGCCGGGCCGGCGCAGGATGTGGAGATCATAGGCCGCGACCATCTCCAGCTCGAAGCACAACGCCAGCGCGCCATCGGGAAGCGGCCAGGCCAGATCGGTCCGCGTCCAGTCGAGGATCGGCATGAAATTATAGGTGACGGTGGTGATGCCGCATGCCGCGAGGTTGCGCAGGCTTGCGCAATAGCGCTCGACCAGTCGGTCCCATCCGGGCCCGCGGGTCTTGATCTCTTCGTGCACCGGTAGGCTTTCGACCACGGTCCAGCCAAGCCCTGCCCGCTCGATCTCGCCCTTGCGCGCCGCGATCGCCTCGCGGGTCCAGACCTCGCCGTTCGCGACCTCGTGCAGCGCGGTTACGACTTCGGCCGCGCCTGCCTGACGGATGTCGCGCAGCGACACCGGATCGGACGGCCCGAACCAGCGCATCGTCTGCGTCATCAACATACGCCTTTACTCCCTTTCCGGCGCGCACCGCGCGGGGCCGGCTGCTTTACGCGTCACGTCTAGGACGCAGGTTTGAACTCGAGCGACATGCCCGAGGCTTTGTTCGGCTGGAACCCCTTCCACAAGGTGGCGGCGGGAGGTCCGGGGCTGAAGCCGGCATAGCGACCTGGCGGCGCGTCGGACCAGACGCCCTCGTTCGAATTGGGCACGAGGCCGTCGATATAGGCTGCCCTGGTCATGTCACCCTTCACATAGCGGTCGAGAAAGGCGGTGATGAAATGCGCCTCGATCGCCATCAGCCGGTCCTTGCGCCACACCGCATCCTCGAACCAGTCCTGGTCCCAATAGCTCTTCCGCATTTCCGGCGGCGCCCCGATCAGGGCGATGCTGTGCCCCGCCTCGCGAAACGTCAGCAGATAGCGTGCCGCATGCACCTCATCGTCGAACAGCGTGCGCACGCCGGGATCATAGCCGACGGTACGATCCTGGCTGCCGACGATGAACAGGGTGGGTGCCTGAATCGCGGCGACGCCGGGTGCCGCCCACATGGTAGCGCCGCGCACCGCACGCGGCGGCGAGATCGCGACCACTGCCTTCAGGCCGGCAACCTTCAACTCGCCCGCCTTCGGTCCGCCCGCGACATAGGGCGCGAGCACGTCGCGCGTGGCCCCGGCCAGCGCGGGATCGAGCGGAGCGCCCGCGGCCGTGAGCACGCCGTAACCGCCCATCGAATAGCCGATCAGCGCGGTACGATCGGCATCGGCGACGGCGAACGGCCCCTGCCCCGCCCGCGCGCGCCGCTGCGCCTCGGCGGCGACGAACGCGATGTCGAGCGGCCGTCGGGCGATCGGGCCAGCGGCCGCGGCGGCGGTACGGATGGTGATCGGCGGATCGCGAAAGGCCGGGGCGACGACGACATAGCCCTTGCTGGCCAGATTCTCGCCGAGCCACGACAGGACCTCCGGCGTGTTGCTGTATCCATGCGCCAGGATCACGAGCGGGAACCGGCCCCGGGCGGCGCGCGCGTCCGGTGTGGCGATGCCGGGAACGGTGAAGGCGATGTCGGTGCCTTTCTCCCCGGGCAGCGCCGACCGGTAGACCGTGCCGCGCCCCGGCATGGCCGCAGGATACCAGATTCTGAGCGGCAGGTGACGGTCGACGATCGCCGGCCTGTCCTGGCCCTGGAGCGGATCGGCCTGGCCGGGCTGGACGATCTCGATCGCGGCGACGCCGACCGGGTAGGACCCGAGCGCGGCAAGCTCCGGCGCGTCGACGGCGGGTTTCGCCGGCGCGTCCGCTGCCGGCGCGCTCGCCGACAACAGTGCAACGGCACCCGCCATCGCGACCGGCAGCGCAACACGAAACATTTCTTGCTCCCGATCCGTTGGAGAACAGCGGGGGCGGTGTGCGCCCCCCGCTGCCTTCAGAAATTCACGCCAACCCGGACACCGCCATAGCGACGGAAGTCGCGGGGCAGCAGTGCCTGCGTTGCCAGCTTGTTGCCGAAATTGCCCGCCGTGTTGACCAGGGAGGGGAAATATTGCTTGTCGAACAGGTTGTTGACGAAAGCGACCACCTCCCATTTATGGTCCTCGGCGCGTACGCCGAGCCCGCCATTGACGATGCCATAGGCCGGCTGGAACGTCTGGGGATCCTCCGCCACATAATAGACGCTGCTCTGATATTGCCAGCTGGCCTGGACGATGCCGCGCAGATCGCCGCCCAGCGACGGCGAATAATCGGCGTTGACCGAGAATTTCCACTCCGGCGCCTGCACCGCGCGCTGGTCGGTCAGGACCTGATAAGCGGGCTGGGCCGGTACTGGCGGCGCCGCCGGCACCGCCGGCACGCATCCCTGTGCCGGCGTCTGCAGGGGATAACATTGCGCACGCGGGAATGACGTGTATTTCGCGTCGAGATAGGCGACCGACGCGCCAAGATTGAGGTCGTTGCCGATCCGTGCGGAGGTGTCGAGTTCCACGCCCTTGGTGTTCAGTCCGCCGACATTGGTCAGACGGAAATTGCTGGTCCCGTCCGTCAGCGTCTCGATCGTCTGCGCCTGCAGATCCTCATAATCGGTGTTGAACAAGGTGAGGTTGGCCGTCACGCGCCGGTCGAGGAACTGCATGCGTGCGCCGAGCTCCCAGTCGCGCGACCGTTCCGGCCTGATCGGGCCGGCGTTGGCGCGGTTGGCGTTGAAGCCAGTGGTCAGATCATAGGTCTGGCCCTTGTAGCCGGTCGAATAGGTCGCGAAGACCATCATGTCGGGCGTGACTTCGTAGCGCCCGCTGATGCGATAGGTGCCCGCGGTATCCTCGGCACGGCCGCTGAAGAGAGACGGCGCGCCGACGGCCGCGAGATTGTCCTTGAAGGTATAGGCAATCTTCTCGTTCTGGACGCGGCCGCCGCCGGTCAGGGTCAGATGCGGCACGATCTCCCAGTCGATCTGCGCGAAGGCCGCGATCTGCTCCGATTTCGACGTCGCGAACCAGTTGGCGAGCGAGAAAGCCGGGCCGCGCAGGAAAGGCCGGTCGAACTTCACATTCGCATAATAGGCGCCCACCGTATAACGGAACGGCTTGTCGCCGGGCGAGAGCAGGCGGATTTCCTGCGTGAACAATGTCGAGTGGAACGTGCCGACCTGGATGTTGCTGCCGCTGGGAGTCGTGGACGACGTATCGTCCTGATCGAGAAAGTCGTTGAGGCGGAACTTGTCGTACGAGCTGATCGACACCAGGGTCATGTCGCCCAGCCCGACTTCCGCGCGGAGCGACCCGCCGCCGCCTTCATATTTGGTGCGCGCGTCGTAATTGTTGCTGACGTTCTGATTGTCCTCGTTGATCGTCACGCCGGGCATCGCCACCGCCGCGGTCTGGCCTGCGATACCGCGGAACAAGGCGGTCGGGTCCATGCGGATGAACGGCCGGCCGACGCTGGTATTGCCGTTGAGATAATTGCCCGACAGGGTGACGGTGACGTTGTCGGTCGGTTCCCAGCGGAGCTTGGCGCGGGTGTTGAATGCCTCGCGCCCGTTCACTTTCTTGCCGTTGAACAGGTTGCGGACATTGCCGTCCCAGTTGGAATAGCTGGCCGACAGGACATAGCCCAGTTCCGGGCTGATCGGGCCCGACACGCTGAAATTGCCGCCATATTCGCTGTCGGTGGTCGCCAGCGCATTGGCGCGGAAATGGAAGCTGTCGGTCGGCTGGCGCGTGATGATGTTGATCAGGCCGGCCGAGGCCGACTTGCCGTACAGGGTGCTCTGCGGCCCGCGCAGCACTTCGATCCGCTCGACATCGGGCAGGTCGGTGAAGGCACGCGCCTGGAAGGCGAGCGGCACTTCGTCGACCAGCACCGCGACGCTCGGCTCGACGCCGATGCCGAAGGCGAAGGTGCCGACGCCGCGCAGCGACACATTGGCGTTGACCGGATGTTCGGCCGGACGCACCGTCAACGACGGCGCGATACGGCCCAGGTCGGAGAACTGGCGCACACCAGAGGCCTGGAGCTGCGCCGACGACAGCACGGACACGGCGAGCGGCACATTCTGCACATTCTCGGCGCGCTTGTTCGCGGTAACGATGATGTCGTTGGGTTCGAGCCCGGTCTGCGCTGCTTCGGCCGGCGCGCTTTGCGGTGCCGCGGCCGAATCGGCTTGAGGCGTGGCGGCGGGGTCGGCCTTGGCCATCGCCGGCGTCGCGCCCAGCGCCAGCGACGCGGCAAGCGCCTTCAGGCAAACGGTCTGGTGGAATTTTCCCATCTTGATCCTCCCCTTGGCGTCGGATCACGAATGCCCGCGCCCGTTTCTTTGTAGTCGGTGGCTATCAAATGGCCTGACCAGTTGCAAGCCCTGCCTGACAATGACTTTCGCACCACCCGTGGTGGCTTTCGCCCTGTTGCCCGATTGTCACGGGGCTGGTATAGGCCAGTTCAGCTATGCCATTGAAGAAATTGATCAGACCAGTTGGCGACCCGGCGACGGCCACGCTGCAAGCGGACGGGCGGAAACTCTACCAGCAAGTCGCCGCCGCGGTGGCGGAGGCGATCCAGCGCGGCGATTTTGCCCCCGGACAGCGCATTCCGTCCGAACGCGAACTGGCCGACGAGTATAAGGTCAGCCGGCCGACCATCCGCGAGGCGATGATCGCGCTCGAGGTGATCGGCATCGTCCGGTCGCGTCACGGCGCGGGCATCTTCGTCACCGACAATCCGCCGCTGGACGCGCCGACCATCGGGCTCGATATCGGCGCGTTCGAGCTGACCGAGGCGCGCCGGTTGTTCGAGGCGGAGGCGGCGGCGCTAGCCGCGGTGTCCATCAGCGATGCCGAGATCGCGACGCTCGAGACGCTGATCGGCGAGATGGAACGCGAGAATCTGGAGAATATCAGCGGCGAACATGCCGATCGCGAATTCCACCTGACCATCGCACGCGCGACGCGCAACTCGGCCGTGGTCGATGTCGTCGAATCCCTGTGGGACGCGCGTTACCGCTCGCCGCTCTGCGCGCACATGCTCGAACGCGCGCGCAGCGTCGGCGTCCAGCCGCGCATCGACGAACATCAGGTCATCCTGGCGGCACTGCGCGACCGCAACCCCAAGGCGGCCCGCACGGCGATGCGCAATCACCTCGCCCGTGTGATCGACGGCCTGTTGCAGGCAACCGAGAACGACGCGGTCAACCGCGCCCGCGCCGAAGTGGAGGCCAAGCGCACTGACCTGGCGAAGCGCGTGGCGGTGTAACGCCGGTCGCCGTCAGACCCTGATGACCACGCCGCGCCGGCCCTCATGCTTGACGGCATCGCCAATCCCGCCATTCACGATCAGTTCGCGCTCCTCCCCCGGCGGCAACAGGAGCGTGATCCTGTCGTCGCCAAAGGTCCCCGGCCCCTCGCGCCGCACCTCCAGGACGATTCGTGCCGCATCCGCAGTGCCGGTAATGCACCACTGGTCGATCGCCCCTGCCCCGTCGCCGGCATCCTCGAGGGCGGACCAGGCAAAGGCGCCCTGGCGTGGCGGGAACAGCCAGACGCCGCGGCGATAGGGCCCGGGCCGCCACCCGCCTTCAGCGAGATCGACCAGCATCGCCGATCCCGCTCGCGCGAGCAGCGGCGGCGGGCCGTCGAGCGGTGCGTCGAGCACCGCCGTCACGCCGCCAGCAACGCGGTCGCCGGTCCACACGTCCAGCCACTCCGCCCCGGCCGGTGGCCGGACGGTGCGCGTATCGGCACCCGCCTCCATGACGGTGGCGACCAGCAGGTCAGGCCCGAGCAGATGCTCGTCATTTTCCGCCCAGGCCGCCGCGTCGCCGGGAAAATCGAGCCAGGTCGGCCGCACCATCGGCTCATACGCCTGATGGTATCGATGCAGCAGATCGTAGAAGAACGGCAACAATGTCTGCCGCAACGCAATCAGGCGCCGGATCGCGGGCAGCGATTCGGGGTACATCCAGGGCTCGTTGACGCTGCGATCGTCGTTCCAGCTATGGATGCTGAAGCGCGGCATCAGCACGCCCGCCTGCACCCAGCGGACCAGCAATTCCGGCGACGGCGCCGGCCCGGCGAACCCGCCGACGTCATGCCCGCTGTTCGACACACCGGACAGCGCCAGGCCGATCGCCATGCGGGCATTGTAGCGCAACGTCTTCCACTCGGTGCGATTGTCGCCGCTCCACGTCTGGGCATAGCGTTGCAGCCCCGCCATGCCCGACCGGGTGACGACATAGGGGCGGTTGGCCGGCGCGGCCTCGGTCTGGGCGCGGCGTGAGGCCCGCGACATCAGCAGGGGCTGGACGGGGCGCCAATCGGCCGCCGCGCGAGGCGTGCCGAAGCCCGCAAACCGCGCCCGCCTGTCCCAGATCTCATATTCGTTATTGTCGTTCCAGGTCGCGACGATGCCCTGGTCGAGCAGAGCGCTGCCGACCTGCGCCCGCCACCACTGCGCCGCGGCGGGATTGGTGAAGTCGATATAGCTGCCGACTTCGTCCCAGAACTGCGCTTCCACCGGCACACCCTCCGCATCGGCCACGAACAGCCCCTCGGCGGCGACCTCGTCATAGCGCGGATGGCTGCGCAGTAGCGCCGGCTTGATGTTCGGAACGAGCTGGATCCCCGCCGCCGCATAGCTTTGGACGAAGTGGGCGGGCTCCGGGAATTTCTCCCGATTCCAGTGGAACACATATCTCTTGTCGCCGATCGAGGTGTAGCCCGAGGACAGATGAAACGAGGTGCAGCCGATATCGTGCTCCGCCAGCTTCTCGATGAACCCGGCCATCTGCACCGCGGCGTCGGGCGCGTCGGTATAGGTCATGGTCGATCCCGAATAACCGAGCGACCAGCGCGGCATCAGCGCCGGCCGGCCGGTCAGCCACGTGAAGCGGCGCGTCACCGCCAGCGGATCGGGCCCGGCGATCATCCACAGGTCGAGATCGCCGGCCTCCGCCACCATGTGGCGATACAGGCCGTGATAATTGTCCAGCTCGCGGCCGAAATCGAACGCCGTGTCGGCAAGCGTGTCGTAAAAGGCGCCGTGGCAGTGCCCGGCAGCGTCGGCGACCAAGATATAGGGGATCGACTTGTACAGCGGATCGCCATTCTCGGCGTCATAGCCCATCGGATCGAGATTGGTCAGGCGGAAGCTGCGCCCCGCGCGGTCCGTATCGCCCGAACGGTCGCCCAGGCCGTAGAAGCGCTCGCCCGGTCGCCGCGCGCAATAATGGTGCACGCGGCCGTCCCACCAGCCAAAGTCATAGGCCTGGGTCGGCCGGTCCTCCGCCATCAGGCGCCACTCGGCGCCGTCATGCTGTTCCCAGATGCAGTGCAGCCCGTGCAGGCGAATCCGCACGCGCAGCCGGGCCGTTGCGACCGTCACTACCCCATCCAGAGTCTCGACGTGGAAATCCGGACAGGTGAAGCCGTCCAGATCCATCCGGTCGCGCCCCGGCTCGGCGATATCTGCAGCGCCCGGCGCGATCGCCCAGCTCGGCGGGCTCGTCACGGCGCCATCGGCGAGCAGGAGCAGCCGCGCGATATCCTCCTCCAGCACGAACAGATGCGCCGTCGCCCCGGTATCGGCCACCAGCGTCAGCCGGCCCCGCGCCTGTTCATGCACCGCGAACAGCGGCGGGTTGGACAAGGTGGCGCGCTTCATCGGCGGGACTCCGCGGGAACGAGGTGGCGAATGCTGACGACCAGGACCGCGGCACCGATCAGGTCGAACACCGACAAGGCCGCGAACAGCGGCGCATAGCCGATCGTATCGGCGAGCTGGCCGATCAGCAGCGAGAACAGCAGCCCGCCGATCCAGCCCGCCTGGCCGATAAAGCCGTTGGCGGTGGCGACCTCCTCGGCGGTGAAGACATCGGCCGACAGGGTGTTGATCAGCACCGAGATCATCTGGTGCGCGAAGCCGCCGACGCAGAACAGCGCGATCGCGGTATAGGGGCTTGCGGCTAGGCCGATGCATCCCGGCGCGATCATCAGCACCGCCGCCAGGACGATGCCGGCGACGCGCGACGTGATCAGCGACAGGCGCAGCCGCCCCATCAGGAACGGCGACAGATAGCCGCCGAGCACGCCACCGAGATCGGCCGCGAGGAAGGGCAGCCAGGCGAACAGAGCGATCTGCTTCAGGTCCATGCCGCGCTCGGTGGCAAGATAGAGCGGGATCCAGAAGCTGAAGGTCTGCCAGGCCGGCTCGGCGAGGAAGCGCGGCACCGCGATCACCCAGAATTTCGGCGTGCCGAGGATCTCGCGCGCCGTCGCGCGGCGACCGGTCAGGGGCGGCCGGTCGGCCTGGATCAGCGCCAGCTCGTCGGGCGTGATCGCCGGATGCTCGGCCGGGCTGCGGTAGAAGCCATACCACGCCGCCGCCCATACCAGCCCGACCGCGCCGGTGACGACAAAGGCCAGGCGCCAGTCGGCCCATAACGACACCGCCACGACCACCGGCGGGGCGATCAGCGCGCCGAGCGAGGTGCCCGCGTTGAACCAGCCGACCGCGACGGAGCGTTCCCGCGCGGGGAACCAGGTCGCGATCGCCTTGATCCCGGCCGGCACCGCCGCCGCCTCCGCCATGCCGAGCAGACCGCGGAAGAACATCAGGCCAAGCCAGCCGGCGGCGAGCGCATGCAGCATGTTGGCGATGGACCAGGCAACGCCGAACAGGGCGAAGCCGCTGCGCAGTCCGATCCGGTCGACGACGAAACCGGCCACCGGCTGCATCACGGTATAGGCCAGCTGGAAGGCGCCGACGACATAGCTGTATTGCTGAGTCGTCATGCCGAGACTGGTCTTGAGCTCGGGCGCCAGCACGCCGAGCGAATTGCGCGCGAGATAATTGGCGATCGTGCCGAAGCAGATCAGCGCGACGATCCACCAGCGCAGATATGGTATTCGCCTCAACCCTTCCCTCCCGCCAGGCCACCGGCCCGTTTCTCTTATGCCGTCGGACTATCCCACCCGTCACCCTTTGTCGATATTGGTCAGGCCAGAAAGTCGCGTAGAGCCTCGATGGCCTGACAATTTTGCGCGCGACAGGTTGACGAAGCTGCTTGGGCGGCGTCTTATCGCCGGTAATTCGCGGCGCGGGCAACGTCCCGCAGACCGTTTCAGCAGAGGAGAGAGTGGATGAAGGCGGCCAAATCGCGCGGTGGGATAGCCCTGAAGCTGACCGCCGCCAGCGTCCTGATTGGCTTGACCAGTAGCGCCGCCTACGCTCAGCGCGAGCTTGCCTGGATGAGTCCGTCCGTCGTTTCCAGCCAGGCCGCGGCAACGACCGATACCGCCAGGGAGAAGATCGCGCGGCGTCGCGCGCATCAGCTGATCGCCGCGATGACCCTGGCGCAGAAGATGCAGCAGCTCACCGGCAGCATGCCGGCGCTGCTGCCCGAATTGCCGAACTGCTATGGCGCGCGCCATGTGACGGGTAACCCCGCTCTCGCCATTCCGACCTTCCGCATCACCAACGGCCCGGTCGGCGTCGGCCAGAATGACTGTGTCGACAAGAGCGTGCAGGCCGAAGCTGCCGCCGGGGGCAATGCGATCTACGCCGCCTATTCGCATCCCAGCTCGGCGCAGGCGACGGCGCTTCCCTCCGGCATGGCGATCGCCGCGTCGTTCGACCCGCGCGTCGCCGCGGCTTTCGGCGGCGTCATCGCCACCGAGATGACCAATCTCGCGCTCCACGTCTTCGAGGCGCCGGGCGTGAACCTGGCGCGCCTGCCGATCCTCGGCCGCAACTTCGAATATTTCGGGGAGGATCCCTTGCTGTCGGGCACGATGGCCGTGGCCGAGACCAGGGCGGTGCAGTCGCACGGCATCATCGCGATGGCGAAGCACTTCGTCGCGAACGAGCAGGAAACCAACCGGATGACCATCCAGGAGACGGTGGACGAGCAGGTGCTGCGCGAACTTTACCTGATTCCGTTCGAAATGGCGGTGAAGGACGGCCGCGTCGCGAGCATCATGTGCTCGTATAATTATGTGAACGGCCTCCATTCCTGCGAGAACGAACCCCTGCTGAACGGCGTGCTGCGCCGCGACTGGGGCTTTACCGGCTATGTCCAGTCCGATTTCTTCGCGATGAAAAGCACGGCGCCGACGCTGGCGGGCGGCATGGACCATGAGATGCCGACCCCGATCCACTGGACTCCCGCCAAGCTGAACGCCGCGCTGGCAAGCGGCGCGATCACCACCGGTGAGATCGATACCGCGCTGGAGCGCCGCTATACGCAGATGTTCAAGGCCGGCATCTTCGACCGGCCGCTGGTCCAGACGCCGATCGACTTCCAGGCAGGCGGACGCAAGGCGCGCGAGATCGGCGCCCGGTCCGCGGTGCTGCTGCAGAACAACGGCGCCCTGCCGATCGTGCGGAATGCGCGGGTGATCGCCCTGGTCGGCAAGGCGTCGCAGGTCTACGCGCAACAGGCCGTGGCCGGCGGATCGGTCCTGGGCCGCTCGATGGGGGCGGGCGGCGGCAGTTCCGACGTCGTCCCGCATTATACCGTGTCGCCGATCGACGGTATCCGCACCGCGCTGCGCGAGATGGGCCACGACGACACTCAGGTGAGGATGGTGCTGGTCGACGACGCCAACGCATCGGCGACGGTCGACGGCAAGGCATCGTCCTTTGCCGCGGCGCTCGATCAGGTCGCGGCGGCGGACGCGGTGGTCGTCATGGCAGGCACGAACGCCGAAGAAGGCGCGGATCGCGCGACGTTCAGGGACGCGACCGGGCGGGAACTGGCCGCGAGCGCGGCGGCGGGCAGTTCGCTCGACTGGTACGTCGCCAGGCCCAATCTGATCGCGACGCAGGACCCGGGCGCCAACACCGCCCGGTCGAGCCAGACGGTCGCGATGCTGGCCGGCATCATGGCGACCCGGTCCACCACCGGGCGTCCGATGTCGCAGAAGACCGTGCTCGTGCTGAAGGACAATGCCGGCGTCGCGATCGACCCCGGTCTGCTCGGTCCGCAGGGTCCTTCGATCCTGGAGGTGTGGTTTCCGGGCCAGGAAGACGGCAACATCGTCGCGGACCTGCTGTTCGGCCGGACGAACCCGTCGGGCAAGCTGCCGGTCACCTTTCCGCTTACCGGCAAGGGTTTTCTCGACTCGGTCACGCCGCAGCAATTTCCCGGCGTCCCCGGCAGCGACGGCAAGTCACCGTCGGTCACCTATAGCGAGAAGCTCGACATCGGCTATCGCTGGTACGACGCCAATGCCGGCGGCCACTGCGCCGTGACGGCAGGCAGCAACCCGTGCATCGCCTTCCCGTTCGGCCATGGCCTGTCCTATACCAGCTTCGCCACCTCGAGCCCCAGGCTGGCGCCTGACCGGCGGACAGGCAGCTACCGCGTGACGATGACCGTGAAAAACACCGGGAAGCGCGCCGGCGCTCAGATCGTGCAGGCCTATCTGTCGCTGCCGGCCAGCGCCAATGCGCTCGGCGCCGCGCAGCCCCCCAAAAGACTGGTCGGTTTCGACCGCGTCGAGCTGGAACCCGGTGCATCCCGCCAGGTCACGATCACGATCGATCCGGCGAGCAGCCATCATCCGCTTGGCGTGTGGAGCAAGGCCGCCGGGCGCTGGGTCATTCCGTCGGGAAGATATGAGGTCAAGGTCGGCACCTCGTCCTCGCCGCGCGACCTGGTCCCGGCGGGGGCGTTTACCCGCTAGAGTACAAACCTGCCGTCATGCTGAACTCGTTTCAGCATCCAATGTGCAACAACCAATGCCGCCGCTGGTGGAGCGTTGGATGCTGAAACCAGTTCAGCATGACGGCATTCAACTATCGATCAAACGACCTTCAGTTCCAGGCCGCCAGTCCTACCCCAATTTCGCCCGCCGCGCGTCACTCGCCGCACCCGCCGGTCCCTCCAGGAACGCCGCCACCCGTGCGTCGACATCCGCCTCGGCGGCCTCGTCGCGCGAGAAATTGTCCATGCCCAGCTCCAGCACCGCGATCCCCGCATCGCGCAGCGCGCGCAGCACCAGCGGATCGGCATCGGACAGCGCCACCGCGCCATCGCACTGGTGCAGCCGCGCTTCCTTGACGTGCCACGCCCCCGCCCAGGTCGGCATGCGCAGCTCGTCGCCCATCGTCACGAAGCGCGCGGCCAGTGCCCGCAGCGGATCGCGCCCGCGATCGTGGCGGCGGATATAGCCGTCGGCCGCCAGGCTCAGATACATCGAACAGACGAACACCGCGCCATGGCTCTCTTCCCAGCGCTGATAGAATTGCATGTCGCTCCACAGCCCGCGGCCGACGAACATCAGCCGGATGCGCTCGTTCGGGCACGCCGCCTCGCCCGCCCGCACCCGCTCGGCCACCTCGTCATGGAAATCGCGTGCCGCATCGCGCGCCCATTCGGTCCCGCGATGCCATTGCGGCACCATCGTCGCGGGCATGGTGTCGACGATGCCGACCGGCACCGGCACGGTCCGCGCGATCAGGTCGCGCGTCTCGCGATAATGGTCCTCCTGCTCGTTGACGAGAGTCATCACTTCCTCGAGCCGCGCGGGATCGAACCGCGCGCCCGACAGCTCTTCCAGCTCGGCGATCGCCAGCTTGAGCTCCGCCTCGAACAGGTCGAGCCGCTCGGGCTCGATGAAATCGTCCCAGCGGTCCGCCAGCCCGTCCCACCAGTCGATCGGGATATCCCAGCGACATTCGACGCTGCGCTGGAACCGCTGCAACCGCGCGCCCGTCGCCGCCTGCCACGCCTCGAACAGATGGGTGGTCGCGTCAGTGCTCGCCACCATGCCCAGCACGTCAGGCCGCGGCAGCCCGCCCCAGGGTGCCAGCGCCGCGTCATCGTCGAACGCCGCCGCCACGCCCTGCGCGCTATAGGCTTCCACCGCCGGCGGCAGGTCGTTGGCCGCGAGCAGCCCGGCGTACCGCGGAGATTGCTGCTTGGCCGCGACGATCGACGCCCACCATTGATTGACCACGAAGGGAATGCCGATCGCGCGCAGCATCTCCTGCGGCGCATTGGCGTTCACCGCCGCGAAGGTCTTGCCGGACAGGGCGGCAGCGCGGACCTCGGCGAACCACTCGCGCTGATAGGCGCCGAAGCGCGCCACCGCCGCCAGCGACTTGCGGCTGCGCGGCGCGCGCGGACGGGGCGCTGGAGCGGCCTCCTCTGGTTCCGGCACGACACTCGCCGCAGCCGCATGGCCATCGGCGATAAAGCGCGCGATCGAGTCGCTGTCCGGTGCCGCAGCGAGCATCGGCACGCCGCTCGCCTCGATCGCGCGGCGCAGGGCAGCGACCTCCCAGGGTGCGCTGTCGTCGCCGCTGCGGCTGAGATGCAGCACCCGCTCGGGCCGAAGCCGCGCCACCGCCGCGCCGAGGCCCGTGGCCCGGTCCGCCGTGCCGGAAAACACACCCCACACCGGCGTCAGCGAGGACCGCGCCAGCGCCGCGATCGGATCGCCATCGCGCGCCAGCGCCCGATGCACCCGCGCCGCGCCCCATCCATGATCCTCGCCGATCACCAGCGCCCCCAGCGCCTCGATCCGCGCGATCGTGGCGACGTCCTCGATATCGCTCCCGCTGAGCAGCGTGCGCGCCCCCGAACGCACCGGCAGCTCAGCCTTCCCGGCCTCGATCGCCGCCAGCAGATCGGCAAATTCGTCCACCGGCAGGATCGACGCCGCCGCGACAAGGATGTGCGCCTCGACCCCGCTCAGCCGGCCCTCGGCCCGCAGCCCGAGCACCGATACCACCGCCTCCCGCTGCGCCTCGCGCCGACCGATCGCTCCGCCCAGGTCGCCCGTTCCGCCCAGCCAGGCCACCGCCTGCTCGACCCGGATGCGGTTATAGCGCTCGGTCGCAGGCCGATCGATCGTCAGCAGGTCGAGGAAATGCACCTCGGGCCTGGCAATTGCCCCGGTCCGCGCCAGCTCGCGCAACGTCGCGAAGATCTGCGGCTGCTCGGTATCCGCATGCGAGATCAGCAGCGCATCCCCGGCCGGCAGCGCGATGATCTCCGCCAGCAGCGATCGCCCGCGCTCGCCCAGGGTCTCGGCGCTGACCATCGCATCGATCGCGCTGCGGTCGACCCGCGCATCGGGCACGAGGCGGATCGGATGGAACCCCGCTGCATCGACCAGCGCATAGGGCAGGTCGCTGCCCAGCATCCACGCCACCCGCCGCCCCGCCGCGCGCACCTCCGCCGCCACCGCACGCGGATCGGCGCACGCCCCGGCCAGCCGGGCAAGCGCCGCGGCCGCGGTCATGCGACCACGCCGTCCCGGGTCAGCTCGGCGATGGTCGCCGCGTCATACCCCAGCAACTCGCCATAGACGCTGTCATTATGCTCGCCGATCATGACCGGCAGGACCGGGTCGAAGCCCGATCGCGACGCGGAGAACTGGATCGGAATGCCCGCAGTGCGCAGCTCGACGACCGAGGCGTAGTCGGGATGCGACACCGCATTGGTCTCCTCGCGCGCCACCACGCGCGGATCGGTCAGCGCCTCTTCCGGGTGACGCACCGGCGCGACCGGCACGCCCTCCGCCTCCAGCGCGGCGACGGCCTGCGCCACCGTCAGCGCCTTCGACCATGCGGTGATCGTCGCCTCGAGCACGGGCGCGTTGGCGACCCGGTTGTCGCGCGTCGCGAAACGCGGATCCTCCAGCAGTTCGGGCTGCCCCATCGCCGCGAACAGCCCGGCCGCAAGCTTGTGGTGCACCGCGACCAGCGCGATATAGCCGTCGGCGCATTCGAACACGCCGAACGGCGACAGCCGCTGCACCGTCAGCCCGGTCCGCGCCGGCATGTCCACCGCGCGCATCGCCGCCCAATTCTCGATCGCGACGAACGAGGTGAGCGCGCCGAGCATCGAGATGTCGACATGCTGCCCCTCCCCGGTCCGCTCGCGCTGATGAATCGCGGACAGAATGCCGATCACCGCGAACACCGGCGCAAGCATGTCGGCGATCGGCACGCCCATGCGCACGGGCGGATGGTCGGTATCGCCGCTGGTGTACATCGCGCCGGACAGCGCCTGGATGATCACGTCCATCGCCTTGCCGCCCTCGGGCGCGTCGGCGCCGAAGCCGCTCAGCGAGCAATAGACGATGCGCGGATTGGCCTCGCGCGCCGCCCCGTACCCCACGCCGAGCCGGTCGGCGGTGCCCGCGGTGAAATTCTCGACCACGATGTCGGCAGTCTTCACCAGATCACGGAACACGTCGCGCGCGCGCGGATGTTTGAGGTTCAGCGCCACGCCGCGCTTGCCCCGGGCGCGCGTCAGATGGGAGATCGAGATGTCGTCCTCATGCCGCCGCTCGATGACGACGCCGTCGCGCCCCACATAGGGGCTGTTCTCGCGCGCCAGGTCGCCGCCCTTGGGATCCTCCACCTTGATCACTTCGGCGCCGAGCCCGGCGAGCAGCAAGGTGGCATAAGGCCCGGCCAGAGCGCGGGTCAGGTCGATCACGCGCAGCCCTTCCAGCGGGCGCGGCAGATCAGCATCGGTCATGTCGAAAACCCCAATTCGGTCAATATGGTCTCGGTATCGGCGCCCGCGAGCCGCGCCGGGCGCGGCGCAACGGCGGGCGTGTCGGACAGGTTGATCGGCGATCCGATATGGCGGATCGTGCCGCTCCCGCTCGCCACGGCGATCGACATGCCGCGCGCGATATTGTGCGGATCGGCCAATGCTTCCTCGACCGAATTGACCGCCGCGAACTGCGTATCGGCCTCGGCCAGCAGCGCCAGCCAGTGATCGAGCGGCTGTGCGAGGAACGCGGCATTCAGCCAGGCGATGATCTCCACCCGGCGCGTTTTGTCGTTCTGCGCCGCGATGAAGTCCGGACAGCCCATCGCCGTGCAGAACCGCTCCCAGTATCGCGGCTCCATGTCGGTCACGACGATGAAGCGCCCGTCGCGCGTCTCGTAGATGCCGCTGTCGGCACGGTGCCGCCCGCGTCCCGGCGCGCGCGACAGATCGGGATTGCGCGAGATCACCGGCGCGATCAGCGCCATCGCGCTGTCCGACATGGCGATGTCGACGCGCTGGCCGCGCCCGGTCGTATGGCGCGCCTGAAGGGCGGCGAGGATGCCGATCACCGCATTCGATCCGCTCAGCAGATCGGCGACCGGCACGCCC
Organism: Sphingomonas sp. BL-S-29; assembly: GCF_055521495.1. NCBI lineage: Bacteria > Pseudomonadati > Pseudomonadota > Alphaproteobacteria > Sphingomonadales > Sphingomonadaceae > Sphingomonas > Sphingomonas sp. BL-S-29. The sequence continues at coordinate 4,829,108 of NZ_CM145482.1, forward strand.
GCCGATCCCGGCCTGGCCGGATCCTCGCCGATCCGCGACAGCGCACCCGACACGGCGAGCGCGACCGGATCATGCCCGGGCTTGTCGCGATACGGCCCGGTCTGGCCACACAACGTGACCGAGCAATAGATCAGCCTCGGGTTGATCGCCGCGACCGCCTCATAGCTGAAACCCATCGAATCCAGCACGCCCGGCCGGTAATCCTCGACCAGCACATCGGCACTGCGCAGCAACGCCTCGATCGGTTCGCGCGACTCCGCCGCGCCGGGGTCGATCAACATGCTGCGCTTGTTGCGCGCGAAGATGTCCTGCCCGCGAATGCGTGCGCGCTCCGCCTCGGGCAGCTTGTCCCAGCCGAACACCTTGGCCTGTTTCGCCAGTTCGCGCGGATGCTCGATCCGCACCACGTCCGCGCCCAGATCGGCCAGCATCCAGGTGCAATAAGGCCCCGGCAGGAACTTCGAGAAATCGACGACCCGGATGCCCTGCAACGGGCCGGCCATGGCGCTGTCCGTCATGCCGCGCTCCATTGGTAAAGCGGCCCGGGCACACGCACCGCATGCCCGTCGACCTTGTCGTCACGCCACAGGCCACGCGCGGCGAGATGCGGACTCGCGATCACATCGGCCGCCTCGTCGATCGCCGACAGCCCCATGCCATGCTTGTTGGACATCGCGCTCAGCTCGGCCCTTGTGTGAGTCATCAGCCACGCGCCGATCTCGCCTTCCCATGCCTGCAACGTCTCCTGCGGCATGTCCGCGACCAGGATCGCCTCCCAGTCGATCGCGCCCAGGTCGCCCGCCATGCCATCCTCGGCCATGCGCGCGACGGTCGCGCGCATCATCGGCGGATTGTCGACCAGCGCCCAGGTGACGAAGCCGTCGGCGCAGGACCAGATCTGCTTCACGCCGGATTTGCCGCGCACCAGCAGATTGCCCGTGCGCTGCCCGACCTTGCCCGCCCATTGCCAGCTCACCGGCTCGCGGTAATTGGCGAGCACGGCGGATCGATAGGCCGAGACGATCACCCGCTCGCCCAGCCCGCTCGCCGCGCGCGCATTGAGCGCGGTCAGCGCGGCGATCGCGCCGTGGATGCCGGCCAGCGCCCAGGCCTGGCGCCCGGGCAGCGCCATGGGCGGCCGGTCCGGATCGCCGACGATCGCCAGCAGGCCGGACCGCGCCATGATCGTCAGATCGGTGGCCGGCCGCCCCGCGTTGCGCCCATGCGGATCGAAGGCAAGGATCGCCACATCGATCAGTCGCTCGTTGGTCGCGCCCAGCCCCGCCGGCATCGCCTCCGGCCCACGCAGCAGCACGTCCGCTTCGTCGACCAGAGCACGCAGCGCCGCATCGTCCAGCGCCATGCGCTCGATCCTTTTGCCCCGCCGCGCCATCGCGATCTCGGCCGCATCGCCGACGGGGTCGGCCCATTCGACCTGCACCACATCGGCACCCAGTTCCGCGAGCATCACGCCGGCATAGCCGCCGAGATCGCGGGTCAGGTCGACCACTTTCAGATGACCGAGCATCGTCACGCCAGCACCCCTTCATCGGCCAGCGCCGCAATCTCGTCCGCGTCCATGCCGAGCATCTCGACGAACACGTGATGATTGTCCCCGCCCAGCATGGGCGGCGGCCCGATCTTCACGTCGGACCGGGAGAAATCCGCCGGCGGCCCCGGCATGTCGCACCTGCCGAGCACCGGATGCTCGATCGCGACATAATGGCTGCTCTCGATCAGTTCGGAGTCGGTAAACACCTCGCGCCCGTCCTGCACCGCCTCCGCCGGGATACCTGCTGCGGCCAGCTGCTCGGCGATCAGATGCTTGTCCCGCCCGCGCGTCCAGTCGGCCAGCACGGCGCTGACCTCCGGCGCGGCGCGCGCTGCCAGGTCGAGCGCCGGGTCGGCCCCGATGATCCCCGCCAGCGCCCGCCAGTCGGCATCGTCGCGCACCGCGATCGCACAATATTGGTCGAACCCGCGCGCCGGGAAGATGCCGTGCGGCGCCATGCCCGGGGCGGCATTGACGGGCTTTTCGAACGCCTCGCCCTCGATCTGCCGGCGGATCAGCACATCGCTCAGCACATGCACCAGCGGCTCGACCTGCGAGACGTCGATATGCTGCCCCTCGCCGGTCTGCCTCTTGCGCTCGAGCGCGGCGAGCACCGCCATCGTCCCGAACATCGGCGCCACGACATCGCCGTACGCGAAGGGCGGCATATGCGGCCCGCGATCGGGCCAGCCCGACAGCGCCGCCAGCCCGGACAGCGCCGCCGCCGAATTGCCATAGCCGCGCAGGTCCGACATCGGCCCCACTCGTCCCGCGACGCTGACCGACAATATGATCAGATCGGGCTTGATCGCGCGCAGCACGTCCGCGCCCAGCCCGATCCGCTCCATGAAACCCTTGCCGAAATTCTCCACCACGACATCGGCCCAGGCGACCAGCCGCTTCGCCACCTCGATTCCACGCGGATCGCCCAGGTTGATCGTCACGCCCAGCTTGCTGGTGTTGGTGATGGCAAAGAAGGACGACCCGTCCGGGTTGCGCTTGCCGTCCTTGAACGGCGGGCTCAGCCGCCCGAGGTCGAGCCGCTTGCGGCTCTCGATCTTCACCACGGTCGCGCCGTGATCGGCCAGGTCCTTGGTCGCGCGCGGCCCCGCCCCGACCCAGCTGAAATCGGCGATCTTCACGCCCGTGAGTGCCTGAGTGTTTTGGGCTTGCGTCATTTCACTGTCCCACAATCGAGCGGCCGGCCCGCGGTGCGCTGGGCGACCAGCGCCGTCGCATGTTCCGCGATCTCCCGCCCCGGAATGCCCATCCGCCCGAGCGACGCGCCGAGCTTCGTCGCATTGGCGCGGTACAGCGTGTCGAACTCGGCCTGTGCGCCCGGCGCCGGATCGACGAAGGTCAACCCGGCCTCCTTCGCATAATCGGTCGAGACGGCGACGGACTTGTCGAGCTCGGCGATCATCGCCGCTTCCCACACGGTTTCCGCCCGAGTGAACAGCGCCTGGTCGGCCGGGCTCAGCCGTTGCCAGACCTTGTCGCCCATCGCCCGCGCGGGATAGGCGCCCCGCGGCACGCGCAGCGTCGTGTAATAGCGCGCGACATCGGCGAGATGCATCGCCCGGAGCGCATCGATCGGGGTCACCACGCCGTCGATCACGCCCTTGGCCATCGACGGATAGACTTCCGCCATCGACATGTTGACCGGGTCGGCGCCCAGCGCGCGCAGCACGTTCGCGGTGTCCTCCTGCGCGCGCAGCCTCAGCCCCTTCAGGTCGGCGAGCGTCCGCACCGGCCGGTTGCGCGTCAGGATGCCGGGGAAGTTGCCGCCCTGCACCGCCAGCACATGCAGCCCGCGCACCTCGGCATTGAACGCCGGATAGGTCTGGGCGAGGCAACGATAGACCGCGACCTGGTCGGCCATGGTGCCGACCCCGCTATAGAAGCTCGGCTGGATGCGCTGGAGATGCGCGCTGCGCGCATACATCGGCGTGATCATCCCGATATCGGCGACGCCGTGGCGGATCTCGAGCATATTCTCGTTCGACGACAGCAGCGCCCCGCCCCAATAGGGCTTGATCCGGATGCGCCCTTTGGATTCCCGCGCGATATAATCCATCCACGCCTGGTCCGCCCGGCTGAAGGTATGCGTCGCCGGATAGGGGCTGGCATAGGTCAGCACGATCGCGCCGTCGGGCGCCGGCGCGCGACCGCACCCGCCCAGCAGACCGAGCAGCAAGGCGAAGAGAAGCGTCAGCCGGGCCATCTCAATGCGCCAGGATCGTCGGCAACCACATCACGGTCGCGGGGATGAAGATCAGCATCGCGAGATGGACGAAGTCGCTCGCCAGGAACGGGATGATGCCGCGAAAGATCGTGCCGAGCGAGATGTCGCGCGCCAGCGAATGGATGACATAGACGTTGAACCCCAGCGGCGGATGGACGAAGCCGATCTCCATCGTGCGCACCAGGAAGATGCCGAACCAGATCGGGCTCAGCCCCAGGCTCTCGATCACCGGCAGGAACAGGGGCGCGGTCAGCAGCATCAGCGCCAGTCCGTCGAGGAACGAGCCGAGCACCAGCAGCACCACCGCCATCCCGATCACCGCGAGTATCGGGCTCGCGCCGAGACCCTGTACCAGGCTCGTCATATGCTCGGGGATGCCGGTCACGCTGACGAAGGTGGAAAAGATGATCGCGCCGATGATGATGGTGTAGATCATGCCCGTGGTGCGCAGGGTCGAGCCGAGCGCCTCGGACACCGCCGCCCGGGTCAGCTTGCCGCGTAGCGCGCATACACCGAGCGCGCCGACACAGCCGATCGATGCCGCCTCGGTCGGGGTGAACCAGCCGATGATCAGCCCGCCCACCACGAACAGCACCAGCGCCGCGATGTCGATCACCCGCACCAGCGACGCGCGCCGCTCCGCCCAGGAGGCGCGCGGGCCGGCCGGGCCCAGCGTCGGGTTGAACCGGCACAGCAGCATGATCACCGCGACATAGAACAGCGCCTGAGTCGCCACCGGCACGATCGCCGCGGCGAACAGCTTGCCGATCGATTGCTCGGCGATGATGCCATAGACGATCAGCGCCCCGCTCGGCGGCGTCAGCGATCCGAGCGTCCCGCCCGCCGCCAGCGCCCCGGTCGCGAAGCCCGGCCTGTAGCCCTGCGCGCGCATCTCGGGCAGCGCGACCGCGCTGATCGTCGCGACGGTCGCCAGGCTCGATCCGCTGATCGCGCCGAACCCCGCGCACCCGCCGATCGAGGCGATCGCCAGCCCGCCGCGGCGATGCCCGAAAAAGCTCGACGCCATGCCGAAGAAATCCCGGCTCGCCCCCGCCGCGAAGCACAGCTGCGCCATCAGCATGAACAGGGGCAGCACGCCCAGCTCGTAGCGCGACAGCGTGTCGAACGACGCCACGCCCGCCTTGATCAGCCCGGCCTCGGGCGAGATGATCACGGCGAGCCCGACCATGCCGACCAGCGCCAGCGCCGCGCCGATCGGAATGCCGACCAGCAGGATCGCGAGCAACGCGACGAACCCGATCAGGCCGACCCATTCCGGCGTCATCGGCGGAAGCTCCGCACCAGGCTGCGCAGGAACAGCAACGTCACCGCACCGGCCGCAAGGATCCACACCAGCCGGAACCAGCGCAGCGGGATGCCGAGCAGCTCGGTCATTTCATGCGTGTCCCACAGGTCCGCCGCCACCCACACCGACCCGGCACAGAGCAGGGCGAAGGACAGGCCCCCCGCCGCCAGCCCCGCCCGGTCGAGCCACAGCTTCGTCGGCGGCGAAACATATTCGGTCAGGATATGCACGGCGGCATGGCGCTGCGACAGCGTCGCCAGCACGATCGCGACACTGGTCGCGACCACGGCGAAGATCTGGAACAGCTCGATCGCGCCGAGAAAGGAGAAGCCGGCATGGCGCCCGATCACCGCGATCGCGTCGGTGGCCATGGCCAGCAGCAACGCCCCGGCGCCGACCGCCTGGAGCAAACGATGCCCGCGCCCTGTCGATGCATTCTCTTCCGGCGAAGCGTCCACGCATCCTCCCTCGGCCGGGTTATGATTCCCGCCTCAAAACAAGTTTGCAGATATAACCGTAGATGTCATCAACTATTTTGCTTTTGTGCGGTTTTGCTTTTATCGCTTCTTGCGATCTGTATAGCCTGCCCATGGACGGCAGGGAGTTTGAGCCATCGGCGAACGCAGGAAATCCGGTGACGACGTATCGCTCGGGCGGCTGAGCAGCTTCCTCGGCTTTCGCCTGCGCCGCGTCCAGAACCAGCTGTCACGCGATTTCTCGGCCCGGACGCGCGAATGGGGCCTGCGCCAGGGCATGTTCAGCGCGCTTGAGGTCATCGCCGCCAATCCCGATATCTCCCAGACCAATCTCAGCCGCGAGGTCGGGCTCGACAAGTCGGTGATGGTCGCGATGGTCGACGATCTGGAGGCACGCGGCTGGGTCAAGCGCACCCGCTCCACCAATGACCGCCGGCGCTACAAGCTGGCCATCACCCCCGAGGGCCGCGACACGCTCGACGCGCTCTTCGCCGAGCTGGAAACGACCGAGGAACTCGGCCTCGCCGCCCTGACCGAGGAGGAGCGGACCGTCGTCAACGACGCGCTCGACAAGGTCTACCGGGCCTATGTCCGGCCGCAGAAAGCAGCGCGGGCCAAGGAATAGCTCGAAACTTAGTTAGCTGCACTCACCTCTCCCCGTTCGCCCTGAGCTTGTCGAAGGGCTGTTCTTTCTTCCTGGGAAGAGAAGAGCAGGGCTTCGACAAGCTCAGCCCGAACGGAGGTGGTGGAATCCAGCTCGAACGCTCGGCCGCCCGGCAGATCGATTCAAATCGGCAGGGAAATGGTGCAACGCCCCCGAGCCGAGGCCCCTGGTCCCGCCCGCTGTTTCTCATGTGAAGATCATAATCCCGGGGCGTGAGATCCTTTCCCTGTTCCGCGCGATGCGTTCGCTGTTTTCGCGCGCCCGTTCCCTGTTACCGGATAACAGGGAACGCCGAGGTAAACGGTTGAGATAGCGATCGAAAGTGGCGCCAGAAGGCACGTGCGGGAGGCAAGATAAATATCTTCCCTGTTATTTCGCTGTTCCCGGCGGATAACAGCGAACGCCTACACCGTCCCCCAGACGTCCCGCGCCACATCGATCACCAGCTTCAGCTTGTCGCGCTGCTGCCCGACTTCGATGTCGTTGCCGTGCACGGTGGACGAAAAGCCGCATTGCGGGCTCAGCGCCATCTGGTCGAGCGGCATGAACGCCACCGCCTCGTCGATCCGCCGCTTGACGTCATCGGGCTTTTCCAGCTCGCCCAGCTTTGTCGTGACCAGCCCCAGCACCACCGTCTTGTCTTTGGGCACATGGCGCAGCGGCGCGAAATCGCCCGAGCGCGGATCGTCATATTCCAGGAAATAGCCGTCGACCGCGAGCTCGTTGAACAGCACTTCGGCGACCGGCTCATATCCGCCCTCCGCCGCCCAGCTCGACCGGTAATTGCCGCGGCACAGATGCACGCACGCCGCCATGTCGGCCGGCCGGTCGCGGATCGCGGCGTTGATCAGCCGGGCATAGGCGCGCGGCAATTCGTCGGGGTCCATGCCGCGCCGCCGCGCATTCTCGCGCTGAGTCTCGTCGCACAGATAGGCGAGGTTGGTGTCGTCGAGCTGGATATAGCGGCACCCGGCCCCGGCCAGGCTGGCGATCTCGGCGCGGTAGGCCGCGGCCACATCCTCGTAGAATTCTTCCAGGTCGGGATAGGCCTCCGCATCGATCGCTTCGCGCCCGCCGCGGAAATGCAGCATCGTCGGCGACGGGATCGTCACCTTGGGCGTCGCCGAGGTGACCGAGGCGAGGAATTCGAAATCGCGCCGCTGGATGTCGTGCGCATGGGCGATCCTGCCCGCCACCTTCATCACCGGCGGGGCATATTCCAGCTCCTTGCCGCCATGCTGGTGGAACTTCACCTGAGTCCCGCCCGCTTCCTCGACGCCGTCGAACTGCAGCAGGAAATCGGTGTGGAAATAGGTCCGCCGGAACTCGCCGTCGGTGATGCCCCTGAGCCCCAGATCCTCCTGGAAGCGCACCACGTCGCGGATCGCCTCGTCCTCGACCGCGCGCAATTCGGCCGGCCCGATCTCGCCGGCGCGGTGCGCGGCGCGTGCCTCGATCAGCGCCCTGGGGCGAAGGAAGCTGCCGACATGGTCGGCACGGAAGGGGGGCTTGCCCGGCATCGAATCACTCTCCTTGCACCATCCGTTCGAGTCGGATTATCTGTACGTGTTACGTACAATATAATGATGCGGTCAAGCGCGTCGTCAGGAGAGCCCATGACCTTCATCCGCAACCGCTGGTATGTCGCCGCCTGGGACAGCGAGGTCGACCGCTCGCCCATCGCCCGCACGATCTGCGGCGAGGCGGTGATGCTCTACCGCAAGCTCGACCGCGGCGTCGTGGCGATGCGCGACGCCTGCCCGCATCGCCTGTTGCCGCTGTCGATGGGCATCAAGGAAGGCGACTCGATCCGCTGCCGCTATCACGGCCTGAAGATCGGGCCGGACGGCTGCGCCGAGGAGATGCCGGTCAAGGCCGAGCGCGTGAACAAGTCGGTCTGCGCGACGCTTTATCCCGTCGCCGAACGCCACCGCTATGTCTGGATCTGGATCGGCGAGGCGGCGCTGGCCGACCCCGCGCTGATCCCCGATTACTGGCCGTGCAGCGCCCCGGGCTGGACCTTCGACGGCGGCTATTACCGCATCGCCTGCGACTATCGCCTCGTGATCGACAATCTCATGGACCTCAGCCACGAAACCTATGTCCATGCGGGGTCGATCGGCCAGCTCGAGATCAACGAGACGCCGATCGAGACCGAAACGCGCGGCGACGAGGTGATCGTCCGGCGCTGGATGCCGGGCATCGAGCCCCCGCCCTTCTGGCGTGACGCACTGCGCCAGGACGGCCTGGTCGACCGCTGGCAGATCTGCCACTTCCTGCCGCCCTCCTCGGTCCTGATCGATGTCGGCGTGGCGCCGGTCGCGGCGGGCGCGACGCCCGAGCAGCACGATCAGGGCGTGCGCGGCATGGTGGTCGATGCGATCACCCCGGAGACCGAGACGAGCTGCCATTATTTCTGGGGCATGGCGCGCAATTTCGATATCGCCGATACGGGCTTCACCGCCCGCTTCAAGGCGCAGCAGGGCGCCGTGTTCCTGGAGGATGTCGAGATACTGGAAGCGCAGCAACGGTCGATCGCGGCCAACCCCGACATGAAGCTCAGGGCCTATGCCATCGATCAGGGCGGCGTCCGCGCCCGCCGGATCATCGACCGCCTCGCCCGCGCGGAGGCCGGCCTTGCCGGATGAGCTCGGCGCGCTCGACGCGATCCTCGGCTTCCATATCCGCCTCGCGCACGGCGCGGTGCAGCGCCATTTCGCGGATCACTTCGCCGATCTCGACCTGACCCAGAAACAGGTCTCGGTCCTGTGGCTCGCCCATGACCAGCCCGGCATCGCCCAGACCGACCTGTCGCGCCGCCTCCAGATGGACCGCGCGACCACCATGGCGATCGTCCACGCGCTCGAACGCCGTGGCCTGCTCGCCCGCGGCCCGGCCGAAACCGACCGCCGCCGCATCGCGCTGTCGCTGACGCCGGAAGGACAGACCATACTCGCCGAGGCGCGCAAGGCGATCGAGACGCACGAGAACTGGCTGAAAGGGCGGTTTACCCGGGCGGAGACCGCACAGCTCATCGGTTTCCTGCGCCGGATCCATGACTAATGGGGGTCAGCGACGTGCTCCGCCCCCCTCCGTCATGCCGGACTTGTTCCAGCATCCATGTTTCCGCAAATATGCAGGCGTTGCTTCTGCGGCGCGATGGTCCCCCTGAACAAGTCCGGGGTGACGTCGGATTTCGGTGTACATTTGCCGTTGCAGCCAGATAGGTACGCCTCAAGAATTGTTGCATAACATAGCAAAATCCGGCAACCTTCCGCACATAACGAAAAGAGGGGATGAGATGGCCACCGATCCGCGCACGATCCTCGACCGCGAGCCGATGTCGCCGTTCCAATGGGGCGTCGTGGCGGTCATGGTCGGGCTCAACGCGCTCGACGGGTTCGACGTGCTCTCGATCAGCTTCGCCTCGCCCGGCATCGCCAGGTCCTGGGGCGTGGATCGCGCCGCGCTCGGCCTCGTCCTGTCGATGGAGCTGATCGGCATGGCCGCCGGCTCGCTGGTGCTCGGCCGCGTCGCCGACCGGATCGGGCGCCGCGCGATGATCCTCGCCTGCCTCGTCGTGATGGCCGCCGGCATGTTCGGCGCTTCCACCGCGCACGATATCGTCACCCTGTCCGGCTGGCGGCTGTTCACCGGGCTCGGGATCGGCGGCATGCTCGCGGCGACCAACGCCGCCGTCGCCGAGGCCTCCAACGCCGCCCGCCGCCCGCTCGCCGTCGTGCTGATGGCCGGCGGCTATCCCATCGGCACCGTCGTCGGGGGTTCGGTATCGGCGGTGCTGCTGCGTAGCTATGACTGGCAGGCAGTGTTCGTGTTCGGCGGCATCGTCACGCTGTGCTTCATCCCGATCGTGCTGTGGCGCGCGCCGGAGTCGATCGCCTTCCTGATGCAGAAGCGCCCGGCGAACGCGCTGGAGCGGATCAACCGTACGCTTGCGCGCATGGGCCATGGGCCGATCGACGCGCTACCGCCGGTCGCGGACGAACCGCCTCCCTTGCCGGTGTCGGCACTGTTCTCACCCGCGCTAGCCCGGGTCACCGTGCTGCTGACGCTTGCCTATCTCGCGCACATCATGACCTTCTATTTCATCCTGAAATGGATTCCCAAGATCGTCGTGGACATGGGCTTCGCGCCCTCGTCTGCTGCGGGGGTGCTGGTCTGGGCCAGCCTGGGCGGCGCCGCCGGCTCGCTGATCCTCGGCCTGCTTACCGCCCGCGTCAGATTGCTGACGCTCACCATCGTCGCGATGCTGCTCTCGTCGGGCTTCGTCATTGCCTTCGGCCAGCCTCAATCCGGCCTGCACGGCCTGTCGGTCGTCGCCGCGCTGGCCGGCTTCGTCACCAATGCCGGCGTGGTCGGCCTCTATGCGCTGCTCGCCCAGTCCTTCCCGACCTCGCTGCGCGCCACCGCCACGGGCTTCGTCATCGGCATCGGGCGCGGCGGCTCGGCGCTCGCCCCGGCGCTCGCGGGCTTCCTGTTCGCCGCCGGCTTCGGCCTCGCGACGGTCGCGGTGCTGATGGCGATGGGGTCGCTGGTCGCGGCGCTCGCGCTGTTCGGGCTGCGCCGGAACGCCGCGGCGACGGCGGCTTGAGGCGGCGCGTGACTCGACCTATGCCAGGTGCCGATCAGGAGAAGCTGTTTGCCGATTGCGTCCGTGCCCATGGAAGATGACGACGCCGCGCTCGGCGCGCTGGAAAGCCTTGCCGGCTATCATCTCCGCCGCGCCTCCAGTGCCTTTTCCAACGATTTCGCCCGCGCGATCGAAGGCACCGGCATGCGCCAGGTGCTGTTCGGCATCCTTTCCGTGGTCGGCGCCAACCAGGACATCAACCAGGGCGAGGTCGGCCGCCTGCTCGGCATCCAGCGCGCCAATATGGTGGCGCTGATCAACCAGTTGGTCGATGCCGGCCTGGTCGACCGCCAGACCGCCAGCTACGACCGCCGCGCCTTCGCGCTCAACCTGACCCCGGCCGGCGACGCGATGCTCAAGGATTGCCTCGCCCGGATCGAGCAGCACGAGCAGCGCATGCTCGCCGGCTTCACCGCGGCGGAGCGCCGCACCCTGATCGCCCTGCTCACCCGGATCGAAGCGCAGGAGCGCTGACCCCCTACTCCCGTTCGTTTCGAGCGCAGTCGAGAAACCGGGCTTGGCGCTCCAACAATGTTTCTCGACTACGCTCGAAACGAACGGGGAGGGAGCGGTTCTCAAGCCCGCCCGGTCACCCCGCCGGATCAGTCAGGATCAACGCGTCGAGCGCAACCGCGCCCTGCCCGTCGGGATAGACCACCACCGGGTTGAGATCGATCTCGCGGATCGCCGGCGTGCCCGCCAGCAGCCGGCCCAGCCCCAGGATGACGTCCGCCACCGCGCCCACATCCAGCGCGGACGACCCGCGATAGCCGTCGAGCAAGGGCCCGCTCTTCAGCCGGCGCAGCTCGGCGATGATCGCGTCGCGCGTCAGGTCGGGCGGCAGCAGGCGGAAATCGTGCAGCATCTCCGCCATCACGCCGCCGAAACCGACCAGGATCGTCGCGCCCCATTCGGGATCGCCGCGCGCGCCCACGATCAGCTCGGTGCCGCGCGCGCCCATCGCCTCGACCAGCGCCCCGTCGAGCGCCACGCCCGGCGCGTGCGCCGCGACATTGGCATAGAGCCGGGCCCAGGCCGCATCGAGCGCCGCATCATCGGCGATGTTCAGGATCACCCCACCCGCATCGCTCTTGTGCGAGAGTGCGGCGGCCTGCGCCTTCAGCACCACGGGATAGCCGATCTCCGCCGCGACCGCCTTGGCTTCCGCCGCATCGCGCGCGAACCCGCCCCTGGGGAAGGGCACGCCGAGCGGCGCCAGCAGTTGCTTGGCGCGATATTCCGGGATCACGCCGCCACCGATCGGCAGCTCGGCCGCCACCGGCGGCGTATCGGCGCTGGTGAAGTCGCGGGCAGCCAGTCGGCTGAGCTGCGCCACGGCGCGGAAGGCGCGATCGGGCGACGGGAAATAGGACACGCCCAGCGCGCGCAGGTCGCGGATATACTCCGCCGGCACGTCGGCGCCGTCGTCCAGCCCGGCGAAGATCACCGGCTTGCCCGGCTTCAGGCTGCGGATCGCCTCGATGATCGGCAGGAACTTCATCCGCGACGTCGCTTCGTCGGTCTGGATGATGCCCATGATGACGCTGCCATAGGTCGGGTCGTCGAGCAGCGGCTCCAGGGTACGGCGATACAGATCGGGATCGACCAGCGCCTGCGCGGTCAGGTCCATCGGGTTGCTCACCGGGATGAAGTCGGGGATCGCCGCGCGCATCCGCGCCGCAGTCGCTGCCTCCATCGCCGGCAGATCGAGCGCCAGCGCTTCGCACAGGTCGAGCGCCAGCGCCTTGAACGCACCCGATTCCGTCAGCACCGCGGTACCGCCCGCCGGGAGCGGCCCGCTGCGCAGCGCAAGGTCGAGCACGTCGCCCAGCTCTTCCAGGCTGTCGACCAGCACCACGCCGGCGCGCTCCACCTTGGCCCGCATCACCGCATAGTCGCCGGCCATCGCACCGGTATGCGTCGCGGCGGATTCGCGCGCGGCGCTGCTCTTGCCCGGATGGAGCAGCACGATCGGCTTGCCCGCCGCGCGCGCCTTCGCCGCCAGCGCCAGGAAGCGCGCGGGTTTGCGGAACTGCTCGACGATCATGCCGATCACCTGGGTGTTCGGGTCGTCGAGCAGATAGTCGACATAATCCTCGACCCCGCTCGCCGCTTCGTTGCCGGTCGAGACCGAAATCGAAATGCCGAGCTCCTTCGACATCAGCGTGGTGCCCAGCACTACCGCCATCGCGCCCGACTGCGAGACGATGCCGATGCCCGGCTTCCCGTCGAGGCGCTGCGCCGGGGTCTCGACGAAGGTCAGTGGAATGCCGTCGACATAATTGACCATGCCCAGGCAGTTCGGCCCTTCGATCACCATGCCGTGCTCGGCCGCGATCCGCGCGACCTCGCGCTGCGCCTCGAGCCCTTCCTCGCCCCCTTCGGCAAACCCCGCCGAGAAGATCACCGCCGCGCCCACGCCGCGCGCGGCCAGCGCACGCACCGTATCGAGCACTGCCGCGCCGGGAATCGCCAGCACGGCGGCGTCGACGCCCATCGGCAGCGCGTCGACGGATTTAAGGCAGGGTCGGCCCGCGATCTCGTCGCGCTTCGGGTTGATCAGGTGGATCTCGCCCGCAAAGCCGTGCCGCTGCAGGTTGAGCAGCACCGAATTGCCCAGCGCGCCACGCGTCGGCGAAGCGCCCACGATCGCCACCGACCGCGCCTTGAGCAGCCGGTCGAGCGAAGGGGTGGCGAGCTTGGTGTCGGTGGTCACTTCAGTCTCCGGTAGTTCAGGCCGCCAACGCTGCTGTCGTCACCCCGGACTTGTTCCGGGGTCCATCGTCCCGCGAACGCAACAATGGTGGCGTGTGCGGAAGCATGGATGCCGGAACAAGTCCGGCATGACGGGAAAGGGAAGGCCGAAAGCTTCAGGCCTTCTGCTTCGACGTGTCGTACGCCCCAAGCCCCGGCTTGAACGTCTTGTCGTCGATGAACTGCTTGATGCCTTCCTTGCGGCCTTCATTGTCGTAGCTGTTGGCCGCTTCCTGCGCGCGGATCAGATAATCCTCGGCATCGTCATAGCTCATCACGCCGACACGGCGGACCGCGTCCTTGGTCGCCTTCAGCGCGACCGGGTTCTTCTTGAGCAGCACGCCAGCGACCTCGGTCACGCGCGCCTTCAGGTCCGCAAGCGGCAGCGCCTCGTTGACCAGGCCCCAGTCGGCGGCGGTCTTGCCGTCGACATTCTCGCCCATCATCGCATGGTACATCGCCTTGCGGAACGGCAGCAGCTCGGTCGCGACCTTGGTCGCGCCGCCGCCGGGCAGGATGCCCCAGTTGATCTCGCTCAGCCCGAACTGCGCTTCGTCCGCCGCAAAGGCCAGGTCGCAGGCGAACAACGGGCCGTAACCGCCGCCGAAGCACCAGCCATTGACCATCGCGATGGTCGGCTTCTGGTACCAGCGCAGGCGCCGCCACCAGCCATAGCTCTCGCGCTGCGCCTGACGACTGGCACCCAGGCCCTTGGCCTCGGTCTCGCGGAAATATTCCTTCAGATCCATGCCGGCCGACCAGGCCGTGCCCTCGCCCGACAGCACCAGCACGCCGACATCGTCGCGGAACTCGAGCAGGTCGAGCACTTCCATCATGTCGCGGTTGAGCGTCGGCGACATGCAGTTGCGCTTGTCCGGGCGATTGAAACGCACCCAGGCGATGCGGTCGATCACGTCATAGGCAACGGTGCCGTTGGAGCTGGTCTCGGTCATGGAAGGTCCGTTCTTGGAAAGGGAATTGAATCAGATCGGGTAATGGCCGGGCTGGGTCTCGATCGTGATCCAGCGCAGCTCGGTGAAGCTGTCGATGCCGGCCTTGCCGCCGAAGCGGCCATAGCCGGAGGCCTTGGTGCCGCCGAACGGCATCTGCGCCTCGTCATGCACGGTCGGGCCGTTGACGTGGCAGATGCCCGACTTGATCTGGCGCGCCACCCGCAGGCCACGCGCCGTGTCTTTGGTGAATACCGCCGCCGACAGACCGTATTCGGTGTCGTTAGCCAGCTCGATCGCATGCGACTCGTCGCGCGCGCGGACGATGCCGACCACGGGCCCGAAGCTCTCGTCGCGGAACAGCTTCATCTCGGGCGTGACCTTGTCGATGACATGCGCCGGCATCAGCACGCCGTGGGAATCGCTGCCATTGACCTGCACCGCGCCCGCGCCGAGCGCGTCGGCGATCAGGCTCTTCACATGATCGACCGTCTTCTGGTCGACCACCGCGCCCAGCGGCGTCTTGCCTTCGCGCGGATCGCCGACCGGCATCGAGCCGACCTTGGCCGCGAACTTCTCGACGAACGCGTCGGCGACGCTGTCGACCACGATGATCCGCTCGGTCGACATGCAGATCTGGCCCGAATTCATGAACGCGCCGAACGCGGCGGCCTTCACGGCTTCGTCGAGATCGGCATCGTCGAGCACGATCAGCGGCGCCTTGCCGCCCAGTTCGAGCAGCACGGGCTTGAGATGCCCCGCCGCGCGGATCGCGATGATCTTGCCGACCGCGGTCGATCCGGTGAAGTTGATGCGGCGCACCGCGGGATGGTCGACCAGCGCGCCGACGATCTCGGCCGCGTCCTTCGGCGCATTGCTGACCAGAGTCACCGCGCCCTTGGGCAGGCCGGCTTCCTCGAACGCCTCGACGATCAGGCCGTGGGTGCGCGGGCATTGCTCGGAGGCTTTCAGCACCACCGTGTTGCCGCAGGCGAGCGGCATGGCGATTGCGCGCACGCCGAGGATGATCGGCGCGTTCCACGGCGCGATGCCCAGCATCACGCCGACCGGCTCGCGCAGCGCCATCGCGATGCAGCCCGGCTTGTCGGAGGGGATGACTTCGCCGCCGATCTGGGTGGTCATTGCGGCGGCCTCGCGCACGATCCCGGCGGCGAGCATCAGGTTGAAGCCGGCCCAGCCCCGGGTCGCGCCGATCTCGCCCATCATCGCCTCGATGAATTGCGGCGCCTTGGCCTCCAGCGCATCGGCCGCCTTGTTGAGCAGCGCGCGTCGCGCATTGGGCCCCATCGCCGACCAGATCGGGAAGGCGGCCGCCGCCGCCTCGCACGCCGCATTGGCGTCAGCGATCGTCGCGGCCGGTGCGGTGGTCGCCACTTCCCCCGTCACCGGGTTGAGGCGGTCGAAGGTCGTTGCCGAACGCTCGGCGAGCATGGTGTCGAACTCGGTCATCACCCTCTCCTTAATTGTTATGTGACATAGCATGATGAATCAGGGGCCGCAAGACCCTCGGACGTCATCGGCGCCTGGCGGCGCGCATCACTTTCGGCGTGAGCTGAGCGAGATAATCGGGTTCGACAACACAGCTGAACGAAGCAGCGGCCTTCGGGTCGCCCTTGCCGTCATATCGTGCCCGTTGCGGAAACGCACAGAGTGGCCGCGTGAACAGCGCCCTGTCGTCGGCGACCTTCGCTGCCTCGATCCGCGCCGGCGCGCGACCCTGCTCGACCCAGTCGATCAGCGACCACAGCATGTCGCGCGACGGATCGCCCGCCACGGTCGCTTGGCCCGATCCGCCGAACTGGTCGGCGCCTGGCCCGCGCGCGCAATGATACATGCCCGGCACCATGAACAGCCGGACCGAGTCATCGAGCTTTTCGTACCCGCCATTGGCCCGGGCGAGCGCGGCATAATAGTCGACCGTCGGTCCGGCGATCACCGAAGGGTCCTGCCAGCCCTGATAGACGATCGCCTTGCCGCCCCGCGCAAGGAACGGCGCGATCCTCGTGCTGTCGGCGCGAAGCTGGGGCATCGTCTTGTTGACCAAAGCCAGGTCACGCGTGCGCTGGAAGCTGTTCTCGTTCCAGTCCGGATTGCGATAGACCGCATCGCCCCACATCGCGCGCAGCAATGGCGAGGCCGGGCCGGGGCGCGTGCGCACGCCCGGCAGCAGTCCCTTGTCCATCGCCCGGCCGCGCTCGTCGGGCATCGGGGCAATGATCCGCCGCAGCATGGCGAGGCGCGGCGGCGACAGGCATGCCCTGGTCTCGCCCGGCTTGCACGCCAGCACGGCCGGATCGAAGCGGCACGCCAGCGGATTCTCGACCACGCCGTCGCGCAGGCCATCCTGCGCATCGCATGCCTTGTTCGACGCGCTCTCGTACAGCGCCCAGTCCTCGTCGCTCAACGCGCCCGCCGCATCGCGCTTCTGCGCCAGCGAGAACCACATCATCCGGACAGAGATCAGCGGCATGTACGGCCCGGGCGCGCCGGCGATCACGCCGTCATAATCGCCGGGATAGGCCTGCATTTCCTTCAGCGCCTGCCGTCCGCCGCCCGAGCAACCCGAGAAATAGCTGCGGTTCGCCGGCTTGCCGTAGAAGCGCTCGACCAGTGCCTTGGCCGCCACCGCGGTCAGATGCACCGCGCGGTGCTCGTAATCGTCGCGCGCCTTGGCCTCCATCATCCAGTGCGCCATGCTGGCCTTGTGCCCACTATCGGTGGTGACGGTGGCGAAGCCCTCGCCGATGCGCCGGCTCATGTCGTTATAGTTGAACACCCCAGCATCACCGCCGACCCCGGCGCCGAGCAACCGCCCGTTCCATTGTTCCGCCAGCGGCAGCCACAGCTCGAAGCCGATACTGCCCTCGATCCGCCCCTCGACCCGGCACAGCGAAGCGCGGACCGGTTGCGGCTTGTAGAAACTGTCGGTGGCGGGCGCCCAGCCCTTCGCCTCCGGCACGATCTCGGTTGCCGACACAACTTCGACCGATCCGGCATGCCTGCCCGCCAGGTCGGCACAGGTCGTGGCCTGGGCCGGCGCCGCAACCGCGAGCGCCGGGACGAACGCCAGCATGGCGAGCAGGGACTTCACCGGATCAGAACTTCACGCCGGCGGTAAACGAGATCAGCCGCGGAACCGGATTGGCCGATTGCGGATCATAGCCACGCGTCGTGTCGACGAAGGGCGGATCGCGGTCGAAGAGGTTACGCGCATCGACCGACACAGTGATGCGCGGCGTGATGTCGTAACCGAGCGACAGGTCGACCGTGTCATAGGCCTTCACATATTGCTTCGGCACCACGGTGTTGTTCCGGTAGCCCGACAGATGGTTCAGGGTCGCCCGCGCACGGAAGCCGTTCCACGCAATGCCGGTGTCGGCCTGCATCCGGAATTTCTGCGAGAAGCCGATCGTGTTGAGCACATCGACCAGCCCCGATCCCGGCACCGCCTCGAACTTGTAGCGCGTGTAATAAGTGCCCTGCACACCGGCATCGAGCTTGAAGTCACTCCATTGCCAGCCATAGTTCAGGCCGAAATCGATCCCGCTGACCAGCGACGTGCCGAGATTCTGCCGCCGTCCGTCAGCGATGAACGCGACCGCCGATGCGTTGATCGTGTTGTTGATCGGCAGCCCCGAATTGATCAGCGCGGTGATCTGCGCCTGAGTCGGGGAAAGGTTGCGGAACGCCGCATAGATCGGGTTGGTGAGCAGGCCCGCCGTGCCGCGCAGCGCCTGGATCTGGTTGGTATAGTTGATGTCGAAATAGGTCGCGGTCGCGACCAGCCCGGGCACGCCGCGAGGCGCGATCTCGAGGCCGACCGACCAGGTCTTGGCGGTCTCCGGCTTCAGGTCGGGATTGCCGCCGGCGATGCCGATGCCGGTCAGGTTCCCGTTCGGCCCGGGCAGGGTGTCGTAATAGAGCCCGGCGCCGCCCGCGATGGTCGACACCTCGGTAAAGGTCGGCGCGCGGAACGACGTGCCATAGCTGCCGCGCAGGGTGACGCCATCGACCGGCTTGTAGGTCAGCCCGATCTTCGGGTTGGTCGTGTCGCCGAAATCGCTGTAATCCTCATAGCGCCCGGCGACCGACAGGCTGAGCTGCTCGATCCCCGGCATGGCATTGTCCACCCCGACGATCGGCACGAACAGCTCGGCGAACACGGCCTTCACATTGCGCGATCCGTCATCGGCGACATGGACCTGCGCCGCGCTGTTGCCGGTCGCGAGATCGGTGAAGGTATATTCCTTGCGATATTCGCCGCCGACCGCGAGGCGGACATTGCCGCCCGGCAGCGCGAACAGCGATCCGTCCATCTGCGCGTTCACCACATCGAGCCGCGTCGCCCCGGTGATGACGAAATAATTGTCGTTGATCCGCGCGAGCGTCGCCGCATTGTTGGTCCCGCCGAACACGTTGAGCGCGGTCGCGGGATTGGCGTCGGCCAGCGCCGCGTTCAGCGCCGCGGTGTTCACACCCTTGCGGCGATCCGCGACGTCGCGGGAGGCGCCGTGCGCATAATAGACCGTGCCGGACCAGTCGCCGAACAGCTTGGCCTCGACCCCGCCCATCAGGTTCCAGGAATAGGAATGATAGGGATTGCGATCGGGCCCGAGCTCCGGAAGCAGCGAATAGGTCACCGTTTCCTGCGTCGCACCGGCGACCGGCGAGACGAAGAACGGATTGGTGTTGCGCACCGTCGCGGTGAAGGTGTCCGCCGTGCCGAGGATGATGCCGTCGCGGTAGGAATAGAAACCATCGGCAAAGATGCGCACGCTGCCCACATCCTGCGTCACGGCACCGACCACGCTGTAGCGCTGCTGCTCCGGCACCACGGCATCGAGGCCGTTATAGAAGCATTTATTCGACGTCCCGGCGACCAGCGTGCCGACATTGGCCGAGGTCACCCCGCCCGCCGGAATGGCATAGGTGTTGCCGCCCGCGGTGATCGTGCCGGGTCGGCAATTGGTCGTGCGCAGGTCGCGCCCGCCGCGGGAGCGGTTGTCGTCCTGGTACCAGGGGAGATCGTAACCGCGCAGCGCCGAGTTGCGGGTATATTCGCCCGCGATCATGGCGGAGCCGCCGTCCCATTTCTTGCCGGCGATCGCCGAGACCTGCGCCTCGTTGTAATTGCCGTCAGTGAAGCCGTAGCGCGCCCGCGCCTCGATCCCGTCGACATCCTTGCGCAGGATGAAATTGACCACGCCGGCAATCGCGTCCGATCCGTAGATCGCCGACGCACCGTCAGCGACGACCTCGACCCGGCCGAGCGCGATGCTCGGCAGCACCGACGGATCGGTGTACTGGCCCTGGGTGCCCTGGGGCGGGAAACGCTTGCCGTCATAGAGCAGCAGCGTCGCGCCGGTGCCGATGCCGCGCAGGTTGATGCCGGCGCCGCGCGTCGCGTTGGCCGCGCCGTTCTGCGCCGTGCCGCCATTGCGGTTCGCACCCAGCGAGACGACCTGCGGCACGCGGCGCAGCAGATCGTTGACCGAGGTGACGGGTTCCTGCGCGATCTTCGCCTGGTCGATCGCGATGACGTTGGAGCCGACCGGCGCGATGCCGCGGATCCGGCTGCCGGTGACGACCACTTCGGCAACGTCCTCGGCCGCGTCAGGCGTCTGATCGGCCGGTGCCGCCTGGCTGACGGGCTCGGCGGTCTGCGCCATGGCCGGTCCGGCAAAAGCGATCAGTCCGATCGCGGCGCTCGATGCGAGCAAGGCGTGACGGTTCATCATCTGGATCATTTTTCCTCTCCCCTGTCCTCCGCATCCGGCATCTGCGTGCCGTGACGGATGGACTCCCTTCGAGCCCGGTAGAGCGCTCGTCGCCGCACCGGAAGTAATGGCTTATAACAATCTGTATAAGCTGATTGCAAGCGCTTGCAAGCCTGCCGATCCGTCGATAGGCTGGCCGTTGAAATCAGGCGGATTCCCGCGCCACGACCGGTCAACCGGCGTGCGACTCGGGCGTCGAACAGGGAGAGACGGATGCGGTATCGGCACCTCGCGCGCGGCACGGCGATGACCAGCTTGCTGGCGGCCATGGCCCTTTCCACCGCGTCCGCCCAGGTCAGCCCGCAGGCCAACGCCGACCTCGCCAGGGAGATGGCGGCGCAGCGTGCCGCCTATGCCGCGATGCCCGATACGCCCGGCACCGGCCCCTATCCCGCGGTCAAGCAGGTCGTCGCCTCCCTGCCCGATCATGTCGTCTATCGCCCGGCCGATCTGGCGGCGCTCGGCACGCGCAAGCTCGGCATTCTCGCCTGGGGCAATGGCGGCTGCCGCGCCGACGGTGCCAGCGCGCGGCTCCACCTCGCCGAGATCGCCTCGCACGGCTATCTCGCCATCGCACCCGGCGCGATCCTCAGCGGCCCGGGCGCGCAGCCGGCCAAGGTGCCCGAGCGCGGCATCGATCCAGCGACGGGCAAGCTGCCCCCGGTCGCGACTACGTCAGCCGCGCTGATCGCGGCGATCGACTGGGCCTATGCCGAGAACAAGCGGCCGGGCAGCCCGTTCTTCGGCAAGCTCGACACCGACAGGATCGCGGTTTCCGGCCATAGCTGCGGCGGGCTCCAGGCGCTCGAGGCAGCGATCGATCCGCGCGTCCACGCCGTGATCATCCACAATAGCGGTATCTTCGCTGACGGCAGCAACCCGATCAGCGGCATCACCGTCGACAAGGCATTGCTCAAGCGGCTGCACACCCCGGTGCTCTACATTCTCGGCGGGCCGAAGGACGTCGCCTATCCCAATGGCATGGACGATTTCAAACGGATCGACACCGTGCCGGTGATGGTCGCCAATCTCGGTGTCGGCCATGGCGGCACCTTCACCCAGCCCAATGGCGGCGCGGCGGCAGCGGTGGCGGTCGACTGGCTCGACTGGCAATTGGCGGGCGACAAGCGCGCCGCGCTACGCTTCACCGGCAAGGACTGCGGCCTGTGCACCGACCCCGCCTGGACGGTCGAGCGCAAGGGGATCGAATAGGGTCTTCACCTCAAGCCTGTCGTCATGCCGGACTTGTTCCGGCATCCATTCCTCCGCAAGCGCCGCAGATGTTGTGTTTGCGGACCGATGGACCCCGGAACAAGTCCGGGGTGACGGTCTGTTTTAGTCGTTCGGCCGACCAAACTGTCATCACCGGCACGTCTTCCCCCGCACGCAGGGCCGCAGCATCGGCGCCGGCATATGGGCCACGAAGGTCGCGGCCGGAGCCGGCCAGCGCCGCGTATCCAGCCGTTCCCCCAGATAGGACAAGGACGCCAGCACCACCGGGGTCGGGAAGTTGCAATGCCCCGCGCCCTCGACCCATAAAGGCTTCACCAGCGCGCCCCGGCCGCTCGCTTTGGCCGCATCGGCATAGGCCTGTTGCAGCGACGGCGAGGTCAGGCCGTCGCCCGTCATCTGCACCGCCAGCAACGGCGCCAGCGGCCGGGCGTCGGGCGTGTAGTGGCTGGTCATATAGGCCACCGCCGCCGGGTCGGCCGCCACCCTCTCGCCTCTGGCCAGCAGGGCCAGGTCAACGTCGAGATCGATCCCCGCCTCGCGGTACAGCGCCCGCACCATCGCCTCGCGGCCAGATATCTTCAGCTGCGCCGCATAATCGACCCCGGTGTTCCACGAAAACACTCCGCCCGCCCGGCGCTCCTGATCGCCGCGCGGCAGGAACACGCCCATCGCAAAGCTCTTCGCCATCTCCGATTGCTGCGCAGCATAATCGCCGACCGTCGGCTGTTGGCTGTTCGGCGTCGTCCATCCCGGCAGGCCGGCCAGCACCGCCGCCAGCGCCACCCGAGCACGCCCGGCGGCACTGCCCTGCGCCTCCTTCAGCGCGGCCGTCACCCGCCCCGCATTCTCGCGATCGTCGCCCGTCCGCACCAGCCTGATCCCGGCCTCGGGCGCGACCAGCGTACGAAAGGCATAGGCGCCGTCGAGCGCCATGTTCATCATGCCGATCGCCCCGCCGATCGACCCGCACAAGGCCAGCCCGCCATCGACCCGGCGCGGCGACCGCTCGACGATCGCGGTCGTCACCAGCGCGCCCATCGACATACCCCAGGCAATCACGCGTTTCGGCTTGCCGAACTTCCGCTCGAACGCGGCGAGCGTACCGAGCTGGTCGGGCACCGCCGATTCCAGCGCCCAGCCGCCATCGGCATAGGTCGACCCCGCCAGCGCATAACCCGCCGCCAGCAGCTTCTCGCGATGCGCCGCCGGCCCATCCTCGGCCGTACTGCCGCGAACCTGCGAATAGCCATGGCTCCACAACAGCAGCGTGCCGTTCCAGTTCGCCGGGATCGTCGCGCGCCACAGCGCGCCGTCGGCCAATGTCCCGTCCGCCTGCCGCACCGCCGGATCCTGTCCGCCGGCCGCCACGGGCGTCGTCATGATCACGGCCAACGCCGCTACTATCCCGCGTACAAGGCGCATGCATCTCTCCCTCACCGGTCATGATAGAGCCGATGAAAGCGTTTGCAATGTCGCTTGTTGACGTCAGTCTCCGGGCGGCCCGAGATAGTCCGCGCCGTAAACGGCGGCGCGGATGTCATGGTGCAGCGTCCCGTCGAACGGCCTGACCTGTACGAAGAACACCACCGCCATGTCGTTGGCCGGATCGACCCAGAACAGGGTCGTCTCCGCCCCGTCCCAGAAGAACTCGCCGACCGCGCCGCGATTCTCCTTCGCGTCGCGCGGCCGCGCCGTGCGCACGGCAAAGTCGAAACCGAAGCCGACCGATCCCTTGCCCGGCAGGAAGAAACGCCGCGTGATGCGCGGGTCGAGCTGGTCGGTCGACATCAGCCTGACCGTCGAGGGCGCGAGAATCCGCACCCCCTCCAACGTGCCGCGCCCGAGCAGCATGCGCGCGAACCGCATATAATCGTCGAGCGTCGAGGCGAGCCCGGCGCCGCCCATCGTCAACCGCCGCGGACCGAAATTCAGCGCGCGCGTCTTCTCGTCGGGCTGGCGCAGCAGCTTCCCGTCGGTCTGTTTGTCATAACTCGCCGCGAAGCGCGCGAAACGCTCCTCGGGCTGAGTCCAGCCGGTCTCGCGCATGCCCAGCGGATCGAGGATCGCGCGCCGGACATGCTGTTCGAACGGCTCGCCCGTCAATTTCTCCACCAGCAGGGCCTGAACATCGACCCCGGTGCTGTAGCTCCATTCAGCCCCCGGATCGAACAGCAAAGGCACCTGCGCCAGCTTCCTGCCCATCTCGTCGAGGCTGTTGGTCAGGGCGAGCGGATCGATCTGATGGAAGATCATATCGGCGGTAGTATCGCGCATGCCATAGGAGAACCCCGCGGTATGCCGCATGATGTCGCGCACGCTGATCGGCCGCGCCGGCGCACGCAGGACCGGCTTGCCGTCCGCCCCCGTGCCGTCGATCACCTTCACCGCGCCGAACTCGGGCAGATAGCGTTCGAGCGGATCGTCGAGCCCGAACTTGCCCTGCTCCCACAGCTGCATCAGCGCGACGCCGGTCACCGGCTTGGTCATCGAGAATATCTGCACCAGCGTATCGCGCCGCATCGGCCGGTGCGCCTCGCGATCGGCCTCGCCCGCCGCACCGAAATAGCGTTCCGCGCCCTTCTGCCAGACCAGCGCCGAGGCGCCCGTCGCGCGGCCGCTGGACACCATCTGGCGCAGCGCCGCGTCGATTCGCGCCCGGTCGATGGTGACGCCTGCCTTGTCCGCGCCCGCGCCTCCCGCACCGGCCCACGCCATTTTCGGTGCGGCCAGGCCGAGCATGATCGTGGCCAATGCGCTGCGTCGCTGCATTTCAGCTTCTCCCCTGTCGCCGCCCACGATAACGTTCACAACGCTGGCTTTACAAGAGACTTACCCGAGGCCAGCCTTGACCGGAAGAGGATTGCCGCCCGATGAGCCCGCTCATCCTGATGACGCTCCAGGCGGCAAGCCTGGCCGCGACCAACTACACCGTCGACGCGCCGATGGAAGCGCCCTCCACGGTGCCCGACTGGGCCGACGAGTTCGACGGCAAGCGGATCGACACCGCCATCTGGCGCTTCGACACGGAGCGCAACGCCCAGGGCTGGTTTAACCACGAACTGCAATATTACGCCCCCGAAAATGCCTCGATCGAGCAGGGCGCGCTGGTCATCGAAGCCCGCCGCGAAAAGCTGCCCATCAAGCCCGACTGGGGCGGCCAGGCCTATACGTCCGCCAAGCTCGTCAGCCGCAAGGCCCATGGCCATGGCTTCTACGAAATCCGCGCGAAACTCCCTTGCGCCCGCGGCACCTGGCCCGCGATCTGGCTGCTCCCGCCCGACGGCAAATGGCCCGACGAGGGCGAGATCGACCTGATGGAAATGGTCGGCTGGCAACCGCGGATCGTCCACGCGACGCTCCACACCGGCGCCTTCAACCACGCCAGGGGCACACAGCGCGGCGCCGAGAAGCTGGTGCCGACCAGCTGTTCCGACTTCCACCGCTACCAGCTCGACTGGCGCGCCGACTCGATCACCATCGGCGTCGATGGCCGCGCCTATCTACGCGTGAACAACGACCAGCCCGGCGGCAAACCCGCCTGGCCGTTCACCCGCCCCTATAACCTCATCCTCAACCTCGCCATCGGCGGTGACTGGGGCGGCGCGAAGGGCGTCGACGATTCGGCGCTGCCGCAGCGCATGAGCGTCGATTATGTGCGCTACTGGAAACCGCGATGAGCGACATCACCGTCCATCGCATCGGCCGCGAGCAACAGCCGCTCGTCGTCATCGACGATTTCGCGCCCGATCCCGACGCGCTCCGCGCCACCGCGATCGCAGCCGAGTTCGGCCCGGCCCTGCACCATTATCCCGGCATCCGCGCCCCCCTGCCGGCGGCGTACATGTCGACGCAACAGCCGGTCATCGCCAGGGTGCTTGCGGACATCTTCGGCCAGCCCGGCACGATCGCGCTGATCGACGCCAGCTTCTCGATGGTCACCACCGATCCCACGGCGTTGTCGGTCCAGCAACGCCTGCCGCATTGCGACGCCTTCGCGGTCGAGCGAATCGCACTGATCCACTACCTCTCCGAAGGCAACGGCACTGCCTTTTTCCGGCACCGCTCGACCGGGTTCGAGACGGTCGACCAGATCCGCGCCCCGATCTATCTCGGCCAGCTCGACGCCGAGCTTCGCCATGGCGGCGAACCGCCGCACAGCTATGTCGCCGGCGACACACCCTTGTTCGAGCGCACCCTGCTTGCCGAGGCGCGCTTAAACCGCGCGCTGATCTACCGGAGCTATGTTTTGCACAGCGGCGCGATCCGCCCGGACGCGCAGCTCTCGCCCGATCCCGCCAAAGGCCGCCTGACGGTCACTGCCTTCCTGTCGGTGGAGAAAATATGATGGAGACGAACCCGACCCGCCGGACGGTGGTCGCCGGACTTGCCGGAACCGCTATCGCCACGGCGGCCGGCCCCGCCACGGCCCGCACGCGCGATCCCGATCTCGGCCCGAACGTCCTGATCGCCGACCCGTCAATGCCCCGCGCCGAGCTGCAGCAGCGGCTCGACGCGATCTTCCAGTCGATGGAACGCGCGCATTTCACGGACGAGCGCCACGCCATCCTGTTCAAGCCCGGCCGCTACGATCTCGACGTCAATATCGGCTTCTTCACCCAGGTCGCCGGGCTCGGCGCGCTGCCCGGCGACGTGATCGTCAACGGCCATGTCCATGCCGAGGCGGACTGGGCCAAAGGCATGGCGCTGGTCAATTTCTGGCGCGGCGTCGAGAATCTCGCAGTCCGCCCACCTGACGGGGCCGATCGTTGGGCCGTATCGCAGGCGGCCCCCTATCGCCGGGTCCATCTCGCCGGCGACCTTGCGCTCGACGATGGCGGCTGGTCGAGTGGCGGCTTCATTGCCGATTGTCGCATCGACGGGGTGATCCGCTCCGGCTCGCAGCAGCAATGGTTCACCCGCAGCAGCGCGCTGCGCGGCTGGCAGGGATCGAACTGGAACATGATGTTCATGGGCGTCGAGGGCGCCCCCGCCACGAGCTTTCCCGATCCGCCCTATACCAGCATTCCGACTGTGCCGATCATACGGGAAAAGCCGTTCCTGCACATCGACGCGTCCGGCGCGTGGAAGGTGTTCATGCCTGCCCTCCGCCGCAACGCAAGCGGCGTGAGCTGGGAAGGCGGGAAACCGCGCGGCACCTCGATCCCACTCGCGCGCTTCTTCATCGCCAGGCCCGAAATGTCGGCCAGCCAGCTCAATGCGGCGCTGGCCCGTGGCCGGCATCTGTTGCTCACGCCGGGCATCTACCGCCTCGACGCGCCCCTCCGCATCGCGCGCGCGAACACCGTTGTCCTCGGCCTCGGCCTCGCCACCCTGCTGGCGGAGAGGGGCAGCAAGGCGATCGCCGTCGCGGACGTGCCCGGCGTCACCATCGCCGGGCTGATGATCGACGCCGGCCCCGCCCTTTCACCCGTACTGGTCGAGATCGGGCCAAGGGGCGCCAACCGCGATCACCGCGCCAATCCGACCCTGCTCTCCGACCTGTTCTTCCGCGTCGGCGGTGCGACGATCGGCAATGCCGAGACCTGTCTCGAGATCAACAGCCACCACGTCATCGGCGACCATCTGTGGATCTGGCGTGCCGATCATGGCGACCGGGCAAGCGGCCGGATCCATGTCGGCTGGGACGAAAGCATCGGCAATCAGGGGCTGGTGGTGAACGGCGGCGACGTGACGATGTGCGCGCTCTTCGTCGAGCATTTCCGCCGCTACAACACCCTGTGGAACGGCGAGCGTGGCCGGACCTGGTTCTACCAGAACGAGCTGCCCTACGACCCGCCGAACCAGGCCGCGTACATGGCCGGCACCATACGCGGCTGGGCCGCCTACAAGGTCGCCGACCGGGTGGAGGACCACCAGGCAGTCGCGCTCGGCATCTATGCGAACTTCACCGCCGACCCGAGCATCGTCGTCGAAAGCGCGATCGAGGCGCCGCACAAACCGGGCGTCCGGTTCTCGAACGTCACGACCATCTCGCTCGGCGGCGGCAAGGGCACGATTGCGCATCTCGTCAACCAGGCCGGCGCCGCGGCAGAGCCCGGGGCGATCAAGCAGACGCTGGTCAGCTATCCCTAGAGTTTCGGCCCGATTGCCCCCTCTCCGTTCGGGCTGAGCTTGTCGAAGCCCTGCTCTTCCCTTCCGCGGAAGAAAGAACAGCCCTTCGACAAGCTCAGGGCGAACGGAGAGTGGTAGTCTGATTCTAACGCCGCCCGCGCACCCCGATCACGCTCAGCCCGCCGCACAGGGTCAGCCCCACCAGTGCCAGCATCAGCGTGCTGAAATCGCGCGGCGTCGCCAGCGACCAGGTCAGCAACGGGCCGAGGAACGAGGGCAAGGTATTGGTCAGGTTGATCAGCCCGAGATCGCGCCCGCGATGATCGGGGTCGGGCAGCAACTGCATCGCAAAGGCCGCGTGCAGCGGCAGGAACACGCCCGATCCGATCGCGTAGAGCGCGAACGCCGCCGCCCCCATGGTCCAGTCCCGGGCAAACGCCATGCCGAGCAAGCCCATCGCCGCCACCATCGCCGCGGCGAGCAGGAACGGCTTGCGGCGATCGATCCGGTCGGACAGGCGGCCGACCAGCACCGCGATCGGCAGCGGCACGATGAAGGATATCGCCAGCAGATGCCCGACCCGCAGCGCCAGGTCGCGCGGGTCTTCACTGGTGATGCTCTCGAAATAATAAAGCAGGTACAGCGACAGCACCGCGCCCGCGACCTGCACGAACAGCCGCGCCGCCCAGGCGATAGCGAGATCGCGCCGGGGCGAGGTGAAAACCGGGCGCGGTTCGCTCCCGACCGGCACCGGGATCGACCGCGACAGCAGCAGCGGCGTGACGCACGCCGTGAACGCCAGCACCACGAGCCCGAACTGAGTCACCTCGCCCAGCCGGTGCAGGCCCACCACGATCGCCAGCACCGCCGACGCCGAGGGGTTGGCCAGCGCCAGCAGGCCGCCGGTCAGACCCTTTTGCGCATCGGGCACTTCGTCCGCCATGATCGCGGCGAGCGGCCCGAGCATCGCGTTGAGCGCAACCTGGAACAGGATCGTCGCCATGATGATCGCCCCCGGCGTCGAGGCCGCCGCGACCAGCGCATAGGTAAGGGCCGTCACGATCATCCCGCCCGCCACCCAGCGACGGCGCCCGCCACCCGCGGCGACCGACCGGTCGCTCAGCCAGCCGAACAATATGCCGCACAGGCTCGCCGCGATCGCGCCGCACACCACCGTCGCGGTGAACACATCGATCCGCGCCGCGCCCGACACGCCCTCGATCTTCATCGGCAGCAGCATGCTGAGCAGCGGCATATACGCCATCACCCCGCCGGCATGCGCGATCGCATAGATCAGCAGGAAGCCGATCGGCCGGTGGCCGGTGCGCGGTCCGGCCGCGAGCGCAGGAGCGGGGGGGAAAGGCATCAGCGGTCGCCCGACCTTGCCCGTGCCGGCGGCAATCGGCAACTGCCGGGGTTGGGGGCGCCGATCCTTAGTGTCGGCTCATCATCCCTCAATCGTCACCCCGGACTTGTTCCGGGGTCCATCGTGGTCCAAGCGCAGCGCTTCATGATGCACGCTGCGCCTCGCCGCAGAATGGATGCCGGAACAAGTCCGGCATGACAGAAGTGCTCACGGCTTCATCGTCGCCGCCGCCACCGTGGCGGTCGAGACGATCGAGCGATCCGTCGCGTCACGCCCCAGCGCCACCCGGTATGTGCCGCCCGCGATCCGCCACCCGGGCAGCTTGACGTCATAATCAGCCAGGATGCGTGGCTCGGCGGTCAGGGTCACGCGCCGCACCTCGCCCGGCTTCAAGGTGATGCGCGTGAACGCGGCAAGGCGCATCGGCGCCTTCGATCCCTCCCGCGTGACATACAGTTGCGGCACGTCGGCGCCAGCGCGGCTACCGCTGTTCACCACCTCGAACGAGAGGCTCAGGGTCTTGCCCCCGGTCACCACCGGCCGCCGATAGGTGAAGCTGGTGTAACTGAGCCCATGCCCGAAGGCGAAGAGCGGCTGCCGGCCCTTTTTCTCGTACCAGCGATAGCCGACATCGGCGCCCTCGACATAATCGACCGGAAAGCTCGCCAGCTTGAACTTGCTCGCATTGGCAGGGTCCGCCGCTGCCTGCGCTTCGAGCGAGGTCATCGTATCGAGCCCGACCGGCGCCGGGCGCGGCGCCTGCTCCGCCGAAGCAAGGAAGGTGATCGGCAGGCGGCCCGAGGGATTGACCCTGCCCGTCAGCACATTGGCGATCGCCTCGCCGCCGCGCTGGCCGGGATACCAGGCCTGTACCACCGCCGGCACCGCCTTGATCCATGGCATCAGCACGGGCCCGCCGGTCTCGAGCACCGCCACCGTCTTCGGCTGCGCCGCGGCCACCGCCGCGATCAGCGCGTCCTGCCCATCGGGCAGCGACAGGTCCGGCACGTCCTGCGCCTCGGTCGTCCACTGAGTCGCAAACACGATCGCGACATCGGCACCCCGCGCCGCCGCTGCGGCCGCCGCAACGTCCTTGCCGTCGACATAGCTGATCTCGGCTTGCGGCATCGCCGCGCGCAACGCCTTGAGCGGCGCGGACGCATGATAGGTGAC
This sequence comes from Sphingomonas sp. BL-S-29, assembly GCF_055521495.1. Classification (NCBI taxonomy): domain Bacteria; kingdom Pseudomonadati; phylum Pseudomonadota; class Alphaproteobacteria; order Sphingomonadales; family Sphingomonadaceae; genus Sphingomonas; species Sphingomonas sp. BL-S-29. Next base: position 4,859,348 of record NZ_CM145482.1, read on the forward strand.
GCGCGCGAAGGACATCGCCGCCCCGGACGTCAGCGGAATCTCGATCGGGGCACCGCCGACCGACCGCACCTGGCTCGATCCGCCGCCCGACAGGACGCCGACATCGGCATTGCCGCCGATCACCACGATCCGTTTCGCCGTCGCCGCGAGCGGCAGCACGCCGCCGTCATTCTTCAGCAGCACGATGCCCGCCTCGGCCGCGCGCTGCGCCACCTCGGCATGCTGCGCATAGGGGATCGGCTGCACCGTATCCGCCACCGGCGCGTCGAACAGTCCCGTCTCGATGAGCCCGGTCAGATAGCGCACCACCATGTCGTCGAGCCGCGCCATCGGCACCTTGCCCGCCTCGACATCGGCCTTGAGCCTGTCGAAGAAGATCTCGCTGTCCAGTTCCTGGCCCGATTCCTGGTCGAGCCCGGCATTGGCGGCCTTGGCGGTCGAATGCACCCCGCCCCAGTCGCTCATCACCCAGCCTGGATAGCCCCAGTCGCGCTTCAGCACCTTGTTCAGCAGGAAGTCGTTCTCGCACGCCCAGTCGCCATTGACCTTGTTGTACGAGCACATCACCGAGCCGGGCCTGCCGCGCTCGATCGCGATCTGGAAGGCAAGCAGGTCGCTTTCGCGGAAGCTCGCTTCGTCGATCCGCGCATCCACCACCATCCGACCGGTCTCCTGCGCGTTGAGCGCGAAATGCTTGACCGTGGAGACGATGCGGTTGGACTGGACCCCGGCGATATGCGCGCCCGCCAGGGTGCCCGCGAGCAGAGGATCCTCGCCGAGATATTCGAAATTGCGTCCGTTCCACGGGTCGCGCGTCAGGTTGACGCCGCCCGCGAGCAGCACGTTGAAGCGCTTGGCGCGCGCTTCCGCGCCGATCATCACCCCGCCGGCGCGGGCGATCTCGGGGTCGAAGCTCGCCGCCGTCGCCAGGCTCGACGGCAGCGCGGTGGCGACATCGCCCTTGCGCTGCTCGACCTGGTTGGCGACGCCGAGCGACGCATCGCTCTCGCGCAGCAACGGCACGCCCAACCGCGGCACGCCGTCGATATGGCCGGCCGAGGGGATCAGCTCATGCCTGGTCTTGCCCTTGGCCATGGGCGGGAACAGACCATGGACCAGCCCGATCTTTTCATCGAGCGTCATCTTCGCGACGATCGCGGTGGCCCGCGCGCGGGCGTCCTGCCTGACACTCTTGGTGCCGACGCTCTTCCTGGCGGCGCTCTGCGGCTGGGCGATGCTCGCCGCCGCCCCCGTCAGTGCGAGAACCGACACCGCGGCCAATATGGCCTGCATCCTTTTCGACATCCTCTTTCCCCTCGAATCCGTTGCCGATTTGCACCAGCCCGGTGATGATTTGCGCGGGTGGCGAAACCCGCAATCGCCCGAAAACATGCAAATTGCTAACGTTCACAACCACTCAGGCCGATTCGGTGCCATTTGCGGCTTTCCGCGAAGGACCTTGACAACGCACGACAAATTTCGCAAGTGAACGTTATCAATAAAGTGCGGATCAAGCTGCACTGATAAAACAGGGGAGGATATATGCGGCGTCGTTCTACTCGCGTGCTTTCGCGATTCGTGGTTGGAGCATCGGTTCTGGCGATCGCCACGGTGTCCGGCACGGCCCATGCGCAGGACGCGAATGCAGCGGGTGGCCTGGTCCAGGATCAGCCGGCTGCCGATGAACCCGATATCGTCGTCACCGGCATCCGCGCCAGCTTGCGGCAGGCGCTCGACATCAAGCGCGACTCGCAGGGCGTGGTCGATGCGATCTCGGCCGAGGACATCGGCAAATTCCCCGACACCAACCTCGCCGAATCGCTTCAGCGCATCACCGGCGTGTCGATCGACCGGTCCAACGGCGAGGGCTCGCTCGTCACCGTCCGCGGCTTCGGGCCCGAATTCAACCTGGTGACGCTCAACGGCCGCCAGATGCCGACCGCGCTGATCGGCGACGGCGGCAGCGCGCCGTCCTCGCGTTCCTTCGACTTCGCCAACCTCGCCTCCGAAGGCATCGCCGCGGTCGAGGTCTACAAGAGCGGTCGCGCCTCGATCGAATCGGGCGGCATCGGCTCGACCATCAACATCCGGACCCCGCGCCCGCTCGACCGGCCCGGCATGCGCGGCAGCCTCACCGTCAAGGGCGTGATCGACAGCTCGCAGAACGGCAAGAACGACATCACGCCGGAAGTCTCGGGCATCTTCAGCAGCACCTTCGCGGACGACCGGATCGGCATCGCGATCATCGGATCCTACCAGAAGCGCAAGGCAAGCACGAACCAGGGCGTCGTCGGCTGGCGCGACGGGTATCTCGGCAACGAGAACAACTGGGGCTCGCTGGCGCAGCCCGGCAGCCCGGGCGCCGCGAACATCACCAACCGGCCCGATCCGACCGATGTCTATCAGGTGCCGCAGAACGCGTCGTACGAGTTCAACGACATCGATCGCGAGCGCATCAACGGCCAGGCCGTCCTGCAATTCCGCCCGACCGACGAGCTGACCGCGACGATCGACTATACCTATTCGCGCAACACCGTCGAAATCCGCAACAGCAATGTCGGCATCTGGTTCAACCATGGCGACACGTCGAGTTCCTGGACTGACGGCCCGGTCGCCGGCCCGGTCTTCTATACCGAACGCTTCGCGGTGCCGGATGCGGGGTGCGTGGCGCCGTCGACGGTCTGCAACGTCGGCAAGGACCTGTCCTATAGCGGCTCGCTCACCGCCAACCGCGCCGAGAACAAGTCGCTCGGCGGCAACCTGGTGTGGAAAGCGCCGGGCGGGGTGACGGTGACGCTGGATGGCCATCATTCCACCGCGGAAGTGAAGCCGACCAACCGGTTCGGCTCGAGCATGTCCGTCGGCACCGCGATCTTCGGCGTCCAGAACCAGACCATCAACTTCGACCACGATCTGCCGGTCATCTCGTACAACATGGCCCCCGGCATCGACCCGCTCAACGCGGCGCTGATCACGCCGACCGGCAACGCCTTCCGCAACGCCTATTTCAGGGACGAGATCAATCAGGCCCAGCTGGCCATTCACTATGATCATGAAGGCGGCTTGCTCGATGGCCTCGATTTCGGCGTCTCCTATGTCGAGAACAAGGTCCGCTCGGCCTTCGGCACCATCCAGAACGACAGCTGGGGTGGTATCGGCCCGGCCTCGTCGGTCCCCGACAGCATGTTCACGCTCGCGACGCTGCCCAACCTGTTCCCGGGCCTGGCGCAACAGGGCATGGCGCAGAAATTCTACACCTTCAATTTCGAGGACATGGTCGATCTCCTCGAATCCAAGTTCAAGGCGTGCAGCCAGCCGCGATCGGGCGCCTCGATCCAGGGCAGTTGCCTAGCGCAGTTCAACACGGACCGGCGCATCACCGAAAAGACGCTGGCGCCTTATGTGCAGGTGGCCGGGAAGTTCGACGCGTTCGGCAATCCGGCGCACATCGTCGCCGGCGTGCGCTACGAATCGACCGACATCACCTCGTCGGCGCTCGTGCCCGTCCCGTCCAGCACGCAGTGGGTGGCGGACAACGAGTTCAACGTGGTCCTGTCGGGCAACAGCGCCTTCACCCGGTTCGACGGCCGGTACGATAACTGGCTGCCGTCGATCGACTTCGACATTTCGCCGCTCCACAACGTCAAGCTGCGCGCCTCGTACAGCCACACCATCACCCGCGCGAGCTATGACCTCATGCAGGGCGGGCGGACGCTGGACGGGCTGTTCCGTGTCGGCGGCGGCACCGGCGCTCAGGGCAATCCGGGCCTGATCCCGTACAAGTCGAAGAACATCGATCTATCGGCCGAATGGTATTATGGCCGCGACAGCTATGTGTCGGTTGGCTATTTCCGCAAGAGCGTCGCGAACTTCATCGCGTCCACGCGCTTCGACACCACTGCCTTCGGCCTGACCACCCCCCAGGGCGGTCCGCGCTACAATGCAGCGGTCGCGGCGATCGGGCCGAATGCGACGGCCACCCAGATCCGCCAGTATATCTTCGCGCATTACCCGCAATCGTCGAACGCGGCGCTGGGCCTGATCTACTCGCTGCCCGAGGATCCGGCGCTCAACTTCAAGATCACCACGCCGGTGAACAGCGATCAGACGGCGACGCTCCATGGCTGGGAATTCGCCATTCAGCACAGCTTCTGGGATACCGGCTTCGGCGCCATCCTGAACTACACGATCGTCGACGGCAGCGCGGTGTACGACAATACCAAGCCTTCGACCGTCACCCAGTTCGCGCTGACCGGGCTCAGCAACAGCGCCAACGCGGTGGCGTTCTTCGACAAATACGGCATCCAGGCGCGCGTCGCGTATAACTGGCGCGACGAATTCCTGAACTCGACCGGCATCAATCCGACTTACACCGAAGCCTATGGCCAGGTGGACGCGAGCGCGAGCTACGAGTTCATGAAGGGCATCAGCGTCTTTGCCGAGGGCATCAACCTGACCGGGTCGGGCCGGCGCCAGCATCTGCGGTCCGATCGCAACGTGACCGTCGTCGCACCGGGCTTCGCGCGCTACTCGTTCGGTGTTCGCGCGGCGTTCTGATCCGACCGTTGGGACATTGCCGGTGACAGGAAAGCCACCCTCCGACGAGGGTGGCTTTTCCTCTCCTGGCGCGGCAAGTTGCCGATCGTGGATGAAGGCGCGTAGCGTGGACGAGGCAGTCTCGAGGGTCGTGATCGTCGGCGGCGGCACCGCCGGCTGGCTCGCGGCGTGCCTCATCGCCGCGCGCGCCAACCCGGCGGCTCCGGCGCCGCTTTGCGTGACGCTGATCGAATCCCCCGATATCCCCACCATCGGCGTCGGCGAGGGCACCTGGCCAACGATGCGGCGGACGCTGGAGCGGATCGGCATCAGCGAGACCGAATTCCTGCTCGCCTGCGACGCTTCGTTCAAACAGGGCTCGCGTTTTATCGGCTGGCGCACCGGCGGCGATGGCGACGCCTATCTCCACCCCTTCGTCGCCCCGATCGACGGCGATCCGCGCGACGTGGTGGCGGCATGGCACGATGCCGCGCCCGGCCGCGGCTTTGCCGACACGGTCACGCCGCAGGCGCGCCCGTGCGCGCTCGACCTGGCGCCGCGCCAGCGCACCATGCCGGATTATGCCGGCGCGCTGAACTATGCCTATCACCTCGACGCCACAAAGCTGGCGGCGCTGCTGAGCCGGCACGCCACCGATCGGCTCGGCGTGCATCTTGTCCGCGACCATGTCGTTTCGGTCGAACGCAGCGAAGACGGCGACATCGCGGCGGTCCGTACCCGGGCGTCGGGCGATGTCGCGGGCGACCTGTTCATCGATTGCACCGGCCACGCCGCCCTGCTGATCGGCGGGCAATATGGGGTCGATTTCCTCGATCGCAGCCACGAGCTGTTCAATGATCGCGCACTGGCCGTGCAGGTGCCGGTCGCGCCCGGCAGCCCGATCGCGTCGCAGACCAACGCCACCGCGCACGCCGCAGGCTGGATCTGGGACATCGGCCTGCCGACGCGGCGCGGCGTGGGCTGCGTCTATTCGTCGCGCCACGCGAGCGACGAGCAGGCCGAGGCGACCCTCGCCGCCTATCTGCGCCGCGCCCTGCCCGGCGCCGATACCGACCGCCTGACCTTCCGCCGCCTCACCTTCCGCTCGGGCCATCGCGAGCGTTTCTGGGAGCGCAACTGTCTCGCGATCGGGCTGTCGGCGGGTTTCCTCGAACCGCTCGAGGCATCGGCGATCGTGCTGACCGAGCTGTCGCTGGAGGCGCTGCTCGACAATTTCCCGGCGACCCGCGACGTGATGCCGATCCATGCGGACCGCTTCAACACGCTGTTCCGTTACCGCTGGGACCGGATCGTCGAATTCCTCAAGCTCCATTATGTGCTGAGCGCGCGCGACGAGCCCTATTGGCGCGACCACCGCGATCCTGCCTCGATCCCGCCGCGGCTGGCCGATTTGCTCCGCCTCTGGCGCGACCAGCCGCCGTCGCGTGCCGACCTGCCCGCGGCGGAGGAGATCTTCCCCGCGGCGAGCTACCAATATATCCTCTACGGCATGGGCTTCCCCGCCCCGCCCGCCGGCGCCATCCTCGGCGCGCCCGGCAACGGCGTGACGCAACAGCTCGGCCAGGTCGAGCAGCGGTCCCGCGTGCTCGCCGCCAGCCTGCCCACCAATCGTGCCTATCTCGATGCGCTGCGCGCGCATCACGCTATGGCGCCTCCCATGGAAAATACGCGCTGATATGTCCGAACACGCGCTTCTCACCCTCGAAGACCATCGCGACCTCCGCGTGCGCACTGACCGCGGCATCGCGCTGGGCGACGCGGTGATGTGCGCCATCGCGGTGCCAAGCGAGTTCCGCCGCGTGCAGGACGACTATCCGATCCTGTTCCGCCTGAATGCGGAGCGCGACCGCTTCACCGCGCTGGCGATGTTCGGCTTCGATACGGGCGAGAATCTGTTCCTCGACGATGGCCGATGGGATGCGCGCTACCTGCCGCTGGCGATCGACATCCAGCCCTTTCTGATCGGTGGGTCGCCGACGGAAGGCGGCGACAAGCAGGTGCATATCGACCTCGCCAGCCCGCGGATCGGCGCGGACGGCGTGCGGCTGTTCGACGAGGACGGGCGGCCGACGCCCTATCTCGAATCGATCACCGACAAACTGGGCGAGCTCGACCTGGGCTATCGCGAGTCCGAAGGCTTTTTCGCCGCACTCGATCGCTACAAGCTGCTCGAGCCGCTGACGCTCGAGATCAAGCTCGACGACGGATCGACCAACCGCCTGGTCGGCTTCCACGGGATCGACGAGGATCGGCTGCGCGAGCTCGACGCCGCGACCCTGGGCAAGCTGCACGCCGACGGCCATCTGATGCCGATCTTCATGGCGATCGCGTCGCTCGGCCGGCTGCGCGAGCTGATCGCGCGCAAGAACCGCCGGATCGGGCATGGCTGAGGCTGATCCCGGAATCTTCAAGGCGCTCGCGCCAGTGCCCGAGGTCGAGGTCGCCGATGCGGCCGTGCTCGACACCCTCCTGCGCGAGGCCGATCGCCCCTTCGTGGTGCGCGGGCTGGTCGCCGACTGGCCGCTGGTCCAGGCGGGCCGGCGCTCCAACCAGGAGGCGCGCGCCTATCTGCTGGAGCGGCACCGCGATATCCCGTTCGCGGTCTCGGTCGGGTCTCCGGCATCGGGCGGGCGCCTGTTCTACGACGACGCGATGGGCATGAACTTCCACATGCTGCGCGCCCGGCTGTCGGAGATCTTCGCGAAGATCGACGCGAACGAAGGCCGGGCGGAGGCACCGCCGATCTATCTCGCCTCGATCGACATGCATGAATTTTTCGACGGCCTGCACGAGGCGAACCGTGTCGATCTCGGCGACCGTTCGCCGCTCGCCAGCATCTGGATGGGCACGCGCACGCGGATCGCCGCGCATAACGACGTTCCTGACAATCTCGCCTGCGTCGCGGTCGGCCGCCGCCGCTTCACGCTCTTCCCGCGCGAGCAGTTCCGCAACCTCTATCTTGGCCCGCTCGACAATACGCCGGCCGGCCGCGCGATCAGCATGGTCGATTTCCACGCCCCCGATTTCGCGGCGCATCCGCGCTTCCGCGAGGCGCTGGCCCATGCCCAGACCGCCGAACTCGACGCCGGCGACGCGCTCTACATCCCGGCGCTCTGGTGGCACCATGTCGAGGGGCTGGAGCCGTTCAACATCCTGGTCAATTATTGGTGGCGCGAGGCCCCGCGTTGGTTCGGCCAGCCGCAGGACGCGCTCAACCATGCGCTGCTGTCGATCCGCGATCTGCCCGACGACCAGAAGGCCTATTGGCGCGACCTGTTCGACTATTACGTCTTCGGCAATGGCGATGACGTGACCGCACATATCCCCGAGGAAGGCCGCAGCATCCTCGCCCCCCTGACCCCCGAAAGCGCCGGCCGGATCCGCGCCTTCCTGCTGAGGCAATTGAGCCAATGACTGACGGCATGCCGCACCCCCGACGCATCGTCATCGCCGGTGGCGGCACCGCGGGCTGGATGGCCGCGGCGGCGATCACGCGGACGATGGGCCGGACGGTCGAGGTCACCCTGGTCGAATCCGACGCGATCGGCACGATCGGGGTGGGCGAATCCACCATCCCCCCGCTCGTCACCTATAACCGGCTGCTCGGCATCAACGAGGCCGATTTCATGCGCGCCACCCAGGCGACCTTCAAGCTCGGCATCCTGTTCGACAACTGGAAGACTATCGGCGACCGCTATTTCCACAGCTTCGGCCTGACCGGCAAGGATCACTGGTCGGCCGGCTTCCAGCATTTCTGGCTCTACGCGCGCAGCAAGGGTTATGAGCAATCCTATGACGACTATTGCCTCGAGCTGATCGCGGCTTTGCAGGGCAAGTTCGCGCACCTCCCCGACGACGGGATGAACTACGCCTATCAGCTCGATTCCACGCTCTACGCGAAGTTCCTCCGGACCATGGCCGAGGGCGACGGCACCAGACGCATCGAGGGCAGGATCGCCCAGGTCGATCTCGACGGCGAAAGTGGCGACATCGCCGCTTTGGTGCTCGACTCCGGCACGCGGATCGAGGGCGACCTGTTCCTCGACTGCACCGGCTTTCGCGCGGTGCTGATCGAACAGGCGCTGCACGCCGGCTTCGACGACTGGACGCACTACCTGCCCTGCGACGGCGCCATCGCGCTCCAGACCGAGAATGTCGGCCCGCCCGTCCCCTATACTCGCGCCATGGCGCATGACGCCGGCTGGCAATGGCGCATTCCGCTGCAGCACCGTACCGGCAACGGCCTGGTCTATTGCAGCCGCTACCTGTCGCGCGACGATGCGCTCGAACGGCTGCTCGGCAATGTCGAGGGCGCGGTGCTGACCGAGCCCAACATGCTGCGCTTCACCACCGGATCGCGCCGTCGCCAATGGTATCGCAACTGCATCGCGATCGGCCTGTCGGGCGGCTTCATGGAGCCGCTCGAATCGACCAGCATCCACCTCATCCAGCGCGCCGTGCTGCGCCTCATTCGGATGATGCCGCTGGGCGATATCAGCGCGCGCGATGTAACCGAGTTCAACGACCAGCAGGACGAGGACACGCGTCAGATCCGCGACTTCCTGATCCTGCACTACAAGGCGACCGAGCGCCGGGACAGCCCGTTCTGGCGGCAATGCGCGGCGATGCCGATCCCCGATACGCTCGCCCAGAAGATCGAGCTGTTCCGCGAGACCGGCCGCGTCTTCCGTAAAAACGAGGAATTGTTCGCCGAGAACAGCTGGGTCCAGGTGATGATGGGCCAGGGCATCGTGCCGCGCTCCTATCATCCGATCGCGGCGAAGCTGCCCGATACGGAGCTCGACAAGCTGCTCGGCACGATCCGCGACCATGTCGCCCGCACCGTCGCCTCGCTGCCCGCGCACGGCGCCTATGTCGCCCGCTATTGCGGCGCGGCCACTCCAGCCGCGCGGGGCTGACCGGCATGGCAAGGCGCCGCCAGGCCGTCACGATCAAGCATGTCGCCGCCGATGCCGGAGTCTCGCTCCAGACGGTCAGCCGCGTCATCAACAAGGAGCCGAACGTCCGGCCGGAGATGACGCTCCGTGTCCAGGCGTCGATCGACAAGCTCGGCTACGTCCCCTCGATCGCCGCGCAGCGCATGAGTGGCTCTCGCTCCTATCTCATCCTCGCACTCAACGACCGCGAGCGCACCATCGCCGACTGGCGCAAGCGCGAGGGCGCCGACTGGATCGACCAGATGCTGCTCGGCGGCATGCTGACCTGCGCCGAGCATGGCTATCGCATGATCGTCGAGCTGGTCGACACGCATAGCGACCATATCGAGCGCGAGCTGCTCGGCGCGATCGCCGCGCTCCAGCCCGACGGCGTGATCCTCACCCCGCCGCATTCGCAGAACCCGCATATCACCGAGCTGCTCGAGGCGCAGAAGATCAGCTTCGCCCGGATCGGCTCGCTCACCGAAGGCCCCGGCTTCGCGCTGACCATGGACGACGAGCATGCCGCGCGCATGGCGACCGAGCATCTCGTCGGGCTCGGCCATCGCCGCATCGGCCTGATTGCCGGATCGCCCGAATATGAGCTCAGCGCCTGGCGCGTCCATGGCTGGCGCGCGGCGATGGCGGAGGCGAGGCTGGACACTGCCGGGCTGCTCGCCGAGGGCGATTTCAGCTATGCCTCTGGCCGGCACGCCGCGCTTCACCTGCTCGACAGCGCGACGCCGCCGACCGCGATCATCGCCAGCAACGACCAGATGGCGCTGGCGACGCTGGAGGCAGGGCGCGAGCGCGGCATCAAGGTGCCGCGCGACCTCTCGCTGATCAGCTTCGACGATACCCCGATCGTCCGCTTCACCCACCCGCCCCTGACCGCGGTGGTGCAGCCGATCGCCGATGTCGTCGCGCGCGCGGTCGAGCTGATCATCGCCGACCGCGCGGGCCGTATCGTGCCCAACGCGCCGGTCGTGGTGCCGGCAACGCTGGAACTGCGCAGCTCGACTGCGCCGCCCCGGCAGAGTTGACCTTCGCCGATTTTCATTGGCAAAGTCCGTTTTCACTGAGATACTAGGCCTAGCCGGAATCGAACGACGGGGGAGAGGGGAAATGGCGCTCAAGGGCCTCGCATGCTGGGCACTGGCCTCGGCCGTCGCGATCACGGGCACCGCGCTCGCCGCGCCCGGTCCGCTGCCCCGCATCGACAGCCGCGACGGCCGTCACGCGCTGATCGTCGACGGCAGCCCGTTCCTGATGCTCGGCGCGCAGGTCAATAATTCGAGCGCCTGGCCCGCCATGCTGCCCAAGGTCTGGCCGGTCATCGACGCGCTCCAGGCCAACACGGTCGAAGTCCCCATCGCCTGGGAACAGATCGAGCCGCAGGAGGGCAAGTTCGACTTTTCCTTCCTCGACACGCTGCTCGACGAGGCGCGCGAGCACAAGGTCCGCCTCGTGCTGCTCTGGTTCGGCACCTGGAAGAATACCGGCCCCAGTTACGCCCCCTCCTGGGTCAAGCTCGACAACAAGCGCTTCCCCCGCATGATCGACGCCAGGGGCGCGACGCATTACGCGCTCAGCCCGCACGGCGCGACCACGCTGGAGGCGGACAAAAAGGCCTTCGTCGCGCTGATGCGCCACCTGAAGGACCGGGACCAGGCCAACACCGTCATCATGGTGCAGGTCGAGAACGAGCCCGGCAGCTATGGCAGCGCGCGCGATCACTCCCCCGAGGCCGACCGCCTGTTCGCCGGCCAGGTCCCCGCCGCTTTGGTGAAGCAGACCGGCAAGAAACCCGGCAGCTGGGCCCAGCTCTATGGCCGCGATGCCGAGCTGTTCTTCCACAGCTGGTACGTCGCTAGTTACATCGACGCCATCGCCGCTGCGGGCAAGGCCGTGAAGCCGCTCCCGATGTATTCGAATGCCGCGCTCACCAGTAATCCGTTCGTCTGGCAGGACCCGAACAGCTTCGCCTCGGGCGGGCCTTCCCACCCGGTGATCGACGTCTACAAGGCCGCCGCCCCGCATCTCGATGTGGTGAGCCCCGACATCTACAACCCCGATCACGCGCAATATCTCGGCTTCCTCGATCGCTACACGAGACCCGACAATCCGCTGTTCGTGCCCGAGACCGGCAATGCCCGCCCTTATGCCCGCTATTTCTTCCCGGCGATCGGCCGCGGCGCGATCGGCTGGGCGCCGTTCGGCATGGACGCGACCAAATATTCCAACTTCCCGCTCGGCGCCAAGGCGCTCGATCCGGAGACGATCGAGGCCTTTGCCCGCAACTATCGCCTGTTCCGCCCGCTCGAGCGCGTCTGGGCGAAGCTCGCTTACGAAGGCCAGGTGTGGGGCGCCGCCGAGCCCACCGATCCCGCTGCAAAGCACGCGCAATCGCTCGATCTCGGCGCGCACAAGGCCACCATCAGCTTCGGCCTCCCGCAATTCGGCACGCCCGCCCCGACCGGCAACGACACCCCCTCGGGCGGCGTCGCCATCGCGCGGCTCGGCCCGTCGGAGTATCTCGTCACCGGCTTCCACGCCCGCGTGGACTTCGCCCTCACCGACCCCGGCAAACGCCACCTGATGCTCGAGCGCGTCGAGGAAGGCCATTATGTCGACGGCACCTGGGTGTTCGACCGCCTGTGGAACGGCGACCAGACCGATTACGGCCTCAACTTCACCTCGGAGCCGCAACTGCTCCGCGTGAAGCTCGCGACCTGGCAATAGGAGAGAAGAAGTGACGCGACTGGATTCACGCATTGCGAGCGCGCTGCTTTCCCTCTCCCAGCGGGAGAGGGAGGGAGCCGCCGAAGGCGGCGGAAGGGTGAGGGTGACCGGCATGAGCGTCTCCCGCTCAACCTCACCCCGCGCTGCTGCGCAGCTTGCCCCTCTCCTGAAAGGAGAGGGGCAGAGGGCCACACTCTTCGCCACGGCAATCCTCCTCGCCACCGCCGCCACCCCCGCGCTCGCGGCCGATGTCCAGCGCGTCGATCACGGCGTGGTCGTCACCCCCGACAGCGGCCCGGCCAAGCGCGTGCGCATACTCGTCTATGGCGAGGACAAGTTCCGCGTCACCGCCGTCCCCGGCACCAGCCTCGACCTGCCCGACAGCTTCATGGTCGTCGCCAAACCCCATGGCACCCTGACCGTCACCGAAGCCAACGGCCTCGTCACCCTAAAGGCCGCCAAAGCCACCGCCGAGATCCGCCTCAGCGACGGCCATGTCGCCTTCCGCGACGCCACCGGCAAGCTCACCCTCGACGAAGCCGCCCGCGGCGCCTTCCACCCCGTCACCCTGGACGGCAAGCCCTGGCTCGCCACCCGGCAACAGTTCAACCGCGGCACCGACGAAGGCTTTTACGGCCTCGGCCAGCACCAGAACCGCCAGATGAATTACAATGGCGAGGACGTCGAGCTCGCCCAGCACAATATGGACATCGCCGTCCCCTTCCTCGTCTCCACCCGCCATTACGGCCTGCTGTGGGACAACAACTCGATCACCCGCTTCGGCAACCCCACGCCCTATGCGTTCGTCGGCACGACGCTGAAGGTGACGAGCGGCGGCACCCCCGGCTGGAAAGCTGAGTATTATCTCGGCGACCGGCTCGCGGTGACCCGGCAGGAGCCCGTGATCAATTACGAATATATCCGCGACCAGGACAAATGGCCCGCCGCCGCGAAGGCGCAGACGGTGGCCTCGGCCGATAGCGGCCAGAACACCGCGGGCAAGACCGTGCAGACCCAGCATGTCGTCTGGACCGGCGCCGTCACCCCGGAGACCACCGGCGAGCATAAATTCCGCCTCTATTCCTCCAGCTATGTGAAGGTCTTTGCCGACGGCAAGCTGGTGCTGGAGCGCTGGCGCCAGAACTGGAACCCCTGGTTCCACAATTTCACCCTGCCCATGGTCAAGGGCAAGCCGGTGAACCTGCGCATCGAATGGGAGCCGAACGCGGGCTATATCGCCTTCTACCACAATGATCCCTTGCCCGCCCCCGACCGCCACTCGCTGTGGATGTCGTCGGATGTCGGCAAGGCGACCGATTATTATTATGTCGGCGGCACCAGCATGGACACTGTCGTCGCCGGCTATCGCGACCTTACCGGCAAGGCGGCGATGCTGCCCAAATGGGCCTATGGCTTCTGGCAAAGCCGCCAGCGCTACGAGACCCAGGAGCAATTGCTCGGCGTCGTCCGCGAATACCGCAAGCGCCGCATCCCGCTCGACAATATCGTGCAGGACTGGTTCTACTGGCCCGAGGACCAATGGGGCAGCCACGAGTTCGACAAAAAGCGCTTCCCCGATCCCAAGGCGATGGTCGACGAAGTCCATGCGCTCGACGCCAACATCATGATCTCGGTCTGGCCGAAATTCTACCCGAACACGGCGAACGCGAAGGAGCTCGACGCCAGGGGCTATCTCTACCACGGCAATCTCGACGCGAAGCGCAAGGACTGGGTCGGCCCCGGCTATCTCAACACCGATTATGATCCCTATGCGGCCGAGGCGCGGGCGATCTATTTCCGCCAGGTCCGCGAGCGACTGGTAACGCTTGGTTTCGACGCCTGGTGGATGGACGCGACCGAGCCCGACATCCACTCCAACCTGTCGATCGACGAACGCATCGACGCAATGGGCCCGACCGCGAAGGGCCCCGGCGCCGCCCTGTTCAACAGCTTCCCGCTGGTCCACGCCCAAGGCATGGCGGAGGGCCTGCGCGACGCGCGGCCCGACGTGCGCCCCTTCATCCTCACCCGCTCGGGCTTTGGCGGGCTGCAGCGCACCAGCTCGGCGGTATGGTCGGGCGACATCGCCGCGCGCTGGGACGATCTGCGCGACCAGATCTCGGCCGGCGTCAACGTGTCGATGTCGGGCCTGCCCAACTGGACGCACGATATCGGCGGCTTCGCGGTGGAGGATCGCTACACCAACCAGCTGCCCGAGGCCCGGGCCGAATGGCGCGAGCTCAATCTGCGCTGGTTCCAGTTCGGCGCGTTCAGCCCGCTGTTCCGCAGCCATGGCGAGACGCCGAAGCGCGAGATCTACGAAATCTCGGCCGACGACCCGGCGATGCAGCGCTCGATGATCTGGTACGATCAGCTGCGCTACCGGCTGATGCCCTATATCTACACGCTCGGCGCCGACACCAATTTGAAGGACGGCTCGATCATGCGCGGCCTGGTGATGGATTTCGCCGCCGACAAAAAGACGTGGAATATCGACGACGAATATCTGCTCGGCCCCAGCCTACTCGTCGCCCCCGTCACCGAGTTCAAGGCGCGCACCCGCCAGGTCTATCTCCCCGCGGGCGCTGACTGGTACGACTTCAACACCGGCGCATACCACCCGGGCGGCCGCACCATCACCGCCCCGGCCCCGTACGAGCGCATGCCCCTCTTCGTCCGCGCCGGCAGCATCCTGCCCACCGGCCCCGAGGTGCAGAGCACGAAGGACCAGCCCGACGGCCCGCTCGTCCTCCACATCTTCACCGGCGCCGACGCGAGTTTCTCGCTCTACGAGGACGACGGGGTGAGCCCGGCCTATCTCCAGGGCAAGTACGCGCGGGTGCCGATCGCGTGGAACCAGGCGACGCGCACGCTCACCATCGGCGCGCGCGAGGGCGGGTATGCGGGCATGCCGGCGAAGCGCGCGATCTCGGTGCGGTTCTACGGGCCGGGCAAGGCGGTGGCGCCGGACTTTGCGGAGAATGGGGCTACGGGGTTGGTGTATGAGGGGAAGGCGGTTACGGTGCGGGAGCGGTGAGGGGTGGACGACTGAGTCAAGACCACTTTGTGCCAACGACACCGCGCGCACATTCAAGCTCTATTGGAACGCCGTCGCTTCGTTGATCCAGGGGACGCACTCCACCACATTGGCTAGCATCAAGCGCTCGGTTCCGGCGAGGCGATCCACTCGATTGTCTCAATGCCGCGCGCTACCTCTTGACCGCGCCTCGTCAACCGCAGCACGTGGTAGCGCTCGACCATCTCAGACGTGATAAGTGTCTCGCCCTCTAGCCGACTTAGCAAGTCGATGAGATCAGGCAACGCCACTGTGAGCCCAATCTCCTCAAGCCAGCGATAAAAGATGTTATCATTTCCCTTTCCGCCATTCGCATTTAGTTTCTCAAGGATCTCTCGGGCCTGCAGCGATTGGCGAATCACATTGAATGGGTCGGGTTGATTCGAAAGTCTAAGCATCCTCGCTATCTAAGTGTTATAACGTTGGCCGCAAACGCCGTTCTGGTGCGGGCGCAACAACCGCTCTTTCTCGAACACCGGTGCGGCCTGCCCGCGCATCATCGGGGTACGGCTGACAAGCAGAGGCCTTCCAGACCGTACGTTACCGCCAAGCTGGAAACGGGGGAGTACCCCACTCAAATATATCGGGCTAAGCTTGATGGGGTCTCGGGGAGGTTTGTTTGGCTAGTTCTGTGGTTCGACCTTATTTTAAAAGCTCCATCGCAGAGCTCGAGACATTATTCGCTGCCTCGATAGCCGACGAGAAGCTACTCAATGCGCTTCGGCACGAGTTGCGGCACCGAGATACTCACAGGGCCAAGGGCCTTCACACAAAGGTGGACGCCGCCCTACGAAATGCCCGCGAATCGGCGAGCCCGCATAACCGTCGCGCTGCGATTAAATATTCCCCTGAATCGACACAACCTCCCTCGCCTGCGGGTCAACCGCCCGAGCGTGCGAAGGAAGCGCCGATATCGAGTCCGCGGCCCATTTCGCGACCGACCACCAGACCGTCGAGGCCAAATACGCCCGAAGGGGTGCTGGCCGCGTGGATCGCGCTGGAGGCTCTTTCCCCACAGACCTTCCGGCACCCGGGGGACTTGGCGGCGGGCGATCACCGGTGTGTAGCGGATATCTCGCGCGGCGCGCTGCCATGGACGTTAAATGAAAGGTCTCGGCCTAAGCGACAACTCTATTATCAAATCATCCTCGGCACCGTTCCGATGGACCGGGCAACTGAAGCGCTAACGCGAGCCTTCGGCGAAAATGAGGAGCAAGTATCCCGCATCCGGGAAAAGGCGGCCATCGCCGCAATTCTCGTGGACAAGCAGGGTGTGCCTCTCGAAGACAATGCCATCGCGATTTCGAGCTTCGCCTGGGCGCTGCCGCTGGCGCTCGATCTCAAACTTGGCGAACTCGGGGCCTGGCCCGGTGTCGAACCACGCCTTGTCGAGGGTCTCGATAAGATCGTGCGTCGCACGGACGCTAATGGTCGCCCCATCCCAATAGATGTTCAGACGGTTTCGCGGGCTTTCGACTGGTTGCGCGCCGAGCTGCGGCTATCCGAAGCTATGTCCTTACCACCGTCATTCGCGCTACGGGTGTACCACTATTACAGGGCGAAGAACCCGCCTGAGGTTTCGCTGCTGAACTCATTCTTCCTCCGCGACCTCTCGCGCTCGGCAGATCTTATGGCGAAAGGAACGCTGCCGAAGGGTCTGCGGCGCTATCTGGGCATTGAGAAGCCCGAGGCGACAGTCAGTCTCTCAGACAACGCTGCTGCCGTCGAAGCCTCAGTGGCACCAGCCATGATGCCTCAGTCGCGCTGGCCGAGCGCCGGCGGCCATCCACTGGTTCTGCTCCAGCAGGCCGCCGTCAACCTCGCAAGAGCCCAGTCGGCGAATAATGACGGCATCATAGCGGTGAACGGACCGCCCGGTACCGGCAAGACTACGCTTCTACGTGATATCGTGGCGGCCGCGGTGCTGGACCGCGCCATGGCGATGGCAGCCTTCGTTGATCCCGAAGAGGCATTCAGACCGTCTGGCGAGCGGGTCGCGTCCGGCGAAAATGCGTTTTTCCATCTCTATAGCCTTGCCCCTAGCCTGAAGGGACATGAAGTCCTCGTTGCATCCAGCAACAACAAGGCGGTGGAAAATGTCAGCCGCGAGTTGCCGGCGGCTAGGGCCATTGGCCGCGATGTGAGCTATTTTCGAAGTGTAAGCGACCTCGTGCATGCCGCGCGCGATGAAGCGGACGATGAAGAACGCGCGGTCGTACACGTCGAACCGATCGAAACGTGGGGCCTCATTGCGGCGGTGCTGGGTAATGCGCGCAATCGCGCGACATTCCAGCAGCGCTTCTGGTGGGACAACGAGTTGGCATTCCGGCTCTATCTGAAGGCAGCGAAGGGCGATTCCGTCGTCCGGGAAATCAAGGACGAGAGCGGTAAGGTAATCGAACGGCGCACCCCCGCCATTGTGATCAAAGAACGCCCGCCAACGCCGCGGATGGCGAAGGCAAACTGGCGACAAGCGCGGGAGAAGCTGCTGGCGCTCAAGCGCGACATAGATGCCGATCTCAAATCGCTTGAGACCATCCGACAACAATGCCTGAACCTAGCCGAGCTGCGAAAAGAGATCGCAGAGGAGGAAGCCTCAATCGCGCAGTATCGAGCAGTTGAGACTCAGTTTGCCGAACAGAGGGCCACGGCCGAATCCGAACTCAGTGCAGCGGGAAACGAAGAAGAGCGACATGCAGAAGCGGTTCGGCACCATCAGCTGACGCGGCCCGGCTTTTTTGCACGGCTATTCCGGTCGGCCTCTTGGAGGAGCTGGAAAGCTGAGCACGCACCTTTAGCCGAGGCACTGGCGATTGCGCGACATCTCATGCGCGAGGCTGAAGCCAGAACGGTGCAGGCCGCCACCGCCATCGCTTCCGTCGCGGACAATCTTAAATCCGCCGACGCCAGACTGGGTGATTTGCGCACCAAGGAAGAAGAACTTGCCAAACTCGTCGCGCAATACCGTGCGCGGCTCGGCGGCCGGCTGGTTGACAAGGACTTTTTCGCACGAGGGCACGAAGCGTCCAATCTCTCGGCGCCTTGGTTGCCTGTCGCAGTTCATCGCAAGCGTGAGGAGCTGTTCGCGGCTTCAATGGAAGTCCACCGGGCTTCATTGATGCATCGGCCCAGAAGGTCCTGCACAATCTCAGCATCCTGATGGATGTCTTCTCCGGCGGAACGCCTGCCGATCCGACGAAGCGCAAGTTGCTACCGGATCTCTGGTCGACGCTGTTCATGGTGGTACCAGTGTTGTCGACCACCTTTGCCTCCGTCGATCGAATGCTTGGCGAACTACCATCGGAAAGCTTTGGCTGGTTGTTGATCGACGAAGCAGGACAGGCTCTGCCTCAGGCAGTTGTCGGCGCGATCATGCGGGCGCGCCACACGATCGTGGTCGGCGATCCGTTTCAGATTCCGCCGGTGGTGAGCCTGCCCGAGCGGTTGAATGCTGGCATCTGCGAATTCTTCCGGGTGGATCAGGTAGCGTGGGCCGCGCCCGAAGCTTCGGCTCAGACACTCGCCGACAGTGTTTCGCGTTTCCAGGGCTCATTCCGGGGAGATCACGGTGACAGAATCGTGGGAATACCGCTTCTGGTGCACCGCCGCTGCCAGGAGCCAATGTTCGGCATCTCGAATAGAATAGCGTATGATGATCAGATGGTGCATGCGGTGGCGCCCGCCGATCCCGGTCGCATGGGCGAAGTGCTCGGACCTTCGGCTTGGTTTGATGTGGATGCCGATGCCGATAGCAAATGGTGCCCGGCGGAAGGCGAGTTCGTGGTGGAGATGCTGAAGGCGCTCGCGTCTGGCGGTATCCGGAATCCCGATCTGTTCATCATCACGCCTTTTCGTATCGTCGCGCAAGAATTGCGCCGACGCCTAAGCGAAGAAAAAGCGCTATTTGCTGAACTCGGCATCGCACTCAGCGAGTGGCTAAAGGACCGAGTGGGCACTATTCACACCGTGCAAGGTCGCGAGGCTGATACGGTGTTTTTGGTGCTGGGCGCGCCTAAAGCAGCGCAGAACGGCGCGAGGAATTGGGCCGCAGGCACACCCAATATCTTCAATGTCGCCGTCTCACGTGCAAAGCAGAATCTCTATTTGATTGGCTCTCATGGGGCATGGGCGGGTGTGGCGCACGCACGCGAGATGGCGTCTGCGTTGCCTAGATTCACAGAGATGCGACGATGAAGGTGAATGAGAAGGAGGCTCATGTACGTGATAGTCTTGCTACATGCCTCAAGAAGCTGGGAATTCCGGTGAGGGAATTCCGGTGACAGTGCACTCGATTGCCCACACGCATTCATGAGAATGGCGTAATATCATACACTTATCGTCTTCTCACCCCATCCAAAAAAATGTCAGCGACCCTCATGACATTCTGACCACCCACCCCATCGATTCAAACCTCACCTCACCGCCGCTATTCCGGCACCATGATCTACAAACCAGAATTCGCCGATCAGGCCCGTCTCCTGTGCCGCCTCGGCGCCACCGACGAGGAACTCGCCGAGCATTTCGGCGCCTGTGTCCGCACCATCTATCGCTGGCGCAACGCGCATGAGGCATTCGCCGAGGCCGTCGTCGTCGGCAAGGGCAACGCCGATGACCGCGTCGAGCGCGCGCTCTATGCCCGCGCCGTCGGCTGCACGGTCGAGCGCACCAAAGTCTTCAAGAGCGCTGGCGAAGACCCGGTCTATGCCACCTACCAGCATCATTTGCCGCCCGACACCACCGCCGCGCTGAACTGGCTTCGCGTCCGTCGGCCAAAGAAATGGCGCATGGCCGAAAAGGAGGAGGAGATGAGCGAGAGCCGGATGGCCCTTGCGGCGTTCGTCCGCCGCTGCGAGGCCAGAGACGAAGAGAAAAGGCTGGCGCAACAGCGGGAGCAGCAGGCGTCGGCACCACCGCCGCCGTCAGAAGCCCCGGATACGGACCCCGATCTGGAGCCCGACCCTGACCTGGACACCTGTCCGGATGACGAGCCGGCCCAGGGGCCCTGCTCATCCCCGGACGAAGAGCCGGCCTCCTATGCACGGCCGGCTGCGCCGTCGACGCCAGGCCTCTGGGAGCCGACACCGACGCCGAATCCGCCACGGCCGCCGCTCTCGCCGCCCCCTTTCGCACCCGCACAGCCACCGGTCGCCGCCCCACAACCGGTCGCACCCCGCTTCCCGGTCCTTAACTTTACTCCTCGTGGCTATCGTTAGCCCCACCGCCCGTCCCGGCCGCGCGTCAGACCAGCCCCGCACCCTCCAGCGCAATCACCGGCACCATATCCCCCGCTCCCGCGCGCGGCAGGGTCAGCCTCAGCCCCGAGCCATCCCGCTCGAACGCGACCGGGCCGCCGCCGACCAGGCTCGCCCGCTCGATCCGCGCGCCCGGCATCGCGCGTGCCCCCAGCGCGGCGATCGTCACCGGCCCCTCGGGCCAGCGCAGCAGCGCGGCGAACAGCGTGCCGTTCTTCACCGTGAAGCGCACATCCCGCGCGGTGAAGGCGCCGGCCTTACCTTCGTTCATATGGCCCGCGCTGAGTTGAGTCGGCCCCTCGCCATAGAGGCGCCAGGGCCGCGATCCGTAAATCGCCGCGTCGCCATTGCGCGCCATCCAGCGCGTGATGCCGGCGACGATCGTCTCTTCCTCGCTGTCGATCGTCCCGTCGCCGCGCATCGGGATGGAGAGCAGCAGGTTGCCGTTCTTCGACACCACGTCGCACAGCCGCTGGATCACCTGCTCGGCGGGCACGTAGCTTTTGTTGTCGAAGCGGGCGCGGTTGTAATGCCAGTCGCCGATGCAGGTGCAGGTCTGCCACGGCTCGGGGCGCAGCCGGTCGCTGAAGCCGCGCTCCACATCCTCCACCATCGCACGCCGCTGATAGGGGGTGAGCAGCTTGCCCGTCGCGACCACGTCGATGCTGCCATGCTCGCGCTGCGACTGAGCGTAAAAATGCGCCAGCGCCTCGACCCCGGTCGCGCCGAACGGCAGGCCGGTATCGTCGAAATAGACCATGTCGGGGCGGTATTTCTCGACCAGCTCCTTCTGCCGGAGCAGCCAGGTGGCGACAAAGGTCGGCGGCGCGGGCGGCGATCCTTCCATCCAGCGCCCGTCATGCACTTCGTGCCACGCGTCCATCGCCGCGATCGAGCCGATGCCGTCGGGCGGCACGAAGCTGGGGCCGACATAGAGCGCCTGCGGGTCGAGCCCGTCCCACCAGCTGCCCGTGCCCTGGCTCTTGCGCAGTCTGAACGCGTCGTACCGCTGCCCGGCGCGCGGGCCGACCGCGTCATAGCCATAGGCCGTCTGCCACCAGTGCCAGGCATGCGCGCTATGGTTACTCACCCCGAAGCGCAGCCCCTCGCGGCGCACGATCTTCTCCCACGTCCCGATGATGTCGCGTTTCGGCCCGACCCGCAGCGTGTTCCAGGCGTGGTGGCTGCTGTCGAACGTGTCGAGATTGTCGTGGTGATTGGCGATCGCCATGAAATATCGAGCGCCGGCTTTCTTGTAGAGCGCGATCAGCGCCTCGGGGTCCCAATGCTCCGCCTTCCAGCGGTTCTCGATCTCCATGAAGCCGGTGTCGGCCGGGTGGCCATAGGTCTTCAGGTGATGCTCGTAGAACGGGTTGCCCTGCACGTACATCAGCCGGCCGTACCAGTCGCCGAACTCGGGCACGCACTGCGCGCTCCAATGCGCCCAGATGCCGAACTTCGCGTCGCTGAACCAGCGCGGCGTCTCATAGTCGCGGATGATCGAGGACCAGTTGGCCTCGACCTGCTTGGCCTGCGCCGTCGCGGTCAGCGAGGCTCCCGCCAGGCCGGCCGCCCCGCCGAGAAAGCCGCGCCGGTCGATCATGCCGCCGAGGCCGTGCCGACCGGGCTGAAGGCGAAGCCCGCCAGGGTCGCGGGCTTCATCTCGATCGAGAAGCCCGGCGCGGTCGGCGGCATGTACGCCGCGCCCTTCACCACACAGGGCGTCACGAAATGCTCATGCAGATGATCGACATATTCCGCCACCCTGCCCTCGGTCGTGCCCGAAAAGCAGAGATAGTCGATCATCGACAGATGCTGGACATATTCGCACAGCCCGACGCCGCCGGCATGCGGGCACACCGCAAGCCCCTGTTTGGCCGCCATCAGCAGCACCGCCAGCACTTCGTTCACCCCGCCCAGCCGGCACGCGTCGATCTGCACCACGTCGATCGCGCCGCGGCTGATGAACTGTTTGAACATCACCCGGTTCTGGCACATCTCGCCGCTCGCCACTTCGATCGGCGCGATCGCCTCGCGGATGCGGCGATGCCCCTCGATATCGTCGGGGCTGGTCGGCTCCTCGATGAACCACGGGTCGGCAAAGGCGAGCGCCTTCACCCGCTCGATCGCTTCGTCCACGTCCCAGATCTGGTTGGCGTCGATCATCAGCTTGACGTCCGGCCCGATCACCTCGCGCGCGATCGTCACGCGGCGGCGGTCGTCCTCCGGGTTCGCGCCGACCTTCAGCTTGATATGGCCGAAGCCGTCGCTCACCGCCCTGGCGCACAGCCGCCGCAGCTTCTCGTCCGAATAGCCGAGCCAGCCCGCCGAGGTGGTGTAGCAGGGATAGCCCGTGGCCCTGAGCGTCTCGACCCGCTCCGCCTTGCCGGCCGATCGCTCCTCGAGCAGCGCCACCGCTTCCTCGGGCGTGATGAAGTCGGTGATGTAGCGGAAGTCGATCAGCCCGACGATCTCGGCCGGGCTCATCTCCGCGATCAGCTGCCACAACGGCTTGCCCGATTGCTTGGCCAGCAGGTCCCACACCGCATTGACGATCGCGCCGGTCGCGAGATGGATCACGCCCTTTTCCGGCCCGATCCAGCGCAACTGGCTGTCGCTCGTCACATGCCGCCAGAATCGCGCGCCGTCCTCGCGGATCCAGTCGAGGTCGAGCCCCACCACCAGCGGCGCCAGCGCCGCGATCGCCGCGCAACAGATCTCGTTGCCGCGCCCGATGGTGAAGGTCAGCCCATGGCCGCTCAGCCCCGGCTCGTCGGTGTCGAGGATGCAGTAAGCGGCGGAATAATCGGGGTCGGGATTCATCGCATCCGACCCGTCGAGCATCAGCGCGGTGGGAAAACGCAGGTCGACGATCCGGACGCCGGTGATGGTCGTCATGCGCGGCCCCGATACGCGGAACGGCGGTCACTGCAACACCTCACTCGACCCCTCCCCGGCACGCCGTACCAGCCCCTCTCTTGCCCGACACTTCGTTCGCGGGTGATGAGCATTTTCATAGGTGGGAATAGATCGAAGCGCAAGCGCACAGTGGCGAGAGTGGCGCTTTGATGGTCTTGTGCTCCCGCGAAGGCGGGAGCCCAGACTGGGCTCCCGCCTTCGCGGGAGCACAAGGAAGTATGGAGCGGCCTCAGCGTCCCGAGGCCCCACGAAAATCAGATCCGGCTATCGCCCTCGACCAGCTGATCCGAGATCCGGTCCGCCGCCGCACGCACATAGGCGCCGGCATCGGCCCGCGGCAGATGCGGCCCCAGCTTCTTCAGGAACGGCACGGTCAGCGCCGCCGCCGCCACGCCGCCGCGCATCACCGGCGCGGAGATGTCGGTCACGCCCGCCACGAACTTGCTCGGCGTCAGCTCGACGCGGCGCTTGCGCACCTCGTCGGCATGCGCGCGAAAGCTGGCCAGTTCCTCGTCGCCGAGCGGCGGGCTGAGCAGCTTTTCCCAGCGCCGGCGCACATCCTCGGGCTGAAAGGCATAGAGCACTGCGCCCGATGCCGCCTGGTGCAGCGGCCGCCGGTAGCCGACGCGCACCGAGAAGCCGAGTTGCTCGCTCGACTCCATCCGCGCCACCACCACCATCTCGCCCAGCGTGTGCACCGCGAGATGGCAGGACTGGCCGAGATCGAGCGACAGCTGGCGCATCACCGGCAGCGCCAGCTCGACCAGGCTGTACATCCGCGGCTGCTGCATGCCGAGCGAGAACAGCCGGTCAGTCAGCAGATAGCCCTCCGCCGCCGAATCCTGCTCGATATAGCCGCGGAACTCGAGCACCTGGACCATGCGGAACAGCTCGCCATGCGACCGGCCCAGCTCGTTGACGATGCCGGTCAGGGTCATCGGCCCCCGCGCGGTCGCCAGCAACTCAAGGATGTCGAGCCCCTTCTCCAGCGCGGGCGCCTTGTAGCGGCGGTCGTCGTCGTCGATGGTGGTCTCGTCTGATGGCACGCCGCGCCTCGCTGCTCGATCGGGGGATGCGATCAGATAGGACCGTCGATGGTCGGGCGGCAACCGTTTCGTCACGGGGGTCCGCTCAGCGCCTCGGCACCGCGATCTCGAACCGGTGCGGCTCGCCCGCGACCAGGATCGTCGCGGTGACCATGGCGGTCTTGCCGCGCTTCAGCTTCGTGGTGACGACCTGCCCGCCATCGGCCGCGCCCGGCTTCAGCGTGATCGGCTTGAGCAGCACGGCGTCGAGCGCCGCCACCGCCGCCTCGGCCCTGGGGTCGCGCCGCTTCGACCGGTCGATCGTCCCCTGCGGCACGCCGGCGGTGGTCGTGCCCATGCCGCCGGTGAAGCCGGTGACGTCGGTCTGCCCGTTGGGCGTGACCAGCAACGCGGCGCCGGCATGGCCCTGGCTGGTGTCCTCGGTCGCGCTGCCCGGCCGGCCGCCGCCCTGCTCCGCCAGCAGGGTCGCGCGCGGCACCAGCGGCACGGGCGTGCCGTCCGCCGTCGCCACCGCGACATCGCCCGGCCCGAAGCTCAGCGGCGCCGTGCCCCGGTTCAGCACGACGATGCGCAACACCAGCCGCCCGTCCGACAGCGTCGGATCGGCCACGACATGCACCTCGCCGCTCGCCCGGCGCGACACCAGCTCGGCGCCCGCCTCTCCGCGCACCGGCGCGGCGTCCTGCGCCACCACCGGCGCGGCGCATCCCAGCGCCACCGCGAATGCCCATCCAGCCTGTCTCATCCGTCTCTCCTCACCCGGCGCGGCAATGGCGGTCGATGAACTGGGCATGCCCCGGCATGCCCGCCGCCGTGGTCGCGATCACCTTGCGCATCCCGCCCAGCACTGCCCGCGCCTCGTTCAGCGGCACCACTTCGGCCAGCGTGTCGTAGCGTTCGGGGCTGATGCCCTGGCCGAGCAGCACCGCGAGCCAGCTCGCTTCGTGGAACAGGTCCTTGTCGCGCTCGATCAGCCGGCCGCTATGGCGGAACATCTCGATCTTCGCGGCCAGCGTGTCGGGAATGTCCATTTCGCGGCATCCCTGCCAGAACGGTCCCTCGCGCTCGGTCGCCCGGTAATGCAGCACCAAGAAATCGCGCACTGATTCAAATTCCCGCGCGACCAGGCGATTATATTCGTGCCGGACGCGCGGATCGAAATCGCGGTCGGGAAACCAGGCGAGCAATTTGGTGATGCCGCTCTGGACGAGGTGAAGGCTGGTCGATTCGAGCGGCTCGAGGAAGCCCGAGGCGAGCCCGAGGGTGACCACGTTGCGTTCCCAGGCGACCTTGCGCTGCCCGGTGGTGAAGCGCAGCCGGCGCGGATCGCCGGTCGCGGGCGTGTCGAGACTGGCGAGCAGGATGCGCTCGGCCTCGTCATCGTCCATATGGCGGCTGCAATAGACATGGCCGTTGCCGGTGCGATGCTGCAGCGGGATGCGCCATTGCCACCCTGCCGGCCGCGCGGTCGACCTGGTATAGGGCGGCAGGTCCGCCATGCGTTCGCTCGGCACCGCGATCGCCCGGTCGCACGGCAGCCACTGGCTCCAGTCGTCGTATCCCACTCCCAGCGCCCCACCGATCAGCAGCGCGCGAAAGCCGGTGCAGTCGAGGAACAGCTCGGCCTCCAGCCGCCGCCCGTCCTCCAGCACCAGCGCCTCGACGAACCCCGTCTCCGGCGTCAGCGCCACCTCGGCGATCTTGCCCTCTACCCGGACCACTCCCCGTGCCTCGGCATAGGCGCGCAGATAGGCGGCATAGAGCCCGGCGTCGAAGTGATAGGCATAGGAGAAAGTCGAGAAGACCGAGCGCGGATCATTGGGCGGCCGGTCGAACCGGTTGAGGTACGCCGCGGCCTCAGTCAGCGAATAGGCCGAGAGCGGGGTCGCATCGCCCTCGGCCCGCGCGCGCAGCCATTGCTGGTGGAACGGCGTCATCCCGAAATCGTCGCCATAGCGCCCGAACGGATGGAAATAGCGATGCCCCGGCCGCAGCCAGTCGGCAAACTCGATGCCGAGCTTGAACGTCCCCTGCGTCGCGCGGACGAACGCCGCCTCGTCGATGCCGAGGATGCGGTTGAACGCCTGGATCGGCGGGATGGTCGCCTCGCCCACCCCGACGGTGCCGATCTCCTCGGACTCCACCAGGGTGATGCGGCAACCGGTGCCGACCAGCGCGGCGGACAGGGCCGCCGCCGCCATCCACCCCGCACTGCCGCCGCCCGCGACCAGGATCGAGCGGATGGCGTTGCCGTCGCTCATGCGGCCAGCGGCGCCGGGCAGCAGCGGGCGAGGAAGGTCGCATGATCGGGCATCGTCTCCGCCGCCCGGGCGATCGCCGCGCGCCGCTGCGCCATGCCGCCGCGCAGATGCTCGAGCGGCAGCTGGTCGACGATCGGGTCATAGCGCCGCGGCAGCACGCCATTGCCGAGGAAGATCGAGACCCAGCTCGGCTCCTGATAGGATTCCTCGCTGTAGAGCGGCACCTTGCCGCCCGCTTCCCACACCGCGATCTTGCGCGCGAGCGTCTCCGGGATCTCGGCCGCGCGGCACTGCGACCACATCGCCTCCGGCCGGCGGCTGCGGCAATAATGCAGGATCAGGAAGTCGCGGATCCGCTCATATTCGTTCGCGGTGACGCGGTTATACTCGTCGATCAGTACCGGATCGAAGCGCTTGTCGGGCAGCATCTCCACGAGCCGCGCGAGTCCGGTCTGGATCAGCTGGATGCTCGAGGATTCGAGCGGCTCCAGGAACCCGGCGGCGAGCCCGATCGCGACGACGTTGCGATGCCAGAATTGCGCGCGTCGCCCGGTGGTGAAGCGCAGCAGCCGAGGCTCGCCGAGCGCGGCGCCGTCGAGATTGTCGAGCAGGGTAGCCACCGCCTCGTCATCGGAGATAAAGGCGCTGGCGTAGACGTGCCCGTTGCCGATCCGGTGCTGCAGCGGGATGCGCCATTGCCAGCCCGCGGCGCGCGCGGTCGACCGGGTGAACGGGGTCATCCGCCCCCGCCGTTCGGACCCCACCGCGACAGCCCGGTCGCACGGCAGCAGATGCGACCAGTCGACATAACCGACGCCGAGCGCCCGCGCGATCAGCAAGCCGGCAAAGCCGGTGCAGTCGATGAAGAAATCCCCGGCAATGGCCTCGCCGCCATCCTGCATCGTCAGGCTGGCGACATTCCCGGTCTCAGGATCGAGCACGACATCGCCGATCCGCCCCTCGCGCCGCCGCACGCCCCGCGCCTCGGCATAGCCGCGCAGGTAGCGGGCATAGAGGCTAGCGTCGAAATGATAGGCATATTTGTAGAACGCCGCTTCGCCCCGCATCGCCTCGGGCGGCGCGAAGCGGTCGCGGCGCGCGGCCGCATAGGGCATCGACCAGTCCTCGATCGGCGCGGTCTCGCCCGCCTCGTGCAGCTTCAGCCAATGGTGATGCGGCGCCACGCCCTGGATGGCGTCGCCATAATCGCCAAAGCCATGGAAATGGACATTGCCCGCCTCGCCCCAGTCGCGGAACTCGATGCCCAGCTTGAAGGTGCCGTTGGTCTTCGCGACGAAGTCGGGCTCGTCGATGCCGAGCAGCCCGTTATACTGGGTGATCAGCGGTACCGTCGCCTCACCCACGCCGATCGTGCCGATCTCGTCGGACTCCACCAGCACGATCTCGGCAAAGGGCGGCGGCATCAGCCGCGCGAGCAACGCGGCCGCCATCCAGCCCGCGGTCCCGCCGCCGGCGATCACGATCCTGCGGACGGGCGCCTCACTCATGGAAACGGTCTACGCAATCAGGAGGGTCATAGTAGCCAAAAAACGCCCCCGGATCGCTCCGGGGGCGCAAGGTTACAGGAGGGGCTAGAAAACGCCACGCACAAGGAATGCGAACCGTCTATCGGTGTCCGTCCAGCTGTAGCGCGGCTTGAGATCGGGATCGCCGACATCAAGGAAAGTCCGCGCGTTCAGCAGGTTCGTGCCCTGCACACCAATCTTGAAATGCTTGTCGATCGAATAGAGGATCGACCCGTCGAGCTGGCCGTATTTCTCCGACCAGACCGGGAAGTTGATGTTCGCCGCCGAGGTCGTCAGCAGATAGCTCGACCGCCAGTTATAGGCGAGCCGCGCCGATATCCCGTATTTCTCGTAGATGCCCGCCACGTTGAACGAGTATTTGGAAAGGCCCTCGAGCGGCAGGTTCGGCCTGATCGCATTGGTCGTCTGGTTCGAATCGAACACATTGACCGCGGTATTCCTGCCGCCGGAGCTGTCGACATAGGTGAAGTTGCCCTGGAAGCCGAGGCCGCTGAGCGGCCCGGGCAGCATGTCGAAAAACTGGGTATAGGCGACCTCGAAACCCTTGATCTTGCCGTGCGCGCCATTCGTCTGTTGGGTCACGTCGAAGGTCAGCGTCTGCCCGCCGCTCGTATAGGTCTGCGAGGCGACGCCCGCGAAGATATAGTTGCTGATGTCCTTGTAGAAGCCCGCCAGGGTCAGGCTGTTCGATTTCGAGAAATACCATTCCAGGCTGACGTCGAACTGGTTCGATCGTGTCGGCCTGAGATCGGGATTCCCCGCCGTGCCGGTGAAAGCCGTCACCCGGCCGCCCGCGCCCGTGCCGTTGGCGATGCCAGTGGCGGAGTCGAAACTGAACCCGAGGGTGGTGAAGGGATTGAGCTGCGCGAAGGTCGGACGGACGATCGCCTGGGCGGCCGCCAGGCGGAGCTGCAGATTGTCCTGGAGGAAGAAGCGCAGATTCAGACTGGGCAGTACATCGGTGTAAGAACCGCTATGCGCCTGAGTCAGTCCGCCGATATTGCCGCCGGAAAAGGCGACGGCGCTGGCCAGCAGGTTGCAATCGGCCTGGGTGACCGTCTGCCCCGCCCTCGGCCCCGACGTGATCGGAGTCCCGACGGTGCAGCCCGCCGTGGGTGCCGCGACCCGGATCGCCGAACCGGTCGCGCCGGTGTCGGTGTTGACGACGCGAACGCCGATATTGCCATCGAAATGAAGGCCGCCATCCGAGCCGAAACGGAGCAGGGCGTAACCGGCCCTGGTCTTCTCGCTCTGGTTGTTGATGCCACCGCTGACATTGTCGGCGCCCGGCGCGGCGAGCGAATAATCGCTGCTGAGCGGGGTCCAGCCCCAGCCGCCGGATTCAGTGCTCTTCAGGTAATTATAGGCATTGGCGGTGCCGTTGCTGACCAGCGCGTTGCTCGGGAACCAGAAACTGCTACCGATGGCCGGCACCTTGCCGCGGAAGAAATTGCTGTAGGTGAACAGTTCCGACTGGCCCGGAAGACCCGGCGCCTTGGGGCCGCCGGCATAGCCTGTCTGGTTGAGATAGACCGGGTTGCCGGTCGCGCCCCAATATTGCTCGCTGAGCAGCGCCCAATTGTAGCCGGTCTGGCGGGTGATCGCGGTACGATCGGTGCCGCGCGCGCCCAGCCGGAAGGATTTCAGGAACGGGTTGTCGATGAAGCTATATTCCACATCGGCGCGCTCGGCCCATTCATGCGCCTCATTGTCCTCGATATGGTCCATCGCCGCGGCCCACCAATAGCTGCTCTGGTTGGCCCAGGTGCCGAAGCTGGCGCCCGGCCCGGCGGTGGGCGTGACGGTCAGCGAGGGGTCGTCGCCGCGGAAATCGAACTTGAAGGTGCCGAGCGTGTTGGTCTGGGTGAAGGCGGTCATGCTCACCACCTGCGCCGTCGACTTCACATATTGGACATCGGCGCTGAACGCCCAATGCTCGTCGGGCGTCCAGCGCAGATTGAGCGAATAATCCTGCGTCTTCTTGTGCTGCGACCCGAACCGCGTATCCGGATTGATCTGGCGATTGGTGATCGTGCCCGAGGAGAGCTCGCGGTTCGGACCGAAAGTATAGGTTCCGATGTCGGGTGAATTGGCCGCGACCGACGGCCCGGCATAATCGCCGACCGCATGTTCGATATCATGCGGGTCCGCCTGGCTGATCAACGCTTCGCCGGTCAGCAGCAAGGTCTCGCTCGGTTTCCACTGCACCGATCCGACAAAGGCCGTCCGCTTCTGCTCCCAGTCGATCTGGCGGAAACCCATGCCGTTGGGAACAAAAACGGTCGTCCCCGCGGGCACGCCGTCCTGCGCCTTGCCGAGGGGCGCCGCATCGTAACGGCCGGCCGAGATGCTGTCGGTGCGATTTCCGATATTGCCGATACTGTACGACAGCAGCACGCCGATCTCGCCGAGCGGCGTCGACCAGCGATCGCTGGCCAGCACATTGCCCGACCAGAAACCTTTTTTCCGAAGATCGGCATAATTATAGTCGCCCGACGCCGCGAGGACGAGGCCTGTGGAATCGAACGGCTTGCGCGTGCGCAGGTTGACGATGCCGCCGATGCCGCCCTCGACCAGTTCGGCCGATGGGTTCTTGTACACGTCGACGCCGGCGAGCAGGTCCGACGATACATCCTCGAAGCTCAGCCCGCGACCGTTGTTCGCCGAGAAGACGTCACGGCCGTTGAGCTCGGACCGCACCCAGGAAAGACCACGGATGAACACGCCGCCGCCTTCGGACGACAGGCGGGCAGGGTCGCGATTCTCGTTGGTGCGCTGGAGCGTGATGCCGGCGATACGCTGCAACGCTTCCGACACCGAACGGTCCGGCAGCGCGCCGATATCCTGCGCGGTGATCGAATCGACGATCTGCTCGGCATTCTGCTTGCGCGCCTGGGCAGTCTGCAGCGAGGCGCGAATGCCGGTGACGACGATATCGCCCTTGGTGTCGGTCGAGAGCGCCGAGTCCTGCTCGGACGCCTGGGCATCGGGGCCCTGGCCTGCGCCACCCCCGGCGCCGGCCTGGCCGGCGGCATCGGCGATGGCAGTCTGCGCCAGGGCAGGCATCGGCAGCATCATCGCCGCGATCACCAGCGAGGACGCGCCGAGATGCCGGCGCCTGGAGGCACCCATCGACCGGGCCGGTCCAGAAGCGATTTCATCGAATACCATCAAAAGGGTCCCCTCCCCGTGAAGTCGGCGCCGTTCGCGACGCCCGTCATCCATTGGTCTCGTCGACAGGATCGTTGCGATCGAAGCACGTCCGTCCACCGGAACCCGTCCGGCGCATCTGACAGCGGCAATTCGATTGAGCCTTCGATCCTCCCGATATGCGACGCTTGAGCGCTCTTTCTGCCCGCATTGTCTAGCACTGGTAAAAATGATTTTCAAGCATGAGACGTACGTTGTCATATTGCAGCGCAGCAAAATTGAGCCGCCGCAATGCAGCAGACTGCATACCGGGAAATGTCCAAGGACACCGGTGTCTATCCCATGGCTGAGCGATTCATCGCGAAAAATAGCTCGCATGTGCAGCATAGCTGAATATGCGATTATTTTTACATGTGCGTGTCTTTTTCACAGAATTGCGCAGGTTTTCTGGCGAAATTCATTCCGAAGGAGCTATGTTCGTCCATCACGAGTCCCGGGCAAAAACCGGGAGGGAGCAGGATCATCAGGGCAATCCGCGAAGTCGACCCGGCCATGTTCCGATCGGTGATCGCCGAGGCGCGGCCCGCCGTGCTGCGCGGGCTGGTCGCCAACTGGCCGGCCGTCGCCGAGGGTCGGCGCGGCGCCGCCGACCTCGCCCGTTATCTGTCGGCGATGGACAGCGGCAAGTCGGCCGGCTGCGTGGTGGGAGCGCCCGCTATCGGCGGCCGCTTCTTCTACCGCGACGACATGGCCGGTTTCAATTTCGGGCGGCGCGATGCCCGGGTGAGCGACGTGGTCGGCCAGTTGCTCCACCAGGCGGCCACCGCCGAACCGCTCGCCATCGCAATGCAGTCGGCGCCGACTGACGAGGTGCTCCCCGGTTTTGCCGACGCGAATCCGATGCCGCTTCTGCCAGAGGTGCGCCCGAGGATCTGGATCGGCAACGCAGTCCAGGTCGCGACGCACTATGACTCCAACGACAATCTGGCCTGCGTCGTCGGCGGGCGGCGGCGCTTCACGCTGTTCCCGCCCGATCAGATCGCGAACCTCTATGTCGGCCCGCTCGAGATGACGCCAGCCGGCGCGCCGGTCAGCATGGTCGATGTCGAGGCGCCCGATCTCGACCGCTATCCG
Source organism: Sphingomonas sp. BL-S-29 (assembly GCF_055521495.1). Lineage (NCBI taxonomy): Bacteria > Pseudomonadati > Pseudomonadota > Alphaproteobacteria > Sphingomonadales > Sphingomonadaceae > Sphingomonas > Sphingomonas sp. BL-S-29. The sequence continues at coordinate 4,891,969 of NZ_CM145482.1, forward strand.
CGTTTCGCCCAGGCGCTGGAGGCAGCGGAGACGGCGGAGCTCGCGCCCGGCGACGCGATCTTCATCCCCTATTTCTGGTGGCATGCGGTACGCTCGCTCGATCCGCTGAGCGTGCTGATCAACTATTGGTGGAACGACATCCGCGAAGCAGCCTCACCGCTGAACGCGCTGCTTCACGCGCTCCTTGCGATGGGAGATCTGCCGGCGGAACGGCGCGCGATCTGGAAGGGCATGTTCGATCATCTCGTCTTCCACGCGAACGGCGACCCGGCCGGGCATCTGCCCGAGCATGTGCGCGGCGTGTTCGGCACGCTCAGCCCGGAGCAGCGCCGTGACCTTACCGCTCACCTCGCCCGCTCGCTGGCAGACAAGCCCTGACGGCGCTCAACGGCGCGTGCGGGCAAGAACGCGGTCGATCGCCGCCTGCGCGATCGGTACCATGCGGGCATAGCCGTTCGGCAGCGGATGAAGGCCATCGCGCGTCAGGTCGCGCTGAAGCAGGCCATGCCCGTCAGTCATCGCAGCATGATAATCGGCAAAGCCATAGCCGCGCGTCCGGCAGAACGCCTTCAGCCAGGCGTTGAGCGCGCGGATCACCGCAGGATCGCGTTCCTTCAGCATGTCGCGCGCATTGTCCGTGTAGTTGTTCACCGGCATGACCGATCCGAACACGACTGCGATGCCGTGCCGGTCGGCGAGGTCGGCCATCGCCTCGTAATTGACTTCGATCTGTTGCTCGGTCTCCTGCTGCAGCACGCCGTGCAGATCGTTGACGCCCGCGAGGATCACTACCGCCGAGGGGCGCAGCGCGATGACATCCTGATGGAAGCGCAACAGCATCTGCGCGGTGACCTGGCTGCCGATGCCGCGATTGACATAGGGCTTGCCGGGAAAGGCCCTGGAGAGGTCCCAGAGATCCGTGATTGAATCCCCGAGGAACACCACACGATGCTCGCCCGGCCGGGGCGGCGGCAGCGCGCGGTTCGCCGCGGCGTAGAGATAGCGCTCACTGAAATCCTGCATCAGGCTCGGCACCAGCTTCGCGCGGAATGGGCCGAGCCAGGGGCCCCAGTCCTTCTCGACGACCGTCCGTCGTTCGGGCGAGCTCTGATAATGGTCCTGCGCCGACACCGGCGCCGCGATCGCCAGCGCGGCCGCCAGCCAGACCAGCATCCTCATGCCGGGAACACGCCCTTGCGCGCGGCATAGGTGGCGAGCAGCCGCGGCCAGCTCATCACGGGCAGGGCCTGAGGAGCACGCACGCCGAAGCCGTGCCCGCCTTCGTCGAACACATGCAGCTCGGCCGGGCGCCCCGCCGCGAGCAGAGCCGCGTACAGCGCCAGGCTGTTCTGGACCGGGACCAGCCCGTCGTCCGAGGCATGGACGAGGAAGGTGGGCGGCGTGCGTGCATCGACCCGCATCTCGATCGAATGGCGCTCCCGCTCGGCGACCGAAGCGCCCTTGCCCAGCAGATCGTCTCGCGATTCGATATGCGTAAAGGATGCGGCCATCGACAGCACCGGATAGATCAGCGCGGCGAGATCGGGGCGCGCCGGCAGCCGGTCAGCCTCATCCACTGGTTTGTAGAGCGGTTCGGCATGGCGTGTCGCGAGCGACCCGGCGAGGTGACCGCCCGCCGAGAATCCCAGCACCGCAACCCGCGCGGGATCGATCCCGAAACGCTGCGCCCCGGCGCGGATGATGCGCATCGCGCGCTGCGCATCCTGCAGTGGCACCTCGCTGCGGCCATTCCATCCCTCCACCGGCAGGCGGTAGCGCAGGATGAAAGCAGTCACGCCGCGCTCGTTGAGCCAGCGCGCCTGCGATATGCCTTCATTGTCATAAGCGAGGAATCGGTAGCTGCCGCCCGGTACTACCAGCACTGCGGCGCCATTGGGCCGGGCCGGACGGCACACCACCAGCACCGGGCGGTCGACCCCGGTCAGCCAGCGGTCGGGATGCGCCGGGTCCTTCGACTGATCGTCAGTCTTCGGCCAGATCACGATACCCCGATCGCCCGGGATCGCGCCGGGCCACAAAGGCACCGTCTCTTCTCCGGCAAAGGGCTGGCCGATGGCGGCGCCGGGCAGCAGCGCAAGCGTCGCCCCGGCTTGCAGCACGACACGGCGTGACATGTCGACCATCCCATCTCTCCCCTTCGCCGCGCCTGGATGCGCGCTTGTCGTGGCGTTTGATAGGGCAGACGCACCGCGCGCCGCAACGCATTTAATCACTGGTGAAAACATGTTTCACATTTCACAATGACGAAACGATCGGCTATCACTGGTCAAAGCACGCCGCCGCGACCGGCGAGCAGGCATGGGGAGGATTGAGCATGCCGTTGTCAGGCACCACCATCGACGGAACGGCCCCGTCGATCGCCGTGGCCTCGGACACCACCGACACCACCAGCCGCCGCGCGCTGATCCTGGTGATCGGGCTGTTCTTCCTCTGGGGCGTCGCGAACAATCTCAACGACGTACTCATCGCGCATTTCCGCCACGTCTTCTCGCTCGGCGATTTCCAGTCGGGGCTGGTGCAGTCGGCCTTCTATCTCGGCTATTTCTGCTTCGCGATTCCGGCCGCCCTGTTCATGCAGCGCTTCGGCTACAAGGCCGCGGTGATCTTCGGGCTTGGCCTGTTCGGGCTGGGCGCGCTGCTGTTCTGGCCGGCCTCGACCGCGCTCAGCTATCGCTTTTTCCTGCTCGCCCTGTTCGTGATCGCAAGCGGGCTCGCCTTTCTCGAGACCGCGGCGAACCCGATGGTGGCGGAGCTTGGTCCAGCCGAAAGCGCCGAGCGCCGGCTGACCTTCGCCCAGGCCTTCAACCCGCTCGGCTCGATCACCGGCGTGACGCTCGGCGCCTTGCTGATCCTGCCCGCCGGCGACAGCGCGCAATCGGCCATCGCCGACGCCCAGGCGGTGCGGCTGCCCTATATGCTGATCGCAGCCGTCGTGCTCGGCTGGGCGGCGTTGCTGGCGATCACCCGTTTCCCAACCCGGGCGTTGCGCCCGCGCGAAACCGGGCCCGGCAGCCTCGCCGGCTATCGCGCCCTGCTCGGACGGCCGCACTATCTGTTCGGGGTCGCGGCGCAGTTCTTCTATGTCGGCGCGCAGGTCGGGGTGTGGAGCTATCTGATCCGCTATGTCGATGCGGCCCTGCCTGGTTTCGGTCAGCGCAACGCCGCCTGGCTGCTGACTGCCTCGCTTGCCTTGTTCATGCTCGGCCGTTTCGTCGGCAGCGCGCTGCTCGCGCGGATCAGCGGGGCGCGGTTGATGCTCGGCTTCGCGGGGATCAACGCCCTGCTCTGCCTGCTCGCCACCGTGATCGGCGGGCCGGTCGGCGTCGCCGCGCTGGTCGCCACCAGCTTCTTCATGTCGGTCATGTACCCGACGATCTTCGTGCTGGCGCTGCGCGACCTCGGGCCGCTGACCAAGCCCGGCGCGTCGCTGGTGGTGATGGCGATCATCGGCGGGGCGGTCATCACGGCACTGATGGGCGTCGCCTCGGACCAGGCCGGCACGATCCGCGCGGCGATGGTGGTGCCGGCGCTGTGCTTCGCGGTGGTGGCGCTGTTCGCGCGGAGCCATCTGGGTGACCGCGTTTGATCGACGCTCATGTCCATATCTGGCGCCTCGGCCGCAACGACTGCACCTGGCCGACCGCCGATCTCGCCGCGATCCACCGCGATCACGAGCTGGCTGAGATCGGGCGGCTGGCTGTGCCGCTCGGCGTAACCGCCGCGATCCTGGTCCAGAGCCAGGCGAGCGACCGCGATACCGACTGGCTGCTCGATCAGGCGGCGGCCTCGCCGTTCATTACGGGAATCGTCGGCTGGGCCGATCTCGCCTCGACCGATATCGGGGCCCGGCTCGACGCGCTGATCGCGGCGGGGCCGCTGGTCGGGATTCGGCCGATGATGCAGGATCTGCCCGCCAATGCCTATGACGATCCGGCGCTGGATGCGGGGCTGACGGCGCTCGCCGATCGGGACCTGACCCTCGACGCGCTGATCCGGCCCGGACACCTGCCGGCGCTCGACCGTCTCGCCGATCGGCATCCGCGCCTGCGCATCGTGATCGATCATGCCGCCAAGCCCGAGATCGGCGCTGGCGGCCATGACCGCTGGCATGAGGCGATCGCGCCGCTGGCCCGGCATCCCCGGATCGCCTGCAAGCTTTCCGGCCTGCTGACCGAGACGGCCCCGGACCAGCCCCCCGAGGCCGTGCTTGACTATATCCGCGCGGTCCATGCGCTGTTCGGCGGCGACCGGCTGATCTGGGGCAGCGACTGGCCGGTGCTCAACCTGCGCGGCGACTATGCCGCCTGGCTGGCGCTCGCCCGGGGTGCGATCCCGACCAGCGAGCATGATGCCGTCTTCGGCCGCAACGCGCGCGCCTTCTATCCCCGGATACGGGCATGAGCATCGCCCTCCCCCGCCTCGGCATGGGCACTGCGGCGATCGGCAATCTCTATCGCGCCGTCTCAGACGAAGAGGCGCACGCGACCGTCAGCGCAGCCCTCGGGGCCGGCATCGGCTATTTCGACACCGCGCCGCATTACGGCTTCGGCCTGGCCGAACGGCGGCTGGGTGCAGCGCTCGCCGGGAATGATGCAATCGTCTCGACCAAGGTCGGCCGTCTGCTCGAGCCAACCTCTGCTCGCGGTACGCGGCACGGGTTCGTCGATGCCGATCCGTTCGAGCCCGTGTTCGATTACAGCGCCGACGGCATCCGGCGATCGCATGAGGCGAGCCTGAAACGCCTGCGCCGCGACCGGGTCGAAATCCTGCTGGCGCACGATCTCGGCGTGGTGACTCATGGCGACCGGCACGAGCATCACCGCCGCGCCTTTCTCGACGGCGGTTATGCGGCAATGCGCGCGCTACGCGATACCGGTGCGGTCGACGCGATCGGCATCGGCGTCAACGAAGTCGCGATCTGCCTCGACCTGCTGCCGCGCGTCGCGCTGGACGTGATCCTGCTCGCCGGCCGCTATTCGCTGCTCGATCGCGGCGCCGATGCACTATTCGCGCTGTGCGCCGAGCACGGTGTCCGCGTGATCATCGGCGGCCCGTACAATAGCGGTATTCTCGCGCGCCATGATCTCGGCGACGGCGGTGGATTGCATTACGACTATGCGCCGCCTTCGCCCGACATGCTGGCACACGCTCGACAACTGGCGGCGATGTGCGCGGCGCACGGTGTGCCGCTTCCCGCCGCGGCGTTGCAATTCCCGCTTCGCCATCCGCAGGTCGCGACGGTTATCCCGGGTATTGTCGGCGTCCCCCAGTTGCGCGACACGCTGGTGCGGCTGGCCACGCCGATCCCCGAGGCGCTGTGGACGGCGCTCGACCAGGCAGACATCCCCCTTCGACAAGAGGCATCATGACTCAGCGACTAGCCGGAAAGACCGCCCTCATCACTGCCGCCGGACAGGGCATCGGACGCGCTTCGGCCCTGTTGTTCGCCGCGGAAGGCGCGACCGTGATCGCGACCGATCGCGACCCCGCCACCCTGGCCGGGCTGGACGGCATCGACTGCCGCGCGCTCGACGTGACCGATCCCGCCGCGATCCTGGCATTGCGCGATGCGATCGGGCCAGTCGACATACTGTTTAACGTCGCCGGCGTCGTGCAGGGCGGCACCATCCTCGACTGCAACGAAGCCGCCTGGGCCTTTTCGATCGATCTCAACATGACCGCGATGTACCGCACGATCCGCGCCTTTCTGCCGGGCATGCTCGACAGGGGCGGGGGGGCGATCGTCAACATATCGTCGATCGCCAGCTCGGTGAAGGGCATCCCCGATCGCTTCGCCTATGGCGCGACCAAGGCCGGCGTGATCGGCCTCACCAAGGCCGTCGCCGCCGATTTCGTCGGCCGCGGCATCCGCTGCAACGCGATCTGCCCCGGCACGGTCGACACGCCCTCGCTCCAGCAGCGGCTGCACGACACGGGCGATTATGAGGCAGCACACCGCGCCTTTATCGGTCGCCAGCCGATGGGCCGGCTCGGCCGCGCCGAGGAGATCGCCGCGCTGGCGCTCTACCTCGCCAGCGACGAGGCGAGCTTCACCACCGGGGCGGTGCATGTCATCGACGGCGGCTGGATCAACTAGGTGCGTCACGTCCTGCTGATCGACCTGATCGACGAGGCGGAAGCGATCGCGCGGTACGAGGCATGGCATGCGGCCGGTGCCCTGCCGCCGCCCATCGGCGAGAGCATAAGGCGGTCCGGCATCTCAGATATGGAGATATATCGCACTGGCAACCGCCTGGTCATGGTGATGGAGACCAATGCCGATTTCGATCCCGCGGCCAAGGCGGCGGCGGACACCATCGATGCTGCGGTACAAGCCTGGGAAACGCGGATGGACAGTGTCCAGCGCCCGCTATCCTGGGCCAGCGACGGCGCCAAATGGACGACCGCCACGCGCATCTTTTCGCTGGCTGAGCAGCCCTGACGGATTCGTGACGCGGCGCTGGCGCAACCAAAACAGTCAATTTAGGTTAAGCACGCTGGCTGGCCGTCGAGGCCGGTGAAAACAAGGGGCGGTCGCTTTACCGATGAATGATGTCGTCGCGGATTCAGAACAGCGCCGGCGCGAGGCCCTGGCGCGGTACGACATTCTGGACACGCCCCCCGAAGCGATCTTCGACGACGTCGCGCGGCTCGCCGCCGACCTGTGCGAAACGCCGATCGCGGTCGTCAACCTGATCGGCGAGGGCCGGCAGTTCTTCAAGGCCGAGGTCGGGCTCGGCGTGCGCGAGACCCCGCTGGAAACCTCCTTTTGCGTCCACGGCCTGCTCGAGGAGGATTTCCTGCTGGTACCGGATACCAGCGCCGATCCGCGCTTCGCCGGCAACCCGCTGGTGACAGGCGCGCCGCATCTGCGCTTCTATGCCGGCGCGCTGCTGAAGACGCCCGACGGCCATGCGATCGGCACGCTGTGCGTCCTCGACACGAAACCCCGCGCGCTTAGCGACCTGCAGCAGCGCACGCTGAAGGTCCTGGCTGGGCAGGTGATGAGCCAGCTCGACCTACGGCTCGCGCTGCGCCAGCGCGACGAGAAGGAAGGCCAGTACCGCACCCTGTTCGATTCGATGGACGAGGGGTTTTGCATCATCGAATTCCTCGACGGGCCGCACGGACCGCTCAGCGACTATGTCCATGTCGAGGCCAATGCCGCTTATGCCCGGCATGCCGGCATTCCCGATGTCGTCGGGCAGAAGGTCCGCGACATGGTGCCGCTCGAAGCCGGCGACTGGGTGGCGCGCTATGGCACGGTGCTCGAAACCGGCGCGCCGATCCGCTTCGAGCGCGAGCTGGAGGCGACCGCGCGTTATCTGTCGCTGTCGGCTTTCCGGATCGAGCCGCCGGAGCGCCGTCAGGTCGCGGTGCTGTTCCAGGACATCACCGCCCGCCGCGCGGCGGAGGTCGAGCTGGTGCGGCTCAACGCCACGCTTGAATCGCGGGTCGACGACGCGCTGGCCGAACGCAAGATCCTGGCCGACATCGTCGAGGGCACCAATGCCTTCGTCCAGGTGGTCGATGCGGACTATCGCCTGCTGGCCGTCAACGGCGCCTCGGCGGCCGAGTTCGAGCGCGTCTTCGGCATCTATCCCAAGGTCGGCGACAGCCTGCTCGATCTCCTCGCCGACCAGCCCGAGAGCCAGGCCGCCGTACAGGCGATGTGGAGCCGGGCGCTTGCCGGCGACGAGTTCACCGCCGTCGCCGAGTTCGGCGATCCCGGTCGTGATCGGCGCCATTACGAGATGCGCTTCAACGCGCTGCGCGACAAGGACGGGCGCCAGATCGGCGCCTATCAGTTCGTCCATGACGTGAGTGAACGACTGCGCGAACAGGACCGACTGCGCGATGCCGAGGAAGCGCTGCGTCAGGCGCAGAAGATGGAAGCGGTCGGCCAGCTGACCGGCGGCCTGGCGCATGACTTCAACAATCTGCTCGCCGGCATCTCGGGTGCGTTCGAGATGATCGGGACGCGGCTGGCGCAGGGGCGTGGCAGCGATGTCGAGCGCTATCTGTCCGCCGGCCAGGGCGCCACGCGGCGGGCGGCGGCGCTGACTCACCGGCTGCTCGCCTTCTCCCGCCGCCAGACCCTGTCGCCCAGGCCGGTCGTCATCAACCGCCTCATGGCGGAGCTGGCCGAACTGGTGCGCCGCACGGTCGGCCCCTCGATCGCGGTCGAGACGGTCGCGGCGGGCGGTCTCTGGCCGAGCCTGGTCGATGCCAACCAGCTCGAGAACGCAATCCTCAACCTGTGCATCAACGCCCGCGACGCCATGCCCGACGGCGGCAGGATCACGATCGAGACTGGCAACAAATGGCTCGACGCGCGCTCCGCCGCCGAGCGCGGGCTTGTTCCCGGACAATATGTCACGGTGTGCGTCAGCGACACCGGGACCGGCATCGAGAAGGACGTGCTCGACCGCGTGTTCGACCCCTTCTTCACCACCAAGCCGGTCGGCGAGGGAACCGGCCTTGGCCTCTCGATGGTCTATGGTTTTGCCCGCCAGTCGCACGGCCATGTCCGCATCTATTCCGAGGTGGGCCAGGGGACGATGGTATGCATCTATCTTCCCCGCCATTTCGGCGAGGAAGACGTGCAGGGTGACGAGAGCGACGCGGCCGGCTCCCCGCAGGGCAGCGGCGAGCGGATCCTCGTCGTCGACGACGAACCGACGATTCGCATGCTCGTCGTCGATGCGCTTGGCGAGCTCGGCTATCACTGCGCCGAGGCGGCCGACGGTCCGGAAGGTCTCAGGGTGCTGCAGTCGAGCGACCGGTTCGACCTGCTGATCACGGATGTCGGCCTGCCCGGCGGGCTGAACGGCCGCCAGGTGGCCGACGCGGCGCGCGCGCTTCGTCCCGATCTGCGCGTCCTGTTCATCACCGGCTATGCCGAAAACGCGGTGCTCAATCACGGCCATGTCGAGCGCGGCATGGAGATTCTCACCAAGCCGTTCGCGGTGAGCGATCTTGTCGCACGAGTCGAACGACTGCTGCGCGGGGTGTTGCCGAGGGCTTGAGTTGGGTAGGTGAGCGGCCGAGATCAGGCAACGAAGTCAGTCCACGCTCCGCTGTCAGGCCATCGCAGTCCTAGGCGCGCTTGCCCACGATTACCGCCAAGGTAACGGACGCGGCAATCGCGACGATCGTTTCCGAAATAGAATGGCTGTTCCATTCCCAGACTTCGAGGCCAGCAAAGGCCGGCATATTTGCGCGGCGGCCGCCCCCGAACTGTTCAATCCATTGATATTCGCGCTGGGTTATCTCACGCATGACGCAGACAGCGGCACCGGCGAAGCAACCGATCCAGATCGACGCCCTGGCAGGTGCCCGGAACAGATGGCCTATGCCCCAACACGCCAGCTGGATACCAATCGAGATCGGAACATGTGCGAGCATGTCAATCGAACGCCTCATCGCAGTGGGTTGCACTATGGAAACATATCGGTTCCGCCATCCTTGACCAGCGCGTCGATCGCCACCAGTCCTTCCAGCAGTCCTTCCAGCCGATCGAGCGGCCAGCTATTAGGTCCGTCGGATAGCGCGCGATCGGGATCGGGGTGGGTTTCCATGAAAAGGCCCGATATCCCAGCCGCCACCGCCGCTCGGGCGAGAAGCGGCACGAATTCGCGCTGGCCACCCGAGCGATCGCCCTGCCCGCCCGGAAGCTGCACCGAGTGAGTCGCGTCGAATACCACCGGGCATCCGGTGTCCCGCATGATCGCGAGGCTGCGCATGTCCGACACGAGGTTGTTGTAGCCAAAGCTGGCACCGCGTTCGCACACCATGAAATTATCGGTCGGAACACGCGCTGCTTCGGCAGCGGCGCGTGCCTTGGCAACGACATGAACCATGTCTCCGGGAGCAAGGAACTGCGCCTTCTTGATATTGACCGGCTTGCCCGATGCCGCGACCGCCGCGATGAAATCGGTCTGCCGCGCCAGAAAGGCGGGCGTCTGCAGCACGTCGACGACATCCGCCGCCATCCTGACCTGATCCTCCGTATGGACATCAGTCAGGACGGGAAGTCCTGTTTCCTCCCGCACCTTCTCCAGGATGCGCAGCCCTTCTTCGATGCCAGGGCCGCGAAAGGACGTTCCTGAACTGCGATTGGCCTTGTCGAAGGAGCTCTTGTAGATCAGCAGAACGCCCAGCCTGTCGGCAATTCCGGCAAGCTTCGTCGCCGTTTCAAGCGCGAAGACCTCGCTTTCGATGGCACAGGGGCCGGCGATGAAAAAAATGCGCCGATTTGGACCAATCTCTTTCCCGCACAGACGCATGTTACCCCCTTCTCGCTTGCCCGCAGGTGGCCTGTCTCTTTAGAGCAACAAGCGATCGCGTTGCGAGGCCTTGCGCTGCAGAAACACTGGAAGTCAACGTGATAGCACTTTAGAAGGTGACCGATCGGTTTGCTGCGCTGTGGGTTTTGGGGAGTTTTATGCAGGCGACGGCTGCAAGTATATTAGACGAGTCGGGTTTGCTTTCCGCACTCCGTACAACGCGGATTGAGATTGATGCGCTTCAGGCCTTTGCTGAGGCGTTGCGCGCGCCGCCGCTACGTTATGGCTTTGTCAACGCAATATCCGCGATCAGCGCCTTGTCGGGACGCCTGATCGTCACCGGCATGGGGAAGAGCGGATTGGTCGGCCGCAAAATTGCAGCGACCATGACATCGACCGGCACGCCTTCGCTGTTCCTGCATTCCAGTGAAGCGAGCCATGGCGATCTCGGGATGATCGGCCTCGACGATATCGTGTTCGCCTTGAGCTGGTCGGGCGAGACGACCGAGCTCGGCGATATCATTGCCTATTGCCGGCGCTTCGGCGTGAAGCTGATCGTCGCGACCGCAAATGCAGACAGCACAGCAGGCCGGGCGGCCGATATCTGCCTCGCCCTGCCCTCGGTTCGCGAGGCATGCCCGAACGAGCTGGCGCCAACATCGTCGACCACGGTCCAGGCGGTGCTTGGCGATGCACTTGCCGTGGCGCTCATTGAGCGGCGCGGCTTCACCCGGTCCGATTTCCTGACGTTCCATCCCGGCGGCCGGCTCGGCGCGCAATTGACAACGGTTGCGCAGTTGATGGCGCGGGGCGACAATGTGCCGATGGTACGGGGCGGCGCCACCCTGCTCGATGCGACGTTCGAGATGAGCCGCAAGCGCTATGGGTGCACCGCAGTCGTCGACGATGACGACCACCTCGTCGGTGCTTTTACCGATGGCGACCTGCGACGCAGCTTCGCGAGCAAACACCTCGGCGACGATATCCGCGAGCATATGAATGCGTCGCCGATCTCGGTAGGCCCGGAAACGCTGACATCGGATGCCCTTCGAATCCTTAACGACAACGCTGTGTCAGTCCTTTTCGTTTGCGAGAATATGCGTCTGGTCGGGGTGATTCATCTCCACGACATCCTGCGTGCGGGCGTTGCCTGACAGCATTTCGCCCGACCTGATTGTGGTCCCCGCGCGGTTCGCGTCCCAGCGGCTGCCGGGCAAGCCGCTTATCCAGATCGCGGGTCGGACCTTGCTGTCGAGGGTTGTGGCCGTCGCCCAGGAGGGCGCACGCCGCGTCGGCAACACCGATGTCATCGTGGCCACCGATGACGTTCGCATCCTGGACCATGCCCGAAGCCTGGGCTGCGACGCCGTCCTGACCGATGCTGCGATCAGCTCCGGTTCTGGGCGCGCCTGGGCGGTGGCGCGCGATCGCGAGATCGCGCCCGCGATTGTCGTGAACTTGCAGGGTGACGCACCCTTCGCGCAGCCGGTGATGATTGCCGCGCTCATCGCAGCGCTGCGTCGTTCGAGCTGTGCGGTGGCGACGCCCGTCGTGCAGCTTTCCTGGGACGCGCTCGATGCGCTACGCGGGCACAAACTGGCCTCCCCTTTCAGCGGCACGACCTGCGTGCGGCACGCGGACGGCCGCGCATTGTGGTTTTCGAAGTCGGTAATTCCCTCGATCCGCGGCGAAACGCAGCTCCGGGACCAGAACCCGCTTTCGCCCGTGTTCCGGCATGTCGGGCTCTATGCGTATCGCTTCTCGGCATTGGACCGCTTCGAAAACACCGCGCCGACGCCGTACGAACTGCTTGAAGGCCTTGAGCAGCTGCGCTTCCTCGAGACGGGCGAAGATATTCTGACAGTAGAAGTAGCCGCATCTCCGCACACCATGTCCGGCATCGACACCAGGGATGATGTCGCTTTGGCGGAAAGCCTCATCGCGCAGCATGGCGAACCTTCTCAATCATGGATCTGATCGTCACGATCGTCCGACATGGCAACACGTTCGGCTCCGATGAGGCCCCCCGCAGGATCGGCGCGCGCACTGACCTGCCGCTCGTGCCGAGCGGTCATGAGCAGGCACATGCGCTCGGCGCGTCGTTCGCCCGGCAGGGCCGTCGATTCGACCGCGCCCTGGCGGCAGCGCTGGAGCGGACTCAGGCGACGATCGCCGACATTCTCGCTCATCTGCCGGATACTCCCGTCGTCGAGTCCGCCCATTGGCTGACGGAGATCGATCATGGCCCGGATGAGGGGCAGACCGAGGACAATGTCGTCAGCAGGATCGGGCACGAAGCGCTCTCTGCCTGGGATGCGGAGGCAAAAGCGCCAGATGGGTGGATCGTCGATGCCGACCAGCGGATCCAGGGCTGGCAGGATTTGTGGCGAGCGGGCGAAGGCCAGGTGTTGATCGTGACCAGCAATGGCGCGGCGCGCTTTGCGTTGCTATCCGATCCGGCGCTGGCGAGTCAGGCGGCTGGGCTTCCCTCACTCAAGCTGCGAACCGGCGCCTATGGCCTGATCGCCCGTGAACGAGGCAAGCTCCGACTCCTCGCCTGGGATCAGCGACCCTGACCATAGCTTGCATCGGAAGCAGCATTGCGGGAAAGCTGGGCGATGACACGCGCCCGATCCCTGCCATCGACGTTATGGACTCGCCGTCGTCCGCAGCGAGGCGCCTGCGCGTGAGCGCGGCGGGACCAGTGCGAGCCGCTGTGATGGAGACGAGCAGGCCGCTGCTTCGCGCGCCGCCATTTCCCGGAGCGGATGCGTCGGTCACCCAGCCATGCGGAGCCGTCACCGCGGACCTCACGCCCGACGCGATCGACCAACTCTTTGCGGTGATCCGCGATGCGCGCGTCGGGGGAGCCTTCTGGGCACCACATAGCCAGGACAGCAGGGCGACCTTGATCCTCCGCGCCCGCTCGTCGACCGAAGTCGATTCCACGCTGGCGGCACTGCCGGAGGCGGAGCGCGCCTCAACATTGTGGGTTCCTCCAGCCAGTGACGCCGGCCGAGTCGTTCCCACCCCCGCCGTTTCCCAGGGGTTCGTTGCGACCGGGCCGATCGACCCCTGGTCCGTCCTGGACCGCGGAGTCGCGCTGGTTGCCCATGGTGACGACGAGTGGGTCGCGCTTGGGGTGATTGCTGGTGCGCGGGTGCATCTCCTGTCAGAGGGCCGGTTCGGCGCGCCTGGCGACGACGTCGCCCGGCTGCGAAGCATTGTCGCCGGAGACCTGATGTGCGTCCGTTATCGGGACCCCTTTTTCGCAAGGGAAACGAGTATCGAGGCGGTGGTGGCATTGCTCTCCGAATGGCGCGGAATGTTCGAAGCCAATCGCACGATCATCGCGGCATGCGGATTCAGCTGGTGGAAGCGTCCGGAAATTGCGCGGTTCCTGTGGACACCCGAGCACGCGCTGCGGTTCTTCTGGTCCGAAAGGCGAGCACTCGCTTACGCCGCCCGGCATGGCGGTGCGGTCGCGATATGGCCGTCGCGCGTATCCGGTAACATGGCCGCGACGGCGGCGGCGAAGAGCGTGGCGTTGATCCGCGTCGAGGACGGATTCATTCGGTCGGCGGGCCTTGGCAGCAATCTCGTGCCGCCGTCCTCGGTCGCGGTCGATCGGCGCGGCATCCATTATGATCCGGGTGGGCCGAGCGACCTCGAAGCCCTTCTCGCCGACTCAGACTTCCCGCCCGCGTTGCTCGCCCGGGCCGCGCGATTGCGTACGACGATTCTGGAGGCGGGAATCAGCAAATATGGCAGCGACGCCGGCCATGCCTTCCCTGCTCGCCGGAATGGAAGCCGAGTGGTACTCGTACCGGGTCAGGTTGAAGACGACATGTCGGTCCGCCTGGGCGGCGGGGGGGTGTCGACCAATCTGGAGCTGTTGCGCCGCGCCCGCGCGCGGGAGCCCGATGCGGAAATCTGGTTCCGTCCACACCCCGACGTGATTGCGGGGCATCGCAAAGGCGCAGTCAGCGAAGCGGATGCGCTCGAATATGCCGACCGCATCGTCCAGGGCGGCGGTATGGCCGCGTTATTGGATCAGGTCGACGCCGTCCACGTACTGACGTCGCTGACCGGATTCGAGGCGTTGCTGCGCGGGCGCGAGGTGGCGTGCCACGGTACGCCCTTCTATGCCGGCTGGGGACTGACCCGCGATTTCGCACCTGTGCCAGGTCGGCGCGGACGTCATCTGACGCTGGAGCAACTGATCGCAGCGGTGCTGATCGTCTATCCGCGCTATCTCGACCCGGTGACCGGCCTGCCCTGCGCGCCCGAGGTCCTGATTCAACGCATCGGCCAGGGAGCGGCCCGCAATCGCCTGGGGTGGGTGACGCGTTTTCGTCAGATGCAGGGCCGGTTGCGGGGGCAACGGGCCTGATGGCCAGGCAAGTCGTCCTCGACCTGTCTCGCCTGGTGTCGCGTGCGCGGCATCACACGCCATCGGGCGTCGATCGCGTTGAGATGGCCTATGCGCGCGGGCTGCACGCGCGGCTCGGCGACGGGCTCCGCTTTGCGGCGGTGCACCCGTTTGGCCTGTATGGCAGGCTGCCGAATCCAAAGGCACTGCGCTTTCTCGACACGTTGGAAAGGCGCTGGGAAAATCAGGAGGGTGGCGTCGAGAGGCGTCCGCTCGTTGAAGTGCTCCCGACATTGCTGGGACTTTTGCCGGAGGTGGCACGCGGATCGCCCGGAAGCGTCTATGTTCAGGCGTCGCCCCATCATCTTACCAGGCCGGCGTTGGTCAGGCGCATTCTGGCGCGGGAACGGGCGCGATTCCTCTGCCTGGTGCATGATTTGATTCCGATCGAATATCCCGAATATGCGCGTACCGACGGCGCCAGGTTGCACAGGCGCCGGATCGAGACGATCGCAGAGCTTGCCGATAGCGTCATCGTAAATTCGGGCGCGACGGGCGAGTCGCTGCGCCCTTGGCTCGATCGGACCGGCCGAAATGTCGCGATGCGCGTCGCGCTGCTCGGCACGCACGACATTCCCATTCCTTCGCTTACCCCGGCAACGCCGACCGAGCCCTATTTCATTTGCGTGGGCACGATCGAGCCGCGCAAGAATCACCTGCTGTTGCTCAACTTGTGGCGGGCATTGGCGGTCGCGCTGCCGCCGGGCAGCGTCCCGCGCCTGATCATCGTCGGCCGACGCGGCTGGGAGAATGAGCAGGTAATCGATATGCTCGAACGCTGCACCGCGCTCCAGGGACATGTTGAGGAGCTCAACGGGTGTTCAGACCAGCGCATGCGGGCACTGCTGCGCGGCGCGCGCGCGCTGCTGCTGCCCTCCTTCGCGGAAGGCTATGGGATGCCGGTCGCCGAGGCATTGTCGATGGGGACGCCGGTGATCTGCAGCGATCTGCCCGCGCTGCGCGAGGCAGGGGGCGGAGTGCCCGACTTTCTCGATCCGCTGGATGGCCCAGCCTGGAGCGCACACATTCTCGATCACTTCCGTGCTGGCCCGCTCCATGCCGCACAGATGCAGCGCCTGGTGCCGTGGCGCGCGCCCACTTGGGATGATCACATCGCCACCGTGTGCGATGCCATCCGGGAACTGCAGCAGTGAGCGATCGCCCGGTGCGTTCGCTCAGGGCCGTTTTGCTGGAATGTCCGTTCCGAAGACACGATCCCAGAATGTGGCCGTGATCGAGAAATTGCCTTCCTGCTTGGCGTAATGGTGCCGGATATGGTGGCGTCGCAGCTGGCGCAGCACTGGGCTCCGCATCGGCAGCTGGTGGCATGCATAATGAATGGCGTCGTACACGACATAGCCGATCCCGAAGCCCAGATAGACCACTGATCCCGGCGGTCCCAGGAGCATCCAGAATCCGAGCCAGATCAGGGCAGACAGGACGACGCTGACCATCGGCGGCATGATGTTGCGGTATCGATCGCCCGGAGCCTCATGGTGGTTGCCATGCGTCAGAAAAATCAACCAGCGCCCAAATTCCGACTTCAGCTTCAGATGGAAGATGAAACGGTGCATCGCATATTCGAACAGGGTCCAGATCAGACCGCCAAGAAGCACGAGCGCGAGTGACGCCGGCAAGTTCGCGACCCCCCAGCTCGCATAGAATGCAAGGCCGAGAAATACCGTCCACGTCAGCGCGAACGCAAGCGGCGATACCAGGGTCAGTCGTTCCAGCAAATCGTTGCGAAACAACCTGATACGCGGTGAGGCAGACCTGTACTTCATCATTCGCAGGTCTCGTTTTCTCCCGTCGGAACATCGGCATGCGCACAGGGGCACGGCCGCTGTCAAGTTTCAATGCGTCGGAAACTGCCGCATCTGCGAAAAAGCGGCAGATTGCCTGGAAGCCTTGCCGCGAGACCGCCATAAGCTTCTCATGAGGGCCCCCGAACCGAATCGAATCCTGATCACGGGCGCTTCAGGCGGCCTGGGTGGAGCACTCGCGCTTCACTATGCGCAACCGGGCCGAACATTACTGCTTTGGGGTCGGGACCATAAGAAGCTGGAGACGATCGCCGTTGCGTGTCGCGCGGCGGGCGCAGCAGCGATCCCGCGCTCGCTCGATCTTTCCGATGGCGCGACAGCCGTCGCCGCACTCGAGCAGGAGGACGATGCAGGCGCGATCGGCCTGGCGCTGTTCGTCGCAGGCGCCGGCGATGTACAGGCATCGGGCGACTTAGTGGAGGACCCGACGCAGGTCGTGCGACTGGGGATGGTGAATTTCGTAACTGCCAGCGCCATGGCCGCGGCCCTGGCGGGGCGCATGGCGCAACGCCGGCAAGGCCGGATCGTCCTTGTCGGATCCGCGTCCGCCTTTCACACCCTGCCCTTCGCTGCAGCCTATGCAGCGTCCAAGGCCGGCCTTGCCCATTTCGCCCAGGCCCTTCGGATCGGCGTGAAGCAATATGGTGTGCAGGTCACGTTGGTCTCACCCGGATTTGTCGATACTGATGCGGGGCGACGGGTGGTCGGCCCCAGGCCGTTCCTGCTCCAACCGTCGGACGCCGCGACTCGAATCGCCCGGGCGGCCTCCCGGGGCAAGTCTCATCTCATCTTTCCCTGGCCGTTCGCGCTGCTACGCTGGATCGATCTCCTCCTACCGGCGGGAATACGCGATCGGCTCCTGCTCGGGCTCAGACCTCCGAGCGACTGAACATGGTCGCGCCGTCCTCCTGCACGCAGCGAAGAATGGCGTGATGAAGCGCAGCCGGAGAAAGATCTGTGCGGCCCGGGCCGCCCTCCCATAGCGATCCGCCGGCACCGAATCGAACGATCACATAAGGCGTATGGCGCGCTCCGCCTGGCGCCGTCGCGCCAGGGATGCTCGGCCGGTGGTCGCCGAAAAACACGAGCAGCGCGGACCGGCCGTCCTTGCCGAGTCGCTCGACCAAGCCGCTCAGCATGGCGTCGCTGCTCTGGAGACGGTGGAGATAGGCTTCCAGCCGCCCGCGGGCGTCGCGCGCATTGTCGCTGTCCCAAGGCCCGTGGTTCTCCATGGTCACGGCGTAGATCAGCGTGGGGCCAGCGGCCTTGTCCAGAAGCTCGGCCAGCGACGCACCGAGAGTGCGGTCATCGACATAGCGGCCACCTCGCGACGAGGTCGGCGGGAACCCTTCTTCGCCTATCATCCGATCGAAACCGAGCGCAGGCATCAACCTGTCGCGATTGTAGAATCGCAGGTCGTGCGGATGGACAAAGGAACAATGATAGCCGGCCTCTCGCACCCGCGCCGGCAGCGCATAGGACGTTTCGCCCTGC
This sequence comes from Sphingomonas sp. BL-S-29, assembly GCF_055521495.1. Lineage (NCBI taxonomy): Bacteria > Pseudomonadati > Pseudomonadota > Alphaproteobacteria > Sphingomonadales > Sphingomonadaceae > Sphingomonas > Sphingomonas sp. BL-S-29. The sequence continues at coordinate 4,910,028 of NZ_CM145482.1, forward strand.
GCGCTCAAAAACGGGTCGTAGCGACGGAAACCAAGCTCGTCCTCGCTGCGGCCAAACAGGACCCCATATTCCGTGCGCATCGTATAGGCACCGAAGCCGCTGACATCGAGGTCGCCCCATTGCCACGCGACCTTCCGCGCGCTGGCAAGGCCGGGCAGCGCGTGGTGCGCCTCGCCGGTAATCTCCACCGGATCTCCGAACGACTCGCATTGCACGATGACGATCAGTTCGGGGGGGGCGGGATCGGTTTCCCAGGTGACGCTGAGCGGAGGACAGGGTTGCGGGTCCGGACTATGCCGCCAGCGCCGCCAATAGAGAAACAGACTGGCGATTAATCCATATCGGACAAAGTCGCCTGCAAGGTCGGGCGTCTGAGCCACTGACTCGAGCCATTTACTGCGAGCGAGCAATAGCGCTGCTCCGCTCCCTACCGCCAGCAGCACGGCCCCCACAAGGTGAGGTTGAAACGACATCGAGAACAGCAAGAGCAGAACGATGAGCGCGATCGCCGCGCCGATCGCCAGTAGGGCGCGCTGGCGCACTGAAAGCGCGGTAAAATAGAAGCGGGGATGCCGAAACACGGCAATTATTAGCGCCAAATCGGAGAAGATTAGCGGCTCGCCCAGCATTTTGTGCTTGGCATTGGAAGCGCCCGCAAGGAGCGCCATCAAGGCGCTCGCCAGAATGGCCGCGACCGGGGCATTGCCGGAGACTGCGAGCCAGAAGCCGAAAAGAGCCGTCATGACCAGCAGGTGCAACGCAAGCCCGCGCCGGTCCCGCAGATACGCGCGCGGCCGCACGGCCGCGTCGAGCATCAGCGATGCGACCAGCATCGCCAGGAGAGAGATCACACCATTCGCCACAGAGAGTCGCCGCGTTGCCAGTCTCGATTAAGCCGTGCCCTCTGGCCGCGAAAATGAATCGTGACCTCGTCCTCTAGCGGAGCTTCGCGGCACTGTCACTGTCCCGGCGCATCACACCGCAACTTGGAAAAATCCAACGCGATCTGTATGCGTTGTCGGAATGGCGGTCTGGTTGACGAGGCCGCCATTGGAACCCGAAAGTGAAATTCGCGAATGCCAGACATGTTTGCCGAAGGCCCGGTCCTGATGCCGCAAGTCGCAGCACCAGGACCCGCGCAGCCGCTGGCGAACCGCAACATCTTGCTGCTCCAAGGATTGATGGGTCCGTTGTTCCACAAACTCGGTCGGGCGCTGCGGCGAGACGGCTATGGGGTCCACAAGGTCAATTTCAACGGCGGCGACCGGCTGTTCTGGCGCCTCCCGAACGGAATCGATTACCGCGGCTCACTGGCGGAATGGCCGGATGCGCTGAGGCAGTTGATCGCCGATCGCGAGATCACGGATGTCGTGCTGTTCGGCGACTGCCGCCCGATCCACATGGCGGCCACCGCCGTTTGCCGGGACCTGCATGTGCCGGTCCACGTATTCGAGGAAGGATATATCCGCCCGGACTGGGTCACGCTCGAACTGGGCGGCGTGAACGGCCATTCGACATTGCCGCGCGACCCCGCCTGGTATCGCGCCGAAGCCGCAGCGCTGCCGCCGGCGCCGGAACATCATCCGGTGCCCTCCTCTTTCCGCCGCCGCGCGACTGAAGGCGTGATCTACAATGCCGCCGATGTGCTGACACGGTGGCACTATCCCTATTGGGACAATCATCGGCCATGGCACCCGCTGATCGAAGGGATGGGATGGGCGCGTCGGCTGTTGCGACGCAAGGCCGCGGCAGCAAGGACGGCTGATGTCCTCATAAGGCTCGAGTCAAGCGACGCGCCCTACATGATCTTCCCGCTGCAGCTCGATTCGGACGCGCAGATCCGACTGCATTCCTCCTTCGCAGGCATCGCTGACGCCCTCCGGCTGGTAATCGCGTCGTTCGCTGCCAATGCGCCGCCTGAGATGCGGCTGGTGGTGAAGGAACACCCGCTCGACAACGGCGTACGCGACTGGCGGCTCGAAACGCAGGCGCTCGCCGAACTTTATGGGGTGGACGGCCGGATAGACTATCTCGAAGGCGGCGACATCGTCCCGGTCGCGCAACGCTCCAGGGGCATGGTGACGATCAACAGTACCAGCGGCACCCTGGCGCTCGCGCTCGACGTGCCGGTGATCGCGCTCGGCCAGGCGGTCTATGATATCGAGGGGATCACCTTTCAGGGCGGGCTCGACAATTTCTGGCGCGATCCGGGAAAGCCCGATGCCGAGACCTTCGCCGCTTTCCGCCGCGTGCTCATCGATCGCTGCCTCGTGGCGGGTGGCTTTTTCTCGGACGAGGCACTCACCAAGGTGACTGAAGGCGTGATCGCGCGTCTGGAGGCGGCAAGTCCGCTTAAACTTGCGTCCGGCGGTCAGAAGAGCGTTCCCAAATCCTGGAAAAGGGTTCTGGTCCGGGATTGAGTGGATTGATTTCGTCCGGTAGGACGCAAGACATCAGGCGCCGGGCGCCTTGACACTCCGGCGTGGATGCTGACGGAGGAAGGTTTGAGCTGGAACGACACGGTTAACGCGCGCGGGTGGAAAGTCCCTTTCGTGCGCAAATCCCCGTACCAGATCGGCAAGGAATTGCGCCCCCGGATCGATGCGATCATCATGCGTCGGTCACCGGTTCCGGACGAACCGATCATCGACAAGGCATTTTTCCCCTGGATTCCAATTCTTGAAAGCCGCTGGCGCGACATCCGAACCGAAGCGACCCGAATCCGGACCGAGGATATCCCTTCACTCGGTGACATCTCGTTCGACCATGGCCGGATCGCAAAGGATCGCCGTTGGAAGTCGTTCTTTCTCAAAGGCTATGGCTACCGGCTGGAAGGAAATTGCGCGCGTGCGCCGATTACAGCGTCCCTGATCGAACAGGTGCCTGGCCTCGTTACCGCGACATTCTCGGTTCTCGAGGCCGGCGGCCATATTCCGCGCCATACTGGCATGACGAAAGGAATGCTGACCTATCACCTCGCGCTCAAGACGCCCGTCGAGCGCGAGAAATGCCGCATGAACATCGAAGGCGCCGACCAGCTTCACGTTTTGCCGTGGGAGGAGGGCCAGTCCTTCGTCTTCGATGACCTGTACAACCACGAGGTGTGGAACGAGACGAGCGAGGATCGCTACATTCTCCTGATTCAGGTCAAACGCCCCTGTCGCGGACTGGGCAATTTCATCCAGAACCTGTTTCTGTTCTGCGTGCGCTACTCGCGCTTCGTTCAGGATATCGTGCGCAATATCAATGATGCGGGTCATAAGCTCTCGACCACGGGAGCTCCGGCGTCGCCCGTGCATTGATCGCGTGTCCAGGCGTCAGCGTCGCCGCGCCTCCCGATGGCGCAATCGTTTCCAGACCACCCACGCAAGGCGCAGGTTCCGCCTGCTGAGAGCCTGGCGAAAAATCTCCTGGTGCTCGCGTCGATTCAGGAGACCGGGTTCGATGCCCTTGAAAAGCGCGACGAGCTCATCGGGCGATACGTGGTCGAGCATATTGAGCGCACCATGAAAGCCGAACTCGTCGCCCGTCGGTATCATGCGCTCATAGGCAAAGCGCCGCGCCACCTCTTCGGGCGCAAAGCGTAACCCGAAGCGCTCCTCCAGCAACCGGCGATGGGTGCGGCAAATTGCAATATCTTCGGGCTCTTCGGAAATCGGAAGCGCCGCGCAGGCCTCAATAAGCCTACGAGATCGCAGGGAAAATCCCCCGTTTCCGACCCGCGGTCCATCAGCGAAATGAGGCCAGGGCGCACCGATATAGTCATAGTCGAGAAAGGCGGAGTCCCACCGGGTCGAGTCGAGAACATAGCCGTCCCACTGCACACAAAGGGCATGTGGGGTCGTGAGATGCGCCGCGAGCTGATGCAACATAAAGCGCGAATATCCGGCTCGCGAACCGAGGGGCGGAATTGGCCTCCACTCGGCCCGCGTACCCGGCGGCGGTGGACGATCGCTCAGGAACAATACTTCGCCGAAGCGTAGCCCTCGCTGCGAGAGCTCCAGCGCATGCGCGGTCGCCGCCAGGCCGACGTCCGTCACCGTGAGCAGAGTTACCTCCGGCAAGGGGCGAGTCGGCGGCACCGCCGCTTCCTGCGAGGTCAGAATGCCAGCAGGCATCGTTCGGATTGTCGGCGAAACAAGGTGCTGTGGTACGGATCGACAGCCGTTTCCGTGCCCCAGCGGGAACGCAAGGCGCCAAGTTCGCGCTCGAATCGAACAAGGCTGGCGCCCCGGCGTATCTTGCCGCGTGAGCGGGACTCATGATGGATCAGCGTCGCGTGCGCGCAATATACCGTTCGCCATCCTCGCGCGGCCAGTCTCAGGCACAGATCGACATCGTTGAAATCAATTGCGAAGTGTCGTTCGTCCATACCGCCGACCGCGACGAACTTTGCCCGGTCGACGAGCAGGCACGCGCCGGTGACAGCGGATACGGTGCGGGTTTCGTCATGCCAGGGCGCGAACTTTCCCGGAACGGGCCGAACCCCCTTGTCGACATGCCCGGCGGCGCCGCCGATCCCCAGCGCGACTCCGGCATGTTGAATCGCGCCGTCGGGATATAGCAGCCTGGCACCTACTGCGCCGACCTCATCGCGCAACGCCAATACCGTCATCTGTTCAAGCCAGTCGGACGAAGCAATTTCGATGTCGTTGTTGAGCAAGCAGACCATATCCCCGCTCGCCGAGGCGACGCCGACATTGGCCAGCGCCGCGAAGTTGAAGGGACCTGGCTGTGCGACGATACGCGCGGCTCCCGTTGCCTCCAACTGCTCGAACAGCACCCTCGTGCGGGGTTCCCTGCTATCATTGTCGACGATGATGATTTCGCGGGCACCAGGAAACCTGGTTCTTGACAGGCCGTCCAGGCAGATTTCCAGCAGATCCGCCCCGTCGCGCGTCGGAATGATCACGCTGATCGCGACTGGCGACGCGGCGGCCGGGGGGCATATGGAAGTCATGCGCGCCCCTCGCCGGTGTGTCAGGACGAGCGGAAGATGAAGCGGGGCACCGTCCCTCTCCGCAATGTCCCGCAAAAGTGCAGCCCAGTCCTCGACCTGCCCAGCGATCACCGCATCCGCCCGCACCGCGCAACTGCCGACCAGACCATCATGCGCTTGAAAAAGCAGCGAGTCCCAATCAGGCTTGATCCAGGGCGCGCACCGGCGGCCCGAATCCAGCTGATCCTCGTCCCAATAAACGAGCTGCGAGTCACAGCTCTTCAAGCGCGTAGCCAGCACAGCGCCCAGTGCAGGGGCCACGCAGTCCCCAGCGCGGATCGGCAGGAGCCAGGGCGGATGGCCGGATAGGGGAAAATCGGTGGACGCGTTGAAAATCGGGAGATCGTGACCGAAGGATGCGGTGAGGCTCGCGCGCGTCACGGCACTGTCGCCGTCCAGCAGGACCGCGCCGACACGATCGGACACGGCACTGTCCCTGGGTGGCAACATCCCCGGTTCGACCGCCTTGATCCAGGCGTCATAATGGCCAGGGTGCTCGGCGGCGGCCAGGCAAAGCCGATTCCAGCCCCGCACCCTTAGGCCACGCAACAGCGCGTAGAGCCCGCTCAACGCCAGGCCCGGCCTGGCCGCAAGCGCAAGGCGCAGAACCGTCAGCCACGCCCGCGGCACTGTTCCAGCTGGCGCAGCTGGCATGTTCCTAAACGTGGCCGCCCATCATAACGCGTCGAATCGCTGAGGCGTGATGCTGGGGGCGGTGTCACACTTGGTCATTGTGATCACTTTAGCAGCTGAACCGCGCTCGTGGCTGTCACGATCGGCGAGAACAACTGACTGATAATCTGAACGAGCTTGCTCGGCTGATTCGCGCGCGCATTGCCAATATACAGTACATCTTTGTCCTGCGTCATGAACCGCTGCGCCAGGAAATAGCTGCCGGCTTTCATCATGTTCACGTGATAGACGACGGGGCGCAATACGCCATCCTTGTCGAGAACGTAGCGAAATACGAAGATGGCAGCGGGGTCGCCGAATGCTGGGCTGGAACCGCCCGCTTGCGCCACGGCTTCGACCAGAGAAATATTGGGTGCGCCGAACGGAAAAAGCTGGACCTGCCCAGGCGCGCCCATCACCGAAAAGCTTCGCGGCGCGCGAACAATCGACAAGCGGTCGCCGGGATAGACCCGAAGCTCCGCTTGAATGCCGCTCACCGCATCGCTCAGGCGAAACTCTTCGGTCACGTTTTGACGTTGCAGCCGGACGGCAAGATCCTTCACGTCGCCGCGGTATCCACCAGCAAGCGCGATCGCGTCTGCGACAGTCTCACGATTCGTCGGCAGCACCAGGCGACCAGGCCTGTTCACCTCGCCGCCGACGATGACGCTGTTGGTGATCACGTCGCGCATCGTGACGAGGACTTGCGGATTCTGGGAATAACCCTGCAGCGCACCGCGGATCTGTCGGGCTACCTCGCCGACCGTACGCCCGGCCACGTGCAAGCGACCGGCATAGGGAACCTGGATATCGCCGGAATCGTCCACACGGCTACCCGGCAGACGCTCCACCTTCGCGGAGGAATCGAACGACGCCGTATCGGACGAAAGCTTCGTCGCACCGCCGCCGAACAACGTCACCCCGGACTCGTAGACGGATATATCGAGAACGTCGCCAGGTCCGACCAGATCGGTGGGCGGGGGCGCCAGGTTCATCAGCGCCAATGGTGTAGGGACCGGAGGGGGCGGCAATGATGATGCGTCTTCGAGCTCGACCAACTGGATGCCCGAGTCCGGCGCGGCGACGGCACGTTCGATCTGATGGCCAGTCGGGCCGCTCGACGGCAGCGTCGCGCACGCCGACAGACCGATCACGCTGAGCGTCGCCAGAGCGGACCTGTTCAGGCCGCAAGCCCATCTAAAATTTCGAGAAAAACTCATGAGCTCCAGGCAGTCAGGTGTATGCGCCATTATGGGCACAGGCCCTAGCACCTCCATTTGGCCCAAGGCAATGATGTGCAGGATCGGCATCGAATACGGGATGGGCCGAAGCGATGCCAGAGTTGCCCGCCACGCCGCTTGCCCCTAGAGCGATCGTCATCGACGTGGCCCGTCTTCTGGATGTGTCCGTCCTACCGAGGTGCGTACGAATGTTGATGGAAGCTTTGGATGCAAGTGCCGCTACGGAGCGCGAGCCGGGACTCGGCGCGCGTACGCGGCGATGGATCAGCCGGCAGCGATGGTTCATCCTGCTGGTTGTGCTTCCGGTTCTGGCCAGCACGATTTATTATGGTTTCATCGCATCGGACATCTACGTCTCCGAGGCCCGCTTCGTCATCAAGTCGCCCGACCAGAAGCGGTCGACATCATCGACACTTGCGAATCTGATCCAGACAACCGGACTGTCGGCCGGCGAGGAGCAGACCAACGAGGTGCTCGATTATGTTCGTTCGCGCAATGCGCTCGGTGATTTGTCCAAGACCATTAACGTACGCGCTGCGTTCGCGCGGCCCGAAGCGGACTGGTTGAGCGGTTATCCGCCAGTGTTCCGGCGCGATTCATTCGAGAGCTTGTATAAATATTACAACCATATGGTCGGTGCCAATCTCGATCATGATACCAACCTGGCCGTCCTGAAGGTAAAGGCCTTCACGCCACGGGACGCGCACGCCATGGCCGCTGGCCTCCTCGATCTTAGCGAAAACCTTGTCAATCGTCTCAACATGAGAGCGCAGGCCAAGCAGATCGCCGAGGCGGAGGGACGCGTGCGCGAGGCGGAAGGGCGGGTTCGCAAAGCCCGCATCGCCATGCGCCAATATCGCAACACGGAGCGCCTGCTCGACCCGAGCAAGGAAGCCACCGGCGTCCTGCAGGTCTCGACGGAACTCACCGCACAGCGGGCGGCCCTTCAGGCACAGTTGCAGACGATACAGGCCGCCGCGCCTCGCAATCCTTCCATTCCGGCATTGCGGAGCCGGATCGCGGCAATCGACACCCAGATCAGCGGGCAGGCCGGGCGTGCAACGGGTACGTCCAGCGGACTTGCCAGCAAGCTCTCCCAATATGAAAATCTGCTCGTCGAGCAGGAGTTCGCGACGCAGATGTTCAGCACGGCCAATGCTTCGCTAGAGCAATCCCGCGCTGAGGCGCTTCGGCAGCAATTCTATCTCGAACGCGTGGTGGAGCCGCACACCCCCGACATGGCGCTCCTGCCCAACCGCCTGACCTCGATTCTCACCGTGGCGGGCGTCTGCCTGTGTCTCTATATGGTCGGCTGGATGCTTGTCGTCGGCATCCTCGAGCACAGGCCCGAGAGCTGATGTCGGCGCTTAGCGAAGGCTGGGAAAGCCAGGTCAGGGTCGTCAAAGCCCTCATGATCCGGGAGCTGACGACGCGTTTTGGACGTGAGAATATCGGCTTTCTGTGGATCATGGCCGAGCCATTGCTGTTCGCCGTGCTGGTGGGCGTTATGTGGACGTACCTCAAGGGGCCTGAGGAACACGGCGTGGGCATTATTGCCTTCGTTGCGAGCGGCTATATTCCGCTGACCTTCCTGCGCTCATCGTTCACCAGGAGCACCAGTATTTTTTTAGTCAACGGCAGCCTGCTGTATCATCGCCAGGTTAAGATAACGGACTTCATCCTGGTGCGTGTGATAATTGAATTCATCGGTGCGACAATGGCGTGGCTCTTCATCGCGCTTGCCCTGGGCCTCTTGGGATATATTCCGGCCCCGGCCAACCCAGGTATGATGGTCGCGGGGTGGGCGCTCTACGGCATACTCATCCTGTCGATCTGCTTCGTACTCGCGCCGCTTTCCGTGATGTCCGAAGTCGTCGAAAAGATCATGCCGGTTTCAGTTTATATTGCCATCCCGCTTTCCGGTACCTTCACCATGGTTTCGTGGGCTCCTCCATCCATTCGCGAGTATCTCCTGATGTCGCCGATGGTGAACACGATGGAGATGATCCGCTACGGCTTGTTCGGCGACTATGTGGAGCCCTATTACGACGTTTGGAATCCAATCCTCGTGTCAATCGTGTTCATGATGATCGGCCTCGCTCTGTGCCGGCGGGTCCGCCGGGATTTGGTGGTAGAATGATCGCCTGTGAATCGCTCTACAAATCGTACCGCGCCGGTCATGGGCGGAAGCGTGTGCTGGAAAACATCAACCTCACGTTCAATCGCGGTGATCGCGTCGGCTTGCTGGGTCGCAACGGCGCCGGCAAGACGACGCTGATCAAGATGATCGGCGGTGTCGAAATGCCGACGTCGGGCAGAATTTTGCGCAAGATGAGTTGTTCGTGGCCACTCGGGTTCAATGGCGGTTTCCAGGGCAGCCTCACAGGATATGACAACGCCCGCTTCATTGCCCGTATCTACGGCCGGGATTACAAGGATCTGCGGAGTTTCGTCGAAGACTTTACGGAACTCGGTGCGCAATTGCGCGCGCCGGTAAAGACCTATTCCGCGGGCATGCGCGCGCGCCTGGCCTTCGGCCTTTCGTTGGCAATCGAATTCGATTGCTACCTGATCGACGAGGTTATCATGGTGGGCGACCGCAATTTCCAGTTGAAATGCCACGCCGAGATTTTTGAGAAGCGGCACGATCGCGCCTTGGTGCTCGCCACACACGGCGTGGATTATATTCGTGAGTATTGCAATCTGGCGGTGGTTTTACGCAACGGCCAGGCGGAAGTTTACGAGGACATCGAAGAGGCACTGGCGATCTACCAAGCGTTGTAGAAGCCCGCACCTTAATCCAGTACCGCGCCAAGGTTGACGAGAGGCGTCTCCGCAGTTCATTCACGACAAGAATCATAACCCAGCCACGACGCCAATCCAGTCGCGTGTAACACCGGCCCGGGCGGCGAAGTCGACTCGGGGTACTGTTATCGCACGACGCTTTGCCCGGTTGCTAGCGACGGCGCTTGCACCTAGAAAGGGTTCGGAAAAGCGACGCATTTCAAGATAATGACGGCACCTCCGGATGCCGGGCGATGTCGGTGCAAGCTTAGGATGCGATTGTCGGCAGTGGGTAATTCCCCTGGCGGCTTCAGATTAGACGGCGGGCATGAACGAGACGGTTTATAAGTCGGCATTGCCCGGCGTCCCTAGAATCGAGTCGCCGGCCTTCCGCGCCGAACTCCCGCATCTCGGCCTGTCTGAAGCCGAACAGGCGATTGCGACCAAGCTGCATGTCGATGGCTTCGCCGTCGTAGATTTCGAGGATGTCGAATTCGACCATCGGGTGGATCGAATCCGCGCGTCGCTGATTCCTCGCTTGGGCGCCCATCTGAACGACCCGGAAAGCGACAAGACCCAAGGCCTGAGACGCATCCAGGATGCGTGGAAGTTCGACGAGGATGTCCGGGCGATCGCAGTGAATCCTGCCATCCTGGATTTGCTCTCGCGTCTCTATGGCCGTCGCGCATTCCCTTTCCAGACGCTCAACTTTCCCGTCGGCACGCAACAGGCAGTGCATGCCGACGCGGTTCATTTTTCAAGTCTGCCAGAGCGATTCATGTGTGGCGTCTGGGTCGCTATGGAAGATGTACCTGCCGAGGCGGGACCGCTCTTCTATGCACCGGGATCGCATCGCTGGCCGATCGTCAGCAATTCCATGATCGGACGCCGCGGCTATGCCAGCCATCTGGAATCGGCGCAGGACCCCTATGCGGACGCGTGGAACGCAATGATGGCGGCCAACGGCACACCCACCGAAACTTTTCTGGCGCGCAAGGGCCAGGCGCTGATATGGTGCGCAAACCTGCTTCACGGCGGCGCGCTGCAGTCCGATCCACGCCTGACCCGCTGGTCGCAAGTCACGCATTATTATTTCGAGGATTGCATATATTATACCCCGGCCTTCTCGGATGAGACGCTTGGTCAGTTACAACTGCGCGACATCGTCGGGATCGACGATGGTAAGCTACGCCCGAACTCCTATCTCGGTGTGCCACTGCCATCACAGCGAAAGCGCTCCCGGATGGGTCAGATGCTTCGTAAGCTCGATCCCTGGCGCAACGATTGATCGCAAAGTATCGTTGACGCGCGCCTCGTCGTCGCGCGTTGCACGGAAAGGGACGCTGCAGCGGTGATGATCGCGACGGTCCTGGAATCATTGCTGCTGCTGTTGCTGAGCCCCGGGAAGGCGCTGAAGATCATTTATTGGCGAATCACCGGCAGACGCTTGCGCGCGCGCCTGCAATTCGGAGAAGCAGTCGCGGCTCTGCCCTTTGCCTATGCGCAATGGAATGGCCGATGTGCGCGCGCCGATCGTCCTGCGCTGGCGTCGGTCGTCGCCGAGGCGAACGCTATCGCTGTGCATCTGCATTTTGCCCGGTCAGTCTTACCAGGGGACTTCGCCCGCGCCGTGCGATCGGTTATCCGCCAGACATGGCCGCACTGGCGCCTGCTCGTCACGAGCCAGGACGGGAATGTGCCCGACTTGCCGGATGATCCGCGCATTTCGGCGCTCGATGGCGCATTCGACAGCTATGGAGCTGGGCTCAAGGCCGCGTTGTCCTCGGCGGAAACGCGGTATCTGGTGCCGTTGCGGCGGGATTGCCGCCTGCCGCGCATGGCGCTGGCCGCCTATGGCATTCATCTGAGCACGATGCCCGCCGGCCATTTTCCGATCCTCTATGGCGATCAGGATGAGTTCGACCGGTTCGGCTGGAGGCGCAATCCCTGGTTCAAGCCGGCATGGGATCCGGAAATGTTTCTCGCCCAGGATTATCTTTCGGCAGCAATCGCCGTTCCAGTTGCCATAGCACGTGAGCTTCGCGTCGATGAGAGCGACGAGGCTGCAATTTACGGAATGCTGCTCCGCGCGACGCTGCGGCAAGGTCAGGCGGTGCAGCATCTCCACCGGATAACCGCATCGACTCCGCCGTGCCATTGGCGGCGCCCCGATGCGAGGCGGCTCGCATTGCTGCGCGACGCATTGGCGGGGGTGAATGGAACCGCGGTCGTCGCAGGCCCTTTCGGCACCGCATCGATTCGCTGGCCACTGCCCGTATCGGCGCCGCTGGTCAGCATCATCGTACCCACACGCGATCAGGTCGCCTTGCTGAAGACCTGTATCCGGGGCCTGCTTGACCGGACACGCTATCCCAATCTTGAAATCGTGATCGCCGACAATGACAGCCACGAGCCGGCGACCCACGCCTTTTTGTCCGAAATCTGTGCCGATCCCCGGGTGCGGGTGGTGACCTGGTCGCATCCGTTCAATTATTCGGCGATCAACAATTTCGCCGTCAAAGCAGCGCGCGGCGCGTATCTCTGCCTGCTCAACAACGACATCGAGATCATCGACGACCACTGGCTCTGCGAACTCATGCGTTACGCGGTGCGGTCCGACGCGGGGGCGATCGGCGCCCGGTTACTCTATCCCGATCGCACCATTCAACATGCTGGCGTAACCGTGGGAATGGGCAACGCTGCGGGCCATGCGCATCGCGGCCTTCCCGAACACGCCGCAGGTCATTTCGCGCATGCCCTAATCGCGCACCGCGCGATCGCCGTCACGGCCGCCTGCCTCCTCGTGCGGCGCGACAGGTTCGAAGCGGTGGGCGGATTCGACGAGGTGGCGCTTCGTATTGCCTATAACGATGTCGATCTGTGCCTGAAGTTGCACCATGCCGGCTTCGAGAATTATTACGTGCCGAGCGCCGTCCTGATCCATCACGAGAGCAAGTCGCGCGGCCTCGACATGGCGCCCGAACACATCGAACGGTATCGAACGGAGCTCGCTACGCTACAGGCGCGATGGGGAACCGAAACCTATCAAGATCCGACGCACCATCCGGTGCTGAGCCGCAGCAGCGAAGTCTACAAACCAGAATTCATCTTCTATGCGTCACCGTTTGATCGGCCTATCCCGACAAAGGGTCTCGCTGCCCACCGGCATAGTCCGAAAGCTGACGTATCGTAATCCGCCGGGTGCATTCGCAATCGAGTCGACCGCTCAGGTTGCCCGAAAATGAAACCGCGCGTGTGGGCACTGTCGGTGTCTTGGTTGCGCCCTACCCGCGTTCCAGGCACATGGCTGGTGCGAATCGCTGAACTGGCCATCACGGCGCTACAACCCGACAGATCGACACGTAAGCGTTTGTAAAAACGCTAAGATAGAGCCTGGTCCACCTCTCACTCCCCGCATTCACCCCGAATCCTGCCCGAACAGCTCATACAAGGCTTGTTCGACCGAATTTTCGAGGCGGTGTCGAGCGACCCTGACATGGAGTGGATCGCGATCGATGCGACCCTCATCCGCGCTCAGGCCCAAGCCGCTGGAGCGCGGCAAAAAAGGGGGGCCAGGAAGCCCAGGCTCTTGGCCGGTCACGCGGCGGGTTCGGCACCAAAATCCATGCCGTAGTAGATGCGCTCGGCCTGCCGGTTCGCTTCGATCTCGGCCCTGGGCAGCAGAACGACATGGTGCCCGCAAACGACCTGATCGATGGCCTCAAGGCCGAGCAGGTTCTCGCTGACAAGGCCTATGATGCCAACAGCCTATGCGAGAAGATCGAGGCGCAGGGCGGCATTGTCGTCATCCCGCCACGACGCCATCGCAAACAGCCGCGCGACTATGACCGCATTGCCTACAAGAACCGGTGGGGGATCAAGGGCTTCTTCTTTAAGCTCAAGCAATACCGACGCATTGCCACGCGGTACGACAAGCTTGCCGCTAACTTCATCGGCTTCATCAAACTCGCCAGCATCATGCTATGGCTTAAATGATCAATTTGTCACTACAGCCTAAAAACGGCAACTAGATTACTGCCCGGGGTGCGCCAATCTCCCATGAAACGGATCGTTTGGGCCGTAGCGCACGATACACTTGATTACAGTGTATCCTACAACAACCCTTCGGCTCTCAACCAGGCGGAGAAATCGCCCGACGGCCCACGTCCGAACGGATCGGGAAAGGCCTTCTGTAAATCCATTCGTTCACGATACAATAGACGGTGCGAACGCTGGATTGGCGTACCATCGGCAAACTGACTGAACGCCCAGTACCGATCAGGAATGTCTTTCGAGGTAGCTGCGACAACCTGCGCGCGGTACCAGCGCCATAGCTCGTAAACGACGATCTGATCCCTCGCATAGCGCCGCGTCATTGTGTCGCCGAGCGGGCCCAGCTTGGTGAAGTGCCAGAATCGTAAAAGACTGTCGTTCGAGCGTACATTGCCCATATCATCGACTCGGATACGGCGCTGATTGATGTTCCAGCTGGCCGTATTGTAGCCCGGATCCTTCAGGATCTTCACTTTGTCGAAGAATACCGGCACGTGGTCACACCATTTCTGGTCGACGAAAAGGCCCTTTGCCGGCGCATCGTGGCAGAATTCCAGCAGGCGGTCGCTCCACCATTGCGCGAAGCGGGCGCCTTCCCCGGTGGTGCGGATTGCCACGAAACCGAGATTGAAGATGCCCGCCCACATCGGGCAGATTTCGTTGTCGACAATGGCACCCAGTTCCTTCTCCGGCTCAAGCAGATGTGGAGTAAGGACGATATCGTGATCCTCGAGCAGTTCCAGTAACGGGGAGAGCGGGTTGAACAGACATGTGTCGGGATCGAGGTAGATTACTGCGTCGAAGTCGCGGCGGGTCGCCTCGGCCAGAAAGGGGCCCTTAACTGCCGTACAGATCTCGACGATGTCGTGTTTGAACAACCAGCCCTCGACATTGTCGATCCCCAACTCGTCATGCCAGACTACTTCATCGAAAGGCTCGTCGGCGACATCGAAAGCAAAGCCAGCCGGCACCTTATCGGTCATCAGCGCGACGAGGTGCCAGTCGGGATGATGACGACGCAAGCTCTGATAGAGTACGCGCGCGCGATTAAGGTAGCTGAAGCTGAAGCTGGAGAAGCAAAGGACTTTCACGCGCCACCCTCCAGAAGCTCGATGGTCATCGCGCTGTATTCCAGATAAAAGTGTTGTACGCTGCGGCGCGCACGTGCGAATCTGAGTATGTCGCCCGTATCAAAGGCGGCAAAGAGGTCGGCCTCACTCTTAAGGACTATGCCCGGGCCGATTCCTTCAACCAGATCGACGACGTTGCCGGCGCATTCGCTGGTAACGATCGCGGCGCCGCCGGCCAGCGCCTCGTACGCGGTGAGGCAAAACGTCTCGGGCCAGATCGACCACATGATCGCCACGTCGAGACGCGTGGCGGCCGTCGCCTTGCGCATAAGGTCAGGTTCACTCTCGCAAGCGACGACCTCACGATAGGTCACCGGGAGCCCGCCCCGGCGGCCCTTACCCAGGTGGTGGAATTCATAGCGCGGGTCATCGCCCAGCTTAAGGACCAGTTCCTGGAACACCGACCAGCCCTTGTGATCGGCAGGATAGCCGATAAAGCCGACCCGTAGGGGTTGCCCCTCCTCGGTCTCGCCAAGTCCGGGTGCGCCAGCTTCCCGTAGCATCACATGCGGGATAACCTGGCTGGAACGCGGCACATGGATGCCCGCTTCCTCCCAGATCGCCAAGGCTGACCGGGAAGGTGAGAGGAGGTCGATCGCAAACCTGCCGAACAGCTTGGCGAATTCAGCGCGGTGGGAAAAATCGGCTTGTGTGTATTCGCACAACTCCCAGGCCAGAGTGCCCGGTTTCGGCACACCGGTATATTCCACATCGTTCCGCAATAGTTTGAAATTATTATATAATGCAGCGAAATCGTGAATCCAGAAACTGCCCTGATGCGCGCCGCTTGCGGTGATGATGGCAATCACCTGATCCATGTTGTGGCCAAGCAGGTTATGGATCACGAACTGCCGATCATGGGCAGCGGTATCAGCATCGGTCAGGCATGCGATGATATCGTGCGGATGGAAGACTCCAACCAGTTCGCCATCCAGCAATACGCCCAACTGTACCGGATCGCCCAAAGTATCGAGAAATGGCAGGGGATGCACTGGGTAGAAGTGCATTTGCAAATAGCCGTGACTCCGCAGCAGTTCAACCTCACGGCGGAGCAGAAGCTGTACCCCGCCAACGTTCCGCGTATAGTCGTCATGCGAGAACGAGAGAAGCAGTTTCGTCCGATATTTCGTCAACGCCTGTACAAGTTTGCTTTGCAGCAGCGCGCGTGGATCGCTGGAGACTGGGCTGCGGTGCGACCTGTATTCGGCGATCTGATCGGCCACGGGCTTGAGACGCGAAAGAATATCCCAACGAAATCCAAGTTCGTGTCGCCCGACGCGCCCTTCGTCCTTTCCTGCCGTCAGATAGTGGTAGAAAGGATTGACCTCCGCGGCAGCCACGTCTGGATTATTTTCTAGATAGAATCTGGTCGAGAACGCCAGCGACGGGTTTCGTCCCTCACGCCAGCCGTGCTGTAGATAATGTTCGAGCGGATCGACACCAGCCTCTGCGATGTCGGGATATGCGGTAATGTAATAATCGACGTCAAAGCCTTTTTCGGCCACATCGCGCAAGTGTGGGTCGATGTCGCTATCACGGCGTTTGAACCGCGACGTCGCTTTTTTGACCAATCGGGCAGCAAACGAGGCGGTGTCCGAATCCGAAAGGACGGCAGCACGGACCATGGTGACCTCTCCTTCGGCCAAGACTGACGTGACCGCTGCCAATGTATCCCCTGCGGAAGGACGCCGCCCCAACCGCCGACCGATCCACAGGTAATGCCGCGCTGGATCGATACCGGTGATCGCGACGTCGGGATATTCGGTCAGGTACCACGACGCATCGAATACCCCCGATGCCCGAAGGGCGGCGACGTCTTCGTCTGAAACATCAACCACTATTTAGCCCCCAGAAAAACTGTCACCATGACCGGCCTTCGAAAATGCCATGGCGGGTATAATGTACCAGCGGATCCATCCGAGATTGGGCAACATCTGGATGTTTCGAGAGATATGCCGCTGCGTCAAACATACCCGACGCCTCAACCCTGGCAAGCAGCCGGCGGGCCCGCTCTTTGGCCGGCAGCAGCGCCCACCACCGTGGAAATCGTCGCTGCAGGTCGTAAAGGTCCCGCAGCCATTCGACGCGCCCCTGCAAATGGCTAACGCGCTGCGCCTCTTCCGCAACCATGTTCGTCAATTGCGCGATCTCTCCATGCTGTCTCGCGACATCGGCTAACGCCGCTTCGCTTGCGGTTTCGACCAAGGGATCGGTAGCGGTGGGCGAGGAAATGGATGCCAGCCCGGACGGGGCGTCTGGTGGTGGTGCGGTAGCGGCTGCGCGTTCGGCAGAATCTGCCCGTTCAATAGCAGCGCGCAGTGCAGCTTCCAGTTCCGACTGCAGTCTGACCAAATACGCCACTTCGCCCTCGTACCGAGCCAAACGGCCCAGGTGGTCGCGCTGGTTCAGCGTGAGCTTGTCCAGTTCCTCCTCCTGGCGGGCAATCAGGTTTTGTGCCTGCGTCTCCCGGAGAGTGGTTTCCTTGGCGGCCCATCCGGCTTCTAGTATCCGCACCTCGGCTGCCAGGACGGCCTCTGCCTGTTGGCGCGATCGCCTTTCCATCTCGGCGGAATGGAGATCAAGGGCGTCACAGCGGGCACGTGTGCGGTCGAGCTCGCTACGCAGCAGTTCGTTCGTGCGCCGCTCGACAGTGACGTCCGCCCAAGCCTGCCGCGCCTCTTCCTGGCGCTGGATAAGAGCGCTTTCCGATTGGGAAAGGCGGTCCTTCAGGGTGCCGATCGTCTCGGCCGCCTGTTCTTGCTGACGCGCGAGATTATCTTCGTATGCGACAACCGCCTCGGACGCCTTGGCGAGTTGGTCGCGCAGCGCCTCCACCTCACTCTGAGCCAGTGCCAGCTGCGTGCCAAAACGTTCCTGATCGTGCGCACGAAGAGCTTCCGTCTCGCCCTGGATTTGCACGATACGAGCCGCCAGTCGTCCTTGCTCCTCTTCCCCAGCCATCTGCAGCGACACTGCCGAATCCCGATCCGCTGCGGTTTCCTCCAGAACCCGCTTCAGTGCCGCACATTCGTCGCGCGCCAATTCAGCTGCGTGCTCGGCCGCGGCGAGACCTTGGTTCGCGGCCTCACGACCCTGTACTGCTGAATCCCGATCCGCTGCGGCGTCCTCCAGAACCCGCTTCAGTGCTGCACATTCGTCGCGCGCCAATTCAGCTGCGTGCTCGGCCGCGGCGAGACCTTGGCTCGCGGCCTCACGACCCTGTACTGCCGAATCCCGATCCGCTGCGGCTTCCTCCAGAACCCGCTTCAGTGCTGCACATTCGTCGCGCGCCAATTCAGCTGCGCGCTCGGCCGCGGCGAGACCTTGGCTCGCGGCCTCACGACCCTGTACTGCCGAATCCCGATCCGCTGCGGCTTCCTCCAGAACCCGCTTCAGTGCCGCACATTCGTCGCGCGCCAATTCAGCTGCGTGCTCGGCCGCGGCGAGACCTTGGCTCGCGGCCTCATGACGCTGTTCAGCCTGCGACAACTCCTGAGCCAGTCGGGCGACGTCCTCCTCCAATCGCTGACGCTGCCGGACTCCCTCCCCGACACCGTCACCGCGCACCGTACCTTGCGTTATCAACTGGGCGAAAGTCGGCGCCGAGGCATCGAAGTCACCGCGGATGCTGTCCAAGCGGGCGCGATCCTCACCGTCCTCGCCCTGTTTGCACCACTTTGTCAGAATGGCATAAGTGTCACGTACCCAAACCGGCGTACGCGGGCCGAGCGCGATCTTCTCGTTATATTCCTGATGCCGAGCATGAGGCGTCAAGAAGGCATCTATTTCCGAGGCTGTCAGTACCGACTTGCGGGGCCAGGTGATTCCGGTCGCGTTTCCCATCTCTTCTGCGACCGTGCTCCAGTCGCTCAACAGATCCTCATAGCTGAACACAAAGCGCGGCAGGTCACGGCTTGCAAATTCGGCGTCGAGCACGTTGCGCAGCCAAACCAGCAAGCCGTGCCCTGGCGCGGATCCATCTCGTGCCGCCAGCGATTCGGCCACTTCGACCGGGTTTCGCACCGGAATGGCCACCACCGGCCGAACATCGAGCACCGTCAGCGCTTCCAGCCACAACGGCAATAGGCGGCAAATTCTCGGGTCCTTGAGAACGAACAGTGACGATTCACCGTATTCCTCACGCAATGCATCTACCGCGCGATCAAGGAATTCTTCGCGCAATACCGAGCCATTCCAGTCGTTGCTCAGCGAGAGCCAGTCGTCCCAGCGGCTGCCGGCTGACGCCAGCAATTGGTCGTTGAGTGTGGTGACGACATTCGATTCCCAATGACCGAGCGCGTTCCCCTCGCTGGCAGCCATCAGATCTCTGGGCAACGCGCATCCGAGCAAGTTGGCCACACGGGCAAAGGCGCTGGTGCCAGATCGGTGTGCACCCAGCACGACGATGCAGGTTCGACGGCGGCCTGCTGCTTTCGTGGCCTTGCGATCCGCAACCGATCGTGGCCCGCGGCTGCTCGGCACCTCCGGCCTGGAATGTGTCGTGTTCAGAACCACCTCACCTTAATCTTCGCCACCGAAGCTTGGCCGCGCGTTGCTTGGCCGCACGTTCGAGCAACCTGCAGGCGCGACGCCCAGCGCCCGCGATTACACGGCGCGTGCGACTTCACGCCGCCGAGTCCGCCCTATGTCAACAACGGAGATGCCGGCCCCCACATTACTGAGGCGCGTATGAACCATCTTCACTTCAACCTCAAGGACCATACCCTCTGAAATGTCAGGCGGAATGCCTTTTTGCAACGAGGCACCGCTCGTCTCGATCGGCAGCGCAAAGTGATTGAACGTCACCATATCGCCGGTCTTCGCCACCGGTTTCTCCGACGCTATAAGAGCTGGATGTTCTTATATTCTCCGAGCCGGAAATTTGAATTAGAGTCTTGATTAGAAAGGAATTTTAGCAAAATAGGCGTCACAAAATGGCTAACTTGCCAGCAACGATCGCACCGCCATATTCCTCGATTTGACGCGTTTGATTTTGGGCTAGAACCGAAAGTCAGGCGGCGATCGCCTGAGGAAACAGCGCGCGCAGCGGCGAGGCAAAAGCCTGACCAACAGCTTGACGCTGCAACCGAGGGTCAGGCAAGGCGATGGAGATTAGGTACGGGGTGGTCATGGCCAATTTGATGCAGCATCTTCTCGCGCGGGCGAATCGCGCGCATTCGGTGCGATCATACAACGCGCTGGTCGCGCGGTTCCGACGACAGTATCGCGGCGATTATGACATGGCGATGATCGCCTCCATCGGCGCATTGTCGGCGTCTGAATTTGAACGGCAGGGCGATGGCCACGTAGCGGTGCTGCAGCATCACGGCCTGCGGGACGGAATGTCGATCTACGATCTTGGCTGCGGTTCTGGGCGCACCGCAATGGCGCTGCAACGATCGGGCTGGCAGGGGCAATACAAGGGCGCCGATATCGTCAAGCCGCTCGTCCAGTATTTACGGTCCAAATGCCCCGGCTACGATGCGGTAGTGCACCGGCAGCTGACTATCGCGGCACCGGATGCGTCGATCGATATGGTTTTCCATTGGTCTGTATTTACCCATCTTTATCCGGAAGAATGCTTCCTCTACATGGAAGACACCTTCCGTGCCCTGAAACCCGGTGGCATCTTGGTATTTTCTTTTCTTGAACTTGAAGATTCCAAGCACCACGCAGTCTTTCAGAGCCGGCTGGGCCGTTTTCGTAAATTTGGCTGGTCCGATACGCTGGATGTGTTCCTGCACCGCGACTGGATACGCTTCTGGGCGCAATCGATCGGTTTTGAGGATATTTCCTTCACTGACGGCACTGACGGAACCAATCATCCCCAGTTCTGGCAAGCTCTGGCGTCAATGAAAAAGCCAGCCTGACGCCCGGGGTCTGGCGCCGCCTCTGGCGGCATCGTTGCGACCTCCAGATCAATGCCATCCCGACGCCAATCTTCCCGGTTCCGAACATGTCCGACGGTCGTGTCCCGGTTGGTGGTGTAGCTCGGCGGTAGCGGAGCTGACGGGCCGCTCGCCGTGCAGTACCGTTCTTCCAGCTCGATCGCGACGAATCCCGCCTCGAGGTGAACCGCGTTCTGGCAAAATCGGTGAAGACGGCGCTATTGGACGCGCCGCTCAAATCATACCGGCCAGCACTGCGACACAGCGCACCCGCGAAAATTCGGCTCTCATATAGAAGGATTCGAAAGGCCTTCTGCAGCAGGCCGGGATTTCCCTCGTGGAAGGAATGGTGCCGCTTACAGGACTCGAACCTGTGACCCCCGCATTACGAAGGCTACTCAGGATCGATCCAAGACGGTTGGTTTTCCGCCAATTTTGAGAACAAAGCCGCGCTGAAATTTGGACCACCCAAGCCCTACCCAAACCCAGCTAATCAACGCCGTCCGATCGTTCCTAGCGAACGCACTTTGGCAGGAGCGGGCGCGCCGATTAACCTCGCGCAGACCCACTGGAGCGACTGACAGACCGCCATCACTTCAGTCCTTCGGGTTGTCGGGCACGCGGCGATCATCCAACCCGGCTCGCCCCCGCCCGTTGCCTGCGCTTTGGCGGAGTGCATACGCGATCAAGAAAAGCCGCGGCCTTGCTCCCGGGCGTAGCTCGAACGGATCGCATCTCGGAGTCAAATCGCGGAAGTGATTCAAATGAGCTATAGTAAGAAACAAACCCGTGTCCGCATTCCCTGTAGACGGGGCCTGGTATTACAAGAACCTTAGAGAACGGGAAGGTCAAGGTCGCGTAAACAATCGGCAGCTGCTTCCAGCACGTGACGATTGGACCCTCATTCTGACACAAAAACTCAGCTCTTAGTTGGTCCGGCATTGAAATAGCCGTTACGCTACCAGGAATAATATCGATTAGCGATTCCACACCAGACTGACTCAATACCTCGCGCTTTATAGGGAGCTCTGAGAACCTCAGCCCAATTTCATCGGTGTCGGATTGATAAGTTATGCTGCCATATTTTGCCAGCTCCTCCGCACCCCACTCAATTCTAATTTCTCGTTCGAGCGCCCTGCGTTGCGGCCCATCCACGTTTGGCAACGTACTTCCTGGGAGGAATCGAAGTGTTACTACAGGCTCGAGTAGCAGCCTGAACATCTTAGATGCTCGGCTAGGAAATCTGGGGTCATTTCTGCTGATTAGCCTCGGAAATACCACAACATATTTAGCCTCGTTCTTATCCAGGGCCTTCTTCTTCAGGCCCGTTGCCTTCATGAAGTCCTTCACGACCCCGTTACGTTGGTCTAGAACTATTTCGAAGGTGATATTAAGCGGCTGAAACGGGTACGCTGCCCGAGTACCCATTCGTATCAGCGAGTCTGATTTAGACAGCTGCTGCTTCAAGGCATCCCGCTGTGCCAGTGCTTCTATTCTTCGAGCGTCATCAGCCTTTCGCGCACGGTGAAAGTTATATATCTCCGCAGTAAGCGCTAGCGTCCCCATCGTCACAAGGCCCGTCAGCGCGATTTTTCCGGCCTTCGTCAGCTTTCCTGAGTCGTCTCGGCTCTTATTTCCAAGGCCCATGATTCCGAACGCGCCGCCGGCAAGAATCGTTAGTATCTTCAAATAGAAACCGAAATCCTGAGAGAGGACGAACTCCCAAATTGGTGACGTCACATTACCCCTCCCAAACCTAACGGACTAAAAAGGTTGGCCTGCTCTGATACGCTAGTACTTTCGCTGCAATCATTTGTATCGCCTAGGTGATCACGTTGTCGATGTCGGGGGCGAACAGCGCTCTGCCATCCTTTTCAGGTGTTTAGTCGCGGTCAGGTTCGTTGCGCCACAGGTTCATTTCCTCCGCGAATAGCTTATGGAGATTGTCCTTCTTAGCTCTGAGCTCTTCTTTAAGCTCTGCCTTCGGTCTCAGGTCATCATCATTAAAAAATGGGGCTTGGCCTCTAGCATCATCGACGTCATTCATTGAGTGCATGATTAGCTCATTTGCCATATTCGCGATGTCAACAATCTCGTTGGTAACGCGTGGCGGAAAGAGAAACCTGCTGTGGCGCTCATGCTCCAAGAACTCTTCCGCGATCTCGCTAGTGACCGAGGGGTTTTCCTCCAAAACATGATCGATCAGCATCTCAAGCACGGTATAAAGCTTGAGTCGACGGCCATATAATTCGCTATTGAGACGAATTTTTTCAATCTCGGTTTGGCTCGCGAGAATTTTGGTCTGGGCTTTCGTGATTGCGACTTGCCGAAGTCCCACGAAGGTTGCACCACCGACCGCCGCGAGACCAGTCGCCAAGGTCGAAAAGCTCGGCCAATCGAACTTACTCCACTCAAGATCCATCATACTCCCCGCGATCTGACGTGACGAACTGGCGCTCTGCGCCAGACGCTGCGTGCCTGTGAAAATCGTACTGCTGATCTTCGCGCCTTAGATCGTTATACCGCAACAGTCCAAGAGAGGTATGCCAGACTGTTGCGGGAACGCGCCCGCACATATGCTGCTTTGAGAAGATCCTTGCGCGACGAAAGGTAGCCCAAGCGCGCGGCAGGCTGGTCCACGGCGGACAGCAATGCCCTGGGCTCTGATTGCAACTCACATGGGATTCCCCCAGCCCAATCCAACCCTCGGAGCGCGCCAGCCTTGCCTTCCGCGTCCTTCCGATCGTACTGCATGAACACACGGGGAAACTATATGGTTTGGCAACCTATCGAAACGGCGATCAAGGACGGCTCTCGGATTCTGCTGTATGATCCGCACGTCAAGTCAGTCGGCCACAACAGGTTCGTCGGATCGTGGGTGGCTGCCGATGGCTGGGTTTCGGTACCTGGCTCGTACAAGAAAAACCCAACTCACTGGCAACCTTTAGAAGCGGCTCCTGACGCCAATCACCCGGCGCAGCGAATCGCGCGACGACGGAGCAATGACGTCTAGGCCAGTGGGCTCCGTCCATCCTTCATGGACGAGCGCTCAATGACAGGTACACAAGGCTTTAGTTGGGGGGACAGGCGTGAAATTTGTTTTGGGAATGACAGTGGCACTCGTCAGCGCTTCGCCCGCCATCGCGGGCACAAAGCTCTGGGGTGAATTTGAGGCCGGCATGACTCCTCAGCAAGTAGTTGATCTCGCTCTCAAGTTGCCGGGGATCACTGGAGCGAAGGTCAAGCAGGGCAAGAGCGGCGCCACCGTCGATGTGAACTACGGCATGTATTCGAAGTTCGTCGTTGCAGGGAAGAAATCGCGCCTCGGCTTCATGTTCCGGAACGGTATCTTGTCAGCAGTGAATATCATTCCCGAGGCCTACGAGTTCGGTGCCGGGGGCTGTATCACCGGCGGAGTCTCAGCTTTTCACTACTATGACCAGTTACTCAGCACGAAGTACGAGCGCAATTACGACGTCGCGCCTGATGTTACTGACGCCCAAATACAATTCATGATAGCGCGAGCAAAACTCGCTACCGATACCAAGGAACGCTACTCAATTCCGGTCGACAGCATGGCGGCTGGCTACACGGATGGCGCGGTGCAAATCGTGAACCGCGTACGCTTCAGCTATTCGCCGGTAAGCATCTTATGCGCCCGACAAGGTAATCTGAGCGGGTCGGCCGTCCTCAGCTACATGGATAAGGCCGAATTCGAGGCAGCATCGAAGGAGACCAAAGAAGGTCGTGAAAAGGCGATCACTGACCTAAGCAAGGATCTCTAGTCGTCAGCATACGGGCAACTGCCACGGCGGCGTAAAAACGCCCATCCGAAAATTGGCAGCCGAAGTCGATAAGCGACCTTATGTAAAATCCACCGGCTTTGTCAGTGAATGCGGTCGGAGCAGGAGCTTCGCCACGATCGCGGAAACTTGGTTGCTGTAACCCCCGTTAGCGTGCAGCCGAAGGCGCTCTCTGAGCCAACCAGGCCCCAAGAATATCCAGCCCTTACCTGCCATGTGCTCCGCTAACAGTTCATCATCTCCTCGCTTGACCTTTCCCGCCACCATGACGAGACGCACCGTCGCACCTTCCCTGCATCGCCCGGCTTCGGTCATTTGGGCCCGCAACCTGTTCAGGACGATGTCGCGCAACTCGGGCTCCCGAAACAGCTTGTAGCGCTTGCTCTTGTGACCGTCTTGGAGTTCCGCCCACTGCACCCCCGTGGAATCTAGGAAGCTCTTGCATTCAACCGCGAGAATTTCGTCGGAGGCGGCTTTGTAGGCGACGACATCGATCCCCCAACGAGGTGACGACTGGCGCCCTATGTGAACCTTCTCCTCCTTCGTCAGCTCAACCTTAAAGGACGTCTGAACCCAGTACCCGTCGGCGAAAAGCAACTCCGCCACGAGCTGCTCAAATGCGTCCATGTTGGCATCCCCTTTTTACCGGCAAATTAGCAGCTCAACGCTCCCCCGATATCGGACAAACGCAGATCTCCCAAACCGGGCATGCGCCACTCCGCTACCGCCACTTGCAGACGCTCAGTCTGGCTGTACGCTGTAACGCTCATGGTTCCGAGGCGGTACGCCGGCGGGGCGCGGTAGCTTGGAGTGAGGAGCTGGTGAGCAACGAAATTGTTGTGGCCTATCAAGAAAGCAATCCGACGAGGGCGACCTCTCGTGAAATAGTCAAACGACTCGCGCAAAAGCATGACCTAACTGAATCCAAGGTCCGGAGCATCCTGTCACGGGCGGGCGTCTATATCGCTCTCCCAAAGGACAAGTCGACGATTGAGCCCGATGACTACGATGCCATCTTTAGAGAATTTATTTCCTACGACGGTGACGACGGCGATCCCGTTTTCGGTCCAGACATTCTTATTTCATCTATCGCCCAGGAGTTTGGGTATGGAAAATGGGCATTAAGTGGCTTCTATAGAGATTGGACATCACTTGGTCGCCCGGTGAATTATCGGCATTTCATTCTGTTGCGAAAGAAGGCGACCGAAGAGGCTGATGTCGCGTTCAAAGAGGAGGTTGATCGAATAGCTGCGCCCCGTATTTCTGCTATCGAGAAACGGTACGAGATGAAGAGGATGCTAGTTAGAGCGGATCGGCCACGATCCGGATCCGGCATCTTCAACCCGATCGTAGCGGTGATCATATTGTTCGCACTGACCGTAGCCGGATTTGCCGCGCTGGTTGCCTCGTAGTGGATGGTCGCCTCTTTTCCAAAACGAGACGCCTGAGGCTAGCCTAGTCGGAGCGAGCAGTGACGCCGGGCATTGCTAGCCCCACTCCGATTCTTATCCTTTTTGAGAAGGCACGACCTAGCGCCGCCGCGCGCTCCCCCGCCTACCCTCGGCCTGATCACGTCAGCAGGCTATATCTGCCCTTCCCATCCAGGCACCAATGATCCTGCGATGGATCATTGCCGGTGTACTGCGTGAGCACGATGACAACATGCTCACGCTTGAGACCCAGCTTTTCAAGCGCCTTCACGATCCGCAAACGGGAGTCGAAACCTTCTGCGATGCATGCACCAATCAGGACGAAAGCGACGTCGTGTTTGTTGGGTTTGAAGCCGAACTCCGCCTTCAGAGCACGGAGACGCTCGAAGGTAGCGGTCGTTTCAGCCTTGGATCGGTCGGGGTGCACAGGCATCAGCCCTTCGGCGACAGCGTCATTGTTATTCATACGAATCCTTCGTTGAGAGCAGCACGGCGAACCGCGAACTGCGAAAAAATAAATAGGAAAAGGCCCCCACCCGGCGCGAGCCAGATGGGGGATAGTAGTTAGGCAGCACCGGCCCAATCGACCTGCTGCTTCTTTGCCCCGGCCTCTACGGCAGCGAGGAGCGTGTCATTGGCAAGGTGACTGTAGCGCATCGTGCTAGCGTGGTTGGCGTGCCCTAGGACGCGCCCGACGGCGAACAGATCGACGCCACTGTTGATCATAAACGACGCCGCTGAATGGCGCAGGTCATGTACTCGGAGGTCGCCCAGCTTCGCCTCTCGGCGGGCTGTCTGCCAGGCATGCTTGATCGAAGAGAGATGCCCGTTGGGGTCGGTGCGGCTAGGGAACAGGTAACGAGCACCCTCCTTCCGCTTGATCTGTCGGATCACCTCGATTGCCTGCTGCGACAACGGAACGTGCCGCGCCTTGCCGGTCTTCGACATCGGGATTAGCCAGCTCTGCCGATCGAGATCGACATTAGCCCACTCGGCAGACAGTACCTCCGATACCCGCGCCCCGGTCAACAGCAACATCGCTACGATGGGCGGAAGCAGCCGATTGCGGGACATAGCTACTGCCTGACGCAGACGTTCGGCTTCCTGCGGATTGAGAAACCGTTCGCGAGCATTGGCAAACCGGCGACGAGGGATGCCCCTCACCGGGTTACGCTCTGCCCCAGCAATGCTCCACTGCATCGCCAGCTCGAACGATCGCCCGAAGATGACGCGGATCTTCTCGACGGTGGCAGGAGCCAATCCCTCCTCCATCTTCTCGGCCAGCCACTTGGCGACCTCGGGCTGCGTGATGTCCGTCAGATGCTTCTTCCCCCACTTCGGAAGGATGTGCCGGCGGACGTACATCTCGGTCGTGTCGTAACTGCGTTGATAGGTCTTGGCGTGAGCGAGGTGCTGGACGGCCAGCTCGGCATAGGTCGGGATAGCTTTAATCGAAGCCTTCTTCTCGGCCGGATCGCCGCCCAGGGTGACTTCGGAACGGAGGCGTTGGGCCTCCTTGCGCACCTTCTCGACAGTTAAGTCACCATAAGCGCATATCTTATGCTGTCGCTGCCGGTCGTGCTGATCGACATACCGTAGGTAGAACGTTTTTCCGCCCGTTGGTCTAACTTCAAGAACTAGCCCTCTTATATGGGTATCCCACCAGTCCGTTTTCTTTCTGCCTTGCTCGCATTGAGCAATTGCGGCGAATGTATTGTCTATTTTCACTTTGGGCATCTTCGTTTCCCTTACTTTCAAGTTACTAGGTTGAAGGAGTGGGCCAGGTCGACGGCGCACAGGGGCTCCCGACGACGCGGCGGGCGCGTCGCCAGTGACGGGAGGCAGCAATGTGGTCGTTTGGGGCTAGGCGGCGTTCTGACTTAGCCGCCGGGGCAGTCGGCGGCGGGGGTCAGCGGGTGCCGATGGAGCGAGCCGGAGCAGGTCCGCAGAATTTCAGTTTCGCAGCCTCCGACGCCGTGACGCTGCAGCCGAAAACGTGAGAACCTGAAATCCTGCCCGCCCACCTCACGCAGCGAGCTGCCGGTGCCCCGAATCTGGCTCCAGCCTGACCTGAGGCTTGGGCAGCACCTCGAAGATCTTCGCGCCGCGATCACGTACGGCGTAGGTCCAGTGATGCTGAGCGGGATCGTTGCCCGTATAGGCTTCGATTAAGCGGATTGCGCCCCGTTCACTGATCGCCGCCCGCCGTGCTACTTCCTTGGCAAGAGCCATCTTCGCCGTGACGCCATCGCCGATGCTAGCAAGGACGGCGGCGATCACTTCGTCATCGGAGCGCTTGGCTTCAATCCGCTGAAACTCGTCAATGGCCTTGGGATCGACCAGCCGAACCGACGCCAGCTTTTCCTCATAGGAAATGTCGCCTTCGCCAGCGTACGCATAGGCAACCAGCTCCGGATTGTTGCCTCGGCGCTTGATTGCCTCGAACAGGACCACCTTCTCGTCCTTGAAGCCCTCGCCTTCGAGAGGTGTGATCACATAGGCGGCATCGAAGTCATCCACCATGTCGGTCGTTCCGGCATAGCGCAGCTTGCCATTTGTATTTGGGCTCTTGGTCGTATGGGCAAGGCCTACGATCGTACCGCCGCGCATCACGACCTGCCGGCACACCTGCGTGAACGCGCTCGCCTTGTTCTTGTCCATCAGCGACACAAACTTCTTCACCGTGTCGAGGATGACGAGAGAACCACGCGCCTTGTCCTTTGCGGCAACGTCGTGGAGCAGGTTGATCAAATTCTCCGCCTGCAACCCCTTAAACCCCGGGGCCAGGGTGTGTACGCCCACATCGTCCATCAGGCGCATCTTGGTTGCGAAGCCTGAACTGCTGTCATCGGCATTCACATAGTAGATGTTGGCAGGGTTGATCCGACCGGCGCCGACTGCATCGATCACGAGTTTCAAAGTAACCAGCGTCTTCCCGGCATTGGGAGGCGCGTACAAGATGGTTGCCTGCCCCGACATGCACAGGTCGCCGAGCAACGGTTTGGTTTCTGCCGCCATACGTTCAAATTCGGCGGCCTGCCCTCTTAGGCTGTAGTGCGCCAAAGGGCTGTTTGCGATTTCAGCCGCCGCCTTGGGTGCGAGGGCGCGGTTGATGACCTCCGCCGTCAGGATCGCCATATCATCGAGCGACCTGACACGATCACTATCGGGTTTGCCCGGAAGCGGTACGAGGTCGCCCGACTGAAGGAGACGGACGGTTGGTGGGAGGGTCTGGCTGTCGAAGCGCTCCACCTCTGCCGCGACGCGAACGTAGAGGAAATTCCGCTGCCCCACCGACACGGCGAGCATTTTCTCAATCGGAAAGCCCTCCAGCACTACCGCAATGTCCCTTGCGTCGTTCTTCAGACAGGAGAAGCTGATCATCCCGTTTGGGATACGACTGCCAAGCACGTGGCCCGGTGGCGCAAGGTCGGTGCATTGCATGATCGGATCGAGCGCCGTTGGCTCAAACCCAAGCGCCTTCCAGCGGCCATGCTCGGCCGAAATCGGCGGTGGTGAATCGGGCGGCAGATCGAAGTCCATGGTAGGCCCTTTCATAAATGGTTGAATCCGAATAGATTTAAGCTGAGGGCGCCGTCGAGTTGGCCCCGACCCGGGGCAGGCAAGGCAGCTTTTCAGTTCCGCAGCGCCGCACAGGGCCCCGCGACGCAACACTGCCTGCAAACCTGAAATCGTGCGGGACTGATGGAAGCGCCCGGCGCAGCCGGACACCTCCACCATTCGCTAGATCTATAGGAGCGCGTACATTCGGTCCTCGCCACGGACCCAGAGATGCTCGCGTGGATCAGCCCCGGTGTGCTGGCCCAGCAAATACCCGATCATTCGGCCCGACGCGGGGTGATGCCGCTGCACCGTCCTGACGATATCGTCCCGCTTGGTAATGCCTGCTTCGATACAAGCCGCGATCGTGGCAAGACATCCCTCTCGAAGGAATGTATTTTTCTGTTCGGGCAGGAGCGCTTTCCGACCCAAGACGAGTAGAGCTTGTTTATAAGCCAACCTATCGTGATCGACCTGCGTTTGACCGGAGGCGCCAAATGCATCGTTCAAATGTTCGATCAGAATGCGCCAGGACGCAGTAATCTGCTGACTGAACGATAGTTAGTTCTTCATTTAATATTCCCAGGTTTGATAGACGCAAGGGCTCGACGAAGTAGGCCTACGAATGAGTCCTTCCCTCTCCGACTTTCCGTTACGTCAGGCTTAAATCATTGACTGTCGGACGCAAACCAACGGCAAGACATCAAGAATTTAGTTCCGCGACCCGCTCAGTGTGTTGCTTGCCCACCGAGTTATCAGTCATGACTGTTCAAAATTCCTAAGCAGCTCTTCCGCTTGCCGTATTACGTCGCGTAGCCGTTCTGCCTGCTCACGGTGCCGCTTTGGCAGATTGTCAGGAAAGTCGAAATCCCCATGTCGGCGCCGTGGCAAATTGAGGCAGGCCATATTTTCTTCTCCCCGGCGGAATTGCCGGTACGCCATAGCTAGGCGAACACTGCATCATATTATAGATTAGTTTTCAGTACTTAGGTTTTTGCAGGGTCAAGGCTTAAATGCCGTTCGCGTGGGCCTTGCAAAAAATAGCGACCGATGGAGACCGTTTTTTTCGAGTTCTGGTGTGGTCGGCTTCCGGAGCGCCAGTGTACCGCGTACATCTTCACTGGGGCGGCAACCCCGTGTCGGCAGTAGAGAGGTCCAAGCTTGAGTAAAAATGAGGATAGCGCTCGCCTTCTTTGGTTGGATTCCTTCATGGCCGCCGCTGTCTCGGGAAATTACGAGACGGCCGGGAAGGAGATCGGGCGCGCGGCCACCACGGTCAAACGACAGGTTGAACAACTTGAGCTTTGGCTTCATCGCGTGCTCGTAACGGACGATGTGCCCCTGATCGTCACTTCGGATGGAAACGATTTTATCCCCACCGCTTACTCTGTGCTACGACTCATCGACGAAGCCGATTTGAGAGCCGGCCTCAGCCTTACACGCGTTCAAGCCGAGGGGTCAGTAACGATCGAGGGCCTTAAGATCGGATCAGGCGCGGCGCTAGAGATCGGGCAACTCATGGTTGCCAGCCGCGCCGCCGTAAGTTCGATGTATGTCCCGCCGCCGCCAGTATCCCCCAACGATATTGATATGTCATTTTCACGAGCAAGGCCTGATCTTCCCTGCATAACGATGGCACAGGGCGAGAAGATCGGGCGGGACGCCGTCCATGTTTCGGATTAGCAGTACGTAGGCGAACGTCGCGCCATAGGTCACGATCATTTCGAAGACGCCGCCGTGATCGCCTAGCCAATCCCAGAACGGGTGGAACCCCGCGCCGCCGAACCGCGCCCCGTCGATCGGTTCAACCAGCGGTGAGAAACCGACATGGCGAACGATATCGGCTTCTGTGTCTCCCGGCTCGATGATTAGATACTCGGTGTCGCCAGTAAGGTCATAGTTGGCGGTGACGAGGGCGACGATCCGTGCTGCCAAAAGGGTGCGTAGCTGTGGATCAAGGTCGAGCGTGAGGGCGTGCGCGATCGTGGCACGGTCGTATAGGTGCAGCATGGTGTAAGCCTTTCGGGCACAAGGACGGCGCGCGCGGCGGGATCGCCGGGACGCTCGGGTGCGATTGAGGGTTTGTTGGTTTTTCGAGCGATTGCGCTTTGAGACGTGGCGCAAGCGCGGGTAATCTCGATGGCTTCGCGACTACGGCCTAGCTGGCTCAGTCAGATCCATCGGCGGCGACCGCGTCGCGGCGCAGCAGTGCCAGGAGAACGGGTTCAATGCCTTCCTCGTCCGGCACGATCAGCACGGCTCCAAACCCATCGTCGCTGAGGATTATCGGCGCTTCCAAGACGAAATTGTGGTCGAGCACCCATTCCCATGGCGGGTCGGGCAAGATCGGACGGCTCACGGCAGTCTCTATCGCTGCCAGAGGGTCGCCCGGCTCGACGATGATCCAGTGGGCGAACTCGCCAAGGTCATGGTCGCCGCCGGTATCGAACAGCATTTGGTCGCGCCGCATTGCCAGCAGCGCCTTGATGGTGGGTGAGAGAGATGAGTGCAGCGCCATGTCCATGGTCGCTGTGTCAGTGATGGTCAGCATGGACTTTCTCCAATGAAATAGGGCCCCGAATCGCTTCGAGGCCCTGCAGGGTTGGTGAGGTGAGTGAGCGAAGCGCGGGCTATTCCTGTTGGTCGGTGATGGACTCCACGGGTTTGTCAGGCGCCTTCATCCACTTGATGAGAGCGATAGCGATAACGACGACGAGCAAGGTCAGTGCCGTCGCTGGGAAACGGTCCGCGAGCGCAAACGCGCCCAGGATCAGCAGCAGGCCCAAGGTTTCCTTTGTTCGGAAGATTATGCCGAGACAAAACGTTGCGATGATTGCCAGCTTGAGGACCACGACCGCCATGGCAATGACGAGCAAGATTGCGATGAACTGCCACATATCGATCTTCTTTTATCAATAGAAAAAAGCGCCCACGGATCTCTCCGTAGACGCCCAATTTTCCGCCTATCTTGTAGTAAAGATATTTTGCAAATACGTCTTTTGCGTTCGTCACTGCTCCTGCTCATACTCGATGATTATTTGTCCGCCGTCACTGACGTGCGCCCCATATTTAACCCAACCCTCCCCCTGACTCCATTCCGCGTTTCCGCGACACACAATATGATCTCTTGTGGTCTCAGGCAGCTCCCGCTGGTTTGATATCTCTATGATGTGAGCGTCTTTCTCCTTCGACATATCGATGACCGGCTGCATTAATGAGTCACAGGTCCAGCTGCCTGGCTGAATGTCCGCTCCTATGCCGCGCGAACATGAAATTAGGCCGAACAGCCCAACGGCAATTGCTAGCTTCTTCATATAAATTCCCTTTCTTATCTCTGGTTGGAGGGCGGAGTAGGATTGTCCCCGCATGGACCGCGCCCTTCGTTCCCGCCCGCGTCTAGCAACGCAAACGCAAATGACACGATTAGTATACAGACCCGCGAGCACGGTTGCGGCCAAGTCCGAGCATGGATGTGGTCCAGCTCCTTGGCGTGAATGTCCGACACCATCGGAAGCTGAAGGGCATGTCGCAGGAGCGTCTCGCGCTCGATGCGGGGATGGAACGCAGTTATGTCAGCGATTTGGAACGCGGGATGCGTAACCCGTCAGTCTGGGCGCTTGGACGGTTGGCTGACGCGCTGGGTGTTGAACCCAAAGCACTTCTTGAACTGTCAGATGCCGGGTAGGCTCGGTTCCATATAAGATACCGAGTTTATCGCGCTCGAACGTCGCCCCGATCGCCTTGTCGAGCGTCGATTATCACTCTACAGGCATGAGCTTGATTTGAGGGTAAATCGGTAGGCGATGCATCCAGGAACGAAGGTTCGGCAGGACTGCCTTGAAAAGAATGGGTTGAGTGTCACCGACGCGGCCCGCCTCCTTGGGGTTGATCGGCAGACGCTCAGCAATTTGTTGAACGCCAAGTCCGGTATATCGCCCGAGATGGCCGTCCGGTTGGAAAAGGCGTTTGGCACGCCCGCGCGTGAATGGCTGGTGCTGCAGCTCGAGTATGAGCTAGCCGAAATCATGCGGCGAATCGAGAAGATCAATGTTGAGCCTTTCCGCGCGTCAATCACGGAAAGCAGGGGGAAGTAATGCTGGGGCTGACCTTACGGGAAGAATTTCGGGGAAAGCGCCTTAAAGGCACTGCCATCGAGCTGGCTAACGATCAGCAGACGGGCGCAACCCAGGTCACAGCCAACCAATTCCTCGAAATCACTTATCCCACGCATGATCTGCTGAAGGGAATTGAGGCCATCGGCCCTAACCACGGGCGGCCCGTGGTGGTGATTGGCGAACGCGGCCTCGGTAAATCCCACTTGATGGCTGCGCTCTATCACGTAGTTACGAACCCTGCATCGACTGGCGCATGGCTCAATGCGTGGGCGACCACCCTAAACGATCCGTCCATCGGCAAGATCGCACTGCGCGATGGGATGCACGTCATCGCCGAAAGCCTACATCGCCACCGATACAAATTCCTGTGGGACGTGCTGTTTGAGAACCACCCGCACGGCGCCTTCATCAACGGCAAATGGGAAGGCCAAGGGGCATCCAAGACCGAGATTCCGTCCGACAAGCTCATCATCGAGCTGTTGGAAAACAAGCCGACGATGTTGCTGCTCGACGAGTTTCAGACATGGTACGATGGCCTCACCAACACCAAGCAGTACCCTTGGAAAAATTGGGCGTTTAACTTCATCCAAATCCTTTCGGAGATCGCGAAGGAGCGTCCCGATCTGTTGGTGCTCGTGATCTCGGTACGCAACGGCGGCAGCGACGCCTATCAACAGGTGCATCGCGTCAATCCGGTCGCGATTGACTTCAAGGCCGCCGGCAGCGCCGAACGCATCCAGCAAGACCGCCGTCGCATGCTGATGCACCGCTTATTCGACAACCGTTTGCAGATCGCCGGCGGCACAATTGACGCATTGGTCGCGCAGCATGTTGCCGAGTCTTTTCGCTTGCTGGATGTGCCGCCTGCCGAGCAAGAGCGCAAACGGCAGGAGTTCACAGAGTCCTGGCCCTACGCGCCCCATTTGCTGCGGTTGCTTGAAGAGCAGGTGCTGATCGCCACGGACGCGCAAGAAACGCGTGATTTAATCCGTATCCTGGCCAACTTGTACAAAAGCCGTGGCGAGGTCGTGTCTGTGCTCACCGCTGCCGACTTCAGGCTGGACGATGACGCCTCGGGCATCAGCGCATTGCTGGAGGCCGTAGCCAACCAGCACCATCGCACTCTGCGCGAGAAGGCTCAGCAAAATATCATTTCGGTGCAGGAGGCGCGGCACGACCACGCCAGTATCGCCCCGCACCTGCAAGAAATCGTCAGCGCCTTGTGGCTGCGCTCGATCGCTGTGGGCAACCTCGCCGGCGCCGAACCGGCCACGCTGCAGCTCGACATCACCCGCAACAAGCCAGTCGACGACAATGCCTTTCAGGTCGAACTGGCAACCATCATCGAGAACAGCTTCAACATCCATCAGGAAGGCACGAAGCTGCTCTTCCGCGAGGATGAAAACCCGCGCGCCAAACTGATAGCTTACGCGCGCAATGACAAACTGTTCGCCGATGGCGCCGATCAGGCGCAGCTAGCCAAGCAGGTGCGCTACGTCATCGGCGGCAGCGACGAGGTGGCGAGGACCTTTCGGGTGATCGCGCTGCCGAAGGCTTGGATCAACGATCCGTGGACGTCGCTTGACGAAGCCGAACAGCCAAACAACTGGGATGACCGTTTACCCGTCCTTGTCTTGCCTGAAGAACCGGACAAGCTCGAAGCCACACTAGGTCGCTGGCTCAAAGACCAGTTGCAGAAGCGCCGAAACACCGTTCGCTTCCTGCTGCCGCGCGCAGGCAGCACGAACGCCTTTCAAGATCGCGACCTGCTTATCCTCGCCCGCGCCGAGATGAAAGCACAGGAATGGAGCGGTCAAAATCCGGAATACAGGAAACTCCACAGGGAATTCGAGACCACTCTACGCGACAATCTCAAGAAGCGGTTTGACCGCTTCGCGGTGCTGCAGCGCTGGAATTTTGCCGACCCAGCGCAGTGCAAGTTCAGCGTCGAGCGTCTGGACAAGCAAGGCTCGCAAATTCCCGAGGCCATCGAAGATGCGCTGACCAACGATCTCTTCGTGCCTGAGGATTTCGAGGATTTGGTGCTCGAATTCGCCGACAACAACGATGCGGTCGGCAAGCTGCTACGCGAACTCCAAGAGCCGCGCCCTGCCGGACAAGACTGCATCCCGTGGCTGGGCGAGACGGCGATGAAGGAACGTCTGCTGCGCCTATGCGCTAGGGGCAAGATCGCCCTCAACGTGCGCGGAATGGAATATCTGCAAACCCATCCTGGCGAGGACGAGGACACCGCATGGCGGCGGCTGCGGCCCAAGCTCTCGCTCACGGGCCGTCACCTGGACGACGTATTCGTCATGCGTCCTTCTGCGGCGCCTGCAACGGGCGGCTCTGCACCGACTCCGCTCGTGCCAATGCCAACACCGGTCGGCGGAGACCTGCTTGGCGGAGCAGCATCGACCTCCGGTGTCGCTGAACCTACACCGGGTGATTTTCTGGCGACGGGTCCTGCGACGAGTGACATCTTCGGCGGCGCTACAGCGAAGAGGCGCACCGCTCTGTCAAACCCGGCTACGTCGCCGCTCAACCTGATCGGCAAGATTGAAGGCTGGGGGATCGGCCCCGCCACGCGCTTGGACGAAGTGTCGATCAAGGTGTCCACAGCGACCGGCGCTCAGCTCAGGGAACTGCTTAAGAAACTGCCTGAGGGTATGACTTTCGAGCTGAATCTTGAGAAGGAGGATGACTAGTGGCCCTGACCGTCAGCGCCCTCCGCAGCTTGACGCAAGGCACGGACGCTGACGCTTGGCGCGTCATTGTCGCCCAGGCCGTCGAGATTGCCTCCAAGCCCTTGGCGATGGGCAACGCAATCAGCGAGGTCGTTAAACGCGACCGCGAAATCGGCGGACTCGACCTGTTCCTTTCCTCCAGCGGTTGGGATTTGTGGCAATCCTTCGGCGACAGCGTTGAACGCACCTCGGACCGATTGTTGCGCTGGTGGGCCGAGCCCTTCAGCGCCAAGGCGGTGCTGATCCTCGACGGCCTGTCGTTGCGCGAGCTGCCATGGCTGTTGCAGGGCGCGAGGGAGCGGGGTTTGACCCTCCATGAGGTCAGCGCCAATGGCTCTGAACTGCCCGGCGAAACCAATGAATTTGCCCACGCGCTTGGTTTCGCCAGTAGGAGCAAGCTCCAGAACAACGGCGGCGGCGGCGCGCACAAACTACAACCGGCGCAGACGGAAACCGTCGATCTGCCTTGGAAGGACTGCGAAGCGCTGGTCGGCAGTACGCCGAACCAAGTCTTCTGGCATCACTGGCCCGACGCCAAGCTCCATGACGGGTCCGGCGCCGGCCAAGGGCTGGAGCCGCTAACGAAGGACGTGGCCGAGCAACTAAGTAGCGACGACTTCTGGGTCTTCGTCGAGCGTCTCGCTACCGGACGGCGGCTGGTCATTACCTCAGACCACGGCTACGCGGCGACAGGCTACTTTCCCGACGCGGACGGTGAGGTCGGCCAGTTCCTGAAGCAGACATTTTCCAGTGGGCGGAGCAAGGCGGGTACGGGCGAGACGGGCCCCTTCGTTCCACCTGTTGCCTTGCAGATTAATAGCCCACACGGCGCCAACCTGTTGGCCTTGGGCCGCAGGAAGTGGCGCAGTCAGGGCGGCTACCCGACGCTCACCCATGGCGGTCTGTCACTGCTGGAAGTGTTGTCGCCGTTCGTCGAGCTGACCAAGTAAGGATTGCGGTAATAGTGGCCACCCAGAAAGAACAAGTCGCATTAGAGGTCGCCAGGGCCGTCGGCGCAGGCAAGGCTGCCGCGCTGGAAACTGTTGATTTCGGCGACCCAAACCGCCCCAAAACTTGCCTGGAAGTGGATTTCCCCATCCTGCCGGTCAATCAGGTCGCGGTGATCGAGGGCAATGCGGGCAAGCCCATCTATCAGATGTCGAAGTGGTGGGCGCGGCGGCGCTCCAGCGTGTTTCGTTCTATGCTCATCGCGGCGGCCACCAAGGCACCGGAAGACCCTTCGCATTCGGCGAAACTCGTGTGGGACAACTACTACGCCAATCACCAGAAAAAGGGTGCGTTCAAGCATCTCAAGGTCGCCGATATCTTCATGGGCGGTGGCACCACACTGGTGGAAGGCTCACGCCTCGGAATGCAGATGGTCGGTAACGACCTCAACCCCGTAGCTTGGTTCGTGGTAAAGCAGGAACTGGCCAATGTTGATCTGGAGGAGGTAAAGAAGCTCCTCGCGGACATCGAGGCTGAGGTAAAACCTCAGATAACGCCATACTATTATTGCGACGGCCCTGAAGGCGAGAAAGGTAAATGGACGCATTTACCTAGCAACAAGGTGATGTCTCCCGCCTTTGACCCCCTCTCTCTTCCCCAAGATGAGCGCAAGGACTACAAATATGATGGTCCAGAGCTAATTTATACATTCTGGGGGAAGCACGGCCATGCCAGGTCACCGGCTGCGGTCACCGCACGCCGATCATGACGAGTCCGGTGGTGGCGGTGAAGGCGATCACCGTAAAACATTGGGACCGCACGTGCGGCAAATGCGCCGCCGACTTCCACGTCGAGGAAGAAGCTGCGCGAATGGCTCCCGATGCGCCGCTCTACGTCGCGCCTTCCGAGCATGCGTTCTCCGTCCTCGACCGCAAGAAGGGCGTGATCTGCCCGCATTGCGGCCACGCCGCGCTGGTGAACCTTGGCAAGGGTAAGAACAAAAAGGTGGAACTGAGCCTGCTAGCACATCCGCAGTGGCTGGCGGGCGAACCGAAGCAGGACGCGAGCGGCCAGCCCTACGGCGGCTCGGCACAGGACGGCGTCGCCGCAACCACGCGGTGGGATCAGGCACGCGCCGCAAAGATTCGCCTGCTGGAAGTGCGCGGCACGCTACCGGATGAAGTGACCTGCCCTGAAACGAACATCACCTTCGCTCCGGAGAACGGCACGGTGCCGAAGAGGTCGCACTACGCCTGCGCGGCCTGCGGCACGGTGCAGGATGTGCTCACCACCATCAAAGCGACAGGTAAGACTGGCCCAACGGCGGCGTATGCCATCCAGGGCTATGCGCCCAAGCGAGATGCTGCGGGCAAACCCTATGGCGGGCGGTTCTTTGCCGCGTTCGATTTGGCGCACGCGCGACAGTACGACGCTGCTCTTGTGGAGTGGGAAGCGCGCAAGGACGCCGACCTCAAGGACTACTGGCCGCGCTCCGAACTGCCTTTCGGGTTCATGACTCACATGAACAATGGGGGAATTCCCAATCATGGGCACACGCACTGGTGGACAATGTTCAATCCACGCCAGATGCTTGTCCATACGCAGATGCTGAAGGCCATTGCGACGCTGGGAAACTACAGGAATGCCGAACGGGAGTACGTTTTAGGAGCATTTCAGCAATACCTACGGAATCAGAGCCTGTTTACACTGTGGAACATCCAGGGCGACAAGTTGGAACCGCAATTTGCGAACAACAACTATCACCCGAAATCGACAACCGTGGAGAACTGCGTTTTCGCAAAACTAGGCCGAGGCAATTGGGCGTCGTGCGCAGAGGGTATCGTTGAGGGGCGAAGTTGGGCGATCCAGCCCTGGGAAGCCGTCAGTGTCGAAGGCCTACGGAGGACAGATGCGACTCTTGCGTCAAATATTAGCGGCAAAAGCGAGAAGGTATTCCCTGGAGACGCAGTTGATGGCGCCGAGGTGTGGTGTGGCTCATCCACCGAACTGACTACACTCTCCACTGGCAGTGTCGATTTGGTTATTACTGATCCACCGTTCGGCGGGCTGTTACATTACTCCGAGTTGGCTGATTTTTTCTATGTTTGGCTGCGCCTCGTGTTGAAAGATAAATACCCTGATTATTTCAACGCGGAATATACGCCCAAGTCACTGGAGGCAGTCGCTAATCGTGCGCGTGAGCCCGAAGACCCGGATGGGTTCTACCAGCGTCTCCTCACGCAGTGCTGGCGCGAGGCGCACCGCATATTAAAGCCGGGTGGCATTCTCGCTTTTACGTTCCATCATAGCGAGGACAAGCCTTGGGTGGCTGTTCTGGAATCCCTGTTTGACGCGGGATATTATCTAGAAGCTACGTATCCGATCCGCTCCGACGAAACCAAGGGTGAAGGATCGAAACCGGGAACGTTCGGCTCTCAGACTATCGAGTACGACATCATCCACGTCTGTCGGAAGCGCACGGAGGAACCCAAGCCGGTAAGCTGGGGCCGAATGCGCCGCGAAGTCATGGCCGACGTACACCAGCTGCAAGCCATGCTGGAAAATCACGCCAAGGAGGGTCTGCCCGCTGCCGACCTTCAAGTCATCCGGCGCGGCAAAGCACTGGAATACTTTTCCCGCCACTACGGCAAAGTCTATGTTGACGAGGGGCGCGCCATCTCGGTCAAAGATGCGCTCGTGGGTATCAATCAGCTCATCGACGAGGACGCCGACAAAGGGAAGGAGGCGCCCCCGGTCAACGCAGAACCGATGACTCGTCAGTTCCTGCGTACCTTCGGCAACGCGGTGGAGCTGAAACGCGACCAGCTTCAGAAATTCCTCAAAGGCTCGATCACCACGCCCGACGAATTCGTGCAGCGCGGCTGGTGTGTGGAGAAAAACAAGATCTTCACTCGCGCGGGTCCGCTTGAATTTGCGCGCGAATGGTCCGGCAGGCACCGCAGCCGCCTGACTTCCGACTTTGACCAGGCGCTAGTGCTGATCGGTGCGTGCTTCGACGGCAGCGGAATCAATGCGTCGGATACGTTGAAGAACGAGAACTTCAAGCCGCATGTCGCGCTGAAGCCGCTGCTGGAATGGCTGCACCGCAACGGCCCAGATCAGGCGGCGCGCAACGCGGCCTCACGCGCGGTGTCGATCTTCAACGGATGGCAGGCTAGCCAGGCGCCACGGCTCGCACAGGGATCGTTGTTCGATGACGACGAGGATTACCAACGATGAGGCAATTGCTGGACTCGGTGTGGCAGCGGCGTGGCACCAGTTGGGTGTGGGACGAGGAAGCGCGCAACCAAGTCTGCGCGGCCAGCGAAGTCTGGAGCTTGCGTCAGTTTCTGCGGGCAGTGGGTAGATGGCCAGAAGACCTACCGAGCAACGGCAGCAATACCTTGGTGGTCGCCGGTCTGGACGGTAGCCTCGACCTGCTCGGGCCGACAGATGCCGAGGCATGGCTCGGCGATACAATCAAGCCCACCATTCTATCGTTCCAGGACGAGTATGGGGGCGATGCAGCGCTTGTGTTCTGGCTGCCCGGCGGAAGCACTCGCATCAAGGCGCAGGCGGCCACCGACGAGGTGAGATGGTTGTGCCACACGCCCCACGGCCATCAGATCGACCTCGGTCGCATTCTGTGGGGGCAGGCGAACGAGTATCCGCAAGAAATCCTGCTGCGCGACGGCGGTAAGGCCGCCGGCCTGTTCCATCTACGGATTACGTGAGGGCGGCAAGTGACGGCAGAGGCTCAGTTTCAACCCGGCGAGCGCATCACCCATCATGAATATGGGCAGGGCGTTGTGCTCGACCCGGCGCGCGATGGCTATCTGCGCGCCTTTTTCGGTATTGGCGAGCGACGGGTTCCCGCCGTTTCATTGCGGCGCGAACTTACGCGCACCGAGCGCATATTGCGCGCTGTCGATGGCGGCTCAGAGCGCGGGCACAAGGCGTGGCTGTCCTATGAGGCGCACGCGCTTCCGGTGATGGAAAGCGCCTCGGCGCTGACCTCGGCCAAGATAGACCTGTTGCCTCACCAGGTGGTGCTGACACATCGCATCGCGACCGCTTCGCCCCGGCGCTACCTGATCGCCGACGAGGTAGGTCTCGGCAAAACCATCGAAACCGCACTGATTCTCCGCGAGCTTGCCAGCCGGGGGGAGCTGAGGCGCGCATTGATGGTCGTGCCCGCCGGGCTC
Organism: Sphingomonas sp. BL-S-29; assembly: GCF_055521495.1. Taxonomy (NCBI): domain Bacteria; kingdom Pseudomonadati; phylum Pseudomonadota; class Alphaproteobacteria; order Sphingomonadales; family Sphingomonadaceae; genus Sphingomonas; species Sphingomonas sp. BL-S-29. The sequence continues at coordinate 4,951,604 of NZ_CM145482.1, forward strand.
GTGAACAACTGGCACCGCGAATTGAACGAGGTGTTCAATCTCGACTTCGAGGTGTTCGGCTCCGAGGGCGATATCACCGATCGGAGGACCAACGCATTCGCCAAGCATGATCGGCTGATCGCCAGTATCGACACGCTGAAACGTCCGGCGCGCATCAAGCGCCTGCTCGATGCGCCGCGTTGGGATTTGGTGGTGTTTGACGAAGCGCACCACCTGACCGCCTATCGCACGGGCGGCAAGGTACGCAAAACCGAAAACTATAAGCTGGCCGAAGCGCTCAAGGACCATTCCCGCGACCTCCTGTTGCTTTCGGCCACGCCGCACCAAGGCAACCATTTCCAGTTCTGGATGCTGGCGCAGTTGCTCAACCCGACGCTATTCCGCAGCCCGGAAGAGATGTTGGAGAACCGCCACCGGCTCAACACCGTAATGTTTCGTCGCACCAAGGCCGATGCGTGTCAGCCGGATGGCTCACCGTTGTTCGCGCGACGGTGGGTTCATACAGAATCCTTCGTGATGTCGGACGGTGAACGGCTTTTCTACGAAAAGCTTCGCGAGTATCTAGAGGACGGCTTCGACCTTGCGCGCCGCCAGGGCAATCAAGGGCGCGCTCTGGGCTTTCTCATGGCGATCTTCCAGAAGATCGCGGCGTCCAGTTTCGCCGCCGTGAGGCGCACGCTCAAACGTCGTCTGCTGATGCTCACGCTTCACGAGGCGCTCCTGCGCGACAAAGAACTGGATATCGAGGGTCGCGAACGGCTGACCGAGGAAGCGCGCGAGCTGATCCACGAGGAGTTCCGCCTGTCGCGCGACAGCGTTGGGCGTAGCGAAGTGGATCGCGTCCTGGCCGACCTGAAATACCGCTTGGTCAAGAAGCTGGACGAGGAGGCGCTGGAGATGGCCTCTGATCCCTACGATAGTGAATTTGCAGCCGTGCATGCGGAAGAAGCCGCCTCGGCGGTAGTGAACCTCCATCTTCCCGAAGAGCGCCTGCGGATCGGCGACTTGCTGAGTGTGTTTCCGGCCCAGCGTGAAACCAAGATGCAAAAGTTGGTCGATGGCTTGGGCACTTTGTGGAGGCAAAACCAGAACGAAAAGATCGTAATCTTCGCTACCTACCTCGGTACGGTGGACATGATCTCCCGCGAGATCGAGCAGAACTTCCCCGGCCAAGGCGTGGTTGTGCTGCGTGGCGGCGATCACGGCGCCAAAGCGGCGGCTGAGCGTCGCTTCCGCCAGAAGGATGGTCCGCGTGTCTTGGTCTGCACTGCAGCGGGGCGGGAAGGCATTAACCTTCAGTTCGCGCGGATCCTATTCAACTTCGACCTGCCGTGGAATCCGATGGATATGGAACAGCGCATCGGGCGCATTCATCGGTACGGCCAGAATCACACGGCGCAGGTTTACAACCTGGTGCTCTCGGACACGATCGAGGGCCGTATCTTCCTGCTGCTGGACGAGAAACTGACCGAGATTGCGCGCACCGTCGGCAAGGTTGATGAGCAAGGCAATGTTGCCGAAGACCTACGCGCGCAAATTCTGGGGCAATTGTCTGAGCGGCTGAACTACGACCGCTTATATCAAGAAGCCCTATCTGATCCCGAATTGAAGCGCACGCAGGTGGAGCTGGAAGCGGCGCTGTCGAATTCTCGCGAAGCGCGGCAGGTTGTGTTCGACCTTTTCCAAGATCTCGATGGTTTCAGTTTGGACGACTACAAGCCGTTCTCGGACGTATCGAGCAGTTTGGATCGGTTGGTGCGTTTCATGGCGGCGGCGGTTGCAGATCGCCAACAGAAATTGGTGAAGGTGGACGGGGTCACCTACGACCTGGTTACTTCGGAGGGCACGCGCCGGGCCCGCTTCAGCCTGAGCCGTGAAGCTGCGACAAACCAGGATGAGCTACAACTTCTGGGCTTAGATCACCCGTTGGTCCTGGAGGAGTTGGGGCGGTGGCGAGGCCTGGCGCCGGAGGAGATCGGCATTGCCGTGTCCGGCGACATGGATGAGCCGGTTCTGCTCTCCCTTTGGATGGTCGAAACGTCGGCCGGCAACGGCGAGCGGCGGGTGGTGGTGCAGCCGATCGCAGTCAAGCAGGACGGCACGCGCATCCCGGCGGTCGAACGACAATGCGAAAAATACATACAGGCGCCTGCGGGGACACCGCCCTTCCAGCCTGAGCAGCGCAGCGATCTGTTCGTCCACGCGGTCGAGCCCACTTTGCAGCGAGAATTGAAGCACAAAGGAACTGTGAACGGAGACGGTAGCTATTCGGCGGAACTGATTGGATATGTCGAGATTGCCAGTCGCGGCGTCTGACACTTCGGAGCGCGTAAGATCATATACTATCGGTCGAGTCACAACGGCGCGCGCATCTCCGACCGGCGCCGCGCCGCATCCGCGACCGAGAGGACGCCTGGACAGTCGTCGCAACCGCTGAGTTCGATATTGTAAGCGTTACGCTTGCAGATCGCACAGGGGACGTAATAAGCTCGCTCCGCATGCTGACGTTGGGTCGCATTATCCGACCGACGATCAAACCAGGCCGGCCGCCATTGGTCTACCAAGTCCCCTGGAACCAACGTCCACTGCTCTGGTACGCTCGTTATGTTGGATCGAAGCCGCACATTGCCATTGCCAGACATTGGCGCACTGGCCGCTTCTTCGCTCTCGACAACGTCAGTCGGTCCGCGTGTTACACCCGGCAAATCAAGCGCGAACTCCAAATCATGGATTTCGACGCTGCTTTCATCCCCGCATCCGGTAGAATGTGCGGTTATACAGACGATATAATCGTGATCGATCGTCAGATTGATCTTGAGGCGCTCAAAAAATGGTTGCTTGAACGGGTCAACCTTCACGGAGAGGGTACGATAAGACTCACGCGGAGAAGTTTTTGAGCCGTATCCCAGCTTCCTAGGGCGTACGAAATGGAAATGCGCGACGCCGTCACGCGGATCAACGCAATAGAATTGAGTGGCGGCGATGGGTTGCACCTCATTTTCGACTGGTAAACGATGCCCCTCCGGCACCAATTCAACATAGCCGCCGTCCGGCTGCTCCAACTCGATTGGCTTCGCTAAGCTGAGCCTGAGCGCGTCATGTGCGATCCAGGCCGCTCCTTCGGCTATGATGCTATCGCCATTAGCTATCGAAGGGCACCGCGCTCCGAATCGCTCGACAAGCCCCGCACGGACTGAGGGTATGCTGACTATGCCGCCGGTAGGGAGGCACAGCTCGATATCCTGGAAAGTCAGCTCGTTCCGCTCAAGAAGGCGGTCGATCTGCGCAAGCCCTCTGTTAATGAGAGGGGTAACCCATTCGCCGAGTTCCGCACGAGTTACGGTCAGCCTCAAAGTTCGACCGATATCGCCCCGTAGATAGTTACGTAGCGCAATGCTGTAGCTATCCCTTTGGGACAGCTGAATCTTCGCGGTCTCGCACTGAACGAGTAACCGCCGGCGAGATTCTGCTGTCTCCAAAGCCATGATATCGGAGACACCATGTTCTGCAGCATGACGTTCTCTAACGTAATTACGAACAGCCTCGTCGAAGTAATCACCGCCGACCTCGTTGTCTCCGGCGTTGGCGATTTGCACGAGGCGACCGTTACGCACGAGACATAAAGTTAGGTCGAGCGTGCCGCCTCCCCAGTCAAATACGAGGACTCTACGGCCTTCAAGTTCGGCTGCCACGCGGACGGGATCGGGCTGCGAGCGAATCCAAGCATAAAGCGCCGCCAAAGGCTCGTGCACAAATTGCACCACACTAATGCCAGCTTTACGTGCAGCTTCTCGCAAACGACGCCGCCCGGCGCCATCCAAGTCGACCGGAATCGTCATGACTACCCGGTCTACCGCAAGCGCTGCGGCCGCACGGGCCGGGTCATCCGCGTCCTTTCGGAGAAACTCGAGCACTTCCGCCACGATCATCTCCGGATTCATCGCGGTCCCATCAACGCTGACACTTCCATCATGAAAAAGCAGTCGTTTAGGTGAACGTACGAAGCTCCCGGCCGCGACATCATCGCCTTCCAGTTGGGATCGCGCTTCGCGGCCGACGATCACTTCACCCGCCCGGTACCATACTGTCGAGGGATGCGGCCGCTCATCGACGATGTTCTTGTAAACCCGTGCTCGCTGCTCACGCGCATCGACGTACGCAATCAAGCTGTTAGTCGTGCCAAAGTCCAAGCCTACGATCGATCCAGCCATGCGACCCCCTCTCTGATATCGGCTCCTATCATTTCCAGTCGTTCGCGCGCGATCTCGATGAAATAGGGTTCTTCGCCGAGTGCCTCTAATGCGTCCACTACATAGGCGGTGAGCTTGCCTTGCAGCAGGCGGCGCATCTGACCCTTGAGGGAAAGTTGATCGTGCGCGGCACCGCCTGCCACACTGGCTATGCTCCCTTTTGCTTCGGCAAGTTGCTCCTCCAGTTCGGTAACTCGCTGTTCGGCCGCGACTGCGCGTTCGGCCTGGCTTCGGGCGTCCTCTTGCGCCGAACGCAGCCGGTCGCGGACCTCGGCGACTTGAGCAATATTTGCACGCGCCTGACTGCGTGCATCGTCAAGGTCTGCACCGATGACGCGCCTGAGTAGCGCGAAGCCTTCTACCGATCGCACAGACCCTCTGACCAGGGTTCGGCGCATCTTGGCCAAATCGGCTGGAAGAGAAGGCAAGGGCGCATTCAGCCCGCTATGAATACTGGCGAGCACGCCGCCGGTATTAAAATCTGCTCTATCGGCCACTATTATCAAGCCTGTTAGAAACAGCATTTCCGCTTGCGTAAGCACTTCCTTGTCGCGCGTCGATCGCGCCTTCCTCAGCTGGCGTGCCAAGGGTTCGATAAGCATTTCCGGTGTCGAGTCCGCAAGCAGCCCCCATCGTTCCTGGTCAGGCGCGAGTACCCTTATGATTTGTCCGCCGAAAGCGAGAAGCATCCTTTTGACACCTGACGGTGTCTTTTCCGCCGCCGCGCTGCGCATCAACTCCGGCAGACGCGTTAGCAGTATCGCCTCCGCCTCCACAGCGCTCACTGCTGCGGTTCGCTCGGCTTCGTCCGGCCGCCGCGCTAAGTTTTTGTCTATCGCGTCGATGTAACGGCTGGCCGGCGCTTTTCCGCGTAGATATTCAATCAACGACCGAGGAGGTGCCTGTTGCTCCGCTAGGTCTTCTACGGCAATTTCTTTTTTATCTGGGTCGTCTTCAGTCATGCGTTATTTCCCCAAGGGCAACTTCGGCCCAGTGCCCGAAGCAGTGATCACCCTCCAGCACGCCTAGTGGCTCAAGCGCCAGATGGGGCTTACCGAGTGCGAGCGCGCGTGCTGCCCACAATGCGGCAAGTTTGATTTGGTCCAACCTCTCCCAGTCGGGGCTCTCCAAATCATACCTCAACTGACTGCTGAGCCGATCTCCCCAACGCACTACACTGGCGAGCTGCTCGGCACGTCGCATCACTATGTCGGAGCCATTGTCGATAGGGCAAATCGGCGTTTCAGCTCCAACTTGCTTTTGTTCGTTGTGGACGGAAGACTCTGGCGACAGGCGAACTAAAGGGCCTAACGATCGGTTTATCGCGTCGAGGCGCTGCACGCCGCTAGCTTCCCACCAGCGAGAAAAGTCGTTTTCACAGAAGCGGATTACGGCTGCCAAAACCTTCGGCAAAGGGCGCTCGAAAGATTGGAGCGTACGAAGAGCGCCATTCAACTTGGGTCGGTAGTCACGTACCGAACTCAAGCCGGAGGCGGGATCTCCGTCTTTAATTAGGATTCCAAGGACATAATTCGCTAGCGCATCGACGTACTCGCGGACATCCCCTGACGGACAAACTTCCGTGAAGCGGACCACGTCGGCGACCGTAGGATCGGTCTTTCCGAGAATATGAACGAAAGCGCGATCAACTTTTTCCAGTTCGTGGGGCTCAGGCGCACGGAACTGGATGTCGTAGTTGGATCGGATTGGCTCAACGGCTCTCTCAAACCGATTCTCCAGGAGAAGCCAAACGCGCCCGTTGGCTCGCTCGAAAAGATCCTCCAGCGCGGTTTGGTCACATTCGAAAAAGCGCTGGCCGTCCACGCTAAACTTCGCTGTCGTACAGTTGAACAAGCGAACGGCATCGGATGGGTGCTTGCGTCGAACCGTCTCATGCTCGCCGGGCTCGACGCCAGCCAACTGGAGAAATGGACGCTGCCCTACGTGTGACGTGGCCAAGTGATCCGAGAGTTCGATAGGGAGCGAAAAAAGGGAGAAACAAAAGGGACATGAATGCCCCGGCACATGCGCTGCTCTCGTCCCATCCACTTGCGTCGTGCCGGCGAGAAATCGCTCGATATCACCTTCTAGGACCCACCCCAATGTCGGCATTGGTCAGCTTTCCTCCAATCGTAGTAAGCTGAGAAACGGCAACCGACCAGGTTTAGTACGGAAGCTATCTCGCAATCACATTGTGGGCGACACTGGACAACGGCCTTCTAGCAAATTGGAGTGCCGCTAAAGAGGTATAGCGTCGGTCGAGCCAATTTCACTACCCTAAACCGCCCCAAGCTGGACCCAAACGGTTTCCCGACCCAAAGGCCCTTCCGCAGCAAGTTTCGGATTTCCCTCGTGGAAGGACTGGTGCCGCTTACAGGACTCGAACCTGTGACCCCCGCATTACGAATGCGATGCTCTACCAACTGAGCTAAAGCGGCATATCCCGGTGCGGCCCGTGGACGGGCGTTCGCGAGGGGGCGGCGCTTATCATCTGGTTCGACGGCTGACAAGCGCTCACGCCAGCGAACGGTCGCCGCTTTACACAAGATTTACCACATCCGGTGCACACCGCTTGGGTAACGGGCTGGGACAAGCCCTTAAGGGTGGCAATCGCATGGATAAGGTCCGCGGTTTCGAAGACGGTCGGGCGCCCGGGCGCGATCCCGATTCGGCGGCGGGCGGCGTCGACCGTCCGCGACCCGCGATCGGCACCGACGAGCGGCGCCTGCATGTCCGCGCCTATCATCGCTGGGTCTCGCTGCTGCGCGGTCGCGCCTGTCCGTCGATCGAGGATCTCGATGCCGCGACGATCGCCGATTTCGGCCCGCACAGCGTATTGCTCGATGTCGCGGGGGGCGCCGCCGATCCGGCGATCGTCTGGGTTGGCCGGCGCCTGCGCGAGGAATGCGGGCTCGACCAGGACCTCGCGCACATCGCCGCGATACCCGACCGATCGCTGCTGTCGCGCCTGACCGACCAGTATCGCCGGATCATCGCCGATCGCGCGCCGATCGACTTCGAGGAGGAATTCGTCGACTGGCGCGGTCACGATACGCTGTGCCGCGGCGTCCTGATGCCCTTTTCGTCGGGCGGGAGGTCGGTCGACTATATCTATGGCGTGATCAGCTGGAAGCAGCTGGTCGACGCCAGGACCCAGGCGATGCTGGATGCCGAGCTCGGCGCCGCGCGCCGCGCCGTCGCCGGGCCGTTCGCGACGGCCATGGCCTGGCCGGGCGACGCGGAAGAGCGGGTCGGCCGCGGGATCGGGTCGAGGGCCCCCGCCGGCCGGCTGGCCGAGCAGCTGCTGCGCGCGCGACAGGCCGCGGCGGCGGTCGGCGACAGACGGACGGGCGCCACGCTCCACCACGCGCTGGGCCTGGCGCATGACGTCGCGCTCGCCGCCGATGCCGATCCCGCCGCCTATGCGCTGCTGCTCGAGCGTGCCGGGATCGCGGTTCAGCTGCGCGCGCCGATGATGCCGGTGGTGACGCTCGTCTTCGGCGCCGACGGCGACAGGGCACGGCTTGCCGACTATGCCGCGATCCTCTCCCATGCCCGTCGCCTCGGCGTAGCCCCGGGGGGCCTGGCGGCGTTCCTCGACGGGTTCGAGGGCGGGATCAGGGGCGTGATCAGGGCCGAGCGCCGGGCGACAAGACCGGTATCCGCCACACCGATCGCCGCGCGGTCGCGCGGCGGCGACATGGTCTCGCTCAGCTGATCGCCGGCGGATCGCTCGCCGGGAAACTCTCCTCCAAGGCTTCGTCGAGCTGCTCGTCGAGGTGGCGCGCCCGCGCCGAGCCGCCGAGCCAGCGCGCCAGGTTGGCCACGTAGAGCCGCGCCGAGCGCAGCGCCTCGGGGGTCGCGACCAGGCTTCCGCCGGGCGGCTCGCTGACGAAGCTCGGCGCGCCGAGCGCCACGTCCCAATTGTAATCGACGAAATGATGGAAGGTCGATTGCGCGACCGCCGGGCCGGCGCCGCCCTGCGGCTCGAACGCCACCGCGATCGCGAACTCCGCCCCGGTCACCTTGCTGCGCCCGGTGGCGATGACGCGCGCGCTGTCGTCGTCGGACGGCGCGGAGACATCGCCTTCGTGCGGATGCGCCGGCAGATAGCGCAGATGGCCGTCCGGCGACCCGGGATCGGCGAGCAACGGATGGACCGGCGCCACCGGCTCGATCTCCTGATAATCGCCGTTCGCGCCCGAATGGAAATTCGGCCACAGGATGCTCGTCGTATAGGGATCGTCGACCGCCTGGCGCGCCGGATCGGGATCGACATTGTGCGTGTGGAAATGATGCGCCGCACCGACCCCGCCCAGGTCGCAGACCGAGGAGCCCAGGTCCATATGATCGCGCGAGACGAGCAGCCCGCCGCCGGCGGCGCGAAAGCGGCTGATCGCCGCGCATTCGGCCGCGTTCAGCCCGTCGCCGACATCGACCGCGAACAGCCAGAGCTGGTCGAAATCGCTCTCGTCGATCCGCGCCAGCACGGGATCGTCGGTGCCGGGCGGGGCGGCGCGGTCGCGCGCGGTCACCTCGTAGAGCGGCGCGCCGTCATAGTCCCGCGCGCGCTCGAGCAGGTCGCGCAGCACGGAGAAGCGCGCGATGCTCCAGTCGTCCTCGGCGGGTTCGATCGTCGTCTGCAACAGGATGCGAAGGGGGGTCGTCACTGGCTCGCTCCTCGGTGGATCGGCGGAGGCCAGCAGCCCCCGCCCAGGGCGAAGATAGGATGCACGATCCGCATTTCATCCTGCACCAAGGTGTTAATTGACGCTGGCAACACGCTGTCCCTAGGCGCACCCTGCCGTGCCGGCGACAGTCGCGGGCATCGAGTCGGGCAAAACGGGGCAAGAAAGACAGGGACGTGGCGGAATATGTCTTCAAGCCGCACGAACGGCCCACCCTGCCGGGCTCCCCGGCCAATCCCGATCATCCCGCGCGCCGCCGTGTCCTCTACTTCCTGATCGGCTGCCTGGTCGGCCTGACCGGCGGGCTGGGCAACGCGCTGGTCACGGTCAATCTGAACTTCGCGCAAGGGACGCTGGGCCTCAACAGCGACGAGAGCGCCTGGCTGACCGGCGCCTATTTCATGACCAACATCACGGCGAACCTGCTGCTGGTGAAATACCGCCAGCAATTCGGGCTGCAGCCGTTCATCCGCTACACGCTCGGCGCCTATGCCGCGATCACGCTGCTGCACCTGTTCGTCCATGGTTTCTGGACCTCGGTCGCGGTGCGCGCGGTGAGCGGGGTCGCGGCGAGCGGCCTTTCCACGCTCACCATCCTCTATTTCTTCCAGGCGATGCCCGCGCCGAAACGGCTGGCGGCGGTGATGATCGGCATTTCCATCCCGCAGCTCGCCGCGCCGCTCGCGCGGGTCTTCTCGCCCCGGCTGCTCGAATGGGGCGACTGGCACAATCTCTACTGGTTCGAATTCGGGCTGGCGCTCGCGACCCTGTCCGCGGTGATGAGCCTGCCGCTGCCGCCGAGCGAGCGCGAGAAAGTGTTCGAGCCGCTCGACTTCCTCACCTTCGGCCTGCTCGCGCCGGGGCTGTGGCTGCTGATCGCGGTGCTGTCCGAAGGGCGCATCGAATGGTGGACGGAGCGGGCCTGGATGGGCTGGTCGCTCGCCGCCAGCATCGCGCTGATCGCGGGCGCGCTGATCGTCGAGCATCGCCGCGCCAACCCGCTGATCAACACCCGCTGGCTCGCCACGCGCGAAGTGGTGCGGCTGATGGCGGTGGCGGCGTCGGTGCGCGTGCTGCTGTCGGAACAGGCCTATGGCTCGGTCGGGCTGCTCACCGTTCTCGGCATGATCAACGACCAGATGGTGGTGCTGAACGTGATCGTCGTGCTCGCCTCGATTGCCGGGCTCGTCACCGCCGTCCTGACCTTCCGCCCCGACAATGTCGCCCGCCCGATCACCATCGCGGTCGTGCTGATCGTCATCGCGTCCTTCATGGATGCCGATGCGAACAACCTGACGCGGCCGAGCAGCTTCTATCTCAGCCAGGCGCTGATCGGCTTCGCTTCCTTGCTGTTCCTGGCGCAGGCAATGGTCATCGGCATCGCGCGCACGCTGCTGGCGGGCGGGCGCAACTTCATCAGCTTCGTCGTGCTGTTCAGCATCAGCCAGAGCATGGGCGGGCTGGTCGGCAACGCGCTGCTCGGCACGTTCCAGGTGGTGCGCGAGAAATATCATTCGCATGAGCTGGTCCAGCGCATCGTGATGACCGACCCGCTGGTCGCGGCGCGGGTGCGCGCGGGCGGCGGCGCGGTGACCGGCGTGGTCGGCGACCCGGCGCTGCGCAGCGCGGAGGGCGCCGCCATCCTGGCACAGCAGGTCGCGCGGGAGGCGAACATCCTCGCCTTCAACGACGTGTTCCTGCTGGTCGGGGTGCTCGCGATCTTCGTGGCGCTATGGGGTTATGCGATCCGCTGGTCGATCCGGCGGCGGGGCGAAAAATCGCCGGTCGTGCTGCTGCAACAGGCAATGCTGAAGGCACAAGAGGCACAGGCGCAACAGGGGCAATGAGATGAGCGACACCGAAGCCAAAGCGCCACCACCCGAAGCCGCGCCCGCCGCGGCGCTGCCCGCGGAAGCGGCGCCCAGCGCCTGGCGCCCGGCGACCAAGTCCACCCCGGTGATCGTGGTGATCCTGGTGGTGGCGATCGCCGCGATCCTGACCATCCTCTATGCCTGGCGCCTGCCGCCCTTCGCCGGGTGGAGCGAGCGGACCGACAATGCCTATGTCCGCGGCCGGGTGACGATCATCAGCCCGCAGGTCAGCGGTTACGTCACCGAAGTGCCGGTGCAGGACTTCGCCGAGGTGAAGGCGGGCCAGGTGCTCGCGACGATCGACGACCGCATCTACCGCGCGCGCGTCGCCCAGGCCGAGGCGAATGTCGCCGCGCAACAGGCCGCGCTCGCCAATTCGAGCCAGACGCAGCGATCGCGCGAGGTCGCGATCCAGAGCCAGGATGCCGGCATCGCCAATGCCAGCGCCCAGCTGGTCCGCGCCCAGGCGGACATGAAGCGCGCCCAGGCGCTGGTCGCCGATGGCTCCATCTCGACGCGCGAATTCGACCAGACCCGCGCCACCCTGCTCGCCGCGGAGGCGGGGGTGCGCCAGGCCCAGGCGAGCCGGTCGATCGGCACGCAGGACGTGCGCACCGTGGTGGTCGGCCGCGGCGGGCTGGAGGCGTCGGTCGAGGCGGCGCGGGCGCAGCTGCGCCTCGCGCAGATCGACCTCGACAACACCATCATCCGCGCGCCCGAGGCGGGCCAGCTGTCCGAGATCGGGGTGCGGCGCGGCGCCTATGTCACGGCGGGCACGCAATTGCTGTTCCTCGTGCCGCACAATGTGTGGGTCGTCGCCAATTACAAGGAAGCGCAGACGCGCGACATGGCGATCGGCCAGAGCGCGCGGTTCAAGGTCGACGCGCTGGGCAATGCGGCGCTGACCGGTCATGTCGAGAACATGGCGCCGGCCGCCGGATCCGAATTCGCGGTGCTGAAATCGGACAATGCGACGGGCAATTTCGTGAAGGTGGCGCAGCGTATCGCGGTGCGCATCCGCATCGACCCGAACCAGCCGCTCGCGGCGCGGCTGCGCCCCGGCATGTCGGTGGAGCTGAGCATCGACACGCGCGGCGGCAAGCGCTGATGATGCGCCCCTCCCCCCCGGTCGCACCGCTCGCCCTGCTGCTGCTCGCCTCCTGCGCCGGCCCGGCGGTGGAAACCGCGAGCGTCGCCCCGCTCGCCCCGCCGCCCGCCTGGCGCACCGATGCGGGGCCCGTCGCCCCGCTCGACCGCGCCTGGTGGCAGGCGTTCGGCGACCCCGTGCTCACCGCGCTGGTCGAGAAGGCGCTGGCCAACAACCCGGACATCGCCATCGCCGCCGGCCGCATCCGCGAGGCGCGCGCCAATCTCGCCCTTGCCCGGTCGCAGATGCTGCCGGCGATCGATGCCGGGCTCAGCGGCGGCCGATCGCGCTCGGTCAACGCGTTCGGCCAGCCGGTCGAGCAGAATGCGGCGCAGCCCCAGCTCCAGGCGAGCTACGAGATCGACCTGTTCGGCCGCCTCGCCGACCAGCGCGCCGCCGCGCGCGACGCCTGGCTGGCGAGCGAAGCGGCGCGCGACACCGTCCGGCTCTCGGTCGCGGCGGCGACGGCGAGCGGCTATGTCACCCTGCGCGGGCTCGACGCGCGGCTGGAGGTCGCCCGCTCCACCCTTGCCGCGCGCACCGAGTCGCTGCGCATCGCCCGGTCGCGCGTCGGCCGGGGCTATTCGCCCAAGCTCGAGCTGCAACAGGCCGAGGCCGAATATGAGGCTACCGCGCAGATCATCCCCCAGATCCAGCTCGGCATCGCGCGCACCGAGGATGTGCTGAGCACGCTGACCGGCGAGACCCCGCAGGCGATCGCGCGCGGCCTGGCGCTCGACGCGCTGGCCGAGCCCGCCATCCCGGCCGGCCTGCCGTCCGAGCTGCTGCGCCGCCGCCCCGACGTGGCGCAGGCCGAATATCAGCTCGCCGCGACCGACAAGTCGCTCGCCGCCGCGCGCAAACGCTTCCTGCCCCAAATTCGGCTCACCGCCGCGGCGGGCGCGGCCTTTTCCACCTTGCTGCAGGACCCGATCACCATCTGGTCGCTCGGCGGCAGCGTGCTCGCGCCGATCTTCGAGGGCGGGCGCCTGACCGCCCAGGCCGAGGCGGCGGGGGCGCAGCGCGACCAGGCCGCCTTCGCCTATCGCCGCGCCGCGCTGACCGCGTTCCGCGAGGTGGAGGACGCGCTGGCCGCGGCTGCCCGGCTCGACGAACAGGCCGCCTCCGCCCGGCGCCAGCGCGACGCGCTGGCCGAGGGGCTGCGCCTCGCCACCAACCGTTACCGCGAGGGTTATTCGCCCTATCTCGAACAGCTCGATGCGCAGCGCGGGCTGCTCGGCGCGCAGCTCTCGCTGCTCCAGGTCCGCACCGACGCGCTGACCGCGCGCATCCAGCTCTACCAGGCGATGGGCGGCGGCTGGTCGATGTGCCTGCCCGATGCCGCGACCTGCGACCCGGCCAGGCTGAACCCGACCCCCTGATACCCGTCGCGCGCGGTTCATCTTCGCGGCGCTATCGGGGGCCGAACCGAGATTGGAGACAATATGGTTTCGTTCCCGAAGATCGCCCTGGCCGCGGCCTTGCTGAGCCTCGGCGCCTGCGCCGCCCCCGGCACCCCGCCCGCGACCGAAACCCCGCCTGCCCCCCACTCCGCTAACGCAGAGACGATCGCGGTCTCGGTCGGCCCGTGCTTCGGCTTCTGCCCGGTCTATAGCGTCGCGGTGAGCCCGGCCGGCACGGTGACCTTCACCGGCGAGCGCCACACCGCCGAGCTGGGCGTGAAGACCCGCGAGGCCGGCCCCGCCAGCTACCGCGCGCTCGCCGCCGCGCTCGCGGCCTATCGCCCCGCCACCGGCACGACCGCCGACACCCAGTGCGACACGCGGATCAGCGACCAGTCGCACACGCGCATCACCTGGACCGCGCCCGACGCCGGCGTGACGACCCTGCAGCACGACAAAGGCTGCCGCTCCGCCGCCAACGACCGGCTCAACGCGCTGCTGCAGGACCTGCCGGCGCGGCTGGGCATCGAGCCCTGGACACGCCAGACGACCCGGCCGGGGGTGTCGCGGGGGTGAGCCCCTTTTCGGCGGCTATAGGCCCAGCAGCGCGCGAAGCTTGGCCTGCACCTCGGCGAGCGCCGCCGGCGAAATCGCACCCTTCCGGGTCGCCCCGCGCGCACGCCAGTCAAGGCTCTTGATCTGGTCCGCCAGGACCACGCTCGGGGGGTTGTGGCTTTCGACGACTTCGAAGGGATAGCCCTTGATCTTCGACGTCATCGGGCAGCAGATCATCATCCCGCGCGGACCATTGTAGCGGGCGGGCGACAGCACCAGCGCCGGTCGATGACCAGCCTGCTCATGCCCGGCCTGCGGATCGAAGCGGAGCCAGACGATGTCGCCCATATCCGGCACATAGGCGCGGGCACTCGCCCGCCCTTTGACGCCTGGCTTGCCGGCGGCCGAACCGGCCGGCTTCACCAAATCTCCTCTCCCACCGGCTGCCCGGAATCGATCTCGTCGGGGAAGGTATCCGGCGTCATCCGGTCTAGGAGCGAATCCAGGTCGTACGACGGCGTCGACACCGGCTCGATGACGATACGGCCGTCATCTTCCCGGATATCCACCTCCTGGTCGACGCGCAGCGCCGCCGACGCCATGATCGACGCCGGAATGCGGACGGAGGCACTGTTGCCCCATTTCTTCACCTGAACACGCATGGCCAACCTCACGTATCTACATTCGTGATACATAAGCCATCGCCATCCCGAGTCAATCGATGCGCGCCCGGCCAACGTCGTCTGCGGCGGTTCCGCAGGCGGAGGCGCCGACCTCCGCTTGCGGAAGGGGCGTCTCTCTTTCCCCGGCGAAGTGCTGGAAAAAAAATCATGGCCGACAACCAAACAGCCCGAATCGAAAGGGCGCCAAAGCAGGTCCCTCCGACGTCATTCGTAGCTGATAAGCCGCCACAGCGAACCCTTGCCAAAGGCGTGAAAGCGACTCCCCTTTTCGTACCGGTGCGTCGTGGTCGGCGTGGCGCCCACTTTCCAAATGCCGGTTTCGGGACAGATTTCGCCAGCACGCCCGGTGGTTCCGATAGGCATCCTCATTGGGCCTTCTCCCGCGACGGATTGTCGGACATTGCCCCAGGGAGCAGCCTCCTGGCGTTGCGGCCTGGATGCGCCGCGAGGCGATCGGCCCTGATGGTGCCGCGAAACCACCAGGACCAACCGGAGGGACCAGGCCGTTGGTGCGGCCTCGCCTTCATCTGTTCTACCCCCGCTTTGTTTGCCGGCCCGGCAGAGTCAGTTTCCAACGGATAATGTCCGTCAGAATTGGGGAAATGTCGATTGCTCAGCATTCCCCGCACAGGCGGGCACGCAAAGCGACGGGTGCAAATCTCTGCAACAAGCGCGCCCTCCCGTATAGCCACTTTCCATTCGGGCTAGACACTCATCTAGCGCCACCCTATCTTCCCCATCGAGGAACCACCCAATGTCACGCGCCGATCACATCCAGTTCAACGTCCGCTCGGCCTATGCCCGGGCCCGCGCGCACGAACTCGCCAAACTGACCGGCATGACCGCCACCCAGATCGTGGAGGAGGCCCTGCGCGGCTATGTCCCCCCGGGCGCCGCGGCGACCGCCGGCCGGCTCGTCCGGCGCGGCCCGCTGATGGTGCAACCCGCCACGGGCAGGAAGATCAGCCAGGCGGAAGCGGACGCGGCGCTGGACGTGGTGCGCGGCGGCGATCGTGAAGATTGACGCGCTGCTCGACACCAATGTCGTCATCGCGATGCTGGTCGAGGCGCACGAACACCACGCCCCTTCCCTCGCCCTGTTGACCAGCGACAAGCCCGCCCGCTACGCCGTCGCCGCGCACAGCTATGCGGAGGCCTATGCCACGCTGACCCGCACCGGCCCGCACGCCCCCTTCCAGCTCACCGCCGCCGAGGCGTGGGCCGCGCTGGAAAGCGTCCGCGCCGTCACGGCGCTGGTGGGGCTGACACCGCCACAGAGCTTCGAGGCGGTGCGAGCCTATGCGCAAGGCGGTGGGATCGGGGCACGGCTCTACGATCGGCTGATCGGGGAGGCCGCCGTTGCGCATGATATTCCGGCGATCGTGACGTGGAATGTGCGGCATATGCGCGGGCTGTTTCCGGGGTTGAGCGTGGTCACGCCCGGTGAGCGGAGGTAGGGTTCAGCTGTAATTTCACCCGTCATTGTTTCTCGGGATTAGTTCTGCGCGGCATCACCGGGATAGTGATCGAAGATCCACTCGTACGTCCGAGCCGCTTTGGCTTCCCAGATTTCATCGCCATAGGCAGGCGGCAGAGCATCTAGCGATTGCTGGATGGCGCTGCGGACGGCAGCCTTCGCCCGCTCCTTGAGGCGCCAGTCCAGCACCAGTTTTTCGCGCTTCAATGTATCGAGCATTGTCTTTGCGACCTGCTTCACCAGCCCAAGCTCATCCGCGTTCAGCTCTGGCTCCGGCTTGGTGAGGATGTCGACGATGGCGAGTTCCTCTTCGGTCAGCCCCTCGCGGATGGCCCGGCTGTCTTCTTCGTCCAGGTCACGGATGAAGTTCATCAGCGCCTCGAACAGGCGCTCCACGTTGAGGCTGCCGGCATTATATTCCGCAATCAGTTCCTGGAAACGTTCGACCAGCGATGACCGGGTGGGATTGAGCGCCGCCAGTTCCTCCAGCTTCTGCTCGATCGCGGTCCGCAACCGCTGCGTCTGGGTTCGTTTCTGCCCCTTGGCGAATTGCTCACGGAGCTTGTCAAAATCGATGCGCGAGAGGTCGAAAAGCCCTGTCATGTCGTCGCCCGAGCGCACAGGCGCGTTGATCTCGATACCGAGAATCGCCTCGTCCAGCAGAGCCTCGATAGCCTCGGCCACACGCTGCACGTTCGCCTTCTTCGCGGGGTCTTCGCGCAGCGAGCGGACCTTTTCGGCCATGACATGCAGGACGGCTGCCTCCACGCGCCACTGATCGGCCGCCGGATCGGGAAGCACCGACTTGAACAAGGTCCAGACAGTCCCCGCGTGCCGCAGAAAGGCCTGTTGCTCCGGATCGGTGCCCATGACCGCTTCGACCGCTTCGGACAGCTTCGCAATCCGATCGAAACCCTTCGCCTTCACCACGGCATGCGGATCGACGCCCCGGACGCTGCAGAAGGTCATCGCGTCGTCCACCGCTTGCTTGAGACGGGTGACCAAAGCAGCCTTGTCCTCGATCGGCTCGGCGCCCTCGGTCGAAGGCTGGGCATAGATCGCCAGCGCCTTTTGCAGGTTCCGGAACACGCCGACATAATCGACGATCAGCCCGGCCGACTTGCCCGGCGCGGTGCGGTTGGCGCGGGCGATGGTCTGCATCAGCGAATGATTCTTCATCGGCTTGTCGAGATAGACGGTCGAGCACGTCGGCACGTCGAAGCCGGTGATCCACATCGCACAGACGAAGACTAGGCGCAGCGGATCGGCCGGCGCCTTGAACTTCTCGTCCAGATCCTCCTTCACCATCCGCTCGCGGTGCGGCCGGATATCCAGCCCCTTCGCTGCCATGTCGGCGATCTCGTTCTGCCCCTGGCTGACGACCACCGCCATGTCGGTTTCGTGCAACCATTGGAGCTCGGCCTGTGCCGCCTCGCGCACCTCACCGGCCAGCGACCCGATCGCCTTGGCCTTTTCGGCGAGCGCCGCGTCCCAGGCCGCCCGCACCTTGCCGTGCATCCGCACGGCGGTTTCCTTGTCGATGGCGATGAACATCGCCTTGCCGCGATAACCGCGCCCCATGAAGTGGCGGACGACATCCTCGGCGATCCGGTCGAGTCGGTCCTCGCGCTTGATCAGGCTGTACTGGCGGGCCAGCTTGCGTTCGAGCGCCTTGTCATCCTCGTCATCGAGGTCCGCCTCGGCAACGATCGCCTCGACCGCTTCGTCAAGATCGTCGACGGCGAGCTGCAATTCGGGAATGCGGTTCTCGTAATAGAGCGGAACCGTCGCCCCATCCTCGACCGACTGGGTGAAATTATAGACCGAAATGTAGTCGCCGAAGACCTCCCGGGTCTTTTCCTCGCCCGCCATCAGCGGCGTGCCGGTAAAGCCGATAAAGGCAGCATTGGGCAGTGCCCGGCGCATGTTCGAGGCCAGCACGTCATATTGGCTGCGATGCGCCTCGTCGGTGACGACGATGATGTCGTCGCGCAGCGACAGCTCGGGATAGGTCTCGCCCATCTCCGTCCCGAATTTCTGGATCAGCGTGAAGATGAAGCGCGCATTGCCCGCCAGCAGCGTCTTCAAATGCGCCCGGCTCTGCGCCTGCACTTGCGGCAGGGGCAGCGAGAAGGCGCCGCAGGCCTGGAAGAATTCCGCGATCTGGGTGTCCAGTTCCTGCCGATCGGTGACGATCAGGAAGGTCCAGCCGCCCGGCCGGGTGCGTAGCACCTTCTGGGTGAAGGCAAGCATGGAAAGCGACTTGCCAGAACCCTGCGTGTGCCAGAACACGCCGAGCCTGCCGCCCTTCGCCCTGCCGATCTCCGCGACGGCCTTGTTCACGCCGAGATATTGGTGGTTCTGCGCGATCTTCTTGATCAGCCCGTCGCGGGTTTCCTCGAACACGACGAAATTCTCGACGATGTCGAGCAGCCGTTCGGGCGAGCAGGCGGCGGCGAGCACGGTATCGAGGCTGACGATACCCTTCGCGCCCTCGTCATCGATGCGCTTCCATTCCTTGAAATGGCCCCATGTGGCAAAGGGCGCGCCGATCCGGGCATCGTCTCCGTTGGAAAGCAGAACGATGCCGTTGCCCGAGAAGATGTGGGGCACGGCATCGCGATAATCGCGCAAATTCTGGTCATAGGCGGCGTGGGCGTTGCGGTGGCTGGCCTTGAGCTCGATGAACAACAGGGGGATACCGTTGACGAAGCCGACCAGATCGGGACGGCGCTTGTGGATCTCGCTGGCGATCCAGAATTGCTGGGCGATCAGCATGTCGTTGGCGCGTGGATCGCGCCAATCGATCACGCGGGCGATACGGGTCTCGCTGGTGCCGTCGGGCAGCGTGGTGCGCACGTCCACGCCGTCGCGCAACAGACCCATGACTTCGCGATTGGCGGCGACGGGGTTCATGTCTCCCCGGTTGCGCATCAGCTCATCGAGCACGGCACCGACGGCATCCACGTCGAGGTTCGGGTTCAACCGCGCGATGGCCGCGCGCAGTGGGCCGGGCAGCATCGCCTGGCGAAAGCTGGTGCGCCCGGTGCGCGGATCGGGCGCAAGGGCGAGCGGGTTCTCGGTGTAGAGGTTTTCGTGCCGCCATCCCAGCTCGACTAGACGCGCGACCGCCGGGTCTTCGACCATCGGCCCTTCACCGAATGCCGATAGCACCCGACCGAACGATTCCTCGCGCGTCGGATAGCGACCAGGATCGTCAGGGTCGGTCGGCGGCATCATCTGGCGGCGGTCTCCAGGGCTTCCTCGACGGCGCGGACTTCGATTTCACCAGAGATCAGCTTGGGCAGAAGCAGGTCGCGTGTCGTGCGGAGGTCGGTATTGGCGTCTGCCAACGACCTGATCATCGCAAACATGGGGCTTGCAGCATCGCCGAACTTTCCGAGTTGCTCTAGGTTGGGGGCAGAAATCTCGAATTGCGCGACCGCTGCACTGCTCACGCGTTGCCGCCCAGTTGCACCGCTCATGCTCTTGATGGCGTGCTCGCGGAAGGCGTCTGAGCGCGCAAGGCAATAAACGAACTCGGGCGGCACGGACCGTCCGCGCATCACAATGAATTCCGTCGAGCCGAATCCCGCTTCGCCGTCTGAAAGGAAATCGACAAAGGCAGTCTTTCCATTTTCAAGACACGGCGTGATCCTGGCTAGTAGCGTGTCACCATTCAAGAACTTGGAACCCGCGTTTCCTGCACGCTCTTCCCATTCCGATACTACCATAGAATTGGTCGGTACACACGGCATCGGAAGAAATGGCTTATGCCCTTCTTTGAGCAATTTTGTCTTTGGATCGAAATCAATTAGAGTATCGACACGAACTAGTGCGGCATCTCTGACATCACCTTCCCGACCAAACCACCCCTCGAATAGGCGGCGCGCCATATCTTCAAGGATGGCGATGCGCCGCGTGTTGTTTTCGATCAGTTCGTCATAGGCGGACAGGATGTCCGCAATGCGGTGTTGGATTGGGAGCTTGGGAAGCCGGATTGGGAACCTTGGAAATGAGCTCAGCGGGATTCGATCCACCGTAGCTCCAGACAGCCGATTACGTTCGATGGTTTCCCGCCATTCCCTGGAGAAAAAGCTGTAGAATATGAAACGGTAGTCAGCGACGTCTGGATTCGGCCGGATCAATGCTACTCTTCTTCCCAGACAACCATCGAAATCGTCGGGGATGATGGCATAGCGATTCAACGTGGCTTCGTATGTAAAGACAATATCTTTGGGCTGCGGCGTAACTCGCTTTGTCCATTGTGCAAACTGGTCGTCGGCGATCCGGCGTGCGTTGGACAAATCGAGATGGCCATCATCTGTGATGTTCCCGATGCCCAAAAAGATTCGGCCGTCCTCGGTCGGCCTCGGCGTTCCATGAGGGCCGTCATATAGGCCCAAATATGTATCGGCCATTTTTGCGATCGGCCACTTCACGCGAGCAACTCCGCCACGTTCAGCGCAATCCGCCCCTGCAATTCCGTTGCCTCGCCGTTCAGCCGCTCCAGTTCTTCCTGCAAGGCTTCCAGCCGTTCCTTGAAGTCCTCGGTGCCCGCCTCACCGTCAGCAACGCCGACATAGCGGCCGGGATTGAGCGACCAGCCCTGCGCCTCGATATCCTTGTGCGAGGCCACGCGGCACAGGCCGGGAACGTCGACATATTTCTCCAACCCGCCCAGCCGTTCGCGCAGCAAGGCAGTCGAACCGAACGCCAACTCCGGCTCGTCGCCGCGCCACAGGCGGACGATATTGGCGAGGAACTCGATCTGCTCGTCGCGGAAATCGCGGTGGGCGCGGTCGACCTGGTTGAACACGTGGCGCGCATCGATGAACAGCACCTTGTCGGCACGGTTCGTTCGCGGCTTGGCGCGGTCAAAGAACCACAACGTACAGGGCAACGTCACCGTCAGGAAGAAATTGGGGCCGACCGAGACGATCACGTCCACCGCCCCGCTTTCGATCAGCTTGCGCCGGATTTCCGCCTCGCTGCCACGCGCGTCCGCCGCGCTGTTCGCCATGACGAAGCCGGCGCGGCCATGGTCGTTCAGCGCCGAATAAAACTGGCTGATCCAGATGTAATTGCCGTTGTCCGTGCTGGGCAGGCCGAAGGGGAAGCGTGGTTTGACCACCTCGGTCCCGCTCGCGGTCACGGTTTTCAGCTTGGCCTTGTCCACGCCCGCAACGTTGAACGGCGGGTTGGCCATGACGAAATCGAACCCGCCGACCAGCGGCACGCCTTTGAACGCCTGCGGCGCGTCATCATAATAGCTGTTGGTATCGGCGATAGTGCCGGACAGGCCGTGGACCGCCAGGTTCATCTTGGCGAGGCGGATCGTTTCCTTGGTCTTTTCCATGCCGAACAGGCTGATCTCCTTGTCCGGCGCCCGCTGATGGCGCTTCACGAAATCCGCCGAGTGGACGAACATGCCCGCCGATCCGCAGGCCGGATCAAGGATGCGGCCATGGAAGGGCTCGATGATCTCGACGATCAGGCGGACGATAGAGCTGGGGGTGTAGAACTCCCCGCCCTTCTGCATCTCCTGCTTGGCGAACTCGCCCATGAAATATTCATAGACATGACCGAAGGCATCGCCGTCGATCTCGAGCGGCTGGAGCAGGCGGACCAGCTCGATCAGCGTGTCCTTGGGGATTTCATTGAAGTTCTTCGGCAGGACATCCTCAAGCTCGATATTGTCGCGTTCGATATCGCGCATCGCATTGTTGAGCGCGCGGCCGACATCGGCATCCTCGGGCAGGCCGAGCAGATAGGAAAAGCGCGCCTCGGGGGAGAGGTAGATCACGCCCTGCGCCTTGTAGTCGTCAGGCCCCGGCTTGAGCCGCGAGCCGGGGCGCGGCGCCAGCGTCTTCTCCACCTGCGCAAACTGTCCTTCGGCATAGCGCAGGAACAGCAGGCCGAGCACCGGGCGGCTATATTCGGAGGGTTTCAGACCGGAATTGGCGCGGAGCTGATCCGCCATCTTGAACAGGCTACGCTCAATAACGCTTGCTTCGGTTGCCACATTTCCCCCGGGGTCAGGTCTCGTTGATGAAGGCTCTAACGGGCCGTGAGCGAAGCGGCAAAGGCTGTCTGAGATTCCAGCTGAACCGTTTTAGCTGGTGGCCTCAAAGCGCTTGTTGACGGCGGGTACAAACTCCCGTCCAACGGAGACGGCGAGTCGAACTTGACCAAGCCGGGCGGGGATAGCGAAAATGTATAAGCCAGGCGGAACAATTGCGGCAGCGCTCGAGAAAATTCAGCGTAAGACTTATGTTCTTCCGGCCATCCAACGTGAATTCGTTTGGAAGCCGGAGCAGATCGAGCGACTTTTCGATAGCTTGATGCAGGGCTACCCGTTCGGAACTTTTCTATTTTGGACTGTAAAGCCGGAGACAAGCGGTAAGTTCAAATTCTATGATTTCGTGCTCAACTTTCATCAGCGTGATGCGGCGCATTGCCCGGAACTGCCGCCACTGCACGATCAAACCGTAACTGCCGTTCTCGATGGGCAGCAGCGCCTGACCGCACTTAACATCGGCCTGCGTGGATCGATGGCGATGAAGCTACCCAGCAAATGGTGGAACAACCCGGACGCATTTCCAAAACGATCCTTGCGGCTCAACCTACTCGCCTCGGCCGAGCCGGATGAGGACGGACTCGTCTATGATTTTCGGTTTCTCGATGACGCACAAGTGGAACGGGACGAAGGCGCGTTCTGGTATAAAGTTCCCGATATCATGGCGGTTAATGATTCCGCCGATCTGAACGATTTTCTGGTGGACGCCGGGCTTTCAGGCGACGCACTCAAGGCCGCATTCCGGATGCTTACCAAGCTGTATCATGTGGTGAAAACCAACCAACTCATCAATTACTATGAGGAGGAAGGGCAGGATGTCGAACGCGTACTCAACATTTTCATTCGCCTGAATTCGGGCGGGACTATCTTGTCCTACTCCGACCTTCTGCTCAGCGTCGCCGTGGCGCAGTGGAAGAAAATCGATGCGCGATCGGAGATCCACTCACTCGTGGATGAGATCAACCGTATTGGGACCGGCTTTGCGCTGAGTCAGGACTTCGTGCTCAAAGCCGGACTGATGCTCTCCGACATAGCGAGCGTTGGGTTCAAGGTAGAGAATTTCACACAGGCCAATATGGAGCGGCTGGAAGCCAATTGGCCCGCGATCCGCGCAGCGCTGGTTCGAACAGTCGAACTCGCCTCTAGCTTCGGGCTGAACGGTCAGACGCTGCGCGCTGACAGCGCCCTGTTGCCGATCGCCTACTATCTCTATCATCGCAAAGCACCTGCAAATTACTCGCTAAGCAACCAGTTTGCGACCGACCGGGCGACGATTCACTCATGGCTGATCCGCTCATTGCTGAAAGCCTCGGGCATCTGGGGAAGCGGCCTCGATACACTCCTCACGGCGTTGCGCGACGTAATCCAGCAGAAGGGCGACGACGCTTTTCCGGCCGTCGAGCTGGAGCAGGTCATGGATTCCCGCGGTAAGGCGCTTTCATTCTCCCCAGCCGAGGTCGAGGACATGCTGTCGCTGCAATATGGCGATAAGCGAATGTTTGCGCTCCTCTCCCTCCTGTTTCCGTTCGTCAATCTGCGGAATCAGTTTCACATGGACCATGTGTTCCCGATTTCGCGTTTTACGGAGGCCCGCTTGCGAAAGTCGGGTGTACAAGAGAACCAAATTGAGGCGCTGGCCCGAAAGGCAAATGAATTGCCGAATCTGCAGCTCCTTGAAGGGACAGCGAATACTGAAAAACGCGATGCGCTACCAAAGACCTGGCTTTTAGCCCACTACCCAAACCCCGGTGACCGCGCACATTACAGCGCAATGCACGATCTTGGCGAGGTGCCAGAAACCATGGAGGATTTTGAACGGTTTTACACCGATCGTCGTGAGCGGCTTCGCTCACGGATCGCGACCGTTCTTGGCGTGTAAAAGGGGCCGGACCATGGCGAAACATGATGAGCCATACCTATCGGTTGTTGTGGAGAGCTTTGTCCCGCGATCCACTGCAGGAAAACATGGTAGGGTTCACATCCGGCCAGTTGTCGGTGGGCCCTTCTCACCGACATTAGCTGTCGAATGCGCGAAGTCGCTATGCACCGATTATCCAGTCGGTACGCGCTTCAGGCTGCAAGCCAAATTGACAGATCGCGAAGGCGGCGGGCAGTACCTTTATTCTTCGTGGCGGTGGCGCGTCGAGGTGCTTCCTGACTAGACGTCCCGCGCTCCAGAGAATCTCTGGGCGCTCGCCCTAACCCTTCATCATATTGATTTATATCAATAATTTTGTCAGACATCAAATGCCACAATGTCACCAACCCTCCTGACATTCCCAACACCCACCCCTTGATTCAAACCTCCCCCCACCAGCGCTATCCACAGCGCCATGACCTACGAACCCGCCTTTGCCGATCAGGCCCGCCACCTCTGCCGCCTCGGCGCCACCGATGACGAACTCGCCGAGCATTTCGATGTGTGCGTCCGCACCATCTACCGCTGGCGCAACACCCATGAGGAGTTCGCCAAAGCTGTCGTAGCGGGCAAGGAGCATGCCGACGCCCGCGTCGAGCGCGCGCTCTATTGCCGCGCCGTCGGGTGCAGCGTGGAGCGCACCAGGGTGTTCAAGCACGTCGGCGATCCGGATCCCGTCTACGCGACCTACCAGCTCCATCTGCCGCCCGATCCCAACGCCGCGTTGCAATGGCTCCGCGTCCGCAATCCGAAGAAATGGCGCATGGCCGAGGAGGAAAGGAGCGATTTCAGCGCCGCCCGGATGGTCGAAAAGGCGCTCGCCCGCGTCGCCGAGCACAAGCGCGCCCAGTTCCCGCCGCCGCCGGGCGGAGAACAGCCGCCCGGGCCCATTGCCGGCCCTGTCCCCGCCCCCCTCTACATTCCCGTCAAAGCTCATATGAGGAGTCGCCGCGATGGCTGACGATGCCGGCTGTGACGCGCTGTTCGAACAAATGCTCGATTATGCGCATGATCCCCTCGGCCATGCCCGGATGGCCTATTGCTGGGGCGAAGGTCCGCTCGCCGGCGTCTCGGGCCCGCGCGCGTGGCAGCGCGAGGTGATGGAGACGATCGGCGCGCATCTGTCCGATCCCGCCACGCGGCACATGCCGTGCCGCATCGCGCGTGCTTCCGGCCACGGCATCGGCAAGTCGGCGCTGATCGCGATGCTGATCAAATGGGGGCTCGACACCGGCATCGACACGCGCATCGTCGCCACCGCCAATACCGAGGTGCAGCTGCTGACCAAGACCGCGCCGGAGATCGTAAAATGGCATAATCTGTCGATCACGAAGGACTGGTTCAGCGCGACGGCGACGTCGCTCGTCTCCACCGTGGCGGGGCACGACCGGAGCTGGCGGTGCGATCTCGTCACCTGGAGCGTCGCCAATACCGAGGCGTTCGCCGGGCTGCACAACCAGGGCAAGCGCATCATCCTGATCTTCGACGAGGCATCGGGCATCGCGCCGAAAGTGTGGGAGGTGGCGCTGGGCGCGCTGACCGACGAGGGGACCGAGATCCTGTTCCTCGCCTTCGGCAACCCGACGCACAATACGGGGCCTTTCCGCGACTGTTTCGGGCGGCACCGGCATTTGTGGAACGGGCGGCAGATCGACAGCCGCTCGGTCGAGGGGGTGAACCGCGCCTATCTCGACGAGCTGGTCGCGACGTACGGCGAGGACAGCGACGTGGTGCGGGTGCGGGTGCGCGGGCAATTCCCGTCCAACTCCTCGATGCAGTTCATCGGGCATGACCTGGTCGCGGCGGCGCGGGCACGCGAGCTGTTCGGCGGGGTGACCTGGGATCCGGTGATCTTCGGCCTGGATTGCGCGCGCTTCGGCGACGATCATTCGACCCTTGCCATCCGCTGCGGGCGGGATGCGCGGACGCGGCCGTGGAAACGCTGGCAGGGAGTGGACGCAATGACCATGGCGGGCGACGTCGCGCTGCAGGTGCAGGGCTTCCATCCCGATGCGATCTTCGTCGATGCCGGCAATATCGGCGGCGCGGTGGTCGACCGGCTGCGCCAGCTCGGCGTGCCCAACGTGCATGAGGTGTGGTTCGGCGGCAAGGGCCGCGAGGCGATCTGGGC
Source organism: Sphingomonas sp. BL-S-29 (assembly GCF_055521495.1). Taxonomy (NCBI): domain Bacteria; kingdom Pseudomonadati; phylum Pseudomonadota; class Alphaproteobacteria; order Sphingomonadales; family Sphingomonadaceae; genus Sphingomonas; species Sphingomonas sp. BL-S-29. The sequence continues at coordinate 4,977,806 of NZ_CM145482.1, forward strand.
CGGCGAGATGCGGGTGCAATGCGCCAACAAGCGCTCCGAGATGTGGACCAACATGCGCGGCTGGCTGTCCGGCGGGGCGATCCCCGACGAGGAGGCGCTGGCGGCCGATTTGACCGGGGTCGAATATGGCTATGCCGCGGACCAGGTGTCGATCCTGCTCGAGAAGAAGGAGCATATGAAGGCGCGCGGGCTGGGCTCCCCCGACGATGCCGACGCGCTGGCGCTGACCTTCGCCGAACCGGTGCTGCACCGCGATCCGAGCTGGCTCGACCCGTCGCGCTACGGCGTGACGGAGCAAAGGCGGAGCCGGGACGAGGAGGAGGACCTCTACCGCGACCTGGACGACGGCTACGATCTCTACCGCGAGCTGCGGGAGGACTATTACTAACTCCTCCCCGACACGGGGAGGGGGACCATTCGCTTCTTCAGCGAATGGTGGAGGGGGCTCTCCACAGCCGTACCGTTTGCGGAAGCCCCCCTCCACCGCGCAAGCGCGGTCCCCCTCCCCGTTCCGGGGAGGATACCCTCCCCCCGAATCCATTGTGCAGCGCCACAAGGGTTGAGGTAATTTTCTTGCGGGAGCATAGGGCCCGCATGGCCAAGACCACGCTGAAATCGCTGTCGGACGCGCTTGCCGCCCGGCTGACCAAGGGCGCACTTCCGGGGGAATTGCAGGGGTTCGGCAAGGCCGAGCGGGCCGATGCCGCCGCCTTCGTCGCCGCCACCGCGGAGACGCGGCCGCCGGGCAAGCCAGTGCTCGCGCTGGAGCCGATCGCCGGGTCCGAGCCGCGCCGCACGATGCGACTCGCCATCGTCAATGACGACATGCCCTTCCTGGTCGATTCGATCGCGGCGACGATCGGCGCGCAGAACATCGTGATCGATCGCATCATCCACCCGGTGCTGAGCGTCACGCGCGATGCGGCCGGCGCGCTGACCAGCGTCGGCGGGGCGAGCGGCGAAGGCGGCAAGCCCGAATCGATGATCTATATCGAGATGGAGCGCGCCGATTCGCGCGAACGCCGCGACCTGCTCGCCGCGCTCGAGCGCAACCTGGCCGATGTCCGTTCCGCGGTGGACGACTGGGCGCCGATGCAGGCGCGCATGGCCTCCGACGCGGAGGCGCTGGGGACGAGCGAGGGCGGCGAATTGCTGCTGTGGTTCCTCGACCGCAACTTCACCCTGCTCGGCCATGAGCTGTGGCAGGGCAAGAGCGACAAGCCCTTGGGCATCGCGCGCCACCCGCACAGCGTGCCGATCCTCGCCGAGGCGTCGCGCGCGCTCGCCATGGCGTGGTTCGAAAAGGGCGGGGAAGCGCCGCTGCTGCTCAAGTCCAACCAAATCTCGGGCGTGCACCGCCATGTCCCGCTCGACCTGGTGCTGGTGCCGATCCGCGAGGGGCGCAAGGTCACCGGTCTCTCGATCCATGCCGGGCTGTGGACCAGTTCCGCGCTCAACGCGCCGCCGCAGGACGTGCCGGTGCTGCGCGCGCGGCTCGCCGCGCTGGAGGCGAAGTTCGGCTTCGATCCCAAGGGGCATACCGGCAAGGCGCTCACCCATGCGCTCGCCTCGCTGCCGCACGACCTGATCACCGCGTTCGACGTCGCCTCGCTGGAGGATGTCGCGCTGACCGCGATGTCGCTGGCGGACCGGCCGCGCCCGGCCCTGGTGCTGGTGCGCTCGATCCTGGGGCGGCATCTGTTCGCGTTCGTGTGGTTGCCGCGCGACGACCTGACCACCGCGCGGCGCGTCGCGATCGGCGACATGCTGGCCGAGGCGGCGCATGGCGGGCTGCTCAACTGGGGCATCTCGATGGAGGGCAGCGTGGTCGCGCAGATCCGCTACACCATCGATCTGCGCGGCGAGGGCGTGATGCCCGATACGGCGGCGCTCGACGCGCGGATCGCGCGCATGGTGCGCGGCTGGGTGCCGGCGGTCGAGGCGGCTTTGGCCGAGGCAGTCGAGCCGGCGCGCGCCACGCGCCTCGCGCTGCGCCATGCCGCGACCTTCCCGCAAGGCTATCGCGCGGCGGGCAGCGCCGAGGAGGCCGCGCGCGACATCCTGCGCCTGTGCCGGCTCGATACGCCCGGCGACCGCTCGGTGCGGCTGTTCCGCGATGCGAAGGGCGCGACGCGGCTCAAGATCTACCGCGTCGGCGGCGCCCTGCCGCTGTCGGACGCGGTGCCGGTGCTGGAGAATTTCGGCTTCCGCGTGATCGAGGAAGTGCCGACCGCGTTGAACGACGACGCGCAGGGGTTCGTGCATGAGTTCCTGGTCGAGAGCGCCAACCCGGCGCGCGGCGAGCCCGCGGTGCTGGAGGGCGCGATCGCCGCCGTGCTGGAGGCCGGGGCGGAGAATGACGCGTTCAACCGGCTGATCGTCGATGCGGGCATGGCGCCCGCCTCGGTCGTGCTGTTCCGCGCCTGGTTCCGCTATCTGCGCCAGGCCGGGCTGCCCTATTCGCTGGCGACGGTGGTCGATGCGCTGCGGCGTGCGCCGAAAGTGGCCGCCGCGCTGATCGAGCGCTTCGGCGCGGCGCATGATCCGGCGCGAAAGGCAAAGATCGAGGCGATCCTGGCGGCCGACGCGGCGATCGATGCGGGGCTCGACGCGGTCTCGGCGATCGACGACGACCGCATCCTGCGCGCGCTGCGCAATGTGATCGCGGCGACCTTGCGCACCAACGCCTTCGCCCCCGCAGGCCAGACGGCGCTGGCGTTCAAACTCGACAGCCACCTCATCCCCGGCCTGCCCGCGCCCGTGCCGTGGCGCGAGATCTGGGTCTATTCGCCCCGGGTCGAGGGCATCCATCTGCGCGCCGGCCCGGTGGCGCGCGGCGGCCTGCGCTGGTCGGACCGGCGCGACGACTTCCGCACCGAGATCCTCGGCCTGATGAAGGCGCAGCGCGTGAAGAACGCGGTGATCGTGCCGACCGGCGCCAAGGGCGGCTTCTATCCCAAGCAATTGCCCCCCGTCGCCAACCGCGACGCGTGGCTGGCCGAGGGGACCGAGAGTTACCGGGTGTTCATCCGCTCGCTCTTGTCGATCACCGACAACATCGTCGAGGGCAAGGTCGTCCATCCCGCGCATGTCATCGTGCATGACGGCGAGGACCCCTATTTCGTCGTCGCCGCCGACAAGGGCACCGCGACCTTCTCCGACGTGGCCAATGCGATCGCGCTCGACCATGGCTATTGGCTGGGCGATGCCTTCGCGAGCGGCGGCTCGGTCGGGTACGACCACAAGGCGATGGGCATCACCGCCAAGGGCGCCTGGATCTCGGTCCAGCGCCACTTCGCGGAGCGCGGCGTGGACGTGCAGCGCGAGTCGATCCGCGTGGTCGGCTGTGGCGACATGTCGGGCGACGTGTTCGGCAACGGCATGCTGCTCTCGAAGACGCTGAAGATCGTCGCGGCATTCGACCACCGCCATATCTTCCTCGACCCCGATCCCGACCCCGCCGCGAGTTGGGAGGAGCGCAACCGCATGTTCGCGCTGCCGCGCTCCAGTTGGGCTGACTACAACCCCTCGCTGATCTCCAAGGGCGGCGGCGTGTTCCCGCGCACCGACAAGACGATCAAATTGTCGAAACAGGTGCGTGCCGCGCTCGGGCTCGACGCGAGCGAGATGGAGCCGGGCGCGCTGATCTCGGCGATCCTGAAGGCGCCCGTCGACCTGATCTGGTTCGGCGGCATCGGCACCTATGTGAAGGCGGCGTCCGAGAACAACATCCAGGTCGGCGATCCGGCCAATGATCGCCTCCGCGTCAACGCCGAGGAGATCCGCGCCACCGCGATCGGCGAGGGCGCGAATCTCGGCGTCACCCAGGCCGGCCGCATCGCCTTCGCTTCGCATGGCGGGCGGATCAACACCGACTTCATCGACAATTCGGCCGGCGTCGATTGTTCGGATAACGAGGTCAACATCAAGATCGCGCTCAACCGCGAGATGATCGAGGGCCGGCTGGCGTACGAGAAGCGCAACAGCTTCCTCGCCGCGATGACCGACGATGTCGCATTCATCGTGCTGGAGGATAACCGCCTCCAGACGCTCGCCTTGTCGATCGCGGAGAATGACGGCGCGCAGGCGGTGCCGAGTTATGTCCGGCTGATCGAGATTTTCGAGGCATCGGGCAAACTCGACCGCGCGGTCGAGGGGCTTGCCTCGAACGACGATCTGCTGCGCCGCTCGCAGGAAGGCCATGGCCTCACCCGGCCCGAACTGGCGGTGCTGCTCGCCACCGCCAAACTGGCGCTGCAGGAAGCGATCGAACTCGCCGATCTCGGCCTCGACACCGAACTGGCGCCCGATCTCCACGCCGCCTTCCCGCCGGCGATGCGCAGGAAGTTCGGCAAGGCGATCGACGAGCATCGCCTGCGCGGCGAGATCGTCGCGACCAAGCTGGCCAACCGCATCGTCAACCGGCTCGGCGTGCTCCACCCGTTCGAGCTGGCCGAGGAGGAAGGCGCCGCGATGAGCGACATCGCCGCGATGTTCGTCGTGACCGAACGGCTGTTCGGCCTTCCCGCGCTCTGGGCGGAGATCGAGACCGCGGTGATGCCCGAGGGTGCGCGCATCGCGCTGTTCGAGGAAGTGGCGGTGGCCACCCGCTCGCAGATCGCCGACCTGCTGCGCGTCGTGCGATCCGGCACTGGACCGGGCCCGGCGCTGGCGCGGCTGGCGAAGGGCACCGCGCAACTCGACCGGCAGACCAAGGCCCTGCTGCTAGAGGAAGCGAGCGCGCAGAGCGCGCGCATCGCCGCCACGCTGGAGGCGGCCGGCGCGCCGAAGAAGCTGGTGCAGAAGGTGGTGCGGCTGTTCGAGCTTGACGGCGCGGTCGGCCTGGCCGATCTCGGCGAGCGGCTCGGGCTGGACGAAGCGGTGCTGACGCGCGCCTTCACCCGGCTCGGCCAGGCATTGGGGCTCGACTGGGCGCAGGCCAATGCCGCGCGCATCGCGTCGAGCGATCCGTGGGAGCGGCTGCTCATCGCGGGCCTCGCGCGCGATTTCCAGCAGCTGCGGCTCGAATTCCTCGGCCGCGGCGGCGGCGATCCACAGGCGCTGGTCGAGACATGGCTCGCCGCCAATGCCGGCCGCGTCGCGCAGTTCAAGTCGGTGGTGGACCGTGCCCGGCACGCCCCGGCACCGAACGCCGCGATGCTGGCGCAGATCGCCGGCCAGGCGCGGGTACTGCTGGGGCGCTAGATCAGGCCCAGCAACGGCCAGAGGATGATGGCCCAGATCGTCAGGCTGATCGGCACGGCATATAACAGGCCGCGCATGGGGTCGCCGTGCTCTTCGTCATCGCGGGCACCCACGCGCGCGCGGTCGAACAGGTCGTGCCGTGTCTGGAACATCTCGCTCTCCTGAGCCGAGATGTACGCGCGACCGCTTGCCCAAAGATTAAGAGGAAATGCGGTTTGCGCCCGTGCGCAACGCCTGGACGCCGCGCACCCGGAAGGCGGGCAGGTCGGCACTGGCCAGCCAGGCGCTCGCCTTGTCGACAAAGGCCGGCGTCGCGGTCTCGCCGGCGCGCTTCAGCCAGTCCATCGCCTCATCAGCCCTGCCCGCGGCGCCGAGCATCCGCGCATGGTTGAAACAGCCGCGGAAATCCCCGCCGCGCGCGGCACGGGCATAACAGCGCGCGGCCTTCGCCATGTCGCGCGGCACGACCCAGCCATCCTCATGGAAGCTGCCGACGAAGTTGATCGCCTTGGCATTGCCCAGTTTCGCGGCGCGCTGGAACCAGTCGAGCGCCGCGGCCTTGTCTTCCGCCACGCCGGCACCCAGCGCGAGCAGCGTCGCATAATTATACATACCCCAGTCGAGCCCGCGCTCGGCGGCGATGCGGTAGCATTCCGCCGCGCGCGCCTTGTCCGGCGCGGTGCCCCAGCCGAGATCGTAGCAGCGGCCGACCATGTTGATCGCTATCAGGTGATGCTGCGCCGCCGCCCTGGTGAACCAGGCGAGCGCGGCGGGCTCGTCCTTCGCCACGCCGGCGCCGTCGAGCAGCATCTGCCCGTACACCGCCTGCGCTTCCGCCATACCGGCCTCCGCCGCCGATCGAACGAACGCCGCGCGCTCCTCGGGAGGACCCGAGAGGCGCGCGGCGATGTCGTCAGCGGTCAGCCCGTCGAGATCGAGGGCCGCCGTCATCAATAACGGACGTTCAGCGTCGCAAAGGCCGAGCGGCCGGGCGCGATCGCGGCATAATGCGAGGTATAGGCCTGGTTGAAATAGGTCTTGTCCGTCAGGTTCTGGACGTTGACCGACAGTTCGAAATTACGGTTGAACCGGTAGGAGGCCCGCGCATCGAAGCGCCAATATTCCGGGATCGTGCGGTAGAGTATCTTGGTCGCGGGGCTCACCGTGACCACGCCCGCATTGGTCTGGGTCGCCGCGCGGTTGTCGGCATAACCACCGAACACCCGGCTGGTGTAGAAGGCGCCTCCACCGATCGAGAAACCCCTGACCGGTTCGACCGTGGTCCACATCGTGAAGCTGTCACGCGCGGTCTGGGTCGCCTGCTTGCCATTGTTGACCGACGGCACCAGCACCGTCTTCGCGGCCTGGATGGTGGTCGTCACGCCGCCCACCGTCTGCGTGATCGCCGCCGCCGTCAGCGCGGTGAAACCGCCATCGACGATCTTGGGATCGAGATGGGTATAGCCGCCGAAGATCGTCCAGCCGGGCAGGATCTGGCCGCTGGCGGTGAATTCGACACCGCGGATGCGGCGTTTGCCGATGAATTCCACCGTATTGCCCGGGCCCGTGACGCGCGCATTGTCGGTATCGGTCTGGAAACCGGCGAGGCTGAGCGCGAGCTTGCTGTCGAACAGATTGGCCTTGGCGCCGACCTCATAGGATTTGGTCTTCTCGACCTTCAGCGAGTCGAGCAGCAGGAGATTGGCCGCCGTATCGGTCGTCGGCAGCGCGTTCGCCTCCTGTCCTTCGCCCAGCAGGGCGTTCGGCGGGGTCGCCGCGGTGGCGTAGGATGCGTAGAGGCTGGTCTCTGACGTCGGCTTGAACACCAGGCCCGCCTGCCAGTTGAACAGATTGTCCACCCGCTCGAGCTGCACCGTCTGCGTCGCCGCATAGGCCTGACCCGGCGTCAGCACCGATTTGAAGCGATCGTAGCGCGCGCCGAGGTTGAGGATCAGCGACGGCAGCAGCGTGATCGAGTCGAAGCCATAGACGCTCTGTGTGTTGGCGTCGTTCTGGGTTTCCTCGATCGGGATCATCTTCGAGATAGGCGCCGACACGGTCGACGTGTCGCTCGCATAGTTCACCCAGGGATCGTTCGGGTTGGGATTGAAGATGCTCGTGCAATAATAGCGCGACACCGTGGCGGTGTTGCAGCGCGGGCTCACGGTCGACCCGGTCGACAGGATCTCGACGCCGGTGGTGGCGTTGAGATAGCCGCGTGTGACGAAGGCGCCGCGCCGCGCCTTCTCCCAGGAGAACTCGGCGCCGATCGAGATGTTGTGCTTGACGCTGCCGGTGTTGAACGAGCCGTACAGGTCGGTCTGATTCACCATGCTCTGCGAATAGCCGTAGCGGGTGTTGGCACGCCGCCACAAATAACCGCCGGTGAGGATATCGCCGCGTGTCGCAGCGGCGCTGCCGGCGGCCGGCGGGGTCGCCGACGTACCATAGACGTTGCCGGTGCTGTCGTCGGGCAGCAGGAAGATATAGGCCTGATAATTGTGGGTGAAGCGCGAGGTGTTGCGCAGGGTCAGCCCGCCGAAATCATGCTCGACGCGGATCGTCGCCTGATCAGTGGTCGCGTCGCGGAAGTCGCGGTCGACCAGGCCGTAATAGGTCGAGCGATCGACATGGCCCTTGGTGCCGCCGATGGTGGTGATGTCCCCAAGCGCGGGCGCGCTGTAGATGTCGCCGGTGCCGGGCGCGTTGCCGATCGTATAGAGATAGGGGATGCCGCTGTCGGGCAGCTCATGGCTGGTCAGGTGGTAATAGGATGCGGTCAGGCGGGTGTCGGTACCCAGCCCGATCGTGACGGACGGCGCGACACCCCAGCGGCGCTGCCAGATCGCGTCGCGGCCGGCGACGTCCTGGTCGTGCCACATTCCCTCGATGCGGAAGGCGATGGTGTCGTTGAGCTTGTAGTTCGCATCGACGGTCACGCGCTTGTAGTCGGCGGTGCCGAAGCTCGCCGATGCGTTCACGAAGGTGCGGTCGGTCGGCAGCTTGGACACGATGTTGATCGAGCCGCCGGCGCTGCCGCGACCGCCGAGCGTCGAGTCCGAGCCGCGCACGACCTGGATCTCTTCGACCGCGAACACTTCGCGGGTCTGCGCCGCAAGATCGCGCACGCCGTCGACATAGGTCGAGCCCTGGCTGTCGAAGCCACGGATGAACGGGCGGTCGCCGATCGGGTTGCCGCCCTCGGCCGCGCCGAAGGTGATGCCGGGCACGGTGCGCAGCGCGTCCTGCAGGCTGGCCGAGCCAGTCTGCTCGATCACTTCCTTGGGCAGGACGACGATCGACTTGGGGGTGTTCACCGGGGCTGCGACCTGCTTGGGCGCTTTTTCGCGCGCACCGGTAACGAGCACGTCATCGTCGCGGCCCTGCTCGTCGGTTGCATCGGTCGCCTTGGGATCGGGGTCATCGGCGGCATAGGCCGTGCTGCTGGCGAACGCGCCAACGCACGACAGCGCCAGGAAGGCCGGCTTGGCGATGGGCGTGCGGCGAGAAGTGCTGGAAGTACGCAATTTCTGTCCCCTTTGGTGTCGAGGTCCGGCTATTGCGAGTCACTCTCATTGTCAACGCTATTGAGAGCTATTCTCACTCGTATTTCCGCGGCAATTCGGCTTCGTGAGGGCAACGCTGGTTGACCGCTGCATCGATGGTGCTATCGCGACGCTTCCTTGGGGAGTAGCCACCTGCTTCGAGCAGGGCCTTCGTCAACATACTCGGACCCGGCCTTTGGCGCGGTTCGTGGCGACGGCAGCGGCGCATGCGCCAGCCCGGCAAGACCAACGATGTGATTCCTCTTTCAGGCCAGAGGTGACTCCACATCGTTTGTCGACGGCCTCGGGAAGAATGATATGACTGGAATTCTCACACTGGGCGGTCTTGGCCTCAGCCTGTCGGTCGACGCTTTCGCCGCCGCGATCGGCAAGGGCGCTGACGGCAATTCGACCCGGTGGCGCGACGCGCTACGCATTGGTGTCATCTTCGGTTTCTTCGAGGCGATCACGCCGGCAATCGGCTGGGCGGTCGGGCTGGTGTTGAGCGCGTGGATCGCCGAGGTGGATCATTGGGTGGCCTTCACCCTCCTGGGCGGCGTGGGCCTGCATATGCTCTGGCAGGCAAGCAAGCCCGCAGAGGAGACGGACGGTATGGATCGGCCGAACCGGCCTCATGGGCTCCTGAGCCTCGCGGCCACGGCGATCGCGACCAGCATCGACGCGACAGCGGTGGGTGTGAGTCTTGCCTTTCTCGACATCAATATCGTCACGGCATGTCTGGTGATCGGCGGCATCACGACGATCGTGGCAACCACCGGCGTACTGATCGGCAAACATGTCGGCAGTTTTCTCGGCCGGTACGCTGAGGTGCTGGGTGGGCTCACACTGATCGTGATTGGGAGCCTGATCCTGTACACGCATCTAACGGCCTGAGGGCGACCGTGCCGACACGGACAGGCGAAACGTTTGTGGTGACGGTTGGGTTAGTGCTGCGCCAGCAACCACGTTCGCAAGGCGCTAGCCAGATTGGGCGGGTCATCGACCGTGATGCGCAGCGCGTCGATCTCCGCGATCAAGGCATTGAGCGGCAGGGTGCGTGCCTCGGCCGCGCCCTCCAGCGCCTCCCAGAACAAAGGCTCCAGGCTGATCGACGTCGCGTGACCGGCGATCGTCACCGATCGCTTGACCGGGCCGACAAACCCGCCAGGCGGCGCGGCGATCATTCGTCCCCGCTCTTTCAGTCAGTGTCGAACAGCGCGGCGAGCTGCTCGATAATCGTGCCGCCGAGCTGTTCGGCATCCATGATCGTCACCGCGCGGGCATAATAGCGGGTCACGTCATGGCCGATGCCGATCGCGGCCAGCTCGACCGGGGACTTGGTCTCGATCCAGTTTATCACCTGGCGCAGATGGCGTTCGAGATAACTTCCGGAGTTCACGCTGAGCGTCGAATCATCGACCGGCGCGCCGTCCGAGATGACCATCAGGATCTTGCGCTCCTCGGGCCGCGCAACCAGTCGGCTGTGCGCCCAGAGCAGCGCTTCGCCGTCGATATTCTCCTTGAGCAGCCCCTCGCGCATCATCAGGCCGAGCGAGGTGCGCGCGCGGCGCCACGGCTCGTCGGCTTTTTTGTAGACGATATGGCGCACGTCGTTGAGCCGGCCCGGCTGGGGCGGACGACCCGCGGCAAGCCAGGTCTCGCGCGCCTGCCCGCCCTTCCACGCGCGGGTGGTGAAACCGAGGATCTCGGTCTTCACGCCGCAGCGTTCGAGCGTGCGGGCAAGGATGTCGGCGCTGATCGCCGCGATCGAGATCGGGCGGCCGCGCATCGACCCCGAATTGTCGATCAGCAGGGTGACGACGGTGTCGCGGAAATCGGTTTCGCGTTCGATCTTGTAGCTCAGCGACTGAGTCGGGTTGACCACGACGCGCGCGAGGCGAGCGGCATCGAGCAGCCCCTCCTCCTGATCGAAATCCCAGCTGCGGTTCTGCTGCGCCATCAGCCGGCGCTGCAGCCGGTTGGCGAGCTTGGTCACCGCGCCCTGGAGATGGACGAGCTGCTGGTCGAGATAGGAGCGCAGGCGCGCAAGCTCTTCGGCGTCACACAGGTCAGTCGCGGCGATCACTTCGTCGAAGCTGGTCGTCCACGCCTTGTATTCGAACTGCGGCGAGAAATCGGAGAAGGGGCGATTGGGGCGGACGGGCAGCATGCCCTCGTCGCCGTCATCGCCCGCTTCGCCGTCCATGTCCTGGAATTCGTCGTCGCTGGCGTCGGCGCTCTCGCCGTCCTGCGACTCGGCGTCGCGATCGGAACCGCGGGCCTCGATCTCGCCCTGGCCCTGCTCGCCTTCGCCCTCGCCGTCCTCGCCTTCGTCCGAATTCTGTTCGTCCGTGCCTTCGTCCTCGGACCCGCCTTCATCGGCTTCGTCGGGGATCATGTCGCCCTCGACCAGATCGAGATCCTCGAGCAGCCGCGTGACGAGGCCGGCAAAGGCGCGCTGGTCGTCGATCGCCAGCGCCAGCGCGTCGAGATCCTTGCCTGCCTTCTGCTCGATCCAGTCGCGCACCAGCGCCATGCCCGGCGCGGTGACGGCGGGCGCCTCAGCGCCGGTCAGCCGCTCGCGCACCATCAGGCCGAGCGCGGTCGACAGCGGCACTTCGTCGCGGTTACGGGCACGGGTAATCGGATCGGCGCGCAGTTTCAGGTCGAGCGCCGTGGCGAGGTTGGCCGCGATGCCGGCATAGCCGCGCGCGCCCAGCGCTTCGACCCGGGCGCCCTCGACCGCGTCGAACACGGAGCGCGCAACTGCCTCGGCCGGTGCCTGCCTGGCATGGATCGCGGCATTATGGTGGCGCAGGCGCAGCGCGAAGCCATCAGCGAAGCCGCGCGCCTCGGCGACCTGGTCTGCCGGCAGGGTGCGCGCCGGCATCGGCACCTTGATATGCTTGCCCGACTGAGTCGGCGCGTCGGCGGTGAAGGCGAGCTCGATCTCGGGCTCATGCGCGATCGCACGCGCGGCGCCGCCGAGCACGGCCTTGAAGCGATCGAGGGGCGTTTCCGTCGTCATGGCTTCTGCTCTGGCACCACCAAACGCCCCGGCGCAAGATCGCGGTCGATCCTGACCCGCGCGATCTTCGTTTCCGGATCGAATTCGAGCACGGTCACCACCGCGCCCTGGATCACGCCATAGGCCGGCAGCTTCGCGATCGAGATCTTGTGCCGCGTCTCGGGCAGCGGGCGGTTCATGCCGTAGAGCACCAGCTCGGCATCGAAGGACAGGCTGTCCTTCTCGCCCGCCGTGCCGGCATAGCGCAACCTGAGCTCGCTGCCATTGCCTAGCAGCATGCCGCGGATCAGGCCGTAATGCGCGGGAGCGATGGCGAAGGGCGCCCGGCCCGAATCGCCCTTGGCGCCGATCAGGATGGCATGGTCGAGCGTCTCGTCGTCATTGGTATCGTAGAGGCAATAGCGCGTCACCAATTTGGTCGGCCTGAGCAGACCGACCAGGCCGAAGCCCATCGAGCCGACCATTGCCTTGGCGAGCGACGGATCCTGCTCGGTTTCACAGAACACCACGGGCGGATCGCCCGGAATGCCATCGACGCGGGCGGATTCGAACACCGTCTCGCGCGTGAAATGGCGCTTCTGGCCGAGCCGGTCGAGGTCGATCGGATCGACCAGCAGCACCGTTTCCGGCCGGCCGAGCGGGCTTTGGGCGATGATCGCGCCGGGGACGGCGATCTGCTCGCCCTTGAGCGTGCGGCCGGGAAGCAGCGGGACCGAAGCCGGCTTGACCTTGTAGTCGGGGGTTTTGGCGGCGGTGAGCAGGATTACGGCGGCCATGACGGCCGTCGCTTTTGCCAATCTACTATTGCCGGGAGGGAAGCCGGGCCTGACGTTCATTGCCAACACCTCGACATCACCCGATTAGAGCTTCCCCGGCGGAGGCCGGGGTCCAGTTCCGGAACAGAAAGAGACGGGCGCTTCGGCCGATCAGAAAAGTCCCCCAACTGGACCCCGGCCTTCGCCGGGGAAGAAGATTATGGGTGGAACCGAGGCTCAACCCTTGCCGACCACGCTCTCGGGCAGATCCTTGCCGAACACGCGCTGATAATATTCGGCGACCAGGGCCCGCTCCGCCTCGTCGCACTTGTTGAGGAAGCTGAGGCGGAAGGCGAAGCCGACATCGCCGAAGATCAGCGCGTTCTGCGCCCAGGTGATGACCGTACGCGGGCTCATCACGGTCGAGATGTCGCCGTTGACGAAGCCACGGCGCGTGAGATCCGCCACACGGACCATGTTGTCGACGACCTGCTTGCCCTCGGGCTTGTCATATTCGCCCGATTTGGCGAGCACGATCTGCGCCTCGACCGCGGCGGGCAGATAGTTGAGCGTGACGACGATATTCCAGCGGTCCATCTGGCCCTGGTTGATCTGCTGCGTGCCGTGATAGAGGCCGCTCGTATCGCCGAGGCCGACCGTGTTGGCGGTGGCGAACAGGCGGAACCAGGGGTTCGGGCGGATCACCCGATTCTGGTCGAGCAGGGTCAGCTTGCCCTCGGTCTCGAGCACGCGCTGGATGACGAACATGACGTCCGGACGGCCGGCATCATATTCGTCGAACACGAGCGCGGTCGGGGTCTGCAGCGCCCAGGGCAGCAGGCCTTCGCGGAATTCGGTGACCTGCTGGCCATCCTTCAGCACGATCGCGTCGCGGCCGACCAGGTCGATGCGGCTGATATGCGCATCGAGGTTGATGCGGATGCAAGGCCATTTCAGGCGCGCTGCGACCTGCTCGATATGAGTCGACTTGCCGGTGCCGTGATAGCCCTGGACCATCACGCGGCGATTGTGCGCGAAGCCGGCGCAGATCGCGAGCGTGGTGTCGCCGTCGAACACATAGGCCGGATCGAGATCGGGCACGCGCTCGTCGGCTTCCGAAAAGGCGGGAACCTCCATGTCCGAATCGATGCCAAAGAGCTCACGGACCTTCACCCTCTTGTCGGGTGCGTCCATGATCGTCGTCTCGCGGCTGTCGGGCTGGGTGTTGGGTATGTCCGTCATGACCTCGTACCGTTCGGGCTGATCTGCAGAAGCCCTGCTCCTCTTCAACGATCGAGAAGGAAGAACGGCACTTCGACAAACTCAGTGCGAACGGAAACAGAGTTCGTCAAGCCGAACCCGTCTTGGGCGGCAACGGAAACAGCGTGACGAACTGCTCCGCAAGCCCCCGATTGCCCGATAATGTCAACGATCCGGCCGATTCCGCGTCTCCGATCGGGCGGCCGCCATAGACGACCGAGGCGAGCGTCACCGGGTCCGTATCGAGCATCACATCCGCCTCGCGCGGATCAGTGCGGCGAATCGCAATGCCCGCCACGTCGACGGTCGCGACGAACTCGTCGTCGCCGAAGCGGAATCCGATCGTGCGGTTCACCTCGCCCGAGCGCGAGCGGTCGATCATCGTGCGGAACGACAGCATGATCGACGCGGCGCTGAGCGGCAGCGTGGTGTCATGCCGGTGCGACTGGACCGCCCAGCGGCCAAGCTCCTGGATCGCGGTTTCGCTCGCATAGCCCCAGGGGGTGAGGCCATAGACCTGCACCGAGGCGGGCGGCGGCAATTTCTGGCGGGTGAGGATGCCGACCTCCTCCATGCCCTCGAGCCGCTGCGTCAGCACGTTCGCGCTGATCCCGCCGAGCGCCTTCTTCAATTCGCCGAAGCGACGCGGACCGAACATCAATTCGCGCACGATCAGCAGCGACCAGCGCTCGCCGACCAGTTCCATCGCCAGCGCGGTGCCGCAAGCATCGTCATACCAACGCTTTTCCGTCTTTTTGGGCGCATTGTCCGGCGCCTCCGACGAGTCGGTTATTTTTTCTAACTCCATGGTTGCTTTTAATAACCCGATGAGTCATCACCGTCAAACAGTGATTCGCCAGAAACGCACAGGAAAGGATTGGCCATGCCAAAGATGATCTTCGTGAACCTGCCCGTGGCGGACGTCGAGCGCTCGGCCGTCTTCTACCAGGCGATCGGCGCGACGAAGGACGAGCGCTTCTGCCAGGAAAACACCACCGCCCTGCTGATGTTCTCCGATACGATCAGCCTGATGGTCCTGAGCCACGCCCGCTTCGCCGATTTCACGTCCAAGACGATCGCCGATGCGCGTACCATCTGCGAAGTGCTGATCTGCCTGACGGAGGATAGCCGCGATGACGTCGACGCGACGCTTGGCAGGGCGATCGCCGCCGGAGCCCGGCCCGACCCGGTTCCCGCGCAGGACCATGGCTTCATGTACGGCCGCAGTTTCGAGGATCCCGACGGCCATATCATCGAGCTGACCTGGATGGACGTCGACGCGGCGATGGCCGCCATGTCCGGCAGCGAAACCGTCGACGCCTGAACGTCACAACGACTGCCTTCATGAGCGGGCAGCGAGCGAGGAGAGAGAAGCGATGACCTATATTCAGGGTTTCGTGCTGGCCGTACCGGCCGCCAACAAACAGGCCTATATCGAACACGCCACCAGGGCAGTGCCGTTCTTCCGTGAATTCGGCATGACGCGCATGGTCGAGAATTGGGGCGACGAGGTGCCGGACGGCACCGTCACCGATTTCAAGCGCGCGGTGAAGGCGAAGGACGACGAGGTCGTGCTGTTCAGCTGGATCGAATGGCCTTCGAAAGAGCTGCTCGAATCCGGCATGCAGAAGATGATGGAAGACCCGCGCATGGCCGAGATGGCCAATTGCCCGTTCGACGGCAAGCGCATGATCTATGGCGGTTTCGCGCCGTTGCTCGATCATGGTTCGGGCGGATCGACCGGCTATGTCGATGGCTATCTGGTGCCGGTCGAGGACGGCAGGCAGGACGCCTATCGCAGCCTCGCGGGCCTGGCGTCCGAGGTGTTCCGCGATCACGGCGCGACGCGTGTGGTCGAGGCCTGGGGCGATCATGTGCCCAAGGGCGAGGTCACCGATTTCCAGGGCGCCGTGGCGGCGACCGACGGCGAAAACATCGTCTTCTCCTGGGTCGAATGGCCCGACAAGGCGACCCGCGATGCCGGCATGGCCAAGGTGATGGAGGATGAGCGGATGAAGCCGTCCGCCGACCAGGAGATGCCGTTCGACGGCAAGCGCATGGTCTATGGCGGCTTCGCCCCTATCCTCGACGCCTGAACCCAAATCCTCCCCAAGCCCCCAATCCCAGGAGAGCGACGATGACCAATCCCGAAGGCACGCCGATCTGGTACGAGCTGATGACGACCGATCCCGAGGCGTCCAAGGCCTTTTACGACGACGTGATCGGCTGGACGGTGCAGGACAAGCCGGCCGGCGACATGGATTACCGCATGATCGACAGCGGCAACAATGGCGAATTCGTCGGCGGCGTGCTCCGTCTGACCGAGCCGATGGTCGCGGGCGGCGCGAAGCCGACCTGGCTCCTCTATATCGGCGTGAACGACGTCGATGCCTCGGTCGAGAAGATCAAGGCGGCCGGCGGCAAGGTGGTGATGCCCGCCTGGGACATTCCCGATGTCGGCCGGGTCGCGATGGTGACCGATCCGCAGGGCATTCCCTTCTACATCATGCGCGGCGCCAGCGACGGGACCAGCACCGCCTGGGACCGGATGGGCATGGGCAAGTGCAACTGGAACGAGCTGTCGACACCCGACCAGGCCGGCGCCAACGCCTTCTACGCCGAGGTGTTCGGCTGGACCTATCCGGACAAGATGCCGATGGGCGACATGGGCGACTATATCTTCGTCGAAGCGGGCGGCCAGACGATCGGCGCGACCATGCAGACGCCGCCACAGGGCCAGCCTTCCGCCTGGCAATTCTATTTCCGCGCCCCGGATATCGAGGCAGCCGCCGCCAAGGTCGTGAAGAATGGCGGAACCGTCCATGCCGGCCCGATGGAAGTGCCCGGCGGGGACCGGATCATCGTCGCGAGCGATCCGCTCGGCGTGATGTTCGGCGTGGTCGGGCCGGGCCAGTAAGAAAGGAGAGAAGGTCATGACGAAGATCACCCCCTGCCTCTGGTATGACGGCACGGCCGAGGAGGCCGCGGCCTTTTACGCCGCCACCTTTCCGGATTCGCGGATCGACGCGGTCCACCGCGCGCCGGCCGACTTTCCCGGCGGGCATCAGGGCGATGTGCTGACGGTCGATTTCACGGTGCTGGGCATGCCCTTTCTGGGGCTCAACGGCGGACCGACCTTCACCTTCGACGAGGCGGTGTCCTTCCAGGTTCATACCGAGGACCAGGAAGAGACCGACCGATACTGGAACGCGATCGTCGGCAATGGCGGCGCGGAGAGCGCGTGCGGCTGGTGCAAGGACAAATGGGGCTTGTCCTGGCAGATCACCCCGCGCGCGCTGAGCGATGCGATGACCAACCCGGACCGGGAAGCCGCCGGGCGCGCGATGGAGGCGATGATGACGATGCGCAAGATCGACATCGCGACGATCGAGCGGGCGCTGGCCGGGGAGGTCGCGGCATGAGCGCGGCGCATGAATTGTCGGTCACCCGGCTGATCGACGCGCCCGTCGCCCTGGTGTGGCAGATCGCCACCGAACGACTGGCCGAATGGTGGTGCCCCAGGCCGTGGACGACCGAGATCGTCGAGCAGGACTGGCGGCCGGGCGGGCGATCCGCGATGATCATGCACGGACCGGAGGGTGAGGCGCATGCGATGGAGGGCGTGTTCCTGGAGGTGGTGCCGCGCCGGCGCTTCGTCTTTACCGATGCGTTCAGAGCGGGGTGGATACCACAGACCGCGTTCATGCTGGGCTTTTTCGAGTTCGCCGACGAGGGCGGCAAGACCCGTTACACCGCCGGCGCGCGCCACTGGAGCGAGGATGCGCTGAAGCAGCATGAGGCGATGGGCTTTGTCGAAGGCTGGGGCAAGGTGGCCGAACAGCTCGCCGCGCTGGCCGAGGCGGAGACGGCCAAAGCCTGAATCGGCCGGCCTAAAGGGAGTATTCCCATGAGAAAGATCATCGCGGGCGCATTCCAGTCGCTCGACGGCGTCATGCAGGGCCCGGGCGCGCCCGAGGAGGACCCGACCGGCGGCTTCACCCTGGGCGGCTGGAGCGCCACCCTGTGGGACGACGTGATGGGCCAGCATATGGGCGACGTGCTGGACGGCGATTTCGACCTGCTGCTCGGGCGGTTCACCTATGACATCTTCGCCGCCTATTGGCCTTTCCAGCCTGGCGATCCGATCGGCGCGAAGTTCGATGCGGTGACCAAATATGTCGTCACGTCGTCGACCGAACCGCTGGATTGGATCAATTCGGTCGCGATCAACGGCGATGCGGCGGCGGGCGTCGCCCGGGTGAAGGCGAGCCAGGGCCCCGACCTGCTGATCCAGGGCAGCACCAGGCTCTATCCGGCGCTGCTCGAGGCGGGGCTGATCGACCGGCTGTTCCTGATGACCTTTCCGGTGGTGCTGGGCGGCGGGAAACGGCTCTTCGCCGAGGGCGTGACATCCGGCGCGATGACACTGGTCGAGTCGAAGGTATCGACCACGGGCGTGATCATCGCGACCTATGAGCCTGCCGGGCCGGTGCCGATCGGATCGTTCGCGACACAGGCGCCGTCCGCACTGGAGATCGCCCGGCGCGAGAAGATGGCGCGACAAGGAGCTATCGTCATGGAACATCTCGCCTTTCCCAATGAGAGCCAGGACTATCGGACGGCGCGCAATGCGTTGCTGGATGCGGAAATGGCGTTGCGCCGGCAGATCGAGACAGTCGCCGCGATGCGCCGCGCGCTGCCGCCGGGTGGGGTGGTGGCGGAGGAATATGTGTTCGAGCGGATCGGCGCGTTCGAACGGCCCGAGCAGGTGACGCTTTCCGAGCTGTTCGACGGCAAGCCGAGCCTGATCCTGTACAGCTTCATGTACGGGCCGGAGCGCGACCTGCCCTGTCCCGGCTGCACGCATCTGCTCGACGGCCTGGATGGTGCCGCGCGGCATGTGTCGCAGCGCGTGCCGATGTGGATCGTCGCCAAGTCACCGATCGCACGGCTGGTCGCCTGGGCGAAGGATCGTGGCTGGAACCATCTCCGTTTCCTGTCCACCGCCGGAAACAGTTATGACGCCGACTATTTCGGCGACACGGCGGGATTCTCGCCGGCGATGCGCGCCGAGCGCGGTCTGGAAGACGGTCAGAACTGGGACGAGACGATGTTCAACGTCTTCCGGAAAGACGGGGACACGATCCGGCATTTCTGGGGCAGCGAACTGGTCTTCGCGCCCGAGGAGCCGGGGCAGCATCACCGTGCGGGCGACCTCGTAGATCCGGTCTGGGGGCTGCTCGACCTGATTCCCGAGGGGCGCGGCGAGTTCTTCCCGAAGCTGACTTACTGACCCGCGGCCAGCGAATGCTGGTGCGGGCCCTCGCGCAATTTCCGCGGTCCTGATCGATGCCTCCTATAACGACGGCAAGCGATCCTTGAACCTCCGGACTGCCTCACCAACAGCGACGCCGTCGATAACCTTGCTTTCGAGTTCGATCTCGATGTCCTGCCCGACTCCCGCCTTCTGGGCAGCATCCGAAGTGAGACTTATAACAATGCCCGTATCGGTTTCGCGGATATCTTCAACCAAGTCATACCCTTCAACACGTAGCGCCCCAGCATCGATATGGATGCCATCGAGGCCCAGCCTCAACTCCTGCTCGTCCGGCTCATTTGCCAAGTCGAGCATGACATAGTTAGCAGGCTCAAACGGGTCGTCCGCAAACGCCAACAGCGTCGCATCTCCATCATCACTGAAGCTGGCTGCCTTGGCCAAAAATGCTGTCTTCATTCTCTCACTTCCGTTTCGGCGTCGCTAGCCAAGTTAGTGTCTTTCCGCCCTCACGCCATTGATATTTGATTGTTGCGCCCGCTTCAGTCGCAGCTCGATTCATCGCCCCCCGACATGGCTTGCAGGGCGGCAATTGCCCAGTGATCGTCACGGTATCACCTGGACGCAGATCGAGTCCCCGGACGGCACGAGCTTCGGTATGTGAAGCCAGCATACTCTTGGGGAACCCCAAGGCCTTTTCCTCCGCGGTCATGCTTCCGCTGACGAGGCGCTGGTGGGTGACGATCTTTCCTGACGCATCACTGACAAGCACGTTTGCATTATGATGAGCAGTATCCACGCCCTTCCACCCCAAGCGCGGAACAAGGTTTGCAACTCCTTTATCCGCAGCGCTAAACTCGGTTCTCAGAAAGCCCGCCGCCTTGCCCCAGGGCAGGACAGCGGCCAAGTCGAGAACTCCGGCGGCAATGCCATTGCCAGTCAAATGCCACCTGTAGATACCCCGATTCTCTGCCGGATAGTCGAAGAAGGAGAGGCCAGGATTTACTGCATGATAGTCCGAGCTGAGGGGCGCGGACATTGCGTCGTTTATTTCACGCTGCCCCGCCAAAGCTGCGTCTGATCTATCCTTGTAGGCTCCATTTTCGGTGCCGTCCCAATTTCGGCCCGCGAGTATATTGCCCAAACCTGATAGAAAACCATGCGTCGTGTCATATTCGCGCTTCTGTCGTTCGGTCATCGGCTGGCTGATGGTTGTTCCATCTTCCGGTTCGATGTCGGCCGGAGTAGAGGCCTTCCCTGGCTCGTCTGCCTGGATTGGTTCGGGTACGTCCTGATAGCTCGCGTCGACCACTTCCCCGCGTACGATGGGCACAACAAACTGGAGGTCATCCCCAGCCATCGCGCTGAACACGCACCGCCGCGTCGAAGTGCCTGTTGTCGCTAACCCCTGCGGGATCCGGCCGAACCTCGCATACTCCTCAGGCGTGACCTTGGCGCGGATCAGTCGCAGGTCCTGCTTGGCGAACGCGGCCGGGTTTTCGGAGGCCATGATGTTCATCATCAGCGCCGCCTCGCCGCCCGGGGCGGCCGGCGTAGGATCGAGATTGGCCAGCGCCAGGCGCCGCAACGCCTGATCGGTCGCGTCGTCGAGATCGCGGCGCACGGCGGCGGGGATCTGCGTGATCGAGGTGAAGTCCGATCCGAGCTGCCCGGCGGTCGCGAGGCTGGCTTCGCGAGCGGTGTCCGCCGCCTGCTTGCGGGCACGCGCCTGGAACGCGCCGCGATCCTCCAGATCGTCCAGGGCATAGCGCTTCAGTGCGCCGCTCAGGGGCTGGGCCTCGATCTCCTGCGCGATCGCCGCGCGCCGTTCGGGGGAGAGCGTGCCGTCCCACTCTTCGGGAAGCAGGTGCTTGTCCACCTCCTGCGCCGCCAGTTGGTGGGCGAGCGGCTCGAACATCATCTCTTCGGTTGCCTGCCGATCCGCGGGCGTCATCCCGTCGCGTGCCAGACGATAACGATTGGCCGCCGCGATCGGATCGTGGTCGACCATGTCCTGCACCGCGCGGCGCTGGACGCCGGAGCGATAGGCGGTCACGCTGCGCTTGATCATGGCCGGGTCCTCGCCGCGCGCCCTTGCCCGGGCCACCAGCGATTCCACCCCGGTCTCCAGATGCTTGTCGAACAGCGCCGGATCGTCCCGGGTGTCGACTGCATCGTCGGCCGCATTGCGCTCGATCCGCTGGCTCTGCTGCTCCTGGCCGCGCCGCATCGCCTGTTCGGCGCTGCCGAGCGCGCCGGAGAGGTCATAATCGAAGCGCTCGGCGATGACATGGTCGAACTGGCCGCGCTGGCGCTCGTTCTTCAACCCGCTGCGGATCCAGTCGCGCAAGCCGCCATAATCCCGCGTCAGGCTGTCCAGCATGCCCTGCGGATCGGTGTCGAACTTGCCGAGCGCCTCCGCCCGGATGCCCCGCGCGCCTTCGGCATAGGCGTTCCACGCCTTCTTGACCTCGAGCTCGTCGTCGCGATCCTGCCGCGGCCGCATCTCGCCGGCGATGGTCGCGCCCGTACCGCCGAGCTGCCGCATCCCGGCGCCGAGCGCCTGCAGGCCAGTGCCGGCATAATCACCGGGCTGGAGTTTTGCATCCGTCACGCCGGCGATGCCCGCGCGGTTCTGCTCCGTGGGGACTGTCGGCATCTCAGTGCGCCGATCGCGTATCGAGGGAAATGGCGGTCATGCGCTCCTCCTTTGGTTCAGGAGGGGCTTAGGACGGAGCGCGCGCAGGTTGAATCGACCGGCGCCGTGACTCGAGCACCACACAAGCTATTTCAGTGACGGGTCGAGGGCTCAGGCGAAGGCCGGCGCGCCCTTCAGCTGCGTGTACGCCGCGATCACTTCCTGCAGTATCTTTTCATGGCTGCGGTCGCCGCCATTGCGGTCGGGATGGTAGCGGCGGACCAGTTCGGCGTAGCGCTGGCGCAGGCCGCGACGGTCGACGTCGGTGGGCAGGCCGAGCACCTTCAGCGAGCGGCGGTCGCTTTCCGACAAGGGCCGGCCATCCTTCCGGGCTTCCTCCATCCTGCGCTGGAAGCGCGCACCGATCGCGTCGAGCGGGTCGCTGAAATCGGCCCATTTGGGCGGGCGGTCCGCGCCGCCGCTATGCGTGAAGGCGCGGGTCTCGCGTTCCCAGCCCGAAAAGGGGCGCTGCGCATCGTGGATCTCGTCGGCGCTCATGCCCTGGAAGAAATTGTACCGCGCGTTGAATTCGCGGACATGGTCGAGGCAGAACCAGCGGTACGGCCGCGGTCCCTCGAAGCCATTGGCCGGCCCTTCCTCCGGCGGCGCGCGGAATTCACCCGGCACCTCGCAGCCCGGATGCGCGCACAATCGCCCCGTCCCTTCCACGCGTCCGTGGAAGCGAGCATTCGGCCGATCCTTCTTTTCACTATCCCGCGCCACGCGGCTCCCCGATTTGAACAAAGCGGCCTATATAGGTGTCATGACAAATCTCGCCACCGGCTCCGTCGCTTCCGAAATCGCGGCCCGTCTCGCCTCGGCGCTCGACCCGACGCATCTCGACGTGATCAACGACAGCCACCAGCACGCCGGGCATATGGGCGACGACGGCACGGGCGAATCGCACTTCACCGTGATCGTCGAAAGCCCGGCGTTCGAGGGGCTGAATCGCGTCCAGCGTCAGCGGCTGGTGAACCAGGCGCTCGCCGATCTGTTGTCCTCGCGCATTCACGCGCTCGCCATCCGGGCACGCGCGCCGGGAGAATAAGCATGGCCTACAGGCTCTGGTACTGGCCCTCGATCCAGGGGCGCGGCGAGTTCGTACGGCTGCCGTTGGAAGCGGCCGGCATCGCCTATGAGGATTGCGCGCGCGATCAGGGCGCGAAGGCGCTGATGGACAACATGGAAAAGCACGGCGCCCAAGGGCCGTTCGCGCCGCCCTATCTGGAGACGAAGGACGGGACGATCGCGCAGGTCGCCAACATCCTGTTCTATCTCGGCGAGCAGCATGATCTGGCGCCGACGGGGCAGCGGTACTGGGTCAACCAGTTGCAGCTCACCATCGCGGACCTCGTCGCCGAGGTGCACAACGTCCATCATCCGGTGAGCATCTCCGACTATTACCACGATCAGAAACCAGAGGCGGCGCGCGCGGCGAAGACGATGCGCGAGGAGCGTTTGCCCAAATTCCTCGGCCATTTCGAGGACGCGGCGACGGCGCAGGATGGCGACTGGCTGACCGGCGCCCGGTGGTGCTATGCCGACACCTCGCTGTTCCAGATCGTCGAGGGGTTGCGGTACATGTTCCCGAAGCGGATGGCGGCGATCGAGGGCGACTATCCCGGACTGATCGCGCTGCACGACCGGGTGGCGGCGCTGCCCGGCATCGCTGTCTATCTGAAGAGCGAGCGGCGCATCGCGTTCAACGAGGACGGCATCTTCCGCCATTATCCCGAGCTCGACGCGGCATGAGCCTGGCCGAGCGCCCCGCGGCGCGCATCCTGCTGATGGACCCCGCCGGACGCGTGCTGCTGTTCCGCTTCGTCGCGGCCGACCGCCCGCCTTTCTGGGCGACGCCGGGCGGGGCGGTCGACCCGGGCGAGACCTATGAGGAGGCGGCACGGCGCGAGTTGATCGAGGAGACGGGCATCCATGCCGAGCCCGGGCCTGAGATCTTCCGGCGGCTGGTCGAGTTCGTCACGCTGGAGGGCGTGCATGTCACCGCCGACGAGCGCTATTTCCTGATCCGCACCGACACGGCCGAGATCGACACCGCGCGGCACACCGAGCTGGAACAGCGGGTGATGCAGCACTGGCAATGGTTTGACCGTGACGCCATCGCCGCGCACCATGAACTCATCTATCCCGAGGACCTGGCCGAGATCCTGCTCGGCCTGAACGGAGCCGCCTGATGCTCGACGATTTCGTGCTGCAGACCATCCTGCCGACCACCCACGACCTTGGCGGGTTCAAGGTGCATCGCACCCTGCCGTCCAGGCCGCGCACCATGGTCGGCCCGTTCCTGTTCTTCGACCAGATGGGGCCGGCGCATCTCGAGGTCGGCACAGGGATCGACGTGCGGCCGCATCCTCATATCAACCTGGCGACAGTAACCTATCTGTTCGAAGGCGCGATCGACCATCGCGACTCGCTCGGCACCTTCGCGACGATCGAGCCGGGCGCGGTGAACCTGATGACCGCAGGGCACGGCATCGTGCATTCGGAACGCTCGCCTGCGAGCCAGCGCGCGCAGGGACCGGACCTGTCGGGCATCCAGACCTGGATCGCGCTGCCCGAGGCGCAGGAGGAAATGGACCCGGCGTTCGAGCATGTCGAGAAATCGGCGCTGCCGGTGATCGAGGCGCCCAATGCCCGCGCCCGGATCATCATGGGCAGCCTGTGGGGCCAGACCGCACCGACCACGACCTATGCCGGGACGATCTATGCCGACATCGTGCTCGATCCGGGCGGCGAAGTGCCGGTCGACGCCGATGCCGACGAGCGCGCGGTCTATCTGGCGCTGGGCGAGGCGAGCCTGGACGGCGTGCCGCTCGCGCCGATGACGCTCTATGTTTTGAAACCCGGTGTGGCCACTTCGCTCAAGTCGCGGGACGGTGGGCGCGTCATGCTGTGCGGGGGCGATGCCTTTTCGACGCCGCGGCATGTGTGGTGGAACTTCGTCTCGTCGAGCCGGGAGCGGATCAACCAGGCGAAGGCGGACTGGCAGGCCGGGCGGTTTCCGAAAGTACCGGGGGATGAGAAGGAGTGGATTCCGATTCCCGAGGTCCCGAAGACCGTGAGTTATCCGTGACGCATTCCCCTCCCGCTTGCGGGAGGGGTCAGGGGAGGGCATGTTCCTCGAATGGACAGCGAACAGGCCCTCCCCCACCCCCTCCCGCAAGCGGGAGGGGAGTTGAGCCTCCAGCGAATCGACCTCCCCACCGGCGTCTCGCTGGACGTCGCCGTCGCGGGCGACCCCGCCAATCCCGCGATCATCCTGCTGCACGGCTTCCCGGAATCGCACCGCACCTGGCGCCACCAGATTCCGGAGCTGGCAAAGACCCATTTCGTGCTCGCCCCCGACCAGCGTGGCTTTGCGCGGTCGTCCAAGCCCGCGAATGTCAGCGACTATACGCCCGACAAGATGGTCGGCGACCTGATCGCGCTGGCGGACCATTTCGGCATCGCGACCTTCACCCTGGTCGGCCATGACTGGGGCGGCGCCATCGCGTGGATGGCGGCGCTGACCCGGCCCGACCGCATCGCGCAGCTGATCATCGTCAACGCGCCGCACCCGTTCGTCTTCCAGAAATCGATGTTCGACGACCCGGCGCAGCGCGAGGCGAGCCAGTATATCCGCGCCTTCCGCAACCCCGATTTCGAGAAATATATCGACTCGATCGGCCTGCCCGCCTTTTTCGACGGCAGCTTCATGCGCCACACCGATTTCGGGAACGTCGCGGCGGAGAAGGAGGCCTATCTCGACGAATGGGGTCAGCCGGGCGCGATGACCGCGATGCTCAACTGGTACCGTGCCAGTGCGATCGTCGTGCCGGATATCGGCGAGGAAGCGGCACGCCCGGCGTTCCTAAACGCGCCTTTCCCGCCGGTCAAACAGCCGACACTGGTGATCTGGGGCATGGGCGACAAGGCATTGCTGCCGAGCCAGCTCGAAGGACTCGAGACGCTGGTGCCCGACATGACGTTGGTGAAGGTCGATGCGGGGCATTTCGTGCCATGGGAAGCACCGGAGGCGGTGACACACGCGATCCAGGAGTGGCTCGGCTAAGGTCATCATGCGCGTGGGATAGCCGCAGCCGACAGCGTGTTGAATCAGGCCTGGGCTCAAGCGGTCCGACGATTGAGAATGTCAGGGCGGTTATCCCTCTTCTTCCCTGCGAAGGCCGGAGCCCAGCAGGGAGACAGAAGGAAACGGCCGGAGCGCCCATCTCAAAAGTCCCCCAACTGGACCCCGGCCTTCGCCGGGGAAGCCATGCTGGGAGGCTGAGATCGCCAAAATGTCAGTAGGGTCACTGACATTCTGACCGGACATTGTACAACAACTTGTACAATGTCGGCTTTCGCTAGACCGAGATCTTCGCCGCCTCGGGCAAGTCGATGCCGGCGCGGTCGCGTTCGGGCTGGCCGGTGTCGATCCAGGCGGCATGGGCGTGCGAGGTCGCGACGGTCTGCCAGGCACCGTCGCCGGGCCAGCTGCGCACGCGGATGACCTGGTGCGCGAGCGCGCGGTCGGGTTCCATCATCACCCAGCCGAGCGGGCGATCGGCGGTGGCGCGGGCGCCGGCCGCCTTCATCGCGATC
Source organism: Sphingomonas sp. BL-S-29 (assembly GCF_055521495.1). Taxonomy (NCBI): domain Bacteria; kingdom Pseudomonadati; phylum Pseudomonadota; class Alphaproteobacteria; order Sphingomonadales; family Sphingomonadaceae; genus Sphingomonas; species Sphingomonas sp. BL-S-29. Next base: position 5,004,174 of record NZ_CM145482.1, read on the forward strand.
CTGATCCGTTCGGCGATCGCTTCCGGCAGATATTGCCAGACGACCGAATGCATCAGCACGCGCGTGACGCCTTCGGCCTGGGGCTCGGCGAGGCGCGCCTCGACCCAGTCGGCGGCATCGGCATGGTCGAGTCGCACCGGGCGGGCGCGCAGCATGGCGATGGCGGTCTTCAGGCGCGTCGCGCGATCGGGCTTCTCCGCCCAGACATAGGCGGCGAGGCGCACCTCGGCCGCCGGATCGGTCGCGTCGATAGGCTGGACGTCGCAGCCCCGGGTACTGACGATATGGATCGGCACGTCGGGCGGGGGCGGCCCCTTCCACTCGGGCACGATCGTCACCGGCGAGGCGGCCGGGCCGACCATGGTGCCGCCCAGATCGAAGCGGTAGCGATCGATCATCAGGTTAAGGCCAGCGCTGGAGCCGATTTCGAGGATTTCGATTTTTGGCCCGTGACGGCGCGCAATCTCCAGCAGGCCGGTCATCAGCGCGGCGGAGCGGCCGGGCTCGTTGGTCTGGGGCGGGCCATCGAGCCAGGGAAGCAGCTCGGCGTCATGCGCGACGAGCACGCCGGCGAGTTCGGCCTCGATCGCCTCCGGGTCAGTGATGCTGCCGTCGAACAGCGCTGCGAGCCCGGCGTCCTTCCCCGCCAGCACCAGCGCGTGCAACCCGCCGACGAGTCGCAGCGGCAGCGCGGCGCGCGTCGGTTCGCCCGGCCAGTCGAGCAAGGTCGCGCCGACCCGACTGTCGCGGTTGAGACCCCTGGCCAGCGCCGCGCAGATGCGCGCATAAGCGGGCGCGGCCATGGCATTGCAATAATGTTCCTGGATCAGGAACGCGCCGCGGACATTCTGCTCGGACATAGGGCCTCCTCGCCGCGTCTGTTGCGCCCACGCAGGGGCGCAAGTAAAGCCCCGCTCATCCATGGCCGATCCAATCATCATCGCCGTCCCCAAAGGGCGCATCCTCACCGAGGCCGTGCCGCTGCTCGAGCGCGCCGGAATCTCGCCCGAAGCGGCGTTCGGCGACGAGGATAGCCGCGCGCTGCGCTTTTCCACCAGCAACCCCGGCATCGACCTGATCCGGGTGCGCGCCTTCGATGTCGCGACCTTCGTCGCGCATGGCGCGGCGCAGCTGGGCATCGTGGGATCTGACGTGCTGGCGGAGTTCGATTATTCTGAACTCTACGCGCCGGTCGATCTGGGCATCGGCCATTGCCGGCTGTCGGTCGCCGAGCCCGCCGATATGGCCGCGGGCGATGATCCGCGCGGCTGGAGCCATGTGCGCATCGCGACCAAATATCCGCATGTGACGCGCCGGCATTTCGAGGCGCGCGGGGTTCAGGCGGAGTGCGTGAAGCTCAACGGGGCGATGGAACTGGCGCCGACGCTTGGGCTGGCGCCACGGATCGTGGATCTCGTCTCGTCGGGCAAGACGCTCAAGGAGAACGGGCTGGTCGAGGTCGAGGTGATCGCCGAGGTCACGTCGCGGCTGATCGTCAACCGGGCGGCGTTCAAGACACGGCCCGAGGTGGTGCCGCTGGTGGATGCGTTCCGGCGGGCGGTGGAGATGCGCGATGCGGCGTGATGCTCTGCGCCTCCCGGAGTGTGACTCCTTCCCCCGTTCGTTTCGAGCAAAGTCGAGAAACTGGCCAAAGACGCCTGACCCAGGTTTCTCGACTTCGCTCGAAACGAACGGGTTAGGTAGGTCACGCCGCTCATGATCCGTCTTTCCACTTCCGACCCCGGGTTCGAGCGCGACTTCACCGCGCTCGTCAACGCGCGGCGTGAGGCTGACGCCGATGTTGCGCGCGACGTACGCACGATCGTCGCCAGTGTGCGCGACGAGGGGGATGCGGCGCTTCACGCGTTCACCAGGAAGTTCGACCGGCACGATCTCAACGAGACCGGCTGGCGGATCGAGAAGGCCGACTGGCTGGACGCGCTGAACGGGCTCGAGCCGGAACTGCGCGCGGCGATCGAGCTCGCGGCGGAACGGATCGCTGCCTATCACCTCAAGCAGAAACCCGAAGACAGCGACTCGACCGACTCGGCCGGCGTCCGGCTCGGCGCGCGGTGGAACGCGATCCAGAATGCGGGCATCTATATCCCGGGCGGCCGCGCGGCCTATCCTTCCTCGGTGCTGATGAACGCGATCCCCGCCAAGGTCGCCGGTGTCGAGCGGCTGGTGATGGTGACGCCGACGCCCGACGGCGAGGCCAATCCGCTGGTGCTGGCCGCCGCCTATATCGCCGGCGTCGACGAAATCTGGCGGGTCGGCGGGGCGCAGGCGATCGCCGCCCTGGCCTATGGCACCGGGCGGATCGCCGCCGTCGACGTCATCACCGGCCCGGGCAATGCCTGGGTCGCGGAGGCCAAGCGCCAGCTTTACGGCGTGGTCGGCATCGACATGGTTGCCGGGCCAAGCGAGATCGTCGTTGTTGCCGACGGCAGGAACGATCCCGACTGGATCGCCGCCGACCTGCTCAGCCAGGCCGAGCATGACCCGACCAGCCAGTCGATCCTGTTCACCGACGATGCCGCGTTCGGCAAGGCCGTCGCCGAGGCAGTCGACCTGCAGATCGGTCAGCTTTCCACCGCGAAGGTCACCCGCGAGAGCTGGGATGCCAACGGCGCGATCATCGTCACCGCCGACCTGTTCGAGGCGATCCCGCTGGTCGACCGGCTCGCGCCCGAGCATCTCGAACTTGCCTGCGACGATCCCCAGGCCTTGTTCGACCGGGTCCGCCATGCCGGATCCGTGTTCCTGGGCCGTCACACGCCCGAGGCGATCGGCGATTATGTCGCCGGGCCCAACCATGTCCTCCCGACCGGCCGGCGCGCGCGCTTCGCCTCCGGCCTGTCGGTGCTCGACTTCATGAAGCGCACCAGCTTCCTCCAGCTTGATCATGCCGCGCTCGGCGCCATCGGCCCCGCGGCCGTGGCACTGGCGGAGGCGGAAGGGCTCCCTGCCCATGCGAAATCAGTGGCGCTCCGCCTCGCGGGCGACCAGACGGAATTGAACCTATGAGCCGAACTTCAGCCCGCTCCACGGCCCGCGCCGCCGCCCGGCTTGCCGCAACCCAGGCACTCTATCAGCACGAGATGGAGGGCACGGCGATCGCGCCGCTGCTGCATGAATTCCATCAGCACCGGCTCGGCGCGACGATCGAGGACGCCGAATATGCCGAGGCCGAGGTCGATTTCTTCGACGATATCGTGAAGGGCGCGGTCGCGCGCCAGGCGGAGATCGACGAAGCGATCAGGGGCAAGCTGGCCAAGGGTTGGGCGCTGGAGCGGCTCGACCGGTCGATGCGCGCGATCCTGCGCGCCGGGACCTATGAGCTGATCGCGCGGGCGGATGTGCCGGTGGCGACGGTGATCACGGAATATGTCGATGTGGCGCATGCGTTTTTCGACAAGCGCGAGGCGGGGTTCGTGAACGGATTGCTCGATGCGATCGCGAAGGATGTTCGTTCTTAATCCTCCCCGGAACGGGGAGGGGGGCCGTCCGAAGGACGGTGGTGGGGGCTCGCCCCAAGCGTTTCGTCTGAGGAAGCCCCCCTCCACCGCTTCGCGGTCCCCCTCCCCGTTCCGGGGAGGAATTGTTTGAACGAAACCGAATTTCTTGCAGCACTCCGCACCCTGCCGCTGCACCCGGCGGCGCGAGGGCTGCTGGACGATACCGCCCTGCTCGACGCGGGCGGCCCGCTCGTCCTGACCAGCGACACGATCGTCGAGGGCGTGCACTTCCTCGCCACCGACCCGGCCGAGGACGTCGCCTGGAAGCTCGGCGCGGTGAATCTGTCGGATCTTGCCGCCAAGGGCGCGCTGCCGGTCGGGATGATGCTCAATTATGCGCTGGCGGGGGATTCCGACTGGGATGCCGGCTTCATCGAAGGACTGCGGCAACTCGACTGCGCCCTGATCGGCGGCGATACCGTGTCGCTGCCTTCCGGCGCACCGCGCGTGCTGACCCTGACCGCCTTCGGTATCGACGCCGCCGCCCCGCCGCGCAACGGCGCTCAGGCCGGCGATGCGCTCTATGTCACCGGCACGATCGGCGATGCCGGTGCCGGGCTCGCCATCGCGCGCGGCGCGGAAGGGCCCGACAGCCTGCTCGCCGCCTATCGCCGGCCGGTGCCGCGCATCAGCGACGGCCGGGCGCTCGCGCCGCTGGTTCATGCGATGATGGATGTCTCCGACGGGCTGCTGATCGACGGCGCGCGCATGGCCGAAGCGAGCGGGCTAATGCTGGAGATCGACCTGGCCGCCGTGCCGTTGTCGGCCGCCTGTCGTGCCTTTGCCGGCGACAGCCGCGCCGCCCGCATCGCGGCCGCGACCGCGGGAGACGATTACCAGTTGCTGTTCGCCGCCCCGCATGGCTTCGCCCTGCCGGTGCCCGCCACCCGGATCGGCCGCTTCGCCGCCGGATCGGGCCTGAGCCTGGTCGATGCCACCGAAGCGGTGGCATTACCGGCGCGGCTGGGCTTTCTGCACGCCGTCTGAGCGGCTTGCGCTCGCGTCGAGCGCCTCTATACCTTCCGCCCAAACGCCGACAGCACAGGCCTCAAGGTCTGGCGTGGCGCCAATAGGGGAAGGATATCTATGACGATAGTCTATGCGGCCATGATCTGCGGCCTGATCGCCGTGCTTTATGGCATCATTACCAGCCGGCAGATTCTCGCGGCGAGCGCCGGCAACGAGAAGATGCAGGACATCGCCGCCGCCATCGCGGAAGGCGCCAAGGCCTATCTCGGCCGGCAATATCGCACCATCGCCATCGTCGGCGTCGTCGTCGCCGTGGTGGTCGGTTATTTCCTCGGCATCACCTCGGCCGTCGCCTTCGCGATCGGCGCGATCCTGTCGGGCGTGACCGGTTTCATCGGCATGAACGTGTCGGTAAAGGCCAATGTCCGCACGGCGGAGGCCGCGCGCACCTCGCTGCAGGGTGGCCTGACCATGGCCTTCCGCTCCGGCGCGGTCACCGGCATGCTGGTCGCGGGCCTCGGCCTGCTCTCCATCACCGGGCTGTTCTGGTACCTGATCGCACAGGCCCATATGGACCTGGCCGTGCAGGCCGATCGCCGCATCGTGGTCGACTCGCTCGTCGCGCTGGCGTTCGGCGCCTCGCTGATCTCGATCTTCGCGCGTCTCGGCGGCGGCATCTTCACCAAGGCGGCCGATGTCGGCGCCGACCTGGTCGGCAAGGTCGAGGCCGGCATCCCGGAGGACGACCCCCGCAACCCCGCTACCATCGCCGATAACGTCGGCGACAATGTCGGCGATTGCGCCGGCATGGCGGCCGATCTGTTCGAGACCTATGTCGTCACCATCGGCGTGACCATGGCCTCGATCGCGCTGCTCCTCCCGAACGCCGACCATCTGTTCCAGCTGATGACCCTGCCGCTGCTCGTCGGCGGCGTCTGCGTCATCACTTCGATCATCGGCACCTATATGGTCCGCCTGGGCGCCAACAATTCGATCATGGGCGCGCTCTACAAGGGTTTCTGGACCACGGTGATCCTGTCGATCCCGGCGATCTATGGCGCCACCCAATATGTGCTCGGCGACATGAACAAGGTGATCGGCGGGGGATCGTTCCTCGACGGCGGCACCGAAGTCTCGACCGGTTTCACCGGCATGGCGCTGTTCTGGTGCATGATGATCGGCCTCGCGCTCACCGGCGCGCTGGTGTGGATCACCGAATATTATACCGGCACCAATTATCGCCCGGTCCGCTCGATCGCCAAGGCGTCCGAGACCGGGCACGGCACCAACGTCATCCAGGGTCTCGCGGTCAGCCTCGAGAGCCCGGCGCTGCCAACGCTGGTGATCTCGGTCGCGGTGATCGCGACCTATCAGCTTGCCGGCGTGATCGGCATCGCCTTCGGCGCGACCGCGATGCTGGCGCTGGCCGGCATGGTCGTGGCGCTCGACGCGTACGGCCCGGTCACGGACAATGCCGGCGGCATCGCCGAAATGGCGGGCCTGCCCGAGGATGTCCGCCACCGCACCGATGCGCTCGACGCGGTGGGCAACACCACCAAGGCCGTGACCAAGGGCTATGCGATCGGCTCCGCAGCACTCGCCGCTTTGGTGCTGTTCGGCGCCTATACGACCGATCTGGGGATCTACTTCCCCGATCTCGCGGTCGATTTCTCGCTGAGCAATCCGTACGTCATCGTCGGCCTGTTGCTCGGCGCGCTGCTGCCGTTCAGCTTCGGCGCGTTCGGCATGACCGCAGTGGGCCGCGCGGCGGGATCGGTCGTCGAAGACGTCCGCGCCCAGTTCCGCGACAATCCGGGGATCATGGCGGGCACCAGCCGCCCCGATTATGCCCGCACGGTCGACCTGGTCACCAAGGCAGCGATCAAGGAGATGATCATCCCGTCGCTACTGCCGGTGCTCGCACCGATCGTCGTGTATTTCATCATCACGGCGGTGGCCGGCCAGGCGAGCGGCTTTGCGGCGCTCGGCGCACTGCTGCTGGGCGTGATCGTGTCGGGCCTGTTCGTCGCCATCTCGATGACCTCGGGCGGCGGCGCGTGGGACAATGCGAAGAAATATATCGAGGACGGCAATCACGGCGGTAAGGGCAGCGAAGCCCATAAGGCCGCGGTGACCGGCGACACGGTCGGCGATCCCTACAAGGACACGGCCGGTCCGGCGGTGAACCCGATGATCAAGATCACCAACATCGTCGCCCTGTTGCTGCTCGCGGCGCTGGCGCACGCGGTCGGCTGATCTCGCCGCTCACGGGCGGCGCGCCGCCCCTGTCACAAGGCCGCGTCGGGAGCGATCCCGGCGCGGTTTTGGCAGGAAGCCAAATGCTTCATTTCGGCGCCAAAATGCGGCGGCTCCCGCTTTGCGATGGCCCCTCGCCGCGCTAGACAGGGGCGGGGAATCAGGGGGCTTGTGAATGCGTTGGGTGTTGTTCTGTGGGGTTGCGGGCCTGGTGTCCGCCCCGATGAGCGTCGCGGCACAGGACAAGGCCGCGGCCCCCGCCCCCGTCCCGACCGCCGCCGCGCCCCAGGCCAAGCTGCCGTCCCCGATTCCGCTCGAGCTGTTCGCCCGGTTGCCCTTCATGGAAAGCCCGAAGCTGTCGCCCAATGGCAGCAAGGTCGCGACTCGCCTTGCGATCAAGGGCGTGCAGCGCCTGGCAATCATCCCGCTAGACGATTTCCAGAAGACCCGGCAGCTCAGCATCGGCGATTCCGACCTGAACGGCTGGGCCTGGGTCAATGACGACTGGCTGGTCGCCAAGGTCGGTGCGGTCTCCAATGTCGGGGGCTCCGACTGGTATATCCGTCGCGCGATCGGCGTCAGCGCCGATGGCAAGGCGATGCAGATCCTGGGCAAGAACGACGCCGCGCAGAATGCGGACGATCTGCTGTGGATCGCCAGCGACGGGTCCCCCAACGTGTTGCTGGCCATGCAGACATCGGTTTTTTCCGACGATCCCGGATTCTGGCCCGAGGTGCTGCGATTCGACGTGTCGACCGGCAAGGGCAAGCGGGTGCAGAATCCCGTTACCCAGGTGTTCGACTGGTATGCGGACGGCGCCGGAACCGTGCGGATGGGCATCGCCTATGACGATGACCGGCGTAGTTCGCGGCTGCTGTACCGGGACAATGCCGACGCCTCTTTCCGCACCGTCGTCAAGGCCCGCGGCAAGGATGCGACGCTGGGCAACGTGCCCGCGATGTTCCTGCCCGAGCCCGGCAAGGCGGTCGCCTATGACGACGCCGACGGGTTCGACGCCGTCTATGATCTCGACCTCGCTTCGCTGAAGACGGGCAACAAGCTGTTCGGCGTGGCCGGTTATGACGTCGACGATCTGATCACGGGCGCCGGCGGCACCAAGATGATCGGCGCCGCCTATGTCGACAACCGCCCCCGCACTCACTGGTTCGACCCCGTCCTGGCCAAGGTACAGGCGGATCTGGACAAGGCGGTCGGCACGCGCCAGGCGCTCATCACTTCCTGGAGCCGCGATTTCAGCACGCTGATCGTCTATGTCGGCGGCGCGGACCGGCCCGGCGCCTATTATCTGTACCGGCTCGACGATGGCGTGATGCATGTCCTCGCCAGGGTGAACGAGGATCTGGGCAACGACGCGCTCTCCCCGGTGAAGACGATCCGCTACAAGGCGCGCGACGGCCTGGAGATCCAGGCGTTGCTGACCATGCCAAAGGGCGGGGCGGCAAAGAACCTGCCGCTGATCCTGATGCCGCATGGCGGCCCGTTCGCCCGGGACGACGAGAGCTGGGACTGGTGGGCCCAGTTCCTCGCCAGCCGCGGTTATGCGGTGCTTCAGCCCAATTACCGCGGCTCCTCCGGCTTCGGCAACGCCTTTGCCGAAAAGGGCCGCGGCCAATGGGGCCTGGCCATGCAGGACGACCTGACCGACGCCGTGAAATGGGCGGTGGGCGAAGGCATTGCCGATGCGAAGCGCGTCTGCATCGTCGGCGGCTCCTATGGCGGCTATGCCGCGTTCCGCGCGGCGCAGCGCGACAAGGGCGTCTATCGCTGCGCGGTATCCTATGCCGGCGTCGCCGACCTGCCGGCGATGGTCCGCTACGACGGCAGCTTCCTGAATTCGGGGCGGCGCAAGGACTGGCTGCGTGCCCAGGCACCCGACCTGAAAGCCGTATCGCCGATCAACTATGCCGCGGATTTCTCGATCCCAATCCTGATCATGCACGGCAAGGCCGACCGGGTCGTGCCGGTGAAGCAATCGCGCGAGATGGTCGAGAAGCTGAAGGCGGCCGGCAAACCCTATCGCTATGTCGAACAGCCCAAGGGCGACCATCATTTCTCGGAAGAGGCGGACCGGGTCCAGTGGCTGAAGGAACTCGAGGCGTTCCTGAAGGAAAACAACCCTGCGTGAGCGATCGATGCTCGGCGCGTGGAGACGATCGATGTGGCGTGAAGCCCTGGGTGCATTCCTCCTGATTTCGCCGGCGTACGGCATTGCCGCTGCGGAGAAAGTGGCCCCGACCGAGCCGGTGCCGATCGCCACCTTCGCGGAACAGCCGTTCATCAACAATCCCGTTCTCTCCCCCGACGGCAAGTCCATCGCGGCGGAATCGACGGTGGGTGGCAAGACCTCCCTCTGCGTCTTCGCGCTCGCGGATATGAAGCTGATACGCCGTGTCGATCTGGGCGATGCGGGAATCGCGGAGATCCAGTGGGCGGGAAATGGCCGCATCCTCCTCACGAGATCGATGCAGGCGAGCTTCTTCGGCAGCGATATCGAAATCACACAGCTCTATGCCGTGGATTTGACGACCGGAGAGGCAAAGGTCCTGAATCCCAAGGGCCGCTCGCTTTCCGCCGGCGATGTCATCTACACCGATCCCACCGGTCGCTGGATCCTGCTGTCCAGCCAGCAGAACATGTCCCTCACTCCCTCCGTCAAGCGCGTCGACCTTCTCACCGGTGAGATCAAGCTCGTCGAGCCTAGCCGCTCGAACATCTGGAACTGGTACGCCGACGGCAACGGCGTCGTTCGTACCGGCATCTTTTATGACGGCGACCGCTGGACCCTATGGTATCGCGATGTGCCCGACGCGCCGCTCAAGGCGATCCGCGCACGCAACGCCGTGAAGAACAACGACGGCGCGGTCGATGGACTTTATTTTCTGGGCGGAGCCGACACGGGGCTGATCGTTACCAATGCGAAAACCGGGCGCTTCGCCGCCTACAGGATCGATTTCCGCACCGGTGAAGTCGGTGAGCCGATCTATGAGAATGGCGAAGTCGACGTGACGGAGGTCAGGATCGACCCGGTCACGCGCAGGGTGACAGGCGTGGGGTACGAAAACGACCGCTACCATATGGAATGGCTCGATCCCGAAAAACGGCAGCTTCAGACGACGATCGATCACGTCTTCCCAAAGGCAGACAACAGAATCCTGAACAGCAGCAACGATGGCCAGCGCGTGCTCATCTGGTCCGGCGGCGGCGACGATCCCGGAACCTATTATATGTTCGATCGGACCGCCAAAAGGATGCAGCGAGTCGCCGCGCCGTACGAGAAGCTCCTCGGTGCGAAGCTGTCCCCTGTCAACGCCATCCGATATACGGCCCGGGATGGGCTCTCCATCCCGGGCTATCTCACGCTCCCCAAGGATCGGCCTGCCAGGGACCTGCCGCTGATCGTCATGCCGCACGGCGGCCCTTTCGCCCGCGACAACTGGGATTATGATCGTTTCGTCCAGTTCCTTGCCAGCCGCGGCTATGCGGTGCTGCAGCCTCAGTTCAGGGGATCCACCGGCTATGGCAAGGACTTCGTGCGGCGCGGTTACGGCCAGTTCGGAAGAGCGATGCAGGATGACCTGGACGATGGCATGGATTGGCTCGTCAGGTCAGGCCAGGTCGACCCCAAGCGCGTCTGCATCATGGGCGGGTCTTATGGCGGCTATGCGGCGCTGTGGGGTGCGATCCGCAATCCCGAACGCTATCGCTGCGCGGTGAGCCTCGCAGGCGTGACCGATCTGCCGGGAATTCTCCGATACGACAAACGGATGTTCTCCGCGCCCCGCTACTTCAAGGCCTGGCAGCGCAAGGTGAAGGGCGAAGCGGACAACGAGACCGATCTGGAATCGGTGTCCCCTCTTCTTCAGGCCGATCGCCTGACGGTGCCGGTGCTGATCGTGCACGGCGACAAGGACTATACCGTACCGGTGAAGCAAGGCCGGCAGATGGTCGCCGCCCTGGAACGCCGGAAGGCGTCCGTGCAATCGGTCTTCTACCCCGAAGAAGGACACGGCCTGCAAAAGGAAGAAGACATTGCGGACTTTCTGAAGCGTCTCGATGCCTTTTTAACCACGAACAATCCGGCCTGAGCCATTGCTGCTCCCGCTATCCGAACCTGTCTCGATCCCGCTGGCGAATGGAGAGTTCTGCTGACAATGCCCGCTCCTACCGCCCGAATCGGCAGAGCTTCCCTTTTGGGCGCTTTGGCGCTAAGGCGCCCGCTCACGATTTCCCAACATCGCTAGAGGTTTGTTTGGCCAAGGAAGAATTGCTCGAAATGCGCGGCCAGGTGGTGGAGCTTCTGCCCAACGCCATGTTCCGCGTAAAACTCGAAAACGACCATGAAATCCTCGGCCACACCGCCGGCAAGATGCGCAAGAACCGCATCCGCGTATTGGTGGGCGACGAGGTGCTTGTCGAACTGACCCCGTACGACCTGACCAAGGGTCGCATCACCTACCGCTTCAAGTGACGCGCGCAGCGCGGCATCCCGGCGAAGGCCGGGATCCAGCATAAAAGGAGCCGCCAGTGCGGCTCGTCCTCGCTTCCACTTCTCCGCGCCGCCGCGATCTGCTTGCGCGGCTCGGTGTCGAGCCGGCGCGCGTCGCCGACCCAGCCATCGACGAGACCCCGCTGCCCGGCGAGGCGCCGCGCGTCCATGCGCCGCGCCTGGCCGAGGCCAAGGCGCGCGCGGTCGAGCGAGGCGGGGGCGAGATCGTGCTGGCCGGCGATACGGTGATCGCGCTCGGCCGGCGTATCCTGGGCAAGGCGGAGGACGAGGCCGAGCTGCGCCACATGCTCGGCCTGCTTTCCGGACGCCGCCATCATTGCCTGACCGCGGTCTGCGTGATCGACACCGCGGGCAAGGCGCGCACCCGCCTGTCCGACACGATCGTCGCGTTCAAGCCGCTGACCGAGCGCGAGGTCGACGCCTATGTCGCCAGCGGCGAAGGGCTGGGCAAGGCGGGCGGCTATGCCATCCAGGGCCGGGCCGAGGCGTTCGTGCGCTTCCTGTCAGGTAGCCATTCGGGCGTGATCGGCCTGCCTTTGTTCGAGACCCGCGCGCTGCTGATCGCGGCGGGCATGCCCCTTGGTTGAGTGCCCCTCCATCGAATGGCTGTACGAGGCCGGGATCGGCGAGGCGCGCGCCGCGCTGGTCGAGGACGGCGCGATCGTCGAGGCGCGGATCGAGCTGGATGACGGCGCGCTGCGGGTCGGCGCGGTGCTCGCGGCCCGGCTGGTCGAGATCACCGTCAAGGGCCGCGAAGGGCGCGTGACGGTCGAAGGGGGCGAGGCGGTCCTTTCCCCACTACCGATCGGCATCACCCAGGGCGCGGCGCTTACGGTCGAGATCGTGCGCGAGGCGATCCCGGAGGCAGGCCGCGCGAAGCTCGCCAAGGCCATGCCCGCCGAAGCGGGCGCTGCCCCTGCCCCCGCGCCGGACCTGCTCGCCCGGATCACCGCGTCGGGGCACCCGGTGCGCACCCTGCGCGCGCATGAGCCCGACGCGCTGGAAGCCGCGGGCTGGTCCGAAATACTGGAGGAAGCGCTGACCGGCGAGATCGCCTTTCCCGGCGGCGCGCTGCGCCTGTCGCCGACTCCCGCGATGACGTTGTTCGATGTCGACGGCTATCCGCCGCTGGAGACGCTGGCGGTCAATGCGGCGCGTGCAGTGGGCGCGGCGATCCTGCGGCATGATATCGGCGGCTCGATCGGCATCGACTTCCCGACGATCGAGGGCAAGGCAGCGCGCCAGGCAGTGGCGGCGGCGATCGACGCGGCACTACCGTTGCCCTTCGAGCGTACCGCGATGAACGGGTTCGGGTTCCTGCAGATCGTGCGGCGTCGTTCACGGGCATCGCTGCCCGAACTGCTCCGCGCCGACCGGGCGGGGGCCGAGGCGCGCGCGTTGCTCCGCACGATCGAACGCACCCCGCCACCGGGCATGCGGCACCACAAGGTTCGTCCGGGCGTTCTGGCCTGGCTGACGGCGCGGCCTGCGCTGCTCGCCGAACTAGCGCGTCGCACCGGCATGAACCATGATTTCGAGGCGATCTGATATGGCGAAGAACGACAAATGCCCGATCTGCGGCAAGCCCGTGTCCCGGGAGCATACGCCGTTCTGCAGCCGCGGCTGCCGCGACCGCGATCTGCTGCAATGGCTCGGCGAGGGCTATCGCATTCCCGCGGGGCCCGCCGATCCGGAAGAATCATCCAGTGCCACAGCCGGGCTGGACAGCGCCAACGACCGCGATTAAGAGGCCCGCTCTTTCCGGCGCCCATCAGGCGCGCCGGCCATGCCCGGGTAGCTCAGTTGGTAGAGCATGCGATTGAAAATCGCAGTGTCGGCGGTTCGATCCCGTCCCCGGGCACCACTCCTAGCTATCCGTCGCGCTGCAGGATGATGCCCAGTTCCTCGACGTCGAGATCGCGTTCGAGATTGTGCAGAACTTCGTCCTCGATCAGCCCGGCGCGGTGGATGCGGATCAGTTCGGCGCGCCCGGCGGCAAGGCCGATCAGCACGACGTCGAAATGCGTGCGGATACCCACCATGAACGAATCCGCGTCCGCCGCGTAGCGCTGGATCATGGCGAGGCGCTTGCGAGATTCCTCGAGCAGCTTCGGGTGGATCAGGGTGCCGTCCGGCGCAAAGGCATGCGCCTCCACTGCCTCGGTCCGGGCGCGGACGATGGCGGCTTCCGATGCGGCCATGCTCATTTTCGCGGGCGGATCCTTGTCGACCGGACCGACCCATCGGATCAGCCAGCCGAGACTCGCGCCCTGGATGACCACGGTGGCGAAGATCACGGCAAAGGCAGTGACGAGCATCAGGTCCCGGCCCGGCATCGATTCGGGCAGGGTGAGCGCCACCGCCAGCGTCACGACGCCGCGCATCCCCGCCCAGCTCAGCACCGTCGCCTGCCGCATGCCGAGCGGGCGCGCGCGCTTCCACCCCAGCTCGCGCAGCGCGACGAGCACCCCGTCGCCGCCGAAGATCCAGACGAAGCGCGCCGCCGTGACCGCCAGCACCACGCCGAGCACGGGGACGGCCATCGTCGTCGAGACTGCCGCGATGCCGCCGACCCGGTCCAGTACGCCGCGGAGCGTGAAGCCGACCAGGATGAAGACCAGCGCTTCCAGCACGAACACCAGGGTCTGCCAGAAGGCGCCGCCGCGCAGCCGGACCTGTGCGGGCAGGAGGATATGCTGATACCAGCCAAGCACCAGGCCGGCGACGACCGTCGCGATCACGCCGGACACATGCGCCGCCTCGCCGGCGATATAGGCGACCCAGCACATCAGCGTGTTGGCGAGGATGATCAGCGTCTGATCTTTCAGGCGCCGGACCGCGACCATCCAGACCCCCGATACCAGCAGGCCGGCAATGACACCGCCAAGCGCGAGGAAGAGGAAGTTCGATGCCGCTGCGGCGGCGTTGAACGCACCGCTCAGCGTCGCGGCGACGGCGAAACGGAACAGCACCAGGCCAGTCGCGTCGTTGAGCAGGCTTTCCCCTTCGAGCAACGCGGACAGGCGCCGGGGAAGCGTGACGCCCTGCAGCACCGCGCGGGCGGATACCGCATCCGGCGGCGACACGATCGCACCGAGCGCAAAACAGGCCGCCCATGGCAGGGTCGGGACGAGCCAGTGGACGACGACGCCGACGACCAGCGTGGTGAACATGACCGCGCCGACGGCGAGCGACAGGATGCCCGGCAGATGCTGCCGGAACCTGCCCAAGGCGGTGTAATAGGCACCGTCCATCAGCAGCGGCGGCAGGAACAGCACCAGCGCCAGCTCGGGATCGAGCGTGACCGGGGGCAGCCCGGGCACAAAGGCAAGCAGCCCACCGCCCACGAGCAAGGCAGTGGCCGATGGGAGGCCGACGCGCCGCGCGGCCCAATGCAGCGCGACAACCACGGCGAGCAGAGTCAGGATAAGTTCGAAGGTTTCGACAGGGTGCATCGGCTCTCCCGCACATCACCAGACCGATGCGCCGGTGTGGCATGGTTGATCCGGTTCCCACTGTGCCATTGCGCGCCGGCGGGAGCAAAGCCGGAAGCGGTCATGCCACCTGCCTTCTTCGCCCCGGCATCGACGGCGCCGCGATCAGCGGATAACCTTCCCGCGTCAGGCGATCGCGGACCAACCGCGGCGCCGGCGCGCGACGACACCGCCGATGCGAAAGGGAGCGATTGGCAGGGGAAACAGGCATTCCGGACCGTCCGGGCGAACCGGACCATGGCGGACGCAATCTCACCGGCAGGATAGTGCATGATCTCGGCCGCGCCATCGTGACCGAGCAATATTCGAGAGGCTCGCCCTTCCCGGTCGAAGCGGAGCTGTGCCAACGCTTTGGCGCGAGCCGACCGGTGGTGCGCGAAGCCGTGAAGATGCTGACGGCCAAGGGCCTGCTTATCGCCCGACAGCGCAAGGGGACGCTGGTCCAGCCCGAGGCGCGGTGGAACCTGCTCGACCCCGACATCCTCAAATGGATGCTCGAGCGGGATTTCTCGATCGACCTGCTGATCGACTTCACCGAAATCCGCATCGCGATCGAGCCGCGCGCCGCGGCCCGCGCCGCAGAGGGCGCGACCGGGCCGCAGCGGCGGGCGATCGTGCGCGCGATCGAACGGATGTTCGCGGCGGAACGTGGCGAGGAGGACTCGCTCGCGGCGGACATCGCCTTCCACACCGCCGTGCTGGAGGCGAGCAACAACCGCTTCATGCGGCAGTTCACTGACCTGTCGGAGACCGCGCTGCGCTTCAGCATCCGCCAGACCAACGCGTACAAGGGCGTGACCCGCGCGAGCGCGATGGAGCACAAGCTGATCGCCGACGCGATCGTCGAGGGCGATCCGCGGCGCGCGGCGCGACAGATGCGCAGCCTGATCCAGGCGGCGCTCGACCTGCTGCTTCAGGCCGCGGGGCACCGACCCTTTCCGGAGATATGATCGCCGCGGTGACGGCAAGACGTCATAATGAACGAGGCGATGCCGCTTAATATCGGACGGTGGCCGTAAAAGATTCGAGTCGTCGCCAATGCTGAAATTCGCTAATATCGCGCCTCCATTTGCCGCTCTTCGGCACCGTGGGGGAGGACAATATGACATCGATCTGGAATCGTCTTGCGCTGTTGCTTGCAACGCTTTGCGCAACGTCGCTTTTCTACGCTGCGCCGGCGTCCGCGCAGGCGACGCGCACCTGGATTTCCGGCGTCGGGGACGACGTCAACCCGTGCAGCCGCACCGCACCGTGCAAAACCTTCCAGGGCGCGATCGCGAAGACGGCCGCGGGCGGTGAGATCAACTGCCTCGATCCGGGCGGCTTCGGCTCGCTGACGATCACCAAATCGATCTCGCTGGTGTGCGACAATACCGAGACCGGCGTGCTGGTGGCGGCGACCAATGCCTTCATCATCAACAGCACGACCGCTGTCGTCCATATCAGCGGCTTCGATTTCGAAGGCCTGGGCCAGACCGGATCGGCCGGCGTGAACGGCATCTATATCCTGAATGCCGCCGCGGTTCATGTGCGCAACACGAAGATTCGCGGGTTTCGTAACGGCTATGGGGTCAATTTCTCGCCGGCCAACGCCAGCGGCCAGCTGTTCCTCGACAATGTAACGATCTCCGAATCGGGTGTCGGGGGCAACGCGAACACCGGCGGTATCCTGGTCAACCCGGCCGCCGGCTTCTCGGCAAAGGTGACGATCAGCAACAGCCTGGTGTCCAACAACACCAATTTCGGCCTGAAGCTGGACACCACCGGAATCGTCGGCTCGTCAATCAACGCGACCGTCACCAACACCGTCTTCTCGAACGACGGAACGGGCGTGCTCGTCACGAGCCCGGTCAACACCGGCACCTCGCAGCTGTTCCTGCGGGACTCGGTGGTGACGCACAACGTATCCTACGGCATCATCGCCAGCGGACCCGGTTCCACGGTTCGGGTGGGCAACACCTCGATCACGGATAATGCGACCGGCATCGCGATGTTCAACACGGCGATGAAAAGCTATGGCGACAATTATCTCGACGGCAACACGACCGACGGCGCGTTCACCGCACCGAACCTCGCGAAGAAGTAACGGGCGTAGATACCGGCACTCGCCCTGGGGGCGGGTGCCGGCCTAGAGGATGATGCGGAACAGCGCGCCGCCAGCGCGGCCGTCGCCGATGTCGATCGAGCCGCCATGCGCCACCACGACCTGCCGGGCGAGGTTCAGCCCGACGCCGGTGCCCTCGGCCCGGGTGGTGAAGAAGGGCAGGAAGATATCGCGGCGCAGATTCTCCGGCACGCCCGTGCCGCTGTCCTCCACCTCGATCCAGACACGGCCAGCGACATGCGACAGCGACAGCCGGACCCAATGCTCGTCGGTGCCGCGATGCGCCGCCTCGGCTGCGTTGCGCAGCAGGTTGATCAGCACCTGAGCCAGCAGATCGGGATCGGCGTCGAGCGTGACGTCCGCCTGCACCTCGAGCGTCAGCGGCACATCGATCCATTCGGCGGCGAACAGCTTGGCCAGCTCCGCGGCAAAGGGTCCGGCGTCGAACCGGCGGCGGCGCAAGGTCGGCGCGTGCGACACGGCACGATAGCTGTCGATGAAGCGGCGCAGCCCCTCGGCACGGCGCGATAGCGTGGTCACCGCGACGCGCGCGTCCGGCACGTCGGGCGGTTCGGCATCGAGCAGCATCTCGGCGGTGCCGGCGAGCGAGGTAACCGGGGTGAGCGAGTTCAATATCTCATGCGTCAGCACGCGGACGAGATCGGTCTGGGCGGCCATCTCGACCGTGTCGAGCGTGCCCTGGACAGGTTCGACCGTCACCGCACGGATACGCAGGCCGAGGCGTTCGAGCGAGGCCGAGCGGACGATCGCGCGCTGCGGCCCGCCAGGCATGCGCAGGATCAGCAGTTCCTGCCGGGTCTCGCCATCGACCTCGAGCCGCGAGGCGAAGGTCTCGCCATAGATGGCATAATCCTGCGGCCGGACGCCCTGGTGCCGGCTGAACAGCCGCCGCGCCGCCTTGTTGGCGGGGGTCACACCGTGCGCCGCGTCGATCGTCAGCAATGCCACCGGCATGTCGTCGACCAACGCCTCGAGATAGCGCATCTCGCGCGCCGAGCGGTCGCGCTCCTCCTGCAGCCCGCGCATCGCGGCGTCCATCGCCCCGCCCAGCTCGCTGAAGCCGGCACCGCCGCGCCCGTCGAACCTTGTGGCGAAATCCTTGCTGTTCAGCGCCTCGACGAAGCGCGCGACGGTACGGTTGGTGCGATCGACGTGATTCCACAGCCCGCCCGCCGCGGAGAGCACGATCAGCCCGGCGACGATGCGCGCCGCGCCCAGCCCGTCGACCTCGAACGACCAGATGAACCCGGCCAGCGCGACGAGCAGCGCGCCGATCCAAAGACCCAGGGTGAGCGTGAAACGGCGGTCAAAGCCCATGCTTCTCCATCCGCCGATAGAGCGCCGCCCGCGACAGGCCGAGTTCGGTCGCCGCCATGGATATATTGTAGCCGTTCTTCTTCAGCGCCTCTTCCACCAGCCGCCGCTCGACCTTTTCCAGATTGAGCTCCGACGCGGCCGGCGCGACCACCGCCTCGGGCGCGACGCGCGGCGCCGAGGGGGCGCCGAGCGGGAAATCCTCCGCTTCGAGCGGTGCATCGCCCGCCAGGATCACGGCGCGCTCGATCGCGTGGCGCAGCGCGCGGACATTGCCCGGCCAGTCATGCGCGGAAAGCGCCGCCCGTGCGCCCGCGGTCAGCTCGGGCGCGGGACGGTTGTAGCGGCGGGCATAATGATCGAGGAAATGCGTGACGAGCGCCGCCACGTCCTCGCGCCGGTCGCGCAGGGGCGGCAGCTCGATCTCGACCGTGTTGAGCCGGAACAGCAGATCCTGCCGGAAATGCCGGTCGTCGCGCAGCATCTGCGGGGTCATGTTGGTCGCGGCGATCACGCGGATATCGACAGGGATGGGACGATTGGCACCGACCGGCGTGACCTGGCGCTGTTCGAGCACGGTCAGCAGCTTGGGCTGCAGATGCAGCGGCAAATTGCCGATCTCGTCGAGAAACAGGGTGCCGCCGTCCGCCGCCTGGATGCGGCCGATACGATCGGCCCGGGCATCGGTAAAGGCGCCCTTCACATGGCCGAACAATTCGGAATCGATCAGCTCGGTCGCGATCGCACCGAGATCGACCGTGAGCATCGGCGCACGCGCGCGCAGCGACCTGGCGTGAAGCTCGCGCGCGACGATCTCCTTGCCGGTGCCGTTTTCGCCCAGCACCAGCACGTTCGCCTCGGTCGGGGCGGCACGGGCGATCAATGACTGGACGCGCGCCATGGCGGGCGACTTGCCGATCAGCGGGGTGCTGGCGCCAGGCTTGGTGTCCGTGATCGCGACCACCCGCGCCTTCTCCACCGCGACCGCGCGGCGCGAGCGGCGGAGCGAGGCAGCGGTGCGCACGGTGGCGAGCAGGCGCTCGTTCGACCAGGGCTTGGACACGAAATCGGTCGCGCCGCGCTTCATCGCCTCGACCGCGACATTCACCCCGGCATGCGCGGTGATCATCACCACCACCAGTTCGGGATCGATCGCGAGCAGCCGGTCGAGCCAGGCCAGCCCTTCCGCCGCATCGGTCGCGCCGCGCGCGAAATTGGCGTCGAGCAGGACGACGTCGGCCGACCGGCCGGCGATCGCGGTGATCGCCTCGTCGGGCGCGCGCGCCGTCACCACCTCATTGAACAGGCCGCGCAGCAACAGCCGCGCGGCGGTCAATATATCCTCGTCGTCGTCCACCACGACGCAGAGATCGAAGTCCGCCGATTTCCCCATTGACCGCTCCCGTACAATCCGCGTGCGAATTCGGACAGTCAATTTCCGTGCCAGGATTGTCCTCCCGGTCACGAACCCCCGTAAATCCGCCAGTTTCCGCATTTGGCACGCGCCATGCTGAACGGATCATTGCCAATCCGGCACATTCAAGGAGAAGACCGATGAAACTCACTTTCACCCCGCAGATCCTCAGCGCCATGGCCGCGATCGCCATCACTACCTGCCTGACCATCGCGTCGTCCGCGCCCGTCGTGACCGTCGCCTCGATCGTCAGCGGCCAGATCGCGTGACCGGGACTCGCGTCCGGTTCCGGACGGCACTGTCCGGAACCGGACACTCGGCCAAGGCCTGACCCGCGATGTTCCGCGATATCGAGGCTGGCACGCCGCTTGCTGAGCATGGCCCGACCAGGGGAGCACAGATGAGTGTCGTACGCATGAAGGGTGACCAGCCGGGCGGAGACCGCCCGGTCACGGGTAGCGGGATGGACCGCGCGGTCGAGACGAAGAAGCTCTCGACGCGCACCAAGCTCGCGCTTGGCGGTGCATTGTTGTTGGTCGCCATCCTCGCCTTCTGGTTCTTAGCGCCGCGCGGCGGATCGCAGACCGTCGCCACCGACCGGCTGACCATCTCGCCGGTCCGCACCGGCCAGTTCGAAGACTTCATTCCGCTCCGTGCGCGTGTCACCCCGCTCCTCACCGTCTATCTCGACGCGATCGAGGGCGGCCGGGTCGAGAAGGTGATCGCCGAGGACGGCGCCAGCCTCGCCAAGGGCGAGTTGATCGTCGAGCTGTCCAATGCCGAGCTTCAGCTCTCCACGCTCGCCCGCCAGACCGAGGTCGAGCAGCAGATCAACAATATGCGCAGCCAGGAGCTTGCGCTCGCCCAGACGCGCCTCGCCAATGAGCGGTCGCTGATCGACGCCGATCTCGCCGCGACCAAGGCGCGCCGGCAATATGAGCGCGAGCAGCCGCTCGCCGCGCGCGGCTTCGTCTCGGGTAAGCAGTTCAACGATACGCGGGACGAATATATGTCGGCGCAGAAGCGCATGGACGTGACCCGCCGCAGCCAGGCGACCGACGAGCGGCTGCAAGGCAGCCAGCTCGCGCAGCAGCGCGCATCCGCCGCGTCGATGCAATCGAGCCTCAAACTCGCCCGTGCCAATCTCGACGCGCTCAACCTGCGTGCGCCGGTCGCCGGCCAGCTGTCGGGCTTCTCGATCCAGGTCGGCCAGTCGCTCCAGCGCGGCGAGCGGATCGGCCAGATCGACAGCCCGGGCCGCAACAAGCTGATGGCGGGCGTCGATGAATTCTATCTCGGCCGGGTCCAGCTCGGCCAGAAGGCCAGCGTCGAGTGGAACGGCAAGACCTTCGCCGCCCGCGTCACCAAGATCTATCCGCAAGTGCAGAACGGCCAATTCCAGGTCGACCTGCAGTTCCTCGGCACCGAGCCCGCCAATATCCAGCGCGGCCAGACGATGCAGGCCAAGCTGACGCTCGGCGACCCCGCCCCGGCGCGGCTGATCCCGGCCGGCGCCTTCTACAACGAGACGGGCGGCAACTGGGTGTTCGTGGTCTCGCCCGATGGCGGCAGCGCGGTGAAGCGCCCGGTCCGTCTGGGTCGCCGCAATCCGGATTCGATCGAAGTGCTCGAAGGGCTCGACCCCGGCGAGCGCGTCATCACCTCCCCCTATACCGGTTTCGCAGACAAGGACCGTCTCGACCTGACGGCCAAAGGAAAGGACTAAGCCATGCTCGAAATGCGCGCGCTTTCGCGGACCTACCGCACCGACACGATCGAGACGACCGCGCTCGACGCGATCGACCTCGATATCGCCGACGGCGAGTTCGTTGCGATCATGGGCCCGTCCGGCTGCGGCAAATCGACCCTGCTCAACCTGATGGGCATGCTCGATTCGCCCAGCAGCGGCTCCTATGTGTTCAACGGGCAGGAAGTCGCCGGCCTTGGCGAAAGCCGTCTCGCCGAAGTGCGCAAGGCCAATATCGGCTTCATCTTCCAGAGCTTCAACCTGGTCGACGAGCTGTCGGTACGCGAGAATGTCGAGCTGGCGTTGCTCTATCACGACGTGCCCGCCGCTGAGCGCAAGCGCCGTACCGACGCCGTGATGGACCGCGTCGGCATCGCCCACCGCGCCCGCCACCGGCCGAGCCAGCTCTCGGGCGGCCAGCAACAGCGCGTCGCCGTCGCCCGCGCGCTGGTCGCCGAGCCCAAGCTGATCCTGGCCGACGAGCCGACCGGCAACCTCGACACCAATCACGGCGACGAGGTGATGCGCATGCTGCAGCAACTGAACGCGGAAGGATCGACCATCGTGATGGTCACGCACTCCCCGGCGCATGCCGATTATGCCAGCCGCGTCGTCAACATGCTCGACGGCCGCATCCTGCAGCAGCACCGCCGCGCGGCCTGAACGACACGGGGAGGCTCAGGGGATGTGGCGCAACTATCTGCTGATCACGCTCCGCATGCTGGCGCGGAACCGCGTCTATGCGGCGATCAACATCGGCGGGCTCGCGCTCGGGCTCGCCGGTTGCCTGCTGATCCTGGGCTATGTCCAATATGAGCGCAGCTACGATAGCTGGCTACCCGACAGCGCCCGCGTCCATCAGATCCAGACGACGATCCGTCCGCCGGCCCAGGCCATCGTCCATACCCAGGCGAGCCCGTTTCCGCTTCACGACAGGCTGGCTGGCGGCTTTCCGCAGATCGAAGCCATTACGTCAGTCTCCTTGGGAAAGACCGTCACCGAGCATGACGGCCAACCGATGTTCATCGACGTGATCACCGTCGACCCGGAGTTCTTCCAGGTATTCGCCTTGCCCTTCGCCCAGGGCTCGGCGGCGACCGCGCTCCGCGACCCCCATACGGTCGTGCTGACCGAGCGCGAGGCGATCCGCCAATTCGGCACCGCCGATGCGCTGGGCAAGCGCTTGAGCCTCGGCGCCGGGCCGGGCAAGCGCGACCGTCGGGTCAGCGGCGTGCTGCGCGACCTGCCGCGCAATACCAGTCTGAAGCTGGGCATCGTCGTCCGCCGCGATCCGGGCCAGAGCCCGGATCGCGGCTGGGGCAATTTCAACCAGCAGCATTTCGTCAGGCTGCGCGCCGGCGCGGACGTCGCGGCGGTCAATGCCGGGCTCCCCGCCTGGGAAAAACGCGCGATCGAGCCCGAGACGATCGACGGCAAGCCGGCATCGATGGCCGATCTCATGGATTTCACGCTGGTGCCGATCGAGCAGGTCCATCTGGGCGCGGCGCAGGAAGCAGCGATGATGCCCGGCGGTGACCCGCGTTCGCTCGCGACCTTCGCGATCGTCGCGCTGCTGACGCTAGGCATGGCGGTGATGAACTTCGTCAACCTCTCCACCGCGCGCGCCACGCAGCGCGCCCGTGAAGTGGCGCTGCGCAAGGTGCTGGGCGCATCGCGCGGTCAGCTGATCGGCCAGTTCCTGGGGGAGAGCCTGATGCTGGCGGCCTTCGCGATGCTGTTCGCGCTGACCATCGTCGAGCTGGCGACTCCGTGGATCGCGGCCTGGATCGGCGCGGATCTCCACATCCAGTATCTGGGCAAGGGCGGCATGCTGTGGCCCGCACTGGGGCTGTACGTCGCGACCGGGCTGCTGGGTGGCCTCTATCCGGCCTTTTATCTCAGCCGTTTCCAGCCCGCCGCCGTGCTCCGCGCCAACAGATCCTCGGTCGAGACGCCGGGCAGCGGCCGGTTCCGCGCCGCGCTCGTCCTTTTTCAGTTCGCCATCGCGATCGGGCTGATTGTCTGCACCTCGGTGATCTATTCCCAGACGCGTTATGTCGAGGCAGTCGACCCCGGCTATCGCCGCGACGGGCTGGTGCAGATCGCCAATGCCTGGCGCTTCACCCAGGGCTCCGAATATGAGGCCGCGCGCACCGCGATGCTCGCCATTCCCGGCGTCACCGGCGTCGGCCGCACCGGGCTTGGACTCGCGTCGACCGACAAGCCCGTCCGGCTGATGCAGGCGTCGGGCGCCCCCGACCATGTCTCGATGGGGTTCTACGGCATCGACACCCAGTTCCTGCAGACGATGGACATCAAGCTGCTCGCCGGCCGCCTGCTCGGCGATCGCGTCGCCGCCGACCGGATCGCCGGCACGACCCCGAACGACCTCGCCGCGCGGGGCATCAACGTGGTGATCAACCGCTCCGCCGCCGCCAAGCTCGGCTATCGCTCCCCCCAGGCAGCGATCGGGCAAGTGGTGCGGATCGCGTTCGACGGATGGGTGATGGTCCCCTCGACGATTGCCGGCGTCGTCGAGGATACGCGATTCCGCACCGCACGGGATGCGATCGAGCCGATCGTCTATGCCTATGATCCCGAGCACACCGACCAGGTGCTCGTCCGCTATGCGGCCGCGCGCCCGGGCGATGTGATGGCGGCGCTGAACAAGGTCTGGCGCAAGTTCGAACCCGAAATTCCGTTCGAGGCGCGCTTCGCCGACGACATCGTGCGCGAGCTCTATGCCGCCGACCGCGCACGCACCGCACTGTTCGCCGCGTTCTCGCTGCTCGCGATCGTGATCGCCTGTCTCGGCCTCTACAGCCTCGCCTCCTTCGCCACCGAGCGGCGCACCAAGGAGATCGGCATCCGCAAGGTGCTGGGTGCCAGGGTGCGCGACATCGTCCGCCTGCTCGCCTGGCAGTTCTCCAAGCCCGTGGTGCTCGCCAATCTCGTCGCCTGGCCGGCGGCGTGGTGGGCGATGCGCGACTGGCTCAACACCTTCGACACGCGGATCGCGCTGACGCCCACTCCCTTTGCGCTCGCCGGCCTGATCGCGCTCGCCATCGCGCTGGCGACCGTCGCGGGCCAGTCGATCCGTGTTGCCCGCCTCAACCCCATCCACGCCCTCCGTTACGAATAGGACAAGGACATGTGGCGCAATTACATGACCGTCGGCATCCGAGCGCTCGCCAAGAACCGCGCTTACGCCTTCATCAACATCGCCGGCCTGGCGCTGGGCATCGCCGCATGCCTGCTGATCCTCGGCTTCGTGAAATATGAGTTCAGCTACGACAGCTGGCTACCCAATGCCGACCGCACCTATGAGCTGCAGGATTTCTACCATGCGACGCCCCAGGGCGGCGAGGACATGAAGCTGCAGGTGACGAGCTATGTCTCGGGCGTCGCGCTGAAGAAGGATTTCCCGCAGGTCGAGCATGCCGTCTACGTCAAGAACACCGATGCGGTGGTCATCAAGGACGGGCAGCCGGCCACTATCGACGACGGCGTGTTCACCGATGGACCGCTCTTCTCGGTGCTGGAAATGCCCTTCATCTATGGCGATCCGGCGCATGCGCTCGACGATCCGCATGCGATGACGCTCAGCCAGACCCAGGCGAAGAAGCTGTTCGGCGCGGGCAATCCGGTCGGCCGGACCGTGACCCTGACCGCCGGCGACATGACCGCGGACTACCGGATCACCGGCGTGTACCGCGACCTGCCGAAGAACACGTCGCTGGCGATGAACATGATCGCGCGCTTCGATCCGGGTGCTTTTTTCGCCCGGGTGCCGTCCGTGCTGACGAGCTGGAACAGCCAGGGCGGCAATTATTTCGTCCGGTTGAAGCCCGGCGCCGATGTGAATGCGATCCATGCCGCGCTCCCGGCCTGGGAGAAGCGCAACATCCCCGACGAGAATGACGGCAGCCGCAAATATAATGCTGGCGACGACCAGGACTGGAAGCTGGTCAATGTCCGCGACATCCATCTTGGCGCGGGGCAGATGGCGTCGATGCGGCCCGGCAATGATCGCGGCACGATCATCACCTTCGCGATCATCGCGCTGCTGATCCTCGCCATGGCGTGCGTGAACTTCACCAACCTGGCGACCGCCCGGGCGACTCAGCGGGCCCGCGAAGTAGCATTGCGCAAGGTGCTCGGCGCGACCCGGCGGCAGCTCATCACCCAGTTCATCGGCGAATCGATCCTGCTTGCCGCGATCGCGATGCTGGTCGCGCTGGCGCTGGTCGAACTGGCCCTGCCCGCCCTCAACGCCTTTCTGAAGGCCGATATCGAGCTGCGCTATTTCGCACTCGACGGGCTGATGCTGCCGGTGATCGGACTGACCCTGCTCGTCGGACTGGCGGGCGGCGTCTATCCAGCGCTGGTGCTGTCACGCTTCCAGCCGGCGCGCGTGCTCAAGGCGAACAAATCGGCAGCCGATGCGGAAGGGTCGGGCCTGCTGCGCAACGTGCTGGTGGTCGGCCAGTTCGCGGTATCGATCGGCCTGATCATCTGCACCGCGATCGTCTATTCCCAGACCGTCTATGCTCGCACGGCGGACGCTGGCTACAAGCGCGACGGCCTGTTGCAGGTCGGCAATATCGCCCGCCCCCAGGTGGACCGGGTCTCACGGTCGCTGATGGAGGAAATCCGGCGGATTCCCGGCGTCACCTCGGCCGCGCGCTCGACCATATGGGTCAATCCGGGCAATAATTCGGTGACCACGGTCAATTTGCCGGGCAGCACCAACCCCGTCGCACTCGGCATCTACGGCGTCGATCCCGACTTCTTCAAGACGATGGGCATCAAGCTGGTCGCAGGCCGCACCTTCTCCGAGAACCAGCCGCGCGACGACGCGACCACGCCCCAGCCGGCGGTTCCCGAGGCGGAGCGGGCGCTGGTCCAGCGCGGCGTCAACATCATCCTGAGCGAGGAGGCAGCGCGGCGGCTCGGCTTCACCGATCCGCAGACGGCGCTGGGCAAGACGGTCATGACCGGCATGACGCTGGCGGAATATGGCCAGGTGCCGGCAACCGTGATCGGCATCGTCAGCGACGTGCGTTATCGCTCGGCGCGCGATCCGCTTCAGCCGATCTTCTATTTCTATCAGACCAACACTTTCTACAGCATGGCCGTGCGCTTCCAGGGCGTGGCGCCCAAGGCAGTCTATGACCAGATCGAAGCGATCTGGAAGCGCCAGGTTCCCGACATCCCGTTCGGCGCCAAGTTCGTCGATGACGTCGTCCGCGACCTCTACAATGCGGATGAGGCACGCGCCCAGCTGTTCGGCATGTTCGCGATCCTGGCGGTGGTGATCGGCTGCCTCGGCCTGTTCGGCCTGGCGTCCTTCACGGCGGAACGGCGCACCAAGGAGATCGGCATCCGCAAGGTGCTCGGCGCACGGACGCGGGACATATTAAAGCTGCTGGTGTGGCAGTTCAGCCGGCCGGTGCTGATCGCTAACCTGATCGCCTGGCCGGTCGCCTGGTGGGTGATGCGCGGGTGGCTGAACGGCTTCGACACGCGGATCGCGCTGACGCCGGTGCCGTTCCTGCTCGCCGGGCTGCTGGCGATGGTCATCGCGATCGGCACGATTTCGGCGCACGCCTATCGCGTGGCAAGGACGAGCCCGATCCGCGCGCTGCGCTACGAATAAACGGGACGTCGCGGCAGGCTCTTTTCCTCGGCCTGCCGCGGCACCATCCTAGAGGGAAGCGACGAACCCCGCCATGAAGCGCGCGAGCTTCGCGCGTACGGCATCGTCGATCAGGTTACCTTCGGCATCGAAGGCCTGACCGGCGCCGGACACCAGCAGCCTCTGCCCGGTCCAGAGTTCGGTGCCGAGCGTACGCAGGATCGGCAGCCAGCCATTTTGCGACAGGATCGTGCCGAAATTGCCGGGCGAGGCACCAATCATGGCGACGGGCTTGCCACCGAACACGCGCGCGACGTCCGAGCCGGGCCGCGACATCCAGTCGATCGCGTTCTTGAACACGCCCGGCACGCCATTGTTATATTCGGGCGTGACGAGCAGCAGCCCGTCCGCTTCGGCCACCGCGTCCTTGAGCAAGGTGACCGCGTCCGGGATGCCTTCCGCCTCGACATCGGCATCATAGAGCGGGACGCCGGCGATCGAGTGGATCGCCAGCGCCGCGCCCTCGGGCATGGCATCGCGCGCTGCCCGCAACAGGCCGGCATTGAAGGAATGCCGTCTCAGGCTTCCCGAAATGCCGACCAGCCGCAGTCCCATCAACGCTTGCCGTCGACGAGGCGCTCGATGCCCAGCGGATTTGCTTCCCGGAGTGCTGCGGGCAGCAGGCCGTCCGGCAGATCCTGGTACGACACCGGGCGCAGGAAGCGGTCAATCGCCTTGCTGCCGACCGAGGTCGAACGGCCATCGGCGGTCGACGGATAAGGACCGCCATGGACCATGGCATGCGCCACTTCCACGCCAGTGCCGAAGCCGTTGACCAGGATGCGGCCGACCTTGCGCTCGAGATGCGGGATCATCTTCGCTGCCTCGGGATGATCCGCCTCGACAATGTGGATCGCCGCGGTGAGCTGGCCTTCGAGATGGTCGACGACATTGGTCACCGATTCCAGATCGGCGCAGCGCACGATCAGCGAGGCAGCGCCGAAGATCTCGTCCTGCAGCTCGTGATGCGTCAGGAAATCTTCCGCGCTGGTCTGGAACAGGCCGGCCTGGCCCTGGCAATGATGACCCGGCTTGCCGCGCGCGACCGTCTCCACCGTGTTGTGGCTGCCGATCGCCTCGACGCCGGTCTGGTATGCCTTGGCGATACCCGGGGTGAGCATGGTCGATGCCGGCATGTCGCCCAGCGCCGCCGCCGCCGCCGCGACGAAGGTATCGAGATCGGGGCCGTCGAGCGCGAGGATCAGGCCCGGATTGGTGCAGAACTGGCCGGCGCCAAGCGTGAGCGAGCCGACGAACGCCTTGGCGGTCGACTCCGCCTTCTCCGCCAGCGCGTTCGGGAACAGCACGACCGGGTTGATCGAGCTCATCTCGGCATAGACCGGGATCGGCTCGGGACGGTTCTGCGCGATCTTCATCAGCGCGGTGCCACCGCCGCGCGAGCCAGTGAAGCCCGCCGCCTTGATGCGCGCATCGGCGACCAGGCCCTGGCCGATGGTGCGGCCCGAATCGAACAGCAGCGAGAAGACTCCTTCGGGCAGGCCGCACTGAGCGACGGCGTCCTTGACCGCGCGACCGACCAGCTCCGAGGTGCCGGGATGCGCGCTGTGCGCCTTGGTCACCACCGGGCAGCCCGCGGCGAGCGCCGACGCCGTGTCGCCGCCGGCGACCGAGAAGGCGAGCGGGAAGTTGGAGGCGCCGAACACCGCGACCGGGCCGATACCGATGTTGCGCAACCGCAGATCGGGCTTGGGCGCGGGCGCACGGGCCGGATCGGCATGGTCGATGCGCACGTCGAGATAATGGCCGTCGCGCACGACCTGAGCGAACAGGCGGAGCTGGCCGCAGGTGCGCCCACGCTCGCCCTCGAGGCGGCCGCGCGGCAGGCCGGTTTCGGCCATGGCGCGCACGATCAGATCGTCGCCGATGGCGATGATGTTGTCGGCGATGGTTTCGAGGAACTTGGCGCGATCCTCGGGCGAGGTCTCGCGATAGGTGTCGAACGCCGCGTCGGCGAGGGCGCAGGCAGCATCCAGGTCTTCGAGCGTGGCGCCGCCGAACGCGGGCTCCATCGGCTCGCCGGTCTCGGCCTGGACCGCGCGGATCTCGCCCTGGGTACCGCGTACGGCACGCGCGCCGATGAACATTTCGCCGTTGATGGTCATGCTGATCTCCTTGGCCGCTTCCGCGGTCGGTTCGGGGTGTAAATAGTTACGGTTGCGGCGCGTTCGAGGGGCGGGGAGCCCTGAATCGCCTTTTGCCTCTAAATTCCGTGCCGCGATCCGGACCAGCGGCGCGGCTCGCCTGTGCCGTGGCCGGTGTCGCGGTGTCAAAGCCCTTGTTCGATCCCCTTCATTTGAACAGCGCCAGCGATACGGCGTCCCCCATCGCACGGTGGCCGGCGACGCTCGGGTGAAGATGATCGCCCTTGTCGAGATCGGCGCGCAGGCGCATCGGATTCTTCGGGTCGCGCATCACCGCGTCGAAATCGACCACCGCGTCGAAATTGCCGGGCGTGCGGATCCAGGCGTTGATCGCCTGACGATCGGCCTCGTTCCGCGCGTCGGGATGATAATAGTCGTTGCCGCCATAGGGCAGGATCGTCCCGCCGATCGCCTTGATGCCGGCGGCGCGGGCGCGGGTGACGATCTGGCGATAGGCGCCGATGATCCGGCGAACGAGCGCGGCATGCGCTTCCGGCGTCTGCGGCGCATCGCGGGTGAAGGTGCCGAGATCGTTCACGCCCTCCAGCACGATCAGGTAGCGCACCCCGGTCTGCGCCAGCACGTCGCGGTCGAAGCGCGCGAGCGCATTGGGGCCAAGCCCGTCGAGCAGGAGCCGGCCGCCGCCGATGCCGTGGTTGAGCACCGAAATCTTGCGCGTGGCGGGCGAAGCCTGGAGCCGGTCGGCCAGGCGATCAGGCCAGCGATCATTGCCGTTGGTGGTCGAGCCATTGCCGTCCGTGATCGAATCGCCGAGCGTCACGACCGCGCGTGCGCCGACGGGGGCGAGCACCTCGACTCCGGCGATCTGGTACCAGTGATCGACCGTCTTCGCGCCAGTCAATTCGGGCAGCGTCACCTTGTTGCCGGGCACGACATAGGAGGTCGCGCGCGAGCCGGGATGACCGGTCTGGCGCACTGGTGCGTCGGGCAGGTGAAGCGTGATGGCAAGGCTGGCCAGCGCCGGTACGCGAAGCGCCACCGGATCGGACAGGTAGCTGGCGCCCGCGGGGATCGTCACGTCGGACACGCCGTCAAAGGTCAGTGCCCGGTCGCTCGCCGGGTCGATCTTCGAGGTGGCGCTTCCCGCCGAGAGGGCGACATGCGCCGCGTCGACGCGCAGCGGCTCGGTGCCGAAGGCGTTGGACAGCATCACCCGTATCTGTTGTCCGCCGACGGTGACGCGCACCACCTGGCGCAGGGTCGCGTCCTTCAGGTCGGCATCGGGCAGGGCGTTGTTCGGCTCGGGAATCTGCTGCGACGACGCCCAGTTCCGCAGCCAGCGCTGAGGCGGCGGCGCGGCGGAGCCGGCCACGGCCATGCACAACAGGGATGCGGCGAACACGCGCCTGATCATGCTCATCGGCAGGTCCCCTCTTATCGTTGCGATCACACTCCTTGTGCTCCCGCGAAGGCGGGAGCCCAGGCTGGGTCCCCACCTTCGCGGGGACACAAGAGGCAGGCGCTGGCTGATCATCGTTGCGCCGCGCCGCCAAGCGCGGCCGCAACTGCCTCGCGGATCGGCTTGGGCTCATAGTCCATGCCATAGGGGCAACAGCGCTTGGCCAGCCCGTCGAAGCGCGGCGTCAGGCCCTGCAGCCAGCTATAGTTGTCGGCGAGCCCCCAGAACAGGATCGTATCCAGCTGCGGATAGGCGAGCAGGGAGTCGAGGAACGCCCTGGCATAGTCCGCGACCGCGCGGTCGCGCGCGACGATGTCGGTCGGCAGCAGCTTGTCGTTCACGTCCATCTCGGTGACGAGCAGTTTGAGGCCCATGCCGGTCACCGCGTCGAGAAAGGCGCGCCACGCCTTTTCGTCGCGCGTGCCGAACGGGGCGCCATTGCCGCGGCCGGGCGCGCCGATATGCGACTGGATGCCGAGCGCATCGACCGGGGTGCCACGCTTCTTCAGCGCCTCGAGCAGCTTGAGCACGCCGCTGCGGTGAAGCTCGTTGCCGGGCTCCCAGCTCATATAATCGTTATAGACGAGCTGCATGTCCGGCGCGGCGGCACGGGCGGTGCGGAAGGCGATGTCGATGACGGTCTCCGCGCCGAGTGGCGTGGTCAGCACGGTCTCGCGCAGTTGGCCCGTCTTCTCGTCGACGGCCTCATTGACCACATCGAAGCTGGGTAGGGTCTTGTAGCGGCCGGCGACCGTCGAGACATGCTCGGTCAGCAAGCGTTCGGCCTCGGCGCGCGGGCTGGTGCCGAAATCATGCTCGACCAGCCATTTCGGATAGCGCTCGGTCTTCTGCCACAGCAGCGTATGGCCGCGTGTCGCGAGCCCGACCGATTTGGCCCAGGCGATCAGCGCATCGGCGCGGGCGAAATCGAAGGTCTTCGCATCAGGACGGAGTGCCTGCCATTTCAGCTCGTTCTCGGGGACGATCAGCCCGCATTGCTCGGCGATCAGCGCGCGGTAGCGCTGGTCCTGGAAACCCGGGCCACCCAGACAGGTGCCGAAGCGGATGCCGCGCTGCTTGCCGATCGCGTCGAGCCCCGGCGCTGCCGCCAGCGCCTCGCCCGGCACGAGCAGGGCCGCCGCAGCAGCAGCGCCGAGCGCTTCACGGCGGCTGAACCCGGTCACAGTGCCTCCACCGTGGCGCGTGCGCCGTTGGCGGCGAGCGATGTGAGGTGCCGCACCAGCGCGGCTCGGAAAATCTCGTCGGCGGCAAGCGCCGGCGGGAACACTGCGTCGATCGAGAGCAGCGCCGCGACCTGTGCTGCGGGATCGGTTACGCCATCGAGCCGGGCGGCGGTGACGGCGGCGAGCGGATCGTCGACGACATGCGTCGCGCCGCTATCGTCGCGCGCGCCCTGCCAGCGCATCCACGCCGCGACGGCGAGTGCCAGCGCGTCCACCTCGAGCCCCTCCGCACGCCGCGCCGCGATCGGCGCCAGCAGGCGTTGCGGCAGTTTCTGCGACCCGTCCATCGCGATCTGGCGCGTGCGATGCTGGAGCGCCGGGTTGGCGAAGCGCTCCATCAGCGCCGTGCGATAGGCGGCGACGTCGAGCCCCGGCGGCGGCGACAGGGTCGCTTCGGCCTCGTCCCACAAAGCCTCGACGAAGCGCTTGAACGCCGGGATCGCGACGACCTCATGGACGAAGTCGATACCGGCCAGCCCGCCGAGATAGGCAATGCCCGAATGCGCGCCGTTGAGCATGCGCAGCTTGGCTTCTTCCCACGGCGCGACATCGGCCGTGATCTGCACGCCGAGCTTCTCGAACTCGGGACGCGGACCGCAGAAACGATCCTCGATCACCCATTGCAGGAAGGGCTCGGCCTTCACCATCGCCTGGTCGCTCGCCCCCAGGGCGGTTTCGAGTTTCTCGACATCCGCCGGGGTGGTGGCGGGCACGATGCGGTCGACCATCGTCTCAGGGAACGCGCCATGCGCCTCGATCCACTCGGCCAGCGGCGCGCCGTGTGCCCGGGCGATGGCGAGCACTGCCTGTTCGAGGCGCCGGCCATTATGCGGCAGATTGTCGCAGGAGATGGCGGTGAAGGGCGGCAGGCCCAGGTCGCGCCGCGCGGACAGCGCCGCGACGAGGAATCCGGGCGCCGTCTTCGGCGCGGTCAGATCGGCGCAATCCGCCGCGACATCGGGGTCGCCCACGAGCAGCGCGCCAGTCGCCGGGTCGAGCTTGTAGCCCTTTTCGGTCACGGTGAGCGTGACGATGTGGGTGTCGGGATCGGCGAGCCGCTCGACCAGCGCCTCCGGACTTTCCGGGGCGACGAGTACCTCGCGCACGGCGCCGATCACTTTCAGCGCATCGCCCGACCCGTCGCGCGTGACGACGGTGTAGAGCCCATCCTGCGGGTTCATCTCGTCGCGCACGCCGGCGGAACGCAGCGACGCGCCGGTGATGCCCCAGCGCAGGTCGCCGGATTCGAGCGCTGCCTCGAATATCGCGGCCTGATGTGCGCGGTGGAAGGCGCCGATACCGAGATGCACGACGCCAAGTTTTACAGCGAAGCGATCGTAGGAAGGGACGGCGACGTCAGCCGGGAGCGCGTCGAGCGTTTCATTGGAGAGGCGCTCTACCATTTTGCTTCCCCGGCGAAGGCCGGGGCCCAGTTACGACCGGCCCGATACTGGGCCCCGGCCTTCGCCGGGGAAGCAGAAAGGGCGAGAGGAGAAGGGAGGTTCGTCACAGCTTGTACGCCGCCTTCACCAGATCATAGGACAGCGCCTTCGCCACCTGATGCGCTTCATCCTCTTCAAGCCGGTGCTCGGCAACGAGCTGGGCGAGGAAGGTGCAGTCCATCCGCCGCGCGACATCGTGGCGCGCCGGGATCGACAGGAAGGCGCGGGTGTCGTCGTTGAAGCCGACCGTGTTGTAGAAGCCCGCCGTCTCGGTCGCGCGCTGGCGGAAGCGGCGCATGCCCTCGGGGCTGTCATGGAACCACCAGGGCGGGCCGAGCCGCAGCGACGGATAATGGCCGGCGAGCGGTGCGAGCTCTCGGCTATAGGTGTCCTCGTCGAGCGTGAAAAGGATCAGGGTCAGGCGCGGATCATTGCCATAGGCATCGAGCAGCGGCTTGAGGTTGTGGACGAACTCGCTGGGCAGCGGGATGTCGGCGCCCTTGTCGCGGCCGAAGCGCGCGAGCACGCCCGGGTTGTGGCTGCGGAAGGCGCCGGGATGGAGCTGCATCACCATGCCGTCCTCGATCGACAGGCGCGCCATCTCGGTCAGCATCTGGCCGCGGAACAGCTCGGCCTCGGCAGCGCTCGCCTGGCCCGTGCGGACCTTCTGGTAGAGCGCCTCGGCCTCGGCGGCGGGCAAATTGGCGGTGAAGGCGCTGGGATGACCGTGATCGGTCGAGGTCGCCCCGGCCTCACGGAAGCGCGCGCGGTGGAACTGGTGCGCGCGGAGATAGCTCGCGAAGGTCGCGATATCCTCGCCCGCCTTCTCGCCGAAGCGCGCGATATTGGCGAGGAAGCCGGCGGCCTCCGGGTCCATCACGGGATCGGGGCGATAGGCCGTCATCACCCGGCCGCTCCAGCCACTCTCGCGGATCGCGCGGTGATGGTCGAGCGGGTCGAGCGGGCTTTCGGTCGTCGCGATCGCCTCGATGCCGAAACGCTCGAACAGCGCGCGCGGGCGGAAGGCGGGTGTCTTCAGCGCGGCATCGATCGAGTCGTAATAATGGTCAGCGGTCGACGGATCGAGCCGCTCTTCGAAGCCGAAGCATTCAGCGAACACCCAGTCGAGCCACATCGACGACGGCGTGCCGCGGAACAGATGATAATGGTCAGCGAAGATCTTCCAGATCGCGCGGCCGTCAGTTTCGGTCGGGCTGCCATCCTCGGTCGGCACGCCCAATTTCTCCAGTGGCACGCCCTGGCTGTAGAGCATGCGGAAGACATAATGATCGGGCACGATCAACAGCTGCGCCGGATCGGCGAAAGGCTGGTCATAGGCGAACCAGGACGGATCGGTATGGCCGTGCGGGGAGACGATCGGCAGGTCTTTGACACCGGTGTACAAGGCACGCGCAATGTCGCGCGTGCGGCCCTCGGCAGGGAACAGGCGGTCGGGGTGGAGCGTCAGCTTGGTCATGGATTGCCTTCGTTGTGCGCGAGAACGGCCGGCTCCCAGCGCGGCACGATCAGGTGGACGACAAGCAGCGCGAGCAGATAGGAGCACGCCGCGAGAATGAAGATCGGCTGGAAGCTGCCGACGGTCGCCAGGATATAGCCTGCGTATTTCGCCATCAAGGCGCCGCCGATCGCGCCGGCGAGGCCGCCGAGCCCGATCACCGAGCCGGCGCGCCAGCGTGGGAAGAGATCGCCCGGGATGGTATAGACATTGGCCGAGAAGCCCTGATGCGCGGCGCAGGCGAGCCCGATCAGCCCGGCCGCGACCCACATGTTCGGCGCGGCGGTGGCAAAGGCGATCGGCAGCGCAAACAAGGCCATGAAGAACATCGCCGTCTTGCGCGACCGGTTGATGGAATAACCCTTGCCGATCAGCCGCGACGAGATCCAGCCGCCCGCCACCGAGCCGATATCCGCGATCAGATAGATCATCACCAGCGGCGGCCCGAATTCGAGCATCTTCACATTATATTGCTTGTTGAAGAAGTCGGGCAGCCAGAACAGGAAGGTCCACCACACCGGATCGATCAGGAAGCGCCCGGCCATATAGGCCCAGGTCTGACGGTGGCGGAACAGCGCGCGATAATCCTGGAACAGCGCGATCACGCCCTCGACAAACCCGCGCTTCACCCGAACCTGCTCGGGCTGGGCCGGATCGGATTCGATGAAGGCGAGTTCCTCCGCCGAGACACGCGGATGCTTTGACGGGCGGTTGTAGAAACCGAGCCAGGCGACCAGCCAGATCACCGTCAGCAGGCCAGTCAGGATGAACGCCCAGCGCCAGCCGAACGCGATGGTGATGATCGGCACCAGCAGCGGCGTGACGATCGCGCCGATATTGGAGCCGGCGTTGAAGATGCCGATCGCGAAGGCGCGCTCGCGTTTCGGAAACCATTCGTTCGCGGCAGCCAGCGCGGAGGGGAAAGTACCCGCCTCGCCGAACGCAAGGGTCAGCCGGGCGATCATCATGCCCGTCGTGGTGGTGAAGAAGATGTGGGAGACGTGCCCGATCGTCCAGAGCGAGACGGCGATGGCATAGCCGATCTTCGCGCCGACCCGGTCGACCACCCGCCCGAAGATCACATAGGCAACGCCGTACGTCAGCTGGAACGCCACCGCGAGATCGGCATAACCCTGCTCGGTCCAATGATATTGCGCGGCGAGATCGGGCTTCAGCACCGACAGGACGAGCCGGTCGATATAGCTGAGCACGACCGCCGCGAAGAGCAGTCCGCAGACGATCCAGCGAACCTTGCCTGACGGCTTGGGCAGGATCGGCGCCTCGGCGCTGACGGTCGCGTTCATTCGGATCCCCTCACCTGTCGTTGCTTCGGCATGATCACCAGTTCGTCATCGTGCCGTCTTCAAGGCGGTTCACCGGGAGATAGGCGCGCTTGTATTCGTACTTCGCGGCCAGTTCTTCATCGAGATCGACGCCGAGGCCCGGCTTGTCGCCCGGGTGCATCAGGCCGTTGTCATAGCTATAGGCATGCGGGAAGACCGCATCGGTCTCGTCGGTGTGACGCATATATTCCTGAACGCCGAAATTCGGCACCGACAGGTCAAAATGGAGCGCCGCCGCCATGCACACTGGCGACAGGTCGGTTGCGCCGTGGCAGCCGGTGCGGACATTGTGCATGTCGGCAAAGCTCGCGATGCGGCGCAGATGCGTGATGCCGCCGGCATGGACGACGGTCGCGCGGATATAGTCGATCAGCTGCTCCTCGATGAGCTGCTTGCAGTCCCAGATCGAGTTGAAGATCTCACCGACCGCGAGCGGGCTGGTGGTGTGCTGGCGGATCAGGCGGAAATTCGCCTGATTCTCGGCCGGGGTCGCATCCTCGAGCCAGAAGGGGCGATATTGCTCCAGGTCCTTGCCGAGGCGACCGGCCTCGATCGGGGTCAGGCGGTGATGGATGTCGTGCAGCAGATGCACGTCCCAGCCGAGCGCTTCGCGGGCCTTTTCGAACAGCGGCGGCACCGAGCGGAGATATTTCTCGCTCGACCAGACATTCTCGGTCGGCAGGTCGGCATCGGCCGGCTCGTAGAAATAGCGATCCTTCGACACGCCATAGGTCGAGGCAAGGCCGGGCACGCCCGACTGGAGCCGGATCGCCTTGTAGCCGAGCGACTGGTAATGAAGCGCGTTGTCGATCGTCTCCTCGATCGTCTTGCCGTTGGCATGGCCATAGACCATCACGCCCTCGCGGCTCGCCCCGCCGAGCAGCTGATACACCGGGAGACCGGCGATCTTGCCCTTGATGTCCCAGAGCGCGGTGTCGACCGCGGCGATCGCCGACATGGTCACCGGGCCCCGGCGCCAATAGGCGCCCTTATAGAGGAACTGCCACACATCCTCGATGCGGTGCGCGTCGCGCCCGATCAGGCAGGGCACGACATGATCCTGCAGATAGCTCGCGACGCTCAGCTCACGGCCGTTGAGGGTCGCGTCGCCCAGGCCGTAGACGCCCTCGTCGGTCTCGATCTTCAGGGTGACGAAATTGCGCCCGGGGCAAGTGACGATGACGCGGGCATTGGTGATCTTCGGCATCAGAGCTTTCCGTTAGTGACGATACACCCTGCCCCGTTCGGGAGAGAGGGCATCATGCTATTACCAGTGTCGTGCTTTTGACATTGGCGGAGCTGTTCCCCGCCATGATTTCCACCCGACCCCCCTCTACGACTTCCTTCATCGCGACGTTCCAGATGCGAAAAGCCTTGGGCCCGAGCATGAAGCGGACCGTCTTCCGTTCGCCCGGCGCGAGCGTTACCCGATCGAAGCCCTTCAAGGCCATCACCGGTTGCGTGACCGAGGCATCGAGATGGCGGATATAGACCTGCACCACCTCATCCCCTGAGAGCGCGCCGCTATTGGCGACCTCGACCGAGACGGTGACGTTGCCGTCCGGTGCGATGGTGGTCGCGGACAGCGTCGGCGCGCCGATAGTGAAGCTGGTGTAGCTGAGGCCGTGCCCGAAGGGGAAAAGCGGTGCGGCATCGTCAAACAGATAGCCACGCCGCGCGCTCGGCTTGTGGTTGTAGAAGAACGGGATCTGGCCTGCGTCACGGATCACCGTGACGGGCAGCTTGGCGCCCGGATTCACGTCGCCGAACAGCGCCTCGGCCATGGCGGTGCCGCCTTCCTGCCCGACATACCAGCAATCGAGGATCGCGTTGGCCTTGGCCGCGACGGTCGGCCAGCTCGCCGGCCGGCCATGGATCGCGACGACCACGACCGGCTTGCCCAGTGCGTGCAGCGCCTCGAACAGGGCATTCTGCTCGCCGAGCAGATCGACGCCGGTCCGGTCGCCGAGATGGTTCTTCGCGAAACCCTCCCGGCTGGTCAGCTCATTGTCGCCGACCGCCAATATGATCACATCGGCTGCCCTCGCCGTCTCGACCGCTTCGGCGATCATCGCGCGGTTCTCCGCGGGATCGGCGAGGATTACCTCATTGTCGGTCGGGTTCTCGCTGGTGGTGATGGCGACGCCCCGGGCGTGGATCACCTCGCCGCCGAGCCTGGCCCTGATGCCGTCGAGCAGGCCGATCTTCTGCTTGGGAACGCTCGAATAACCGCCGAGCCGCGCCGGGGCGGCATTGGGGCCGATCACCGCGACCTTCTGCGCGCCGGCCTTGAGCGGGAGAATGCCGTCATTCTTGAGCAGGCAGATGCTCTTGCGGGCTGCCTCCAGCGCCAGCGCGCGGGCTTCGGCGTTGCCGGTGATCTGCGCGGCGAGCGTGGCGTCGCCATAGGGATTCTCGAACAGCCCGGCGCGGAACTTCAGCGTCAGCATGCGCGCCACCGCGGTATCGATCGCCGCTTCGCTCACCCGGCCCGCGCGCACCTCCTCGGTCAGCATGCGATAGGCGATGCCGTCGGGCAGCTCGCAATCCACGCCCGCGGCCAGTGCGCGCCGTGCTGCATCGGACTTGTCGGCGGCGACATGGTGGATACGGTCGAGTTCCTCGACCGCGCCATAATCGCTCGCGACCACGCCGTTAAAACCCCATTCGCCGCGCAGCACATCCTGCAGCAGCCAGTGATTGGCATGGCTCGGTACGCCGTCGATTTCGTTATAGGACGGCATCACCGCACCGATCGCGGTGCGCTCGACCACTTCGCGGAAGGGTGGGAAGAAATTCTCGCGCAGCTCGCGCTGCGAGATCTGGGCGGGGCCGACATTGGTGCCCGATTGCGGCTGACCGTGCCCGGTCATGTGCTTGAGCGTGGCGAACACCTTGTCCTTTGCCAGCCGCTCGCCCTTGCCGATGCCCTGCAGTCCCTCGACCGCCGCGACACCCATCTCGCCGCAGAGATAAGGGTCTTCGCCGAAGGTCTCCTCGATCCGGCCCCAGCGCGGATCGCGCGCGATATCCACGACGGGCGACAGCACATAGGGCACGCCCCGCGCCCGCGCCTCGCGGGCGATCACAGCATTGACGCGGCGGACCAGGCTGGTGTCGAAGCTGCCCGCCAGCGCGATCGCCTGGGGAAAGCTGGTCGCCTCGGTCGCCATGAAGCCGTGCAACGCTTCCTCATGGAACAGCATGGGGATGCCGAGGCGGGTCTTTTCCAGCGCCCAATTCTGCGCAGCATTGTTGAACGCGATATTGTCCGCCGGCGTTCGCCAGCGCGCGCCGGTGCCGCCTTCGGTATTGACGATGCCCGGCCCGCCGCGCTTGTCCGACGGGCGGCTGATCTGGCCGATGCCATTGGGATAGGCAGTGCTCGCCCTGGCCGGATCGAAGGCCAGGCCGTCCATGATCTCCGCCTTGGTCGCCCAGAGCGCGATGGTCTGTGCGACCTTCTCCTTGAGCGTCATCCGTCCGAGCAGGTCCTTGACCCGCTCGGCGATCGGCGCGCGCGCGTCCTTGTAGAGCGGCTTCGCGGCGCGCGCGAAAGCGACCCCCGGAGTCAGCGCCGCGACGCTGGCCGAGGATAGCCAGACCAGGAGCTGGCGCCGGCCGATCATGGCGCGACCGTCAGGGTAGCGGACTTCAGATCGACCGAGTTCGGACCGGTCATGATCTCGAACTGACCCGGCTCGACCACCCGCTTCATGTCGAGGTTCCACATCTGGAAGGCGCGGCGATCGAGCGTGAAGCTCAGGGTCCTGGCCTCGCCCGGCTGCAGCGTGACGCGCCTGAACGCCTTCAGCTCCTTCACCGGCCGGGTCACCGAACTGACCATGTCGCGGACATAGACCTGCACGACCTCGTCACCCGCACGCTTGCCGGTATTGGCGACATCGACCTTCACCTCGACCTGGCCATCAGGGCGGATCGTCGTCGCCGACAGCTGCGGCGCACCGACCGTGAAGCTGGTATAGCTGAGCCCAAAGCCGAACGGGAAAAGCGGCGTCGCCTCGCTGAACAGATAGCCGCGGTGCGCCGATGGCTTGTAGTTGTAGAACATCGGCAGTTGCCCGACCGAGCGGGCGATCGTCACCGGCAGCTTGCCGCCCGGATTGACGTCGCCGAACAGCGCATCGGCGACCGCGTTGCCGCCCTGCTCGCCGAGATACCAGCCCTCGATCACGGCATTGGCTTCCGTCGCGACCTTGTTGATGGCGAGCGGCCGGCCGTTGATCATCACGACGACGATCGGCTTGCCCAACGCCTTCAGCGCATCGAACAGGTCCTGTTGCTGGCCGACCAGGTCGAGGCTCGACCGGTCACCGAGATGGTTGTTCGCCCAGCCTTCGCGGCTGGTCTGCTCGGTATCGCCGATGGCGAGAATGATGGTGTTCGCGCCCTTCGCGAGCGCGACCGCCGCGGCGATGCGCTTCGCATTCTCGGACGGGTCGGCCAGGGTGACCTTGTCCTCCCACCAATCGTCATTCTCGGTGATCTTCACGCCTTCCGACGTGACGACAGTGGCGCGCGCGCCGAGCTTTGCCCTGATCCCATCGAGGATCGAGACCGTCACCGGCGGCTGGCCGTAATAGCCGCCGAGCCGCGCCACCGCCGCGCTCGGACCGATCACCGCGATGGTCGGCTTTGCCGCACCCGTCGGCATGGCGAGCGGCAGCGTGCCGTCATTCTTGAGCAGTATCATCGACCGCGCCGCCGCGGTCCGCGCCAGCGCGCGTGCCTCGGCATTGTTGGTGATCTTCACCGCGGCCGCGACATCGGCATAGGGATGCTCGAACAGCCCGGCACGGAACTTGATCTCCAGCATTTTGCGCACGGCAGAGTCGATCACGGCCTCGGAGACCTTGCCCGCGCGGACCGAGTCGACCAGCGTCTTGTAGCTGTCGCCCTCGGGCAGATCGGAATCGACGCCGGCGTTGATCGCCAGCAGCGCCGCCTCGGTCCGGTCGGCTGCGATATGGTGGATCGAGCGCAGCTGATCGATCGCATCGTAGTCGCTGGTGATCGCGCCAGTGAAACCCCATTCGCCGCGCAGCACATCGCCGAGCAGCCATTTGCTCGCATGACTCGGCGTGCCGTCGATCTCGTTATAGCTCGGCATCACCGCGCCAGGCGCGGCGCGGGTGATCGCCTGTTCGAAGGGCGGGAAGAAATTCTCCCGCAGCTCGCGTTCGGAGATTTGCGCGGGTCCGATATTGGTGCCGCTCTCGGGCTGGCCGTGGCCAGTCAGATGCTTGAGCGTGGCGAACACCTTGCCCGGTGCGAGCTTCTCGGCCTTGTCCGCGCCCTGCAGGCCCTGCACCGCCGCGACGCCCATTTCGCCGACGAGATAGGGATCCTCGCCGAACGTCTCCTCGATCCGCCCCCAACGCGGATCGCGCGCGACATCCACCACCGGCGACAGCGCGAGAGTCACGCCGCGCGCCGCGATCTCGCGCGCGGTGATCGTGTTGATCTGACGGATCATGTCGGGGTCCCAGCTCGACGCCAGGCCGATCGGCACCGGGAAGCTGGTCGCGTCCCGTGCAGCATAACCGTGCAGCCCTTCCTCATGGAACAGGATCGGGATGCCTAGCCGCGTCTTCGTCAGCGCGTAACGCTGCAGCGTGTTGACCACATCGATCGTGCCTTTCACGTCGTGACCGGGCGTCACCCGCGGCGAGCCGGCACCGAGCGTATCGGACGGGCGCGCAAACCCACCGAACCCGTTGGGGAAGAGCGCGGCGACCTTGGCCGGATCGATCCGCTTCTTCACATCGAGCATCTGCGCCTTGGCGCCCCATACGGTCAGCAGCTGACCGACCTTTTCCTCGAGCGTCATGCGTTTGAGCAGATCATCGACGCGTGCAGCAATGGGTGCGGTAGAATTCTTGTAGAGCGGGCTGGCCTCCGCAACGGGCGCGGGCGGCGGCGCAGCGCCGGCAAGCGCGATCGGCGCGGCGCAGGCGAGCAGAATCGCCAGCGAACGATGAAGAGTACGCGGCGCTACCATCGGCATTTCGGCTACCCCCTCGGTGGCGCTGATTCGTCGGCCAACACCCACGTCAGCGCCTTTTTCTGATAGCGCTACCATGCTAAGTCAGGCAAAGACTGTCAATCGCCGATGGCCAAGCAAAGGGCCATGGCGCGTGCGTTGGAGAGGAATGACATGGGTCGGTTGATTGCCTGGTGCGCGGCATTGTTTCTGACGCTGGGCGCGCTGCCCGGCATCGCGCAGGCCGAGGACGGCTATGATGTCTGGCTTCGCTACCGCCCGCTGCCCACCGATATTCAGGCCCGCGACCGGGCCCAGGCGACGGCCCTGGTGTTCGAGCGCAACGATCCTTCGATCCTCAAGGCAGCGGAAGAACTCGACCGCGCGTTGTCGGGCCTGCTCGGTGCGAAACCGCTGGCCGGCGCCATCCAGCCCGGCGCAATCCTGCTCGGCACGGCCGGCGAGCCCCGCATCCAGGCGCTCAACCTCCCGCTCGGCAAGCTCGGCAACGAAGGCTATCTGATCCGCAGCCTTGCGGTCGACGGCAAGAAGGTCACGGTCGTCGCAGCGAATAGCGGCGTGGGCGTGCTCTATGGCAGCTTCGCGCTGATCCAGCATCTGCAGCGCGGCCTGCCGCTCGACGCGCTC
Organism: Sphingomonas sp. BL-S-29; assembly: GCF_055521495.1. Lineage (NCBI taxonomy): Bacteria > Pseudomonadati > Pseudomonadota > Alphaproteobacteria > Sphingomonadales > Sphingomonadaceae > Sphingomonas > Sphingomonas sp. BL-S-29. The sequence goes on from NZ_CM145482.1 coordinate 5,047,016, forward strand.
GACATGGCCTCCACGCCGAAGCTCAAGCTGCGGCTGCTCAACCATTGGGACAATCTCGATCGCACGGTCGAGCGCGGCTATGCCGGCCAGTCGATCTGGGACTGGTGGAAGCTCCCCGACTTCAGGGACCCGCGCTACACCGATTATGCGCGCGCCAATGCGTCGATCGGCGTCAACGGCACCGTGCTCAACAACGTGAACGCCAAGGCCGACAGCCTGACCGCGCCCTATATCGCCAAGGCTGCGGCGCTGGCGGATGTGTTCCGGCCCTATGGCATCAAGGTCTATCTCTCGGCGCGCTGGTCCTCGCCGATCGAGATCGGCGGTCTCAAGACGGCCGATCCGCTCGACCCGCAGGTCGCCGCCTGGTGGAAGGCCAAGGCCGACGAGATCTACAAGGCGATCCCCGATTTCGGCGGTTTCCTGGTCAAGGCGAACTCGGAAGGGCAGCCCGGCCCGCAGGATTACAAGCGCAACCATGCGGAAGGTGCCAACATGCTCGCCGCCGCGGTGCGCCCGCATGGCGGCATCATCATGTGGCGTGCCTTTGTCTATCAGCACGAGAATCCCGAGGACCGCGCCAAACAGGCCTATGACGATTTCAAGCCGCTCGACGGCCAGTTCGCCGACAATGTCATCGTCCAGGTGAAGAACGGCGCGATCGACTTCCAGCCGCGCGAGCCCTTCCATCCGCTGTTCGGGGCGATGCCGAAGACACCGCTGATGATGGAATTCCAGATCACCAAGGAATATCTCGGGATGGCGACTCACCTCGTCTATCTCGGGCCGCTCTATGAGGAAGTGCTGCAGGCCGACACGTTCGGCCATGGCAAGGGATCGACCGTCGCCCGGGTGATCGAGGGTGATCTCGACCAGTATAAGCTGACCGGCATGGCCGGCGTCGCCAATATCGGCGTCGACCGCGACTGGAGCGGATCGACCTTCAACCAGGCCAACTGGTTCGTGTTCGGCCGCATGGCCTGGGACCCGCAGGCTTCGGCGAAGCAGGTCGCGGGCGAATGGTCCGAGCTGACCTTCGGCTCCAACCCGGCGGTCACGCCCAGGGTCGTCGACATCATGATGACCTCGCGCGAGGCCGTGGTGAACTATATGACGCCGCTCGGCCTCGCCCATCTGATGGCGACCAGCCATCACTACGGCCCCGGCCCCTGGGTGAAGGATCTCGCCCGGCCCGAATGGAACCCGGTCTATTATCACAAGGCCGATGCGACCGGCATCGGTTATGACCGGACCAAGACGGGCAGCAATGCCGTGGCGCAATATGCCCCGGTGCTCGCCAGACAGTTCGGCGATGTGAAGACCACGCCCGAGCAGGACCTGTTGTGGTTCCACCATGTCGGCTGGGACTATCGCATGAAGTCCGGCAAGAGCTTGTGGGAGGAGCTTGCCGGTAAATATTCGCTGGGCGTGCGCGAGGTAGCCGGCATGCACGAAGCGTGGTCGGCGCTTGCTCCCTATATCGACCGGGAGCGCTTCGCGAAGACCGACGGCTTCCTGTCGATCCAGCAGCGCGAGGCGCAATGGTGGCGCGACGCGAGCCTCGCTTACTGGACCAGCGCATCGGGCCGGCCGCTCCCGGCGGGCGAGGCGCCACCGGCAAGGCCGCTTGCCGAGTATGAAGCGATCTCCTGGCCGTACGAGCCCGGAAGATGAGCGCTAACAGATCGGGAAATGAAGGAAGGATGAGGCCGGCGCGGGAGGATTGACACTTCTCTAACATAGGAATAGCTCTACATGTGATCGCTACCATGCCAGATGGCACGGAGCGTGGAACGGGCACGAAGAGGCCCGCACTGAAGGGACAGGATGATGAGGGAGCTGCTTCACCAACGCGCATTCGACCGATCCGCCGGCGCAGCCCGCGCGGTCGCGACGCACGCCGCAGCTTTGCAAACATGGTTTTTCGGCCCGCACGGGCGCTGCTGATCCGGATGGCGGCGGCTGTGGTCGCACGCCGCCATCCAGTCCCGGCATGGGCGCTCCTCGCTGCCCATGCCGGATGATCTCCCCTAGGGCGGCCGGCGCATATCCGGCCGCCCCTCTTTTTATCCCCCACCACCGAATATAACGTTCACATTGCAGCGCATGCCGCAACATTATAGCCACCGTGCCGAGGAGCATCACGCTTTGAGCCAACAAACGTCCCGTCGGCAACGCACCACCGCCACCATCACCGATGTGGCGCGCAAGGCCGGCGTCTCCCCCATGACGGTGTCGCGGGTGCTGAACGGCGAAGGCAATGTCCGCGCCACCACGCGCGAGGTGGTCAATGCCGCGATCGCCGCGCTCAATTACTCGCCCAACCCAGCCGCGCGCAGCCTCGCCGGCGCGGCGCCGGTGCGGATCGGGCTGCTCTATAGCAACCCCAGCGCCGCCTATCTCAGCGAGTTCCTGGTCGGCAGCCTCGATTATGCCAGCCGCGCCAACATCCAGATCGTCGTGGAGAAATGCGACGGGCTGGAACAGGCCGAGGAAGCGGCGGCGCGCCTGCTGCGCAGCGGGATCGAGGGAATCGTGCTGCCCCCGCCGCTGTGCGATTCCCTGCCGCTGCTCGAGGTATTGCGCCAGGCGAGCGGCCTGGCGGTGACGGTCGCCAGCGGCCACCCCGCCCCGGGCTTCTCCGCCGTCAGCATCGACGATCACCGCGCCGCCTTCGCGATGACGCGCCACATCGCCGCGCTCGGCCATCAGCGCATCGGCTTCATCATCGGCAACCCGGACCAGACGGCGAGCGAACGCCGCCTCGCCGGCTATCGCGACGCGCTCGAAGCGGTCGGCCTGCCCTATGACGAGAAGCTCGTCGTCCAGGGCCTCTTCACCTATCGCTCCGGCCTGGACGCCGCCGAGCATCTGATCGATACGCCCAACCCGCCCTCGGCGATCTTCGCCAGCAATGACGACATGGCCGCGGCGACCGTCGCGGTCGCGCATCGTCACGGGCTTGACGTACCCAACGACCTCACCGTGTGCGGCTTCGACGATACCGCGCTGGCCACGACGATCTGGCCGGAATTGACAACGATTCACCAGCCGATCACCGACATGTCGCTTGCTGCGGTCGAGCTGCTGGTGAAGGAAATCCGCAGCCGCCGCGCCGGACACCGCGACCCGTCGCAGCACCGCCAGCTCGACTTCCAGCTGGTGCGCCGCCAGTCCGATGCCGCGCCGCGCCGCCGCCCTTCGGTGACGTCGGCGCGACCGTCCTGACGAGGTTTGCGCGCGACCGTCGTTGAGCGTAACGGATCTTTGCGTTAGCGGTACCATTCGAGACGACCAGGAGAGGCCATAGTGCAGCGTGAACCCGTAAAGCCATTCCGTTCGCGGGACTGGTTCGCCGATCCGGAGCGCTCGGACATGACCGCGCTCTATCTCGAGCGGTTCATGAATTACGGCATTACCGCCGCCGAGCTGCGCAGCGGCCGGCCGATCATCGGCATCGCCCAGACCGGCAGCGACCTGTCGCCGTGCAACCGCATCCACGTCGATCTCGCGCGGCGCACCCGCGAGGGCATTCGCGATGCGGGGGGCATTCCGATGGAATTCCCGACGCATCCGATCTTCGAGAATTGCCGCCGCCCGACCGCGGCGCTCGACCGCAACCTCGCCTATCTCGGCCTGGTCGAGATTCTGTACGGCTATCCGATCGACGCCGTGGTCATCACCACCGGCTGCGACAAGACCACGCCATCCGGCATCATGGCGGCCTCGACCGTCGATATCCCGGCGATCGTGCTCTCCGGCGGGCCGATGCTCGACGGCTGGCACGAGGGCGAACTGGTCGGATCGGGCACGGTCATCTGGCGGTCGCGCCGCAAGCTTGCCGCCGGCGAGATCGACGAGGAGGAGTTCCTCCGCCGCGCGACCGACAGCGCGCCCTCGGCCGGGCATTGCAACACGATGGGCACCGCCTCGACGATGAACGCAGTCGCCGAAGCGCTCGGCCTGTCGCTGCCCGGTTGCGCTGCCATCCCCGCGCCGTACCGCGAACGCGGGCAGATCGCCTATGAGACCGGCCGGCGCATCGTCGACATGGCCTATGAGGATTTGCGGCCGTCGAAGATTCTGACGCGCGAGGCGTTCCTCAACGCGATCCGTACCATCACGGTGATCGGCGGCTCCTCCAATGCGCAGCCGCATCTGATGGCGATGGCGCGCCATGCCGGGGTCGAGCTGCATCCGTCGGACTGGACCGAACATGGTTATGACCTGCCGCTGCTCGCCGATGTGCAGCCGGCCGGGCGCTTCCTCGGCGAACGGTTCCACCGCGCCGGCGGCGTGCCCGCGATCCTGCACGAACTGGCTGAGGGTGGCGTGCTCGATGGCGGCTGCCTGACCGTGACCGGGCGCAGCATCGGCGAGAATATCGCCGGCCGCGAGTCGCGCGACCGCGAGGTGATCCGCCGCTTCGCCGAGCCGCTGAAGGAGAAGGCCGGGTTCCTCGCTTTCTCGGGCAACCTGTTCGACTTCGCGATCATGAAGACCAGCGTGATCTCCGAGGAATTCCGCAACCGCTATCTCAGCCACCCCGGCAAGGAAGGCGTGTTCGAAGGCCGTGCGATCGTGTTCGACGGGTCGGACGATTATCATCACCGGATCAACGACCCCGCGCTGGAGATCGACGAGAATTGCATCCTCGTCATTCGCGGCGCCGGCCCGATCGGCTGGCCAGGCTCGGCCGAGGTCGTCAACATGCAGCCGCCCGACGCGCTGATCCAGCGCGGCATCGCCTGGCTGCCGACCCTCGGCGACGGGCGCCAGTCGGGCACGTCGGACAGCCCCTCGATCCTCAACGCCTCGCCCGAGAGCGCGGTCGGCGGCGGGCTCGCCTGGCTGCACACCGGCGACGTGATCCGCATCGACCTCAACACCGGGCGCTGCGACGTGCTGGTCGACGAAGCCGAGATCGCGCGGCGCAAGGGCGGCCCCGCCCCGGCCTTCCCGTCGAGCAATACGCCCTGGGAAGAACTGTACCGTGAGAAGACCGGACAGCTCGAGGATGGCGCGGTGCTGGAGATGGCGGTCAAATATCGCGGCATTGCCGCGAAGACGCCGCGGCATAACCATTGAGGCGTATGGGGCATCCTGCCGGTCGAACCAACCTCGCTTCCCCGGCGAAGGCCGGGGTCCAGTTGGACAGGTCGATGCAACGAAGCGCAGCTTCCGCCACGGGCCGTCCCCAACTGGGCCCCGGCCTTCGCCGGGGAAGGAAGGGGTGGAGCGAAACGATCACCAAGGGTCTGTGGGTCGCGATCACCGCTCTGCTGGCAGTGCCGCTGATGGGCGCGGTCGCGCCGGCGGCCCCTGTCGCCCGTTTCGCCTGGTTCGATTACAAGGGCGAAGACCCGGTCGACCGGACGATGAAGGCCGGGCCGAACGACTATCGCAACCCGATCCTGCAGGGATTCTATCCCGATCCGTCGATCTTGCGGGTCGGGCAGGAATATTACCTCGTCAATTCGACCTTCACCTATTTCCCCGGCCTGCCGGTATTTCACAGCCGTGACCTGGTGAACTGGACTCAGATCGGCAACGCGATCGACCGGCCGGGCCAGGTCGATTTCGAGCAGCTCGGCACGTCGCGCGGCATCTATGCGCCCGACCTCACCTACCGCGCCGGCATTTTCTACATGGCCGGGACCTGTGTCGATTGCGGCGGCAATTTCGTGATGACCGCGAAGAGCGCCGCCGGCCCCTGGAGCGACCCGCACTGGAACGCGATCGAGGGCATCGACCCCTCGCTGTTCTTCGACACCGACGGATCGGCCTGGATCCTCAACAACGGCGTGCCGGAGGGCAAGCCGCGCTATGACGGCCACCGGGCGATCTGGATCCAGCGCATCGATGCGACGACCCTGAAGCCGTTTGGCCCCCGCACGGTCATCGTGGACGGCGGCGTCAGGCCGGCGGACAAGCCGATCTGGATCGAAGGGCCGCACCTGTTCCGCAAGGACGGGTGGTATTATCTGATCGCGGCCGAGGGCGGCACCGCGGAGAACCACAGCGAAGTGGTGTTTCGCAGCAAATCGGTCACCGGCCCCTATGAGCCCGGGCCGGTGAACCCGATCCTGACTCAGCGCACGCTCGATCCGGCACGGCCTTTCCCGATCACCTCGACCGGCCATGCCGATTTCGTGACGACGCCGAAGGGCGACTGGTGGAGCGTGTTCCTCGGTACGCGGCCGTACAAGGGCGATTTCTACAATACGGGCCGCGAGACCTTCCTGCTGCCGGTGCGCTGGCGGAACGGCTGGCCCGAGGTGACCGCGCCCGGCGCGGCCGTGCCCTATGTCCATGCGCGACCTGGGCTGGCGCGGGGCAAGGCAGCACCGATACCCAACAGCGGCGCCTTCCATGTGCGCGACGAGTTCGCCGGCACGAAACTCGCGCCTTATTGGGTGCAGATCCGGGCGACCGATACCGGCTGGCGCCGGCTGTCCGGCGGGGCGCTGGCGATCGATGCGCGTCCGGTGGCGCTGGGCGGTATGGGCCAGACTGCCTTTCTCGGACGGCGTTTGCAGCATGGCTGGGCGACGGCGGAAACGTCGGTCGCTTTTACGCCGAAGCGTGAGGGCGACCGGGCGGGGATCGCCGTGGTGCAGGACACTGCCTATTTCTACGCGCTGACGCTGAACGGGACGGCGATCACGGTCGAGAAGCGCAGCGGCCCGAAGGACCCGGCGGACGGTGTCGCGGTCGCGTCGGCGCCTTATGCCGGCACGAGCGTGCGGCTGCGCATCGTGCTGCGCGGCGATCGGTGCGACTTCCTCTACGCGGGCGCCGACGGGCGCTGGCACATGCTGGCGAAGGACCAGGACGCGACGATCCTGAGCACGAAGATAGCGGGCGGCTTTATCGGTGCGATGGTCGGCCCGTTCGCGCGGGCGGGCGATTAGCGCGGGGAGATATGGGACACCGGACTGTCCCGTTTCTCCGCGCTGCCCCGTAGAATATTCCTGTTGGAAGCTGCCGCGAAACGCCCAGTATTCGCCGATTTTCGCGACCCACCTGCGAAGGGGCCGGAATCGAGCCCTATTACGGGCCTGCACGGGGTTCGCAGTATCGGCCAGTATAAATGTTGGAACGCCAGGAACGCGCCGACGAACAGACGCGCGACGCCAATTGAGCGGGGACTTGCCGAATTTCGCGACCCCCGTCAGTTCCTGTATCGGCGTTAATCGCGAATAGTTGCCGCATGAAATCTGTATTGGCACGCCCGAGGCCTTTCGCCTTCGCCGGCACTGACCGCCGGGCCGAGCATGATATTCCGACGATGAAGATCAGTGAATCGCCGCAATAAGGGTGTTCCCGCATTGCGCGGTTCGTGATGGCCGATGAAAGCAGGGGCCGCCGGATGAGATCGCAACGTTTGCGGCGTGCCGGCTGGAGAAACGCCGTGATCGCTTCGCACGATAGCCCGCACTCCCATGCTTCGCCCGCCCCCGGCGAGGGCCGGCACGCGGCCGAGGCGCCGCCGGGGACGATCTGGACCTGCCCGATGCACCCGGAAATCCGCCGGGATCGCCCCGGCGCCTGCCCGATCTGCGGCATGGCGCTGGAGCCGCTGGTGGCAAGCGTCGAGGCCGGGCCCAACGCCGAGATGATCGACATGACGCGCCGCTTCTTGATCGGCCTCGCGCTTGCGCTGCCGGTGTTCCTGCTGGAAATGGGTGGGCATCTGGTGCCTTCGCTTCATCACCTGGTTCCGCCAAGAGTTTCGGGTTGGATCCAGTTCGCCCTGGCGACGCCGGTGGTGTGGTGGGCAGGCTGGCCCTTCTTCGCCCGCGCCTGGACGTCGCTGCGCACGCGCAACCTCAACATGTTCACGCTGATCGCGATGGGGACCGGGGTCGCCTGGAGCTATAGCGTCGTGGCCCTGATGACGCCGGCAATCTTTCCGCCCGCCTTCCTCGGCATGGACGGATCGGTCCCGGTCTATTTCGAGGCGGCGGCGGTCATCACCGTGCTGGTGCTGCTCGGCCAGATGCTCGAACTGAGGGCGCGCGCCTCCACCTCGGATGCGATCCGGGCGTTGCTCGACCTGGCCCCGAGGACCGCGCGGCGGTTGAGGGCGGACGGCAGCGAGGAGGAAGTCGCGATCGAGCTGATCGCGGTGGGAGACAGGCTGCGGGTGCGCCCGGGCGAAAAGGTGCCGGTCGATGCGATCGTCGAGGAAGGCCGATCGGCCGTGGACGAATCGATGCTCACCGGCGAATCGATGCCGGTCGCCAAGGCGCCGGGGGACCAGGCGATCGGCGGTACGCTCAACCAGAGCGGCGCGCTGATCGTGCGCGCGCAAAAGATCGGCCGAGACACGATGCTGGCGCGCATCGTCGCGATGGTCGCGCAGGCGCAGCGGTCGCGCGCACCGATCCAGCGTCTCGCCGACCGGGTCGCCGGATGGTTCGTGCCAGCCGTGCTCGGCATCGCCCTGCTCACCTTCGCCGGCTGGGCGATCTGGGGCCCCGCGCCGGGTGCGGCGCACGGCCTGGTCGCTGCCGTCGCAGTACTGATCATCGCCTGCCCCTGCGCGCTCGGCCTGGCGACCCCGCTGTCGATCCTGGTGGGCGTCGGGCGCAGCGCCGAGCTGGGCGTGCTGATCAAGAATGCCGAGGCGCTGGAGCGGCTCGAAAAGATCGACACGCTCGTTGTCGACAAGACGGGAACGCTCACTGAAGGCAAGCCGAAGGTCATCCGGATCGTCGCCGGCGCGGGATATGACGAGCACACCCTGTTGCGACTGGCGGCGGGGGTCGAACGCGCCTCCGAACATCCGCTCGCGCTGGCGATCGTCGCCGCGGCCGAGGCGGAGGGGCTGGCCATTCCGGCGGTCAGCGATTTCGATTCGCCGAGCGGCCGGGGCGCGACCGGCAGGGTGGACGGCCAGGCGATCACCCTGGGCAATGGCCGCTTCATGGCGGAAGGCGGGATCGCCACCGCCGCGCTGGACGGGCAGGCCGATCTGCTGCGCCGCGACGGGGCAACCGCGATCTTCATCGCGGTGGACGGCGTCGCTACGGGGATCGTCGCCATCGCCGACCCGGTCAAGGCGACCACGCCCGACGCGCTCGCCGCGCTGCGCCGCAAGGGCATCGCGGTCGTCATGCTCACCGGCGACAACCGGACCACGGCCGACGCCGTCGCGCGCCGCCTCGGCATCGACGAGGTCGAAGCCGACATCCTGCCCGAGGGCAAGAGCGCGGTGGTCGAGCGGTTGAAACAGGCGGGCAAGATCGTGGCCATGGCCGGCGACGGGGTGAACGATGCCCCGGCGCTCGCCGCAGCCGATATCGGCATCGCGATGGGATCAGGCACTGACGTCGCGATCGAGAGCGCCGGCGTCACGCTGCTGCGCGGCGACCTGATGGGCATCGTGCGCGCGCACCGGCTGAGCGAGGCGACGATGACGAACATCCGGCAGAACCTGTTCTTCGCCTTTTGCTACAATGCGGCGGGCATCCCGGTCGCGGCGGGGCTGCTCTACCCGTTTTTTGGCATCCTCCTGTCCCCGGTCATCGCCGCCGCGGCCATGACCCTGTCCTCGGTGAGCGTCGTCGCGAACGCGCTGCGCCTGAGGAGGGCCGCGCTGTGAGCGTCGGTGCCACTTCGGGCCTGCCGCTGGTCCGGGGCGAGGTCGCGCCGGGCTTCGAGCCGGTGCGGCGCGCGTTCATCGAGAATTTCACGCATCGCGGCGAGCTGGGCGGGGCATGCTGCGTCTATCGTCACGGCGAAAGGGTCGTGGACCTGTGGGGCGGCGTGCGCGACCGCGCGACCGGGACGCCGTGGCAGGCCGACACGATGGTGCTGGTCCATTCCGCCACCAAGGGGCTGGCGGCGATGACGGCGGCGCTCGCCCAGTCGCGCGGCTGGCTCGATTATGACGAGCGGGTGTGCACCTATTGGCCGGCATTCGCGCAGGCCGGCAAGGAACGCGTCACGATCCGGCAGCTGCTCGCCCATCAGGCGGGGCTGCATGCATTCGACGAGCCCGTCGACCATGCCGTCATCGCCGATCCCGCCCGGCTGGCGGGCGTCATGGAGCGGCAGCGGCCGGCCTGGGAGCCGGGCACGCGGCAGGCCTATCACGCCATCAGCCTGGGCTTTTACCTGGGCGAGATCATGCGGCGCGTGGATCCGCGGCATCGCAGCCTGGGGCAGTTCTTCCATGAGGAGATCGCATCGCCGCTGGGGCTGGATTTTTATATCCGCCTGCCGCCGGATATTCCCAATGCCCGGCTCGCGCCGCTCGAATCGCCCGGGATGCTCGCGATGTTCCTCACCCTCCCGCTCCGGCTCCAGATCGACCTGCTACGGCGGCGTTCCCCCTTCCACCGAGCCATGATCGCGAACCCGGGCACGGTGCTGTCCTATGATCCGGAGCATATCTATACGCGCGATTTCGAGGTTCCATCGGGCGGCGGCGTGGGCTCGGCGCGCGGGATCGCCCGCGCTTATAGCGCCTTTGCCGCGTGCGACGGGGATCTCGGGCTGAAGCAGGAGACGATCGACCTGCTGATGGCGCCGGCACGCCCGCCGACCCATGGTTTCTACGACGCGGTGATGCGCGGCGAGGCGCAATTCTCGCTCGGCTTCATGAAACCGAGCCCGCAATGGCCCTTCGGGCATGACGGCGCGTTCGGCGCGCCGGGGGCCGGCGGGTCGCTCGGCTATGCCGACCCGCGAACCGGGATCGCCTATGCCTATGTCACCAACCGGATGGGCACCGCGCTGACCGGCGATCCACGCGACCTGGCGTTGCGCGACGCGCTGCGATCGCTGGCATGAGGCGCGCGGCCCTTACCGGCCGCGGATGAGGCTCGCAAAGTGCCGCGTGCTGGGTTTCAGCGTGCGCACGAAGGTCTGGCGGTCGACGGCGACCATGCCGAAATGCTGGCCATAGCCCTGAGTCCATTCGAAATTGTCGAGCAGCGACCAGTAGATATAGCTTTTCACGTCGATGCCCTCGTCGAGGCATTTCCGGACCTCGGCGAGGCTGTCGTCGAGCCAGGCGATACGGCGGGTGTCGTCGTCGGTGGCGATGCCGCTTTCAGTGACGAAGATCGGTTTCTTCGTCTTGCGCGCGGCGAGGCGGATGGTGTGGCCGAGCGCCTGCGGATAATATTCATAGCCCGCCGCGGTCATCTCCGTGCCGGGCGGTGGCGGCACCACACCCTTCGCGTCGAGCCGGACCCTTGTATAGGTCTGCACCCCGACGAAATCGCTGGCGTTCACCGCATCCCACCAGTCGCCATAGACCATCGCCTCGATGCGCGGGGCGAGGCTGTTCTCGCCGACCGGCTCGATCGCCTGAGTCGACAGCGTGACGCCGACGGGGAAGTCGCCGGGGCCGGCCTTGATCGCCTGATAGGCCTTGGCATGCGCCTCGAGCAGATGCGCATCGATCCGGTCCGGGTCAGCGAACAGGATCGAGGAGAAGGCGGGGGAATTGGTCGCACGGGCGGCGGCGGCGATCATCGCGGTGCGCTTCGCCCGGTATTCGGGCGTGGCGCCCATGCGCAGCAGCTTGGCGAGCAGGTGGATATTCGCTTCGTTGAACGGGGACGCCATGCCGATCTGGTCGCCCAGCGCGCGGGTCGTGCGTTCGCAGAAACGGGCGAACAGCTCGGCGCTGTCGGGCGCCTCCCATCCGCCGCGTCTGGCGAACCAGAGCGGCACGGTGAAATGATTATAGGTGACGATCGGCAACAGGCCGTGCGCGCGGCACGAGGCGAGCACCTTGCTATAATGATCCAGCTCGGCCTGGGAGAAATGCCCGGCTTCGGGCTCGATCCGCGCCCATTCCACGCCGAAGCGGTAGCAATTCAGCCCGATCGACCGGGCGATCGCGAAATCCTGATCATAGCGGTGATAGCTGTCGCAGGCGTCGCCGGACGGATCCTTGTAGACCGTCTCGGCCAGGTTCTCGAGCAGCCAGCTGTCGGAATGCACGTCATTGCCTTCGCTCTGGTGCGCCGAGATCGCCGCGCCCCAGAGGAACCCCTTCGGCATCGCGCGCAGCGTCGCCGCGCGGGCCGGCGAGACGCCGACCGCCGTGGCCGCCGCCAGCCCTGCCAGCACCTCGCGCCTGGTCGTCATTCCGATCCTTTCCCGGTTGCCGGCTTCTGGCAGATGGCATGGAACCCCGCGGCCATGAACTTCGCCATATGCCGCTTGATCGATTCGAAATCATTGGACGAGCACAGGCCGTGCGACAGCTGGTCGAGCCGGCCGGTGCGCGCCATGTTGTGCGTCATCGCGCCCGAGACGAAGTGATAGCCCCAGAAGATCGTTTCCTCGTCGCAATCGGGCATCGCTTTCTTGAGCAGGTCGATCAGCGCGAGGACGACGGGGTTGAAATATTTGGTCATCTTGCCCGCGCCCCAATCCGTGGCGCTGTTGGCCTGGGCGGCGATCTTGCCGAAGGCGATCCATTGTTCCGCATCGTCGATCTGGACGTTGAGGTCGGCGTCGATCCAGGCATGCAGCGCGCCCTCGACCGTGACCTTGTCGCCCATTTCCTCGGCATAGCGCCGCATCGCCTCGAGCCGGTTGCGCGCCGAGATCGGCGCCTTGCGCGCCCAGACCGCCTCGTAGATGCTTTCCTTGCCGTTGAAATGATAATGAATCAGCGTCGAGCTGACGCCGACCCGCGCGGCGACGTCCTTCAGGGTGACGCCGTGATAGCCGAATTCAGCGAACAGCTGCTCGGCGGCGTCGAGGATGCGCTCCATCGACGCCTCGCGCACGCGGGCCTTGTGATTGCGCGCGCGCGGGGCCGGCTCGCCTTCCAGCATGGCTTGATCGGTATTGCTCATCGCGACTCTGGTTGCCGGGGTGCGGCAGCCGCGTCAACGCCGCCGCCCCGGCTCGCCGCCTGCGCCGGAAAGGCCGAGAAGCCGATATCGTACCGCCAGCCGCGCCCTTCCCGCAGCCGCCGTGCGACCAGCGCATCGGCCCAGGCAAAGGCCGCGGGCTGGAGGCGGCGCCCGGCGGAAGGACGGTCGTCGATATCGAGATAGAAGGGTCGGCGCGCGGTATAGCGAGGCCAGGGCACCGCGCCCGGCGCCGCCGGGGCGCCGGCGCGGACGAAGGAGACCCAATAGCGCATCATCGCATCCGACAATCGCGCCTCCGACTCCGTCAGCGGGGGGCGCGGCCAGTTCGGGCCGAGCGTGGCCGAGGGACCGACCTGGCCGAAGACATAAGGCAGCTCGCTGGCATGGAAGGCGGCGAGATCGCGGGCGCGTTGTGCCGGGGTGCTGTGCCGGAAGAAATAGAGATAGGCGGGCTGCCCGGCCGCCGCCTGTTGCCGCACCAGATATTGGGCGGCCCAGCCGTACAGGCCGTCGCGGACCGACGCCATCACGTCCGCCCTCGGATCGGCCCCGGGATAGACGGCGAGATAAGCGTCGGCCTCCGGACCGAAACGCCGCCGCACATCGGCGACATAGGCGGCCTGGCTGTCGGGCGCCCTGGGCATCAGGAAAAGCAGCGAGCGGATCTCACCTTCGTTGAAGCCGGCAAGGACGGGCACCTTCGCCTGTTCGCCGCGCGCGAAAGTGTCGGCGAGCTGGCGCTTCAGCAGAATGCCGTCGATTACCGGCTCGGGTTGCCAGCCGGTCGCGAGGCCGGCCTTGAACAAGGCGGCAGGATCGGCCGCGCGGAGATCGGCGGCGTCGACTACCCCGGCGGCCTTGGCCAGCGCCGTGCCCGCCGCCTCGGCGGAGGGCAGGCCGCGCGTTTCCGCATGCAGCGCGCGATAGGAGGGCATATAGCCGCTCTGCACGATCGCCCGGGCGAACAGGCCCCGCGCCGCCGGGCTGGCCAGCAGGGCGATGGCGCTGAGGCCGCCGGCCGATTCTCCGGCGATGGTGACCCGGCCGGGATCGCCCCCGAACGCGGCGATATTGGCCCGCACCCAGCGCAGCGCCTCGATCTGGTCGAGCAGGCCGTAGTTGCCGGAAAGGTGCCGCGGCGATTCAGCGCTCAGCGCCGGATGCGCCAGATAGCCGAGCAGGCCGAGCCGATAGTTGATCGAGACAAGCACGATGCCCTGCCGCGCCAGTTTCGCGCCGTCATAGAGCGGCTCGGAGCTGCTGCCTCCCGACAAGGCCCCGCCATGAATCCACACCATCACCGGCAGCTTGCGGGCACCGGCCGGCGCCCAGACGTTGAGCGTCAGACAGTCCTCGCTCGTCGCGACCATGCCGCCCGAATAGAGGCCGGTCGGCGACTGTGGCGGCTGAAAACAGGCATGGCCGAACGACCGCGCATCGCGGACGCCCTGCCAGCCGGGCGCCGGAGCGGGCGGTCGCCAGCGCAGCGCGCCCGTCGGCGGCTTGGCATAGGGGATGCCCTTGAAGGCGACCACCTGCCCGGCGGGATCGGCCGTGCCCTGAAGCAGGCCCTGGCGAATGCCGACCCGTGCCGCATCGCCGGGCGCGCCCGCCGCGGCGGTGGCGGCAAGGCACAGCCAGGCGATCGCCGCCGAGCGTAGCAGGCGCGGCCCTTTCGCGATCACCACAGATTATAGCCGATCCGCACGCCGAACGTCCGCGGGCGGACGATCGCGTAGCGGCTGTACACGAACGCCTCGGGATGGATGTAGGTGGTCGCGCGGCTGTTCCCGACATTCTCCATATAGAAGGTGACGGACAGGTCCTTGAGCGTGATGCCGGTCTGCAGGTTGAGATAGGTATAGGCGTCGGTATTGTCGTAGAGCGGGCTCAGCACCGCCGGCTTGCCCGGCGTGTTGGGGAAGCCGTTGGGGAAGGACCCGACATGCTGGAGCTGGAAGCTGGTAAAGCCTTTGGCGCCGCTGCCCATGTCGTAATTATAGGCGCCGAAGAACGACCCCTGCACGTGCGGCGAGGCGAGGCGGGAACCGTTCACCGCGCCCGAAATCGCTGCTTCCTGCTTTGAAAGCTCGGTCACCTTGGCTTCGTTGAGCGAGCCGTTCAGGCCGAACAACAGCCCCTTGAACGGCGCGACGGTGATCTCCGCCTCGATGCCCTTGCTCGACGCCCGCCCGACATTGGTGGCGAACTGGACCGAATCCGACTGGCGGTTGGCCTGAACCTGGATGTTGCGCCAGTCGATATAATAAGCGGCGAGGTTCGCGGTCAGCTTGCCGCCGAGGAAGCGGCCCTTCAGGCCGAGTTCGTAATTGATGAGATTGTCCGAACCCGCCCCCGCCGGGATGACGAGATCGGTCCGATCGACGGCGCTGACGCTGCCCGCGCGCCCGTTATAGACCGGCGTGCGATAACCGGTGGAGACGGTGGCGTAGGTCGTCAGGTTGCGGGACGGCTTGTAGCTGAGGCTCGCTTTCCACGACGCCTTGCTCGCCGACGGATAGCGTGCGGTCGCGGCGCCATTCGGCACCAGCGCGAGCGGCCCGGCGATGCCGAACAGCGCATAGGTGAAATAGGCGGTGTTGAAGCCGGGCTTGGTATCGACCGTGCCGCCATATTTGCCATAGCGCGCGCCGCCGGTCGCGGTGAGCGTGTCCGTCAGATGATAGCTGATCTCCCCGAAGCCGGCGAGTTCATAGGTGCGCGAGACGCTGCCGAAAGAAGCGAAGGTCGTGCCGGGCAGGCCGGTGATGCGGCGGGCGGCGAGGAAGGACGCGCTCGACAGGTCTCGCCCGTTCAGGTCGAGATTGCGGTGCAGGTAGAAGCCGCCGACCACCCAGTCGAATTTCCCGCCCGCATCGGAGGCGATGCGCGTTTCCTGGACGAAGGTCTTCTGGCGATAATCGTCGTCGAGATAGAAGGGGATGGCCTGGGCAATGGGCCCCCCGGTCGCGAACGTGCCGGCAAGATCGACGTCGAAATCGCCATCGGCGATCGAATAGGTCGAGGAACTGGTCAGGTGGGCGCCGTCGAACTGATAGTCGATCGTGCCGTTATAGACCTGCGTGATCGAGGTATAACGATCGGGAATCGAGCTGTAGCGCTTGCGGTCGCCGAGCGACGGCGAGGTCAGCGCGGAATCCTGCGGCTCGCTCTTCTCATAGGAACCGAGCAGCTTGATGCTCAGCCGGTCGGTCGGCTTCCACAACAACGTGGCGCGGCCGCCCCAGTCCCTGAGCGTGTTGGCATTCTTCACGCCCGTCCCGAGATTGTCGACATAGCCCTCTTCGTTCCGGTAATAGCCGACGACACGCAGCCCGAGCTTGTCATCGACCAGCGGCACGTTGACCATGCCGTTATAGCGCTGGCGGATGCCGCCGCCGTCGGGCGTGAGGCCGATATCGACCAGGGCGGACGCATCATATTTGGTGAGGTTGGGGCTCTTGGTCAGGATACGCAGCGCGCCCGACAGCGAGCCCGAGCCGAACAGGGTGCCCTGAGGCCCGCGCAGGAATTCGACGCGCTCGATATCGTAGAGATTGGGGCTGAGCGTCACCGTGTTGCCGATCGTGCTGAGCGGCAGTTCGTCGAGATAGATGGTGGTGGTGGTCTGCAGCCCGGCGCCCCAGCCATTGGTGGAGATGCCACGCGCGGTGAACCGGGCATTGTTGTCGCTGGCCTGGTTGAGCACGACGCCCGGCGTCTCGCGCGCAATGCCTTCGAAGCCGACAATGCCCTTTTGCGTCAGTTCTTCCTGCGAGAAGGCGGTGACGCTGAGCGGGACGTCCTGCAGCCGCTCGTTGCGGCGGGTGGCGGTGACGACGATGTCGTTGGGATCGGCCGCGCCGCCGGTCCGGTCAGACGATTCGGGCGCGGGGCTGGTCTGTGCGGCGGCGGGAGCGCCCGCGATGACGAGCGCGAGCAGCGACGACGTATAGGCAAAGCGGTTCATGTCCCCTCCTTGTCGCTGCCGCGTCTTGGTGACGCTGGTCCGCGAACGTGGGGACCATGACATAGCGGGAGGCGATGTCAATACTGACTGTTGAGTAAGTCAGTATTGACGCTGCGACGGCGTTTCATGCGGCGACATCGGCACGGCCATCCCGCTAGAAGCTCCCTTGAACCGACAGCGTGAAGATCGGCCCGACGCGCTGATGCTGACGTTCGAAGAAGCTCACCGGCGCACCGTTGCGACGGCCGGAATAGACCGTGCGGTAATTGCGGACATGGCCGTTGTTGAGGTTGAAGACCTGGAAGTTCACCTTGAGGCCCTTCACATCCTTCAGCTCGACGAATGCACTGGCATAGGGGCCCTCCCAGTTCTGGTTGATCTCGTCGAGATAGTAGGCAAGCCCATAATGCTGGAACGAGAGGCCGCCGCCCCACGCGAACTGCGTGCCGGGAACATCGTGGCGCAGCGTCAGTTCGGCCCAGCGATCGCGCGTGTTGCTGATCACGCGTTCGGTGCCGGTCAGCGGGTCGCGCACGCGGCTCCGCTCCAAGCCTAACTCCGCATCGAGCTTGGCCCCCTTCCAGCCCAGCGGGTCGAACTGGATCGTGCTGATGCTCTCGATGCCGAGCCGGGTCGCGCTCGGCAGGTTGCCGACCGCATCTCCGTCCACGCCCACCGGTATGTGGTCGACAATGTCCTGGACCCAATAATGGTAGAGCTTGAGCCGGGTCTTGCCCCACCGCCCGAAATTCCGGGCGACCTCCCCGGTCGCTTCCCAGCTTTGCGGCGGCACGAGATTGGGATTGGCGTCGTTCTCACGATTATTGGTGATGTCCTGGTTGGCGAGGAAATCGTAGAAACTGATCTGGCCGACCTTGCGCTCGACCTTAAGGCTCGCATCCCAGCCCCTGGCGGGGCGCCAGGCGAACGAGGCGCTGCCTTTCGGCCGGAAGAAACGACGTGCCGGCTCGGTGCTGCCCAAATCGGCCAGCTCCGAATATTCGGCGCCGCCGGCCAGTTGCAGATCGAGAGTGCCAGTCAGCGGGCGGCTCAGAGCAACGATGCCTTCATAGCGCTTTTCGACGACGATCCCGCTGCCCTGCGGAAAGGGGATATCGGCATAGCTGCCGTCCGGCCTCAGGCTCGCCAGCGTGCTGGTCTGCGCGAGGCGGTTGTCGGCACGCTCGAGTGAAACGGTCCAGTTGTTGGCACCGCCTTTCCAGCGATATTCCAGCCGGCCGATCGTTTCGCCCGTCTTCGAATCCTGGCCGTAGCGCGTGCCGGTCGAGGGCGCCCCGCTGTCATAGTCGGTCCGCTGGTCATAGGTCGCCGGCGCATGCTCGAAGTGGCGCAGGCCGATCAGCTTCAGCCGGCCGCCGGCCAGCGGCACCGAGATGTCGCCGCTCACGTCATATTGGAAACCATAGGTGCGGCGGCGATTGTCCCAGTCGTTATCGTCGCCGTCGACGCGCACGCGCCGCTGGAAATTGTCGCCGCGATTCCAATAGGGATTATAGACGAGATTGAGGTTCGCCTGGATCGGGCCGTTGCCGCCATATTTGAGGATGGCGGAGACCTTCGCCTGATCGAAGCTGTTCCAGTAAACCTGATCACGCGACTCCACCAGCGCGCCGGTCGACGACAGGATGCGAAAGTCGTCCCCACCCATCGCCCCGCGGCCGGGGCTGTTCTCCACGGACAGCGTGTAGCCGAGCGCGCCGCTCGTCCCGCTATAACTGACCGATCCGGCGAGCCAGCGCGGCTTGGCATAATGGAGACGCAGCTGCGGATTCCAGCTGTAATTGCCGCTGGCTTTGCGATTGGCCTTCAGGATCACATCGGCAATCTGCCCGGTGAGACCGGCGATGCCGAGCGAAGCGGCTTCCTTGATCTCGATGCGCTCGACGTCGTCGGCGGGCACCTTCTGCAGCTGTGCGATGGCCCCGCCCGTCTTGTCGGTGGCGCGCTGGCCGTTGATCAGCACATTCTCCGAAGCCTCGCCCAGTCCGCGCGTGTCGTCGGCGCTGCGAATGGTGAAACCCGGCACCTGATTCAGCATGTCATAGGCAGTCCTGGGCGCGAAGCGCGCGAAGTCGGCCGGCGTGAAGATCTTCGCGCTGGTGGGCGCGGGCTCGCTATTGGCGGCGCTGGTCGGATCGACCTGCGCCTTCGCCGAAACCGGCGCGAGCAGCGTCGCCGATACCGCCAGCCATTCGCCGGCACGACGGGCCGTCAACGTCATACGACGCCGGGGATTCGAAGGTGCGCGGCTCATTTGCCGGCCCCCCGCTTGCGGGGGCCGACACCCGCGATCCGCAATTTGATCAGGTCGCGGGCCTCGAGGTCCCTCCCCCCGTCCTGGCCAAAGGCACGGACATAGTCGGGCGTGACGCCGAAGATGCGCATCTGGATCAGCGTCTCGGGGGTGAGGTCACGCAGGCCGAGGGCGCGCATCGACCGCACATAATCGGGTGTGACGCCGTGAATGCGAAAGGCGAGCAGATTGTCCCGGCCGATCCGGTCGAACCCGAGCCGGGCATATTCCCGGATCGCGTCGGGCGTCACCCCGTGGATCTTGAACGCGACGAGCGTTTCGATCGCACCGCCCTTGTAACCCGTGTTCGCGAAGCCGCGCACCAGGTCCGCGGTGATATGGAAGATGCCGAGCTGGACCATTTCGTCGAGCGTGGGCGTTGCCCAGCCCTCGGCGTGCAACGCATCCAGCACGTCAAACGACACGCCACTCATAATGAGAACGAAGCTCTGCTCGCCGTTCGGCCGGGCGATGCCGCGCGCCGCGAGCCGATCGGCAAAGGCGGCGCTCGGGGCCAGCGAGCAGGTGCCGTCCGCGCGGCGATCATGGCTGAGCCCTTCGCATGAAAGCGTGCCTGCAGGACGCACCAGGCGAAACTGGACGCGTCCGCCGCGGTCGAAGGCGTCGCGCACCAAACCATCCAGATCGGACAGCGGCAGCGACTGGGACCAGTTGTTGCGTTGCTGCCGCCCGGCATGGCGCTCGACACGCAGTTCGATGTCGGCGGCGCCACTGGGGCGCAGTTCGAAGTGGAGGCGATCAATCGTGGCGGGCGGGGCGGCGGATGCGCAGCAGGCAAGCAGCATCGCGGACGCGAGCAGGGAACGAAGCATGGCAGGGTCTCCTGGTGAGGGCAAAGCGGTGCCCTTCGCCCCGGAAGGGGGCGTTCGGGCAGTGCGATTTCTGGACGTGCGGTGGGGCGGAGGCGGGTGGCCGTTACGAGCTCGTTACGGGTCGTCGCTCTCCCTATCGGGGTCGAAGCCTACGGCTTTCAGCCCCGTCAGCTTGTCGGGCGAGGTGACGTCGATCCCGCGCGCCCTGAGCTTGCGCACATATTGGGGCGTGACGCCGAGGCTGATCATGCCCTGATAGTCGTCGAGCGAGCCGTTGACGCCGAGCTTGCGCATCGCGCCGATATAGGCGGGATCGATCCTGAGAGCCCGCGCGCCGAGCAATTGCTCGAAGGTCCCCGACAATCCCGCAGCGCGCATGTCGCGGACATAATCGGGCGTGACGCCCAGCGATCGTGCCTGCACCAGCTGGTCGGGCGTGAGGTCGGGCCAGCCCGCCTGCGCCATGGCGTGTTTATAGTCGAGCGTGACGCCGGCGGCGCGCATCTCGATGATCTGATCGACATCCACTCCTTGAGAACCGCGATCGGACGAGCCCGTTTGTGGGGCCGCGACAGCGCGAGCAGACAGTTTCTCCTGCAGGGCCACGTGCAGCGCAGGGCTCGTCTCGACCAACGCACGGCCAGTAGCGGCAGCGGGAGCAGGTGCCGATGCAATGGTCGCGGTATGTGCCGGTTCGGACGCGGTCGAGCCGGCCTGGCTCGGCGCGAACGTCACCGCGGCAAGCGGCGCGGCCATGGTGAGCATGCCCGCGGCGAACCCCGCCACCCACGACTTGCCCGAAGGCTGGCGCGCCGGACTGATATCGAGCACCCGCGCCACGCGGCGGCGCAGTGAATTCTTCGCCGGCGCGACACCGTGAGCACCGAGCAGCACCCCCCGGCATTCGTGGCGGGCGACGCCAATAAGCAGTTCGGCATAATCAGGCCCGTCAATGTCGGCGGCGAGCACGGCATCGTCCGCTGCTTCTTCGCGCAACTGATGCGCTTCGCGCGCCAGTACCCAGGCCAGCGGATTGAACCAGAAGGTGGCGGTGGCGACACGGGCGAGCATCAGCTTGGCCCAATCGAGCTGGACGACATGCGCGAGCTCGTGCGCGATGATCGCCTCGGCCTGTTCCGGCGCGCGGGCGGCGGCGTCGCTGAGCAGGATCGTCGGGCGCATCAGGCCCCAGCTGATCGGCGAGGCAAGCTCGTCGCTTCTGAGCAGCGCCGTGCCGCTCTTGAACCCCATCCGCCGCTGCGCCCGGGCGAGCGCGGCCAGCCATTCGGGCTCGACCAGCACTTCCGCCCGCTCGCGCAGTCCGACGAGGCGAAACAACGCAGCAATAGTGAGCAGCAGCAATGCCGCGGTCGGCACCAGATAGGCATGCCGCGCCATGACCATCACGGCATCGCCGAACCGCGAAGGCTGTTCAGATATGGCCTTGGCTTGCTGGTCTGCCTGTGAGGGGACGGCCCTCCCGCTGGTCAGTGCGGCTTGTGGGGCCGCGATGCCGGGTGGCGCCGTGGCCTCGACGAAGCCCGCCACGGACTCGGGCAATGGCAAGGACAGCGACGGCAGCGCCAGGCCCGCAAGCGGCAGCGCGACCAGCGCGAACAATCCGAGATGCGCGATGGTCGATCTCTCGGCGGCCGAGCGGCGATGATTCAGGCGCAACAGTAACAGCGTCGCTGCCGCGACCAGCAGCGATTTGAGCGCGAGGAGCAGCACGGCCATCGTTATTCCCCCCGGCCCTGCGCCCGTCGCGCTTCGGCGATCATCGCCTCGAGAACGTCGAGCTCGCGCGCATCGGGCTGCTGCGCCATGCCCAGCAGCGCGCTGGCGGCACTGACCGGCGATCCGTTGAAGAAGGTGCGCACCACCTGGCTGAGCGCGGTCCGCCGCGCCTGGGTGTTGGGCAAGGTCGGCGAGAAGACAAATCCCCGGTCGCTCTCCTCGCGGTGCACGAAGCCCTTGTCCTCGAGCCGCTTCAGCATCGCGCGCACCGCCGACCCGGTAAGCCGGTCCGGCAATGCATCGCAGATTTCCGAGACGGTCCTCGCGCCCCCTTGATAGAGCAGGTCGACGATCTGGCGCTCGCGGGGCGGCAATTGCGAAAGCATGGCTTACCTCATTGGCTACAAATGTAGCGTGCTACATTTGTAGCGCGAGCGCAAGCGGTAGTTTCAGTGAGGTTCCAGGCCGATCCGCATCGTCAGCACCAGGGATCCACCCGGCGGCAACAGATCGAACATCGCGCCCGGCCGGTTGAACGCGTCGGGCAGATGGCTGACCGGTTCCAGACAGCAGAAGCTCTCGCCTTCCGGGTGGAAAAGATGCAGGTCGCGCGCGCCCCTGGCAGTCAGGCGGACGACATGGTCGCCGCGGTCGAGCGTCGCACGCCCGTCCCATCGCTCATAGCTGTGGTCGATGAAACCGGCGTCGGAGATCGAGGCGCCGGCTGCCCAGTCCCCGAAATGGTCGGCGGCAACGGCCTCGCTCGGGATCTGGAGGGCGTCCGTCAGCCATAGCCTGGCGGCGTTGAGGCGCAGGCGCGTCCCCGGCGGGATCGCGAAATAGGGGTGCAGCCCGATCCCCGCCGGCATCGGCTCGCGCGACGCGTTGGCGAGCGTCAGGGTCACGCACAGCCCGTCCTCGCCGAGGCTGAACACCTGCTCGGCGCGGTAACGCCACGGCCAGCCACCGCCCCCGTCATGGACATGGATGAGTCGCGCCCGGGCGGAGCCTGCTTCCACGACCTTCCACGGACGCTGCCAGCCGAAACCGTGCAGGGTGTTGGGGTGATCGCCGAAATTGAGCGGCAGGACGATGTTGCGCCCGCTGAAGCGAAACCGCCCGCGTGCGATGCGGTTGGCATAGGGCACGAGCGGGAAACAGGCGCTCTGCAACGGATCGGTGACGCCGTCCGCCGTGGGGCGCAGGATATCGGCGCCCTCGAATTTCAGGCTGCCGATCGCGCCCCCGAGCGCGGGGAGGAGCGTCAGCGCCCACCCCGCGCCCGAGAGCTCGATCATGTCAGCCTTCCATCGCTTCCAGCTCGCGACCCTTGGTCTCGTTCACCAGTGCCTTCACGAAGAAGAAGGAGATGAACGCGCTCGCGGCGTAGAAGCCATAGGTGACCGGCAGGCCGATGTTCGAGGCCATCCAGGGGAAGCTGACGCTGATCAGGAAGTTCGCGCCCCATTGCGCGAGGCCCGCTACGGCGAGGCCCGAGCCGCGGATCTGGTTCGGGAACATTTCACCGAGCATGACCCACATGATCGGGCCCCAGCTGAGGTTGAACAAGAACGAGTAGGCGAGCGCGCTGCCGAGAGCGATCTTGCCGATCATCGGCGACATCTCCGGACCATGTGCGCCGACCGTCGCGGTCGAGAAGGCATAGGCCATCAGCGCGAGTGTGACGGCCATGCCGACCGAGCCGATCAGCAGCAGCGGCTTGCGGCCAACCCTGTCGACGATGGCGATCGTCACCAGGCAGGCGGCAATCGAAACCAGCCCCGAGATGATGTTGATGATCAGCGCGTCATTCTCGCTATAGCCGACCTGCTGCCACAGCACCGACCCGTAATAGAAGACGATGTTGATGCCGACGAACTGCTGGAACACGGCAAGGCCGATGCCGGCCCAGACGATCGGGCGGACCTTGCCGTTCGCATCGAGCAGGTCGGCGAATTTCGGCCGGTGATGATCGGCAGCGAGGCTGTCGCGGATTTCGGCGACTTTTGCGCGGGCGGCGTCGGTGCCGAACAGCTTCGTCAGCACCACTTCAGCCTCGGCATCGCGGCCCTTCATCGCCAGATAGCGCGGGCTTTCCGGGATCAGCAGCAAGGTGAAGAGATAGAACACGGCCGGGATGACCTGCAGCCAGAACATCCAGCGCCAGGCCGGATAATCGAACCACAGATTCTGGGTCGAGCCGCCGGCACTGTGCGCCAGCGCGTAATTGGCGAAAAAGGCGCCGGTCAGGCCGGTGATGATCATCACCTGCTGGACGCTCGACAGCCGGCCGCGGATGTTCGCGGGCACGACCTCGCTGATATAGACGGGCGCAAGCACGCTGGCCGCGCCGACGCCGAGGCCGCCGATGATCCGGGCGAGGATGAACATGATCGACGAGGTTGCGGCACCGGCACCGAGCGCGCTGATGATGAACAGAACGGCGGCGATCATCATCACGCCGCGGCGGCCGATGACATCCGCGAGGCGACCCGCGATGAAGGCGCCGGCGGCACAGCCCAGCAGAATTGCACCGACATTGAGGCCAGTGCCGAGCTTCGACAGGTCGAAGGCCTTGTTCAGCCCCTCCTGCGTGCCGTTGATCACGCCGCTATCATAGCCGAACATGAATCCGCCGATCGTCGCTACCGCCACGATCAGCGCGATAAAGGCCATATTGACCCGTCCCGCCTCTGGTGTTGCCATGGTCTTGTCCCTCTCCGTTCCTGTTCTACTTGTTATGCGCTGACCCGAAGTGACGCCTCGGTCACCGGCAGCCCCGGCACCGCGACGTCGAACGCGAACAGATCCCCTGCCTCAGGTTGCCCCGCCAGCGCTTCCGCGTCGAGCCCCTTGCGGGCGGTCGTGACAAAGGCAGTCTTCAGATCGGGACCGCCGAACGCGATCTTGGTGACGTTCGAGACCGGCAGCTTGACCGTCTCGAGCAACGCGCCGTCGGGCGCATAGCGGCGCACGCCCCAGCCGAAAAACAGGCCGGTCCACACGCAACCCTCGCTGTCGACGACCGGGCCGTCGGGATAGCCCGCGCCCTCCTCGATCGTCGCGAAGACGCGCATCGCGCCGAGCGAGCCGTCGTCATGGACGTCAACCGCATGGATGATCTTGCCGAGCGTATCGGTGTGATAGAGCGTCCTGCCATCGGGCGAGACGGTCGGGCCGTTGGTGATCGAGACCGGCGGCAGGCCGGTATCGACCACGCCGTTCGCGTCGAGCGCGTAGAGGCGTCCGCTCAGATCGGCTTCGCTGTCGTCCATCGAGCCGAACAGGATGCGGCCGCGCGCGTCGGTGGTCGCATCGTTGAGGCGGTTGCCGGGCAGATGCGCTTCCGGCCTATGCAGCGGGGTAAAGCCGCCGGTCGCCGAGTCGAATCGCTCCACGCCGCGCTGCATGCCGACGATGAAGCCGCTGTCCTGTTCCGGCAGGACCCAGCCGATCTGCGACGGGGCGTCCCAATGCTTCAGCGCACCGGTCGCCGGATCGAAGCGGTAGATCCGCTTCTCCTTGATATCGACGAACCACAGCGCGTTTTCCCGCGCGACCCAGACAGGTCCTTCGCCCAGCGTCGCCCCGACGCTGCAGACCCGGCGCGGCGAGCCTGCGACCATCTCAGCGCCAGCCGGCATCGACGAAATAATCGTGACCGGTGCACATCTTCGCATCGTCCGACGCGAGAAACAGCACCAGCGCGGCGACGTCGGCGGGCTGGATGCGGCCGTCGAGGCACTGCGCCGCGACGATCTCCGCCTCGCCTTCGGGCGTGTACCATTTCTCCTGCCGCGGCGTCTGGACGTTGCCGGGCACGATGGTGTTGACGCGGATATTGGCGCGGCCGAGATCGCGCGCCATGCTGCGCGTCATGCCTTCGATCGCTGCCTTGGCGGTCTGGTACAGGACCAGGTCGTTCAGGCCGAGATGCCAGCTGATCGAGCCGAAGTTGAGGATCGCGCCGCCGCCCGCGCGCTTCATCGCCGGCACTACTGCCTGGGCCGCGAAGAACTGATGGCGGAGGTTCACCGCCATGCGCTCGTCCCAATATTCCGGGGTAACGTCGTCGATCGTGTGGCGATCGTCGTTGGCGGCGTTGTTGAGCAGGATATCGACCCCGCCAAGGCCCTGTTCCAGCTCAGCCATCACGGTCTTGAGCGCGGCGATGTCGGTCAGGTCGAGATGGCGATAAAGCGGGGCATGCTTCGCGCCGGGGGTCAGCCGCTCGACCACCGCCCGGCTGGCGTCGTCGGCGATATCGACGAACGCGACCTTCGACCCTTGCGCGACGAATGCCTCGACGAGGCCTTCGCCGATGCCGCTGCCGCCGCCAGTGATGATGACGCACTTGTCGGCGAGGCTGGGATACAGTGCGCGGGGTGCGCCAGCGACTTTTGCCTGCAGCACGGATTCAGTCTCCAGAATATGCGTCATGATACGGCCAGCAGACCCCGACGCGCGAGATTGCGCATCAGGTCGCCAATGCCGAATTGCCAGGGCGGCGCCGCCTTGGACGTGGTCACGCGGTTGACGAGGCGCCCGATGCGCGGCGTCGAGATGGTCACGACATCGCCCACCTTGTGGGTGAAGCCGTGCTTCGGCACGTCGCGATCCTGAGTCGGCGCGAACAGGGTGCCGAGGAACAGTACGAAGCCATCGGGATATTGATGCTCGCTCATCGTGTGCCTGAGCAGCGCTTCCGGATCGCGGCTGATCTGGTTCATCGAGCTGATGCCGGTGAGGCGGTAACCCTCGGGACCTTCGATCAGCAGCTCGACTTCGGCATTGCGCACATCGTCTAGCGTGAAGCCCTTATCGAACAGCCGCACGAACGGGCCGAGCGCGCAGGACGCGTTATTGTCCTTGGCCTTGCCGAGCAGCAGTGCCGAGCGGCCTTCGAAATCGCGCAGATTGACGTCGTTGCCGAGCGTCGCGCCGATCGCGGCACCCGTCGAATCGGCGAGCATCACGATCTCGGGCTCGGGATTGTTCCAGGTCGAATCGGACCGCACCCCGATCTCGCCGCCATAGCCGATGGTCGAAAGCACGGGGGATTTGGTGAACACCTCCGCATCCGGGCCGATCGCGACCTCGAGATATTGCGACCACATGCCGTCCTCGATCAGCGCGGTCTTCATCGCCGCCGCCTCGGGCGAGCCGGGGACGACGGCGCGCAGGCTGCCGCCGATGATATCCTCGAGCCGGGCGCGGACATCGGCCGCGGCACCCGCGTCGCCGCGCGCGCGCTCCTCGATCACGCGCTCGAGCGCCGAGACCGCGAAGGTCACGCCGGCCGCTTTCACGCATTGCAGGTCGATCGGACTGAGCAGGCGCAACGCCGCGTCCGGGCCAGTGCCGAGGTCGAGCGAATCGAGATCCCCCAGCGCCACGCCGGCGCTCGCGTCAAAGGCCTTGTCCTCGATCAGCGCCGACACCGTCGGTGCCACTTTCGCCATGTCATGCGCGACGCCGCCGGCGATCAGGACCGGGCTCGGCCCCTCCGCGCTGGCGATGCGGCCGACAAACAAACCCTCGCGCCAATCCGCTGGCAGCGCATCCGCCACCGCAAAGCCCCCGTCAGCCATCCCACTCCGCTCAACAACGTTCTTGATAGCGCTACCATTGAGCGCTGCCGTTGCCCTGTCAAGGTCTCCAATAGTCGGTAATCGCGAAGAGTGGCGCTTCAAGCAGCGCGGAGGTCACCGGTAACGCGGGCGGTCGAACCAGTCGGCGAAATCGTCCCATGCGCCGGACACGGAATCGGGAAAGACGGCGGGGCGTTTTTCGAGGAATGCGCCCACGCCCTCGCGCGCATCGGCGCTGGCGCCGCGTAGCCACATCACCCTGCTTTCGAGGCGGTGCGCGTCCATCGGATGCTGCGCGCCGAGGCCGGCCCAGAGCATCCGGCGCATCAGCGAGACGGAGACCGGTGCGCTCTCCGAGGTCAGGTCGCGGGCAAGCGCGCGAGCGGCGGGGAGCAGGTCGTCGGGCCCGTGGACACTACGGACGAGTCCGCCACGCAGTGCCTCGGCCGCGTCGAACAGACGCGCCGAATAGCACCATTCGAGCGCCTGGCCGATGCCGACCAGGCGCGGCAGAAACCAGGTCGAGGTCGCCTCCGGCACGATCCCGCGCCGGGCGAAGACGAAACCGAATCGCGCAGTGTCGCTCGCCAGGCGGAAGTCCATCGGCAGGGTCATGGTGACGCCGACCCCGACCGCCGGGCCGTTGATCGCGCCGATCACGGGCTTGAGCGACTCGAAGATGCGCAGCGACAACATGCCGCCGCCGTCGCGCACCGCCGGGTTCGACCAGTCGATGCTGCCATCCGGATCCACCGGCGACTCGCCATCGACCCAGCGACCGCCGCGTTTTTCATAATCGAAGGTCGCACCGCCCTCCGACAGATCGGCGCCGGCGCAGAAGGCGCGGCCGCTACCGGTGACGATCACTGCCCGGACGGCATCGTCGGCATCGGTTGCGTCGAAGGCGGCGAGCAGATCGTCGAGCATCGCCTTGTTGAAGGCGTTGAGCTTGTCCGGCCGGTCGAGCGTGATCGTGGCGATCCCGTCCGTATCGGTCTCCAGCAGGATCGTCTCGAAGTCCCGGCTCATGCGGCCGGGCACTTTGCTCCGCTTTCGACCCATGCCCTGGTCAGCGCGCCGAACTCGGCCTGGGTGCCGGGCGCGGGTGTGCGGCCCTTGCCGGGGTGCCAGCCCCAGCCGACCAGCACGTCCGTGCCATTATGCTCGATCAGCTGCTCGAGCGTCTTGTGGCCGTTGCGCGCCGGATCCTTGATCTGCGCGCAGATCTCGGCGAGCGACTTGCCTTCCCATGCCATCGAGATCGGCGCCAATGCCCATTTGCGATTGCCCGGAATGCTGCCCTCGCCATTGGCGAAGTCGACATTCTCGCGACCATGGCAGGTGGTGCATTCCATGCCCGATGCGCCGAAATTATACGGGCCGCGGGCGATCGGCGGGCTGTGCGGATGCATATCGTCGCCCTGAAGCGGCCGATCGGTCCGGGGGTGGCAGTTCACGCAGCGCGGGCTCTGGATGACCTTGCCCATCTCGCGGAACAGCGCGACCGAGCGGGCATCCTGATTCGCGATGCCGGCAAAGGCCGACGGGGCTTTGAGCGTGACCGGCGCGTCCTTGGCCATGATGGCGACGGGCAGCGCGACGACCGCGACGACCAGGGCGAGAAGGCGCGGGTTCATGCGTTTTCTCCATGAGCGAAGGGAAGTCTGCGCACGGCCTTGCCGGTCAGCTTGCGCCAGGCATTGGCGAGGGCGGGCGCGAGCGGCGGCACGCCCGGCTCGCCGACGCCGGTCGGCGCTTCGGTGGAGGCGATGATCGCGACCTCTACCTCAGGCATCTCGCCGATGCGCAAACTGCGATAGGTGTCGAAATTGCCCTGCGCGACGGTGCCGCCCTTGCCCAGCACGAGCTCCGCATAGAGCGCATGGCCGAGCGCGAAACCGATGCCGCCCTCCATCTGGGCGCGGATGACATTGGGGTTGACCGCGACGCCGCAATCGACCGCGCACCACACCTTGTGCACCTTGGGCAAGCCGTCCGCGCCCTTCGACACTTCGACGACCTGCGCGACATAGGTATTGAACGCCTTGTGCGTCGCGACGCCGCGGGCGCGGCCGGCCAGGACCGGGCCACCCCATTTCGCCATCTCCGCGACGCGCCGTAGCACCGCCTTTTCGCGCGGTTCCTTCATCAGTTCGAGCCGCCCTTCGACGGCATCCTTGCCACCGAGCGCGAGCAATTCGTCGATGAAGGTCTCGACGACATAGGCAGTGTGCGTATGGCCGACCGAGCGCCACCAGTTGGTGGTGACGGGGCTCTTCATCAGATGCGCGCCGACGCGGAAATTGGGCAGGTCGTAACTGCCCTCGCTCGCGCCCTCGGTCATCGTCGAGTCCTTGCCGTCCTTGACGATCATCTTCTCCATTGCGGTGCCGATGACGAAGGACTGAATGGCGATGACCTGATCCCAGCCGACGATATTGCCCCTGGCGTCGATGCCGCCGCGCAGCTTGTGCACGGTCATCGGCCGGTAATAGCCGCCGCGGATATCATTCTCGCGCGTCCAGAAGAACTTGACCGGCGATGCCCCGCCCCAGGCCTTGGCGACCGCCCCGGCCTCTTGCGGGAAGGCCATGTCGGAGGTGGTGCGGCGGCCGAAGCTGCCACCGGCATATTGCTGATGCAGCACCGCCTTTTCGGGCGGGATGCCGAGCACGCCGGCGATGATGCTGGTTTCGGTCGCCTGGAACTGCGACCCCATCCACACATCGAGGCGGCCGTCCTTGACCTCCATCACCGCATCCATCGGTTCCATCGGCGCATGGACGAGATAAGGCAGCTGATAGGTCGCCTCGATCATCTTCGCCGCGCCCTTCAGCGCCGTGGCGGGATCGCCCTTCTTCTCATATTCGACGCCCGGTTTTTCGACCTCGGCGCGGTATGCGCGGAACAGTTCTTCGCTGGAGCGCAGTTCGGCCGCAGCCAGATCCCAGTCGACCTTCAGCGCGTTGCGGCCCTTCATCGCGGCATAACTGTCCTTGGCATAGACCACGACGCCCTGGGCAATCGTCTTGACCCCGACGACGCCCGGGGTGGCGAGCGCCGCCGCGTCGTCGACCGACTTCACCTTGCCGCCAAACGCGGGGGGATGGAGGATGACGGCATGGACCATGTCCGGACGCGCGATATCCAGCGTGAAGATCGCCGTGCCGTTGGACTTGATGGCGGAATCGACCTTGGGCACGTCGGTGCCGATCAGGGTCCATTTGTCCGGCGTCTTGAGCACCGGCTTGGCCGGCGGCGTCATCGCCGCGGCCTCGGCCGCAAGCTCACCGAAGCTCGCCTTGTGGCTGCCGCTGCTGACCACGCCCTTCGAGACTTTCACGTCCGCGGCCGGCACGCTCCAGCGTTTCGCCGCCGCATCGACCAGCATCGCGCGCGCGGTGGCACCGGCGCTGCGCATCTGCATGAAGCTGTTGGCGATCGCGGTCGATCCGCCCGTCGCCATCGTGCCGAAGAACAGGTTCGCGTAGAGCTTGTCGTTGTTGGTGGCGTGTTCGATGCGCACCTGCCCCCAGTCCGCGTCCATCTCGTCCGCGGCGAGCGTGGCGAGGCCGGTGGCCGGTCCCTGGCCGAACTCGATATGCTTGATGACGATGGTCACGAGATTGTCGGGCGTGACCTTGACGAAGGCATTGGGCTGGAACGGCGTGCCGGGCGCCGCCGCGAGGCTGCGGCCCATCGGCAGAGCGAGCCCGAGCACGAGGCCGGTCGACTGCAGAAAGCCGCGGCGCGAGGGGACAAAAGCGTTCATGCGCTCTTCTCCATCGCGCTCGAGGCATCCTTGATCGCCTGGCGGATGCGGACATAGGTCGCGCAACGGCAGATGTTGCCGGCCATGCCCTGGTCGATATCAGCGTCGGTCGGCTTGGGCTTGGCGGTGAGCAGGCCGATCGCCGACATGACCTGGCCCGACTGGCAAAAGCCGCATTGGGGCACGTCGATCTTGACCCAGGCGGCCTTCACTGCCTCCGACCGCGCATCGGTCGCGCCCTCGATCGTCACGACCTTGCGGCCCGCGATCGTGCCGATCGGCGTCACGCACGACCGACGATTCTTGCCGTCGAGATGCACGGTGCAGGCACCGCATTGCGCGATCCCGCAGCCATATTTGGTGCCGGTGAGCCTCAGATGATCGCGCAATACCCAGAGCAGCGGGGTATCGGGATCGCCATCGAACGAAGTCTTGACCCCGTTCAGGATGAACTCGGTCGCCATGGTGCGTCTCCCTATTCTTGCCCGCTCGGTACAGAATAGGCGGTACCGGGCCGGTTGCGCAATCGAAAGGAGCGGCAATCCAACGGTTTTTCGATGGAGGGCGTCATCGGGTACCGCGCCGGGCCCGCTGACATACCGTCACCACGCGGCTGGCAGTTGAACTCACTGCCCATCGCCGTCTATGCCGCGTCGCAGCAAGAAAGGCTGTCCTGGTGCGGATTGCGATCGTCGACGAAAGCGCCGCGCGTGCCGCGGTGATCGAGGAAGGCCTGCGCGACGCGGGCCTGACCGACGTCGCCTTGTTCAACGAACGGCTGGGCATCGCCGCGCGGCTCGAGGCGTTCGCCCCCGATGTGGTGCTGATCAATCTCGCCAACCCCCACCGTGACGAGCTGGAGGAGTTGTTCGCGCTGTCGCGGGCGATGGCGCGCCCGGTCGCAATGTTCGTCGACCAGAGCGACACCGCCGGCATGGAGGCGGCAATCGATGCCGGCGTCTCGGCCTATGTCGTCGACGGACTGAAGAAGGAACGGATCAGGCCAGTGCTCGAATTGGCGATCCGGCGCTTCCGTGCCTATTCGCGGCTGCGCACCGAGCTTGACGAGGCACGCAGCGCGCTGGCCGAACGCAAGGCGATCGACCAGGCCAAGGCGCTGCTGATGATGAAGCGCGGGATCGACGAGCCCGCTGCCTATGCCGCGCTGCGCAAGGCCGCGATGGATAGCGGCCGGCGGATCGGCGACGTGGCCGACGCGATCGTCACCGCCGACCGGCTGATGGGGGACCTATGAGCAGCACGCCATTCCGCATCGGTTTCCTGCCGCTGGTCGACGCCGCCCTGCCGATCCTGGCGCGCGAGCTCGGTTTCGCCGAGGAGGAGCGGATCGACCTGACGCTGGTGCGCGACATGAGCTGGGCGACGGTCAACGACCGGCTGCTCTACGGCCATAGCGATGCCGCGCATCTGCTGGCGCCGCTGGCGATCGCGACGACGCTCGGGCTGGGCCGCCCGGCGACGCCGATCTCGGTACCGTTCGTGCTGGGGCTGAACGGCAATGCGATCACCTTGCGGCCCGATCTGGCCGAACAGGTCACGACGATCGGCCGGCCCGGCGACGTGACGGCAATCGGCGCGAAACTGGCGACCATCGTCCGGGACGGCGGCAGGCGGCTGCGCTTCGGCGTGGTGCATCGCTATTCTAGCCATGACTACATGCTACGCTACTGGCTGGTCGGCTGCGGCATCGACCCGGACCGCGATGTCGAGATCGTCACCGTCGCGCCGCCCTTTGCCGCCGATGCGCTGGCGAGCGGCGAGGTCGACGGCATCTGTGTCGGCGAGCCATGGAACAGCGTCGCGGTGGATCGCGGCGCGGGCGTGATCGTCGCGGTCACCTCGCAGATCTGGCTGCGCGGCGTGGAGAAAGTGCTCGCCATGCGCACGGCGCGCATGGAGGAAGACCCGGACCTGACCAAACGCCTGATCCGCGCCTTGTACCGGGCGGGCATTGCCTTTGTCGATCCGGCGCGCCTCGACGAGATCGCCGACGTGCTTGCGCGGGCGGCGTATCTCGACGGGTCCGCGGCACTGATCCGCCGCGCCATTTCCGACCAGATCCTGTTCGCGCGCGGTTTCCCCGCGGTCCATGTGCCCGACTTCATGTTCCAGCACCGCGAGGCGGCGAATTTCCCCTGGGTCAGCCAGGCGGCATGGCTTTATGCGCAGATGTGCCTGGCGGGGCATACCGAGGCCAATGAGGCGGATTACCGTGCGGCGCAGCATGTCTTTCGGCCGGATGTCTATCGCGCCGCGCTCCGTCCGCTCGGCGTGCCGTTGCCCGGCGCCAGCTCCAAGCTCGAAGGCGGCATTGCCGATTCGCTTGGCGTGGGCACGACTCAAGGCAGACTGATTCTGGGTGCCGACCGGTTCTTCGACGCGCGCAGTTTCGATCCCGATGCGCTGGAAACGTACCTGTTAGGGTCGCATCGGCCCTGATTTACGCTGCGATGCAAAAAAGGCTTGCATCGAATCGCGATCCGCGTCAGCTTTCACTCGACCGCCGGATCGCTGCAACGAGGTAGCACCCGGCATCACCGAAAATTCAGGCAAAGTCGCCGTCCGGCACCGTTTCGCAACGGTCGTCGCGGCGGCTTTTTTGCGTTTGCTCGAAGGGGATCGAGACGATGACGCAAGTGCAGGCACTGGACAGGCCGGTCGTGGAACGGCCGTCACCAGCGACGATGATCGCGACCGACCGCAATGGCGGTTTCTGGCAGGTGGGGCATCGCCCCACGCTGATCGCCGCCTTTCTCTATTTCGATCTCGCTTTCATGGTGTGGGTGCTGCTCGGTCCGCTCGCACCGATCATCGCCGCCGACCTCGCGCTGACCCCCGCCCAAAAGGGCCTGATGGTGGCGGTGCCGACCCTGGCGGGCGCGGTGCTGCGGCTGGTCAACGGGGTGCTGGTCGACCGGATCGGCCCGAAACGCACCGGGGCAATCGGCCAGATCATCGTCATCGCCGGGTTGCTGGCGGCCTGGGCGTTCGGGGTGCACAGCTTCGCCGGCACGCTCGCTGTGGGTGTGGTGCTCGGCTTTGCCGGGGCGAGCTTCGCGGTCGCCCTGCCCCTCGCCTCGCGCTGGTACCCGGCCGAGCATCAGGGCAAGGCGATGGGCATTGCCGGCATGGGCAATTCCGGCACCGTGCTTGCCTCGCTGTTCGCGCCGCTGCTCGCCAAGGCGTTCGGCTGGAACGCGGTGTTCGGGCTCGCGGCGATCCCGCTCGCCGTGGTGTTCGTGCTGTACATGGCGATGGCCAAGGACGCGCCCGACCGGCCGGCGCCGAAGAAGCTCGCTGCCTATCTGGCCGTGCTGAAGCAGGCCGACGCCTGGTGGTTCATGCTGTTCTACGGCGTGACCTTCGGCGGGTTCGTCGGCCTTGCCGCGAGTCTCTCGATCTATTTCACTGACCAGTTCGCGCTGAGCCCGGTGATGGCGGGATATTGTACCGCGGCCTGTGTGTTCATCGGGTCGCTCGTCCGCCCGTTCGGTGGCGCGACGGCCGACAGGATCGGCGGCGTGAAGACGCTGACGGTCGTCTATGGCCTGGCCGCGGCGACGCTGATCGCGATCAGTACCGCGCCTGCCTCGCTCGTCGGCACCATGGCCTTGTTCCTGCTGGTGATGGCGACGCTTGGCTTCGGCAATGGCGCGGTGTTCCAGCTGGTGCCGCAGCGTTTCCGCCATGAGATCGGCGTGATGACCGGGCTGGTCGGGTTCGGCGGTGGTGTCGGCGGCTTCTATCTTGCTTCCTCGCTCGGCTTCGCCAAACAGCTGACCGGCAGCACCGCGACGGGTTTCCTGATCTTTGCCGGGCTGGCGCTGGTCGCTTTGGGCGGGCTGACCTTGGTCAAGGCACGCTGGCGCAGCACCTGGGGCGCGGCCGCCGATGGCGTGCAGATCTGATGCGTGCGTTCATCCTTTTGGCGGGACTGGCATCGACACCGGCGCTTGCCGGGCCGGTCACGCTGAAGCCGCTGATCGATGCGCGGCTGCGGTACGAGCATGTCGACCAGGCGCCGCTGGCTCGCGATGCCGATGCCGTGACGATGCGTATCCGCAGCGGCGTGGAGGCCAAGGCCGGCGATTTCGCGCTGCTGGCCGAAAGCGAGGCAGTGCTAGCGCTGTCGGAACATTATAACAGCGGACTCAACGGCAAGACCGGTTTTCCGCTGGTGCCCGACGCGCAGAATATCGAGCTGAACCGGCTGCAGCTCCAGTATCGCGGGCTGCCCAAAACGGTCGTCACGGTCGGGCGGCAGCGGATCAATCTCGACGACCAGCGCTTCGTGGGATCGGTCGGCTGGCGCGACAATGAGCAGACCTTCGACGCCGCGCGGATCGAATGGTCGGGCGTGAAGAACCTCAAGGCGGATGTGACCTATGCCCGGGCCGACCGGACCATCTGGGGGATCGATGGCGGCAATCGCTATGGCCCGGCGCGCTACGCATCGATCGGCGGCGACAATGTCTTTGCCAATCTCTCCTTCACGACGACGCTCGGCACGCTCACCGGCTTTGCCTATCTGGTCGACCAGAACCGTTCGCTGGTGCTGCGCAACAGCAGCCAGACCTATGGCGCGCGCTTCGCCGGAGGCCGCGCGATCGGGCCCAAGGCTAGGCTGACCTATCTCGCCAGCTATGCGCGACAGAGCGACCATGGCCGCAACCCGAACCATTATGCCGCAAGCTATTACGCCGGCGAGATCGGGCTGGAGCTGGCCGCGTTCAAGCTGGGCGGTGGCTATGAGGTGCTCGGCGCCGATGAGGGCGTCGCGCTGACCAGCTTCCAGACGCCGCTCGCGACCTTGCACAAGTTCAACGGCTGGGCCGACAAGTTTCTCGTTACCCCGCCCGACGGGCTGCGCGATGCCTATGCCTCGGCGGGCTATGGCTGGAAGAAGATCGGGCCCTTCGCCTCGATCGACCTCACCGCCGCGTACCACCGCTTCGACAGCGACCGGGCCGCCCAGCATTATGGCGACGAGATCGACCTGCAGGCGAGCGTCAAGCGCGGGCGGTATACCGCGCTCGCCAAATACGCGTCCTACGCCGCCGATCGCTTCGCGACCGACACCACCAAATTCTGGCTCTCCCTGGAGTGGGCGATATGACCCCTGACAAACCGCATCTTGTCGTCATCGGCAACGGCATGGCCGGGTGCCGCGCGGTCGAGGAAATCCTTGCGCGCGACGCGGACAAATACCGTATCACCATCTTCGGCGCCGAGCCGCGGGTGAACTATAACCGCATCATGCTCTCCCCGTTGCTGGCGGGCGACAAGGTGTTCGAGGACATCGTGATCAACGATCACGCCTGGTACGCCGATAATGCGATCGACCTGGTCGCGGGCGATCCCGTGGTGGCGATCGACCGGGCCGAGCGCACCGTCACCGCACGGTCGGGCCGGGTCGAGAGGTACGACAAGCTGCTGCTCGCGACGGGTTCCGATCCCTTCATCATCCCGGTGCCGGGGCACGATCTGCAGGGTGTCGTTACCTTTCGCGACATGGACGATGTCGGCGCGATGCTGCGCGCGGCGTCGGCCGGGGGCGATGCGGTGGTGATCGGCGGCGGGCTGCTCGGGCTCGAGGCAGCGCATGGCCTGTGCCTGCGCGGCATGAAGGTGACGGTGCTTCACCTGATGCCGACCCTGATGGAGCGGCAGCTCGACGAAGCCGCCGGCTGGCTGCTGAAGGAAGAGCTGGAACGTCGCGGGCAGACGATCCTGACCG
Organism: Sphingomonas sp. BL-S-29; assembly: GCF_055521495.1. NCBI lineage: Bacteria > Pseudomonadati > Pseudomonadota > Alphaproteobacteria > Sphingomonadales > Sphingomonadaceae > Sphingomonas > Sphingomonas sp. BL-S-29. The sequence continues at coordinate 5,083,845 of NZ_CM145482.1, forward strand.
GGGCCGATACGGCGCAGATCATCGGCCAGGGCAAGGTCGAGGGCGTGCGGCTGAAGGACGGGCGCGAGATTCCCGCGAGCCTCGTCGTGATGGCAGTGGGCATTCGCCCCAATGTGAAGCTGGCGCGCGATGCGGGGCTCGCGATCGGGCGCGGTATCCATGTCGACGACCATCTCGTCACGTCGGACGCCGACATCCTCGCGGTGGGCGAATGCGTCGAGCATCAGGGCCAGGTCTACGGCCTGGTCGCGCCGCTCTGGGAGATGTGCCGCAGCCTCGCCGACGGGCTGGTCGCGACGCCAAACGGCTATGGCGGATCAGTCACCTCGACCAAGCTCAAGGTCTCCGGGATCGACGTCTTCTCGGCGGGCGATTTCTCGGGCGGCGAAGGCTGCGAGGACATCGTCATGCGCGATGCCTCGCGCGGCATCTACAAGCGCGTCGTGGTCAAGGACGACCGACTGATCGGCGCGGTGCTCTATGGCGATACGCAGGACGGCAACTGGTATTTCGACCTGCTGAAACGCCAGGAGGATGTCGCCTCGATCCGCGACGCGCTGATCTTCGGCCAGGCCTTCGCCTCGGGAGGAGGGGCATCGGCAAACCCTAATGCGGCCGTCGCGGCGATGGCCGACGACGGCGAGATCTGCGGCTGCAACGGGGTGTCCAAGGGTAAGGTGGTCGCGGCGATCGAAGGGGGCGCCTGCACGCTCGACGCCGTGCGGGCCTGCACCAAGGCATCGGCCTCGTGCGGATCGTGCACCGGGCTGGTCGAGGGGCTGCTCGCGATCACCATGGGCGATGAGTACGCCGGCGAACGCGCCGCGCCGACCGTGTGCAAATGCACCAGCTTCACGCACGAGGATGTCCGCCGGCTGATCGTCGAGAAGTCGCTAAAGGCGATCCCGCAGGTGATGCAGGAGCTGCACTGGACCACGCCCGACGGCTGTTCCGCGTGCCGGCCGGCGCTCAATTATTACCTGCTGTGCGCCTGGCCGGGCGAGTTCGTCGACGACAACCAGTCGCGCTTCGTCAACGAGCGGATGCACGCCAACATCCAGAAGGACGGCACCTATTCGGTCGTGCCGCGCATGTGGGGCGGGGTGACCAACCCGAAGGAGTTGCGCGCGATCGCCGATGTCGCCGAGAAATATCAGGCGCGCATGGTGAAGGTGACGGGCGGGCAGCGGCTCGACATCTTCGGTATCCGCAAGGAGGATTTGCCCGCGGTCTGGGCCGATCTCAATGCTGCGGGCATGGTCAGCGGCCATGCCTATGCCAAGGCGCTGCGCACGGTGAAGACCTGTGTCGGCTCCGAATGGTGCCGCTTCGGCACGCAGGATTCGACTGGCCTCGGCATCAGGATCGAGCAGATGACCTGGGGCAGCTTCATGCCGCACAAGTTCAAGATCGCGGTGTCGGGTTGCCCGCGCAACTGCGCCGAAGCGACGATCAAGGACGTGGGCGTGATCTGTGTCGACAGCGGGTATGAGCTGTCGATCGGCGGCAATGGCGGCATCAAGCTGCGCGGCACCGATTTCCTCTGCAAGGTCGCGACCGAGCAGGAAGCGATGGATTATTGCGCTGCCTTCATCCAGCTCTACCGCGAGGAAGCGCGCTACCTCGACCGCACCGCGCCCTGGGTCGAGCGGGTCGGGCTCGATTATATCCGGCAACGCATCGTCGATGATCCGGTGGGGCGCGAGGCGTTGCGGGCGCGGTTTCTCTATTCGCAGAGCTTCATGCAGGATGATCCCTGGGCGAAACGCGCCGCGGGCGAGGACTGGAAACTCCACCAGCATCTCGCCGAGATTCGGCCGGCCCCCACGCCAGTTCCCGCCCGCAAGCTGGAGGTCGCGTGATGGAACCCGAATGGCTCGATATCGGTCCGGTCGACCAGCTTCCGGCGCTAGGCGCGCGCACCCTGCCGGTGCGGGGCGGACGCGAGATCGCGATCTTCCACACCGCCAATGGCCAGGTCTATGCGCTGGCCAATCAATGTCCGCACAAGGCCGGGCCGCTCAGCCAAGGCATCGTCCACGACACGACGGTGACCTGCCCGCTGCACAACTGGCGGATTTCGCTGGTGACGGGCGAGGCGCTGGGCGCGGACAAGGGGTGCGTGCCGGTTATTCCGGTGAAGGTGGACGGGGGACGGATTTTGATCGGGCGCGCTGCCGCGCTTGAGGGGGTCGCGTCGTGATCACTCCCCTCCCTGGAAGGGAGGGGCTGGGGGTGGGTGCGCGCGTCTGCGCGCCCAATAAAACTCGTCGCGACATGATACAAAGCTTCGAGGGGGCATCGAGCCCCCTCGAAGCTGACCCACCCCTTGCCCCTCCCTTTCAGGGAGGGGAATGATGGTCAAAACCACCTGTCCTTATTGCGGCGTCGGCTGTGGTGTGGTCGCGACTCTGACAGGCGACCGGATAGCGGCTATAAAAGGCGACCCCGACCACCCCGCCAATCGCGGCAAACTCTGCTCCAAGGGCACGCATCTCGGCGAGACGATCGGGCTGGACGGGCGCTTGCTGCACCCGATGATCGGCTGCCGAAAAGCCGGCTGGCACGAAGCGCTGGACCTCGTCGCCAGCCGTTTCGCCGCGACGATCGCCCAATATGGCCCGGACAGCGTCGCCTTTTACGCCTCGGGCCAGATGCTGACCGAGGATTATTACGTCGCCAACAAGCTGATGAAGGGCTTCATCGGCACTGCCAATATCGACACCAATTCGCGGTTGTGCATGGCGAGCGCCGTGGCGGCGCATGTCCGGGCGTTCGGCGAGGATGTGGTGCCGTGCAGCTATGACGATCTCGACGCCGCCGACCTGATCGTGCTGGTCGGATCGAACACCGCCTGGTGTCACCCGATCGTCTGGCAACGCATCGAGGCTGCACGAGCGACGCGCGGCACGAAGCTGGTGGTGATCGACCCGCGCCGCACCGAGACCGCCGAGCGGGCCGATCTCCACCTCGCCATCGCGCCCGACAGCGACGTCGCGCTGTTCGCCGGGCTGCTCGCCGAGATGCGGTCGGTCTGGCGGCTCGACGGGCGCTACCTTGCCGAGCATGTCGTGGTGCCGGAGGGGTTCTGGAAAACCCTGCCTGCCGGCGATGTGGCGAAGACCTCCGATATCGCGCCCGCCGACCTGCAGGCGTTCTACGACCTGTTCGCCGAGCATCCGCGCACCGTCACCCTGTTCAGCCAGGGGGTGAACCAGTCGACCAGCGGCACCGACAAGGCGAATGCGATCATCAACCTGCACCTCGCGACCGGGCGCATCGGCAAGCCGGGTGCGGGGCCGTTCAGCATCACCGGCCAGCCCAATGCGATGGGCGGGCGCGAAGTCGGCGGGCTCGCCTCGATGCTGGCGGCGCATATGGGGTTCAGCGATGCGGAGCGCGACCGGGCGCAGCGCTTCTGGCAGTCGCCGACGATCTGTCCCGGGCCCGGGCTGAAGGCCGTCGACATGTTCGACGCGATGGCCAAGGGCAGGATAAAGGCGGTGTGGATCATGGCGACCAACCCCGCCGTCTCGCTGCCCGATGCGCGTATGGCGCGGGTGGCGCTGGCCAATTGCCCGTTCGTCGTGGTCTCCGATTGCATCGCGGCGACCGACACGAGTTTCTACGCTCAGGTGAAGCTGCCCGCGACCGGCTGGGGCGAGAAGGACGGCACGGTCACCAATTCCGAACGCCGCATCTCGCGCCAGCGTGGCTTCATGACGTCACCGGGCGAAGCGAAGCCAGACTGGTGGGCGATCGCCGAAGTGGCGAGGCGCATGGGCTTTGCGGGGTTCGACTATCCCGACGCGGCGAGCATCTTCCGCGAATTCGCCGCGCAGACCGGGTTCGAGAATGACGGCGCGCGGGTGTTCGATATCTCGGACAAGGCAGCGATGTCGAACCAGGATTATGACGCGATGGCGCCGTTTCAATGGGGCGGCGCCTCGCCCTTTGCGACGCGGGATTATGCCACGCCCGACGGCAAGGCGCGGCTGGTGCCGGTCCGCCACGCCCCGCGCGACGATGGCAACCGCGCCTTTCCGCTGCGGCTCAACACCGGGCGCTATCGCGACCAATGGCACAGCATGACGCGCACCGGCCTGTCGCCGAAACTGTCGCAACATCGTCGCGAGCCTTTGCTCGAAGTGCATCCCGACACCGTCCAGCGGCTCGGCCTGGTCGATGGCGGGCTGGCGCGGGTGCAGACGGCGCAAGGGTCGAGCGTCTTTCGCGTCGCCAGCACGCCCGACCAGCGGCGGCGCGAGTTGTTCGTGCCGATCCATTGGACCGACCAGACCAGCGGCGGCGGCCGGGCGGGGTTGTTGCCGGGGCGCGACCGCGATCCGGTGTCGGGCCAGCCCGGCTTCAAGAATACGCCGGCGACCGCCACCCCGTACAAGCCGGGGTGGAGCGGTTTCCTGCTATCGCGCGACCTCCCGGCCAAACCCGATTGCGCTTACTGGACGCTGATCCGCACCGCGAACGGCTGGCTGACCGAACTGGCGGGCGACGGCGATATCGCGGCGCTCACCGCGCTGTTGCCCGAGGGCGAGCGGGCCGAGATGCTCGACACCAAGCGCGGTGTGATCCGATCCGCGGTGATGGTCGATGGCGCGCTCCGGGCGGCCCTGTTCATCTCGCGTAGTGGCGGACTGCCGCCGCGCGACTGGCTGATCGCGCAGCTCGGCCAGGCGGATGCCGCGCCGTTCGAACTGCTCGCGGGGCGCCCCGCCACGCCGGCGCCCGATCGCGGCAGGATCATCTGCGTCTGCTTCGATGTCGGGCTCAACACCATCCTCGACGCGATTGCCGGGCAACGCCTGGTCAGCGTCGAGGCCGTCGGTGCGGCGATCAACGCAGGCACCAATTGCGGATCGTGCCGCCCCGCCATCGCCGCCCTGCTCCCACCGCAAAAGGAAGCCGCTTATGGTTGAGCTCATCGCCCCCGGCGAAGTCTGGCTGGTCGGGGCCGGCCCCGGCGACCCCGATCTGCTGACGCGCAAGGCCGGGGGGCTGATCGCCGCTGCCTCGGTGATATTCCATGATGCGCTGGTCGGGCCGGGCGTGCTCGACCTGATCCCGGAGCATGTGCGCCGCGTGCCCGTGGGCAAGCGCGCCCGGCGGCATTCGCGCACCCAGGAGGCGATCAACGGGCTGCTGGTCAGGGCAGCGCTCGATGGCGAGCGCGTCGTGCGGCTGAAAGGTGGCGACCCGTCGGTCTTCGGGCGGTCGGCGGAAGAGATGGACGCGCTGGCGCTGGCGGGGGTGCACGCGCGCATCTGCCCCGGCATCACTGCGGCCAGCGCCGCCGCCGCGAGCGCGGGGGTGTCGCTGTCGCTGCGCGGATCGGCGCGGCAGGTGCGCTTCGTCACCGCCCAGGCGCAGGCGGGCGAGGCGATCGATCTCGACTGGAGCGCGCTGGCCGATCCCGGCGCCACGCTGGTCTTCTATATGGGCGGGAGCGCCGCACCCGAAATCTGCCGCAAGCTGATCGCGCATGGCCTGTCCGCCGCGACACCGGTGCTGATCGCCAGGGATGTAAGCCTCGCCGAGGAACGGCTGGTCCATACGCGGCTCGACCTGTTGCCGATCGCGATCGGCACCGCGACGGGCGGGCCAGCGCTGATCCTGATCGGCGAAGCGATGCGCGCGCGCCGCGCGGCCGACCTCGATGCGATCCTCGACGCGGCGCGCCGGCATGTCTGACCTTGCTTTCGCTCTCCGCCCGAGCACAGCCTGCCGGGCCACGCTCGACTTCGACGCCGCGATCGCGCATATGGCGGCGGCGGCAACACCGCTCGGCCAGGAACGGGTGGCGCTGGCCAATGCCGCAGGCCGCATCCTGGCGAGGCCGGTGGCGGCACGGCTCGATTCTCCGCGGACCGACCTGGCGGCGATGGACGGCTATGCGGTTCAGGGGGCGCCGGCTGCGCGGCTGAAAATCGTCGGCGACTCCTTCCCTGCCCGCCCGTTCCGCGCCGCGATCGGTCCGGGCGAAGCAGTCCGTATCTTCACCGGCGCGCCGATGCCGGAAGGCGCCGACCGGGTGATCGTGCAGGAACGGGCGGTGCGGCACGGCGACGAGGTCGCCGTCCCCGCTGCCGAGAGCCGATGCCATGTCCGGCCGCGCGGATCCGATTTCGCGGCAGGCGAGCTGCTGCTGTCCCCTGGCCGGCGGCTCGATGCGCGGGCGATGCTGATCGCCGCAGCGGCGGATGCGGCGACCCTGACCGTGTGGCGAAAGCCCCGGGCCTTCATCCTTGCGACCGGCGACGAACTGTCGCTGCCGGGCTTGGCCAGCGGCGGCATGTTGTCGATCCCCGACAGCACCTCGCTCGCCATCGCGTCGCTCGCAACCGAATGGGGCGCGACGATCTCGGGCATGGCGCTGGTGCCCGACGATCGCGACATGATCGAAGCGCAGGCGCAGGTCGCGATGGCGGAGGCGGATGTGCTGATCGTCACGGGTGGCGCCTCGGTCGGCGAGCGCGATTTCTCGCTCGGAGCGTTGGGTGCGCTTGGTCTCGACCGGGTCTTTGCCGGCGTGGCGATCAAGCCGGGCAAACCCGTCTGGTATGGCCGGGCAGGCAGTACGCAAGTGCTGGGGCTACCCGGCAATCCGACCGCCGCACTGGTGACCGCTCGCCTGTTCCTTGTGCCGTTGCTGTGCCTGCTCAGTGGCAGGCCGACGGCCGCGGCGTTGGACTGGCGACCGGCAGCGCTTGGCGCGCCGCTGGCCGGAGCGGGGAATCGCGAGAGCTTCCTCTGCGGTGACTGGGACGGAAGCGCCGTCAGGGCACTCGACCGGCAGTCGGCCTCGTCACAGGCCAGTCTCGCTTCGGCCAATGTGCTGATCCGGCGCGGGCGCGACGCCCCGGCCGAGCCGGCCGGCGCGTCCGCCATGATCCTCGACTTCTGATACGGGTGCCCGCCGACCTGGTCAGCGCGGCGTCTTCTCCGCCTCGAGCTGCCTGAAGGCGATATCGCGCAGCCCCGCCGCGAGTTTCGGCGACAGCCCCAGATCGTCCGCCGCCTTCTCGGTCGCGCCGAGCGAGCGCGGATCGAGCCCGGTGACCTTGCCGAAGATCATCAGCGCCTCGAGATAATAGCCGGCCGTGCTCGCGTGATACTGGTCATAGGTCCAAAGATCGGTCTTGCCGAACTCGGTCCCGTCATAGGGATTGGGATCGGCCACCCCTTCGGCAAAGGCGCGGTTCCATGCCTCGCCGATCGGGATGATCCCGTCGATCGAACGATTGGCCAGCGCAAGATTGGCGCCGGCGCGCAAATCCAGCGCCATCGCGGTGATCGGCTTGCCGAACCAATGACCCTTGGGCTGATAGGTTTCGTCGGCGCGCGACCAGGTCGAGCTGAACTCGATCCGCACCGCCGGATTGCGCTGGCGGAACATCGCCGCAAGCAGCCGGGAATAGGTCACCAGCAGCCCGGGATCGCCTGGCTTCGCCCGGTCGAGCGTGCTGAATTCCTGCAACACGACCACGTCCCATCGGCGATCGAGCAGCGCCCGCCTGGTGTCGTAGTGGAAATCCAGGCCCTTGCCGCCCTGAGTCTCCAGGCTGACGGTGTAGTTGAGCCCCGCCTCCTGCGTCATCAGCTTGAAGATCGCGGGCACGCCGCCGGTGCCGTCATTGGTGAGGTCCGTGACCGTATCGGGGCGGTAGCGGCGCACTGCCGAATGCGCTCCTTGCGTGAAGCTGTTGCCGACGAACAGGATCGTCCGGGCCGGCGGCGCCACCGTGGCGACCACCGGCGGGGGGACGGGCGCCTGCACCTGCGCGACCGCCGCCACGGGCGACAGCGCCGCGCAGGATGCCGCCAACAGCAACCCGACCTTCCCCATCTTCATCCACATCTTCCTCAAAACTTCTTGCCGATCGATACGTACCAGTAACGGCCATAGGGATTGTAGAGCGAACCGAAATAGCCATCGGCGGTGATCGGGGGCTGTTTGTCGAACAGGTTGCGCGCGCCGACGCGGATTCGCGTGTCGTTCAGGGCCCCGCCCTTGAAGCGATATTGGGCGTAGAGATTGAACGTCGTCTGGCCCTGGATCACATAGGGATTGCCCGACGCATCGAGGAAATTGGTGTCGTTGACGTCACTGACGAAGTTGGCGAAGCCACCGATCTGAACCTGGCCGAGCGTCCAGGTGAGTGACCCGGTGACGCGCCATTTCGGCTTGCCGCGCACCTCGATCAGGTCGCTGCCGTCAGTGAGCGGCGTCGCCGCGTTGATCGTGCCGGCCGAGCGCGCATCGAACAGCGTCTGCACCATCGGCGGATTCTCACGGGCATATTTGGTCAGCCGCGCCGCGTTGATGTTGAGATCGAAATCGCCGATCCCGGTATCGTTCAGGCGATAGAGCAGCGCGAGGTCGACACCCTGCACCGTCTGCGGCAGCAGGTTGGTGAACTGGTCCTTGATCTGCAGGATCGCCCCGGCCGGCGCCAGGTTCGATCCGGCGAACACCGCGGTGTCGTCCGGCGTCACCGCCGCGCGGATGACGTTGGGATTGCTCGAACCCTGGAGGCGCAGGAGATAGTCGAGCACCAGCGCGTTCTGCGCGCCGAACTGGCCGACGATGCCGACCTGGTGGATCGACCAGAAATCGGCGGTCAGGGTCAGCCGGCCGAAACGGCGCGGGATGAACTTGGGCTCGATCACCGCGCCGACCGTCCAGTTGGTGCTGTCCTCCGGCTTCAGATCCGGGTTGCCGCTGATCAGGATGGTGTAGCTGATGTTGCGCGTGCAGGTGTTGAAATTGGCGATGGCGGCTTTGCGTACGTCCGCTTCGCAGCGATAGAAATCCTGGTTGATCACGCTGCTCGAGCTGAGCCGCGAATATTGCACCGTCTTGGTCTGTTCGAGGTTCGGCGCGCGGAAGCCCTGCGACCAGGAACCGCGCAGGCGCAGGCCGTCGACCAGATCCCAGGCAGCGGCGACCTTCGGCTTCGCGACCGATCCGAAATCACTGTAATGTTCGTAACGGCCAGCCAGCTGCAGATCGAGGCGGTGGACCAGCGGGATGTTCATGTCCGGCGAGACCAGCGGCACGGCGAGTTCGCCGAAGGCCGAGGCGACGAAGCGGTCGCCCCGGGTCGACGGCGTCGGGCTGACCGCCGCGACATTGCTGATCGAGGTCTCCCCGGTCACCGCATCGACGAACTGGATCCGCCCGTCGAGGTTCGGATCGCGATCGTCGCGCTGAGTCTCCCGCCGACCCTCGATGCCCGCCGCAATGCCGACATCGCCACCCGGAAGCGCGAAGAGATGGCCGTTGGACACCTTGAAATCGCCCAGCGCCAGGGTGGTCTTGTCGTGCCGACGCAGCTTGAAGGTGATCGCGTCGATCGCTGCCTGGGGCGAGGGCGAGCAATCGCCGATGCTCGGATTGGCCGAGCAGCCGCCGCTGAACGGATTATAGGCGTCGGGCGTCGACAGCGCGAGGCTCTGCTGCAGCTTGGTCATGTTGATGGCGTCGGACTGGTCGGTCGCGATCGCCTCGGAATAGAGGAAGGCCGTGTCGAAATCGAAGCTGCCGATCTTGCCCCTCGCGCCGCCGAGGAAGCGCGACTGCGAGTTGGTCACGTCGACATATTGCGGACCGGTATCGACGAAGCGGTAGGTCGACAGGCGCACCGGCAGACCGGCGGCGGGCACGTTGGTGAGGCCCGAAATACGGTTTGGATTCACCGTACCGTTGGCGAAGACGGTCGGGCCGAACGGATTCCAGTAATTGGTCGCCGGCACCACGATCGCGTTCAGGTTGATCGTCGGCGGCTGAACCGCGTGGCTCTTCGCCTTGTAATAGCCGATCTCGGTATAGAAAGTGAAGGCATCCGAGACGTCGTAATGCGCGCTAAGAAAGCTGTTGAAGCGGCTGATGCGCGGCGAGACCGTGGTGTCCGCGGCATTGTCGAAGCGCTCGTTGCGCAAGGTCGTGCCGGTCGCACGCGTGCCGGTGCCGAGGCAGGTATCGGCGCTGATCGTGACGACGCAGCCGGGGTTGAGCGCCGACTGGGTGTGGAAGAGACCAGTCGAGCTGGTAACGGCGGTGGTACCGCGGCGGATCGTGCCCGGACCGCCGACGACGGCGAGATTTGCCCAGGGCGACTGAGTCGCGCGGCTGTCGGGATTGGCGCTGCTGGAAAAGTCGGGGTCCTGGAGAAACAGCGAACGCAGATCGTTGGTCGCCGTATAGGCTTCGTCACCCGAAAGCTGCGCGGTGCGCCGGGTATAATCGAGATAGAGCGACACATTGCCGCGTCCCCCGGCAAAGTCGGTGCCGGCGAAACCGGTGATCTGATATTCCTTGCGATGCGTGCCTTCGGCAAAGCCGAAGCGGCCGTCGATCGACACGCCCTTGTAATCGCTCTTGGTCACGGTGTTGACCACGCCGGCCACGGCATCGGCGCCGTAGATCGCGGCCGCGCCGTCGCGCAGCACTTCGAGCCGCTCGATGCCGGCGACCGGCAGCGAGTTGGAGTTGAAGCCCAGCACGGGGACATTGCCCTCGCCCGCCTGGCTGACCGGATGCGAGACGAGGCGGCGGCCGTTGAGCAGCACCAGCGTGTTGCCGACGCCGAGGTTGCGCAGGTTGATCGAATTGACGTCGCCGCGCGCCGCGTTGCTGGTCTGTGGGTTGTTCGAGGGGTTGAAAGTGACGTCACCCATTTGCGGGATGGCGCGGATCAGGTCGTCGCCGGTCAGCGCGCCGGTCGCGTCGATCTGCTTCGAATCGAGCACGGTGACGGGGAGCGCGGCGGTGACGCTCGACCCCTTGATCTGCGACCCGACGACGACGATGTCCTTCACCTCGGCCGCATCCTCCTCCGTCGGCGCGAGCGAGCCGCTATCCTGCGAGGCGGGCGCGGCCGGCGCTTCCTGCGCCCAGGCGCCGGCGGTCACGAGCGCGGCAAAGGCGGTTCCGGCAAGCAGCGCCGCCGATCGGATTGCAAGGTTCATCTTCTCTCTCCCCATTCGTCATTCTGCCAGCGCCGTTGCGACGTCCGGTGCGATCACTGATTCAAGCGGTAGTGGTTGGCCGGCCATCGCCGCGTCGAGACGGGTGCGATCGAGCGCGCCTTCCCAGCGCGCGACCACCACGGTCGCGACGGCGTTGCCGATGAAATTGGTCAGGCTGCGGCATTCCGACATGAAGCGGTCGACGCCGAGGATCAGCGCCATGCCGGCGACGGGCACGTCGGGCACGATCGACAAGGTCGATGCGAGCGTGATGAAGCCGGCACCGGTAACCCCGGCCGCGCCCTTCGAACTCAGCATCGCCACCAGCAACAGGCTGATCTGCTGCCACAGCGACAGGTCGACATTGCAGGCCTGGGCGATGAACAGCGCCGCCAGGGTCATATAGATATTGGTGCCATCGAGATTGAACGAATAGCCGGTCGGCACGACCAGCCCGACGACGGTCTTGTCGCAGCCGGCCGCTTCCATCTTGCCGATCAGGCTGGGCAAAGCCGCTTCGGACGAGGAGGTGCCGAGCACCAGCAGTAGCTCGGCGCGCAGATAGACGATCAGCCGGACGATCGAGAAGCCATGCGCCCGCGCGACCGCGCCCAGGATCACCAGCACGAAGAACAAGGACGTGAAATAGAAGGTCGCGACCAGCGCGCCGAGATTGACCAGCGATCCCACGCCATATTTGCCGATGGTAAAGGCCATCGCCCCGAACGCGCCGATCGGCGCCGCCCGCATCAATATGCCGACCAGCTTGAACACGATCAGCGCCAGCCGCTCGACCAGGTCCAGGACAGGCTCGGCGGGCTTGCCGACCAGCGACATGGCGATGCCGAACAGGATCGCGACGAACAGCGTCTGCAGGATCGAGCCATCGGTCAGCGCCGAGACCATCGTCGTCGGGATGATCGACAACAGGAAACCGGTGATCGTGGTCTCGTGCGCCTTATGCGAATAGGTGGCGACCGCGCCCTGATCGAGCGTGGCGGGATCGACGTTCATGCCGGCGCCCGGCTGCACGACATTGGCGACGATCAGGCCGAGGATCAGCGCCAGCGTCGAGAAGGCAAGGAAATAGCCGAACGCCTTGGCCGCGACCCGGCCGACCGACGACAATTGCCGGACGCTGGCGATGCCGCTGACCACCGACAGGAAGATCACCGGCGCGATGACCATCTTGACCAGGTTGATGAAGCCGTCGCCGACGGGTTTCATCGCTGCGCCCCAGACCGGCCAGAAGTGGCCGAGCGTCACGCCCAGAATGATGGCGACCAATACCTGCGCATAAAGGTGCCGCCAAAGCGGGACGCGCGCACGGGGTTGGTCGGTGGCAGTGGCGACGGTGATCGTCATTCAGTCCCTCTCGGCGCGCGAAACCGCGCTGTCGGCCACTTTCTGGTGAGCGGCTGGGTGTGAAACTACGACGCCAGAACGCCGCTTGGGAGAGTTTCGAAATGGGAGGACATATGATTGAGAAATATAGATTATTTAGATGAGCATGGCCTGCTGGTCGATTTAAACTGTGCGCATTTCCGCACATGACAGCGGAGATTTGTGTGGTATGTCGCTCATAATGGCCGACCGACCAAATGCTATCAGACTTCGGCTCGTCGCGGCAGCATTGCTCCTGATCGCCGTCGGCGCCGTGCTGCTCTGGGCCGGAGCGCGCTGGGCCAATGCCCAGGCGGAGTCGGCCGCCGATGCCGCAACCAGCCAGACCGCGCGGAGCCATGCCGGGTTGCTCGCCAGCGAGCTGCAGAAATTCCGGCTGCTGCCGCTGGTGCTGGTCGAATATCCCGATGTCGCGACGGCGCTGGAGACTCATGCGCCGGCAGCGGTCGAGCGGCTCAATCGCACGCTCGAACTGCTCGCCAGCCGTACCGACGCCGCCGCGATCTACGCCATCGACGCGGGCGGCCTGACCGTCGCGGCGAGCAACTGGCGGTTGCCGACCAGCTTTGTCGGCCAGAATTACAGCTTCCGCCCCTATTTTCGGGGAGCCATGGCGCGCGGCGCCTCGGAACTGTTCGCGCTCGGCACGATCAGCGGGCGGCCGGGCCTGTTCCTCGCCCGGCGGCTCGAAGTCGGCGGGCGCGCAGTGGGGGTCGTGGTGGTCAAGGTCGAGTTCGACCGGCTCGAAGCGACCTGGGCGCGCACGCCGGGACCGAGCTTCGTCACCGATGCGCACGGCGTGATCCTGATCACCAGCGTGCCCGGCTGGCGTTTCCGCGCCACGCATCCGCTCGATGCCGCGACGCTGGCGCAGGCGCGCTCGACCTTGCAGTTCGGCAGCGGGCCGCCCCAGGCCGCGCCGATCACCCTGTCGGGCGCGGCGGCAACAGCCACGCTTAGCGGCACCGAAGCGCGATATCGTGCCGGCTCCTTTCCGGTGCCGCTGGCGGGGTCGCAGCTGGTCCATCTCGAACCGCTTGCCGCCCCGCTCGCCGCCGCGACGACGCGGGTACGGCTCTGGGGCCTCGGTATCCTGGTCGTCCTCGGCGCGGTCGCCGGGCTGGCGTGGCGTGCGCGCGAGAAACGGCAGCTCCAACGCGAGGCGCAGGCGGCGCTGGAACAGGAAGTCGTGCGGCGCACCGCCGAGCTGAGCGAGACCAACCGCCAGCTCACCATCGAATCCCGCGAGCGTGTCGAGGCCGAGCGCCGCTTCCGCGCCGCACGCGAGGAGCTGGCCCAGGCCAACCGGCTCGGCTCGCTTGGGCAGATCACGGCGGGCGTCGCGCATGAGATCAACCAGCCGGTCGCCGCGATCCGCACCTTTGCCGAGAATGCCGGCATTTTCCTCGACCGCGACCAGATCGATCCGGTGCGCGGCAACCTCGCCCAGATCATCGATCTGACCGCGCGGATCGGATCGATCACCGCCGAGCTGCGCAACTTCGCCCGGCGTCGTACCCCGGCGCGCGGGGCCATCGCGCTGGGCTCCGTGATCGACGGCGCGCTGCTGATCCTCGGCGAACGCGCGCGCGAAGTAGTAACGGCCGACTTGCCGCCGGCGATGCGCGACACCCACGTCGCCGGTGATCGGGTCCGGCTCGAGCAGATCCTGGTCAATCTGCTGCAGAACGCGCTCGACGCGGTCGACGGCGTGGCCGCGCCCCGCATCCTGATCGGCGCGACCGCCTCGGGCGGCGATGTCACCGTGACGGTCGGCGATAATGGCCAGGGCGTCGACCCGACCATCGCCGATCAGCTCTTTGCGCCCTTCGTGTCCGCCAAGCCGGAAGGGCTCGGCCTCGGCCTCGCCATCGCGCGCGACATCGCCCGCGAATTCGGCGGCGAGCTGGAGATCGGCAGCTCCGCGCTCGACGGGGCGGCCTTCATCCTCAGGCTGAAGCGCGCCTGATGCTGTTCCCGACCGAGCAGAGCATCTTCTTCGTCGAGGACGACGCGCCGCTGCGCCAGGCCACGATCCAGACGCTCGAGCTGGCCGGCCTGAGCGTGCGCCCCTTTGCCAGCGCGACCGAGGCACTGCCCGAGATCCGGCCCGACTTTGCGGGCGCAATCATCTCCGACATCCGCATGCCGGGGATCGACGGACTGCAGTTGCTCGAGCGCGTCCGCGCGATCGACCCTGACATCCCCGTGATCCTGATCACCGGCCATGCCGATGTGGCCATGGCGGTTGGGGCGCTGCGCGACGGCGCGTTCGATTTCCTGACCAAGCCCTTTGCCACCGATCACCTCGTTGCGGCCGCCAACAAGGCGCTGGAGAAGAGGTTGCTGGTACTCGACAATCGCCGGCTGCGCGCGGCGGCCGAAGTCGACGAGGGGGGCCCGCTGATCGGCGACAGCGCGGCGATGGTGCAGCTGCGCAGCACGATCCGGCAGCTCGCGCTCGCCGATATCGACGTGCTGGTGGAGGGGGAAACCGGGACGGGCAAGGAACTTGCTGCGCTGTTGCTGCACCGGATGGGCACGCGCAGAAGCCGGCCGTTCATCGCGGTCAATTGCGGCGCGCTGCCCGAGGCGCTCGCCGAGGTCGGGCTGTTCGGCCATGCGGCGGACAGCGTGCCGCACACCAGGCTCGCCCGGGTCGGTCAGATCGAGGCATCGAGCGGCGGCACCCTGCTGCTCGACGAGATCGACAGCATGGCGCTTCCGCTGCAGTCCCGGCTGCTGCGGGTGCTCGAGGAGCGCGAGGTCCATCCCATCGGCGATACTCGACCGCGGAGCGTCGATCTGCGCGTCATCGCGACGACCAAGACCGACCTTGCCGATGCGGCGATGCACGGGCGGTTCCGGCCGGATCTTTATTACCGGCTGAACCTCGTCCGGCTGCGCGTGCCGCCGCTGCGCGAACGCCCCGAGGATATTGCGAGCCTGTTCGCGCGCTTCGTCGAAGAGGCGAAGCAGCAGGCCGGCGTTACTGAATTCCTGCTAACCGACGCCATGCGCCGTCATCTGCGGTCACATGACTGGCCGGGCAATGTCCGGGAGTTGCGCAACTTCGCGTTCGGCGCGGTCCTTGGCCTGGCCGAACCAGCCGCGGCGGTGCCGGCCGGTCCCCGGCCGAGCCTGCCGTCGCGAGTCAATCAGTTCGAGGCACAGGCAATCGAGGAGGCACTGCGGGCGACGGGGGGCAGTGTGGCGGCGGCGCTCCCGCTGCTCGGGATTCCGCGGAAAACCTTTTACGACAAGGTCGCGCGGCTGGGCATTCGCGTGGAGGATTTCCGGACGCGCGGTGGAGCCGGCAAGGGCTGACCCAGGAGCTTTTACGTCGAGAAGGAGCATCGGCGGTTGTGCGTTGGAGACGCAAAAAAGCCCGCGAGGCGCGTGCCTGCGGGCTGTGTTGTCCGTTGGTTGCGGGGACAGGATTTGAACCTGTGACCTTCAGGTTATGAGCCTGACGAGCTACCGGGCTGCTCCACCCCGCGCCAAGGTTCGCACCCGCTGGTTGGCGGGTGGATGACTGTGAATGGGTTCCTTGGAAGGACTGTTTTTCGTGGATTGTTTCACCGGCTTCAATGCCTGGCGACGACCTACTCTTCCATTGCTTGAGCAATAGTACCATCGGCGCAGTCAGGTTTCACGGCCGAGTTCGGGATGGGATCGGGTGGGGCACTGACGCTATAGCCACCAAGCAATGAGGCCGGTGAGACAGCTCGCGGTCAGTTTCCTGACCGCGGGCAGATCCTCCAAAGAGGATCTATCTCGAAAAACGGTTCTTTAAAATCGATGCACGCTTTAGCCTGAATTCAGGTGTAGTTGTTTATTAGGCGTTGCTGTCAATCATCCGACGATCGCGGACAGTGCTGGATCTGAACCCAGGATTGTCGTTGATGGTGGGACTCTCAAGCGCAAATAGAGCAATTAGTATCGGTTAGCTCCATGCGTTACCGCACTTCTACATCCGATCTATCAACGTCGTGGTCTCCGACGGCTCTATGAAATCTTATCTCGAGGGAGGCTTCCCGCTTAGATGCTTTCAGCGGTTATCCCGTCCATACATAGCTACCCTGCTGCGCTTCTGGCGAAACGACAGGTACACCAGAGGTATGTTCAACCCGGTCCTCTCGTACTAGGGTCAACTCCTCTCAAATTTCGACGCCCACGGCAGATAGGGACCAAACTGTCTCGCGACGTTCTGAACCCAGCTCACGTACCACTTTAATTGGCGAACAGCCAAACCCTTGGGACCTGCTCCAGCCCCAGGATGTGATGAGCCGACATCGAGGTGCCAAACAACCCCGTCGATATGAGCTCTTGGGGGTTATCAGCCTGTTATCCCCGGCGTACCTTTTATCCGTTGAGCGATGGCCCTTCCACGAGGGACCACCGGATCACTATGACCGACTTTCGTCTCTGCTCGACTTGTCAGTCTCGCAGTCAGGCTGGCTTATGCCATTGCACTCTAACAGACGGTTTCCAACCGTCCTGAGCCAACCTTCGCGCGCCTCCGTTACTCTTTAGGAGGCGACCGCCCCAGTCAAACTACCCGCCACAGAGGGTCCCTGATCCAGTTTCATGGATCGAGGTTAGACATCAGAAAACAACAGGGTGGTATTTCACCTATGGCTCCACGACAGCTGGCGCCGTCGCTTCAAAGCCTCCCACCTATGCTACACAGTTCTTTCCTAATGCCACTCTGAAGCTGCAGTAAAGGTGCACGGGGTCTTTCCGTCTAACCGCGGGTACTCCGCATCTTCACGGAGAATTCAATTTCGCTGAGCATGTCCTGGAGACAGTGGGGAAGTCGTTACGCCATTCGTGCAGGTCGGAACTTACCCGACAAGGAATTTCGCTACCTTAGGACCGTTATAGTTACGGCCGCCGTTTACCTGGGCTTCATTTCGCAGCTTGCACCACTCCACTTAACCTTCAGGCACCGGGCAGGCGTCAGGCCCTATACGTCGTCTTGAAGCCGACTTAGCAGAGCCCTGTGTTTTTGCTAAACAGTCGCTACCCCCTGGCCTGTGCCCCCTCAAAGTGCTTGCGCATAGTGAGGGCCTCCTTCTTCCGAAGGTACGGAGGCAATTTGCCGAGTTCCTTCAGGACACTTCTCTCAAGCGCCTTGGTATACTCTACCTGACCACCTGTGTCGGTTTCGGGTACGGTCTATACGGTGGGGCTATTTCCTGGAACCTCTTCGAAGCCCGCCCAATCCAATAAGGGCGAACAACTCACGAGATCCGTCACACACCACCAGGCCCACGAATATTAACGTGGTTCCCATCGACTACCCCCTTCGGGCTCGTCTTAGGGGCCGGCTCACCCTGCGCGGATTAGCCTTGCGCAGGAACCCTTGGTCTTTCGGCGAGAGGGCATCTCACCCTCTTTATCGCTACTCATGTCTGCATTCGCACTTCCGATACCTCCAGGATCCATTACCAGATCCCTTCACTGGCGTACGGAACGCTCCGCTACCGCGTGCATTGCTGCACACCCTAAGCTTCGGTGCGTGTCTTGAGCCCCGTTACATCTTCGCCGCAAAACCTCTTATTTAGACCAGTGAGCTGTTACGCTTTCTTTAAAGGATGGCTGCTTCTAAGCCAACCTCCTGGTTGTTTTGGAAGTTTCACATGCTTTCCCACTTAGACACGACTTGGGGACCTTAGCTGTAGGTCAGGGCTGTTTCCCTTTTGACGACGGACCTTAGCACCCGCCGTCTGTCTCCCGGATATCACTCGCAGGTATTCGGAGTTTGGTTAGGTTTGGTAGATCTCGCGACCCCCTAGCCCATCCAGTGCTCTACCCCCTGCGGTGTCCATCCGAGGCACTACCTAAATAGTTTTCGCGGAGAACCAGCTATTTCCCGGCTTGATTGGCCTTTCACCCCTAAACACAACTCATCCGGTAACTTTTCAACGTTAATCGGTTCGGACCTCCAGTGCGTGTTACCGCACCTTCATCCTGGTCATGCCTAGATCGCCGGGTTTCGGGTCTAATACATCAAACTTAGTCGCCCTATTCAGACTCGCTTTCGCTGCGCCTACACCTAACGGCTTAAGCTTGCTTGATACATTAAGTCACAGACCCATTATACAAAAGGTACGCAGTCAGGCCACATGAGCCCTCCTACTGCTTGTAGGCAATCCGTTTCAGGTACTGTTTCACTCCCCTCATCGGGGTGCTTTTCACCTTTCCCTCACGGTACTAGTTCACTATCGGTCGCATACGAGTATTTAGGCTTAGAGGGT
>NZ_CM145482.1:5105000-5179300 GCF_055521495.1 Sphingomonas sp. BL-S-29
ATAAATCTTTGGACTTACGTCATCATCCGGTATTAGCAGCAATTTCTCGCTGTTATTCCGAACCCAAGGGCAGATTCCCACGCGTTACGCACCCGTGCGCCACTAGACCCGAAGGTCTCG
Source organism: Sphingomonas sp. BL-S-29 (assembly GCF_055521495.1). Taxonomy (NCBI): domain Bacteria; kingdom Pseudomonadati; phylum Pseudomonadota; class Alphaproteobacteria; order Sphingomonadales; family Sphingomonadaceae; genus Sphingomonas; species Sphingomonas sp. BL-S-29. The sequence goes on from NZ_CM145482.1 coordinate 5,105,121, forward strand.
TTCGACTTGCATGTGTTAGGCATGCCGCCAGCGTTCATTCTGAGCCATGATCAAACTCTCAAGTTGATGAACCTTCCAATCGCGACGGAATAATCACGACGAGAAAGCGATCTCAAGGAGCCGTTCCTGCACAAATTACAAATACTGTGGAATTGTAATAAGGACATATAGGAACGGCCTAATTTAACCGAGCTCCTTGCGCCTTGAACGCAAGACCCGGAGCCGCCGCCCACATGTCCCTTCATCTATACCAACAATGTCAAAGAGCGCAAAAGCCCGACGCCACTCCAAACCCCTTTTTATCGGGGCGATCCGACGCCTGGTTTATGGTGACCGTAAAGGCGAACCGTGTGGTCCGTCGCTGCGGTGGAGCTCATTTAGGTGGGGGGTCCCGGACCGTCAACGGCTTTTTGCAATTTTCTTACAACGCCCAGTGAAAACCGCGGATTTCCGCGGGTTTGCGGCGACCCGGGAGCCCGGCTACCGGCGGCTGCCCCGATCGAATCGGCCACCAGCGGCTCGAATCGCCCCGCTGAGTCGCGCCCGAAGCAGGTCGGGAGGGCCGATTCACGGCACCCGGCGGGAATCGCCCGGAGTCGTTTCAGCGACACGGCGCCGGCCCGTTCCCGCAACGCCGCCAATTTCAGGCCGACTGGATATAGCTCCGCATCGCCTCGGCATCGGCCTCGATCCGGTCGATGCGGTATTTGACGAGGTCGCCGATCGAGACGACCCCGATCACCCGGCCGCCCTCGACCACCGGGAGATGGCGGATGCGCCGCCGGGTCATCAGCGAGAGCGCCCCGATCGCCGCCTCGGACGGGCTGACCGTGATCGCGGGCGAGGTCATCACATCGCCCACCTTGCGATCGAGCGCGCCCGCGCCATGGCTGCTCAGCGCGTGGATCACATCGCGTTCCGAAAAGATGCCGACCACTTGCTGACCGTCCATCACCGGTACCGCGCCGATTCGCCGGTCGGCGAGCAGCGTCACCGCCTCGCCCAGGCTTTGATGCGCGGTGATCGAGATCACGTCGCGTCCCTTGCCGGCCAGGATCGCTGCTATCGTCATCATCCATACTCCCCATGCACGACCCGGTTTGCTCCCGAGTCTCTGAGGCGCTTGAGGATTCCACGTTTGCGGCCATATGGGAAGCATGAGCGAACACGCCTCAGGACTTGATGACCCCGAACAGGCGGCATTTGCCTGGCGCCGCTATCGCCGGATGCTCGGCTGGATGAGCCTGTTCTCGCTTGCATGCGGGCTGGTCGCGGCATTCGGGCTGCAGCAACTCTATGGGCCGCTGTCCTGGGTCGCGGTCGCCGCGGCGATCGGCGGCATCGGCGGATCGGTGCTGATGGCAGCGGCGCTGATGGGGCTGGTGTTCCTCAGCTCGGGCACCGGCCATGACGAATCGGTCGATGCGCGGGATCCCGAAGGCCCCGCCGGTCCGCGGCACGACCGGCCCTAGCTTTCCGGCTCCAGTTTCAGCGCGAAGTCCAGCTTCGCCTCGCCATTCGCCGGGACGATGACGCGCCAGGTCTTCACCCCCTTGCGCTCGATCAGCTTCTCGCTGGATGAGCCGACCTTATAGGGAATCTCCAGCTCGAAAAGCTCCGGCGTGGCGCGCGCATTGGTGACGCGGACCCTATAGGGTTTGCGCCGTTCCGATCCCGGGCGCGCGACGACCGTGTAACGCAGATCGGGGCTCTGCCCGGCGCCGATCTCGACCTCGTCGCCGACCGCGCGGTCGGCAAGCCTGCTTTCGGCGACCAGGATCGGGGCGCCGTCCACTGGCTCGAACAGGGCGACGCCGCCTGCCGGCAAGGGCAGGCCAAGCCCGTTCGTCGCGCGATTCTCGGTGCGCAGCACGACCTCGGCCGGTGCGCTCTCGGGCTCGTCGTCCTTGTCGTAATCGAATTCCTCGAACGCGCCTTTATGGATCCGTTCGAACCGTATGTTCGGCTGATCGATCATCGCGACCTGCTTGCTGCTCTTCGCGGCGACGGTGACGCGTTCGGGAATACGGTAGAGCTTCAGGTCGCCCAGTTCCTCCAGCTTCGCCTTCATCACCACACTGATCGCCATCGGCACCTCGTATAGGCCCTGGCGTCGTCGCTGGGCCGTCACGACGATATCCTCATAGGATTCAGCCGCGACTTCCGATGGCGGCTCAGGCGGAGCAGGCCGATCGATATTCCAGCGCGCATGGGTACTGGTGATGTCCATCGGCCAGCATTGCAGGCGCAGCTCGGGTGGTGGCCCCTTGGGCAGCGCCGCATTGGCTTCCCTGTTCGGCGCGCCCGCGACGGCCTGGGTATGGGCGTCGGCAAAGCCCTGGCTCCCGCCATTGGCGATGGTCATCCAGGCGAACAGGTCGAGCGTCTTCCCGTCCCCACTCAGCCGCGCGACATAATTGGCCGACCAGTCGAAGCCCTGGGCGAGATAGGAAAGCTGCACCGTCGCGGTCGCCGCCACCGCGCTGTCAGTGACGACCGACAGAGTCGGTTTCGCGGAGAGATCGGCCGGCACCCCCGAATAGGAGAGCGCTTCGGGGAGCCCCGAGCAGGACAGAGCCTCGACGCCTTCCGGCGTAGTGAGCAGCACCCCGCCGCCGGGGCCCGACTGGATGATCGCCTCGCCCGTCGTCGTCAGGCCGGTGCGGCGATTGGTACGGCGGAGCGTGACACGGCGCTTGAGATAGGCGTCGACCAGTGCCGCGGGCGAGAGGAGCCGGGCATCGCGATTCTTCTCTTTCACGCCGCGCGGCAGGCCGGTGACGATCGCGCTTTCGGGCAGCATGCCCTCCGACACGCCCTCGAACCGGATCACCGACCGGCCGGCGGGCACGCGGATCGTGCGTGTCTCGGTGATCAACGCATAGCCGCCGGGCCAGCCATTCTGCGCCGCGCGCTCGCCGCGATAGAGCGTAACCGACACTGAATCGACATGGTCCGAGGCGATGATGGCTTGGGCCCCGGCCGAACCAGCGGCGAGCAGGGCGACCGGCGCGAACAGGATGGCCACGCCGCGCATGGTCAGGATTTGAGGTCGAACGTCACGTTCAGCTCTACGGCGCCATTGGCGGGCACGACGACGCGCCACACCTTGCCACCCTTGCGCTCGATCATCGTGTCGCTGGCCGATCTGATCTTGAGCGGCAGGGGGAGCTCGAACGTCTCGGGCGTCGACCGCGCGTTGGTGACACGCACGGTGAAAGGCGCCGTGTCCTTCGTGCGCGGCAGGCTGGTCGTGACATAGCGGACGTCCGGGCTTGCGCCCCCGCCCAGCTCGACCTCCTCGCCGACCGCGCGATCTTTCAGGTTGCTTTCCCCGACGAGCAGCGAAGCGCCGCCGCCCTTCTCGAACACCGCCACGCTGCCCGCCGGCAGCGGCAGGCCGAGGCCGTTCGCCTCGAGATTCTCGGTGCGCAGGATCAGTCCGGCGGGCTGGCTCGGCATCGCGTAAGCGGGCGGCGCGTAGAAGGAACCGTTGAAGTAGCCGGTATAGATGCGGTCGAAGCTCACACGCTTGCGATCGATCATCGCGACCTGCTTGCGGCTGAGCGCGGCGACGGTGACGGGTTCGGGAATGCGGTAGAGCTTGAGGTCGCCCAGATCCTCCTGCTGCGCCATCATCGCGGGCGGTGCCGGGGCGGGCGGGGGTGGCGGAGGCGGCGGCAGCGCCATGGCCATGGGCATCACCTCCATCGACACGCGATCCCTCGCCTCTTCCTCCATCACCATCTCCGGCGGCGGGGGCCGTTCCACATCCCAGGCCGGATACGTGCTGGTGATGTCCATCGGCCAGCATTGCAGGGTCAGCTTGGGCGGGAGGCCCTGGGGCAATTGCGCCGCCGGTTCGCGGTGCAGGCCACCGGCGACCGCCTGGGTCCTGGCGCGGGCAAAGCCCTGGCTGCCGCCGTTCGCGACGGTAAGCCAGGCGAACAGATCGAGCGTCTTCCCGTCATCGGCGACGCGCGCGACGTAGTTGGCCGACCAGTCGAAGCCCTGGGACAGATAGGAAAGCTGCACCGTCACGGTCGCCGCCCTGGCCGTGTCGGTCACGATCGACAGAGTCGGCTTGGCGGACAGATCGTCGGGCACGCCACTATAGCGTAGCGCTTCGGGCAGGCCGGAACAGGAGAGCGCCTCGACGCCGGCCTCGGTGGTCAGCAGCACACCGCCGCGCGGGCCCGACTGGATGACCGCTTCCTCGGTCCTGGCCTTGCCGGTGGCGCGGCTGGTGCGGGTGATCATCACCCGGCGCTTGAGATAGGCATCGACCAAGGCGGCCGGCGACAACAGCCGGGCATCGCGATTCTTCTCGTTTACCGGCCGCGGGAGGCCGGTGACGATCGCGCTTTCGGGGAGCATGCCTTCCGCCACGCCCTCGAACCGGATGATCGAACGGCCGGCGGGCACGCGGATCGTGCGCGTCTCGGTGACCAGGGCATAGCCGCCGGGCCAGCCGGGCCGGATCGCGCCTTCGCCCCGGCCCGGCTCGCGGTAGAGCGTCACCGACACCGCATCGATCCGGTCGGATTGCACGATCGCCTGCCCCGCCGCGGGCGAGGCAGCGAGAAGCGCCATCGGGAAGGCGAGACGCCGCACCGTCAGTACCGCGTGTCGAACACCACGTTCAGCGACGCCTTGCCATTGGCCGGCACCGGCACCTTCCATTCCATCCGGTCGGCGGAGATGCGTTCGCCGGTGATGGTCTGATCGGTCACGCGCACGTCACCCCACAGCCCGTCCTGCGCCAGATCGACCGTTACCGGTTCGGGCCGGGCATTGGTGAAGTCGTAGCGCATCGTCGTGCGCCAGCGGCTCGACGACAGGCGCTTGCGCTCGACGATCACCGCCGCACCCTTCACGTCGAACGCGTCGCCGGTGCGGATCGACATCTGCGATCCCATCGGTGTCGCCGGGATGCGGTTCTCGCCGATGAACTGCGGGTCGCCGCGCGCATCGCGCATATAGACGCGGATCGTGCCGGCCGGGAGCTGATCGCCGAGCCCGCCGCTCTTCGAGGTCGAGAATTTCAGCACGGTCGAGGCGCTGCGCGGGTCGGCCGTGGTGCCAAGCCAGCCATTGATCCATTCATAGGCCTTGCGCGCCGGCGCGCCCTTCACGTCGAGGAAGCTGACCTGCTTCTGCTGGGCATTGGCGATCGTGGTGCGATCGCTCAGCGGGTAGAGATAATAGTCGCCGAGCCGCTCGCGCGTGCCCGTCTCGGTGCCGGCCTGGTCGATCGCGCCGCCCCCGAGCCGCTCGAAGCTGCCGGGGTTGCGATTGGGGTTGCCGGCGACGAGCAGCACATCAGCATTGCTGTAGGTCGTGCCGGTGCTGTTCGTCAGCGTGACCCAGCCCTGCACGTCGATCGCCCCCTTGGGCTCGTCGAACAGCATGACATAGTCGCTGGTCCAGCCGAGCCCGGGCGTCAGATAGGACAGCGTCGCGGGAATGCGCCCGGCGCGCGCGACTTGGAGCGTGACCGACAGAGTCGGCCGGGCGCGCAGATTCTCCGGCACCTTGTCGAACACCACGCGCACCGGCAGCCCGTCGTCACGCAGCACCTCGATGCGGTTGCCGATCTGCAGCACGATGCCGCCATTCGCCGCCAGCACTTTCGCCTGTTCGCGCGTCTCGGCGCCGGTCGCGGGATTGGTACGGACGATGGTAACGACCGATCCGACCGCCTTTTCCATCAGCTTGTCGGGCGAGAGCAGGTCGAAATCGAAATTCTGCTCGACGATGCCGATGCCCGGCCCGCCGAGCGTGACCGTCTCAGACCGGATCTGCGCCGAGACGTCGGGGAATTCCTGGCGCGTGCGGCCCGCGGGCAGATCGAGCTGGCGCACGTCCTGCACCAGCGACTGGCCGTTCTGATAGATGGTGACCGACAGGTCGCCCTGGGCGCTGGGGCCCGTCGGCAAGGTCGGTGTCGTTTGCGCCGCAGCCGCCGAGGGCAGCGCCGTCAGCGCCAGCAAGGTCCAGAACCGCATCCCCGTCCTCCCAGTGTTATGAAATATCATCTTAGCCGGGCGCTGCCCGGCGTCAACCGCGGATCCATGGTCTCGAACGCCCTCAGCGGCGGATGCTGCTGGGAGGATATTATTCCACCGTCTGTTCGATCACCCCGAAGATCGGGTGGTGCTTGTCGTCCTCCACCCAGATGCGGACGGTGTCGCCCTTTTTCAGGAATGGCGTCGCCGCGGCGCCGCCCGTGATCGTCTCGACCATGCGCACCTCGGCGATGCAGCTATACCCCACGCCGCCACCGGCGACCGGCTTGCCCGGGCCGCCGCCCGAATCGCGATTGGAGACGGTGCCCGAACCGATGATCGTCCCCGCCCCCAGCGCCCGCGTCTTCGCCGCATGCGCGATCAGCGTGCCGAAATCGAAGGTCATGTCCTCCGCGGCTTCGGCCCGGCCGAATGCCTTGCCGTTGAGATCGACCATCAGCCGACGGTGGAGCTTCCCGTCCTTCCACCATTCGCCAAGCGACTCGGGCGTGACGAACACCGGCGAGAAGGCGCTGGCCGGTTTCGACTGGAAGAAGCCGAAGCCCTTGGCCAGCTCACCGGGAATCAGGTTGCGCAGCGACACGTCGTTGGTCAGGCCGACCAGCAGCACCGCCTCGAGCGCCTGCTCGCGGCTCGCGCCGAGCGGCACGTCGCCGGTGACGACCACCACTTCGGCTTCCATGTCGCAACCCCAGCTTTCGTCCGCCAGCGGGATCGGGTCGCGCGGCCCGAGAAAACCGTCCGAGCCGCCCTGATACATCAGCGGATCGTGCCAGAAGCTCTCGGGCATCTCGGCGCCGCGCGCCTGCCGGACCAGCGCGACATGATTCACATAGGCCGAGCCGTCCGCCCATTGATAGGCGCGTGGCAAGGGCGCCGCCGCGCCATGTTCGTGGAAGCGGCGCATCGGGATCATCTCATGCTCGAGATCGGTCGCGAGGTTCCTGAGATCGGGCAGCAGCCGGTCCCAGTCGTCCAGCGCCGCCTGCAGCGTGGGGGCGATGTGCCCCGCATCGGCATACCAGGCCAGATCGTTCGAAACGACGACAAGCTTGCCGTCGCGTCCATGCTTTAGGCTGGCCAGTTTCATGCACTCTCCTGTGTTTGCGCCGAGCATAGTCCGATCGCTCGGGCTGTCGAGCGCCAGCGAGCTTGACGTTCGCGTAAACTGCCCGCAACCTCTCCCGAAACAGACCAGGAGAGAAGAATGTCCCTCGACACCGTGCAAGGCCGCTTTGCCTATACCGAGGATCACGAAGCGTTCCGCCAAAGCGTGCGCAGCTTCCTGCAAAAGGAAGCCGTTCCCCATGTCGCCGCGTGGGAAGAGGCGGGAATCGTCGACAAGTCGATCTGGACCAAGGCCGGCGCGATCGGGATGCTCTGCCCCACGGTGCCCGAGGCCTATGGCGGGCTGGGCCTGGATTTCGGCTATAACGCGATCATCGACGAGGAGATCAGCTATGCCGGGACGCCGCTCGGCTTCTCGCTCCAGTCCGACATCGTCTGCGACTATATCGTCCAGTACGGCTCCGAAGAGCAGAAGAAGCAGTGGCTGCCGCGCCTCGTCTCGGGCGAGACGATCACCGCGATCGCGATGACCGAGCCGGGCACCGGATCCGACCTGCAGGGCATCCGCACCAGCGCGAAGAAGGACGGCAATCATTATGTCGTCAACGGATCCAAGACCTATATCACCAACGGCCAGAATGCCGACCTGATCCTGGTCGTCGCCAAGACCGATCCCGACGCCAAACCTGCGTACAAGGGCATGTCGATCATCCTGGTGGAGAGCGACCGAGAAGGCTTCAAGCGTGGACGCAACCTCGACAAGATCGGCCAGGACGCGGCCGATACCTCGGAGCTGTTTTTCGAGGATGTGCGCGTGCCGATGACCAATTGCCTGGGCGAGGAAGGCAAGGGCTTCATCTATCTGATGAGCCAGTTGCCGCAGGAACGGCTGTCGATCGCGGTCGGCGTACAGGCGTCGGCGCAAAAGGCGTTCGACGAGACGGTCGCCTTCACCAAGGAGCGCAAGGCCTTCGCCGGCGTGGTGTTCGATTTCCAGAACACGCGTTTCGTCCTCGCCGATCTGAAGGCGAAGCTGCAGGTCGGCTGGGCGCATCTCGACTGGGCGATCAAGCGGCACCTCGCCGGCGAGCTGACCCCGACCGAGGGCGCTGCGGCCAAGCTATGGCATAGCGAGCTGCAATGGGAGGTGATGGACAAATGCCTCCAGCTCCATGGCGGCGCCGGATACATGAACGAATATCCGATCGCGCGGGCCTGGCGGGGCGCGCGGGTCAGCCGGATCTATGGCGGGACGAACGAGATCATGAAGGAGCTGATCGGGCGATCGCTCTGAGGCGTCAGCGCGGCGCGACCGCCCGGAATGCCTCGCGCACCCTGGCATCGACCATCGGCTTGCCCAGCACGATCGCCGGTGGGCCGCAGGTCGTGCAGGCTTCGGGCGTGGCGGTGATGAAGATCACCGGGAGCGGTCCCATCTCGTCCTGGATCAGCTCTACTGCATGCGGCCCGGTGCCCTCGCGCAGCATCACGTCCGACATGATCACATCGGGCCGATGCGCGCGGGCGGCATCGAGTGCCTCGCGCTCGGTTTCGGCGAAGGAAAAGGTGGTCGCTCCGGCCAGTTCGAGCATCTCTTGAAGATCGAGCGCGATCAGCGCTTCGTCCTCGATGATCAGCACATGGCACACGGGCGGTCTCCCAGACCCATGGTAACGTACCACATCGACAAACGGGTACAGGCCGGGAGCGGTATTTTCAGGCCAGCGGCATCAGGAAAGTGAAGCAGGTCTGCATCGGCGACGACGCGACACGGAGCGATCCGCCATGCGCCCGGGCGATTTCCGAGGCGATATAAAGGCCGAGACCGAGACCTGCCTGGTCAGGCCGCACCGCACCGCGCGCGAAGGGCTGGAACAGGCGTTCGATCGCGGCGGGCGGAATTTCCTCGCCGGCATTGCTGACCGACAGCTCGAGGGCGGCGCCGTGCGTCACAGCGCGTACCAATACGGGCCGATCGGCGGCGCCGTGAGTCAGCGCGTTGCCGAGCAGGTTGGACAGGAGCTGCGCGATCCTGCCCCGGTCGCAATCGACGTCGGCATCGAGCTCGATCACTGCCTCGACCTTCTGGTCCGGATGACTGGAGCCCAGTTCGTCGATCACCTGGCGCAGCACGGGTTCGAGCTGCACCGGCGCGCGCTGAAGCGTGAGTCCGCCGCCGAGCCGCCCGCGCGCCAGGTCGAGCACATTGTCGATCAGCCCGGCCATGCGCACCACGCTGCTCTGCATCAGCGCCAGCACCATTGCCGCCTTTTCGGGCGACGGGTCGCGCGCGAGAAGCCGCGTGCCCGCGTCGATCGAGGCCAGCGGATTGCGCAGGTCATGGCCAAGCACCGCGATGAACTGTTCGCGCAACTCGGCGGTCTTGCGCTCGTCGAGCAGGATCGCCGCGCTCCGCTCGATCTGGGCCTGGGCGTCGAGATGGAAGGCGATCATGTCGGCGAACATGCGGAACATGCCGATCGTCTCGGGATTGTTCAGCCGCGCGGGGCGCGGGTCGATCGCGCACAGCGTGCCGAAGAAGCGGCCGTCGGGCAGCAGGATCGGCATCGAGATATAGCTCTGGAAGCCGTAGGTCGCCGGGGTGTGGTGATGGCGGAATTCGGGATGCTCGGCGACGTGATCGATCACCACCGGCTCGCGGCTGTCGCGGATTTCGTTGCAGATCGTCGTCTCGACCTTCAGCTCGCCGCCCGGCGTCAGCCCGAAGGCGATGTCGTCGCGCACGCTGCAGGCGATCCAGCGATCCTCGGTGACACGCGCGACCGCGGCGAAGCCCATGCCGGTGGTGCGGCACACGACGTCGAGGATCGTCGGAACGGCCTCGATCCGCTCGATCGCCGCGATATCGAGCTCGAACGCCGTCGGCTGAGCAAGGTCCCCCGTCTGCACCGCGCCAGCCTAGGCGCGATCAGGCGCCGCGTCACCCCGCACCATGATGATCCGGATCAAGCGGTTCGCGGCACCGTCGTTTTCGCCACCGATCTTGACTTTTTGCACCGCAACATGCATATGCCGCCCATCGAGGCGTCATGCAGCGTGATCGGATCTTAGGGTCCAAGCTCCGCCTCGGTCGTTTTTAACGGGCTTCCCTTTTCACGCGGGGTGTCATTCTCCCCCGCCACTCGTGCGTCCGCCGGACTCGCGAGCCCGGCTAATATTGGACTATAATTCTCATGTCTTTCGCACATCTCGGCCTTGCCGAGCCGCTCGTCCGCGCGCTCGAAGCCAAGGGCTACACCACTCCCACCCCGATTCAGAAGCAGTCGATCCCGACCCTGCTCGACGGCCGCGACCTGCTCGGCATCGCGCAGACCGGCACCGGCAAGACCGCCGCGTTCGTCCTTCCCTCGATCCAGCGCCTCGTCAACGCGCCCAAGAACGTGCTGCCGACGCATTGCCGCATGCTCGTCCTGGCGCCGACGCGCGAGCTGGCCAGCCAGATCGCCGACAGCGCCCGCGATTACGGCAAGTTCTCCAAGATGTCGGTCGCGACCGTGTTCGGCGGCACCAGCATCAACAAGAACCGCCAGGACATGGCGCGCGGCATCGATATCCTCGTCGCCACCCCGGGCCGCCTGCTCGATCTGATCGAGCAGCGCTTCGTCAGCCTGGCCACGCTGGAGATCCTCGTCCTCGACGAGGCCGACCAGATGCTCGACCTCGGCTTCATCCACGCGCTCCGCAAGATCGTGAAGATGGTGCCGCGCGATCGCCAGACTCTGTTCTTCTCGGCGACCATGCCCAACGCGATCCGCGAGCTGGCCGACCAGTTCCTGAAGGACCCGGCGACCGTGAAGGTCGCGCCGGTGTCGACCACTGCGGAGCGCGTCGAGCAATACGCGACGCTCGTCAACCAGTCGGAAAAGCAGGCGCTGCTCACCATCCATCTCCGCAACCCGGAGATCGAGCGCTGCCTCGTGTTCACCCGCACCAAGCACGGCGCCGACCGCGTCGTGAAGCTGCTCGGCCATGCCGGCATCGCCGCCAACGCGATCCACGGCAACAAGAGCCAGCCGCAGCGCGAACGCGCGCTGGGCGAGTTCAAGTCGGGCAAGGTCAAGGTGCTGATCGCGACCGATATCGCCGCGCGCGGCATCGACGTGTCGGGCGTGAGCCATGTCTTCAACTTCGAGCTGCCCAACGTACCCGAGCAATATGTCCACCGCATCGGCCGCACCGCGCGTGCCGGCGCATCGGGCGTCGCAATCAGCTTCGTGGCGGATGACGAGCGCGCCTATCTGCGCGACATCGAGAAGCTCACGCGCGTGAAGCCGACCCCGATGCCGCTCCCCGAGGGCTTCACTGCCGAGGCGGCGAAGATCAAGGCACAGCGCCCGGCCGGATCGGACGACGATCGTCGCCGCGACGATTCGGGCCGCCACCGTGCGCCGCCGCGCGCGACTCACGCTGCGCGCCCGACCGGCGCCCGCCCCGAGGGCCAGGCTCGCCCGCAGGGCGCGCGTCCCGAAGGTGCCGGCCGTCCCCAGGGCGCTCGCCCCGAGGGTGGTCGTCCCTACAATGCAGGTCGCCCCAATGGCGGCGGCCGTCCGGGCGGCCAGGGCCGTCCCGGTGGCGGCGGTCGCCCCGGCGGCCAGGGCCGCAACCATTCGGGCGGCGGTCGCCGTTCGCCCGCGGCGGGCTGAAGGATATAGCGACGGCGGGACAGATGTTCCGCGCTCCAAGCCCCTCCCCCACCCGCTGAAGAAGCGGGTGGTCCCCCTCCCCGAGCAAGCTCGGGGAGGACTAAGAGCTGCGCCGCTCCAGGCTTACCGACAGCGCCAGGATCGCCAGCCCGCCCAGCGCGAGCGCGCAGCCGACCCAGCCGGTCGACGTCCAGCCGAACCCCGCCGCGATCGCCAGCCCGCCGAGCCACGGACCCAAGGCATTCGCCACGTTGAACGCGGAATGGTTCAGCGCCGCCGCCAGCGCCTGCGCGTCGCCCGACACGTCCATCAGCCGGGTCTGCAGCACCGTGCCCAGCGCGCCGCCGCATCCGATCGCGCAGACGTCGATCAGCATCGTCCAGAAATTCTGCGCCGCGAGCGGATAGAGCGCCAGCGCCACGAGACTCCACACCAGCAGCGCCGCCGCGGTCGGCATCAGGGCGCGGTCGGCGAAGCGCGGGATCACCAGATTGCCCGCCGTCATGCCCACACCGAACACCATCAGCGCGACCGGCACCATCAGCGGCGACACGCCGGTGACCTCGGTCAGGGTCGAAGCGAGATAGGTATAGACCGCGAACAGCCCGCCGAATCCGATCGCGCCGATCCCGAGCGTCAGCCACACCTGTCCACGCTTCAGCGCATCCAGCTCGGCGAGCGGGCTACGCGTCCGGTCGGGCAGATCGCGCGGGGCGTAGATCGCGACAAGCGCCGCGGTCAGCAGCGCCAGCGCGCCGACAATGGCGAAGCTCCAGCGCCAGCCGATCGTCTGGCCGAGGAAATTGGCCAGTGGCACCCCGGCGATCGTCGCCACCGTCAGCCCGAGCAGCACGCGCGCCACCGCCTGGGTGCGCTTGCCCGGCGGTACCAGCGACGCCGCGACCAGGGTCGCGATCCCGAAATAGGCGCCGTGCGGCAGGCCGCTGAGGAAGCGCAGCCCCATCATCATCGTATAGCTCGGCGACAGCGCGGTCAGGACGTTGGCGACCGCGTAGAAGCTCATCAGCAGGATCAGCAGGGCACGGCGCGACATGCGCGCGGCGAGCACCGCGATGGTCGGCGCCCCCACCACCACGCCCAGAGCATAGGCGCTGATGACATGGCCGGCGGTCGGCGCGTCGATGTGCAGATCGCGCGCGAAATCGGGAACGAGACTCATCGTCGCGAATTCGGTCGTGCCGATCGCGAAGCCGCCGACCGCGAGCGCGAGATGCGTCAGGCCGACACGGTGGGCCGGGGCGGCGGGTTCGGCGAGCAGCGCCGGCGCGGTCGGATCAAGCATCGGCCACAGGTGGCGATGCTGCAGTGCAGCGTCAATTGCAGAGTTGGGACTACGGCAGGCATTGGGCGCAATCGCCTCAATTCTTCCCCGGAACGGGGAGAGGGACCAGGAAGTGGTAGAGGGGCTTGGAGCGCAAGATGCGAACCCTTTGCGCCGGCTTTGCGAATTGCGATGGAGAGTTCCGGGCACGCACGCCGCGCTCCAAGCCCCTCCACCGCGCAAGCGCGGTCCCCCTCCCCGCTGTGCGGGGAGGAATAGAGGGAGGATCAGGTGTGTACCGCCAGCCATTCCTCTTCCGGCGCCCGCGCGGTGCGCAACCGGTTCGCCGGTTCCTTCTCATCCTCATGGCCGATCGCCATGCCGCAAAAGAGCATCCGCTCCGCCGGCGTGCCGAGGAAGCTGGTGATCGTCTCGGGATAGACCGCCCAGCATTCCTGCGCGCAGGTCGCGAGACCCCCCTCCACCGCCAGCAGCATCACATTCTGCAGATACATGCCGAGATCGGCCCATTGCGGCGGACCCATCTGGCGGTCGACGGTGCAGAACAGGGCGGCCGGAGCACCGAAGAACTGGAAGTTGCGTGCGAACCACATCCGCCGGGCCGCCTTGTCCTCGCGCGGGATGCCGATCTCGGCATACATCGCCTCCCCCACCGCGAAGCGCCGGTCGCGATAGGGCGCGGTCAGGTGCGGCGGATAGATCGCATAGGCATGCTCCTCGGTCTCGCCCGCGATCAGCTTCGCCATCATCAACGCCTTGAGGCTGGCCAGCGACTCGCCGCTCACCAGATCGATATGCCAGGGCTGGAGATTGCCGCCGGTTGCCGCCCGCGCTGCCTTCGTCACGATCTCTTTCAGGATTGCGCCGTCGACCGGCTTTTCCAGAAATCCGCGTACAGAGCGGCGTGCCGCTACGGCTTCCGTCACATTCATCGCGCAGCTCCATGTTTCGACGATCGGGTATGGCTTGTCACCCTTGCCCACCCGCCGGGATTGGGCAAGTATGGGTTGCAAATAGGAACTTTATGGAGAGTCGAGCATGGCTGAGGCCTATATCGTGGAAGCGGTGCGCACCGCGGGCGGCAAGCGTGGCGGCAAGCTCGCCGGATGGCACCCGGCGGACATGGGCGGCGCGGTGCTCGACGCGATCGTCGACCGCTCCGGGATCGATCCTGCCGCGATCGAGGACGTCATCATGGGTTGTGTCAGCCAGGGCGGCGAACAGGGCTTCCAGGTCGGGCGCGGCGCGGTGCTCGCGTCGAAACTGCCCGAGAGCGTGCCCGCCGTGTCGATCGACCGGCAATGCGGCAGCTCGCAACAGGCGATCCAGTTCGCGGCGCAGGCAGTGCTCTCCGGCACGCAGGACGTGGTGATCGCCTCCGGCGTCGAGAGCATGACGCGAGTCCCGATGGGTTCCACCGGCATGCTGTTTGCCCAGGCCGGCCTCGGCAAATCCAAGTCGCCACGCCAGGAAGCGCGCTATCCCGGCGTTCAGTTCAGCCAGTTCCTCGGTGCGCAGATGATCGCCGACAAATATGGCTTCGATCGCGACCAGCTCGACCGTTATGCGCTGGAGAGCCATCGCCGCGCTGCCGCCGCGACCGAGCGGGGTGATTTCAGGGACGAGATCGTCGGACTCGAGATCGTGACCCCCGAAGGCGAGGCCTGCCATCTGGTCGACGAAGGCATCCGTTTCGACGCTACCTTCGAGGGCATCCACTCGGTCAAGCTGTTGCAGGAAGGCGGAGTGATCTCCGCCGCCAATGCCAGCCAGATCTGCGACGGCGCGAGCGCGGTGCTGGTGGTGAGCGAACGCGCGCTGAAGGAGCATGGCCTGACCCCGCTGGCGCGCATCCACAACCTCACCGTCACCGGTGGCGATCCCGTCATCATGCTGGAGGAGCCGCTGTTCGCGACCGACAAGGCGCTGAAGCGCGCGGGCATGAAGATCGAGGATATCGACCTGTATGAGGTCAACGAAGCGTTCGCGCCGGTGCCGCTCGCCTGGCTGAAGCATGTCGGTGGCGATCCCGAGCGGCTGAACGTCAATGGCGGCGCGATCGCGCTCGGCCATCCGCTCGGCGCCTCGGGCACCAAGTTGATGGCCACTCTGGTCCATGCGCTGCACACGCGCGGGCTTCGCTACGGATTGCAGACGATGTGCGAGGGCGGCGGCATCGCCAACGTCACCATCGTCGAGCGGGTTTGACATATTTGTGTCCCCGCGAAGGCGGGGACCCAGTCTGGGCTCCCGCCTTCGCGGGAGCACAAGGGAGAATGGAATGAAACTCGACACCAACATCGCCGCCGTCGTCACCGGTGGCTCTTCCGGCCTCGGCGAAGCGACCGCGCGGGCGCTGGCGGCGAAGGGCGTGAAGGTCGCCATCTTCGATCTCCAGGCGGAGAAGGGCGAGAAGGTCGCGGCCGAGATCGGCGGCATCTTCTGCGAAGTGAACGTGACCTCGGACGAGAGCGTCGATGCCGGTTTCGCCAGGGCACGCGCGGTGAACGGGCAGGAGAGCATCCTGGTCTGCTGCGCCGGCACCGGCAATGCGATGAAGACGGCGAGCCGGTCGCGGGAAGATGGCAGCATCAGGCATTTCTCGCTGGAGGCGTTCAACTGGCTCATCCAGATCAACCTGGTCGGCACGTTCCGCTGCGTGGCGAAATCCGCCGCCGGCATGCTGACGCTGGAACCGGGCGAGGATGGCGAGCGCGGGGCGATCGTGATGACCGCGAGCGTGGCGGCCGAGGACGGGCAGGTCGGCCAGGCGGCCTATTCGGCGTCGAAGGGCGGCGTGGTCGGCATGACCCTGCCGATCGCGCGCGACCTTATGGGCGAGGGCATCCGGGTCAACACGATCCTGCCCGGCATCTTCAACACGCCGCTGATGCAGGGCGCGCCGCAACAGGTGAAGGACAATCTCGCCGCTTCGGTGCCTTTTCCGAAGCGGCTGGGGAACGCACCGGAATATGCGCAGTTGGCATTGGCGATGATCGAGAACAGCTATTTCAACGGCGAGGACGTCCGCCTCGACGGTGCCATCCGGATGGCGCCGCGGTAACCGCTTCCCTCCCCTTTCGGGAGGGGCTTGAGAGAAGGAACGATGGCCCGACCCGATCCATCCCGGCTGAACCCGGCGGCCTATCCGCACAGCGAGACGATCCAGACGCGATTCCAGGACCTGGATCCGCTCGGTCATATCAACAATGTCGCGATGGCGGCCTTGTTCGAAAGCGGGCGGGTGCGGTTCAACCAGGCGATGGAACTGTCGGGCTGGGCGGGGCATCGCTGGCTGGTCGCGCGGATCGAGATCAATTACCTCGCCGAGGGCAGTTTCCCGGCGGATGTCGAGATCGCGACCGGCATCGGGGAGATCGGCACCAGAAGCTGGCAGATCGTGTCCGCGGCCTTTCAGCAGGGGTTCGCGATCGCGACCTGCGACGCCTTGCTGGTGATGAGCGCCGCCTCGGGCGCGACCCGGCTGCCCGACGATTTCCGTGCCGGGCTGGAGAAATACCAGTTGCTGGTCGGCGCGCCCCTCCCCAATCTCTGAAGCGCCTCAATCTTTGAAGCGGGGCGCGCGCTTTTCCATATTGGCCATCACTGCTTCGACCTGATTGGGCTGGCGGATCACGCGCAACTGCTCGACCGTCTCGGCGTCGAGAATCGCCTTGGGATCGGCATCGGCGGCGAGGTTGAACAGCCGCTTCGACCCGCGCACCGCATGCGGGCTGCGCCCCGCGATCTCGTGCGCCAGCGCCATCGCGGCTTCGTGCGGATCGTCCGCAAGACGCGTGACGAAGCCATAGCCCAGGGCTTCCTCGGCGGTGAATTCGCGCGCGGTATAGGTCAGCTCGCGCAACACATCGTCGCGCGCCAGCGTCCGCCACAGCGCGATGCCGCCCATGTCCGGCACCAGCCCCCAATGCCCCTCGCGGATCGACATGCGCGTGCCGGGCGCGGCGATGCGGACATCGGCACCCGACATGATCTGGAACCCGCCGCCCAGCGCCACGCCGTGCACCGCCGCGATCACCGGCATGGGCAGCATGCGCCAGCCCCAGGACACCTGCTGCACCAGATTGGCGCCGTCCGGCCGCCGGCTGCCGAGATCGATGCCCGATCCGCCGCCCGCCATGCTCTGCATGTCGAGCCCGGCGCAGAAAGCGCGCCCTTCGCCCGACAGCACGACGGCGCGGACATTGGCCATGCCGTTCAGCTGGTCGATCGCCGCGGCGATGCCCTTGAACATCGCCGGATCGATCGCGTTCATCTTGTCGGCGCGAGTCAGGCGGACATCGGCGACATGGTCGGCAACGGTGATCGAGACGCGGTCGTTCATGGTCTTGTCCTTAATCCTCGCTCCCTCTGCCGTTCGTGTCGAGCGAAGTCGAGACACCGTTTTCCCAGAAAGGCGTCCCGACTTCGCTCGAAGCGAACGGCTGGCGGAAACCTAAACAATCCGGCCCCCGCCGACACCCCAATAGCGATCGCGCAGCAGGCGTTTGTAGAGCTTGCCCGTCGCGTGGCGCGGCAGTTCCCCGGTGAAATCGATCTGGCGCGGCGTCTTCACCCCCGAAAGCTCG
Source organism: Sphingomonas sp. BL-S-29 (assembly GCF_055521495.1). Classification (NCBI taxonomy): domain Bacteria; kingdom Pseudomonadati; phylum Pseudomonadota; class Alphaproteobacteria; order Sphingomonadales; family Sphingomonadaceae; genus Sphingomonas; species Sphingomonas sp. BL-S-29. The sequence goes on from NZ_CM145482.1 coordinate 5,122,774, forward strand.
GCGCGGCACCATGCCGTCAGCTCCTCCGCCAGTGCCGGGCCGGCCTCCGCCATGTCGACTGGCTGGACCACTGCCACCACCCGCTCCCCCATTTCCGGGCACGGCCCGCCGATCACGGCGACGTCCGCAACCCTGGGATGAGTGATCAGCCGGTTCTCGATCTCCTGCGGATAGATGTTCACCCCGCCCGAGATGATCATGAAGCTCTTGCGGTCGGTCAGGTAGAGATAGCCCTCCGCGTCGATCCGCCCGATATCGCCGAGCGTGGTCCAGCCCCGCGCGTTGCGCGCCTCGGCGGTCTTGTCCGGATCATTGTGATATTCGAACTGGCCCCCGCCCTCGAAATAGACCAGCCCCTCCTCGTCCGGCCCGAGCGCCTCCCCCGCTTCGTTGCAGATGTGCAGCACGCCGTATGCCGCCTTGCCGACCGACCCCTTGTGCGCCAGCCACTCCTCCGAGTTGATCGTGGTCAGGCCGTTCCCTTCCGATCCGGCATAATATTCGTAGAGCACCGGCCCCCACCAGGCGATCATCGCTTCCTTGATCGGGATCGGGCAGGGCGCAGCGGCGTGGATCGCCACCTTCAGGCTCGACAGGTCGAAGCGGCTGCGATCCTCCTCGCTCAGCTTCAGCATGCGCACGAAATGCGTCGGGACCCATTGGCTGGCCGTCGCGCCATAGGTCTCGATCGCGGCGAGCGCGGTCAGCGGCGAGAAATGCTGCATCATCACCACGGTGCCACCGAGCCGCAGCACCGTCATCGACCAGCGCAAGGGCGCCGCATGATAGAGCGGTGCCGGGCTGAGATAGATCGTATCCGGCCCGAGCCCATAGAGCCCGCGCGCGAGCATCATCAGCACGTTCGGCGCGGCGATCGCCGGATCCTCGGGTAGCGCGACACGAACGCCCTTGGGCCGGCCGGTCGTGCCGGAGGAATAAAGCATGTCGATCCCGGCGCGTTCGTCGGCGATCGGCGAGTCCGGCATCGCCGCGACCGCGTCCTCCCAGCGCGACCAGCCCGGTACCGCGCCACCGATCGTATAGCGCGCGACCCCGGCCAGTTCCGCGGCGAGCGGCCCGGCGACGTCAAGCCCGGCCGAGGCGACGACCAGCTTCGCGCCGCTGTCGCGGACGATATAGGCGACTTCGGGCGCGGTCAGCTTGGTCGAGATGCAGACATAGAACAGCCCGCTGCGCTGTGCCCCCCAGGCGACATCGTAGAATTCCGGCACATTCTCCAGGAACAGCGCAACCGTATCGCCGACGGCCAGCCCGACAGAGCGGAACAGGTGCGCCGCGCGGTTCGATCGCCGGTCGAGCTCGCCGAAGCTCACCGTCTCGCCGGTCTCCGCCACAATCAGCGCAGGCTTGTCCGGCGTCTCCGCGCCATGGATGCTGGGGTGCATCCGCCTCTCCTATCCGTTGTTCTTTGCAACCGAAGCTATACGGCGCCGGCCACCCCTGCAATCGCCCAAATAAGTCGATCGTGCGGACGGCTTTGCGGTTCACGCTGCACTGCGGTAGGGATTGTCGGATGACGATAATCGACGCCTTTCGTTTCGACCCCGAACGCTTCCTGCGCAACGGCGCCGGAGGCCATGGCAGGCGGCTGGGCCTCGACTATCATGCGCATGGTGCGGATTGGGTCGAGCTCGCACTCCCCTATAGCGAGGAGCAGATCGGCGAATCCGAAACCGGGGTGATCGCCTCCGGCCCGATCCTGTCGATGATGGACATGGCGACCAGCATGGCGGTGTGGCTGAAGCTCAACGCGTTCCGGCCGCACGCGACCTTGGACCTGCGCGTCGATTATCTCCGGCCGGCAACGCCGGGCAGGACGGTGATCGGGCACGGCGAATGCTATCGCATCACCCGCTCGATCGCGTTCGTGCGCGGCCAGGCGCATGATGGCGATCCCGACGATCCGCTGGCGCATGTCGCGGGTACGTTCATGGCGCCGGAGGGCTATTTGTGACCTTGCCCCCCTATGCCGACCTGCTCGGGCTGAGCATCGATCCCGATGACGATAGCATCTTGATCATGCCGTTCGAGGACGGGGTGCTGGGGCGTCCCGGTTTCCTGCACGGCGGCGCGATCAGCGGGCTGATGGAGATGGCGGCGATCGTCGCGGTGCAGCAGGCGCTTGCCGAGGAAGGCGGCGGCCGGATCAAGCCGATCAACGTCACGGTCGATTTCATGCGCGGCGGGCGCGACAAGCCGACCCGGGCGCAGGGCGTGGTGACCCGGCTGGGTACGCGTGTCGCCAATGTCGAGGCGACCGCCTGGCAGGACGATCGCACCAGGCCGATCGCGGCGGCGCGGCTCAACTATCTGATCGCGCGGCCATGAGCGACGCGCGGGCACAGGCCGAGACCTATGCCCGCGAGGCGCAACGCCTGCGCGATGCCGGCGATCATCATGAGGCCTTGAGCCGCCAGCGCCGCGCGGTGGTGCTGTGGCGCGATGTCGGCGACGTCGCCACATTGGCTCATGCCGTCCGCCATGTCGCCGACATCCTGATCGAAGCCGGGCGCGGCGAGGAAGCCGGCGCCGCGATCACCGAAATGCTCGCGCTCTACCGAGCCGCGGCCGACGTCCCACCGCTCGACGTCGCCAATGCGCTGCGCAGCGCGGCGCTCCAGGCCGAGGCGATCCAGGACAGCGACACCGCCTGGATCTTCTGGATCCAGGCCCGGGCGCGCTACAAGGAGCTCGACGCGCTATTCGAGGAAATGACCGGGACGCCGGGCAATCCGGGCGTCGCGGAGGCGGACGCGCATCTCGCGCGGTTGCGGGGCTAGATCGGCCGACGACCGATGTTTGAAGGTACCCCTCTCCACCGTTCGCCTTGAGCCTGTCGCAAGGCTGTTCTTCCTCGTCCAACCGGCGAATGGAAGAACAGTGCTTCGACAAGCTCAGCACTAAATGGGGGTCCGCCTGCTTCAGCGCGGCGTCAGCCGCATCAGATGCCCGCCGCTGCCGCGGCCGTCCTGCAACAGCCAGATCGCCCCATCGGGCGCCTGCGCGACATCGCGGATGCGCATGCCCATGTTCCACTGATCGGCCTTGGCCGCCTTGTCGCCCTCCAGCGAGACGCGGATCAGCGCCTGGCCGGACAGCGCGGCGATGAAGGCCGAACCCTGCCAGGCCGGAAACATCTTGCCCGAATAGATCATCAGCCCGCCCGGCGAGATCGAGGGATTCCACCAGATTTTGGGCGGCTCGAACCCGTCGCCCGGCGCGTGATCGGGGATCGGCGTGTCGTCGTAATTGCTGCCGTTCGACGCCTTGGGCCAGCCGTAATTCTTGCCGGGCTGGATCAGATTGACTTCGTCGCCGCCCTTCGGCCCCATCTCGATCTCCCAGAGCCGGCCGTCCCTGTCGAAGGAGAGGCCATAAGGATTGCGATGGCCGATCGACCAGGTTTCCGCGCGCGCGCCGCCGGCCGCATAGCTGGGATTGCCCGGCGCCGGCTTGCCGTCGAGCGTCAGGCGCAGGATCTTGCCGATCGCCTGGTCGGGGTCCTGCGACGGCGTGAAGCGCTGACGCTCGCCGGTCGAGAGATAGAGCAGCCGGTGGTCGGGCGAGAAGGCGATGTTGCCGCCGAACTGCTCGCCCGTGCCGTCGGACCCGGCGCGGAAGATCACCTGCAGCCCCTGGAGGCTCGGTGCGGCACCGTCCTTCAGGGTCGCGCGGGCGAGCGCCAGGCTCCGGCCGTTCGGGCGCGGCTCCGAATAGGACAGGTAGATCGTGCGGCTCTTCGCGAAATCGGGCGCGAGCGCGACGTCGAGCATGCCGCCCTGCCCGCCCGGCGCCACGGCCGGTACGCCGGCCACCTCCTTCACCCCACCATCGGTCGCCCGAAGCTTCAGCTTGCCGGGCTTCTCGGTGACGAGGATTCGGCCATCGGGCAGGAAGGCGAGCGCGAAGGGGGTGTCGAACTTGCCCTGTTCGCTCACCGCGAAGGGCAGACCGTCCGGCACCTTGAAGACGGCAGGGGCGTCCTGCGCAACGCTGGCGGTAGTGGCGCCGGCCAGGGCGAGAAGAGGCAAGGCGTACAAGGAGAATCGAGTCATGCCGGGCGAACTTTCATCGGGAGGTGTCGGCGCAACGATCCGATGGGCGGATCGCTGCATTCCGTTATACTATTGTCAGGCCTTGGCCGGCGTAAGCCTGATCAGCCGCCCGGCGGCGCCGCGTGTGCCATCCTCGATTAGCCAGATCGCCCCGTCCGGGCCCTGTTCCGCCTCGCGGATGCGATTGCCCATCGGCCATTGATCACCCTTCTTCGCGCTGGTGCCGTCCAAGTCGATGCGCAGCAGCGACTGGCTGGAAAGTCCGCCGATGAACGCGTCGCCCTTCCAGGCCGGGAACATGTCGCCCGAATAGATCATCATGCCGCCGGGCGAGATCGACGGGTTCCACCAGACCTTTGGCGCCTCGAAGCCATCGCCCGTCGCATGATCGGGGATGTCGCGATCGTCATAGTGGCTGCCGTTCGACGCCTTGGGATAGCCGTAATTCCTGCCAGGCTGGATGAGGTTGACCTCGTCGCCGCCCTTCGGCCCCATCTCCTGCTCCCACAGATTGCCCTGCGCGTCGAACGCAATGCCGAGCAGGTTGCGGTGACCATAGGACCAGATTTCCGGTTGTGCGCCGGCCTGCCCGGCGAAGGGATTGCCGGGCGCCGGCTTGCCGTCCGGGGTGAGGCGCAGCACCTTGCCGAGCGTCATGCTCAGATCCTGCGCCGGATCGAACTTCTGGCGCTCGCCATTGGTGAAGAACAGGTGTTGGCCGTCGGGCGAGAAGGCGATGCGGCCCGAATAATGGCCATTGCCTTCAACCGCGTGGCCGGCGCGGAAAATGACCGAGACATCGGCCAATGCCGGTGCCGCGCCCTTTTCGTCGAGCCGCCCGCGCGCGAGCGCCACTGCCTTGCCGCCGTCACGTGCCTCCGAATAGCTGAAATAGACCAGGCGATCCTTCGCGAAGCCGGGCGAGAGCACCACGTCCATCAGGCCGCCCTGGCCGGCGCTGTCGACGCCGGGGATCGTCGCAAGCGTCGCGACCTGCTTCGCATCGGCGGAGACGATCAGCAGCTTGCCGGCCTTTTCGGTGACCAGCAGCCGGCCGTCGGGCAGGAAGGTCATCGCCCAGGGCGACTCGAAATCCGCCATCACGGTTTCGGTGAAGGGCTTAGCGGCCGCCGCTGCATCCTGCGCCGGCGCGGTCGACGCTGAGCATGCGGTGGCGATGACCGCGGAGAGCGCCAGGATTGCATAGGAGGAGAATCGCGTCATGCAGGCAGCCTCTCGGTTCTTGAACCAGTCGCGGGCGAGTCGCGCACGTCCGCGAGCGGCGAGTTGCCGTATAGCCTATAGGATCATATCGCAGGATCAAGGCAGTCGGGCTGTCACTTTCGCCTCGTTGCGGGGGGCCTTGCCGCGCGGGCCATCCCGCCGTATATCGCCCTCACATTCTCTACATCGTTGTTGGTGAAGAGGTCGGGGCCACACGGTCCCGGCGACGAGAAGGCATGTTTCGAACCTGATGACGGACACCACGAAGCTGGCACAACTGATCGAGCCCGAGGCGAACGCCCTGGGATTCGATCTCGTGCGCGTGAAAATGTTCGGCAACCGGGACGACCTGACCCTGCAGGTGATGGCCGAGCGGCCCGACACCCGCCAGCTGACGATCGACGATTGCGCGGAACTGTCGCGTCGCATCTCCGACCTGTTCGACGAGAAGGACCCGATCCAGGAGGCGTACCGTCTCGAGGTCAGCTCGCCGGGGATCGACCGTCCGCTGACTCGGCTCGCCGATTTCCAGGATTGGGCGGGTCATGAGGCGCGCATCCATCTCACCGCGCCGGTCGATGGCCGCAAACAGCTCACCGGCTTCTTGAAGGGCGTCGAGGACGGGCGCATCACCATCGACGTGAACAAGCATGAGCCGATGACGATCGGCTTCGATCAGGTCGCGAACGCCAAGCTGCTGCTGACCGACGCGCTGATCGCCTCCACCCGCCCGCTGTCGCTGGACGGTGTCGAGGAAGAAGAATTCGAAGACCTAGAAGAGACGCCGGAAGGCGCCGAAAGCAACCCGGATGATATCATGAACGAAGGGCAAGACTGATGGCCACCGCCGTTTCCGCCAACAAGGCCGAGCTGATCGCGATCGCGAATGCCGTCGCCGCCGAGAAGATGATCGACAAGGGCATCGTGATCGAGGCGATGGAGGACGCTATCCAGCGCGCCGCCCGTGCCCGCTACGGCGCCGAGAACGACATTCGCGCGAAGCTCGATCCGACCTCGGGCGATCTGCGCCTGTGGCGCGTCGTCGAAGTGGTCGAAGCGGTCGACGATTATTTCAAGCAGGTGAACCTGAAAGAAGCCCAGAAGCTCCAGGCTGGCGCTGTCGTCGGCGACTATATCGTCGATCCGCTGCCCCCGATCGAGTTCGGCCGCATCGCCGCACAGGCAGCGAAGCAGGTGATCTTCCAGAAGGTTCGCGATGCCGAGCGCGAGCGGCAATATGAAGAATTCAAGGACCGCATGGGCGAGATCATCACTGGCGTGGTGAAGCGCGTCGAGTTCGGTCACGTCGTGGTCGATCTGGGCCGCGCGGAAGGCGTCATCCGCCGCGACGCGCAGATTCCACGCGAGATCGTGCGCGTCAACGACCGCATCCGTGCGCTGATCCTCAACGTGCGCCGCGAGAATCGCGGGCCGCAGATCTTCCTCAGCCGCGCGCACCCCGACTTCATGAAGAAGCTGTTCGCGCAGGAAGTCCCCGAAATCTACGACGGCATCATCGAGATCAAGGCTGCCGCCCGCGACCCGGGCAGCCGCGCCAAGATCGGCGTGATCAGCCATGACAGCTCGATCGATCCGGTCGGTGCGTGCGTCGGCATGAAGGGCAGCCGCGTGCAGGCCGTCGTGCAGGAAATGCAGGGCGAGAAGATCGACATCATCCCCTGGTCGCCCGACACCGCGACCTTCGTCGTCAACGCGCTGCAACCGGCCTCGGTCAGCCGTGTCGTGATCGACGAGGAAGAGGACCGCATCGAAGTCGTCGTGCCCGACGATCAGCTGTCGCTCGCCATCGGCCGCCGCGGCCAGAATGTCCGCCTCGCCAGCCAGCTGACCGGCAAGGCGATCGACATCCTGACCGAGGCCGACGCGTCCGAGAAGCGCCAGAAGGAATTCCTCGAGCGCACCGAGATGTTCCAGACCGAGCTCGACGTCGACGAGACGCTGGCCCAGCTGCTGGTCGCCGAAGGCTTCGGCGCGCTGGAAGAAGTCGCTTATGTCGAGGCCGACGAAATCGCCTCGATTGAGGGTTTCGACGAGGATCTCGCCGCCGAGTTGCAGAGCCGCGCGACCGAGGCGCTCGAGCGCCGCGAGGAAGCCAACCGTACGCTTCGCCGCGAGCTTGGCGTGTCGGACGATCTCGCCGCGATGCCGTACATCACCGAGGCGATGCTGGTGACGCTCGGCAAGGCGGGCATCAAGACGCTCGACGATCTCGCCGATCTCGCGACCGACGAGCTGGTGCAGAAGAAGCGCCAGGAACCGCGCCGCCGCAACGAGGACGCCCCCAAGCGCCCCGAGGACAAGGGTGGCGTGCTCGGCGAATATGGTCTGAGCGAAGAGCAGGGCAACGAGATCATCATGGCTGCCCGCGCGCACTGGTTCGAGGATGAGGAGGCACCCGCCGCCGAACCCGCGACCACGGACGAGGAAGCGTAAGCGCAGATGCCGTTCGTCAGCATCCGGATCGCGGGCACCGCGACGCACGACCAGAAAGCGGGGATCGTCGCTGACGTGACGCGTTCGCTGGTCGACCGTCTCGGCAAGCCCGCGGGCGCGGTGCAAATCGTGATCGAGGAAATCTCCACGGAGAATTACGGCGCTGGCGGTCTGCTTCTGGCCGACCGCGATGCGCCGAAGAGGGAGGACGCGCATGCGGTTCCCTCACAATGACGCGCTAGGGCTTCAGACAGGTACTGGCTCCCTTTCCTACTCCTCCCTTTCAAGGGAGGGGCAAGGGGTGGGTGAGCACCGCGCCGGGCTCGATGCCCGGCGCGGTGCTTCGCCGCGAGCGCTGAAGATTCTTTTGGGCGCGCAGACGCGCGCACCCACCCCCGTCCCCTCCCTTGCAGGGAGGGGCGAAGAACAATGACTGCCGCTGACCCCATCCGCCGCTGCATCCTGATCGGCGACCGCGCCCCGCGCGCCGCGCTGGTGCGCCTCGCGCTGTCGCCCGACGGCCATGTCCTGCCCGATGTCCGCGCCAAGGCTCCTGGCCGCGGGGCGTGGATCGGCGTGACCAGGGCCGAGCTCGAAACCGCGATGACCAAGGGCAAGCTCAAGGGCGCCCTCGCCCGCGCGTTCAAGACCGGCCCGGTGCTCATCCCCGACGACCTGCCCGCGCTGATCGAGGCCGCGCTCGAACGCGCTGCGCTCGACCGGCTCGGCCTCGAATCCCGCTCCGGCGGGCTGCTGATCGGCACCGAAAGGATCGAGACCGCCGCCCGTTCCGGCAAGCTTCACCTGCTGCTCCACGCCGCCGATGCGGGCGAGGACGGCAACCGCAAGCTCGACCAGGCCTGGCGCGTCGGAAAGGACGAGGAAGGCAGCGGGCTCAGGGGGTTGGCGCTGCCGGTATCACGCACCATATTGGCCGTGGCACTAGGACGGCAGAATGTGGTACATGTCGGCCTGACTGATCCCGATGCGGCGAAGCGGGTGGGCGAAGCGCTCCATCGCTGGCTGCATTTTATCGGCCCTGACCCGAGTACAGCGCCTTGCGAAACGGTCTCGCAGGGCGCAACGCCGTTTGAAACACAGCCGACGGATGGTGGCGCGTCCGATACGGCCGAAGATTGATCTACGAGGAATTTGAGTGAGCGATACCGACAACGAAAAGCCGAAACTGGGCATGCGCGCGCCGCTGGGGCTGAAGCGCACGGTCGAGACGGGCAAGGTGAAGCAGAGCTTCAGCCATGGCCGTTCCAACACCGTGGTCGTGGAAGTGAAGAGCCGGCGTGTCCTGCGGCGCCCCGGCGAGCCGGAAGCGCCCGTGGTCGAGGAAGCACCGGCGCCAGCGCCCGTCGCCGCCGCCCCGGTGCGCGCGCCCGAGCCGCCACGTCCGGCGCCCGTCTCGCCCGCCAATTCGCTGCTGTCGCGCCAGGAGTTGCAGACCAAGCTGCTCCGCGAGGCCGACGAGGCGCGGATGAACGCGCTCGAGGAAACCCGCCGCCGCGAAGAGCGTGATCGTCTCGAGGCAGCCGAGGAAGAGCGCCGCCGCGCCGAGGAAAATCGCCGCGCCGGCGACGCTCCGGATTCGCCCGCCGCCCCCGAGCAGCCTGCCCCTGCGCCCGCACCGGCCCCTGTCGAAGCAGCGGCACCCGAAGCGACCGCAGCGCCCGTAGCGGCAGCGGCACCTGCCGCGGCGCCTCCGGCCCCCGCGCCCGTTGCACCCGCAGCGCCGCCGCAGCCAATCACCGTTTCGCTCGATCCGAGTATGCCAGCGCCGCGCCGCTTCACGCCGGTTGCGCGCCCCGAGCGTCCGCGCCCGGCGCCTGCTCCCGTGGCGGCAGCACCCGCCGCGACGACCGCAACGCCAGCCGCCTCACCTGCCGGCGCGCCAAAGCGCCCCGGTCCGGTCAGCGCCGCGCCGAGCAATGACGGCCCTGGCCGTCCGCAGCAGCGCGACCGCAAGGGCGATGACCGCCGCACCGCCGGCAAGCTGACCGTCAACCGCGCCCTGGGCGACGGCGACGGCGCGCGTGCCCGTTCGCTCGCGGCGCTCAAGCGCGCCCGCGAGAAGGAACATCGCCGGATGGGTGGCCCGCGCGAGGCGCAGGCCAAGCAGATCCGCGACGTCGTCGTTCCCGAGGCGATCACCGTCCAGGAACTCGCCAACCGCATGGCGGAAAAGGGTGCCGACCTGGTCAAGGCGCTGTTCAAGATGGGCATGCCCGTCACGATCAACGCGACGATCGACCAGGACACCGCCGAGCTGCTGGTGACCGAATTCGGCCACAACATCACGCGCGTCAGCGATTCGGACATCGATCTCGCGAACGACACGCATGAGGAAGAGGACGGCGCCGCCGTGCCGCGCCCTCCGGTCGTGACGATCATGGGCCATGTCGATCACGGCAAGACCTCGCTGCTCGACGCGCTCCGCGGCACCGACGTGGTGAAGGGCGAAGCCGGCGGCATCACCCAGCATATCGGCGCCTATCAGGTCACCCTGAAGGACAAGTCGAAGATCACCTTCCTCGACACGCCGGGCCATGAGGCGTTCACCGAAATGCGCGCACGCGGCGCCAACGTCACGGATATCGTGGTATTGGTCGTGGCGGCGGATGACGGCCTGAAGCCCCAGACGATCGAGGCGATCAACCACACCAAGGCGGCCGGCGTGCCGATGATCGTGGCGATCAACAAGGTCGACAAGCCCGACGCCAATCCGCAAAAGGTCCGCGAGGCACTGCTGCAGTATGAAGTCGTGGTCGAGGAGATGTCGGGCGACGTCCAGGACGTCGAAGTCTCGGCGCTCAAGAAGACCGGTCTCGACGAGCTGATCGAGAAGATCCAGCTCCAGGCCGAACTGCTCGAGCTGAAGGCGAATCCGGACCGCGATGCCGAGGGCACCGTGATCGAGGCGAAGCTCGACAAGGGCCGCGGCCCGGTCGCGACCGTCCTCGTCAACCGCGGCACGCTCAAGGTCGGCGACGTGTTCGTCGTCGGCGCCGAGAGCGGCAAGGTCCGCGCGATGACCAACGACAAGGGCCAGCAGATCAAGGAAGCCGGCCCGTCCATGCCGGTCGAAGTGCTCGGCCTGTCCGGCGTGCCGCGCGCGGGCGATCAGCTGACGGTGGTCGAGAACGAGGCGCGTGCCCGCGAAGTCGCGGAATATCGCCAGAGCGTGATTACCAGCAAGCGCACGACCTCCGCGCCCGCCAGCCTGGAGAGCATGTTCTCCGCGCTGAAGGACAAGCAGGCGATCGAATATCCGCTCGTCGTCAAGGCCGATACGCAAGGTTCGGTCGAAGCGATCGTCAGCTCGATCAACAAGATCTCGACGGACGACATCAAGGCGCGTGTGCTGCACTCGGGTGTCGGCGGCATCACCGAGAGCGACGTCACCCTGGCGGGCGCATCGGGCGCGCCGATCATCGGCTTCAACGTCCGCGCCAATGCCAAGGCACGCGAGATCGCCGAGCGTCAGAAAGTCGCGTTGAAATATTATGACGTGATCTACGACCTGATCGACGACATCCGCGCCGGCATGGCGGGCGAGCTTGGCCCCGAGGCGTTCGAAACGGTCGTCGGCCGCGCCGAAATCCGCGAGGTCTTCTCGGCGGGCAAGCATGGGCGCGCCGCCGGTCTGCTGGTGGTCGAGGGCTATATCCGCAAGGCGCTCAAGGCCCGCATCACGCGCGACGACGTCATCATCTACAATGGCGAGATCGCGTCGCTGCGGCGCTTCAAGGACGACGTGGCCGAAGTTCGTGCGGGTCTGGAGTGCGGCGTGACCTTCGCCAGTCACACCGACATCAAGCCCGGCGACTTCCTCGAAACCTATGAAGTCGAGCTGCGCGAACGGACGCTGTAAGATGCGAATGATGCAGACCGGCACGGCGCTGGCCCTCGGGCTCGCGCTGGCCGGCTGCGGCGAGCCGACGATCGAATGGCAGCGCGCGATATCGCGCGACGGCCAGTATATCGCGACCGCCGAATATGATGCGCCGGTGCTCGACCGGAAGGACACTTATGTGTTCCTGCAATCGGGCCGGCCGTTCACGCGCGAGGCGGTGTATCAGAGCCCTCAGCACGATTGCGTCGTGCTGCGCTGGACGGGGCCGCGCGCACTGACGATCAGCCATCTGTCCGGCGTGCCGACACTGCGCAAGCCGGAATGGAAACCGCGCTGGGGCGGTGAGCCGGTCAAGATCAGCTACCGCGATTTCAGCCTGATCGGGCTGGCGCTGCCCCCCGAATGTATGGTGATGAAATGAGACCCGCCGAAACCCCCGAGACACGCTCCGTCCGCCTCCTCCGCGTCGGCGAGCAGGTGCGCCATACGCTGGCCGATATCCTCGCGCGCGGCGACGTACATGACGAGACCCTGGCGAAGCATGTCGTGACCGTCACCGAGGTCCGCATGTCGCCCGACCTGCGCCACGCCACCGTCTTCATCAAGCCGTTGCTCGGCAAGGACGAGGAAGCGGTGCTGAAGGCACTGCGCACCAACACCGCCTATCTCCAGCGCGAGGTCGCGGCGCGGGTGAACACGCGCTACGCGGCCAAGCTGAAATTCATCGCCGACGAAAGCTTCGACGAGGGCAGCCATATCGACAAGCTGCTGCGCGACCCGCATGTCGCCCGAGATCTCGAGCAGGACGAGGGCGAGGCCTGATCAGATCGCCGGCCGGTCTTTGGCCTGACGGATCAGCAGCGTACAGCTGAGCCACAGGATCGCGGCCGCCGAGAGGCCGACCACGCCCATGCGCTCATTCCCGGGTAGCACGAGCGCGCCCAGGCCGAGAACGATCAGCGCGGCGCCGGTCGCATAATAAAGAGGCACCGGGATACCGCGCGCCAGGGGCAGGAAATGCAGCCCGACGATGATGGCGATCACCGGCACGACAGCATCGCGCGCGCCGATATTCTGACAAATGGTGACCGCAACGAAGATCGCCACGCCTTCAACCGCGCTCCAGATCCCGACGAGCCGCCCGACATGGCCGCCCTGCGCGGCGGGCTCGCCGGCAGCGCGACGTCCCCACACGAGCAGCGTGCCGGAAATCGCCGCGGGAATCACCAGCGCCGCCCAGGGCAGGCCTTCTCCCGCCGCGCCCACAACGAACCAGATCGCAGCAAAGATTGTGAGAACCCAGATACCGCCGCGCATCGAAAACGCTCCTGAATTAGGGGCGCCAGTCTAGCATCCGGTGCCGCACCGTCCATCGGGATCGACGGTATTCGTTGCCGTCTACATGCCCGGCGCTATATTCTGATCCATGAAGGCCCAAATTCGTCTCTCTTCTCGGGGTAGAATCACGATTCCCAAGACCAATCGAGAGGAGCTTGGCTGGGCCGCCGGCACGAAAGTGATGTGGATCCGTCACCCCGACGGCTCGATCGAAGCGCGACACGCAGGGCTTTCGGGAAGCGGTGCATGACCGACCTGCGGTGGGCCTGCTAGATGGCGAAGCTCTATTTCTACTACGCCTCGATGAATGCCGGGAAATCGACCACTCTGCTCCAGGCCGATTTCAACTATCGCGAGCGCGGCATGCGCACCCTGCTGTTCACCGCGGCGATCGATGATCGGTTCGCGGCGGGAACGGTCACCTCGCGGATCGGGCTGGGGGCGGATGCGATCGCGTTCGACCGCGACACGGATCTCGCCGCGATCGTGGTGCGTGACGGCAAGGCGCCGCCCGCCTGCGTGCTGGTCGACGAGGCACAATTCCTCACCGCGGCGCAGGTCGACCAGCTCGCCAGTCTTGCCGATTTCCACGGGGTGCCGGTGCTCGCTTACGGCCTGCGCACCGATTTCCAGGGGCAATTGTTCGAAGGGTCGGCGCGGCTGCTCGCGATCGCGGATTCGCTGATCGAGATAAAGTCGGTCTGCGCCTGCGGGCGCAAGGCAACGATGAACATGCGCGTCGATGCGGAGGGGAATGCGATCCGCGAGGGCGCGCAGACCGAGATCGGCGGCAATGACCGTTATGTCGCGATGTGCCGGCGACACTTCATCGAGCGTACAGCCGGACTGGCGTAAACAACGCCCACTCCGGGTCCCGAGTCGAGGAATCGCCATGTTCAACCGCACCCTGCTTGCCCTGCCCCTTGCGGCGCTGTGTGCCGCCGCTGCGGTTGCGCAAACCACGCCGCCCGAGACCGGCAAGCCCGCCTCAATTCCGTTCGTGCAGTTCGATGGAATCCAGGACTTCCAGCCAGACGGCGACCGCGCGATCTATCTCCAGGATCGCGGCCGCAAATGGTATCATGCGACCATTCTCGGCCCCTGCCTCGGCCTGTCCTTCGCGACCAGGATCGGGGTGAAGACCAGCGGATCGAACTCGCTCGATCGCTATGGCTCGCTGCTGGTCGATGGCCAGGAATGCCGGATCGACGAGCTGGCGACGAGCGGCCCGCCGCCGAAAAAGGCGAAGAAGCCGAAGAAGGGCTGAGGGCCACGCTGGCGCATACCCGGTCGCGTCCCTAGATGCAGGCGATGGACATTCCCAACATCCTCTATTCGGCCGCGGTCTGGATCATCCCCCTGACCATCGCGATCGTGCTGCACGAGGTATCGCATGGCTGGGTCGCCAATGCGCTCGGCGATCCGACCGCGAAGCGGCTCGGGCGCCTGTCGGTCAACCCGATCACGCATGTCGATCCGGTCGGCACGATCCTGCTGCCGCTGTCGCTCGCCATCGCCAACCTGCCGGTGTTCGGCTGGGCGAAGCCGGTGCCGGTGGTGGCGAGCCGGTTGCGCAATCCGCGCATCCACATGATGCTGGTCGCGCTGGCCGGTCCAGGCATGAATATCGCGCTCGCGCTACTCGGTACCGTCGCCATCGCGATCTTCATGGCATTCTGGCCGGGCGGTACGCCAACCGGTGCGAGCGCCTTTCTGTCCGAGAATCTGATCAATTTCGTGATGATCAACGTGTTCCTGGCGATCTTCAACCTGCTGCCGATCCCGCCATTCGATGGCGGTCACGTCGTGCAGGGCCTGCTGCCCCGCCCCCTCGCGGCGCAGTATGCGCGGATCGGCCGTTATGGCTTCCTGCTGCTGATCTTCCTGCTCGTCATCCTGCCGATGATCGCGCCGAACGCGAATATCGTCGGGCGCCTGATCGGCCCGCCGGCCTGGGCGGTGATCAGTTTTTTGCTCGGGTCCGCCGGCCTGTCGGTCTGATCCGGTGCATGGCTGGATCATTCTCGACAAGCCGCTCGGGCTCGGCTCGACTCAGGGCGTGTCGGCGGTCAAGCGCGCGCTTCGCGCCGGCGGCTATGGCAAGCTGAAGGTCGGCCATGGCGGCACGCTCGACCCGTTGGCGACGGGGGTGCTGCCGATCGCGATCGGCGAAGCGACCAAGCTCGCCGGGCGCATGCTCGACAGCGACAAGGTTTATGACTTCACGATTCGCTTCGGGGTGCAGACTGACACGCTCGACCTGGAGGGCGCGGAGATCGCCTGGTCGGAGGTACGGCCGACACTGGCGGCGCTCGAGGCAGTGCTGCCCCGCTTCACCGGCCCGATCGAACAGGTGCCGCCGGCCTATTCGGCGCTGAAGGTCGACGGGCAGCGTGCCTATGATCTGGCGCGGGCGGGCGAGGAGGTGGTGCTGGCGAGCCGGTCAGTGACGATCCACAGTCTAAGCTCCTCCGGGGAGGAGCCAAGGGAGGAAGTTGAAGAGGCCACCCTCACCGCCCATGTCTCGAAGGGCACCTATATCCGCAGCCTCGCGCGCGACATCGCGCTGGCGCTCGGCACGGTCGGGCATGTCACCATGCTCCGCCGCGTGAAGGCCGGCCCGTTCACCCTGGCGGACTCGATATCGCTGGACAAACTGGACGAACTCGGCCATGGGCGCGCCCTTGAAGACAAACTCCTGCCCTTGAGGGCGGGGCTGGACGACATCCCGGCTCTCTCCCTCACCCCCGATCAGGCAGGGCTGCTCCGACAGGGGCGGGTGTTGATCGGGATCGCCGCAGACGATGGCCTCCACTTCGCGATATCGGACGATGTTCCGGTCGCTTTGGTGGAAGTTCTGGACCGCGAGGTCCGCGTCGTTCGCGGTTTCAACCTCTAAGCGAAAGGATCACGATGTCGATCACTCAGGAGCGCAAGGAAGCGCTCGTCAAGGACCATGCCCGCGCCGAAGGCGATACGGGTTCCCCCGAAGTTCAGGTCGCGATCCTCACGGAGCGAATCCGCAACCTGACCGAGCACTTCAAGGACCACAAGAAGGACAATCATTCGCGCCGCGGGCTGCTGATGATGGTCAACAAGCGTCGGTCGCTGCTCGACTATCTCCGTCACAAGGACGGTCAGCGTTACACCGATCTCATCGCGAAGCTCGGCCTTCGCAAGTAAGAAACCGGCGCCCTCGGGCGCCGTTTTCATATTCCAGATAAACCCCGCCATGCGCGGGGCCGCCAGCTCATCGACGAGACTGGACCCCGATCAGGGGACACAGGACAGGATGCAATTCGGCTGATTGTCCAGAGGCCGTGAAAGACCTCAAACCGCGCGGGCCGGTCAAGCCCGCACATAGGCCCCGGCACGCATTTGGCGGCCGGAGTTGAAGGAAATAAAATGTTCGATACCAAAACCGTAAGCATCCAGTGGGGCGGCAAGACCCTCACGCTGGAAACGGGCCGCGTTGCCCGCCAGGCCAATGGCGCCGTCATCGCGACGCTCGGCGAAACCGTCGTGTTGTGCGCGGTCACCGCCGCACGCTCCGTCAAGGAAGGGCAGGATTTCTTCCCGCTCACCGTCCACTACCAGGAAAAATTCTCGGCTTCGGGCCGCATCCCCGGCGGCTTCTTCAAGCGTGAGCGCGGCGCCACCGAAAAGGAGACGCTGACCAGCCGCCTGATCGATCGCCCGATCCGTCCGCTGTTCCCGGAAGGCTTTTACAACGAGATCAACGTCATCGCCCAGGTGCTGAGCTATGACGGCGAGAACGAGCCGGACATCCTCGCGATGGTCGCCGCCTCGGCCGCCCTCACCATCTCCGGCGTGCCCTTCATGGGCCCGATCGGCGCGGCCCGCGTCGGCTATGTCGATGGCGAGTATATCCTGAACCCGACCCTCGAGCAGACCAAGGAAGGCGATCTCGACCTCGTCGTCGCCGCCACCGGTGGCGCCGTGATGATGGTCGAATCCGAAGCCAAGGAACTGTCGGAAGACGTGATGCTCGGCGCCGTGCAGTTCGCCCACAAGGCGTGCCGCGAAGCCGTCAACGCGATCATCGATCTCGCCGAGCAGGCCGCCAAGGAGCCTTGGGAAATGGCCGAGCAGGCCGACCTGACGGCCGCCAAGGACAAGCTGAAGAAGCTGATCGGCAAGGACATCGCCACCGCCTACAAGGTGACCGACAAGTCCAAGCGTTCGGACCTGCTGAACGAGGCCCGCGCCAAGGGCAAGGCGGCGTTCGCCGACGCGACCCCGCAGGACCAGATGGCCGCCGGCAAGCTGATGAAGAAGCTGGAAGCCGAGATCGTCCGCGGCGCCATCCTCAAGGACGGCCAGCGCATCGACGGCCGCACCACCACCCAGATCCGTCCGATCGAGGCGATGGTGCACTTCCTCCCGCGGACGCACGGCTCGGCCCTGTTCACGCGCGGCGAGACTCAGTCGATCTGCACCACCACGCTCGGCACGCGCGACGCCGAGCAGATGATCGACGGCCTGACCGGCCTGTCCTACGAGCATTTCATGCTGCACTATAACTTCCCGCCCTATTCGGTCGGGGAAGTCGGCCGCTTCGGCGCGCCGGGCCGTCGCGAAGTTGGCCATGGCAAGCTCGCCTGGCGCGCGCTGCATCCGGTGCTGCCGTCGAAGGAAGAATTCCCCTACACGATCCGCGTCCTCTCCGACATCACCGAGTCGAACGGCTCGTCGTCGATGGCGACGGTGTGCGGCGGTTCGCTGTCGATGATGGACGCAGGCGTGCCGCTGAAGCGCCCTGTCTCGGGCATCGCGATGGGCCTGATCCTGGAAGGCAAGGACTTCGCCGTCCTGTCCGACATCCTGGGCGACGAGGATCACCTCGGCGACATGGATTTCAAGGTGGCGGGTACGTCCGAGGGCATCACCACGATGCAGATGGACATCAAGATCGCCGGCATCACCGAAGAGATCATGCGCGTCGCGCTGAACCAGGCCAAGGAAGGCCGTGCGCACATCCTGGGCGAGATGGCCAAGGCGCTCGACCATACCCGTGAGGAACTGTCGGCCCACGCACCGCGCATCGAGACGATTACGATCGACAAGTCGAAGATCCGTGACGTCATCGGCACCGGCGGCAAGGTGATCCGCGAGATCGTCGCCACCACCGGCGCCAAGGTCGACATCGATGATGAGGGCGTGATCAAGGTCAGCTCTTCGGATTCGGCGCAGATCGACGCAGCGATCGCCTGGATCAAGGGCATCGTCGAGGAAGCCGAAGTCGGCAAGATCTATGACGGCAAGGTCGTCAACCTGGTCGATTTCGGTGCGTTCGTGAACTTCATGGGCGGCAAGGACGGTCTCGTCCACGTCTCGGAAATCAAGAACGAGCGCGTCGAGAAGGTTGCCGACGTTCTCAGCGAAGGCCAGGCCGTGAAGGTCAAGGTTCTCGAGATCGATCCGCGCGGCAAGGTCCGCCTGTCGATGCGCGTCGTCGATCAGGAGACCGGTGCCGAGCTGGAAGACACCCGTCCCGCCCGCGAGCCCCGCGAAGGCGGTGATCGCGGCGATCGTGGCCCCCGCGGCCCGCGCCGTGATGGCGACGGCGGTCGTGGCCCGCGTGGCGATGGCGGCGGTCGTGGCGATCGTGGCCCGCGCCGCGATGGTGACGGCGGCCGTGGTCCCCGTCGCGATGGCGGCGGTGCCCGGGACGAGGGCCGCGGCCCGCGCCGCGAGCGCAGCGAAGGCGGCAATGATGACGGCCCCGCGCCGGAGTTCGCACCCGCCTTTCTGACCGGCGACCGCGACTAAGCGATCCCGGTTCCGCAAGGACAAATGAAGAGGGGCCCGGGAAACCGGGCCTTTTTTTCTTTGATGAAGGATGGCGCCAGCCCACCCACAACCGTCACCCCGGACTCGTTCCGGGGTCCATCGTTCCGCAAGCGCACCCTATTCGACGCAATGCTGCGCCCGGCCGCAGAACGGATGCCGGAACAAGTCGGCATGACGGTGTGGCTTAAACCATCACCATCGCCCGCACCGGCCTCGGCCGCCGGTCCTGCCCCACGGCCACGAACGCGAACTCCGCCTCGGTCACCTTGTTCGCCTCTTCCGAATGCCGGTCGCGAGCCCAGGCTTCGACCCGGACCCGCATCGACGTCCGCCCGACCTTGATCAGCCGGGCGAACACCGACACCTCGTCGCCGACGAAGACCGGGCGGTGGAAGGCCATGCCCTCCACCGCGATCGTCACTGCCCGGCCGCCCGCGTGACGCGAGGCGACCGAGGAAGCGGCGAGGTCCATCTGGCTCATCAGCCAGCCGCCGAAGATATCGCCATAGACATTGGCGTCGGCCGGCACCGCCGTCACGCGCACGGCGGGCTGCTCGTCCGGCATCGTTTCGAGCGGGGTCTCAGGCCGCGTCATAGGCACCCCGCACGCGCATGCGCTGCGCCGCCGCGACCATCGCGATCAGCGCCGGGCGAACTTCCTCCCATTTGCGCGTCTTGAGCCCGCAATCGGGGTTCACCCATAGCTGCTCGGCCGGCAGGCGCTTGCCCGCGAGCGTCAGCAGCCCCGTCATCTCCGCTTCGGCGGGGATGCGCGGTGCATGGATGTCGTACACCCCCGGCCCGATCTCGTTGGGATAGGCATAATCGGCAAAGGCATCGAGCAGCTCCATCTGCGACCGGGCGGTCTCGATCGAGATGACGTCGGCGTCCATCGCGCCGATCGAGGGCAGGATGTCGTTGAACTCCGAATAGCACATATGGGTGTGGATCTGGGTGTCGTCGCGCACGCCCGACGCGGTCAGGCGGAAGCATTCGACCGCCCAGTCGAGATAGGCCTGCCAGTCGGCGCGGCGCAGCGGCAGCCCTTCGCGCAGGGCCGCCTCGTCGATCTGGATCACCGCCGCGCCAGCCGCCTCCAGGTCGATCACCTCGTCGCGGATCGCCAGCGCGATCTCGCGGCAGCTCTGCGAGCGTGGCTGGTCGTCGCGCACGAACGACCAGTTGAGGATCGTGACCGGCCCGGTCAGCATGCCCTTCATCGGCTTGCTCGTCAGCGACTGGGCATAACGCCACCACTCGACCGTCATCGGCTTCGGCCGCGCGACATCGCCGTACAAGATCGGCGGCCGCACGCAGCGCGAGCCATAGCTCTGCACCCAGGCGCTGCGGGTGAAGGCGAAGCCGGATAGCTGCTCGCCGAAATACTGCACCATATCGTTGCGCTCGAACTCGCCATGCACCAGCACGTCGAGGCCGATCTTTTCCTGCCACTCGACCGTCGTGGCGGTCTCGACGCGCAGGAACTGCTCATAGGCCAGGTCGTCGATCTCGCCCTTGATGTGCGCGGCACGCGCCTTGCGCACTTCCGGCGTCTGCGGGAAGGACCCGATCGTCGTGGTCGGGAAGCTCGGCAGGCCCAGCCGCCCCTGTTGCGCCACGCGGCGATCCGCGAAGGGCGACGTCCGCCTGGTCATGTCGAGATCGACCGCCGCCAGCCGCGCCGCGACGGCGGGATTGTGGATCAGCGGCGACGTCTTGCGCGACTCGACCGCCGCCCGGGCCAGCGCCAGCGGCGCGGCAACCGTCTCGGCGCCCTGGTTCAGCCCCTGGGCCAGCACCGACAATTCGCCGATCTTCTGCACCGCGAACGCCAGCCATTGCTTCACCTCCGGGTCGAGCGAGATCTCGATCGTGAGATCGACCGGCACGTGCAGCAGCGAACAGGACGGCGCGAGCACCAGATTGCGCTCGGCCGCGACGGGCGCAATCCGCGCGATCAGCGCATCGAGATCGGCCCGCCAGACGTTCCGCCCGTCGATCACGCCGAGCGACAGCAGCAGGTCGGGCCGGGCACGCTGCCACACCGGCTCGAGCTGCTCCGGCGCACGGACCAGATCGATATGCAGCCCGTGCACCGGCAGGTCGGTCGCCAGTTCCAGATTGTCGCCGAGCGCGCCGAAATAGGTCGCGAGCATCACCTTCGGCCCGTTCACCGACAGGCGCTTGTACGCTTGCTTCAGCGCGGCACGCTGATCGTCGTCGAGGTCGAGCACCAGGCAGGGTTCGTCGATCTGGACCCAGTCGGCGCCCGCTTGGGCAAGCTGCGCGAGCACTTCCTCATAAACCGGCAGCACCGCATCGAGTAGCGAGAGCGGGGCGACATCCTTGCCCTTGGCGAGCGCCAGCCAGGTCACCGGCCCGAGCAGCACAGGCCTCGTATGGTGGCCGAGCGCTTTGGCTTCGAGGAATTCGTCGACTGCCTTGCTTGACGACAGCGCGAAGGCCTGCCCCGCGCTCAGTTCCGGCACCATGTAATGATAGTTGGTGTCGAACCATTTGGTCATTTCCTGCGCGGTGCTGTCCAGCGCATGCGCGCAGCCTTCATGACCCTTCGCGCTCTGCGCACCACGAGCCATGGCGAAATAAGTGTCGAGGCCAACCTTGCCGCCGCTCCAGCCATAGCGCGCCGGCACCGCGCCGAGCATCGCGGAGGTGTCGAGCACATGATCGTAGAGCGAGAAGTCGCCGCTGGGGATGATGTCGGCGCCCAACGCCCTTTGCCGCGCCCAGGCGGCGGCGCGCAGGCCCTGTGCTCCGAGCGACAGAGCATCGGCATCCGACTTGCCCGACCAGAAGCTTTCGAGCGCGAACTTCAGCTCGCGGCGCGGGCCGATACGGGGGAAACCGAGGGTTGCGACTGAGATGGTCATCGTCTTGGCCTTGCGTTGGGCAAGGTGAAGGCCGGACGCACGGCAACGGGCACACGCCCTAATGACAAGCTGGGGCGCGGTGTTGCACGCGGCCTGACCGGGCACCCCGCCGGAGGACGTTATCTGACGAGGCAGGTCTCCTGGCTCGCGGGTCAATGCGACGATCCGGCCTTCCCGGTCCCTTGTCCGGACCAGTGACGCAAAATGGACCGCCGCTCACCGCTCACAGTTGCGGGGGCAGCGCCGGAATAAGCCCAAGGGCCGCACCGGCTTCCCGTCTTAGCTCCGACCGGGCAACCGGGCGAAGAACCTCGACCATCACAGGATAGAGGTTACGACGGGCGCGTCAAGCATCATATAAAGAATTCTTTATATGATGCTTTCAATACCGAACGGCACATGGACGCGACCATGACGAGCCTCCATAAGCCCCGCAACGTCAGCCGGAGCCAGAACCCATGTCCTTCTCCCTTTACGATGCCGTCGTACCGTCCAACCTCCAGATCCTGGGCGCGGTCGATGCGCTGGTCGACAAGGCGGCGGCATTCTGCGCCGAACAGGGCAGGACGGAAGCGGAGCTGATCGACACCCGCCTCGCACCGGACATGCTGCCCTTCGGCTATCAGGTGAAATCCTGCGCCGCCCATTCGGTCGGCGGAATCGAGGGGGTCCGGGCCGGCAGCTTCTCGCCCGACCGATCGGCCTGGCCGACCGACTTTGCCGGCCTGCACGGCATCCTGCAGACGGCGGTCACCAGCCTGAAAGCGCTCGATCGCGACGCGTTCGACGCCCTGGCGGACTGCGATACGCAGTTCGCCTTCGGGGAAACCATCATGCCCTTCACGGGCGCGAACTTCCTGCTCTCCTTCTCGCAGCCGAACTTCTATTTCCACGCGACAACGGCCTATGCGATCCTGCGCGCGCAAGGCGTGAAGCTGGGCAAACGCGATTTCATGGGAACGCCGCGTATCAAGCGGTAGGGCGTGACGAAGGTCTGGCCCGACCTCGTCGTTATCGGCGTCTCGCGCTTTATGCGTCGAGGTGGCGCAGATCACCGCCGCGCGTCTCGCGCCCGAACCAGGCGACCAGGCCAAGCGCGACCACCGCCGGCGCCATGATGATGACCGCCGCCAGTCCCATGGACGGGATCAGCGCGGCGATGCTCAGTCCTTGCGCAAACAGCCCGCCGGCCTTGGTGCAGGCGGCGACCCATCCGGTCGCCCGGCCGCGCACACGTAACGGGAAGCTTTCGGCGGTATAGGGCAGCAGGATGGCGAGGATGCCGTTCGAGCCGACGATCAGCAGCGCGACCGGCAGCACCGGGCTGCCCGTTCCCGCCAGCTCCAGCCTGAGCACGCCGAGCAAGCCGGCAAGCGTCACGCCGATCATGGTGACGAGCGACCATTTGGTGCTCCAGCGGCTGTACATGAGCGCCGCCAGAAACACGGTCGGAAAAGCAATCAGCGAGCTTTCCGCCAGCAGCCGGCTCGACACCGCGACTGAATAGCCCTTGGCGACGAGATCGGCCGGCAGCCACAGCAACAGGCCGAAATTGATCAGGCCCCAGGTCAGTGCGGCCACGGTCAGCGCGGTGAGCTTGCCGATCATCCGCCTGCCCGTCAGCGGCCCGTGGTTGACCCCGGTCGTCGTTGGCGGGGGCCCGCGCCGCACAGTTGCCCCGAAGCGCCGCATCACTGCTTCCGCTTCCACCTTGCGCCCCCGGGCGAGGAGGAACTTGGCCGATTCAGGGATGAGCGCGCCCAGCAGAATGAGGCTGAGCCCGGTCGGCAGGTTTGCCAGCCACAATATGCGCCAGCCGAAGATCGGCTGCAGCACCGCCGAGAGCCCGCTCGCCGCGAAATAGCCGCCGACCGCGCCGAGCCCGCCGACCAGCACCAGGCTCCAGCCGCGATGCCGGTTGGGCATCATCTCCGCGAGCAACGCGTATGTCACCGGCAACATGCCGCCCGCCGCCGCGCCCATCATGAAACACATGCCGATATTCCAGGCGAGCGACGGCATCGCGCCGCAGATCGAGGTGCCGACGAACATCACCGCCGAGAGCAGGATCGAGGCCTTGCGCCCATAGATATCGGCGATCACGCCCCACACGACCGACCCGACCACGGTGCCCATCAGCGCGAAGAACGGCACCAGCGACACGGTCGATCGCGGCACATGATATTCGCCGATCATGCCGGGCACGGTGAAGCCGAGCGAGGCCGGCTTCATCACATCGATGATCAGCGCGACGACCAGCACGATCATCAGCCGCCAATGCGCCCAGCCGAGCGCGGCATCCTCGGGCGCGGCGATGGTGATGTCCTCGGCCGCCGCGCGCTGTGCCGCGAGATTGCGCGGCAGCAGGCCATAGGCCGCGACGATCACGCCCCCGACGATCAGGAACATGCCGAAGATCATGCCCGAATCCATCGGCATGCCGGCGAGGTGATAGCCCATGTCCTTCGCCATCAGGAACATCGGGATGTGGAGCACTACCCCCGCCGTGACGGCCGCGCAGCCGAGAATGAACGCCCACAAGGCCTGGCGATCGGACAGACTGTTCATACGTGTTGCCATGCGACATCCCCACTTCGCCGCTTGTCGTCGCGGCGCCCCGGGCAATCGATACCGCTATCATCGCGGGCTGGCCATGCCCGACACGACGGGCGTCAGCCCTCGTCGCGCACGCGCTCGTGATGACGGATTACTTCGTCGATGATGAAGCGCAGGAATTTCTCGGAGAAATCGGGATCGAGATCGGCCTGTTTGGCCAGCCCGCGCAGCCGCGTGATCTGCGCATCCTCGCGGCTCGGGTCCCCAGGCGGGAGCCCGGCGGTCGCCTTGTAGCGGCCGACCGCCTGAGTCACCTTGAACCGCTCGGCAAGCAGGAAGACCAGAGCCGCGTCGATATTGTCGATGCTCTGGCGATAGCCGCTGAGCGTTTCGT
Source organism: Sphingomonas sp. BL-S-29 (assembly GCF_055521495.1). Taxonomy (NCBI): domain Bacteria; kingdom Pseudomonadati; phylum Pseudomonadota; class Alphaproteobacteria; order Sphingomonadales; family Sphingomonadaceae; genus Sphingomonas; species Sphingomonas sp. BL-S-29. Next base: position 5,147,383 of record NZ_CM145482.1, read on the forward strand.
CGGTCACCTTGCCGTCCTCACCAGTTCGCCCGGCCTTTTGCGGACGTCGCGCACGACGCGCAACCCCGAAAGGCGGGCGTTAACCCCGCAAAGGCTTGCCTTTACCCGGTCATACGGCCACATCGCACGCACCATGAGCGCCACGATCCACCGCCTCGATGCCCAGCGCCAGCCGTCGCTAGAACCGATGGTGCAGCTTGTCGCCGGCGATCTCAATCTCGTCAACGCGGTGATCCTGTCGCGGATGCAGTCCGAGATCCCGTTGATTCCGGAGCTGGCCGGGCATCTCATCGCCGGCGGCGGCAAGCGTATGCGCCCGATGCTGACGCTCGCGAGCGCGCGCCTGCTGGGCTATACCGGCGCGCGGCACCACCGCCTCGCCGCGGCGGTCGAGTTCATCCACACCGCCACCTTGCTGCACGACGATGTGGTCGACGGGTCCGATCTGCGCCGCGGCAAGCGCACCGCCAATCTGATCTGGGGCAATCCGGCGAGCGTCTTGGTCGGCGACTTCCTGTTCAGCCGCTCGTTCGAGCTGATGGTCGAGGACGGCAGCCTCAAGGTGCTGAAGATTCTGTCGGGCGCCAGCGCGATCATCGCCGAGGGCGAAGTCAATCAGCTCACCGCCGCGCGCCGCATCGATATCGGCGAGGAGCGCTATCTCGACATCATCGGCGCGAAGACCGCCGCCCTGTTCGCCGCCGCCTGCCGCATCGCGGCCGTGGTGGCCGAACGGCCCGAGGCCGAGGAAATGGCGCTGGACGCTTATGGCCGCAATCTCGGCATCGCCTTCCAGCTGGTCGACGACGCGATCGACTATGTCTCGGACGCGGGCACGATGGGCAAGGACGCCGGCGACGATTTCCGCGAGGGCAAATCCACCTTGCCCGTCATCCTCGCTTATGCGCGCGGCAGCGCCGAGGACCGCATATTCTGGAAAGCGGCGATCGAGGGGCATCGCTCCAGCGACGAGGATTTCGCGCACGCCGTCTCGCTGATCCGCTCGACGCGCGCGGTCGACGACACGCTCGCCCGGGCGCGCCACTATGGCCAGCGCGCGATCGACGCGATCGGCGGCTTCGCGCCGAGCCAGGCCAAGGCGGCGATGGTCGAAGCGGTCGAATTCGCGGTGGCGCGGGCCTACTGAGACGGCGGATTGCCCACACGCCGTTCGTGTCGAGAGAGACCGGGCTTGTCGAGGGCTCGTATCGAGACGTGGTTGGAGCGCGTGACGCCTGTCCCTCGATACGCCATCTCGACAAGCTGGATGGCACTCGGGACGAACGGCAGCGGGAACCGGCCTGAATCAGTGCCGGTACGTTTCCACCGCGGGCGCGCAGGGCAGCGGATCGCTTTCGCTGCCGATGATCTCCACCTGCAGCGTCGCGTGGCCGATGTCGAAGCGATGCTTCAGCATGTCCTGCGCCTCGCCCAGAAACGCGTCGCCGGGGTGACCATCGGGCATCACCAGATGCGCGGTCAGGACCGTCTCGGTCGTGCTCATCGGCCAGATATGGACGTGATGGACCCGCGCTACGCCGGGCAAGGTGCGTAGCGACATGCGCACCTTGTCGTAATCGATCCCGCGCGGCACCGCGCCGAGCGACATCTCGACTGATTCGCGCAGCAGACCCCAGGTCTGCCAGAAGATCAACGCAGCGATCGCGATGCTGACGATCGGGTCGATCCACAACTCGCCCGTCCACAGGATGGCGAGCCCGGCCAATACCACGCCCGCCGAAACCGCAGCGTCCGCCGCCATGTGCAGGAAGGCGCCGCGGATGTTGATGTCGTTCTTGCTTCCCCGCACGAACAGCAAGGCGGTCGCGACGTTCACCACGATGCCGATCGCGGCGACGATCGCGACGGTGCCGCCCTCGACCGGTGCCGGCGCCGCCATGCGCTGCGCCGCCGCCAGCACGATCGCGCCGAGCGCGACGAGCAGCAACAGTGCGTTGGTCAGCGCGGCGAGGATCGTCGTGCCCTTGAGCCCATAGGTGAAGCGCTTCGTCGCTGCCTTGCGGCCCAGCGCCACCGCGCCCCAGGCGACCGCCAGCCCGAGCACGTCGGACAGATTGTGACCGGCATCCGCGAGCAGCGCGACCGAGTCGGCGACGAAACCGAACGCTGCCTCGGTGACGACGAAACCCAGATTGAGTGCGATACCGATCGCAAAGGCGCGGTCATGGCCCGAAGCGGGCGCATGGGAATGGCCATGATGCCCATGACCATGACCATGACCATGACTGTGGCCCTGTCCATGGGAGTGCCCGTGCGAATGGCCGTGATGATGGCTATGATCGGCCACGCGATTCTCCGTCTATTGTCAGGGGCGTACCATCGCTTGCCCGCGATATGCTAGGACATCGAGAATGAGCGACGAGATCGAGACAGTCACCTTGTGGCGCCCTGTCGGGCCGCATGAGCTCGCCCTGATCGAGGAAACGGGTTTCAGGGCTTTTCCTCCGCGCCTGCCCGAACAGCCGATCTTCTATCCGGTGCTGACCGAAGCCTATGCCGTGAAGATCGCGCGCGACTGGAACGTCAAGGCGAGCGGATCGGGCTATGTCACGCGTTTCGAGGTGCGGAAGGACTATCTCGACGCGCATGCCGCGCAGGAAGCGGGCGGTCGCGCGCACCTGGAATATTGGATTCCAGCCGAAGATTTGCCCGCGTTCAATGCCGCGATCGTCGGTGAGATCGTCGTGACGCAGGAATTCCGCTGATTTCCCTCCCTATCCACGCCGTACTGCCCGACCTGCTCGCCGCGTTGCAGGTCGGGTCGAACGCCGTGCTCGTCGCGCCCCCCGGCGCGGGCAAGACGACGGCGGTGGCGCCTGCCTTGCTCGGCGAGGACTGGTGCACCGGCGAGATCCTCCTGCTGTCGCCGCGCCGCCTGGCCGCGCGCGCGGCGGGCGAGCGCATGGCGATGCTGGCGGGCGAGCCGGTCGGCAGGACCTTCGGCTACGCCACCCGGATGGATTCGAAGCGGTCGGCGGAGACGCGCGTCACGGTCGTCACCGAGGGAATCTTCGTCAACCGCATCCAGGCCGATCCCGAACTGGCCGGCGTCTCGGCGGTGCTGTTCGACGAGGTGCACGAGCGCAGCCTCGACAGCGATTTCGGCCTCGCGCTGGCGCTCGACGCACAAGGCGCGCTCCGGCCCGACCTGCGCATCGTCGCGATGTCGGCGACGCTCGACGGCGCACGCTTCTCCGTATTGATGGGCGGCGCGCCGGTGATCGAGAGCGAAGGGCGCAGCCATCCCCTCACGCTCCGCCATATCGGCCGCGCGGCCGAAGCGCGGATCGAGGATTCGGTCGCGGGCGCGATCAGGCTGGCGTTGCGCGAGGAGACCGGCGGCATCCTCGCCTTCCTGCCCGGTGTGGCGGAGATCGAGCGCACCGCTGAACGCATCGAGGGGCTCGGTGACGATATCGTCCTGCACCGGCTGCACGGCAGTCTCGACCCAGCCGCCCAGCGTGCCGCGATCGCGCCCGATCCGCAGGGACGGCGCAAGATCGTGCTCGCCACCTCGATCGCCGAGACGAGCCTGACGCTCGACGGCATCTCCGTGGTGGTCGATTCAGGGCTCGCCCGCCGCCCGCGATACGACCGCGCGGCGGGCATGACGCGACTCGTCACCGAGCGCGCAAGCCAGGCCGCCGTGACTCAGCGCGCCGGCCGCGCCGCGCGGCAGATGCCGGGCGTGGCCTATCGGCTGTGGGAGGAAGCGGCGACCGCCGGCCTGCCGCGCTTCGATCCACCCGAGATATTGGAGGCCGATCTGTCGGCGCTGACGCTCGACTGCGCGCTGTGGGGCGTGGCCGATCCGCGCACCCTCGCCTGGCTCGATCCGCCACCCGCCGCCGCGATCGACGAGGCGCGCAGCCGCCTGACCGTGCTGGAGGCGATCGATCCGGACGGCAGGCCGACGCCGCACGGCAAGGCGATCGCCCGGCTGCCGCTGCCGCCAAGGCTCGGCCACATGCTGGTGCGCGCGGGCGAGATTGGGCTGGCGGCAACCGCCGCTGATGTCGCGGTGCTGCTCGGCGAGCGTGGACTCGGCGGGAACGATGTGGACCTGGAGAGCCGCCTCAGGCGCTGGCGAACGGAACGTGGGCCACGGGCGGAGGGCGGACGCAAACTGGCAAAACGCTGGGCCTCTCTTGCTCCCCTCCCGCTTGCGGGAGGGGATGGGGGTGGGCACCCGACCTCCACGACCGCACCGCTGCCGGATCGCGGTACGGGAGACGAAGTCGCAGTCGCCATCGCCCTCGCCTTCCCCGATCGCATCGCCAAGCGCCGCGACGCCAGCGGCGAGACCTGGGCCTCGGCCGGGGGTCGCGGGTTCAAGCTCGACCCCACCTCCTCGCTCGCCCGCAACGAATGGCTCGCCGTCGCCGAGACCCAGGGCATGGCCTCGGGGGCGCGTATCCTCTCCGCCGCGCCGATCGACCTCGCCACAGTCGAATCGCTGTTCGGCAAGCGCATCGAAACAAGGCGCAGCGTGCGCTTCGATGCGGCGACCGGCGGCGTGCAGGCGCTGCGTGAGCGCCGGCTCGGCGCCATCCGCCTGTCGAGCGGGCCCGACGCCAACGCCGATCCGGAAGAAATCGCCACAGCCCTGCTGGAAGGCGTACGGACTGTCGGCCTGTCGCTCCTGCCCTGGAGTGAAGCGGCGCAGGCCCTGCTCGACCGCATCGCCTTCATCCGAGAGGCGGGCGCCCCGGTGGACGAGATTGACGAAGCGCATCTGCTCGCCCGCGCCGACGAGTGGCTCACGCCATTGCTCGTCGGGAAACGCCGCCTCGACGCGCTCGACGCTGGCGCGCTGGCCGAATCGCTGCGCGCGGTGATCGGCTGGGATACGCTCCGCACCCTCGACTCCTTGGCGCCGACGCATTTCCATTCGCCCGCCGGCACCAGCCACCCGATCGACTATGCCGCTGAGGGCGGCCCCCGGGTCGAGCTCCGCCCTCAGCAATTGTTCGGCCTCGCCACTCACCCGACCGTGGCGGGCGGCCGCGTGCCGCTGGTGCTGAGCCTCACATCGCCCGCCGGTCGGCCGATCCAGACGACGCGCGACCTGCCCGGCTTCTGGTCCGGAAGCTGGGCCGCGGTCGCCAGGGAGATGCGCGGGCGCTACCCCCGCCATCCCTGGCCCGACGATCCTGCCGGGGCCGCCCCCACCACGCGGACGAAAAATGCGGATGCACGCCGCGCGCAACCGCGATAGAGGGCGCAGGAGAGTTTCGAGGACAAGACCATGGCCACCGCCCGCATCTACCAGCGCCCCAAGAACGCGATGCAGTCGGGCCGCGCGCGCACTGACGCGTGGCTGCTCGAATTCGCGCCCGCCGAGGCGAAGCGTCCCGACCCGCTGACGGGCTGGGCCGGTTCCGGCGACACGCGCGAACAGGTGCGGCTCGGCTTCCCGACTCAGGAAGCGGCGATCGCCTATGCCGAGCGGGAGGGCCTGGCCTTCACCCTGATCGCGGCACCCGAGCGCAAGCTCAAGCTTCAGGCCTATGCCGACAATTTTCGGTGACGCCCAAATCGGTGGTGCGGCGCTGGATCGCCGCCTTCAATAATGCCGATGTCGACGCGCTGGCCGCCCTTTACCGGCCGGATGCGACCAACCACCAGGTGGCGCTGGAGCCCGTCCATGGCCGCGACGCGATACGCGCGATGTTCGACCGCGAATTCGCCACCGCAACGATGGAATGCATCCCCGAGAATCTGTTCGAGGATGGCGAATGGGCGATCCTCGAATGGCGCGACCCGAACGGCCTGCGCGGCTGCGGCTTCTTCCATGTGATCGACGGCCATATAGCGCTCCAGCGCGGCTATTGGGATCGGCTGAGCTTCGAGGCGGCGCAGAGGAAGGGCTGACACCCCTCCTTCCCGGCACGCTCACCCCAGGATCGACGGACTCAGCAGCAGCAGCAGGCGCACGTCGATCGCCACGCCCTCGGCACGTTTGGCCGCGACGAAATCAACTATACCGTCAAGCGGCACGCGGTGGACGGTGATGTCCTCGTCGGCCTGGCCGCCGCCGTCGCTCACCCTGGTCAGATCGGTGGCCCGCACCAGGGTAAAGCCTTCCGAGACCATGCCGGGCGAGGACTGGAAATAGCCGATCGTCTCGACTTGGGCCGGACGATAGCCGGTTTCCTCCTCCAGCTCGCGCGCGGCAGACGCCTCGGGCGCTTCGCCTTCCTCCTCGTCGCCGACCAGACCGGCGGGGAGCTCCAGGCTGCGCCTGCCGAGCGGCACGCGGTATTGCTCGACCAGGATCACCTCGCCGTCATCGATCGCCAGGATCACCGCCGCCTGGATACCACGCGCCCGGGAAACATATTCCCAGGTGCCCTCCTTCTTCACGACGATATATTTGCCTGCCCAGACCGTTTCGGCGGGTTCCGTCATAGTTCGATCAGCCTGTCCGGGAGTTCGTTGCGGTCGGTTTCGGTCTTGGGGAAATTCTCGGACAGGATCACGCCGATCTGCGCGACCGCCGCCGCCATGCCCAGGGCCGGTCGCCCGAGCCGCACTTCGTCGACCAGCGCCGCCATCGCGTCGCCCCAGCGTTCGGCCGGGACGGCATGGTGGATCGCCTCGTCAGCGACGATCTCGGCCATGCGCTCGTCGAGCGACAGATAGAGCAGGATACCGACTCGCGCCTGCGTGCGGCGTTCCGCACCGACCTTGAAATACTGGATCGCCCGCCGCCGCACCCGCCGCGCGCGCGTCGCACGCGGCGTGAGCGCGAGGCGGAGCGGGACCCAGGCCAGCGCGAAACGGAAGACCAGGAAGGCGATCGTCTGGGCGATCAGCACCGCGAAGAGCAGGCCGCGCGGGTCGGACTCGGCGCCCCAGCCGTTCGACGACCAGCCGAGCTTCGCCTCCAGCGCGACGGGGTTGATCGCGGCGAGCGCGACCACGAACAGCGTCGCCGCGATGGCATAATGCAGCGCGACGTCGTGATACTGGTCGGACCGTTCGCTGACGATCGTCACGATCTCGCCATCGGTGCCATCCTCCGCGCGCGACACCGCTTCGCCGACGAGCGCGTGATCCGCCGCGCTGAGTTGCGTGACCCGCGCCATCACCAGCCCCCCGAGGCGCCACCGCCCCCAAAGGAGCCGCCACCGCCGGAAAAGCCGCCACCGCCGCCACCGCCGCCCCAGCTGGAGCCGCCGCCGCTGCTCCACCCGCTACCCCAGCTGCTTCCCGATCCGCCGCCAAGGCCGGGGCCCCACAGAATGACCGGCGCGTGACCGCGGCGATACCGCTTGCCGCCCGCCCCGCGCCGAAGGCGGGACAGGACGATGAAGGCAACGACGATGATCCAGAAGATCACCACGAAGGGAATGCCGACATCCTTTGACGGCTTGGGCTTGGTGGTGACGAGCGACGCGCCCCGTGCCTCCGCGGCTTCGAGCGGGAGCTTCATCTGCTCGGCGATGGCATCCGCCCCGGCGATGATGCCGCCCGGCATGTCGCCCGCCTTGAACTTCGGCAGGATCGTGTCGTTGATGATCAGGCTCGACAGCGCGTCGGTCATGATCGGCTCCAGGCCGTACCCGACCTCGATCCGCACCTTGCGCTCCTGGGGCGCGACCAGCAGGATGATGCCGTTATTGGCCCCTCCCTGCCCGATCTTCCAGGCACGGCCGAGCCGATAGCCGAAATCCTCGATCGGATAGCCCTGGAGATCGGGAACGGTCGCCACGACGAACTGTCGCGACGACGTTTTTTCGATCCCTTCGGCCAATTGCGTGAGCTGGGCCTCCTGCTCCGGCGAGAGCAGGTCGGCGGCATCGACCACCCGGCCCGACAGCGGCGGGAAGGTCTGGGCCTGGGCGGCCTGAACGCCGCACAGCATCAGCCCCATGACGAGCATCAAACGAAGGAAATTCACGCTGCCAACCTTTCAGGAGGCGAGATTTCGCGGATCACGCCGTCGACTCCGCCGGCGATGCCGCGCGGATAATCGCCGGCACGAAAGGCCGGCAGGATGGCGGTGCCGATGATCGCCTTCGCTTCCTCGTCGCGCAGCGCCTTTTCGAGGCCGTAGCCGACCTCGATCCGTACCCTGCGCTCCGTGGGCGCGACGATCAGCAACACGCCGTCATTGATGTTCTTGCGCCCGATGCCCCATGTCCGCCCGAGCGTGACGCCATAATCCTCAATCGGATGACCGCCGAGGTCAGGGACGGTCACGACCACGAACTGATGGTGAGTCCGTGTCTCGAGCGCCACCAGCTTCTCGTTGATCGCCGTACGCGACGCCGGCGGCAGCAGATGCGCCGCATCGACGACGCGACCGGACAGCGCCGGAAAATCATATCCGGCTGGGGCGACCTGACTGGCCGGAGCGGCGGCACCGCACCCGGCCAGCATCAGCAACGGGGCGACGGGTCTGATCAGTTGGTGTTGCCGAAATTAACCGAGGGCGCGGTCTCCGCCCCTGGGCTGGTCGCCTGGAAGGGGGCCATCGGCTTGGAGCCGTAGAACACCTTCGCGCCGATCGCGTCGGGGAAGGTGCGAATGCGTGTGTTATAGGCCTGCACCGCGTCGTTATAATCCTTGCGCGCGATGGTAATGCGGTTCTCGGTGCCTTCCAGCTGGCTCATCAGCGTGGTGTAATTGCCCTGGCTCTTCAGCTCGGGATAGGCCTCCTGCAGACGCTGGAGATTCAGCGTCACGCCGGCTTGCGCCCGCTCATAGGCCGCGACCTTGGCCGGATCGGTGAGATCGTCGCCCGTAACCTTGACCTGGGATGCCGCGGCACGGGCCTGGGTCACCTGGACCAGAATGTCCTTTTCCTGCGCGCCGGCGGCCTTCACCGTGGCGACGAGATTGGGGATGAGATCGGCCCGGCGCTGATAGTTGTTCTGCACATCGGCCCAACGCGCCTTGGCGTTCTCCTCGGCCGTGGGGACGCTGTTCAGCCCGCAGGCGGACAGCGCGATGGCGGACATCAGCGCGAAGACGGCACGGTATTTCATAGACAATCCCTCCAACCCTTGCATGCGCATGATAGGCGAGTAGCGTGGGCACGCGGAAGCGAAATCGGATGGAGAGGTTCCATGTTCAAGGAGTTCAAGGCATTCATCGCCCGGGGCAACGTGCTCGATCTCGCGGTTGCGGTGATCATCGGCGCGGCTTTCGGCAAGATCGTGACCTCGCTGACGGACGATGTGCTGATGCCCGTGATCGGCAAGATCTTTGGCGGGCTCGACTTCTCCAGCTATTTCGTGGTGCTGGGCAAGGTGCCCGAGGCGCTGGCCGGATCGACCGATTATGCGGCGCTGAAAAAGGCCGGCGTGCCGGTGTTCGGCTATGGCGCCTTCATCACCCAGGCCGTCAATTTCGTGATCCTGGCCTTTATCATCTTCCTGATCGTGCGCGCCGCGAACAGGTTGATCGCGAAGCCGGAAGAAGCGCCCGCGGCCGAACCCGCCGATGTCACGCTGCTGCGCGAAATCCGGGACGAGCTGAAGAAACGCTGAGACAATCCCTCTCCCTCTCGGGGGAGGGAAGGATTCAGGCCGCAGCCAGATCCTCGGCGCGGGAATCGGCCAGGCTGGTCCCGTCGAGGATTCGCGCGGTCTCGTCGCGCACGCGCGCCATGGCGTGGCGGATCGCGCAGCTCGCCTCGTCCTTGCAGTCGCGGCACGGGCGATAGGCGGTGCGGCTGACGCAAGGGACCAGCGCCAGCGGTCCCTCGATCACCCGAATGATCTCGCCGAGCGAGATCAGGTGAGTCGGGCGCGACAGGCAATAGCCGCCCATCTTGCCGCGGTGGCTGTGCAGGAAGCCGGCCTCGCGCAGATCGGCCAGGATCAGCTCCAGGAACTTGCGCGGCACATTGGCCTCTGCGGCGATCCGGTTCATCGGGATGGGGGGGCCGCCCGCGGGCGCCTCAGCCAGGAAGATCATCGCGCGGAGCGCGTAACGGGAACGCTGTGTCAACATAGCATGACCGATATGGACTCATATTGTGGCGAGCGAAAGGCGGGCTTTTCATTAAGTTCGCAATCCCTATATTGGGGACGCCGCCGGTTCGCCGTCGGCTATGGTGATAAATTGCGGCGTACAATAGATGCAGCGGACCCGGGGGCAGTACCCGGCGACTCCACCACAACCGGCCCTTCGGGACCGGTCATGACGGGGTCGAACCAGGATCGACGTGTATTGAAAAGCGCTGTTTTTGCCCGGGCTGAGTAACCTGTAAAAGGCTCAAAACCACAAGTGCTAACGATAACGAAGCACTCGCGATTGCCGCGTAAACCGGACCTAACGGTCTAGTTTACTAAGGACGAAAGCGCGGTCCGGGCCGCACCGGGCAACAGAAGCGGACACCGGCGGTCCGGGGAGCACCGAGCAACAGAAGCTCCCCACTTTCTTTTACTGACCGCCACCCCGGTTCCGGGATCCATCGCGGCCAGCGAAGCGCTTATTTTCAGCACGTTGCGCCTGCAGCCCGATGATGCCGGAACGAGTCCGGCATGACGGAGGGGCTTATAGCCGCTCCCTCACTGCCTTCAAATCCGCCACGAATCGCTCGAACTCCAGCTCCGCCGCGTCGCGATCCGGCAGCCGCAGCAGAAAGCTCGGATGCACCGTGATCCATCCCTCGCTCCCATCGGGCAGCGCGTGCGGCCGGCCGCGCTCCTTGACGATCGTCATGACCTTGCCGAACAGCGATCGGGCCGCGGTCGCGCCGAGCGCCACCGTCACCTTCGGCTTCACCAGCAGCCTTTCCTGCTCGATCCACCAGCGGCACGCCGTAATCTCACCCGCATCGGGCTTCTGATGGATGCGGCGCTTGCCGCGCTGCTCGAACTTGAAATGCTTCACCGCATTGGTGACGTACACGCCCGAGCGATCGATCCCCGCCGCTGCGACGGCGCGGTCGAACACCTGGCCCGCCGGCCCGACAAAGGGCCTGCCCGCCAGGTCCTCCTGATCGCCCGGCTGCTCGCCAACAAACATCAGCGCCGCGTCCACCGGCCCTTCCCCGAACACCGTCTGAGTCGCGTGCCTGTGGAGATGGCAGCGCGTGCACCCCATGGCCTCGTCGCGCAGCGCCTCCCACGCGCCTTCGATATTGCCGTTGGGCCGTTCCTTCGCCCGTGCGATCATGCCGCTCTCCCGCGCCTGCGCGCTTGCGATCAGTCCAGGCACCAACGCGGTCTCGGGCATGTTTTTCCAATATTTGCGCGGCATTTCCTTCAGCATCGCGCCGACCTTCATCCGGGCCGGATTGAAGATCGAAGCGTAATAGGTCTTCCACACCGCCTCGATCGGGTCGCCGGAGGGCGCATCGCCCCGCGCCGCGCCGGGGCCTTCGCTCAGAATCTTGCCGTCCCAGTGCAGCGACACCTCCGGCGTCAGGATCGACCAGCGCATGCTGGCGAAGCGATCAACGAAGAAACCGGCATTGGCGCGCACGATATGATGATCGGGCTCGAACCAGGCGACGAAGCGCGCGCCCGCCCCATCCTCGACTTCACGGAAGCGTAGGAAAGCCCGCATCTTGTGGATGTCGCGGCGCACTTCCCTCGCCAGGCCCTCCAGCCTCCGGACGAGAGGATCGGCGGCATCCTCCGTCAGCGTCGGCTCGGCCCGCAGCCGAGTGAGCAGCGCGTAGAGCAGGGCAAAACGTTCGGGCTCGCGGTGCAGGATCGCCTTGCGCGCAAGATCGATAAAGGCGCGCGGTACGGCAAATCCCGGCGCGGGCGGCGGCGGCGGCGCGGCATCCAGCGCGAACAGGTCAGTCGCAGCATCGCCGACCTGCCACACCACCTCGCTCGCGGGCACATCCTCGCCGATCAGGCCCCGCGCCGCATTCCGCCAGCTGTCAAAATCGTCCGGCGTGCTCAGGCGGACGACACGCGCTCTCACTCCCGCTCGTCGCCTCCCGCAGGTGTCGCTTCGGCGCGCGCGAGCTCCTTCGGCTTGCGCCGCTCGAACACCTGGGCCAGCCGCGCCTCCTCCTCGCTCGACAGCTTTTCGCTGGCGGCGGGAAACATCTCTTCCTCTTCCTCGTCGATATGATGCTCATAACGATGGCGCAGCTTGCCGAAGGTCTCGGTCCATTCGGCCGACGCCGAATCAAGGTCGGCCAGGTCGCCGAGGAAATCGTCGATTTCCTTGTGCTCCGACACTGAATGGCGCGCATCGTCGCGCAGATCCGGATTGGCCAGCATGGTCGCGTAGAGCGATTCCTCCTCGGCCGCCGCATGCGCCGTCACCTCGACCCGGAACGCCTCGAACAAGTCGCGCCGCTCCGAACCGTCGGCCGGGGCATTGCCGATCTTTTCCAGCAACTTGCGATGGCGGTCATGATCGGCCTTGAGATCGGCGAAAATTCGGGCGTCGGCCATATGAATACTCCTGTGGTTCCCTGCCTGAACCAGCCAGAGCGGCGCTTGTTTCTCTTGCGAATCGCTCTCAGCACCATCGCCTGCCGGACACCCAGCAGTTTGGCTCAACCGGCCGTCATTCTGGCGCAAGCCTATTGCCCACCGGCACAGTAGGAATAGCGTCGTGCATGGGGGCGCAGTCGAGTCGGCACGCTCAAAAAGGCGGCCGCGGCTACGCCCGACAACGGGAGAGCTGTCATGGACCTCGATTCGTCTGCCGACCGTCCGCTTCCAATCCTGATCGTGGCGCGCGGCGATCCTGTGCTTGCCCTGCCCGTTCAGACGGTCGAACTCGACCTCACGAAATTCCATAGCGGCCGCTGGGCGCAGCAGCTCGACACGGCGATGACCCGCTCGCGCGAGCCGATCGTCCTGCTGGCCCAGGGCGTGGCGTGCCTGGCCGTGGCATGGTGGGCGCAGCTCTCGCCGCGCAGCTATCTCGAACATATCCGTGGCGCGGTGTTCCTGTCCCCGCTCAGCATCGGCTTCGGCCAGGCGGCGATCGCGGCCAAGGCGCGGGTGAGCCCCGCGACCAAATTGCCCTTCCCCTCGGTCGTCGCGAGCGACCCTTCGCCAATGATCGAGCAGGTCCTGGCCCTGGCGGACCATTGGGGCAGCCGCTTCGTCGATGCCGACGCAGTCCAGGGATCGCACCCGAGCAACCGCCGCGGCGGCGGAACGGCGGCCGAGGATCGGCTGTTGCAGCTGCTCGGCCTGTTCGACGCCGGGGAGATCGGCGGCGGCAAGGCGCCCGATATGGCGGTGGTGGCCCGGCTCGAAAGCATCCGCTAGCCGAACAGTTCGAGCTGCTCGCGTTTCGGCGCGACCAGAGGACGTAGGTTCGCCCGGTCGCTCAGCGCGACCGGGCGCCAGTCCTCGGCGATCAGAAATGGCCGCACCTTGGCGATCGACGCGGTCAGCCGCCCGACATCGGCAAGATGCAACCGCCGCCAGCGCCGCGCGGCGAGGATCGCGCCGACCGCCTTCACGCCCAGCCCCGGCACACGCAGCAGCATCTCGCGCGGCGAGCGGTTGACGTCGACCGGAAAGCGGTCGCGGAACTTCAGCGCCCAGGCGAGCTTCGGGTCGATGTCGAGCGGCAACATACCGGTCGCGTCGTCTGCTGCGGCAACGACCTCGCCCGGCGTATAGTCGTAGAAGCGCATCAGCCAGTCCGACTGGTAAAGCCGGTGCTCGCGCATCAGCGGCGGACGCTGCAGCGGCAGCACCGTGCTCGCATCCGGGATCGGGCTGAAGGCGGAATAATAGACGCGGCGCAGGCCGAAGCGGCCATAGAGCGACGAGGCCTTGCGCACGATATCGCCGTCCGTCGCGGCATCGGCCCCGACGATCATCTGAGTCGACTGGCCGGCCGGCGCGAATTTGGGGGCTGACTTGAAGCGTTTCGTCGCATCGCCGGTGTCGAGGATCGCCGTCTTCATGCCCTTCATCGCGCCTTCGATACGCGATTCGGACTTTTCCGGCGCCAGCCGTTTCAGGCCACTCGCCGTGGGCAGCTCGACATTGATCGAGATGCGATCGGCATACAGCCCCGCCTGGTGCACCAGCTCCGGGTCGGCATCGGGAATGGTCTTCAGATGGATATAGCCGCGGAAATGATGATCTTCGCGCAAGCTCCGCGCGACCTCGACGATCTGCTCCATCGTATAGTTGGAAGAGCGGATGATGCCGGAGGAGAGAAACAGCCCCTCGATATAGTTGCGCCGGTAGAAGGCGAGCGTCAGCTTCACCACTTCCTGCGCGGTGAAGCGGGCGCGGCGGACGTTCGAGCTCTTGCGATTGATGCAATAATGGCAGTCGAAGATGCAGCTGTTGGTCAGCAGGATCTTGAGCAGCGAGATGCAGCGCCCGTCAGGCGCATAGGCATGGCAGATGCCCATGCCGCCATCGGTCGAGCCGATTCCCTTGCCGTCGCGCGACGTGCGCTTGACGCTGCCCGAGGATGCGCAGGACGCGTCGTATTTGGCCGCATCCGCGAGGATTTCGAGCTTTTGCTGAACGTCGAGCTGCGCCATATGTTCTTCATATGTTCACGTCGCTCAGCAGTAAATAGCTGATTTTAAGGGATCGGTTTGGACCTCATTTGCCCTCGCCGACGCCCTGATGCATGCCGAGCAGTTCATCCATCGCGCGCGCGACATTCTCAAGCGTATAGGGCTTCTGCACCACCGTTCGCCCGCGATGGTCCTCGGGAAGCTGGGCCTGCTCGCCATAGCCGGTCGCGAACAGGAAGGGTACGCCCAGGTCCATCAGCCGGTCGGCGATGGCGAAGCTGGTGCGGTCGCCCAGATTGATGTCGAGCATCGCGACGCTCGGCCGGCTGGCCTCGATACTGTCGAGCGCCGCCTCGACCGTCGCCGCCGTCGCAACACTCTGCGCGCCGAGCCGGCCTGCGATATCCTCCGCATCGAGCGCGATGATCAGGCTGTCTTCGACCAGCAACAGGTCCTGCCCGGCGAGCACGCGGTGCGGCGGCACCTGCGGATGGCCGACCGCCGGGCGCGGGAATTTGATCGCGGGGCCGGCAAAGGTCTTGGGCTCCGACACGTGGCGCGCCGGGATACGAAAAACCGCCTCCACGCCGTCCGGCCGGTAATCGATCTTCGCCGCGCCACCGAGATCGTACGGCACCGACCTGTCGATGATCGTCGTGCCGAACCCCCTGCGCGTCGGCGCCTGGACCCGGGGCCCACCGGATTCGGACCATGTGAGGATGAGATCGCCCGCCTTGTTGCGGTCCCAGCTGATCTTCACTTCGCCGCCCGGCACGGAGAGGCTGCCATATTTGGTCGAGTTGGTGACGAGCTCGTGCACCACCAGCGCCATGGTCGAATACGCCTGGGGATTGAGCAGCACCGGGTCGCCTTCCGACACAACCCGCTCGCGCTCGTCGACGAAGGCGGCGGCCTCGGCGTCGATCAGCGCCTGCATCGGCGCGGGCCCCCAATGGTCGTCGGTGATCTGGTTGTGCGCGCGGGCCAGCGCATGGATGCGTCCGTCGACCACGCCGACAAAATCCTTCACGGCGGCGTCGGTCGGCTGGGACTGGCGGATCAGCCCGCGAATCACGCCCAGGATGTTGCGCACGCGGTGGTTGAGCTCGGCGATCAGCAATTCCTGCCGCGCGCCGGCCTGCTGGCGTTCGGCCGACGCTTCGTCGGCGAGACGCAGCACCACTTCGATCAGGGTCGCGCGCAACGTCTCCGCCACACGCAATTCCGACGCAGTGAAGGGCTGCGAGCGACCCTCGACCAGTTCCTTCCACTCGGCGAAGCTTTCGCGCGGCGTCAGGCGTGGCCCATTGGGGCCATAGTCGACCGGCTTGTGCGGATCGCCCGCCCAGCGCACCGAGCGGACCAGTTCCGACCGGAACAGCACGACATAATCGCGCGGCGCACGCGAAATCGGGATCGCCAGCATGCCGGCCGCGGCGGACGCGAACTCCTCGGCGCCCGGCACGATCGAGGCAATGCGATCGGTCGCATAGACCTTACCCGCGGCAGTGCCGTTCAGCGCGCGGATGATCTTGCGGAACGCCTCGGTCGGCGGTGTCGTGCCGGAAAAGGCGTAATTGCCGGAGATCCACACACCCACGCCGTCCGCCGGGATCGCGTTGGTCAGGATGTCGCCGAGCCAGTCCGGGTCCTTGAGCAGGGTCTCGTCCGACGCGACCGCGCCGAGCAGCTGGTCGGATATGTCGCGCGCGCGGCGTTCGAACTCGACCGTCTCCTGCCGCTCGCGGCTTTCCAGGCGCATCGAGAACATCTGGGCGAACAGCTCGCTGACCGATCGCCGCTCGAAGCTTGGGCAGCGCGCCGAATAATGATGACAGGCGAACAGGCCCCAGAGCCGCCCCTCGACGATGATCGAGATCGACATCGAGGCGCCGACGCCCATGTTCTTCAGATATTCGATATGGATCGGCGAGACCGATCGCAGCACCGAAAGCGACAGGTCGAGCGGCCTGCCCGCTTCGTCGAGCGCCGGGACGATCGGCACCGGCACCGCGTTCACGTCGGTGATCACGCGCAGCAGGTTGCGCTTGTACAACGCCCGCGCCTGCACCGGGATGTCGCTCGCCGGATAGCGCAGGCCGAGGAACTTGCCGATACCGGGCTTGCACGCCTCGGCCACCACTTCGCCCGAATCGTCGGGGGCGAAGCGATAAACCATGACCCGGTCGAATCCGATCAGCGCGCGCACCTGCCGCGCGCCTTCGCGGAAGAAGCTCATCGAATCCGGCGTCTGGTCGAGCCGGGTGATCATCGACCGGACCATGCCGGTGGCATCGCCATGCTCGCCTGACGCAGGCTCCGCCTCGACCACGATCTGGCCGCCGGACAGGTGCACCGCGAAGTCGAAGCGCTGGGCGCCGGGCACGATGGTGCAATCGAACAGCCGCTCGACCGCGTCGGGGCCGCGCAGCATCGCGGTGCGGTTGCGCAGCTCGTGCACGGTTTCGGCCGGGAAGAGGTCGCGCAATGGCCTGCCGATCACGTCGTCCGGAGTCCGGCCGATAAAGTCGGCGGTGTTGGCGGAGGCGCGCGCGACCATCCAGTCGGCGGTCAGCGCGAGCAGGAAACCGATGGGCTGGATCGCGCCCAGGATGTGGATGGGTTCCCGATCGCAATTGGTGAGATCGACCCGTTCGACGCCGTCAGCCAAATCAGCTCACCTTCATAAAATGCTGCCCACTGCGTTCGAACTGCCCGAAGACGGCGCGGGCCGCATTGATCGCGATCTGGATTTCACCCTTATCACGAAGCCGGGTACCCAGCAGTTCCAGCAGGCCGCGCCACGCGCGGGAATCATTCGCCCCGAGAAAGCTGGCGGGAAAGCGCGACGGCACCGACTTGCGCAGCATCGCGCCGCCCAGCCGCGACCCCTCCAGCACATAGACCGCGCCGAGAATGGCGGCTTCGCCGACGAATTCGGGTTCGGTGCCGGTAGCAGGCTCCGCCACACCCATCGCGGCCAGATCGTCGAGCAGCAGATGCGCCCGCCGCCGATCCGCCCAGTCGTGCAGCACCTCGGCGGCGCCGCCCCGGTCGAGCGCCCGCTCGACCGGAATATGCGCCGCCGCCTGGGCGGAAAGGAAGCGGCGATAGTCGCCGTCTTCCGCCAGATTCATCGCCGAAAAGATCGAATCGACTCGCTGGTGATGGTCCGCCGTCGCTGCGCGCAGGGCGGTCCTGATGTCGTTATGGCCAGTCATTGGGGGAAAGAATGCCGCAGCGGCGACAAAGTTCAATCGTGACGTTCGCGCATCGAAAACCGCCTGCTCAAATCGAGGACTCCTTTTCGCCGCAAGCGGCGCGGGACGACATCGCGACGACCGGATGGTTCAAAACCCGATCGTCGCCATGCCGCCCGGCTTCACCGCCAGTTCCGCCTCGAGCCGCGCGAGCAAGTCGCCCGCGGGAAGCGGCCCGGTCACCTTCAGCTGCCGCGCGACGACCGCGAAGTCGCCGGGCGTCAGCGTGCGCAGACGAGCCAGCCCGGCCGGCGCAGCGCAGCCGAAGAAGCGCTCGAACGCGCGCGCCGCCGATGCCGCCGACAGAGGCTGCAGCGCCAGCTTGAAGGTGAAGCGCCGGAGCGCCGCCGGATCGAGCCGCGCCTGGTCGTTGGTGGCGGCGAACACCGGCAGCGGGTGGCGATCGAGCCAGGTGAGCAGCTCGTTGACCTGAGTCACCTCCCAGCTTGCCCGCGCCGTCTGCCGGTCGAACAGCAGCGAATCCGCTTCGTCGAAGAACAGCACGCTGCCCTCCGCCGCCGCCTCGCGAAAGGCCGCCGCGATATTCGCCTCGGTCTCGCCGACCCATTTCGACAGCAGGTCGGATGCGCGCCGCGTAGCGAGCGGGCGGCCGAGTCGTTCCGCCACGTCACCGGCAAGCTGGGTCTTGCCCGTGCCTGGCGGCCCCGCCAGCAGCACCGAAAAGGCGAGCGCGGCACCCGGCCGGGTCAGCTGCTCGACCAGCCCCGCAACCGGCGTGTCGCATTCGAACAGCGACAGATCGACTTTCCCCGGCGCTTCGGCCACCGTCACCGCCTGACCGCGCAGCGAGCCGACCAGCGCCCGCGCCACGCGCTCCTCGTCGCCCGACGCGGCCCCGGCGATCCGGGCGGCCCGCATCGCGACCCGCGCCACGCTGGGCGTCTCCGGCGCCTGCCGCGCGAGTATGGCGAGGTCATCGCCGATCGCGCACGCCTCCATCGCCGCCATGCGCGCCAGCACCCGCTCACGCTCGGCGCCGCGTGGATGATCGAGCTTCAGCACGAAGCTCATCCGGCGCAGATAGGCCGAATCGACATTGTCGATCGCATTGCTGGTCCAGATGACCGGCACGCCGTTCGTCTCCAGCATGCGGTTGACGAAGATCTTCGACCCTGCCCGGTTGGCGAAGCGCGTGCCGCCATCGACCTTGTTCGCGTCGCCGATCAGATCCTCCAGCTCGTCGAACAGCAGCAGCACGCGTTCGTCGCGCTGGAGCGCCCGCTGCGCGCGAAGCAACGCCGCGACGCGCTCGTGCCGGCGCGGCTCGGTGCCGTCGCTATCGGCCTCACCAACCGCGAACAAAGCCGCGCCGACATGCGCCGCGAGCGCAAGCGCCAGCTCGGTCTTGCCGACGCCGGGCGGACCATGGAGCAATATGTTGATGCCCGGCGCCCGCGACTCCACCGCGCCGGCGAGCAGCCGCGCGACGAACGCCACATCGCCCTGCATCGCGGGGAAATCGGCGAGCGCGAGCGCCGCCTGCTGGCGCTTGCCCGCCAGCGCCTCGATCAGCCGCTCGGGATCGTGCCCGCCGCGCGCGAGCAGCGTTTCGAACCACCAGCTCACATCGAGCGACACCCCGCCGCCCCGCGACATGTCGATCTCGAACAGGCCGAGCTCGACCACCAGGCTGGTACGCGCGACCGTGCCGGCACGGATCGCATCGGCGCCCGCCAGCATGCCGACGATTCGCGCCATGTCCTCATGCGCCACCTCCAGCGACCAGCGCAGCCGCGCGATCCGGGGGTGGAAGGAGAGCGCGAGCCCAGCCTCCAGCACCGCGCGGTCCTGATCGGTCAGGCTCAGCACCGTCGCGATATTCTCCGCGGCCTCGGCCAGCTCGGGCGGCAACGGGTCCTCCGCCATGTCGCCGAGCATTGTCGCCAGCTTCGCCCAGCTGATCTTGCGCACCGCTTGTTTCGCCGCCGCATTCCTGACGCGCGGCTTCGGCCCCGGCCAGAAGACCGATCTGTTCTCTTCCACCCATGCGAGCAGCGCCTGACCGGCCCGCCCATCCTTCGTCAAAGTCGCGCGCAGCATCGTTGCCAGGCGCCGCGACGTCACCGTCGTGCCCATTGTCTCATCCATGTGCCGCAAACGGACGCATGGCGCCGGCTTGCAAGCTTTAAGTTCTGGGATTGAACATGCCGGGTCCAACGACCCGGCCGGGCGCGACTAGCGCTTCGGCGAGGTCCGGACGGCGGCGGGCTCAAGCCCGAATATGATTGCCGTGGCGAACATGTCAGCCTTCCTGCACCCCGATATTGGGGCGGGTGGCGCACTAGGCGCGCGCGCGGGTTTCGTCAAGATCGTAACGGATGCGACCAGTTGCATGGGCTCAATCGGGCTCGCGTTTCGCCCCGTCCAGGGTGCGGTCGATGCGCGCCTGTTCCTCGCGTGCGACGCGCTTCTCATCCCTGGTCTGCCCGAACGAACGACGATTGGCGGACGCCGCCGCGTCCTTGTCAGCGCGGGCGCGGGCCTTGCGGGCGGTGCGCAGGTTGATGATCTCGGCCATGGCGAGAACCTATCAGTCGGGCAGCTGGTGCCAAGAGGGCGCGGCTTTACTCGGCCGCCAGCAGCGATTCCGCCCCGCCCAGATCGACCGATACCAGACGGCTCACCCCCTGTTCGATCATCGTCACGCCGAACAGCCGGTGCATGCGGCTCATCGTCACCGCGTTGTGCGTGACGATCAGATAGCGGGTCGCGGTTTCCTGCGTCATCGCGTCGAGCAGGTCGCAGAAGCGCTCGATATTGGCGTCGTCGAGCGGGGCGTCGACTTCGTCGAGCACGCAGATCGGCGCGGGGTTGGTCAGGAACAGACCGAAGATCAGCGCGACCGCGGTCAGCGCCTGCTCGCCGCCCGAGAGCAGGGTGAGCGACTGGAGCTTCTTGCCCGGCGGCTGCGCCATGATCTCGAGCCCGGCTTCGAGCGGATCGTCCGAATCGACCAGTTCGAGATGCGCCTGCCCGCCATTGAACAGCGTCGTGAACAGCCGGCGGAAATGCCCGTCGACTGCCTCGAACGCGGCGAGCAGGCGCTGGCGCCCCTCGCGGTTCAGCGTGCCGATCGAGCCGCGCAGCCGGTTGACCGCGAGGCCCAGTTCCTCGCGCTCGGCGGCATTGCCGACACTGGCGGCTTCCAGCTCGGCCAGTTCGGTTTCCGCGACGAGATTGACCGGGCCGATCCGCTCGCGATCGATCAGCAGCTTGTCGTGCGCGGTCGATTCATCCTGGGGCTCGCCGACCTTATCCGCCTCGAAGCCGATCCGTTCCGGCAACAGCACCGACGGACAATGGAAACGCTCGCCCGACAGGCGGTTCATCTCGAGTCGCCGGGCTTCCTGATTGTCCGCGCGCGCCGCGGCGCCGGCCCGGGCCTCGCGCGCTTCGGCCAGGGTCTCGGCCGCGGCGCGTGCCGCCTCTTCGGTCAGGCGCAGCGCCACCTCCGCCTCGCGCTCGGCGGCCATCGCCGTCTCCGCTTCGGCGCGCAGCGTGCCATGCGCCTGCTCCAGCCCGGCGATCTCCGCGGCGAGCTGGGCCGGCTTGTCGGCCAGCGTCTCCGCTTCGGCCGCCAGGTCGGCATCGCGCCTGTCCATTTCGG
The DNA here is from genome assembly GCF_055521495.1 of Sphingomonas sp. BL-S-29. NCBI lineage: Bacteria > Pseudomonadati > Pseudomonadota > Alphaproteobacteria > Sphingomonadales > Sphingomonadaceae > Sphingomonas > Sphingomonas sp. BL-S-29. The sequence goes on from NZ_CM145482.1 coordinate 5,168,726, forward strand.
CGATGCGCCGCGCCGCCTCGCCCGCGCGGTTCTTCCAGCCCTTGCTCTCGGCATTGCCCGCCGCGAGCCGCTCACGGTCCTGCCCGATCGCGCGCTCCAGCGCGCCGCGATCGGCCCGGGCCGTGGCGACGATGGTGCGCTTGGCCTCGGCCTCGCCCGACAGGATCTGCACGCGCTCGCGTGTCGCGCTGCCATCGGGGAGCGCCGCCTTTACCGCCGCCGCGCGCGTTACCTCGCCCTGTGATTCCTCATGCTCGGCGACGATGCGCTGGCGGCGCGTGTCGAGATCGGCGCGCTGCGCTTCGATCCGTTCGATCTGGGCAGCGGCACGGTCCTCGGCACGGGCGGCATCGCGGGCATTGGTCTCCGCCCCTTCGAGCAGCCGCCGCGCATCGACTGCCGCACGGCGCGCCTCGGCGATCGCTTCGTCGATCCGGGTCAGCTCGGCATCGCAGGCATCGACCGCGCGTACCGCCGCAGGCCGCGCCGCCTCGATCGCGCGCAACCGGTTCATCCGCTCCAGCCGCGCCGCCGCCTCCGCCCCGCCTGACCTGGCGACATAGCCGTCCCAGCGCCGCAACAGCCCGGCCATGGTCACCAGCCTTTGCCCGACCGCCAGCGCCTGCCCGCCATCGCTGTCGGCGACGAAGACCTGCGCCAGTCGCCGAGCGAGGGCCGCCGGGGCGTTGACATGAGTCGCCAGGGCGACCGTACCCGAAGGCGCCGAAGGATCGCCCGGTTCGGGCGCGGCCCCGGCCCAATAGCGTTCCGCCTTCGCATCGAGCCCGGCTTCGAGATCGTCGCCCAGCGCCGCCGCCAGCGCGCGCTCATAGCCCGGCGCGGCGCGGAGTTGGTCGAGCAGCCGGTCCTTGCCGTCGCGTCGCGTCGCCTTGGCCAGCGCCGCCGCTTCGCTGTCGAGCGCGCTCAGCTCGGCATGCGCCCCGGCGCGCGCCGATTGCGCGCGGTCGCGCGATCCGATCGCTTCGCGCTCGCTCGCATCCGCCCGGGCCAGCGCGGTGCGCGCCGATTCGATGTGGCGCAGCGCCTGGGCGCGTGTTTCCGCCGCCTTGTTCTTCTCGGCGACCAACGGCGCGGGATCGCCCAGCGCCTTGGCCTCCGCCGTCACCCGGGCGAGATCGCGCTCGCTGCGCTCGGCCCGGGTCCGCGCCGACGCCAGCGCTGCCTCGGCCACCCGCGCATCCGCCGCTTCGCTCGCCTGCGCCGCCAGCGCCTGGGCCAGCGCCACCTCGGCATCGCGCGCGGCGCGCTCGGCCTCGGCCAGCGCGGCATCGAGTTGGGGCGAGCGCGTCGCTGCCTCGGCGATGCGCGACTCCAGCACCTTCGCTTCATCGGCCAGTCGGGCGATCGCCTCGGCCGCGTCACTGGCGAGTGAGCCTTCGCGTGCCCGGTCCTCGGTCAGCCGGGTACGACTGTCGCGCAGCTCGGCCAGGCGGCGTTCGGCCGCGGCATGTTCGGTGCGCAGCGCCGCGAGCCGGTGGCCCGCATCGCTCGCCCGGTCGCGCGCGCCCTGCGCTTCGGCTCGGGCCGCGGCGAGCTTTTCCGTCGCGTCGGCCTGATAGGCCGCGGCGCCGCGCTGCGCCTCGGCCGCGTCGGCGACGCGCGTCCCCGCCGACGCAGCTTCCGCCTTGGCCGCATCCGCCGCCGACGAGGCGTCGCGCCAGCGCGCGAAGATCGTCCGTGCCTCGGCCACCCGGATCTGGTCGGAAAGCTGGCGATAGCGCTCGGCCTGGCGCGCCTGGCGTTTCAGCGCGGCGGCGCGTGCGTCCTGGTCGGCGATCACTTCGTCGAGCCGGGTCAGGTTGGCTTCGGTCGCGCGCAGCTTCTGTTCGGCATCCTTGCGGCGAACGTGCAGGCCGGCGATGCCCGCCGCCTCTTCCAGCATCGCGCGGCGCTCGGCCGGCTTGGCGGCGATCACCGCGCTGATCTTGCCCTGGCTGACCAGGGCCGGGCTGTGCGCGCCGGTCGCCGCGTCGGCGAACATCAGGGCGACGTCCTTGGCGCGCACGTCGCGCCCGTCGATGCGATAGGCGGAGCCCGCCCCGCGCTCGATCCGGCGGACGACCTCGGTCTCCTCGCCGGTGATCTCGGTCAGGATCGAGACTTCGGCGAAGTCGCGCGCCGGCCGGGTCGAGGTACCGGCGAAGATGACGTCATCCATGCCCGCGCCGCGCAGCGACCGGGCCGAGGTCTCGCCCATCGTCCAGCGCAACGCCTCGAGCAGATTCGATTTGCCGCAGCCATTCGGCCCGACAATGCCGGTCAGCCCGGGTTCGATGCGCAAGTCAGCCGGGTCGACGAAGCTCTTGAAGCCAGTCAGCCTGAGCCGCTTGATCTGCACCGGGCTGACCCCGCCCCGCCGTTACAGCGCGCCCGCTGCCTTGAGCGACGGCTGAAGTCCCTTCCAGTCGGCCACGTTCGGCACGACATCGCCATTGACGATGAAGGTCGGCGTGCCCTGGATTTTGTATTGCTGGTTCGCCGCGTCGGTGTTCTTCGCGACATCCTCCAGCATCTTCGGATCGGCCAGGCACTGGCGCGCCTTGGCGTCGGGCACACCGCGCTGCTTCACGAAATCGAGATAGCCGTAGAATTGCGCGAGATAGGTTACCACCTGCGCCGGCGGCGCATTCTGCAACCGGGCCTGGTCGGCCTCGGGGATCTTATCGGTCTTGCCGATCAGCTGCTGCTGCGAGATCATCATCTGCTCGAGCATCGGGAAAAACTGATTGGGCTCGACGCAGTGGCCGAGCAGCATCGGGCCGATATCGGCCTCGGCATGGATCGGATAGTCGCGGAATTCATAGGAGAGCTTGCCCGAGGCGATCGGGCCGCTCTTCAAAGCGGGAAACCCTTCCGCGTCGAACGCCGCGCAATGCGGGCAGGTGCGCGAGCCATATTCGATCAGCTTCACCGCGGCATTGGGGTTGCCCATGCGATAGCCGCCCTCGGGCGTCTTCTCGACCACATCGGCCCAGGCCTTGCCGGCCGGCGCCGGAACGGCCGCGACAGGCGCGGCGGCGGGGGCGCTGCTGTTGCCGCCGGTCCCGCCCGAACCGCAGCCGGCGAGGATCAGGGCCGGCAGGACGGCATAGGCAATGCGGAATTTCATGGGGAGTCTCCGTTGTGAAATCTTGGATTATTTAGCGCCGACCGCGCGCAGGCTCTTCTCCAGCACGGACCATTCGGTCGTGTCGACGGTCTTGCCGTTGACCTCGAACGCCGGCGTGCCGTGGATCTTCGCCCAAGAGGCATCGGTGTTCTTCACCACCACCGCCATCTCGGCGTCATTGGCCAGGCAGGCGGCGATCGTCGCATCGGTCATGCCCCGCGCCCGCACGATGTCGCTCAGCCCAGATCCGTCGGCCAGCGCCTGGAGCTGCGCCGGCTGCGGCCGGGTCGCCAGGCGCGCGGCATTGGTCGCCTCGAAGCGCGATCCGCGCGTGACCCAATCCTCCTGCGCGGCGAACATCGCATCGGTCGTCTCGAAGAAGCGCCGCTGCCCCGTGCACCGCGCGAGCAGCGCGGCGGTCAGGTCGAGCCTGTCGCGCACGGCGTTGCGCAGCTCGACACTGGTCGATCCGGACTTCACCATCTGCCCGCGCAGGCCAGCCGCCGATTCGGCGATGAAATGGCCGCAATGCGGGCAGGTATAGCTGACATATTCGACCAGCTTCACCTTCGCGTTGGGATTGCCGATGACATAGCTGCCGTTCGCCGACTTCGTCACGGTGGCCCGCCAGTCGCGCGCCTGCGCCAGGGCGACGGTTCCGAACCCGAGCAGCGCGATCAGCGCGAGCAACATGCGTAGATGCTTCATCATTCCTCCGGCTGGCCGACCACCGGCGCTCCGCGCGTCGCGGCGACACCCGCCGCCAACGCTTCGAGCACCGCCTTCAATTCAGGATCCGCAATGGTGCGCAGGCTCGCCCCCAGCTCGACCGGGATCGGCTTGAGCGACGGCGGTGCGGCGCGCGGGCGCGGTGCCGCGACATCGCCCTGGCGGATATTCACTCGCGACACCGCGCCATAGCCGAAGAAGCGATTGACCCGCTCGACGATCTCCGGCGCGATATGCTGCATCATCGTGGCATGCGCGCCGCGCACCACCAGGTTGAGCGTGCCTTCCGTGCGTTGCCCTTGCGGGAACTTGATTGATTCGGGTGCCGAGACGCCAGCATAACGGCTGCCGACGATTTCCGGCCAGCGACTGACGATCGCGCTCTGCACGAAGCCGAACTTGCGGAACGCGGCGCGCCCGACATCGGGCAGCAGCTCGGAGACCGCGCGCGCACGACCGCCGCGCGGCTTTTCCGCTTTCGGTTCGGGCCTGGGAGCGGGGACGCGCTTGCTCATTATCCTGTCCATGCCATAGCGATGCCGTGCCCGCCAAGCTTCCTTCCGACATCGCCGACATGCTGCTTGCCTGGTACGACCTGAACGCACGCCGTCTGCCATGGCGCAGCCCGCCCGGAACGCCCCGCGCCGACCCCTATCGAGTGTGGCTGTCCGAGATCATGCTGCAGCAGACGACGGTGGCGACGGTCCGCCCGCGTTTCGAGGAATTCGTCGCGCGCTGGCCCGATGTCGAGTCGCTGGCCAGCGCGAGCGACGCCGACCTGATGGCGGCCTGGGCCGGGCTCGGCTATTATGCCCGCGCCCGCAACCTGATCGCCTGCGCTCGGGCCGTCGTCGCAGGGGGCGGCCAGTTTCCGGCCACGGAAGACGGCCTGCGCGGCCTCCCCGGTGTCGGCGCCTATACCGCCGCCGCGATCGCCGCCATCGCCTTCGGAGAACGCGCGGTGGTGGTCGACGCCAATGTCGCCCGCGTCGTCGCCCGCCTGTTCGCGATCAGCGCGCCCCTGCCCGGCGCCATGCCCGAAGTTCGCGCCGCCGCCGACTCGATCACGCCCGACGCCCGCGCCGGCGATTTCGCCCAGGCGATGATGGATCTCGGCTCGGCGATCTGCACCCCGCGCGGGCCCCACTGCCTGATCTGCCCGCTTGCCCCCTCCTGCCGCGCCTTCGCTTCGGGCGAGCCGGAGCGTTTCCCGGACAAGAAGGCCAAGGCAGCCAAGCCGCAACGTTACGGCACGATCTTCTGGGCCGAGCGCGACGGCCAGGTCCTGCTGGTGCGCCGCCCACCCAGGGGCCTGCTCGGCGGCATGCGCGCGCTCCCGACCGGACCCTGGTCCCCCGCCCCGCCCGGGTTGGAGGAACCGCCGATCGCCGCCGACTGGGCGATGCGGAATGAGACGGTCGTTCATGTCTTCACGCATTTTCGCCTCGAACTCGCGCTTGCGGTCGCGCGGCTCCCGGCGCATTCGAGCAGCGGTGACAATTGGGGCGAGTGGTGGCCGATAGCCGATATCGAATCGGCGGGGTTGCCAACCGTCTTCGCCAAGGCAGCGGACGCGATCAGGAGAGCGGCATGAGATTTCGGGCATTGGTATCCGGCAGCATATTGATCGCACTCCTGGCCGGCGGGGCCTTCGCCTATGAGGCGGCACCCCAGGCCCAGCTTGCCGCGCCGGCCAGCCAGTCCGCCCTTCCCGCCACGCAGGCGCTGTTCGATTCCTATGTCGCGACCGGCAAGATACCCGGCATCGTCGGCGCGTTCGGCGCGGGCGACCTGCCGACCGTGTTCGTCAGCGCGGGGAAGATCTCCGACTACCCGAATGCCGCTGCGGCCGGCCCCGACAGCCTGTGGCGCGTCTATTCGATGACCAAGCCGATCACCGCCATGGCCGCGATGATCCTGCTCGAGGAAGGCAAGATCCGGCTCGACCAGCCGGTCAGCGACTTCATTCCCGCCTTCAAGACGATGCGCGTGCAGATCAGCCCGGATTCGCTCGCGAGCCGCCCCGCCGCCCGCCCGATCACCATCCGTAACCTGCTGACTCACACCGCCGGCCTCGGCTATTCGATCATCACCAAGGGGCCGCTGCTCGACGAATATAACCGGCTCGGCCTCACCCCCGGCGCGCTCAGCGTGTCGCTCGACCTCGCCGCGCGGAAAACCCGCCCGCCCACGCTCGAGGCCTTTGCCGACCGAGTCGCCGAGGCCCCGCTGATCGCCGATCCCGGCACGAAATGGAGCTATTCGATCGGGCTGGACGTGATGGGCCGGGTGATCGAGGTCGCGGGCGGCATGCCCTTCGACAGTTTCGTGCAGAAACGCATCTTCGATCCGCTGAAGATGACCTCCAGCTACTGGACCGTCCCGCAAAGCGAGGTCGGGCGCTTCGCCACCAACTACATCTTCCAGCGCGAGGCGATGAAACAGCTTTCAGCCGGCCGCCCGGTCGATGTGTCGCGGATCGACGAAAAGGCCCGCCTGCCGATCGATCCGGCGGCCAGCTCGGTCTGGCTCTCCCCGCCGAGCTGGCCTTATGGCGGCGCCGGGCTGGTCATGTCGGCGCGCGATTATGATCGCTTCCTCCACGCGCTGCAGGACGGCGGCACACTCGACGGGGTGCGCGTGCTGAAGCCGGAGACCGCCGCGCTGATGATGTCGAACCTGCTGCCCCCGGGCGTCACCTACACGCCGACGCCGGACGGCACCGGCCCCGCGCCGCTCACCGGCTATGGCGCCGGCGGTTCGGTCTATCTCGCGGACAAGCCCGGCGGCCCGGGCAAGGGCACCTATGGCTGGGGCGGCGCCGCCGGCACGACCGGCTGGGTCGACCCCGCGCGGCACATGCGCGGCACGATCATGGTCAATTATTTCCCGGCCGAGCAATGGCCGGTGCGCAGGGAAACCGTGGCCGCCCTGATGACCGATTTCGCCCGCTACAAATGAGCTTCATCCCATGATCGCACCAGGCTTCACCGGCGGCACGCTCGACCGGGCCGATCCGCTTCGCCAGGACCCGGAGGCGCTCGCCGCCGCGACGGGCGACTGGCGCGCCCGGCTGCTCGTGCTCAACGATTTCGAGCCCGAGCTGGACGGCGAGGGCCGGCTGGTCTGGACAAATCTGGCCGATGCGCCCGACGAGTCCGACCTGCTCCTGCTCGGTCTCGACAACGGCAAGCCCTGTTTCGCCGCGCTGACCCCGGGCATGAAACCGCCCGCTGGCCGCCCGATGCGCATGTTCGGCCTGCTCGACCGCATCGCGCCGGGCGAGGCGGCAACCTATGCCGCCGCGCGCAGCCTGCTTGACTGGCACACGCGCCACCGCTTCTGCGCCAATTGCGGTACCCCGACCGAGATCTACCGCGCCGGCTGGGGCCGCAAATGCCCCAATTGCCATGCCGAGCATTTCCCCCGCGTCGACCCGGTGGTGATCATGATCGCCGAGCATGACGGCCGCGCGTTGCTCGGCCGCCAGCCCGGCTGGCCGGCGGGACGCTATTCGGCGCTGGCCGGATTCCTGGAGCCGGGCGAATCGATCGAGGAAGCCGTCGCGCGCGAGACCCTGGAAGAAGCGGGCGTGCGCGTGACCGACATCCGCTACATCGCCAGCCAGCCCTGGCCCTTCCCGTCATCGCTGATGATCGCCTGTATCGGCATGGCCGAGGACGATGCGCTGACGATCGACAAGCACGAGCTGGAGGACGCGATCTGGGTGTCGCGCGAGGAAGTGCTCAGGGTGCTGGCCGGCGGCGAAGGCGCGTTCCTGCCGCCACCGCCTTATGCCATCGCGTTCACGCTGCTGACGGAGTGGGCGAACAGTTGATCCTCGCCGGCACGGGGAGGGTCAAGATTACCCGCGCGCCCGAGCCTGCCGGTACGTCCCCAGCACCCGCACCCATTTCGCATGGAAACCCAGCTCGGCCAGCGCATTGTCCAGCCCCGGGTCGCCCGGCTTGCCCTCGACATCGGCATAGAATTCGGTCGCCGCGAAGGTGCCGCCGCGCTGATAGCTTTCCAGCTTGGTCATGTTGACGCCGTTGGTCGCGAAGCCTCCCATCGCCTTGTACAGCGCGGCGGGCACGTTCTTCACTTCGAAGATCAGCGTCGTCATGAACGGCCCGTCGCCGATCGGCGCATGGCCGGCGCGCGCCAGCACCAGGAAGCGCGTCGTGTTGTGGTCGGCATCGGCAATGCCGTCGCACAGCACGTCCAGGCCATAGATCGGGGCGGCCATCGGCGGCGCGAGCGCGGCCAGATGGGGGTCGCCCTTCTCCGCGACCAGCGCCGCGGCGCCCGCGGTATCGGGATAGGCGATCGGCACGATGTTCCGCTCGCGCAGCCAGTGGCGGCACTGGCCGAGCGCCTGGGGATGGCTCGTCGCCTCGCGCACATCCTCCAGCCTGCCCGATCCCATCAGCGCATAGTGAATCGGCAGGAAATGCTCGCCGGTGATGACCAGGCCCGATTCGGGCAGCAGGAAATGCATGTCGGCGACGCGGCCGTGCAGCGAATTCTCGATGGGGATGATCGCGCAATCGGCCCGGCCGTCACGCACCGCGTCGATCGCGTCGGCGAAGTCGAAACAGGGCAAAGGCAGGCCGTCGGGAAAGGCCTGCAGGGCCGCGATATGGGAATTGGCGCCGGGGGCGCCCTGGAAAGCGACGGCGCGTTCGGGGTGCGCCGCGGCTTCCTCGATCATGCGCGCAACGATGGGCCGCGCGGGGGCTGCGAAATTGTCCATGGAGCGGCGCGCTTACCGGCGCGTTTGTTCTTGCACAAGCGCGGCTTGCGGTGACGCTCCACCGAATCTAAAGGGAGCCGACTTTCCGACAGGGGCAACTTGGCAATGGACAATCGGACGAACACGATCGCGGGCTGGGTGCTCGGCGCATGCGGCGTGGCGCTGGGGCTTTCGATCGTGGGCGGCATGGTGTTCCAGCCGCATCATCTCGAGAAGATGGGCTACCCGATCGAGGGTGTCGCCGAAGAGGGCGCCGGCGGCGGCGCGGCCGCCGTGCCGATCGCGACGCTGATGGCGACCGCCGATCCGGCGAAGGGCGCCGAGGTGTTCAAGAAGTGCGCCGCCTGCCACACGATCAACCAGGGCGGCCCGAACGGCGTCGGCCCGAATCTCTACGCCACGCTGGGTGAGGCGATCGCGCAGGGCAAGGGCGGCTTCGCCTTCTCCGACGCGCTGAAGGCCAAAGGCGGCAAGTGGGATTTCGAGGCGATGAACACCTGGCTGACCAGCCCGCGCGCCTTCGCCTCGGGCACCAAGATGACCTTTGCCGGCCTCGGCAACCCGCAGGACCGCGCGAATGTGATCGCCTATCTCAACCAGCAGGGCTCGAACCTGCCGCTCCCGGCGGCACCCGCCGCGGGTGCCGCGCCCGCCCCAGCCGAAGGCGCGGACGCCAATGCCGCCGCCCCGGCCGCCGCGAATCTCTCGGAAGGTGCCGCACCGGCCACCGGCGCGCCGTCGGTCGATCCGAACGCCGCGATCCAGGCCGAAAAGAAGAAGTAAGCCGCTTCTTCGGCGCGCGCCGGAGTTCGGATACGAAAAAAGGCCGTGCCGAGGGGCGCGGCCTTTTTTGTTTTTGCCGGAAGCTTCGATCAGACGAAGACGGTGCGCAAAAACCCATCCGTTCGTCCTGAGTAGCGGCTGAGCTCGTCGAAGACGCGTATCGAAGGACAGTTGGAGCACGTAACACCTGTCCTTCGATACGCCATTTCGACAAGCTCAATGGCTACTCAGGACGAACGGAGGGCATGTCACTCCGCCTCGTCCGCCGGCTCCTGATAGAAGTCCTGCACGACCTTCCACGCCTCTTCCGCCGTCTCGACGAAGGTGAAGATGTTGAGGTCGCGCGCGGAGATCACGCCTTCCTCGACCAGCGCCTCGAAATTGACCACGCGGTTCCAGAAGTCGCGGCCGAACAGCAGCACGGGGATCGGCTTGATCTTGCCGGTCTGGATCAGCGTCAGCAGCTCGAACAGCTCGTCGAACGTGCCGAATCCGCCCGGAAAGGCGGCGAGCGCGCGGGCGTGCAGCAGGAAGTGCATCTTCCTGAGCGCGAAATAATGGAACTGCATGCTCAGCGACGGCGTCACATAGGGGTTCGGCGCCTGCTCGTGCGGCAGCACGATGTTGAGCCCGATCGATTCGTGGCCGGCCTCCGCCGCGCCGCGATTCGCCGCTTCCATGATCGACGGACCGCCGCCCGAGCACACCACGAAGTGGCGCTTGCCTTCCTCGTCGCGCGGGCAGGCGCTGGCGAGCTGGGCGAGCTCATAGGCGACATCGTAATATTTCGACTTGGCGACCAGGCTCTTTGCGATGCGGATCGCGTCCTCGCCCTGGGCCAGCTCGAGCAGCGCCCTGGCCTTGGCCGGCTCGGGGATGCGCGCGGAACCGTACATCACGAAGGTGGAGGCGATGTTCGCCTCGGCCAGGATCAGCTCGGGCTTGAGCAGTTCGAGCTGGAAGCGGACGGGCCGCAGATCCTCGCGCAGCAGGAAGTCCATGTCCTGGAAGGCGAGGCGATAGGCCGGGTTTTCGGTCTGGGGGGTGCTGATCCCGGCATTGGCGGTTTCGGCATCCTGGCGAGCGCGCGGAAAGACCCGCGACGGTACATGTGTCTCTGTCATTTGATCAGGCCCTAGCGGAAAAACGCCCGAAGATGAAGCTTAGCGGCAGAAAC